>NC_019745.1:0-2417500 GCF_000317555.1 Gloeocapsa sp. PCC 7428
TAGAGGTGGTAAACAGTGGAACTTTCGCTTGAAAGTCTGTGGAGTCAGGTACTAGAGCGGCTACAGGAGAAGTTAACTCGACCCACCTTCGAGACTTGGATCAAAACGGCTAGCGCGCAGCAACTAGAAAATAACTGTTTGGTTATTTGTACACCTAACCCGTTTGCACGTAATTGGCTACAAAAGTACTACATCAAAACGATTGTCGGCGTCGTTGAGGAAATTCTCGGTCATCCTGTTGAGGTTCAGATCACTGTCACCAAGGAAAACGGCGTAACTTCTGTCAGCGAACCCGAAGTTGCTTGGCCAGTACCGATTGAACCACCAAGTGTACCACTGCTAAATAACCGACCTAAACCAATCGAACTAAACCCTAAATATGTATTTTCTCGCTTTGTTGTTGGTGCAAATAGTCGCATGGCACACGCCGCAGCTTTAGCGGTAGCTGAATCACCAGGGCGTGAATTCAATCCTTTGTTTTTGTGCGGTGGCGTCGGATTAGGAAAAACGCATCTGATGCAGGCGATCGGGCATTACCGCTTAGAAATATGTCCTAACTCCAGAATTTTTTACGTCTCTACCGAGCAATTTACTAACGATCTCATTGCCTCAATTCGGAAAGATAGTATGCAAAGCTTTCGCGAACATTATCGCGCAGCAGATGTGCTATTGGTCGATGATATTCAGTTTATTGAAGGGAAAGAGTACACGCAAGAAGAATTTTTTCATACATTCAATACATTGCATGAAGCTGGTAAGCAAGTTGTTTTGGCTTCTGATCGTCCACCAAATCAAATTCCGCGCTTACAAGAAAGATTGTGTTCGCGCTTCTCGATGGGCTTGATCGCGGATATTCAACCACCCGATTTAGAAACAAGAATGGCGATTTTGCAAAAGAAAGCCGAGTACGAGAATATGCGCTTACCAAGAGAGGTGATTGAGTACATTGCTTTTAACTATAAGTCGAACATTCGCGAACTAGAGGGCGCTTTAATTCGAGCAGTTGCTTATATTTCTATTTCTGGATTATCGATGAATGTCGAAAATATTGCTCCCGTTCTTAATCCACCCGTAGAAAAAGTAGAAGCTTTTCCCGATGCTGTACTCATGGTAGTTGCAGATGAATTTGATGTTTCTGTCGAAGACCTTAAAGGCAACTCGCGCCGCCGCGAAATTAGCTGGGCGCGTCAGATTGGTATGTATTTGATGCGGCAACATACGGATTTGAGTTTACCAAGAATTGGCGAAGAATTCGGCGGCAAAGACCATACAACTGTGATATATAGCTGTGACAAAATCGCGCAGTTACGCGAAAATGATACAAACTTGGCACAAACACTAAGACACTTGAGCGATCGCATTAACCTTGCCAGCCGTCATTCTTCTTAAGTTATTTAGTTATTTATCATCAATAACTCTCATTTTTCCTCCCTGACCCCCGATCCCCTATCCCTGACTCCTTCTTAAACAGGTATAATTTCTCAGTAACTCCGACACTGCTAACAGCGTGATTGCTATTTATCCTGGAAGCTTTGACCCAATTACTTTGGGACACCTTGATATCATTGAGCGTGGCTGTCGCCTCTTTGAGCGCGTCGTTGTCGCTGTGTTGCGTAACCCAAACAAAACGCCATTGTTTTCAGTACAACAACGGCTAGAGCAGATCCGGATTTCAACATCCCATTTGGCGAATGTAGAAATAGACAGCTTCGACGGTTTGACGGTAAAGTACGCCCAAATGCGGCAAGCACAAGTTCTCCTACGGGGTTTACGCGCAATTTCTGACTTTGAAGCGGAACTACAAATGGCGCACACGAATAAAACACTTTCTGCGCATATCGAAACAGTTTTTTTGGCAACTTCTAATGAGCATAGTTTTTTAAGTAGTAGTGTGGTGAAAGAGATTGCCAAATTTGGTGGTTCCGTCGATCATCTTGTTCCTCAGCACGTTGCCCTAGATATCTACCGATGTCACACCAAGACCCCTTAAAAACCCCTCCTGAACAGATTCCTCAGGAAGCTAGAAATATAGATATCCAGGAGGCGTTAAACCGACTGGAAGAAATTATTCTTGCCAGTCCTCGCATTCCACTAACGCGCAAAACTTTAATTGATGAGGAAGTGTTGCTCGATCAGCTTGACCAAATTCGCTTTAGTCTACCGACGGCGTTTCAAGAAGCGCAAGCGATTGTCGAGCAAAAGAAAGAAATTTTGTTGCAAGGTGAGCAACACGCGCAAGAAATTATCCAAGCCGCAGAAGCTAAAGCAGCACAATTACTGAATGAAACAACGATTGTGCGCCAAGCCGAAGCCGCTGCACAAGAAATTCGCCAGCAAGTTGAGCAAGATTGCATCGCTATCCAGCAGCAAGTTCAAGCGGAAATCGACCAAATGCGTCGTCAGGCTCAAGAGGAATTATTACAAATTCGAGCTTCCGCGATCGCGGAAGCTGAAGACATTCAAAATGGCGCAGATGAGTATGCTGATAGCGTTCTTAGAAGTATCGAGCAGCAACTTAACGATATGCTCCGTATTATTCGTAACGGTAGACAACAACTACAACCGCCAGGAAAAGCAATAGGAATACGCGACGAGGGACGAGCAATCGGTGATTGATTCTAAGTAATAATACTTGTCTGGTCATGAGTAATGAGTGATTGGCAAGAACACCGAGCAACTTCCCAGTACCTATTACCAATTACCGCCCCCAACAAGTGTGATATTTAATTATGTCAACCTAAGTAAGAAGCTTTCTTTTCCAATACATTTGTTTCATTTAAAATTCTGATAACTAATTTGCATGACCATTAACGTTTTATTTTGCTACAGTCTTAACATAACGAAATAAAACTTTGCCCTAAGGTTGTAATTGTTTCCGTAACTCGCGTTTCGTGTATACTTTTATTGCTATTTGGGTAAAGTATCTATAAAGATAGTCAAGAAACGTACATAGGTACGAGAGGCGGTTATGGCTGTCGAATTCGCCCAAACTAATGCATCGTCGCAAGCTTTAAAGCAGGTCTTCCAAAAGGTTAATGCCCAAAGTTGTCCGCGACATTTTAATTTTCATCTGCACACGGTTCACTCGGATGGTCGATTGCAACCAGAAGAGTTAATTCAACAGGCGATCGCAATTGGTTTGCAAGACCTAGCGATTACCGATCATCACACTGTTAGTGGTTGTCAAGTCGCGCAGCGCTACCTCGATGAATTAAAGTTAAGCATCCCTCACTTAGAGTACACTGCACCACGAGTTTGGACGGGTGTAGAAATTAATGCCAACTTATTGGATGTAGACGTTCATATCTTGGGGTATGCGTTTGATCATCAACACTTGAGTATCACGCCTTATTTACAACGAAAAACCACGACTGGTAAGGCGTATCAAGCAAATAATGTCATCGCCGCAATTCATCAAGCAGGTGGGTTAGCGGTACTTGCGCATCCCGCACGTTATAAGCGATCGCCGCAAGACTTAATTCCCGCAGCAGCTTCTTTAGGAATCGATGGCGTAGAAAGTTTCTACGCATACGACAATCCTCAGCCTTGGCGTCCTAGCGCCACTGAAACCCAACGGGTGCAACAATTAGCAAGACATCATAACTTATTAAGTACCTGCGGCACTGATACTCACGGCTTGAGCTTATTAAAACGTCTATAAAACAAATACCCTGTTCTCACTGAAACAGGGTAATATTAATAAGTTATTAAAAGATGTTAAATGATAGCGCTTAAAACACTGACATAATTGTAATAATGCCAGCACTTGTCAATACGAAAACGAAACCTAGAGCAATTGATTCGCCTAAGTGTTTGGTAACTTTCATGCTTTTTATTTATTAAGTGAGCTATAGTGCTTAATTTATCATTAAGCTTGCATTTATCAACAAATAGTGAGTAAAAATTAAAGCATCGCAATACTTCTTAATCTATGGCTCAGAATAAGAAGGCTGTGTAACTTTCTTCAGGGCTACAGAAACAAAATTGCCACAGCCTATTAAGGGGGCAAGGTATACCTTACCCCAAATTTATTCGCTGAGAAAACAATTATTTCAGTTATTTCGTCAAACCATGTTCTAGCGCAAAGCGTACTAGTTCAGTGCGACTATTTGTACCTGTTTTGCTAAACAAGCGACTAACGTACTTTTCGACATTACGCACGCTAGTTTGTAAACGACGGGCGATTTCCTTATTCATTAGCCCTTCGGTAACGAGATTTAAAACACTTTGTTCTCTCGGAGTTAAGTCAATTTTAATCGGAGCCGGAGTTGTTGTAATACCTTGACGCTGAGTCAACAGTGCTTTAATTTGAGCAATTTGATTGGCTAAATCGGCAATATCAGGTGTTTCGCCCAATTCACCTGAGTGTGTGGCGGTACGACGCGCAATTAAGTTTTCCACAATGGCGACCAATTCATCGGGATCAAAGGGCTTTGGTAAATAAGCATCAACCCCTGCTTGATAGCCTTGAATGCGATCTGTAGTCATACCTTTTGCCGTGAGAAACACGACGGGTAAAGTTTGGAAACGAGGATCGTCGCGCATTTGTTTTAGGAATTGGTAGCCATCTACCTGTGGCATCATGATGTCAGAGATGACTAAATCAGGGGTAGTTTGCTGTAACAATTCCCATCCCTCTTGCGCATTACTAGCCACCTGCACCGTAAAACCACTTTCTTGCAAGTAATCTTTTACAGCTTCTCGCAAGCCTGGTTCATCGTCTACCAGTAAAAGTTGTGCGGACATCTACGTTTCCCTTGACGCTATCTTTTTCAATGTAGCTAAAATGAGGGGCAGAGGAGTTACGAGTTATGCAAATATCTTCCATTCAAAACTCAAAACTAGCCACTATATCACTAGCTACTAGCCACTCTTAACTACCGCATACCCGATGACTTCAGCGTTTGATTTGGTGCAGTTTGAGCCAAGGAATTTGTCCCTAGAACCGCGATCGCGCGGGCGTACTGCGGATCGTTTTGAGTACCAACTAAGTTTGGGTTAGTTGCTAGCTGACGTACCTGTGCTTCGGTTAAGTCAATTTTGACATCAGGCGTGATTCCCTTATGGCTAATATCCGTACCTTTGGGAGTGTAGTAATGCGCGATCGTAATTGCCAAGCCGGAACCATCAGAAAGTGAATGCACCGATTGCACTAATGCTTTACCAAAAGTTTGACTACCGACAACAACGGCTCGATTATTATCTTTGAGTGCTCCTGCCAAAATCTCACTTGCGCTAGCCGAATTGCCATCGACAAGAACCGCGACAGGCTGCTTTACTAAGGATGACCGATTAGCGGCAATTTTTTCACTTTTTCCGCGTCGGTCTACAGTGCGCACAATATCACCCGTATCCAGCCACATCCGCGCAATTTCAATACTCGCTTGCAACAACCCGCCAGGATTACCCCGCAAGTCTAAGACATAGCCATCTACTTGTTGGCGGTTGAGATCGTAGATCGCCCGTTGCATTTGTTCTGCGGCGTGCGCATTAAACTCTCTTAAGCTAATGTAACCAACGCGATTTTTGCCTTCTTGCTTGACAGAATAGCGCACTGTCGGCACTTCGATTTTAGCCCGCGTGATTCTCACGTCTAAATTTTGTTGCCCAGAACGTCCGATTCTTAAATTGACAGGCGTCCCCGCCTTACCGCGAATCATGTTAGAAGCTTGCTGAACATCTAACCCTTGGGTTGGTTTGCCATCAATCGCGAGGATCTCGTCGCCTGATCTAAGCCCAGCTTTGAGTGCCGGAGAATTTTCGATAGCTTCTACCACAGTCAGACGCTTGGTTTGTTCGTTGACTTCCATGCGAATCCCAACGCCAGAGAGTTCTCCGGCGGTTTGATCTGTGAGGGCTGCAAACTGTTGGGGATCGAGAAAGCGCGTGTAAGGATCGCCCAGTTTCTCTAGTTCTGCGCGAATTGCATTGTAGGCTTGTTCCTTAGAGGTATAGTTCTTGCTTAAAAGGTTTTGTCGGCTGAGTTGCCAATTGACTTTGTTAAAGGTGCTGTCAACGTACTCGCGGTTTACCAACTGCCAAACTTCGTCTACTAAGGCTTTTGGACTGTCTTGCATGGCGGCGCGGACAGAACGTACTGGAAGTACAGACATCGTTAACGTTGTGGCGATCGCGCCGCTAAATAAAGCAAAATGGAGCAACGAGAAGCGTTTGGTATATTGCTGCATTGGAATTGGCGAAGTAATTTTTACGGTTAGATTTATTTTTACTCAGCGTCTATATCTTTACACTGAGTGGTTGTTGCTATCGACTATACACCTGGTAAGTCTGTAGTGACAGTAAAAACAGATAAACTTTCGTTGTAGTTTTAAACAATATTGTTTTCACCATACTCAGATTACTCATGTATCTATCTATTATTTTGTGCCAGTTTCCGCAGTGTCATTGAGATGGATGAGGAGTGAGGCATTAGTAGTGGTAATTTTTTTATCAGCTTGAGCCGCGTACAATTGCTTGAATAGTGGCTAACGGAACAGTTGAGAAGTATTGTTGTTGAAATTGTTCTTCTTGCACAGCCATTAAGAATTTTTCAATAACTTGCAAACATTTAGCTTCAGATACTATGGCTTGTGGTTGCCAAGTAATGATAAAACCTCGGTCAACAGAACTAATACTAAAACCTATACTACTGAGAGCTTGAAATCCTGGTTTGAGTGTTTGATCGCTGATCGCTAGTTTTTGACATAGTTGAAACCGCGTAACAGTTTGACCAGTGCGACTGATATATTTTGCAATTCCGAGTAACGAAAGCCAAATTTGATTGGGTGTAAGAAATTGTGGCTTTTTCCAGGCTAGCACTAGCTGTTTTTTTTCGCCAAGCGATCGCTTAAACCAAGTACGTAAATCATCCCAACTATTTGGGCAAGTTTCCAGCAGCAAAATTGGTTGTTGAGCAGCTAGCTGCGTTATATTATCTTGATTTCGCCAATCTAGAATCTGACTTAGATGACTTTGAACCGTAGAGTTAACCGTAGTTTCAGTGGCGCGAACTGCAATTAACCGTACCTCATAATGTGGCTTTTTATCTTTTATTGGATCTGAGTAAGAATTGTAATCAAGTTCTACGATGACATCGCACCGCCCTGGAGGAATTTCTTCGCGGTAATGTCCCCACCAAATTCCAGGAAATCCTTTTGGAGTCGAATCATCACGCAGGATGAACTCTGTTTTGATGTATTTTACTTCTTTGCCTTGTGCATCTCGAATATTACGATGCCGAGCATTTTCAAACCAGCAGTTTTGAATCAACAGTTTAGGTACAGGATTTCCCATTCCGCACGGTTCGAGTAATTTTAATTCCCAAAAGAGATCTTTGCCTAAGTCTTGGACAGTACACGCCAAGTCTGCTTGAATTGTTGGTGTTGTCAGGCTACTACTTAAAGATTGTCGTAATCTTTGATTAATCGCCTCAGAAAACAAAGGAATATTTTCCACAGCTAAACTCAATCCAGCGGCGAAAGGATGTCCCCCAAAACGATGCAATAAATGTGCCTGATCCTGGACTAACTGATACAAATCAATTTGATTGACCGAACGTGCTGAACCACGCGCTAGGGGGCTAGAAGTGTTTTTTACGCCAGTAATTCCTTCAGTACTTAATAAAATTGTCGGGCGTCCCGTTTCTTGCGCGACTTGTCCAGCGACCAAACCAAGCACGCCAGCAGACCACTGTGGATCTTCTAATACGATGACACTCGTCGTCGATAAATCTAGCTGCTGTAGTTTTGCTGTAACTTGTTGCGCAACGTCTTTTTGTAAAGATTTACGTCGAGAATTTGCAAGTTCTGTATCTTGTGCTAGCTGCTCAATACGTTGTATGTCGTGGCTTGTGAGTAATTCGACACAAAAACTCGCGTCACCGCGAATTCGACTTACCGCATTGATGCGCGGGCCTAAACCAAAGGAAATATCTGTCGGGCGATCGCCACTTTTCTGACACAACTCTAATAACTTGCCAACCCCTGGACGTCGCCGCTGTGCTGCTGGCTGCTTAAAGTCGTGTTGCATCTTAGCAATACCTAACTGCGCCAAATAGCGACAATCTCCTGAAAGTTGAACTAAGTCTGCGATTAAGCCAATTGCGACTAAATCAAGTAAATCTTCTAATGGTTGCTGAGAAGTATTGGGTATCTTTTGGTACAATGCTTCTACGAGTTTATACGCAACAGCAACACCAGAAAGATGAAATAATTGATGATCGTTTGGTAAATAGCGGGGATTGATAATTGCCACAACCGACGGGCGCTCTGGCGGTAGTGTATGATGGTCCGTGACAATGACATCGATACCAAGTTGTTGGGCGTATTCAATTTCTGTAATATTTGTGCTACCTGTATCGCAAGTAACGATTAACTGCGTACCTCGTTGGGCAAGAATATCAATTCCTTGGCAGTTAAGACCGTGTGACTCTGTAATGCGATTGGGTATGTAATAAAATAAATCAGCATTTTGGTTAAAAAACTGTCCTAGACCATCCCAAAGTACGGCGGTTGAAGTAATCCCATCGGCGTCAAAGTCTCCCCAAATCGCGACTTTTTCGCGGCGATCGCGTGCTTGCTGCAATCGCGTTACCGCTTGATGCATTTCTTTGCCAAATTCAAACGGGCTTGCAGCTTTGTAAGCTTGAGGATTGACAAACGTATCTAAGCTTTCTTGGTCTTGAATTCCGCGTTGCCAAAGTAGCTGTGCAGCAAATTTCCCTGATGAGTTAGGACAGTAATTACTGACAGCCTGGATAAACCATTCAGGCGGTGATGCAAAAGATGGTATAAGCCACTGCGGTTGTTCAGGCATAAACTGAGGGTTCAGGGGTCAGAAGGGCAAGGCAAGCCTTGCACATAGAGTTTAGAGAAGTAAAATAAACAAGCTCTTCACTGCTGATTATTTTCGTCTACTAGAGAATTGAGGGCAACCTCACCAGGGATGCCTTCGGGTTTGCGTGATAGCGCAGCAGGACGCGATCGCTTATAACCTGCCCTTTCTGCTTTTTGCCGTTCGTAAGCAATGAGCCTACCATAGTATTCATTTTTACTTAAATTCATCGATAAGAAGATATGCTGACGGCTGTTACCAAAGCCCTTACGTTGAAAAAATTTTACTGCGGGTACATTCGCAGGATCGGTATCAACGAGCATAAACCGCGCTCCATCTTCAATCATGCGTTCAATAAGTTTGTCTACCAATGTGTCCCCAACACCACGGCGTTGAAAATTGGGGTTAACTCCTAACCAGATAATGTAACCGTATGTCCAAGAACCTTTTGTAATGACAGTTCCTAAGATAAATCCTGCTAGTTCGCCGTCGATTTCTGCAACGAGACAGTATTCAGGATCGGTGTTATAAAGTCCGATCACTTCCCACTTATCCCACGTCCGGTACAAGTAAGGATATAAATCACTGGTAAATAACTTTTCTCCCAAGTGATAGACAGGAGCAAGGTCATCAATTTCTAGCTCGCGGACATAAACTGAGGATGTATTTACCGAATCGCTCGGATCGTGCGTCATAACTCATTTCCTATTCAGTCCTTTACAAAGGGACTTCTTGGATATTTACAAGATTTGGCAGCAAGTGCTGCACAGAAGTGACTTCTTCATCGTAGCGATCGCGGTTACAGCGTGTTGCATACTGACAAAGATCGCAAAACTTACTACCCGATGTGACTTGGGGAAATGGATCACCGTGTTCGTAACGTTGCAACCACTGTGTAAGTTGACGTAATAGGTCATTTAGTTGTTGGGCTGTTTTTTCATGCTGAGCGTTGTTATAAGTAAACTTCAGACTTTGTGGCTGATCCTCAGATTGAATAAACCAGTAAGTCATCGACAACTGTTCGGGTACGTATTCGCTCGTTTCTGCTAGCACATATAAGTAAAGACGTGTTTGCCAGTTTTGTTGCAAAGCGCGGCGGTTTTGAGGTTTGGAGTAAGTCTTCCAATCAAGAATTTGGGCTTGGCGATCGTCGGCGATTAATAAATCATAAATCACCGTTAGTAAATAATCTTGAACTTGCAACGTGCGGCAATGTTCGCTTTCACGGAAGGCTTGGCTAGCAATATCCGGTGTTAAGATTTCTGGTGCAACACTTGCAAAAGCACTCATCCAGCGTTGTAATTGAGTATCTTCTTGCACCAAAGATGCAATTGGTAAACCGAGTTCGCGCTGTTGCATGAGTAGGTGAAACCGACTTCCCCACGTCAGCCGTTCTTGTTGCTCTAAACTTGCAGGCGACGCAAGCTGCTCTAGGTAAGTATGCTGAAACTGACGCGGGCAACGTTCAAGTAAGTTTAGCTGCCCTTGAGATAAACGCATAGAGCTATTAATGACTAGCTTTATTCAATTTTAAGTTATTCAAGAGGCTTATAGATAAATGCAGTTTGTATATAGCCTTTTTATTTGATTTATAACATCTTGTCAAGGCTGTTAATTGGCAGCACCCCCAGCGAGTCGCAGAGCATCCACAATTCATACTCAAATCATTAGCAACGAATTGCTCGAATAAAGGTCAACACCTCACAAGTTAGTAACCGATTTAGTCTTTTCTCAGCTTTCCATAACTTCTAGGGATGTTGTTAAAACTTTCAGGTATGTTTTTGATGAGTTTATGGGCTTTCTGTAACTAAATTAGTTTCATCCCAAATTTACTTTCTTGGAGGATTGCTATGAAACTCAGCATAGCTCGTAAAGAGTTGGCTCAAGACATTAAAACATTACCGATTAAAACGACAAAAGTTCTCACACGACAAGACTTAGTTGATTTAGTACAAGGTAAATGTATTGCCTTATGTGTTGCCAACTACTACCCAAAGTGGCTTTGCGAGCATCTGTGCAAAAGATTGCTAAAGCTTCCAGAGTTTTCCCGTTACATAAGAGCGCAAAATGTTGGTGTTCAAAGAACGGGAATAACTTTTTTTGAGACCAAAGGAGATCCAGTACTCTTAGAGCGTTACTATGCAGAAGCTCAGCGTATGCGTAATACCATCAGAAATACTTGCTTTCCGTACCTTTCCCCAATCGATAAGCTACGAGTTGAGCTTGAAGAGATATGGTCAGCAGGCGCTCGGCTCGAAAATATCCACGGACGACCGATGATGGTGGGTATTGCACGGATGTTCGAGGATAGCTTTGAACTTCCCCCGCATCAAGACGTCTTAGCGCGCGATATTGTAGATAACTCCAGCGATGGGCTGCTCTTGTCTCAGCTTTCTGCAAATATATACTTACGCGAAGCAAAATTTGGTGGAGAGTTAGAGATTTGGGGAATGAAACCGTCTTATCAAGAGTTTCTCGAACTTGCTTGTGACGAACTACACTTTGATCAAAACAAGCTCCCCTCGTCAGAAGTGCTGTACAAACCACGCGCCGGTGATTTAGTTCTCTTTGATTCAGGGCGAATTCATGCCGTACGTCCATCAAGACAGGGCCCGCGAGTATCGATGTCATGCTTTGTGGGCTATCGCGGTCAGAATATGCCTCTTACATATTGGAGTTAGTAGCTCTTCATTTCATCAGTTATTGTTTACGATAGTGATGACAAGCTGAGTTTTAACTCACAATGCTTAATTAGGCGTGTAACAAAACTGATGCTTACAAACGCTGTTGTAGCGGTCTGAATTGTCTATGGACATGGGTGATATCCTTTTTTAGAATATTATCCATGTACCAAACATAGTCTTGAATTTCCGTTTATAACGGCTGGTATTGTAAGCAGAGCAAACAAGTATAATCACTTTATTGCTAGAAAAATTGACCACAGCATCCATCATGGTTCATTTACCAAGCTTGCTATGCTTCCGAGTCGTACCAACTCTTATTGGCAGCGTAAACTACCTGAGACAGAAATCAAGCGTTTGAAAGCGCTTTGTCAGTACCAGATTTTAGATACTGTTCCTGAAGCACACTTTGATAACATCACTCGCTTGGCTGCTTACATCTGCAAAACTCCAATTGCAGCGATTAGTTTAGTCGATGCCCAGCGCCAGTGGTTCAAATCAAAAATAGGGTTCATGGCAACAGAAGAACCCCGCGATATTACTTTCTGCGCTTATACTATCGAGCTAGCTGAATTATTCGTTGTTCCAGACACTTTAGTGGATGAGCGGTTTGCCACCAACCCTTTTGTCGTTGGCGATGCTCGAATTCGATTTTATGCGGGTGCGCCCTTAATGACTCCTGACGGTTTTATATTAGGAACTCTATGTGTACTCGATCATGTACCACGCGAATTAAGTTGCGAACAAATACAATTTCTAAGAATTCTAGCTGATCAAGTCGTAGCGCAATTAGAGTTGCGACGCAATTTAAAAGATTTGAAACAAAACATTGTTAAACGCCAGAAATCAGAAGCGAAACTACGGCATCATGTTTTTCATGATGAATTAACAGGTTTGCCAAATCGATCGCTGTTTATAAAGCGGTTGAAGTCGGCAACTTTAAAGGCAAAATGGCAGACAGACTATTTGTTTGCTGTGCTTTTTATCGATTTAGATCGGTTTAAGGTTGTTAATGATAGCCTTGGGCATATGGTTGGCGATCAGCTACTCATTGCAACTGCCTGTAGATTAAAGGCGTGTTTGCGCCCTGAGGATACGGTGGCTCGCCTTGGAGGCGATGAGTTTGTTATTTTGCTTGATAATATTAAGAATATTAATGACGCTATTGATGTAGCAGAGCGGCTTCAAGCTAAACTGTCATTGCCGTTCAACCTGACAGGACACGAGGTCTTTACTAGCATTAGTACAGGCATCGCCCTCAGCACAACAGCTGATCGCCAAGCTGAAGATTTGCTTCGCGATGCTGACACGGCAATGTATCGAGCGAAAGTTCTTGGTAAGGCTCGTTACGAAGTTTTTGATACAGAAATGCATGACTCGGTTGTCAAGCTTTTGCAACTAGAGAACGATCTACGACGCGCAATTGAACGTCAAGAGTTTGAGGTTTACTACCAGCCGATTGTCTTAGTGGAAACGGGAAAAATTACTGGTTTTGAAGCGCTGATCCGCTGGCAACATCCAACGCGTAGCTTGCTTAACCCAGCAGATTTTATTTCGGTAGCAGAAGAAACTGGAGCGATCGTTCCGATTGGCTATTGGGTACTTTTCGAGGCGTGCCGTCAGTTGCGTACATGGCAGTTAGAATTTTCTGCTCAATCTTTAACAATGAGCGTGAATCTTTCTAGCAAACAGTTTTCACAACCAGATATAGTTGAGCAAATAGTACATATTCTGCAATCAACGAATCTTGATGCACATAGCTTAAAGTTGGAAATTACAGAAAGTACAATTATGGAGAATGCAGAATCTGCAACTGCAATGCTTCTGCGATTAAGAGATTTGGGTATTGAAATATATCTCGATGACTTTGGTACAGGCTATTCATCTTTAAGTTCTCTACACCGCTTTCCTGTTGATGTCCTCAAAATTGATCGTTCTTTTATTAACACTATCAACAGAAGTGATGAGAAAACAAAGATTGTTCAGGTCATTATGTCACTGGCTCAGAATTTAGGTATGGACGCGATCGCAGAAGGAATAGAAACTGTCGAACAAATGATGCAAATGAAAACGCTACAGTGTAAATATGGACAAGGATACCTATTTTCTAAACCTTTAGATAAAAATGCAGCGGCAGCATTAATCGCGTCCATAATATAGTTATTGACACTTGCGATCGCTATTTACTCAACACGTAGACGCTACCTTCGTTACCGCGTCCAATGCGTAAGTCATTGTCAAGATAAGTAATATCTAACCATCCTTGTTGTTCGCGGCTATCTAACCGAAAATCAACTGCTGCAAATCTTTTACCAGCTTCAATCTGCGAAATAAACTCACCTGGAGACTTATAGCTTACTAGACGTTGTAATCCGAGAATCGAGCGCTCGAATTTGACTTTTATGCGGCGATCGCTCATTGGCTCAAACCGCGCACTAACCGCTACCATGCCTTCTAAAAAAGGAACGCCATAAACTTCTGCAATGTTGTATACGCTGGTTGTTGCTACGCGAATACATTGATAAATTTGACCAAGCTTGAGTAATGGCAATTGGTCAATATTTAGTAAACCTTTACTTGTCGTGTACAGAAGTCGCCAGTTACCTTCCAGCAATTCCCCAGCTTCGACGGGGCGAGGAGTAGGGTTACGGTCTTCTAATTGAGCGATCGCAATTAAAATCGCTTGCTTGTCTTGTTCCGTTGCGAGTAATCCCCGATTCTTGCCGGCGATCGCTTCTAATAATGTTGCCTTGTCTACCATCGCACCCTTGCCTATTTTTCTAGCTGATTGCTAATTTCTACAACATCAACTTTTGGAGTATCGAGGTTGATGAGCCTCACTCCAACTCACTTGGCGAACTATGCTAACTATTCTCAGTCGATTGCGTCGCTGATGGCTAATAAGTTTTTTGACAATTGTCAGCATCAAGATTGCACTAAGTAGATGTGCCGCCACTATAATCAACGTAGGTTTTCAACGATTTGTTGATATTGATAAACTTGAAGTATATAGATACAATAGTCAATTCAATTTCACAAGACTTGCATTATGCGTAACTCTGCTCTGCGTGAAGAACCCCGCGATCAACCAGCTGGTGTGATTCCTTTAAAGAATGAATCTTCGTTACTCGATTGGTTAGAGTCATCAGGTCGCTTGATAGCGCGTGACAACCAAGAGCCAAATTATTTAGATGATGAAGAAGAGATTGCAGGTTTGATGGACCCTGATGATATGTCCTACGATCTTGATGATGACGATGATATCGTCGAAGTGGAAGATTAACATTATGCCGCTAAAACCTGCGGTGTATACATATAGCTTCCGGCTCAAGTTTGAGGCTTCTTGCCCCTAAATCTACGCCACTGTGGGAACTGGTGAGGGTTGGGGGACAAAAGACTACTTCAACAGAGTTATTCTTGGCAATACGAATGAATTACCGGAAAACCTTCATAGCAATTTCGTTTGACGGCAAATCAAACACCCCTTAAACTCTATGCTGGTTACTCCAGTTTTGTGGTGAAATTATCGCCATCAAGAAACCAAGGTGTAAATGCCCAAAAATGTGCTGTTGTGAGGGATTTTCGTGGAAGCTAAATCATCTTCGGAATCTTCATTTTATTTATCTGGTACTAATTTACTTGTGTTATTGAGTGTGGCACTCAGCGTTGCCGCATTCGTTTTGGATTGGACTGCGAATCGATTGCCTTGGCAAGTGACTTCGCTCAGCCTACCTTTGATTATCTGTGGAGTCGTGACTGCGGGGATAGGGTATGGTGTCGTGCCATTGCTAGTTAAGTTAAAAACTGGGCAAGTCATTCGTGAGGATGGTCCGCAAGCGCATTTAAAGAAAGCAGGCACGCCAACTATGGGAGGCGTGTTTTTTATACCTGTCGGGATTGTCTGTGCGGCAATTTTATCGAGTTTTGCAACTAACGTCGTTGCAGTGTGTTTGTTGTCATTAGGATATGCGGCGATTGGTTGGCTTGATGATTGGCAAATTCTCCGACGCAAATCGAATAAAGGAATTTCGCCACGGATGAAGTTGGCTCTACAAATTGGGTTTGCGGTAGTATTTTGTTTGTGGCTGTGGTGGAGTCAAGCTAGTATTACTACAGTAAGCTTACCTTTTGGTTATACTTTGCCATTAGGTTTGCTATTTTGGCTGTTGGCAGTTTTTGTGCTGGTAGCAGAGAGTAATGCGACTAACTTAACAGACGGTGTTGATGGCTTAGCTGGGGGAACAGTTGCGATCGCATTCTTAGGATTAGGTGCCTTAGTTGCGCCTACAGCACCCGAACTAATGATTTTTTGTGCTTGTATGAGTGGTAGCTGTTTAGGCTTTTTGGTACACAACCGTAACCCAGCCCGCGTATTTATGGGAGATACTGGTTCGCTTGCCTTGGGCGGTGCCTTAGCTGCTGTCGGATTACTCAGTAACTCACTTTGGGCGTTATTCATCCTAAGTGGTATCTTTTTTGTGGAAACGCTCTCTGTTATGGCGCAAGTCGGTTACTATAAAGCAACGAAAGATGACAATGGTGTCGGCAAACGTTTATTTAAAATGGCACCTCTACACCACCATTTGGAACTCTCCGGCTGGTCAGAATTACAAGTTGTTGCTGTTTTTTACTTGATAAACGTTATTTTAGTTGGAGTATGTTTGTGGCTGAGTAGTTAGCGAATCGAGGTTGTTATACAATTTTCACTGTCGCTAACTTTTAACCTTATTTCCCCTAATTTGGCTCACTAAATGTACCAGTTCTGGTAGTATTAACTGCTGCATTCCTAGTTTGACTGCGTTAGAAGAACCAGGGAGCGAGAAAATAAGTTTATTTTGATATACGCCAGCGATCGCTCGTGAGGCGATCGCTCTCGAACCAATTTCTTGGTAACTTAAATAACGAAACAACTCGCCAAAGCCAGGTAGAGTTTTTTCTAAGAGGTTGGCGATCGCATCGTAAGTGGTGTCTCTGGGGGCAATTCCAGTACCACCGTTGCAAATAACTGCGTCTAAATCAACGTTACTCGCTAAGCTTTGTAGTTGATCCTGAATTTGTATTGGCTCATCTGGAATAATCGTATACGCCCCCACATTATGAGCCGCATCCAAAAGGAACTGTTTGATAATTTGACCGCTTTTATCGGTTTCAAACGTGCGCGTGTCACTTACTGTAATCACAGCACAGTTAACTGCGATGCTTGTTGTATCGGGGTGTGGCTGATGTGCCATTCAAGTTAAAAGGAATAAATTTAGATCAAATCCGGTTAATTACTAACAATTCAAGTGGCTAGTGATTAGTAGTTAGTGGTTCGCGAAAGAGTGACTAGCAACTAACTACTAGCAACTAGTAACTCAATAATAATTTGGTGATTTAACCGGAGATAATATTACGACTTGCTAAATTCTAAGCCATGAGTTTCGGCATAGCGCTGCATAAAGCGCAGGAAACGATCCCACTCATCAGGAGAGTTCATCAAATAGAATACTTCTAGGGCTTCTGGCTTACCGTTGACGAACTTACCTTTGACTTCGCGAGTTGTGATTGTTCCCTCTTCGTCAATCATGTACATTCCGGTAATTTCTTCTGTCGCTTCGCTGCTAAGCGCTTGGGGATTTTGGAAGTAAAAAGTTGCTGTACCGTTGCTTCCATCACGCGATCGCGTTAACCGCACATCAGGAACAACTTCTTCATCCACGCCTCTAAAAAACTGAATTTGAGCCATAATACTTTGCGACTAAGCTTGGTTTGATCTCATCGTAACTTCATATTTTCTCATTTTTTTGGTAATTGGTCGTTGGTAATACGTGGGTTCAAAGTACATTTTTAAGCATTCCTGCCAAAGTAGCAATTGTATATCCTAATACTCAGTACGCTCCTTATCGAGTAAAATAGTAACTGGACCGTCGTTTTCAATCAAAACTTGCATCATTGCACCAAATATGCCAGTTTCCACTGTTAAACCACTTTGCCGTAGCTTACTCACAAACAAATAATATAAATCTATAGCTACTTTAGGCGAAGCAGAACGGTCAAAAGAAGGACGACGACCTTTGCGACAGTCGCCATAAAGCGTAAACTGACTCACAACTAATAATTCACCGCCGATTTCCTGCACAGATTTGGAAAAGCGATCGCCACTAGTACCCTCGTCAGGAAAAATGCGCAACTCTAAGCACTTGCGTACCATCCAATCGAGTTCGGCTTCTGCATCGGTATCAGCAATCCCTACAAGTAAATTTAGTCCTCGCCCAATTTTACCGACAATTTCACCATCAACGGCAACTTGCGAAGATTTGACTCGTTGAATGACAACACGCATATCTATTAAAGTTTTCACTACTTTGCAAAATACTAGCTTCTAGCAACCGCGATTCGCACAAATCACCTGATAAAATCGCTTCATGTTTGATAATATCTGTAAATTTTTAGTCGAGAATTTTTCTAGCGACTTTGCTAACTGGCTACTCGGAAAATCGCTGACTTTCACCGAGTTAAGTCCTTCAGAACTATCATTAGAACCGATTCGCGCTGATGCGTTGATCTTGCTAGAGGCAGAAGAAGTTGTACTACATTTAGAATTTCAAACTCAACCCAAAATTGATATTCCATTTCGGATGATTGATTATCGACTGCGCGTGTATCGTCGCTTCCCCTTCAAGCAGATGCACCAAGTCGTCATTTATTTACGACAATCAACCTCTGAACTCGCACAACAAACAACGTTTGTCCTCGAAAAAACACGTCATCAATTTGAAGTCATTCGTCTTTGGGAACAACCAACAAGTGTTTTTCTACAATATCCAGGCTTATTACCCCTCGCAGTTTTGAGTCAAACTCGTAACCGTGTAGAAACATTACAGCAAGTAGCGCAGGAAATCGTTAAGATTCCAGATCAACGCGTACAAAACAATGTTGCCGCGTCAGCATTTATTCTAGCTGGGTTAGTATTAGAGAAAGACATTGTGCAACAGGTACTGCGGAGGGAACTCATGCAGGAATCAGTAACGTATCAAGCTTTAGTAGAAGAAGGACGTGCAGAAGGACTCGCTAAAGGACTCGCTAAAGGACGTGCGGAAGGACGTGCGGAAGGACGTGCGGAAGGACGTGCGGAAGGACGTGCGGAAGGACTTCAAGAAGGCATCCAAGAGGGTATTCAAGAAGGAGTGCGTTCAGTAGCTGCTAATCTATTACGCGAAGGAATGGCGATAGAAATGGTAGCGCGAGTCACTCGGTTATCACTGGAGGTAGTGCAGCAGTTAGCAAGCAGCATTAATGGCAGAGGTGCGTGAAGCGCGATCGCCCGATTCTAGCCAGCTAGTGCTACAGCAATTTAGAGAAAGTGAGAGTTAAGAATTCTTTCTAAGAAAACTCTTAACTCTCTTGTGTTTACTTCCCGAAACCTCTACCACGCGATACCGAAGGAAGAGTAACGCAGTTTTCTAATTGCCTGCGCAGCGTGTCATGGTCAAGATTTTGCCCAATTAACACTAACTGATTTTTCGGTTCACCGTTCCATTCTTCATCATCAATGCTAAAGCGCTTACCGCACAAGTGGAAAATGTGACGTTTGGGGCTTTCCTCAAACCACAAAATACCTTTAGCACGGAATACAGTTTCAGGTAATTGATTATCTAAGAAATACTGAAACTTGCGAATCGATAGCGGTTTATCACTTTGAAACGATATTGAGGTGAAGCCATCGTTTTCTAGGTGGTGCGAGTGATGGTGATGATCGTGGTGGTCATGTTCGCAATCGTGGTCGTGATGATGATGGTCATGGTCATGATCGTGATGATGATGCTCGTCTTCAGCATCAAAATACTTATCAGACTCGAATAAACCAACACTTAAAATCAATGGTAGCGGAACTTGCGATCGCGTCGTTCGCAGAATTCTAGCACCTTCTTTGACTTCGCGAATCTTACCTTCTAAGCGCTCTAACTCGGCTTCTTCTACCAAATCGGCTTTGTTGAGAATAATCACATCACCGTAAGCGATTTGACTATGCGCGGCTTGTGAAGTAAACAAATCCAAACTGTAGTTTGCCGCATCTACCATGGTGATAATCGAATCTAAGCGCGTTAAGTCGCGTAACTCAGTTCCCAAAAAAGTCAACGCTACAGGTAGAGGATCGGCGAGTCCAGTTGTTTCTACTACGAGGTAATCAACTTGATCCTGACGTTCGAGAACTTTATAAACTGCTTCTACAAGGTCATTATTGATGGTGCAGCAGATGCAACCGTTGCTGAGTTCCACCATATCATCACCCGTTTGGATAATTAGCTCATTATCGATGCCAATTTCACCAAACTCGTTGACTAAAACCGCAGTTTTCAAGCCTTCCTGATTTGCCAAGATATGATTAAGTAGAGTTGTCTTACCGCTACCCAAAAAACCCGTAATAATAGTAACCGGCAAACCGCGCTTTGGAGCGTCCATTGCTTGATGATCGGAAGTTGCTGTAGATTGCATAGCTGTGAGGAAAGAAAATGTCAAAAAATAGGAATATAGAGTTACAGGGCGATCAAAGCTACTTTCTTAGGATTGCTAGCTGACACATTCCACTAACTTCTATTATTGCCGAAAAGCTCATTTCACCATTTTGTCATGACCCTAACGCTGTACAACACGCTTACCCGTCGGAAAGAAACCTTTACGCCGCTGCAAGCAGGCAAGGTAAAAATGTATTACTGTGGTGTCACAGTCTATGATTACTGCCACTTGGGTCATGCACGGGCGTGTATTGTTTGGGATGTCGTTCGTCGATACCTACAATGGCGTGGCTATGAAGTCAAGTATATCCAAAATTTCACAGATATTGACGACAAAATTCTCAATCGGGCGCGAGAAGAAGGATCGACGATGCAAGCAGTTGCCGAACGTTATATCCAAGCGTATTTTGAGGATATGGATCGGTTGAATATCAAAAGAGCCGATGCTTATCCGCGTGCAACGCATACGCTTGATGGAATTAAGCGCTTGGTATACGAGTTAGAACAAAAAGGCTACGCCTACCCCGCTGATGGCGATGTTTACTACGCGGTACGTCAGTTTAATCCTTATGGTAAGCTTTCGGGGCGCAAATTAGAAGATTTGCAAGCAGGCGCAAGCGATCGCGTCAACGTCGAAGATCCAGAATATCAAAAGAAAAAAGATCCGTTTGATTTTGCGTTATGGAAAGGTGCAAAAGCTGGAGAACCCGCGTGGGACTCACCTTGGGGCGCAGGGCGTCCTGGTTGGCATATCGAATGTTCCGCGATGGTGCGTGACAATTTGGGCGAGACGATTGATATTCACGCTGGTGGTGCAGATTTAATTTTTCCGCATCATGAAAACGAAATTGCCCAATCCGAAGCTGTGACAGGTAAACCGTTAGCCAATTACTGGATGCACAATGGCATGGTGACAGTAGATGGCGAAAAGATGTCCAAGTCTTTAGGTAACTTTATCACGATTCGGGAATTGTTAGACCGCCCGACAGACCCAATGGCGGTGCGACTGTTTGTGTTAACCGCGCAGTATCGCAAACCCATCGATTTTACCGATGAAGCGATCGCCGCCGCGACGAATGGTTGGCACACGCTCAAAGAAGGACTGCTGTTCGGCTATCAGTACGGCAAGCAATTAGGATGGGAGGAGCGAGGAGCGAGGAGCGAGGAGCGAGGGAGTCATTTGATACTGATACCGGAAGTTGTGCAGCGCTTTGAGGAAGAAGTCGATGATGATTTTAATTTTCCTGGAGGGTTAGCAGTTCTGTTTGAGTTAGCTAAAGATTTACGCCGCGAAGGAAATGTTTTGGTACATCAAGGCAAAACGGAAACTCCACCAGAACAATTAAAACAACAATGGCATACGCTGGTGACTTTGGCGCAAGTGTTAGGGTTTGAAGCCGAACCCGAAGCAGAAACAATCGTCGATGGTATCAGCGATGAGGAAATTGAGAATCTAATTCAACAGCGACTTACAGCAAAAAAAGCGAAGAATTTTGCGCAGGCGGATCGAATTCGTAACGAACTGCAAAATCAGGGTATCACGTTAATTGACCAGCCTGGTGGTGTAACGCGATGGCATCGCAACTAAATCGCAATCGTGGATTTGTCACGAACCTGCTACTGATTGTAGCGACAGGTTTTCTCATATTGCTGTTGTGGCAATTGCGGAGTTTGCTCGTAACGGTGATGATTGCAGTCGTGATTGCGGCGGCGATCGCACCTGTTATCGAAAAAGCTGAAAGACTCCGCGTACCACGCTGGTTAGCAGTTACTAGCGTTTATCTTACTTTACTCGCGATCGTCATTGCAGCCGGATTAATTATTGGTCCTACTGTAGCTGAACAACTGCAAACTTTAGTGAGCTTAATTCCGGTTTACCTCGATAATCTCCGCACTTTAGCAGAAAACATTGCTTTGAGGCTAGGAACTGAACAACCTGAATTTATTGACCGCTTTTTTGATACGCAAGCCTTGACAAGCTGGATTATTGGTTCAGGTCAACAACTTATCGTACGTTCTTATGGCTTCACGCGCAGCATTATTGATGGCGTACTAAGTTTAATCTTAGCGCTGTTAATTTCTGGCTATATGGTTGCTGGGCGCGAAAACTTAATCAAAGGAATTGTTAACTTATTTCCGCAACCTTGGGATAAACGCCTTGACGCGCAAGTAATTCCAATTAGTCAAAGAATGGGTGGTTATATTCAAGGTCGAGTTTTAGTATCTGGAATTTTAGGAATTGCCATAACGCTGGGTTTAGGAATTTTAGGCTTGTCAGAGTTTGCCTTAGCTTTAGGTGTCATTGCTGGCTTTACTAATTTAATTCCTTTTATTGGACCTGTTTTAGGTGCGGTTCCTGCTTTGATTGTGGCACTTTCCCAAGGTGGTTTAACTTTCTTTTGGGTACTTCTATTATTTGTCATCATCCAGAATTTGGAAACGTATGTACTCGATCCTTTGTTGGTAGGTTCTTCGGTACAAGTTCACCCACTGTATCAACTTTTGGCAGTGCTGGGTGGAACTCAAGTCTTAGGTATTATCGGTGCTGTCATTGTTCCTCCTTGGATAGCAGGAACTTCAGTACTATTAGAAAACCTTTATTTGCAACCAAAGCGTTTAGCTGAAGGGAAAGAAGCGAGTGAAGAGAATGTGGTAAAGGTGCAATCTAGTGTTTAATTCAAGTGCGGATTTTTAGATAATGTAGTAGAGTTTTTAACCTCATTGGACATTACTCAAAACAAAAAGCAGATCGTTGATCAAATTGAATGGATGACTACCCATACTTGTATTGCAAAATACTGCCACTGTGAGTTTATGTCCTTGAAAATTGGGTAGATGCATTACCCAAGTATTGTAGCCAGGACCATCGCCACCGTGCGCAAATTGTTCGCCATAGTTAGATTCTGGATCGATCATTAATCCTAGTCCATAACTAGGTTTCTTAAAAAATGGAGATGTGTTTTGACCAATAGATACATACTGACGCATCTCAATAAGTTGTTCTGGTGTAAGTAGTTTATGAGAAAAAAGATTATTGTAAAATTGAACAACGTCATGAGTTGTAGAGACAATTACACCTGTAGCACACCATCCTGGATGATATTTAGGAATCACATTTTCTATTAATCTATTGGGGTTAAGATATCTACAAAACCCAGGTACTAAAGTTCCTTTGTCTATGTCTTGAGCAACGTAAGTTTTTTGCAATCCTAAAGGTTGAAAGATCTGGTTTTTCAGACTATTAGCAAAGATTTTGCTAATAGTCTCAATCAACTTGACTAACAACATATAACCCGTATTTGAGTAATTAAAACTAGAACCAGGCTCAAAATCTAATTTTCCTGTACAAGTTAACTCTAAAAATTTATTGTATGACCAAGGTAATGAAGGACTGGCTTCTACCGCTGACATATAAGTTGCTATTGAATAATTTGGTACACCGCTAGTATGATTCAGTAGTCTTCTGATTGTTACAGAGCGTGGTAGTGGTAAATTAGGGAGCCAATCTATAATTGGATCTTCTAAAGATAATTTTCCATTCTGAACCATTTGCAATACACAAACGGCAGTAAATGTTTTTGTAATACTATAGATATAAAATTGACCATCTGTTGGCATTGGTGTTCTTGTCTTTAGTTCTAAGAATCCACTACTTCCTGTCCAAAAACCATATTTTTCATCGGAAATTGTGACATTAACACCCAAGCATGGCGTGAAAAGAAGTGACTCGTCAAGCTGCTTTTGTAATTGTTTTTTTAATAATGAATTCATATTGTTTTTGATATCAAATAGATTTAGCTTTGATTATGAATTAAACCAGCACAATTTTAATTACTACTACTGTACTAGTACAAATTGAATGAATTTGTACCTTCTCAAAAATAAGTCAATAGAAGATATTAAAAATAAGCCTGGTGATTAAGGAGAGTGTAGGTGTGCGCGAAGCACCGTATTGATAGAGAAACAATCGGTTTAGGCTATGGCTTTCTTGGTGTACTCGGCTTTAGTCTTACCTTACCAGCTACCCGTGTTGCAGTTGTAAAACTCGATCCGACAATCGTAGGTTTAGGACGTGCAATCATCGCAGCTTTTCTAGCAGTAATTGTTTTGTGGGCGAATCATCAGCGAAGACCTGCACGCAAACATTGGCGAGGTTTAATTATCGTTGCGGCTGGAGTGGTTTTAGCGTTTCCCTTGCTGTCAGCTTGGGCGATGCAGCAGTTACCCGCCGCACATGGCGCAGTTGTGTTAGCGTTGATGCCGCTAGCAACAGCACTTGCTGGGAGTATAATTGTGCGCGAACGTCCTTCGCGGCGATTTTGGTTGGCAAGCATCACCGGTAGTATCACAGTGATTGTTTTTGCAATCTTCTCTGGTGCTGGGCAAATGCAATGGGCTGATGTTGTCTTGCTGGGTGCAGGAATGGCGGCTGCAATTAGTTATGCAGAAGGCGGACGTTTAGCGCGAATTTTGGGAGGCTGGCAAGTTATTTGTTGGGCTTTGGTCATTGCGGCTCCTGTGTTGAGTGTACCTTTTGCAAAGGCGGTGTTACAACATGGCTTAGTTGCTTCGCCAACAGCTTGGTTAGGATTTGGCTATGTGAGCATTATCAGTCAACTTCTGGCTTTTTTCCCCTGGTATCAGGGCTTAGCAATTGGAGGTGTTGCACGGGTAGGGCAAATGCAACTTTTAAAGCCATTTTTAACGATTTTGGCATCTGCAATTTTGTTGGGAGAGGCGATCGCACCCTTTACCTTAATTGCTGCAATGATTGTAGTAACGAGTGTGGCAATCGGGCGAACATCGGCGATTCAACGCAATTAACGCGCTCGTCTTTGGTAAAATTCAAAGTAATATCCAATATGGCGATTAAGGGCTTTTAATCAAAGTACGAAGAAAAATTTTACATCAGTGATAACGATGCGATCGCCAACAATCAAACTCATTCAAAAAACTCTGATGCGTCTACTCGGTATTGTATTGATATTGTGCCTTGCTTGGTTATGGGTACTTTTAGCCGCAAAGCCAGCCCTAGCTCAAGACAATACAATCAACTATAGTAATACACATCTAGAAAATCGTGACTTCTCCCACGCTAACTTGGTAGGCGGAGTCTTTGTTGCAGCCGAAATGCGCGAAGCAAATTTTCAAGGTGCAGATTTAACAAATGCAATTCTGACTAAAGGTGTTTTACTCCGCGCTAATTTAGAAGGCGCTAACCTCACGGGTGCATTAGTTGACCGCGTTACTTTGGATGAAGCCAATCTAAAAAATGCTATTTTGCAAGAAGCGATATTAACGCGATCGCGGCTTTTTGATGCGGATATTACGGGTGCAGATTTTACCGATGCATTAATCGATCGCTATCAAGTTTCTTTATTGTGCGATCGCGCTGATGGTGTCAATCCTGTTACAGGCGTATCCACACGCGAAAGCTTAGGTTGTCGCTAAAGATATAGCAGTATCTAATCATCTTGTTCTGCAAGCAGTGAAGCTGCTACCCAGTGTTTCTGAATTGCTAAAACAGCAGCTTGAGTGCGATCGCGAACTCCTAGTTTTTGAATAATTGTATGAACGTGAACTCGCACTGTACCAGGCGTAATATAAAGCGTTGCGGCAATTTCTTGATTTGATTTTCCAGCAGCAATTAAAGCGAGAATTTCTTGTTCGCGTCGCGTTAAGGGTAAATCCAGCGTTTCTTCATTTTTGGCAGTTTCTGCGGTTGCTGCCCTGTCAAATGTAGCACGGATCTCACTTGTCGCAGTTCGATCCCACCACGATGCGCCTGCGGCTACTGAGCGCAGTGCTAAAATCAAAGTTTCTGCGGCGATTCCTTTTAAACAATATCCTTGCGCCCCTGCTGCAATCAATCGCTTGATCAAAGACTCGTGCGAATGCGAAGTTAGCACTAAGATTGGTAAATCAGGATTTAGCTGCTTGATTTGACGACAAGCTTCTGTTCCTCCGATTCCTGGTAATCCGATATCTAATAGCACAACATCAAGTGGAGAATGCTTAACAATTTCTATCGCTGTCTCGCCATCTTCAGCCTCAGCAACAATTTCCATATCTGATTCTTGTTGCAGCTTTACTTGCAAACCCAGGCGAAATAGTTCATCATCTTCAACAAGCAGAATCCGCAATGTCTTTGCAGGTAACATATCACGCCTTCTCAAGCGGTTGAAATGGTAAGGCTGGTAATCGAAATGCAAAGAGTGCGCCTGTAGTATCTCCTAGCGCAACACGATTTTCTGCCCAAATTGTACCGCCATGCGCCGCAATAATTTGGCGAGTCAAGTATAATCCTAATCCAGAACCTTTAACCTGGCGATCGCTGTGTCCTTGGTAAAATCTTTCAAATAAGTGCGGCAATTCTTCTGAGGTAATCCCTAAGCCATTATCTAACACTTTAACAATGTGGTAGTCAGATTGCGACTGTAATACAACTTCTACCTTACCACCCCGCAGCGAATGATGAATTCCATTCGTAATTAAATTTGCAAAGACACGTTGGAGTTGCAGCGCATCACCGTTTACCCACATCGATCGCCGAAATTCTGATTCTCCAAAGCTTAAACTGATACAAACCTGGCGCGATAAGGCTAAATCTATAAGCGTTGCGATCGTTTCTTCCGCGATAGTGACGAGATCCACAGGTGCTAGGTGGAGTTTTAATCCTTCAATATCATTGCGATATACATCTAGCAACGTTTCTACAAGTTGTAGGGTAGACAAATGACTGCGAATCATCGTTGCTAACACCTTTTGATGCATTGGCGTAACTGTACCAAATTTACCTTGTTCAAAAGCCCTCAGTGTTTCAATCGCACCTAACATTGGCGTTTTCAGATCGTGCGTTAAGGTAGAAGCAAAATCTTCTCTGACGCGAATTAACTGTGTTTGTGCTTGCAATTTCGCCTGCTGTAGCGCGATCGCCTGCGCATAGCAACGATTGCGATCGCTCAAAATTCCGGTTACGATTAATGCCATTGCAGCAATGCAACGACTAGCTACAATTGAAGGCTCGATTGTTTCTTTTACCGGAAACCACAAGTTCAAGATTGTTAGAAATACCGCTAGTAAAGTTGCATAAACCGTTGCTCTTCTACCCAAATACGCAGTCGTTAACAAAATTGGTCCTGTGTAGAGATAACCAAATACGTATTCTACAGGTGTTGCAAACTCTAGAATCAAGACCACTACAAATAAACAAGCAATCCACCACAGCGATCTTGTGCGTACATTTTTGTAAGAAGAGTTAATTTGGTGCTGTAGCGATCGCAACAACATTCGGTTTTTAGCAGATTTTACTTTAGATTTTAAAACAAATCATCATAGATGACAGCAACCCAAATACTCTTTGACTATAAACATAAATTTATATACCGTTTAGCTAAAAATATACCGCTTGATATAGTAGTTTACGCATTATGTATATATCTAGCAGCTAGTTTATCCTAGCTATTTTTATTAACGACTTTATATATTCAATTAGTTGCCGATTTATGACCACAATCGAGATAATTTTTGTTAAAAGGTAGAAACTATTAATTGCTCCTGAAACTGTATTAAAACAAATTAAAAGTAAACTTATTCAGCATATGCTACAAGGATTCTTTCAAATTGCGTTGACACTCGTCATATTAGTCGCCATTACACCAATCTTTGGTAAGTACATGGCACGCGTGTTTCTTGAAAAGAGCGTACTACTGAATCGAGTCATTAATCCTATAGAGCGAACTATTTTTGCTATTAATGGGACACGATATAAAGATAATATGACTGGTAGGCAGTACATTCAAGCCGTAATTATCAGTAATTTAGTTATGAGTATTTTTGTCTTTTCAATACTCATGCTACAAGGCGTTCTTCCTCTCAATCCCACTGGGTTAAATCCACCTAGCTGGGACTTAGCACTGCATACCACTATTTCTTTTATTACCAATACAAATCAGCAGCATTATTCTGGAGAAACGACATATAGTTATGCCAGTCAAATGCTAGCACTAGCTTTTTTAATGTTTACTTCTGCTGCTACTGGGCTAGCTGTAGGAATTGCATTTATTCGCGGTTTAACTGGTAGACCAATAGGTAACTTTTACGTTGATTTAACCCTAGCAATTACGCGAATTCTATTACCTATATCACTGATTGGAGCATTAATATTGTTAATTGCTGGTGTACCAGAAACTTTAGCCTCCCCAGCAACAGTAACAACACTCGAAGGTGCAACACAGACGATCGCACGAGGTCCCGTTGCTCATTTTGAGATCATCAAGCAGTTAGGAGAAAACGGCGGTGGCTTTTTTGGAATTAATTCTGCACATCCATTCGAGAATCCCAATACTTTTACTAATTTATTAGCAACGATTGCCATGCTATCTATTCCTATGGCATTAATCTTTACCTATGGTGTGTTTGCCAACAACATGAAACAAGCTTGGTTACTCTTTTGGATGGTGTTTATTATATTCTTCATTTTGATATGTATAACTGCAATTGGTGAGTATCAAGGTAATCCACTTGTTAACAATGCAATTTTTGGTGGAGAACAACCAAATTTAGAAGGCAAAGAAGTCCGCTTTGGTTGGGCACAAACAGCGTTATGGGCAGTTAGTACAACAGCGACAATGTGTGGTGCAGTGAATGGAATGCACGATTCTTTGATGCCTAATGGCGGTTTTTCAACCTTATTTAATATGTTCCTCCAAATCGTTTGGGGTGGTCAAGGAACAGGGACAGCTTATCTATTTATTTATCTCATTCTAACGGTGTTTATTACAGGCTTAATGGTAGGCAGGACACCCGAATTTTTAGGTCGCAAAATTGAGAAACGGGAAATTGTTTTAGCGAGTGTCGTGCTACTCGTTCACCCAATTTTTGTTTTAATTCCGAGTGCGATCGCTTTATCTTTTCCTGGCACATTAGCGGGAATTAGTAACCCAGGATTTCACGGATTATCGCAAGTTGTTTATGAATACACCTCTGCGAGTGCGAACAATGGTTCCGGTTTTGAAGGATTAGGAGACAATACACTTTGGTGGAACCTGAGCACAAGTATCAGCCTGTTAGGAGGACGCTACATTCCCATCATCGCTTTACTGCTTTTAGCTGACAGTATGACACGTAAACAACCCGTACCCGAAACTGCTGGAACTCTGCGCACTGATACTGTGTTATTCACCAGCGTTACAGCAGGAGTCATCTTAATACTAGGAGTTCTCACATTCTTTCCTGTTCTAGCACTAGGACCGATCGCCGAAGGCTTTCAACTGCTGAGAAATTAGTAATTAGCAATTACCCATTACCAATTACCAGATTCCCCTGCTAAATGGATTCTACAACTTCTTCACCCATAAACCCGCGTCCGCGTCCTAGTGGTCCTCGCGAAGGGCGCAAGCATACACCAAAAGTGAGCAGAAAAGGACTTTACCAACGAGCTATCCGCGATGCTTTTGTCAAACTAAATCCGCGACAAATGGTAAAAAATCCAGTGATGTTTTTGGTGTGGGTCGGTACGATTATTACCGCATTACTCACGATTGATCCTGGGCTGTTTGGTACAGTACCAGGTGAAAATCTGCGGGTGTTCAATGGCTTGATTACGCTGATTTTGTTTTTTACAGTTTTGTTTGCTAATTTTGCCGAAGCCGTCGCTGAAGGGCGTGGAAAAGCGCAAGCTGATGCTTTACGTGCAACAAAATCGGACACCCTGGCGCGGAAAATTTTGAACGATGGTTCAACGCAGGAAGTTTCTTCTACCACTTTACGGCGGGGCGATCGCATCAAAGTCATCGCTGGCGATCTCATTCCCGCAGATGGCGAAGTGATAGCAGGAGTTGCTTCGGTGGATGAATCCGCAATTACCGGAGAATCAGCACCCGTATTAAAAGAACCTGGTTCCGATGTCGCGAGTTCGGTAACAGGCGGTACGCGGATTATCTCAGACGAACTCACGATTCAAATTACCGCCGATCCTGGTAAAGGCTTTATCGATCGCATGATTTCGCTGGTAGAAGGTGCACAACGCAGTAAAACCCCAAATGAAATTGCACTCACCGTCTTACTTGCGGTGCTGACACTGGTGTTTTTGTTGGTTGTGGCAACGCTCCCACCACTCGCTAATTATGTCCAAAGTCCTGTCAGTGTAGCAATTCTCATTGCTTTGTTAGTCGCACTGATTCCAACAACAATCGGCGGGTTGCTGAGTGCGATCGGGATTGCAGGCATGGATCGCGTTGCTCAATTTAACGTCATTGCCACTTCTGGAAGGGCAGTAGAGGCGTGCGGCGATGTGAATACGCTTGTTTTGGACAAAACGGGGACTATCACGCTAGGAAACCGTCTAGCCGAGGAATTTATTCCAGTCAACGGACATTCTGTAGATGATGTTGCTAAAGTCGCTCTCGCAGCAAGTGTCTTCGATCAAACACCCGAAGGTAAATCAATTGTGCGGTTAGCGAATAAACTCGGAGCATCACTTGATTTTGACTGGAGTAAGGCTGAAGCGGTTGACTTTTCTGCCAAAACGCGCATGAGTGGCACGAACTTACCGCATGGAGTGGAGGTGCGTAAAGGTGCGGTAGAAGCAATTAAAGGCTTTGTGCGTTCGCGTAACGGTCAAATTCCTTCAGATCTCGATGCTGCTTACGAACGTGTCTCTCGTTTGGGTGGTACACCGCTGGCTGTCGCGCTCAATGGCGATATTTATGGTGTCATCTATCTTAAGGATATTATCAAACCTGGCATTAAAGAACGTTTTGACCAGCTACGACGCATGGGCGTACGAACGATTATGCTAACGGGTGATAATCGGATCACAGCGGCAGTGATTGCCCAAGAAGCAGGTGTCGATGACTTTATTGCCGAAGCGACTCCTGAAGATAAAATTGCCGTAATTCAACGCGAACAAGCCGCAGGCAAATTAGTCGCAATGACGGGGGATGGAACAAATGATGCTCCAGCACTTGCGCAAGCCAATGTCGGTGTAGCAATGAATTCGGGAACTCAAGCGGCAAAAGAAGCTGCAAATATGGTTGATTTAGATTCTGATCCGACGAAGTTGATTGATATTGTTGCTATTGGTAAACAACTATTAATTACGCGCGGCGCATTAACGACTTTTTCGATCGCAAATGACATCGCTAAGTATTTTGCGATTATTCCAGTTATTTTTACGGCTGCGGGTATTGGCAGGTTGAATATTATGAATTTGGCAAGTACCCAATCGGCGGTTTTGTCTGCACTGATTTATAACGCTTTGATTATTCCAGCGTTAATTCCTTTGGCGTTGACGGGAGTGAAGTTTAGACCGTTAACCGCGAATCAACTCTTGCAGCGGAATATTTTGCTTTATGGTTTGGGTGGTGTTGTGGCTCCGTTTATTGCGATTAAGGTGATTGATGTGGTTATTGCGGCGGTAGGTTTGGGGTAGGGGGTAATATTAAACGAACCACAGAGGCGCAGAGGACGCAGAGAGAAGAGATTGTGAGAGATTTTTGAGTGGGGGCTGGTAGTGTATGAAGAGGCTTTTGTGTAAGCAAAAATTGCCTTTGCAGCTTTTTTTGGTATTGTGTTTGAATTTGGCGATCGCACCAGCGGTTTATGCGGCGGTTGATGGCGTGCAACGTCGTCAGGCTTGGGCAATTGGTTTACTTGGATTAGTTACTTTGGGTTTAACAATTTACTTATTTGATGTCGTTTTTCGACCGGAGCGCTATTAGTTATGTCTATAGTGCGCGATGTTACAAGATCAATTCGCATCACTTTTGTGCTGTGGCTGCTAACCGCAGTGATTTATCCCGCAATTATGATTGTTATTGGTCAAGTTTTCTTTCCGTTTCAAGCTAACGGTAGCATTGTCCAAAACCTAGAAGGACAAAATGTCGGTTCTGCATTGATTGGGCAAGTCTTTACTTCAGATCGCTATTTCCAAAGTCGCCCTAGTGCGGTGAACTACAGCAGCTTTACTCAACAAGAACGCGATTCAGAAAATATCGGACAAGGAACCGGTGTATCGGGCGCGAGTAACTTGGCTCCGAGTAATCCTGATCTACTCGCACGCATTAATGAAACTGTTTCACAGCTAGAAGAACGCGCAATTGCACCTAGTGCGGATCTTGTTTATGCTTCGGGTTCTGGTTTAGATCCGCATATTACAGTAGAAGCCGCGTTTAATCAACTAGAACGAGTTGCCCAGGCGCGTAATTTATCTCCTGAGGAAATTGCTCCTTTGATTGCTAAACACACGCAAGGCAGATTTCTATGGGTTTTTGGCGAACCAGGAGTCAATGTGTTGAATTTAAATCGCGAGCTAGACGTTTTACAAGCTCCGCTAGAGTAGCATACCTGTGGTTAAGTTGATTGTATTCAAGTCTTTAACTGAAATTCATGAAAGTGTTTACCGCTATTGTTGAGAATTCAGAGACTAACCTCTATGTAGGTTATGTACCTGGATTTCCTGGAGCGCACTCTCAAGGAGAAACCTTGGACGAGTTACACGAGAATCTGCATGAGGTCATTGAAATGCTTCTGGAGGATCAAGAACAAGTGTTCGATACATTCGTCGGCACGCAACAGATTATTATCCAGTAAACGATGAGCAGTATACCTGTTCTCAAACCACAAGAGGTAGTTCGCATCTTGGAGAACCTTGGCTTTGTGGAGGTGCGTCAGAAAGGCTCACACAAGCAGTTTCGTCATACAGATGGTCCTACGACAGTTCCCTTTCACAAGGGACGCGATATTTCACCTAAGTTGCTGCGACAAATTGCAATTGATATTAATTTAACAGTTGAAGAGATGTTAGAGTCACGGTGAGGTTTAACTAAGGCTTGCACTGATACACTGCTTAGATAAAAAAACAGCTTAGCGGTTAAAACCTATCAGCAAAATTGACAACTAACTAATCGCTTTGTTGAACCGTGATTTTAGTCGTTAAGCTAACGAGCGAATATTACATTGAGATAAGGCAAAGCTTGCAGTGAACAAGACTGAAGAACCTATAGTGTCTGAAAACACTACAATTCGCCCAGCGCGTAAAGGTAAGCACAAAATTTTTATTGGGATGGCTCCAGGAGTTGGTAAAACTTACCGAATGCTCGAAGAAGCCCACGCACTCAAACAAGAAGGTATTGATGTTGTGATTGGGTTACTCGAAACTCATGGACGTAAGGAAACTGCACAAAAAGCTGATGGATTAGAACTGATCCCCCGTAAAGAAATTGTTCGGGGCGGGTTGACGCTAACAGAAATGGACACAGAGGCAATTTTAGCGCGATCGCCACAACTCGCACTCATCGACGAATTAGCACATACGAATGTCCCTGGTTCTGAACGCGAAAAGCGCTATCAAGATGTGGAAGTTATTCTAGCTGCGGGTATTGACGTTTACTCAACTGTAAATATTCAACACATCGAAAGTCTCAATGACTTGGTAGCACGCATTACAGGTGTCGTCGTTAGAGAACGCGTTCCGGACCGCTTAATTGAGGAAGCTGATGAAGTTGTCGTTATTGATGTAACTCCAGAAACTTTAGAAGAACGCTTACTTGAAGGGAAAATTTACGCTCCCGAAAAAATTCATCAAGCACTCGCTAACTTTTTTCAACGACGCAACTTGATTGCTTTACGCGAACTCGCACTGCGCGAAGTTGCTGATAATGTCGAAGAAGATGCAATCGCACTCACCGCTAATTCCCCAAATGAGCAACTCGCCGGACAAACTTGTAATATCCACGAGCGTGTTTTAGTCTGCGTCTCTACCTATCCCAATTCGTTGCAATTAATACGTCGTGGAGCGCGGCTAGCAGGTTATATGAATGCTCCTTTGTACGCTGTTTTTGTGGCGAATCCCGATCGCTTTTTAACTAAAGCGGAAAGTTTACACCTCGAAACTTGCGAACATCTGTGTCAAGAATTTGGCGGGACGTTTATCCGCGTCACAAATCACAATATCGCACAAGCGATCGCCGATGTTGCTAAACAATACCGGATTACCCAAATTGTCATCGGCGAAAGTCAGCGATCGCGTTGGAAAATTCTCTTGCGTGGTTCTCTGACGCAACAATTAGTACGGTTGCTGAAAAATATTGATATTCATATTATTAGCTCGGAGAAAAACGCTGAGTTTAATGGTGTGGCTCCAGTAGGATAACGATATAGGCAATCGGTAATGGGTAATGAGAAAAAAGATATTCACTAATTACCAATTACCACTTACCACTTACCAGTTACCAACCCTTAAGTTATGTTTATTTTTACCCTCTTACTTAGTCGATAAATTAATGCTTGTAATTGGTTTAATCAGCGGTACTTCAGTTGATGGCATTGATGCTGCCTTAGTTGATATTTCTGGTACAGATAGCGATATCAAAGTTGAGTTCTTAGCAGGAGAAACTTATCCTTATCCGACAAAGTTAAGACAACAGATCCTCGCAGTTTGTGCGGGGGAAGCGCTTTCGATGGCACAATTGGCAGAATTAGACGATGCGATCGCCCAAACTTTTGCCCAAGCAGCACAACACTTGCAAATCAATCACTCTTCCGTAGAACTCATTGGTTCGCACGGTCAGACAGTGTATCATCGACCACCCCAAAGAAGGGGCGAGGGGCATGAGGGGCAAGGCAGTGCCTTACCCGCACTCGAGGGGTTTGCTGACATCCTAGGATATAGTCTTCAATTAGGACGTGGTGCTGTGATTGCGGAATTAACTCAAATTCCAACAGTGAGTAACTTTCGCGCAGGTGATATTGCTGCTAAAGGTCATGGTGCGCCCTTAGTTCCCCGCGTCGATGCGTATCTTTTGAGTCATCCTCACGAGGCGCGTTGCGTGCAAAATATTGGCGGAATTGGTAACGTTGCCTATTTACCACCGCGATCGCATCCCGACTGGTTGGAAAAAGTGCGCGGTTGGGATACAGGACCTGGAAATTCGCTGTTAGATTTAGCAGTACAGCATTTTACCAATGGTACTCAAACTTACGATGCTAACGGTGAGTGGGCATCTAGCGGCACTCCTTGTCATACATTAGTAGAAAAATGGCTCAGTCAAGATTACTTTCAACTCCCACCACCAAAATCGACAGGAAGAGAACTTTTTGGCTGGGACTATTTACAAGCTTGTCTAGCTGACACGACAGCACTAAATTTAAGCGTCGCTGATACTTTAGCAACTCTCACAGAATTAACTGCTGTCTCAATTGTCCACAGTTACCAAACTTTCTTACCACAGCAAAGCGATCGCGTACTATTATGCGGTGGCGGTAGTCGGAATCTCTACTTAAAACGCCGATTACAAGAATTACTCGCACCACTTCCCGTACAAACGACAGACGAAATCGGACTGAGTGCCAATTTTAAAGAAGCGATCGCCTTCGCTGTTCTTGCGTACTGGAGAATGCTCAACCTCCCTGGTAACTTACCGCAAGCAACTGGTGCAACGCAACCAGTACTCCTCGGAGAAATGCATTTACCAATATAAAAAGAGTAAGGGGTGCAGAGAACACTAGCCACTATCCACTCACTCCTAGCTCTTATACCATTTCACGAAATAAAAACTACTAATCATTTCTCCTCTGCTCCCTATTTGTAGTAACTTCAAAATGAAATGGTATTAGTCCCTCATCCCTATTACAGTACCAAACAAAGCCAACTTCTCAGTATAATCCCGCTTGGAGATTTCTTGCAATTGAGGTTAAGTTTGTCTTGTAATTAGTCTGTGTAATGCTTTTCAGTTGCTGTTGTTTAGTTAACATATAAACCCAAGCAGCACATCAATGTTCTTTATTACACAGCTAATACTGGCTAGTGCCATGAAACCTTATCACTGGTCGATTTAACTTCGTATGACAGATCCCAACATTGGTCGCTTAATTGCTCAGCGGTATCAACTTCAAGAACTCATTGGAACAGGAGCTATGGGTCAAGTTTATCTCGCCAATGACCTATTGTTGGGTGGTGTACCTGTTGCCATTAAATTTCTCGCACTCTCGATTCAAAACAACAAAATTAGAGTACAGGAACGATTTGAACGCGAGGCTAAAACTTGCGCGCTTCTTGGTCAAAAAAGTATTCACATTGTCCGCGTCATGGACTACGGCGTAGACGAAAATCGAATTCCATATTATGTAATGGAATACTTGCAAGGAGAAAGTTTAAGTGAGATTGTCCGAATACAACCACTCACTTTGACACGGTTTTTGAGTTTTGCACGTCAACTCGGCTTAGGACTTCAAGCAGCACATGATGGTATTCCGGTTGATGGGGAACTTTGTCCGATTATTCACCGTGACATCAAGCCCAGCAATGTTTTAGTCACACCCAACCCTAGTTTTGGGGAATTAGTCAAGATTCTCGATTTTGGGATTGCGAAACTACTACAATCAGATAGTTCTCAAACAAACTACTACTTGGGAACATGGGCGTATTCCTCGCCTGAACAAATTGAGGGTAAGGAACTCGATAATCGGTCAGATATCTACAGTTTGGGCGTAATGATGTTTGAAATGTTAACAGGTAAGATGCCTGTACAAGCAAATACCAACTCGTTTGGTGGTTGGTATAAAGCACATCACTTCCACGCACCGCGCTCCTTTAGCGAAATAAATCCTCGCTTGGAATTACCACAGGCGTTAGAACGTTTAGTCATGCGCTGTCTAGCTAAAAATCCCAGCGATCGCCCCCAAAATATCAATGAGATTCTCCAAACGATTACATCTCTAGAACAACACGAGCCAGTACAATTTACTGCCCAAGATAAAAATATACCAGCTTCCCCGCAGACCAATCTTGCTAGTACGCTTGAGAAGTATTCAATTACTGCTGCGGGTATTGATGAACTACCTTATTGGCCAAAAAATAAACCAATCGCAGATATTGTTTTTCCGCATCCAATCCGCGTACAAAATCAACTAACTGCCACTTTATGGGTAATGCTACCAAAACAAGAGATCGAAAAACGGCTACAAGGTACGCGTTACAACCAATTTTTATTTCTAAATGCTCCGCATCCAATGATTTTATGGCTTACTGTCTTACACAGCCAGGAACATACGCCCAAATGGCTACCCTACTACTTAGACTTGAAATCTTCTCAAGGTATGGAGTTAGCAAAACTCTTACTCGAAACTGGATACTATAAAATTCTATTGTTTACGCGTGAATCTCCGCAGCGTGCGTTTGCTTGTCTGCAAACTGAGATTGCACCTGCACAACGCCAATTATTACAACAGTGGGTTGCTATGAGTCAAAGTGCGGTTTCTACCGCCTCTCCACAGCTTAGCCGCGGTCTTCTAAAAAAAGAGCTAGAAAAAATTAAGCCACAAGTAATTATGAAGTTAGCAGCAGTGGACAGTTGACAGTGTCAACTGCTATATTACAAAAACTTTTTCGTTGCATGGCTATTAATCAACCTCATGAGTCTTCACACAAAAACTTTCTGAAACTCTTACGCCTTTGTGTTGTAGACATTTCAACGCTAGTTATAAATAATGCGACTCTACCTGCAAGCGCTTTTCTTTGTGGTTCGTTTTTTAGGTAGTGAAGTCTGCTTAGAGCCGATTTGAAGTGAAAATTGAAGGCTTATAGTTAATAAATATAGCTTCTCATGCTGCGTAGAAATTTTATGTACTCAACTCAATGAGTTAGTTTTAGCGTTGTATATTCTCGCTGGGGAAATATCCGCGTGGCTTTGTGAAGCTTAGATAGCAGTTGGTTGAATTTCTGACGTTTTTGTTTGTTCGGAGTTGACGCCCCAACACCCCCAGTTCTTTTCCCTGCTGGAACCGAGCAAGAGATGGAGGTCGCCTACTGCGACATTGGGTTGTGTGACTTAAGCCCAGCTACCTCCTTCTAATCCCCAGTGATGCTTCAGCAGTTGCTTGTACGTTGCTTCGCGCATCACCATCTGTTGATAGAGCTTAACCAAGAAGTCTTTGGCTTGCTCGTGGCTCATGTTCTGTACTTGTGTTTCAAAGGAGCGGATACTGAACTGTTGTTCCAAAGAAAGTTCGATCGGCTGATCCATAGCTAACTCCAAACAAGATACTCAAGGTTACTAGTGACTCTTAAAGTAGGAGCAATTGTTGTACTCTCTACATTTAGGTCTATTTTTACAAAATATAACAAATAGTTGACAAGTTGCGCATACTCCCCGATGAATAGTTATTCTAATCAAAAGAAATAGCCTTAACCTCGGTGAATTCCAGGAAGGCTCAAGTTAGTTTTATCAAGTTACAAAAAGTAAAAATGCTCAGATTGAACAACTGTTAAGTATATATACCTAAAACATTCTGAATTTCAGGAGAAAAACGATTAGCTACACTGATATTTGCCAAAAGACTGCGATCTTCAGGAGTATGGATACCGAACGAAAATCTTTACTCAAGTTCAATGATCGCTACGGTGATATTATCATGCCCACCGCTTGCTAAGGCAGCTTTCAATAAGGCAGCCGTTGCTTTCTCGATCGCAGGGTTTGATTGAAGATGAAAAGCAATTTCTTCGTCAGCGAGTTCTTCTGTCAATCCATCTGAGCATAGCAGCAAGCGATCGCCACTTTGAACGTTGAGCGTTTGCAGGTCAATTTGATCTAGCTCCTCGCGACCCAAACAGCGCAACAGAATATGTCTCCAGGGATGCGCGCGGGCTTCTTCTTGCGTAATATCACCTTGGTGCAAAGCCATATTCACCCAAGTATGGTCTGCGGTGATTTGTTGTAGTGCTGCACCACGAAACAGATACAGGCGCGAATCACCAACGTGCGCGATCGCGGGCTGTTGGTCGCGAAAAACGACAGCGACGGCGGTTGTTCCCATATCACCGCATTGCGGCTGTAATTGTTGTTCTCGAACAATCGCAAGATTAGCCTGCTTAAAAGCATTTTCTAATAAGACTTTCGTTGCGAGATCGCTCTTCCAATGTTGCAATAGATAATCGCGAATAACTTGTGTTGCAATACGACTCGCCTCTTCGCCGCCTGTATGACCGCCCATACCATCAGCGACAATAAAGAATCGCCCTTCCGGATCAATGTAGTAAGCATCCTGATTCGAGAAGCGTACCAACCCTGGGTTACTAAGACCCGTGAAGCGCAGTTTCATAGTTGCCTGAGAAAATATCAATACATTCGGTCGTATCGGTCAAGGCGGATGAGCAGTCGAACAAGCGCTACCCCTACTACTGCGGCGATCGCCGCAGCAATGATTGCCAGCCATATATAATGATTGACGAATAATAGCGTAGCGGACAGGGTAAAAGCACTGATAATTATCGTGTAGTTTGTTCCTAATTGCAGGTTACTTTGCCGACGTAATAGCCGCTCGGTTTCGATTGAACGTACGCGCACGCGAATATCACCCCGTTCTAGCTTTTCTAGTGTATCCTCTAGACGTCTTGGCAGTCCGAAGGCAGTACTACCTACCTGTGCTGCTTGGCGACCTAATTCGTTCAGAAAGCTATTGCCTTCAATACCATTGCCGTTAGTCATAAGATCCATCGCAAAAGGTCTAGCAACTTCCATAAAATTAAATTCTGGATCTAAGCCCTTACCGACACCCTCTAATGTTGAAAATGCCCGCATCACAAACGTAAAAGTTGCCGGAAAGCGAAAGGGCTGGTCGTAAGCAATTTCGTATAGATCGTCACTAATTGCCGCCACCGATTGATTCTCAAATGGCTTATCCATAAAGTGATCGAGCATATACTGAATCGAGCGCCGTACAGGACCCATATCATCAGTGGGTGCCAGTGCTCCCAATGCTACTAAAGAATCCATCACTTGTTGTGCGTCTTTTTGGGCAATACCAAACAGCGTTTTCATGAGTTGTTCGCGCACGCCCGTTTTGATCTGCCCCATCATGCCGAAATCGTAGAAGATCAGCGATCCCTCTGGACTGACCGCAATATTACCTGGATGGGGATCGGCATGAAAGAAACCATCATTGAGTAGCTGTTGTAAGTATGCTTCAGCACCTTGACGCGCTACCAATTTTCTGTCGATTCCTGCGGCTTCTAGTGCTTCATAGTGGCTAATCTTAATTCCAGGTACGTATTCTAGAGTCAGTACTCTGGAAGACGTGTAACGCCAATAAACTCTGGGGACTTTTACCCAATCGTAAGCGCGAAAATTGCGCCGAAAAGTATCCGCATTCCGCCCTTCATTGATATACTCAATTTCCTCCCACAAAATGCGGCAGCACTCTTCATAAATTCCAATCCAATCGCGACCGCGCCCCCATTTAGGATGATTTTGGAAGTATTGCGTAATTCCTCGGAGAATTTTTAAATCAATTTCAAAAAGCTTGCGTAATCCTGGACGCTGTACCTTAACAACAACGATTTCGCCTGAGTGCAGTTGTGCTTTATGAACTTGACCTAAGCTCGCGGCGGCGATCGGAATCGGTTCAAAACTTGTGAAGAGTTCAGGAAGTTTTTTGCCGAGTTCTTGCTCAATAATTGTTTCTACTTGCGCGTAACTAAAGGCGGGTACTTTGTCTTGCAGCTTAGCAAGTTCTTCGACGTATTCACTCGGAAACAAATCTGCACGCGTCGAAAATAGCTGACCTACCTTAATAAAAGTCGGTCCCAAGTCTAGCAGCTTATTGCGAATCCAAATAGCCTGGCGTTTGCGTCGCGCACTCCGCTTGGCGTCAGTAACTCCACCTGAATAACTCCATGATTTATTGTTGTACCAAAAACCAGCCAGCAATCGAATCACAAACAGCCAGATGTCAACAAAACGGCGTTTGCTTGAGTAATTTTCCCGATTCCAACGGTAGGACTTTTCTTTATAGCCCGTCTCCAGATTATTGGTATACCGTAGGGTTTTCACGGAGTCAGCAGGAAGAACAGACACTCAATGTTCCTAAGTTTGTTTGCTAGAAATTCTTCAAACGTTTACAGGGAATTTTTAGTCAAATTATGACTGAGATAAGCGTATTTTCGCCTCTACCCTGCGAGAGCTACAACTTTTTAGGTTTAGTTGCTTGTGCCAGAATTACTGCGATAACGCTGTATTTCTGTACGTAATAAGGCAATTTCGGCGCGGAGGTCGTCAATCATTGCCTGTGTATCTACAGGTTGGGTATCTGGGGTAACAATTGTCGTTGTCGTTCTACCTCTGGTGGTCATTTCCATTTCCCGATTAGCCCGTTCCATGACTTCATCCGAAAACTGGCGCATTTGTTCTCTGAGTTCGGCATCGAGTTTACCTAGTTCGCTGAGCGCGTCTGTTAAGGTATTTTCTAGCTGCTCGTTGAAAATTTCAGCAACGGCTCTACCGACAAAAAAAGCTTGGACAAAAGGATTACTCATAAATATTTTTTTACATGCATCCGCAAAAATTATAACTTGCCTGTCTGCTCTACTGCTGCGGAGTGTGAGGAATAGATCGTCTTAAACAATGATCAATAAACGATAAGCTTAGCTTATTTTTTGTTGTGGGTAGCGGTTTTTGACAAAGGCGATCGCCCACTTGCGGAGTTCTTCAGAATTCGTACTGTGGTTAATCTTACCATCGAGCGTTGCGGCTAGTAACTCGTCTAAAATGATGCGGTACAGCGGTCCAGGTTTGTAACCCAAAGCTTTTAGGTCATTGCCGTTCAATGGTGGCTCAATTAGCCTCCACGAGTTAAAATACTGCCAAATTAACCGTCTCACACGACGATTGGTGCGGATAGCGATTAAAATCAGCGTTGGTGTATCGTAGCGACGAAGTAACTGTACCACTTGACTGGGTTGCTGATAGGAAAGTAACAATTCCTCAATTTTGGTTTGTGCCTCGCTTAATGATGCAAGGCGTTTGATACTATCATCAGGAAGTTGTAAATTTGTCGCGACCTGCGCGCGGTATTCGGGTGATATGTGAGCCACGATCGCTTCGAGTCGCAGTAGCCAATGATGTAGATTTTGTTGCCAGTCAAGTTTTTGTTGTAAACAGCGTTCTAGCAAACGCAGTTGTCGCCACAATTCGCGATCGGGTTCTAAAGTTGGGTGGATACACTTGAGTGCGCCTAAATCAGAAAGAAGCTTCAACGCCCGCTTCCAATAAGGTGCTTCTAAGATATATTTCAGTTCGCCTTTAAGACGCGTAGACAGTGCAGGCGTATCTCCTTGCACGCGGTTGTAAATACCACTAGCGATACAGTAGCGGATATAGCTTTCCGTTTCGGGTTCAATCGTAAAATCTAGCCGTACAGCAAACCGCACCGCCCGATAAATCCGCGTGGGATCTTCAATAAAACTGTTAGCGTGGAGAACACGAATTTGCTTGGCTTGAAGATCGAGAAACCCGCCAAAGAAATCTAATAACTCTCCGGCGCGGGGCGATGTTAGCCGAATTGCTAAAGCGTTGATCGTAAAGTCTCGCCGATACAAGTCTTGACGAATCGAACTCGCTTCAACTTCGGGATTAGCTGCTGGGTAAGGATAAAACTCGGTTCTGGCTGTGGCAATATCTACCCATAAAGAATCAAAAACTGGGTCTTTGTGCCATAAAAGTGCTGCGGTTTGAAACGCGCCGTGAACTTCTAAGCGGACATTGGGGTAAATTTGCTGTAATTCTTGGGCAAGTTGGACACCTGCACCGATACCATTGTTGGCAACAGGACCATCTACAACTAAGTCAATATCAGTGAGAAGTGAAGAATTATGATTGAAGGTGCTTTTGTCTGAACCGTACTTGTCATGCCGAAAGTAGGTTAGCAGTAAGTCGCGTACTGCACCACCAACAAGATATAAATGCCAGCCGCGTTGCGAAGCGTGGGTTGCGGCTTTGATGAGTAATTCCCAGAGTTGCGGGGCTAAGCGATCGCGCAAAAGTTGATACGCGCCTTGTCGGTAGTTGGGTAAAATGCTATCCCTAGCCGTTTGTTCCCTGCTGGTTTCTTCTTGATGAATTTCGCGCAGCACATCAGTACGCGTCACAATTCCCACTAGTTCACTGTTATCTAAAACGGGTAGCCGTCCAATGTCGTAAGTCACCATCAGTGACTCAATTTCGGGTAGTGTTGTTGTTGGAAGAATTGTTTTAAGATTCGTTTTCATGTATCCCTTAACAGGTGCATGACTAAAGCCATGATGCAGCGCAATATCAAGATCGCGGCGAGAAACAATACCAACAAGTTGACCGTCAGAATCAGCAACGCATAAGCCTGAATGCCCGTAGCGTAAAAGAATCCGCTGTGCCTCACCAATCGTCGTTTCAGGGCGAATTGTGCGCACAGGTGAAGACATTAAATCGCGGGCGATCGGTGGCTGGGGAGTTTGTTTTTTTAGCTTGTTTAAGATTGCTGTCAAAGTTTGTTTGACATCGACACTGCGTAGCGAAATTGATGCGGCTTGCGAATGTCCGCCACCACCAAATTCTTGAAAAACTTCATTGAGGTTCGTTCCAGGAATTCGCGATCGCCCGATAATCGTCAAGCGTTCGTCGTCTATATGCTGTGCAGCTAAAATGAGTGCATCGCTTTCGGTAATTTCCATCAGCTGCGAAGCAAGGCTGGATAAGCCCATGACATAACCTGTGGTTTCTAACAGTACCCAAGCTATGTTGTAGCCGCTGATAACTTCGGTTTGCAGGTCGGCTAAAGCTGTTGTCAGTAATTCTTGTAACTCCGGTGATAATCCAGGATCGATATAATCGCGAATGACGCGTAAATTTGCCCCTTGGTTCATTAACCATGATAAGGCGATCGCATCGCGGGCGGTTGCTTGGGCAAAAGTCAGCGATCCGGTATCAACATGAATCCCTAATGCCATCACTGTGGCTTCAATTGAGTTGACACTGATGTTGTGTTGTTGTAATTCTTCGACGACTAAAGTTGTCGCTGCGCCGACAGGTGCAATTTGAATTTGTGTCGCGGGAATATCCGTTGCAACATCTACGTGATGATCGTATACGCGAATGGCTTCTAGTTGCGGTAAATTTAACCACTCGGCTGCTTTACCTAAGCGATCGCGCTTTTGTGTATCTACTACGACTAAAGAACGAATTTGTTCGGGATGAACCGCACGGCGTTCAATTAACGGATACTCGTCGCGATGTAGCGCTAAAAAATCACGCACCGCCGGATGGCTACCACCTGTTAACACGATTTTTGCCCCAGGAAGCAACCGCGCGACGCCGACAGCTGCACCCAGTGCGTCAAAATCTGCTGTTGTATGACACAAAATTAAGTCCATATTTTATCAGAGGGGCAAGGCAGTACCTTGCCTGTAAGGGTCAGGGAAAGAAGAATGATGAGGGCTTAAAATGTCCTAACAGTATTGACCACATTGCTATGAATTCAAGCAGCGGGGCTACGATCTTATTGTCGTGCTTGGCAGTTGCTTTGATGTTACCTAAAGCGATCGCCTTTCTGATAGCGTACAAATAAGGAATAATCAAAAGTATAGTCAGCTTTACGCTCAACAATTTTGTTCACCTTGTTGCTGTTTTGGGAGAAGCACCAATGCTCACAATTTTATTTCAAATTGCTTTAGTTGCTTTGGTTATCATGTCATTTGCTATGCTAATTGGCGTTCCAGTTGCTTACGCTACGCCGCAAAACTGGGTTGAATCCAAAAAACTACTTTGGGTAGGTTCAATCGCTTGGATTGGTCTAGTCTTTTTAGTCGGCGCGCTCAACTTTCTCGTTGTTTAATCGTGCGGCAAGATTCTATTAGCAATATCAAGATACACTAGTACTCTGTGGGGGCAATGACTATATTGCCCCTATGTTGTCAAAGTAGCGTTGCACGAAGACAAAGCAGCAGATTTCATGAAGACATAAACGTATGAGATTTTAATTATAGTTATGGCAGTTTTTGAGGGTACTTTTGCGCAAACTGAGCCATTACGCTTGGCAATAGTCATTGGGCGATTCAACGATTTAATTACGACTAAGTTACTGGAGGGATGCCAGGATTGCTTAAAACGTCATGGTGTTGACGTCAATCCGCATGGCAATCAAGTAGATTATGTTTGGGTTCCTGGAAGTTTTGAAGTTCCAGTCGTCGCGCACCAACTCGCACAATCGCGGCGCTATGATGCAATCATTTGTTTGGGGGCGGTGATTCGCGGGCAAACTCCACATTTTGATTACGTTGCTGGTGAAGTGGCTAAAGGAATCGCCGCCGCTGGCTTTCAAACCGGAGTTCCTGTTGTTTTTGGCATTTTGACGGCGGATACGATGCAGCAAGCGTTGGAAAGAGCAGGCATCAAAAGTAATAAAGGCTGGGATTACGCAATGAATGCCCTAGAAATGGGTAACTTGATGCGTCAACTGCACTCGCGACTCGAAGTCGAATCATATCGAGATTCGCAACTACCTGTAGCCCTCAGAAGTGCGCAAGCGCCAGATGTCTCTGTTGCTCCCGAAGCAATGGGTTAGAAGTATTTGCTTAGCGATTAGCAATTAGCTGATCGCTCACAATGGGGGTTGACAAATTGCGGTTAACTTGCGAAGATAAGAATTGCACAAGTTTTGCGGGTATAGCTCAGTGGTAGAGCGTCACCTTGCCAAGGTGAATGTCGCGCGTTCGAATCGCGTTACCCGCTTAAGTAGAAGACAAAATCATACTACCCTAGATATTTGTATTGAGAGGTTTAGCGATCGCATCAAGCTGTAACGTAGTTTTTCTATGAGTATGATTTCACTCTTTTTTAACGACATAACTCTTTTGCAGAACTCTGACATGACGAATTAAGACTGCCAAAGGATTTATCCCCCGCGTCATTAGCCAAAGTATCCAGCAAATAGCTTTGCATGTGTTGAAGGCTGAGGTTCGAGTCAGCCATTCATGAAACGCGACACGGGCTTCATCGAGTAGCCCGTCATACTCTGGCACTATAGTTGAGTTGTGGAACACGGGTGAGTTAATTCCATGAATTCCGCTCACCTTAGATTTCCCCATCTGAATTCTTTCTAGATAGGAAACTTCAATGTGGTACAAATCGTGATGACACAGGCAATAACCACGCAGCTTTACAACGCCATCTTCTACCTTTATAGGCTCTGTACTAATACAACCAAGTAATTTTTTGATCCGCCCTCCCACCTTCAATTGGCAAGGAGCAGGGATTATAACTAAAATCATCTAATTACATACTCTGTTAGCTGCGAAGCTGTTGAAGTAGAAATCTTTACACAAAAACTCGTAAAAATCTCTTACCTTTAGATGATTATAGGAGAGCAATGCATTCTATCTTGCTCTCTTAAGACAATTTTGTTTTTTGAATTCTGACGTTGGTCTTCAAAGCCTTACAGCCAGATACAGAAGCTGTGACTGGGTAGCACCCGCTTCTCAAGATCTGAAAGTAATACTGGCACGCGGAAAACGCGGAAATGATTGATGAAATGTTGAAAGGCATCAATCAAATGCGTTTGTGCATAGAAGTAAGCTTTTTGCTCGTTGACCAATATTCTACAATGCAGCGATCGCCAGAAAATTTAACTAATGTAAACTGCTACAAGCATAGACTTACGCAAGTTTTGCAGGTACGCCACCTTGTCTAGGTGAATGTTGCGCGCTTGAATCGCGTTACTTGCTTTTAAAAATTTACACAATGTATTTATTGTAAGGCGCAGGCAAAAACTCATAGGATAGATCGTAGAGTTCGCCGTGAAGTATGACCATGGGGAAGTAAAGTAAAAAATAACAAAAGAAATCAAAAAGCTGACAAGGATAGTTGGTCATCTTGGATCGGATTTAGATACACTCGTGGAATAGCTACTTTTTGCTTCTACTAGTCGTTGTGCAATCTCAAAAGGGAAAAAAAATTGATCTCAGTTCAGACTATCCGTGTCCGTGTCGCAGGCGCGGGCGTTTAGTCCCGATTACGCTGACAGAGGCATTTGGGTGCGATCGCTGTCAGCAACTGTTTGTTGTGGAAGATAAAGGTTACTTATTAGAACAACTTTCGACGACCTACCCGTATAAACGTGCGTGGCGCTGGGTGGGCGGTCGTTGGGTTGTTGCCCAACCACGATTTGGGCAGACGTATTTACCAATAGCTTTGGGCATTATTTTAGTACTACTTGTTGTCTGGCTGCCCTTGGCGCTGAGGTCGGATAATACAAACACAAATATTCTTGTATGGGCAATGGTCGCAGTACTATTAGCTGTATTACCAGCGTTAATGGTATGGCTTACTTATAGACGTTAAATTAGATGATTGATGCTTTTGATATAGCCCCTGATGCGATCGCCGTTGCAAACCGCGCTTATCAAGCTTCCTTAACCTTGGGTACTACCAAGGGAACCGAACGAAGTAGCGCTGTACTAGCAATGGCAAAAGCGCTACAGCATTCATTTGATGACATTTTGGAAGCAAATACGCTGGATTTAGAAGCTAGCCGCGAAATGGCAGTCCCCGATTTAATTTTGGAGTGGCTAAAACTAACACCGAAGCGTTTGCAAGCCGCAGTAGAAATTTTAGAACGTCTTGCGGAATTATCCGATCCGATTCGGCGCGTGCGCAATGCTGATTATCAATTACCAGATTCACAAACGTATTGCCAACTTATGCCGCTGGGGGTTATTGCGTTAATTTATGAGGCATTTCCTGAGTTAGCAGCGATCGCAGCGGGATTGTGTATCAAAACAGGTAATAGCTTAATTTTAAAAGGCGGTAGCGAAGCAAGTAATTCTAATGCAGCAATTGTGAATGCTTTACAGCTAGCACTAGAAGAAACAGGTTTACCGCATGGATGTTTAGATTTATTACCGGTAGATCGCGGTGGGATCGTCCGCGATTTAGTGACGCAAGACCAGTATTTGAATCTCGTGATTCCCTATGGTCGCCCTAGTCTAGTACAACAAGTTGCTAAAGTCGCAACCGCCCCAGTATTGCGTTCAGCAATGGGTAACTGTTATCTTTACTGGTCAGCGTCAGGAACTCTAGATATGGCGCGGACAATTATTTTAGATAGCCATCAAAGCGAACCCGATCCTGTTAATGCGATCGAGAAAGTCCTCATTCATCGTGCAAGTAAGCCTTCGTATTTAGTGAGTCTTTGGAATAACTTGCAAGAAAAGGGTTTCAACATTAAAGGTGATGCGGAATTAGTCGCAGCATTTCCAGAGTTACAGCTAGCTGCGGAATCGGACTGGGCAAATCCTTACTTGGATCGAACCGTGGCGTTTAAGGTTGTCGATCACTTAGAGGAAGCGATCGCATGGATTAATCGGCATAGCAGCGGTCACGCTGACTGTATCGTCACCGAATCTTACCAGGAAAGCCGCCACTTTGCCTTAGGAGTGAATAGCGCCTCAACCTATATCAATGCTTCTCCACGCTTTTCGCGGAATCCAGCGCAAGGCGATGCTGTATTTTTGGGTATGTCCAATCAAAAAGGACAACGGCGAGGTTTTATTAGCTTAGAAACGCTAACAACCGTCAAACACATTGTTCAAGGAAACGGAAAATTTTAAATTAGATTTTTTAGGGAAGTTGTTGCGAGTACATCACCATCATAAATATTGTGACTCCTAATCCACAGATGAGTAGTAATAGAGAACCCCAACTTGCTGAATGTTCTGTCATCTGTTGCCATACTCGATTGCGAGTTGCCATAGAAAAAGTCTCCAAATCCCTGTAGTTCTTAATTTATCGTTAAGGGATCGGCGATCTTCAATGAGAAATGAAAATTAACAAGACGGGGATCAACGGGAGATCGGGAGTCAGAAGTCAGAGAAAACCAGTTAACACAATTTATGAGAAAATTTAAATTTGATAGCTGGTGTACTTTAGCTTTGTACCGTTGCCAAAGAATCTTCCTAGCTAGTTCATCTTGCTTACATCTGACCTCCGACCTCTGACCTCTGAATCTCTAGTTCAAGGATTCTTTTGGTGCTAGCTTGACTTTAGTTGCCAGCCCCAAGGTTTGCAGGAATAGAATCGTCATCCATGTAAGATCAATTTCCCACCATTGCAAACCGTGACGCGCAGAGTACTGAAACGCATGATGGTTGTTGTGCCAACCTTCGCCGTAGGTGACTAAAGCGACCCACCAGCAATTTTTTGAATTATCGTTTGATTTGTAGGTACTGTACCCAAAAATATGGCTGGCGCTATTCACAAACCAGGTGCAGTGCCAAACTAGAACAAGGCGGACAAAAATTCCCCAAACGACGAAAGACCAACCGCCGATAAAGTAAAGTAAAAGTCCTAAGGCAAATTGGATAGGAATAAAATACTTGTCGAAGAATTTGTAGACTGGGTCGTCCGCGATGTCTTTGATATAACGGGGAACTTCAGATTGAATCGGTGTGTGGAATAACATCCAACCTATGTGACTCCACCAGAAGCCTTGATTGGAATCATGGGGATCTGGTGTTTGATCCGAGTACAAGTGATGTAAACGATGTAATCCTACCCAGTCAAGCACCCCTCCTTGGCAGGCTAGAGTACCGCAGAAGACAAAGAAATACTCTAACCACTTGGGAGTTTGAAAACTGCGGTGGGTAACTAAGCGATGGAATCCTAATGTAATTCCTAACCCGCCGGTGATCCAGTGGAGTAACAAAGCTAAACCTACAGCACTCCAACTAAAATTGCTAGGCAGTAGGGCAAACGCAGCACCGATGTGAACAAAGGCGATAAAGAGAATAAACGCCCAATTTAGAGGAGGTTTAGTAGAGGTGGCAATGGTCATGCAATTATCTCGTATAGATCTGCTCAATCTCGGTAATAATAAACACCGCCAAGAAAATGAAGTATGAGGTGTTAATAAATGAATAGCGCTGAACAGCTACAAGCAGCCGAACAGGCACTATCTCCGATTTTTTCTGGAATTGACGCTTCAGTCAAGCAAAATTTACAACGCGTGCTGAGTGCATTTCGCAATCAGCGTGTTGGGACGCACCATTTTGCTTCGGTAAGTGGTTATGGTCACGACGACTTGGGGCGTGATATTTTAGATCGCGTTTTTGCAGAAGTCGTGCAAGCCGAAGCCGCAGCAGTGCGGGTGCAATTTGTTTCAGGAACTCATGCGATCGCTTGTGCGCTATATGGTGTCCTCCGTCCTGGTGACGAAATGTTAGCCGTTGTGGGTTCCCCTTATGACACGTTAGAAGAAGTCATTGGATTACGTTCTCCTGGTCAAGGTTCCCTTATTGAGTTTGGCATTCGCTACCGCGAATTATCTCTAACCGACGAGGGAACTGTCGATTGGGGTGCGTTAGCAAGCGCCATTAAAAATGATACCCGTTTGGTGTTAATTCAGCGATCGTGTGGTTATTCTTGGCGTTCGAGTTTAGGAATTGCCGAAATTGAAAAAATTGTCCGCATTGTGAAACAGCAAAACCCCGACACGGTTTGCTTTGTCGATAACTGCTACGGTGAATTTATTGAAGATCGCGAACCAACGGCGGTTGGTGCGGATTTAATCGCGGGTTCGTTGATTAAAAATCCTGGGGGGACAATTGTCACTGCTGGCGGTTATGTTGCGGGAAAAGCCGAATGGGTAGAAGCGGCGGCTTGTCGCTTAACTGCGCCAGGAATTGGTAGTGCGGGGGGGGCGACGTTCGATCAAAATCGTCTGTTGTATCAAGGGTTGTTCCTCGCGCCGCAAATGGTAGGGGAAGCAATGAAAGGTAATCATCTGACGGCGTATGTTTTCGATCAGTTGGGGTATCCTGTGAATCCTGCACCGTTTGCACCCCGCCGTGATGTGATTCAAGCGATTAAGTTAGGTTCGCCGCAAAAGTTGATCGCGTTTTGTCGGGCAATTCAGCAAAATTCCCCTGTTGGTTCTTATCTCGATCCGGTTCCCGCAGCGATGCATGGTTATGAAAGTCAGTTGGTGATGGCGGGTGGGACGTTTATTGATGGCAGTACGTCGGAATTTTCGGCGGATGGTCCGTTACGAGAACCATTTGTTGTTTTTTGTCAAGGGGGGACGCATTGGACTCATGTGGCGATCGCGCTTGAGGCGGCGATTGAGGCGGTGCAGAAAGTTGAGTAGCGGGTTAAGGTGGTGATGACACGGTTGTTGAGATTAACGAACCACATTGGCATATTCCCCGCAGGGGTTGCCAAAGGCTAGGTCGCAAAGATTGTACTGAATTAATAATTACTAGAATTACAAAAGTACTTGATTGGGTTTTGTATTGTGAATGAAGCTATAAAAGTGCCAGCGGAAATATCTTTTAAAGAAGCGATTGATTTGACTCAATTGTTGCTGGATCAAGTTGGTTCTGGGCAATTGCAAGAATCGGAAGTCAAAGCGGTTGTCTCTGATTTGGTGAGAACGCAAAATGGTGCTAGAGGCTTTTTTGTTACTTATTTGACGTCTGATTTACCAGAAGACGATCGCCTCACAAATTCAGTTGTTGAAGCTTTGCGATCGCATCCTGAAACTGTCGCAGAATTGTTAGTGAAGAATGTCGCAATGTCAGCAGCCCAAGCTGTCTATCACCGTCGCCATCACGCTGAGGAAATGGCACAAGGTTCGTTACGAGTTCAACAGCGTACGCAAAAGTTAATTCAATTAGTCAATCTTACCGCTGTCTATCAACACGCTCAGGATTTATTCGATACTGCCACAACTAAAGAAGGGCGCTATCAAGACTTTCTCAATCGCTGGGGTTACGATACTGAACAAAGACAAGTTATGTGCCAAGCACTACAACAAGTCTTATCCCGCGCTAGTTAAGTCGCAACTTCAATATTTTCACCCCATAATTTGCGATTTTTAGCTGCATTAAGGAATCAATTTCTAGAGGTTCTACGCATACAAAAGTAGATTCATTGGAAATTTTCTGACCTCTAGCAAATTCCACTAGCCACTAAATCCAACTAAGAATACAGCGATCGCACCAACGATTGCCAAGATTGACAGGACTAATCCAGCGTTAGGACTGCCTTTGAAGGAATAGTTTTTGTCTTTCATAGAAGTTCCTACGTGTTAAAATTCTATATCTATTGTTACATTCAGTAACTTATCTTTCATAAATGCTAACAAATTAAATAGCAACTAGACTCCTCCTACACCAGGATTAAGCTGAATGAGTACCCAAGTAAGATACGTGCCGATTGGTCCCCAAAGCATATATGGTAGAAGTAACCAAGATGCTGTTGTTGATATCTTACGGACAGAAATGGCGACAACGTAAGCTAATATTGTTGCTAATCCGCCGAAAATCAGCCCGCCAACGAGGCTGCGTAGTTCGACAACAACAGGGCTGTAGAGTGTTGTCAAAAGCGCGATCGCAATATACAAGCCCATGAAGAACCACGGGCGATCGCGTCTTTGACGACGAGATTTTTCCCAAACTAAAATTGCTGAGATTGTGCCACAAATCCAAACAACTGCCCAAATTAGGGGAATTAATGATTCAAACGTTAACCATCCAGGCCGAGTTAAGTTTTGAAACCACGGATCGCGCAGGGAAGTTAGTAGATTTCCTCCAAAAAAAATGGCTACTGAAACGGCAAGTATTATCCATCTAGCTTTCATAATAATTTGGTAACTGGTAACAGGTAATTGGTGTAGTTTAATATTATCTAAGTAGGTGGGCATAATTAACTATCACACGTAAAGTTTGTCAGGTAATAGGTAATTGGTAATGGGTAATAGAGACTATTTCCAATGACCAGTTACCAATTACCAGCCCTTAAGTTATGTTTATTTTTATCCTCTCACTTATTACTTAATTACTCGATTTATTTTTGTTAATAAGCTCTTGAGATACGGTTTTAGCAAAAGTTATAATGTGTTGATTTGGTAGAGATTCATCGGTATTTTGCCATTGCAGTCCTACCATGGTCATTTCTTTTTTTACTTGATTTTGGGTCATTTTGTGTAATCCCTTAATTGGGATAAAAGGATTTTCTTTGCGGTATTCGACTAAGACAACTCTTCCCCCAGGTTTGAGCGCTTTTGTAATACCTTGCATAACTTCATATGGATGAGAAAATTCATGGTATGCATCTACCATTAGAGCTAAATCAATGCTGTTTTCTGCTAGGTTAGGATTAGTAAGAGTGCCTAAGATTGTTTCAATATTAGTAATTTCTGTTTCTTTTTTCAGAAACTCAATAATATCCAACATTTCAGGTTGAATATCGACTGCTAACACTTTTCCATTAGGTAGCCTTTGTGCCATCCGAAAGCTAAAGTAACCTGTACCTGCACCGATATCAGCGACAACATCTGTGGGTTGCAGAACCAGTGCATCTAATACCTTCTGCGGTTGTTCTTCTCTTTCTCTACTTGGACGTTCTAGCCATAGTGCTTCGGTATGTCCCATGACTTTAGCAATTTCACGCCCTTGATAAAATTTGCCAATACCATCAGGGCTATGTATGGTACGATACTGATAAGTTGAGTTGCTATTGACTGATGAAGTTGCTGCAATGGGCGTGCAACTGATCAAAACTGCGCAACATAGGACTACAAGTTGCAATATTTTAAGTTTTAGTTGGTTCCAAAGCATAATTTAAGAAATACCAGCAATGAGTTAAGCGTGGCTTGATACAGTTGCGCGTCTTGTGTTAACGATATCGTCTATCTTGTGGTAGAAACGGCGGTGTCTAGATCTGAACTAATATCAAGAAAAGTAGTTTAGATTACAATCAGGCTACGAAAGCTTATGAATCAAGATAGCGATCGCACAGATAATTTTACTCCGGCAGATGTGACTGAAGCTGAGGAGCAAGAAACAACTCAAGCTGCGGAACAAAAAGCAAGTAGCGTTGCTGATGTCGTTTCACCGGAAACACTTGTTGTTAATGAACCACCACCACAACCGGATTATCCTCGATATCGAGTCAGCCCAGATGAACCGATTAGACTTGCTGATATCAACCCCGATGCTTGCGAACATTACAAAAAAAAGAAAGATGTTGAAAAGGAACTAGAAATCCAAAGAAAGCGACTAGCAGTTTTACAAGAACGCTTGTACGCCGAAAACGAACGTAGTGTGTTGATTGTGTTACAAGCAATGGATACTGGTGGAAAGGATGGTACAATCAAGCACGTTTTTCGAGGAATTAATCCGCAAGGTTGTCAAGTTTGGTCATTTAAAAAGCCTACCGACGAAGAATTAAGTCATGATTTTTTGTGGCGCTATCATCGCCGCGCACCACGTCGCGGGATGATTACAATTTTTAACCGATCGCACTACGAAGATGTGCTAATAGTGCGCGTAAAAGATTTAGTTTCCGAAGAAGTGTGGCGTCAGCGCTATCGCGTCATTAACGAGTTTGAGCAAATGCTAACTCTCGATAATATTGTTGTCGTTAAGTTCTTCTTACATATTTCCAAAGACGAACAACAGCGGAGATTAGAAAGCCGCTTGGAAGATCCGGATAAGCGCTGGAAGTTTTCGATTAATGATGTTAACGAGCGCAAGTTGTGGGATAAGTATCAACAAGCTTACGAAGACGCAATTAATAACTGTTCGACGGCTTATGCGCCTTGGTATGTCGTGCCATCGAATAAAAAGTGGTATCGTAATTTGGTGATTGCACGCGCGATCGCTGATACGCTAGAAGCAATGAATCCGCAATATCCCGCCGCTGCTGAAGGCTTAGAAAGTGTTGTGATTCCAACATAAAATCGCCAGTGAATTGTGGCTAGCTAGGTATATTGCTCATTGTTATCTATTGACTTCTGCTGAAAAATAAATGAGAATGAATTGCATTTACTAGCTAGTTTGTTACTGCTCATACTCATAATTGCTTTGCAGTATCCAAAAAACTGTGACAATCACGATTTCCAACACAGATTATCAAGCACTGTGGCAAGAAAGTAATCCAAAGCCGCAGCAGCCCGATTCTGCGGATCAGTGCGATCGCATTGAAGTATGTCCCGATTACCTCGGTACAGGTTATATTCGGAAAATTCAACTACGTGGTATTGAGCTTAGTATCTTTAACCTTGCTGTACGCGAAGATGTTACTGTCAGGACTGAATCAGGTGGAACAGAATGGGAATTTGGCTTTCAGCTTTCCGGAAATCGTTCGGGTAAGCAGACTGGAGAAAACTTTGTGTCTTGGGGTTGTTTTGAGGAGGAAGCTTGCGATTACACAACATACGCAGGCGAAAGAATTCTTAAGGTAGATATTGCTTTTGCATCTGCTGATGCTTTATCTGGGTTTATCCCCGTTCAAAGTCAGTCATTTCCTCCAGAGTTAATTAAAGCAATTGAGGGATCGAACCGCGAATATTTCTGGAACATTGATAAGATTGGGGTAGCGATGCGCCTAGCGTTAGAACAAACGTTGCACTGCCCTTATCAAGGATGGACTAAGCAAATTTATCTTGAAAGTAAGTGTTTAGAATTAGTCGCGCTCAAACTTGCACAAATTGGCGAAGAACAAAGATTAGGATATTCGCAACCGCTTAAACCTGACGACGTTGAGCGAATTTACCACGCGAGAGATATTTTATTGTGTCATTTAGATCGTCCACCATCGCTACTTGAATTAGCACGACAAGTCGGCTTGAATGACTACAAACTCAAACTTGGTTTTCGGCAAGTATTTGGGACAACAGCTTTTGGCTATTTGCACGAAGTTCGCATGGAGCGATCGCGTCAGTTATTACTAGAAAATCGTATGAGTGTTAAGGAAGTTGCACAGGCGGTAGGATATGCTAATCAAAGTCGTTTTGCGGCGGCATTTCGCAAGCGATTTGGTGTCAACCCTAAGTTATACAGTATTAGTCGTTAAAAAAATCCGTCAAGGGCGCAAAAAAATCCGTTTGGGATTGAGTGCGATCGCTTAAACTTTCATCACTTCCTGTAATCTTCTTGAAATGGGTTATCAATTAAGCCTGTTACCAATCAGGCTTTGGTGTGCGAGGAGATTATGTGGCAGCAAACGAAACTTTTGATGATTGCGTGTTTAGCAGGATTACCGTTGGTATTAGTAAATTCAGTTTGGGTAGCAACTGCAAGTGAATTGCAGCAAGTTCAAGCTCAAATTCCGAATCTTCGTCTCATTCAAGTTACGGGAGTGCAGCTAAATCCTACTACACAGGGAATTGAAGTTGTTCTAGAAACTACCGCAGCATTAAACCCTGAAACCTTTGTTGAAGAGAATACGTTAATTGCAGACATCCCTAATGCAGTGCTGTTATTGCCTGAAGGTGAAGAGTTTCAAGCCACACCAGCGGCAGGAATTGCATCGGTCAGCGTCACAAATCTAGAGGGTAATTATGTTCGAGTCGCAATTACAGGCGTGGATGCACCACCAACAGCAGAGGTAACAACGGCAGCACAACGCTTGGTATTAAGTGTTACTCCAGCAACGCTAGCAACCGAAGACGAAGCAATTGAAATAGTGGTGACAGCGACACGCACTGAAGAACAAGTAGAAAATGTGCCGCGATCAGTTACGGTGATTGAACGCGAAGAAATTCAGCAACAAGCAACCGTTTCGAGAAACTTGCAAGATATTTTAGGCAATCTTGTTCCTGGGTTTGGACCGCCAACGCAAGGAGTGAATCTATTTGGACAGAGTTTTCGCGGACGCGCACCGCAAGTTTTAATCGATGGTGTGCCGATACGTTCTAATCTTTCTACGGTTCAAGCAAGAGATTTGAGAACAATCGATCCCGCAGCGGTTGAGCGCGTTGAAGTTGTGCGCGGTTCCTCAGCAATTTATGGTGATGGTGGTACTGGTGGTGTAATTAATATCATTACCCGACAACCGAGTGAGGAGTTTACTTCTACAGTAGAACTAGGAGTTACTGCGGCTGCGGGTGGTGGCGATTCTTTCTTACTAGGTGAAAGTTTTGGGAATTATTTAGAGTACGGTATCTCTGGAACCGAAGGAAATTCCAACTATTTATTGTCGCTCTCACGCAATCAAAATCGGGGATTTTTCAGTGCAGAAGGCGATCGCCTACCGTCAATTGGCGTTGATGAAACTGAGACTTTGAACGTTCTTGGTAAATTTGGAGTTAATTTCAACGACGAGCAACGCCTACAAGTAACCTTTGACCACTACGACGATCGCGACAATAGTAATTATATTTCTGATCCAATCGTACTAGATCCTCCTGGTACTCAAACAGCGCGCGCTTTAAGACAACCCGATCCAGATTACATCGGGCGTAGCGAACCTAGAAATCTCAATACAGTTCTTAGTTTGAACTACTCGCACGATAATGTATTTGGTAGCCGCGTTCAAGCGCAAGCCTACTACCGCAATAACCGCTATCTCTCTAGTGGTAGTGATTTTCGACCTTTTGGCGATACAAATCCTGGAGTGAGTGCGCAAGAAAACGAGAAAGAACAATTCGGAACTAGGCTACAAATCGAAACTCCTTTATCCGAAACTTTAAGTTTACTGTGGGGTGCTGACTACGCCGATGAAAATGTTTCTATTGTTATTGAGGGCTTTGACGAAGCTGAGTTTGATAGCAGCGGTAGCAGAATTTTTCGCAAAGTTGATGAATTTATTTGGGTGCCGAACTATAACTTTAACAGCCTTGGTTTATTTGCGCAGTTGCAGTGGAATCTGAATGAAACTTGGTCTTTCAATGGTGGTTTACGCTACGAACGTTTTGGCTTAAACGTTGATGACTATACCGTTCTTACTTTTACTGAAGACCCTGGTCAAGCGATTGAAGGTGGAAATGTTAATTTTGACGACGTTGTTTTTAATCTTGGTGCTGTTTACAACGTTACGAATCAGATTAGTTTGTTTGCCAACTTTGCACAAGGTTTTTCTGCACCTGATTTTGGTCGATTATTGCGTAATCCGCCTGACGGGTTCACATCACTAGAACAGGATCTAGACGTAACTCGACCTCAACAGATTAATAATTACGAACTGGGAATTCGTGGTAATTGGTCTAATATACAACTATCACTTGCAGGTTTTTACAGTGAATCTGACTTGGGTGTAACCGTTACACCATCAGCAGGGAGACTGGCGACAGTTTCGCGCGAACCACAAAATATCTATGGTTTAGAAGCTACGCTTGATTGGCAACCAGGCGCAGGCTGGGGACTTGGTAGTGGACTTAGTTGGGTGGAAGGCGAAGCTGAGAACGAAGATGGTAAGTATATAGCGCTCAACAGTGGTATTATTCAGCCGTTGAAATTGACGGCTTACGTTGAACATGAAACAGATTTTGGTTGGCGTAATCGGTTACAGGCGCTGTATGTTGGCGATCGCGATCGCGCTTTTGAGGCTGGAGTCGATCCGGTAGCGCTAGGTAACTACATCACGCTAGATTTAATCAGCAGTATTCCCTTAGCAGGTGGAAGACTTTCGCTCAGTGTCGAAAATCTACTCAATGAGCAATACGTTCCCGCCATATGGCAGTATTTTGCTGGCTTTGCAGATACAGATAACATCCCTGCTAGAGGGAGAACAATTCGACTTGGTTATTCAATTGAATGGTAATAAGTCAAGAGTATTTATTACCATTACCTAAAAGAAAATGCGTTTGATTAAGCCGTTAATAATTATATTCACCAGCTTTGCGATCGCGGGTTGTGGTATCAACGCGCCGCGTAGTGTCGTTTCTAGTAAAGACGCGGTTGAGTCGTGTAAAGTCATTGAACACGATTTAGGCAATACGGAAATTTGCGGACTACCTCAAAAAGTCGTCGCGGTTGATCCTCATATGCTTGACTTAATGCTGTCGCTTGGTATTCAGCCTGTAGGTTTTGCAGAAGTTGAGGCGGCGATTGTTGGCTCGCCTAAGTTGGGCGAACAAATGACACAAATTAAATATTTAGGCGATCGCATTACCAGTCATCCAATTTATATTGGAACGCGCAACCAGCCCTCTTTAGAAACAATTTTGCGACTGAAACCCGACTTAATTTTAGGAGAGTTGGGCGTATCTTCGTACCGCAACTTAGAAAAAATTGCACCTACGTTGTTTCCCTTTAAAGATTTTGATAACTATCAATGGCAGCAAACTTTACTCAAGTTAGGGCAAGTATTTGAGCGCGAACAGCGTGCTAAACAAATAATTATTGAACACAATCAACGCATTGCTCAAGCAAAAGCTAAGCTTGCCAATATTACTCAAAACTCAAAGTTGCTGCTTTTAGGAATGTCGGAACTCGGCACAATTGGAGTATTAAATGCTCGGACTTTTCCAGGGGCTTTGCTTGAAGAACTCGGTTTTGAGCTTGTTATCCCCAAGCAGGTAAGCGCTGATCCTAATACGGATGCAACAATCTCGCTAGAAGTTCTGCCACAACTTGATGCTGATATTATTATTGTGACAACATTCAATAAGACACCGCAAGTAGAAAAGATTTGGCAACAAAATTTGATTTTGCGATCGCTCAAAGCAAGTCAAAATAATCGAGTTTACTTTGTTGATTATCAATTATGGGGGCGTATTCGCGGACCAATCGCTGCTGAATTGATGATCGAGCAGATGCAAATGTTACTTGAAAATGTAGTGAGAAGTTAAAAATTAGCGTTCAATTGTTTGCTACTATTCTTCCCCACCGCTTCAATACTCGCAAAACCTCATATAAATCATTGCCACGATTTAGCAGTGAAAAGACATCTGACAAAGCATATTGAGGAACATTCGCTTGTACCAATTTAATAAATAAAAACTCGCTGCCATTTAAAACAACTCCAAAGGCAGGTTTTTCTTGATTTGGACGTGCCAGCATATAAGCTAAAGTTTGAGGAATTGCCTTAGTTAAAGAAAACTCAGAATTCTTGGCTTCAATTACACTTACCCAAAGTTGTCCTTGAATCACTAGTACATCAATACTGCCTTGAATCACCTCTCCCTCATCTATCGCCGCAACCTTCACCTCATTTTCTCCATCAACTCGGAAGGGAGGTTCGTAAAATCCTGCCAAATCTAGCAGTGGAGATAGTACCGCCATTTTGACGATGCTTTCCATCACTGGGTACTCTAGTAAGTAGAGATAATTTCGTTTCACTCGGTCTAAAGCTTGTCGTTCGACAGCGGTTAGTTCTGGTAACTCATCTAGCCATTCGCGAAAAAACTGGTCGTCCTCAACGCGCTGTAACCCAAATTTTGTCTTCAAATCATGAAGCTTAACTTTTCTCGCAGCGATCGCTTGTGTCATATATACTTGATTCACCCTATATTAAGCTGCTGTACTTGCTCTACCGATAAATTCAACACTTGAGCCACTTGTTCTACACTAAGTCCCATTGCTAGCATTTGAGGAATTGCGTTGCGAATCGATTGTTCTGCTTGTTCTGCTCTTTGCTGTGCTTGCTTTGCTTTTCGCTGTGCGTCTTCTTCAGGTAAAGGAACCAACATTCCCTCTGGCGTAAAAAAGCGTAACTGTCGCTGATGAATTCCGACATACAGTTCTAATTGCTGACTCCAAAGCCAGCCTTGGGGTGTAGGAACAATCTCTTGATACTGTCCGCCGACTAAGCAAAATCCGGCAAACTCTAGTGTATCAGGGCTAAACCAGAAGTAGACTGGAACCCGCCAGACGTTTTGATAAAGTTCTTTCTTAAAACCGCGATCAACTGCGGCTGTCGAGTCTGATAATAACTCAATAATTACATTAGGATACTTCCCGCCTTCATGCCAAACAACCCAACTTCTGCGATCTTTCTTCTCAGTTCCTAAAACAACGAAAAAATCAGGACCTCGAAAGTATTCTGACGTTTTTTGATTAGGGCTATAATAAACAGTCAAGTTACCTGCGGCATAAAAATCGGTGCGTGAAGCGGAGCTATCCCGAAGGGAATCGCGCCACCACCACTTAATGAGGCGAATTAGCAAGTCAATTTGTTCTCGATGGCGATCGCTTTCCAAGGGTGGTTCATTACTCCACAAGTTTTCGTCTGGAAAAATTATGGCTTCTGTGGCGATCTGAGTCGAAGTAACCACCTGGGGCTGAGACATAACCGCGATTCCTGGCGCTGTTTTTTTATCCTATCCTAAATTTTCAGGTGAGTAGTGGAGAGTAGAGAGTTGTATTCTTAGTTCAAGTGATGCTGCTGTTCTCTATGCCTGAAAATCAAAACTGCGTTGTTATAGAAGATAATTAATGAGAATCTATCTTATTAAGTGCAACAACACTTCAGGAATGCAATCAAATTATGTCTCTTATTCTCTCAGATCGAGATTTAAAAACTTCTTACCCCAGCAGCTACGAATTGAGCGTGAAGTGTTCTCAATCGGTTAGTTCGGCTTATAAACGATCAATTAATCTTGGTCATGGGTTGCATTTACTTGTACGCAACTATCAACTCAAAGAACCTTTACTTGAAGAGATTATCTATACCTACTCAGCAGTTGAACTTGAGTTTGGGTTCAACCTGGCTGGTAAGCCGCATCAAACGAGTCGTTTTAGCTATCCAGGTAGTTTTTTACAATTTGAGCGAACAAATTCTCGGACAGTGATAGGAGAGTGGTTTCCAGGACGAATTCTCAAGATCGATCTGCATCTCACTGCGCCGCAAGATAGTGAAAAACTCAGTTCAATGCAGATGGAATTACTACCACTAGAGTTACGACAACAACTCGAAAATCCAGATGAAGAATTTTATACCGATTTAGGTGTCCTCACACCAGAAGTTCACTTAGTGTTACAGCAAATTCTCAATTGTCCATATCAAGGAGAAATTGAGCAAATTTATTTGCAAGCTAAAGCACTAGAATTGATTGCATTACAGTCAGCCTATATTCTAAAGCATCGCGATCGCAACCAACTCGTTAAGCTGAAATCTTCTGATGTTGATCGCCTTTATCATGCTAGAGATGTATTGATAAATAATGCTGAAAGTCCGCCTTCATTAATTGATTTAGCACGCTTAGTGGGGATGAATGACTGTACATTTAAACGCGGATTTCGGCAAGTTTTTGGTACAACAGCTTTTGGTTATCTCCGAAAACACCGAATGGTTCAAGCACGGCAATTACTATTAGAAAATAAAATGAGTATTGCTGAAGTGGCGTGTACAGTTGGCTATTCGCATCCTGGCTATTTTGCTGCTGCATTTCGTCGCGAGTTTGGAATCAATCCTAGTTCTTTGCGGCGTGATATTTCGGCTTGTGACTAAAATTCGTTGCTTGGGTCATGGCGATCGCGCGATCGCAGATAATCATATTAGAAGTCGTAAGGACAGATTCAATGAATAGTGTTGTCCTCAATCTGGAACCAATTGCACATTTAAGCGATGAGCAATTCTATCAACTGTGTGTTGCTAATTGCGATTTAAGCTTGGAAATGAGTGCCGCAGGAGAATTAATTATTGTGCCGCCAGTTGGAGGAGAAAGTGGCAATCGAGAAGCAGACTTGATTACAGACTTAAATAATTGGAACCGTCAAACAGAATTAGGCAAAGTTTTTAGTTCGTCAACAATTTTCATTCTGCCCAACGGTGCAAAGCGTTCTCCTGATGCGGCATGGGTAAAATTAGCGCGCTGGGAAGCTTTAACACCCGAACAGCGCAAAAAATTTCCACCGCTTGTCCCTGATTTTGCGATTGAACTACGAAAAGTGCGTTGCGGGGGTTCCCCCCGTTGTAGCACCTTTTCAAGAGAGCGTTCCGAGACGGATCGACTGCAAACTATTCAAGCCAAAATGCAGGAATACATTGAAAATGGTTTGCGTTTGGGCTGGCTGATTAATCCTCAAGATCAGCAAGTAGAAATCTATCGTTCCCAAGCTGTAGAAGTCGTTCAAATGCCAGCAATACTCTCTGGTGAAGATGTTTTACCTGGTTTTGAGTTGCCAGTGTAGCTTCTTGAGTGCAAAGAAGTAGAGGAGAATAGATAGTCAAGTTGTTCCGGCTTGTGACTAAAAAATTCCGTTGCGTAGCAGACGCGATCGCCCAAATCACTTTATAGTTTGCTTTAGCTTTGTTGCAAAGAGTTTGCAATCAGCTTGACAGCGCGAGTGATATTGAGTGTGGGCGTGAGGGACATGAGGCAACAATTGATTGGGTTGATGCTATTAGGGACAGTGTGGGCGATCGCGATTCCATCTGTAACAGCACAGGAAATACCGAGTAAAACGCTTGCAGAATGGATTGCAGCACAACAGAGAACAGCGCAAAATGTCCCTGTACAAGTCACCGGTGTGAGTGTCTTTGAGACAGATACAGGTTTAGAAGTTGTTTTAGAAACCGTAGGGCAATTGTCGCAACCTACGACGTCGGTTGTTGGTAATACTTTGATTGCAGATATTCCGAATGCAGTCTTGAATCTACCAGATGCACAAGAACCTCAATTTGTCAATCCAACAGCAGAAATTGCATCACTATCAGTCACAAATTTGCCGAATAATCAAATCCGAGTTGCCATTGAGGGAGTCAACGCACCACCAACAGCACAAGTTAGTACCGCTGCACAAGAATTAATACTCACTGTAACTCCTGGTGTAACCGCAGATATCACTGAAGATGAAGAAGCAATTCAGATTGTCGTCACAGCAACACGCACAGAAGAAGCCGTAGAGGATGTACCGCGTTCAGTTACAGTGGTAGAGCGCGAACAAATCGAGCAACAAGTCACAGTTTCGCAGTCAAGAAACCTGCAAGATATTCTGGGCAATCTCGTTCCTGGGTTAGCACCGACGACGCAAAGTAACAATAATACAAATCAAACACTTCGAGGCAGACAAGTTCAAGTTTTAATTGATGGCGTACCGCTGCGTTCAAACTTAACAAACCAACCGCGAGATTTTAGAAGTATCGATCCTGATTCGATTGAACGTGTGGAAGTTGTACGCGGACCAAGTGCGATTTATGGTGATGGTGGAACTGGAGGTGTGATTAATATTATTACCCGCCGACCTCCTGAAGGAGAAATTTTAAGTACTGTGGAAGTTGGTGTTAATGCTGCTGCGGGTGGGGGAAATTCATTTTTATTAGGCGACAGTTTTGGTAACTTCTTTAAATACGGGCTTGCGGGCGATCAGGGCGTTGTGGATTTTGTGTTTGACTTCTCGCGTTCGTATACTGGTGGATTTTTTGATGCGCGGGGCGATCGCATTCCGCAGTTTGCCCAAGATTCGGATGCTGACACATTAAGTGTCCTGGGTAAAATCGGCTTTGATTTCAGCGAGGATCAACGTCTACAGATAAGTGCCAGCTACTTTGAAGCTAACGAAAATTTCCGCATTATCAGCGATCCTATTATCGAAGATATTCCAGGAATTCAGTATGCCCGCGCGCTGGAAGTTCCAGGAATTGAAGTTATTGGCGGTAATGAAGCAGGGAATCACACGACTGTTTTTAACGTAAGCTATACACACGCAAATCTTTTAGGTAGTCGCGTCCAAGCACAAGCATTTTACCGCAATGGTCCTGTGTCATTTACACCTGAAGACTTACGACCGTTTGATTTTGTCGATCCTGGAATTTTTCAAAGTACAATTGAGCGCGAGTTATTTGGCGGTAGACTCCAGGTTGAAACACCTTTTTCCTCAACATTGAGCGTGTTATGGGGTGCAGATTACCTCGATGAAGATATCTCGCAGGTAATTACGTTCTTCGATCCTGAAGTGTATGATGCTACAAACCGTCGAGTTTTTCAGGCAATTGGCACGCGAAGCTATATGCCACCGCATAATTTTACCAACCTTGGCTTATTTGCTCAAGCGCAGTGGAATTTAACCGACGCTTTGCGTGTGAGTGGCGGAATACGTTACGAACGCTTTGCCTTAAGTGTGGATGATTACACAACGGTTGGGTTTGGGTTGACTCCGGATCGGGCGATCGCTGGTGGAGACGTTAGCTTTGACGACGTTTTATTTAACATTGGTGCAACGTATAATTTAACTGAAAATCTCAGCGTATTTGCTAGTTTTGCACAAGGCTTTTCCGCGCCGACTTTTGGCACAATTTTGCGCGATCCACCCGAAGATTTCACCTCAGTTACGGATGATTTTGATGTCATTAGTCCGCAACTGGTAAATAGTTATGAAATTGGAGTGCGGGGAAATTGGGCAAATATCCAAGCTTCGCTTGCGGGTTTCTACAACGAGTCAGAACTCGGTATCGGATTTGAAGAATCTCCCTTGGGTACTCGCATTGCGCGTCAACCACAGCGTTTTATTGGGTTAGAAGGAACTGTAGATTGGCAACCTATCAATAATTTGGCGTTAGGTGGAAGTGTAACGTTACTCCGAGGTGAATTTGAAAATGAAGATGGCGATTACTTAGCGATTGATGGATTTACGGTTTTTCCACCGAAGTTAACAGCTTACGTACAACACGAAACTGATTTTGGCTGGCGCAATCGATTGCAATTACTGTATGTTGGCGATCGCAATGCGGCGTTTGATGATGGTGTCGATCCGGTTCCTGTAACAGGTTACACAACACTTGACTTGATTAGCAGTATCCCGTTACTTGGAGGTAGATTATCATTCAGCGTTGAAAACCTCCTGAATCGACAATACGCGCCTTTCTTAAATCAAGTCAATGGTGGATATTTTGAACCTGGAAACGTTGCTGCACGAGGTCGTACGATTAGTGTTAACTATTCGATTGATTGGTGACATTTTGAAGTTAAGGAATGGGTAATGGGTAATTCTAGATAAATATTATTACCAGTTACCAATTACCAATTACCAGTTACGTTTATTTTCGCCAACTTGTTTATGAATCGCTACTTTTGTGCTGATGCGTCACGCCAAGCAGGAGAAGATCCAATTGGATGGGTAAGTTCTGATGAAATCTTTGTGATGATTGAATGTCCGCCGCCTTGGAGTACAAATGAGTTTGAATCTAAAGCCGCACCTGCAAATCTAATTTCTTTTGTAGAAAAACTTGATGACGCTGAAGCATCGATTAGGGTAGTGTTAATTTATGGTGAAGCACTGCAACAGCATCCACGCTTAATTATCTTTCGCCAAACACCAGGAATTTCTAACAGTTATTGCAAACAAGAAGCACAATTTGCGGATATTTATGCACTGGTGCAAGCAATACCAGATTACTTGAACGATTCGACACTTGGTGCTGATGCGACACCAACACGCGATATTTTAGTTTGTACGCATGGCAGTCACGATCGCTGCTGTGGAAAGTATGGTTATCCTTTTTATCGACAAGCTGCGGCGACAGTTCGCGATTTGGGTTTAGAAAATGTCCGCATTTGGCAATCGAGTCATTTTGGCGGACATCGATTTGCGCCGACAATGTTAGATTTTCCTGATGGGCGTTGTTATGGAAGACTGACACCCGAAACTTTTATGGCAATTCTGACGCGTCAGGGCGATATTCAAACCTTGAAGAACGTTTATCGCGGTTGGGGAATCCTTGCAGGTTCTGAGTACCCGATCGCATCCCAAGTCATGGAACGCGAATTGATGTTACAACACGGTTGGGATTGGTTTAATTGCAAAATTTCCTATCGTATTGTTGAAGACAGTGCAGATGCTGTTTTTAGTCGAGTTGAATTCACTGTTATTAAGCCTGATGATTCAATACAATGCTATCAAGCTGATGTCGTAGAAGATGAAAGTCGGGCGCTTTACTTAAGCGGAGATTGTGACGGTGAAGTCGAAAAACTACCACATCGCATTGTCAAAAATTTAGTAGAGGTTTGAGTGTTACGAGCCGCACATTACAGCCGACTAAAACTGATCGCATTGAGTATTCTTTCTTGCTTGCTAGTAACGGCTTGTGGCACAATTCAACAAATTAATTCTTCTAATACTTCAATAGCAGCAAACTGCCAAATTGTCAAGCACGATGTTGGTGAAACTGAAATCTGCGGTCAACCAGAAAGCGTTGCGGCGCTGAGTCCGCCACTACTCGATATTTTATTATCACTAGGGATACAACCCACCGCGTATGCGGAAGTCGATCCGTTGCGCGATCGCATCTTTAGTCGCCCTAGCGAACAAATTCCCTATTTAGGCAAACGCGTCACAACTCAACCTATTAATTTAGGCGATCGCAACAACCCATCTATAGAAACACTGCTGCAACTAAAACCTGACTTGATTTTGGGTGAAAATTACCTTGAAATTAACTACAAACTATATTCTAAAATTGCTCCAACGCTACTATATGAGGTACAAGGCGATCGCTGGCAACAAGTTATTTTGCAAATCGGTCAAGCTTTAGGACGCGAAGCGCAAGCACAGCAAACTCTTCTCAATCATAACCAGCGACTTGCGCAAATCAAAGCACAGTTAGCACCTGCGATCGCACAACAGAAAATTCTTGTTTTGGGCTTTGCTAACGAAATTTCCAGTTCATTCTTATTTGATCGCAACGATTTTGTCTGCGGCTTACTTGCAGATTTAGGTTTTCAAGTTGTCAATCCTGAAGAAGAACGTAGTAGCGGTATCTTTTCGGTGGAAGTATTACCGCAAATTGACACCGATATGATTTTAGTATTACCTTCAGGAGAAAATACGATAGACAATGCTAAACGCCAGTGGAGTCAAAATCGAATTTTGCGATCGCTTCGGGCGTTCCAGAATCAAAAAGTTTACTTCATCGATTACCAAATTACGCGTATTCGCGGACCAATTGCTGCTGAAGTGTTTATTAATCAAATGCAACAATTGCTGCAACCAAGTTAAAGATGCGATCGTGACAACTTGACTCTTGTTACCATAAAGCTGAGAATTAATTGCAACTAAGAATAGACGGCGATCGCGGATGGTACGGGAATTGTGACTATTACACTCTTTAGCAAAGACTACGAAGAACTGTGGCAAGACACTTGTAATTTACAACAGATAACGCTTGCAGATAGTAATGAAGCTGTAAGAATGTGTTCTCAACAGCTTGGTTTCGGTTACATCCGCACAATTGATCTGCGTGATATCGAACTTAGTATTTTTAACTATCAAGTGCATGAAGATCTCAATGTGATCTTTGATTTTCCTCCTGGTGATTCTTGGCTAGAGTTTGGCTTTCATCTATCAGGAAAACGTAGCGGTAAGCGCACAGGACAAAACTTTGTCACCTGGGGAACAAGCTTAGAATCAGAGATTTGGGTGAGTGAAACATCAGCAGACGAGCCAATATTAAAGGTAGATATTTCGCTAGAACCGTACAGAAAGCAGTTAAAGGATTTCGTCACAGGCGATCTCAACCGATTTCCAACGGAACTGCAACAGCTTGTCGAAGGCGACGATTCAGTATGTTACGGCGAAATTGGAACAGTTACACCTGCAATGCGCTTAGTAGTAGAGCAGATTTTGTACTGTCCCTATCAAGGAATGACGAAGCAGATTTATCTTGAAAGCAAGTGTTTAGAATTAATTGCGCTCAAAATAGAACAATTGGCAGAAACTCAATTGAGCAGTACAAGTGATGCTATGCGTTTGAAGTTGGATGATATCGACCGGATTTATCATGCTAAAAATATCATTGTCAACAATCTTGACAATCCACCCTCACTCTCAGAATTAGCAAAACAAGTTGAGTTGAATGAATGTACTCTCAAGCGGGGTTTTCGACAAGTGTTTCATACAACCGTGTTCGGTTACTTGCATCAAATTAGAATGGAGCAAGCTTATCAATTATTAGTCGCAGGCAACGCTAACGTTACACAAGCAGCTAAAGCCGTTGGTTACGCAAGTACAACTTCGTTTAGTGCTGCATTTCGCAAGAAATTTGGTAAAAATCCCTGCGCGTATCGGCGATCGCGTTTTACAGAGTATATTTAATTATCCATACCTTACGCCACTTTGAGGTTCGCCAGTGATAAGCTAGATGCAGAAGAAATTTGGAAGTATCCGATGCGGCGCGATCAAGTCTTGTCGATTGTCAAATTGCATCGAGAGCAATTGCAGCAATTAGGTGTAGACTCTTTAGAAATCTTTGGTTCGGTGGCGCGAGACGAAGCTAAGTCGAACAGTGATGTAGATTTTCTCGTGAAATTTACTGAAAAAGGTGGGCTGTTCCAGTTATTCCAAGTACAGCATTATTTAGAAGAGGTTTTAGGTTGTGCAGTTGACTTAGGGACACATGATGCTTTGAGAGAACACTTGCGAGAACCCGTCACCAGGGATGTCATTCGTGTCTTCTAGGAACTGGCAACTACGGGTTCAGGATATATTAACAGCCATTGTTGAAATTCAGCAGCGTACAATTCATATAACATTTGAGGATTTTGAGCAAGACAAAACGCTTGTCAAAGCAGTTTTGTACGACTTTATTATTATTGGTGAGGCAACTAGAAATATCCCTACTGAGATTAAAAGTCGCTATCCTCAGATTCCTTGGCGATTGATGAGCGATATGCGAAACGTATTCGCTCATGAGTATTTTCAAATTGATATTATGCGAGTCTGGCTAACAGTTTTTACTGATTTACCTTCTCTAATACCGCAGTTAGAAACGTTGTTGGAGCAAGAAACAACAGAAAAGTAGAGTTTAGACTTTAACTACAGTGCGTTACAAATTATATATCAAAAATTGATATAACTTCTAAGGCTGGCAAAAATTCCGTTTGGAAGCGAAAGTATTCCGTTTGAAATAGATTATCGGCTTTCAAAAGTATTTACTACTCGTGTAAAGTTTATTTCTAATTGCTAATTATTAGCAGTTGAGCAAGCTGTATATCTTGTACTTAGCGCAAGGAAGGATGTTACAGCAATTGGCAGTGTGATTGTTTGTATGTGAGGCATGATGCGGCAGCAATATTTACTTCTTGTTTTGGGTATAAGTGTTATTCCAATATTAGTCACTCAAGCGGTTAGGGCAGAAGTAGAACTAGAAGAAATAAAGAATTCGCATCGTGTATCAGCACTTCAGCGCGATCGCACTCTAAAACTAGCACAAGCAATTATTCAAGTCACATCTGTACAAGTCTACTCTACCGATACAGGCGTTGAAGTTGTTTTAGAAACTCCCACAGGTGCGTTATCGGTTCCCACAACACAAACCATTGACAATACACTGATTGCAGAGATTCCCAATGCTGTTTTGGTACTACCAGACGCTAATGAATTTCAAGCTACCAATCCTATAGAGGGAATTACAGCGGTTATGGTGAGAAACATCACCGGAAGCCGCGTTCAAGTAACAATTACAGGCTTAGAAGCGCCGCTAGTAGCCGAGGTAAGCACAGCAGAACAAGCATTGATCCTCAGCGTGACTCCTACATCAGAGTTAGATAGCACTACAACTGAGAATGAACCGATTGAGATTGTTGTGACAGCGACGCGAACCGAAGAAGAATTACAAAATGTACCGCGTAGCGTCACAGTGCTTGAACGCGACCAAATTCAAGAACAAGCGCGTTTTGGTCGGGACTTAGCAGACATTTTAACGCAGTTAGTCCCTGGTTCAACGCAGCCGACAGGTCGTCCGAGTAACTTTACTTTAAGAGGGCGCGATGCTTCGATTGTGATTGACGGTATCCCCCAAAATACGAACAATAATCAAACATTTATTGCACCGCTTGCCTCAATTGACCCTGAAGCGATTGACCGAATTGAAATCATTCGCGGTCCAAATGCGATTTATGGCGGACAAGCAACCGGAGGACTAATCAATATTATCACCCGTAGACCAACTGAAGACCGCTTGACTTCGACGGTAGAACTGGGAACAACCGCAGCGGCTGGTGGTGGCGATTCATTTCTGATTGGTGATAGTTTTGGGTATAATGTTCAATACTCACTTTCTGGTACAGAAGGCGCGGTTGACTGGTTAGGTAGCCTCGCATCAACGTGGACAGGTGGCTTTTTTGATGCAGAAGGCGATCGCGTCGGCAATAATTTCGGCTTAGACGATACCAATACTTTTGATGGATTGGTCAAACTTGGAGTCAACTTAGACGAACAACAACGCTTGCAACTTACATTCAATCACTACAATTTAAGCCAAGATACCGATTTTATTTCGGATGAAAGCATTGCAGACATACCAGGAATTCAAACTGCACGCCTAGTTAGAATTCCGCCAGGAACAACCGTCATCGGATCGGAAGCAGGATATTTCTACACCACTACGAATACAACACTCAGTTACTCGCACGAAAATCTTCTCGGAAGTCGAGTCCAAAGTCAGTTATTCTATCGTCTGTTTAAAACTGGCGGTGGTATTCCTTTTGATGAGCGACCTTTTAGTGGCACTGTGATTAGCAATTCTCGAGGGGAAACCGAACAGTGGGGCGGACGAGTGCAAATCGAAACGCCGTTTAATTCTGAACGGACAGCAAGTTTACTTTGGGGTGTGGATTACGTTCATGAAGACATCTCGCAGAACTTCGATATTTTTGACCCAGAAGAACTTGACGCAAGCGGTGGGTTGATTTACCGAAAAATTGACGAAGCATTATTTATCCCACCCTATACGCTCGATGATTTGGGAATTTTTGCGCAGCTACAATGGCAAATTGGCGATCGCATTACGCTCAATAGCGGCGCACGTTACGTAAACTTGACGATCAACACCGAAGACTATACCACGTTTGATGATGGTAGAGATGTCGAAGGTGGAACGATCAACACCGATGATATTGTGTTTAATGCAGGAGCCGTATATAATTTTACTGATGCACTCAGCGTTTTTGCTAGCTTCGCGCAAGGCTTCTCGCTTCCAGATGTCGGTCGCATTCTCCGCCGTCCACCAGAAGGTTTTGCAAGTTTAACAGCAGATCTTGATATCACTTCACCGCAGAAGGTAGATAACTACGAACTCGGAATTCGCGGTGTGTGGAATTCATTACAAGCATCGCTGGCAGGATTTTACAATTACTCAAGTTTAGGATTAGACCTCGTACCACTTCCAGGCTTACAAGGAGGAGCATATCGCATTGTCCGCGCCCCGCAACGAGTTTACGGCGTAGAAGCAACAATCGACTGGCAAGCTGATCAAAACTGGCGCTTGGGTGGAAGTGCGTCTTGGCAAGAAGGAGAAAATGATGAAGACGAAGATGGTGAGTTTTTAGCTTTAAACAGCACCGTCATTGCTCCTTTCAAGCTTACAGCGTATGTTGAACATGAAACCTTACCAGGCTGGCGTAATCGCTTGCAGTTGCTCTATTCTGGAAGCCGGAGTCGCGCGTTTGAAGATGGAGTCGAAGGAGCAGCAATTGAGAGTTATGTAACAGTTGACTACTTTAGTAGTATTAGTCTATTCGGAGGTGAACTACTGATCGGCATTCAGAATTTATTCAATGCCGACTATTTTCCTGTGTTTTCTCAATATTTTGCTCCTATTTACGATCCCCTCAATTACAAAGGACAAGGTAGAACGATTAGTGCAAGTTATCGCATCACTTTTTAATATCAAGTCGCTTTTGTGTGGTTGGTGACTAGTAATTGGTAATCATTAATGGGTAATTTTTAATCAATATTTTTGTCAACGATCGGAAACCTCGTTATCAATAACCAATGACTAGCTTTTAATTTATGTCTTGATTGGCAACTGGATATAAAATAACCTGAGTTCGGGATAAGGAAAGGGGCAGGTAGTAAGCTGAAAATAACGACAAATCCAGCAACCTGCCCTATGTTTAGTTTAGAGGCTTTGTTTTGCCATGTAGATGATTTCTGTAAGGCTTTTGAAGCGCAGTGGCACAAAAAGCTATTAAGTCATGGAGGAATAAAACGTAATCGTTCAAAAGGTCTATGTTGGAGTGAGATAATGACGATACTGATTGCGTTTCATCAGAATCACTACCGAAATTTTAAGTATTTTTATTTGAATCAAGTGAAACGATATTGGAGTGATGCTTTTCCAGGTCTTCCGAGTTATCAAAGATTTATTGAATGGCTACCATCGACCTTGATACCGTTGTGCGTTTACCTCAAGCATTGTTTTGGAAAATGTACAGGTATCGGTTTGATAGATTCGACAAGCTTAAAAGTCTGTCATAATCGACGGATTGCTCAACACAAAGTGTTTCAAGGTTTAGCGGCTCGTGGCAAAACTTCTGTGGACTGGTTTTATGGTTTCAAACTTCATATTGTCGTCAATGAACTTGGTCAACTCTTAAATGTGACTATCACTCCTGGTAATGTTGATGACCGTCAGCCAGTTCCTGATTTACTTAGTCAGCTGTTTGGCAAGATTTTTGCCGATAGAGGTTATGTTTCTCAAAAACTGGCAGCTCAACTTTTAGAAGACTTCGGTATTCAGTTTTTTGCTAAACCTCGGCGCAATATGAAAAACAAGTTGATGCTTCTGCATGACAAGCTTTTATCCCGTAAACGTTCCATTATTGAGACTATTAACGACCAACTCAAGAATATTTCTCAGATTGAACATTCCAGGCACCGTAGTCCTGTGAATTTTTGCGTTAACGTTCTGTGTGGATTAATCGCTTATTGCCATCAACCTAAGAAACCCAGCCTTCAGATGGACTGGCTTTTATCTCAAAGTGCTTAACCCGAACTCAGGTTAAAATAAATTATTGTGCAGATTCCCAAGAATGCAACTAAATCGCTGCAATTATTTTTCCTGGCAATTCTATTAACTATTTGGATTGCAGCTTGCCAAGGTAGAGTTGATAACTCAAGTCTGAGAAATGAGTCATCAAGCAACTGCCGCATTATACAGCACGCAATGGGCGAAACCTGCGTTCCACTCAATCCCCAACGGGTCATTGCACTCAGGCTCGTCGATAATGTTATCGCATTAGGCATCAAGCCAGTCGGGGCAACGTTTGTCGAGACGGGTATTGACTCGCTACTTCCACAAACAACCCAAATTGCGAATATTGGTACGCGCAGTCAACCCGACTTAGAGAGTATCTTACGCCTGAAGCCCGATCTCATTTTAGGCTTAGATTGGGATGCGCCTGCTTACAAGCAACTATCACAAATTGCACCCACCGTACTAGTCGCAAGCGGCGATGATTTGGATTGGAAACGGTGGTTTAAAATTTATGCTGAAGCGTTAGGGAGAACCCAGGAAGCTGATAAGATTATGACTACTTATACATGGCGAATTGCTGATTTACGGAAACAGCTAGGGAATCGCTTATCAACAACGCAGGTATCGGTAGTCAGCTTTTGGGCAGACGCGGCTCGAATTTACTTAAAGCAATCTTTTAGCGGACAGATTATTAATGATGTTGGTTTAGCACGTCCTACTGCACAAAACCAGCAAAAAGTCAATGAAAATTTATCCTTAGAACTAATTCCCCAAATGGATGGTGACGTTATGTTTTTAATGGCAGATCGTTCAGCATCCAAGCTAGCTGAATTTACCAATCATCCTTTGTGGTCGCAACTGAAAGTTGTTCAGCAACGCCGAGTTTATGAAGTTGATGGCGAAGCCTGGGTTTCGCAATGGACTACGGTAGCAGCTAACCGAGTTTTCGATGATTTGTACAAGTATTTAATCGATGAGTGGAAGTAACAATGAGTGCAACGCAATTTTTCTGTGCTGAAAGTTCGCGTCAAGCTGGAATTGATATCATTGGTTCGGCTTCAACGCATGAAATCTATATTGCCATTGAATGTCCCACACCTTGGGCAGCGGATGACCTCGATTCCCCAGGTGTTCCTGCTAACTTACGTCAGTTGGGAGAAGAAGTCTACAATGATTACGATCGCCTCCAAACAAGATTTCTGCTAATCTATAACGAAAGCCTCAAAGCGCCTGATTACACAAGAATTCTAATTTTTCGTAAGGTATCCGGACTTACCAACGGCTACAGTCAACAAGAATTTCACGTCGCAGATATCGAGCAAGTTGCTCCTTTGATTAAAGATTACTTGACTGGTCATCCAACTACAACATCGCAAGAAAGCGCAACGCGAGATTTCTTGATTTGCACGCATGGCAGCCATGATAAATGTTGTGCTAAGTATGGTAATCCTTTTTATCGACAGACTTTAGCAACAGTCGCTGAGCGATCGCTCGATCGCGTTCGTGTTTGGCAAGCAAGTCACATCGGCGGACATCGTTTCGCACCAACTGCGATTGACTTTCCCACAGGTAGATACTACGGCTACCTCGATCAAACGGCGCTTGTCTCCATTTTGACACGTACAGGCGAGATTCAATGTCTCAAATCAGTCTATCGAGGTTGGGGAATGTTACCTTGGGCGGCTCAGTTTTTAGAAAAAGAACTTATACTGATGCATGGTTGGCAATGGTTTGATTACAAAGTTACAGCACAAGTTTTAGAGCATGATGAAGAGGAGATATTTAACCGAGTTGAACTCAGCTTTGAAACTCCTGCAAATGAGCAGCAAACTTACACTGCTGATATAGTTGCAGATGTTAGCAAAACGGTGTATCTCAAAGGATCGTGCAGTAGTCAACAAGAATCAGAAGTGACACCATACATTGTCAAAAATCTGACTCGGATTCAATAGTACGTTTGCTTATTTACAGGAAAAGCAGATTTGAAAGCGATCGCACCTATCACATAGAGCAGCACTCCCCCTAGAAATTATCTGTTGTATCCACGATAAAATAAAACTAAATCCATAAAAGGTAGTCTTTATGGCAACCCAACTTGAGCAAACCAAAGCGCAACAATTGGTGATATCTTGGGAAGCGTTGCCCGACGACTTTCAATGAGAGGATGAACCTGTGGAAAATACTGGTTAGCCAATTATAGCTGGCGCTTTGCGTGAAAGCTTAGAAATCAGTGGTTTCATCCAACCTCAGTGTTGATTGCGTCGAATTTTGGTCTTTGTGCGACTGTAAATGGGCAATTTGTTGTCAAAGCACCTGATTGGGTTTATGTTCCACGTGTCAATCAAGCATTAGGCGATTGCAAAAGTTATACACCAAATTTAGATGGCGATGTTCCCCAAGTCGTCATCGAATTCTTATCTGACGCCGATGGGCAAGAATATTCGGTGAAGCGAACTTATCCACCGGATAATTTGCCGCAGACTAACAGTGCTTCCCTGCGCATTGTGTTCATATAGCCCTAGTCAATAGAGTTGGGACACTATAGAAGCTCGTAATGATTTCCCTAACTAAAGTTTAATCCTGACCTCTGACTCCTGCTATAGTATGTGCGCTTGAGCAAAAACTTGACTCTTTCGCCTGAATAAATAAGAATGAGTTTCATTTGGCTGAAACTTGATCTGTATTATTGAGGACACAAAAGGAGCCATCTGTGACAATTACGCTTTTGCACAGGGAATACGATGAGTTGTGGCAACACAGTCACGTTATAAAATTAGAGCCTTTTGAAACTGTGGAAGAATGCCCTCAGCAATTGGGTAATGGCTATCAACGATGGATCTTGTTGAATGGAATTGATTTATTAATTCACGACTACGAATTTTGTGATGATGTTGTTATAAAGTTAGAGGAAACTTCTGGTTGTATCGAATTTGGATTTCAAGTGTTGGGTCATCACCAATACCCCAATCGCACCCGAAGTGGCGGACAAAATTTTGTGGAGTGGGGTGCTGCAAAAAATGCGATCGCCCAAAAGTCAGCAGGGAGAATTTTGCAAGTAGACATTCATCTTGACTCACCTGAACTACTACACTACTTTTGTACCTCTAACTCGTCCCTACCTTTAGCGATTCAGCAGCTAATCGCAGGTAACGAACAGCCATACGATCATATCGGTAGCATCACACCCACAATGAAATTGGTGCTTGAGCAGATTCTTAACTGTCCCTATCAAGGCGCAACAAAACAGATGTATCTTGGGGCAAAATGTTTAGAACTGATCGCGATGAAAATTGCGCAACTGAGTGAAGTTAACCATAAGACTTATCCCCGTTTAAGCCGTAGCGAAATTGACCAAATTCATCAAGCAAAGGACATTATCACGCAGAATTTGTGCGATCCACCTTCTTTGCTTTCATTAGCACGGCAAGTTGGGTTGAATGACTGTACATTGAAACGCGGGTTTCGCCAAGTCTTTGGTACAAGCGTTTTTGGTTACTTACACGATCGCCGGATGGAATACGCGCGTAAACTACTAGAAGAACAAGCAATGACAATTACAGGTGTCGCGGCGATGGTTGGTTATGCCAATCGCGGACATTTCGCGGCTGCGTTTCGCAAAAAGTTTGGCGTGAGTCCGAGTCATTATTTATCGCACTATCGAGTAAGTTAAAGAATTCCGTTTTGGGATCTAATCATTCCGTCTTTGAGTCGCTTCACTTCGTAGAACCCTTTAATATTTTGATCTGAACTAATCAAGAAAGTTTTTCAACACTTATCAAGTTCAGTTAATTTGTGGGTAACGATTGATGGAGCAGCGATCGCATTTTCTTGTGGCAATAGCCAGCATTGTATCGGTTATTAGCACACAGTCAATTCACGCGGAAGAATTATCAACTCTACAACAAAATGCAAGCACAGTTACTGAATGGTTAGCACAATCTCAAGTGGTACAAGTTACCAAAGTAGAGCTAAATCCAACTTCTGTAGGCTTGCAAGTCATTTTGCATACCGTGGGAGAAATACCAACTTCAATAATATCAGTTGTTGACAATACATTAATTGCTGATATTCCCAACGCAGTTTTGGTACTTCCCGATACCGAACAATTTCAAGCGACTAACCCAACTTCAGGAATTACATCCGTTTCGGTAACGAATTTAGGAGATCGAATTCGCTTAGCGATCGCCGGACAGACAACTCCACCTGTAGCGGAAGTAAGTACCACAGATCGAGAACTCATATTCAGCGTGACTCCTGAAGCTGGTACGGCAGAAGAACCAATCGAGATCGTTGTCACTGCAACACGTACAGCCGAAGCTGTGCAGAATGTACCACGCTCAGTAACAATCATCAATCGCGATCAAATTGAGCAACAAACAACTTTACGCAGAGATTTACAAGATATACTGGCGCAAACAGTACCAGGTTTAGGCGATGTTTCTCCCGACGGGAATACATTTTCACAACAATTGCGCGGTCGGCGGGTACAAATATTAATTGATGGCGTTCCAATTAAATCGAATCTTTCAACCGTCCAAGCCAGAGACTATCGCAGCATTGCACCCGATGCGATAGAAAGAATTGAGATTGTGCGAGGACCAACCGCGATTTATGGCGATGGTGGAACAGGTGGAGTCATCAATATTATTACTCGTCAAGCGAGTGAAGAGCAATTTACTTCGACTGCTGAAATCGGAATCGATGCGGCTGCGGGTGAAGGATCGTTTTTGACTGGAGACAGTTTTAGCAATTATCTAGAATATGGATTCTCAGGAAATGAAGGAATTGTTGACTTCGTATTCAATATCTCGCGTAACAATGTCGGTAGTTTTTTTGATGCACAAGGCGATCGCATTCCCTTTGAAAGCATCGCAGATACAGAAATTTTTAATGTATTTGGTAAAGTAGGAGTCAACTTAAATTCTCAACAGCGTTTGCAAGTTTCCATCAATCACTACAACGAAAGCGAAAACAGCACAGTTAGACCTGACGAAAGTATTCTTGATATTCCAGGAATTCAAAAAGCACAAGGAATCACTGTTCCAGATGTTGAATTTATCGGCGTTCCTGGGCGTGGTAATCGTAACACGGTTGCAAGTCTTAACTATACAAACGACGCCTTTTTTGGCAGCCAGTTGCAAGGGCAATTATACTATCGCTCGAACTCGCGCAGATCAGATGCGTTTGACTTTCGAGATTTTGGCGATCCGATTCAGCAACAGGTATTCGACAAAGAACAGTGGGGCGCGCGACTTCAGATGCAAACCCCCGTATCACAAGCTGTAAGTTTGCTGTGGGGTGCAGACTACTCGAACGAAAATATTCAACTTGATTTCAATTTCGGCGATGCTGCCGAGTTTGATAATACACAAGGACGAGTATTTCGTCGTGTCGGCGGGATATCAATTCCGTACGATTTTAGTAACTTAGGATTATTTGCGCAACTGCAATGGGACTTAAGCGATCGCTGGTTAATCAGTGGTGGTGCTAGGTACGAGCGATTTAATTTGAGCGTAGATGATTTTCAGACTCCTTTTGTTCCCTATCGCAATATTACCGGCGGCGATCTCAGTTTCGACGATCTAGCGTTGAATCTTGGTACTTTATACCGCGTTACTAACGCAGTGAGTTTATTTGCTAATTTTGCCCAAGGTTTTTCCGCGCCTGACTTCGGGCGTTTGCTACAAGGTCCACCCGATGAGCTAACTTCGATCGAAGATGATATCAATGTGACGCAGCCGCAAAAAGTTGATAATTACGAAATTGGAGTTCGTGGCGAATGGAAAAACGTTCAACTATCACTTGCTGGATTTTACAATGAATCAGAATTAGGAACGCGATTAATACCTGGCGCAGCACTCGCCGAAATTGTCCGCGTTCCCGAACGCATTTACGGCGTTGAAGCGACAATTGATTGGCAACCAGGAGGTAATTGGCAACTTGGCAGTACAATCACTTGGCAAGAAGGCGAATTTGAAGAAGATGACGAATTCTTAGCAATCACCAGCGAACGAATTTCGCCGTTAAAACTCACCGCCTACGTCGAACACGAAACTCTACCAGGTTGGAATAATCGATTGCAGTTACTCCTTATCGGCGATCGCACCCGCGCCTTTACCGACGGAACCGAAGAAGTCCCGATCTCCGGCTACATCACCTTAGATTACATCGGTAGCATTCAACTCGGAGCAGGAACTCTCAATATTGGCATCGAAAACCTCTTGAACGAACAGTATTTTCCTGTAGCTTCTCAATATCTCGGTGGCTTCTACGAACCAGACAACATTGCAGCCAGAGGACGCACCCTACGAGTAGGCTACCGCATAGCTTGGTAAAGCAGAAACAACTCCTCCCCTACTCTTGCTTTGTGTTCTTCGCGCCTTTGTGGTTCGTTAATGTATAAACTCCTTTCCAGCATTCTACTCATCTTATGTTTCACCTCCGCCTGCGATCGCAGTCCTCCCCAACCCACAACTAATACAGCTTGTCAAGATATTCAACACGAATTTGGTCAAACACAAATTTGCGAAACTCCCCAGCGCGTTGTCGCCCTCGATCCGCGATCGCTTGACTTATTACTTTCGCTCGACGTTCAACCTGTAGGTTATGCTGAAGATGCCAGAGTCTTAGTTGGTACTCCACAATTCGGCACAACAGTTGATGTGAAATATCTAGGCGATCGCATCACTACTAATCCCATTTACGTTGGGACTTGGCAATCACCATCACAAGAAGCAGTATTAAAACTCAAACCCGATTTAATTCTTGTAGGCTACGGCGGCGAACAAGCGCTGTATCTCAATTTTTCCAAGATCGCCCCAACGCTACCTTTATCGCAAAGCGATCGCCACTGGCAAGATGATTTATTAACGCTTGGTCGAATTATAAATCGCGAACAACGCGCGCGACAAGTTATTCAAAACCACAACCAGCGAATGACCGACGCAAGAGTAAAGTTTAAAGCTTTGAGAGGAAAACAGCTACTACTATTATCCATTTCTGGATTAGACAGTATCGAAGTCTTTACCGAACAAACCTTTGCAGGTAATCTCCTGAAAGACCTCGGATTTGAGTTAGTGCAACCCCAACTACCTGTACGCTATGGTGCAATACCAATCTCTTTAGAAATTTTGCCGCAGCTAGATGCAGAAATAGTCATTGTCATGGCAAGTGCAGATAGTACAGTTTCACAGATCCAAAAGCTGTGGGAACAAACCCCTGTGCTGCGATCGCTTCCGGTTTATCAAGCCAATCAAGTGTATTTTGTTGACTATCATCTCTGGAGTCGAATTACAGGACCAATTGCGACTGAGTTAATGATTCAACAACTCCAGCAATTATTAGATACCTAATTGCATTTACCGCGAGTGTTCCCACTTCCAAAAGTAACTAGAAAACAAGTTAGTGATCGTGTGCGCAACAATTGGCACAAGGAGATTACCCGTGTATAAAGCACTACAACCGAGTAAGAAGCCTACCGCCGTTGCCCAAACGACATAAGGCCATTGCTGAGTAGAACTCATGTGGAGAACGCCAAAACAGATACTCGACACAATCACAGCGGTGATATTGAAGCCAAATGCAGGCAACATGACACCGCGAAACAATAATTCTTCGCTCAGCCCTGGAAGTAGCCCGATCCAAATTAAATCTGCCCAGTGCAAAGGTTTGAGAACCAATTCTAGGTAAAAATCAGCACTACGACGATACCCCGACCAAATGCGGTAGACAACCCAACTGGCGATCGCAATGGTCAACGCGACACCTAATCCCCCAGCGATCGCTATTGATGTCAGGTGAACAGGTAATAAGGCAAAATTACCAAATTGCAACCATAGCTTGGCAATAACCAGTAATAATAATGCAGTAACACCCATGCCAATTAAAATCTGGGTACGCGACAACGGCTGAATGTTGGGTTCAAAATCTGGTTCGGTCACTGTCAGTTAGGATTCAGACGATTGAGGGATGAAATATGAGGGTTAAGCGCGGTGGGTGTAATTCCTGCCTTATGCGCAGCTAATACACCAATTGCTTCTAAGTAAGAGTTTACCTGTACTACTTTAATACCCAATGGTTCTGGCGGAACATAAAGTTTCGTGTGATTTTCTTGTACTGTAATAATTTGTACGCTATCTTGACTAAAACTTAAAACTGTGCTACCTCCGCAAGCCGTTGCGGGAATGATAAGCGCATCAACTTGATTTGCCCAGATATCGTGTGGTGATGATTGCTGCTGATTGGTCACAAACTGCGGGGCACGGCTTAAACCCACAAGGACACTAGGTAAGAATGTATACCCAATTTCCTCAGCAGCCGATCGCGGTGATATATCAGGATCGAGCGGTAACGGTAACAAAGCTGGAGCGTGCGCGCAAGGAACTTGAAATTCGCGGACAACTAAATGACTGATGACAGCTTCGGCACCTGCAAGCGGGTCAACGCCTTGACCGTGACGATATTGCTGTAATGCAGGACTATCCATATCATCGGGAAAACGCGCAACAACCGCGATCGCATCTACTCGCGCTTTATTAATTAAAGTCTCTGCCGCTCGTAGTAAAGTTCCAGGATTTTGAATTGTTCCCCAACTCACACCAGAATTTGATGTACGTAGTTCTACGCCTATGGCTGCATCAGTTACAACATAGTCACTCAAGTTTAATCCCAAAGTAGCGCGGGTAGCATCGGCTGCTTGCAGTTGCCGTAATTGTAAATCTGGTTCGATACCTTGGTCTAAGATGAGACCAATACGGTTTTGACGTACAGGACGTAAACCCCAGCTTCCAGAAGCAAATTGATCGAGTCCGTAGCCTTCTACGTAGAAAACATTGGGTAAAGACCAATACAACTGCGCGCCATTGAGAACATTCGGGTGAGTAATCAGGCGATCCGCGACGGAAGCGATCGCCCTAGCAACTGGCATTGCGTCTCCGGCATATCCGCCAATTGCGGCTCCGATACCAGTTGGTACAATTAAGATAACGGTGTAAGGACGCTGGTTCACTTGAATTTAGAGAGATCAAAGGTCAGGGGTCAGGGATGTGAAAAAAATGTGAAATGGGACACGAAGATGATTCAATTCATACACTCTAAACCCTTAAATTGAGTTTAAATTCTTTTCTCCGACCTCTGACCTCTGATCCCTGACCTCTTCAAGTGTAACAACAGCTTCGACAGTCGCTGTTTGTTGTTGGAGATCTAGCGCTGTAATCGCCCAGCGTAGTGGTTTCCCAGATAGCTGTAATTCAGCCTCAATAACCTTGGGAAGCATTGCAGGAGAATCCTGAAACTTAATTTCAGTGGTAATAAAGTGTGTTTTCATACCGCTTGTTAACTCTTATGCAAAGACGACAAGGTAACTTTAGCTGCGTTGAAATTGACCAAACTGTAAGTCGTAGACTTCATCTTCCTTCTCGGTTTCGATCTTCAAATTGGATCGCGGGTAGGAAACACACAGTAAGGCGTAACCTTTTTGCTGGAGTTCAGGACTAAGACCCATGCCATCGCTTTGTTCTACAGTACCTTCGAGCAGCAAAGCTGCACAAGTTGTACAAACACCAGCATTGCAGGAACTAGGTAGATCTAAGCCAGCAGCACTCGCAGCACGTAAAATAATTTTGTCTTCGGGAACTTCAATCGTATGAGTTTGACCTTGATGCTGAATTTGAACCGTATAAGTTTGAGGCATAAACTAAAAACCGTTTTACTAAACTGCCGAGTTAAATGCAGTCTTGGATCGTGATTAATCACTAACAAGTAATTGTATCTTGAGGGGTCAGGGATCTGAGGTCGGGGATTAGGGGAAGCAGCAAAATTTATGTATCAAACAATGTATCAGGCTTATCTATCACATCTGCTGCTGTCTACCAATATTTCTTTGACACCTATGGGCAAGGCTGGGCAAGGTATTGCCTTGCCCCTTTGACCTCTACAATCTCACAGACCGTATCATTGTCAACTGTAATTGTGGTCATGCGGCGTTAACCTTGCACTAAAAAGATAAAATGGCTGATTTAATGGAGATGAGAATGCTGGAAGAATATCGGCAACACGTCACCCAAAGACAAGCGATGGGAATTCCCCCGTTACCTTTGGACGCACAGCAAACAGCAGATGTATGTGAATTATTAAAAGCACCACCCGCAGGGGAAGAAGAAACTTTATTGCATCTATTACGCGATCGCGTCCCGCCTGGAGTCGATCCCGCCGCCTATGTCAAAGCTGGATTTCTCACGGCGATCGCTAAAGGCGAAACGACAAGCCCGTTAATTTCTCCCACTTATGCAATTGAACTGTTAGGCACAATGATGGGCGGATACAACGTGCGATCGCTTGTGGAATTACTATCCGCAGAGGATGAATTAGCCACAGCAGCGACAACGGCTTTAAGTAAAACTTTACTAGTCTACGACGCCTTTCATGATGTTGAAGAATTAGCAAAAACGAATTCTTACGCGCAAAAAGTTATGCAGTCGTGGGCGGATGCGGAATGGTTTACAGCGCGATCGCCCTTACCTGAAGCGATTACCGTTACCGTCTTTAAAGTTCCAGGCGAAACAAACACCGACGATCTTTCTCCAGCGACACACGCGACAACACGTCCCGATATTCCCTTACACGCGCTAGCAATGCTAGAGTCACGTCTTCCTGGGGCATTAGACACAATTGCCGAATTAAAGCAAAAAGGACATCCTTTAGCGTATGTCGGTGATGTTGTGGGGACAGGATCGTCGCGCAAATCCGCGATTAACTCAGTATTGTGGCACATTGGGCAAGATATTCCGTACGTGCCGAACAAACGCGCAGGGGGATATGTTTTAGGAAGTGCGATCGCGCCGATTTTCTTCAACACTGCTGAAGACGCAGGGGCGTTACCGATTCAGTGCGATGTGACTAAGATGGAAACGGGAATGGTTATTACCATCTATCCCTACAAAGGTGAAATTACCAACGAAGCCGGAGACGTCATTTCTACCTTTAAACTGCAACCTGATACAATAACCGATGAAGTCCGCGCCGGTGGACGCATTCCTTTACTCATTGGGCGCACCCTCACCGACAAAACGCGCATCGCGATGGGATTAGAACCGAGTTCTGTCTTCATTCGTCCGCAGCAACCAATAGATACAGGCAAAGGTTACACCCTCGCGCAGAAAATGGTAGGCAAAGCTTGTGGCTTACCTGGTGTTCGTCCTGGAACATCATGCGAACCGATTATGACAACAGTTGGTTCTCAAGATACCACAGGACCAATGACCCGCGACGAACTTAAAGAACTTGCGTGTCTCGGCTTTAGCGCAGATTTGGTGATGCAGAGTTTCTGTCATACCGCCGCTTATCCGAAACCTGTCGATATTAAAACGCATCACGAACTTCCTGATTTCTTCGCCTCGCGGGGTGGTGTTGCTTTACGCCCTGGCGATGGCATTATTCACTCATGGTTAAATCGGATGCTGCTACCCGACACGGTGGGAACTGGTGGCGATTCGCATACGCGCTTTCCTTTAGGAATTTCCTTCCCCGCTGGTTCAGGATTAGTCGCATTCGCGGCGGCGTTGGGTGTCATGCCATTAAATATGCCAGAATCGGTTTTAGTTCGATTTAAAGGCGAGTTGCAACCAGGCGTGACCTTACGCGATATTGTCAACGCGATTCCTTACGTTGCGATTCAAAAAGGTTTACTCACCGTTGCTAAACAAAACAAGAAAAACGTCTTTTCTGGGCGGATTATGGAAATCGAAGGCTTACCCGATTTAAAAGTCGAACAAGCTTTTGAATTAACCGATGCAACAGCAGAGCGATCGTGTGCAGGTTGTACGATTAAGTTGAGTGTCGAGACAATTTCTGAGTATTTGCGTTCCAACGTCGCGCTGATGAAAAATATGGTGGCGCGGGGTTATCAAGATGCGCGGACGATTATGCGTCGCGTTGCCAAGATGGAACAATGGCTCGCAAATCCAGTATTAATGGAAGCAGATGCAGATGCAGAATATGCAGAGATTATCGAAATTGATTTGAACGAAATCAAAGAACCAATTGTCGCCGCGCCCAACGACCCTGATAATGTCAAATTATTATCTGAAGTCGCTAACGATCCTGTACAAGAAGTCTTTGTCGGTTCGTGCATGACGAATATTGGTCATTACCGCGCTACCGCTAAAGTCTTAGAAGGCGCAGGTTCGGTGCAAACTCGCTTGTGGATTTGTCCGCCAACGCGCATGGACGAAAATCAACTTAAAGAAGAAGGCGTTTACGGTATCTTTGGGGCAGCTGGGGCGCGAACTGAAATGCCTGGTTGTAGTTTGTGCATGGGGAATCAAGCACGAGTTGCAGATAAAACAACAGTCTTTTCTACCTCTACACGCAACTTCAATAACCGCATGGGAAAAGATGCGCGCGTCTATCTCGGTTCAGCAGAATTAGCCGCAGTTTGTGCCTTGTTAGGACGCATTCCTACAGTTGAGGAATACATGGATATTGTTGCGCATAAAATTCATCCGTTTGCTGATGATTTGTATCGCTATCTCAACTTCGATCAAATCGCTGGTTTTGAAGATGAAGGGCGCGTAATTCCTTTAGAAGAAATGCCTAAAATTGAAGACATTTTAGGAATTCCCGCAGGTACATTGTCGTAGATAAATCTAGGTGGGTAATACCCACCTACACATTCTATGTAGTAACTGAGGCTCATAACTTCTATTCAACCGCTTTCTATAAATGTTTGCGAAAGAACTGCATCAGTTCGCGCCAAGCGTCTTCCGCTGCTAAGCGATTGTACGAAGAACGTTCGTTGCAGAAAAATCCATGCTCGGCATCAGGATAAACTTTCAACGTGTACTCTTTACCAAGTTCTTGAAATCGTGTTGCGATTTGGTGAATGCGATCGCGCGAAATAAAAGGATCTCTACCCCCGAAGAACAAATAAATAGGCACTGTAACGTTTTCTACTGCCGTAATCCACTCATCTAAAACCATACCGTAAAAAGGCGCTGCTGCGGCAATTTCAGCCGAAAACTTGCAAGCCGTCAAAAAAGTCAACCCACCACCCAAACAAAAACCAGTGACACCAATTTTATCTGAGTTCGCGTGCGATCGCGTTTTTAAGTAACTTAATGCTGCTTGAAGATCCGCTTCCATAGGCTTACCAAAATCAAGCCGCCACATCATCGCCATAGCCTGCTCTACCTCATCGTAACCAAACTTGTTGTTGAGTTCGCGATAATACAAATCTGGCACAAGAACTATGTATCCTTCTTTTGCAATACGGGCTGCAACATCTTGGATATGCGCAGTTAAGCCAAAAGCTTCCATCAAAAGCAGAACAGCGGGTACGCGATCAAGCGCAACGGGTGTACATAAGAAAGCAGACATCTGTCCATCGGGTGTCTGAATCATCACCTCTGATTGTTCAATTTGCATCATCTTTTCCAGAAAAACCTACTGCTGACAGCTTAAAAAGTTAGCGTGTCAAGACTCTAGAAAAATGTTGCGGAGTTTTGTGATATTCTTGCGGTTAATCTTGTAAAAATTGTTTCGGAGTCACGCCAAGCATACGCTTGAAACATCGCGTCAAATGACTTTGATCGCAAAAGCCAGCGCAAAGAGCAATCTCTGCAATACTCAACTTGCTGTGTTGCAACAGATACTTTGCTTTATCGATTCGGCGCTGCAAGATGTATTGATGCGGTGTAACACCGATACTTTGCTTAAACAACCGCAAAAAGTGATACGGACTCATTTGCGCGATCGCGGCAATTTCTGTTAGTGTCAAATTTTGGTGTAAATGTTCATTGATATAGTCTTTTATAAGAACCAGCTTGGCTAACGATAAACCATCTGAGTAGTTAGAAAGCCTGGGGGATATGGTGCAATAGTTTCGCAGTAGGTGAATTGCTAACACTGTTTTCAGGCTATCAACTAGTAACTGTCCGCCGATTCTACCCGATTCTAATTCGTCTTTTAAGCTTAAAAAAACGCCTTGGACCAGTGCGTCTGGCTGATTCATAAACTGCGGCATTAGTTCGATGCAGTCGGGATTTACCCAATCTTGACCGATGCGTTGGAGAAGTACAGGCTCAAGAGCTAAAACCATAAACTGAACTGGGGTGTTCCAATTACAGCGGTGAGAAATATTGGCAGGGATAATTGCAATGTCTGCGGTATTTCGTGTCTCTTTGCTCAGCTTTCCATCTAACCATCGCTCTCCTGATGAATCGGAAACAGCTTGTTCTGCCAATGGTTGTGGTAGACCACAAGCAATAACGTGCATCGTGTGTTGATGCTCTGCAATCTCAAATTTTGGCTGCTGATAAACTTCCAAGTGAATATCGCTCCAACCGCCGCTTGAGAGAACCGATGGTTGGGGTAACAGTGCATTTGCTGCATTGACTTGGCGATAGTCGATAATTCTAACAGGTTGCGCTGGTAGTCTCATCTTGCGCTCAAATTAAGGGAAAGTTCTATTTTGACATGGCACGTTGTGGCGAGGTTTCCTCGCCACCTTGTCGTGACGGTTTTGTGAGCGAAAGATGCGATCGCACCTACTAATATAAAAATTTTATTCAGCAAATAAAGTCACGCTAGCAGCAACTTATTCACGATTCTGATTTAATATCTTTTTTAACAAAAGTAACCTTTGTTTCCCAGTTTACCACTATTAATTAGTAGAGTTGTTTGACGAGGCTGGTGTGTCTGAACCAAGCGATCTGGAGCTAGTTTTTCTGTCACGGCAGGGAAATAAAACTGCTTTCGGTCAACTGATGTTACGTTATCAACCAATGGTACAGCGCCTCGCTACACGAGCGATCGGTAATAGAGATTTGGCTCAAGAACTCGTGCAAGATGCAATGCTGCAAGCCTATCTTTCACTAGAGAAACTTAATGACCCTACACGGTTTAAGAGTTGGTTCTACGGCATTGTCCTCAATATTTGCCGGAACAAGTTGCGTCGTCGTAAGGTAATCTGTTTTTCGCTTGAGGCAATCGTAGGAAATTTTATTGATGAACCGCCGTCAATCGCTGGGAGTTCACCCGATCCTTAATTAGTGGCAGAACATGAAGAACTTCACACTGCATTACTAGAGGCAGTCGATACTCTCTCTCCAAAGAATCGATCAGCAATTTTGCTGTTCTATTATCAGCAATTCAGCCTACAAGAAGTGGCAAATCGCTTAAATATTTCAGTCAGTGCCGTGAAAGGGCGTTTACACAAATCTCGTCATCAACTGAGAAACCAATTATCACGTCTTCAAGAGCAAATTCAACCCCATTCACCCCAGGAAACTAAAACAATGACCGTCAACACTTCTGCTCAAACAAAGACAGAATTTTGCTGTTCATTTTGTCACAAAAGCCAGGAACAGGTTGACCTTCTTATTGCAGGTCCAGGTGTGTTCATCTGCAATGAGTGTGTCGATATCTGTAATCGAATTATCAGTGGAGAAATTCCTCCACGTCCACTGACTCAGGAGCAAGTAGAGAAATTGCTGAATTTGACCGAGGAGGAAATAGAAGAAGGGTAGAAATCTGCTGATTGGAAGAGAAAATAGAAAAAGTGCAGAATTTGAGTTCTGGTGTCTCTTCTCTAGCTTAGGCAGCATAAGTTAGCGCTTTTTAGGATTGATTGGGGCTGTACAAGATACGTTTACAGAAGCTCGAAGCGGATCGCCTAACCTAAAATTTTATGTTGATGAAATCGAGCGATCGCTATTATATCGACTTCATGCGGCTTGTTTGCAGATAATCTAACTCAATTTTGACAGCATCAAAAGCATGAAAGATCGCATATGGAATTTGAATGGAACCTAGACAAAGCGGCACTAAACCTTGAAAAGCATAGTGTTTCTTTTCAAGAAGCTGCAACTGTATTTGATGATCCTCTGTCTGTAACTTTCCCCGATCCCGATCATTCTCTTGGAGAAAGCCGCTACGTTATTATTGGCGTATCTCGATTCGGACAACTTTTAGTTGTTGCACATACTGACCGAGGCAAAAACGTAAGAATTATCAGTGCCCGAAAAGCTACCAGACAGGAGAGGAGATTTTATGAACAAGGAAGTTGAGAACGAAATGGAAGACGATTTACGCCCTGAGTATGACTTTGCTCAAATGCAGGGAGGTGTTAGAGGCAAGTATGTGAAGCGATATCGTGCAGGAACAAATTTAGTACTTTTAGATCCCGATGTTGCTCAAGCTTTCCCTAATGATATGGCGGTGAATGAGGCGCTGAGAATGTTAATTCAGATTGCCCAGCGCCAGCAACCCAACAGTACGGTGCAGCGACCAGAATAGAAATCTTTGAGTAGGAGACAAACAGCAGAAGGATTTTCCTTGTGTGACGGCTCAATACAGAATTTAATCGCGATCGCTCATGTCATAGCACAGGAGGATTATACAATGCTGACTATCAAAATTAAATTTTAGCGATCGCTATTATCATATCGACTGCGTGCGGCTTCGACTTCAGGAATGTGATTTTCTGCCCAGCGACACAGCGTCGATAATGGTTCAGTTAGCGTTGTCCCTAAAGCTGTTAACGAATATTCCACCATTGGCGGTACGACAGGATAGACTTTACGACTGACAATCCCATCGCGTTCTAAGTTGCGTAATGTCTGCGTCAGCATTTTTTGCGAAATCCCGCCAATTTCTCTTTGCAACTCGCTGTAGCGCTTTGTTCCCTTAGAAAGGCGGTAAATAATAATTGCAGTCCACTTATCGGCAATGAGGTCTAAAACTTGCCGTGAGGGACAGTTTGCATCACAAACGCTGTTATCCTGATTACGCACCATAAGGAATGTATAGCACTTTTCAGTACCTTCTTGTCAAAAAGAGTGAGTAATTGACACAATCATAAAACTACTACAAATATGAGGAATTGAGAAGGGAAAGTTAGCCTTCACCCCTCACCCCTATAATGTACAGGAGCAGCCGCTATGAAAAATCTGCAACTGGTATCCAACGATTTCGAGAATGAGGGGATGCAAACCTCGCCAGCGACAAATCCTATAGCAGATGAACAGTTACTCGATGCGTATTCGCAAGCTGTTATCAGTGTAGTCGAAAAAGTTAGCCCCGCAGTTGTCAATATTGACGTGCATCGACAAGTGCAATCGCGGCGCAGGAATAATCAAACTTTCATGCAAGAAGTACGCGGAAACGGTTCGGGCTTTGTGTTTACGCAGGATGGTTATATTCTCACCAATAGTCATGTTGTCCACGATGCAACCAAAATTGAGGTAACACTCGCGGATGGTCGCAATTTTACCGCCGAGTTGATTGGTGATGACCCTGATACCGATTTAGCCGTGATTAGAATTGATGCACCCAATCTTGTCGCTGCTAAATTAGGAGATTCGCAATCGTTACGCGCAGGACAATTGGCGATCGCAATTGGTAATCCCTACGGCTTCCAAACAACAGTAACCACAGGTGTCATTAGTGCTTTAGGGCGATCGTTTCGTTCGCGTTCCGGTCGCTTGATCGATAATATCATTCAAACTGATGCCGCCTTGAACCCTGGTAACTCTGGCGGACCACTCGTAACATCGCACGGTGAAGTGATTGGTGTCAATACAGCCGTGATTATGTCCGCACAAGGTATTTGTTTTGCTGTACCGATTAATACTGCCAAGATGATTATCGGTTCATTGATACGCGATGGTAAGGTTCGGCGTGGTTACATTGGTATCGGTGGGCAAAATGTGCCGCTACCGCGTCGCGTTGTGCTATTTCATGAATTATCGCGCTTTAGTGGCGTGTTGGTAATTTCCACTGAAGAAAATAGCCCCGCCCAAAAAGCAGGGTTACAAGAAGGCGATGTAATTGTAGGAATTAATCAGCAACCGATCGCAAATATTGACGATTTGCACAAATTATTAACACACGATCAAGTCGGAGTGCGATCGCAACTCATAATTCTCCGCCACTCTCAAAAGCTACTTGTGGATATTGTGCCTGAAGAATCGCCAACCAAGTGATTAGTGACTAGTGGCTAATGCTTCCCTAAGTTTTTCAAGGTGCGATCGCTGTACTCAATTACCAGTAACATAGAGGTGCGATCGCCTCTAATTCAATTTCTGCATCGGGTGACATCTCTTGGTTAAACTTTCACTTACCAGAGAGTCAATATGAAGTTCAAATCTTTGCTCGTTGTCTGTGGCTTGTTACTTTTATTCAACGTCAAACCTGGTAGTGGCAATGAAAATGAATTAGGTGCGATTAAAAGTGATAATGCACAAGTAGAAAAACTCGTTGGTGGCCATAAGTTTCTCGAAGGACCACTTTGGCATCCAGATGGTTTTCTGTTATTTAGTGATACCCCAGCAAATACAATTTATAAATTGTCATCTAACGGCAAAGTAGAAGTTTTTCGCAGACCTGCGGGATATCCTAACGGTAATACTGTAGACCGCGAGGGTAGACTCGTCTCCGCACAACACGATCGCAGCGTCACCCGCACCGAACAAAACGGCAAAGTTGTAACTTTAGCAACACGCTATTTAGGGAAAAAGCTGAATAGTCCTAATGACATCGTTGTCAAATCAGATAACAGCATTTATTTTACCGATCCGCCCTTTGGTATTCGTAAACCTTATGCAGTGCAAGAACAACCCGAAGAACTTGGTTTTTATGGAGTTTATCGATTGACAGAAGATGGACAATTAACGCTGCTTGTCAAAGATATGGCGCTACCGAATGGGCTGGCGTTTTCACCGGATGAAAAACGTTTGTATATTAATGATTCGCAACAAGGTAACATTCGTGTATTTGATGTCAAAGCTGATGGAACTTTAGCAAATGGTCGAGTGTTTGCAGATTTGAATGTTCCAGGAAAAGAAAGGTTAGCGGATGGAATAAAAGTAGACGCGTGCGGAAATGTTTATTCAACCGGACCCGAAGGCGTTTGGATTTTTTCACCACAAGGTAAACTCTTAGGCAAGATTTCTGTACCCGAAGGAACAACAAACATCGCTTGGGGCGGGAAAGATTACAAAACACTGTACATCACAACTTATACAAGTCTCTACCAAATTCCGCTCAATGTTGCAGGTGTTCCACTCGGTAAAAAGTAAAGTATGCGATCGCTTTTCCTTAACCTAGAAGACTTAGATTCTGTAATATCTTTTGGTTTGAGCCTATGACACCAATTCGCATTTTAATGCAAACAACGATTCCTCCAAGTGAGGATGACTGGACAATTGATCGCTTTTCGTTACTACGCGACTACCTAGCTTCGTTAGCCGACGAAACTGGGAAACCACTTTATGAAGTCACGGCGCGTAACCGCGAATCTAATTCTGACGATCCGATTTTGAGCAATCTTGATCATTCTGATTTTGACGAACTGTGGTTATTTGCGGTAGATATTGGTGGTGGACTTACCGAAAAAGAATGTCAAGCGATCGCAGAATTTCGCCGACAGGGTAAAGGGCTTTTAATCGCACGCGATCACCAAGATTTAGGGTCATCAATTTGCAATCTTGACGGTGTTGGTATTGCAAACTATTTTCATACGCGCAACCCAGATCCTGATGAATCGCGACGCTGCAATGACGATCCTTACACAACATATATTTCATGGCCTAACTATCATTCAGGTAGCAACGGCGACTATCAAAAAATTACACCAACTGAACCAATTCACGAACTGCTACACAACCCCGCGTCACCATCTGGGGTTGTTGAGTTTTTCCCCGCGCATCCTCACGAAGGTGGTGTCGGACTTGCTTCTAATTTAGAAAATGCGAGAGTCATCGCTACAGGTACTAGTAAAGTTACAGGTCGTCCGTTTAACCTAGCAGTTGTTTTCGATCGCACTCAGAATGACAATGGTAAAATACTCGGACGCGCTGTCACCGAGTCAACTTTTCACCACTTCTGCGATTACAACTGGGATGTAGACATGGGCTGTCCTAGCTTTGTTGACGAACCACCAGGAGAAGGAATGAAGCTTGAACCGCGTGCCTTGGCAGATATCAAAACTTATGTTCGTAATATCGCTGCATGGCTTGCACCTATAAAAAAATAATTTGCCTTTACTAGATTTTTTCAATTTTGTCAAGTCATCTGACAAGGAGCGAGGGAAATACACTTTAAAATTCCTTCAGGGGTGGGTCTCAAGCCCACCAAACAGCGAAAAAATTATGTGGAGAGGCACTTTGTGCCAACACATAAGGCGTCCTTATTTTAATCCCACAGCTTTAGTCGTGGGTTCCCTCACCCCTCGCTCCTCGCTCCTCACCCCTCTGAAAACGATTTTCTAGTTTTTGATTGCCCAGCACATATATTCATGGAAAAACAATGGCAAATAAATTAGATGGAAAAGTTGCGCTGATTACGGGTGCGTCTTCTGGAATTGGTGAAGCCTCGGCGTTAGCATTAGCTGCGGATGGCGCAAAGGTAGTTTTAGCCGCACGTCGTCTCGACCGTTTGGAGAAATTAGTTAGCCAAATTAAAGATAGTGGGAAAGAAGTGATCGCAATTCCAACGGATATCACCGATCAAGCCCAAATAACCGAGATGGTGCAAAAAGCCAATGCTAATTTTGGTAGTGTAGACATCTTGATTAATAATGCAGGTGTCATGCTTACAGGATTCGTTGATGGTGCAGATACCTCTGACTGGCGGCGGATGGTCGATATCGATCTTTTAGGTCTAATGTATGCTACTCATGCAGCTTTGCCAATTATGAAAGCACAAGGCAGCGGGCATATTATTAATATTGCCTCAGTAGCAGGTCGGCAGACTTTTGCCAATTTTGCAGTTTACAACGCAGTCAAGTTTGGTGTTGTTGCGTTTAGCGAGGCACTGCGTAAAGAAGTGTACCAAAATAAAATTCGCGTAACTGTCATTGAACCTGGTGCCGTTGCTACCGAATTAACTGATCGCATTACAGACCAAGAATCTAAGCAGCAAGTTGAAGGAATGTATCAATCGATAACGCCCTTAGAAAGTGAAGATATTGCCAATGCCATTGTTTACGCTGTAACGCAGCCCGCACGGGTAAACGTGAGCGAAATTCTGATAATGCCAACAGAACAGGTGTTGTAAAAACGTTAACAGTTACCTACCACCAAACAACAAGCTAACACTCGTGACGCTGGGGAATATGGATGGAAACCGCAGATGCGATCGTAATTGGTAGCGGACAAGTGTGATGATTAAAGGTACGCGATCGCTGTGTCTACTTCGTCTTTGAGCTAGATGTTGCTCTTGTGCGGCTACTCGAACCGCTACGAGTTGTTTTCTTCGCAGTGGTTGACTTTGTAGTTGCTTTACCATTACTGCTTGTGGAAGACTTGCGACGAGTTGATTTAGAACTTTTGGTCTTCGTTGCTAACAGTTCGAGTGCGGTAGCAAGCGTCATATCTTCTACCGATTTACCTTCGGGTAGACCAACGTTAGTTTTACCATGTTTAACATACGAACCATAAGGACCGTCATAGATATTCACGGGTTCTCCGTCGTCAGGGTGCGTACCAAGTTCTTTTAATGGTGCTTTGGTTTTGCTACGACCGCTACCGCGTCCTTTTTTTGGTTCCGATAGCAACTCTAAAGCGCGCTCTAAAGTCACCGTAAACACATCGTCCCCAGCTTTGAGCGAACGATAATCTTTTCCTTCTTTTCCTTGGTCATGCGCGACGTATGGACCAAAAGGACCAATTGAAGCTTGGATTTTACCACCCGTTGCGGGATGAGTTCCCAATAACCGAGGTAAAGATAAAAGCCCGACAGCCTGATCGAGGGTGAGGTTTTCGATTGTTACTCCCTTTGGTAAAGATGATCTTTTCGGTTTAGGATTTTCTTCGGTAGCTTCTCCAAGTTGAATATAAGGACCGCGACTACCAATGAGTACATAAATCGGTTCTCCGGTTTCAGGATGGCGACCTAATTGATCGGGACCTTCGGTTTTTTGCCGAAGTAATACCTCGACTTGTTCGGGATCTAAATCTGCGGGGTTAATGTTGTTAGGAATTGAAGCTGTGACAACTCCATCGCCGTTTTCTACTTCAATGTAGGGACCAAATTTACCGATGCGGACTTTAGCGGCTAAGTCTTCGAGTTCTACTGTGCGGGCTGTATTCGGGTCAATTTGGTTTTCGCGTTCTTTAACAAGCGTTTCTAACCCCGAATCGCCCAAATAAAATTCTCGCAAGTAAGGTAGCCACTCCGCTTCACCTGTGGCAATATCATCTAAGGTTTGCTCCATTCTGGATGTAAAGCTAGTGTTGACCAAATCAGGGAAATGTTTTTCTAGTAATCCTGTGACGGCAAAAGCAGTAAATGTAGGCACTAACGCGTTACTGACAAGTTGAGCATAACCACGGTCAATAATCGTGCCAATAATACTTGCATAGGTACTCGGACGACCGATTCCCTCACTTTCTAGCGTTTTGACTAAAGAGGCTTCGGTATAGCGCGCAGGTGGCTGCGTTTCGTGTTTGATTGCTTCGAGTTTTTTACAATTCGGGCGATCGCCTACTTTCAAATTAGGCAAAATCACTTCCTGATCTTCTAACGCCGCTTCAGGATCGTCAGAACCTTCGACATACGCGCGTAAGTATCCTGGAAAATCAATCCGCTTACCACTCGACCGAAATCCCGCCTCTTCGACTTGCAAATGCATCACAATTTGCGTTTGCTTCGCATCTGCCATTTGGCTCGCAACTGTACGCTTCCAAATCAAGTCATACAGTGATAGTTCGCGTCCGCTTAAACCTGTTTCTTGCGGTGTTCTAAACGTACTTCCCGCCGGACGAATTGCTTCGTGGGCTTCTTGTGCGCCTTTACTCTTAGTCGTGTATTGTCGGGGTGAGGGACTGAGGTATTGCTTACCGTAAAGTTGTTCAACACAAGTTCGCGCAGCTGCGATCGCCTGATCCGATAAATGCACCGAATCGGTACGCATATAGGTAATATACCCTTGCTCGTACAAACTTTGCGCTGTGCGCATTGTATCGCGTGCTGAGAGCCTTAATTTTCGGTTAGCTTCTTGTTGCAAGGTTGAAGTTGTAAACGGTGGTGCAGGCTTGCGCGTCACCGGACGTTCTTCTAAATCGGTAACTTGCCAAGGTTTTCCTTTAAGGCGGTCTTTTAAAGCTTTTGCTTCGGCTTCATTGAGCAAAACAACTTTGCGCCCAGCAATTAATTTGCCAGTTGCTTCGTCAAAATCGCTACCATTGGCGACTTTGGTTCCTCCCAATGTGACCAAGCGCGATTCAAAGGCATTTTTAGACGCGAGCCCGTCACTTTCTGCCTCTAATTCTGCTTTTAGATCCCAGTACGTCGCTTGACGAAACGCTCGACGCTGACGTTCTTTTTCCACCAACAACCGCACTGCTACCGATTGTACCCGCCCTGCTGATAAGCCCCAAGCAATTTTCTTCCACAGCAGCGGTGATAACGTATAACCCACAAGCCGATCTAAAATTCTTCTTGTTTCTTGGGCGCGGACAAGTTGCTCGTCAACATCGCGACAATTCTTCAACGCCTTGCGGATCGCATCTTGTGTAATTTCATGAAATACCATCCGCTTAATCGGTACTTTGGGCTTAAGTAGCTGCAATAAATGCCAACTTATGCTTTCACCCTCGCGGTCTTCGTCTGTCGCGAGTACTAATTCGTCTGCACTTTTCAGCGCTTCTTTCAGTTGAGTAACGACCTTCTTTTTGTCCTTCGGGACGATATACAACGGTTCAAAGTCAGCATCCACATTAACACCCAGCTGCGCCCATTTTTCGCCTTTCACCGCTGCGGGGATATCGCTAGCCGACTGCGGAAGGTCGCGGATATGACCCATAGACGCTTCCACGCGATAACCGTTTGGCAAGTAGTTACGAATGGTACGGGCTTTTGTGGGAGATTCGACAATGACCAGAGTTGACATGGGTTCTTGGAGATAAAAATAGCAGCTAGGCTAAACAGACAACTTTAAGGAAATTGCCTCATTTGTCAAGAGGCATGGTTGAAGAACGAGAGCAGAAGTTTGACGACTCTTAATTTAGGTTTACATCTAAATTGCACTCTTCAATAGTGATACCCCTAGATCTCTAGGTTATAACTAACAAATCTACATCCGACAAAAGTTACTCAAGTAACTAAGCTGAATGTAAATTGAGCAATAACGAACTCGTCCGCGTGGATGTAAATAATGTTACTAATTTGTCATAGAATATACGTAAAAAATGTGTTTCAGCTTGACTGGACATGATGCGAGGAAGTTGAAAAAGCATATTATTCTCATTTGTAACATCACATAAACAGCTTGTGTCATGAATACAATCTCCTCATCAAGTTTGGTATGTGTTTGCAGCTTGCTTCGGTGTTGCCAAATATTTTAGCGATCGCACTGCAAATGCCAAGAACACGCAGCAACTTCATTCACTTCAAATAATCAAGATAAAATAAAGCCAAATCCATACTAGGCAGACTTTATGGCAACCCAACTAGAGCAAACCAAAGCGCCACAACTGGTGATATCGTGGGAAGCGTTGCCCGATGACTTTCAACTCGAAGACGAGCCAGTGGAAAATACAGGTCAACCCCTGCTCACAGGTGCGTTGCGTGAAAGTTTAGAAATCAGTGGTTTCATTCAGCCGCAGATGTTGATTGCGTCGAATTTTGGTCTGTGCGCGACTGTGAATGGGCAATTCGTGATCAAAGCACCCGATTGGGTATATGTTCCGCGTGTCAATCAAGCGCTATGCGATCGCAAAAGCTACACCCCCAATCTCGAAGGCGATGTTCCCCAAGTGGTGATGGAATTCTTATCCGACACTGACGGACAAGAATATTCAGTCAAGCGCACTTATCCACCAGGAAAGTGGTTTTTTTACGAGCAAATATTACAAGTTCCGATTTATGTAATTTTTGACCCCAATGATGGATTATTAGAGTTTTATCAACTCGAAAACGGACGCTATGAACTCAAGCAACCCGATGAAAATGGTCGTCATTGGATTGATGCCATGAATTTATTTCTCGGAACTTGGCAAGGAACAAAAGAAGCCCGCACAGGGTATTGGTTGCGGTGGTGGGATGGCGCAGGTAATTTGTTACCTTGGGCGGTGGAAATGATTGAAATTGAGCGTCAACGCGCTGAAATTGAACGCCAGCAAAAAGAACGACTGATTACTTTTTTGCGATCGCAGGGTATTGATCCTAACGATTTACCGACAGATTAAATATTTGTGAACCGATCGCTTTTTACAACCGTAATGTCTTTTCACATTTTCAGCTATAAAAGATATGAGATAATTTCTCAATAAATTTGAGAATATACTTAACTAAAATGAGGAAAATTTATACGAGTAAGGAGTGGCCAGAAATCGAGGAAGAGGGTTATCGAAATGGCAAGGTTATTTACCATGATGATGATATTGAAAGTGTTGAAATTTGGCAACATCCACTTCAAAAAGGGTTAGTAAGTGCGACTCCACTTTGCCTAGGACTTCAAACTGATATTGTTAACGTTGAGTATCCAGAGACTTATGCAAATGATTGTCTAGAGACAGATGCTACCGGATACCCTACGATAACTCTGGTTTTTCGGAGTGCTGGGGTGCAATTAGAGCAAATTTTTGGTGTGAATGAAGATGCTTGCGAACAGTCTGGCGAAAGCTATTTATTTTACTATCCCGTAGAAACGCGAGAAATTGAGACACACATTGCAGGACAAGATATAAATGTCAGAGTTCGCCTACAACCGCACTTGCTGCGATTACTGAGTAAAGGTCAGGAAACACATTTACCTTGCTTGCTTAAACCATTTTTGGAAACTGACACACCACCTTCATTTTATCAATCATTGGGCAAGATGACTCCGGCGATGCAAGTAGCATTGCAGCAATTACTACATTGTCCATTTCAAGGCATCATGCGACGTACTTATTTAGAAGCAAAAACACTCGAATTGATTACTTTGCAATTGGCTCAACTGTTTAACGATGGTACACCTTCGTATCAAAAGGCTAATTTGAAAAGCAGTGATCTTGAACGCATCTATCAAGCGAGAGATATTCTAATTCAAAATTATACAAATCCACCTTCATTGGTTGAATTAGCACGACGAGTGCAGTTAAACGATCGCAAACTTAAGCAAGGATTTCGCCAAATCTTCGATAACACAGTATTTGGCTACTTGCACGATTATCGTTTAGAGAAAGCTTGTCAACTTCTCATCGAAGACCGAATGACTGTAGCAGAGGTGTCTTATGCGGTGGGGTTTGCCAATAGAGGTTACTTTGCGGCGGCATTTCGCAAGAAGTTTGGCATAAATCCCAGTGATTATCAAGCACACTGGCGCAAAAAGTCCGCCTAGCGATCGCATTTGACCTTGTAGAGATCACCTAAAGTCGCAAAATAGCCTATTGTAACTACGAGTTATTGAAATTCAGTTGCAAGTGTTTAGTGCGATCGTGGTGTGTAGAGCTATAGGTCATAAATATCAAATTCTGGTCGCCATCGGTGCGATCTCAATTCTGGCGGTCAAACCTGCTCAAGCAGATTCTTTAGAGCGCATTCAGGATATTATTCATCCTCCAACAAGTGCAGCCCTGCTAGCTCAAAATGGTTTCACAGTTGTACAAGTAACAGGAGTTCAAGTCAATCCCACCGATAAAGGGATAGAAGTCATTCTACAGACTTTGTTAGGAGAACAGTTACAAATTACAAATCGCAGTGTTGCTAATAACTTCATTGTCGATATTCCTAATGCTCAATTGCGTTTAGCGAGTGGCGATAGTACATTCCGTTCAGAAAAACCAATCGCAGGAATCGCTGAGATAGCAGTTACTAACTTTGATGCTAATACTATCCGCGTGACCGTGACAGGTGAAGCGGGAATCCCAGTTGTAGAGTTGTTTGACAGTCCAGAGGAAGGTTTAATTTTCTCTGTTACGAGTACAGTAGCTGCCACGCCTTCACAACCATCAACTCAAGATAATGACACGATTGAATTGGTGGTGACAGGTGAACAAGATGGATATCGCGTACCGAATGCAACCACAGCAACTAGAACTGATACGCCATTGCGTGATATTCCTGGTTCGATTCAAGTGATTCCGCGTCGCGTCTTAGAAGACCAAAAAACGACGCGCCTACAAGACGCATTAGAGAACGTTAGTGGTGTACGTAAAGAAGGTAACTACGGAGGTACATCTGCTGGTGGATATAATATTCGTGGCTTCGCCCAAGATGGAAATTTCCGCAATGGATTTTCTGACAATGACTTTTATTCCTTGGTAGACCCAGCTAATATTGAGCGCATTGAGGTTCTCAAAGGACCTGCTTCGGTTTTATTTGGTCAAGCTGAACCAGGAGGAATTATCAATGTTGTCACCAAACAACCCCTTGGTACTCCTTATTATTCAGCTGAATTTAACCTTGGCAATTATGCATTTTATCGCTTCAGTTTTGATTTATCAGGTCCCCTCACCGATCATGATTTGCTATTGTATCGGTTGAATTTGGCTTATCAAAATTCTGGAAGTTTTCGAGATTATAACTTTCTAGAACGTGTATTTGTGGCACCTGTCGTTACCTGGAATATTAGCGATCGCACCTCACTAACTTTTGACTTAGAATACCAGAACAACAATTATCTTTTTGATCGCGGACTTCCATCACTCGGCGATCGACCTGCTCCTATTCCTATTAGTCGCTTCATCGGTTTACCCCATGTTTATGACGATAGCACTTTGCGGATTGGCTATCGATTTGAGCATGAATTTAGTCAGGATTGGCAACTACGTAATGCGTTTTCTTTTGTTTCTGGCAAATCATCTGGTACTTATGCCTATGGTGGCTATGAACTCATTGATGACCAGTTTGCCCCAATATACGTGAGTCGCGATGAGTTCACACGAGACATTTATACCTTGCAAACAGAATTAGTTGGACGTTTCAATACAGGATCGATTGTTCATCAACCTTTAATCGGGGTGGAATTAAGACGAAATGTATGGAATTACACCTCATTTGATGTCGCAGATCCCATACTACTCGATATTTTTAATCCTAATTATGATGTAGAATTACCTGCTACACCAGATGAAAGTACTTTCGCTTACACAACTCGTAGAGATACTTTAGGAATTTACATCCAAGATCAAATTACTTTTGCAGATAATTTCAAGGTTCTACTTGGTGGACGCTTTGATGCATTTTACCGTAGAGATGACTTCGGAACACTTGAAGAAGAATCCCTCACTGCTTTTACTCCCCGTGTTGGAATTGTTTACCAGCCAATTCTACCGATTTCGCTTTACGCCAGTTATACTCAATCGTTTCAACCCGATCGCTTCTTTGGTCGTTCAGCAGCTACAAACGAACCCTTTGAACCCACAGAAGGAACGCAGTATGAAGTAGGTATTAAAGCAGATTTTAGCGAACAAATTGCAGCAACTCTAGCAGCCTTTGAGATTACCAAAAGCAATGTTCTTACCCCCGATCCCAACGATCCTGATATTTCCATACAGGTGGGAGAACAAAGAAGTAGAGGTATTGAATTAGATATTGGCGGTGAAATTTTACCTGGTTGGAATATTATTGCATCCTACACGTATACCGACGCAATTACCTCGAAAGATAACAATATTCCCGTGGGTAATCGACTGATTAATGTTCCCGAACACGCGGCGAGTTTATGGACAACCTACGAACTTCAAAGCGGTGATTTAAAAGGCTTGGGCTTTGGCTTAGGGCTTTACTATGTGGGAGATAGATTCGCTGATTTAGAAAACACCAGCGTTTTACCGAGTTATTTTAGAACAGATTCAGCCGTTTATTATAGACAAGATAACTGGAGGTTAGCACTGAATTTCCGCAATCTTTTCAATGAAACTTATTATGAGACATCTCAAGGCAGAAATACAATCTATCCTGGCGCACCTTTTACTGTCATCGGATCGTTTTCGATTCAGTTTTGACCTTGATTTTTATTAAGTCCAAAATGTTTTTAAAATGCTGCAAAGCGATCGCATTATACAAATATACTACCTGGTTTTTGCTAACAGCTATCTTGATGACAGCTTGTCATACGGGTAGCTCCCAAAAATTTAATTTGGATGAGCGATCGCTATCTCCGGATTGTCGAGTTGTAGAAAATACCGTTGGGAAAACTACGATTTGTGGTACACCTCAAAAAGTAGCAGCCTTAGAACCAAAAATGCTAAGTATGATGCTCGCGCTTGATGTGCAACCTGCTGCTTACGCCGATGCTTATTTGGTGCGCTCTCCCCAATTTGACAATCCTAGCAAACAGATTCCTTACTTAGGCAATTTTGTCACAAGTCAGCCGATTAATTTAGGCGATCGCAATAATCCTTCGCTCGAAACTTTGACTCGACTAAAACCAGATTTGATTTTGGGTGTAAGCTCTCAAGAAAACAAGTTATTGTCTTCCATTGCTCCCACGGTGCTAATAAACACTGATAGCAAGGGATGGCAAGATAATATTCAAATTGTCGCTAAAGCACTCGATCAAGAAGACAATGTACAACAAGTCATTGATTCGTATCAACAACAGCTTGCTGAAGTTCGCACCCAATTAGCTCCTCTAGTAACCACCCATCCGCGAGTGTTGAATATCATTTGTAGTCAATCGATGGACTACATTGAGATTGGATACAATGGGGACACAGTTCGCCTCTTGAAAGCCGTTGGATTTCAACCTGTATTACTTAATAATGTAGAACCAAAACCAGGATTACGAGCCACAGTCACAATTGAAACACTATCCCAACTCGATGCAGATATTATCATTGTCCATACTTGGCTCGATCAATGGGAAGGCAATTCTACTTATAATGTTCCCCTAGAAGAACTCAAGCAAAAATGGGTTAAAAATCCCCTTTTACACGGTTCAAAAGCATGGAAAGAAGGTCGAGTTTACTTCGTTGACTATCAAATGTGGGGGAGTGTTATTGGTGGACCAATTGCTGATTCTCTGATATTAAAGCAACTGCCAGCACTTCTACTTTCACCTGTACAAGGTAATTTAAATCCGACATGAAATAGTATAAATGGGATTTTGTAGCCCGTGCGGTGCTAGATAACTTATTTAAGTATTTAAATAGCACATTCTAGATGATGAGGGTTTTTATTGTTCATGCGATCGCGCTGCTTCTCTCACTTTTGAAACCTCTAATTCTAGTGCTTCTGCAACTTGTTCCAAGGTTAATCTTAACTTCAATAACCGAGGTACTGCTTCTATTTTCCCGTCTTCCATCCTTCTTGGTAAACCCTTGTCTGTTTCAAATCACCTAATCCTAACATTGCTCGAATCTCCGCCTGACTTTTGTGAGGAAACTTATAAACAACGATTGTTTCTATAACAATCCTAAATCATTTGTAAGAATCTCTCTCCTTGTCTTTATCTTTGTGTACTTTGTGGTGCGTTTTCCAAAAAATCTTACAACTCAAATAGGAGCGCTATATCTGGATCTATATAAGTAACTTATTATACCTGTAATAGCTACTAGCCATCTCTCATCAGCGCTGGTAATGAGTTGTGTCGCAGTCATTACCGAAAAGATGAAACACACATAAAAGGAACCATATGATAGACAATAAAGTTAACACAGCGATTGTCTCATAGCCAAAACCTATATCACTCATGGATTTTGCTAATCTTGTAGACCAGTTAAATGCTGGAACAATTTTGCCCGAAGGGATAGTGCTAACTACCCTGATGGTGATTGTCATAGGCGATTTGATTGTCGGGCGTAGTGCGTCGCGCTGGATTCCGTATACAGCGATCGCAGGTTTACTCGCCGCCGTCGTCGCGTTATATCTTCAATGGGATAACCCAAATCCGATCTCATTTCTTGGTGCTTTTAATAGTGATGACCTCAGTATCGTCTTTCGCGGCATCGTCGCGCTATCGACTGCGGTAACGATTTTGATGTCGATTCGCTATATTGAACAATCTGGCACAGCTTTAGCAGAATTCATCGGAATTATGCTGACAGCAACGCTAGGCGGGATGTTTTTGTCTGGGGCTTCGGAATTAGTCACAATTTTCATCTCCCTGGAAACCCTCAGTATCTCTTCGTACTTGATGACAGGATACACCAAGCGCGATCCCCGCTCGAACGAAGCAGCGTTGAAATATTTGCTGATTGGTGCTTCGAGTACAGGTGTTTTTCTTTACGGCGTCTCCCTACTGTATGGTTTATCAGGAGGCGAAACTCAACTCAGTGCGATCGCTTCCGCAATTGCAGATGCTAATTTAAGTCAATCCCTCGGCTTGGTGATTTCTTTAGTCTTTGTGATTGCAGGTGTTGCTTTTAAAATTTCGGCGGCGCCCTTTCACCAGTGGACACCTGACGTTTACGAAGGTTCACCGACACCTGTTGTAGCGTTTTTATCCGTAGGTTCCAAAGCCGCAGGATTTGCTTTAGCAATTCGCCTGATGAATAGCGCCTTCCCGTTACTGATTGACGAGTGGCAATTTGTGTTTACCGCGCTGGCTGTCCTCAGTATGGTGCTAGGTAACGTCGTCGCGCTGGCACAAACCAGCATGAAACGGATGCTAGCTTATTCCTCGATTGGACAAGCTGGATTCGTGATGATTGGTTTAATTGCGGGAACCGAAGCAGGGTACGCCAGTATGGTATTTTACCTGTTGGTTTACCTGTTCATGAACTTGGGAGCGTTTACCTGTTTGATTCTATTTACACTGCGGACAGGAACCGACCAAATTAGCGAATATTCAGGACTTTATCAAAAAGATCCTTTGCTAACGCTGTGTTTAAGTATCTGCTTGCTATCTTTAGGCGGTATTCCACCTTTGGCAGGATTCTTCGGTAAGATTTACTTGTTCTGGGCAGGTTGGCAAGCCGGACAGTATGGATTGGTGTTACTCGGTTTAGTCACCACGGTAGTTTCAATTTACTACTACATTCGTGTCGTACGCATGATGGTTGTGAAAGAACCGCAAGAAATGTCCGATGCGGTGAAAAACTATCCCGAAGTACAATGGAATTTACCTGGAATGCGACCGCTGCAAGTCGGCTTAGTGCTAACCTTGGTAGCTACATCGTTAGCAGGAATTTTGTCAAATCCATTGTTTACTTTGGCTAACACCTCAATTGCACGGACAACAACCCTACAACCCATTGTTATTAGTTCTCACTTTAGTGCTACTGCGCCAGCAGAAAATTCTGCACTTCAAACTCAGCAATAGGCAGCAATGTATTCACAGCTGCTTCCATATTAGTAGCCTGACTTAATTCGTCAGGCTTTTTCATTGAAATTGATGATTCTATCAGAAGTTCAACCAATCGCAGCGATCGCCACAACTCCTACTGCTGCCAAAACGCTACAAAAACTGTGTCAAAATGGTATCACACTTTGGGTTCCAGAATCAATTGGTGATGTCAGAGGCACAAAGGTTTACACAGGTTCGCTCAAAACGCATGTCGCTGAACTTTGGAAAACACACCGAGGTTTAATCTTTGGTTTAGCAACGGGCGCGGTGGTGCGGCTTATAGCACCTTTACTTCAACATAAATCTTGCGATCCCGCAGTTGTTGTTGTCGATGAAACCGGTAAGTTTGTTATTAGTTTGTGCAGCGGACACCAAGGCGGTGCCGATAAACTGACGCAAACGATCGCACGCTTACTTAAGGCAACACCTATATTAACTGGCACTGCATCTACATTAGGATTACCCGCAGTTGATATTTTAGGAAATCCCTTCGGTTGGCAAAAGGGTGTAGGAAATTGGACAGAAGTTAGTGCAGCAGTAGCACGCAATGAACCAGTACAAGTTATTCAAGAAGCTGGTTCTACGCTATGGCAATCTACCGCAAGCTTTCAAAACTCTAGTTTAACCCTTGAAACCACTCCCAATACACCAGCTATTTACATCACCCCTCGTTCTTTAGTGCGGGCAAGGCATTGCCTTGCCTCTCATACCCCCTCTATCCACTGGCATCCGCGTGTTTTATGGCTGGGAATTGGTTGCGAACGCGGGACATCGCGGGAATTAATTGAGAGCGCAATTACACAAGTTTGTCAAGAGTATCAATTAGTCGAACAGGCGATCGCAGGTATTGCCACAATTGATCTCAAAGCAGATGAAGTTGGATTAGTTGAATTGTGTCGCGATCGCAATTTTCCATTACAGACTTTCTCTGCTGATGTTTTGCGCAGCGTTACTGTCCCCAATCCCTCAAAGATCGTTGATGCGGAAGTGGGAACCCCCAGTGTCGCCGAAGCTGCGGCGTTGTGCGCTGCAAAAGCGCAAAATCTACTTGTTGCTAAGCAAATTTTTCGTGCTGCTGAATTTCAAGGCGCTGTTACAGTTGCGATCGCGCTAGCCGAACAAGAATATACTGGACGTACTGGCAGATTGTTATTGGTAGGGATAGGACCAGGACAATTAGATCAAATCACTCCTGCTGCACAAGCGGCGATCGCTTCTGCGGATGCCGTTATCGGTTATTCGTTGTACATCGATTTGATCGCCCCACTCCTCCAGCCACACCAAATCATCGAAGCCTTACCCATCACTCAAGAACGTCAACGGGCGCAACGCGCAATTTCCCTCGCCCAGTGGGGTTTGACGGTTGCCGTCATTTCTTCGGGTGATATTGGTATTTATGGAATGGCGGGTTTAGTTTTAGAAGAACTGCTTCTTCAAGGCTGGGATGGTAAAACTCCCAATGTAGAAGTGTTTCCAGGAATTACCGCGATGCAAGCCGCTGCTGCGCGTTTAGGTGCGCCATTAATGCATGATTTTTGTGCAATCAGTTTGAGCGATTTATTAACACCGTGGGAAGTCATTGAAAAACGCCTACACGCCGCCGCCCAAGCAGATTTTGTTACTGCATTATATAATCCGCGATCGCAAACCCGCATCCAACAACTTACGAGTGCGATTAAGATATTCTTACAGTATCGCAATCCGCAAACTCCCGTTGCAGTAGTACGTTCTGCTTACCGTCAAGACGAACAAATTACGCTGACAACGCTTGAAAAATTACTTGATGTACCTGTAGATATGCTAACAACCGTTTTAATCGGCAACCAAAGTACGCGCACTCAAGGCGACTGGATGATTACACCACGAGGATATAATGCTGCTTTGCCGTAGGAGTTGCTGCGTTTGGGGAAAAGCAGGAGTGTAAAGGGGCAGGGGAACCGAGGAGAATAAAACTATGAATTGGTATAACATCGATAGGTAAAGGTCATGATAATCGTGCCGTTGTCATTGGCGGTAGCATTGCGGGGCTACTTGCAGCAAGAGTGCTAGCAGATTATTTTCCGCAAGTTATCATTATTGAATCTGACAATTTACCCGCACAACCTCACTCTCGTAAAGGCGTTCCGCAATCGGTACAACCTCACGTTTTACTTGCAAAAGGATACCGAATTTTAGAAGAACTTTTTCCTGGTATTGGTGATGAATTGCAGCAAGCGGGTGCGTTACCACTAGATTGGGCGCGAGAATTTTATCATTATAGTCATGGTGGTTGGAATTGCGTTACTACAACGCCTTCTGATGTGATTTCTTTAACGTGTAGCCGCCCGTTAATTGAATGGTAAATTCGTCGTCGATTAGCGCAGCTGTCTAATATAGAGTTTATTGATGGGAAACGTGTCACAGGATTATTGGGCGATCGCGGTTCAATTACTGGTGTTTACTTGCAATCATCTGAAAAATTCCCTGCGGCTTTTGTTGTCGATGCCAGTGGAAGGCGATCGCAAGCACCAAAGTGGCTACAAAGTCAAGGATTTACTTCACAATTATTAATCCGTTACTTGGTTATGCAACTCGCCGCTATCGTCTGCTAAAGCCTCAACCTGACTGGAAAGTGATGTTAGTATCGCAATCACCTCCACATAATACGCGGCTAGGATATTTAGCACAAATTGAAAATGGCGAGTGGATTGCAACGCTTGGTGGATACGGGCGCGATTATCCACCTTTGAGCGATCGCGATTTTTTGGATTTCGCCCGTAGCTTAGCTAGCCCTAAATTTTATGAAGCGATAAAAGATGCTGAACCAATTTCGCCAATTTATGCACATCGAGCAACAGCAAATCGATTACGCCATTATGACAAAATTGAACTACCGCATAATTTTGTTGTTTTAGGAGATGCTGTTTGTGCATTGTGTCCTGTTTACGGACAGGGAATGACAGTCAGCGCTTTATCTGCGATCGTGCTACGCAATTGGCTGCAAAAAGAGTATAGTCATTCTTCTACTATTCTCAAATCTTCAGCCTTTCAAAAAAAATTAGCGAAAAATAATTTGCTGCATTGGAGTTTAGCAACTAGTCAAGATTCGCAATTTCCCACAACTCAAAGTCGTCGAGAAGTCACTAGCGGTGGATTATTAAGTTGGTATACAAATCGCTTATTGCAGCTTACTAACAGCGATCCACACACGTATACTCAACTCATCCAAATCGTTAATTTGCTGCGATCGCCGCTACAACTTTATCACCCCAAAGTTATTTTTCGTGTTGTCCGAAAGTCACCCAGCAAGAAAACTAACGGCGAATGCTACCAACTAAAAAGGTAAGTAAACTTGTTACCAGTGTTAAAACAATTGAACCTAACAAAGCTGGAAAAAACCCAGTGACAACAAAACCAGGGGTAATTGCACCAGCTAGCCAAATGACTAAGGCGTTAATGATAAATAAAAATAATCCTAAAGTAACAACGGTAAGTGGTAGTGTCAACAAAACTAAAATCGGCTTAGCGATCGCATTGAGTAATCCCAAAATCACCGCAGCCAGCAACGCCGAAGCAAAACTTGTCACCGCAAATCCTGGCACTATATAAGCTGTGATCACAAGTGCGATCGCACTTAACAGCCATATCAAAACAAACTGGATCATAACGTTCACTCCTCAATATCTAGCGAGTACAAGTACCAAAATACTGGAATTTGAGATGCGCTAAGCTGAAACGGCATTTTAGTCACACAATAGATCTTGACACTTCACTCACTATCTAAGTATGTTTTGGCGGAAACTAACTTTTCTGTTGTTGATACTCATATTATCGTTTTGGACGTTACCGGCGAAAGCTTTAGACTATCCTCCTCCTTTATCTTTTAGTAATGCTGAATTAAAAGGACGCGATTTTTCAGGACAAATGTTACGCGCTTCCGAGTTTTCTAACGCGAACATGGAACAGACAAATTTTACCGATGCTGATTTGCGAGGCGCAATTTTTAGCGCTTCGGTGATGACGAAAGCGAATCTACACGGTGCAAACTTAACGAATGCAATGGCAGATCAAGTTAACTTTACTAATGCCGATTTAAGCGCAGCTGTTCTTGCTGAAACAATTTTGTTACGCTCAGTGTTTGATAATACAGATATTACCGCTGCTGATTTTAGTGATGCAATTTTAGACGGCGTACAAATCAAAGAGTTGTGTCAACGTGCGAGTGGCGTAAATCCTACAACAGGTGTCGATACGCGGGAATCGTTAGGATGCAAGTAAAACGAGTTGGTGTCATTGGTGGCGGACAACTTGCTTGGATGATGGCAACTCCAGCACAAGCACTGGGGGTAGAATTAGTTATCCAAACGCCGAGTCGTGACGATCCCGCAGTAGCGATCGCTGCTGATACAATAATTGCCCCTATTAATGATGCTGATGCTACCCAGGAATTAGCATATCGCTGCGATGTCATCACGTTTGAGAATGAATTTGTTGATTTAGCTGCATTATTTCCACTAGCAGAAAGTGGTGTTTGTTTTCGCCCTCGCTTAGAGGCGTTATCTCCTTTACTCGATAAGTATCATCAACGCTGTCATCTAGAAAAATTGGGAATACCACAACCGAAATTTGTTTTACCCTCATCCCACAATCAGTTAGAGTTTCCCGTTGTTTTGAAGACTCGACGTCATGGTTATGACGGTCAAGGTACATTTATCATTAAAGACGCAGAAACTCTACAGCATAAATTAGATACTTCGCACAAGCCTTCAGAAGTTCTTCTAGAAGAGTTTATACCTTTTGAGCGCGAACTTGCGGTGATTGTGGCGCGAGCCGTCAACGGTGATGTCGTAACATTCCCCATTGTGGAAACTCAGCAAGAAAATCAAGTGTGTCGGCGGGTTATTGCACCAGCAGCGATCAGTTCAACTGTAGCTCAAGAAATTGAAGCGATCGCCCAGACGTTGATGAACAGTTTACAAGCAGTTGGCGTGTTTGGTATCGAGCTATTTCTGACAGGAGAGCAAAAAGTCTTAGTGAATGAAATAGCCCCGCGTACGCACAACTCTGGACACTTTACAATTGATGCGTGTGCAACTTCGCAGTTTGAGCAACACTTACGCGCTGTGTGCAATTTACCTTTAGGAAGTTCTGCATTAACGTGTAGCAGCGCGGTGATGATTAATCTATTAGGTTATGAATATGCACAAGACGACTATCTTGACAAGCGATCGCAAATTAGTCAAATTCCCCACGCGCACGTTCATTGGTACGGCAAGAATGAATCGCGCCCAGGGCGCAAGCTCGGTCATGTTACAGTTTTATTAGATGAAGTTAATCCCGAAGTTGCGCAGGCGATCGCCCAAAAGATTGAATCACTTTGGTATCCTGAGTCAAATAGGTAAATACTCTCGTTTAGAGGCTTATTGCCGCAAATTGCTGTACTTTCAGCCTTTGATCGTTTGTTAACGCAGCAAGCAAAAAAATAGAATCAATTGACAACATCAGACAAATTAATCGCTATAATGAATAAAGTTCCACTGCGGCGTTGGTGACTGCCAATAATGTTTTTGGATCTATGCTTTGTCGAATTAGGGAACCACTGTGTTCTAGCGGCAGTAGACCGAGCTTTGCTACTCGGAAACTTTAAGTTAGAGAAGAGGTACCCACCTGGATTTATCCAGGTCTAAAACTGAGGTAAAACGGCACTGCGGTGAACTCAAGCATCACAAAGATCTCTTGGTTTTAAACTGAGAGAGTTTTAACTATTGGTAATTGATATTCTTTCCAATGACCAATTACCCATTACCGATTAACTATTTCTATCTGCTGTATCAATCGCTGCGAAATTGTTATCCAGGATACGTTAGGATAGTTGAATTCTGATTCAAGTTGCGCTACTTTGTCTTCATTGCTGACTACCCCAGTATTTCCAGCGGCTGTTTCTCAGCTAGACAACGGTTTAACAATTATTCATCAATATATCCCTGCTACCCCTGTTGTTGTGGTAGACGTATGGGTACGTGCTGGTGCGATGTGCGAACCAGAACCTTGGTATGGGATGGCGCACTTTCTCGAACACATGATTTTTAAGGGCACTTCCGCAATACCTCCTGGAGTATTCGACTACGTTATTGAAAACCTAGGAGGAACCACTAACGCCGCTACAAGCCATGATTATGCTCATTTCTTCCTAACAACTGCTGCACCCTACCTAGAAGATACACTACCATACTTAGCAGAATTACTCCTCAACGCGGCAATTCCTGAGGAAGAGTTTGTTCTAGAGCGCGATGTTGTTCGTGAGGAAATTCGTTGCGCGTACGACGATCCCGATTGGATAGGCTTTCAGGCTTTGGGCGAGAGTATTTACCAGCAGCATCCTTACGGGCGTTCAGTACTCGGTAGCGAAACAGACTTGATGCAGTACTCGCCTGAAGCAATGCGTTGTTTTCATCACGCGCACTATCAACCAGAAAACATGACTGTAGTCGTTGTAGGGGGTATTGCTCAAGAACCTGCAATAGAGATTGTCCGTCAAGCTTTTCAGGAGTTTGCGCCGCGCAGCAAGTGTCCGCACACAGAAATTGCGCTCACCGAACCATTACTTGCAGGAGTTCGCCGTCAGGAAATCTATTTACCCAGACTAGAGCAAGCACGATTGTTGATGGCTTGGACAGGTCCAGGAGTCGATCAACTACGTCATGCGTATGGTTTAGATTTGCTTTCGGTGTTACTCTCTGAAGGTCGTTCATCACGATTAGTCCGCGAGTTACGCGAAGAACAGCAATTAGTACAAGGAATCGCGAGCAATTTTTCGCTTCAGCGCGATTCTAGTTTATTTACAATTACGGCTTGGTTAGACCCAGAAAACTTAGAACGTGTAGAATCATTGATTCGCACGCACTTAGAGGATTTACAAACAAACCTTATGACGCCAGCGGAACTGGCACGGTGTAAACGCGTGTTGTGTAATGATTATGCGTTCTCAACCGAAACGCCGAGCCAACTAGCAGGGCTTTATGGTTACTACAATACGATCGCGCAAGCCGAATTAGCAGTCATTTATCCCGAACAAATTCAGTCTTTTCAAGCAGAAGATCTTCAGTTGTTAACACAACAATATCTTTCACCATATTCTTATGCAGTTACAGTACTCAAACCTTGCTAGCCTAGAGTAAGAGGTCAGAGATCAGAGGTCGGGGGTCAGGGGGCGCAGAGGGGTAGAAGGTAGGTGGGTAGACGGGTAGTTGGGTAGTTGTGTTCTCTCCTACTCGCCTACGCTGCCACCCTCCTACTTATCACTAGCCACCAATCACTATTCCCTCGCCCCTCATATTGCACGCACAGACAGATGAAAACGGACAACGGACAATACATCGCGATCGCATCACCACCGAATAAACAGATTACCCGCACGGTTTTAAGTAATGGCATTGTCGTACTTGTAACCGCAAATCCAGCAGCCGATATCGTTGCTGCTAGAATATTTGTGAAGGCTGGAAGTTGTTGCGAAGCTGCACACCAATCGGGTTTAGTTCATTTACTTGCTTCGGTTCTCACCAAAGGAACACAAAAACGCTCTTCATTAGAGATTGCAGAGCAAGTGGAATCTGTCGGGGCGAGTTTGGGTACGGATGCTGCTGCGGATTATTTTTTACTGAGTTTGAAGACGGTTAGCTCAGATTTTTTGGAGATTTTGGCACTCGCCGCTGAATTATTGCGATCGCCTTCGTTTCCTGAACTAGAAGTCGAGTTAGAACGGCGCTGGTTGATGCAAAACATTCGTTCGCAGCAAGAACAGCCGTTTACCATTGCATTTGACCAATTACGGCAAGCAATGTATCAAAATCATCCGTATGCGTCATCAGCGTTAGGAACCGAAGCAACTGTAGCAAATCTCCGTCGTGATGATTTAATCGAATACCATCAAACGTATTTTCGTCCTGATAATCTAGTTATCAGTATTACCGGTCGCATTGCTGCAACTGAAGCTGTCGCTGCAATTGAAAAAGTTTTTGGTGATTGGCAAAATCCCGCAACTCCATTACCCGTGTTGCAATTACCTGACATCGAGTCACAACCGTATCAAATCAACAAACCTCAACCCACGCAACAATCAATTGTGATGTTAGGGTATCTTGCGCCGTCGGTACAGCAAAGTGATTATGTTGCTTTAAAGTTACTATCTACGTATTTAGGGAATGGACTTTCGAGCCGTTTGTTTGTGGAATTACGCGAAAAACGAGGATTGGCGTATGATGTTTCTGCGTTCTATCCCACACGCCAAGGTACTGCACCTTTTGTCGTGTACATCGGAACTGCTCCCGAAAATACTGCGATCGCCCTCGCAGGATTGAAAACTGAAGTTGAACTTCTCTGTACGCAACCGCTAGAAGAATATGCACTGCAAACCGCTAAAAATAAAGTACTTGGGCAGTATGCTTTGGGTAAACAAACCAATGCTCAAATTGCGCAAGCCTACGGTTGGTACGAAGCTTTAGGATTAGGAATCGAATTTGATACGCGCTTTCAGCAACAAATTGCGGCGGTCACTGCAACACAGTTACAACAAGCTGCGTGTCGTTATTTTCTGGCTCCTTATATCTCAATCGTCGGTCCAGAGGATGCAATTTCCATCAGTCAAGGTTGACTACGGTTAATATTTAATATAGCAGACGTCAGAGGGGCAAGGCAGTGCCTTGCCCGTAGAGGTCAGAGGTGAAAATTAATGAGGGTAATGGCTATTTGTACCTCCAATGTCCTAACGATCCCAACGAGACTGCCATAGCTTGAATTTAAGGAGGTGGACATAAGTTGTTGGGGAACGCGAAAAGCTTTTAGCACTTGGTAGTTAGCATTTAGCAATCAAACAACCGCTAATCACTAATTGCTAATAGCTAATCGCTATTTAGTTACCAGTTACCAATGACCAACTTCTTAGTGACATTTACTTTCACTCACTTACTTAGCAAAAATCTAGCGTGCGTTTTTGTGCTTGACTTTCCATCGCTAGCTCAATAATCCGAATTGTATTTCTTGCTTGTTCTGGTTTGACAATCAGTTCTTCATTTTGAGTAATAGCATTGTAGATATTTTGGTAATACGCCGGATAACAACCTGCCAGCGTTTCGATTTTTCCGTAGAAATGCAATCCGTTAATATCTGTATTCAGCACACCCCAACGTTCTTGTGGTTCTTTACCCCAATCACTACCTTCAGGAAGTCGCCCTTGTTTTAGTGCCTCTTCTTGAGGGTCCATGCCATATTTAATGAAAGAACCGGCTGTACCATGCAATAAGAAATGCGGTCCTAATTCCCTGACTAATTGACCAGCTTTTGCAGTAACTTTTAGTTCTCCATAATTTAAAATCAACTCAAATGCGTCTGCGGTTTTAGCTTTTGGTCGTTGCTTTCTAATATCAGCACTCACCGTATCTGGTAAACCAAAAAGACAAATTGCTTGGTCGATTAAATGCGAACCAAGATCGTATAAAATTCCTGAGCCAGGCTCATCGTATTCGCGCCAGTTCGTTTTGATCTGGTTACGGAAGCGGTCAAAATGAACTTCGTATTCGACTAATTTGCCTAATAAACGATTCTCAATAATTTGTTTAACAGTGAGAAAATCGCCATCCCAGCGGCGATTGTGATGGACACTAAGCAATTTATGACGCTGTTGTGCTAGCGCAATTAACTCAGTTGCTTGTTGTGATGTTGGTGTAAAAGGCTTTTCGACAACAACGTGTTTATCTGCTAGAAGTGCTTTTTGGACTAACTCGAAGTGCGAAGTATTCGGCGTAGCGACAACGATAAGATCGATATCAGAATCTTTTAGGAGTTCCTCAGCACTACTTACCGTTTCTACCCCAGGATAGCGCGCTTGACACCTAGTACCGTGACGTTCTACGACCTTGGTTAACTTGAGTTCGGGGATAACTGCGATCGCTGGTGCATGAAAGACTTCTCCAGCCATTCCATACCCGATGAGTCCGACACGTACTATTTGGTTCATGCTTACGGCGTTGGTTTGATTGGAACTGTAAAGTACATAGCGCGGGAAAGAGTAAAGCCTCTTTCCCTAAAACATATTTGTGCTTAAAACACAACGGGACTAAAAATGACCCAAAATACAAGGACAATCGCTGCTAAACTTGCGCTATAAATCACGTTTTGTCGATGTACTTTCGCAGATCCTAGCGCTTTATTGACTTTTTGTTCTGGTGTCAAGAACATACTGAGATGCTTTTGACTTGGCGCTGCGCTTGTCAAACTCACGAGTACCAAAATGAATACAGAGATGACAAACAGTAAAATCGCAAAGTGCAAAAAGTTAATATTCGCATAAGCAACTAACGGTCGCCAAGTAATCCAACCTGCACGGGTTCCTAGTTCTGCAACAAAGCGAATTGCACCCAAAATAAACCCTGCAATTAAGGCGTTAATGGCTCCTCTACCATTTGCACGTTTCCACAAAATTCCGACTAAGAAAACTGCGGCGATCGGCGGTGAAATATATGCTTGTACCGACTGTAGGTAAACATACAACTGATCGCTCATCAAACCAATGAACGGAAGCCAAAGTAAACCAGAAATGACGAGTACAATCGTTGATAGCTGTCCGGCTCTTACAAGTTCTCTTTCACTCGCATCAGGACGCCATCGCTTGTAAAAATCCATTACGACTAAAGTTGAACTGCTATTAAATACGCTGGATAGCGAACTCATCAAAGCTGCAAGTAAGCCAGCTACAACTAAACCTTTAATGCCAGATGGTAGCAGTTCATTCACCATCGTCGCGTACATTTGGTTAGGTGCAACATCAGGAAAGAGTTCTCGACCCGCAATTCCAGGTAGTACAAGGATAAAGACTGGCAATAATTTCAAAAATCCTGCAAAGATTGTCGATCGCCGTGCATTTTCAATATCCGGTGCTGCAAGCGTTCGTTGCACAATCATTTGGTCTGTACACCAATACCATAGTCCGAGAATTGGTGCTCCGAATAAAATACCAGTCCAAGGAAATTCAGGATGATTGACTGCTTTCCACAGATTAAAGAATTCGGGTTCAGCGCGCTCGATAAAAGGACCAAAACCACCGACATCGGTAATTGCGATCGCGGTCAGAAAAATTCCGCCCCCAATCAAGATAAATGCTTGCAAAAAGTCTGTGTAAATAACCGCGCGCAATCCACCAAAGACTGTGTATGCTCCCGTCGCCACAATCAAGACAATCGCACCTAGCCAGATATTCCATCCGAGAATCGTTTGCAGTACAAGCGCACCCGCGTAGACTGCTACACTAATTTTCGTGAAAATGTACGCAATTAACGAAACGGTAGATAAATACGTACGACATTGCGAATTAAAACGCTTTTCTAGAAATTCTGGCATTGTAAACACGCCAGTGCGCAAATAAAACGGGACAAAAAGCCACCCCAATAAAAGCAGCATAAAGCAAGCAATCCATTCAAATTGCCCTACTGCTAAACCTGAACTGGCTCCTGTTCCCGCTAGCCCAATAAAGTGTTCTGCCGAAATATTGCTAGCAAACAAACTAGCACCAATCGCCATCCAACCGATTCCACCACCACCGAGAAAGTATGATTTGCTACTTTCTAAACTTGTTCGACTCGACCAGTATCCAATTGCACCCACTGCAACAAAGTAAGCGACCAAAAAAAAGATATCTAACCCACTCACAACAACCCTCCTCAAGCTTCAGTATTTTTACTGAAGTCAATGCATCAACATTCAATGAGCGATAATCTAAAGGAAAACTTCACACGAGCAAATGTGTAGTTTCCTTCATCCCTGTTGCTAACTGAGCAGGGAAAATATACTTATTTGGACTAAGTAACCTTGAAAAAGTAAGAACTCAAAAATTTATCTAGTTCTCTATTTCAACTATATAAATGATAGGGCAGCTTAGCCGTTATTATCACTATACAATTAATCACACTATAAATACATAGTTGCTATCAATCTTAAGATAGATGTTGATTGCTCTAATATTAATTATTTTACTAACTCGAGTTACGTCCTGAGAGTTGGTATTATTTTACCTCAAAAAATATAAAATTGTTAATCTTCAACTCGTTCGTCAAATGTTTTATTTTTGTAAAGTGTTGACAATATAAACAGACTAATATTTATAGAATTATGTGAGTGATTGAACAAATAGTATCGCTGTAAGCTAGAACATTTATGGCTTAACAAGTTGTTTTGTGCGTGCAATGTCTACTAAAGGTGTTGCTCTGTTTTTGCTGACACGCAGAGCAATCAAACAGAGTAAATTGAGGAGAAATGAAAAAAAAACCACATTACGTTTTAGCCCCACTTGCCAGCATTATAGCGGCAAATTTAATGGGAACAATTCCCACATCTGCGCAAGTTATTCAAGAGAACATTGAAAGCTCTGCTGAACCAAGTATTGCAGAAGAACAGCCGAGTACTTTAACTCAATCTCAACAAAGCTTAGTCGTTGATTCGAGTGCTCAACTAGAAGAATCGACATTTATAGCAGATAATTTTTCCTTAGAAAATAATAGTACATCTACTATAAATTCATCGCAAACCAATACGTTACCAGTTGATATACTGACAGCAAATAATCAACAGCCAATGGGGCAAGTGACTTCAGTATCGCAACTATCAGATGTCCAACCGACTGATTGGGCATTTCAAGCATTACAGTCATTAGTTGAACGCTACGGTTGTATCGCTGGCTATCCTGATGGAACTTATCGAGGTAATCGTGCATTAACGAGATATGAATTTGCAGCTGGTCTAAACGCTTGTTTAGATCGAGTGAATGAATTAATTACTACAGCAACCGCAAATCAAGTCACCCGCGAAGATTTAGATGTCTTGCGGCGCTTACAAGAGGAATTTACTGGAGAACTAGCAACAATACGCGGTCGTGTTGATACCTTAGAAGCCCAAGTTGCTGAACTTGAAGCAAATCAATTTTCGACAACAACGCGGCTCAATGGAGAGATTGTTATTGCTGCGACAAGTGTTTTAGCAGGAGATAACGCCGCCGGAGAACCAATTGATCGCATTCCTACACTAGGTCAAAGAACACAACTGAACTTTAATACCAGTTTTACTGGTGCAGACTTGCTAACAACACGTATTCAAGGAAACAATATTACACCGCTCGGCGGGACAAATAGTGGTCCTCTACTGACAAACGAAGGTCGAGTAGAATTTGATGGCGATAGCGGAAATGATGTCGGACTTGCGTTGTTGCGATACCGTTTTCCGCTCACTTCTAGAACTAACGTTTACCTTGCAGCAGTCGGTAACGGTTTTGTTGACTTAGATGCTTCTTCTCAGCTTAACCCTTATTTCGATGGCGGTGCTGTTTCGTTGTTTGCGTTGCGTAACCCAATTTATAACTACAGCGGTGGCACTGGATTGGGTGTAAGACATCTATTTAGCGACAACTTAGAATTAAATTTGGGTTATCTTGTTCCTAGCCTTAATGCCGCAAGACCAAACGAGAAAAATGGTTTGTTTGATGGTAACTATGGTGCTTTAGCACAAGTGATTTTTAGTCCTAGCGACAACGCCAGAATTGGACTAACATACATCAACAGTTACAGCCGTTCGTTCTTCTTTGGGGAAGGCATAGATCCGCAACTTAATCCAGACTTCATCCCCTTTGGAACAAGTACAGGTAGTAACTTAGCCAACGACACGTTTGGTAGACCAGTTTCGATTAATGCCTACGGTGTGTCAGGAACGCTTGGACTTGGCACTAATTTTGCTGTGAGTGGTTGGGTAGGATATGCAAACCAGCGCTATATCGGTAGAGGCGATGCAACCGTTTGGAACTGGGGAGTAGGTCTTGCTTTTCCTAATCTGGGTCGAGAAGGAAACTTGGGCGGTATTTTCGTAGGTATGGAACCCAAAGTAACAGAAATTTCTAGCACTCTTAACGGTGGACAAGCTGATCCAGATACTTCACTTCACCTCGAAGCGTTCTACAGATATCAGCTAACTGACAATATCCAAATTACTCCTGGTGTGATCTGGCTAACAGCACCAAACCACAATGCGAATAATGATGATGTTGTTATCGGCGTCTTGCGAACAGTATTCCGCTACTAAGTTTGCTTAATTAGTGCGCTTTAGCTACTCATTATGTGGAGAAAGTAGGCGCAATTCACATAGGGCAAAGATTGCAGCTTTATTAGCTATGCCATAATGATACCATATTGGTACAGTGGAGCATAGCTATGAAGGAGAAAAAGCATAGTCTTACCCTCAGGCTCGATGATGTGGAGAAAGAAAAGCTAGAAAAGTTAGCAGAAGCCTCCGGTTTAAGTTTAGCGGCAACAATGCGGCAACTCATTAGAAACGCTAAAGTCAAGACTAATTCTTAGTTCAATTCTACAACTGTGCTGTAGTTACTAAGTCGTTATGCAAGAGTCCCTCTATTTTTTGGGACTCTTTATTTATAACACTGTGATTTTAAACTAGTACTATTAGTGAGTGCGATCGCAACCTACGAATGCAACTAATTTTAAAATGATTCTTCTTAGTTTTTTCTAAATCGAGAATTTATCAACACTTTACACTGTTGTACTTGCTGTGAGTTATCTTTACCAAAAAATTATATTTTGCTGTGCTTTTTCACTTATTCTAAATTTTAGAAGAAAAGCTTTAAATTTTGTCAAAAACTAATTACATACAAACATTTAACTTGCACATCATCTGTTAGTAAACAGCTTAACTTATAGCAAGTGATTTGTTTTTATTTTATGTAAACTTAGTGCAAGGATTCTTATGGCAATTATTCAAGGCACTCCTGGTAACGATACGTTAGTTGGTACGCGATTTGCAGATACGATTTATGGCTTGGCAGGTAACGATTTCCTGCTGGGGCTTGCGGATAATGATACGCTCTACGGTGGAAGCAGCAATGATACGCTCGATGGTGGGGTAGGAATTGATTCTCTGATTGGTGGAAGAGGCAATGATGTTTATGTTGTTAATAACTTGAATGACAAGGTTATTGAAACTGCCAATGCAGAGATAGATACTGTACGGTCTTCAGTAAATTACACTCTCCCCAATCACGTCGAAAATCTCACACTCACTGGAAATCGCAACATCAACGGCGCAGGTAATGTACTCGCTAATCAAATTATTGGTAATAGTGGTAACAATTTTCTCTATGGTGGTACCGGAATTGATACCCTTTATGGCGGTGCCGGAAATGATACTCTTGACGGTGGAAGTGACAACGACATTCTCTATGGTGGTGATGGGAATGACGCACTGAATGGCGATAACTACTCCTATGGCTACACAGGAAACGATACCCTTTGTGGCGGCACAGGAAACGATACTCTTGACGGCAATGCTGGAAATGATATTCTTTACGGTGGCACGGGAAACGACAGTCTGCTTGGCAGTGCTGGAAGTGACCTTGTCTACGGTGGGGATGGTGACGATACCTTAAGCGCGAGTAGTATCTTCGTTCGTTATAGTAGTATTTTTTACAATTTTTTATTTTTTGAAGGCGATGGAGATCCAGATATCTTACTTGGTGGCGATGGTAATGATACGTACATCGTAGTTGAATCAGGCGATCGCATTATTGAAACTGCCAATGCAGGCATAGATACGGTTATTGCCTACAACAGCTATACCTTAGGAAATAACATAGAGAACCTTACACTTGGCGAGCAACCGTATTCGAGTTCTAGCATCAGTGGAACAGGCAACCGTTTAAATAACGTAATTGTTGGAAATTCAACCAATAACACTCTAGAAGGTAAAACTGGTAATGATTCGCTCAACGGAGGTAGCGGTGAGGATATCCTTGTAGGTACAGATCGTGGCATTGCTGAACGAGACACGTTAACGGGTGGTACTGGTAGAGATATCTTCGTTTTAGGCAACGCAACGACCGTCTTTTACGATGATGGCAACTCAACAACTTCAGGTTTTGGCAATTATGCTCTCATTACAGACTTCAATCCTGAAGAAGATGTGATTCGACTTAATGGTAGACGGACAAATTACTACTTAACCACTTCCCCCACAGGCTTACCAACGGGTACAGCGCTCTTTCGCAAGCAACAAGGTACAACGGACGAACTAATTGCAATTATTCAAAGCGCTACAGCGTTGGATTTGAATGACGCTTATTTTAGCTTGACAGAAGGTGGCAACAACTTGTTCTTGCTGGAACTTGATGGTAACAATGGCTTTACCCTTCAAGGCGACTATCGTTTTCCTTCTGGTGACTCGGTAAGTACCGCTGATATTAACGGTGATGGCTTTGATGACATTATTATCGGCGGTACTAGCGGTGTCGGGGGTAGTGGGCGATCGCTGAGTTATGTAGTATTTGGTAAAGCTTCTGGAATTGATGCTCGTGTTGATTTAACAACGCTTGATGGTCGTAATGGATTTATACTACAGGGACTTAATTACTACGACTTTCCTCGCATTTCGGTAAATAGCTCTGGAGATATCAACGGTGATGGTTTTGCTGATATTGCGATCAACTTCAGTGGTTCCTCACGTCGCGTCGATGAATATGGCGATCGCTACTATGAATCAGGAACACAAAGTTATGTAGTATTTGGTAAACCTTCGGGATTTAGTGCCAGCGTCGATTTAAGCAACCTCGATGGTCGTAATGGTTTTATTTCTAGTTTTCCTATTGACGCTGCGGGAGATGTCAATGGTGATGGTTTCGATGACATCATTATTGGTGCTCCTAATATGCGGGAAAATTATGTAGTGTTTGGCAAAGCTTCAGGTTTTGATGCCCGTTTTGATACAACAACACTGGATGGCACTAATGGCTTTGTTGTTGAGGGTATTCCCAGCGACACCTATTACGAATTCGATTTTTTAGTCAGTAGGGCTGGAGATATCAATGGTGATGGTTTTGATGACATTATTATTGGTGCTCCTTTTAACGATCCTAATGGTCGATCCAATGCAGGAGAAAGCTACATTATCTATGGCAAAGCTACAGGATTTAATGCACGTATTGATGTAACAACATTAGATGGCAGTAATGGCTTTATCTTGCAAGGAATTAACACCAACAATCGTTTTGGTGACTTACTCAGTAGTGCTGGAGATCTTAACGCTGATGGTTTTAATGACATCATTATTGGTGCTCCTGGTGCAGGAGAAAGCTACATAGTGTTTGGCAAAGCTTCAGGATTTGATGCCCGTTTTGATTTAGCAACTCTCAATGGCACTAATGGCTTTGTTCTTGAAGGACTTAATGCCTATGACGATGTTTCATCAAGGTTCTCACTAACTAGGGCTGGAGATATCAACGGTGATGGGTTTGATGACATTATCATCGAAACGCTTAGATCAGCAGAAAGCTATGTTGTATTTGGCAAAGCATCAGGCTTTGATGCGCGTATCGATCTAACAACACTGGATGGCAGTAATGGCTTTGTTATTAGCGATACGAATAATCGCTTCTTTGGTCGTTCACTGAATAGTGCTGGCGATATCAACAGCGACGGTTTTGATGACATTATTATTAATATTCCTGGAGCGAATCCTAATGGTCGCGCTAATACCGGAGAAAGCTACGTTTTATTTGGCAAACCATCAGGATTTGATGCGCGTGTCGATTTAGCAACTTTTGATGGTAGCGATGGTCTTGTCTTGCAAGGAATTAATACTAATGATCGTTCCGGTTATTCAGTAAGCAGGGGGGATGTCAACGGTGATGGCTATGATGACATTATTTTAGGTGCTCCTAGTGCTAGTCCTAATGGTCGTGTTAGTGCAGGAGAAAGCTACGTCATTTACGGACAAGACTTCACAGGAAGTGTCACGCGTCAAGGAACCGCAGGTAATGACTTACTCCTTGGCACTAATATCGATGACATTATCATTGGCGGACTTGGCAATGATACTCTGCGTGGTGGCGGTGGGAGCAATGTTCTCTACGGTGGTGCTGCTGGCGATGATGTCCTGATCTTTAGTCCTCAAAATCGCCGCATGGATGGTGGTAGTGGTACCGATACTTTAGCTGTTGATGGTAATGGGGTCACACTTGATTTAACCGCAATTCCTAACAACCGCATTCGCAGTATTGAGATTATTGACTTGACGGGTACAGGCAACAATACTTTGCAAATGACGCGCTTAGATTTACTCAATTTATCTGATTCAACCAATCAATTGATTGTCAATGGTAATTCTGGTGACTCAATTATCTCGACTGGGCAAGGATGGCTGTTTGAGGCGACGACAACACTCGATGGCAACCAATATAATCGCTATACTTCTGGTGTTGCCACTTTGTTAGTTGATACAGATATCACCCGTACTCTCAGTTGAATTTAAAACACCCACACTACCAATTCTCTATAATCCATTACCGACTACCCTAAAAAAACTATCCGCTCTCACAGGAGATCAAGGAGATCTTAGTGAGAGCGGTCTAGTTGGGTCTTCAAGTTGGAACCAGACTGCCGGAAGGAACTCCGAAAATCAGCCTAGCTAATTGAGTTGTTTTAGTCTCAAATAAGACTAAAGCTAACTTTTAGAGAACAGCCCCGGCGCACAGCCGGCTTGCTCCAACCTGATGACCCACGCATTTACTACTTTCTATCATGGGCATCACCTCCTTGTTGCCTAACCGGACTAAATCTATAGAGGATAGAGTGTTTAGCTCTTGGTTTGTTCAACCTTATTCAAGATAACATATGATTCGCGAATTTTGACTATAAATAGAAAAATCCCTACCTTTTCTGGCAGGGACTTCAAGATTATTGTTTTAAGCTGCCTTACAAAGCGTTACCACGAGGCAATACTTCTTCAGGGAATTGGAAATGCTCGTGAGGCTGGTCTTGGGGAGCCATCCAAGCCCGAATACCTTCGTTGAGCAGAATGTTTTTCGTGTAGAATGTCTCGAACTCGGGGTCTTCTGCCGCACGTAACTCTTGCGACACGAAGTCATACGCGCGCAAGTTCAGCGCTAAGCCGACAACGCCGACTGCACTCATCCACAAGCCGGTGACGGGCACAAACAACATGAAAAAGTGCAACCAGCGCTTGTTGGAAAACGCAATTCCAAAAATCTGCGACCAGAAGCGGTTCGCCGTCACCATGCTGTACGTTTCTTCCGCTTGTGTTGGGTTGAACGCGCGGAATGTGTTTGCTTTGTCGCCGTCTTCAAATAGCGTGTTTTCTACTGTCGCACCGTGAATCGCGCACAACAGCGCGCCACCGAGGACTCCTGCTACTCCCATCATGTGGAAGGGGTTGAGTGTCCAGTTGTGGAATCCTTGGAAGAATAGCAAGAAGCGGAAGATCGCTGCTACGCCAAAGCTGGGTGCGAAGAACCATCCTGATTGTCCCAACGGGTACATCAAGAATACGCTGACGAATACTGCGATCGGTGCGCTGAATGCTAACGCGTTGTATGGACGTACTCCCACCAGCCGCGCTATCTCAAATTGCCGTAGCATGAACCCGATTAGTGCAAACGCGCCGTGTAATGCTACGAATGTCCATAATCCGCCCATTTGACACCAACGTGTGAAGTCCCACTGCGCTTCTGGCCCCCACAAGAACAGCAATGAGTGTCCCATGCTGTTTGCTGGTGTTGATACTGCCACCGTTAAGAAGTTGCATCCCTCTAAGTACGATGACGCTATCCCGTGCGTGTACCACGATGTTACAAACGTTGTTCCGGTTAGCCATCCCCCTAACGCCATGTACGCGCAGGGAAATAGTAATATTCCTGACCACCCGATGAATACGAATCTATCTCGTTTTAGCCAGTCATCAACGACGTCGAACCATCCTCGACTCGTTGCCTGTCCTACTGCTATTGTCATAGCAAAAACTCCAGATCTTATAATTTCATGCTAGAATCGTCTACCTTTATTTGGTAATTTTACAACTACCTCAAGCAGGATGCGAGTTGATTTGTCAACTTACTTTACGATTCTTTACTTATTCTAATCATATTTTTACTACTAAACGGCGTTTTATGACAATATCCATGCCAGAATTTAATCTTTGGTTAAACTAAGTGAAGCAACTCATAATTAAGGAAATTTAGCAACTATCGCTTGATATAAACCAAAATTTCCGCGTTGCTACTCGCCTGGTAGCTAAAATGAAAATGAGATTTACAGCTACCAAGTACATAAATAGTTACGATGTTTAACATTGATTTGACGCTCAAAAACACACCCTTTCCCCTCTCGGTGCAACGCAAGGTCACAGAAGATGCAGAAGCTGTTTATCAGCAACTGTTACAAGCTATGCGCTCTGGTAGCACTGAAGTTATAGAATTAACCTGTGAGGGTCAGACAGAAAAAAAAGTCGCTGTACGCGCGAGTGACATTTCTAGCATTCAGATGTCTCAAAAGACAGGTGCAGCGGCTGGTGGTAGACCTCCTGGCTTCTTTGCATTAGCAGAATAAACTTAACAGTTGGTGGTTATATGGCTGAATTTGCCATTCAGGTGCGCGATTTATACTTTAGTTGGTCTAACGGCGCAGATGTCTTAAAATCATGCACCTTAGAAGTTCCGCAGGGCGAGTTTTGGATGCTGCTAGGAACTAATGGTAGTGGAAAATCAACGCTTCTAAAACTCTTAGCAGGTCTATTAACTCCTACGTCGGGCGATCGCCAAGTTTTAGCGCCTGTGGGTTTTGTCTTTCAAAATCCTGACCACCAACTTGTCATGCCAACTGTTGGCGCTGATGTCGCTTTTGGGTTGGTAGAAGAAAGACTATCTCCAACTCAAGTCCGTCATCGCGTCGCTGAAGCGCTAGCAGCGGTAAATCTTTTAGAGTTACAGCGCCGACCAATCTATGCATTAAGTGGGGGACAAAAACAAAGAGTGGCGATCGCCGGCGCGATCGCGCGGCAAAGCGAAGTGCTACTGTTAGATGAACCAACAGCACTCCTCGATCCAGATAGCCAACTTGACTTAGTTGCACAAGTAAGACGGTTAGTTAAAAGCCGCAATTTAACAGCTTTGTGGGTAACGCATCGCTTAGATGAACTCGATTATTGCGATGGGGCGTTTCTGCTAGAAAAGGGCTGCGTAGTAGATCGTGGCAATCCTCAACGGCTTAAACAGCGTTTGATGCAAGTAGAATTAGCATCCTAATCAATGCATTTCTATCTGAAAATGTGACCAACACAGCAAAAGCTTGAGCTTCTGTTTGTGGTCATGGTCAAAATAGTTAGAGCATTATAGAGGCTCTGAACTATTCCATTGTGCACTAGCTAAACATTACCTAGCGCCTGTTTTAACCATAAAACACGAGCCTGCGAAGCGCGTCCTCTACGTGTATCTATCAAAATGTTATAGGATATACCTCGATTACTATTAAGATATGAATAAATAATGTTAACTTTAGCAATACTTGCTGGTCATCATGCCCCGTTCCTCACCACAAGCTGTCCTCCTTGTTGACGGCTATAATATAATTGGCGCTTGGTCTTGTCTAAAAAAGATACGAGATAGCAACGGACTAGAAGCGTCGCGTTGGCAATTAATCGAAGACTTAACAAATTACAGCGCCTATCAAGGTTATATTACTCAAGTCGTCTTTGATGCTCATTATCAAAATACCTGTAGTAACTACGAAGTCATTACAGAAACTTTGTCCGTTTACTACACAAATTTTGGTGAAACTGCTGATACATACATCGAAAAAGTGTGTGCAGGGTTTCGACCATATCTGCGCGGTATCGAGCCTAACGATACTACGAACAAAAATAGTAAACTACCAATCTACTCTCGCATTTCTCGCATAATTGTTGCTACATCCGATAGAGCACAGCAATTGACAGTAGTAGGTTATGGGGCAGAATGGTTGTCAGCAGCACAACTTAAGTTCGAGGTACAAACAACAGCTTGTAGAGTGCGCCGGGAAAAAACCTCGGCTAGAAAACCAGCTAGCCGTTTTTTAGCAAACTCTATAGACACTAAAGCGCGACAGCGTTTAGCAGAAATGAGAATGGGGATAAAAAAGACCTAAAAACCCCTTGACTACTCAGCTAGCAGGAAAGCTGATGTGGAAGTGCAAAAGCAGCATTAAAGTTTTTTTAGCTAAAACACTTGCCAAATACAATCGTTTGCTATTAATATAGGAATTCGCAATCCTCAGTAGCTCAGTGGTAGAGCGGTCGGCTGTTAACCGATTGGTCGTAGGTTCGAATCCTACCTGGGGAGTTAGAAAAAACAACACAATATCAAGCCTTACGGCGGTTGACTAGCATTGTGAGCTAGCTGATACATAGTCGGTGTAAAATACAACTACGGCGTAACCAGAAAGTTATATTTGTAGACGTGTAACTTAAACTCATATGTCTAGGTAAACCGCCGCGCATACAACATAGATCATTGACTAAGCGCGTGTACAGCGCTCCTGTCGTAGGATTGTACCTGCTGGTTAGCATAGCAAGTAGCACAGCTGATATAAATAGACAAGAACAGGGCTAATAGGCTTAGGCACAAAACAGCAATCTAGATCTATCTAAGGCTCGATACTTTGCTAAGTGCCAATGAGTAATAAATATATAAATTTAGTTACTAAGTAATAGCTAAGACTACAGCATAGACATATTAGCTGCAACAATCTCAAAATGAGAAGATAATTTATTCGCAATGCTCACTAGGAGTTAAATTTATGCCCCTTAAAAAGATTAAGGATTTTGCTCCAAGTTATCTTGAATCTTTTAATGGTAAAGATATCATTGGTTTTAATGTTTATACAGATAAGACACGAGAAAAAGTTGGCTACATAAAAGATATTTTAGTAGATGAGACAGGATACTTTCGCTATTTGGTTGTTGACTTTGGCTTGTGGATATTTAACAAGCAAGTTATGCTTCCAGTAGGATATTTGCGTATTGATTATGATGCCGAGCGAGTTTATGTCTTAGAGTTAGAGCGCAAACAAGTAGAAAGTCTTCCTGCTTACAATGACCAAGTAGCAGTAGATAGAGAATATGAGGAGAACCTACGAGCAGCGTATGCACAGCTAGCAATCAACATCGAATCTGTGCAATTAGAAGAAGTTCCCCAAATTACGCCCACTGAACCAGAAGAAGCTAACTATAATTATGCACAAGCAGCAGATTTATATGAATTAAATGACCGCAATCATCGAGTTATTAAAGAGTATCAAGATAGACTAATTGCTAAAAATCAAACACGTCAGGAAGCAATACCTAAGCAACGCATCACAGAAAACCAAATAAGCGAACAAGTCATTGTTTCTTCTGCGTCTAGCAATCAAGTTATCAGCACTCAAAGACAGACTCGTTCAGCTTGCTTGATTTTTAATCCTGTAGCAGGTCAATCTGATTCCGAACAAGACTTAGCAACAATTAGAAGTATGCTAGAGCCTGAATTTGAGCTTGATATTCGGATGACGACTCCTGAGAAAGACGCTGACGAAATTGCCAAAGAAGCTGTGGAACAAGGCGCACAAATTATTATCGCATCTGGGGGAGATGGTACGCTTTCTGCGGCGGCAGAAGCTGTAGTCGGGACGGGGATTCCGTTGGGTGTGATCTCGCGCGGGACAGCAAATGCTTTTGCAACGGCTTTAGGCATTCCGGCGACAATTCCCGCAGCTTGTCAAACAATATTAGATGGTAAAACCCGCGTCGTCGATGCTGCGTATTGTAATGGTAGACCAATGGTGTTACTCGCAGGAGTAGGATTTGAGGCGGAAACCGTCGAACGTGCCGATCGCGAAGCAAAAAATCGCTTTGGTATGCTTGCATATGTTTTAGCAGGTATTCAAGAGTTACGTAATTTAGAGTCTTTTGAAACTCGAATTGAAACCGAAGATAAAGTGATAACCTTAAATGCAGCCGCAGTAACGGTCGCGAATGCTGCGCCACCTACCTCTGTACTAGCGCAAGGACCAGCAGAATTATTGATTGATGATGGTTTACTCGATGTTACAATCGTTGCACCGACAAATACAATGAGCGCGATCGCGGCTGCGTATAACCTCTTACAATCTGCTTACAGTGGCGAAGTTGCGAATAGACCTGATACCGGTTTCTTACGAGCGAGAAGTATTAAAATTTCCACCAATCCACCCCAAAAAGTAGTTGTAGATGGCGAATTGGTTGGCAATACACCCATTGACGTTGAGTGTGTACCTGGAGGATTAACAATTATTGTCCCGACGGTTCCTGAAGAAGGCGCTACAGAGAAATTAGCAGGATTACCTAATCTGCGAGTAGAGTCCAAAGAACCGCCAGCAACGAGTTGAGGCAAATCATGGTAAATTCAATACGCGATCGCCACTGAGCAATCGCCGAATCTCCACATTTTTGAGATCTTGGGCGTAAGTTGGAATCTTGAGCTAGCATATCGTTTTGTTGCATCAAGAATATGCAGAATGATAGAGACAGCAGGCTGTCGTCTGAAGGTAATCTATGCTTGGCTCAAATTTACTGAGCTATCCATGCTGCGTCAGCTTCAATTGCAGTGAAGTCGAGCGGAACATAGCTTAAATCATAAAACCAAGCTTAACGCTACTAAATTACGCTGAGTAAGAACCGCGACAAAATAAACACGACAAGCGAGATACTGTTTATGGAATTTGTGTCCGACCCGCCGATATCCGTGAAAATTGAGAAAATGAAACAACGGGTACGGTGGCAAGACCCAGTTATATTTGAACGACAAATTGACCAAACGCGGTTTGTGCTTGCATCTGAGGAGGAAGATAGTCCAGAATTTTCATTTCTAGTTATTGGCGATAGTGGTTCAGGAAAACATCGCAAACACAATCCGCAACGTCAGATCGCGAAAAAAATGTTGGAGCATCGCGATCGCGCCCGCTTTATCCTGCATACAGGTGATGTTGTTTATTTAGTCGGGTCAAGCGAATACTATCCAAAAAACTTTATCGAGCCTTACAAAGAATTTATTGTCGGGGGCGAAAAACAAAAAAAAATTGCTTACGACGAGATGGTGTTTAAAACACCAATTTTGCCCGTATTAGGCAATCACGACTACTATGACCTGCCATTAATTTATGGTTTAATGGGAGGCGTAACGTTGCCCTTGCGGCGAATATTGAAGCTACGATTAGATTTAGATATTGGTTGGCATGGTTCTAATCAAGGCAAAGCTTACGCAAAAGCCTTTATTGACTACTTAAAGGCGTTTGATACCGATGCAGAATTGCAGCGCCATCTAGATAAACATTACACGGCGACAACGAGTACCGGTCGCTGTTTGATTTATAAACCAGGAGAGTTTACCCGACTGCCTTACCGATATTACACTTTTCGTAGCGGTGGTATTGATTTTTTTGCTTTAGACTCGAATACATTCAACGCTCCATCACCTCTACCCACTACAGGCGAAGGCGCAGCTTATCGGCGGACTTTAGAAGGTCGTATTTATGAATTAGAGCAAGAAAAGCTGCAAATCATGGAGGAAGCAAGCAAGCTCAATGCGAATTCACCGGAAGAAGCTGAAAGACTTGACGATCTAGAAGCAAAGTTAGAACAAGTCGAGGAAGTCAAACTTGACATTGATAAGCAATTAGTAGCAGATGAGACTACAGTTACTGATTTTGAGCAATTGACGTGGCTGCGACAAAGACTCATTGAATCGTGGAACACGCCAGAAGTGCGCGGTAGAGTTGTGTATTTGCATCATCCACCTTATGTTACTGAGTCAACAAAGTGGTATCAAGCGCAAACTTTAGCAGTACGTCGTAATCTCCGTTGGGTACTTGATGAAGTTGCCAAAGAACTAGGCGGGCTACCACAGCAACATCCAATTGTCGATTTAGTTTTGACAGGTCATGCACATTGCTTAGAGCATCTGTCTACAGGAGATACCGGACACGCTGATTCTTATATCAATTGGATTATTTGTGGTGGAAGTGGCTACAGCTTAAGACGACAGCGTAAAGAAGGCGCACAGCTACACGAAACCGTTGGTGATACTGAACGCGAAGTCGCGCGATCGCATCTCTATCTTGGTCGCAGCGGTCACGGTTCGCACAAACGACGACCCTATTCATTCCTACGCATCGATGTGAAAGCAGGCAATCCTGCTAAGTTTGTTGTTCAGCCTTTTGTTGCGGAAAGATATCAACGCAAGTGGGTAGATCGCGAAATCGAGTCGTTTGTCATTTGAGACTCAAATTAAGGTTGGCGACAAATTGCAAAGACTGAGGTATACCCATGCAAAAAAGTACTCCCGCCTACAGGACCGATTTCCCCATTCCCAAAAAAACCGCCCATGGGAATATTTGGCATATAACTACTAAATAACTGCGAATCAAAATTAGGTTTACCATAGAGCATTTCGCCACGCCCTAAACAAGAAAACATCAGCGCCCCAGTAGGTGATACATGAGAATGCGTCTGCTGATAACGTTGTAGCAACCATTCCAAATCATCCGCTGAAGTTTCTGCATCTCGTAGGTGAAACTGAATGCGCTGTCCAGGGCGAACTAAATCCGCAACGGCGATCGCTCCTACTTTCGGATCGACTCCTAATAAATTACGAATCAAAAAATCTCCATGTTCTAGATTCTGCTTAAACTCGTCGCGCACGACTCCGATAAACAACGAATGTTCAGCTAATTGCCGATCCGCATCGCTTAAACTCGAAATTAAATCGCGCAACACTTCTAAAGGCGGTTGTTCTTCCAAAGCAAGTAAAATGTTACGTTCAGAAGCGCTGACGCGGTAAGGCTCGCCAATCGGTCGGCATCCTTGCGCCACAATCGTATCTAGAACAATATTGCCGCTCAAGGCAACGCCCACAGTTCCTGAACGGTATAGCTTATCATTGCAGAATAAACCAATTCGCCCAGGAGTTTGACTACCACTTGCTAACCCGCCTACCGTAATCGAACCTGGGTAAGCATAATCTATGCCTTGCAATAAATCATTTACGCCTGAAGAAAAAGGATCGGATAGCAAAATAAATTGGGGTTGCTCAGCAGGTGAAACACCAAATAAATCTACCCACGCTTTCGGCGGACTATCAGGATCGGGGAGTTGCTCTGCCGCAATATGAAAAGGTGTAACTGTAACTCCTGGTAGTTGCGCTAAACTCAGACTTAATGCAGGTACGCCCTCAAACTCCTGCACTGCGTGTTGATTCGTCCCAATAATCCCCCCACCACCACAACCAATCAGAACTTTGATATTGCGTAGCTTTTCTTGTAACAACGGAAGCAGGCGGGGATATTCGCTTGTAAAGGCAGCAGAAATAAAAACTAACCCAAGATCGGCGGGTGACTGTAACAAAGCAGAAGCTTTATCGACAACTTCTGCGACGGCTGCTTCGAGCGAAGCACGAGTTGATACGGCGTTTGCCCACTGCATGAGTGCCATAAGTTATATCATCACTCCTCTTTTAGGCTGAGGTTTTTTCTATTTTCGGTGCTAACGGGGACGAAAAGCATCTAACTGAAGTTAATTTAGCGCTTGATTAAACGCAATCCGCGAATTGACGATTTATAACGCGTTTATGGGTGAGCCTTACCCAAAGGCTTGCTCATCCAGATATTCTGTTACAATTTGCAAGATTCGCTCGGCTGCGTGACCGTCACCAAAAGGATTAATCGCAGTTGCCATAGCTTGATAAGCATCGGCGTTACTTAACAGTACGCTAGCTGTGGTAACAATTTGTGCTGGATCAGTTCCTACTAATTTGGCAGTCCCCGCCGCGATCGCTTCGGGTCTTTCGGTTGTTTCGCGCAGGACTAGCACTGGTTTTCCTAATGAAGGCGCTTCTTCTTGCAATCCTCCTGAATCGGTCAGCAGTAAGTGCGATCGCGCAATTGCTCCGACCAACTCGGCATAATCTAATGGTTCAGTTAAAAACACGCGCGGGTGATGACTCAACGCCGCTTGCAACGGTTCGCGCACAATTGGATTGCGATGCAACGGTAAAAGCAAAGCTGTGTCAGGAAACTCCTCTAAGATTTGTAAAAATCCTTCTGCAATTTTCAGGAGGGGTTCTCCCCAATTTTCACGCCGATGCACCGTTGCTAATAAAACACGGTATTTTCCCCACTCCAAACCAGGTATATCGCACGCAGGCTGGCTTTGGGCAACTGATAACAGCGCATCAATGACTGTATTACCCGTTTGATGAATTTTTCCTAAGACTCCGGATCGTTGCAAATTTTCTACCGCCAGCGTCGTGGGAGCAAAGTGTAATTGAGTAAGCTGCGATATCAACCGCCGATTGGCTTCTTCGGGATAAGGATTAAAAACATCATCGGTACGTAAACCTGCTTCTACATGACCTACGGGAATTTTTTGATAAAACGCTGCCAAAGCTGCGGCAAAAGCCGTCGTCGTATCGCCTTGAACTAAGACTAGTTGTGGCTGGAGTTGCTCAAATAAGGTTTCTAATCCTTGTAAGCTGCGACAAGTAATATCAGTAAGCGTTTGCTTTGGTTGCATAATTGCGAGATTTTGGTTCGCTTCGAGGTCAAATAGCTGCATGACTTGTGCAACCATTTCAATGTGTTGACCTGTTAATATCACTTGCGTGTCAAAGCGCGGCGATCGCTGAAAAACTTGAATGACCGGAGCCATTTTAATTGCTTCCGGTCGCGTACCCAAAATAATGCAGATCTTGTTTACCTTTGCCATGTGCTAGGAGTTTAAGACTGGATCGAGGAGAATTATATTCCCCTGATATATGTTCTCCTATCTTTTGTTTCCTTACACCATATTTAGCTGAAATCGATTAACAGCAAAAGCTTGCAACGATGACCAGACCTGAATAGTTACAATTTTTAGCATGAAAAAACCCGGCTTCAACCGGGCAGATCCACTGTTATTACGGATAAGGATTTGACACGTTTTGTAAGTATCCGCTTTTCCAGCGCTCCTTATTGCTTCAGTTCACACGTTAATGGACAAGCCGCGTAAACTGAGGTATGTAGGGTGTCTGCCTCGCCGTGTAGCCAGTTGAGCCAACTCACTTCTTTTGGATGAATACCTTTAAGCGTCAGTACGCCAGCCCCAACCACTACAGCTAATACATTAATTGTGATGATGCTACCTACAACCAACAAAACGGCACTAACTGGTATCACCGATTGCAACACAATTGAGAGTAGCGAACCCACGGTTGCCATTAAAACAACTAGCGGAAATCCCACAACTAACAAGCACACTGCCAGTGTAAAAGTCCAGATTAAAAAGCTTTTGAGCATGAAGAAATAATAGTTCTTTTTTAGACTGGAGCTTTGAGCTAGAGTCATATACTTCTCCTCCACAGAGAATAAAAAAAATGAATTAAGTAAAATGCCCGTCGGCTAGTTTTAGCTAGCGTCATCTATTGAAAATAAGTATATAAAAGCTGATTGCTAAAATGATCTTTTAGTTATTAAACTTTACACTTGAATATTTGTATTTATGACTACTCAATTAAAGTTATTGGATTTTAGTTATTTATCCTTGACATCTACCAATAGAAAGAAAAGCTCCAAAGCTCACTAGTTCGCGATCCCAAGCATCATTAGTCAATATCTTGTCCTATACGTTGTGTAGTTTAAATAGTAGCTGATCGGAATTCGTTGCATGCCCTTAACATTTCTTATGAATAAACGGGTCTTCTCTCATAATTTGTGCATTCTAGTCTGAGCAAATTGGCAATCAAACACAGCACTCAACTCAGGTTATTAATGCATATTTCTTAAATATTGTTCTGACTCGACTCACTTTCTTTAGCTTCTAGCGATTAACTTAGGCGTTGTGGCGATCGCTAATTGATAAGTAGCAACTAATTTTGGTGGAACACCCGTCTAGGAGTATAAATACTCAAATAGAAAAACAAATAATTGTTGCGCTTTAATTTTTTAGCGAAACTGTAACAAATTCCATACAAACTGGTGGCTCAAACGACTGTTTTATAAAGAAAAGCAACAGTAAAGAAAACGCTTCAAATACTTGCTATTCAACACCTGATATAAAGCATGACAGTTAGGGAAAGCTATAAGCGGATGTCACAACTTAGTATGCAGTGCCTCCTCACGCCTTATTTGATATTCGACCAGAATAGCCACTAGTTAACAGCCGACACATGACAGAATCACAGCGTCTACCAATTCCTGCACCAGCAGTTCCCCGCGTACCACCGATGCCATTACCAAAATCCAGAGTCTCGAATCATTCGGATAGAGATGTTACACAACTACAGATGCAAACTGTTGCTCAGCTCAATACATCGCCTACTGAATCTGCACAAAATTCAACAACTACAGCCCCAACCTTAGCGCAATTAGTGCGCGAAGCTCATGATAAAGGCATTTCAGATTTACACTTGGGTGTTGGTGAAGTGCCTCGTTTCCGCGAACGTGGAGAAATTATTGTTACTGATTATCCCAAAACAGACGAAGCGACGTTTACTAGCTGGGTGAAAGAAATTCTCACAGATCAACAAATCCAGCAATTTTATGAGCATTTAGAATATGACGGTGCGACGCAGTACGAAGGAGTAGCGCGCGTACGCATTAACTTGTTTGTGGCGCTGAATGGTCCAGCGATGGTGCTGCGATTGATTCCGTTAAAAATTCTGACGCTAGAACAACTCAGTCTACCGCCCGTTTTTCGCGATTTGTGCCACTACCATAAAGGATTAATTTTGGTAACAGGACCAACAGGTTCGGGTAAGTCTACGACGCTAGCAGCGATGGTAGATTACATCAATCAAGAAATGCCCAAACACATTATCTCGATTGAAGACCCTGTGGAATTTGTACATAAAAGTAAAAAGTCCCTCATTAAGCAGCGGGAAGTGGGCATTCATACGTTGAAATTTGATAATGCGCTAAAAGCATCGTTGCGCGAAGACCCAGATATTATTCTGATTGGGGAGATGCGCGATCGCGAAACGGTCAATACAGCTTTAAAAGCCGCGCAAACCGGACACCTTGTCTTTGGAACTTTGCACACTAACAGTGCCGTTAAAACGATTGAAAGAATTTTGAACCTCTACAACCCTGATGAACAAGGTCCCATGCGCATTCAGGTAGCAGAATCTCTCGTTGCAGTTATTGCGCAAAGCCTTGTGCGGACAACGGACAACAAACGCGCCGCAATTCACGAAATTATGATTAATACAGACGCAATCAAGGATTACATCATCCGCAACGAAGTTGAAGAAATAGAGGCAATCATTCCGCGCTGCAACTTTGAAGGAATGTGTACGATGAATCAATCGATTTATCGATTATACGAAGAAGGAAGGTTAACAGAAGAAACGGCGTTAGAGGCATCACCCAAGCCAAACGAGATGGCGATGATTTTACGCGGTAGAGTTTAGAGTAGAGGACTAAGGAAAGAGCAATCAGTGATTAGTAGTTAGTGGCTGGTGGCTCGTGATTATTGTCAAGCGTGCATCATAACTAGTTACTAGCTGCTAGTAACTTTTTCTTCCTCTTCTCCAGAAGAACCGTGACCCCTTATTCAAACAGTTGAATCAAGCTAAATCGAGAGATACAGAAATATTTAAAGGTATTGCGCTATTTACGCCAGGGGGAGATCTTATTTACTGCATCGACCCTAGCAAACAAGGTCGTTGGCATTTACATCTGTGTGCAGGTTTACAAGAAATACTCAACTTATCAGAACCGCCACACTTTTTAGTGCCTTGCTATACGGCAACGATTGACCGATGGTTAGACCCACAAACGCAGCAGATCCAAACATACGCTGAAGCATATCCGCTCGTACTGCGGTATCAAGCTTTATTAAATGCGGTGTTTCAAACTGATGTGGTTTGGCAAGCTGCGCCTGTTGCAGAGGGCTTATGCGATCCGATTTTGCTAACTACGTATCGTGCGACGTTTCCACAACTCTGGGAAGAAAACGATCTTGTTGTGCGTTTTGAGCGATCGCGACCTGAATCGTTAAGTACTCAACACGCACAAACACCCTACGTTTTGCACCTCTTTGTCGCTGGGCATAGTGCAACAACCGAGCGCATTCTACAAAGTCTACGGCAAGTACTTGAGCAATTTCACTATCCATATACGCTCAAAGTCATTGATGTGATCAAGCATCCTGAGCAAGCCGAGATCGATCAAGTCGCAGCCACACCAACACTTGTGAAAGTTTCTCCAAAACCGATGCGGCGGTTAGTTGGCGATTTAGACAATGTTGAGAGATTGTTACAAATATTAACTTCTCCTGAGGTATAAATAAAAAGTGACTAGGAGTTAGCCGCTTCTAAATAAGTTTGAGCACTCCTAGCCCTTATCTCCTAAACTTCCTGCGTAAATCGTTTGTCATAAATCTCAGCAATGTAGACCACGCAGGTAGTCTTTGTCTAATTAGCTGCAACTTTAGTCGCTAAGCGATCCATATTCCTACGTATTGCGCCTAAGCGTTGGTTGTCGCTGGATCTGCCTGTAAAGGTTCCGGTGTTGAAGTTTGTAGAGACGCTTCGTCAAATTGCGCCCATTCGGTATGGAAGAATCCTTCTTTATCAACTCTTTCATAAGTATGCGCGCCAAAGTAGTCACGTTGTGCTTGAGTGAGGTTTTGAGGTAAGCGATCGCGTCGATAACTGTCAAAGTAATCCAATGAAGCACTAAACGCAGGTACAGCAATTCCTAATTTAGCGGCGGTAGCTACCACTTCGCGCCAAGCATTCTGCCGATCCAAAATTGATTGCTTAAATTCTGGAGCTAGAAGTAAGTTAAGTAAATCTGGGTCTTCTTGATAAGCGTGTTGAATCTTACCTAAGAAACCAGCGCGGATAATACAACCACCCTTCCAAATGCGAGCCATCTCACTTAAATTCAGGTTATAGGAATACACTTTTGATGCAGCCGCTAGTTGTGCCATTCCTTGTGCGTAAGAACAGATCTTCGAGCAGTACAGCGCATCGCGAATCATATCAATAAAAGCTTCTGCGTCGCCCTCGTACTTAGCTGTAGGACCTGTAAGAACTTGCGCAGCCGCAACGCGTTCCTTTTTGAATGAAGACATCACGCGGGCATTGACTGCGGCGGTGATTGTCGGAATAGCAATACCGAGTTCTAACGCACTTTGCACTGTCCAGCGTCCAGTTCCTTTTTGTCCAGCAGCATCAAGAATTTGCTCAACGAGTGGTTGATTGGTATCGGGGTCGATGTACCTAAAAATATCTGCGGTAATTTCAATAAGAAACGAATTTAGTTCTTCGGTAGTATTCCATTCGGCAAAAATCTCGTGCAGTCGATTGTGGTCAAGACCGAGAACACTTTTGAGTAAATCGTAAGCTTCTGCAATCAGCTGCATATCGCCGTACTCAATACCGTTGTGTACCATCTTGACATAATGCCCAGCGCCGCCAGGACCAACGTAGGTAACGCAAGGACCATCCTCTACTTGAGCCGCAATTTTTGTCAAAATTGGCTCTAAGTATTCGTAAGAGCTTTTTGTACCGCCTGGCATCAAACTAGGACCATTTAACGCCCCTTCTTCACCGCCGCTAACACCCATACCAATAAATCTAAAACCTAGTGGCTCTAATTCACGGGTGCGTCGCGCCGTATCGTCATACAAAGAATTTCCACCATCGATGATGATGTCGCCCTCATCTAGTAAGGGTTTAAGCTGGTCTATAACGGCATCAACAGGTGCTCCCGCTTTCACCATAATCAAAATTTTTCGGGGTCGCTCAAGCAAGCCAACAAATTCTTCAAGCGAGTATGCAGCTTTCGCGTTCTTGCCCTGCGCGCGCGTGTGCATGAAGGCATCTGTTTTTTCTGGGGTGCGATTGTAGACAGCGATCGGAAAACCATTGCGCTCGACGTTAAGAGCTAAATTTTCGCCCATAACGGCTAAGCCGATTACACCAAAGCTTTGCTGTGTCATAAGTTTGCTTTGCTAACTCCGCTATTGAGATGATTCCCCTTCAGGGTAGCTCGAACTTTAAGATATCTTCTGTAAAAAAGAGATTAAAAGTGTTAATTAAATAGAACAAAATCGCATCTAAAATACAGATTCTCTGACTAAATCAAGCAAAAGACAGATTTCTGACCTGTGCTTTGGGTTGAATCGAACTAGATGATACATTGAGAATGCATAATCAGGGTATTAAAAAAAGCAAAAACATTTATCTACTTGCGGGTTTAAGTTTTTATCTTCCAATGAGTAGATTTCAAGAATGATTTAGCTAATTAACTTAGATTTGTATCTATTTGAACAATAAAAGCGCAAAATTGAAATATGTAGTCTGATGAGACAGTAAGGAGTAACCCACAAATGCTGGCATACATCCTGGCGTTGGCGGTAGGTTTTTTTAGCCTCGCTATCTACATGGCAGCTTTCTTTTTTCCTGAGGTACACCGCAAAGGTGACTTTGTTTGGAGCGGGGTAGGATTATTCTACGCCTTAGTCTTATGGGTGTGTTCTGGACGCATCACAGGGGGTGTTCTACTCGGTCAAGTGGCTGGCGTTGCTTTATTAGGTTGGTCAGTTACCCAAACGCTTTCACTCCGACGACAACTCACTCCACGTCTTTCGCAAACTGTAGCACCAAGTGCGGAGGAAGTGAAAAGCACTGTTCAGGAGAAAGTTGCCAAGTCCTCATTCTTTTCTAAGCTCTCGCAATTGACTAAGCGTGGAGACAATAGTGCGACCACTGCAAAAGAACGATTGCAACAATTGAGCGAACAAACAAAAGTCCCAGAAACGGTTTCCTCAACAACTGCCGCAAGCACTACACCTACAACTAACAACATTGCGAACTCAATTCAAATTATTGATAATCGTACGTCTACAGCAGAGCAATTAGCTGCTACTGCAACACAACAAAGTACTCCTGTAGAAGCAGTAACGGAAAGTATCTCAGAAGTGGCTCCGCCTGATGCTCTCGCAGCCGACGAAGTAATTCAACCTGCTAGCGAAGCAACATCAGATCTCGCTGAGGAAACAGCAAGCCCCTCAGTTGCAGACCCAACCACAATAGAAGCCACATCTGAACCATCCGAATTGGTGCGCCCTAATCCACCTGATCCAGAACTGGTAGAAGCTGCACTCAAAGATGCTGAAGAAAAACATCAAGAAGCTGCACCACCAGACCCAGAAACGCCTGAAAATCCCTCGCCAAGTTGATTGTGTTATTAGCTAATTGCTAATTACCAACAGAAGAGTGTTTTTGAGGTTGAAGCGAAAGGGGATTGTCATCGATAATAGTTGCAAAACGACTTGATCATCTTTCGGCATTAAACTGTGACAGAACCAGGAAGCTACAAAGATACTGTTAATCTGCCTAAAACGAGTTTTGATATGCGGGCAAACGCAACAAAGCGCGAGCCAGAAATCCAAAAGTTTTGGGCAGAAAACCAAATATACGATCGCCTGTCGCAGAACAACCCTGGCGAGTTATTTGTTTTGCACGACGGTCCTCCCTATGCTAACGGCGCGCTGCATCTCGGTCACGCGCTCAACAAAATTCTCAAAGACATTATTAACCGCTATCAGTTGTTGCAAGGACGTAAAGTTCGCTACGTTCCTGGCTGGGATTGTCACGGTTTGCCGATTGAACTCAAAGTGTTACAAAATATGAAGGCAGCCGAACGGCAAAACCTCACGCCGTTGGAATTGCGACGCAAAGCAAAAGAGTTTGCCTTAGCAGCGGTTGAGGAACAAAGCAAAAGTTTTCAACGCTACGGGGTTTGGGGCGATTTTGACAATCCTTATTTGACATTAAAACCCGAATACGAGGCAGCACAAATCGGTGTATTTGGGCAAATGGTCTTAAAAGGCTACATTTATCGCGGTTTGAAACCAGTCCACTGGAGTCCTAGCTCAAAAACGGCACTGGCAGAAGCCGAACTAGAATATCCAGAAGGTCATACCTCGCGTAGTCTTTACGCGGCTTTTCCTGTGACTCATCTTTCGGAAACTGCTTCAGCACTGGGCGAATTTTTGCCGCATCTAAGTGTAGCCATTTGGACAACGACACCTTGGACAATTCCAGCTAACTTAGCAGTAGCTGTCAATCCAGAATTAACTTATGCGGTGGTACAAGTTGCTAATCACGAGCAACCTAAATACTTAATCGTAGCCGCTGACTTAGTAGAACGCTTATCACAGATTCTCGCAAGCGACCTTGCAATTAAAGCAAAAGTAAGTGGCAAGGATTTAGAACACACAACTTATCGTCATCCACTCTACGATCGCGAAAGTCCAGTCGTAATAGGTGGCGATTACGTGACAACCGAGTCAGGAACAGGCTTAGTCCACACTGCACCAGGTCACGGACAAGATGACTACATCGTCGGTCAGCGGTACGGTTTACCAATATTAGCACCCGTCGATGCTGACGGTAATTTTACCGCAGAAGCTGGACAATTTGCGGGGTTGAATGTTCTTGGTGATGGCAACGCTGCTGTCATCGATGCCCTATCTGCGGCGGGGGCGTTACTCAAAGAAGAACCATACGTTCACAAATATCCCTACGATTGGCGGACGAAAAAACCAACGATCTTCCGCGCCACCGAACAGTGGTTCGCCTCCGTCGAAGGATTTCGCGATGCCGCACTCAAAGCGATTAGTGAAGTCAAGTGGATTCCCGCGATCGGCGAAAACCGAATTACCGCGATGGTATCCGAACGTTCAGATTGGTGCATTTCGCGACAACGTAGCTGGGGTGTCCCCATCCCTGTCTTCTACGACGAAGAAACAGGGGAAGCGCTACTAAATGAAGAAACGATCGCCCACGTGCAAGGAATTATCGCAGAAATTGGCACCGATGCGTGGTGGGAATTATCGACAGAAGAACTCTTACCAGAAAGTTACCGCAATAATGGTCGGTCGTACCGCAAAGGCACCGATACGATGGATGTCTGGTTCGATTCGGGTTCCTCGTGGGCGGCGGTAGCGCAACAGCGTCCTGAGTTGCACTACCCTGCGGAAATGTATTTAGAAGGCTCTGACCAACATCGCGGCTGGTTTCAATCAAGTTTACTCACAAGCGTCGCCGTCAATGGTTATGCACCTTACAAAACGGTCTTAACTCATGGTTTTACCATCGACGAGCAAGGTCGCAAGATGAGCAAATCGCTGGGAAATGGCATCGAACCAGAGATTGTCATTAATGGCGGTAAAAATCAAAAAGAAGAACCAGCCTATGGTGCTGATGTTCTGCGGCTATGGGTATCATCCGTCGATTACACCTCAGATGCACCGCTGAGTAAAAACATCCTCAAGCAATTATCGGAAGCATATCGCAAGATTCGCAACACAGCACGATTCTTGTTGGGTAATCTACACGATTTCGACCCTTCTGAGCATTCTGTACCTTACGCGCAATTGCCCGAACTCGATCGGTATATGCTGCACCGGATGACCGAAGTCTTTAAGGATGTGACTGAGGCGTTTGAGACTTACCAATTCTTCCGGTTTTTCCAAACGGTGCAAAATTTCTGCGTCGTCGATTTATCGAACTTCTACTTAGATACTGCCAAAGACCGATTGTACATTAGTGCGCCCGATGCATTTCGGCGACGTAGCTGTCAAACGGTATTGAGTGTCGCACTCGAAAATTTAGCCCGCGCGATCGCACCTGTACTATGTCACATGGCAGAAGATATTTGGCAGCAGCTACCATACCCGACGCCCTACAAATCCGTCTTTGAAGCCGGTTGGGTGCAACTAGACTCTCAATGGCACAACCCTGAACTGGCAAGTTCTTGGCAAAAGTTACGGCTGCTGCGCGCTGATGTCAATAAAGTTCTCGAACAAGCACGCGTCGAGAAAATGATCGGTTCTTCACTTGAAGCCAAGGTGTTGCTTTATGTTCCTGATGCTGCCTTCAAAGCGCAGTTACAAACATTAAACCCTGGCACGGCTCAACCCTTAGCGACTGTTGAAAAAGTTGTAGCACAGACAACACTGCCTGCAACACAGAACCCAAAAACCTGGCAACAGTATTTAGCTGAACTTTTGCAGCCCTTTACGCGATCGCCAGCATATTTACGCGATGTGTTAAAGGTATACCGCGAACTTTGGGTTGTCGCCGTTGTGCTTGCCGTGTTTCCCTTGATTGTACTGCCACTTGGCTTGTTGAAAGCTGTACTTGTCGGTATCAATGATATTCCTTTGCTACCGCGCGTCTTCCAACTCATTGGCATTTACGCAACGCTGCGCTACTTGCTACTAGCATTTATGCGCATCGTATTATCGCAGAAGTCGAAAGCGCCAACTACTGAAACCGAATCAATCGCACAAGCTGTGCCAGTACAAGAAAAACAGACCGCAACTCAATCTAACGGTGTTGATGAACTGCGTTATTTATTCATCGCTTCGCAAGTAGAACTTGTCGATTCACCAGAAGCAGTGCAACAAGCAAAATACAACTTACAAACTGACGAACTTGCCATTGGTGTTGTGAATGCAGACGGGAAGAAGTGCGATCGCTGTTGGAACTACTCAGTTCACGTCGGCGAATCTCCAGAACATCCCCTTATTTGCGAACGCTGTGTTTCTGCGTTAGCCGGAGACTTTTAAAAGGTAACTGGTAATAGGTAATTGGTAAATATCTTTTTTCTCATTACCCATTACCAATTACCAACCTTAGTATTAACTAATTGTGTTTCCTGCTGATTACTCCCAGCTAGTTGCAGTTTCTGTAAAAACTCTTGCGTTATTTGAGTAAATGCTTTAGCCCCTGCTGATTGCGGATTTGTCATGACAACAGGCATAAAACTATCAACTGCTTTAGCAACATTGACATCAGTTGGTATTTGAGTCTTGAAAATTTGTGCTGCGTCAAAATCCTCATTAATTCGCTGCATCACTTGTTTGTAGTATCTGCCTGTAATTAAATTACCTGACATTGTAAAGACAATTCCCAACAATTTAATATCTAAATTCACCTCAGATGCATGGCTTTCTTTCAGTTGAGCAATCCGTCTTTCTAATAACTGAATACCTACTATTGATAACGGCTCAGATTTTGCAGGTAGAACATAGAAATTACTCGCAGCAAGCGCACTGCGGGTCATCAAATTATAACCAGGTGCGCAGTCGAGAATAATAAAATCGTAATTTTCGAGAACTGGCTCTAAAATTTGTTTAACTAATCTTCTTTCAAAGCGATTCCAAACTGTTTCAAAATCAAGTCGATCTACTTCAAAGGCTTCTTCATGCAGCATTTCAGAAACCACAAATTCATCGTATAGCTCGATATCACCTGGTAATAAATCTAGATTGGCAAGCTTGCACGCATTGTAGTGAATTGCTTCTTTCACACTAATCTTTGAGCGTGTTTCTGGCTGAATAGCTTGGTTGATTAAATATTTCAAAGTCCGCTTTGTTTTTCGGTATTTAGCGAAATCTGTTGGCGACATTATACTCAAAGTAGCACTAATTTGAGTATCTAAATCGAAAATAAGAACTTTTTTACCATGATCTTTGGCGAGTGAAGTCGCTAAATTGACACTTAGCGTTGTTTTTCCTACACCACCTTTCATATTTGCTGTTGCAATGATATAAGCCATTAGTAAAATCCTGGAATTAAGTTAGTGCTTAATGACATCGATTTTGCGATTTAGCTGTCTTAGGATAGACAGACACAAAAGTAGGATTAATGATAAATTTACTCGGTTGATGCTGTTAAATTATATCCAGGAATCATTGTTTTATGGCGCATATTCTGCATATTGATTCTAGTCCTCGTGGTGAACGCTCTTTTTCGCGTAAACTTTCTTATGAGTTCGTTACAGCTTGGAAAAATGCCCATCCAGAGGATACACTGACTTACCGCGATTTGGGGAAAAACCCTGTACCTCATGTTGATGAAGGATGGATTGCGGCTGCATTTACACCCCCAGAAGCGCGTACCCCCGAACTCAACGCAGCAATTAAGCTTTCAGATGAACTAGTAGATGAATTTCTTGCAGCCGATCGCTACGTGTTCGGTATCCCAATGTACAACTTTAGCGTACCTTCAACTTTTAAAGCCTATATTGACCAAATTGTTCGCGTCAATCGTACTTTTGCGGTTACTGATCAAGGATACGCGGGTTTAGTTCACGGAAAGAAAATGCTCATTGTGACTGCTAGCGGTGGTAGCTACAGATCGGGAACGCCAGCAGAACAGTATGATTACCTCAAGCCTTTCTTGCAGGCTGTGTTTGGCTTAGTTGGTATTACTGACATTACGTTTGTGCAAGCTGATAATCTTAGCAGCGGTGATGACGCACGTCAGGAATCTTTGAACGAAGCCCATGCGATGATTGAAGAGTTAGTCGCTAACTGGTGATGCGAAGCGCGATCGCACATCATACTTGGTGCGATCGCTTACAAAAATCCGTAATTTCCCTGACCTAGAACAAAAATATTTGTCCGAAAATCGACTTTAGAAGTTTTTTTTTACAACGTCTTGGTTTAGTCAAGGTAAAAGAAGTTGCCTTTTTCCCCAGAAAATTGTCGTAACGAAAGCGAAGTAGAAAGCAAGCTCATTGTACAGTATCTGCTTCCAGCATTAGGCTACTCACCAGACACTTGGTATCAAGAAGTTGCTTTTGGCAGTATTCGTTTAGACTTTCTAGCTTTCGCTACACAAGTAGTTCCGTTTGTTTTGAATGACTACTCTTCTTTAAGCGTTGTCATGGAGGCAAAGCATCCTAATCAAAACTTGAACAATCATGTGCGCCGCCTCAAGTGGTACTTAACTAGTTTAAATGTTGCTTATGGACTCCTAACTAATGGCAAACAACTGAGAATCTATCAAAGCATTGATGATAATATTCAGTTAGTATTTCAATGTTCAGGTCACGATATTGAAAGTAGAATTGAAGAAATTCAAGCTCTTATAGGTAGAGAAAGTTTAAGAAAAAAATACACTCAAAAGAAGATAATTTCAGTTACAACTAATCCTAAGTCAGACTCTGAGAATAAGAAGCAGAATAACATGAAAGCTATTGCAATTTACCATAACAAAGGTGGTGTCGGGAAAACCACAGTTGCCGTCAATCTAGCTGCCGCACTAAGAAAAAAAGGTAAAAGGATACTCTTAATAGATTTAGATTCGCAAGCAAACACTACTTTTGCCACTGGCTTAGTTAAGTTTCAATTTGAAGAAGAGGATGACTTAAAGGAGCGAAACGTATACCACTTACTCGAATCAGGTGATTATAACTTTATTCCTGATATTGCTCGTAAATCTCATTTTTTCAATAGTCCTGAAATTGATGTTGTTCCTTCACACATTACGTTAATTGAGCACCAAGATCAACTAAATAAAATTTTAGCAAGTAGAAGGAGGTTAGTTGTCAAACTAAAACAAGTAGCAGATACCTATGATTTTGTCATTATCGATACACCACCATCTAGAGATTTATATGCAGAAGTAGCCTTGATTGCTGCTGACTACTTAATAATTCCTTCAGATTTGAAACCGTTCGCTAATCAAGGTTTGCCGACTGTAAAAAAGTTTATCAAAGAGGTTAATGAATCTAGAGAAGCTGTAGGTAAGCCGCATCTAATTCTTTTAGGTGTTCTTCCCTCCAAAATTGCTACTAATTCCAAGTTTCTACAGTATACTTTTCCTAAACAGAGGAGTGTTATTCCAGAAAAATATGAATTACCTCTAATGGAAACAGTAATTTATGATAGGACAGCTTTATCAGAATGCACTAATCAAACTGTGCAAATAGGAGAATTAGAGATTCCTAACCCCAAATCAATCTTTGACTTTGCTGATGGTAAACCCTCTTCTAATTCTGCTCAAGTTGCTACTAGTGAATTTGAGCTTTTAGCTGGAGAAGTTTTACAAAAAATGGAGTTGAAATGATTTCATTTTCACTTGTAGATGTTAAAAATATCATTTCGGAAAATCCACGTTCAGATTTTTCTGAGGATACATTAGATTATTTAGCAGAAATAATTCTTAAAACAGGAGGACTGATCAAGCCATTAGTTGTGAAAGAAACAGGAGAAGACACTTATTTAGTAATTGATGGGCACTTAGAATACTACGCTGCTGTTAAAGCTAGAGAAAAAGATCCTCGTAAAGGCGAAATGGTTAATGCCTTTGTGATTTCACCTAAAGATGAAAAACTAGTATTACAGCAAGCCGAAGCATTTCGAGAATATCAAACTGTCAATCATCCAGCAACCACAACTGAGAATAACACAACAAAATTAGAACAACGTATAACAAATATTGAATTGCGGTTAGAAAAGCACCTCAGTCAACTGCGGGAAGAGCGTACAAAAGAGAAACAAGAGTTGGAGATAAAATTAAAGGAATTTAAAGATAAAATTCCCAAGTTAATTGAACCTTTAACAGCTTTTAATACTTTAAACGCTTCTGAGTTGTTACTTATACTTCAAAATGTGGGAATATCTAGTAAAACAGCCACTAAGTTAGTTGAAGCTATACAGAAAGAACGTACAAAGAAAGAGTTTACATCTGTAGTTGAAGTTGTTAAACGAATCACAGGATTAAGCGAGAAAAGAATGCTTAGTATTATTGACAATTTATCTCGTACTCTAGTTTATAAAGATTAATTTGTAGTGCCAGCAGTGAAAGAAACTACAGAGCAGTTAACTATGAAATTTAAGTTAGTATGAACAGTCAGGGAATTTGAGTGTAAATTAGTAAAATTTGTATAAATATCGGGCACTTTAAAAAAGAATAAAAGCATAATTTGCTACAATTCAGACTAAAGTGTGTGTAGCAAATTAGATAGATAGCCCAGATGCCGCAACGTCCACATAATAAAGTTCTACGACGCTATCAAAGACGTCGATATATGGATAGAGGGCTACATCTTTCTAGTAAAAATGCTAAAAGAAACTGGGTCGGTACTTTAATAGGAATTACAGTACTTTTGAGTGCAGGCGGTGTAGTCGCAAGTGGTGCGTGGTTGAGTTATATTCTGTTTTTTAACCCAAATGCGATCGCATCCTTAAATCAATTCTTACCGCCGTGGGCGCAGCTACCATCGAGTCAAGAACCAACACAAACGCTGACACAAATTACAGCCGAGTTAAGCCGACAGGGAAAAATTGCCGGAGAACCGCTACCGTTAGAAGTTAACGCTAATTCACAACCAGCGTCTGTTATTTTACCTGTGCGATCGCAAAATCAAATTGTCGAATTACGCGTGTATCGCATTACAGACGCTAGAAACCTTCTTAATCAGCCAAGTCGTGAAGTTCACTATCAATTTATCACTCAAGTTGATGTCACTGGACCCGAAGAATCATTTGTTGTCGCGCCTCTCATTAATCCAGAAACCGCAGATACAAGTTCAAATCGCCCGTTACCTGTAACCGAATTGCGTCGGTTCGACAATACCACCCCAACTCAAGGAATGTGGTTCTATCTTTGGGGACAACGACAACGAGGACACGCGATCGCTTACGGTCAAATCGTCCACTACAACCCCGATCGCTCGTATCTGAGTTTAATGTTACCTTGGACAAGTCCGACTCAACCGCAATGGCAACAAGCGATCGCCGGAGGTTCTCCAGAATTAGTTATCGATCAAAGTGTTGATTTAGAACCACGATTGCAAGTTTATCAAGTTAAATCCGCAAATTTCATCTTCGATCCACTGCAACTAGAACCCATTTCCATCGCTGAACCAGCATTAGACAGTCGCGATTATCAAAATGCATTACTAATTGCGCAAAGTGGATTGTGGACACCCGCCGAGAAATGGTTGCAGTTTATTAAACAACAACGCCAAAAGCGTCAAGCGTGGTCAAGCGCAGCACAAGCACAACTCGATTTTATTCGACTACACGCCAAAAAAGCTCAAAAGCAAGCAAATCAAACTTGGGCAAGCCCTAGCCAACAAGTACTAACTTTGTTAATCGATGGACGTTGGGGAGAGGCGTTAAAAGTGTTTCAAGCTTCACCAACGAATACACAAGAAATCGCCACACTCCTAGAAACGGATAATGGACGAATAGGAAATCGCGTCGAAGTTGCGTTACGTGTTAACCCTAATCGTACCGAAGTCAAAGCTTGGGGGGCGCTTCTCAAAGGCGCACAAGAAAGTAGAAGAAGCGCGATCGCCTGGTTAAAACAGCAACCACAAACAACTGCTGCTGATGTTGCTTATATTCAAAGGTTCCTCAAACGTTTAGAAGGTGACTTTTCATCAAATAAAGTGACAACTTCTCACCTTAGTCGCTTTGTTGGTACAGCACAACAAATGACAAAAGTCAATCCTGCGCAATGGCTGCAAATCGATCAAACACCCTTACGAGTCACAAAAGAGCAAACATGGTATCAAATTCAACTTCATACTTATCACGACGGTAACACTTGGCAACACGCACCATTTAAGCTAGCACCATCAAAAACCGCAGCCCAATATTGGCAACAATTAGGTTTAAACTCAGATGCTGAAGTTCAAATCGTTTCCTGGCTACCAGGGGGACATCAGCAAATTGATCTCGCTGTTGTCAAAGCTGTGCAATTACAAGGTAGTACGCTGAAGCTATTAGCCGTATCGGATGCATTTCCTTTATTCGATTCAGCCGCACGACAATTAGCACTTACGAAAACAACACTACAGTGGTTGCAACCGGAAACGATCGCTTTATCAGATTTAACACAACAACCGCAGCCTATTGAAGTTGCAGAAATCTTACCTAAACTGTGGCAGGAGTTGCAACGCCGCACACCAAATCCGCAAAAGTCTGTCCCGAATATAGAGAAAATGCTACAGCAACTCGGAGAGTTACCCGTACAGTTAATCGACTTAACTGGTGATGGTACAGCAGAAGTGATAATGACAATCTCCCCACAGGAAATTGCGGCTGTTCATAATTTTGAGCCTAGCTTACTGCAAACGCAAAACAACGATTCGCGATCGCACACAATTATTTTTTCAGCTACTGGAAAGATAATTTACAACGAGTTTAGCGGGGCTTCTGGACAGACTATGATTGCGATCGCCGAACTTGAAGAGGATCAACTTCCAGCATTACTCGTCGCTACTGGCAAAAACTATAACTTTAAACGCTGGTCTACTCAACACCAACGCTTCAATTAAATAAATACTAAGCTTAAAGTCCCCCAATATTGGCAGGGCTGTTTCATTGTAGAGAGAGAAAGACCTGCTCAAACTGGTTGGCAAGCTGGCGTTTCGCTGAGGCAATGGAATGAAAGCCCAAGCGTCTTGCCAAGGTGATGAAAAAGGTCCGCACGATTGACCAGTTGGCAGCAGCGCGCTTATCGAGGTAGGGTGCATCATCTTCACCCAGCGAGACATCCTTGATCCAATGCAAGCGATTCTCAATCCCCCAGTGCCCCTGCACCAGTTGAGCAAAGCCGTGCGCACAGGTGATCAAACTACTGATGTAATACTGCCGCTCGCAAAAGGGCTGCTGCGCTCGGGTGCCCGAGCGTTCGACGACAATCAGCGACGCGAGTCCGCTCCAGTGCGATTGGAGCGCTTGCGACGGGCGATAGACCTGAACCCGACGATGCACGGTGCGACCATGACTGTGCTGTGTGTAGTCGTAGCAACTCCAGGGGTGACCCTGCTGCCAAGCTTGCTCAATCGCCTGGTACAGGTACGGTTGGTTCGCCTTGGCGCACACCAGATAGTCATCTCCCCGCTCGATGATTTGCGCTAAGGTTTTTTTTGACAGTGCAGTGCGTCCATCGTGACCACGACCCCATCAAGTGCCAGCGTTTTGAGCAACTGCTGCACCACGGTTTGTTCACTGGTGTTGTGATTGTCCATCGCCTGCATCTGATAGACAAAGCCGCACTCGTGGCTGAAGAGCGAAACCACACTGACAAACGCTTGAGTGTTTTGGTGGCAGTCGCTGACCGTACTTTTGATGCTTTTGCCGTCAATGGCAACAACCGCAGCCGGATCGAGCGGGACAAACTGCTTTGCCCACTGCGAAAACACCGCCGCAAACTCAGCAAAATCAAGCTGCATCATCACCCGCCGCAGGGTGGAATAGGAGGGAAATTCCACTTCATCACTCAATCCGAGTCGCGCTCGCAGGGCATCGCCATAGTGCTTGATGAACTCAGACAAAGGACGATAGCCCCAGTAGCCGAGCATCGTTCCCATCAGAATAATCAGCAGCACCAGCGAGAGCGGGTGACGTTTGCCTCGCGGGGCGCGGGGGTCAGCAACAGTGTTCAGCAATGCCAGCAGTTCCATGTCGAGCTTGCCATGTGGTCAACCTCACTCTAATTTTTCTCCATGCACTTTGAAACAGCCCTGCCCCAATATTGGGGGATTTATGAGGCATTTTACTCACTGCTTTACTTCATTGATACTTCTTCAGCAGTGGTACGTTGTTTTTTTATCGCCTGCAACTGCTGCAACAGTGATTCTACTTCAGCTTCCAAATGCAGAAATTTAACTTGTACACCAGCTGCATACAAAGATTTTTGTGACTCGTTCCAAGGCGATCGCGCTGTCGATGTGCCAGAAACAGTAGTCATTGCTTGGTCGTTATCCGCCAAAGTGGAGGAAGGAGACATAGTAGCTGAACAGATTCCCATCGTTATATTAAATAGTTATTTTTGCCTACTCACACCAAAATGTTATTGTAACTCTATCTGGAAGCATAGTTGTATTAAATGTGTCGATTTTATAACTGGCTAGGTGCTGTACCCGATGATAGTTCCCTTGTCACAGTAAACTAAGTAATACAACCTGAAGATCTATGAATATCGCTTTTAAATACAAAAAGTGAATTCATCGCCAGCGAAATGCTTGCGCTTACCGAATCTCAATCTAAATAAAGTTGCTGCAAACACCGTGACTCTGATTGCTAACAAATCTACTAACCGCGAAGTTTGGTCTGGACTAATCAAAACGTACCAGCAATACTTACCTGTCACTGAAAATACACCGATAGTCACTCTATTAGAGGGTAATACGCCGTTGATTCCGATTCCCTCAATTGCTCAAATCATCGGTAGACAAGTACAGGTATTCGCCAAGTACGACGGGTTAAACCCTACAGGTAGCTTCAAAGACCGAGGAATGACGATGGCGATTTCCAAGGCGAAAGAAGCAGGGGCGCGGGCAGTTATTTGTGCAAGTACGGGTAATACTTCCGCCGCCGCTGCCGCCTATGCAAAACGTGCGGAAATGAAAGCTTTTGTGCTGATTCCCGATGGATATGTTGCTTTAGGTAAATTGGCGCAAGCACTGCTTTATGGTGCTGAAGTGTTGTCGATTAAAGGAAACTTTGACCAAGCATTGAAAATCGTCCGCGAGATGGCAAATAGCTATCCGATTACTTTGGTAAATTCAGTCAATCCTTATCGTTTAGAAGGACAAAAAACCGCAGCGTTTGAAGTTGTTGATGCTTTAGGTGAAGCTCCAGACTGGCTATGCATCCCTGTAGGCAATGCCGGAAATATCACAGCATACTGGATGGGATTTTGTCAATATCATCAATCCGGTAAATGCGATCGCTTACCGCGAATGATGGGCTTTCAAGCTGCTGGGGCTGCACCGTTAATTACCGGAAAAGCTGTAACGCACCCTGATACCGTCGCGACCGCAATTCGCATCGGCAATCCGGCAAACTGGGAAAAGGCGATCGCGGTACAATCCGCAAGCAATGGAGAATTTCACGCGGTTACTGATGAAGAAATCCTTGCAGCCTACCGTTTATTAGCATCCTCAGAAGGCATCTTCTGCGAACCTGCAAGCGCGGCTTCGGTTGCGGGTATGTTAAAAGTCAAAGATCAAATTCCTACAGGTGCAACCGTCGTGTGCGTCCTCACCGGAAACGGACTCAAAGACCCCAACACAGCAATTGATAACAATCAAAACGCATTCAAACCAGGAATTGAACCGACACTCGAAGCTGTAGCCGAAGCAATGGGAGTTATCTAAAAATTACATGACGTGAACACAGATTTTTAGATGTAGCCGGATAGTGGAGAGTTTATGCTGAAAACCACCAATTACGAAAAAGACTTTGTCGCTTGGTCTGATGAGCAGGCGATGCTATTGGAACAGGAGAGATTCAGCGAACTAGACTTAATCAACTTGATCGAAGAGGTACGAGATTTGGGCAGCAACGATAAACACGCCTTAAGAAGTAACTTGAGAATCGTGTTACTCCACCTGCTCAAATGGCAATTCCAGCCTAGTTATCGCTCTAATAGTTGGCTATCTTCGATTGTTGAACATCGACAGCGAGTTGAGGAGTTGATAGAGAAAAGTCCTAGCCTCAAACCCTATTTAGAAGCAGTATTAGACGAAGTTTATCTTAAAGCTGTTAGAGGAGCAGCAAAGCAGGCAGGTTTATCTACCAGTAGTTTTCCTGATGCGTGTCCTTACACGCTTGCAGAGGTTCTCGATCTTGATTTTCTTCCAGATTAGAGGCAAGAAACGCGTGAATTATTGTAACAATTTCTCCTTTAGCTTACCCTACTTTATAATTTCCCTAGCCTCTGACCTCTGACCTCTCGAATGTTTAAAACCCGCTTTGTTCGGTTTTTTCGCCACATGACTTGGGCAACATTAAGCGCGACCTTTGTACGTGTAGGCGAAAGAAGGCTGTTAGGTTTATCGTCCGAAATCGCTTATAACTCAATGTTATCGCTGTTTCCGGCAATTCTTGCTATTCTAACAGCAATTAGCTTATTTCAAGAGTCACTACAATCGACGTTTAGGCAACTAGCACTACGACTCAGTACAGTTGCACCGGATGAAGCCCTCTCTTTGATTCGGGATTTTGCTCAAGAAATTACTCAGAACCGAAATCGCGGGTTATTCTCAATCAGCTTTGTTGCAGCAATTTGGATTGCTTCTGGCGCATTAAATACGATAATGACAGCCCTCGACCAAATTCATCAAATTCCATCACAACAAACGCGTCCTTTTTGGAAAGCAAAGTTGATTTCAATTGGTCTGACTATAGGGTCAATTATACTATTAGTTGTCGCCTCGTTTCTAGTATTTCTTAGCGATCTCATTTTAGAATTTTTTGTTCGCGAAAGTGGTTTATATTTTTTATTGTTCATCTGGCAAATCCTGATTTGGCCTTTGGCTTTAGGCGTTATGTCTGCGGCTTTTGCTTTTATTTACCGCTATGGACCAAGTCGTTGGGATTCTGGTACGCCAATGATGCCTGGAGCGATTTTAGCGGCGATTTCTTGGGCAATCTTATCGGCTTTGTTTCGGATGTATGTGGCAAATTTTGGTAACTACAATCAAGCTTATGGTGCAGTTGGCGCAGTCATTGTTTTAATGTTGTGGCTGTATATGAGTGCCGCAGTGCTGTTAGTCGGCGATCAGCTTAATGTTTGTGTAGGCGAAGCGATGCGATCGCACTCCAAAACTGTCATAGAAATTAGTAGTACGACAAACTCCAAGATAAATAACTCCTAAACTTACTCATTCTCTAGATTTATTTCTTGAGATTTGTTTAGACAAAAAATTATCGCTTACACTACATACAAATATCGCTGTAGGTACACTACAAATGATATTGAAAAATGTTTTAATTTAATCATTAAGATTAATGGTTGTGTTTCATCTATGACCCAATCTGTTGCTCAGTTTGCCAATGTTGCGGCTCACCCTAAACTTACATCAGTACAACGCCTGCGTAGGTTTAGCCGTTTGCTTGATAATGCTATTGGCATTCCAGGGACAAAATTTCGTATTGGTATTGACCCTCTTATCGGCTTAATTCCTGGTGCTGGAGATATTGTTGGCACCGCGCTTTCGGCGTATATTGTCATCGAAGCAGCAAGGTTAGGGATTCCTAAAGCTGTATTAGGACGGATGGTCAGGAATATCGTAATAGAGAGCGTGTTTGGCTCAATTCCAGTCATCGGCGATATGTTTGACTTTGCGTGGAAAGCTAATATGAAGAATGTCGATTTGCTAGAAGAGTATCTCAAGAATCCTCAAAACGCTATGAACAAGTAAGACGAATAAGACGAATTGCTGTTTTGACTCAGGTTAAAAATCTTGCAATAAAGGTAGGCTGGATAACTTTCAGCCTATTATTTATTAGATAGGTGGTTAAATGAATTCAGCAGTATTGTTACAAATTAAAGCGAATGCAAGACTGGTGGAGAGAGACTTTTCCTCAAGGACGGCAAAATTTAACAATAATCGATGCTAATGGTCATCCAGTTTCGATTGCTTACGGAGAAAAAGGCACTGGTAAACCGTTAGTTTTGGTTCATGGGATTGGTAGCTGGTGCTATAGTTGGCGTCATTGTATTGAACCACTAGCAAAACATTTTCGAGTGATTTGCTTCGATGCTAAAGGTTATGGTTTCTCAGAAAAACCAGCACATCCAGAAAAACCAGGACATCAAATGCTAGAGTTAGAGCGGATTATTCGTGCTTTATGTAGTGAGCCTGCAATAGTTGTCGCGATATCTTTAGGTGCATTGGTAAGTCTTGCTGTTGTCCAAGAACATCCAGAGTTATTCGCAAGCTTAGTTTTGATTAATGTCCCAATTTTTCCTGAACGCTTACCGAATCGCTGGATGCGATCGCTTTCTGATCTACCGATAGAATTATTAAAGATTGTTGATTCGCTGCGGTTAACATTCCTTTTCTCGACGCTTGTCCGCGCGATCGTGCGAGTCGAACGCCGTGAAGTTTTGGTAGATTGGTCAGCAGTCACCCCCGAAGAAGTTTATTGGATTACGTATCCCTACATCTATATTCCTGGAACGCTGGCAAAAGTAACCGAAGAATTACAAATCGCTGCGCAGGAAATTAAGCGCTTACAACAAAAGCAACCAAATTTAATTAGTCAAATTCAATCGCGTTTGGGTGAAATTACTTGCCCAACACTCATCGTCTGGGGCGATCAAGATCGCTGGTTTCCCGCCACCGATGCTGAAAAACTGCGATCGCACATTCCTCATGCACAAGTAGAAATTATACAAGACTGCGGTCACGACGCCCCTGCAAACTGTCCCCAAGAACTCAATGCTGCAATCTTAGAGTTTCTTCAGGATACAGGTTTTACAAATACTTAATTGGAGTAAACTGCGACTACCTTCTAAAATCGTGCCAATTTCCTAACTTAGCACCGAAAACGCTACTGTTAGCGTGCTAACAGGTTTCTATTAATTGTTGTACCTGAGTAACTAATTCTGTAATCGGAAAAAGATATTTCCCTATATTCGGGTGAGAACACAAGTTTCTCAAGACACGAGAATTATCTGGAATAAAAAAGATATGCCTGTATGACACAAGTTCAGATATCTTTTGTTCACTTAAATCAGAATCATCACTAATTACCCACAATATTTTACTAATTTTGTGTTGAACGTAGATTTTATCATCAGTTGTGTATGTCTGCTTCCATCTTTCTCTTAAAGTTCTTTTCAAAGTTACTCCTATATACCACCCATTTTTAGTTTCAACCCAGTTGTCTATTTCCAGACCAGCAGTAAAATGCTTAGGTTTACCTCCTGTTTGAATACCAAAATAATTGAAAATAAATTCAATACTACTTTCTAAGTCTTTACCAGCCCTAGTTTTTCTTTTTTGAGCGACTCTCCTTTCGTATTCTTGACATAATGCTGTTAAAACAACATCTTCATCACTTTTAGATATATTTTCCTCAAAATTACTTAAGCTTGTTGCTAAATTCTCTTTAACATTTCTATACAATTCAACTATCAAATCTCTTTCTTTATTGATAGCGAGCATTCCTGTGAAGTCATCCCAATCACGAATTAAATTTACTAAACCTTGCTCTTTTTTAGTATCAAGTATAGCTGTGGCGTACCTTTTAACAAAAGCATAAGTTTCATCAGTTGGAACTTTTCCTACAGCTTCATTAGTAGGCAACATCACTTCTTTGATTGATATTGCAAAAATCAAATAGTCTTTAGGAGTTATTAAAAGCCGTTCCAGGTCTACTAATAGTTTCTCGTACTCTAACTTAACGCTAGTACCATCTTTCAGTTGAAAGAATAATGACTGTTCAAAAACAGAACGAAGAATTTTTAGTTGATTTGTTTCTGATTCTCCTCGAAGACTAATGAGTTTATATGTAGTAGTTAAATCATTATAAATAGACTCGATACGTCTAGTATCTTTTCCTAACTGTTTAGCTCCACTTCTAATTAAATACCGTAATTACCAGTAACATTTTTCCCAAACTGTTAGATTAGCTGCTGTTTTGAATCCTGCTTTTTGTAATTCTTCTGGTTGATATGTCATAGTATCCAGTTTTTCCAAAATTGCTTGAGCAATTCTAATAACCACAGGTACAGCAACAGAGTTGCCAAACTGCCTATAAGCCGCAGCAGCACTATTCGGTAGGAGATATTCTTCAGGAAAACCTTGTAATCTGGCACATTCCCTGGGTGTCAGCATTCTAGGGTTTTTACCCTGTTGAGGAATTAGGCATTCTTTCCCATCTTTGTAATATCTTGAAACCAGAGTGTTAGATGGTTTGTCTAAGTTTGCTAATTTCACCGTAAATCCAGCACCTCTGGCTTCATTCCTTTGCGATCTTTTCTGATGTCCTTCCCAAAGTTTATCTGAAATTGTAAATTTATTGCACACGTTTTCTTCTAAAATTAACTTTAAAGGTAGTGGTTCTCCTTGAAAATTGGGGAACTCAAAGTGTACCTTATCTCGAAAACAAACTATATAAAAATGCTCTCTTCTTTGAGGAACCAGTGAACTGGAATCTATAATTTTATAATTAAAAGAGTAACCCAAATCCTTCTCAATTGTTTCCTTAATAATATGAAAAGTTTTGCCTTGATCGTGAGTAAGAAAGTTTTTTACGTTTTCTAGTAATAAGGCTTTAGTTCTTTTTACTCTAGCAATTCTAACGATGTCAAAAAACAAATTTCCTTGTTCAATATCTTCAAATCCATGATTTTGACCTAGATAGTTTCTAGCCGACACTCCAGCCCTACTAAAAGGTTGGCATGGAAAACCAGCAGTTAATAAATCATGGTTTGGAATGAGGCGATCTAGTTCCTCATCTGATATGTCTAAGTTCGTAAGCTTTCTAATATCTCCATAAGGTAACTCTCCGAAGTTTGTCTGGTATGTTGCTCTTGCTGCTGCATCAATATCAGACGAAAATACACATTTTCCACCAAGAGATTGTAATGCTAATCTAAAACCTCCAATACCGCAGAATAGATCTATAAATTTAAATTTGGGTTTTACTGGTGGCGGAAATGGAACAATACTCATCTGAGCAAATGGCTGCTTCTACTCGAAATAAAAATAGTCAGGCTAGTTAATATAACACATAATCTATCTTAAACTACACCTGAGCAACTTTAATAGCACTCCCTGATAAATTTCGATTAAACAAAACTCGCGGACGCAGTAAAATTTTAAATATCAGGAGCAAAGAAGCTAATTCTCCTGGTGTATTTTGAACTTTCCATTGCCCAGGGCGACAAAATAGCATTTCTACTAACTGACGTTGTTGAGTTAGATCAAGTGTCTCAAAAGATATCCGTAGTGTAGGAAATTCATTATCAAATCTACTTTGGATAATTTCTCCTGTTAAAGTTAACTTTTCCTCCATTATTTCTAAGGTTACTGGTATAACTGTATGCGGAAAAGAACTTATTGATCGAGTTAACATTACTTCTGCCCCCACTTCTGAAAGCATTGTCGTCATACCCCAAAACGTTTTATCAGCAATTTTGAGTTGCACAATTCGTCTGAGGTAAAACCACGCAAATAAATCATTGGGAACATCAATTAAAATTAGTAAGGCGATCGCGATCGCAATTAAGTTATAAGCACTCCAGATCCAACCTAAGTTAATCCCTTCAAGATGTTGAGACATTTCTGAAGTTACCCATGCACCTTTGACAATACACATTCCTAGATTACGCCAGAGACTAATCGCTGTAGCGATGAATAAAATAATGAGAGGTGAAGCAAGTTTCCAGTTGAAAGTATAGCGATCGCTTGTAGTTCCCTTGGGCGTCACTTTAAAGCCTCTAGAAAAAGGACGCAGCATAACTTGAATTGTATTCAATGCTAAGGGAAAACATAGGACTAGCGAGTAAACATCTGATAATAAAGCTGAGCGCGATCGCCCGTTTAACCAAGCAAATACTGTTAATTGAACTAAATAATAAGGCAAAAAGAAATACAAAAGTTCTGGTATTGTTGCTCGAATAGGAATAATATTCAAGAACGAATAAGCTAATGGCATTATGAGAAAGCCAACCCGAGAGATACTCGTAAACCAGTGTAGCAAGCCTTCTAAATGAGCTAATCTCTGCAATAGAGTTAACCCTGGAATCGTTAATGGATTGGCACTAATAAAAAAACCTTGTAATGTACCTTGTGCCCACCTTAATCGTTGTGTAGCATGAGCAGCAATATTTTCCGCAGCTAAACCTGCGCTCAACTTTTCATTTAAATAGACAAGTCGATAGCCTTGAGCAGATAAGCGGATTCCTGTAAAGTAGTCTTCACTGAGTGAATCTGTAACAAAGCCCCCAGCCATTTCTAACGCACTACGACGCACCACAAACGAAGTACCAGAACAGACAACACTACCTGCTGCATCCCGAATCGGCTGAATTTGTCGATAAAATACCTCTTCTTCAGATGTAAGAATGTTTTCTAACCCTAAATTACGAGTAATTGGATCGAAATTATAAAAGCTTTGTGGTGTCTGTACTAAGGCAACAGAATTATCTTGAAAAAAACCTACAGTGCGTGTTAAAAAGTTTTTTGTTGGTACAAAATCCGCATCAAAGACAACAATTAATTCGCCCTGAGTTTGCCTGATTGTATGATTTAAGTTTCCTGCTTTGGCATACTTATTATTAGGTCTAGTAATATATTCGCAGCCTAATTTTTGAGCTAGTTTTTTGATTTCTGGACGTTTAGTATCATCAAGCAAATAAATTGTTTTGAATGCGTAATCTAAGGCTTGGCATCCAATAATTGTGCGCTTAAGAATAAACTCAGGTTCATTATAAGTCGGAATGAGAATATCAACTGTAGGAGTAAAACTACCATCAATAACAGATAAGGAGCATTGATCGGCTTCCCTGTGGCGATCGCTCACATTTAGCATTAAAAATAACTGAATCGTACCACTGAGTAATATCAGTCCCTCTAGAAAAAACAACCCTAAGCTAAATACACCATTTAACGGATCGGCAACATTTAAAGTAGAAAGCGATCGCCATAAAATATAGCGAATCGTCAAAATTAGCAAAATTCCCACAACTAACCGTCTTGCCCAAACACGCGGTTGAGGAGATATTTTTGTGACTATGACAACTGTTAAAAACAGTACTACTGTAGGGGCTAACAAATACTCACCCATAACCATAGGTACTGCAAGCCACATTGGAGGATTTTCTTGCAGCACTTGAATTTGTGCAAAAATTTCTGAAACTCTATCTTCACCTGTAAACCAGGCTGTAACAATAATTGCGCATAAAGTGAAAATTCCTACAAGTACCAAAGTTGCTACTCGCAATCGCCGCACGCCTCGGCGTCTATCGACACCTTGGCTATCAACCTGAGAAATCATGATTTTTCTAGTTTGTACTGCTACTAGGAAAATACCAAGTTCTTCCCCCAGCAAAATGATTTCTCTTTAAGAAGTAAATGAGATTTTTCTGAGAAAGTAAATGAATGCTAACTAATGATGATTCAGCTACTATGACTATCTTTTTGTTTTTTTAGCAGATAAATAAACTCCAACTAGAGTTACTACGGCGATCGCAGCTAAGATAACTATGACAATACCAAAAGCGACTTTGAGATCAATTTGATCGGCAATGCTACCTAGAATGAATGGTGAAATCAAGATTGCCATCCCCACTCCAATCGATAGACGTGCAACTGCTAGATCAGACTGCAAGTTAGCAGCACCAACTGCAAGCGAGAGAATAAGAGGATAAAAGTTAGCAACACCAAGCCCAGCAATAAGTAAACCGAGAATGTTGATTGGGGCAAAATGAGCCAACCAAAACATTGGAAAACCGAAAAAAGTTACTGCGATCGCACCCAATAGTAAAATCTCATCCCGCACAAGCCAACTAAGGCGGCTAAACATTACACGTCCAACAAAACCTGATAACACAAAAATACTCATCGTGCTAGCTGCATGACTCCTTGTTAAGCCAACAGCAGTTTCTAGAAAATCTGCACCCCAAAAGAAAATGCAGTACTCAACTGATACGCCTAGGAAAATGACTACCCAGTAGATCCAAAATGTTCTTGGTAATTTTTGATGTAGTGCACTTCCTTCAACTTGAGGTGTTGCAACAACGGGAATAGATTGTCGAAACTTTATGCTAATCAGAATTAATGCGATCGCCGCCGAATACAAAGCACTGCGCCAGCCCCATCCTATTTGCTGAAAACCACCGATCAACAAGGGAACAAGACTCGCACCAATACTAGCAGCAATATTTGCCTCAGTCAGCGCTAGTGTACGCTGTGCCTGATACTGATCAGAAAGTGCTGCCTGAATTGTCATCTGAAGAATAGAACCAAGTAGCCCTAAAAGTAATGTACTGGCAATAGTAAAACTTGCTTGACGTGAGAGTGCTAAAGTTAAAGCACCTAGCGACATCCCAACAGCACCAGTCCAGAAATTAACACTACGTCCCCATATCTGAGTCGTGCGATCGCTCACCAATCCAGCTAAAATCATCCCCAACGCAAACGCACTGAAATGCAGTCCGCCTACGATGTAGCTCATTCCCAATTCAGCCCGTAGAAATGGCATGAGTGGACCTAAAGCAGCTTGTAAATATGCAAAGTAAGCTGTCATTAAGTACGCTAACCAGGTAAAGCGATTCCGTACAAACAAAGCTTTTGCTGGCATAGTGTATGTAGTATTTTTTATATTTGACTAATCGTTCCAAAATTGTTATAACAGTTTTAGGAGGGCAATTAAAGTTGATGGCGCGTAAGAAAGAGTTTGACCGAGATCAGGTGCTAGAAAAGGCAATGGAAACTTTCTGGTGCCAAGGATATGAGGCAACATCAGTCCAAGACTTGGTTGAACAAATGGGAATAAACCGAGGAAGTCTTTACGATACCTTTGGTGATAAACGCGCCCTATTTCTCGCGGCGATCGCGCATTACAATGAAACAGCTTTTGCGGCGGCGATCGCGCAATTAGAAGCACCAGATGCAGCCAAGCAAGCAATTGTAGATTACTTTCAAAACTTCATTGAGTGTGCCACAAATGACAAACAACAACGTGGTTGCTTGATAACTAATTCAGCCGTAGAATTGGCACCACATGACCAAAATACAGCGAGTTGCATCGCTGCCCATCTTCAGCGCATCGAGAATGCTTTCTATCATGCTTTAGTTAACGCAAATGAAAAAGGTGAAATTACTCCTAAACAAGATCTGCGAGCTATAGCACGTTTCCTTACCTGTATTCTGCAAGGTTTACATGTCATGTGCAAAGTCAAGCCTTCTGTCTTGCAAGACATTACAGACGTAGTTATCTCTGTTTTAGATTAAGGTAACTATTTTTTTCAGTTAAACTGGAACGTTCATTCCAAAATAACACTGAGGTTACTAGTTTATGTCAAATACTACCAAATACATTACACTAACAAACGACAACTTCCAGCACGAAGTGCTAGAGAGTGCAGTACCAGTTTTAGTAGACTTTTGGGCACCCTGGTGCGGACCTTGCCGCATGATAGACCCGATTATCAGAGAAGTTGCAGCTGATTTTGCAGGTATAGCCAAAGTCGGTAAATTGAATATTGACGATTATCCAGATCTGGCGACAAAGTACAACATCAATGCAATTCCTACATTAGTATTTTTCCAGAAAGGGCAAGTTGTAGAGCAGATTGCGGGTGTCATACCAAAGCAAGCGATCGCGCAGCATCTCAATACTTTATCTGCGGCAGAAGCTGTTTAAAGGAAACTATTTAGAGGGATGAGAAATTATTCTTATCCCTTTACTTTAATAGCTCAAGTGAAAAATTCAACAAGATTGGTGATGAGAATTTGCTGAGAAGAAAGTGAGTGCTTTCCTACTAACTTCTCAATTGGAATTAATTCTACATCTACGACAAGCTTATACATTGTCATCAGTAGATGTTATTCAAATTAAAACCCCATGAAATTGAATTATTTAGTCCTCAGTATCGCTGCTGTTTTATCGGTTAGCAGTTTTAGTGGATTACCTACAACCTCACCAGTTCAAGCAGCACAAGTAGCTACAGTAAAATCGGGTAACTTTATCGCAGCAGAACACCCAACTGAAGGTGCAGCTCGAATTGTAACTGAAAATGGTAGACGCTATTTAGAATTTGACCAAGCATTTATGTCTGATATGGGTCCTGATTTGTACGTTATTCTGCATCGTGCTGCTACCTTACCAAAAGGTGGTCTAAAAGAGCAAGATTACATATCACTTGGTCGCTTACAAAAATTAAACGGAACTCAACGTTATAGCGTTCCTCAAGATATTAATTTAGCAGATTATCAATCTGTAGCTATTTGGTGTAGACAATTTAATGCTACATTCGGCTATGCACCACTACAAACAGCAGCACAAGCCAACCGCTAGCACTACTTTGTTAAGCGATCGCATACACCACAAACTCATTTTAACTACACCAGAACTTACGTAGTAACAATGCAATTTTCATAACAAAATACGTAAGTTCTCCTTCATATTATTAAGACTAAATACATACAGTAAATTCAAACTTTTACTAAACATCTCTCTTTAAACCTTTCCTTTGTGTACTACCCTACGGGAAGGCTGCGCCAATGTGGTAGCCTACGGCAAGCCGACGAAGTTTACATTTCAAAAAACATTACAAAACAAAACGAGAAAATCTAAGCTTTTTCTAGAGGATTCCTATGGTAGAAATCAGTGATGCTTTAAGGTTATTGCATCCAGCGATCGCAATTATTTTTGTATTTCCAATCATTGGTATTGTTGTCAACTTAGCTTGGCAAACGCGGCAGCGTCGCTTACACAGTAAACAAAGTAAAATTCCACCAATTGTCGGGGCAGAGCATAATAGAATAGGTCACTGGTTAACCACAGCAGTTGTCAGTATTACATTGTTAGGATTAGCTCACCCAATTGTCAAAAATATTCTCAGCAATCAACTTATTACTAAGCAACCATTTCAAGTTATATTTATAGTATTAATGTTTGCTGCTACTATAACTTCCTTAATCTTACTTTATCAAGCAAAACAGCGTCTTTGGCGGGGAATATTCGCGACACTTACAGGTGCAGGCTTAATCATTTTAGGCAGTCAAGATGGAGTTTTTCGCCGGACGAATGAGTGGTATGTATCGCATTATTATATTGGCATGGCAGCGGCGATGTTAATGGTTTTTTCGTTAGCAATTGCACCAGATATTTACAAAGATCGTTCGCAGCGTTGGCGGAAAATCCATACAATTTTAAACTGTATTGCACTTTTGCTATTTATTGGACAAGGAATCACAGGAACAAGAGATTTGCTAGAGATTCCCTTAAGCTGGCAAGAGTCGTATATTTATCAGTGTGACTTTGCAAATCAAACTTGTCCGACACCAACACCAGGAAACAGTGGGTGATAGCAAGAATTAGGAACATTTGGCGAATTGACCCTTTTTCACTGCGCGTACGCTTGACAATAGGTATTGCTGCTGTTTCTGCTTTGGGATTAGGTAGCTTTGCTGTTTGGACAACATGGCAAATGCAGCAAATTTTGATTGGTTCGCACAAGCGTCATGTGGAAGATATTGCTGGGCGTTTACCGCGTGATGCTGAGATATACAGTGAAATGTTTCTAGTCGCAACTGGGGTTCAAAAAGCAATTGATAATCTCACAGCTAGTCAAACTTTCTTGTGGGTCAATTTTTCTGATGGAACAAACCAAGCTAAATCTACAAATTTCAATTCGACAGATGCTACAGCGATCGCATTATTGTCGTTGCGTCAGATTCCAGTTAACCCTCAGGTGTACGCAATCGATAACCGCTACTTTGTAATGTGTGCTAGAACTTTGCGCATCAACGGCAATTCTTTAGGACAGTTATTCGTCGCTCAAGATATTTCTGACGAACAGACAATGTTTTTAGCAGTAGTGCAGGGTTTGGGTGTTACCAGTCTACTTATACTGATAGCTATCACAGGTGCAATCGCGCTTTACATCCAACGTTCGCTACAGCCATTGATGCAGATTAATCAACTTGCGGCAAAGGTTTCTGCCGCAGATTTGGGACAAGCAAAACTACAATGCGATCGCGCACCTACAGAAGTTCGAGAGTTAGCCCGTACCTATAACATGATGTTAGAGCGTCTCGCTGCCGCTTGGGAACAACAGGAACAGTTTGTCAGCAATGTTTCCCATGAGTTGCGTACGCCACTCACAATTGTCCACGGTTATTTGCAAAGTGTTCTTCGGCGCGAGACTAATCTGACAACAACGCAGCGCGACGCTTTAGAAACCGCAGCCTCAGAAGCAGATCGTACAATTCGTTTGTTACAAGACTTGCTAGACTTAGCGCGAGCAGATAGTGGTCATTTACACTTTCATATAGAACCTATCGTACTTAATGCACTAGTAGCCGAAGTAACAGGAATGGCACGGCAATACAGCAATCGAGAGATTGCGATTGAGGCGAATGATGAAATCATAGTTTTGGCAGATCGCCATCGTTTAAAACAAGTATTGCTGAATTTGATCGATAATGCTGTTAAATACTCTGACTTTAGCCTACCAATTACATTAAAATTAGACCAACTGGAACAAGCAAGAATTCAGGTGTGCGATCGCGGTGTAGGCATTCCCTTACAGCAACAAGCCCGCATCTTTGAGAGATTTTATCGAGTTGATGAATCGCGTTCCACGAGTGGTTATGGCTTAGGTTTATCAATTGTTAAAACACTTGTAGATGGAATGGGTGGGTGTGTTACAGTCTCTTCTAGATTAGGTGAAGGCAGTGTCTTTACTATCACTTTACCAATTGCTGCATAACAACCATGACAGCACATATTCTGCTAGTAGAAGACGAAATTAAGCTGGCTAAGTTCGTTCAGATGGAACTCACCTATGAAGGCTATCGCCTTAGCGTAGAACACGATGGATTAGCAGGGCTAATTGCAGCCCGCGAATTACATCCCGATTTAGTGATTTTAGATTGGATGTTACCAGGGATATCAGGATTAGAAGTTTGCCGCCGCTTGCGGATTCACGGAGATAAAGTACCAATTATTTTACTCACTGCCAAGGATGATATTAGCGATCGCGTTGCAGGCTTAGATGCAGGTGCTGATGATTATGTTGTTAAGCCTTTTAGTGTTGAAGAATTACTCGCAAGAGTCCGCGCACACCTACGACGTACTCAAGACATAGATCCTGATATACGCCAATTTGCAGATTTGAAGTTAAATCGCCGCACTAGAGAAGTTTATCGAGGTACGCGATTAATTGAATTAACAGCAAAAGAATTTGACTTACTAGAATATCTTCTGGCACATCCCCAAGAAGTGATTACGCGCGATCGCATTCTGGAAAAAGTTTGGGGGTACGACTTTATGGGCGACTCTAACATTATTGAAGTTTATATCCGCTACTTGCGCCTCAAGCTAGAAGCCAACAAAGAACCGCGCCTCATTCAAACTGTGCGTAGTGTTGGTTATGTATTGCGAGAGAGGAGTGAGGGAGTGAAAGAGTGATTAGCAGCTAGAGGGGCAAGGCAGTGCCTTGCCCTTGATATTTTCCTATAGCGGTAGAGCGTGCAATAATAATCCAGCTGTTATGCGATCGCTTTTCATGTCATCTTCTGATATTGATCTTGTTACTGCCCTAGAGGAACAAACACTTAACTTTCAACTGCCCGATCCTGAAGATGAGCAAATTCCTGAAATGGAATTTCAACGCCAGCTAGATACTGCATGGCAAGTGTGCGATCGCTTTGATCTACAAACAGAAATTTGGCGGGGGCGTATTTTACGTGCAGTCCGCGACCGCGAGAAGAAATACGGCGATGCACGCGGAAGTGGCTTTCTTAAATGGCTGCAAGAACGCGATATCAGTAAAAGCCAAGCATATTCGATGATTCAACTCGCGAATAGTGCAGATACACTCATGGAACAAGGACAACTTGACCCTGACACAGTACGCTGCTTTAGTAAACGCGCATTTATCGAAACTGCCAAAGCTGAACCGGAAATTCAACAACTGATTACCGACGCGGCGAAAAAAGGCGATCGCATTACGCGGCGAGAAGTTCGTCAGCTAGCCGATGAATTCACCGCCATGTCGTCCGATTTACTTCCTGATACCGTTAAAGCCAAAGCTGCGGATAATTCGCTTCCTAGCCGCTATCTTGCGCCGCTGGTGCGCGAAATGGAGAAACTACCAGAGTCGCACCAAACCGTATTTCGCGAGGAAGTTGCCGCAAATCCTGACGTTGATACGCTCAAACAAGTCACCTCCGAGGCGCGTTACCTTGCAAAATATCTCGATGCAGCAACTAATGTTCAAGCACTCGATGAAGAGTCAGTAGACTTAGAAAGCGCGCTAGAAGAAGCTTTAAGAATCGGTTGTATCAATGTTGCTGCCGATTTGGTTAATCAAGCATCGCAGTTAGAGCAAACCATTGCCAAACTCTATAATACTTGGAAAAAGATTGGTAGCTTAGCCGATCGCTTGTATGTTGATACTGGTGCGAGTACGCCAAATTTGCGATCGCTCTTAAGTTGCTTAGAACAACTAGGTGGTGAAGTCGTCGAAGTGCAACTTGGTAGCGGAGAACGTACCATCCGTCTGCAAATTCAAGAAGAATGATCAAGTGAGTGAGGAAAAACAAACATAACTTCAAAGCCGGTAATTGGTAATTGCTCATTGGAATAATATTCATCAAATTACCCATTACCTATCACCTGTTACCCATTACCTAAAAACGACCAGGATGATCATCGAGCGCCAATAAGAAGTTAACTAAATCGGTTTGCTGTGCAGAAGTAAAGCCAGCAGGTTGGTCTACATAAAAATTATGACCAGTACCATCAAGATTAGATCTGACTAAAGCAGAACTAGCTTGATTCGCTGCAACGACTTGAGCGCGAAGATTGCGATCAACTAACGCTCTTAAACTACTTGCCGCATCAGCAGGTTTACCAATGCTTAGCGTACCTGTTAATCCTAAGCCAGCAGGATCAACAACACTAAAACCACCATCTGCTTTAACTTGTATCGCCCCTGAACGTACAGCGACTCCACCATCATGCAAATAAGGCGCACTTAAATAAAGTCCCCGTAAGGGAGTTGTTTTATAACCTCCGTCAGGTAAAAGCCCCTTCGGCAAGCTTGTTGGACTGTCACTAATTCCCGCTGTTGGTACATCTAATACCTCCGCGTTTGCAGGAATTGGTACAGGATTGTTAAAAGTGTAAAGTTTAGGCGGTACAAGTAGATTATTCAAGTCAAGACGAGACTTAGCACGGGCAGGATTAGTATTTGTTTCTCGTATTGGGTGAATTATATTATCTGTAAAGAAAGGTGGAATGTGACAAGTTGCACAGTTAGCCTGCTCGAATACTTTAGCCCCTCGCTGTACTGAACCGCTTTGCAATGCTTGCTGATTTTCTCGGCTGCGATTAGGTGGCGGAACTAGGCTATTTTGCCAAGCTGACATTGCATTTGACGCAAACAAAAAAGGTCCACTACCAATATCTTGAGAATTTGTATTGGGGCTAAATATTAACCCGTTATAAGTAAACAAATTGGGTTTTAGCTGCGGGTAATTGCCTGTACCTGGCGCTGGGATTTGTGCCTCTAACTCGGCTTTTAGAGGGTCTGGAGCAATCAAACGTAACCATTGTGATGGTTTAATCGGCGGTCCCCACTTAGGTAAACGTAGCAGCGGATCAACCGCATTTTGCAGCACAACTCCTAAATAAACTTCTGGGTCAATTCCTAGCGTTTGAGAACTTAATTGCGCGGCTGCTAGCAAATTAATTTCTGAGGAATGTACCGCGTTGTTGACTGCACTTAATCCACCAAAAGGACCAACAGCAAACTGACCATCAGCCAAGTACGGATTAGTTTTGAAAGTAAAGACATTAGGGATTTGCGTCGTATTGTTAATACCATCAGGAGAACTTTCAAACTGACCGAAGGGAACATCTAGCACCGCATCATCAAACGCATCCTCAAACTTTTTCGGATCGGGTAACTTGACCAAATTATTGCGACTGTCAATAATCGTTCTACCGTCACCTTGATATTTGGGGTCGAGTGGATTGAGGTTTAACCGCGCAAAACCAGCGGCGGTGTTTGGTGCTAAGGCGATTAATAGTGGAATATTTAGGTCGCCGTTAGGGACTCCTTTTAAGCGTTTACCACTCGCAGAGAGATCCGCATGACAAAGAGCACAACTAAGATTACCATCGAGTTGCAAGCCTTGAGGAAAAAGTGAACCTTTTTCTACATTCAGCCCAGTATTGATCGCACTTCCTCGGCGATAAGTACGGCTACCTAGTGTTAAATCCTTCTTGAGGGTGATGCGTAAATTAGTTGTTGATTTACCGTGTAATTTGAAAATCGCTTCAGTGACTTCTGGTAGAATCTGTGCAAAGCCTACACTGAAACCAAATACTCGCTGTAACCCAAGTGTATCGCCAATCTTGCGGTTGAAAAAAATATCTTCACCGCTATCGACTAACTGTTGAGTAATTTTGACTGCGCCAATGCGTTCGTAAGCACCAGGAGAATTTGGGTCGATTCCTTTTTGACGTACGAGTTGTTCTGCTTGTTGCGGATTTAGTAATTTGCCGAAATAATCGTAGTAGCCGAGTGGTTGGGTAGGAGCAGGTTGTAGTAGAGCTTCGGTTGCTCTGACTGGAGGCTGTAGTAAGGAGTTAGAAAGTAAAACCGCTCCTACTGTTACTACAGCAATTAGGACAAACAGCGATTTGTAGCGCCAACGCATAAATGCCCCCCTTCAATAATTTAATTGAGGGTAAAAAATTTTGTTGTAGGAAATTTTGGTAAGCCTAATATAACCAACTGTTATCAGAGATACAATTTTTTGCAATGAATCTTTAGCGATCGCCTCCAAGTTACATAACTAATTTTTAATTCCTGTTGTTGCGATTCCTTGAATAAATTGTCTTTGACCGAAAAGGAACAAGATGACGATGGGAATCGTGGCGATCGCGACTGCTGCCATCAGTAAAGGCCAATTATTTGTAAACTGCTCTTGAAACTCGGCTAGCGCCAGTTGTACTGTCCTTAACTCTGGTCTTGTTGTAAACACTAACGGTTTAAACAAGTCATTCCATTCTCCGATAAAAGTAAATAAAAATAACGTGACCAACGCCGGACGCGACAACGGTAGCATCACCCGCCATAAAATTTGCCAGCGATTCGCGCCATCCAACGCCGCCGCTTCCTCTAACTCGATGGGAATTGTCAAGAAGTACTGGCGTAGCAAAAAAATCCCAAAGCCATTGACTGCTGTTGGCAGAATCAGCGCCCCGTAGGTGTTAATGAGATGTCCCCACTTGAGCACCAAGAATATGGGAATAACTAATAATTGAAAAGGAATGACCAGCGTAGCTAAAACAATCAGTAGCACAACTTGCCGACCGAGGAATTTTAACCGCGCGAGTGCATACCCCGCCAAGGCTGAGGAAAATAGCTGAAAAGCAGTCACAGCTAGTGCAACCAGCGTAGAGTTCGCAAATGCTAGCAGGAACTTGCCGCGTTGCCAAGCGTCTTGATAATTAGCTAATGACCAGCCATTTTGTGGCATTAACGTGATTGTCGCTCCTTCTGGGGCAAAGGAGGTCAGAAAAACTATTCCTAGGGGTAGTAGTATAAGACCCGCACCTAGTAGTAAAACAGCTAAGTTAACGACTTCTAATATAGATTCACGGGTGGCAGTGTTGTTGAGATTTTTTTTAGGCATTGATACTAATTTGGCTTTATGCTTTGATAAGCATTGATATTATTTTTTAATTTAAAAAATATTTCATGACCAAACGTAACGTAGCGCATCGAGATTTGTTAAGTTAAATTTAACCATTTTCAACTTTACACTTGAGTTGCCAGGTTAACCAAGCTCGTATCAGTTGATTTACGTAAATAGGAGATAAAAGACCTATGCAGCAGCTGGCTGCCACCGCCGCAGAACTTGATTTCCACAGCGAAACCTACAAGGACGCTTACAGTCGCATCAACGCGATCGTGATTGAAGGGGAGAAAGAAGCCCATGAAAATTACATCCGATTAGCGGAACTGCTGCCAGAACACAAAGAGGAACTGATTCGCTTATCGAAGATGGAAAACCGCCACAAGAAAGGTTTTGAAGCTTGTGGGCGCAATCTTCAGGTCACACCAGATATGCAGTTTGCGCAAGAGTTCTTTGCCAAATTGCACCAAAACTTCCAAAAAGCAGCCGAATCAGGCAACGTAGTAACTTGCTTACTCATTCAATCACTGATTATCGAATGCTTTGCGATCGCCGCTTACAATATCTATATTCCTGTTGCCGATGACTTTGCCCGTAAAATTACTGAAGGCGTAGTCAAAGACGAATACAGCCACCTCAACTTTGGTGAAGTCTGGTTAAAAGAACACTTTGAGGCATCGAAAGCTGAACTCGAACAAGCAAATCGTCAAAACCTTCCTATCGTTTGGCAAATGCTCAACGCAGTTGAAAACGATGCGCACACCTTAGCAATGGAAAAAGAAGCTTTAGTTGAAGATTTCATGATTCAATACGGTGAAGCGCTGAGTAACATCGGCTTCACTACCCGCGATATTATGCGGATGTCGGCATACGGACTTACAGCTGCATAAAACTTACCAAAGTGCAGGGGCGGAAAAATCGCCCCTGTATCAGTTTCACTGCATTGCCTAAACGTATACATTGATCGCCAGCAAACTGAGCCTCAACTCAGTTGATCTGTGTGATATTTTTGTGAAAATTTTCCTAAATCTCACACTCTTCATTTTTTCTCACAGCAGCTACAAGTCTCATACAGCACAATAAATGTTTGGTCTAATCGGTCATCTTACTAGTTTGGAACACGCCCAAGCAGTAGCTAAAGAGTTAGGCTACCCTGAATACGCAGATCAAGGGCTTGATTTTTGGTGCAGCGCTCCGCCCCAAATCGTCGATACTATCAAAGTTACAAGCATTACTGGGCAAATCATCGAAGGTCGGTACGTTGAGTCATGCTTTCTCCCTGAAATGCTGGCTTCGCGGCGCATCAAGGCAGCAACGCGAAAGGTTCTCAACGCGATGGCTCACGCACAAAAGCATGGAATCAATATTACGGCTTTGGGCGGTTTCTCATCGATTATTTTTGAAAATTTTAACCTTTACCAAAATCGCCAAGTGCGCAACGTGCGGCTAGAGTTTGAGCGGTTTACGACAGGTAACACGCACACAGCTTATATTATTTGTCGTCAAGTTGAACAAGCCTCTGAGAAGCTAGGGATTGAACTCTCGAAAGCAACTGTTGCCGTGTGTGGTGCGACAGGTGACATCGGTAGCGCAATCTGCCGTTGGTTAGACGCGAGAACAGATGTAGCTGAGTTGCTATTAATTGCGCGTAATCAAGAGCGACTACAGCATTTACAATCCGAACTCGGTCGTGGCAAGATTATGAGTTTGGAGGAAGCTTTACCGCAAGCAGACATTATCGTTTGGGTTGCTAGTATGCCCAAGGGTATGGAAATCGATCCAACAACGCTCAAGCAACCTTGTTTATTGATTGATGGAGGCTATCCTAAAAATTTAGTAACCAAAGTACAGCACCCTGGCGTGTATGTGCTTAATGGCGGTATCGTTGAGCATTCGCTTGACATTGACTGGCGAATTATGAGCATAGTTAATATGGAAGTTCCTGCTCGTCAACTCTTTGCTTGTTTTGCTGAGTCAATGCTACTCGAATTTGAAAAGCTGTACACTAACTTTTCTTGGGGACGCAACCAAATTACAGTAGAAAAAATGGAACACATTGGTCAAGTATCTATCAAACATGGTTTTCGTCCTTTGTTAGTCTAGGGGTGAGGAGTGAAAAGCGAGCATTAGTGATTAGTGAGAGAGTAGGAGTGTAGGAGCGTTGTAGAGTGGGAGAGACGAAGATGCTATTTTACCCGCCTACCTACTTACGCAACAACCCGCCTACTCCCCTGACCCCCGACCTCTGACCCCTGACCCCTCACTATGGCAACTACTGAGCGTAAACCACTACTTTTAGACTTTGAGAAGCCGCTAATTGAACTTGAATCACGAATTGATCAAATTCGCGAACTTGCGGCAGAAAATGGCGTCGATGTCTCTGAAGATATTCGCCAGTTGGAAGCCCGCGCCATGCAACTACGACAAGAAATTTTTAGTAGTCTTTCGCCTTCGCAGAAGTTGCAATTGGCACGTCATCCGCGCCGTCCGAGTACGCTTGATTACATTCAAGCGATTAGCGATGAATGGATGGAACTACACGGCGATCGCCGAGGAACTGACGATCCGGCTTTAGTTGGTGGAGTGGCAAAACTTGCTGGGCGCGCGGTTGTGATGCTGGGACATCAAAAAGGACGCGACACAAAAGATAATATTGCGCGAAACTTTGGCATGGCTTCTCCTGGGGGCTATCGTAAAGCAATTCGGCTGATGGAACACGCCAATCGCTTCGGAATGCCGATCTTGACTTTTATTGACACGCCAGGTGCTTTACCCACAGCAGAAGCGGAATACAAAGGTGCAGGTGAAGCGATCGCTTATAATCTCCGCGAAATGTTTCGCTTTGAAGTACCGATTATTTGTACTGTCATCGGTGAAGGCGGTTCGGGCGGTGCTTTAGGGATCGGTGTTGGCGATCGCTTACTGATGTTTGAACACTCGGTTTACACCGTTGCGACTCCTGAAGCTTGTGCGGCAATTCTCTGGAAAGATGCAGCTAAAGCTTCCCAAGCTGCGGTAGCTTTAAAAATTACGGCTCCCGATTTAAAAAATCTGGGTATTCTTGACCAAATCTTATCAGAACCAAGTGGCGGCGCGCATTCTGATCCATTAGGGGCAGCAACGATTCTCAAGCAAGCATTAATTGAAAACTTAGAAGCCCTCTTGCAAACAAGCGGTCAAGAACGCCGTAAAATGCGCTACCAAAAATTCCGTAGATTAGGTGTTTTTACTGATTTGCCTTAAGCAAGTCCGTTAATTGCGATCGAGAAGGCAAGTGATATAATTACCCTTAGCGTGTAAAGTTTCTTTACAGATAACGCGTCCTACTACAGTTATGTAGCTGGGATGGTTTGCTCGTGGTTACTTGCTTTTGAGCAGCCGGCTCGGTTGTTACTTTGTTCGTTACCAAGCAATTATTTGGAATCGTATTATGCCAGAAAGAACATTAATCTAAGTCTCAGACCTGATTAATCTATCTAGGGTAAGAAGTTGAGATAATGAGGAAGCAATGCCACTTCTTCAAGGAAACAGGAATTCATGAATTTGGCGAAAAATAAAAGCGCCTTGATTACTGGTGCAAGTAGTGGAATTGGAAAAGCAACCGCTTTAGCATTTGCTAAGGTGGGAATTGATGTTGTATTAGTGAGTCGAACTCAAGACAAACTAGCGGCTGTAGCTAGTGCAGTCGAGCAAACTGGCGCAAAAGCAACCACCTATGCGCTCGATTTAGCTGATATTGAACAAGTGCGAGAGAAAATCAGCGCGCTCGCAGCAGATGCGGCAGTCGATATTTTAATCAATAGCGCTGGAATGGGATATACCGGAAACTTGAGCGACACACCATTAGGCGATTGGCAAGCAGTGATGAACTTGAATCTCACAAGCGTGTTTCAATGCATTTTAGGAGTGTTACCGACAATGCGCGATCGCGGTACAGGGACAATCGTCAACGTCGCTTCAGTCGCGGGTTTGCAACCTTTTCCGAGTTGGGGCGCTTATTCGGTGAGTAAAGCAGGACTGATTGCGCTTTCTAAAACCTTAGCAGCAGAAGAACGTCAAAATGGAATTCGGGTCACGACGATTTGCCCAGGTGCTGTTGATACTGAGCTATGGAACAGCGATACTGTGGGAATTAAGCTTGAGCGATCGGCAATGTTAACGCCAGAAAGCGTTGCGCAGTCAATATTGCACACCGTACTCCTTCCAGAACAAGCCGTCATCGAGGAGTTAACCTTAATGCCCAGCACTGGCGTTTTGTAAAGCTATCAGCAATGACCACATAGCATTCAACCTTCAGATACCAACTGTAGGATTGATATTCGCGACTAAATGTGTTGGATTCAACACTCACAATTATTACGAAAACCTTAATTGAGACTTTAGACCATGACTATTGGATTCCCCAACGGTTCTCCTCGCTCCAACTCACCTTTGATGCCAGATAGTTTAGAAGATACAATCAACCGCATTGCGACACGACCAGACCGCAATACCCAAAATGGGAAAGAAGCACAATTGCAACCGCCTTCCGAAGAACTCAACGAAGCGATGGTAGAAGCAGTACGCACGATGCTATTAGGCGTGGGAGAAGATCCAGAACGCGAGGGGCTACTCAAAACTCCTAAGCGCGTCGTTGAAGCTATGCGCTTTCTTACCAGCGGTTATAACCAATCATTAGAAGACCTTGTTAATAACGCCATCTTTGACGAAGGTCACAACGAGATGGTACTTGTGAGAGACATTAACTTCTTTAGCTTGTGCGAACATCATATGCTGCCATTTATGGGCAGAGCACACGTTGCGTATATCCCTAATGAAAAAGTGGTGGGATTAAGCAAGTTAGCGCGGATTGTGGAGATGTATTCGCGTCGCTTGCAAGTCCAAGAACGTCTTACGCGTCAAATTGCCGAAGCTGTACAGACGATTCTAGAACCCCAAGGTGTTGCTGTCGTCATGGAAGCAACGCATATGTGTATGGTAATGCGCGGCGTTCAAAAACCAGGGTCATGGACGGTGACTAGTGCGATGGTCGGCGTATTTCATGACGAGCAAAAAACGCGTGAAGAGTTTTTGAATTTGATTCGACATCAGCCAGCGTTTTTCTAGCTGCTAATTGTTGAAATAGCTGTGCAACTTTCGTTAAATCTTTATCACCAGGGGCGCGCTCTACACCACTCGACAAATCGATACCGTAAGGTTTTAACTGATTAAGTGCATCACTAACGTTTTCTGGAGTTAATCCGCCCGCGAGTAACCACGGACAACTTGGGCAAAACTGCCGTAGGGTTGTCCAATTTAGGGTTTTTCCAGTACCTCCTAACATTTGAGGATGATAGGCATCGAGTAAGAGTGTATCTACGCAGTCAATATAAAGATTTGCTTGTACTAATGCTTGTGAATCGCGCACTCGTAGGGCTTTAATGATTTCTACGCCAGTGGGTAACTCTTGGCGCAGTTGCGTACAAAATTCTGGAGATTCATCGCCGTGCAATTGAACGCCAGTAAGACCGCCGGCTACCGCAACTTGATAGATTTCTACAATAGTCGTATTTGCAAAAACACCAATGCGCTCGATGTGTTGTGGGATTTGCGACACGATCGCTTGAATTTGTGTCGCGCTGATATAGCGTGGTGAGGCTGGTACGCAAATAAATCCGAGCGCGGTTGCGCCTAATTGGGCGATCGCTTGTCCTTGTTCAGGTTTTGTAATTCCGCAAATTTTGACTCGCATTAAGTTTTGTGTCGAAAATACGTTGTAACTGTTAACTCTTAAAACAGAGACTATGTTTGTCCTAACGAAATTTGATAATCCTTAATTATTCATATCTTATTTGTTTAGGAGAGAGAAACTTGACTGACTTAATTTTACTAGCAGCCGTGCAATCAACAGTTCCTGACACGGTACGGTGGAGTTGGACAGGATCGGCAATCATTATCGGTGCTTCTCTGTTGATTCTGTTTATTGCTGGTCGGACAATTCGTTTTCCTCAAGTTGGTCCTAAGATGCCTTTACCGTTCCCTGCACTGTTTAATAATCCGAGTGTGGGTACAGTCCTCGGTTCTGTGAGCTTGGGTCATATTGTCGGTTTCGGTATTATCTTAGGACTTAACAATCTTGGCGTTCTCAAGTAGACTACACCAGCGTCTTTTGTTTATTCACAATTAACAAGCCGTAGCGGTGAGGATTTCCTCCCGCTTTATTTATCTATCCTCCTCCCATTTCCCCATTCTGACTTCTGCCTTCTGCCTCTTAAATGTACGGATTCCTCGAAATCACTAGAGTAGTACTGAGTCAGAGTGATTGTCTATTCTAGAAGTAAGGTGAATTACAAATCTATAATTGCTGGATAACTCACATCTGAGCAGAATTCTTGACAAAATCTAGCAAATATGCACAGATTGTCTGCCTTAAAGTGCTGAGTTTTAGGAAAATTTCATGCAAACAAGTTGGCGAATTGGATCTTTATTTGGCATCCCGCTGTTACTCGATCCTTTGTGGTTCGTAATTTTGGCAGTAGTCACACTCAATTTTGGTTTAGCTTACCAACAATGGGGAGCAGCATTAGGCTGGAGTGCGGGAATCGTTACAGCATTGCTGTTGTTTGGTTCAGTGCTGTTACACGAACTCGGTCATAGCTTAGCAGCGCGATCGCAAGGCATTAAAGTTAAATCTATTACATTATTTCTCTTTGGTGGTATTGCCGCAATTGAGGAAGAATCAAAAACACCAGGACAAGCATTTCAAGTGGCGATCGCAGGTCCTAGCGTAAGTATTGTTATCTTCGTATTACTGACAACGATCGCCTATCTCTTACCTACAGGTAGCTTGTCGAGTACGCTGATTGGCGATTTGGCAAAAATCAACTTGGTGTTAGCACTGTTTAATTTAATTCCTGGCTTACCTTTAGATGGCGGACAAGTTTTAAAAGCCGCCGTGTGGAAAGTCACTGGTAATCGCTTTCAAGCGGTACGCACTGCGGCTAGCGCCGGACAAATTTTAGGTTGGAGTGCGATCGCATTAGGTTTTGCGATTGATTTCATGACTGGCGAGTTGGTGTCTGGGTTGTGGTTTGTCCTGCTAGGCTGGTTTGGAATTCGCAATGCGACAGCTTATAAAAACGTCACATCGTTGCAAGAAGCATTACTCACGCTAAAAGTCAGTGATGCGATGAATAAGGACTTTCGAGTTGTCGATGCAGATTCAACACTGCGTCAGTTTGCAGACTTGTTTCTTCTCGAACCTAACTCAACGCAAGTTTATTTTGCTGCTTCAGACGGACGCTATCGCGGGAAAGTATCAGTAGACGATTTGCGCCTAATTGAACGCAGTCAGTGGGAAACGCAAACTTTGCACAGCATTGCGCGTCCTTTGACAGAAATTCCCACAGTGACCGAAACAACTTCATTTGCAGAGGTCATTAATCAGATGGAAAATCAACAACTGCAACAAATTACCGTACTTTCTCCCGCTGGGGCGGTTGCAGGTTTAGTTGATAAAGGTGATATTGTCCGAACACTCGCAGCAAAGCTAAAATTACGGATTACCGACGCCGAAATCAAGCGCGTTAAAGAAGAAGGTACGTATCCCCCAGGATTACCACTCAGTGCGATCGCCAAAGCAGCTAGTAAGTAAATCTCTTGCACAGATCTTGAAAAGCTTCCAAATTTGGGGGTTGCACACAAGATCTAGATGGATGCAGGAAGTATAAATCCGGATAAGAGGTTTAGAGGATAAGAATATGCAATCCTTTAGCCTCAATTTTCTTCGTTTCTTGGTATAAACACATTCAAACTACTAGGAATACATTCAATTTCTATGGGTGTTGTTCCTATGAGATTACCATCTAAGACAACGGGTTGCGGAGGTGTTGTCGTAATTTTGATGTGTCTAGCGCGGAGATGATGTACATTATCAAGCTCTACAGGATTATCGTTGAAGCCTGATTTAATGAGATGGTAAAGTGCGATCGCTCCTTCGAGGCGAGACTGCGGAGAAGTTATTGTAATATCTAAAAGACCATCATCGGCATAAACTCCTGTTGTACCGTGCGCTAGTACAGAAGTTGGTGGCGCTGAGTTGGCGACAGTGACAGCTGTTGCTTGTTGAATTGCGGCTGTTTGTGATTCAGTTTCCACACGAGTTTCAAAAGGTTTCATCCCCTGCCAAAATTGTTTGACTCCAGCCAAGATATAAGCTAAAGCCCCAAAACGATTTTTTGCCTCACTGTCAGCTTGTTCAATAGTTTTTGCTTCAAAACCAATTCCAGCAAGTAGTACCATTGGTTTTCCATTACACAAAGCAGTATCAACCAAACGCGTGTGACTTGCTAAGATAATTTGACACGCAGCTTTGAGATCTTTCGGAATACCGAGATAGGTTGCAAAAGCGTTAGCAGTTCCTCTAGGAATAACACCAAAAGGAATTTCTGTACCAATTAAAGCCTCAGCCGCCGCCGAAACTGTCCCATCACCCCCAGCAGCAATCACAACTTCTGCACCACTTTCTACAGCTTGATGTGCTAATTGACCAGCACTCACTTCAGGAGTTGTAAAATAAACACTCAAGTTAAACTCCGGCTCTAACATCGCACGGATTTCCATCAATTCTTGTTCAGTTTCACGTTGCTCTGAAGCAGGTTTCAAAATAAGATAAGCTGAGCGAGACATAAGCAGCAAGTCTTGAACGTTGTCAGAAAGTAGGAAAGAAATTGGCAAAAAACTTTACTTATAAATCTGAAGGTTATTCATCCAGCGGCAAAAGCATCGTAATTCCTTGCAGCAATCCTACACGTTTATTTATTACCTAGCTTCCTGCTTCTGTTGAAGCAAGCACTTGTGTAGAAACTGAGTTGTGTTCTTAACTCAATACTTATAGGAGTTACGCACTTGCCCCCTAAATTCCCCATGAGTGGGGGACTTCAACTCAGATTCCCCCCGCCCCCTCTCACTCTCCCCCAATGCATGGGGGAGAAGATAAGGATGAAACTTTTATGTTTGGGGCTAGGGGGGCGGAATAGATTCAACTGCGTAAGTCCTGACTTAATTTAGAAGTCGCCTCAACAAGATGCAGGTCTTCTTTAAGAAGTAGACAAAAAAATCATAAAAAAAATCTAGCTATAGGCGGGTGAAGCTAGCAAAATAAGAAGTAAGGTTTTGATAAGAATTGACCCTTACTCAAGCAATTTTTAAAGCCTTCGCTAAAGTATCAAAAAGTTGATCGATTTGTTGTTTCTCAATAATGAGTGGTGGAGATAACGCGATATTATCTCCCGCAGCGCGTACCAGCGCCCCTAACTCATAACAACGCAAGAAAATCTCAAAGCCGCGATCGCCTAGTTTATTGGGAATTGATTCTAACTCTATCGCTGCAAGTAAACCTAGATTACGAATGTCAATAATGTGCGGTAAACCCCGCAAACTGTGTACAGCATCTTGCCAATAAGTTGCTAGTTCTTGAACGCGCGATAATAGTTTTTCTTTGAGATAGATATCTAATGTTGCCATACCTGCGGCACAAGCAACTGGATGTCCAGAGTAAGTGTATCCGTGAAAAAATTCGATTCCTTGTTGCGTTCCTTGCACAAAAGTATCATAAATTCCTTGACGGACAAACACGGCACCCATCGGCACTGTACCATTAGTAATTCCTTTGGCAACAGTGATTAGATCTGGCACGACACCGAAATAATTTGCGGCAAACGGTTCGCCAAGTCGCCCAAAGCCTGTAATGACTTCATCAAAAATCAGCAAAATGCCGTATTTGTCACAAATTTCGCGCAAGCGTTGCAAATAGCCCACAGGAGGAATTAGCACGCCAGTAGCACCCGCAACAGGTTCCACAATCACTGCGGCAATTGTCGAAGCATCGTGTAAAGCAATAATTCGTTCAAGTTCATCTGCAAAATGCCTTCCCCATTGGGGTTGTCCTTGACTAAAAGCATTTTTTTCTAAGTTATGCGTATGCGGTAAGTGATCGACACCCGTTAGTAAATTACCAAAAAACTTGCGATTCGCGCCAATTCCACCAACAGCAACACCACCGAAATTGACACCATGATAAGCGCGTTCTCTGCCAATTAACCGCTGACGCGCAGCTTCACTGCGTATTCGATGGTAGGCGATCGCCAGCTTCAATGCCGTATCTACCGCTTCTGAACCTGAATTCGTGAAAAAAACATGATTCAAATCTTTAGGAAGCAATTGTGTCAGTCGATTTGCAAACTCAAACGCCGCTGGATGCCCCATTTGAAACGCGGGCGCAAAGTCTAATTGCGTGAGTTGATCGGCGACGGCTGCTGCAATTTCTCGACGACTGTGCCCAGCATTAACACACCACAGCCCACCTGTACCATCTAGAATTTGCCGACCGTCATCGGATGTATAATACATTCCGTCCGCCGCAACTAAGAACCGAGGTTGTGCTTTAAACTGACGATTAGCGGTAAAAGGCATCCAGAAAGCTTCTAGATTGCTGGGTATGTTGCTCACAAGTTTAGGCTCGATGGATTTTTACATATAGCAATTTTAAATGACTTGCAAGATCCAGCTGAGCTTAGTGATGGGTGATGGATCATAGAAATGATGCAAGTTTCTTTCCAGGCTCAAAAAAAATCTACAATGCCTGATGAAGAATCAACGTAGAAAGAACAGTGGTGTTACAACCTGGTAAATTGTGGACAAGGGTCATCGAGCAAACTGAGTATGCTTTACGCACAGGGGCACTTCAGTCAATTCCTACCGATTACGAATTTATCGAGCAAAACGGTATTAATTTCCTTGTGCGCACGTTGTCAAACTTGGTACGTAAGGATGAAGCAAAGCAGTCTCAAAGCACCACTACTGCTAAAGATTTTAATCCGTTTTTACCATATGAGGAAGATTTATTTGTTGCAGATATTTCGGACACGCATTTGTGTTTATTGAATAAATTTAATGTTGTCGATCATCACTTGCTGATGATTACTCGTGCTTTTGAAGATCAGGAAAACTGGCTTAACTGGGGCGATTTTCAGGCAATGTGCGTTACTTTAGCAGAAATTGACGGTTTAGCATTTTATAACGGCGGGAAGCTCGCTGGCGCGAGTCAAAAACACAAACATTTACAACTTGTTCCCTTACCGCTTTCACCTCAAGGAGTCAAACTACCGATCGAAAATGCGATCGCTGCTGCTAATTTTACAGATTCTATCGGTACCTCACCGCTGTTTCCGTTTGTTCACGCGATCGCCCAACTCGATCCGAACTGGGTAACTCCTGATACTGCTGCTACAGCCACGCTAGAATGCTATCAAAGCCTGCTTCATGCTGTTGGAATTGAGACAAACGATTTTAAAAGCGACAAGCAATCAGGTGCTTATAATCTACTGGCAACACGTCAATGGATGCTGATTGTACCGCGTCTTCAAGAAAGTTTTGCGTCTATATCCGTTAATTCTTTAGGATTTGCCGGATCGCTGTTTGTCCGCAATGATGAGCAAATGCAGATTCTTAAATCTTATGGTCCAATGACGATTTTGCAGCAAGTTACGAGTGGCTAGTTACGAGTAGCTAGAATTTGCTTGACATTTTGGCGATTGTATGAATTATAAGTAGATGCGTCTTCGGTTAAGATGCGGATGCTATTTGGTGGTAATTTAACTTGTACGGTGTCGCCAGCAGTGAATTTATGGAGATCGCTAAGGTGGAGATTTTGCGATCGCACAGTCATACAACTTTGTTCTGTTGGGCGCACAGTTTTCGCACCACCCAAAATATCAAAATATCAGGAGTAACAAACGCCCCTACAGCCGGAATAAAAACCAGTAGCGAACCTGCTACAATTCCTCGCATTGTTAAAAGCTGCGAATATCATTTGCACCTAAATCTTGTGCCGCTTCCACTAAGGAAAAATTGAAACGATCCATTGCGGCATACAATGGCAAAATCATAAACGGCAAATAGCCATAAATTAACCCTACAGTTACAGCAAACTGTGTAAATAACAAATTCAGCGGTGCATCAACAACATGAAAGTTTTGTAGCACTACATTAATCACCCCTTCCTGACGCAAAAGCACAATCCAAGCATAAGTTCGCACCAAAAAATTAGTCCAAAAAGGAATAATTACAAGTAGCACCAAAACATTTTGCCAGCGTCCCGAACAAGTAGCAATAAAAAACGCCAACGGATAGCCAATAATTAAACAAGCAACCGTCGTAATTAAAGCCAATCCAATCGAACGCCAAATTACACCTAAATACAGTTCACTCGCCAGCCGTTGCTAACTCTCTAAACTAAAACTCCAAACAACCCCACCATAAGTTCCCCGCTGCAAAAAACTGTACAGCAACACAATCAACAACAGCACAATAAAAAACAGCAACAACCAAAAAGTTGCCAAAAACAAAAGAAACGCCAAACTCTTAAGCTTACGCGACTCAATCGTTGACTTAACCATCAAAAATCAACTTCCCTCTCCAATTCCTCTGCGCCCTCTGTGCCTCTGTGGTTCGTATCTCTTCAAGAACAACACTTATGCTTCGCCGCCGAGGGAGGAACATCAATCGCCGGACTTGCATCAAAAAAGCCCACAGGTTTCAACATAAAACCGATATGAGATACAGGCATCACAGGCCAATCCTCAGGACGAGTCACGTGATTATGTCCAAACGTGTACCAAACCACAACATCCGTATTCTCAATTTCCCGATTTGCCTTTGTCCACGCTGGAAGTCCCGCATCCCCAGGATGCTGATTAGGATAATCACCCGCCGCATAAAGTTCATCAGGATCGTATGGAGTCACCCATAAATGCTTTGTCATAAATCCCGCACGCTTAATCACGCTTGATTCAGGATGCGCAAACGGTAAAATATTTTCACCAGGCATGAGTTTGTAACTCACAGGTTGACCAAGGCTATTGCGTACCGCAGGATTAACAATCTTCCAATAACGTCCTGTAAAAGGATCAATGATGCGTTGCGCTTCTGACTCGGTTGCTAAAAGCGTAGACTCTGCATAGAAAGCATTACCATAAGGATTATCAGGTCCCATTGGTTCAGCTTGAGTATTCACTTCATAAACCGAGTTATTTTCCCCATCAACGCACATATCTAAACGCACATTAAAGAAGTGTTGATGAATCGGGGCGTTTAACTGTGGTGCGATCAGAGTACCGTACTTTGGTACTTCATCAGGCATTGCGGCAGCGGTGTTAACGATACCAGTTAGTTTGACTTCGTACTGAATCGTACCATCTTGGTAAAAATACCAGAAAAACCCGTATTCATAGTTACCAACGGTTGCGATAAACGATACGACTAAACGACGCGATCGCCGCACTTCAGTATGATCTGTTCTCCAATCAACGTGCTTCCAGAGAATGCCATAATCTTCCTCGTGCATACAGATTGCATTCTCAATCTTCACGACTTGCCCGCGACTATTCGTCATGTACGCATCAAAGTAGCGAATTTCACCCAAGCAATCGCAACCTAATGTCAAAGAATTCGCCAAAGTTCCGACGCCATATTCCCCAACATCAAACGCATTTTTACGATAATGTTGCGGTCGCGGATCGCCATACGGCACAACCATATCTGACAACGATGCGCGATATATTATGGGACGCACGCGCCCTTGGTCTTCGTAACCTACGGTGTATAAAACTAAACCTTCTCGTGGAGTAAACCCGATGCGAAACTGCCACTTTTGCCACTTGATAAAGTGACCTTGTACTTCAAAACTTGTCCCTTCCGGTTGCACAATTTCTAAAGGTTTAATATCACTCCGTAAATCTTTGACAAACTCTGTTGAATAATTTCCTGGATTCGGCGGTAAAGGAACAACCCCGTAATCTTCCACCCGAATTACTTCCATTTTATTCAAATCAACAACCGGAATCACGCCTTCAATCGGACGCGCATACCCGTTATCCGTCGGACTCGAACGCACCCAACACAACGCCCGTGACAGTCGCAATCCCTTCTCGTCTTCGATGGCATAATAACCCGCCGACCACGGGTCAACCATCACTAAACTTGGATCGGTAATTCCCCGTTTTTTAATTGCTTCCTGAAATTCAGGACTCGCTTTTACCGCCGCTTCGCACTCAATAAATTCATCCAGCATAATCGACGGCTGGACATCAGCAATCTGCTTCCACGACTTGACAGTTTTCGTATTGAGCGAAACAACCGCCTCATACGTCAACCCATCTTCATTATTCAGGATACCAACAAAAGCCTCACGCTCAATATCGTCACCCTCTTGAAAGTTAAGAACAACACTCTTAGGCGGTTCCTTCAGAACAACCGTGGGAAACCTGACTTTTTTCCCCAAGTTGTACTCTGCTTTAACCGTAGCGACAGCAGTTGTAATTTCCTCAGGCGTGAGTGGATCGAGTGGATGCTGAACTGTGGTTGGTGTTGTCGAGGTATTTGGTAGATGTGCAGTAGTCATAGTGGCTGTTTTATTACTATGTCTTGATTGCAAAGAGAAAAAATGCTTTTTAAATGAAGCGATCGCACTTTGACCTACACTACGTCGCTTGTCATAACAGGTTTGTAGCCAAAGTTACCAACCTCCCTTCACAAATCGATTTCTCCCAATCTCAACCTCTGCGTCCTCTGCGTCTCTGTGGTTCGTTCTTCTATAACCCTCCATCAAAACCCGACTATTTTTATCGGGTATATTTGACGCGAAAAAAAGCACCATGCTACTATCAGGCGACAGTTGACGGAAAATGAAGTAGAGAGCGATCCATGACCCAGGCAAAAACCCTCAACCCAACAGCGGCAACCTTCAAAGCCCTCAAGTGTAAAGAATGTGGTGCTGAGTACGAACTTGCAGCAAGCCATGTTTGTGAAGCTTGCTTTGGTCCATTGGAAGTCACCTACGATTACAACACCCTCCGCCGTACCGTAACGCGCGAAAGTATTCAATCAGGTCCCAACTCAATTTGGCGCTATCGTTCTTTCTTACCCGTCGCAACTGAAAACGTCATTGATGTCGGTACAGGGATGACTCCCCTCGTACAAGCAAATCGCTTAGCTCGTCGCCTGGGATTGAAAAAGCTCTACATCAAAAATGATGCCGTTAATATGCCCACCCTCAGTTTCAAAGATCGGGTGGTATCTGTCGCCTTATCCCGCGCCCGCGAACTTGGTTTTTCAACCGTATCGTGTGCGAGTACCGGAAATTTAGCAAATTCAACCGCAGCGATCGCCGCCCATGCTGGATTAGATTGTTGCGTCTTCATTCCCGCTGATCTCGAAGCCGGTAAAGTTTTAGGTACATTAATCTACAGCCCTACCGTAATGGCAGTGCAAGGTAACTACGACCAAGTAAACCGCTTGTGTTGTGAAGTTGCTAATACATATGGTTGGGGATTTGTCAATATCAATTTACGTCCGTATTACTCCGAAGGTTCCAAAACGCTGGGTTACGAAGTTGCGGAACAACTCGGCTGGCAATTACCCGATCACATCGTTGCGCCTTTAGCATCGGGTTCTTTATTCACCAAGATTTACAAAGGATTTCAAGAGTTTATTCAAGTTGGCTTAGTCGAAGATAAAAGCGTACGGTTCAGCGGTGCGCAAGCTGAAGGTTGTTCCCCCATAGCGCAAGCCTACAAAGAAGGACGCGATTTTGTTAAACCTGTTAAACCAAATACAATTGCCAAATCAATTGCGATCGGAAATCCTGCTGATGGTATCTATGCACTAGAAATTGCCCGCAAAACCAACGGTAATATTGCATCCGTCACCGATCCTGAGATTATTGAAGGCATCAAGCTCCTCGCCGAAACCGAAGGCATCTTCACCGAAACCGCAGGTGGAACAACGATCGCAGTTCTTAAAAAATTAGTCGAAGCGGGTAAGATCGATCCTGACGAAACCACAGTCGCCTACATTACTGGAAACGGACTCAAAACCCAAGAAGCCGTACAAGGCTACATCGGCGAACCGTTGACGATTGAAGCGAAGCTTGATAGTTTTGAACGAGCATTAGAGCGATCGCGCACTTTAGAGCGTCTCGACTGGCAACAAGTTTTGGTATAAGTATTACTCGCGTCAACTATAGCTTTCGATCAAGGCGCTGTGATCATGCGCCTTCACTAACTCTCAACTTGCAAATCAACCATGGCTGTTAAAGTATTAATTCCCACACCATTACAGAAATTCACAAACAATCAGGCTACGCTCGAATGCGACGGTAGCAACATCGCCGAATTAATCGAATCATTAGAACAAAGCTGTCCTGGTATCAAATCACGGCTTTGTGACGAACAAGGACAACCACGGCGCTTTTTAAATTTGTACGTTAACAGCGAAGATATCCGCTTTTTAGATGGAACCGAGACACCACTCAAAGAAGGCGATGAAGTGAGTATTGTTCCAGCCGTTGCGGGTGGCTAAATCAGTAAGTAATCAAGAATAAACCTTTGTTATAGAGCCGCGCCATCTGTAGTGGCTCTTTTTTGCTGTTAAATTACTTAGTAGATGAACGCAACTGAGTTTTCGCTACGGTTTAATAATGCGATCGCCTGCACTAATTGCACCAATGAACTTGATTGCGGCGATTCTGTGGCAATATTTAAAGTAGTAAATCAAGCGTGCGTGAAGCGAAGCGATCGCGCTTAAAGCTAGACAAAGGATAAACCTGAGCAATGGCAGATGAACAAACTCCAGCGACGAATGGAGAAGAAAAACCTAACGTTGCTGAAGCCCCTGAAGGAAAAACGGCGGGAAAGGAAGCTCCCCCTAGTACCGTAGAAGAACAAGCGCCTAGCGTCGTTTCAGAGCATCTTCACAGCACGGATGAACCTGAAACAACAGACATCCCTTCTGCAAATGCTCCTGATCCGCAAGCAGCAAATCCTGAAGTCAATCCAAATGCTGCTAAAGCGAAATCAGCAGACAAGGCATCAGAAGAATCTCCCGAAGCTGAGCCAGCTGCAAAAAAAGCTCCCGCCGCTGCTAAAGCTGCTGGCGATAAACCCGCTGCTAAAGCAAAAAAAGAGAAAGCCCCCGCTGTAGAAGACAAACCTTTTACCGAATTCATGCAGCAAGATTACCTTCCAGCCTTGCAAAAAGCACTTGCAAAAGAAGGCGTTCAAGACTTAGATCTTAAGTTTGCTAAAGAGAAGATCAACGTTGCAGGGATAACCGACGAATGCTGGCAAGTGAAAGGTTCTTGGCTAGACGGACGACGACAGTTTAATATCTATTTTCCCGAAGAAAGTATCCAAGGACAACGCGCGTTTTCTTGCTACGAAGGTTCTAAGCCCAGCGCAATTGAGCCTTTCTTGATTGATGAGCGCCGAATAACGCTTGATTTAATGGTATTTGGTGTGATGCAGCGCTTAAATGGTCAAAAGTGGTTATCACGAAATTAATAAAACAGTTAGCTAATTATAGGATTGCAAGTGCAATATGCCCTTAGCTTAAATTATGAAGTCTGGCTAAAAGCTAACTGCTAACAGCTAATTGCTGTTATAACTACATTTCTAAAAACGTGTAAACAATGACACCAGTGTCGGGGTCGTTATCGATTCCGACATAACCTGTTTTTAGCATTTCTTTAAGCGTTGATTCTACTTCGATAAAGCTAGCCCCAGTATCCATTACGCCCTGCGTTACCGATATCTTACCACCTCGTTTTGCCGCTGCACGCACGAGTCGCACCATCAACTGCTCGCGGGATGGTTTAATCACATTTGTCACAAATGCAGGTTGAGCTAACGGCACACCATACGGAGATAAACCCATTTTTGCTCTGAGCTTTATATTGTAGTCATCAACCATGCGGGGAATCAAAAATAAGTCAATGACTTGCCCGACACCAAATAAACCAAAAGTACCTAGCCAGATTAATCCTGTGACGATTTTGCCGTTATAAATGCGGTGCAGTCCATTTAGCTGTAGCAGACAGCCGAGCCACAGTAGATAAGCACTACTCACTTTATTTGGGGGCTTTGCTGGTAGTTGGGAATCTCCAGTTTTCATAGGTGGAAAGAATATTAGGTTGAGACAAAAAGTTGCGTGAGTTAAATAAGTTGCATACTCTCTTTTTATTACCTTAGCTTTAACTTTTAACTTCTGGTATGGCTTGCGTGTTGCGAATAGCACTACAGTAAGCGATCGCAAATTTGTTAAAAAAATTGACAGCGTGTTGCAACTCTTAACTAAATAAGTGTTTTTCCTACCCCTAAGCCTTGGTAGACTAAGCTTTATCAATTGTTATTCAGTCATTAACTCAACTGCCCCAGGCACAAAACCACAGCAGAATAGGGCAAATAAAAATTATGGTTGATTCGCTTAAAAAACCAGCAGAATTTGAAGAAATGCGCCCAGGGGTGAAAATACCCGCAAAGGAAACCCTGCTGACGCCGCGATTTTATACAACAGATTTCGATGAGATGGCGCGGATGGATCTCTCGGTGAACGAAGAGGAACTCCAAGCGCTTTTAGAAGAGTTTCGTACCGACTACAATCGCCATCACTTCGTCCGAGACGCGGAGTTTGAGCAATCTTGGGAGCATATCGACGGTGAAACTCGTCGCTTATTTGTCGAATTTTTGGAGCGTTCTTGCACCGCAGAGTTTTCCGGCTTTCTGTTGTACAAAGAACTCAGCCGTCGTCTCAAAGACAAAAACCCTCTCCTTGCTGAGTCATTTGCCTTGATGTCGCGCGATGAAGCACGTCATGCAGGTTTCTTAAATAAAGCGCTATCAGACTTTAATTTGTCGCTCGATTTGGGCTTTTTAACGAAGAGTCGTAAGTATACGTTCTTCAAGCCGAAGTTTATCTTCTACGCGACGTATTTATCCGAAAAAATTGGTTACTGGCGCTACATCACAATCTATCGCCATCTAGCTGCACATCCAGAAAACCGCATCTATCCAATCTTCCGCTTCTTTGAAAACTGGTGTCAAGACGAAAACCGTCATGGCGATTTCTTTGATGCACTGATGCGATCGCAACCGCAGATTTTGAATGATTGGAAAGCACGGTTATGGTGTCGCTTCTTCTTGCTGTCGGTGTTTGCGACGATGTATCTCAACGACATCCAACGTGCAGGATTTTATCAATCGATCGGTTTAAACGCGCGAGATTACGATATCTACGTCATTGAGAAAACCAACGAAACCGCAGGGCGCGTCTTCCCAATTACTTTAAACGTCGCACATCCAGATTTTTATCGCCGACTTGATACTTGTATCAAGAATAATGAGAAGCTAAGTGCGATCGTCAATTCCAACACGCCCAAATTCTTACAATTTTTCCAAAAGCTACCGCTATACGTTGCAAATGGTTGGCAATTCTTATGTTTATATCTGATTAAGCCAATTGATGCAGCGACACAACACGGCGCGGTGCGTTAAGATTTCTAAGTTTTGCTCCGCTGCGGTGGTTCTGCAAAGCGCAGAGCCACTTTTTTTTATGAACAGTTACAGACGCCAAGAAATGCGCGATCGCTTATTCATAATCTTTAGCTTTCTTTTCTACCTGCAAATATTTTCGACTCCCGCCCACAGTCAACCACAAGTTTCTCCCTCTCCGCGTGTATCCGATTTAGATTTGAGTTCAGACATTGAAGATAGCCCAGTTTTACAACGCTGGCGCGAGCAAGTACCAAACATTTTAGAAGAAATTACGCGCGACCCTAGTTTTCGCACGCGTCTACGCTTAGGTTATGCTTTGTTTCCATCGCCACAAGCCACAGGAATTACGCTCGGAGTTGAAGACGTTTTTATTGGTAACACTCGTTTCACAGTAAGTGGTGAATATCACACGGCTTTTAATCGCGATCGCACAACCTATGGAGCAGATTTGCGCTATTACATGCGTCCTTTGGGTAGCTACATCAATGTTGCACCAGTTTTAGGCTATCGTCATTTAGAAATCGACGCTTACTCACTTGATGGAGTTAATCTCGGTGCGCGACTTCTTTTAGTTTTTTCGCGCAATGGTGCAGCAGATATTTCGCTTACTCAAAGTTGGGTAGCTCCAGGTACAGATACAGAAGTCGGATTAACAACGTTATCCATAAGTTACGCTATCACAAAAAGCTTACGTGTTTCTACTGATATCCAAAAACAAAATTCCCGCCAAAGCAAAGATAGCCGCGTCGGAATTATTTTAGAATGGATGCCGTAATTGGAGGAGTCAGGGATCAGAAGTCGGGGATCAGGGTTCTACCTCTCACTTCTTTCGACCATAATGTGCTTTTACCATAGCTGCTAACACTGCGGGGTCGAGTAGCGGATCTGCGGTTTGCTGACGCCAGTTGAGAAGTTCATTTCGTAAAAGTTTTTGTATGTTTTGATACCCTACTTTGCCAGCTAGGTTGTTAAACTCGTATGGATCGTTTTGCAGATCGTATAGCTCCTCAGCAGGTGGTCTAAAGCAAGTGTCCATAGCGCGTCGGGCTGAGTTGCTTAGCAGGAGTTGCCGCGATTCAACAAAAGCAGAATCATCATCAACGTTGATGTAAGGATTTTGACGCTCTGGTAAGAGATTAAGAATCAATTTATAGCGCTTACCGCGAATACTCCGCCGTGGATAAAAGTCTTTTCTAGTGTGGCTGGTATATTCTGCAAAGATAAAATGACGCCACCCGACTAAATTTTGCTGAAACAAAGGAAACAGCGATCGCCCTGAAACTTTCGGTGTTTTTAAACCAGCAGCTTGTAGTATGGTTGGGAAAATATCAATATTAGATACAAATGCCTGTTCGGCTTGATTCGGCAAAATTCTACCAAACCAGCGCATAATTAGCGGAATTCTCAAACCAGCTTCATAACAGCTACCTTTCGCACGGAAAAAACCTGGACCGTGATCGCCAAGAAAGATGACTAAAGTATTCTGATCTAGTCCTTGTTGCGCTAGCTGATCGAGGAGTAGCCCAATTCCTGCATCTAAACGCGCTACACCATTGTAATATCCTGCTGTTCGCTCGCGCATCGCTGGAGTATCAACACCTTGCCAAGCAAATGGCGGAACTTCTGTAGATTTATAAGGTTGCTGAGGATAGTTATTAAATTGAGCCTCAAAAGGCGTATGAGGATCGTTATAGCTAATCATCAAAAAAAATGGCTGTTCGTGTTGTTGCGCGAAAAACTCGCTTGCGTGTTGTGCTACTAATTGAACATCACGCGTATTAAGTGCTTTTGGTAATACGTTGACATCAAAAGGAAATGAAGTTTCTGGGTAGACGTGTAGCTTGCCAATAATTCCTGTACGATACCCTTGGGCTTTGAGCAGTTGTGGAAGAGTCACTACGCTGGTAGCCATAGAGTAGCCGCTATTGCTATACGCTAGCCCAATTTGCCCAACTGGTTCATTTGATGTACCACCTGTTTGATGCGGATAAAGCCCTGTAAACAAGCTACTACGTGAGGGACTACACGAAGCTTGAGTAACATAACTATTCAGAAACAGAATACCTTCACTAGCAAGACGATCGATATGAGGTGTTCGTGCTACTTTGTCACCATAACAACTCAACGTTTGTCCAAGATCGTCAGCTGTAATTAATAGAATATTCGGTCGAGAACTTGAATGTCCTACTTGTAAAAAAGTCAATTCACCCAAAGTAGTCGCTAAAGCAGTTGCTACAGAATAATTTAGAAAGCTGCGGCGGGAGATTTTAGTGAGGATTTTGGCTTGCTGCATAAACTAAGTTCGTTCTTTAACGAAGATCTATCCTGACTTGTCTGTTTATTGAGCAACTTACGGATTTCATTAACAGGATATGCCACTGCCTAACCTAACTTTCACTGTAGTCAATACGACTTTAACCGAGTTCAGTATATCAATAGAAAAGAATTGATTCGTACTCAGAAGTTCGGGAAACCGTACCTCCGATTTTGTTGCGATCGCACCCACTGTTCGCTAAATTAGCACTCAGGAGTTGAGAGTGCTAAAAGCGGAAAATTTTGTATGGCAGCAGTATCTCTAAGTGTTTCTACAGTTAAGCCTTTAGCTGACCGCGTGTTTGTTAAAGTCAGCGCATCTGAAGAAAAGACAGCAGGCGGATTATATTTACCCGACACCGCCAAAGAAAAGCCTCAAGTTGGTGAAGTTGTCGCGATTGGTCCTGGTAGACGCAGCGACGATGGTTCGCGCCAGGAGATGGAAATCAAAGTCGGCGACAAAGTACTTTACTCAAAGTACGCAGGTACAGATATCAAACTTGGTACTGAAGAATATGTGCTGTTGTCTGAAAAAGACATTCTTGCAGTAGTTAGCTAATACCAATTACCACTGACCAATTACCAATTACCAAAATAGATAACTATGGCAAAGCGCATTATCTACAACGAAAACGCTCGTCGTGCCCTGGAAAAGGGTATGGATATTTTAGCTGAATCTGTCGCTGTTACCCTAGGTCCCAAAGGACGCAACGTGGTGCTAGAGAAGAAGTTTGGCGCACCACAAATTGTCAACGACGGCGTAACAATTGCTAAAGAAATTGAATTAGAAGACCACGTTGAAAATACTGGTGTTTCGCTAATTCGCCAAGCCGCTTCTAAAACCAACGATGCTGCTGGTGACGGTACAACAACTGCTACCGTTTTAGCTCATGCAATGGTGAAAGAAGGCTTACGCAACGTTGCAGCAGGTGCGAATGCGATCTCTCTGAAGCGCGGTATCGATAAAGCCACCAACTTTTTAGTAGACAAAATTGCTGAACACGCACGTCCAGTAGAAGACTCGAAAGCGATCGCGCAAGTAGGTTCAATCAGCGCTGGTAACGACGAAGAAGTCGGTCAGATGATCGCCGACGCAATGGACAAAGTCGGTAAAGAAGGCGTAATTTCCCTCGAAGAAGGAAAGTCAATGACGACTGAACTCGAAATTACCGAAGGGATGCGCTTTGACAAAGGCTATATCTCGCCTTACTTCGCTACCGATCCTGAGCGGATGGAAGCAATCTTTGATGAGCCTTTCCTACTGCTTACCGATAAAAAGATCACATTGGTACAAGATTTAGTACCTGTGCTAGAGCAAGTTGCCCGTTCCGGTCGTCCGCTGATCATTATTGCAGAGGACATCGAAAAAGAAGCGCTAGCAACTCTCGTCGTTAACCGCTTGCGTGGTGTATTAAATGTAGCTGCGGTAAAAGCTCCTGGTTTTGGCGATCGCCGTAAGTCAATGCTTGAAGATATTGCCGTTCTCACAGGCGGTCAAGTGATTACCGAAGACGCTGGTTTGAAGCTAGAAAATACCAAGCTCGATATGCTCGGTAAAGCTCGCCGTGTCACAATTACTAAAGACAACACCACAATCGTTGCGGAAGGTAACGAGCAAGCTGTCAAAACTCGTTGCGACCAAATCCGCCGTCAAATGGAAGAAACCGAGTCTTCTTACGACAAAGAGAAACTACAAGAGCGTTTAGCTAAACTTGCTGGTGGGGTTGCTGTTGTTAAAGTTGGTGCGGCTACCGAAACCGAAATGAAAGATCGCAAGCTACGCCTCGAAGACGCCATCAACGCGACAAAAGCGGCTGTGGAAGAAGGTATTGTTCCTGGTGGTGGTACAACTCTAGCGCACTTGTCTCCCGATCTAGAATCTTGGGCTACTGGTAGCCTCAAGGATGAAGAGTTGATTGGTGCGATGATTGTTTCTCGCGCTTTGGCTGCGCCACTCAAGCGGATTGCAGAAAATGCTGGTCAAAATGGTGCTGTGATTGCTGAGCGCGTTAAGGAAAAAGATTTCAATGTTGGCTTCAACGCTGCAACCAATGAGTTTGTTGATATGTTTGAAGCTGGTATTGTTGACCCTGCTAAAGTCACTCGTTCGGCATTACAAAACGCTGCATCGATCGCTGGTATGGTGTTGACTACTGAGTGTATCGTAGTTGATAAGCCAGAACCAAAGGATAATGCTGCGGCTGGCGCTGGCGCTGGTATGGGCGGCGGAGACTTCGATTACTAATTATTAGATTGCGGGCAGGTATTCTGCCCTTTTTATAGCAGCTGCTTCCTAGTGGAGGTGGCTGTTTTTTTTACGAACCACAGAGGCGCAGAGAACGCAGAGGAAAAATGAGGAGGGCGATCGCTTATCAACAATTTAATACACTATTGACACTAATTCTCAGAAAAACTATAGTAACTAAAGCATATTACTGACATCGTGGTTGAAAAAGATGGCGATCGCACTCTCAGAAGCAAGTTGGGATGAACTATGGGAAGAGAGTTGGGAGCGTGCTTATTGTGCTGATTCAATGGATGAGTGCGATCAGATTATTGAGTATCCGCAGCAACTTGGGCAAGGCTATAAACGTAATATTGAGTTGCGTAATGGTATTATTCTAACGCTGCACAATTATCGATTTCATGATGATTTGACAGTTATTAGCACCCAATCTGAAGCGACAGGTGAGCCTTATCGAGAATTGGAGTTTGTTTTTAATCTTTCCTCAACCAGCAGATATTGGCAAGGTGATTATGTTACTAGCGGACAACATTATCTAGTTGCACATGGTTGCGTGGGAGGTTTTTACTGTCAGGAATTGGCGAAACAACCTAAACTGGCGGTTGATATTCATCTTGAATCTGCGGTGTTTGAGTCTATCTTGGGTAATTCCTTAGATATTTTGCCGCTTGACTTGCGACAGATGGTAGAAAGCAGCGATCGCTCGCTTATGTCTGCATTTGACACAATTACACCTGCTATGCAACTTGCTTTAGAGCAAATTCTCCATTGTCCTTACCAGGGAGTGCTGAAACAGATGTATCTCGAAAGCAAGTCTGTTGAACTCCTGGTGCTATATATTAACCAAGTACAAAGTAATTCTAGAATTACATCAAAAATCCGATTGCAATCAGATGATGTTGACCGCATTCACGAAGCAAAGAAAATTTTGATTCAACAAATCGATAATCCACCGACATTACTAAATTTAGCACGTCAAGTCGGGTTGAACGACCGCAAACTCAAACAGGGATTTCGTCAAGTTTTCAATACAACAGTTTTTGGTTACTTACATCATTACCGGATGGAAAAGGCACGGCAACTGTTACTTGAACAACGATCTATTAGTGCGATCGCTGCTGCGGTAGGTTACGCAAGTCCCACAGCTTTTAATGCTGCATTTCGCCGTAAATTTGGTACAAGTCCGAAAGCTTATCAGTTAGCAAGTCGTATTTAATCATTATTGGTAACTGGTAATGGGTAATTGGTAATTGTGTTGTCGAACCACTAATTACTCACGCCTCAAAAAAGTCCGCCGTGAAGAGAAAAAAGTCCGTTTTGAAGAGAAAACAACTGCCCAAACCGCGTATTCTCTAAATCATCTTTCTGAGAAGTCTTAGCAATTGTTGATTCTTGGCAAGCACTTGCAGCTAAGCCGAGGTTTGATGTGGGGATATGATACGACAACAGCAGTTGATTTTAGCAACAGTAGTCACCGCATTTGTAACACAACCTGGATGGGCGGAAGAATCGCCGATTTTGCGGCGCAGTGAAATAGCGCAAAGCGCGGCTACACTAGAGGAATGGCAAAAGGCGATTGCACAAGCTGTAGTCCAAATTACTGGAGTGCAACTCAATCCTACAGATGCAGGATTTGAAGTTATTTTAGAAACCAACAATCAACTTACAGCACCTGTAACGCGCGTTGTTGACAATGCATTTATTGCAGATATTCCAAATGCGGTATTGACACTGCCAAACGGAGAGTTTCAATCGATAGATCCTACTGAAGGAATTGCATCGGTTAGCGTCACTAACTTACCTGGTGAAAATGTGCGAGTCACCATTACTGGAGTTGATGCACCGCCAACCGCACAGGTGAACGCCGTAGCCCAAGGACTATTATTAAGTATTGCACCGCAAGCGGCTTCTGAAGATGAGACGATTGAAATTGTCGTTACAGGAGAACAAGACGGGTATCTTATACCAGAGACAGCAACCGGAACACGAACCAATACCCTAACTCGTGATATTCCCTTTTCAATTCAAATTGTTCCACAGCAAGTTTTGCGCGAGCAACAGGTACAGCGACTCAACGATGCATTAAGAAACGTAGCGGGCGTGCAAGCGGAACAATCTCCTCGATCTGTATTTGAAGTTCCCCGAATTCGAGGTTTTGGCGGCTTTGATAGCTTCAATATTGTTACAAATGGTCTACAAGACGGCAATGCAGGTGCGCAAGTTGGAGTAGGAAACATTGAGCGTGTGGAAGTCCTTAAAGGACCTGCTGCGGTTTTATTTAGTCAAGGTGGACCTGGTGGAACGGTTAATATCGTTACTAAGCAACCCTTAAGTACGCCTTTTTATAACGTCGAAGCCAGCGTAGGCAGTTTTGATACGTACAGTGGTTTAATTGACTTATCAGGTCCATTAGATGCAGCAAATAACGTTCTCTATCGTTTCAACACTTACGGATATCGAACTGATACATTCGTTGATTTCTTTGAGATCGAACGCTACGGATTTGCACCAACAATTTCGCTACGCCTCGACGATAATACTGATTTGACTTTAGAAGCTGAGTATAACTATTTCGAGCAACCGAACGATCGCGGCTTACCAGCAAGGGGAACTGTTTTACCTAACCCCAATGGCGAACTTCCAATTAGCCGCTTTCTGGGAGAACCATCAATTGATTATGTCAGTCCTCGTACCACACGATTAGGATACAGTTTAGAGCATCGCTTAAATGAAAATTGGCAAATTCGTAATAATTTTCGCGTTTCATTGTTGAGACAGCCACAAAATTCAGTTAACCCCAGTTTTCTGCAAGAAGACGATCGCACCTTAGAGCGTAGTTTAATCATTGCCGATCAACAAGATGTAAACACTTATGTCCTAAACGCCGATATGACTGGTAATTTCAATACCGGAAGCATCGACCATCAGCTGTTAATTGGCTTTGATTTGTACACATCAAATACTACAAGTCGTTTTATAGAACGCAGCCTCAGCCCCATTGACATTTTTAACCCTGTCTACAGCCCTAGCAATGTGGGAGAAGTTATTGCTGAGTACCCACTTTCAGGATTAAACACCGATCAATACGGCATTTACGTTCAAGATCAAATCACATTGTTTGATAATTTGAAATTGCTATTAGGTGGACGTTTTGATTGGGTTGAGCAAAGAACAAAAGAAGAAGGCGAACTTACTGGTTCGCAAAGCGACGATGCTTTTAGCCCCCGCGTCGGTATCGTCTATCAACCAATTCAACCGATTTCACTTTATGCCAGTTACAGCCGCTCATTCAAGCAAGTTACGGGTTCAGGGTTAGATAATAGGCTGTTTGAACCGGAACGCGGAACTCAATATGAAGTTGGAACAAAAGTAGAGTTGAGCGATCGCATTGCGGCAACACTAGCATATTTCAACATTACTCGTGCTAATATTCTGACCGCAGATCCAGTTGATCCAGATTTCTCTATCCAAGTAGGCGAACAGCAAAGCCAAGGAATCGAGTTTGACATCACTGGCGAAATCGTACCAGGATGGAATATCATTGCAGGTTATGCCTACACCAACGCAGAAATTACTGAAGATAACACCTATGAAGTTGGTAATCAAATTAATAATGTACCGAATCACGCTTTTAATATTTGGACAACTTATGAAATTCAGCAAGGTTCACTACAAGGATTAGGCTTTGGTTTAGGATTATTTTACGTTAGCGAACGTGAAGGAGACTTAGACAACTCATTTAGTTTACCGAGTTATTTTCGTACCGATGCAGCGCTATTCTATAACCGAGGACAATTCCGCGTCGCGCTCAATGTCAGAAATTTGTTTGATATTCGCTATTTTGAGACAGCTGAAGGCGATTTGCGTGTCTTCCCTGGAGAACCATTAACTTTACTGGGTTCAGTTTCTTGGCAATTTTAATAATGTTGAATATGTTGCTAAGACCTCATAAAAAGTAGTTAATAATTAATAAAATTCTCTATTCTAAATCTTGAATAGCTTGATTAACTTCTTCAATCAGTTTGGGTAGTTCTTCTTTAACTACCTGTCAAATAATACTCATGTCAACGTCAAAATAAGCATGAATAACTCGATTTCTCATATCAATAATCTCGCGCCAAGGAATTTGATAATACGTGTTTTGACGAGGAAGAGACTTTATTGGCAGCTTCTCCTATAATTTCGATCAATCGCACTAGTGCTAAAGACAAAATTTGGTTACTATCTAAATCTTCGCGATCGCGATCTTTAACAAAATTAATTGCTGTAACTGCTGCATCTCGAATATGTTTAAGACGAGTTAGATCGTCAATCCTGCTCATAAACGATCATTGCCTCTTGTAAAACGCGATCGCGAAAATAACAACTTAAATCTGCTGGTGTTCTTAAATCTACCACTCGCCCTAACAAATGACTTAACTCATCTTCCATCCTCACAATTGCTAACCCAGGTATTTTTCCTACTTCAAACTCTACTAACACATCTATGTCACTATCTTTAGTAAAATCATCACACAGAACCGAACCAAATAAAGCTAGTTTACGAATACAGTGCTGCTGACACAACTGATATATTTCAGCCTTTGGTAGATCAATTGGTAATGTTTTCATAATTCCGACCTCTTAGCTTTTTTTCGTTTTTTTCTATTAACGCAATGTCACTCCTACACTAATATAGACTTTTTAATATTAATAATAACCGTTTCGTCTAGTTATTAATCACTATTTTAGTCTCTATGTTTTTATAATTTACATCAATTTTATAAACTTCAATAAATAAATATTAGCAAAGCTACATGAATAAGTATTTATTAGTTTAAAAAGCTATTACGTCTTCTCAAAAACTAGTTAACCATATTAGAGCTATCAGGTATTTCATTGATCATTACAATAAATTGCTATGGCATTAAAACTATCCTTATTTGTTCAGAGCTATCAACGCTTTTTGTTCATTCTCTTTTTTATTTTAATCGCTGCGTGTTTCCCTCAGAATCACACTGATACTCCCAATTTACACTCGGCAACTTCAGAATGTCGAGTGATTAAACATTGGATGGGCGAAGCTTGTGTTCCTGCTAATCCACAAAGAATTATTGTACTTGATACCAATCCCCTAGATGCTGTTTTAGCACTCGGAGTTAAACCTATCGGTTCTCCAGGATTTGAGTACCTTTCACTTCCAGAATCACAAATAAAGGGAATTGAAAACATCGGTGGCGATTTGCACCCTAATCTTGAAAAAATTGCCCTTTTAAAACCTGATTTGATTCTGGGCAATCGATGGGACGAAAAAATTTATGACAAGCTTTCGCAAATTGCACCAACTGTGATTGCTCCATCTGAAGATCCAGCATGGAAAGAAGATTTGAGACTCTATGCTCAAGCTTTGAATAAAACTCAACAAGCTGAGCAACTTATCAAAGCTTATCAACAGCGCGTACAAGAGTTTCAACGTCGTATGGGAAATCGCCTCACACAAACTGAAGTATCAATTACCACATCTTATAACTACAACGCAGGTCAGCCAGCAGCTATCTATCTCAAAAATTCTTTTATGGGTGCAGTGATTGCCGAAACAGGCTTACAACGACCGGCTGCACAACGCCACAATGGTTTTTCACAGATGATTTCGCTGGAAATGCTCAACTTACTTGATGCTGATGTGATGTTTGTAGTTAACCCTGATCCTGAATCATCAACTTTGTCACAGTTACAACAGCATCCGTTGTGGTCGAAGCTAGATGTTGTCCAACGCGGCGAAGTCTACATAGTAAGTTATGACATTTGGGTTGCTCAGCGCAACATTGGAGGTGCGAATCGAATTTTGGACGATCTTTTTAAGTATTTAGTTAAGGAAAACATTCAATGACACAGACATTGCAATTTAGCTTACTAGAAAAACGATAGCCTATGCTCAGTATGTATTAGATAGAGTTGGTAGCGATTGTAGTTGACAGCTAATACACCTCATCATGACTCCCTACGTCAATCAACAGAATTTCTTCTTCCCCTGATTCTGAATTCTCAACAAAATTAAACACAATGCGACAATCGTACTCTACTGAACAAGCCCAAGCTCCAGACAATTTGCCTTTGAGCTTATGAGTCTGCAACAATGGGTCAAATGGATCAGATGCCAAAAGCAGTAGACGCTCTTCGATTCGCGCTTATAATTCTGGTTGTCGTCGTATCAATCGCTTGAATGCCCGCCTAAATGACGACGATAAAACCAGCGTTTTCATTGGCGCAACTCATCCAAAATCTGATCTACAGTTCTACGAAACACATTGCCTGTTCGATATTCTTCTTGAGCTTGAGCAATGTTAGCAGCAATTTCATCTCGCCGTCGCTCTACCAGCCGATGACGAATTATTTCAACGAGTACCTCTTGCTCATCCATTGATAGTAATTCAACACTCTCTAAAACCTGCTTGAACCTGGAAGCTTCTACCATATCTACTTCTTTAGCCTTTTTCTCTAACTTACTGCAATAAATATAACCACTCTTATCTAGTCATCCTAATTTGATCTTAAAAGAGGAAACACAACATTGCGAGGCAAACTATGTTAGAACCTGAGTTTTTGGAACAGTTATTTGCATCTTTTAACCTCGATCCTTACACAGCCCAAACTTTGCGCTTTACGCCACCGGACAATCGCATCAAGGTCATTCTTGCTGCGGAGTATCTGCAAAGCGATCGCTTAATGGCAATAATTGAAACCGCTGCTAGTGAATATCAAGTAGACGATTTGCGTGTAGCCGCCGCTGTTTCAAACAAAATCTATCACTGGGTTATTTTACCTGGAGTCTTAGCTTTGATGACTTTAGCGGGTATTGGATTTGGCAACTGACAAATGAAGCAACCCCCATTTCTTTACTTGCTTTTTTCACCGAAGTTCCAATTTTAGTAGTTTCAATCTTTGCAGGTATCTTAGTTGACCGCTTCAATCGCCAATGGTTAATGATTTTAGGAGATGCGATCGCAGGACTTTCATCAATTGCAATTTTGATTTTATTATTAAGCAATAATCTCGCAATTTGGCATCTTTATCTCATCAGTGCTATTGCCGGACTCTTTGGCTACATTCAGAGGCTTGCTCTTTCTACCTCACAAGCATTGATCGTTCCTCAGCAATATTATGTACGAATTAGGGCGCTGGGTTCAATTCAAGGCTTTGGTTCGGGTGTGTTTGCACCTGCTTTGGCAGGTTTCCTGTATCCGTTTGTCGGGCTTGCTGGGATTTTAATTCTGGATGTCATAACATTCATCATTGCCGTTGCTACACTCATGGTTGTGCATATTCCTCAACCTGCGTATCAAGATGAGATGCAACAAGCGACACAAGTGCGATCGTGGCAACAATTAACGTTTGGGTTTCGATATCTCTTACAACACCCTAGCCTAGCTGTTCTACAATTATTCACACTAAGTTTTATCTTTTTTGATAACGCGACACTACTTGAGCCTGTTGTTTTGGCGCGTACTAATAATAACACCGCGATTTTGGGTAGTGTTTCTTCCGCATTAGGGTTAGGCGGGCTTGTGGGTGCGATTGCATTAGGGATTTGGGGAGGACCCCTGCGGCGAATTCGCGGTGTATTGTGGGGTAGAGGAATTATTTTTAGTTTTGAAATGTTGTTAGGTTTAGCTGCTGCACGACAATTTGGATAACGGCATTTTTCTGTACTGGACTACTTAAACCTACAGCTAATAGTTGTGAAGATGCAATTTGGCTTTCAAAAGTCCCACAAAAAATACAAGGACGAGTGTTTGCTGCAAGTTCATTTTTACTATGAATTGTATCACCACTTGGGCTATTAATTTCAGGTTCACTTGCAGATTATTTATTTGAACCTGCAATGCTTACTGGAGGAACACTCGCACCGTTTTTAGGGAACATATTTGGTACTAAACAAGGTAGTGGTATGGCGCTACAATTCGCGCTTTTCTCGTTCGTTGTGGTGCTAATCTGCATAGCTAGTTATGCAGTTTCAGTATTGAGGAATATAGAAGATATTTTGCCAAATCATGACACGGTGGTTTAATAATATTGATAATGGCTCATAGGTAGTTGTTAATTGGAACCAGCACGATTAAATCCTAAATTATTTATACAAGTTTCTCACTATCTCTTTCCTGCGTTTCCTAACCTAGCCCTACGCAAGCCGAAGAAGCGTTTATATTTTGAAAAGTGCGATAAAATCCAAAAAAGAATATGCTGCGCTTCCCTACAATCAGCCATGAGCGAATCTAATTCTGATACCACACAGCTATATACTTTAAATCCGCTAATACGCTTTTCGGATAAAGCCGTAGATTATGCAAAATATCGCCCCAGTTACCCATCTGAAGCTATCGACACTATTCTAGAAGAATTAGATCCATCACAAGTGCTAGTAGCAGATATCGGTGCGGGAACGGGTATTTCCTCACGGTTATTAGCCCAACGGGAAGTGCAAGTAATTGCAATTGAACCAAATGCTGCAATGCGACAAATGGCAGAGTCTCACCGGCTAGTAGAATTTCGTGAAGGAACTGCTGAGAATACTAATTTACTAAATCATTCAGTTGATTTAGTTACTTGCTTTCAAGCGTTTCATTGGTTCAATCCTGAGCCTAGTTTGCAAGAATTTCACCGCATTTTAAAACCATCAGGACGATTAGCGCTTGCATGGAATAGTTATCAATGCCAAGACGCATTTACATCAGAATATAGCCGTTTGATACACGAAGCTTCTAACAATCACCCAGCAGAGAAACGTCTTAAATCGGTAGAACCTATGTTTAAAAATCCGTATTTTATTAATATTCAAGAGTACGAATTTGCCTACAAGCAAGAATTAGATTTGTCTGGGTTGATTGGTCGGGCTTTCAGTACTTCTTATCTACCTAATGAAGAGTTTGTAAAACAGCAACTTATTGAGGATTTAGAACAATTATATTATCATAATTGCAATCAACAAGGAATAGTTTCTCTAAGTTATTGTACTAGTGTATATCTAGCAGAACCTAAAGCACACTAACTTAGTATTCTGAGTTGACAAAATTAATACGCAATTTTTATTTTAACTCGCTATATATTTATTGTAGAGTGATTTTTGGTCAGTTTCTATTATCTCCTTTAGTATTTTTAGAAGCTCATTTTGTTCTTGTTGAATGGCTTCTAGTCTAGTAAAAATTTCTGCAAGCTGTTGATGTTTATCTTTAATACCTGTATTCGCTTCCTGCTGCAAAGATAAAGGTTTAGATGGTTGTTTAAGTAACACTCTTCCTAAATTATGTAACGTGCTAATCATGGAGATGAACACCACTTGGATTAGCTTTAAAGGAGCTTGTAATAATGATGTTGCGATTTTATCAATAAGACGACCGATTGCTTTAATTAAACTCCAAGCGATCGCAATACCAAATAAGCTAAGGCTTAAGCTAATAATTGGATGTTCGGTTGCCCAGATCAGAATTTGTACTAAGTGTAAAATTGCTGGATGATCTTGTAACCAATTGCTTGTAGAAGATGCGATCGCACTTTGAATGTCAACTGCTTTAATCGCTTTTCCTGTAGTTTCGGTTAATGTATCTTTTGCTTGCTGCGTAGTTGTTTGAAAACGATCAGTTGCTTTGGATAAAACATCTTTTACTTGGTCAATACTATGATATAATTTTCCTTGTAATTCATTGTCTATTTGTATTGTCATAGTAAAAGCACCTCAGAAATAGAATAGTAGATTTTAAGAATCGGTAATCGGTGATACGTAAATAAAACAATTACCAATCTCTAATTTAGATTTTTACCTATTCATCTGATGCATTGGAACTGAATACGCAATCCATCTTTAGGGCGGCTAGTCGGGAATCTGGTGTCTTCTAAATTTTGATGGGGTAACAGTTTCCATTGATAGTTACGCAGTAGATGTGCTGCAATAACTTTCATTTCCATTTTGGCAAACGCGATTCCGACACAAATTCGCGATCCACCACCAAAGCCAATTAAACTGTAGGAACGCTGTTTATGTTCTTGGCGTTGCGGACTAAAACGGTCAGGATCAAAATGCTGCGGTTCGAGGTAAATTTCTGGTAGTTGGTGGGTAAGTTTAATTGAATACGACACTAACCATCCTGCGGGTACATAATAGCCATGAAATTCAAACGGCTTGATGACACCGCGAAAACCACCCGCAACGGGAGGATGCAACCTTTCAACTTCAGCTAAAACTTGGTCAAGATACGGCATTTTGCCTAATTGTTCTATTGAAAATCTCTGTTGGGCTAACTCAAATTGCTCATTTCTCGCACGTTGCAAAACTTCTGGATGAAGCGCTAGTTCCAAACATAACCACGTTAGCATTGCGGTAGTTGTTTCATGACCAGCAAAAAGCAGTAGCATAGCTTGCGCAACCAGTTCGCGATCGCTCATTTTGTTACCATCTTCATCACGCGCTTGTACCAGTAAACTCAGCGCATCTTTCGTCGGGTTTTGCTGGCGTTCTTTGACAACTTGAGCGAGGTGCTGCAAAATTTGGTTACGCGCGGCGATCGCTTTGCCTAATTTTGTTCCAGGTAAAGGTAGCGGATTGATCGTAAATAAGCCATTTGTGAGTGCGGTAAATAGCTGACTCAACCGCGCGGCTTCTAATCCTGTATTTGTTCCTAATAACAGTTGACTAGCTATATCAAAAGTGAGTTGTTTAAACTCTTCATACCAAACAAATTCGCCTTTTTGTTGCCATTTTTGGAGATATTGTTGCGTCAGTGTCTCCATTGCACCAAAATAACTTTCGAGTGCAGCACCATGCATTGCAGGCATAATGAGACGGCGATTTTTGCGATGTTCCTCACCGTCTTGGACAAACAGTGATTCTCCGAGTAAAAGTTTAAAATTATCGGGCCATCCCTCCCGCCAAGAGAAATGATCCATATGGCTAGAAAGAACAAATTCTACAGCCTCTGGACCAATCATAAATACAGCGGGTCTACCGATAATCTGCGTCCGAAAAATAGGACCATACTGTTGATAGCGCTTCTCGATAAAGTGCGGATCGAAGCGAAATGACAGCGATTCTCCAATTACAGGTAAACCCGTTTGACCAGGAGGAAGGCGATAATGACTCATTGGTAAGTGAGTGGGTGAAAATAAACGTCATTTGAAGGTTGGTCATTGGTAACTGGTAATTGGTCATTGGCAAGAAGACTTATCAAGAATTACCCTTTACCTATTACCCATTATCCGACCTCCACAATTGTGGTATTTAATTGTGCCCACCTACTAAGTTATAATTCCAAATCGGTGACAGCACCCACACTGCTAGAAGAAACTAATTTGGCATATTTTGCTAAAACGCCTTTGGTGTAACGCGGTGGACGCGGTTGCCAATTTTGCCGACGTAAGGCTAACTCTTCATCGGATACGTGCAATTGTAGCGAACGATTTGGAGCATCAATTGTAATTGTGTCACCTTCTTGGACAAGTGCGATCGCACCTCCTACTGCTGCTTCTGGGGCAACGTGACCGACGACCATACCATAAGTACCGCCCGAAAATCGTCCATCGGTGATTAATCCTACCGAGTCACCCAAACCTGCACCGATAATGGCACTTGTGGGCGCTAGCATTTCGCGCATTCCAGGACCACCTTTAGGACCTTCGTAGCGAATGACGATCACATCGCCAGCAACGATTTTGCCGGCTAAAATGGCATCTAAACACGCTTCTTCTGATTCAAAGACACGCGCCGGACCTGTAATTACGGGCTTTTTCACACCTGTAATTTTCGCAACTGCGCCTTCTTGAGCTAAATTGCCGCGTAAAACTGCCAAGTGTCCTTGCTGATATATTGGTTTATCCCAGGGGTGAATCACAAATTGATCGGGACGTGGTTCAGCGGGAACATCGACTAAAACTTCCGCAACGGTTTTTCCTGTAATTGTGAGTGCGTCGCCATGCAGTAAATCGTGGACGAGTAGCATTTTCATCACTTGGGGAATTCCACCCGCGCGATGCAAATCTGTCGCCACAAATTGACCGCTGGGTTTTAAGTCACAAAGTACCGGAACGCGGGCGCGAATTGTTTCAAAGTCATCTAATGTTAACTTGACTCCAGCCGTATGCGCGATCGCGAGTAAATGCAACACAGCATTCGTCGAACCACCCACCGCCATAATGACCGAAATCGCGTTTTCAAACGCTTTGCGCGTGAGAATTTGTCGAGGTAATAGCTGGTTACGGATGGCTTCTACTAAGACAAATGCGGATTTTTCGGTACTGTCGGCTTTTTCTGCATCTTCGGCTGCCATTGTCGAAGAATACGGTAAACTCATTCCCATTGCTTCAAACGCAGAAGACATTGTGTTAGCCGTATACATTCCCCCGCAAGAACCCGCACCAGGACACGCTTTGCGTTCGACTTCTAACAGTTCTTCGTAAGGAATTTTACCTGCGCTGTATTCTCCGACAGCTTCAAACGCGCTGACAACCGTTAAATCGCGTCCGTTGTGATGACCAGGCTTAATGGTACCACCATAGACAAAAATTGCGGGAATATTCATGCGGGCGATCGCAATCATTGCCCCTGGCATATTTTTATCGCAACCGCCGATCGCGAGTACCCCATCCATACTTTGTCCGGTACACGCGGTTTCAATCGAATCTGCAATGACTTCGCGCGACACCAAGGAATATTTCATTCCCTCGGTTCCCATCGAGATACCATCGCTGATTGTGATTGTACCAAACATTTGCGGCATCGCTCCTGCGGCACGGATTCCAGCTTCAGCACGTTGCGCGAGTTGATTAATTCCCATATTGCAGGGAGTGATCGTGCTATAACTATTTGCAATTCCGACGATTGCTTTAAGAAAATCGTTATCTTGAAACCCCACCGCGCGCAGCATTGCACGATTAGGCGATCGCTGTACGCCTTGGGTAACAACGTGGCTTTTAAAATTGTCCGGCATCTTCTGATTCCTGATGAGACGCAATGAAAATTGTAGCTACCAGCAAGGGCGAATTACACTACTTTATCGTATTAACGTGTGCTAGCTACTGTTTCTTGATTGTCTCAAATTTCGTAACGCTTGGTAATGGGTAATTGATTAGTACTAAGCTGATATTCTCATCACTAACCAAAGCGCCACTAATCACTCATGAACTGTACCATCTGGCATGATCGTCCCTTGTAATTTTGCGCCAGTGAGCGATGCACCCCAAATGCTTGCACCACTCAAGTCTGCGCCACTTAAGTCTGCCATTTTTAGGTCTGTCATTTTTAATTCTGCACCACTGAGGTTAGCACCTTTAAGGTTTGCCGCAAATAAATTTGCTCCATTCAAGATAGCACCACTCAAGTTTGCTGCGCTTAAGTTTGCCTTACTTAAAGAAGCTTCTCTAAAATTAGTACCTACTAAGTCGGCTTGACTGAGATCAGCCTCACTCAGCGACGCTTCACGCAACGAAGCACCACTGAGGTTAATTTTCGCTAAGCTAGCACCAATCAAATTAATAGCTTTAAAATCTCGTTCTCCAGCGATGTACTTTGCGATTAACTCAGAAGCATCCATAGTACCCTCTTGACTGCGATCGCTTTTAGCGCTGCGCTTTGCGCAATTGCTTGTATTAGTTTGCAACAAATAAAAAATGCAAGAAGTAAAAAAGAGTACAAGTGATTCAAAATCTAAATATTGCTCTCTTTTTATGCTTATAGAGATTTTGCCTGTTCCACTAAACACTAGCCACTATGCAAATTACTCAATGTCTCCACGCAGCACTTCTAGTCACCGACTTGCAACGCGCCGAAGATTTTTATAGCAACATCTTGGGCTTATCTAAATCAACTGCGCGAAACCTCAATTTTCCAGGAACATGGTATCAAATCGGCGACTTTCAACTCCACCTCATCGTCGCCCCAACAGTTCCTCCACAAATTCAAAACCCCGAAAAATGGGGACGCAACCCCCACATTTCCTTCGCCGTCACCGACTTAAACGCCATCAAACAACACCTCATCACCCACAACTACCCCATTCAAAGTAGCGCCTCTGGTAGATCAGCACTTTTCACCAAAGATCCCGACAACAACATCATCGAACTCTCCCAAATCTAAACCTCTGCGCCCTCTGCGTCTCTGTGGTTCGTTTCAATGAAAATCATCGCCTACACTTACAGCGATCCTCTCCTCGAATCCCCACCCGATCCCACCATTTGGGGTTGGGAAATAGACTCTATCTATCAAGATTTTGGCAAACGCACGCAACTGCAACAACTAATCAAAGACTGCCAAACCGAAGACGCATATCTTCTTATCCGTAGAATAGAGGAACTTGGCGAATCAGTACAAGAAGTCAGCGATCGCATCACGCAACTCCAAGCACTCAATATCAAAATTATCACCACCGAACAAACTAACCCTGCTAATCTCCAAACCGACTTCATCAAACTGCTGCAAGCAATGCAACGCGAACAACGCAGTCGCCGCATTCGCCAGGGACACGCCCGCAATCGCATCAGCGCCCAACCTCCACCAGGAAAAGCCCCCTATGGATATCGTCGCGGTAAAGATAAATATGCCTTAGATCGCAGTGCTTCCCCCATCGTTAAGGATTTTTTTGAACACTTTCTGCTCTACGGTTCCTTACGCGGTGCAGTACGCCATTTAGCACAAAAATACAACAAAAAAATTTCTGTGACTACTGGGCGACGTTGGTTAACAAACCCTGTCTATCGCGGCGATACCGCGTATCAAAACGGTGATGTTGTTGCCAATACGCACGTACCAATTATTTCTAGAGAAGAAGCTGCGCAGGTAGATCGATTATTACGTCGCAATCGACGTTTACCACCACGTACCGCGAGTGCGCCGCGAAGTCTTGCGGGTTTAGTTGTCTGTCAAGAATGTCAATCACCAATGACAGTTGTGCGCGTCACGACGCACCAAAAAAAGAGTGAATATCTTTACTTGCGTCCTACACTTTGCCCAAAACGTCCAAAATGTCGCGCGATCGCGTATGCTCAGGTTTTAGAATGCACAATTAACTCGATTTGTCAAGATTTACCGCGTGCAGTAGCTGGAATGAATTTTCCGCAGTTGGATGCAGTCAAAGAAGATCTTAATAGTGCGATCGCATCCAAACAAGAAATCCTTGCTCAGTTACCTAATTTAATCACCACAGGCATTTTAGATCCTGAAACCGCACAAATTAGAAATTACAAACTCCGCACTGAAATATCCGAATTACAAGCGCAACTCGCCACTTTACCACCAGTCAATTTACGTTCGGTTGCGCAAGCTGTTTCCATTGCGCAATTTTGGTTAGATTTATCCGAAGCTGAACGCCGCTTTTATTTTCGCGAATTTATTCAACAAATTCAGTTAATCCGTGAAGATGAGAAATGGCATCTACAAGTGATTTTTGTTTTTTAATCTGACAAACGTGCTATGTAGTGCAGCTTAATAGTTTGAAATCTATTGCAACAATCTTCTAATCTACTTTGAACTATTGACTAAACTCCAGACTGTACGCGCCACAAATTAGCATAGATACCATTGAGTGCTAATAGTTCCTCATGTGTACCTTGTTCGACAACTTCACCTTTATCCATAACGTAAATACAATCGCTGTGACGAATTGTCGATAGACGATGCGCGATCGCAATTGTTGTTCGATTTTGCGTAATCACGAATAGCGATTTTTGAATTGCAGCTTCGGTTTCATTATCCACCGCCGATGTCGCTTCATCCAAAACTAGAATTGGTGGATCTTTGAGAATTGCCCGTGCAATTGCTAATCGCTGTCGTTGTCCACCCGAAAGTTTTTGACCGCGTTCGCCAACGATGGTATCGTATCCTTGCGGTAGTTGCACAATAAATTCATGCGCCTCTGCTAATTTTGCAGCGTGAATAATATCCTCATGATGGGCATCAAAGTTACCGTAGGCAATATTTTCAGCAACGCTACCGTGAAATAGAAATACATCCTGACTTACCCAACCAATACAGCGCCGCAAATCCCTCAGTCGCAACTCCCGAATATCGATACCATCAATCAAAATTTGTCCAGCTTGAATTTCATAAAAACGCAGTAGCAGTTTTACCAGCGTACTTTTACCCGAACCTGTGGCACCAACGATGCCAATATTCGCTCCAGCCGGAATATGCAATGATAGGTTTTTGAGAACGTGAGTGCGATCTTTGTAGGCAAACGTGATATCATCAAGCCGCACTTCGCCGCGTACTGCTTTTAAAGGTAACGGATAACTACCTGTAGGAATTGCGATCGGAGTATCCAACAGTCGCATCACGCGTCGGATCGAAGCTATCGCGCGTTGATACTCGTCCATCAATTGGCTTAAAGACGCAAAGGGCCATAGCAGTAGTTGAACAATAAACACCAAAAAGCCGTAAGTTCCTACGGTTAAATTACCATTCACCACGGCAACACCACCAAAAAACAGCGTGGCAATGAAACCTAAGACAACGATCAAGCGAATCAAGGGGAAAAACGCAGCACTCAGCGCGATCGCTTTTTGGTTACTGCGACGATAAGCTTCACTTTCATCCATAACACGCGATCGCTCATATGGTTCAGCGGTAAAACTTTTAATCGTTGCAATTCCTGAGAGGTTATTCGTTAAACGGCTACTGATCAAACCTGCTTTTTCGCGGACATCAGCATAGCGCGGCGCAAGTCGATTTTGAAATGCTAATGAACCCCAGAATATAAAAGGAATCGGTACAATCGCAAACGGCGCAACACTTGGAGCGATAATAGCAAACGAGCCGCCAACAGCGAGAACTGTCGTAATAAAATGGATGACTTCTGCTGCTCCCGAATTGAGAAACTGTTCTAATTGATTGATATCATCGTTCAAAATTGATAAAAGTGTTCCGGTAGAGCGTTCCTCAAAGAAATTCAGTTCGAGTTCTTGCAAATGCGTATAAGCATCAAGGCGTAATTCATGCTGGATCGTTTGGGCTAAGGTGCGCCATTGGCGATCGTATAAAAATTCAAAGAGTGATTCTAAGCTCCAAATTAACAGCGTTAAGAGTGATAGCACCCCCAGTTGTCCCACAATGGTAGCGACACCCAAGCGAGAAATCAGCGAGTTTTCTCGTTCTACCACGACATCAACTGCTACCCCAATTAAGTACGATGGTGCTAGGTCACAGAGCCTATTGAGGATTGTACAGGCGATCGCACTCCATACTTGAGTTCTATAACCTTTGGCGTAGCGTATTAATCTTAGAAGTGGATACTTTTTACTAACCGAGGAAGAACGCATATGCTATTATTTTTTACACTTAAATACTGATATTTAAACGCTGAATGCGTGTCATAAAATCCTTTATCGTAAGCACGCTGAATCATCTTAATAGTTTTTGAGACGTTGAGTCTATCCAAAAACGGCAAATTTCTATCCTAAAAAGGTAGCTTACTGCCAAAAATCTAATTAATAATTTTCTTGTCTAGTTACGAAATTATTCTCTGATTATTTCCTTAATACCCCTAGAGAATATTAAAATACCTATCACACATTCTCGTCACGGTATAAATAATTTCATCAATTATCTATTACCCATTAGCAACCCTTAAGTAACACTTGTCTTCACCACCTATAAACATATATCTGCACCGTTAATGACAAAACGCGCCGATGTCAGCACTAAAAAGTTAATTAGTCTCGCACCTGACAACTGGGTAAGATGGGTAACAAAAATGCCCGATATAATAGCAAAAGAAATTCTGAATTCTGAGTTTCAATGGATATCCAGAGAAAGCGATGTTCTCATCCGCGTTCAGCATCCTCAAACGCAGGAAGAATTTCTCGTTCTCAACGAGTTACAATTGCGTTACAGTCCCAAAATGCCGCGTCGGATGCGTGCCTATGCAGGACTTGCAGAAGAAAAGTACAATCTACCAACTTATCCAGTTCTAATCAATATTCTCAAGTCAACGGACACAGCCATTCCTGCAACATATACTGCGAACGTTGCGGGTTTACAAGTGCGTCAAGATTACCGAGTAATTAACTTATGGGAAGTCGATGTCAACATAGCTTTCCAGCAATCATTACCTGCACTGCTGCCTTTTGTACCTATTCTCAAAGGTGGAGAGGATGAAGCTACAATTCGCACAGCCTTGCAAATTTTACGTAGTAACGAACAGTTAAACCAACTTGAGACGGTTTTAGCATTTTTTGCTACGTTTGTGCTAGAGAGTACATTAGTTCAAGAAATCATGAGGTGGGATATGGCTGTGTTGCGCGAGTCACCTTGGTATCAAGAAATATTACGTGAGGGCGAAGCACGCGGTGAAGCACGTGGCGAAGCACGTGGCGAAGCACGTGGCGAAGCACGCGGACAACGACAAGGCATAATTACTAGTATCGAAACTAGCTTGGAAGCAAAATTTGGCAGTAATGGATTAGAGTTGATGCCACAAATTACTCAAATTTCTGATTTAGAAAGCTTAAAGTTGATTTTACGAAATATTATCACAGTTAATACTGTTGAGGAATTGCGATCGCTTCTGTAGTTTAGGCAATTCGTAGGTGTCTTAAGTGACAAGTCGTTTTGGATTGAGGGGAATACAAGTTTCTCCTTTGGTGTGTTGCACTACGCGACATTCTGTATTTAGCAGTCTGGGGTTGGTAATGTTGTGAGAAATACTGTTACTACAAGCTGAAATAAGTGTAAACATCAAAATTCCTAAGAGAAATAAAGCAGTAAGGCGACGTAAAGGTATTTTCATATAACGCGCTCACTTCACTGTTAAAATCTTTGTAACGCTACTGAATGCGATTTTGAGGTGCATTGACTAGATACTTCTCAATGTCATCTAATACCGCATGAGCCGAAAGAAAATCGAAGCCATACCAAGTTTGGAAATCGACAGTATAAACTTGGTTTTGCTGAACAGCCTTGATTTTAGACCATAAGGGCTTGCGCTGAAGGCGATCTAGAGTCGAGCGATCGCTTTGTTGATAAGCTCCAATAAAAAGGACATCGCTATCGATTTCGGGTAAACTTTCTTCAGAAACTGGTAAGGCTAAACCCTCAGATGATTTAGGAGATAGTAAACCAAGATCATTCAAGATTATGCCAGAAAAGGAGTTTTTAGCAGCAAGAGTTAATCCATTGCTAACATAGGCGAACGATACATAAAACGGTTGTTGCTGCGAACTTTTCTGTAAAACTCTTAAGCTTTGCTTGATTTCTTCTACTCTTTGGTAATAGCCATCTAAAAGTTGAGTAGCGACCTCTGTCTTATCAAAAACCTTCGCGGTTTCTATCAAGTGTTGTTTCCAATCGCGTGAAATTTCTGCCCAGGGAACTATCACAGTAGGAGCAATCTGCGACAATTGCTGATACACGGCTTGAAATGACGGGTCTGAAGGCAGAATGATGAAATCAGGCTTAAGTTGCAAAACTTTCTCTAAATTAGGCTGGTTAGCAGAATAGCTGTATAAAGAAATTCCTTTGAGTTTATTTGCCAAGTGTGCAGGAAAACCTACTTTGCCTTCCACAGGCGACCAGATTTCTGCTGCAATTGGTTTGATTCCCAAAGCAACAATGTTACTTAAACTCAGAATATCTAAAGCGACAATTCGTTGCGGATTGAGTGGAACGCAGGTTTCGCCCGCAGTATGCTGTACAACTCGGCAATTTTCTGCTGAAGATGCTGGAGTGGCGGTTCGATTGCTGGTATGGCAGCTAGTAACAAGTGCAAATGCCACAATTCCTAGACATATCCAATAGGTAAAGCGGCGTAGAAACTTCATGATGAAACCTAACATTTCAAAATGTCCAGGAAACAGTTCCCTCAACAGTAAATGGCGTGCCAGGAAAAACCCGATTTCGATTAAAAGCACCCTCAAAATAGTCCACATTAAAGAGGTTTTTGAAATTCAGCGCCGCACGCAAACCGTTTCTTTCATAAAAAATAGCCGCATCAGTTGTTAAGTAGCTGGGAAGCTCAAATGTATTCGCCGCATCTCCAGCGCGATCGCCTACAAAAAACAGCCCCAAACCAAATCCTAAACCTTGCAACTCGCCTTGTTGAATTTCATAAGTTGTCCATAAGCTCGCTGCATGAGGAGTTGTCCGTTGTATGCGATTACCGACGGGAATTACATTATCTTCCGTAACGCGGGCATCGTTATAAGCATAACTCGCAAACACATTCCATCCTGGCAGTATTTCACCAGCAAGGCTAAGCTCGATTCCTTGGCTGCGCTGTTCTCCTGTTTGTACTGAGAAACCTAAATTATCGGGATCTTCAGTTAATACATTTGATTGGGTGATGTCATACAAAGCAAGTGTCGTCGAAAGTCTGTCATTCAAATCGGCTTTGACTCCGACTTCAAACTGCGTACCCCGTGTTGGTTCAAAGGTGCTATTGTCAAAAGCCCTACCAATTGCAGGCTGAAATGAGCGGCTGTAGTTGGCATAAAGTGAAATCGGTAGAGTGGGCTGATAGACGATTCCCACACGCGGACTAAAGGCGCTTCCCGATTGACTTGTTTCTGTGTTAGCGATGATATTTTCGTTGGTTTGGCTGAAGAGATCAAATCGACCGCTGACGAGCAATTTCAAGTTATCTGCGATCGCCACCTGATCTTGCAACAAGATGCCAAGCTCATCTGTTGTGGAATAGGTATCATATTCAGACCCTGGTATAATCGCTCCTGGCAGCTGACCGTAGATGGGATTGAACAAGTCAAGGGGCGCAATTTCTCTTTCTAGACCGCTAGAATCTCCCGTTTGTCTACCTAAATCAATCCCGAATAATAACTGATGTTGAATTGCTCCAGTTGCAAACCTACCAATAACATTAGTTGAAAGCCGATAGTCGCGCTGGTCGTAGGCTTCATTAAGATATACTCTCTCTAGAGTACGATTATCAGGTAAAAGCCCAATAGGAAAAGTACCGCCATTCGGATCGGTATAAGTAGAATAATACCTACTGTATTGAAAAGCATTCCTTAATGACCAATCTTCACTGAAATTATGCTCTAATGTATACCCAACTCTAGAACCCTCAGCGTAGAGGATACCTTCATTCACGTTCCGATTATTGGGGATTCTGCCATTCGGGTTAGGAAGTACAGTTCCAACTGCTGGTAAGCCAAAAGTCGTTCTTTCTAAGTCTAGGTCTTTGTAAATGCCTTCAATCGTTAAATTTGTATTTTCACCTAGTGCGATACTCACAGATGGAGCAATGACAAAGTTTTGAGTTCTACTCAGGTCAAGAAAAAACTCTTGGTCGCGGTAAGATGCATTGAGTCGATACAACACTCTCCCAGCATCGTCTAATGGTCCAGATAGATCCACTTCACCACGGTAAAAGTTAAAACTACCCGCAGTTGCTTCAACGAAGTAAAAAGGATCGCGCAGCGGCTGCTTTGTGGCAAAATTAACCGTCCCGCCTGGAGATGATGAACCAAATAAAATAGCGTTTGGACCTTGGAGGACTTCAATTCTTTCAATTCCCGTCAGTTCAGGTCCAACGTTGGAAGATAACGAGTCTTTGAAACCATTCAATGTTGGTGAGGTAAAAAATCCCCGAACTTGTATTCGTAATGTATCAAAGTTAGCTGGCGCAGAGTTGCGGACACTAGGTGCATTCAGCAGCGCACGCACAATATCCGCATTTTGATCGCGCAGCACTTCTTGCGGAATAATCTGAATCGATTGCGGAATGTCGCGTAAAGGTGTATCGGTTCGCGTTACGGTTGCAGTATTCGGTACTCGATAGCCATCTTGCTCACCTGTCACTAAAATTTCAATTAATTCATCATCTTCAGCGGGTGTTTGCGGCTGTTGTGCAGCAGATGCAGCCGTGACAATCCCAAAAACTAAGCCTTCATCGCTATCAAATAACTCAACCGTCGGTAACGCTGCTTCGCCTGTGACGGTGACTCGCACCGTATTTGCATCAAGATTCGTAACTGTTATTTCAGTAATACCCGCAGTTGGGTTTTCGGAACGAAATGCAAAAGCATCGTTATTAGGTAAACGCAGTTGTGCATTTGAGATATCCGCAATGTAGTTATTGCCACCACTGCGATTTATGACTTGCAGTTGTTCTCCTTGAGTCGTCTCTAAAATAACTTCTACACCAGTATCAGTAGGATTTGCGCGGACTCCCGAAATCAGGACAACATTTGCAGAGATGGTTGGTGTTTGTACCAGTAGTTGAGCGCTATTGGCGGGAAGTTTGATTTCGCTTAGTTGAGGTATCTGTGTATCCGCCCGCACTGGCGAAGGTGCAATCAACACCAAAGCTACAATCCATAATTGCCAATTTAACCGCCCAAAAGCCACTCGAAATTTTTGCATACTACTCACACCTATGGAGAAAGATTCTCAAAAGCTCCATCAGGCTTAGATTACGAGGTTTGCTTCGTTACTGTCTATCTGTAAAACTGCATTTTTTTGTCACTTAAGCGGCTTTTTCCCAAATTGAAATTCTTTCGGCGAAATGCCAAATTTTGCCTTAAAAGCTTTCGCAAAATAACCGAGGTGTGAATATCCAACCGCATTCGCGACTTCTGCAACTTGCATCTTGGTTCCACCCAACATCACTTTTGCTTGTTCCATGCGATAATCGTGTAAATAGCCAAATACGGTAGTTCCAAACACTTCGCGAAAACAGTAACGCAGTTTGCGATCACCCACACCAACCGATTGTGCTAACTCCATAAGCGATGGTGGATTTTCAGCACGACGAATTAAAATATCTCTGGCATGATAAGCTTTTTCAATATCTATCGCTCTTAAATTTGCAACTGCTTTAATGGCTCGTTCGTGATGCAAAAACTGATTTAATTGCAGCGCTAACAACTCCAAAACTCTACTTTCTAGATACATCCGCTTCATCATTCCCTGAAACGGCGGATTAAGAATTTGCTGCAACACCCTAAACATCGCTGGCGTGATTTCCCCTACAGGATAATGAAACCTGGGTGGCGATTTTTTATTAATTAATGCTTGTAATGGAGTTGGTAAAGATTCAAAACCTTGGCTGAATGTTTTGAACACATCAATACCGATATAAATAGATACGATGAGTAAATCTTCTTCAGCTAAAACTTGATGAATTTCGTGTAAATTTGGTAAATAAAATAAGTAACTTTTTCCTATTTGCTCAATATAATCATCAGAAATTTCTTTAATTCCTGGGGTGATTGTTCGATAAGTTCCAGAAATATGAAATTTAGAGATCAAAGGATAGGGTACCTCGTCATGAGGACTCACATAATTTAAGTCAGCATGATGTATATGTTTTCCTATTGTCATATCTAGACCTGGGCGTAGTTCAAGACGATGAACTAAGTCTGTAGAGAATTGATTTTCGCATTGCTCGATTTCATCAAAACCATCATAATTTAACAACAGCTTGCCATTTGTTTTAATACTTTCTTCACGCACTTGCCAATATTCTTCTGCTGATAAGATATTCACTAATAAATGACACCTATTTGCATTAACAAGAAGATTGTAGTATTGCTTACAAGATAATTCAAGTAGTGGCTTTAAGTTGAGCGTGATGAGGCAGTTATCTAAGGTACGTGCCTGCGATCGCATTTGCTGTCCTATCTTGAGTAACCATTACCTTTAATGAAGATGATTGCGTCTAGAAAATTCTTTGTGTATGTTTAAGCTACAGTGACATAGTTTGCAAAAGCAGAAGTTGTGTATTTGTTACCCTATAAAATAGCTGAGATTCTATCATGTTCAACTAATAGAGTTTGTAACTTTGGTATATGCGTTTTGATTAAATATAGGAACACATTCGCTAACATTATAGGCAGCTGATAGCTTTACATCTTGAGCAAACCCTCTAGCAATTAATTCTTTACCAGAAATACAGCTTTCTAAACTTGAAATTAGATCGTCTTTTGTACTCTGAAAAACTGCTAAAGCGGCTTTGGCTTCAGCTGAAAATCTTCCTTGCAGGTAGTTAAGAATTGCACCAGCACCAATCATATCTTCTACAGCTATTCGTAAACTTCCATCATTCCATCTTTCGCCAGCGGGAATAACAGAAATTCTCTTTCCATGTTTCTGAGCGAAGTTTGCTACAGCTTCACAGTTCCTCAAACAACCTGTTAAAACTTGTGCTTGCTGTTGCACAGCTAAAGTGAGAGTAGCACCATTCGGTGAGGGCAAAACAAGTCGAGTATTTGCAGGAATATTCACCAATGAAGAAGGTGATAGTGAGTAACCATTGGCGATCCGCTCATGACTAGCTAGTTGTGCGTTTACAGTTAATGCATAATCTAATGCTGAACGGTTTTTCCATTGATAGGGAAATATTATTGCACCATTATTATTTGCAATTTCAACACAGGTGGAGAAAGAGAGAACATCGACTACAATTAATACATCACTTGTTGGAGCAAGATTAACTATGCCTTGTTCACTCCACTCGCAACGAATATCAAATTCTGCTTGTTTAAAAAACATTTTTATACTATTTCTTAATAAAGAGAATAATCAACTTTTTAAAAATTTAATTACATCTTTTTTTAAAATGTAAAATATTTTAATTAATTTTAAATTTAATCATATAAAACGAAAAATTCTTAAAATCATAATTTTTGCCATATATTTATTGAATTAGCAAAGTTTTAATGTAAAAATATATCAATATTATCCGCTTTTTTTAGAGTTGAGGAAGTAGCTAAAAATGAAATAAATAAGTATAGCAGTTCTAAATTATTCGTGAAACTCTCTCTTTTCTCTGCGTTCTCTGTGTCTGGAGTGGTAGCCTACGGCATGCCGCTCCGCGTCTACGTCTCCAAAAAAAATCTTACAACTCAAATAGGATTGCTATAAATAGTAATGTTTAGTTCACGTTAGCTTTGAAAGCAGAATTATCAGTTAGTTTAAAATATGCGCGATCGCTTCCATTGGAATTTTTCAAAATTTGATTACCGCCGCAATAGTAAGGTTGATTGGTTTTGGATATTAGCGTTGTTGTTAGCTGCTGGGCTAGTTTACAGCATTAATCTAGGAGGATTACCTTTACGCGATTGGGATGAAGGTACTGTCGCCCAAGTTGCGCGTGAAATTTGGCGCGATGAAGATTCATTGCGGTGGCTACATCCTACCCTCGGAGGCGCACCTTATCTCAATAAGCCACCGTTAGTCCATTGGTTAATCGCTGGGGCGTACTCGATAGGTGGTGTCAATGAGTGGACATCGCGTTTACCAGGGGCGATGCTGAGTGCAATTTCTGTACCTCTACTGTATTGCGTCGGGCGGGAAATTTTTCCCAGGCGATCGCCTGCGATTTTTTCGGCATTAGTTTATCTCACACTGCTACCGATGGTGCGTCATGGGCGACTCGCGATGTTAGATGGCGCGGTGGTATGTTTTTTTCTGTTAATGATGTTGTGCGTATTGCGATCGCGTCGCAATCTGCGCTATTGCTTGGGCATTGGAATTGGGTTTGGGTTAATTTGCCTCACAAAAGGAATTATTGGATTATTACTGCTGGCGATCGCGCTATTGTTTTTGTTTTGGGATACGCCGCGACTACTGACTAGCTTTTATCTTTGGCTTGGTATCTTGATAGGGGCTGTACCTGTCGTAGGGTGGTATGCGGCTCAATGGTTCGAGTACGGCAATACTTTTACCGATACAGGCATTATGACGCAATCGCTAAGCCGAATTTGGGCAAGTGTAGAAAATCACGCGGGACCACCTTGGTATTATTTACTAGAAATATTAAAGTACAGCTTTCCTTGGTTAATTTTTTTACCGCAAGGTTTACGCAAAGCATGGGAAAATCGCAACTGGAGTTGGGCAAAGCTGATTCTTATTTGGAGTGGTTTTTATCTATTAGCAATTTCAGTAATGCAAACCAAACTTCCTTGGTACGTTTTGCCGATATATCCAGCCGTTTCTTTAGCTGTGGGAGCGCAGTTAGCCGATTATTGGCATTTATCTAAAGCATCCTATCCGCGTTCAATCATTGTCTGTTTGGGGATACTCGCGCTTGTCGCAACGCTGGGAAGTTTCTACTTTAGCCCTTGGAGTCCTGCACAAGATGGTGCAATCCAAATGATTTTAGCCGCAGTCGCAGGTACAATGATTTTGGCAAATATTCTAGCGCGGCGCGGCGATCGCCAGTTTTTAATCATTTTAATTTGGGGAATGTATGTCGCGCTTGTACTGTTTATGACCTCGCGCCACTGGGTTTGGGAACTCGTCGAAGCTTACCCAGTTAAACCCGTTGCGGCGATGATTCAAAAGGCTACACCCCCAGGACAGATCGTGTACACATCTTTTCCTTACGGTCGTCCTTCATTAAATTTTTATAGCGATCGCCAAGTTATTCCTGCTGCAACCAACGAACTTCAGCGTCAATGGCAACAAAACCCTCAATCCTATTTTCTCTTAGATACCTCAACGCTTAAAGCTCTCCAACTTCCATCCGCACAGCACTTAGGAAGTACCCAAGGTTGGACGCTAGTTACGAAGAATGGGAGTGTGGGAAGTGTGGGAAGTGGGCGTGTGGGAGAGATTTGATGATTATTGCTCTTTAATACTCTACTACTCTACTACTCGACTACCCGACTACCTTGCTTTCCTACGGAGAATCCTGTGGCGGATCGTCAACGACAATTTCTTTCGACGGCTCTTGAGGGGATTCTTGTCCTGGTTTGAGTGTTTCTAGGGTAACAACACTGATGCCTAAAAGAATTGCACTACCAATCGCGGCGATCGCTGCTGTCTTTTTAATAAAGCTAAAGTCACGTAGAATTCTTGCCCAAGGACGACTTTGACGGCGCAGCAAGTGCGTCATTTCGACTTGTTTAGAGCTATGCGGATCGCGTACATAATGACCGCTCCAACTCACAACCAATCGTTCTTGACAGTACGGACACGTAAAAAGTCCATTACACTTTTTAATTTGCTTGAGATTACCAGGACGCTGGCAAATTGGACAGGTAACAGAGTGGTGATCAAAGGTGTGAGTGTTCATAGCGCGTCAAACCAGTTCTTTTCTCGCTCTACAGCGGAGTACCATCAAATTTCTGAGGTGTATTTCCTATAGCCCCAAATCTTAGTCTGCCCATTTTTGCGATAGATAGCCATACTCAAAGTACATATATTTATGAACCTTTAAGAAGGGCTGATAATGCGGGCTTCTTGCCTACGGTGGGCGAGGAAGCTCCTCTCATATTTCTAACTTGTCACAACACTAGCGAATTCACCAACTGTGTAACTCAGCTAAATGGGGTAGAAATGAACTTTCTTGGGTAACTACAATTATGAACCAAACCCTCGTCTACTCAAGCAGCAACCTACTTGTCGGCAGGCTAGCAGATCCATCAAAATGAAAAGTAAGAAATAAAAATTAAAGTTTTTATCACATTTCCCCACACTATCTAATGACTGCCCTTTCTCCCCAATCCCCAGAGGAGGCACCAAGTCCCTCTGCTGAGTTAAGGAAGGTGATAGTACCTGCGCTGTCAACACCTTCTACGGGTTTAACTCATTTGCTGAACCGTTTTCAGCTATCTCCTGAAAGCGTTGTGCTCCTTTTAGCTGTCCTGATCGGCGGTAGCACTGGTTTAGGTGTCGTTATTTTTCATATTTTGATCGAGCAGATCCACCATCTCTTGCTACAAGATTTGATGGGAGTAATTTCGCGGTGGGGAGCTTGGACGCTAGCGTGTGTCCCCCTTTTAGGTGGGTTAGTCATCGGCTTAATGCGCGGTGCCCAGCAAGATTTTGGTCCTGGACTTTCTTCTTTAATTGCAGCAACACAAGCTAGTCATACACAAAACGTCACGCGTCAAGAATTACAACCTATTATTAAGATGCTCGCGGCAGCGGTATCGCTAGGAAGTGGGGCTTCTTTAGGACCAGAAGGACCAAGCGTTGAGATTGGTGCTAATTTTAGTTTACGGCTGGGTCAACTGCTGCAAATGTCGCAAGAACGACGCCGCTTGTTATTAGGGGCTGGCGCAGCGGCAGGTTTAGCCGCAGGGTTTAATGCTCCGATCGCAGGTGTATTTTTTGCGCTAGAAGTTGTGTTGGGAACGACGTTTGCAACTTCTGCTGTGAGTGTAGTGCTACTCGCCGCAGTCGTCGCCGCGTTAATTGCCCAAATTGGCTTGGGAGGGCAACCGGCTTTTACTTTACCAGTGTATGAAGTCCGCAGTCCGCTCGAATTTCCGCTTTATGTTGGTTTGGGCTTAGGTGCGAGTTTGGTTTCAATTACTTACACGCAATCTTTACAGCTATTACGCGCCTGCTTTCAGGGAGAAATTCCTGGCTTCGCTTGGTTAGCAAAAATTCCCTTAGCAATTCATCCGCTTATTGGCGGTGCTTGTGTTGGTTTAGTCGCACTACAGTACCCGCAAGTTTTGGGAATTGGCTATGAGACTATCGAAGCGATGTTGCAAGATGTGGAGTTTTCTTTGCAATTACTTGTTGTGTTGTTGGTAGTCAAACTCGTCGTCACCGCAATCAGCTTGGGGAGTGGTTTAGTTGGCGGTGTCTTCGCTCCAGCAATGTTTCTTGGTGCTTCGTTAGGAGCAGCTTATGCTAAAATTCTGGCAATTTTTCCAGGCATAAGTCCCTATATGGCTGCGCCTCCTGCTTATGCGATGGTCGGTATGGCAGCGGTGCTTGCAGCAAGTGCGCGCGCGCCTTTGACCGCAATTTTACTATTATTTGAACTGACAAGAGATTATCGCATTGTGTTGCCATTGATGGCAGCAGTTGGTTTAAGTGTCTGGCTCGTTGAGAGCATGAAACCCGCTGTCGCTTCTGATACGCATTTACAGCAGTTAAACTTGAATGTCGAGACAGATCGCGAACAAGAAATTTTACAGCAAATCTCTGTCGCTGAGGCGATGCATCAGTCTCCACTGATATTATCTGCTACGCTGTCGATTTGGGAGGCAGGTGTGTCTATGACGCGCGATCGCCGCCGGAGTGCTTTAGTCATCAATGAAGCTAATCAATTAGTTGGTATCGTTACTTTAGACGATATTTCCCGCGCAATTTCCCTGGGGGAACAATCCGGAATAAGTGCTAGTAACTCAACTTTAATGCATTCCTCAAAGGCAGATGTAAGCAAACATAATTTGCCTTCATCTCAACTTATTGATATTTGCACTACCGAGCTACTTTACACTTATCCCGATGAGCTTTTATCTGAAGCTTTAGCGCGGATGGCAGCACGTGGTTTACATCAGTTACCTGTGGTTGAACGAAACAACCACGAACAGATTATCGGCTTACTCGAACGCGACCAGATTGGATTAACTTGCAATCTTGAGTTGATGCGTCAAGCACTACGACAATTACCATCGCCGAAACATGATGAATTGACGCTAACTAGTTTGTAGTAGTCAGTCATCTTTAGTTGGGATTGAAATCGAAGGAGAATAATGGTCATTACCTTAATTCTCCTCGCACAATCATCATCACTACTGTTGCTTACGAGGCAACTTCGACTTCATCTAGTTCGCCGTCTTCATCAAGCTGCTTCAACCGAATATGCTTACGTCCTAACGTAATTTCAAATTCATCGCCTGGCTTCAAACCCATTTGTTTTGTATAAGCAGAACCTATTAATAAGTTGCCATTTGACTGCACGCTAATGCGATAGCTAGCACTACGTCCGCCACGTCCATTGGCGTTTGCTGTACTATCTAACTCAATGCCCTCTGCATCAATTAAGGCATTAAGAAATTTCATCATGTTTACGCGCTCAATGCCATTTTTTGTAACGGTGTAATAACCGCAGGCTTTAGCCTTTTCTTCTTTACTTAGGTTTTCTAGCTCCTTAACTTTTTGAAGGAGTTCTTCACCAGTTAGTGGCTCGATTTTTTTCTTTTTACTCATCAACTTAGGACTAAAACGAATGAATGAAGTAAATAACTGAGTCTGATCTTAGCTTACTAACGCTTAATAGGAGTAACGCTTAGATTTATATCAGCTTAACTAAAGTATCTTACACTGACTTTAATCAATATTTACTGCTATCTAATTACCTTACGGTGAACTTAATCAGTTGTAAACACTCTTGGTATTCATGATAACTATCTAACGATTGTTGATACTTAATACCTTCCCACAAGCTGACTAAAAAAGAATCAACCTAGCTATCTGATCTCGATCAAGTAAGCAGCAACCTTTAGATAGAACACAGCAGGCAAATAGGGATAAGCGTAAGGTGCTTGTTTAGCTACTCGCTAGCTGAGTTCAAGGCGCTCCTAAAAGTCAGAAAAAGACAACAATTCAGGGGAAAATCAGTATAATAAAACTTAAAGCTCTGGGCGTAAGGTTTAAGATTTGAGAACTAGGGGTGATATCTTCTGCTTTATGATGTTGATATACATACAAGTTACAGGGTGACACATAAACGGTGAAAGAAATCATCTTGGCTTGTCATCAGGCAAAGGAAAATACGGCGATTGCCTGTTAGCATCTCTTACCTATTCTTTAAAAAAGTAAAAGGCAGAAGGTAAAAGACAGCTAGACAACTCAACGAATGAATTTGGTAGATTTAATCAAGTTATAAAGCGATGTGTCTCCATAAATAAATTCAGGTGATTAAAACCGTTTGGCGGAGTCTAGAAAACTTATGTTTGTCTAAAAGACCATTTTTCATAAAAGCCTTCTGCTATCTCCCCTGTGTCTTTCTTAATGAAGAAATATTTTTTGTCATTGAAAATAATAAAAGATTTTGAAGTAAGGTCTAACTTGAGCAGAGAATGAAGCTAACAACTCGCGGACACTACAGTGTAAAAGCATTGCTCGATTTGAGCTTACAGCCAAAGAATAGACCTGCATCAGTAAAAGCGATCGCGCAACGTCAAGATATCCCAGCGCCTTACTTGGAAAAATTGCTCATTGAAATGCGTCGTGCAGGATTAGTCGAATCGATGCGTGGCGTTCAAGGTGGATACAAATTAGCGCGATCGCCTGCACAAATATCTTTAGGGCAAATCCTAGAATCTGTTGGCGAAACAATTGAACCTTTACCGCATCATAACCCCACACCAACTCAAGCCGAAGACTGGGTGACGTTCACATTGTGGCAGCGGTTACACCAGAAATTGAAAGAGGCACTTTATACGATCACGCTTGCAGACCTTTACTATGATGCGCGCAGTTGGCAAGCCGCGCAAGGCGAAGCAACAAGTTTTGTTGTTTAGTGATTGGTAATGGGTCATCGGTAATAGACCTGCTGCGTGAAGCGAATCGCGAATAAATTCGCTAGCTAAATAAACAAAGTTCACCTCCGTGAACTTACCGGTACAAGTATTTCTTGAGTGTACGAAGGTACAATTTGCTTGGATAGCCCCGACTTCCATCGGAGGGTATCTGCGATTCATGCAGGAGATTTAAATAGATGGGCATCGTTAAGCACTACACTTTTTGGCATTGCTTAATCAATGTATGAATCGTTAAGTAACCGTACTCGTATCAGCCCCCTAAATCCCCCAAACTTGGGGGACTTTGAAAGATTTGGTTCCCCCCAGAATTGGGGAACCACTGCGCCCTTGGGGGTGTCCTCGTTGAGTGCAAGTGGCGTACAACTGGCGTGGACGAGGGGGGGAAAATCACACTTCTGTTCAGCAACGCCCACTTTTTTATGTTTGTGAATAGTAAGTTGTCGCTCCACTAACCATTGACCATTGACGAATAAAAGCCTTTGTGTTATTACTTTCATCCATTTCCTTAACTATTCATACTCATTCACTGATTGTTTTAGTTTTTGCTGCGTTTTTAGATTACCTGATTGGCGATCCTTGGGGTTTTCCGCATCCGGTGCGCGTGATGGGGTGGGTAATATCGCAGTTTAATAAAATTGTTTGGAAACACTTTGATAGTTCATCCACACAGCGGTTAGCTGGTATTGTTTTAGGTATCGGCTTAACGACTAGTAGTGGTTTAATAGGGTGGTTGCTCGTACAAGCGGCTAAGTTCATTCATCCCAGTTTAGGAATTATTGTCGAAAGTATACTCTTAGCAAGTTGCTTTGCTGCAAGAAGCCTAAGACTCGCTGCACAAGAAGTTTTGCAGCCACTTAGCAAAGGGAAAATTCAACAAGCGCGTGCTAGCCTTAGTAAATATGTTGGTAGAGATACAGAAAATCTTTCTGAGACGGAAATTTTGCGCGCCGTTTTAGAAACTGTAACCGAAAATGCTACCGATGGCGTGATGGCACCTTTATTTTATGCGATCGCTGGTTCTTTTATACCGTTGATTGGAGGTGTTCCGGTTGCTTTAGCTTACAAAGCAGCAAGTACCTTAGATTCGATGGTGGGCTATCGCGAAGCACCTTATACTTACCTAGGTTGGTTTAGCGCGCGTTTGGAAGATGCCTTAACGTGGCTGCCGTGTCGCCTAACCGTTCTGACTTTGGCAATTCTATCACGTAAACCGCGCTCTGTTTGGCGAATTTGCCGTCGAGATGCGGTAAAAGATCCTAGCCCTAATTCGGGTTGGAGTGAATGCGCATATGCGGCTGTACTTGGCGTACAAGTGGGAGGAACAAACTATTATCGAGGAGTGGCAAAACACAAGCCCTTCCTTGGAGATAATATTCATCCGATGACTTCAGGCAAAGTTTACCAAGCATTACAATTGACGCGATATTGCTTTTTAATTTGGCTAGGAGTTGCAGCTTTGCTTTTGTTTAAATCTTAACTGCAATGACACGATATTCACGAAGTTTTAAACTAAGCCTATAACCTTTTTACCTCTCTTCAATATGCCTGCTAAAGTTGTTGAAATTCTTTCTGCTGAAGAGATCCGCCGTACTATGACACGTCTTGCTTCCCAAGTCGTCGAAAGATCGCGGGATTTGTCACAACTCGTCATTTTAGGTATTTATACTAGAGGGGCATTTTTAGCAGATCTATTGGCGCGCCAAATTGAGGTGCTTGAGGGCGTAACCGTTCCTGTGGGGGCGTTGGATATTACATTTTACCGCGACGATTTGGATCAAATAGGCGTACGAACTCCAGCCAAAACAGAAATTCCCTTTGACTTAACAGGTAAGACTGTTTTACTTGTCGATGACGTGATTTATAAAGGGCGCACTGTACGCGCGGCTTTGAATGCTGTTAATGATTATGGTAGACCTGCGGCGATTTGGCTAGCGGTATTAGTCGATCGCGGTCATCGCGAGTTACCGATTCACCCTGATTTTACGGGTAAACAGCTACCTACTGCCAAAGAAGAACAAATTAAAGTGTATTTACAAGATTTTGACGGACGCGATGCGGTGGAATTAATCGGTAATTAATAACAATTAACTATTATTTTCTGTTTGAATAAATAGCATACTTGTGAAGGTCGGGTAATGGAAAAGCTTTTAACACTTGGCAATGAACATTTGGCTACACAGACGCTAACCGCTATTTAATGACCAATTACCACTTACCAAGGCTCAACCTTTTAGTTACGTCTTCACCCCTAAGACAGATGCAGCCTACAGCGATCTACAGTGATATTCATATATTAATATTTTTTATATTTTCTTAATAATTAAGGGTAATCGCGATGAATGCTGTAAAAAAAATTACGACTGCAACTCCTCGAAGCGTATAGCATTACCAGTTACGGAAATTGGTAATATCAACTGCAAAGAAAGCTGCTATATGCGTAGTCGCAATCACAGGAATGCAATTGCAATTCCCAATACCTGGATACAGGCTTGTATAAAATACTAATGAATTTTTTCTATCCTAGACTAGGCTATAACCTATCCTTACTTGCGATCGCACTCGTTGTCCTCATCAAACTTACTTTAGAACCAACAACTCTACTCGATTTCGGGCTAGTGTTGTTTTTGACGGTGTTGACAATCAATTCTTGGCACAACAATATCGCGATCGGGCTAGTGGCGATCGCTTCCGCAGCGATAATATTTTGGCTGCTCAATTATTTTTTGGCTACAAGTCTAAACTTTTGGCAACTAGCGTCATTTGGAGTCATCGCACTACCGCTGAGTATCGTTAATTTAGTTGTTAATCATGTAGAACACACGTCAGCAAAAGTATCTGAGGCAACAGTAACAGGGGTACAAGATATCAACAAGGCGCTAGAAACGGCGGTTGAATGCATCGCTAGAATTGATTTTCAAGGTCACTACGTAACTGTGAATGAAGCCTATGCGCACTTATTAGGCTACAAACCACAAGACTTAATTGGTAAAGCGTGGGAAATAACCGTTCATCCGCAAGACATCGCCAAACTCACCGCTACGTATCAACAAATGTTGACAACAGGGAAAGCAGAAGCCGAAGCGCGCGGTATTCGCCAAGATGGATCGCATTTTTATAAACAAGTCACATTAATTAAAACGAGCGATCGCCAAAATAGTTTTAGCGGACACTACTGCTTTGTTAAAGATATTACCCAACGCAAGCAAAGCGAAGAACGACTACGACTCTTAGAATCTGTGGTAGTGAATGCGAATGATGCGATCGTTATTACCGAAGCCGAACCGATTCAAGCCCCAGGTCCGCGTATTCTTTACGTCAACGAAGCTTTTACGCGCATGACGGGTTATACTCTGCAAGAAGTTGTAGGGAAAACACCACGGTTACTCCAAGGATCAAAAACGGATAAAGAAACGTTAACGCGGATTCGGACAACCTTACAGCAATGGCAATCAGATGTTTTTGAGCTAGTTAACTACCGCAAAGATGGCTCAGAATTTTGGGTAGAACTGAGTATCGTACCTATTCCCGATGAAGCCGGATGGTACACGCATTGGATTTCGGTACAACGCGATATCACCCAGCGCAAAGAAGTAGAAGCCATGCTAGCCAAACTGCTGCTACGCGAACAGCAAGCGCGAATCGCAACCGAAGAAGCAAGTCGGATGAAAGATGAGTTTCTCGCGGTTGTATCGCACGAGTTACGAACACCACTCAATGCTATGCTTGGTTGGTCGCGGTTACTGCGGAGTCGTTCGCTCAACGAACAAACGACCGCACGCGCCTTAGAGACAATTGAGCGAAATGCCCAAGCCCAAGCGCAACTGATCGAAGATCTTCTTGATATTTCGCGTATGATGCGCGGCAAACTTAGCTTACAATGTTGCGCTGTTAATCTAAAAAATATCGTTGAAGCGGCGATTGATACAATTCGACTTGCAGCAGCAGCAAAAGATATTCAAATTCATACTGCATATGCAGCCACTCGGTCAATTTCTGGGGATGGCGATCGCCTGCAACAAGTCGTTTGGAATTTACTTTCAAATGCGATTAAATTTACTCCTCACGGTGGACGCGTAGAAGTATCGTTAGTAGAACAAGATACGTATGTTGAGCTAAGTATCCGCGATAACGGGCTAGGTATCGATCCAGATTTTCTCCCGCATATCTTTGAACAATTTCGACAAGCGGATAGTAGCAGTAGTCGCAAGCAAGGCGGGCTAGGCTTGGGATTAGCGATCGTCCGTAATTTGGTAGAACTGCACGGCGGCACAATTAGTGCAATAAGTCAAGGAATCGGTACAGGCGCAACTTTTATTGTGCGATTGCCTTTTCACCGCGAGAGCGAAAACGATACACTCAAGATAACACCCGATACGGAATTTCCAACAGAATCAGGGATTACGGGTTTACAAATACTCATTGTTGATGATGAAGCCGATGCGCGCGAATTGCTCAAAATTATGCTAGAGCAGGCAGGCGCAAATGTCACCGCTGTTGGCTCTGTCAGTGATGCTTTAAATATCATTGAACAATTACAACCGGATATTCTATTAAGTGATATTGGGATGCCAGGTGAAGATGGCTACTCTTTAATTCAAAAAACCAAACACCTAAAAACGAAATCTGGCAAACAAATTCCCGCCGCAGCAATTACAGCGTATGCTCGCGTAGAGGATCAAGTGAGAGCATTACAAGCAGGTTTTCAAACACATCTACCCAAACCTATCGATCCAGCACAGTTAATTGCAGTCGTGATAACGCTTGCAAAGAGAGATTTTGGCTAATTTTTCATTATGTGGACAAGACACTGCCTTGCCCTTATTTTACGCGCTGCAATACTTGTGAACGCTTGAAATCTTCTATATTTGCTGTGCCAGTACAAAACAGAACCGTCGTGATTTCGGCGATCAAGACTTCGACTAACTCGTAAAGCGCGGCTTCTGATTCGGCAGCGGCTTGTAAGAAGGGTAATGCTAAACCGGCAATATCGGCACCTAGCGCGATCGCTTTGGCAACATCTAAGCCATGACGCAAACCACCAGACGCAATTAAGGGAATTTCGGGTGCTACCTCTCGAATGCTTGTGATACACTCTGCTGTTGGTAAACCCCAATCGGCAAATGTCATCCCTAGGCGACGCTGTAGGCTATTTTCTGCGCGTTCGCTTTCCACTTTCGCCCAAGAAGTACCGCCTGCACCCGCAACATCAATCGCACTCATTCCCGCATCGATCAATCTTGTCGCCATAGCCGCAGAAATGCCATTCCCGACTTCTTTGGCAATGACTGGCACAGAAATTTTACTACATAATTTCTCTATTTTGTCAAGCAAACCGCGAAAATTTGTATCACCTCTAGCTTGAATGCATTCTTGTAAAGGGTTGAGATGCAAAATCAAAGCGTCAGCTTGCAGTAAGTCAACAACGCGCCGACACTCATCTAATCCATATTTGTAATTGAGTTGTACCGCACCCAGATTAGCAAACAGTAAAATATCTGGCGCATGCGATCGCACCGCGAAAGTTGCAGCAACTTGTGGTTTTTCGAGCGCTACCCGCTGCGAACCAACTCCCATTGCCATATTGTAATGCTGCGCGACTTCGGCAAGCCGACGGTTAATCGTTCCTGCAAATTCTGTACCGCCTGTCATCGACGAAATCAATAGTGGATAGGATAACGATTTGCCTAAAAACTGAGTACGCAAGTTAATTTCATCGCGGTTAATCTCAGGTAAACAGCAATGTATAAAGCGATAGCGTTCTAAGCCATTCGTCGTTTGTGCAAATTGTACATCTTCATCGAGACAAATACGTAAGTGTTCTGCTTTACGCGTCTGTGTTTGTCCTGACAAGCTTAAAGGAAGGTTCACAGGTTAATTTCAATAAAAGAGGTTTTTATTATGACTGTACAACTAGCTATAGTGCCATTAGCAAGTTATTATTCAAACTTTACCCAATACAAAAAAGGATGAGCAAGTGCAAGCTTACACTCAGTCATCCTTCAATTTAGAAGCAGTGGTCAATTTCTACAAGAGTGTGCGATTACCGCTAAAAACTAAGCAACCTTGGAGACACTGTTGTTTACATGAACATATTCATTCAGCTTCGCCATCACTTTCTCGACGCTTTCAGCTAACGTTTCTTGATTTGTACGGCATTCTACTTCAGGATTGAGCGGCGGTTCGTAAGGATCGTCAATTCCTGTGAAACTCTTGATCTCTCCAGCGCGTGCTTTTTTGTACAATCCCTTGACATCACGTTCTTCGCACACAGCTAACGGTGCATTGACAAAGATTTCCATAAAGTTGCCAATTTTCCCGCGAACTTCGTCACGAATTGCACGATAAGGAGAAATAGCAGAAACGATAACAATCACTCCATTGCGCGTCAGCAATTGAGCCACAAAACCAATGCGACGAATATTTTCATCGCGATCGGCTTTGCTAAAACCTAAACCTTTCGTTAGGTTCTCTCGAACAACATCACCATCAAGAACTTCAACTTTGTAACCTTGTTCGCGCAGTTTTTCTTCTACCGCTTTACTAATTGTCGTTTTCCCTGCACCACTCAACCCAGTAAACCACAAAGTCATTCCTTGGTGTTTCATCATTCTGCTACCTTTACCTTTACTGAAACTTAAGTCTTCCACACAATCAAGAATATCGGGGTAGAAACCTACTAAACGCGTTCTTTAGTTGTCCTCAACTTCTGAGGCTATTAGAGTCAGCGTTCTTGCAGCAACACAACTAACATGAAACTACGTTTTATTGCATTACTACCTCTCGACGTCGAGTGATTCGCATTGGCTGAATTGTAAACAAAATTTATCAGATTATAAACACAAATTAAAATTTTATTAACTGATAATAAAGAGCAGTTTTCATAAAAAAATAATATATTACTTGCTGGATTAATGAAAGCTATTAGCCTGTCAAGGTTTAAGCAAACAACTTAGCAGAATCTTTACAATTAGCTAGCTTTTATGAAGTTTGGGCTTTGGGCGATCGCCTCGCCATCACAACATCATACTTTTACTCTTTCCGTGACATTCTGACAAGAGTATGCTTCTTAAAAGAGTAATGATGTAGTTACACAGATAACAGAAAATCTACAACCTGAAGTTATTCCTGTAAAATTAAGAGTTTTACTTTGCCTGTTCGTACATCTGTCGATGTTTTTTCATTAGCTGCAAATATTTTTCATTCGTTTTTGCTAACGTCCATTTTTCTTTGAAGATTGCAGCGGACTCAGCTTTGACTGGATCGACTTCTAAGGGTAAAACTTCCTTTCTCGCTTGCTTCTCGGCTTCCTCAGAACCCGCCTTTTGCGGGTTGGCTTTATATTTTCTCCCACTTTTATGATTGGCATAACGACGCGATCGCGTGTAACCCATCTGCAAAAACTTACGCGCCATATCCGCGCCAACAAAATCATCTTGTTCAAGATAGTTGAGAAATAACTCATAAATCTTTTCACTCGACTCTTTGGCAATTTCAGGAGTTTTAAAGCGCCAGTATGGTAAAATCTCTGACTTATAAGGCTCTACCAACAGTACTCCTTGCTCGCCCTTACCTACACGATACAATTCAGGTGAAGAACGAAAATCAATATGTTTAAAATCTAAGGAATAATCAAATTCCATACTTTTTTGAACCTACATGAACAAGCTATTACAAATTTTTTTCTAACTTGGTGCCACAAATTTTACAATAATGAGCATCGGTATCGTGCAGTGATAATTGACAAGTAGGACAAACTGTTTGTACTTGGCGACTCGTTTTGATAAATTGTCTAATCAGATCGCCAACTTGCCAAGGAATTAACGCCACACCAGTTAATATCATTAATACTGTTAGAAGTCGTCCTAGTTGAGAAATTGGCGTTACATCACCAAAGCCAACTGTTGTCATCGTAACAACAGAAAAATAAAAAGCATCTAAGAAGGTGTTAAAAGTATCTGAATTAACTGGATGCTCGACTTGATAAATCAGCCCAGAATAAATAAAAATAATAGCAAATAACGTAAATAGTATTCTAGCAAAAATAATGCTATCTTCGCCGCTAATCCGCTCGAATAAAACTATTTTTTGAAGAAATCTTACTAACCTAAGAATCCGAAACCAGCGAAGAATCCGAATGAAGCTAATATCTACTAAACCTAGGAAAAAAGGTAGAATTGTTAAAAGGTCAATCAGTGAATATAAACTAAAAAAATATTTTGTTTTAGACTCAGCACACCACAAGCGTAGTGTATATTCTAAAGCAAAAATTCCAATAATAACACTGTCCAACTTGTCTAATACTAACCTTAATTCTGTAGGAATTGAGTAAGTTTCTACAACAAAAATAGCAGAAGATAGTAAGACTAAACCTGTAATTGCTAAATTAAGAAATCTCCCCAGTGGAGTTTCAATATCTTCTAAATAAAATCCAATAACTTTTTTAGCTAGCAATATCATAATCAAGTTGCTAGTTTCTTAAATTGTAGTTGTGAGATTTTTATCAGAATTGTCAATAATCAATGGTTAAGGAGTAATAACAGTTAAATATTAACAGCTTTGACAAGATATTCGCAAATTAAATACTACTATAAATTCTAGCAACTGTATTATATTATTTCAGTAATTTCATTAATTCACCTAGTACTAAAATGACTCCAGAAGAGTATATGAGAATTGCCCTAGAAGAAGCAAAACAAGGAGATGCGCCCTATGGTGCAGTCATAGTTAAAGATAACAAAGTAGTAGCGGCAGCACATAATACAGTTAAACGCGATCGCGATCCATCAGCCCATGCAGAAATGAACGTTATTCGTAAACTGACATCGCAAATCAAAAATCCATCTTTAGCAGGATGCACAATATACACGACTGGGGAACCTTGTCCAATGTGTGCCACAGTTTGTGTTTGGGCTGGTGTAGATGAAATCGTTTATGCAGTCTCTATTGAAGATTTAATGAGGATAAACCAAGCACAAATTGATATCTCTTGTGAGGAAATTATTGCTAAGAGTTTTAGAGATATTAAGGTGACTAAAGGATTATTGAAAGAAGAGTGTTTAGAGTTATTTCAGTAGTATCATGACTCAGTATGTGGACATCATTGTATATTACATTTGTTGAGATTGGGTAATGAGATATTTAGCACTTCTTCTGTTAGCATTTAGCAATTCTCCTATTAGTTAATCACTAATTGCTAATAGCTAAGCGCTACTTATTACCAGTTACCAAGAACAAACCTTGTCGTTACGTTAATTTTTACCCAGTTACTTGTCAGAAAGATGTCTTGACTGATGACCTAATTTATAAAAAGCTAGCTTTTGATATTAGGATCTAGATGGTGTAGAAATGAATTAGCAAAAATTGCGGCTTGCGTGCGATCGCGCAAAGATAATCGATTCAAAATACTCGTGACGTGGTTTTTAACGGTTCCTTCCGAGATATGCAGCGTCTGGGCAATTTCACGGTTGCTTTCTCCTGCTGCAATTAACCGTAACACCTCGCGTTCTCTGGGCGTGAGTTCGCCCCAACCTGCGGGCGTTATTGCTGAGGGTTCTGGAACTTTTGCAATAATTTTCTCGACTAAACCGGGTCCAAGTTGAGTATAACCTTTATAAACTGCCCGAATTGCTGCGGCTAACTCTTCTGAAGGTGTATCTTTGAGTAGATAGCCCATCGCACCATTGCGAAGTGCAGCGGCAACATATTCATCATTATCAAAAGTCGTTAAGACAAGTACCTTTGTTTCAGGAAAATGCTGTGTAATTTCACGGGTTGCAGCGACACCATCCATAACAGGCATTCGTACATCCATTAATACCACATCAGGTTGCAACGTTTGCAGTAACTGCATTGCAGCTTGCCCATTTTCTGCTTCGCCCACAACCTGTAAATCTGGCTCTAATTCTAGTAAAGCTTTTAAACCTTGACGAATCAAATGTTGATCGTCAACGAGTAACAGGCGAATCATGCAACTAACCTCGGCAAGGGAATTGTAGCAGTAATACAACAACCAGCGCCAGGCGTGCTACTCATTTGAAATTCTCCTTTTAAAGCGAGGATGCGATCGCGCATACTTTGCAGCCCAAATCCTGTAGTATTCTGGTTTAACGTAAATCCTTTACCATTGTCTTGAATTCTCAAGTGTAACGATTTTACGGTTGTCTGGATCTCAATTTTGACTTCATTTGCTGCTGCGTGTTTCCAAATATTCGTGAGTGACTCTTGGACAACACGGTACACGGCGGTTTGAACTTCAGCCGGAATCGGATGTTGCAGCGATATATGATAAGTTGGGGAAAATCCCCTAGAATGATGAAATTCAGTAACCAAAGCAGCGATCGCCGCCTCCAAAGATTGACCGTGCAGTGGATCAGACCGCATCGCTGATACAGATTGTCGCACTTCGCGTAACGCTTGCGATCCAAGATTTTTTGCTTGCGCCAAGAAAGTTTGTGCTTTTGCAGGGTTAGATTGCCACAATTTAAGCGCGGTTTCTAGCTGCAAGTTCAAAGCTGTTAAAGAATGTCCTAGCGAGTCATGGATATCACGCGCAATTCGGTTACGTTCTTGTAGTGTTGCTTGATCTTCAATCCGTAGCGCATATTGTCGCAGTTGTTCATTGGCGATCGCCAGTTTTTCTCTGATTTTTCTTTCTGCAAGCACAGCATTCATCAACAACAATACAAATACTAAGCTTAATCCAAACGAAAGCGCAAAACTCAACAACGTAAATCGCAAACGTTCTTGCAACACTGGCACATCAGGAACGTGTTGAAATCGATGAATTAATGTGAGGACAAATAAAACAAACGATAAACTAGTTACAACAATCCGTCCTGGTAATTGAAAGATTAGACAACTACGGATAACAAGAATAATATAAAGAAATGGAAAAAGCCTAATTCCTCTGCCACTCACAATTCCAGCAAACAGAATAAATAAAATTTCTAACGCAGTATAAAGTATTTTATGTATTGACTTTCCTGTCGGCATTCGCAAGCCCAGTAGCCCAAAGCCAACTAAACTAATCAGTGTTAAAGATGGTAAAGTATGAAAGCGACGAAAGTGTATCGATAAAGCTTCTGTAATCGCAACCGTGAATAAAAGTAGCCATTCTAATAACAGTAAAAACGGCAAAGGGTGTGTACTAATTTGAATTGGACGACTCATAATTATTATAGATGTACGAGTAATTTAGAGATAGAACAAAATCAAAGCAGCTATTAGAAGTTTGTGTAAAAGCTTCTTGACTTAATACTAATTACCTCAGTTTACATTTATTGTTCTTTTACCTAGTAGTGAATACATGACTTTAGTCATGGTTAAATTCGTGACTTTTTCCTCATGCTACTCAGGAAGACAAGTTTATAGGATGGTGACATCACACATAAGGAAGTTAACAATGATGTCGCGATCAAAAAAAGTCAAATTTATGTCGCTGTTGGCTGGTGCAGTAGCACTTTCTACCGTCTTCGCACCTTTAGCAATCAATGCACAACCTGCTGCACCTCAAGTAGGACAACGTGCTGGTAGAGGAATGGGCAAAATGGCAGGTATTGAACTTTCTGCGGAACAACAAGCCCAAATGGAACAAATCCGCAACGAAACACGCACTCAAATCGAAGCCGTTCTTACCCCCGAACAACGCCAACAGTGGCAAGCGGCAACTCAAAACGGGCAGCGCCGACGCGGTGCAATGGCTAGCTTAAATCTATCCGAAGCGCAAAGAACTCAAATTCGCCAGATTATGCAATCCTCAAAAGAGCGAGTCACAGCGGTTCTGACTCCCGAACAACGCCAGCAAATTGAGCAAAGAATGCAGCAGTGGCGTCAACAGCGTCAGCAACGCAATCAAACAAGCAATTAGCGACTAGCAATCAGCTTTTAGCTAAACCTTAAGATAAATCAGAGACCAAGAACTGTTGCTGCCGAGCATTTCTGATTTAACCTTGAAATCAATTAAAGGACAAAAGACCGCAAATTGCCTCTAAATGGTCTTGTAGTAGCTAATTGCTAACAGTCAACAGCCAATCGCTTTGACTAACAACCCCTCCGGTAGTATTTTTGAACTGGGGAGAATCAGTTAAGATAACAAGGCACAAGTGATCTGTCATAGTATAGGGAAACTTCGGTGTAAATCCGAGGCTGTGCCGCAGCTGTAAAAGAAGTTATGAGTCAATTATCCAACTCAAAACTTTCTCAAGCCAGAATGCCTAACTGTGACTTGCTCACACTATTTCCTGCGTTGCACAGGAACGGAGCACTTAGTTAAGGATGCCTACGATTAACACACTTAATTCCACTCTGCAAGAAACCCCAGTTAGTACAATTCATCTACCCCCCTTACCGTTACGTCGCCCGTTACTGATGATTGGTCACGGTACCAGAGATGCAGCAGGGCGACAAAGCGTTTTAGACTTTGCGGCTGCCTATCAAGCCTTAGATACTTCTAGACCTGTTGTACCTTGTTTTTTAGAACTGACAGGTCCGACGATTCAAGAAGGCGTCGATCAGTGTGTTGCTCAAGGATATACTGAACTTTCCGCCTTACCAATTTTGTTATTTGCGGCGCGGCATAATAAATTTGACGTTACTAACGAACTCGACCGCGCGCGTCAACGCCATCCTCAAGTGAAATTTCACTACGGGCGGCATTTTGGTATTACACCAGGAATAATCGATTTATGGCGATCGCGTCTTGCTGAAGTTGACGCTCCGCAGTATAGTCGCGCTGATACAGTTTTGTTATTTGTCGGTCGCGGTTCGAGCGATCCTGATGCTAACGGCGATGTTTACAAACTAGCGCGAATTCTTTGGGAAGGTAGCGGCTATCAAACCGTAGAAACCTGCTTTATTGGGATTACCCATCCTCGCCTTGAAGAAGGTTTCCGCCGCGCGCGACTTTACCAGCCCAAGCGGATTATTGTACTTCCTTACTTTCTCTTCACTGGAATACTCGTCAACAAGATCTTTGATATCGCTGCGCAGCAACAAGCGCAATATCCAGAGATGGCTATTACCTGTCTTCCAGAAATGGGACTACATCCGCAGTTATTTTCGATTTTGCGCGATCGCGAAATTGAAACTCAACTCGGCAACGTGCAGATGAACTGTGAAATGTGCAAGTTTCGCCTAGCAGCCCTAAATAGCCACGATCATCACCATCACCATCACGATCATCACAGTCACGACCACTCACATCCAGTAATAGATCCTTACGCTGAACCTGAACAATATCACCAAAAAATTTGGCAAGTTCCTTAAGAGAGATCAGTAATTGGCTATCAGCAGCAAAAATAAATATATTCTGTCATGCTGATAGCTGAAGCCCAGTTATGTCTAAAGAATTTGTCGTTGGTGAAACAGTACGCGTCGTAGCACTACCACCCTACTTAAAGACAGCTGATCCTATGCCAATGTTACGCCCACCAGACGTGGTTCAAATTGGTGAGGAAGGCATTGTCATGGATCGCCGTCCTGGCGGATATTGGAGCGTTCGCTTTACGCGAGGCACTTTTTTGATCGACAGTCAATATATCGAAGCAGCTAGCAGTTCAGATGAGCCACCATCGACTAGCCATTTAGAGCAAGCAACAATAAATCAAGTTGACACGCAACTACAAAGCGATGAAGATGGCATCTCCTGATGTAAACTTATGTTAAGTTGAGCTTTTCATTTGTACCATGCTGTCTCGTCGCCGTCTGCTTCGCACAATTGCCTGCTGGTGTATTGCGTTATCTACTTTGTTTTTTGCCTCACCAAGCTTCGCAATCGGAGGTAAACTTCCTTTACTTGACCAACCCGCACCAGAATTTACTTTACCAACCAACACGGGAGATGGCGAGATTGCACTTGCTGATTTGCGCGGTAAGTGGGTGGTATTGTACTTTTACCCCAAAGACTTTACAGCAGGTTGTACTTTAGAAGCGCGACGTTTTCAGCAAGATTTACCAAAATACACGGCACAAAATGTCCAAATTATTGGTGTCAGCGCTGATTCTGTAGATTCCCATGCCGAGTTTTGCGACTCAGAAGGTCTAAAATTTCCTCTACTCGCAGATACGACAGGCGAAGTCAGTAAAGCCTATGGTTCTTGGTTGGGTAATCTCTCGGTACGACATAGTTTCATCATTGACCCAAATGGTATTCTCCGCGCCACCTTCGTCAAGGTCAATCCCGCAATTCACAGTACAGAAGTGTTATCTCGTCTGACTGAATTACAAGCAACGGTGTCTTAAGGAATAAATGCCTACGACACGCAAACGCGAACAAAACTCTTTCACTAGCTACTAACCACTAACTACTCACTACTAGATACAATGTCTCTAAATTGCTTCTTGGAGACTGTCTATGGATTGGGAATCAGACACGCGTGTCAAAAAAAAGGCGCGTACTCAAGCTATCCAACAGTACAAGCCCCTCGTAACATTGCGCGATACAGAAGCACTACTACGTCGCAATACTGTAGCACTGCTCATGCCTATTGTGCCGTTGTCGGTAGAATATCGTTTGCAACGAGCATCAAAACTCGCAGAAGAATCACTAGCTGAGTTAGCAGAAATTGATCTTGACGCGATTAGTGAAACCGAATTGCAACCAGCCCGCATTCTAATTGGCTTGAGTTTTGTCGGGTTTGGCGCGCTATCTACTGCCTTGTTGCTACTTTACCTATCTACTTTGCATCCTGAACTTGACTCGATCGCACAAATACGGCGCTATTGGCATCAATACATCTGGTTTGTCTGTCTCGGTGTAGCAGGATTATTTGTACTCGGTAGAGAAGCAATGCGATCGCCTCACCTTGATGTGTCTTCACCGCAAAAGATTGGTTGGGATGATGAATCAAGTTGGCAGTAACGTTAAGTAAAAAAAACGCCCTGCCACTGTGTCATGGCAAGGCAGTTAGTGGTGTGAGGAGCAGACTTTATGTCTACTTATAGATAAGCATAATAAATGCATATGGCAGGTTGGTGGCAGTAAGATTGCAATACTGTGACAAAAGAATTCCGAGAGATTAAAAACCGCGATCGCTGTCAGCTGCAAAATGGTTAGTCGGTAACTGAATAAGTTTGACGCACCACGAGCGATCTCGCAGTGCAGACATTAATTTAAGCTTCAACATCGGATGCTAGAAGTTTTGACACCTCTGCATGGGCTAGTACGGCAGCTGGTTCTTGCTGTAGCGCATGATAATACTTGCGCTCGAAAGCGTTACCTAGTTCTGATGGCATCAGCAATTCGCGGACATCACGCATCAATTCTTGGAGATCGTCATGCAATATTGGTTCATCTGCTGAAAGCATTTCATCAATATGCACAATTAGCTCAGAAATGCGATGTAGCCACGCAAATTGTTCATGCTCAATGACAAGTTGCAGTAACTCTCCACTCGATACGCGTCCGCGTCTTTGTTCATAATTAATGCGTTCTGCTTGTAGCAAACAAGCGTGGAGGTGCAGTAGTTTATTGCGTAAACTGCGTAGATACTGATGTTGCCGTATTCTGCGGAAAAGTTGATTAGAAGTCAATGGAATCCATCCTCCTGTTACGATAGTCTTCGATAGCTGAAATTAGGTTTACTGGAAAATTCTTATTACAAATGCACAATAGCGGCTGACTTGTTGGTTATTTGGTGTCCTGATATATTTGCCATTTCGTGCTACAGATAAATAGCCTATCTCCCACGCGCTTTTCGCCTATTCTAAATAAGCCTGCGCTTTTTGGTACATCAGTGAAGTATCTTATGCCACTGTTACAAGCTATCTAATCTTGGCAATGGTTCGCAATTCCTCACGAGTGCGATCGCGCTTTCTACTCTTGTTATCTATATGATTAATCATATATTAAAATAGTTGTATATTAAAGGTAACAATTATTACTATTAAACGAACTGAAAGATTCGGAAAACCGCCTCATGTCACTAGCATACGCAATTTTAGGTTTTCTACGAAAAGAAGCAATGACAGGCTACGAGCTTAAAAATCAATGTTTCGATCAAACCATTGCGCATTTGTGGCGTGCAGATCAAGCGCAGATTTATAAAACGCTCGATAAGTTAGTAGAAAGCGGTTGGATCGCTTGCAAAATTGAAACACAACGCGATCGCCCGCATCGCAAAGTATACAGTATTACAGAAATTGGAAAAGCTGAGCTTTGGAAGTGGCTGCAATGCCATCAACCGTTACCAACAATCCGCGAACCTTTGCTCATTCAATTATTTTTCGGCGCTGAATTATCCAATGAAGCAATTGTGCATTTGCTCAAACAGGAACTCGTAGCGCATCAAAAAAAACTTGCTGATTGTGACCAAATCACGTTACCTCCTTTAGAGGATGCATCGACAAATCGCGATCAAAAGATGCAACAGTTAGTCCTAGAACTGGTTAAGCAAAAAGAACAAACATACATCAACTGGCTCCGTACCGCAATTGATGTCGTGAGTCACCAGCAAGAAGCATGAGTGCAATTGTCCCTTTATTAACGATGCCATTTGAAAACATCTGTTATAGCAGGGGTCAGTGTTAAACTCTAGTCGGTACTTTGCCGTGCGACGACCGCATAAACACGGTCAAAGAGATCACTACGAGCTTCTATCAATGTCCTAACTTTACTCTATTGACTAGGGCTATAACAAGAGAAGCCTTAGAGTTTGGTTTAATCTAAAAAGCAGTTGTCTGTCATCCCTTCTCTCTTCACACAGAGGTATTTATCATGGCTGATTTGCTGCCTAACACGCTTGTAAACAATCCTTGGTCAAGCCTACCCGTTGTGGCGTGGCAAGATACGTATGCAACGCTACATATGTGGACTCAAATCATCGGCAAAATTCGGCTAGCGTTGGCTCCCAAACTTAACCATTGGTGGCATTCAACTTTGTACGTCACGCCGCGCGGACTCACAACTGGCTGTATACCTTATAACACGCGTACCTTTGTCATAAGCTTCGACTTTTTGGCGCACAATCTACAGATCGAAACAAGCGACGGCATTAGCCAAACAATACCCCTTGCGCCGCGTACAGTAGCAGACTTTTATCAAGAGGTGATGGATACTCTGCACAAGAGTAGAATAGAAGTGCGCATTTGGACAATGCCCCAAGAAGTGGCTGAGCCAATTCCGTTCGAGCGCGATCGCCAACACGCATCTTACGATCCGCAAGCTGTACAAAAGTTTTGGCAAATTCTTATACAAGCCGATCGCTTAATGAATGTATTTCGCTCGCGCTTTATTGGCAAATGTAGTCCTGTACACTTTTTCTGGGGTAGTTTTGACTTGGCTGTCACGCGCTTTTCTGGACGTGTAGCCCCAGAACATCCAGGGGGAATTCCCAATATGGCAGATTGGGTGACGCGCGAGGCATATTCGCACGAAGTAAGTAGCTGTGGCTTTTGGTTTGGGGGAGGGACAGTCACAGAACCAATTTTTTACTCTTACGCCTATCCTGAACCTGAAAAGTTTCGCGATTATCCAATTCAACCCCAGGAGGCATTCTACAGTCCAGATTTGCAAGAATTTGTTTTGCCTTATACAGCAGTGCAGCAAGCAGACGAGCCCGATGCGATCGTTCTTGCATTCTTCCAAAGTACTTACGAAGCAGCAGCAAATCTATCTAGCTGGGATCACCCCGCGCTAGAGCGGTAATACTGGTTAGTTACAGTTGATACAACTAAGCAGCAAGCAGAGGAGAATTGATAGTACAAATTCTGACAACGAGCACCTAAACCTTTCAAAGTCCCCCAACTGTGGGGGATTTAGGGGGCTGTTGATACAACTAAGCAGCAAGCAGAGGAGAATTGATAGTACAAATTCTGACAACGAGCACCTAAACCTTTCAAAGTCCCTCATTAGTAGTGATTTAAGAGGCTATTAATTCAGCACTGTAGATTAGGAGTCATAAAGATTAAGCTGGAAGAATAAACCATAAAAAACCACTTGGTTGATGTCGATTACTCTTGGTGGAGATGGATATATTAATTGTTGAGGATGAAGCTGAAATTGCTGGATTGATTCAACTGGCGCTAGAAAAAGAAGGATTTTCCTGTCAAAGTTGCCGTGATGGACTCGCGGCTTTGCGCTTATTTCAAGAGTTACAGCCCGATCTAATTATCCTCGACTTGATGCTCCCTGGTTTGGACGGACTCGAAGTATGTGCCAGAATTCGCCAAAAACCTGGCACTAAAGATCCTTACATACTGATGCTGACCGCTAGAGGTGAGGAAATTGACCGCGTGATTGGTTTATCTACAGGTGCAGATGATTACCTCGTTAAGCCTTTTAGTCCTAGAGAGTTAGTGGCACGAGTGCGGGCGTTGTTGCGGCGGAGTTTGCGCCAAGGCGGACAACATCAAATTCATCGCACGCAACATTTTATCGTAGATGTAGAACAACGTTCTGCCAGTCGTCAAGTGAGTAGCGATCGCACTGAAGAATTAGACCTGACAACCTTGGAATTTAACTTACTCAGCACCTTTGTCAGCAATCCTGGTCGAGTGTGGAACCGCACGCAGTTAATCGATAAACTTTGGGGTAGCGACTTTTTCGGCGATGAACGCGTTGTCGATACTCACGTTGCCCGATTGCGAAAAAAAATCGAACCCGATCCTGCCAATCCCACGTTTATTAAAACGGTTGTTGGTGTCGGCTACAAATTTGAAGACGCAGCAACGTCATAAAACTGATGACGAAAGTAGATTTACGCAAGCGAAACTTACCACTCGCATCGCGCCTGTTCCTGTCACACTTGTTAGTCATGATGGTGGCGGTGATGAGCCTTGTGATTATTGGCAAAGTCTCTTCACCGCGCTTTTTTGTCGTCCGTCTCGAAGAACTCGAAGGGACAGGCTATCGGCTACGCTTTGCGCGAACTGAACTGATTCATGGATTTGAAAGTGCTTGGTTTCGCGGTACAGTTTGGTCGGTTGTTGTCAGTACGACCGCAGCAGGCGGACTCAGCTACTGGGTATCCAAACGCATTATGCAGCGACTGACAGAAATGGAACACATTACCCAAAAATTTGCAGCTGGTCAACTCGATGCACGCCTACCTGCAAGTGATATACCAGAATTACAACGTCTGGGTGTTAGCTTCAACCGTATGGCGGCGAGTTTGGAAGATGTTGAACAACGACGACGCGAACTCATCAGCGACTTGACGCACGAACTGCGGACGCCCTTAACCGTTGTGCGCGGCTACTTAGAAGAATTGGCGGATGGCGAAGTCGAACCATCAACCGAAATTTATACGCGTCTAGCAAGAGAAACGCGCCGTTTAGAACGCTTGGTAAACGATTTGCAAGAACTCTCCAAAGCCGAGGCGGGTTACTTACCGATCAATTTACAACCTGTGAATCTTTACCCGCTGTTGGAAGCTTTGGTAGAAAAGTTTTCCGATCAGATTTTAGAAGATGGTCCTGTTTTGCGCCTCAATTGTTCGCCCCAACTACCACCCGTGTTAGCAGACATCGATCGTGTCGAGCAAGTTCTAGTTAATTTATTAGGTAATGCAATTCGCTACACAAGTCACGGTGCGATTACGATCCGTGCTTGGACGCAATCGCGTAAACTGTGGATTGCGGTAAGCGATACAGGAATTGGCATTGCCAAACAAAATTTACCGCACGTGTTTGAACGCTTCTGGCGTGCAGATCGATCGCGCGATCGCCATTCGGGTGGAACAGGTATTGGTTTGGCAATTTCTCGGCGCTTAATCGAACTCCAAGGCGGTCAAATCTTCGTTGAAAGCGAACTTGGTAAGGGCAGCACTTTTTCCTTTTTCTTGCCTTTAGCTTGATTGTAGGTGGACATAATTAAAGATCGCACTGTTGAGGTCGGTAATCGAAAAGCTTTTAGCGCTTAGCAATTAGCACTTGGCATGAGGAAAACAGCTAATAGCTAATCGCTGTTTAATTAGCACTTATAGCAGTTGAAGAGATGCTTAGGACAGAGTAAAAGCTTAGAACTACTATAATAGCTTGCTTTTAACTCTGACCTCTGATCTCTGCTATACCAATGACCAATTCAATTACGTTTATTTTCACCCACTTATGTTGTGTACTCCGATTGCAGGGACATCTCTAGATTCGCGTACGGTAGAGAATCGGATCTTCTAATCCCAACTCAGCAAAAGCCGCGAGACGCAATCGACAAGCATCGCAAACTCCACACGCGATCGCACCTCCCGCATAGCAAGACCAAGTTTTTTCCCACGGAACGCCTAACTGATTGCCCAATTGAATAATTTCCGTTTTTTTCAAGTTGATCAACGGCGTTTCAATTGCGATCGGTTGTCCTTCGCGTCCTAGCTTCGTACCGAGGCGAAAAACCTCCTGCATCGCTTGAATATAATCAGGACGACAATCGGGATATCCTGAGTAATCAAGCGCGTTAACGCCGATATAAACGCGTTGTGCTGCGATCGTTTCGGCATAAGCTAAGGCAAAGCTCAAAAAAATTGTATTGCGTGCCGGAACATACGTCACCGGCACATTTTGAGACATCTCTGACACAGCGCGATCGCTTGGTAATTCAATACTGGTATCCGTTAATGCTGAACCGCCCCACGAACGTAAATCAAAATTAACGACCTTGTGAACTAAAACTTGAGTCGATTGCGCGATCGCGATCGCTGCTTTTAACTCGCGCTGGTGTCGCTGCTGATAATCAAACGAAATTGCATAGCACTTGTAACCATCAGCCACCGCTTGATACAGTACCGTAGAAGAATCTAAGCCCCCAGACAATAAAATGACAGCTTTCATCAATCAACCTCTCTATAATTTTTTGCTTTCTATCTATTTCCTTGGTTACGGGCAAGGCACTGCCTTGCCCTTGCGATCCCTACCCCTTCATAATGGACAGGTAAGAAACTGACACATTACGCTAACGCTACACGCATCAGCAAAATCACAATGAGTGAAGCCTAGCTTGGTGATAAACGTAACAATCGTCGGAACATATAAGTAATTTTGAAATTCTTCATAAATAGAGTCACTATGCTACCATCTGGATGATTTGCGACTTTAATCCAGTTAGGATTGCGTATGGGCGCTGTTACAGATGCGTCTTTACATTTTGGTGGTGGAGGAGAAGACAGAGGAGTGCAAAGCATGACAGTGGGACAACCCATCCCTCATTTACAGCGCAATCAACCGCAACCAATCCGTGTTGGTGTGATTGGAGTAGGCAACATGGGACAACATCATACCCGTGTTCTGAGTTTACTCAAAGATGTAGAACTCGTTGGTGTTGCCGATATCAACATCGAGCGGGGGCTAGATATTGCGAGCAAGTACCGCATCCGGTTTTTTGAAGACTATCGCGATCTGCTGCCGCATGTCGAGGCAGTTTGTGTAGCTGTTCCCACCCGCTTGCATCACGCTGTCGGGATGACCTGTCTCCAGGCGGGAATTCATGTTTTGATTGAAAAGCCGATTGCTGCTAGTATCGCTGAAGCTGAATCTTTGGTAAATGCCGCAGCCGAATCACAGTGTATTCTACAAGTTGGTCATATCGAACGCTTTAATCCTGCATTCCAAGAACTCAGCAAAGTCCTGAAAACTGAGGAGTTGCTAGCTTTAGAAGCGCATCGCATGAGTCCTTATTCTCAACGCGCCAACGATGTTTCGGTGGTTTTAGATTTAATGATTCATGACATCGACTTACTACTAGAGTTAGCTGGCGCACCGATCGTTAAGTTAACCGCAAGTGGTAGTCGTGCTGCTGGTTCTGGTTACTTAGATTATGTCACTGCGATTCTTGGCTTCGCGAATGGGATTGTGGCAACACTCACCGCGAGTAAAGTCACGCATCGCAAAATTCGGCGAATTGCAGCGCATTGTAAAAACTCGCTGACAGAAGCAGATTTTCTGAATAATGAAATCTTGATTCACCGTCAGACAACCGCCAACTACATGACAGATTACGGTCAGGTACTTTATCGTCAAGATGGCTTGATTGAGAAAGTTTACACAAGTAACATCGAACCACTACACGCCGAATTAGAACACTTTGTCTCATGCGTACGTGGTGGCAATCAACCTTCAGTAGGCGGCGAACAAGCGCTTAAAGCTTTACGTCTAGCCAGTTCCATTGAGCAGATGGCTTTAGATGGGAAAGCTTGGAAAGAAGAAGTAGAGCTTTATCAACGTAATGGCTCTGCGGTCGTTATCTAAGCTTCCAAAATTATATATTTATTATATACAGCCCAATTCTGTTGTCAGATGAGGGCTTTTTTAGAGGAATCAGGGATCGGAGGTTAGGGAATTTTTCCTTATGTCATTTGTTGGGGAGGTAAATCTAAACGCTTTATTCGTAAGTGTTGTGCGCCGTCTTCCCACAATTTTTTCAGCTTTTCGGAAATAAGTCTATAAATTTGACACCAAATCGCGATCGCGTGTTTTTTATCTTGTCCATGATTGCCAACTTGTCTCTTTCCGCAATAGCATAAAAAAGATTTTTTTAATCATAAGTTTTACAAATTAGCAAGTAAAAATATTAAAATCGAAAACGGATAAGATCAGAATTCTGACACTAGAGGAGAGCATATATGTCTGACTTAGACCGTGGCATCATGAAATTTAAGGGAGCCGATTCCCCTAAAGCGGTTGCGATTTCAACAATGCTGATATTAGGTTCAATCGCGGTTCTCATTTTATGGGCGCTGCAAGTAGCCTATACTCAATAGTGAATAGGAGGCGTCGGAGGTCAGAGATCAGAAAGCAGAGTCAACCGAAGATTAAGCGATAGACGCCGCAGCGATCGCATCGCTAGCAAGTTCAACACAAATATTTCTAGATACAAATCTATACAAAACTCTGATTGCTGACCTCTGTTTTTGCCATGCACCGAGGTATTACTTTAAAGTAAGAAGCAAATCATAAAAATAATCTGCCAAAGTTGCGTTACTCTAACTAATCAGAAGTCCCTCAACCCTAGTTTCTAATTCTAAAATGCTGCAAGTCTGGGGTGCGATCGCTATTTTTTTGATCTGTCCCCTCATTGGTGGATTACCATTAATTGCTTGGATGACATCAGCGCTGACGCGGCGTAACTTAGCAAATATCGGTACAGGAAATATCAGTGTTTCCGCAGCTTTTTATCACGGTGGTAAACTTGCAGGCATTCTCGCAGTTTTATCTGAAGCTTTAAAAGGAATAGCGGCGGTGCTGATGGCGCGGGCGTTCTTTCCCCAAGCCCCCGAATGGGAGTTAATCGCCTTAATTGCGCTGGTAATGGGGCGCTATTGGATCGGTAGAGGTGCGGGAACGACAAATGTAGTTTGGGGATTTATTGTTCACGATCCGGTTGTTGCAGGTTTAGTATTTCTGATTGGTGGAATAAGTTTTACTGTCTTACGCGAAAGACAATTAGGCAAATATGGCATTTTAATTTTATTTCCGTTGTTGACCGCGTTGCTCCGCCCGCATGACTCAGCCCGAATTGTTGCGGCGATCGCACTCGCGGTTCTACTAGGATGGATTTATCAAAAAATCCCTGACGATTTAAACTTAACAGCAGATGCAGGACACGCGGAGTCGCAAAAAGTGTTTCGCTTTTTTCGTGGTGATAAAGCCATAGTTTCTTTAAGTGATGAATTATCAGCGGCTCAAGTCGGGCAAAAAGCTGCTACGCTATCACAATTACTACGCTGGGGCTACCCAGTGCCAAAGGGTTGGGTACTTCCTCCTGGTGATGACTCAGAACCTTTCGTAACTTATCTCCCAACCTCGGAAAAGTCCCCTTTAGTTGTACGTTCTTCCGCCGTAGGCGAAGATTCTCAGCAAGCCTCAGCCGCAGGACAGTATAAAACAGTTTTAAATGTAACAAGTCAAGCGCAATTACAGCAGGCGATCGCCTCGGTTTTAGCTTCTTACGACAATCCAAGTGCGATCGAGTACCGCAAAGGGCGTGGTTTGCCAGAAGCTGCAATGGCGGTACTGATTCAAACACAAGTCCAGGGTGTATTTTCTGGAGTTGCGTTTAGCCGCGATCCGATGACGCAGCAAGGTGATGCTGTGGTAATTGAAGCTTTACCAGGAAATGCTAGCAAAGTTGTTTCGGGACAAGTGACACCAGAGCAATATCGCGTTATTGTGTCCCAAGCTGACTTAGAACATAGCCAAAACTGGGTTTTACCGGAAAATATTGCGTTAGCTGTTGAAGGTGAGGGGGATATTCCACCACGCTTGATTCGACAAGTTGCTTTTTTAGCCCGACACCTTGAGGCGCGCTATCACGGTATTCCACAAGATATCGAGTGGAGTTACGATGGTGAAACTTTGTGGTTGTTACAATCGCGCCCGATTACAACGCTGTTACCAATTTGGACGCGGAAAATCGCTGCTGAAGTCATTCCTGGGTTGATTCGTCCGCTCACTTGGTCAATCAATCGTCCTTTAACTTGTGGCGTGTGGGGCGAAATCTTCACGATTGTTTTAGGAAGTCGCGCGCGGGGTTTAGATTTTAATCAAACTGCAACTTTGCATTATTCGCGGGCTTACTTTAATGCTTCTTTGCTAGGGCGGATCTTTTTACGCATGGGTTTACCGCCGGAAAGTTTGGAGTTTTTGACGCGAGGGGCAAAGTTTAGTAAACCGCCGTTACGTTCGACGCTACGCAATACTCCAGGTTTAATGCGGTTACTCAATCGCGAGTTGAATTTAGTTAAAGATTTTGAAAAAGATTACCGACAACACTTTCAGCCAGCGTTGGTTGCGTTGCATGACTTGAGCGATCGCGATCCCGCAAAGTTGCTATCACAAATCGACTCGATTTTGGTGTTGCTGAAAAGGGCGACTTATTACAGTATTTTGGCACCTTTGAGCGCGGCTTTACGGCAGGCGATTTTTAAGGCAAAAGATACAGAAATCGATAACAGTCTGACTCCTGAAGTTGCGGCGTTGCGATCGCTTGCGCAACTTGCTGAGGATGCGCGTCGTGTCTTACCTGTGGTACCAGAATCTACAGAATCGGTGTTTGTGCAGTTGGCGGCGACAGATCGCGGTAGAGAGATTTTACAACGGTTTGATGAGTTGTTGGCGCGTTATGGTTATTTGAGTGAAGTGGGGACTGATATTGCAGTTCCCACTTGGCGGGAGGAACCGGAGTATGTGCGCGAGTTGTTTGTGCAGTTTGTGGGGAATGAGGGGTTAGAAAGGAACGAACCACAAAGACGCATAGACGGCCGTAAGGCGGCTTCTCGTGGAGTAGGACGCAAAGGAAAGAAAGGTTTGGTGCAAGCGCGTGTTGATTTGAAGGGGAGGGTGACGGAGGTTTATAGTCAGTTGTTGGCGCATTTGCGTTGGCGGTTTGTGGCTTTGGAACGAGTTTGGATTGCGTCGGGATTGTTGGAATCTACGGGGGATATTTTCTTTTTGGAGTTTGAGGAAGTGCGGCGGGTTGTTGCGGGTATTGACTCGAAGAAGTTGAGTTATGATTTGCAGGATTTGGTGACACAGCGGCGATCGCGCTTGGAAAATGACCGTATTTTAGACGCACCTTTTCTCGTCTATGGTAATTCTCCACCTGCTCCTTCTGCTCCCTCTATTTCCTCTGCTTCCCTACTACAGGGCATTGGTGCTAGTCCTGGTAGGGTGGAAGGATATGTTAAGGTGTTACGCAATTTGCAAGGAGTTTCTGCGATTGACCGCGATACGATTTTGGTCGTACCTTATACTGATTCTGGCTGGGCACCACTATTAGCAAGATCTGGTGGATTGATTGCAGAAGTAGGAGGACGTCTTTCTCATGGGGCTATTGTGGCGCGCGAGTACGGATTACCGGCAGTTATGGATATTCATAATGCGACGGTTATTCTGAAAGATGGGCAAAGAGTACAAATCGATGGTCAGCTAGGAACCGTGCAAATTCTTTCCGATTAAATTTAGCGAATATCTACAATAATATGACTCGTCGAGCATTGCTACTCGTCAATCGTCACGCGCGCCAAGGACGCAATCTTGCACAAGCGATCGCGCAGTTGGAAAGCTTGGGCTTGGAGTTGATTCCAGAAATCACTGAAGATGCGCGGTTTTTGCCGGAAATTATTCGCAGTTATCAAAATAAAGTTGATTTAGCAATTGTAGGTGGTGGCGATGGAACGTTGAATGCTGCGGTTGATGGTTTGGTAGATTCGCACTTACCTTTGGGAATTTTGCCTTTGGGAACTGCTAATGACTTAGCACGTACGCTGGGAATTCCGAATCTTGCCGCAGCTTGTAAAATTATTGCTCGCGGTAATATTCAGTACATTGACTTGGGCTGGGTCAATGGTAAGCACTTTTTTAATGTTGCCAGTCTTGGGCTGAGTGTCCAAATTACCCAAAAGCTGACGAAGGAAGCTAAGCGACGTTGGGGAGTTTTTGCGTATGCTATAACGGCAATTGAAGCGATGTGGCAAGCGCACCCATTTTACGCAGAAATTCGGCGCAATGGACAATCAATTCAGGTGAAAACGATTCAGATTGCGGTTGGCAATGGTCGTTACTATGGAGGTGGAATGGCGATCGTACACGATGCCAAAATTAATGACCAAAGGTTGGATGTGTACAGTTTAGAAATACAGCATTGGTGGCAAATGTTAACTTTATTTCCGGCACTGCGACGCGGAAGGCATACGAAATCGTCGGGTGTTCGGGCTTTTCACGGTCAGGAAATCGAAGTATACACGCGTAAACCACTGCCAATCAATACCGATGGAGAAATTACAACGTATACGCCTGCGCATTTTCGTGTGATTCCTCGTGCTTTAGCGGTTTTGATGCCTTAACTGTTTTAATACGAACACCCAATGCTTAGATTTTCTCACGATATTAAATTACTGCTAGAAAAATTAGCTTCTCAGCCGTTAACAATTGGTGAGATTCTGGCAGAAACCTCGGAAAGGGGTTTTAGCTTGGTGATTGCGTTACTCGTTTTACCCTTTTTGTTTCCTATGCCACCTGGGTTCACAGGTCCCTTAGGTTCGGGCTGTTTGTTACTTTCGTTACAAATGGCTTTGGGAAGGCGATCGCCTTGGTTGCCTAAAAAAGTTGCACAATTTCAGTTTCCCCGCCGTTTTGTCGTGCAAATTCTCCAAAATTTACGACGTGTCACGCGCATAGTTGAAAAAATTGCGCGTCCGCGTTGGACTGCACTCGCCCAAAGCCATATCGCTTGGCAACTTAATGGAGTGTGTATTTCTTGGTTGACAATCTTGTTAATTTCTCCGATTCCTTTTACAAACCCGATTCCCACTGTAGGAATCTTGCTATTTGCTGTGGCGACTTTGGAATCGGACGGTTTATTAATGTGTGTGAGTTATGTACTGACGGCTTTGATTACTTTAATAGTCGTATCTATTGGTTACACACTTTGGCAGGCTCCCAATTTTTTGCCGAATGTATTTTAAGCCCCTAGATCCCCCAATAGTGGGGGACTTTGAGGTAATCTGACACGTTTGGTTATTTCCCGCCCTCTGAGTTTTGAGATGTTGGCGTGAAAGTTTCTCTAGCGCGTTTCTTGTCGTCGGTCTACAACTTTTACGTTAGGTTCAGTAGTTGTACTGTTGACAACGCGTTCGGTATGAACTTCGCTAGTGTATTGTGGTGTTCTTTGCTCAACAGTTTCAACTTGCGTTGGAGTTGTGTTTGTACGGCTTTGGCTAACAGGTATATCGTATACTGCCCACTGATGAATACCTCGGCTACTTAAAACTGTGCCAGCGCGGTCAATATCTGCGGCGGTACCTTCTACAAACACTAGGTAATCGCCTTGCGAGACGCGATCGCTGTATCCTTGTGCTTCTTCTTCTGGAATTCCTAGCCCTGTTAATGCACCGACGATGCTTCCTGCTGCTGCGCCGATACCTGCACCAGCCAAGGTTGTGGCAATTGTTCCACCCGCAAGGAAAGGACCTACACCAGGAATGAGTAAGGCTTCTAAACCTACTAACAAACCGCCAACGCCGCCTAAAACTGTACCTGTGGTTGCACCAATACCAGCGCCTTCTTGTGCTTCAGTTTCTCCGCGTTGCTTAACTTGATTGCGGTTTTCTACGTCAACTCCTGCAACCTGATCGTTACGGTTTGTGTCTTTAGCTAAGATTGAAACTTTGTCCATTGAGAAGCCTGAATCTCTTAGGGCATTAAGTGCGGATTCAGCCTCTGTCCGGCTGGAAAATGTACCAACTGCACGCTTAAGCTGAGTTGCCATTATTCCCTCCTTTTGTGACTACAACAGTATTGAAGCTTTGAGCTTCTTTACATGAGTTTCTAGTTTCGCGAATTAAACTCTGTGTTTCATCAGTCTCTGGTTTTACATATTTATCTATCACAAGAGAGGGAGGAATTGTGATTTATACACTGAACAGTGGACAGCGAAGATTTTCAACTGTCAACTCTCCACTATAATTTGTCACTGTACACTAGTGGACGTAACTGGACTCGAACCAGTGACCTCTACGATGTCAACGTAGCGCTCTAACCAACTGAGCTATACGTCCGCAGAACAATGATATTAGCATAGACCTCAACTAGAATGCAATCGTCCAGATTTTTTGTAAAGCGATCGCATTGATATGTAAGTGGTATCCTGCTTTATGTTTACCAGGAAATTCCTACTAGATCGACAAAGCGTGTAAAAATAGATACTAATTAACAGCGTGTAAGGCTTCCTTAATAAATCAACCTACCTAATATCTAAGCAAGAGGTGAGCTTTATGTCAGAACTGAATCAACAGAGATATAGTGACACTGCGATTGTTTTTTTACATATTCCTAAAGCTGCGGGTAGTACACTTAATACAGTAATTAATCGTCAATACGCAAAAGATTCGATTTTCTCTATTTATGGTTTTGAACGTAGTGAAAGAGAAGCTAAAACTGTAGAGCAGTTTAAAACTCTGCCGGAAACGCGTCGAAGTAAAATAAAACTTTTGAGAGGACACGTTGGCTTCGGACTGCACGATTACTTACCGCAGCCATCAACCTATATTACTCTACTACGTGACCCAGCCGAGCGAGTTGTTTCGCTCTATCGTTACATCATTCGCCGACCAGAGCATCCACTTTATGACCCAGTAAAAACTAATAATTTGAGTCTAGAAGAGTTTGTGCGTAGTGGTATAGCTCCGAGCGCCTATAATGGTCAGACTAAAATTATAGCTGGATTTAAAAAGGGCAGTACGGAGTACGAAGATTTTTCAATAAAACTGTTAGAGGTTGCTAAAAAAAATATACAAGAACATTTTGCCGTCGTGGGGTTAACTGAAAAGTTTGATGAGTCTCTCCTCTTGCTGCAAAGGGTTTTAGGTTGGAAACTTCTTTTTTACAGAAGGAAAAACGTCGCTGAACAGACAAACAAAGATATACCATCAACTACGACTTCCCTTATTCAAAAATACAATGAATTAGATATGGAACTCTACCATTTCGCAGAAAAGTATTTAGAAAATCAGATGAATTTGTATGGAGATTCTTTGATTAGAGATATTAATAGATTTAAGTTTTTGAATCAGCAATATGGGCAAGTTTCATTGGTTTCACGTTCGCTATTGAGTAAAATGAAGTTCTTCTAACTACTCAAAAGCGATCGCATTTTTAATAGGGTTATCAGCTTTTGTTATTTTACCAATTTTCAATTAAGTATTATTTGCGCAAAACTATAACAGGGCAATGCGCGAATCGAACGACTCTTTCTGCTACAGAACCAAGGAAAAAACGACTCAAACCAGTACGTCCATGTGAGGGGATAACTATTAAGTCAGCATTGATTTCTTGAGCGTAATCAATAATTTTAGAACTAGGATCGCCGACTAAGACTCCTATATGAACTCCTTGATATTCTGATGTCAAGCGTTCTTGTAGTACTTCTTGCACGTGTTTTATGCGTGTCCCATCATCTATTGTACTCCAAACAATTCCTGGTTCAGCAGGATGGAGATGAGAGAGAACGTGCAATACGTGTAGTTGAGAAGGATCTTTAACAAATTCTCGTGCTGGTTCAAGTGCAGCGAAGGATTCCTCAGAAAAATCGATTGGCACTAAAACACAATTTTTTTCTAACCAAGTCATAACATTTTTCCTTATTAGCACTCACAGCTTTTTGAGGTGGTGGGTAATAGGTAATACCATTTCACTTTAAATTTGCTACAAATGGGTAGCAGAGGAAGCAGAGAGAGAAATTAACTGTAGTTCTTATTTAGTCAAATGGTATAATAGGTGAATATTTAATGACCAATTACCAATTACCAACCATATAAATTACATTTTTTGCACCTATTTACGAACTAAATTATCTATAAACTGGCATTTGTCCAGTATTCAATCGTTTCATATAGCTTTCTAAATCTGCTGCAACTTTCCCAGACAACAAATAGCAACCCAGGATATTAGGAAACGCCATAGACAAAATCATCATATCGCTGAAGTCGAGAACCGCACCTAGGTTAACAACAGAACCAATGAAGACAAAAATGACGAAGATAACTTTGTAAATCATTGTAGAGCGATCGCCAAACAAGTAAGCCCAACAACGTTCGCCGTAGTAACTCCAAGAAATCATCGTTGAGAAGGCAAACAAAAACACAGCGATTGACAGAATAATGGGAAACCAACTAATAACAGAAGCAAATGCCGTATTCGTTAGCTGTACTCCACTATCAGTTTGATCGGTGTACACGCCAGTAATGACAACGACTAACGCTGTCATATTACAAATGATTACAGTGTCAATAAATGGTTCTAATAAAGCAACGATTCCTTCGCGAATTGGTTCTTCTGTACGCGCTGCGGAATGCGCGATCGCCGCTGAACCAACACCAGCTTCATTAGAAAAAGATGCGCGTCTAAATCCTTGTACGAGTACTCCAATAAAGCCTCCTGTAAAAGCTTGAGGGACAAACGCTTCGCGCACAATCGTGGCAAAAGCAGCAGGAACTTGCGGTAAATTCGTCAGAATAATCCACAATGCCGCTAAAACATAAATCAAGCACATCGCAGGGACAAGCTTCTCCGCAACTCCACCGATGCGACGAATACCACCAATGATCACCAAAGCGACCATTGCGCCTAGAATTAATCCATAAAGCCAGCTTCGTCCTACAAATAAGGGAACAACTCCAGCGATCGCCGAGTAAGATTGGTTGGCTTGAAACATATTACCGCCACCAAACGACCCACCAATACATAACACCGCAAATAAGCCTGCTAGTACCCTTCCGAGAGGGCGCAATCCGAGTTCTCCCAAACCGCGCGATAAATACCGCATCGGACCCCCCGAAACTGTACCATCAGGCGATACTAAGCGATATTTTTGACCAAGCGTACACTCAACAAACTTACTGGACATTCCCAGCAATCCCGCGATCGTCATCCAAAACATCGCGCCAGGACCACCCAATTGAATAGCGATCGCCACCCCTGCAATATTTCCTAATCCAACCGTTGCTGAAAGTGCTGCGGATAAAGCTTGAAAGTGAGTGACTTCTCCAGTTTCCGCCGGATTATCGTAATGCCCTTGCACGACAGAGATCGCGTGACCAAAAGCCCGAAAATTGACAAATTTCATCCGCAGTGTAAAAAAAACCGCGCCGATAATGAGCCACAAGACGATAAACGGTAGACCTGCAACACTGAAAAACAGTACCTGCGACAGTGCATCTACCAAACCAGAAAAAACCGCATCAATTCCTGCAACAAAGCCATTGTCTGCTGTTGTCTCTTCGGCTGCTAATGCTGTTCCTGATGCAACCAGCAGCAGTAATACTGAGAATATAGGAGATTTTCGCAGCACCCTTATAAGCGAATATTTTGTCATCAGATACTATTGCAATCACTAGATACAGAATGTCAAACAAACTATAAATTTATTTGACGATAAAACTGTTAGCAAGGAAACATTTTGTTGCGTTTTGATGAAAATCTTCTTAGGTACCTACTCCCCGCGAGATAAAACTCTTTCTGGGCAAAATCTAAAATAGAGTTAAATCTTGTTAAGAAATTTAAAATAAGTTGGTTAGTTGCATGACAACGGCTTTAATTACAGGTGCTTCTGCGGGGATTGGTGCGGCTTTTGCGCAAGAACTAGCTGCACGCAAGACAAATTTAGTATTAGTAGCGCGATCGCAAACGAAACTTGAACAACTCGCAACACAACTACAAACGCAATACCAAATTCAAGTAGAGATTATTCCCCAAGACTTGACCGCACCACAAGCAGCGCAAACTGTATTTGATACCGTCAACAGTAAGGGTATCGCCATCGACTTGTTAATCAACAACGCTGGCTTTGGCGAATATGGCGACTTTATCGAACTTGATCGCGAACGACAGTTAAATATGATACAGCTAAATGTTCTGGCGCTCGTAGATTTAACACATCTATTCTTATCACAAATGCGGCAACGCGGTTCAGGCAATATTATTAATATGTCTTCGGTTGCAGCGTTTCAATCGATGCCTTACCTTAGCGTCTATGCGGCAACAAAGTCATTTATCCTCAGTTTTAGTGAAGCTTTATGGGCAGAAAATCGTAAATATGGGGTACGTGTGATTGCAGTTTGTCCAGGACCAACCGACACAAACTTTTTTACAGATGCAGAATTTCCGCCAATTTTAGTTAATATTGCCGAAAAAAATTACACTTCCACAAAAATTGTTGTTCGTGAAGCTTTAGCGGCTATAGAAAAAGAGCATCCTGTCATTGTTCCTGGAGATTTGCGAAATCAAATCTTAGCCAATATCCCGCGATTTGTACCAAGAGAAGCCATTACAACTTTTTGGAAAACAGTTTTAGGAAGTAGAAAGTAAAGGTTGGTAACCGGTAATCGGTAATTGGTCATTGTGAGATATTAGCTTTTTCTGTTAGCTGTAGCTGCTGGCGAATAAATTCACTAGCTAAATAAACAAAGTCCACCAATTTAGAGTTATGAGTTAAGAAAATTCTTGAGAGTTCAAAACTAAAAACTTAAAATTCATAACGCTTAAAACTTTGCTTGGATAGCCCTGAAGGAAGTCGGAGGGCGGCTGTGATTCATGCAGCAGGTCTGCTAAATATTAAATGCGAACGCACTACAGTCTTTTTTATTACCTATTACCAATTACCCATTACCAAAACTTTAAGTTATACATACCGAGTTAACTGCACGCGGTAACGTTCCTTTTTAGTAACAGCAACTTCACCGACTTCTAGGCGTCCTTTACCACGAATTGCAATTAAATCTCCAGGTTTGACTTGTGCGCTTGCTTGAGTTACCTCTTTCCAGTTAACACGCACATCGCCAGCATCAATCATATCAGCCATTTTGCTGCGAGAAGTGCCAAAGCCAGCGGAAGCGATCGCATCTAACCTTAAAGAAGCTTCAACCGTTGTTAGGTCTTTTTTCTTTGGTTCGCGAATCTTGAGTTCACTTAACTCGATTCGTTGTATTTTTACCGGAACCGAACGCACTTGCTGAAGATTCATTTCTAAAAATTCGACAAGTTCAGGAACAACAATCGCTTGTGCGCCACGTTCGCCCAAAACAATAATGTCACCTGTTTTCTCGCGAACAATACCAGTACCCAGCATTGCCCCCAAAAAATCGCGATGAGTTGCGGTATCAAATAAAAAATTTCCAGAAATATCAAGCGCCGCAACAGCGACGTGTGATAAATCTAGCGGTATTTCAGGACGCGCGATCGCCAAACGTTGCCTTTCTGCTTGCGGATATCCACCCCAAGCGATCGTTTGTACCTCAGTTAAACGGCTAAAAACTTGTTGTGTTTCCGCTAATTCTGGAGGAGACAAAAAATCCGTTAAGACAACTTCCCAAGTTTTAATCGCCTGTTGTGCTTGATCGATTACCCGCGCAATACTATCTCGGTTTTCAACGCCCTTTAAAAGTTCTTCTCTTGGTAGCATTCTGAATATATCTGATGTTTTCAATTAATGCCGCGCGATCGCAGTTTATAATTACCTATTCTCCCCTGCGCCTCTGCTCACACTCCCGCAGGATCGACATATCCTTGAAGATTCTCCGGTTCAAACTGACGCAAAACCCGTGTTGCTTGACGAGTCAAAGTTTCTGAACCGCGCACCACAACCAAATACTTACCCGCATCGAGGCGATTGCGATAAGGCAAAGCGTCACCACTCCCAAAAGCTATCCCTGCTGCACCACCAACAAAAAAGCTTCCCATATAGCCAGCCGCAGCCCCTAATAACCCACCAATCAACTGATTACCAATATCGCCAGCCCAGGGGAAAGTATTCAACCCTGTTAGCAAATTGAAGGCAATTCCGGCAACAAAGCCAAACGGCACAAGCCACAGCATCATAATTCGCGATTGCTTTCTAGCCTGCTCTTTCGGGTCAATCAACCCAAACTCATCAGCACTTTTGTATCCTCGACCGAGAATACTGACTTTATCAGTGGGAATACCTTCTTTTTCGAGCGCTAAGTAAGCAGCTTCGGCTTGGATGCGATCGGGGAGTACAGCAACAAGGTAATTCATCTTAGCAAGTTTTATTGATTGACAGTTGTGCTTGAGATACAAGTCTCCATTTTCAATGTACCAGTGGTAAGCACGCGGCGGGTTCTGTCGTAATTATGATTTGTCCAACGCCATCGGATTTTGTCGGTATATTAATAAAGGTATAGCCCGAACGCAGAAATTATTTTGTTAAATGTTCTGGCGCGGACGCCTTTACAGTTAAAATAACCTACTGCGGAAGCAACTGCGCTGTAGCATAGAAGTTTTTCAAACTTACAGATTGTGCCTACAGTTGTGTAAATGATAACAATCGCTGCTTGAGAGCAAAATGCTCTCATGAATCGCGTTTTCCCTACCTAGTCTTGCTTGCTAATTATGGCTAAAGTTCTCGTCTCCGATCCGATTGACCAGGCAGGAATTGATATCCTGTCTCAAGTTGCCAGCGTTGATATCAAAATTGGACTATCGTCAGAAGAACTGGCGCAGATTATACCAGAATATGACGCGTTAATGATTCGCTCTGGCAGCCGCGTTACGCAAGAAATTATTGAAGCGGGAACGCAGTTGAAAATTATTGGTAGAGCAGGCGTTGGAGTTGATAATGTAGACGTTAATGCTGCCACGCGCAAGGGGATTGTTGTCGTCAACTCGCCCGAAGGCAATACGATCGCCGCCGCCGAACACGCGCTAGCGATGATGCTTGCTTTATCGCGCTACATTCCTGATGCAAATGCTTCGGTGAAAAGTGGCAAATGGGATCGTAAAAGTTTTATTGGCGCAGAAGTTTATAAAAAGACGCTAGGAGTCGTTGGTTTAGGTAAAATTGGCTCGCACGTTGCTACTGCGGCGAAAGCCATGGGCATGAAACTGTTAGCATACGATCCGTTTATATCGACAGAAAGAGCCGATCAGCTAGGCTGTCGCTTGGTAGAAATGGATGTTTTACTGCAAGAATCGGACTACATTACCTTGCACATCCCCAAGACACCAGAAACAACGCACTTAATCGACGCCGCAGCGATCGCCAAAATGAAACCTAACGCACGCATCATCAACTGTTCGCGTGGGGGAATTATTGACGAAACAGCGCTGTATAACGCGCTTAAAGAAGGTAAAATCGCAGGCGCAGCGCTTGACGTTTATGAAACTGAACCGTTAGGAGATTCGCCGTTAAAGTCATTAGAAAAACAAGTCATTCTCACTCCTCACTTAGGAGCATCGACTACCGAAGCACAAGTGAATGTGGCGATCGATGTCGCTGAACAAATTCGCGACGTTTTACTCGGATTACCCGCGCGATCGGCAGTTAATATCCCTGGGCTAGGTCCTGATGTCCTTGAAGAACTTCGTCCTTATATGCAGCTTGCAGAAACCCTGGGCAACTTGGTAGGACAGTTAGCTGGAGGCAGAGTAGAACAACTTGTTGTCAAACTACAAGGCGAACTCGCAACAAATAAAAGCCAGCCGATCGTCGTCGCCGCACTCAAAGGTTTACTGTCGCAGGCGCTACGCGAACGCGTTAATTACGTCAATGCTTCAATTGAAGCCAAGGAAAGGGGTATTCGCGTCATTGAAACGCGCGATGCAGCAGAACGCGACTATGCAGGTTCACTGCATTTAGAAGCCAAAGGCTCTTTGGGCGATCATTCCGTGACAGGTGCTTTGCTGGGCGACAGCGAAATTCGCATTACAGACATTGATGAATTTCCTGTTAACGTTCCGCCGAGTCAACATATGCTCTTTACGCTACACCGCGATATGCCAGGAATCATCGGTAAAATTGGTTCGCTCCTCGGTAGTTTTAATGTAAATATTGCCAGTATGCAGGTAGGGCGCAAAATTGTGCGTGGCGATGCGGTGATGGTTTTGAGCCTTGACGATCCCCTACCCGATGGGATTTTAGATGAGATTACCAAAGTGTCAGGCATTCGCGATGCTTATACGGTGACATTGTAGGAGAAAACTGTTAAGTAGGTGGGCATAATTTTAGGTTGGGTAATGGGTAATGGGTATTCTTTCCAATGACCAATTACCAGTTACCAGCCTTTAAGTTAAGTTTTTCCCCAAGTTACTTAATTGCTAATTGCTCTTTATGGCTAATACTTGGTGTGAATTACAGATTATTTGCGATCCTGTGCTAGAAGAAACTGTTTTCTGGCAACTCGATCAATTTGGTTTTCGGGGAATGGCGAGCGAGAAAAAAGGAGACTTTCGCTTGATTCGCTCGTATTTACCCTCACAAGAGGTGCAAGCAGTTGATTTAGAAGTGTTGTTGCAAAATTTGAGTGAAAATGCCAAATCTATGGATTTAGCTGTGCCAGAAATACATCAGCAACAGCTTGATGAAGAAGATTGGGCAAATAGTTGGAAACAATACTGGCATCCTCAGGAAATTGGCGATCGCTTCTTAATCAATCCTGCATGGCTACCAACGCCGGATACCGATCGCATTATCATACATCTCGACCCTGGTGTCGCTTTTGGTACGGGTAATCATCAGACAACGCAATTGTGCCTCGAAGCTCTCGAAGGTCATATCAACAGTGATACAGTTATCGCAGACATTGGCTGTGGTTCTGGTATTCTATCAATTGGGGCACTCCTTTTAGGTGCAAGTCAGGTTTATGCAGTTGATGTTGACCCCCTTGCAGTACAATCTACGGCTAGCAACCGCGAACTCAATGCAATCGAACCAGAGCGCTTAATTGTCGAACAAGGCAGTGTCGAGCAGCTGGTATCGTTAGTATCAGCACCAGTAGACGGCATTGTTTGTAACATTTTGGCAGAAGTTATTATCAAGTTAATTCCGCAATGGAATGCTATCGCCCACGCATCAACGTGGGGTATTCTGAGCGGAATTCTTGTAAACCAAGCCGCAGCCGTTAGCGATACCTTAACTCAGCATGGCTGGCGCGTGACTAGCCAGTTGCAAAAACAAGACTGGTGCTGTCTCAATATTCACCGTGTTTAAATACAAGCAACTTACAGCAACGTCTGTAACTTTTGAATCAACGCATCGGCTGGCATCACACCTTCAATGCGTTCTACAGGTTGACCGTGTTTGAAAAACACTAATGTCGGTAAGGCTTGAACTTGATACTGACTAGCGATTTCAGGATACTTCTCGGTGTCAATTTTCACAACACGCAGTTGCTGCTGAAACTGCGCATTGACTCGCTCTAAAATTGCCGCCATCATCTGACAAGGACCGCACCAGTCTGCATAAAAATCGACTAAGACTGGAACATTCGATTGCGCTAATAATTCTGCAAAGTTTTTGAACTGTTGCTTAGTTGCCATAAAACAGTAGTGATTATTTACGCTTGCTTCTCTATCCTAATTTTTTCTGGTGGCGATCGCATCTGTAGAGGTCAGGGGTCAGAGGATGCTGACCTAGACCTTTGGTTAAGAAAATAACCCATTACCTCGCTCCTTCTTTTTTGAAGCAAATGTCTCTGTCTTCTGCCTTTTTCAATTATGGTTTTTCCTATCTCCCTAACCTCTGACCCCTAGTTATACCATTTCACTAAATAAAAACGACAAATCATTTCTCCTCTGCTCCCTATTTGTAGTAACTCCAAGGTGAAATCGTATTACAGGACACAAATCAACTTACAATCATTGAGCGGTTAACCGTCATTGCTTGAGCAAGATAGTTTTAGAGGTGTTTTTATGGAAGTATTGCCCGAAAATTTGCAACGATTACGCGACCGAGTTGCGATCGTGACTGGTGCTTCGCGAGGAATTGGCAAAGCGATCGCACTGAGTTTAGCAAGCGAAGGCGCAAATGTTGTTGTCAACTATGCAAGTTCTAGCACCGCAGCAGAGAAGGTAGTTGAAGAGATTACGACAAGTGGGGGAAATGCCATCGCGCTGCAAGCTGATGTATCCAAAGCCGATCAAGTTGATGCGCTGCTGAATGCGGTTATGGAAAAATGGAATCGCGTTGACGTACTTGTCAACAATGCTGGCATTACACGCGATACGTTATTGTTACGCATGAAGCCAGAAGAATGGCAAGCGGTCATTGACCTTAACCTGACTGGTGTTTTCTTATGTACCCGCGCTGTCAGTAAAGTCATGCTGAAGCAACGTAGTGGAAGGATTATCAGTATTACTTCTGTTGCTGGTCAAATGGGTAATCCAGGACAAGCAAACTATAGCGCTGCCAAAGCTGGAGTTATCGGCTTTACAAAAACCGTTGCTAAAGAATTAGCACCGCGCGGAATTACAGCTAATGCAGTTGCACCAGGCTTTATTACCACCGACATGACAAGCAATCTCAGCAATACCGAAGATATTCTCAAACTTATTCCTCTCGGTCGCTACGGTCAACCCGAAGAAGTTGCGGGAATGGTACGCTTCCTCGCTGCCGATCCTGCGGCTGGTTACATCACTGGGCAGGTGTTTAATGTCGATGGTGGGATGGTGATGGCGTAGAAGAGGTTTTTCTGTCGATTTTTTGGTCTACAACTACTTGGCTTGGCGAATGAATTCGCAGCTAAAAAACTAAGTCCACCTTCGTGGACTCGTTATTATTAAAAATCGAATTATCGAGTGTGCTGCCTTGCACGCTTCGTTTGGGTAGCCTCAACTTTAGTCGAAAGGCATCTACGATTCATGCACTAGGGCTATATTTGGCATAGTTCCAATTTAGAACACATAGGGAATTAGTCGCTTTGTGCGTTGCCTATAGACTTCATACTCATCACCAAATCTGTTAAGCAGCATCTGTTCTTCCCGATCCACTCGTGTTGCATACGCAATACTAAAGCTAACGAATCCAGATAGCCCTGCAATCCAATTCGGTAGCAATAACGCTTGTGCAATGCAAAGTAACAAGACAGAGGCGTACATCGGATGTCGAATATTTTGATAAACACCGTGAGTCATCAACGTATGTCCTTCTCGAATTTGCAGCGTTGATGACCAATTTTCGCCTAAGTCGCGATGGCTGCGCCAGAACAACCAAAGCGCGGGTACAAGAGTAGCAATACCTAAGTGATGTGCCCAGATTGGTAGATCATAGTTCGCAAAATTCAACCAAGGAGATAAAACATAAGTCAACGGAAGAAACAATATCCCAATCAATAGCAAAAGGCGAATGGCTTTTTCCTGAATAGTTTTTCGGTCATCAACAATTGTGTTCTGCTTCTGTTGTCGTTGATAGGGAATTCTTACGATCAGCCATAACATCATGCCAATTATGAAAATGATCTTTGAATTCAATGGATTCATCTCACTCATTTCCTGCGTTAACTCAAGAAGTAGTCGCTAATCCTACGACATTCGCCCAAATTCGCCCAAAGCACACAAGAGCTAGCGATCGCTGATATTGTATCAATTCAAAAAACGCAATTCTTCAAGAACTTATTGACATCAATGCGGTTTGCAATCAGCGATCGCACGACTGACCTACAATTCTAGCTATTGTGTCAATACCTTGCTTTTCACCTGATTTTTTCATGAGGGTTAGCACTCCAGGCTAGAGAGTGCTAAATTGGAAAATTGGAAGCGCTAGGAAATCTAATATGGCAAAAATCGTTGCGTTTGATGAAGAATCGCGGCGGGCGTTAGAACGCGGTGTCAACGCTCTTGCTGATGCTGTCAAAATTACATTAGGACCAAAAGGGCGTAACGTCCTACTTGAAAAGAAATTTGGTACACCCCAGATTGTTAACGATGGAATTACCGTTGCTAAGGAAATTGAACTTGAAGATCCGCTAGAAAATACTGGTGCGCGCCTAATTCAAGAAGTCGCATCGAAAACAAAGGACGTTGCAGGCGACGGAACAACTACCGCCACCGTTTTAGCCCAAGCAATGATTCGAGAAGGCTTAAAGAACGTTGCAGCCGGTGCAAATCCTGTTGCAGTACGGCGCGGGATGGAAAAAACCATCGAGATGTTAGTCGAAGAAATTGCCGCAGCAGCCAAGCCAGTAGAAGGCGGTGCGATCGCGCAAGTCGCAACCGTTTCGGCGGGTAATGATGACGAAGTCGGCGCAATGATCGCCGAAGCAATGGAGCGCGTAACCAAAGATGGCGTGATTACCGTTGAAGAGTCCAAATCACTGACAACAGATCTGGAAGTTGTTGAAGGAATGCAACTCGATCGCGGTTACATTTCCCCCTACTTCATCACCGATAACGAGCGGATGGTCGTCGATTTTGAAAATCCGCGTATTCTCATTACTGACAAAAAAATCAGTACAATTCAAGATTTAATTCCTGTTTTAGAAAAAGTTGCGCGTGCAGGTCAACCGTTATTAATTATCGCAGAAGACGTAGACGGCGAAGCTTTGGCAACCTTGGTTGTGAATAAAGCCCGAGGAGTCCTCAACGTTTGCGCGATCAAAGCACCAGGATTTGGCGATCGCCGTAAAGAAATGCTACGCGATATCGCGGTTCTTACCGGCGGACAAGTCATTTCCGAGGAAGTTGGACTCAGTTTAGACGATGCTTCCTTAGAGATGATGGGCGTTGCACGCAAAGTCACAATCGATAAAGAAGCAACAACCATCGTTGCTGGTGGCGACAACAAAGACGACGTGCAAAAGCGAATTGCTCAAATTCGTCGGCAACTCGAAGAATCTGACTCTGAATACGATAAAGAAAAACTCCAAGAGCGAATTGCGAAACTCGCAGGTGGAGTTGCGGTGATCAAAGTCGGCGCAGCTACAGAAACCGAACTCAAAGACCGCAAACTGCGGATTGAAGACGCGCTGAATGCGACAAAAGCAGCGGTAGAAGAAGGTATTGTTCCTGGCGGCGGGACAATGCTGATTCACCTTTCTACCAAAGTCGAAGACATCAAAAATAGCCTCAACGACGAAGAAAAAATTGGAGCCGATATTGTTAAGCGATCGCTTGAAGCTCCCTTACGCCAAATGGCAGATAATGCAGGCGTTGAAGGCTCTGTCATCGTTGAAAAGGTTCGCGAAACTGAATTTAATATTGGCTACAACGCTGCAACAGGCGAATTCCAAGACTTAATTGCTGCTGGAATTCTTGACCCCGCGAAAGTTGTACGTTCAGCGTTACAAAATGCTGGTTCAATTGCTGGAATGGTACTCACAACCGAAGCACTCGTCGTAGAAAAACCTGAGAAGAAAGCCGCTGCTGCTCCTGATATGGGTGGTATGGGCGGTATGGGTGGTATGGGTGGTATGGGAATGATGTAATTCCACCACTACGGTTAAATTAATTGTTAGCAGTTTGTTATTTTCAACAAGCTGCTTTTTTATGCAAGTAGAAAGTTGCAGCTAGTATCATGCAATAGTATCTCCCCAGCCTAAGAAAAACTGCTCTTTAATACTATTGGGCAAAAAGCATAAATAATGAATATCTCATACCATTTCACTCAATGAGAAATACAATGTAGTTTCTCCTCTGCTTCCTCTGCTCCCTTACTTGTATCAGCCTTAAATTAAAACAATCTCAACCCTCCTGTTGCATGGTCAAAACATCAATTCAATCTTCTGCTTCTGAGATAAAGTCCGCCCGTGAAGATTTCTTCTACGAGCAACCTGGAAGTTTACCAGGGACTTTGAGTATCGAGGAAGATGCACCGCCACCAGTTATTGTGCTAATTGACTATAACGAAACTCATGCTACACGTAAACAAGTCAGTACACCAGAAGAATGTATTCCTTACTTAGATAGTGAGTCAGTTTCCTGGGTTGATGTCCAAGGCTTAGGCAGTGAAGATATCTTACAAAGATTAGGTAACGTGTTTAAGCTACATCCACTGCTGTTAGAAGACGTTGTTAATGTTCCGCAACGTCCTAAAGTTGAAGATCATGAAAATCAATTAGTTGTCATTGCGCGGATGGTGATTCCTAAAGAACACAAGATTGGTTTTTACAGCGAACAAGTGGGCTTTGTCTTAGGCAAAAATTATTTATTGACAGTCCAGGAAGAACCGGAACATGATTGTTTTGAAACTGTAAGACAACGCATTCGCCAAAATAAAGGTACACTGCGCAAACAACAAGCAGATTATTTACTTTACACGCTCTTAGATTCCATTATTGATGGTTTCTTTCCTGTTTTAGAAGATTATGGCGAAGTCATTGAAGATTTAGAAGAAGAAGTTGTCACTAACCCAACACGTAAAACGTTAGAAAAAATTTATCGCGTCAGAAGAGATTTGTTAACGCTACGGCGCGCAATTTGGCCACAGAGAGATGCAATTAATTCGTTAATTCGCGATGGTAGCGCGCAAATTAGCGAAAGCGTGAGAATTTATTTGCGTGACTGTTATGACCATGCAGTACAGGTTTTAGATATGGTGGAAACTTACCGCGAATTAGCAGCAGGTTTAATGGATGTTTATTTATCCGCTGTCAGTAACCGGATGAATGAAATTATGAAATTGCTCACTGTAATTTCATCCATATTTATTCCGTTAACGTTTATTGCTGGGGTGTACGGGATGAATTTTAATACCGAGCGATCGCCCTGGAATATGCCGGAATTAAACTGGTATTGGGGCTATCCGCTATGTTTGATGGCTATGGGCGCGATCGCGGCTTTACTTGTCGTCTTTTTCTGGCGACGCGGCTGGTTTGAAAATTATTCCACAATCGCGGATGATACTGAGCAAAGCAATATGAATATTCTACGGCGGCGATCGCGTAGATAACAACTCGCTTCAACGATTACACTGGATCTAGGGAAAGAGTAGGCGCAGCGGTTGCGGAACAGTTCCAAGCAGCTGTTCTGAGGAAAGTCCGGACTCCCGAAAGACCAAACTTGCTGGGTAACGCCCAGTACGAGCGATCGTGAGGATAGTGCCACAGAAACATACCGCCGATGAATGAGGAGCGAGGAGTGAGGAGTGAGGAGCGAGGTACAAATTAAACCCTAGCCCCTAACCCCTAACTCCTAGCCCCTCTTACAGGTAAGGGTGCAAAGGTGCGGTAAGAGCGCACCAGCAGCGTCGAGAGGCGCTGGCTCGGTAAACCCCAGTTGGGAGCAAGGTCGGAGGAACTATGGTTGGTCTTTTACCAGTTCCGCTATTGGAGAACCGCTAGAGGCGTCTGGTAACAGGCGTCCCAGATAGATAACCGCACTTCACTCACAGCAATGCTGACGAGTGAACAACAGAATCCGGCTTATGTCCTGCTCTTTCCCCACTTCATCTCCAGTACTAGATAAAGAATTATTTAACAAGGATACGAACAAAGGAAGATGGGAAAATGCGGAGAATCAGTAGAAGATTAATACTGATGATTGAAAGTGACTAGTAACAACTCTTCTACTAACCACTAACAACGATACTGATAGTCTGATTATTAACCGGAGATGATACTACTTATCTCCCTACCGCTGAACCCTCACTCCTGAAATGATCTTAAATTATCCGCGTCGTCAAAAACAATTAGAAAAACTTATAGAAAAATTAGGGCTGCCAACCCAAGCGCCAGTACAATGGCACCTTTTAGACTTGGCGCTAACGCATTCAAGTGTTTCAGCGCAAGCGAACTACGAACAGTTGGAGTTTATTGGCGATGCGGTGGTACGACTCGTTGCAGCCGAAGTGTTGTGGGAAACGTATCCAGAGTGTCCGGTAGGAGAATTTGCGGCAATTCGTTCAGTTTTGGTGAGCGATCGCATTTTGGCAACTTTAGCTGACGAATACGATTTGGGAATGTACTTGTTAGTTGCAGGTAGTGCGACGGGTGATAAAGCTGGAGAAGAATCGCGCTTAGCCGATGCTTTTGAAGCAGTACTCGGAGCTTTATATCTCAGCACTCATAATTTAGAGTTAGTACGCCCTTGGCTAGACCTTCATTTTAAACAGCTTGCCGCTCAAATTCGCTCAGATCCTGCGCGACTTAACTATAAAGCTGCTTTGCAAGAATGGACGCAAGCCCATTATAAAATCTTACCAGAGTACCGCGTACAAGAAATCCATCATCACAGCAACATTCACGATCGCTTTACTGCTCAAGTGTGGCTCCAAGGACGCAAATTAGGGCAAGGTACAGGCAGATCGATCAAAGCAGCGGAACAAGCTGCGGCACAGGCTGCGTTTTTAGCACTGAATAGTCAAGCGCCAGAAATGGTCAAGAGCTAGGAAGATGCAAGTGGTCAAACACTCGTGGTTCTTCGCGTACTTGGTGCGAACGAAACGGCGCTAAATCCATCACAGGCATCGTAATTGTAACTGTTGTCCCTTGACCGGCACCGGCACTGTGTAACGTAATACTTCCCCCCATTAACTCGATTAAATTGCGCGAAATCGCTAGTCCCAAACCAGTACCGCCAAATTTGCGCGTTGTTGTGCCATCTACCATCACGAAGGGACGAAATAGTTTGTGTTGTAGCGCTGGATCGATGCCTACGCCTGTATCTTCTACAGTGATAACTACGCGCGTACTACTACTCGGCGACGGCTCCGTTACAGGCTCTAGCCGCGTGCTAATCGTAATTCTACCTTGCTCGGTAAACTTAACCGCATTGCCGATGACATTGAGTAGGACTTGTTTCAGCTTTGCGGGATCGGCTTGTACAGGAATTGGTTCGATTCCTTGAGATGCAACAAGCTGTAAGCCTTTTTGTTGAATATGAACGGTTTGGAGATTGATCACCTCTTTGAGGAGTTGCTGTAAATCGGTAGGTTCTAAAACGACTGATAGTTTACCCGCTTCGATTTTGGCAACATCTAGTAGATCGTTAATAATACTTAACAGGTGAATCGCGGCTTCATCGGCGCGTTGTAAAAATTCCATTTCCTCTTCGCGGTCGTCGCAACAGCCATCGCGGACAAGGCGAACACATCCGATAATCGCGTTCAGAGGCGTTCTCAGTTCGTGCGATGTTGTCGCTAAGAACTCACTTTTGAGTTGGTTTGCTACTTGAGCTTCTTCCCAAGCTGTCTCAATTTCTTCTGCTGATGCGGTTAATCGCTCTACCATTCGTTCAAGCGCTTCTGCAAGTTGTTGAAACTCTCGAATTTTGAAGTTATGCGGGACTCGTTCTACAACATGGTGGCTTTGCAGATTTAAAGCATAGTCGCGTAATTTCTCTAGAGGTCGTGCTAAATCGCGTGCTAAATATCGTGTTGCGAGTAAACTAGCAGCCAGTAACCCAACGGTGAGTACAATCAGAATGATTTTAATTTCATGTAAACCGTATAGCGCATTGTCTAAGCGCGTAACAGCTAAAATTGTCCAGTAGTGGTTTGACTCATTTGTTATTGGGCTAGCGATCGCACTATAGCCTGCTAAAAATTCGGCACCATTTTTAGTAAACGATACATTTTGCATATCCTGACGTCCGGCGATCGCATGATCGACAATTCTTTGCAGTCGCACGGCATCGGGTTCGTATCGAATATTCTCGCCAACGCACTCGGCAAGTGGATGTGCCAGAATTGTACCATCTTGCGCGATGACGACAGTATAGCCTGTTAGTGAGCCACGCCGTGTGTGTTCTTGTGATTCTAAGGCTGCTTGAATACTCAGGATGTAGCGCGGCTGACCTGTGGGAGTAAACACCGCAGTGGACAAACGTAAGTACAATTGACCAAGCGAACGATCGCTACCTGGTGTTAAGTTTTGCGCTTTTGTAGGTAAATCAGCAGGTAATAAAGCCGTCACATGAATCGGGGTATCTAATAGCGATCGCGTTTGGGGAGTAGGTAGTAACGCCTCTGTGTTAGCCCAAATATTTCCACAAGTACTCGCGATTTGTTTTTGGGTTTGTGCTTCTTTTAAGTGGACACACTGAACATAATCAGGAAGTTGTGACGCTAATTGGTTGAGATACTGCTGCGCTTGTATGGCTGTTCCTGCTTGTAGAATTTGCGTTTGGCTTGCAGTAATTGAGATAGCTTTAAGCGCGGCGATCGCATCTTCAATACTCTCTCCTTTTCTCACCGCGCTTTCAGTGAGGTTTTGGCGTGCCGTTTCCAGTAGGATAGAGCGTGCTTTCCTAAAGGCGACAGCCTCGCCGATGAGTAGTACTGGTACGCTTAATAATAAAATTCGCGACAGCAAAATGCGGCGAAATGATGATTGACCTGGCTTAGCCATAATAATTCTCACTGGGAAGCTGGAAAACCCAACCGCGCAATAACTACCTACAGATCGGCTGAACAAAGCGTGTTTTTATTAGTGTAAAAACATTGTTCGGCTGGAAAAGCATATTTCTACACCACATCAGATGTTTTATCGCATATATTGGCTAAAGCACAATGCTTTACACTATGATGGCTCATCACTCATTCAGCTTTGGCTACACGATCAGAATAAAGTCGATTTTGAACTAACCAATGTATAAATATTAACTTTATATTTGCGGCAAATAGGGAATTTACTCGCGTTAAGAGCCGTTATAACTAACGTAGTAGCAATATGGTAGTAAGGGCAATCGATCGGAGTTGCCGAAGCAATTCTTAAGTAAGTAGAAGTAATGGCGGATAACAATCAAAAACGACCTCACACTACAGTAGTTTTGGCGATGAGTGCAGATGGCAAAATTGCTGATATCAAGCGATCGCCTGCCCGCTTTGCTTCATCAGTCGATCAGGCACATTTAGAAAAGCAACTCGCAACCGCTGATGCGGTGCTATTTGGTGCGGGAACTCTTAGAACTTACGGTACGACAATGAGTATTTCGCATCCCCAATTACTCCAACAACGCTTAGAGCAAAATTTACCACCACAGCCCCTGCAAATCGTCGCTTCTTTATCAGCTGAAATCGATCCGCGAATCCGGTTTTTTCGCCAACAAGTCCGTCGCTGGTTACTTACAACAACTCCTGGGGCGAGGCACTGGCACGAAGGTGTAGAATTTGAGCGAATTTTGGTATGCGAAGCACCTGCGGCAAATGGTATCGATTGGGTCAGCGCTTTACAACAACTCGCCGATTTAGGAATATCACGCTTAGCGGTAATTGGTGGTGGCGAACTGATCGCTTCACTCATTGCTGACGATTTAATCGACGAATTTTGGTTGACGATTTGTCCGCTGATCTTGGGCGGAGTTGACGCTCCTACCCCTGTCGAAGGCACAGGGTTTCCTTCAGAGCAGTTAGCGCCTCGTTTAGAGCTACTCTCAGCCGAAGTCATCGAGCAAGAAGTCTTTTTACACTATCGACGGCAACGTACAGAAGATTAGATTAACCTATTTAGAAGGGGTCAGAGGTCGGGGATCAAAGATCAGAAAAAGAAATTGTCATTCAACTCTTTACCAATATTGACAATTTACCTCTGAACCGTATATCTGCGCACAGCGCGACCTCGGACCTCTGACCTCTGACCTCCAAACTCTTATTTAACTAATGGTGGAACAACTCAAACCCAGCTATTTATCTGTTGCTTGGATTAATCATATTGCTGAAGTTCCTCAGACTGAATGGGATGCCCTAGCAATACCGCTCGCGACACCATTTTTTGAATGGGATTGGCTGCACAATCTCGAAAGTTCAGGTAGTGCTGTTGCCCAAGCGGGTTGGTTGCCGAATCATTTAACGGTGTGGCGCGATCGCTCATTGATTGCCGCCGCACCACTGTATCTGAAAGGTCATAGCTACGGTGAATTTGTCTTCGATCACCAATGGGCAGATTTAGCGCAACGAATCGGCGTACGATACTATCCTAAACTCTTGGGAATGTCACCTTTTACACCCGCGACAGGCTATCGCTTTTTAATCGCTCCAGGAGAAGATGAAGATGAAATTACTGAGTTGATGGTGCGGGCAATTGACACTTTTTGCGCCAAAAATCGTATTTCTGGTTGTCATTTTCTGTATGTCGATCCGCAATGGCAAAGTGTCCTAGAACGTCATGGTTTCACAACTTGGATTAACCATAGCTATGTCTGGCAAAATCAAGGTTTTCAAACCTTTGATGATTATTTAGCTGTATTTAATGCAAATCAACGGCGGAATATTAAACGCGAACGCAAAGCCGTCGCAACTAATGGGTTGCGATTGCAGCCAGTTACTGGCGATGAAATTCCCAAATCGATGTTTCCGCTGATGTACAATTTTTATGCTGATACCTGCGACAAATTTGGCTGGTGGGGTAGTAAGTACCTGACAAAAAAGTTTTTTGAGCAACTACACGCGAATTATCGGCATCGAGTTGTGTTTTTTGCTGCGTATAGCGATCACGATCCGCGTCAACCGCTGGGAATGTCTTTTTGTTTAACCAAAGGCGATCGCTTGTACGGACGCTATTGGGGAAGTTTTCAAGAAATTGATTGCTTGCACTTTGATGCTTGCTACTACGCGCCCATCGAGTGGGCGATTTCTCACAATATCCAAATCTTCGATCCTGGTGCGGGAGGACGTCACAAAAAACGTCGCGGCTTTCCTGCAAGTCCAAATTACAGTCTGCACCGCTTTTATAATCGTCGTTTAGAGCAAATTTTGTGTTCTTATATCCGCGAAGCAAATGAGTACGAACAGTTAGAAATTGAGGCGATTAATGCGGAGTTACCTTACAACCAAATGCGGGAAGGAGGCAAATAAGTATAGCTACAAAACACCAACCAAATATAAGGAACAGGCGCTTTTTTTCATTATGAAATTGCTCCTTATGTTAATTTTTGCAGTTACTGTTGTGCTAGGTAATCCATTCGTTCCACTTCATGAGGCATCAAGTCCTCAAAGCGTAAAGTTGTGCGTTGACCTGCTTTTAAATCTTCCACCTCAACTATATTTGGCACATAAGCATCCTGCTCGCGGATGAAATTCATTGTAAATCTGTAGGCATCCTGAATATTCTTGGCTTCAAGAGAACGCAACTGAGACTGAAATTGCAGTGAGACTTCCTCTTCAAAAAACAGTTTTTCTACACAAACACCATTACGGTAAAGATGGTATTCAAGCGTGCCACAAGTATCGCTACGAGTGTAATAAATAGCAGAAGTATTGAGTGTTTCAGAAATACTGCGAGCATCTTCTTCAGTTAAATAAACTCGCTCTGAGCGCACATAAGGCTTATAAACTATGCTCCAAGGATGTCCCCGTAACTGAAAAACAAAGGTGCTTTCATTGTGGATGTCTATTTCACGCTCATAAGCATCGCGCATCCAGACATTCATCTGCCTTAAAGTGCTCAAGGCTTGTGCAACTGGTTCAACAGGTGCTTGAACTAAAATAAATAGGCTATTTCGATCAATTGTTTCAAGTCCTCTACGTTGCGCTAGAGGCACACCTTCGCCTCTGAGAAAATATATTGGCATTATTTGAGATCCCATTGTACTAGAACCTTCTGGAGCACCATACTTTATTTGTTCTGCCTCCAGAAGTCAAAATTCACCATTCACCGTCTTCAATGCCTTCCCGAATCATTTCTTCGTGTTGCCGCATCGCGGCTGCCCCTTCTAACTCTCCTCTAGACTCAAGGATAGTCGCAGCTTTCTGTGCATCCTCAATTGCCTTTTGAGGTTGTCCTGCTAATGCCAGAAGATTACTTCGGTAAAAATAAGCCTGCGCATAATTAGGATCGATCTGGATGGCTTTAGTGTATTCAGCAATTGCCTCCTGGGGCTTACCTTGTACATCCAACTCACGCCCGCGCTGGAAAAATTCTTCGGCTTTAGCCATAGTTCCTAATTCTTGTTCTTGACTACTTGGACTACACAAACCATTTATACAGGTCTGAGCTTGAGCAGTAAAAGAAGTCATAGCAATAGCTGTTACCTCAACGAATAGCGCTACGTTTCGTAGTTGATGCATGAGTGGAAACTTAACTGAAACCTTAATGGCTGCAAAATTTTGTTTATACAATAGTATGTGTTTAATTTTTTACTGCTACAACCGTGTTTTTACGGTATCCAGAATCCTGGTGTGGAGGATGTCACAAAAAACTGGAGACTTGTGATTTATTGCAATACATAACGATAGAAAACACGGCAGGCGTCGAACTGAAATTTGCTACAGTAAACGGTATCCAGCAATGCTGAGAATGTAATGATGGCAAAACACTTACCTCACCTGCAATCGAGTTCTAGACAGAACCTACCACCACTTGAAAGCGGCGATCGCCTCACTCGGTACGAATTTGAGCGGCGTTATCATGCCATGCCACACTTAAAAAAAGCTGAACTGATTGAAGGAGTCGTTTACTTGCCATCGCCGCTACGATTTGAACCTCATGCCGAGCCACATGGAAATTTAATCACTTGGCTTGGAGTTTATAAAGCAATGACACCAGGTGTACGGATGGGGGATAATCCCACAGTGCGGCTTGATTTAGATAATGAACCTCAACCTGATGCTGTGCTTTTGATTGACGCAACCGCAGGGGGGCGATCGCGCTTAAGCAAGGATGGCTACATTGAAGGCGCGCCTGAACTCGTCGCAGAAGTTGCTGCTAGCAGTGCAGCTTATGATTTATATGACAAGAAAACCGTTTATCGCCGCAATGGCGTTCAAGAATATATTGTTTGGCAAGTGCTAGACCAAAAATTAGATTGGTTCGTGCTACAGGATGAAGAGTATATCCTACAGAAACCAGATGAGGCTGGCATCATTCAAAGTAAGGTATTTCCAGGGCTATGGTTAGCAGTTTTATCACTACTTGAAGGAGATATGGCAACGGTGCTGACAGTAGTGCAGAAGGGATTGCAGTCACCCGAACATAAGGTGTTTATAGAGCAATTGAAGCATACAGAATAAGTTCACCCGATCGCTCGTTTACCCTCCTGGTGAATCACGCGATCGCACTGCTAGCATCCAACTACACGAATCTCTAAATCTTAAAAAAAAGAGCGATCGCATAAGCACGCTCAGAAAAGCGCAATTGCAATAAAACACAAGAAACATGACCTAAGTTTCCCTCAAGATACGCGTGTTAGGGTTGTACTCCTGTCAGAAGAATTACACTGGTTATAGGGTAAAAAATTGGTAAAGCAATTAACAAACGATGAATCAAACGATTGAATCTTTAGCAGCAATCGATAACAAACTTTCACAGCGTCACATTGACCTCGACCCATCAGGATACTTCATTATTTATCTAGATCGCGAAGCTCAATTAATTTGTGCTAAACATTTTACGAACGTCATCGATGAGCGCGGTTTAGCCGTTGACCCCGAAACAGGTAAAGTTATCCCCGCACGCGGTAAAGTTGAACGCACTCACACAACAGTTTATTCTGGTAGAACTGCAAAAGAGCTTTGCGTCAAAATTTTAGAGCAAACTCAGCCTTGTCCAGTGACTCGGTTAGACCATGCGGCTTATCTTGGTCGCGAGTTTGTTCGGGCTGAGAATGCTTTATTGTCTGGGCAAGAATATATTCAGGATTAGTTGATGCTAGTTAACTACCGAACGTATAAGTAGTAAGTCGCCATAGGAATAACTGTTGCAGCAAGTAATAAACCAACAACCCAGATTGTTGCGTTACCTGTATCGGTTTCGTCTTTGGCTTTGAATGTCCCTTCGACACTCACATTTTGAGCAAGTTGTGGTGGTCCTGGATCTTCTTTGCCAGACAAAACGGCGACTAAGCGATCGCTCGCATCTAAGAAAGCTTGGTTATATTTTTCACCTTCACGCAGCGGTGCTGGCACGGTTTCTGTCACGACACTTTGAGCCGTATCATCTGATAACAATGTCTTAACTTTGTCACCAGTACGAATTGCGGTGTTGTTGGTCAGCGTGTCAATCACAAGTAGAGTTTGATTCGCTTGCGCTTCGGGTGTTGGGAACCATTTGGTAAACAACTTTTGTGTAAAGCTGTCGATGGTTTCGCCGTAGTCAAGACGACGGACGGTGACAAATCTCACTTCGTTGCCTGTGTCTTTCGCTAAATCTTCCAAAGCGCTGCCAATTTTGCCTTCATTAATCCGGCTGATCACTTCAGCTTGGTCGATTACCCAAGTGCGATCGCCTGCGGTGACTTGTGGCATTTGATACACACTCGTGGCGTTTACAGGCGCTATCCACAATGTCGATGCGAGTAACATCACTATGAGGAACACCACTAAACGCGGTAAATAGTTTATTCGATTAAAAAATGGATTGAGGAGTTTCATCGGAACTAAACCGATAGACGACGAATAGAAAAGCAATTAGCCGTTAGCCTTTAGCTTAAGCAAAGGCTGACATAAACTAAATTTAAACGCAGGAAGTTTTCCTTGAGCGAGTTTATATGTTTTGTTTAAGCTATTCACCAACTACTAAATGCTTTCATCCCAAAATACTACCGCAACACAAGGGTTCAGAGGTTAGAGGTTCCAGGTTGGCGAATAGGAACTTAATGCTCGCATCTTCCATTAAGCATCAAAAATCGTTGAGAAACTACCTCTGCACCTTATCAACAAAAAGCTAATATTAAATCCCAACCCTAAAAAAACTAAAATTTTCCCTGAACCCTGACCTCGGTTAAAAATGACTCTAGTTCTGACAAATGATGATGGTATTGATGCTCCTGGAATTCGAGCTTTGCTTAAAGCTGTGAATTGTCAAGGTATAATCGTCGCACCCAAAGCGCATCTTTCCGGTTGCGGTCATCAAGTGACAACAACGCAGCCAATTCATGTTGAGCAACGATCGCAAGTTGAATATGCGATCGCCGGAACTCCTGCTGATTGTGTTCGAGTAGCTATATCACATCTTTTTGATGATGTCAAGTTTGTGCTATCAGGCATTAATGCTGGGGGTAACATGGGGGCAGATGCTTACATTTCAGGAACCGTGGCGGCAGTGAGAGAAGCGGCATTTCATCGAGTTCCAGGGATTGCGATTTCGCATTATCGAAAAGGCAAAAGAAACGTTGATTGGGATGTTGCTGCGCGTTGGACAGCCCATGTGCTTGCGGATCTTCTACAACGCCCGTTTGCGCCAGGAACATTCTGGAATGTAAACTTACCGCATTTAGAGCCAGGAGAACCCGATCCAGAGGTCGTATTTTGTGAACCTTGTACGCAACCCTTACCATTAAAATATCGTGTCGAGGGAGAAAATTTGTTTTATGTAGGCGAGTACGCCCTGCGCGATCGCACTCCAGGCACCGATGTTGATGTTTGCTTCTCAGGACGCATCGCCGTTACTCAGATCAAACTTTAATTGCCAAGATCTTTATCAAATGCAAATCCACAGCAAGCTGTTCGCAAAATGCAATTTATGGATGACCAATACACCGCTCCTACATCTGTCAATCCATCAATCTACTTGGCACCTTTTTTTCAAGGATTGCCGGCAACAGCTGTGGAAAAAGCGATCGCGCATCTTGTTACGCGAACACATCCAGCCAATCAAGTGATTCTCTTAGAAAACGATTGGGGTAATTCGGTCTATTTTATTCTTGAAGGTTGGGTAAAAATTCGTACTTATAATCTCGATGGCAAAGAAGTCACGCTCAATATTTTGGGCAAAGCAGAAATTTTTGGTGAAATGGCAGCGCTAGATGAAGCACCCCGCTCGACTGATGCGATTACACTCACTCCTACTACGATTGGTAGTATGCCCGCGCAAGATTTCATTACATTAGTTCAAACTGAACCCTTGGCAGGAATTCGATTATCACAACTCATGGCACGGCGCTTACGTCAAGTCAATCGCCGCCTTCGGCTGCGCGAATCTGATAGTGTGTCGCGCGTTGCAGATACGCTGCTATTTTTAGCAGAAGGACAAGGAATACAAGATGAAGCAGGAATCCAAATTCCCAACTTACCGCATCGCGAATTAAGTAGTTTGAGTGGCTTAGCCCGCGAAACGGTGACAAGAGTATTGACAAAATTAGAGAAAAAAGGCTTGATCCTGCGTCAACACCAAATACTTTCTATACCCGATTTCAAAGCACTAGAACGACTAATAATGTAGGGGTCAGAGGTCAGGGTTGAAAATCAGTTAGGGTAATGGTTATTCGTACCTTCAATGTCGTAACTACCCCAACGAGACTGCTATAAATGCTAATTGCCAAATGCTAAAAGCTTTCCTATTAGCCATTACCAATTACCGACTTCAACAAGTGTGATATTGAATCATGTCCACCTACTTAGTTTTTAGATAAAAAATTACATGAGTAATTCCGTCAGCCGTAACGAGGAATACCCTTCAAAACATATAGAAACATCTGTGAGTCATCCTTTAGCCGCAAAAAGCAAGAGTGCTGCGCCGTTAAAGATGGTAGAAACCGCATTTCTTGCAAGTACTGCGAGCTTGATTTGGTTTATCAATTACTATTTATCGCTAGGACCGCTGTTGCGAATTTTCTTTCCTGTACCGATCGCATTAGTTTACCTGCGTTGGGGTGCTAGGGCGGCTTGGATGGCGACTGGCGTTTCCGGATTGCTATTATCAGTACTTTTAGGACCTACACGCGGTATTTTGTATATTATGCCGTTTGCACTAATGGGCGTGTTACTCGGTGCAACATGGCATCGTCGCGCACCTTGGATTGTCTCAATTATTTTAGGTGCGCTCTTGGGTACAATCGGTTTTTTCTTTCGCTTTTGGGTACTATCAGTTTTGACGGGTGAAGATCTGTGGGTATATACGATAACCCAAGTTACAAGATTTGCGGAATGGGCTTTTTTGCGGCTTGGATTGCTTGCACAGCCGAGTGTTTTATTAATTGAAGCAGCCGCGATCGCGCTTGTTTTTGTACAAAATATTGTTTACTTATTTGTCGTCCACTTAGCGTCCTGGTTTCTCCTCGATCGCTTAGGCAATTCGATTCCGCGTCCGCCGCACTGGGTACAAGTTTTAATGGATTACGAAGCAGATGCTTAGTGAGGAGTGAGAACACCCTATCACCAATTACCAATTGCTAATCGCTATTCATGATTCATGTTTATACCCAAGAGAAACAAGGTAACGAATGGCTGCGGCGGTATCGCGGTGCTTCGGCGGCGTTAGCTTGTGTTTTAGGTTTTACCGAAACAGGATTAATTCCTGGAATTTCGGCGGCGGGAAGTACGCCCCAAGCACGAAGATATACCGCGATCGCCGATGCCGAATTTCTCTACAATGGTCCGCAGCCGCAGCCGCAATACCCTTTACCACCACTCCAAGCAGGTGCTTCACCAGTCTTTATTTCGCGGGCGGTTGTCGAAGCACTGGCTTTACCAATTTATCTTTTTAATGCAGGATTACCTCAACTTCCAAGCGTACCGACGATTGATTTAGGTGGTACGGCGGCGCAATGTTTAAGTCTAGGCTATGCATTGGAACTCGCAACTGTTAAACATCTGTGGGCGCAAGGTATTCTCTGGGGCGAACAACTAGCGCGTCAGCCGCAGGATTATATTATTTTAGGCGAGTGTGTCGTCGGCGGCACAACAACTGCACTCGCGGTTTTGACGGGGTTGGGAATTGCAGCCGCAGGAAAAGTTAACAGTAGTCACCCTGTTTGCAATCACGCGCAAAAATGGACACTTGTCAAATCAGGATTGCAACGCGCGCATCTTTGGGACAAAATACCCCTGCAAGATCCTTTGGCGCTGATCGCTGCGGTGGGCGATCCGATGCAAATTGCGGTAGCGGGAATGGCGATCGCACTGAGTCGTTCTAAAGGCGTACTCCTTGCTGGTGGTACGCAGATGCTGGCTGTTTATGCCTTGATGCAAGCCTTAGGCAAGGTTTTTGAGATTGCATGGCAACCAGAAGAAGTTGCTGTGGGAACGACTCGTTGGGTTGCAGAAGATCCCACAGGTAATACCGTTGAGTTAGCACGACTGATTGGGGGAGTACCTTTACTCGCTACAAAATTAAGTTTTAAGAATTCTCGATACCCTCAACTACAGGTTTATGAACAAGGTTATGTCAAGGAAGGTGTAGCCGCTGGCGGTTGCTGTATTGCTGCTTGTTTGATGCAAGATTGGCATCAAGCTCAACTCTTACAGACAATCGAAACTTTACTAGATCGTTATTCACAAAGTTGTTAGCCTCTAGTAACTAGCACTATTAGCACTAATTGTCAAGTTTTTGTTCATACGTCAAAGGTCATCGGCGTTTAGGTTCAATTTCCATTACCTATTCGCAATTACCCATTACCACTGCATAACTTGTTAGTGAATTCTTTGCGCTAGCAGTTGTTCTTCCAACGCTGCAATTCGGTTATACGCAGCCGTAAGCTGTGCTGTCAGTCGTTGAATTTGAATTTCTGGTGCAAGTTCCTTCTCACCACTTTGACGCTGGTTTTCGATACTGCCGTTATCTTCTAGAACATCTTTATGTCCCATCGTTGTTTTAGCAGCTTTGTATCCTTGAGTTGGATAACGTCCTCCAGTATTTTGTAGCGAGTAACTAGCCTCTTGTGTAGGCGCTAATCGACACTCTGACAAGGCTTCAGAAACTCTGCCGTTAAGTTGCTCAATTGCTTGATATAACGTATCCACCTTGTGGCTTAAAGTGATGACTTGCTTTTGTAGCGGTTCCATAGAATTAATTGCCTCATTGCCCGAAGGAATATCTCTATCTATGCTAGGCAACAAAATAGCAAAGTTAACTCTACTTATGAAACATTTAACTTTTGATAATCTTACTTTTAAAGCGATACATTAATCTTTGCTTCTCAATAGAAGTAAATAATTGTGGTAAGTAGGTACAGCTTGATTTATGTAGATTAATTAAATATTTTAGCTAATTGAACCAAGAAAATCCTGATAAATACTGATTTTTGTTGCTTTATCAAAGATGAGAACTGGCAACTAGATAAGTAAAATTTTAAGAAGCGATCGCTACAACAGCTTAAATTATCCGGTAATAATACTCATTACATTAGGATAGTAACGACTAAAGAAATATACCATTGATAAAAATCAATACAACGATTTTTAGATAACAAATCCTCTATCTATAGCCTGTTAAGCGAAAATAGATAGGCAGCGTTTCACTTAGGAAATAATGCTTAGTTTTCCAGATTTTTTTACAGCTTGTAGCGGCAAATGGACGACCGAACGTATTTATCATTCAATGCCGCAAGGTAGTATCGAACGGTCTTACACTGAGTATCAAGTCGAACCAATTACACCAGCAGACAAACAGCGAATTTTAACTTTATCAACTCAAGCAGGGATAAAAGTAGAAGTACAACTAGCAACTGTGCAACAAGAAGATTTACCAGGCTTTGCGATTTCATTCAATACTCGGTCGGAAACGGGTGAAACGGTATCAATGAGTTTGCAAGCTTTATTTGTGCCAGATACGTATATTTCTGCGGAAAGTACTGCTGTTAAGTTACCGCCACCTGTAGCCGCACAAATTGCCACCCAACCGGAAGGAGAAGTCATTCAAGGTTTTTATCTGCGTGATGAGGGTTACTCAGAAGCGGGAACCGCTGTAGGGCGATTTACATATCAACCCACACGCCAAACGTTAGAAATGACAACTTACTACCGACGCTCAGTCGCAGTTGATCAGATGCGCATGGTAGCACCAAACTTACGGCTGCGGACAATTGTGACTTACCAAAGACCTGACAATACCAACGAAATACCGACGATAATTAATTTGGTAGGGTTTGGTGTAGAGCAGCGAAGCGTGTAACGATTTAATTATGGAGCGACGGACTTTTTTATTCGGGACAGGAACTTTAGCACTGTCACAGTTATTATTAGGGTGTAATCCACAAGGAGACTCGTTTGAGATCGAGTTTTTGCGGGGTTCGATACCAGCGATTGTTGTCGATCGCTTTCGTCAGCAGGTGCAATCACAAGCAAGGTTTACACCTGTTGCCCAACTTCAAGAGTTATTTGAGCAACTACAAACTTGGCGTCAGCAAGCAAGTACTACACAGCAACCGCGATCGCTTCCCCTACCGACTCGCCAATCGCAATCACCAAACCCATCTACGTTGATTACCTTGGGAGATTACTGGCTATCGACAGCGATTCAACAGCAACTGATTCAACCACTCAATATTACTCAACTCCAAAATTGGAATGCGTTACCCAGTCGCTGGCAAGAACTTGTAAGACGCAATAATCAAGGGGAAAGCGACCCACAAGGACAAATATGGGCAGCGCCTTATCGCTGGGGCAGTACAGTTATCCTCTACAACCGAGAAAAATTTAATTCCTTGGGCTGGACACCAAATGATTGGAGTGATTTATGGCGTCCTGAACTGCGATCGCGTATTTCCATCGTCGATCAATCGCGGGAAGTCATTGGGTTAACTCTCAAGCGCTTGGGTCAATCCTACAACGCCCAAAATCTCGATCAAATCCCAAACTTAGAAGAGCAACTACAGGCTTTACATCAACAAGTACGACTTTACAGTTCTAATCGATACATCGAACCTTTGATTATTGGCGATACTTGGGTAGCAGTAGGTTGGTCAACAGACGTGCTACCAATCTTGCGGCGTTATCGAGAAATTGCTGTTGTCGTTCCGCGATCAGGAACAGCACTTTGGGCAGATGTGTGGGTTAATCCCATTAATGCGGCTTTACCGACTCTAGCCTCACAATGGATTGATTTTTGCTGGCAACCGCAAATCGCGCAGCAAATCTCGCTACGCACTCATGGCACTTCGCCAATTGCAGTACAACTACCACCAGCAAGCGGACAAAATCCGACACGAATCGAATTTACGGATGCCCAATTACAACAAAGTGAGTTTTTGCTACCACTTTCTGCAACCGCACAACACCAGTATGAGGCATTGTGGCAGTCAATTAGAGCATCAACTTGATTTTTATATAGTTCAATTGGAATCCATTCCTCAACTTGTCTTCAGAAGAAGCTTCAAGAAAAATATAGATTTTTTTTGAACTGAATGCATCCAATTTGTTGTTGATGACGTACTAGAGTCGTGCAAACCAATTGAACTTGCAATTGGGAGTATCAACGATTTCACTTCACCACGACAAAGACAAGTTGATGGAGGGCTAATGAAATTTAATCAATTAGGTAAAGCCGCAGTAGTCATATCTTTAACCGCTGCTTCTCAGATTTTTGCTTTTGCTCCAGCACTCAGTAGACCAGTATATAAAGTTATTGGATTAAAAAGCGATAATACATTAGTTACATATGAGTACAATTCCCGCCGTTCAAATAAAATCAAAATTAAAGGAGTTGATGGAAACGTTTTAGGAATAGATTTTCGCCCTGCAAATAATCAACTCTATGCAATTACAGATACTGATAAAATATACACAATTAATAGTGATAGCGGTGTTGCTACATTGATAAGTTCTTTATCAGTAAGCTTTAGTGGAGGATTTCAATCCGGTGTTGATTTCAATCCAGTTGCGGATAGGCTGAGGTTAGTAGCAAACAATGGTGAGAATTTTAGAATTAACGTTGACACCGGAGAAGTTGTTGTAGATAAACCACTTAATTACAATCCTCCTCAAGCGATCGGGGTAACTGCTGCTGCATATACTAACTCTAGACCTGGAGTCAGCAATACCACACTTTATAATCTGGACTATGATTCTGATAGCTTAGTCATTCAGAATCCACCGAATGATGGCACCCTAAACACAGTAGGATCATTGGGTTTTAACCTACCGCCGATCGCAGGATTTGATATTGTCACTAACCGTAATGGAGAAAATATTGGATTTATTGCATCTGGTAGATCTTTGTATACTGTAGATCTATCAACTGGACGAGCTACTCTTATAGGTAACTTTCGTGCAGGTAATTTAATTGGAATTGCTGCTACCCTGAGTTCTAAAGGTAGATAACAAGTTTGCAGTGAAGTTGTAATTAATTAAAATCACTCGAAGTGATGCAATCGAAATCTCTAACTTTTTTTAAAGGATAACTATAGTAGTTCTTCCTCAACTTTAAAAGCTAGATAAAGATTGCTATTTGACACTTCAATCACTGCTTGTGTTAGATAGGGCAATAAACTAGTTGCATTGATTAGTCCTCCTGCATGAAGAGAATCGCGAATTTGTTCGCTGCTAGATAACCCTGTCCGCCTCCGTGGACTTAATCATAAAACTCTTAATTTTAGTGTGCTGCTTTGCACGCTTCGCTTGGGTAGTCCCGAAAAGAGTCGAAGGAAGAGTGCGCTTCATGCAGGATGTCTATTTATTATGTGCGTTAGTACAACAGCTTATTAAACTTATTAAACAGTTGAGTGAAAAGCTTTATCCAAGAAAGATTGCTTCTAAACCTTTGTTGCGCCCAAGTTTTGGGTATTACTATGCTAGTACATTAGTGAGCTACTAATATTAAATACAGTTGATTAGTGATGATAAACATGGTAGAGACTAACTATTAATTAGTAAATAATCAGATTGGTGATTATTTCACTAGCGATGTATACAAACAAGTTTTTTAATTATTTTATACGGCTTTTAGCTTGAATTTAATTTTTGTTTTTTCTAAGGTAATGCTCACTGAGTGAACCTAATCCCTAAGATTAATGCTAATCCATTTTTGTAACAAAGATAAATTAAGTAGTTAATACCAAATGAAAGTTTTTATCCTATTAGGAGATATAGTTTTGCAGGATAAATTTTAAAATATTGAGATTTTAAATAACAGTATAAAAAATAGTTTGAAGTTTACATTTAACTTAACCAAGCCAGTGGATTTTAATGAATTTCTAACAAATCATTTTTATGCTAAAAATTCATTATTTTAGTAAGGAGAAATTCAACAGATAATAGCATCTTGAGAATAATTGATTATGAAGTGTAGGAAATATTCCCTATGTTATTGAGGACACTGTTCTAGATGCGAGGTTTTTAATGCCGAGTAAATGTAGTAATCAGAAAAATGCTCAGCGGTTTTATTGCCCTAAATGCGATCGCCGATTATGGCGCGTAGGTAACTCAAAGTACTTTCTATCTTACACAGAAGTATCAGAAAGCCGAAGATACGTCAAAATGCTTCATCAGGGGGCATTATTATTGACTGCGAAAGGCACACACAATTGTTGTCAATCCTGGGTTGAAGAATTTATTTGTGGAGAGCATGGTACGCTTTGGATGAAGCTTAATAAACAAACTGATGGTTCGCTTTACACTTCACTAGCAACAACGAATGATTATTGTCCTAGAGATAAATATACTTACTGCATGAGTTGTCCACTTCAATTAGATTTAGATGCGATTAATCGTACAATCACCTCATAGAGTACATCTTCTTAGTAGGTACAATGCCTTCTGAGCAACCTGGCAACACGGACAGATTCATCCAAACAGATGTAGAACTATACCTCGCGCTAAAAGCTGGTCAGGATGTTGCTTTAGGCATTCTTTACGATCGCCATGCTGGATTAGTTTATGGAATAGCACTCAAAATTCTTGGTAATCCGCAGGAAGCAGAAGATCTCACGCAGGATATTTTTCTCAATCTTACCCAAGCGTCATCCTACGATCCAAGGCGAGGCTCACTGAGAACATTCTTAGCGATTTTGACGCGATCGCGTGCGATTGACCGAGTGCGATCGCGTAGCAAAGCCCGTGAGTTTTTTGGACAGTGGAGAGATAGCCAAGCACAGCAAACTGCTACCGATTCTCTTTTTGAACAACTTTCTCAAAGCGAGCAATCTCAGGAAGTACGAGCAGCACTCTCCCAATTATCAGACACTCAGCGGCAAATTCTTCAGATGGCTTATTATGATGGTCTTAGTCAGTCAGAAATTGCCAAGCGACTAGAAATTCCTCTAGGTACTGTGAAGGCTAGAGCGCGGCGGGGTCTTCTCAAACTGCGTCAAACTCTCACAGATTACATTGGATAGCTCCAACTATGGTTTGGTCGATGCCGTCAGAACAGTTACAGTTACTTATTGCTGGGTATGTCCTTGGCGATCTAAGCCCAGAGGAAATGGCAGAATTTGAACAACTTCTGGCGAATGACGCTGCGATCGCCGAAGAAGTCGCAAAAATGCAAAAGGCATTAGAAATAACGTATGCTCCACCAGAAGTAGCACCGCCAAGATATCTGCGTACATCCATTTTGGATGCAAATAAGCATCAGAGTCAACGCTTGAGCCGCGCGCGCCCACAGCGCTCATTCTCCTGGGTTCAAGCCATGGGAGTTGCCGCAGCCGTGTTGATTGTCGCTTTGGGTATGAGTAATTATCTTCTGTGGCGATCTCTACAAATACAAGCTGAAATGCCACAATCCAAACCGTTGACTTTTGCGCTGCAAGCCAAAGATGCAAATGTTTCTACTTCGGCTACCCTAACAGTCAATCCCAGTACACTAGAAGCTAAGCTAATCGCGCAAAACTTGCCTGCCTTACCGCCTGGAAAAGTTTATGCCTTATGGACAGTCTTGCAGCAAGGTGCGCCCGTTACAACTGATGACAAAAACGCTGTCTTAACAGCAGTATTTCGAGTCGATGCTAACGGCAATGCTTTAGAAAATATTGAGGTTCCTCAGGTATATCGCAATCAAGACTTGGTTGCAGCAGTTGCTATAACCGTAGAAGATGCTAGCGCGCCTCAGCGGCACGAAGGCGCACCCGTTTTGATCGTGAGAGTGTAAAGTTAAAGATCGCTAATGATTCGACAGTTTGTATAATCTCTACTCTGATTCTGTATCGAGTTGTCGCATCGTACCATTTTGACCTTCACCAATTCGCCGCAATCCTGGTCTTCCTGTGGTGTTGAGATGGTCGATTTGGCATTGAAGATTTACGGTGAAATCACACGTATAGGTTGCTAAAAGTTCTTGTTGATAATTAAACACGCGGATGTTGTAACCGAAATCTCTCGCTACTGTACCAAAATGATTGACAAATTCGTAGCGTTGGAGGTAGTCAAGTGCATTCCAAAGGCGTCGGTTAACAATCAAGTCAATGCGTCCAGCATTAGTACCATCCGCCGGATAAGCGATCCAATTGTCTAAAAGTTGACTCGCAAACTGTTCTCTTGCCCACCATAAACTAGGAACTGTGAGGTCGCTTTGAGAAATTGTATTTGCTGTAATTACATATCTATTGTTTAGCGGTGCGCCTGGCTCTAACAAGCTCAATTCCAATGGCTCGGTTGAGGGCTGCGGTACTGCTTGTGCTGTAGAAGATAACAATGAAACAAGCAAAGTACTTATACTTAGAATAGTGAGGAGAAGCGATCGCATTTTGAGAATATTTTTACTAATAGCTTCTTGGCGATTTATTGTAGTCTAAAATTAAGGCAAAAGGCAGGATGTATAAGAATTTTAGGTTCTAGAAAATAACTCTTTGTACCTTCATCTATACATCTCCAGATGCATCGCGCAAAAAATACGGTGTCAAAAGCGATCGCTTGCTAAAGTTATTGATGATAATTTCTTCTTGCCCTTCACCTTCTTACTCTTGATACTCATTAGTCTGCATCGCTTGCGGACGATGAATGCGGATATGTTGTAAACGAGGACCTTGCGCTGAGACGACGGTGAATTCTAAGTTCTGATAGTGTAAAGTTTCCCCGATCGCAGGGACTTTTTGAAGTTGGTAGAGAACAAATCCCCCCAGTGTTTGATAGTCGTCGCTTAAGGGTAAATTTAACTGTAATAATTCGTTGAGTTCTTCGAGGTTCATTTGTGCTTGAACCAAAAAAGTTTGCTCATCCAAGTTTTGGACGAGTAACTCATTTGTTCTTGCGAGTTCGCCAGCATTGCCAATGATTTGAGCAATTAAATCTTGAATGGTCAATAAACCGACAGTACCACCAAATTCGTTGACAACGATAACCATTTGTAAATGCGATCGCTGCATTAATGGCAATAACTCGCTTAACGGAGTATATTCGGGGACAAATCTCGCAGGTTGTATCCAAGGTTGAATTTTTGTATCAAGCGATAATTTACCTAAAACGAGTGGCTTTGCCAGTTCCTTAAAGTGAACAATCCCGCGAATATCATCTAACGATTTACCTGCGATAGGATAGCGTGAATGCCCTGTCGTTGCCATTTCTTTGAGTAAAGTTTGAAACGTCGCTTCTTCGGATAAAGCCACAATTCCTGTGCGCGGTATCATAACTTCTTCAGCGGTGACATCGCCAAATTCAAAGATATTATTTAATAGTTCGCGTTCTTCGGCTTCTAAGCCGGTTGATTCGCGTTCGGTGGCAATAATTAACTGTAACTCTTCTGAAGTCACCGGAGATAGCCAAGCTTGTCCCGTGTATTGAATTCCGACAACGCGTAGCAGCAAGCGTGTTGATTGATTTAAAACCCAAATAAATGGCGTAAAGAAACGCGCGATCGCTTTTACAGGAAGTGCTAGCAACCTTGCCAACCGTTCCGAGTAAAGCAATGCGACTGACTTGGGGCAAAGTTCCCCTAAAACGATTTGGAGATAGGCGACAAGGAGAAAAGCTAAGGGAATCGCGAGTGAGTGCGCCAACCGCATCCGCAGCGCATCTGGCACGGGTAACTGTGCTAGCCCCGTAGCGACAAGAACAGCCATCGTACTCTCGCCAATCCAACCGAGTGCCAAACTCGATAACGTAATTCCTAATTGAGTAGTAGACAGCAAGCGCTCGATACTATGCTGGAGTGATTGGAGCGTGATCGCGGGTGCGTCTCCAGCTTCTACCAATTGGTGGATGCGCGATCGCCGCACGGACACCATAGAAAACTCTGCTGCCACAAAAAAGGCATTAATTGCAATCAGCAACAATACCGAAAGCAGGCGCAGCCATATGTCTGAGATAAACAACGGTGATACAGCCAAAAGCGGAACAAAACAGGCAACTATCGGCAAGTGAGACATCAGTTTGGTTTCAACATTCTGCCTCGTGGCATTGTTGTCCGCCTTGCCCCAATAAGATACAACACTTAAATTTTGACAGGAATTTCCGATACTTGCAGTTTGAGTTGCTGCTGAGGATAGTCGGTTAAACGTAGCGAGAGGTTTTCCACATCATCAAGCGCGGTTGCGGGAATACTTAGTACGCCGGATACCGGTTTGCCATCGGGGGCTAACTTTTCGGGTAAATCTTCAGCATTTACTGTTAACGCGCGTCCGTGATTATCTGTAATATCCATAAAACTTGACAAAAAGCGCACCGTGCGATCGCCTTCGTTTTTGAGGTTCACTTTTATTTGTAATGTTCCACCCACATATTGCGCGGATAGAACTTCTAAAACAACGTCGCGATCGCGATTGACAATCGGAAACCCTGGTTGACTTGCGTCTACGACTAACTGCGCTTTTGGTGTTGTGTTAGACGATTGCGTATCGGTTGTTTGCGGCTGTGGTTTTTCTGGTTTGGCGTTTTTGCCTTTGCCTTCAATTCTGGCGCGAACGTTGGTGAGGATATCTTGCTCATTTAACATCACCACCGCCCGCTGCTGTTGCGAGGCTCCCTGAGCAATTTTACCTTTATTTACCGGACGCGTATCTGGTTGAGTCACACTCTCAAGGGCTTCACTACCAATACTAAATCCCCATACTGCACTTACATAACCTGCGATCGCCATAAGAACTAACAAGAGCAAACTGAGCGCTACAGTAGAGTTTATTTTCATTGGTTATCTAAAATATACAAGTTGCTGCTCAACATATCGTTTGCTGTGCCTATTGCATTATTTTATTGTGAAAATCACAACATCAACAATGACATCGACTACATTAAATAGGCAATAATATAGTATAAAAATGATATGTTAATATGTCAGCGGTAACAACACATTTTGTCCACACAAGTGCGTTGTCGTTGATAATATAAAAGAAAATTCCGGCAGTTGGCCGAGCGGTTGAGGCAGCGAACTCATAATTCGCCTTAGGCAGGTTCAACTCCTGCACTGCCGACTTTTTATAAAACCTACTCAAAAGGTATAACTTCAGGACTTTCCGTTTCACCTTCCAAATCGTTTTCGATTGGGATGTCTTCGGCAGGAACTTCTACCGGTGGGCTATCGCTCTCGTTTTGGTTGCTATCTTCTGTATCAGTTGGAGTAATGTTCGTTGGTGTCACCTGTGCGGGGGGTTGTGAGAATAGCGATGAGTCATAAGGATTTTGTAAATCAGGCGTACGCAGCGTTGTATTGCCGATTTGTTGTTGGAGCGTATCTTGGTACAAGATGTTAATGAGCCGCGCGTCGCGTATGTATTCATTTTCGGGATAACTGTTGCGTGTAAAAGAACCAATCCCAAACAAGGAGTTTAGTTGCCGTAGTAAAGAACGATTGCGATAAAAATCAGGTGCGTTTGTAAAAAAGGCGCGGTAGAATGCCTCTGGTATTGTTTCGCTGCGTGTTGGCTCTACGGGTGCTGTTTGGGCGATCGCCGCAGTCGGGATAGCGGCAAGAATAATTAAACTCGTTAAACATTTGTACGCGAAACGCATAGATTCAACCTCACTTTCTAACGCAGTCTTCATTTATGCTGGAATTTAAACTCTTTTTAGCTTAACTTTTGCTTAGCCACCACCGTTGACACACTGATGATTAATCAAACTGCGTCGCAGCCAGCATCCGATAATTGGGCAATAACTGCTGATCTTACAAGTCTTCGCCAACACCTTTTAGATTTATTCTGCCGGTTAGCTTATCGCGAAGGAGACTTTGTGCTTTCTTCTGGGCAGCACAGTTCGTACTACATTAATGGTAAGGAAGTCACGCTACATCCTCAAGGAGCGTTAGCGATCGGGCGGATTGTTGTTTCTTTGTTACCACCTGATACTCAAGCTGTCGCTGGTTTAACCTTGGGTGCCGATCCAATTGTGACAGCTGTTAGTGTGGTATCAGCGTATGAAAATCGCCCAATACCCGCATTGATTGTCCGCAAAGAAGCAAAAGGACACGGTACAAGAGCGTATATTGAAGGTCCAAATTTACCAGAAAACGCGAGTGTTGTCGTGTTAGAAGATGTCGTGACAACGGGAGGATCGGCATTAAAAGCCGCAGAAAGGCTTAAAGATGCGGGTTACAGCGTCAATCATGTTATTTCGCTCGTCGATCGCCTGCAAGGAGGTGCAGAACTTTATGCATCAGCCGGATTGCAATTTCAATCAGTACTGACAATCGCAGACATTCAACGGCGTTTTCAGGAACTAGATTAAAGGAAGTTGGGAGCGAGGAGTGAGTGGCTAGTGGTGAGTTATATAGAAAACACATTCTTCCTCTGCTTCCTCTGCACCTTGAACTCCCTGATCTCCGACCTCTGCTATAGTTAGCTACGGTATACACACAAATGGTGGGATATAAAAAGTCTTTGGCGAACCGCCCCCCAACCACCCAATTTGGGGGACTTCCGAGCCAGTTCTACTTCAAAGTCCCCCACAGGTGGGGGATGCAAGGGGGCGAAAAAGCTTGGAGCGACGCCAGTCTAGACTTGTATGTACAGCGTAGGCTATAGTTAGCTTTGAGTTACGGTTTCTTTCGCCAAGAACTTTTCTAATTCTGTCAACGCATCGGCGTCAACTTTAGTTTGCATTGGACAGAATTTAGGACCACACATTGAGCAGAATTCGGCAGTTTTGTAAATATCTGCGGGTAGAGTTTCGTCGTGGTATTCTCTGGCGCGTTCTGGATCGAGCGCTAACTCAAACTGACGGTTCCAGTCGAAGTTGTAACGCGCGCGCGACAATTCGTCGTCGCGATCTCTAGCACCAGGGCGATGACGCGCGATATCGGCGGCGTGGGCGGCGATTTTGTAGGCGATTAAGCCATTACGGACGTCTTCAGCATTAGGTAGTCCTAAATGCTCTTTCGGCGTGACGTAGCACAACATTGCGGTGCCGTACCAGCCTGCCATTGCTGCGCCGATCGCCGAGGTGATATGGTCGTAACCAGGCGCAATGTCGGTTACTAAGGGTCCTAAAACGTAGAAGGGTGCTTCGGAACACTCTTCCATTTGCTTTTTGACGTTAAACTCGATTTGATCCATCGGTACGTGACCTGGACCTTCAACCATCACCTGCACGTCATGTTCCCATGCTTTGCGCGTCAGTTGTCCTAAGGTTTTAAGTTCGGCAAGTTGTGCCGCGTCAGATGCATCGTGCGTGCATCCAGGACGTAACGAATCGCCTAAACTGAAAGAAACGTCGTATTTTTTGAAGATTTCGATAATGTCACGGAAGTGCGTGTAAAGCGGATTTTGCTTGTGATGATGCAGCATCCACCGTGCAAGAATGCCACCGCCGCGCGAGACGATTCCGGTGATGCGATCGCGCACTAATGGCAAATGCTCGATTAAGATTCCAGCGTGAATCGTTTGATAGTCTACTCCTTGCTGTGCGTGTTTTTCAATCACGTGCAGAAAGTCATCAGGAGTCAGCTTCTCGATTGTGCCGTGAACCGATTCGAGTGCTTGGTAGACGGGTACTGTACCAATTGGTACGGGTGAGGCTTGGATGATGGCGCTGCGAATTTCATCTAAGTTCCCACCACCTGTAGATAAGTCCATCACGGTATCCGCACCGTATTTAACTGCGAGGTTGAGTTTCGCAACTTCTTCATCTAAGTTAGAAGAGTTAGGACTTGCGCCAATATTCGCATTAACTTTGCACTTCGAGGCAATGCCGATACACATCGGCTCTAAGTTGGTGTGGTTAATATTAGCGGGGATAATCATGCGTCCCCGCGCAACTTCTTCTCGAATCAGCGTTGCTGGTAGATTTTCTCGTTGGGCGACATAGCGCATCTCTTCGGTAATTATGCCTTGACGAGCATAGTGCATCTGTGTCACGTTAGCTTGCCCGCGACGCTTCGCGATCCATTCTGTACGCATTATTGAGTTCCTCTAGTAACAGCTTCCCTCCGCCGGTATGAACCGGTCTCAGGTTCTCAGGGTTTGATCTCAGCCTGGACATCCAGACACCCCTAGCTTGGTTGATAATTGTATCACTTGAATTCGCAGCGCAGGCGATTAAGGAAATAATTCTTGAGGCGATCGCGCTCAAGTGATAATAGAATCATCATCAATTAAAAGTTGCTGTATGGATCGTTTAGTGCGTACTACATTAAGTGTGCCTACCGAGCTTTTAGAAGCAACTGATCGCGCAGTACAGCAAGGACACGCTTGCAGTCGTAACGAATTTGTTGCTATTGCCTTACGACATGAACTAGCAGCATAGAAAAGTGCTGAAGTTGATAATGCTTTTTCTACCTATGGCTGATGACAATGAATATCATATTTTCAATTTAAAACCAACTGTAAACTTTGGAGTAATTCTTGCTCATTAAAAGGCTTAGAAAAATAAGCTGCTGCACCTAAATTGAGCGCAAGTTGACGCTCTCTTTGTCCTTGACGCGAAGTTAACATTACAAAAGGTATTTGCTTGAGATTCGCAATTGATTTAACTTGGGCGAGTAAGCTGTAACCGTCAAGGCGAGGCATATCAACATCAGAAATCACAGCTTTTACTTGCAAGCCACTAAAAAGTTTTTCTAGCGCATCTTGTCCGTCGATCGCTTCTTCAACACGGTAGCCAGCTTTTTCTAGAGATAAAGTTAAAAAACGACGTACATTAATCGAGTCGTCTACGACTAAAATTGTGTTTTTATGACTTTGAACTTTTGTATTAGTTGTCTCGGTTTGTTCTAATTTTACTGATTTCTGACAAGTAGAAACCCAATGCAGTAAAGCTGATGGATTCACTAAAGGAACAACGCGACCATCACCTAAAATTGTACAGCTAGAAAATCCAGGTGGCATGGCGATCGCGCCTTCAACTTGGCGAATTGCGACTTCTTGTTCGCCCCAGCAACGATCTACTTGCACAGCGACTAATTCATGACCTTGGATAATTTTTAATACCGTGGGAACACTCATGATTGGTACAGTGGCTGCATGAGATTTTTTGTGCGTCGAACCACGAAATACAAGCCATTGTCCCAAGCGAATTAAAGGCATTGTATCGTTTTCCCAACTAAACATTTCATCACCAGCAATTGTGGTAATGTGTTCAGAGTTAAGCAAGAGCATTCCTTCGATCGCATCTGTCGGAAATGCTAAAAGCATTCCGTTACTTTCAACAAGAACAACTTTCGCGATAGAAAGTGTTATCGGTACATTAAGATGGAAAGTTGTACCTACACCAAGCTGCGTATCAACTTTAATATCCCCACGAATTTTGCTTAAGTTCGTGCGCACAACATCAAGCCCGACACCTCTACCAGACAAATTTGTTACTTGCTGCGCGGTGCTAAATCCTGGTTCAAAAATCAGCGTTAAAAGTTCTTGTTCGCTAGCAGTTTTCAGCGCATTTGCATCTAAACCGAGTTGTTGTGCTTTAGCGCGGATAGCGTCTAAATCAATTCCCCTACCATCATCGCTAACGCTAATGATCGTTTGGTTACCGCGCGTAGTGGCTTTAATATTGATAGTGGCTTGTTCTGATTTACCGTGCGATCGCCGCGTTTGCGGATCTTCAATTCCATGATCGAAGGCATTACGTAATAAATGCATTAAAGGATCGTTTAATGCTTCTAAAATATTCCGTTCAATTAAAGTTTCGCCGCCTTGAATTTTTAAGTCAACTTTTTTGTTGTACTGTAATGAAAGCTCGCGTAAAAATATCGGAAATCGATTTAGTAAATCAGATAAAGGACGCATTCGCACTTGTGTCAAGCTTGTTTGTATCTGCTTTGCTGTGCGATTGAGTTCGCTGACAGTTTGTGTCGTATCTTCAATACTAAGACTAATATCATCAGCGACTTCTTGAATACGAAAAATGTTTTCCATAACCTCATCGGTTAAAGTTCGGAGATTAGAAGTTTCGGTGGAAAATCTAGCAATAGAATTAGTTTCTTGTTCTATGCTATAGTTGTTAAACCTATCAGCAGCGTCTATATGCGAATAGTTATTTTTTTCATAAGCTGCGGATAAGCGAGTATCAAGGTTTTTTAACGTCCGAACTCGACCATCTAAAATTTTAACTAAATTTCTTAAACGCTCCAAATACAAATTAATTCCGTTACGCTCGATTGTGAGTTCTCCAAATAAATCATTAAGGTGTTCGAGGATATCAATCGAAACGCGAACTGTTTTATCTTGCTCTTTGACAAGAGAACCTGAATCAGACTCTGAAGCTAAATGAACAGATTTTTTTTCTGATTCTTGCGGAGGTTGGAGAGTAATTGAAGCTAATGTCTGCTGAAATTCTTGAGGATTCGCCTCGGTTTCTGGATCGGAGAGTAAATCAAGAAGGGCTTCGAGTTCGGCTTGTGCGGTTTCTACATCGTTATTCTTAACGTCATCAAAAGGAATTGTTGCTGGTACAGTGCCTTGGTTAAGTAGAATTGCTGCTTGCGATCGCCGCCATTCTTGCAAAGCTAAACTTGCAATTTCTGTAACGCGATCGGGGGATGCTTCAAGATTGCGACTAATTGATTCGCACAAGCTTTGAAACGCAGAAAGTTGAAACATTTGCCCTAAGCTGGCAAAATCCTGCGCGATTGTGAAAGTTTCTTCAAAGAGTCCAGGGTGTTGCGGGTCTGCTAAGATAGCTTCTAATCGTTGCAGGCATTCTTCGACTTCGGTTTCAAAGACTAAAGTTTGCATATCTTGCGTATCTTCTGGCAAGAGCAACTCATTGCTATCAACCGTTGTTGCATTTCCTAGACGTTGCTGTAGCTGAGAAAAAACCGGATCGACGTTGTTTTGTTGCCATTGTTCGTCAAGCGTTGTTCCTTGATGATAGATAGCGATCGCTTGTCGCAAGCAACTGACACCTGCCAATAATAAACTTTCCAACTCAGCATCAATTGGCAGTTGCTGTGTTTTTAAAACTTTAAAAAAATCTTCTAAACGATGCGCGAGATCGCTTAATACAGGAAACCCCATCATCGCTGCGCCACCTTTAATGGAATGTGCAGCGCGTAGCACCGCATCCATTTGTTGACGATCTTCGCGTGCAGATGCAACCATAATTCCGGTTTCAATCGTGTTTAAATAGTCTTGAGCTTCCTCAAGAAACGATAGCCGGATTTCTAGTTCTTTATCCTTTACCATGTGATTAAGCAGGGGTCAGAGGTCGGAGGTCAGAGGTCAGGGTTTTATTAAGGCAGGGAAACAAGGGTAAACTATGTACGAGAAACTTTTACAATTTCCTAACTCTATTGACCGTTGCTATAAATGAAAGACTCAACTTTCATCATCGACTTTGAAGGCACCAACGGAAGCTTGTAATTGCTGGGCGATAGTGGTTGTCTGTTGTAAAGAGCCAGAAACTTGCTGTGCCGAATTTGCGGTTTGCTCAGAAACTGTTGCAATTTCTTTCATTAATTGGGTAACTTGTTGTGAAGTTTGGGCTTGCGCAATGGTTGCGTGAGAAATTGATTGAACTAATTGATCGATTTGGCGCGAGACATCAAAGATCTTCTTGAGATTTTTCTTCGTATCTTCAACTAAATTTGTTCCTTCAACTACTTGATTTGTACCGAGTTCCATCGCGTGGGCAACTTCAACCGTTTCGCGTTGAATATTTTCCACAATTTGCTCAATTTCTTTTGTTGCAGCACTTGACTGCGAGGCAAGTTCGCCGATTTCTTCTGCTACCAAAGCAAAGCCTCTACCTTCTTCACCTGCACGATTTGCTTCTATGCTAGCGTTAATCGCTAAGACGTTGGTTTGCAGCGCAATTTGGTTAATCAAAGAAACGACTTTAGAAATTTGTTGCGAGGATTCGCTTAACTGGCGGACTTTGCCTGCGGTTTCGGCGACAGTCTGGCGTAGGTTTAAAATACTATCTACCGTGTGGTTCATAGCGACTCCGCCCACTTGTGCGGTTAGCGAAGCTGTGCGCGTAATTTCTGCGGCTTGGTGGGCGCTGGCGGCGACGTCTTGAATCGAATCGGTCATTTGTGCTAAAGAGTCAAGACTATGCGCGATCGCCTCGGCTTGTTGTAAGGCTTGATCGGCTAATTGATGCATCGCGCCTTGATTTTCGGCAACGGCAACATTCACTTGAGTTGCGGCTGTTTTGACATCGGTTGCGAGTTGGCGCAAGCTTTCAATGATCGAGTTAAAAAAGTCGGCTACAGTACCAATTTCGCCTGCGGTGACTTCTGCACGTACTGTAAGATTTCCTTTGGTTGCTTCTTCGACATCGCTGAGTAATCCTAGCAATTGCTGCTGAAGTGCTTCTTTTTGCTGTCGTTGTTCCCGAGAAATTTCTTCAGCGACTGCGCGCGCTTTTTCTACTTGTTCTAGAAGATAGGCTTGATCGAGTGCAAATCCGATTTGAGTTGCTAGCTGCGTGAATAAATCAATTTCAGCTTGTTGCCAAGCGCGGGTTGTCGCACAGTGATGCGCAATCAGTAACCCCAGTAATTGGTTGTCTTTGAGGATAGGCGCGACTAAGTTGGCTTTAACTTCAAATCGTTCTAAAGTTTTGATATGACAATCGGTTAAACCTGCTTGATGGATATTATCAATGGCGCGCACGCGACCATTTTTATATTGTTGAATGTGTCGGTCTTTGAAACAAGGATCGTCGATGATTTCTGCTAATGCTTGTGTCCAGCCAGGTGCGACAGATTCCGCAACAACGGTACCACTGTAGTCAGGATTAAATCGATAAATCACAACGCGATCGCATCTGAGAACTTTTCTAACTTCTTTCACCGCTGTCTTGAGAATATCGTCTACATTCAACGAGCGACGAATCCGAAAGGTAACATCTGCAAATAGTTGCGCTTGTTCGGTCACTTCTTCTTGCTGTTGCAGTAAACCTTGCAGTTGGTCTGCCATGTTGTTGATGTTAGCACCGAGCATCGCTAATTCATCTTTGCCATGTACGCTCAATCTTGTGTTGAGATGTCCGTTTCCGAGTTGTTGCACTGCTAGCGAAGCGTTGACGACGGGACGTAAGGCACGGTTAACTAAGTAAGCAGCGATCGCACCAATAAGTAATACGATCGCACTCGTTCCCAAGAAGAAGGGTAAAAATAATCCTTGACGGGCGGCGAAAACTTGCGCTGTAGGTAGGGCAACCATCGCACTCCAATTCAAGTCGGTTTGACTTTCAATTTGACGGATAGGGGTGTACGATACTAAATACTGTTGACGCTCGATGCGATCGCGGTCGATGATACTGCCGACGGACGTATTATTCGCTAATCGCGGCGCAACGCGGGGAAATACGGCTTGCGCGTCTTCACCGATATAGTCTAGGTGTTCGGTTGGAGCCACAACAATTTTGCCCAAGTCATTAATGGCAAAGTATTCTTCAACGCCGAAACTGTTTCCGGTTCGGGCTAAGGTTTTCGCTTCAGCGTGCAGAATTTCATTAAAGTATTGCACCGGAGTCCGCGATCGCACTACCGCAAAGACTTCTCCAGTTGTTGTATCAATCACAGGGGCTGCGGCATAAATTGAATACTCGCCGGTTAATAACGACTTTCTCGGTGGTGTAACTACGGGGCGCTTGGTTCTAATACTTTGTTGAAAATAATCTACATTGCTATAGTTGGCGATGCCTTCTCCCGCAGTTTGCAGAATCACTTGACCGGCAGGGTCAATAACAACAATATTGTCGTAGCCAGGATTATTTTTAATATATTGCTCTAAATTAAATTGTTTCGCTTGCGTCGGTACGATTGCCCGCACGGCAGGATCGCTTAACATACTCGACTGCGCCAGGTTTTGAATATCGAGATAGCGTTGTGCAATAAAATTATCAAATTGACCAGCTAAAGCGATCGCGCGGGCTTGTTGCTGTTGCGTAACGTTGTTCGTAATGCCCTTATTTGTGATATAATACGCCGTTGCGCCAATAATGACGATCGGTAACGTGCTGAGGGCGATCGCGAGGGTAGTCGCTTTAGTTTTTAAGCTGAGTCGCTGCCAAAAAGGTAAACCTAACTTACGCAACGGTTGAATTGACGAGTGATTAACATCTAACCCTGATTGAGGTTGAACGCGGTTGGGGATATCATTAATACTATGGCGATCGTTGTCAAGATGATTTGCAGTTTTGTGTTGATGCCTACTCGTTGATTCCTGTTTAAATCGGGTTGCCATATCCGCTCCAATCAGTGTTTGCTCGACTACTATACAACTAGTAGTTATGTAAACTGGGAGAATTTATAATTGCTTTTGCATCTAACACCAGCAATTTCTCTTGTTGTTGCCAAATATATCCTTCTAGGTAAGGAAGTAGTGCGCTGCTTTCTCCGGCTGAGGGTTGTAAATTCGATGTAACTCTAGTGACTCCTTTAATTTCTCGTACAATTAAGCTTAGCGGAGTTTCACCAACTCGCATAATAAGAATGTGGTATTGTTGACTACTCGCGTCAATCGGTTGTGCAAGCAACATCAGTGCTAAATCAACTGCCCACAAAATACGATTGCGGCGATTAAATAATCCTAATATGCACTCAGGCATATTCGGCATCGGCGTTATCCGTGTCGTCGGCACAACTAAGACTTCTTGCACATACTTCATCGCGAGAAGCGCTGGCGTATCCGCGTTGATCTGAAATCTCAAATAAGAACCACCCACATTGGTTTCTGACTGATGCGGCTGTGGTGTCAGAATAGGAATATCCATAAGATTTAAGCAACGACTGATTTGACAGCACGAACTAATTCTTCGCGGGTAAAAGGCTTTGTGACATAAACAGCCGCGCCTTGTTTCATCCCCCAAAAGCGGTCAATCTCTTGATCTTTGGAACTACAAATAATAATTGGTAATTGTTCTGTAGCTGGATTATTTTTTAGTTTACGGCATAATTCAAAGCCACTCATACCTGGCATAACGATATCTGTAACAATTGCATCAGGTTTTTGTTCTACAGCTTTATGCAATGCTTCTTTCGCGCTGGTAGCACCAATAACACTGTAGCCACTTTCGCGAAGGTAATTACTTATTAATTCTAATTCTGACAAAGTATCTTCAACTACTAAAACTGTAGCCACTTGTATTTTCCTCAGATTTTAATAATTAATATTAATTTAATCATACTAAAGATGACTCAAGATAAATGCCGAAAGATTATTTTAAATAATTCTGATTGAGTAAACGGCTTGGTGAGATAGCCAGACGCGCCTACAAATCTAGCTTTGACTCTATCAATAATTCCTGTACTTCCTGTCACCATAATAATTGGTGTACTCTTAAATAAAGAATGATTGCGGAGAAGACGACACAATTCATAACCATCAATTTTAGCCATTTTGATATCTAATAAAATCAAATCTGGCTTGATCCTGACAACTTGCATAAGTGCTTTGACAGGATCGTTAATTGTAAATACATCAAAACTTTCGTCATCCAAAAGATGACCTAGTTCGCGTAACATTGCCTGACTATCATCAATACATACGATTTTGTATGCTGCTTTTTTAGTGTGCGAAGTAATAATTTTCTCTAACGGTTTAGCCGATCTTTCAATAGCTTTACTTGGAGGTACTACAAATCTCTCAATTGGTTTATTATTCCGCTGCGTGACTTCAGGTAGTTGGTTATTAGGTGTAGCTTTAGTTAACGAAGTGGTTTGTTTATTATCGCTATTAATATTCTTATTGGTGTTATGTATGGTTGAAGGTTTGTTTTCAACCCTCACAGGGCTAGCAAGTTGAACGGCAAGTTGACTTTCTACTGGAGGTTCATATGTTCTTGGAAGTTGCTCAAAAGGTGGTTGAGGCTCGTGTAAGATGATACTCCCCATTTTAATATAAGGATATAAACTTTGTGCTAGCTGTAGTTCGTCTTGATTGAGTAAAACAGCTAAGTGACGAATACTAAAACCTTTAAGGATCGAGCTTAGTTTATGTTGTGTTTCTGCGGTGAGTTGTTCTTTTATATTTGGTTGATTATTTAGGTAAGGACGTTGATAGGGAGACCAAAGTTGAGGTGCTAAAGATTGCCAAGATTTGATTCTTGGTTGGCAATGTTTGACTATTGGCTGCAAATCAAGTTGGCAAAACTCGGCTGGTAATATATCATACTTTTCGTCAAGTTCGTAGCTACCTTCTTGAATCAAGAGAAAGGATTCGACAACCTCTTTTACGAGATACTCAATCAAAGCTGCGGCTTGATTTTGATTGAGGTATTGATTGTCAAATAACCAACAAATCGCTTGATATTCGGGATGTAATTCTGATGCATTGTCAAACCTTAAGCGCAGTTGCGAACGGATTTCGCTGTTGAGTGTAGCAGTATGATAACTAAAGCGTCGCAAATAACAATCAAGGCGATCGCAAGGGTCCACCGTATGCGAAGCATAAAGAATTTTGCCTTGTTTCACATAAATAAACCAAGTAACTGTATTACTGGTCACTTTTAGACAGACGCTATCGTAACTACTACATAAATTGGCAAGTAAGCTTAAAGGACGTAGTTTTTGAAACGTGCCATGAATAGCCATCTACAACTGAAACCTTGGTGAAGTATACAATTTCATTAAGTAATAACTTTAAATTTAAAATCTTATTTTTACCAGCATAAAAGTTAAACAACTTTCTAGTTTATTTCTTAACTAAGAGCAATCAACTTTTTCATAAAAAGATGGTAAACAAAAAAACAAAGTCTTTCTATAAGTTTAAAAATGTTGACTCACCTCTGTACTATTAGTTCATTGAGTTACATGAATTTTACATGAAGTCTCCAAGGTTTGGCGAACTGAAAATGATGTTAACCATCTATATTAGCAACCTTTCGTCTATAGCTCATTTGACGCAAGAGGATGTTTGTCTTTCATCATCAAAAAAAAGATGGCGACGCTTCCTCTACGCGGCTACTTATCGAAACTGTAAGCTTTTTAACATCGACAGCAAGTTGCACGACTATACATAATGCTCAGACTAATAGCACAAAACCTACAGCGGTTAAGCATCCGTCTAAACGCGCACGCTTTGCAGAATTGTTTGCTGTGCATTTTTGACAAAAAGCGACGAAAAACATTGTTGTGGAGTTTGGGCGGATGAATAAGCGACGCGCAAGGCTGGCTGTAGATTAATCAACCATTTCTAGACTGTATTGCAGGGATTATGGCACAAAATCACACCGCCGCAAGTCCACTTTATATAGCAGTCTCGTTGGGGTAGTTAGGACATTGAAGTTACGAATAACCATTACCCTAACTGATTTTCACCTCTGACCTCTGCCGTACGTGATGCGTCGCCCTATGCCAACGAGCACTAGTTATGAACTTGTATGAATTTAATTAAATTATTTGTGAAGTCAAGATGAAGAAAGTCGAAACCATTGCAAAGTAGAGCATAGAGTTACACGAGATGAGTACTATAAAGAGAATAAAGACTTCCTGACATAAGATTAAGGACAATAGTCGATTGCCTTGATTAACCGGATTATTGATTGAGTAATTGAGTGAGATGCAATGAATGTAAATGACTTCTTCAAACAAAATAAGACAATTGAAGAAGTTCATTGGCGTGTGGCAGCAGCGTCAGTGCGTGGTAGGGGTCACGAAAAAGTAGGGCAACTGTGCCAAGATGCACATTATTGGCAAAAGTTACCTAGCGGAATTTTAGTCGCTGCCGTTGCGGATGGTGCGGGGTCAGCAAACCTAGGCAAAGTCGGGGCAATTGTTGCGGCACAAACAGCCGTAGAAACAGTGTGCGATCGCTTAACAACCTCACCCTTGCCTGCGGATGACAATGAATGGCGCAGCGTGTTAAACAATGCCCTCGCCGCAGCAAGAACAACCGTAGAAGCCGAAGCCGTTGCGTGTCAGTTATCAGCCCGCGAACTAGCAACAACTTTGATTATTGTCGTAGCCACACCGAACTTGGTCGTTGCGGCACAAATTGGCGATGGTGTCGCTGTTGCTAGCGATCGCCAAGGTAATTTGATTGCCTTGACAGCACCGCAATTTGGAGAATATATCAACGAAACAACTTTTCTTGTCTCGCCACAAGCACTCGACACGGCACAACTTACGCTTTGGCAAGGAAAAACCGCTAAGATTGCTTTGTTATCCGATGGACTGCAAATGCTAGCTTTAGAATTAAATCAAGGAAAACCTTATGTGCCGTTTTTCTCACCATTGTTTCATTTTGTCGCTCAGATCAAAGATGAAACCGAAGCTAAAGAACAATTAGTCGCTTTTTTGCGTTCGCCAAAAATTACCGAACGGACAGACGACGATTTAACGCTTTTATTAGCAACATTGAGTTGATATTGGGCTATGCGGTTGCAACGTCAATCGAACAAACAAAAAATTACCATAGACCCCAAGTTAGTTGTAGGACATGGGGGCGAGGCGCGAGTTTTTGTATTGCCAGACGATGACCAACTTGTCGCCAAACTGTATCACAAGCCAACGAAAGCATACGCGCAAAAGCTGCTGGCAATGCTTGCCAACCCTCCAGAAAATCCGACGGCAGCAAAAGGGCATATTTCGATTGCTTGGCCCACCGATTTATTAATTGGAGACGGCGATCGCGTTATTGGCTTTTTAATGCCTCGCGTCCACAAGATGCACTCAATTGTTGAGTTTTATAACCCAAAAACTCGCCGCCAAACCTGTCCTTTCTTTAACTATCTTTATCTACATCGTACAGCGCGAAATCTTGTAACCGCGATGGGGGCGTTGCATTCGCGGGGCTATTGTATTGGAGATATCAACGAGTCAAATATTTTGGTAAGTGATACTGCCTTGATTACACTCGTAGACACTGATTCATTTCAAGTCCCAGATCCAAAAAGTGGTTATGTCTATCGTTGCGGAGTCGGTAAGGCAGAATTTACCCCGCCTGAGTTGCAAGGAAAAAACTTCGCGCACTTTGAGCGTAAACCAGAACACGACCTTTTCGGCTTAGCGGTACTGTTGTTTCAACTTTTAATGGAAGGAACGCACCCGTTTTCTGGGATTTATCAAGGAATTGGCGATCCTCCTTCGTATTCAGCGCGAATTAGTGCAGGACACTTTGTCTACAGCAAAAGCAAGCGTGTCCCTTATGTACCAACACCGATCGCGCCACCTTTTGAATTGCTGCATCCCACTTTACAGCAACTTTTCTGGCGTTGTTTTGAGGAGGGTTATCATCATCCTAAAGCGCGACCGAATACTCAAGCATGGCAAGCAGCATTAATTGAAGCCGAACAAGCACTGACAACTTGCGCAACGAATAACCAGCACCGTTACAGCAACCATCTCAGTTCGTGTCCTTGGTGCGATCGCACGGTAAAGCTTGGCGGACGCGATCCTTTCCCCTCGGTACAAGCTGTGCGCGCAGGACAACACCTCCAACCGCTAAAGCGCAAGCGTACCGTCTTACCAAAAAGAGATTATCAGCAGCAAGTGCTATCAGCTTTTAATGCAGCTGCGGCTACCCCAACAGCGAAGCTAGTAGCAAAGAGTAAGGCAAATAGTAAGAAGAAAGTTAAGCCTTTGATGTGGGGTTTGATCGGCACAGGCGCGTTAGTGTTTTTGGAAATTATGGTAATTGCCTACGACTTCAGAATTTCCCCACAAACCTTTGCTAATCTGTTTCCGGATCGCAGCGAAGCACAACCAGCGACACCACAACCGACACTCAATGGTAATCAAATTTCCATCGCTTACTACGACCAAGGCAAGTTTCACTACAAACTCGGTGACTATAAAGGAGCAATTGAAAACTTTAATCGCGCTCTACTTTACAATCCTAATGATGCCAACGCCTACGTCAATCGAGGTAATGCGCGTTACGAGATAGCCCAACACAGCAGCAATCCGAACCAGGAATACCAAGCTGCGATCGCGGACTTCGATCAAGCGCTGCAAATCAATCCAGCCGCTGAACAAGCGTATCTAAGTCGTGGTATTGTCCGTCATGACACTGCTAAATACAGTAAAGATGTCGATAGAAGTTATTTGGCCGCGATCGCTGACTTTGACCAGACCGTACGGCTAAATCCAGCAAATGCCGAAGCCTACGTGAAAAGAGGTATCTCATATCATAAACTGGCACAAAACAGCAAAAATATGCTGCATCCAGGTTATCAAGAAGCGCTCAACGACTTTAATCAAGCTTTGCAACTCGACCCGCGAGCCGCTGAAGCGTATATGAAACGGGGCATTGTCCGCTATGAAATCGCCCAAAGTAGCAATACTGATACTAAAGGTTATTCTAATGCGCTGACAGACCTCAAGCAAGCCGCAAAACTCTTCTTAGAACAAAGCGATATTGAACGCTACCAAGAAACTTTGAGCAATATTTGTGTGGTGTTAGAAAACAAGTGCCAATCGTTTTTACAAAATCCAGAAAAGTTTATCACCTCCAAAGTCGATTCGACGGCTCCTAAGGTAGGAAATTAGAGGGATCAGGGATCAGAGGTCGGAGATCAGGGAGCTTCAGGTGTAGGTGAGCAGGGAAGCAGAGGGGCAGAGGAGAAATGATTTGTAGTTTTTATTTGGTGAAATGGTGTTACTAGTCACTAACCACTAATCTAATGATTTAACCGGAGATGATATAACTCAATACTCATAACTCCCCTGACCCCTGATCCCTCCTAACGTGGTTGACCTGAGCTAATTGCCCGTTGTAGCCTTGCCAAAGCACGGTTATAGTCCAAAATCGCGGTGACTCGGTTGCCTTCGGCATTCGTTAAGTCATTTTCTGCGTCAATGACTTCGGTTTGCGTTCCTACTCCAGCTTGGAAGCGTAGCCGTGCTAATCGTAGGGCTTCTCTAGCTTGTTCTAGGGCAACCGAAGCTGTTTGAATATTGGCTAAGTTTGACTGTAAGGTATTGTAGGCTTCTTCGACCTCAAAGCGGACTTGGTTACGCGTATCCGCGAAATTTGTTTCGGCGATCGCAATATTTGCTTCTTCTTGCCGAGCGCGGGCGCGGGCGGCTCCTCCATCGTACAAGTTCAGCGACACATTAGCGCCTAACGAATACCCATCGGCAAGACCCGAACCGTCATCAAAAACGTCAAGCACGTTGTAATTTGTTGAGACACTCACGCGTGGTCCTAGTTGTGATAGTGCGATCCGTCGCTGTGCTTCACTAATGTTACGTTGCGCTAATTGCTGTTGCAGTTCTGCACGGTTACGAAACGCGAGGACAATACTATCCTCTAACGGTAAGTTCCATAAACCAGCAATTTGAACTGGCTCGGCTGCCGCAAGACTTACCGACTGTGCTAAACTCAACCGTGCAGCTAACTGGCGGCGACTATTTTGCTGTTGGCTCAAAGCGTTTGTTAATTCTTGTGTTGCGTTGGCAAGTTGAACTTCAGACCGCAGTACGTCAAATCGCGTCCCCACTCCAGCCTGTTCTAACGCTTGGGCGTCGCGTAAGCTTGCTTGTGCGTTCGTCACAGCTGATTGGTTGATGCGGACTAACTCATCGGCGGCTTGTAAATTGTAGTAGTCGTTGGCAACGTCTAGCCGCAGTTGTTGTGCGGTTTGCTCTAGCTGCAATTCGTTTAAACGGATTTGCTCTTCTGCTGCCCGAATCCGCGAGCTTCTTTCTCCTGATGTGTAAATATCGTAGCTCAATTGTGCCGTACCATTGAAAACTGTACTAGCTCCAGCTTCTTGTTCAGGAAACCCTTGGTTAGGTTGCGCCGACTGAGAGCGATTTAGCCCTGCATTGAGGCTAGCATTGGGAAGCAAAGCAGCTTGGGCTTCGCGTAAAGCAGCACGACTCCGCTCTAAATTGAGCCTTGCAACTTGGAGTTGTCGATTATTTCGCTGCGCGAGTTCTAGTGCTTGTTGAAAAGTAATAGGCTGAGTTCCTTGAATTCGGACTTCTTCTGGGCGCGTGGGAAACTGTAGTGGATTCGGACTAGGATTGAGATAATTAGGCGTTTGTGCTGGAGGACGCACCTCAGGCGCAGTTGGTGCAGCAGTTCCTGGCGTCGCTGGAGTAGGAACCGTAGGGACAACGATGTTGCGATTGTCTGTAGGCGGAACATTATTCTGCGCCATAATTTCAGCCGTTAAACCCCCTTTTTGAAGGCTAGATGCGGCAGTGCCTACAGGTTCGGTCGTCGGAGTTAAACTGAGTAACGAGCTATCGTAACTGATATTGTGCTGTCGCAAAAATGTGTTCTTATCTACCGGAGTACTTTGAATGGTATCAGCTTCAACCGGCTGAGCGATGGTCATCACTACAGAAAGGCTCAACCACAAGCCGTTACATAATTGTTGTTTCACCACGATTCCTCACACGAAAATCAACTTGATTGCAGCAGGAATGACTCGATATCTACCTATTTCTGAAACCATTAATACTTTAAGCTACACTGCTCACTATATTGAGGGATACTACTTTAGCTCTGGCTTTTACTCGCAATTAACTATAGATTATGCACGAGTTGCGATCGCAACCAATTCATCGCTAACTAACGCTAATTATAGTTAAGAATGTAATAAATAAAACACGCTTTTGTAGAATTTATCAGTATATATAATGATGTTGCCAACAAGAAAACTTATGAACAATCATACCTAACTAAAGACACTTGACACACAACACTAAACTACTAATATTCACTCCACATCTTTGCTCAATCTGTTCTAAAAACACAATCGCTCTGTAAGCCAATACATGTCAGATGGAACACATTCAAAATCAAAACTAAATCAACATTGCTCATTATGAAGGATTTATCGGCAGAAGAACATATCACGATTAGCACTCTTTTAGCCAAAAGTAGCGATCGCCGAGAGTGCCGCACAGCAGTTACGATAAAACAGCTATTGTGCTTAAGCTTAGTGACGCAAGATCATGTCGCTTGAACCAGATTCCCCCCAGCCCAATTCAGTTTCGCCTCCTCCAGCCGTTGAGCCGCAGCCCGACGAATTGTCCGATCGCGCTCAAAATATTGAACTTGCGCCCAAAGGTTCACTCTCACAACAGGCATTAGCAGCACTTGCCTCAATGCAATCATCGCAGCAGCAAGCAACTATCAACCGTTTGACAACCGCACAGCAGGGAAACCGCATTCCTGATCTCAAAGCAGCTGGGATTACGCTCATTGCGATCGCCATTACTATGATTGGGCTAGCGTTGGGTAACGAATTAGTTGCTTGGTTTGGAGTTGTGCTTAGCCTTCTCCTGTCGATAGCAGTACTACTACCCTCGTTACAAGCTGCGATCCGCGAGTTGTTCTCCACGCAAGAGCGATCGCTATTTGTTGCCATAGCAGGGATTATTGCCGCCTTATTCGGCATTGTCGAACTCACTGGTATCCATCGCCGTTTGCTCATTTGGGGTAGCCAGATTAACTGGGAAGCTTTTGGCACGCTTGCGGAATGGGTTGGGGCGTTAGGACAAATTTTAATTGCGGTGCTTGCAGTTTTTGTCGCGTGGCGACAATACGTTATTTCTAAAGATTTAACAATTCAACAGAACTTGCTTACTGTTCAGCAAAACTTGATCACGCAGCAGCAAACAATTGATAGCTACTTTCAGGGAATTTCTGACCTCGTATTAGATGATGAAGGATTGTTAGAAGATTGGCCGCAAGAACGAGCCTTAGCCGAAGGTCGAACAGCAGCAATTTTAAGTAGTGTCGATCGCGATGGTAAAGCTAAAATTTTGCGGTTTCTTTCTAGTTCCAGGTTACTCACCCCGCTCAAGCGCGACTCGCGTTTAGGTAGAGCAATTCTCAATGGTGACGGTGGCTATGCCGAAGACCGTGTTTTTGGAGTGCGCGTTATCGACTTAGGAGTCATGCTTGCTGGTGCGGATCTATCCGGTACCGATTTACGGTGGACAGACTTAAGCGATGCGAATCTCATTCGCGTGAACCTAAGTCGCTGTGACTTAGTCCGTGCCAACTTCGCCCGCACAATTCTAGCAGATGCTAAGTTCAATGGTGCAGATTTCAAGGGAACTCGTCTGTTCTACGGTGCTGCTGAAACCGCTAGCCCGCGCAGCCGCACGGAACCACCAAATTACAAAACAGGGGAATACACCGGCGCTGTCATTGAAGGTGCGGATTTCACAAACGTGCAGCGAATGTCCGAATCAACGCGCTATTATTGCTGTGCTTGGGGTGGAGAAAAAACCAGAGCAACAGTTCCTGGTGGTTGTAGTGGAATTCCGAATAAGCTGGGGCGGTGAAAGAAGAAGTCAGGGATATTATTTTCTTGGTCTACGCAAGGTGGACTTTGTGTTTAAAGCCCCGACTTTAGTCGCTAGGCTCCAGAAAATAAATCAAAAAACCCCCACCATAAAGAAAACTATATCAGAAAATTGCGTTGATTTTTTGTGAGAGACTTTACAATATTCATTCAACGCTCACAAATTTAGAAAGTTGCCTAAGTATTCAATAGTCGTTCCCATTTTCAACGAAGAAAAAACGATTCCAGCGCTGTATCAACGCCTTTATAAAGTGATGGAGCGGCTTGATGGGGACGTCGAACTAATCTTAGTCAATGATGGTAGTCGCGATCGCTCACTGCAACTTTTGCGCGAACTCCACGATAAAGACTCGCGCGTTTGTTACCTGAGTCTCGCGCGGAACTTTGGTCATCAAATTGCGGTGACAGCAGGTTTAAACTTTGTACGCGGACAAGTGGCGATCGTACTCGATGGAGATTTACAAGATCCGCCCGAATTAATTCCTGACATGATCGAGAAGTGGCGACAAGGATATCAAGTTGTTTACGCCCAACGCACGCAACGCCGTCAAGAAGGTTGGTTCAAAAGGTTTACAGCTTATTTCTTTTATCGTCTCCTCAAACGCTTAGCCGATGTGGATATTCCCACCGATACAGGTGATTTTTGTTTGATGGATCGCCAGGTGGTAGATGTTCTCAATGCTATGCCTGAGCGAAATCGCTACATTCGTGGACTGCGATCGTGGGTAGGTTTTCATCAAACAGCGATTCGCTTTGAACGCGATCCGCGCTTTGCGGGAGAAGTGAAATACACATTCACCAAATCATTAGCGTTAGCGGTCAACGGCTTAGTATCTTTTTCTAAAGTACCGCTGCGACTATCGACTTATGTCGGATTACTGGCGGCGATCGTCGCAATTTTGATGGCACTTTTAGTACTCTATTGGCGAATTTTTGTGCCAAGTTCGCGTTTAGAAGGATTTGCGATTATTCTAGTAGCCATCTTCTTTATCGGCGCTGTTCAACTTGTGAGTATCGGCATTTTGGGCGAGTACGTCGGACGTATTTACGAAGAAGTCAAAGGAAGACCACTTTACACTTTGGCAGAAGTCGGCGGATTGAACAACAAAGAAATGGCAACTCCAGACAATCATACTAAGGCTCAATCACGTTCTGAAAATAGGTAATTGGTAATTGGTAATTGAATTTATTTACTAGGATTTAGGTTGATATAACTATTAGGACTATATTTGTAGCTCTTTTTTAAGGAATTGGCATAACTTTAATTGCTAGGCTGATCCAAAACTTGATTTGAGAAGTCATCTAGCACAAAAAACAATGCCCTAACTTCAATTCTTGGCTATCAAGCTAGGGCATTTTAGGCTTTAAGCTTTAGTTACTGGCATAACAACTTTTTTAGCTAAACCAGCAGTTTGTAAAAGTTTTATTGCCCACCAAGTCATATCAACTTCCCACCAGCGCTGTCCCGCTTTTGCCACATTGGGGTAAGCGTGATGATTATTGTGCCAACCTTCGCCGTAGGTTAAAATTGCTGCCCACCAAAGATTTCGCGAGTTATCATCGACTGGGAAGTTTTGATAACCACGTAAGTGCGTTGCAGAGTTAATTAACCAAGTTGTGTGCCACAAGATCACTGAACGAACGAAAATTCCGTAGATGACAAACGACCACCCGCCGCAAAGATATAACACGATACCAAGCGGAATTTGTAAGAGGAGAAAATTGCGGTCTAACCAATTGTAGTAAGGATCGCGGGCAAGATCGGGAGCAAATCGTTTGTAGTTGCCAAACTCAAAAAACTCTCGGCGGGGATAGAAGATCCACAGCATATGACTCCACCAAAAGCCACGCCTTGAAGAGTAAGGATCTTTGTCGTTATCTTCAGTGTGCGCATGATGCAGTCGGTGACTTGCTACCCAAAAAATTGGTCCTCCTTGAATAGCTAACGCGCCGCAAGTTGCGATCGCGTATTCCACCCACTTAGGCGATACCTGCAAGCTGCGGTGGCTTAAAAGCCTGTGGTAGCCTAAACAGATACCAATACTGCCAAATAACCAATGGAGGAATAGCGTCACTCCTAATGCAGACCACGAAAAATTCCAAAATGCGGCGATCGCCACCGCATGAACTGTACCAAAAAATGCCACGTTAATCCAACTAAGAGCAAGTGGCTGCTTACTCTCAGCATTGACAGCTGATGTTGTCATGAATGTTACCTTTAAATTTTTGTTAGTCCAGTGCCGACAACACTGGTTGTGGTTTGTAACGAGCGATCGCTCATTACCATAGAAGAAGATGCAAGTGTTACTTACATTCCTACTTTAACAATAATGCTGTAAAAATGCAAGTGTTACTTGCATAGTTATAACTAATGCAGTATTCCCGCTTATTGACACTAGCCCGTATGCCCACTCAAAATACTTCGACTCGACAACGATTGATTAATGCAGCGATTGAGTTGTTTGCGACTCAGGGAGTTATTGACACGACAACAAAAGCCGTTGCTGAGTTAGCCCAAGTTAATGAGGTGACGCTATTTCGGCATTTTGGGAATAAGCATGGTTTACTGCTTGCAGTTATTTCCGAGTCAGCGGTGTTTCAAGAGTTGGGGGAAACATTGCGCAAACAAGCCCAACAAACGCATAGTCTTTCAGAAGCGATTAAATGGTACGCAGGCGATCGCTTAACGGCGATCGCGCAATTTCCTGAATTAGTGCTGTCTATTTTAGGAGAAGCACGGCAATACCCAGTAGAAAATCGCCGCATCATTGGCAAATACATTAATCAAATCAGTCACGATGTTGCCGAATATCTAGCAACCGTGATGCAACGCGAACAGTTACGCAGCCAATTACCTGTTGAAAAACTTGCAAGCTTACTTAACTATTTTTTATTAGGCTACGCGATTATTGAATTGGCAACTGAATCTGACGAAGAACATGACAGAGAAGCGTTTTTGAATGACTTGGTTCAACTATTTTTAGGAGAAAACATAGTATCTACAAGTTTAGAAGCAATTACTTCAACTGAAAATGTGGCAGATCTACCAGCAAATTTAGTGCATGCAATTCTGCAACAAGCTAAAAAATCGGGTTTACGCGATTATGCACTCGTTTATGTTTTATTTGCAGCGGGTTTATCTCCAATAGATATTACTCATTTAGAGCGAAGTCATCAAATCAGCGATCCTCATCAACACTTATTACAAATTAATCAAGGTTCAGTCAGACAAGTTCCTGTTAATCAATGGATTATGGGTAAGCGCTACGGTTCCTATACTCGCAATCCACTGACACAATGGCTCAAAAGCCGCAAAGATGATTGTTCTGCCTTGTTTCTTAATGATGCCGGAATGCCAATTACTGAGCAAGAAATAAAAGATCGTTGGCAAGTAATAACAGAGAAATTACTCACACCAGAAGGAAAAGAACCAGCAATTGAACAAGCACAGCAAACTTGGTGTGTTGAGATGTTAGTTAAGGGAATCAGTATTGAGGATTTGAGTATTTTAACAGGATGGAGTTTAACAAAATTACAACCTTATGCTCAAAGAGCGAAACAAAAATTAGCTTTAGAGCAAGCCCTGCGTCTCGATCAAAAATCGTAGTCACTGTTAATAACAATAGCTTAAGCATCTTTAGTCTTTTGAGCCTTTATTGTTTGATTTCCACTCATCAATCAAATAGCGAAACAGATCGTCAAGTAGCAGATTGGCAGCCACTGGAGTCTCTCCAGCAATCCAGATACCGCTATCTACCTCATAGTCCCAAGCGATCAATCATTTGGGAATATGGTGGGTTTCCACCCTGAATTTCACCAATTGTCTGAGCGCCATAAACTGGATTAAATAAATCTATTGGCGCGATATCTACATCGCCAAAATTAACTTCAAAAAAATCGGTGGATAAATCAAATCCGAACAATAACTGATGCGCAATACTGCCTGTCTCAAAGTTACCAACAATATTTGTGTCTAGTAAATAAACATTGCGATAAGCATCGTTGAAACTGGCGCTTCTAATTAAGGTGCGATTGTCTTCTAAAAGTTCTACTCCAGAAACAACGTCTTCTTCGAACTGTTGCAACGAGGCACGAAAAGCATGACGCAACTGCCAGTTAGCGCTGAAACGATGTTCAAACTCGTAACCGCCGCGCCAGACTTGACGATCGTTTTGGTCAAACGACGGTTCGCCAAGGTAGCGATCGCGTGGAATATCTCCCTTTGGATTCTCAAAAATCGTGCCATTGGCGGGTAGCCCAAAACCATCAGGACTCCAGCCAGAGAAATACTCGCCTGCAAACGTCACAGATGTGCGATCGCCGATTAACCAAGTCAGCGCAGGTGCAACAAAATATCGTTCCGATGCTGGGGCGACACCCTCGTTTCCCAATTGCGAGGCGGATGCTGTCAGGCGATACAGCAACGTTGCATCAGAGGTGAGTGAACCTGTTAAATCAATCGCGCCTTCATAAGTATCAAAGCTACCGACGCTGCCTTCAATCTTGTAAAAAGGACGACTTTGAGGACGTTTGGTTACAATATTAACCGTTCCGCCTGGTGCTCCTGCGCCAAATAGTGCGCCTGCGGGACCTCGGAGAACTTCAATTTGTTCAATATTTGCTAAAGCCGAGCCGGTTGTACCAATTGTGGTATCTCGTAATCCATTTATGGTTGTGTCACCTTCAAAACCGCGAATGATAAAAAACTCTTCGGAGACAAACTGAGGAGGGTTCACAATAACGGTTCCTGGAACATTGCGGATCGCATCGGTGACGCTGCGTGACTGTTGATCCTGCAAGACTTGCTCAGGAAGTACCTGAACCGAAAAGGGAATATCTCGTAGTGGTGTATCGGTTCGCGTTGCGGTTGAAGCATTTGGCACACTGTACCCTGCTTCTTGTTCGCCTGTGACGACAATTTCAATCTGTTCATCATTCGTAGCTGTTTGTTCTGGCGTTACGCCAAATATCAAGCCCGTATCACTATCGAATAACTCTACTACTGGTACGCCAAATTCTCCCGTGACTGTGACTTGGATTGTACTTGCATCCTGATTCGTGACTGTGATCGCGGTAATGCCTGCTACTGGATTATCTGCTCTAAATTCGCTGCTTTCAGGTAGCACTAACACTGCGTTAGGGATGTCCGCGATGAGCGTATTATCCTGCTGCGTTATGACAGGCTGAAGCCGTTCTCCCTGCGGTGTTTCTAAAATGACCTCAACTCCAGCAGCAGTATTGTTTAGCTTTACCCCTGTAACCTGTACCGGAATTTGAGCATTAGGCAGTGATGTTTGAGCGAGCAGTTGTGTAACATTTTTTGTAAAAGACTTGACATTCTTACAGGGGGGTTGACTAAGAACTTTCACACAGTCACTTGCTATTGCTATGGACGTCACTTGTCCCAATTTAGTCTCCTTAGCCCAAACAGGTAGACTCACCGAAGCGACGATTGCAACTCCACACCCCACAGAACTAAGTCGATTAACCCAGCGCATCCTTTCACTCTCCACCCGCTGCCGCATCTCATTGCGAAAATCTAGCAACTATCTTTTTAAAAGAGATTAAGCAATTGCAAATAAATAAGTCTAGTCCGTACAGGAGAAATTTCGATCCCAAGAAGAGAATGCGATCGCTTTAGGCGTTGCTAGATAAACCCTATCCGCGGAGATGGACTACAAGTAATGCATATCTAACCCCCGCAAAACCTGATTTTTGAGTGTGCTGCCGCGTACACTTCGTTTACATAGCCTCAGACTTCGGTCTGTAGAAAGGAGTTTTTTGTCGCCGACATTCTCCAGGTGTAATGCCAAATTTTTGCTGGAAAGCACTAGAAAAATGACCGACATGAGAATAGCCGATCGCATTTGCTACGGCTGCAACACTAAGTTTGCCATCTAATAATAAAAGTCGGGCTTGTTCCATGCGATAGTCTCGTAAGTAGCCAAAGGGAGTTGTACCAAATATTTGACGAAACCCCCGCTTCAATTTCATATGCTCTAATCCAACTTGTTGCGCCAAGCCCATTACTGATGGTGGGTTAGCCGCATTCTGCTGCAAAATATGCCGCGCTTGATGAATGCGGTCAATATCTGCGGGGTGGAGGTTTATACTTGGTTGGTGATTTTGGCTTTCAATGAGTTGTGATAGTTGCAGCGCGAGTAATTCTAGTGTTTTAGCTTCTAAGAAGATTCGTCCGATCATTCCTTGATAAGGCGTGTGCCACATTTGCTGAATCACTATGCCCATTGCCGGAGTAATTGAACCTACTGTGTGATGAAATCGTGGTGCAGCACCGCGATCAACCAGAGGATGTAGAATTTTGGGGATGAAGTCTAACTGTGTTACGAACACTCTCAAAAAGTTGAGATCGACTTCAATGCGAACACGCTGGAGGCGATCGCCTGCAAATCCTTGTTCAACTTCTTCTATATTTGGTAAATAGAATAGATAGTTTTGCCCTCCTTGTTCGACATAATCAGTTTCTACACCTTCAATTCCAGGAGGAGATACAACCCTGTGCAATCCTGAAAGATAAAATTTTGATGTCAGCATTTCTGACGCATCATGTTCATGCTTAGAGGCAATATCTTGATTAAATACTGCATCGCTCAGATATAAACTTAATCCCTGCTGAAGCTCTACTCCTCTGTAACGATTATCCGTCCAATAGGTCAGGCATCTTCCCATCTCATCAAATCCTTTGATGTCTGAGAAGTTTTCATCCTGCTTTAATCCTGCTTCCCACAGATAATCGTATTCTGCCGCAGTTAGCATTTTCATTAGAAGAGTTATTAACTTCGCTACTTAATAAAAAATGTTCTCATAAACTAGCAAAAATTAGCGTTGGATACGATCGAAGCGATCGCCTCAGTAAATCGATGTAGAAAATAGTTTTACTCACTTAAAGAACTACTGTTTCCCCTGTTAGTGCCGATCGCCTTGCTGCATCTGCTACTTTCAATGCGTACAAACTCGCCGTTGGAGTTACGTACATATCAGTACCTGTCAGCACGTGATTTAACACCATCTCAGTATCTTTGGCAAATAAACCACGACGCGAACCTAATTCAATCGGTGTTGTTTGTTCTGCTTGTACCAACTTACCCGCATCACCATCAAAAACTAATCCGCCTTTCTCACCATGAATTTCAAACTTGCGTTCGTCTTGCCACAGTGTTTCACCTTTACCATAGGTTACATCCGCAATGACACCACTCGTAAACTGAAGTTGAGCCGTACACAAACAAGCTTGATAAAACTCACCTTCACCCCAATAACGATTTTGACAACGAACTGATGCGACTTCACCAAATAAATCTGTCAGGCGATGTAAGCGCGAAAGTGCTGCAATAAGGGGAAAACCAAATAAGTCTTTGTGATACGTCCACTTGTGTGGCGCAGGATGTTGAGGTGTCACTGTCGCGTAGCGGGCATAAAAAACTTCACCAATCGTCGGTAAATTCTGCTTTAGCGCTTGGTGTAAGCCACCGAGTAGTTCGATGTGCTCGACGTGGAGCATTTTATCTCGATCGCGCGCCAAGGTAACAATATTTTCAGCTTCAGTGACATCGAGCGCTAGCGGATATTCGACAACGACGTGTTTATTATTTTGTAATGCTGCTGTTGCGATCGCACCGTGTTCTTTATTAACATTTGATATAACAACTAAATCTACGTCAGCTTGTACTAAGTCCACCCAAGACGTTAACGCCTCGGCTTGATAGGTTTGAGCAAACTCTTGCGTTTTTTCTGGTGTATTACCAACAATGGCAACGACTTGCGATCGCGCATCTTTCTGAAACGTTTCCGCCCTCAATTTCGCCGCATACCCAGTACCAACAATCCCTACACGTACCAAACGCTCTTCAGAATAACCAAACCCACGCATCTTAGTTCTTCCCCTTCACTATTCTCTAACCACTAGCCACTCGTCATTAACCACTCACCTGTTTCATAAGAATAACTAATTAGGATTAAATAACTAAATTTCATTACTAATCGCCTGCAAAATCGGGGGGAATGGGGGGTTACAAGCTATGGTTTTTCTCGTAGTATCAGAGATGAAGTGAACACAAATATACCGGACTTTGCGGATAAGCAAAGCCCCAAGTTTGCTTTAGTTTATCTTATACTGCCGTTGCAAATAGAGAGGACTGTTGAATGGCAACTTACAAGGTCACTTTAATCAATGACTCTGAAGGACTGAATCAAACGATTGAAGTTGACGATGATACATATATTCTAGACGCTGCTGAAGAAGCAGGGTTAGACCTACCTTATTCTTGCCGTGCGGGTGCTTGCTCAACCTGTGCAGGTAAACTGGTGTCAGGTTCAATCGATCAATCTGACCAGTCTTTCTTAGACGATGACCAAATCGAAGCAGGCTATGTCTTAACCTGTGTAGCTTACCCCACTTCTGATTGCACCATCGAAACCCATAAAGAGGAAGACCTCTACTAATCGATGTAATGCCGATCAGTTGATCAATGTAGCAGATTTGTAAAGCAGGAACGAGATTAAATCGCCAAACGTTCCTGCTTTATTTATTTTGTTTTGTTAGCTGCTGAAAAAGCTTCATCCGAGTAGAAGGTGATGCGATCGCTCAAAGTTTCAATTTGCGTGCCAGGATAATAAAAATTCAAAATGCGCGCACTTGACCAACCTAACCTTGCTAAACGCTGCGAACCGGTTTGACTTAAACCGACGCCGTGTCCAAATCCGCCACCCACAAAAGCGTAACCCCACAGTGAGTTTGTGCCTTTATTGAGTGGTTGCAGATAAAATAGCGTACTGCGCGGTGCAGTAAACGCGCTACGCACTTCATCTTTTTCTAAAACAACTGTTCCTATATCCGTTTGTACTGCGAGTTTCAGAATGCGTCCGCTAGGCGATCGCTCAGTGACTTGCATCTGATAGATCCGTTTCAAATTTGCCCAGGGGCTATTATTTGCCTTGAAAAAGCGCTGCAAATCTTGCGTAATCTGGACTAAGCTGCTTTCTTTGCGCCAACGAAACATACTCCAGCCAGCTTCGTTAAATCCTTGCTGTAAACCAATAAAGCGCTGAAAATTCTTTTCTTCGGCTAAGCTTTGTCCCGCCAAGTTCCAAACACTACCAGCCGCATCGACAACAGGTTGTAGGTAAGGACGATCTGTTCCCTGCCAAACATCGCTAAACGCCGCCGTAACGCCGCCTGTAGTTGAAGAATACAACGCATCTACAAGTTGATTGTTATACGTTAGGACTTTTCCTTTTGTAGAGGCGATCGCGCGATCGGCTAGCGGAACCGTACCACTTAAACCTCTGTAAACTTGACACTGCGTATCTGCACACAGTTCGTAGTTATCAATCGTAAACCGACGTAAGTTGCGCAAGGCATACGTCCGTGCAATAATTGCCTGCGCTTCTACCGCCGAGTAAGGCACATTCGCTCCAATTTCGTGCGGGACAACACCCCGCAGATAAGTCTCTAGCGGAACTTCGTTGACTAATGTATAAGTACCATAAGCATTTGGTTGTAGCCGCATTTTACCTGCATACAGCCGCAAATCGCGCTGTTTGCCCTCGCTGACTTGAATTAAGTTTTTGTTCGTTGTAATGTCGATTTCTTGATAGGTGTAGCGCTGACCATCAACGACTAAATTGACTTGCGGTACTTGTTGCAATACTTGAGTATCGAGGTAAGCATTTTTGTTGCCCTTCACCTGTAAACTCAACAATAAGAAACGTCGCAGCAGCGGTGAATTGTAAACATCGCGCTTCGCCCAAACTTGCCACCGTTCTGGTTGCGCAATTTCGACTTCAATACCCATTTGTCGCCATTGTCTAGCATTATGTTCCGCCGTTTCAAAACTCCGGTGCGTACTCAGCACGACTCGCTCGGCTAAAGTTGCTTTAGGCAGCGGTTGCATGACGGTTTCTAGCTTGACGTTGGTTGCTTGTAGCGTTTTTTCCTTTTCTTGTGATTTGGCTTGAATTGTCAAGCGATCGCCCGCAGTTGCTTGTAAACTCAAAACATCAGTCGGTTTAGCACCAAATCTTTGTACGACGCCAATTTTGAGTTCTGGCTCAGATGCTGGTGTTGCTATAGCCCCAGTTGCTGTACCGCACAAAACAACAACCGTTGTCACGCATAAAGAGACGCGCGCGCGTACTTCACTTTGATTTCGCTTCCACAACGCGAGAAAAGCTAACACGTGCGAATTGTAGGAAACACAACCGAATGCAAGTTGACGATTTGATAAGTTGACACAGCAGGCATCCTCAACTTTCGCGTGCTTTGCATTTTTCTGTATGTGCGTCTCCATCACTGCTTCCTCGCATGGTCATTTTAGTAGCGTAATTTTTCTCAGAATAGCTTTATTTCCGAGGACTGTGGAGGCTTATTTTAGTTCCTTTTTGAGTATTTTTCAAAAAAACTTGCAACTTAAAGTCATAACGAGTATGATTTATATATAGGCAATGAGGAGGTAGCAAGGCTGATGGTGAAGGTACAAGAAATTCCGCTCAATCAAATCAAACGTCCACTGCCACGCGAGAACGATCCGAACAAGGTAGCTGCTTTAATGGAATCAATTCGAGAAATTGGACAACAAGAACCGATTGATGTCCTCGAAGTTGATGGGCAGTACTATGGTTTTTCAGGGTGTCACCGCTACGAAGCGTGTCAGCGGTTGGGGAAAGAGACGGTTTTAGCTAGAGTCCGTAAAGCCCCTCGTGCTGTACTAAAAATGCACTTAGCCTAAAAATATTCATTCAGGAGAATTGTATGCAAACTCAAAGCAAAGTCATGCCAGTAAACATCGGCATTAACGAAGAAGACCGCCAAGAAATTGCGCAAGGGCTTTCACGTTTACTTGCAGACAGCTACTCACTTTATCTCAAAACGCATAATTTTCATTGGAACGTCACAGGTCCAATGTTCCAAACATTGCACGTACTATTTGAAGAAGAATACACCGAGTTAGCAACTGCGGTAGATGAAATTGCTGAAAGAATTCGCGCATTAGGCTATCCAGCACCTGGAACTTATAGCGAATTTGCCGAACTAAGCTCGATTCCAGAGACGAAGGGTGTTCCCAAAGCTGAAGACATGATTCGGCTATTAGTAGAAGGTCAAGAAGCAGTCGTCCGCACCGCACGTTCGATTTTCCCTGTTGTTGAGCGCGTTAACGACGAGCCGACGGCGGATCTTTTAACGCAGCGGATGCAGGTTCACGAAAAGAATGCTTGGATGCTTCGCAGCTTGTTAGAGCAGTAAGAAGGTTCAGAGGTCTGAGCTTAGATTGTAGTTAAGGTGATTTCGCCCCCTTAATCCCCCACTTGTGGGGGACTTTGAGGAGATCTTTGCGCGAAATGATTTGTTGTAAAGATTAAGGTTGTTTTCTCATCCGTGTTTTTTGATATAGCTTTATTGTTGCGACAATTAAGCTATGAACGCACAAGACAAATCCTCAAGTAGGAATCCAGAATTAACTTCCGATCAGCTTACCGCTGCGTTACAAGCACAAATGCAGCAGGTAGGCTTATCGAGTTTCAAAGCGTTGGCTGATGCAGCGAAAGTTTCGCCGCAACAGATTCGCAAGTTACGTCGTGGCGAAGTTGGGCAAATGCGTGTGGCAACTCTGCTGAAGCTTTCGCAAGTGCTACAAGTATCATTAGATGAGTTAGTAAATACTTTTTCTGGTGCAAGTACTCAGGCAACGCTACAGCAGCCAGATACATTAAAACAAGAGTACCAAAGATTGCAGCAGTTACTTGAACAGCAGCGCGAAAACTTATGGCAGGAGTTTCAGCAGTCAAGTTTACAACAGCTTGAGTCATGGCTAGTACAATGGCCAACAGCAGCGCAAAAAGCGCAAGAAAATCCACAATTACCCGCTGTGCGGTTATTACCTTTAGTGCGACCGGTAGAACAGTTATTGCAACAATGGGGAGTCGAAGCGATCGCACCTGTCGGAGCCGAATTACCATACGATCCACGACTGCATCAACTCTTAGAAGGTACTGCACAGCCAGGCGATCGCGTTACGGTGCGCTACACAGGATACTGTCATGGTGACAAGTTACTTAAGCGCGCGCAAGTAAGTCCTGTCGCTCTGTCGAGTGCTTGAAACAATCTCCCCTTTGGCTGATGTTCTTCTCTGCTGAGATTTGTTCCACTATGTATGGACGAACAAGAAGAGTAAAACAAGGAATTATGCGTAAAATCAATATTGGTTTATCTGACGAACAACGCGCAGGTGTAGTTGAATTACTCAACCGCGACTTATCTGACGCGTATTTAGTTCTCATCAAAACTAAAAAGTTTCATTGGGATGTTATCGGACCACAATTTCGCTCACTCCACGAGATTTGGGAAGAACAGTACACTGCTTTAACCGAAAATATTGATGCAATTGCTGAGCGTGTGCGTGCATTAGGTGGTTTTCCTGTCGGTACCGCAAAAGGTTTTCTAGAAAATTCTACTATCAAAGAGCAAGAAGACAATATTCCGCTAGCAACTGAAATGGTTGCTCAGCTAGTAGACGACCACGAGCAAATTATCCGCAATCTACGCGATCACGTCGATCAGTGTTCTGAAGAATTTCATGATGAAGGTACATCTGACTTTCTTACTGGTTTAATGGAGCAGCATGAAGAAATGGCATGGATGTTACGCTCCTTTATCGAAGGCGAATCTTTAAAAGCAGATGGTTCTAAGCCTGAGGCTGAAATGAAAGTTCCGGCTCAAGTAAAATAATTGCTACAACAAACAAAGATCAGGTACAAACAGCCTGATTTTTGTGCAAGTAAGCGCCTCTATTACTAGTAGTAGAGGCGCTTACCGTATATAGACTGAATTATTTAGTGAACGCAAGCAAGTGTTTTTCCTGTGGCAAAGTCCATACCTAGAACAGCGCACGGAAAATCAGTACCAAGTTGCTGAACAATCGGGTGATTTGCCGAGTTGCAGCCTAAAAATAGTAAAGCTGCATCTTCTGACTCGACAACGGCTCTAAGTTCTTGAGCAATGTCACCAAATCGTAGATGAGTCACAAGCGAACCCCGCCATTCTGCTGCAAGGCTTTTTGCTTGCCATAAAATCAGGTCAGCTTGTTCAAATAAATCGGGAGATGTAATGCGCGGCTGTATTGCTATTTCCCAAGGTGATGAACTTGCTACCGATTGAAATGCTATTTGGGCTGATTGCTGCAAAGGCTTCTCGTTGTAAAATCCGCTGATATCGAATACAGGAGAAGTTGGACAATGATGCCGCTGAGCGTGTTCTTCGGCAACATAGACTACATGAACAGTCACTTGCTTTTGAGTCGCTAAGCGAGTTTGATGCGCAATCCACAGCGTCAAATCCAAAGCTGTCTGACTGTGGGGAGAACTGTTATAACCAACAACGAGGTTAACAGATGCAGCGATCGCATTTTGACGATGCGATGCTGGTGGTAGCAACATCATTCTTTCTATGGCATTTGTACCCATTGCGCTTTGTAGACGCGCGAGCATTGGCTTGATATTCATGCGTTTAGATAACCTTATGTCAAAAGCAGGTACAAAAAAACTGAGCAGTACGAGCCTCAGACACTGAATGAGATACAAGACATTGTGACAATGCTTACTCTTCAGTCTCCTCTCGATGCCTACGAAGTTAGCTGACGGGCTAGGACTGAGAGATGTCCTTCTACTTTCTACCTTAATTTTCGGGCTGAATAGGATAATTAAGGCTCAAGAGATACGCCCCACAATTCGGTTCCTCCGCTCTAGCTTTCTTCTAACCGATTAAAATGACTACTTTGAAAGAAATTACTAGATTAGGCTGACTTACTCAAATCTCGTAGATCCTATCATTAATCATGACATCAAGCAATATCAATCGCGATCGCGCTTCAGTTGATTGCACAAGCTCTAAAATTATTGGTAGAAATCTAAAATGAAAAGATAACGCTTCAGGCATTAAATGCGATGAACCATAAGTTCAAAGTAGTTGCATGGATTAAACCTTTTGGGTACTTAGCACTCGGTTATTTAACAGCTATGAGTCCATTTCCGCCGGTGCTGGCTAAAACGCCCACAACAAATCACAATCACAGCAACATAATGACACGCCAAACCGCATTGCCAACTCAGCCAGAATTTCAGCTAGCGCAGATGGGCGAAAACCGAGATGAAGAGCGAACTCGATTCATTCAAGCTGCTGATGCTTTATCCAGCCAGGAAAAATTTACCGAAGCTGAGGAAATTCTACGTAAATTAATTGAAAGATATCCAAAGTATGCTGTCGCGCACTACAAACTAGGAAATGTACTGTTTCGTCAAGAAAAAGCCGAAGAAGCGATCGCTGCCTATCAACAAGCAATTGAACACAATTCGCGGTATGCCCTAGCTTATAATGCGATCGGCATGGTTCGGGCGCGTCAAGGTCGATGGCAAGAAGCGATAACTGAGTATCAAAAAGCACTAGAAATCAATCCTGAATATGGTGAAGCTTTAACGCATTTAGGACAAGCATTTTGGCAACAAGGGAGACGCGATGAAGCTTTAGCATCGCTAGAAAAAGCTTTGAGTATCTTTAGATCCCAAAATCGCCGCGATCAAGCTTATCGGCTCGAACAACTGTTAAGAGAACTTAAATCCGATGATGACCCTTCCGTAGCATAAAACAGATTATTCTCAGGTTAGATGCTAGTCGGTATAAAAGACTTGTATTCTGTAAAATAACAATAATTCTGTTTATATTTATACCTCAAGCCTTGGCGATCGCGCTTTTTAGATTGCTTATAGGGTAATTACCTATAGCGAGATTTATTGAATGGTAGATGCACAAACAACAGATAACCAAAAATTTCTTGGCGCGGGTAGATCTGGACAAGTTTTCTTAATTGAAAATCAGGGCGATCGCGTAGCAAGAAAAATATTTGCTGGTGACAAGCTTACTAAACTGGTTCACTACATTTTTTTAGGAGCGCCTAATCCTTATATTTGGAATGAAGATATCATCCAATGTGCTTACTACCGCCGCAAGATTTTAGGTGATTTAGTTCAGTATTGGTTTGATGCGCAACTAAACGTTGCTGATGCGATCGCAACTGACTGGAATCAAGACCAAAAAGCTTATCAAATCGATACAGAATTTGTTGATGGTAGAGGTGTTGCGCTATGTCAGCCATTTACTCGACTGCGAAAACGCGAACTACCTGATTTAGTTCATCAAATAATGCTACCACTTCAACAAAAGCTCATTGAAGCGGGCTTTGATGGTTTAGTTTGGCAAGCAGGAAAAGGAAATCCAGTTGCATTAAATAACTTTCTGCTCACAGATGTAGAGCATAACGAAACAAACGGTAAATTCAACTATTACTATGCTTGGATTGATCTAGAATCAGGTGTTCCAGCACTTGCACCCTTAAATTTCCTGAAGCTTTTTTCTTACTATATTCCCATGTCCATCAAGCATGGGCAACCTTTATTTGATGATGTTGATACTGAAACTTTAAAAAGATATTTAGATAGGTATAATACAGAAATAGCTGAAAAGTTAGGCGAAGAGAAAAGAGATGAAATTGCAGCAAATATTCAAGATTTAGAACACTATCAAAGTAGATGGAAATCGCTCAAGCGAGTTAAGCGGAGCATCCAGTATCAGCTTAAGAAAGGTAAAATTAGTCAGCGACAGGCTGAATGGTACTCTAATCACATTTTCCGCTGGTATGTACGCGAATTAGTAAGAGCTTGGCAAAAAATTTTACGCTTGCTTGTGAAACTACCAATTAAAATAATTGAGAAATTAAAGAAAATTCAATACCGAGATGTCTTTACACGAGTTTGGAAAGTACTGATTTCACAACGCTATCGCTTACAATTTACAAAAGATATAGTGAGCGATCGCATTGACGACTGGGAAGATCGAACGCAACTTATTCCTGAAGAAGCGGAATTTTTGCGATCGCGTTTAGATCGAGAACACGCGAGTGGGTACTTGGTTGACTTTAGTATTCATGTGGCGCTTAAAATAATTATTCAGTCACTTGAGTTTATTGTACTTCCGCTACTTTTTGCGCTTGGCATCATCGATGAAATAGGTTTTGGAATTTTGTTTGTCGCTGATGGACCTATTTTTAGATCAGTTTACACAGGTTACAAGAGTATTCAAGCGCTGACTAAAGGTCAAGAAGTACCATGGATTGCTTTTGTTATTGGCTTAGTTCCCTTTGTCGGTACTGTTGCTTATCCGTGTCAACTTGCTTATTCTACGGCTGGCAAGCAGGGTAAGATAGCGAAATTTATTGTTTATGATACTCTTACTCAACTTGGTAAAAAAATTCCTATTTGGGGCGGTGAAGATACATTAACTGAACATTTTTTTAATCAGTTAGCATATAAACTGATTCGATTTTTGAATAATTATGTAGGTGAGCAACGGCAGGAAGTAGTTTAGTGTAGCAATTCTATTTAAGTTGTCAGATTTTTTAGAAAAGCAACGAACCACATAGGCGTAGCCTTCTCGTAGAGTAGAACACAAAGTACACAAACAGAAGAGAGATTATTATAAATTATTGAGGATTGCTGTAAATAATAAGATTAAGTTAACTGCTCTGACTAGAACGCAGAAAACATAGAAGAAACGAGGGATACTATTATAAATTACTTGAGATTATATTGCTACATCTTCATAGATAGCTGCTATGGGACAGTAAAAATCAACGCTGGCTAGGTGTATTTCTTGCTCTTGTTCATAAGGATAAAGTTCCCAACGTCCTTTTTCATTACGGCGAAAGCACTCTACATTCATTGTGTCTTGCGAAATTAATACATATTCTTGAAGTGTCTCTAGGTGGCGGTAGTCATTGAACTTTCTACCTCGATCAAAAGCCTCTGTACTCTCAGAAAGTACTTCTACAATTAAGCAAGGATACGACTTGAAATAGTCCGATTCTCTATCTCGCAGATCGCAAGTTACGATAATATCGGGATAATAGTAGCGATTGATAGCTTCAATTTGTGCTTTCATATCTGCCATATAAACGCGACATCCGCTACCGCGAAGATGGTTGCGTAACAAAACAAAGAGGTTTCCTGTTACAGTGACATGAGCGTCACTTGCTCCTGCCATTGCATAAACTTGTCCATCAATGTACTCATGTTTAACTTGACTGGTTTTTTCTGCTTCTAGATATTCTTCTGGAGACAGATAGTATTCGTACTGACTGGTAATCATAAGTTCCTCACGAAATGATTCTCTATCTCAATCTAATTCTAAAGGCGGGCGAAAAGCCCACCCTACAACTATTGAATCACGCCAGAATGACCAGGAATTTCTCCCATTGGCTCGTATCTTCCACCGAGGTACTTTGCTAAAAATTCCTCTGCCACAGCATAGAAGTGTAAGCGATTTTCAGGACGTGCAAAGCCGTGTCCTTCATCGGTGTAAAGTGCATATTCTACAGGCTTACCAGCTTTCTTGACAGCTTCGACAATTTGATCGCTTTCGGCTTGTTTAACGCGCGGATCGTTCGCACCTTGGGCAATGAGTAGCGGTTTTTCGATGCGGTCAGCGTAGAATAAAGGCGATCGCGACTTTAAAAATTCCTGTTCAGTTTCTAAATTACCAATACGATGCGCTTCCATTGCTCTTAATGGTTCCCAGTACGGGGGAATACTTTCCATCATCGTAATTAAGTTACTAGGACCAACAATATCGACACCCGCAGCAAAGACTTCAGGGGTAAATGTTAACCCAACTAAGGTTGCATAGCCACCATACGAACCACCCATAATCGCGATTTTTTGCGGATCGGAAATTCCTTGTTCGACTAACCAATTCACTGCATCAATCAAATCATCGTGCATTTTGGCACCCCATTCGCGATTACCCGCGTTGAGGAAGTTTTTACCGTAACCTGTAGAACCTCGGAAATTGACTTGCAACACCGCATAGCCACGATTTGCTAGCCATTGCACCTCAGGATCGTAACCCCAAGTATCTCGCGCCCAAGGTCCACCGTGAACTAACAGTACTGTTGGTAAATTCTTTGCTTCAATTCCTACAGGTGTTGTTAAGTAGCCATAAATTGTTAACCCGTCGCGTGCAGTATAGGAGATTGGTTGCATCGATGCGAGTTGCAAGCCTTCAAGTTTCGGCTGGTTGCTGAAGAGTAACGTGCTATTTTTTGATTCGCGATCGTAAGCGTAGTAATAAACGGGACCATCGTCAGTTAAGTAAGACACTAACCAAGTTTTATCTGCTAAGTCGCGGCTACCAATCCCAAATTCTCCGTGATGTACCTGCGCAATGGCTGCAAAATCAGGTGCGATACTTTGATCGAGAATTTGCCACTCTTCTTTATCTTTGTAGAAAGAAACAGCTTGAATTCGCCGCGAAAGCGGTTGCACAAGGATACCATCAACGTCATACTGCGGATCTTCAGCAATGACCGTTTCTTCACGAGTCGCTAAGTTTAAAGCAATCAGTCGCTGCGTATTTGCCTCGTGGCTAGCAATGAGATATAGTATTTGACCATCATTAGAAAATAATACTGGAGCGCCTTCGTCATCGGGTCCCCAGTGACGTAATAATTGCCATTCTTGATCTAGGGTTTCCCGATACAAAAGATCTGAACCACCATCTGGGGTAGTTGCGATCGCCGCTTTGATTTGAAATTGTGCATCTGCTAGCCAGCCTACAATATTTCCTGGATTCTCGGTATCAAACTCGACTGCACCGTTTTTCAGGTTAACTCGATAGACATCGTGTTTGCGCAGATCTTGCAAGTTCAAACCAACTAAAATTTCATTGGGAAAATTTGGATCAAGTCCTACTGGTTGCGCTTGAATTCCTTGAAACGGTGTTAAATCGCGGACAATCTGCGTTGTGATATTAACTGAATACAAGTGCCAATTCTCATCACCATCGGTATCTTGGAGATAAATTAACTGTTCGCCTTCATACGTCCAAAAGTAAACGCGGATACCGCGTTTTTTATCGTCGGTGAGTTGGCGATCGTCTTCTTGTCCTACTGTACGTAACCATACTTGTAAAACATTCTTGTCATCGGGTGCAATATATGCTAAGTATTTTCCGTCAGGCGATAATTGCGGGCGCGCGCGTTCAGGATTGCCAAAAAGAATGTCACGCGGAATCAGCGGTGGTAGCTTGGATGATTGAGCTTCTGTTACAGTTTGCATTGTTACTTAAGAGATACATTATTAAACTATTGAAGTAAGGATCGGGTAATGAATAATAGGTAATGGGTAAATGTTGATAGAAGTCTTTGCAACAACCAATTACCAGTTACCAATGACCAATTACCAGCCCTTAAGTTACTTTCATTTTCACCTATCTACTTATATTGCTTTTCTTCTACAGTAGATGAAAGCTTCTCGTAGCTGCATTGTATTTGCTATACAAGTAACCCGATAACATCGTTCACGATCAGACTTTCCTATGTTAGAAGACAGTAGAACAGCGTGAATCGATGTTTTTTTGTACTTCTCACTCCCATTACCGATTACTAATTACCAATTACCAGCCTTTACGTTAAATTTATTTTTACCTACTTACATCAGTTTATTTACAGCAAGAGGGAATTATGGAAGCTTTAGTACAACAAAAGTGTACTGCGTGTCATAAAGACGCACCCCGCGTTACAGATGCAGAAATTGCTGAACTCAAACCCCAAATTCCTGACTGGAATATTATAGAAGTAGACGGGGAACCGCGTTTAGAACGTACTTACAAGTTTCCTGATTTTCAATCTGCGCTTGATTTTACTAACCGCGTTGGCGCAGCGGCGGAAGAAGAAGGACATCACCCTGCATTACTGACAGAGTGGGGCAAAGTTAAAGTCAGTTGGTGGACTCATGCCATTTCTGGCTTGCACCGAAATGATTTCATTATGGCAGCAAAAACAGATCAAATTGCTACCAAAGCATCGTAGGAAAGTTTAGAGGATGAGTGGTAATTGGTAATAGTTCGTTATTGGTAGCAGCGATCGCCAAATTATTGATAATATTTTTCATTGAGCTAGCGACGTAGTACCGGCAATGACTCTCATCCTTTCTCTAACTGAGTTGCTTGAATTGTATGAACAACACGCTCAAAATCAAACGCATAATGTCTTGATTGATGAATTTGAGTCGTTCTCGAAATTACCTAAGTGCTTAGGTGAGGGGTATCAACGCGAAATTGATATTGCCCCTGGAGTTGGGTTAGTCATTTTCAACAACAAATACGATCGTGACGTGGTGCTTAAAGTCCCCATACATGACCATTTAGTACAATTTTCTGTGCTGTCATCAGGGTTGATTCATCACGACGCAGTTTATCCGGTTCTAGGTGGAAAATGCACGTATTTATCTGGTAGTGGCGTATCACCTGCTTACGTTGCACGATATCAAAAGTCACAACATATTGTAGGTGTAAGTATTGAGATTGAACCTCAGTTGCTACAACAATTTCTTGTAGGATCTGCGCATTCTCACTTAGAGTTATTTATCAAAGACAATGATTGGAAGGAATCATTTTTTCCAGAAGTGACACCAGCAATGCAAGTTGTGGTGCAGCAAATTCTTAATTGTCCGTATCAAAGAGTCACAAAGCGGTTGTATCTTCAAGGAAAAGTGTTTGAACTCCTGGCAATGCAGCTAAACCCAATTTTGGCAGAATGGAGTCAACTTCAGCCTTCACCTCGGCTAAAGCCGGACACTATCGAGAAATTATATCACGCAAGAGACATTTTGACAAGACAATTAGAGAATCCCCCGTCGTTGTTAGAACTAGCGCAACAAGTGGGAATAAGTGACCGCACTCTCCGCCGTGGCTTCCAAAAATTATTTGGGACAACGGTATTTGGCTATTTAACCTATCAGCGGATGAAAAGATCCGAACAGCTTTTACTGGATAGCGATCGCACAATTGCCGAGGTAGCGAACATGGTAGGTTATTGTCATTTGGGACATTTTGCCGCTGCTTTCAAGCGCCATTTTGGAATCACACCTAGTGAAGTAGGTAGACGGACAATTCGCGGCTTGTCAAGGGAATAAAAGCGCTACAAGTAGATAAGCCTAATTTTAGGTTGGTAATGGGTAATAAGTATTCTGTGCAACCAATCACCAATTACCAGTCTTTATGTTACGTTTATTTTTATCCACGTACTTAGTACAGGCGCAAAATGGTTCAATCGACGCTAATTACTGTTGATGAGTTTATTTCGCAGTATTGTGATAGCGATCGCTATGAACTCATTGATGGAGAACTAGTTAAAATGGAGCCGACGGGACCACATGAACAAGTAGCAGCTTTTATTGGGCGAAAATTCAATGTGGCGATCGATCGTCAGGATGTTAATTATTTTATCCCGCATCGATGTTTGATCAAACTTTTAGGAACAGAAACAGCGTTTCGTCCTGATGTCATTGTATTAGATAAAGCTCGACTAGCAAATGAACCCTTGTGGCAACAAGAGCCTGTTATTACATTAGGAACATCAATCAAACTTGTCGTTGAAGTCGTTAGCACCAACTGGCAGAATGATTATGCCCGAAAGGTAGAAGATTACGCAGTGTTGGGTGTACCTGAGTATTGGATTGTAGACTATCTAGGTGTTGGTGGAAGAGAATACATCGGTAAACCAAAGCAACCTACAATCACGATTTGTACTTTGAGTGCAGATGAATATCAAAAACAACTATTCAGAAGTCACGATTTGCTCGTTTCCTCCGTGTTTCCTGATTTACAGCTGATGGCACAAGACATTTTTGACGCAGCACAGCTATAAGCGACATTACATCGCACATTTCCCATGCGCAAGTCCGTTTCGGGATATTGATTGCCGTTTGCGGATAGACGCTTTCCTACACTGAGCTTTATTGTCTGTTAAGAATAGTTTTCAACTAAGCTCGTGGGTTGGTGTGGAAGGAGTTGTTATGACTGGGCGTTTTCTGTGTAGCGTGCAACGAGTTGTTTTGTGGTCGATTGTGGTATCGAGTTGCATTCCCGATGTGCTAAATTTATCGCCAGCTTGGGCAGAACAATTAGAAACGACTCAAACCGAACAACCTGCAACCACGGTTGATGAATGGATGAGGCAGATTGCGCAAGTTATTGCCCAGATTAGTCAAGTCGAAGTCAGCGCTACAGAAACAGGCTTAGAAATTGTATTACAAACTGCAACAGGTCAAATTACAGTTCCGACAACAAGTATTGTAGGCAACGATCTGATCGCAGATATTCCCAATGCCGTGTTAGCGTTGCCAGAGGGACAGTTTCAACAAGTCAATCCTAGCGAAGAAGTTGCCTTAGTCAGCGTTTTCAACTTACCAGATAACCAGGTTCGTGTGGTGATTACAGGAATTAATGCACCGCCAAAAGTGGCGATCGCAACCGAACCACAAGGCTTAGTCATGAGTGTCACTCCAGAAGCCGAGGAAGACACGATAGAAATCGTTGTCACAGGCGAACAAAACGAAGGTTATAACCCCTCTAGTGCAGCTACCGCAACGCGCACTGATACACCGTTACGCGACGTTCCAGCCTCGATTCAAGTGATTCCGCAACAAGTTATCGAAGATCAAGGTAGGCTTCGCTTATCCGATGCGGTACGCAATAATGCGCCAGGCGTAACAACCTCAAATAGCTATGCAGGGACAGGACAAGGTGAATTTATTATTCGAGGGTTTAGACAAAATTACAATTTTAGAAATGGTTTCCGTGATGGTAAGTTTGGTTTTATCGCCGACTTGTCTAACGTTGAACAAATTGAAGTGTTACGAGGACCTGCTTCAGTATTATTTGGACAGGTGCAACCTGGTGGTATTGTTAACGTTGTAACCAAACAACCATTAAATGAACCGACTTACACGGTTAGTTTCACAGGTGGACAGTTCAGCTTTTATCGTCCAGAAATTGATTTTTCTGCACCATTAACCGACGATGGCAGTTTACGCTATCGCCTGAATGTAGCGTATCAAAATGCAGGCAGTTTTCGCGATTTTGTCAACGAAGAACGCTTATTCATCGCGCCCGTCTTGCAATGGGACATGAGCGAAAATACAACTTTAACACTCGATTTCTCCTACCTGTACAACGATCCCGTGTTTGATCGCGGTGTGGTTGCGCTTAGTGATGGTTCTTTGCCATTACCAATCGATCGCTTTTTAGGCTATCCGTCGCTAGATGATTATTATGAAACGCAATATCGCGCGGGATATCGACTGGAACATCGCTTCAACGAAAACTGGCAAATTCGCAATGCGTTTTTCTTTGCTTCAATTTTGCAGACAGGATTACATACCGATTTTGGTGGCGCGTTAGTTGACGATCGCTTTCTTCCCAGAGATTATCTAGATAGCGAATATCTTAACGAAAATTTTGGCTTGCAAACTGACTTAATTGGTCGTTTTACAACAGGTTCCATTGAACATCAACTCTTAATAGGTGTCGATCTCAACCGCATCACCGATCACTATCAAACTCGTTTTGCTACCTTACCACCAATTGATATTTTCAACCCAAACTATGACGTTGCAGTACCAGAAGTTCTTGAACCTGATTATTTTCAAACCATTTTTACCGATAATCTCGGACTTTATGTACAAGATCAAATTACCGTAATAGAAAATTTAAAATTACTCGTAGGTGGAAGACTTGATTTTGCTTGGCAAGATCAAAATCTATTTGGTGAAGAATCAACGCAATCGGATACTGCATTTAGCCCGCGCGTGGGCGTTGTTTATCAACCGATTGAACCAATTTCGCTGTATGCTAGCTTCAACCAATCATTCTTTCCTGTAATTGGGCGATCGCGGACGAATACTGCATTTGAACCGGAACGCGGTACACAATATGAAATTGGGATTAAAGCAGATATCAACAATAATTTATCTGCCACACTCGCAGCTTTTGATATCACCAAACGCAACGTACTAACAAGCGATCCTATTGATTCAAATTTCTCAATTCAAGTAGGCGAACAACGCAGTCAAGGCGTTGAATTCAATATCGCTGGTGAAATTTTGCCAGGATGGAATCTTATCGCAGGTTATGCTTACACCGATGCGCGAGTTATCCAAGATAATCGCATTCCCGAAGGTGACTTTTTAAGCAATGTTCCCGAAAATGCCTTAAATCTATGGACAACATACGAAATTCAAACCGGAAACTTGCAAGGATTAGGATTTGGATTGGGGTTATTTTTTGTAGGCGAACGTCAAGGACAACTTCCTAATAGCAATTTACAGCTACCGAGTTACGTTCGTGCTGATGCTGCACTATTTTACCGCCGTGAGAACTGGAGGGCGGCAATCAATATTCAAAATCTGTTTGACATCGAATACTACGAAGTTGCTCAAAATAGAACCACAATTTATCCAGGCGCACCATTTAATATTCGGGCGACAGTCTCCTATGATTTTTAAGTTGGTGGTAGCCCCTAAATTCTCCGTATGATTTTTAAGTTGGTAGTAGCCCCCTAAATCCCCCATTCTGGGGACTTTGAATAGATAGCAGCTAAAGTGTACTCATGCAACTTCAAAAATTTGGTGTTTGTTTAATTCCTATTCTGATTGCAGCGTGTCATCTCAATCAAGCCCCTACAACAAGCTATAATACAGCCTCAACTACACAATGCCGCAGCATTAACCACGAGTTTGGTAATACGCAAATTTGCAGACAGCCGCAACGCATTATCGCCTACGATCCTGGATCGCTTGATTTACTTCTGGCGCTAGGTGTTGAACCTGTAGGCTACACAGGTTTTTCTCAAGTTGTTCCTAATTCTCTCAAAGCCGGAGAAGCGATCAATGAATTTGGTTATTTAAGCGATCGCATCACAACATCGCCAACTTACATCGGTAATTACAGCAGCCCTTCGCTAGAGACGATCCTCAAACTCAAACCTGATTTAATCTTAATCACTTATAGCTACGGCGATCGCACTCAATACGACCAATTTAGCAAACTTGCACCGACATTAGCATTATCTGGCGGTGATTTCCCTTGGCAACAACGCTTACTTACCCTCGCACAAGTGCTAAACCGCGAACCGCAAGCACAGCAGGTACTCGCACGATATCAACAAAAAGTTGCAGCAGCTAAAGCCAAGCTAGAACCCATCAGTCGCAATAACAAAGTACTGCTACTTTATTTCGCACGCCCCGATCACCTACCGATATCCACCGATAAAATCTTTGCAGGTGCATTACTTCAAGATTTAGGCTTTCAGCTTGTCATTCCCCAACGCACAATTGATGTTGATGGCGTGATTCGCGGCGTTTCGTTAGAAGTCTTACCGCAACTTGAAGCAGATATTATTATTGTCATGGCAGGCGGTTCCGAAGGGATACGCAAAGTCAAGCAGCTATGGAACCAAAATCCGCTTTTGCAAGCTGTAAGTAACGATGTAAAGCTTTATTTCGTAGATGGCTATCTCTGGGCATTTTTAGATGGACCAATTGCTGCTGAACAAATTATTGATAATGTTCAAGAATTGCTATTGCCAACAGTGGATATTTCTATGTACTTACACCAATTTAATGCATCAAGATAAAACTATCTGCTACCCAAGCGACAATCTTTTTAGCTACTCTTTACAACGCAGCTTTCCTTTGAAATCCGAACTTGATGTGACTAATTTCCAGTCTTTTCACGTAGTTTTGAATTAAGTGAATCAGTTTTTGCCGTTGCAGCTTCAATGTCGATGTCTTATGTGATTTTAGCGCTAACTGTGTAGGATAATGCTCAAATATGATATCGAGTTGACTTTTTCCTTCAGAATTCCATAATTGTTCTATCGGCTTAAATTCTTCTGAATTAGGAAAGAGTGGATTGTTACTGGATATCACCTTTGCGTATTTTGTTAAAGGCTGAAAGTGAATTGAATATTCTAATTTCGCATCTAAAGTTTCTCTTAACTCAAAGCAAGGAAAAAATTCAGGAAAGCGTTGTCTAGATTCTCGAAACCGATTGTAAATTTCTTGCTGCCAACGTCTGCGACAGAGGCTAACAAAAGCGTTGTTGATATTTTGTATTTGTTTAGCTTTTAACAATTCATCAGCCGACAATGGTTGTTGAGCATATAAAGAAAACTTTGGCAATGGCTCGGAAGAAGGAGAAAATAGGGTGTTTTGATACAGTTGATTACCTTGCGCAAAAATATGTGGTAACGGCATATTGCTCAGTCTTGAATCATCAGTTAATATGCTTTTTTTTATGAGTAATGCTGTTTTTCTTGGTTTAGTTAATGCTTGCATAATCTCTTACTCGATTTGATGCACAAGAAAATTCAATGTAGTTCTCAGAATATTGGTCAAGTATGGCAACCGCATGACAAACGAGTGACAGTGATGTGGATTTTCAAAACTATTGTTCTGATTTAATCGCAGCAGGTACATTGAGTTACAGTTGCTCTATACATTAGGTAATTTAATAAATATAGTGAGCGATCGCACCTTAAAGAAGATTACAGTAATACCACTTAATAATGAAGTCATATGATTGCATCAACTTCGCAGCGAACTATCTTGAAAAGAGTTGCAAAGCGTCATAATTATTTTTTATATAGCGCCTGCCATAACGCTTATCCTTTCTGCCAAGTTGAGTGAAGATGAAAAACTAAGAACAGCATTAATTACTGGTCAGTTCGTCTGAAAGATTGCTACTTTGATTCTAGATTTAATAAGTAAGGAGATAAAAAGGCGATCGCATATCCTTTCCGCTAGCTTTACACTCTGTAATTTTTTCTAAACTGAGAAAGGACTATGTTAAATAAACACTTATGGTACTGCGACCTAACCAAAGACAAAAATTAGACAGTTCCGACGATCAACAGTTTTATGCCTATCCTCGGTTTGTAACTCATGTTGATGACGGATTTATTCAACAGCTGACAGATTTGTATCGAGATCGTCTCAAACCGAACACCCGTATCTTTGACATGATGAGCAGTTGGGTTTCGCATCTACCAGAAGAAATAGAATTTGCTCATGTTGAAGGACACGGACTCAATGAAGAGGAATTAGCACGAAATTCACGATTGAATCATTATTTTGTGCAAAATCTCAACGAAAATCCCAAGTTTCCGCTCAAAGACCAAGATTTTGATGCAGTACTTAACACAGTATCAGTACAATATCTACAATATCCCGAAGCCGTATTTTCTGAAATTCACCGCGTTCTCAAGCCTGGTGGAGTTGCGATTGTCAGCTTTTCCAACCGGATGTTTTTTCAAAAAGCGATCGAAGCATGGCGCGAAGGTTCAGAAGCTAGCCGCGTTGAGTTAGTCAAGCATTACTTTGAGTCAGTACCAGGATTTACGTCTCCCGAAGTGATTGCACGTCAATCAAATGTACCAAGTTTCTTGCAATGGTTAGGTGCTGGCGGGGGAGATCCCTTTTATGCTGTAATTGCTTACCGTGAATAAAAGCAGAGGTGCAGAGGTGCCAAGGAGATAATACTACTATGAACTTCCCTTTCACTCTTCCACTAGTCACTGATCACTAGCCACTCATCACCACCTCAACTTCTATTAATCACTTCCAAGGAGACACGAATGATATTTCCAAATGTGCGTAGGGTTTTGGCGGCTTTTTTACTCTCAATGTTATTGTTTGTTACAGCTTGTCAAACTCAAGCTTCCTCGCGTTTTGACGAGGTACAAGCGATCAGTAGCCAGCAAAAAAGTGGTCAAGCTGTAGCTAAAGACGCAACTCAAGGTGGTAGTTTTAATCAATTCTTTCCTAAAGCCGGTCGCGGTTACGAACGAGTTTACACGCAGGAGAAAAAAGGTTTTGCTGAAGCTAAGTTGAAAAAAGACGGTAAGGATGTAGCGTTGATGGCGATTTCTGATACGCGCAGCCTTCCAACTGCTGCGGCAAAATTTAAGAATGCGACAAAACAAATCGCAGGTTATCCCGCATTGGAAATTGGGAATACACAAACAGCAGTGCTAGTTGCCGATCGCTATCAAGTAAAAGTATTATCCCGCGATGCATCGTTTACCGCAAGCGATCGCGAAGCTTTGTTAAAACAATTCGATTATCAAGGTCTTGCCAAGTTGCAGTAATCATATCTCAGACTGAAACAAATTTTGAATACAGGAGTTTGACGTGAGCAAACCTATCCAAAAGTTGGTTGACGATCTACCAACTAATAACTTAACCGTCTCAATGCTGCGATCGCTTGATTTTGTGATTCCAGGTCAGTGGCAAAATGTGACAGGATTTGAAAATACAATTCGTGTTGTTACAGGCGAAACTGACGAATCTCTCATTCAACAAATTGGCGAACGCGCAATCTATCTCTACAACGATCGCTCACAAGGCTACCAACGCGCCATGTGGTTGTATCAAACTGTAGACAGTACGGATGTTGCACTTGGTACGGCTGCATTAGCAAACAAAGTAGGAGAAAGAATTCCACTACTAGGTTTCTTAAACCGCCTCACTCCCAAAGCTGATAAAGCACAAACGATCGATTTAAGCCTTAAATTAGTTGCAGAATTAGTTGCATTTTGCTACATCAACGGCATTCCAGGAGACAGCATTGGTGATTTTGTTGCATCTTTAGCCGACTATAGCGGCGAGTCATTAATGCGAATGGTGGCTTTAGTTTGTGTAGATGGTTTAATTCCCTTAGGACCAGATTTCATCCTCAAAGCACAATCAGTTCTGAATAACACAAGTCCTAACGAGTTAGAAAAAAATGCAACGTTCCAACGGATAAGTGATGCAATTCCAGGCGTGACTTCTCTAAATAAATTGCTTTTTATTGGTGAAAGCTTTGACTCGGTTAAAGGTTGGATGAGTGGGCTTGTTTCTTCACGAAATTTAACGCCCCAAAAAGTCGTTAATAATCTCCAACAAGCGATCGAAGTTGCTGACGATAAACTCGACTATCTTGCAGCATTTCTCGATGTCGCAACAAACTACTACGAACACACAGGTACCCAAACATTAGCACGTCGCCTAATTGAACGCGCTGTAGCTGAAATTTAGAATTATAGGTGGACAAAATTAGTAGAGTATACTTGTTTAGATTAGGTAATAAGTAATAGGTAATGAGTGATATAGTTGTTGCCAATTACCAGTTACCAATTACCAGTTTTATTCACCTAAATTGCTCTACTTGTACCTGCGATAAACCTGTTAGTCTGGCTACTTGTTCTATCGTTATGCCTTCTTGTAAAAGGTTCCGAATAGTCTGTTGTAATAAAGACTCCGCTTGTTCAGCGCGTTGGCGTTCTTGTTCAGCGCGTTGATGTTCTTGTTCAGCGCGTTGACGTTCTTGTTCTTCAAAAGTGGGTAACAATTCTCCCTCTAAAGTTGCCCAGCGTAACCAAGTTGCTTCTACACCTTCGTATGTACCATGCCAATGTTGCAGTGCTAAACCCAGAGACTGGCTGACTAATTGGTTTTGAGCATTAAATGTTATCGGCTGATAAACTCCATGCTGTAAGTAGAATCCTGCCCAGTCATCAGGGTTGAATGGATCAAACCAAAAATATTCTGGTACGCGTAGTTGGTTTTGATAGATGAGCTTCTTTTCATTTTTATCTGCTTGTGCAGTACTCTCAGAAAGCAATTCAATCACGACATCTGGTGCTTTTCCTTCTTCCCACACTACCCAACTTTTGCGTTCCTTTTTCGGTACTCCTAACACCGCAAAAAAGTCTGGTCCTCTAAAGTCTTGATTGCGTACTTGCGCCAGACTAAAATAGACAAACATATTGCCACTTGCGTATCCATCCGATCGCTTGTCTAGCCAAGGCAATAAGCTATTAATGAGTAAATTCATTTGAACTTTATGCCGTTGGGTTTCCATCGGAATACCGTCATCGCAAGGCAATTCGTCTTGAGTAGGGGGCAATACCACACCTAATTCTTTAAGGGTAATTTCTGACATGGCTATTTCAGAGGTATCTACCCAGTATTGGTACTTATATACTACTGGAAAATGAGCAAAGTTTTTTGCTCAAGCACTTTAGATACAATAATCGCCTCATACAACGGATCATTTGGTGGAATGAGTTATCAACTCAACTGCAACAACATGATCCGCGTGACTAATTAACCGTCTATCTGCGCTAGAATTCTTTCGGCTTCTTGACACAGTTGCGCGTGACAATGACCGTTACTTGCCATTAAACCACCCCACTGATTCACATCTCCGGTGTTGTATTGCAAAGGATCGCCGTTAAAGTGCGTAAATTGTCCGCCAGCTTCGGTGAGAATCAATTCTGGTGCAGCCATATCCCAATCTTTCGGTGCAGATTTTCCAGAAAGAGATATGTAGACATCTGCTTCTTGTTCAATAATTGTGGCAATTTTGCAGCCGACACTACCGACAAATTTTTGTTTCTTGCAGGGAAGATGTTCTAATAATTGATTGAAGCGCTGATCGCGGTGTGTGCGACTCACAACTAAAGTTAAATCTTCAGCTTGGTTGCGATCTGAAACTTTAATCGGCTTAACTCCACCATCACGCGTTTCGGCAAAAGTACCACCACCAAGTTTTGCATAGTAAAGTTTTTCTAACTCTGGACACGCAACAATTGCCAGCACAGGGCGTTTATCTTTAACTAAAGCAAGATGAATTGCATATTCGCCAGTTTTGTCAATAAAGTCTCGCGTTCCATCTAAAGGATCAATAATCCAAACCCAAGGTTTATTAAAATACTCAGGAGATAGCGCCTTATAAGTTTCTTCGCTCATGTAAGCAAAGTCTTCATCTCCTAAGCTACTCTTGAGTTTATCTAAAATATAGTGATTAACCGCAAGATCTGCTGAAGTTACAGGACCATCTTTTTTGTCTTTAATTTCCAGATTACCTTCATTAATATCCGCTTGGTAATAAGAGCGTAACAAATACGATGCTCCCCAACCTACGGAACGCGCGATCGCTAAAATTTCCTCTAGATCCTTCATTATGCCACCAGCGTCGATGAACCCCTAGATTTTAGCCCATTGCCTTCGTTTCGTTAGATATCTCAATCAATTAATTTGCTAAGCTAAAAGTTCCTGTACAGGAATACTAAAACCTGCCAACACAACTTGAGTGCTGACGACTTCATCGGCTGTAAACCACAAATGCTGATTTTGAGTCAAAGTTAATATCCATTGTGCTTCAGGAAATACTAACCATACTTCTGCACAACCTGACGCTAAATATTCTTTAGCTTTAGCAAATAACTCTTCCGCCAAATCTGTCGGCGAAGCAATTTCAGCAATTAAAGGAAAACTTTGCGAAAAAGTTGCAGGTTGACCAAATTGAGCGAGTAATTCAGGAGTAATATAAGCTACATCAGGACGACGGACTTGCTTGGTAGTGCGACACGGTGCTTCTGTACAAGGTTCCCCACCTAGTCCATTGGACATCACGTAACTTCTCCAGTAGTAAGATAGTCTTCCTTGAATTACGCCGTGTTTAACCGTCATTCCTGTTTTTTCTATTACCCGCCCATCTACCCATTCTGCATTATCTACAGGACAAGTTATGAACTCTTCCAATGAATTAATTGAAACACCGACTTCTTGTGATGTATCAGTAATATCTCTAGTAGGGTATTGTGGTGTAGCGAGTGTCATAGTTAAGCTACCTATCGGGGTGCTGCTTACCACGATTATGACTTAAACAGATTAATGATTTATAAGCTTGGCGAATGAATTCGCTGCTAGACCAACCCTGTCTACCTCCGTGGAGTTACTCAATAATAAAACTCTTGCTGGAAGTGCGCGCAGGCACACTTTGTTTAAGTAGCCTCGACTTCAGTCGAAGCGTATTTTATTGTTGCATCCATCTTCGCGTACCAAAAAATTCGCAAGAAGAAGCAGCAATACGCGCAGCAGCGGCTAAAGCGTCAGGAAAGCTAGCTTGCAGAATATAATGACAAAAAGCACCGTGAAAAATATCACCAGCCCCTAGGGTGTCAACAGCTTTGACTTCAGGAACTGCGATGCTATTATACTTACCATTCACGTGGTATTGAATTGGGTTTTCTCCTTGAGTGATGGCAATGTGGGGAATACCAATATCGGTAAGATATGCAAATACTTCTGTTGTGTTTTTGCAGCCTGGTGGATGAAAATTTGCCGAACACACCGCATAATCTACAAACGGTAAGACGGTTTCAAATCCAGGTTTCCAACTTCCACCATCGATGACAACAGGAATATGATTTGCTTTAGCTTGTTGGGCGATCGCACTTCCAACTGCCATTTGATGTCCGTCAATTAAAACAATATCGACTCCTTGTAAAATATCTTCAGGAATGCGATCGCGAGTCACTTGAGTTTTTACCGCGTTTATTGAAACAACTGCTCGTTCTCCTGTTGTTTCTGTAACAATAATCGAGGATACTGGTGGCGGTTCTAGTTGTGTAGGATTTAAATCTTCTATTATGACTTGATAAGTTTCTAAATCTGCGACGATCAAGTTTCGGAGTGAATGCGAACCTATTACACCTGTTAGTTTTGCGCGATTCCAATAACTAAACGCGACCGCAGCATTTGTCGCAGGACCACCAGCAGCTACAGCATAATCAGTTGCTACTATTTTTTGATTACTACGGGGAACAGATTTTGCTTGATAAATGAAATCTATCGTGATTAATCCAATAAATAGCCCTAAGATAGATTTCTGACGCATATTTGAACCACATTAGCGTAGCGTTCCCGTAGGGTAGGCGCGAAGCACACAAAGGAATTTTAATATTAAATTTGGTTATTTACTGATAAGTGAAAGTGACTAACTACTCATCACTAGCCCTTATTATACTGTGGTTTAGTACGGAAACTGAGCCGTTAATGGAATTGGATTATTCACTATATACTGCTGCGGAATGACAGACGCTTCGCTAGGAGTTGCTAAAGCTTGACACAAGAATGCTGCTACTTCTGCGCGTGTTGCTTGCTTATTAGGATGTAGAAACCTCACATCAGGGTAATTAACAACAATACTTCTTTCGGTTGCTGCTGCTATTTTGCTTTGGGCGTACCGAGGAATTTTGTTAGCATCGGCAAAATTTGTTTTCAATGTAGAGGCAACATTTCTGCTAGGAACATAATTCAATCCACTCGCTAAAGCAACTAAAACTTGAGAACGAGTGATTCGTTGATTTGGTTTGAATACTCTTCCTGGATAACCTGATAAAAAGTTTCTTTGATACGCTTCGGCAATATGATGATGTGCCCAGTCATATACGTGAACATCTCTAAATTCTACTCGCCTGCGTGTCCGAGGAATTTGAGGAAAAGCTTTGCCTACTATTGCTGCAAATTCAGCACGATTAATATACATCATTGGGCGAAAGCTACCATCAGGATAACCATTTATAATTCCTTGATTGGCTAATTTGACGATACAAGAATTCGCCCAATTTCCTTGGAGATCGTAAAATAAAGTAGATTGATAAGGATATTGAGCTACAGCAGGTTTTGGCGATGTCAGTGTGAATCCACTTGTTATTACTCCTAGCCCAACCACTAAGCTGGACAAGGATCTACGCTTGAAACTAAACATTTGAATGCTTTTACCCTTTATCTATAAATTTCTTGATTTATGTATGAATAATTGAGTTCCTGGTATTGAGATAAAACAATTTTCTTTATAATAAATTTATATAAACTGATAACCAGGATAAACTAAATTTACATTAGTATTCTTCAACTTGAAATACTATCATGCATCACTCAATCTTTTAAATCAATTTTCAATATTTTTTATTAATCTACTTGAGATAGACGCAATAATTATACCAAAAGATATTTAGTTAGAGTAAAAGTCATACGCCGACTGTGAGTTTATTACTCATAGTTGTCACCCTCCTAGCGAGATTTCACTGAAAAAAATGTTTAAGCCGTAACTATTGCTCAACAATATCGGTAGATCCACTATATACAAGTTACTCTGACTATTCTAATAGGTACTATCCTTAACCCCAGAAACACGATGCAGGCAGCAGAAACCGGAATACTTTATGTAGTAGGGACACCTATCGGTAACTTGGAGGATATCACCTTCCGCGCAGTGCGGATTTTGCAATCTGTAGACTTAATTGCAGCAGAAGACACAAGACATACAGGAAAGTTGTTACAACATTTTCAAATTGCGACACCGCAGCTAAGTTATCACGAACACAATCGTCACAGTCGCGTTCCTGAATTGGTGCAGAAGTTGAGTGAAGGAAAAGCGATCGCACTTGTTACAGATGCGGGAATGCCTGGAATTTCCGATCCTGGTTATGAACTTGTGAAAGCGTGTATTGCTGCAAATATTTCCATTGTCCCTATTCCTGGTGCGAGTGCAGTGATTACCGCATTGTGTGCAGCAGGATTACCGACAGATCGATTTGTGTTTGAAGGTTTTTTACCTGCTAAAGGAAAAGAACGGCAGCAGCGCCAAGCAGCTTTAGAAACCGAATCGCGGACAATGATTTTTTATGAATCGCCGCATCGCTTGCGACAGACGCTGCAAGATTTCGCGAACTGTTTTGGACAAGATCGGCAAATTGTCTTAGCGCGCGAGTTAACTAAATTATACGAAGAATTTTGGCGCGGAAGTATTGCGGATGCGATCGCGCACTACAACCAACGCGAACCGCAAGGCGAATACACGCTTGTTGTTGCGGGAGTTCCACCGAGTAAACTCCATTTAACTGAAGCAGAAATTAAAGCGGAGTTACAAAAAATCATGGCGCAGGGGATATCGCGATCGCAAGCGAGTCGTCAGTTAGCAAAAGAAATTTCGCTTTCGCGCAGTCAAATTTACCAAATCGCTTTGGCGCTACCAAATTTATCTCCTTCGGCAGATGACAGCGATTAAGATTTAGAGTGCTTGGCGTCGGAAAATTCACAAATACTACTAAATGGACAATAACGGCAGTGATTGCCAGGGTTAGGCGGAAAAATTTTACTGAAATTGTGAGGATTTTGCTGATAATGGTACATATCTTGCTGATGCTTGAGCGCCACTTGTGCTAGTTGATCTTCTACAGCGTCGAGTTGTTTAGAAGTCACGCTGATTAGCTCAGAGTTTTTACACCGTTCTAAGTTGTAGAATGAAGCAACAGCTTGATAATCAGGATACAGATAGCGCGCTGCGAGTAAGTACACAAGCGCCTGACGCTCGTCAAAAGCCGATCTACCCGTTTTAAAATCGAGAATGTGCAAAATTTTATCAGCTTCGATAAACACACAATCCATCGTGGCATACAGCCGAAATTGATAATTTTTTTGATGAATCACAATTGGCTGCGGAAATCCTTCATCACCGCTGGTGAGTTGAATAATATGTTTTCCAAGTAAAACTGGACGATGATAGTAGTTTTTGAGAATTTGAATAACGCGTTGCTGAATCTCAATACTTGATTTACTCAGTTTTAGCAGTTGGGCAACTTGTTCGACACCATCAGGCTGAGTTAACCATTGACGATGATGATGAAATTCGTAAACGCCCTTTTGGGCAAGTAACCCAATTCGTTGTGGTGGACTAACTTTAGCTAGGAGTGATTTGATTAACGGTTCTTTTTGCCGCGCTTTGATGAAACCCCGCTTCATTTGACAATGCCATCTTTCTTGCCCTGTCGCTGGGGCAAATAAAGACCAAAGGTGGTAGCTGGCAAAGGGTCGCCCAGAGTTTAGCATTGTCTGGCGGTTCAGTAAGGGAAGCAACAAAAGTTACTGTGACACGTGAGAAACAATAAGCTTCTTGTACTATTAATGATGAACGACAGGGAGTGGCAAAAAATGAGCGCTAGTAACAATTCCAGCAAGATCAAGTTTGGCACCGATGGATGGAGAGGTATTATTGCTGATGACTTTACCTTCCCCAACGTACGGAAAGTAACGCGGGCGATCGCCAGATACCTGGAAACCGCCTACAACAAAAACCAACCGGTTCTTATTGCCTACGATACTCGCTTTCTCGCTGACCAGTTTGCGCACACTGCTGCTGAGGTTTTAGCAGCAGAGGGTTGGAGTGTGAAAATTACGGATCGGGATTGTCCCACCCCAGTAATTGCTTACAACGCCCGTCACTTAAATAGTGCTGGTGCATTGATGTTCACTGCCAGTCATAATCCGGCACCCTATTGTGGGATTAAGTATATTCCTGATTACGCTGGTCCTGCCACTCCTGAGATTACTGATACTATTGTGGCAAATATCTCCGGTGCAGACGATGCACCTGTCAGTGGCAATTGGAAAGATAAAATTTCAACTTTCGATCCCAAACCCGAATATCTTAAGTTTCTTTACACGCTCATCGATGTTGAGAAGATTCGTAACGCTAAGTTAAAAGTCAAATACGATGCGCTGTATTCGACATCGCGCGGTTATTTAGACACCGTGTTAGAACACTGCGGTTGTGAGTTAGAAACTTTTCATGCACAGCGTGATGTACTTTTCGGCGGCGGAATGCCTGAACCGAAAGGCGAACAATTGATTGAATTAGTCGAAGCCGTGAAAAAAGACAAAGCCGATTTAGGTTTAGCAACCGATGGTGACAGCGATCGCTTTGGAATTGTAGACGAACAAGGAAACGTTCTCACCCCAAACACTGTTTTACTCTTACTTGCGCGTCATTTAGTCAAAAATCGCGGTAAATCAGGCGCGATCGTGCGTACTGTTGCGACAACGCATTTACTTGATAACTTAGCCGCAAGTTACGGCTTAGAAATTTATGAAACTCCCGTAGGCTTCAAATACATCGGGGAAAAAATGCGCGAAACTACCGTGTTGATTGGTGGCGAAGAATCAGGCGGTTTAAGCGTAATTGGACATATTCCCGAAAAAGACGGAATTTTAGCCGATATGTTAGTTGCAGAAGCGATCGCCTACGAAGGAAAACCTTTAAGTCAGTTAGTCGAAGAAGCAATTAGTGAGGCTAATGGACCATTATCAAACAAGCGCTTAGATTTACATCTCAACGACGCGCACAAAGCTGCTGTCATCGATTCGTTTACGAACAACCCACCCGCAAACGTTGCTGGAATTAAAGTTAAAGAAGTTGGTCGCAAAGATGGCGTTAAGCTTTACCTCGAAGAGGGTAGCTGGATACTATTGCGTCCATCGGGTACTGAACCACTGATGCGCGTTTACATCGAAGCAACTTCAGCAGATAAACTCAATCAAATCGCAACTCAAATGGAACAAACAATTAATCACCTCGAACCTGTAACAGTCTAGACCTGGCGATTAACGATAAACTAGAAAGGATTCCTCATAGCTAATTGCTTCTATGAGAACTCTTGCTAATCTGCTCACGATTGTAATTCTCGCAGGCTGGGTAGTGGCGATCGCAATTATTTCCGTACAAAACGCCACCCCAGTTTCTTTGCGATTTGTGACATTTCAATCAATTCAACTTCCGGTAGGGTTGGTACTAGCGTTTAGTGCCGCTTTGGGTATGCTGGCTATGGCATTGACTCAACCAATCTGGATCGCTGGTTCGAGAAGAAATAGTCTTGAATCAGATAATGAGTTTTTCGTCGATGAGTGAACAGGTGCAAAAGCGTAGTAGGGTATGAGGGAAAAATAGCATTTTAGTCTCTACTACACTCCCCACACCTCCCACTAGCCACTAACCACTAGATTTATTCTCCCCTTGATAGTGTTTGACGTATCGCTGTTCAGGGTCAATACCTTCAAAAGTTGGTGGAATCCAAACTCGTACGATTAACAACGCAGCTAAAACAAGTAAAAAAGCACACGCTGCAAGCATTTGATTCCAAGGAACTTCCAAAACTCCCCGCACAATCACTTCACGCAGTACTGAGACAATCGATACTTCTACAGCAACGCCAATCGATACACGCTGTTCTTGCAAATAAATAATCAAGAGGCGAAACAACTCCACCATAATCAGCAAAAACAAAATATCTGCGGTGACTTCGTGGAAGTTGAGCGGTGGCAACATTAAATAAAATATGCCCCTAAGCTGAATCATCATCACGCAGAATAAACCAATGCATAGCGAAACGACAATCAAGTCTTGAATTGTTTCTAAGCTACGCAAAAGCAGATTACGATTCAACGCTTCGTACCAATTTAACGGGGACTTCAACGGCTGCTGCATCTAAGCTTCCTCCTGCGTGTGGTGTTGATGAGCGATTATGCTTAGATTAACTTATAGATTTGTGTTTTTGGTATTTGAATTATTTATTGATTGAATTAGCCTGGCGACTAAGGTCGCGGCTAGATAAACGAAGTCCAGATGGTGCGTGGATTAACAGAAAAATGAGGGTTGTCAATTGTCTGTGTAGCTGCGGTTTTAACGGCAAAGCTTAGTCGAATGAAATGACGCGCTGTGGAATGTATAGCCATGGTCAATAGAGTTAGGACATTATCAAAGCTCATAGTGATTTCCCTAAGGGGAATTTAACTCTGACCTCTGCTATGATCTACCACACCTCATTTTCTTCTAGTTTACCCCAACTAACTTCCTCACTCTGTTCGATAATTTGAGCTAGCAATTCGTCTAGCGTATAGTCTTTTTGCTTCGAGACTGGCTTGATAACAATCTTGCCATTTTCAACACGACAATTAACTTCATCGTTTGACTCTGACGACAATTCCTCTACGATGTGCTTAGGAATCTGCCAAGCCAGCGACTTTCTCCATCGTTTAATGCGTGACTTCATAACTTCTTTGATACACTTTACTACAATCAAATAGACATACTAAACTTATGAATCAGGCGCGTGACTACTTAACTTCCATCCAGTTTTCACCCGCACGCACTTCGACAAGTAACGGTACACTTAACGACACCGCAGATTCCATTGTTGAGCGAATTTTTGGCTGTAATTCTTCCCACTCGTCTTGCGGAACTTCAAACACCAATTCATCATGAACTTGCAGTAGCAATCGCGCTTGGTAATTTTGCAATAGTTCGTGCAGTTGCGCCATCGCAATTTTAATAATATCCGCACTCGAACCTTGAATCGGTGCATTAGCCGCCGCGCGGAGTAGCCCAGCATCATTTGCAGTTAAACCGCGAATTTCATCAAGGTTAATATCTTCAGGTTTGAGGTTGCGTAACTTGCGTAAGCGATCGCTTGTGAAATTAAAATACCGCCGTCGTCCTAAAATTGTCTGTACATAACCATAGGCTATGGCTTCTTGTTCCATCCGCCGCAAGTATTCAAAGACTAACGGATATTGCTGGTTAAACCTTTCAATAAACACCTTACCATCCGCAGCTTTCATCTTTGTTTCTCTAGCAAATCGCTGCGCCCCCATACCATAAATGACACCGAAGTTAATTGTTTTAGCTAAGCGGCGTTCTTCAGAAGTTACCGCATCTTTTTCAAACAATAATCGCGCGGTTACAGTATGAATATCTTCATTGTTTTGATACGCTTTTACTAAGATAGGTTCTTGCGACAAATGCGCGAGAATTCGTAACTCAATTTGCGAATAATCCGCTGCTACTAATATCCACCCAGATTCAGGAATAAACGCTTTGCGGATTTGCCGACTAAAGGCTGTACGAATCGGGATATTTTGTAAGTTTGGGTTAGAAGAAGATAATCGCCCTGTTGAAGTTGCAGTTTGATTGAAACTTGTATGCACTCGCTGCGTATCTGGGCGCACTAATGCAGGTAGCGCATCGACATACGTTGACTTTAATTTAGATAAAGTGCGATACTCTAAAATCGCTTCTACTATCGGATGATCGTCGCGCAACTTTTCTAATGTTGCTGCATCAGTTGAATAACCTGTTTGAATTTTTCGTGACTTTCTCCGGTCTAAATTCAACTTATCAAATAACAGTTCACCTAACTTTTTTGGCGAACCTAAGTTAAACTTCTCTTCTGCAACTGCATAAATTTGTTCTTCAATTGCTGCTAAGTCTTTTTCAAGTTGTTTAGAAAAATCTTGCAGATACGCCGTATTGATGTGAATTCCTGTATATTCCATCTCGGCTAAAACAGGTTCAAGCGGCTGTTCGACTTCGAGTAATAACTTGTGTAATACTGGAATTTTATCTAGTTCTGCGCGTAGCTTGGTTACTAATCCATAAGTTGCATAAACATCCATACCGCAGTAGTCTGCAACAGTAGGAATGTCTAAATCTGCAATATTTTTTCCTTTCGGTACTAACTCAGCATAGCTTTTTGATGTCAAACCCAAATAGCGCTGCGCTAGATCGCTCAAATTATGACTCGTATCAGGATCTAAAACATAGCTTGCTAGCATCGGATCGAACACGACACCTCTAAGATGAATTCCCTGACACCGCAATACTAGCCTGTCAAATTTAGCGTTTTGCAACGCTTTCGGATATTCTGCGCTTTCTAAAATCGGGCGTAATGCCGATAATACCGTTGCAGTATCTAAATTATCTCCTGCTGTGTGACCCAGGGGAATATATGCGATCGCATCGAGTTCGCTTCCCCAGCAGCAACCAATTCCTACAAGTTGCGCATCGCGTGGTTCAAGATCTGTTGTTTCTGTATCCCAAGCAACAGGTGTTTTTGTGTTGGTATGTTTTTGTAATTGTTTTACTAATTTCGTTAATTTTGCAGGCGTATCAATGATTTGCGGAGCGATTTTGGCAAGCGGTTGTTCTTGTTCTTGACTTGCTTCAGTATCTTCCGCGCTAAAAAACCACAAATCGTCACTCTCAAATGTTGGTACTGCAATGAAGTTTGAGTCGGGTGTATCTTCTGATTCGTCTTCTGGAATTGTCCCACCAAACTGTTGCTGGAGTTCGTTAACTTTACCTAGAAAAGATTTAAATTCTAATTTTTCTAAGATAGGTTTAAGAGTTGTTGTATCAAAACCTGTTAACTTTGCTGCTTCTAAATCAATATCTAGCGGTACATCAACAACAATTGTTGCTAAGTAGCGAGATTTTTCTGCGTCTTGTTTCCCTGCTTCTAGTTTCTTTTGCGTTGCGCCTTTGATTTCGCCCAAAGAAGCATAAATTTGCTCGAGCGATGTGTATTGATTGAGTAGCTGAATTGCAGTTTTTTCACCAATACCCTTAACGCCAGGAATGTTATCAGATTTATCGCCACAAAGTGCTTTAAAATCGACAATTTGTGATGGTAATACTCCCATCTTTTCTTTAACTTGTTCGGTTCTAAACTCATTAATTCCTGTAGAAGAACGCTTCAATGCTTCGGAACTAAGATAGAGAACGCTAATATCTTTTTGCGGATCGACAAGTTGAAATAAATCGCGATCGCCTGTCAAAATCTTCACTCGATACCCCGCTGTGCTTGCTTTTTGCGCGAGTGTTCCTAGCACATCATCGGCTTCGTAGCCTGGTGCAGTGATAATGGGTAAGTTCAAGCCATCGAGTAATTCGTGGAGATTCTTGAGATCGGGAACAAAGTCTTCTGGCGTCCCTGGGCGATCTGCTTTATATGTATCGTCGGCTTCGTGACGAAAAGTTGGTAATCCGAGATCGAATGCGATCGCCATTGCTTCCGGCTTTTCCGCCGCCATGACTTCTAGTAACGCCTTGAGAAAGCCAAAACACACGCTTGTCGGAATTCCCGTTGTTGTGCGCAAACCACCATCACGCCCTTTAGCAAATGCAAAATAAGAACGAAAAGCTAGCGAATGCCCATCTACAAGGATAAATGTTGGGCGTGTAGAAGATGAAGCCACAGTAGAGGTAAAAGCTTGAGACATACTACCATTCTAGCTTTTCAAGCTTATTGTATGCAGCGTAGGTAACTTATCCAAAAATCAAAAAGCGAATCGAAATAAATAATGCAGCCGCGATCAACTGCACAATCATCACTGGAATACCATAATGCAAAAAAGTATGAAATGAAATGCGTCGCCCATGCTGTTCCGCAATCCCTGCTGCAACGATATTAGAAGAAGCCCCAACTAACGTCCCATTTCCACCAAGCGTCGCACCAAACATCATCGCATAAAATAATGGCAAAACTTCGGGCGGTAACTCACCATGAAAGCCTGGCTGTAATATTTCTGGTGTTGCTAATCCTACATTAACGACATATTCTTTAAGCAATGGCACCATTGCAACAACCAGCGGAATATTTGGGACTACACTCGATAAAATTCCTACTAAAAATAATAGAACCAGTGAGCCCAAAGCAATGTTTCTACCCAAAATAAATGCTAAAACTCCAGATATACTACTAACGACCCCTGTTTTTTCTAAGCCTCCAATTATGACAAATATACACATGAAAAATATTAAAGTACTCCAATCTACGTCCCTTAAAATATGATTAACTGTCTCAATTTTGCTATGATGTGAAAGGAGTAAAGCTAACGCGGCTCCCAATAATGCTACTGCCGCAGGCGAAATTGGAATTGGGAGCATTTCTCCGATAGCAAAGAATAGTAGTACAAAGGCTATAAGAACAATTCCTAAAGTTAAAACGCGGGGATGATTAATCTGAGGATGCGGTAACTGCTCTAAGCTATCCAACTTTTTCCGCCAAATTTTAGGAAATAAATAAGGTAGCATAAATACGATTGCTCCTACTGCAATAATTCCTCCTAAGCTCAAGCGTCCTAAGTAATCTATAAAGCTAATATTCACCGCATCGCCAACAATAAATGTTGCTGGATCTCCTACCAACGTTAATAAACCCGCACTATTCGCAACAAATACCATCAAAATCAACAAAGGAACAAAATTAACTCCTACATCCTCAGCAATTGGAGGAATCAGCGGTGCTAGTAGCATCACCGTCGTAGCATTCGGTAATACTGCACAAATAGGAGTTGTAATTGCAACGATTCCGAGTAGAAGACGTTTACCTTGTCCTTTAGCTAAGATAACTATTTGAGTAGCGAGATAGTCAAATACTTTTGTTGGTTCAAAAGCTCTGACTAATACCATTACTCCAAAAAATAATGCTAGTGTTGAGTAGCTTCTGGCAATATAAGTAACAGCTTCTGCCAATGTCATGATGTTGGCAAAAACTAGCAGCAATGCACCTAAAAACGCTGCAATAGTTAGGTGCATTTTTTCTGTCATAATTAAGACAATTACACTAATAAATATTATTGAGCTAAATATTGCTTGCCAGCTTGCCATTGCATTGTCTCAGGTAAATTAACTATAACAGAAGTGTTAGGATAAACTAAATTCAAGTATCGTCTAAATAGGGTGTAGCTGCTTATATGTTGTATCAACTTATCATGATTTTCGGATAGATTTTTTGGAAAACAAACCACAAAGCACTCAAAGTACACAAAGAAAAGAGAATTTATAATCTATTTAAGAGTGCTATCTTATTCGTCTTGGGAAAAATAGCGTTCTAGGAAGTTGAGTGCATGGTTGCGAATTTAGCACCAGGTTTACGTATTTCTCTGCCATCAAGACGTACAGAGCCATAAGTCGGTTTTTCTAATCCAGCAACGATTTTTAAAAGTGTTGATTTACCACAACCAGAGTGACCGATGACTGAAATAAATTCATCTTCATTGATTGTTAGATTAATACCGTCAAGAACAACAAATTCACCTCCATCAGATGTAGGATAAGACTTCACTAAGTTTTCAACTTCCAAAAATCCATTACGATTGAAAATTTGTTCGTAATGCTGAGTTTGATAAGAAGTGGATTTCATCTATAAAGCCTCTAAAACTAATGTGTCACTTAGTTAACTAGGAACTTATTGCTCGTTAAGTTAGGAAAAAAGAGTGAGGACGATTAGCACGAATTTCAAAACTATTGAGATAACCTACCGGATCGCTAGGATCAAAAGGTTTGTTATCAATGAAAGCGGTAGCAGGTACAATTTTGAAATCATCTTTGGGACATTCAATTCCCATTTCATCTGCAATTTCTCGGTAGAGATCGGTTCTCCATGCTTTTCGAGCGAGTTCTTCAGCGTTTTTAGGAATTGATTTGATTTGTCCCCAGCGCGCTGATTGTGTCATTAACCAAATACTTTCTGATTGCCACATAAATGTTGAGTGATCGTGAGGAATTTGAGCAAGATTAGCTGGTAAATCAAAGAAAATACTTGTATCAGCCGATCGCACTATTCTTTTTTGGTTATCAAAACTGCCGTAATTGTATTCGCCGACAATTGCTGCGCGAGTCAAATTCAGCTTGGCACCAGTAAAAGACTTATTTGTAATAATTTCGGCAACTTCTTCTCGATTGTTGGGATTGCTGCAATAACGAAATAGGCAGCCCTAGTAGCGATACAGGTTTGAAAATTTGAATCAAAGGATTGAGTGCGAGTGAGGCTTGCTTGGACATCCCTATGAGAAAACCAATCGGAATCGCGACTAAAGCACCCAGTCCAAAACCAATCAGTACTCTTCTCAGGCTTGCAAGTAATAACCAGCCAAGCCCTAAATTTCCTGGTCCCTGTCGGTAGAAGGGGTTTATAATGTAGTCCAAATTAGCAACAAGTGCCTCAAATGGAGTAGGCATCAAATTTGTTAAGAAAGTGGCAACAAACCACCACAAGATGATGATGCCTAGAAAACCAGCCGCAGGAAGTAAGACAACATCCTGCAAGACCACTGGTCGTATTTTTTTCCAGCTACTCTGTCCTGCAACCGCTAAGACAGCAAGATTCAGATTAAACATTATTATGAAACTCCCTCAGAGCCAGAAGCAGGCACAATAAGATTAAGCAGTACCAGCCAGGAATACTGACGAGAGCAAATAGCTTAAATGCTCACTCTTCAGTCTCCTCTCAACGCCTACGAAGTTAGCTGACGGGCTAGGATAGAGAGTTATCCTTCTGTAATTTACAGATACGCCCCTAGGGTTTGGTTCCTCCGCTCCAGACTCATTTCAGACCAAATGCTGCAAGTGAGCTACTGAATTAGGCTGACTTACTCTTAATAAGTTTTATGAATTTTAGCATAGATATACAAAATTATCAAGCTTAGTGAAAGCGAAATATGTTTTGGTAGTAAATCCATAAAGTAAAGTTGCGATCGCTGCTCATCTAAGCTAGGGTACTTACCTGAAAAAATGGTGGGCGATTGTCGTGTGATTGCACTAAGTTAAGACAAGTATACCTTGCTTCATTGCGCTGTTCTAGATGCTGCCAAAATGTTTGATTTTAGCCAGATATTGCTTGATAAAAGTGACACAATTATCGAAAACTGGGTAGAAGTTGTACGCCGAGATCGGCAGATTGAAAGTACTGAAGGTATGTGCTACACAGCAATACGCAATCACGTACCTTATGTCCTCAAAGCTATGGCGACAGTGCTATCAAAAACGACAGAGGATGATCTTCAAACCCTGATTGAGGCAAGTTTAGTACACGGCATTCACCGTGCGGAAGAAGGTTTTGACCCACTGGAAATTGCCCGCGAGTATCGTTTACTAAGACGAGCAATATTCTTAGCCTTAGAACCAGAATTACAGCAAGTCTCGTCAACAGAAGTGATTCGAGTTTTTCGCCTTGTCGATGCAGTCGTTGATGATGCGATCGCGCGTTGTTTTCAAAGTTATGTAGATGAGCGCCTACGCGAATTACAGCAACTTCAATCGCAGTTAACACTACACAATCAAGAACTGACACGCTTAATTCGGGCAAATCAAGAAAATCTCTCACACCTTGCGCATGAACTCAAAAATCCTTTAACTTCAATTATTGGTTATTCCGACTTATTTATCCGCCTACAAAACAAAACCGAAGTCAAAGACAACTTCAAAAATATCGAACATATCGAGCGCGTATTGCGTAACGGTAGACATTTGCTGCGCCTAATTAATGATGCGCTAGAAATATCGCGGTATGAAGCAGGGAAAATGACGCTGCATCCTGCACCTACTGACGCGTGCGTTATTATCAAAGACGTGCTAGATATGCTACAACCGATGGCGCAAGAAAAAAACTTGCAGATCGCTGTAGACTTAGCAAACGCTCCGAAACAAGTCATCACAGACGCGTTACGTTTTCAGCAAATTGTCACAAATCTAGTGAGTAATGCAATTCGTTACACTTTCGCAGGCAGCATAACGGTAAAATGTTATGCATTAGAAGACAAATGGGCGATCGCTGTCACTGATACCGGAATTGGTATCGCCCCCGAAGATCAACCAAGAATTTTTGACCCCTACTACCGCGTTGGCGACATTCCAAAATCGCACCTCCCAGACAGCACTGGGTTAGGACTCGCAATCGTTACTCGCTTAGTTAAACTTTTGCAAGGTGAAATCAAACTTGTTTCCCAACTTGGAATCGGTTCAACATTCACGGTAATCTTACCAATGGAAGTTAATGAGGGGTCAGAAGTCGGGGATCAGAGATCAGCGTCAAAATAGTACTGTTGAATGTTTTAATCTGCGCAAAGATATGCAAGATACAATCATTCCCCTATTATAAAATACCCCTGACCTCTGACCTCTAACCTCCGAATCCCTCTTTAGTAAAAACAATGCCTGTACTCAACACCTCCTCAACCGTGACAGCATTTCCCTTAACCGCTGTTGTTGGTCAAGAAGCCATAAAATTAGCACTGCTACTCGCAGCCGTCGATCCAGGATTGGGAGGAGTCGCGATCGCAGGTCGTCGCGGTACGGCAAAATCAGTGATGGCACGCGCCCTGCACGCACTATTACCCCCAATTGAAATCGTCAAAAGTTCGATGTGTAACTGCGATCCTAACCGCCCCGAAGAATGGGACGATCAGTTAAGAGACATCTGCGATCGCACGCAAATGGAAACCGAAGTTATTCCCGCGCCGTTTATCCAAATTCCTTTAGGCGTCACCGAAGACAGGCTATTAGGCTCAGTTGATGTTGAACAGTCAGTCAAACAAGGAGAAACCGTTTTTCAACCAGGATTACTTGCCCAAGCGCATCGTGGCGTTCTCTACGTCGATGAAATTAATTTGCTCGATGACAACATCAGCAACCAGCTACTAACCGTTTTAACCGAAGGACGCAACCAAATCGAACGCGAAGGCATTAGTTTTCAGCATCCTTGTCAACCACTCTTTATTGCTACCTACAACCCCGAAGAAGGCGCACTCCGCGAACACCTCCTCGATCGCATTGCGATCGCACTTTCAGCAGATGAAGTCCTAGGAATCGACGAACGCGTTCAAGCCGTCGAACAAGCGATTTCTTATGCGCGATCGCCTCAAGAATTTCTCCAGCAATACAGCGAAGACATCGACAGCCTCAAAACGCAAATTATCCTAGCGCGAGAATGGTTAAAAGATGTTCGCATCAGCCACGAGCAAATCGCCTATCTCGTCGATGAAGCCATCCGCGCCGGAGTGCAAGGACATCGCGCAGAATTATTTGCTCTCCGCGTCGCCAAAGCCGCAGCCGCACTCGATGGACGCACCGCAGTCAGCGCCGAAGATTTACGTCGGGCGGTGGAATTGGTTATCGTTCCCCGCGCAACGATAATACAAATGCCTCCCGAAGAGGAAACACCACCCCCACCACCCCCACCACCGCAAGATCAATCCGAACAACCACAAGACGAACAAGACGAACAAGAAGAACAAGAAGAGGAACAAGAACAAACACCACCGAGTATTCCTGAAGAATTTGTGTTCGATCCGGAAGGCGTGATTCTCGATCCCAGTGTTCTCTATTTTGCGCAAATGGCTAAACGCCAGGGTAAAGCCGGTAGCCGCAGCGTCATTTTTTCAGAAGATCGCGGGCGGTATGTTAAGCCAATGTTACCTAAAGGTAAAGTGCGCCGTATTGCCGTTGATGCGACACTCCGCGCCGCCGCCCCCTATCAAAAAGCGCGTCACGATCGCCAACCCAACCGCAAAGTCATTGTCGAACAAGGCGATATTCGCGCCAAGCGGTTAGTGCGCAAAGCTGGGGCGTTAGTTGTGTTTGTCGTTGATGCTTCTGGTTCAATGGCACTCAACCGGATGCAAGCCGCAAAAGGTGCGGTGATGCGCTTACTCACCGAGGCGTATGAAAATCGCGATCAAGTTGCTTTGATTCCCTTCCGAGGCGAACAAGCCGAAGTACTACTACCACCAACGCGTTCGATCGCCGCAGCCCGAAGAAGACTCGAAAGATTGCCGTGTGGAGGTGGTTCGCCGCTAGCGCATGGTTTAACACAAGCTGTCCGCGCCGGAACAAATGCCCAAATGTCTGGCGATATCGGTCAAGTTGTCATTGTCGCGATTACTGATGGACGCGCTAATATTCCTTTGTCGCGATCGCTGGGTGAACCCCAGATCGAAGGCGAAAAACCTGATATCAAAGGCGAATTGCTAGATATTGCTGCGCGGATTCGCGCCTTAGGAATGCAGCTTCTTGTGATTGATACCGAAAGTAAGTTTATTTCGACAGGATTTGCCAAAGAACTGGCGCAAAAAGCCGGAGGAAAGTACTATCACTTACCAAAAGCAACCGATCAAGCGATCGCCGCCATGACGAAGAATGCAATATCAAGTTTGAAGTCTCGCTGACATGAGACAATAGGAGCAAACCAAGAGCGGTAAGGCATTCCTTACCCATATTAGTAGTTGATTGACAGTGCAACAGGAATTGCCACCAGGATGTTCGATACGCCCAGCCGCTAGAAATGACCTATGGACGATTCGGAAATTGGTGCTAAGCGCTAAACTCGATCCAACTCAATTAAATTGGTCGCAGTTTTGGGTAATTGAGTGTCATCAAAAAATTGTCGCTTGCGGACAGTTACGCAACTTCAATACAGTACAAGAACTGGGTAGTTTAGTCGTCTCACCCGCTTGGCGCGATCGCGGTTTAGGAAGTTATTTAGTTAAGCATTTGATTGCGCAAGCAACGCAGCCGCTTTACTTAGAATGTGTTGGTAACAGATTAGCTCTGTACTATACTCGCTTTGGTTTTGTGCCAATCTCCTGGCAAGCCTTACCCCAAAGCCTTAAACTCAAGTTTGGGATTTCGCAGTTAGCCGCAGTCCTGATTCCTTTTTTAACAGTGACGATTATGCAGTATCAGGGAAATACTCGCGAGCAAGCGGCGATCGCTACTCAGTAAAATAGGTAAAAATCAACTTAACTTAATGGCTGGTAACTAGTCAATAGTAATTAGCGATTAGAAAGAATAATAAGCAACATCCCGATTACCTAACAATAGTTGATAGTTGACAAAGTCTTCCCACACTTTCTTCGCTGTCAACTGTCGCATAAATGACGGGGGTTTTTCGCATCACGTCGCATAATTATCTTTATTCGTGTATACTGCCATCGGGCATCGTAGCGCCACTTAGCCTCGCAGATTCTAGATTTGCTCCACTCAAGTTTGCACCTGCAAGATTTGCTCTTTCTAAGTTGGTATTCCTTAAATCTGCGCCACGCAAATCTACTGATACTAAATTCACTGCACTTAAATTAGCTTGACTCAGGTTTGCACCACATAGGTTAGCTTCACTCAAGTCGGCTCCGCTAAGATTTCCTTGAAACACAATCCCAACTAAATTAGCTTGTATCAAAGTAGCACCGCTCAAGTTTATCTTGTTGAGATACGTGTTTTGCAAATTCGCATGACTTAAGTTAGCTGCTGTAAGATTTGCTCCCTCCAAACTTGCTCTACTTAAGTTTGCCTCAGTGAGATTCGCTGCAATTAAATTTGCGTATTTCAGGTTAGCTTCACTCAAATTAGCGGCACGAAAGCTTGTTTGCAGCATAATTGCACCATTGAGATTCGCGGCACTGAAGTTTGCTCGATCGCAGTTGGCTTCACTGAGGTTTGCTCCAGTCAAATTCGTCGTATAAAAGTTTGTTTCTCGTAAATCTGCCTTAGTTAAACTAACCTCTTTGAGGTCGTAGCCTGCTAAATTAGCCTTTGATAAAACAGTACTAGGAGCAATCAGATAAGCTTCTGCTGCTGTTAAGTCAAAATCTTCAGGAAATATTGTAGACAAGTCATAAACTGCTTGTTGTAGGTTCGCATCTTGAAGATTGGCTTCAGTAAAATCAGTAGCTAATAAATTAGCACGACTTAAATTCGCTTCGCGCAAATTAACTTTATAAAAGTTGGCTTTCTGTAAATTTCCTTTACTAAGATTTGCTCTACTGAAGTTAGTTTCTTCAAGTTCTACCTGAAAAGATAAGTTGACTCCACTTAAATTAGCACCGCTTAAATTAGCTCGCCCTAACTTGGTTTTAGAGAAAATAGCTTGCCTTAAATCTGTATTTTCTAAGTTTGCTTCAGTCAAATTTGTCTGTTCTAATACTGCTTCACAAAGTTGAGCATCTTTTAGATTGGAATGACTTAAATTTACTAAACTAAGATTGGCTTTGCTTAAGTTTGCCTGTACCAAGTTAGCGTGAGTAAAATTACAGACACTCGCGTTTAAAGATTCTCCACTTAAATTAATTTGTGCAAGATTACAACCGGAAAAATTACGCTGTCCATTATTATATCGCTGCCAAAATTCTTCAGTGGTGATATTTAGTTCAGTATCTTCATCGGTGCGATCGTCTGTATCTAAGTCGTCACGAATAAATTGGTTATTGAGATCTGAGGCTAAGCTAAAAGTGTTAGATTGGGTTAAGTTGAGTTCTTGCAGTCTAGCTAATGCATCTTGCAGTTTAGTAATCTGCTGTAGCTCTGGTCGATTGTCAAACTGCTCACTCAGGCTATCTAAGCGCCGTTTTAATTCTGTTAAATACTTAACAAGCACATTTTGCTGTTGTTGTAACTGTTCGACTTGAGAAACTAGCAGACGGTAATCGTCTGGTGTTTCCCGTACAGGATCTAATTCTGAGTTAGACATAACAAGGCTGAAAAACAGTTAGGCAACTTAATCTATTATGCGATCGCCTCCAGTAATGGGGTATTTTTCGCGAATGAAAATAAGTTTTGCTCTAACTCTTCTCGAATACTACAGGTGACACATCCAGCATCTATACTATCAAATAAAACTTTGGACATATCATAATATTGCTGTAACGCCTGCTTCTGGCGATCGCTAAAACGACATCTTTGTAGTTTGTGAGCCGCAGAATTTAACTTTGGTGAATCAGCTTCTAGATCGCGTGATAACTTGCTATCTAAAGCACCAGAAATCTCAAAATCAATACCAAGAATACACTCGATATAAAACGCACGAACTGCTGCGGGTTTGTAATCACAATTTATCTTCAGTGATTGATATTTTAACCAAGTTAGAAAAGGTTGCAAAGTTACTTGTGATTCAATTAAAGTATCAATTTTAGACTTCATTAGTAGCAAGAGATAGTCTGTATTCGGTAACATACTTGCTACTAGAGTGCAAATTTGATGCCAGCGATTTTCCGTTAATTGCTCAACAAGCTGTTTGAGCGCTTGCTCTAATCCCTGTACAGTATAACCTTCTACAATTGCTTTTGCAGCTAAATATTCATGAAAAGAAAGAACTGAAAAAGCATAAATACCAGGCGTCCATTCGGTAAAGAGTTCGTAATGAGCTTGAATAGATTGTAGAACTTGCTTGGCTTGCGCACGTGTTTCTAGCTCAATTTGGGTTTTGAATATTTTTTGTAGATAGTCACTGATATACTGCTCTAGCTGCTGTTGCTCAAAAAAGTATTCTCCTTGTGCAAAAGTCATCCAAGCAACATAAGTTAGCAAATCTTCTTTTTGTTTCAACGACAAGCTTGTGAAAATTTTGTCTTTTGCACCTTCAGTGCTACCCCACTGCTTTAAGAGAATTTGTAATCCTGCATGATAAAGCTGCGCGCGCTGTAGTGGAATTTCGCCTGTTTCTTCAAAAACTATACGTAATAAAGTTAATAATAAAGGGTGACTAAGTATCTGTTTAACAGTTTCATGCTCTTGGATTTTTACAGGTAATTGCGGCTTTTGAGTTTTAAGCCATATTTTTTTATACTTTACTTGCTTTTGCTCATCGAGCTTAATATTTTGTTCTATAGATAAAAATTTTCTATTTTGTGACTCTACAGTTACGTTGAGCATGAGAATTGGATAGTGGTAATGATATAATTTTGTAATAAGCTGCTTACTTGTAGCGTTGCTTTTATGAATAAATTAACAAAGTAAGTATTAAGCTCCTGCTGCTAAGGCTGGTGCTTGTAATAAATTAACTAACTGTACTTTACCTCTTTGAAGGTAGCGGGTAACTGTCATTGGGCTAGTGCCAATGTGTTGTGCTGCTTCTTTACGCGAAAGCTCTTTTAAGAAAACTAATTCAACTGCAATTCTTGTCTTTTCCTCCATTTGACTCATTGCGCCTTGTAGTTGCTGGCGATCCTCTTCTTGTTGCTGTAAGCTCGTAGAACGAGGATCAGCAAGTGCTTCTCCTAATGTAATTGGGCAATCGACATGATGAACAACAGTCGTATCTAGACTTAAAGTAATTCGGTTTTGAATTGCTAATTTGCAATCGAGCCACTCTTGTATAGAAACTTGTAAGCAGCAAGCGATTTCGATATCTGTTGGACAGCGCCCTAATGAAGAAGTTAGTTTTTTACGAACTTTTTGTCCCTGGTTATAAATTTCTTGCCAACGTCGAGGAATTTTAATAGCACACGAGCGATCGCGTAAAAAATGAAGAATTTCCCCACGAATATAAGGCACAGCAAAAGAACTAAAAGCATAGCCTTGACTCGGATCAAATCGTTCAATTGCTCGAATCAAACCCAAGTAGCCAATTTGTTCTAAATCTTCGTATGGCTCAGTACATTGATGACTGAATTGATGTGCCATTTTCCTGACTAAACCACTGTGCAATTTAACCAGTTTATTTCGTAATTTAATCGAAGGTTTTTGATGATATGAAACAAGTAAGTTCCGTGCTTCTGAATAGTCAGCGTATTGAGTTTTCGGCATAAAAACTCCGATAATAATTAAAGAGATTTTTAGATATTTGTGTAAAAAAATGACTAAGCTTGAATCCAAGCTGCAATTATTGTCGGTAGAGAAAGCATAAGAAACCATCGTCATTCCACTGAATTTATCAAGGTTGCCCTTTGACAAATCGGGATTTTTACGTATATTCTCTGAGTAAGTAGCATCGCTTCATTGTCTTCATAGCTAGACAGATCGCTCTGAGAATCATCGGGTGCCGATATGAATCGTCGAGTAGTTATTCATTGGAAGTCTTCAGTAGCATTCAGTAACGACCGATTAAGACGAAAAAGGCTTGGCAAATTCACACATCTGAAAGAGAGATAACGACAAAAAATTCAGTAGCTTGAGTAGGGATTGACCTCAAGTGAGTTCTACTGTCTTCAGTAGCGCGTGGAAGAACTAAAAGTCTTATCCAAAGACTTGGATTGAGAAGTTGTCGATAATCGTTAAAATCAAAATACAGTTCAACGCACGATCGCAAAAAAAATACTGTCTACTTAGAGGATATGGAAGTCTTAGAAATCAAACGCGAAGTCGAAAGGTTATCTCAGCGCCTGGGTAAAACCCAGGACTATCTTTGACGTACCAGCATTAACCGCCAAAATTCAGGATCTTGAGCAAATCGCAGCGCAACCAGAATTTTGGGAAGATCAAACAAGTGCGCAACAAACGCTGCAAGAAATGAACGATCTCAAAGCGCATTTGCAGCAACACGCACAATGGCAAGCGAGTTTAGAAGATACCAAAGCTGTGCTGGAACTTTTAGAGTTAGAAGCTGACGAAGCCCTGCTAAACGAAGCCGCTGTGAACGTGACGCAGTTGAATCGAGAACTCGATCAGTGGGAGCTACAGCAGTTACTCGCTGGTCCTTATGATGAAAAAGGCGCAGTTCTCACGATCAATGCGGGTGCAGGAGGAACTGACGCTCAAGATTGGGCAGAGATGCTGCTCCGGATGTACACGCGTTGGGCAGAAAATCAAGGATATAAAGTCAATCTTGCTGAACTTTCTGAAGGCGATGAAGCGGGAGTTAAGTCAGCTACGCTAGAAATTTCTGGTCGTTATGCTTATGGGTACTTGCAAGGCGAGAAGGGAACGCATCGCCTAGTACGCATTTCCCCTTTCAACGCCAACGGTAAGCGACAAACAAGCTTTGCTGGTGTGGAAGTCATGCCACAAATCGATAATTCTGTGCAGTTGGACATACCAGAAAAAGACTTAGAAATTACAACATCAAGGGCTGGTGGTAAAGGCGGGCAAAACGTTAATAAAGTAGAAACCGCAGTCCGCATCGTCCACATTCCTACTGGTATTGCAGTGCGCTGTACTCAAGAGCGCAGTCAGTTGCAAAATAAGGAAAAAGCACTGGCGATCCTCAAAGCAAAGCTGCTGATCGTTGCGCAAGAACAACGCGCGCAAGAAATCGCCCAAATTCGTGGCGATATGGTAGAAGCTGCTTGGGGAAACCAAATTCGCAACTACGTCTTTCACCCCTATCAGTTAGTGAAGGACTTGCGGACTAATGTGGAAACAACAGCGATCGCCGACGTTATGAATGGCGAAATCGATTTGTTTATTCAAGCCTACCTCCGTCAAGAAAATCAACTTGTAGAGAGTAACATCGCCTAGTTGAGGAGAAATAGGGGAAGCAGAGGGTAGGCGGGTAGTTGGGTTATTGAGTATTAAAGAGCAATAATCATCAAATTTCTCCCACACTTCCCACACTTCCCACTAGCCTCTAGCTGCTGCTTTAACAAACTGTTACATTAAGGGAAGAATATTTATAGCCGTATATCGCGTGCAAGCGACAATACTTAATTATGAGCAATTCGTCCTTACCAGAGCAAACTGTAAGCCATCCGACGCAATCACCTGCAACCACCACCGAACCGCGACCAAGTTATGTTAAGCTTGCCATGCGTAATATGGTGCGTAAGCGAGCTACTTCGCTGCAACATTTTATTTTAACAACTGTTGGACTTTTAGCCGTTCTGGTGGGACTTGCTTATCTAACTCGATGACAAAACAACTGCAAGTTGAAATCAACGTTGAAAACTGTTTTTTAGATTCCTCAATAGCAAAAGATTTATTAGTAAATCAACAAGTTAATTCCAACTTCATCGCCATAGAGACGTGGGAAGCGTGGTTTGCGTGTTGGATTGCAAGCTTGCAAGAGTATCTTCCTCCAGCACTGGGATACGAACTGAGCCTGCGCTTAACTGACGATGCAGAAATTCAAGTGTTAAATGCGCAGTATCGACAGCAAAACAAGCCTACCGATGTACTAGCATTCGCAGCATTAGAGACAAATTTCCCTCTGCCGAGTGAGATGCGATCGCGTCTTCCTTTATATCTTGGTGATATAGTAATCTCGGTTGATACAGCCGCACGGCAAGCAAATCAGCAGAATCACTCATTGAAAATTGAGCTAGCTTGGTTAGCAGCCCATGGTTTGCTTCATCTGTTGGGTTGGGATCATCCCGACGATGACAGCCTCAACCAAATGCTCAACGAGCAAACTCACTTACTAGACAAAGTTAATCTTGTCGTGATGTAGCTAATCAAATTTCTATTGCCAGTTGTTACTTTCCTGTGAGACGATGAATTACCGCTATTCAAGCAAGTTTCCTCAATAACTCCTGTGTTCTGGTTTCGTGTATATGTCCCAAGAAGTTTCTACATCACAGCCAAACCGACCAGAAATAGCTTCGAGAAAGCGGGAGTTTTCTTGGCGAGTCGCTGCCAATTTATTAATTAGTTTTAAATATGCCTGGAATGGCGTAAGTTACACTTTTGTTACCCAACGCAATTTTCGGATTCATTTATTAATTGGCGCTCTAGCAATCAGCTTGGGCGTTTTATTACATTTACAACCGATTGAGCTAGCCGTTATTAGCATTACGATTGGATTAGTACTGGCATTAGAGGTCTTGAACACAGCAATCGAGTCGGTCGTCGATCTCACAGTCAAGCAAACTTATCACGAACTCGCTAAAATTGCTAAAGATTGCGCAGCAGGTGCTGTTCTTGTTACTGCGTTAGCCGCTGTATTTGTTGCCGGAATTCTCTTATTACCTCCCTTGCTCGTCTTATTACGCGCCGCTTTATGATAGAGAAGAGTAAGAATGAGGATAAATAACCTTGCTCATAGTTATCGATAACTACGACAGCTTCACCTACAATTTGGTTCAGTATCTCGGAGAACTCGCAGCCGATTTTCCTGTAGCGGCAGAAATCCAAGTTTACCGTAACGACCAAATTACCTTAGAGCAAATTCGCCAGTTGCAACCAGCAGGTATTGTCATCTCTCCAGGACCTGGACGCCCCGACGATGCTGGAATTTCTCTAGATATCATTCGTCACCTAGGACCAGATTTACCAATTCTCGGTGTGTGCTTGGGGCATCAAAGCATTGGTCAAGTTTTCGGCGGCAAAATTGTTTCTGCGCCAGAACTCATGCATGGTAAAACATCTGACGTTTCACATACAGGTATTGGTGTTTTTAAAGGATTAGAAAATCCTTTGACCGCAACTCGGTATCATAGTTTAGCGATCGATGCGCAAACCTGCCCAGACGTACTAGAAATTACGGCTTGGGTAGACGATGGCACAATTATGGGTGTAAGACACCGAAACTATCCGCACATTGAAGGCGTCCAATTTCACCCAGAGAGTGTGCTGACAAATTCAGGAAAGCAGCTACTACGAAATTTCCTGGAACAACTGGAGAAAAGATGAAACGGCGACAATTAATGCAATATGCTGGGGCGGGGTTGCTGACAACCGTGGCGACGACCCTAGGCAAATTTCAACCTGCTGTCGCACAAGCAGGTTCGTTATCAGTTCAATGGTTAGGTCATACGTGTTTTCTGTTTAATGGAGGCGGAACCCGCGTTTTAGTTAATCCTTTTCGGACATTGGGTTGCACCGCAGGCTATCGCCCTCCAAACGTTGCGGCAGATCTAGTACTGATTAGTAGTCAGTTACTCGATGAAGGTGCTGTAGAATCCGTGCCAGGAAATCCCCGCTTGGTTTTTGAACCAGGCGTTTATGATTTTAATAATATCCAGTTTCAAGGAATCGCCACCGACCACGATCGCGTCGGCGGAAAACGTTTTGGTACAAATGTCGCGTGGCGCTGGACACAAGCAGGCATCAACATTCTGCACTTGGGAGGCGCAGCGGCACCAATTACGACTGAGCAAAAAATCTTGATGGGTACTCCTGATGTCGTTTTTGTTCCTGTGGGAGGCGGTCCTAAAGCTTACAATCCCCAGGAAGCAAGAGCAGCAGTGCAAACACTGAATGCAAAACTTGTTATTCCGACGCACTATCGTACCCAAGCCGCAGACGAAGCTAGCTGCGATATCGTTGCGCTTGACGAATTTCTGGCAGTCATGGACGGAATGCCTGTACGCCGCGCAAATTCTGACACAATTAGCTTGAGCGCAGCAGATTTACCACAAAATGGTTCGGCAATTCAAGTCTTAAGTTATCGATTTTAGCGATCGCCTAACACACCCACCTTGGCAGCCTTGTTCAAGGTGGTTCGACTACAATTAAGCATAAAGAGCAACTTTAAAAGCAGCAATGCAAGCAGAATATCGCCAGCGTCGCGAACAGCTGATGACAAAAATCGGTAGTGGAACTGCAATTTTTCGCAGTGCGCCGACGGCAGTTATGCACAACGACGTGGAATATACTTACCGTCAGGATAGCGACTTTTTTTATCTAACAGGATTTAATGAACCTGAAGCCGTCGCAGTTTTAGCGCCGCATCACCCAGAACATCGCTTTATCTTGTTTGTCCAGCCCAAAGAACGAGAAAAAGAAGTTTGGACGGGCTACCGCTGTGGCGTGGAAGGGGCAAAAGAACGCTATGGCGCAGACGAAGCGTATCCGATCGCCGAACTTGATGAAAAATTACCGCAGTATCTCGAAAAAGCCGACCGCATTTATTACCGCTTAGGACGCGATCGCGCATTTAATGACAAAATTCTCAAACACTGGCAACGCCTACTCGCAACTTATCCCAAACGCGGCACAGGACCAATCGCCTTAGAAGACGTTGGCATATTGCTACACGCGATGCGACTGACAAAAAGTCCAGCCGAATTAGAATTAATGCGCAAAGCAGCAGAAATTTCCGTCGAAGCCCACAATCGGGCAATGGCGATCGCGCACCCAGGGCGTTACGAGTACGAAATCCAAGCCGAAATTGAACACGTTTTTCGCCGACGCGGTGGTATGGGACCGGCGTACCCCTCAATAGTTGCTTCTGGTGCAAATGCGTGCGTGTTGCACTACATCGAGAACAACTGCCAAATGCAGGATAATCAACTGCTACTCATCGACGCCGGATGTGCTTACGAGTACTACAACGGAGATATCACGCGGACTTTCCCTGTCGGCGGTAAGTTTACACCGGAACAAAAAATACTGTATGAAATTGTCTTAGAAGCACAACAGCAAGCGATCGCCCAAGTAAAACCAGGAAATCCTTACAATGCCTTTCACGATACCGCCGTGCGCGTCCTCACCGAAGGTTTAGTCGAACTTGGTATCCTCAAAGGTGAAATCGACAAACTCATCGAGGAAGAAAAATACAAACCCTTCTATATGCACCGCACAGGACACTGGCTAGGTTTAGATGTTCACGATGTTGGCGTTTATCAACACGGTGACAATCCTCAAATTTTACAACCTGGGCAAGTTCTCACCGTCGAACCAGGGCTTTACATCGTCCCCGACACCAAACCCGCCGAAGACCAACCCGAAATTGATCCCCGCTGGAGTGGAATTGGTATCCGGATTGAAGACGACGTGTTAGTCACAGAAACTGGCAACGAAGTTTTAACCGCAGGTGTTCCTAAAGCAATTTCAGAATTAGAAAGGTAAAGATACCAATAAGTCCAAATTACTGAGCATCTCAAAATGGTACTACTTCCACGACGGCTACTTCGTGCTGATTGGTTTTCACCACCAAAGCAAAACATTCTTTTAGTCGATACACCATCTGCGGCTAGCGAGATAGCCTTTATGCTAGGCGGCGAGTGGGACGGATGCAACAGCGTTGTGTTAGATAAATGTGACGAGGTAGCTGTCAATACTGCTGCTAGCCTCATCCAAGCACAATGGTGTTATGCAGGGGCAGAAGTGACATATCTTGCCCGATTAACTGCTAACGAGTTGCTACGACGCTATCAAGCAGGCGAGAGAAATTTCACCAATGCTAACTTAAGAGGAATCTCGCTCGATTCTGACAACTTAAATGCCATCAATCTTAGTTGGGCAAAGCTTACAGGGGCTACACTTCAACAAACAAACTTAACTTATGCTGATTTAACCGCAGCCGACTTAACCGCGACTAATTTAAGTTTGGCAAACTTAAGTAGAACAACGCTAGCAATGGGCAACTTAGCGCGGGCGAACTTATCACAAGCCAACCTCACCGGCGCAAATTTATATCGCGCTTGCCTCAGAAATGCCGACCTCACACAAGCAGATCTAACCGGCGCAAACTTAACCTTAGCTGACCTCACTGGCGCAAATCTCAATGAAGCTAAACTAACTCACGCCAATTTAACAGGGACAAAGATACAGCTTTTAGATGAATAGTAGAGGTCAGGGTGAGAGTACGGGCACAAGCGAGACTTTGTATTCTTTGTGGTTCTTTTTAACACCGCACCAACTGCGACTCCTTACCAACTTTATCCATCTCAGCTTCAGCGGCCGCTAAATGCTTCAATAAAGTCGCCTGCGCAAGTGGTCCTTGAATGTGACTCCAAGGCAAAACCCGATCGCGCGACCAATCGCTATACACGTAAAAATCTAAATCAGGAATCTGCCCGCGTAACGCTTTAAACGCCCGTCGGTAACTTCCCAACGAGTCACCGTAATGCCGCGTTAACTCTAATAACTGTGATAAACGGCGATCGCCCCGCGACAACAATGCCTGAATCACTGACCAATTGTAACTTTCTGGACGGAAATCAATACCTTGGGGTTTAAGCTGCTTCTGCAAAAACTGCAATCGCTTCTCAGCTTGGTGGTTGACTCCATACCACTGAAACGGCGTATGCGCTTTCGGAACAAACGTACTGCATCCCAACGTTAACCGTAATCCTGGGGCAGCTTTTTTCAGCGATTTCATCATCGCGACAGTTTGTTCGAGATCTGCCATGTCTTCTCCAGGAACTCCCACCATCCCGTAGAGTTTTAAACTGCTTAATCCTCCAGCTTTGGCATTAACCGCAGCTTGAATAATGGCATCATTATCGAGTTTTTTATTAATGATCCGCCGCAAGCGTTCTGAACCACTTTCGACGGCAATTGTCAGCGATCGCGTGTCACGTTTTGCTAACAATCGCGCGAGTTTTTCTGTTACGGTATTTGTGCGTACCGAGGCAATACTTAAACGGATATGGTCGTACTCTGGCTTACTCAAGTACTCTAACAAAGCATCAAACTCAGGATGCTGAGTCACCGACGCGCCTAATAAACCAATGCGATCTGTTACAGCTAATCCACGTTCAATCGCTGGAATGAGTGAACCCTCAAAACTTGCTGTCCGAAACGGAAGTGTTAAGTAACTTGCCAAGCAAAAGCGGCACATTTCAGGACAACTACGTACCACTTCCACCATGTAAATATTTTCCCACGCAGCTTTTTCGGTGACTACGGTAGAAGCAGATAATGTGTTACCGCGATAAGTTTGCTTTTCTACAACGTTGGGAACTGCTGCGAGAGGTTCAATTGACTTAATCGTACCTGTAGGATCGTGATACGTAACTTCGTACAAACTGGGGATATAAACTCCTGGAACTTGTGCCAAATGTTGCAACTGAGTTGGGCGATCGCTATTGCGAACTTCTTTGTAAGCAGCAATAAAATCTCCTAGTAAATTTTCCCCATCGCCTAGCAAAATAACGTCAAAAAAATCCGCAAACGGTTCTGGGTTTGCTGTTAATACTGGACCTCCACCAAAAACGAGGGGATCGCTGCTACTGCGCGCCTTTGCCCGAATCGGAATTTCTAAAGACTCAAGTAAATTGAGAATATTAACGTAATCGAGTTCCCACGACACAGAAAAACCGAGTAACTCAGGATCGCGTGGTAATTGTTCGTGAATATCAGTAAATAAGCGGCTTACTTGCACATCTGACCGCATTGCTAAAGTTGCCCACACGACTTGATAACCCAGGCTAGTGATTCCCACGCTGTATTCATTGGGAAAGGCAAAAATCGTACGAATCGCATCGCTATCTGGAGTTGCTGGGTTAAATAAAAGGCGTTCGTTGGCAAAAACGGAGGCAGTCACTGGCGTTAATTAGCTTCATTTAGCTATTGAGTCATCTATATCTTATTTTAAGCCCTAAAATTATTAAGTTGAAAATGAGTGTAATTAAGTTAGCAAGAATAATAGGTAATGCTTGTAGATAAATTCCATAAATTAACCACAAAAATACACCAGTTGAAAATATCATTAGCATCCCTAAAGAAACATCTTTAGCTGATTTAGATTGCCAGGTTTTAAATAATTGTGGGAGAAAAGCAATTGTGGTTAATGTTCCGGCTATTAGCCCTAAGATTGAGACGAAATCCATTTAATTTAGTAAGTAGGTAGGCATAATTAAATATCACATACAACATTTATCGGGTAATAGTTAATAGGTAATGGGTAATAGCTCCTGCTTAACCAATGACCAGTTACCAGCCCTTAAGTTACGTTTATTTTTACTCATTTACTTAGATAATATAAGCAAACACTTCAGGAAAAGAGAAAGCAGAGGCAGAAGTAAGCTGTTAGCTAAGATATGTTTTCAGTGAATTCTCTTTCTATTTCTTGAAGCGTTTGTTGCAAGTTTTCTGAGTGCAACCAACCAACAAAGCCACTGTAGAGACATTTACCTTCGGGACAACTGACGAAAACGTGATCTATTCCTAATAAATTTTTCCAAGTACAAATAGAAATCCCATTTTCTAAAGTAAAGCAAACTTGGGCTTTGCTAAAGTCTCGATGATGCGCGTCTGTGATACCAGAAACGAGTTGCAAACGCTGAATGAGTAAGTCAGTTAATTCAGGTTCGGAAATGTCGCTTAGTGTTTTTTCGCTAGTCCAAAAATCTTGAATGACAGTTGTAACATCCGAGTGATGGCGCATAATTGCGTGCGATAAGCCAGGAAGTAAAACAAACTGGGCATTGCGAAACTTAGTTGAACCTATCGGAATTGTGCCATCGCTACCGTTGTCAAAATCTCCGGCAATGATTAACGTGGGGATCGCTTTGGCGATCGCTTCGGCAATTTCTCGGCGATTTTTGCCTAAGTCGCGTGCAATACCTACTCCCAAACTTAGGGGATCAAGTAATCTTGCTAAGTCTGCCCCTCCGATAGGTGATGCGATTAGCACTAATGATTCTACTCTTGACCACCATTCGGGATGACGATTGAGGACTTCAAGCCAAATTAATCCTCCCATCGAATGACCAATAATCCGGATAGGCGTGTTTGGATATCGCGAATTGGTTTCAATCGCAATTTTTTCGACCGCCGCGATTAAAGGTTCAATGCGCAACCAAGTATTGATAAAACCCAAACTGGGGGAGACAACAAGTGTTTTTGGAGTTGCGAGACGATTTGCTAATGATGCGATCGCCTTACCTGTATCCGCCCATCCGTGTTGGGCATAAAGGATAAAATCTGGTTTATCAATTGGCATTGTGTGCAAAAAAGTTATCTGCCCAGTGCTATATTAACAATCTTTAATATAGTTAGACTTTTCAATTTCTTTCGTATTTACCCAACCCTGATATTGGGATTAGCCGTTCAGTGAGTAATAGCTGATCTAGATTATCTATTAAACAATTGATGTTGTAGAGAATCTTACTATCCATTGATAATGAACCCAGAAGATTTTTCAAATCAATCTCAAAAGATTTTGGTAATTTCTTGCATAAAGATTTAGCAAATTGTACCAAGCGTTTTTCTCCTGGATGAGGTAGATAATTAACTGCAAAAATAATATCAAAATAACTTGCGACTAATGCCGCTACACGATGATTAATACTCACAAAGTCACTACGACTTATAGCTAATTTTATTTGGTGTGTATAAGCTGAGATGTGCTGGCGGAGAATTGGGTAATTTTTAGCAACGATCGCACGTCTTAATTCTTCGGGATACGGTTGCAAAGCTTGATGTTGCAGATGTTTGAACCAACCATCGCGATCGTACACAGGATGTGATTTCAAAATATTCCACCACAGACAGGTTGAATAGCCGACAGATGCTTGGTGATTGACTAAAATGCTTTCTAACTGTTTTTCTATCCAATTAGGCGTCCTGTACATCACATCAACACCACATCCGGTAGCTGTATCAATCCATTCATCACCAGGTTCCCAAAATTGATTATTAATTTCTATCCGAGTTGCAAATTTGTTGGCAATATCAGCACGAACATTTGTAGGAATTTCTGTGGTTGTATAGACGTAAAAATCAAAGTCAGACAATTCATCAGCCAATTCGTTGATTTGCGATCCAGCCAATGCAATTGCAATAACTTGTGGCAAAGCACTAAATTCAGCAACAATTTTTTGCGCCAATTCTGGTACTTCTTGCGGATGCTCAATCAGCCCATGTTTTTCCTGCATTTTTAAGGTCAAGCATATAAACTGCTAAGTTATGTCAGGATAATTTGATATTTTGCGCTTGTTAACCGACGAATTAATTTGTTAACACTTTACACTGTCCTTGATGGCGCAATAGATGATCGCACAGCACCAAAGCTACCATTGCTTCTACCATAGGTACAGCACGGGGTAACACGCAGGGATCGTGTCTTCCTTTAGCCGCCAATAACGTATCTTCACCTTCACGAGTAACCGTACGCTGTTCCTTGCGAATCGTCGCTGTCGGTTTAAACGCTACCCGCAAAACGATATTTTCCCCGTTAGAAATTCCTCCCTGAATGCCCCCTGAACGATTTGTGAGAGTACGTACTTCGCCGCGTTCATCGGTGTAGAACTCGTCATTGTGTTCGCTACCCGTTAGCAGCGTACCGGCAAAACCAGAACCGATTTCAAAACCTTTAGACGCAGGTAAAGACATCACGCCTTTAGCAATATCAGCTTCTAGTTTGTCAAAAACAGGTTCTCCCAAACCTTTAGGGACATTCCGCGCCACACATTCCACAACCCCACCGATTGAATCTCCCTGACGCCCAATTTGTTCGATATGTTCGATCATGCGTTCGGCACATTCCGCATCAGGACAGCGGACGATATTACTTTCAACTTGTGCGGTCGTTACCGTATTGGGATCGATAACGCCTTCTAAATCTTTGATGCGTTTGACGTAACCAATAATTTCAACACCAGCCACCGCGAACAGAATTTTTTTGGCGATCGCACCAGCGGCGACTCTCCCGATTGTCTCGCGGGCAGAAGATCTACCACCACCTTGCCAGTTACGAATGCCATATTTTGCATCATAAGTCGCATCCGCGTGTGATGGACGGTACTTTTGCGCCATTTCATCGTAGTCTTGCGGGCGAGTATCTTTGTTACGGACTAAAATTGCGATCGGTGTTCCCAAGGTTTTGCCTTCAAACACGCCTGATAGAATCTCGCACGTATCTGCTTCTTTGCGCGGTGTGGTAATTTTGCTTTGACCTGGACGCCTGCGGTCGAGTTCTTGCTGAATTTCTGCGGCAGAAATTTCTAGGCGCGGTGGACAACCATCAATCACTACCCCAACGCCACCGCCGTGAGATTCGCCAAAGGTTGTTACCCGAAATAATTGTCCAAAAGTATTACCCATAGTGTTGGGGTGAATGATGTTTTTACCAAACTTAAAGATATCAAGATTTTACTGCTTAGTTTGGGTGTCTTGCTGGTTAGCTATGAGACAGTATACGCATTTCCTCTCATATGCATGGAAGTCTTAGTAGCTTGTGCGCCTTCCTAACTTGTCTAGGAAAACGGCATAGGCATTCGTGCCAAATACCGCAAAATTACTGAATGACCAGCAGCGATCGCAAATTAAATTCAGTGGTTTTACCGTAGACACTCTATGACAACTTCCACAAAAGTGATACTCACGACGCAATAATCATGTCAAAAGCATCATCAACGTTAATAAATACTTAAAGTTTTCTTGTACGGTGCATCAGTTTTGTTTTGTTATGAACTTTGCATCGTCTCATACAAGATCTAAAATATCCAGAACGATATGCAAAGGTTGAAACACGAGTTATCTTTTGTAGAACTGCTAGTAGTGAGGTAGGATGACCAGCATCGAATCAGTTTCTCGCTCGGACTTAGAGCAAAGACGAAAAATGTTGCGTACTCACAGACGCCTCAAAATGTTACACGCTGCATGGCAAACATTGGCAGTTGGTGGAATCCTCGGTGGCTTAGTTTGGGCTACGACTCGACCGATTTGGGTATTACGCGAGTCTGGACAAGTGACGATCGAAGGAAACCAACTCCTTGCAACACAAGCAATTAAATCATTGTTACCAATTACCTACCCACAGTCATTATTGCGAATTCAACCTGAAGCGATCGCCAAAACGCTGGAATCGCAACCCACGATCGCCGATGCAAATGTGACGCGCGAATTGTTTCCCCCAAGTTTACGCGTCCAAGTTACCGAAAGAATTCCGGTGGCGATCGCCTACATTAGACCACCCCAAACTGTGACAACCGACACGCAAGCTAACATGGGATTTGTCGATGCGCAGGGAGTGTGGATTCCTTTTCAAACTTATGCTGCCCAATCTACAAATTTGAAACTACCACAATTAAAAGTCATTGGTCCCTGGGAACGTTATCAGTCTTATTGGGCTTCAGTATATCAAGGTGTTAGTCGTAGCCCTGTTAAAATAACCGAAATTGACTGTCAAGATCCTACGAATATTATTCTTAAAACTGAATTAGGAATTGTGCATCTTGGTGCCTATAGTTCGAGACTCAATCAGCAACTACAAGTCCTCGATCAAATGCGGCAACTTCCTCAACAATTAAATCCTAGTCAAATTGCCTACATTGATATCTCTAATCCTGATACGCCTACAGTACAAATGAACCAATTAGAAACGGTTAATCCTGATACGCCACAGCAGTGAGGTTGGTGCCAATATTGTCGAGATATATGAGCAGAGTTTTTGCGTTTTTCTACCTGCAATGTTCCTCAAAGTTTAGAGCGAACTATCTTGTAAACCAAGCATAGTAAACTTATTTAAAAAGTTTTAATACTGACAAATTTATGATTAAAATTATTATTTGTTAAAGTAAAAAGAGTTGATTATGTTTAAAAACAACATAGCTAATATGCATTTTTGTATTTTTTAATTAAATTGATGAGAAGGATAGTGTAGGCTATTTCTTAGGCAGCATATCGCCTTCTCAATTGTCGAAAGCCCCTCGGCGGTCGTGAAAACTGTGTAGCAGTGCATGAAAAAGTAAAAGGTATTTGCAAGCGAAACTAACTACATGACAAGATTTTACAGAAAATTTAATGAACTAACCACCAACTCATCGCCAATTAAAGTAGCGGGGAAATCCCACTAGCAAACTCGTTCCATCGAAACTATCAGCGCTACACTTTAGATTGAAAAGTAAATAATCTATAAAGGTGAATTTATTAATTCTATTAATTACGCGCAACCCAATCAATTGCCAAAACTTAATATGCCGCCTTGAGTATTTGGCAAAGAGATTTGCTATTTACCAGCAAACCCAATATTATAAATTCGATTAGGAACACCAACGAGAAGAACTAGCAATCTGTATACATTACGATTTTTATAAAGAACTGCATCAATTGGATTGCTGTATTGACTCTATTTTAAACCAGTAACAATAGTAATTCCTTGCGATAGAGCGACATCTACAGTCATACCGAAGATCGATGGCAGAGTCAGAGGCGGTCAACCTATAGTAGACTCTTAGCCAAATCACATCTAAAAAGTTGTTTACATATCCTTGTTCATGCCAATGGTGCTTAATAGTAAAAGAGAGCCTACGGATAAAAGCTCACAATCGACAGGACAGCCAAGCTATTCGCTGACTGTCAACTCGAACAATCCTTTTAACTCCTCAGGGATTCATTTTGGACAAAATTACGATTCCAAAGGAATTCCTGAACCAGACGGTCAATTCGATGATATTGTGCCAGGTCGAGTCGCCAATATTAAAGTTATCGGTGTTGGTGGTGGTGGTGGCAATGCAGTTAACCGGATGATTGCCAGCGAAGTCAGTGGCATTGAGTTTTGGTCAATCAATACAGATGCCCAAGCTTTAACAAATACGTCGGCGACTCGGCGATTACAAATAGGACAAAAGTTGACACGCGGTTTAGGTGCAGGTGGTAATCCCGCGATCGGTCAAAAAGCTGCCGAGGAATCTCGCGAGGAAATTGCTGCGGCTTTAGAAAATGCTGACCTTGTTTTTATTACCGCAGGTATGGGTGGCGGAACAGGAACAGGTGCAGCACCAATCGTGGCAGAAGTTGCCAAAGAATTAGGCGCATTGACTGTCGGAGTAATTACGCGTCCTTTTATGTTTGAAGGGCGGCGGCGTACCTCACAAGCCGAACAAGGTATCGAAGCACTTCAAAGCCGCGTAGATACACTAATTGTTATCCCCAACGACAAACTGCTTTCTGTGATCTCAGAACAAACACCTGTACAAGAAGCTTTTCGGATTGCGGATGATATCCTCCGGCAAGGCGTACAAGGAATTTCTGATATTATTACAATCCCAGGATTAGTTAACGTTGACTTTGCAGATGTCCGCGCTATTATGGCAGACGCGGGTTCAGCATTGATGGGAATTGGTATTGGTTCTGGCAAATCGCGCGCTAGAGAAGCCGCCAACGCAGCAATTTCCTCACCTCTGCTCGAATCTTCGATTGAAGGAGCTAAAGGCGTTGTTTTTAATATTACTGGTGGTCACGATTTAACTTTACACGAAGTCAATGCCGCAGCTGAGACTATCTATGAAGTCGTAGACCCTAATGCCAATATTATTTTTGGTGCAGTTATCGACGAAAAACTACAAGGTGAAATACGAATTACAGTAATTGCTACAGGATTTTCTACAGAAACTGGTGCTGAACCGCAAGCGAGTACGCGAGTCGTCTCGAAGCCACAACCACAAGCCACACCGAGCGCGCCATCTTCTCCCACAATTGAGATAGAAACAGTAGAAAAGCCAGGTTTGGATATTCCTGAGTTTCTCCAAAGAAGGCGCAATCCTCGGTCTTGAGGCAAAGCGTAGACGTTAAAGCCACGTCTATGCCCGCACCGCTTTTAACTCCAACCACTGAATCACCTGTTCGCCTAAGCGAGTACCCTCTAGACGATCAATTTCCCGAATGCCCGTAGGACTTGTGACGTTGACTTCGGTAAGGTAGCCGCCAATCACATCGATCCCCACAAAATATAAGCCGTCTTGGTGCAATTTCTTGGCAATATCGGCGCACATAGATTGTTCGCGTTCGGTAATGCCAATTTGAGCTACAGTCCCACCTGCTGCCATATTGTTGCGAAACTCATTTCCCGACGAAAGTCGATTGAGTGCGCCAATAGGTTTACCGTTAAGGAGAATAATCCTTTTGTCGCCTTCTTTGGCAGCGGGTAAGTAAGTTTGTACCATAACGGGTACGCTGCCTTGCAAGGTACTTAACTCAACCATCGAGTTAAAATTGCGATCGCCTGCTTCTAAATACAGAATTCCTTCTCCGGCTTTATTTCCCAAAGGTTTCAGAATTGCTGCGCCTTGTGCCTCGACAAACTCGCGAATTGTTTGTTTATTAGAACTGACAATTGTTTCTGGAATCCAGTCGCTAAATTGCAGCGCGTACATCTTTTCGTTAGCTGCCCTGATTCCTTGGGGATCATTGATAACTAAGGTTTTCGCAGAATCGATATAATCTAAAATGTATGTCGCATAAAGGTAGGAAACCGTTACCGGCGGATCAGTACGCATGAAAACAGCATCCATACTTTCTAAAGGGGCGAAAGTGCGATCGCTCAACTCAAACCAGGGATTCTCCACAACCCATCGACCTTGCGCGAGTTGGACAGGTTTTAGCTGCACGCGTTCTAATACAGCCCAAGCTTTACCTGCGACGACACTTAACAAGTTTGCTTGAGTTATCCAAACAGAATGACCTAACGCTTGTGCGGCTTCCATCAAGGCGACGCTCGTATCATGTCCTGGATCGAGCCGTGCAATGGGATCAATAATAAAGGCAAGTTTCATCGCTTTTTTATGCTGCTAATAGTTGATCGAGCTTGCCTTGAAATTCCAATTCGTACAAGTCGTCACAGCCGCCGATATGATGGTCATTAATAAAAATCTGCGGTACCGAACGTCTACCATTCGCGCGTTTTGCCATCTGCGATCGCGCTGTCTCATCACCATCAATCACATATTCTGTAAACTCAACGCCTTTCTCTTTAAGCAAAGCTTTGGCGCGAATACAAAAAGGGCATCGGCTCCATGTGTAAATTTCAATGTTAGGATTCATAAGCTCTTCCAAGGTTGAAACAAAAACCGCTAAGTAATAATTCTTAAACTTTATTTTAAACTGTGTCAGATGCGGTAAGTGGGGATCAATTAATCAAAAAAGAGAGTAGGATTCATGCTAGTTCACTGCATGAGAGCTAAAAATAAACTCTCCCCTGCACCGATGCTCTGTAAAAACTACGACTCCTCGGCTTCTTGGTAAAGTTGCTCTAGCGCTTGATGTTGAGTCCGTCGTGAATGCTGCCGATATTTTGTGTCTAGCTTGGGTTCGTATTGTCTTTTACCGCGCTTCGTTTTCAGTTTCAAACTCGACTCAGGATCAGCTTGCTGATTGATGTGTTCTTGGTACGCGATCGCTTCCTCTAGAAAAGCTAAATAATGCTCGTAGCGTTCCCAATCACCGCGCACTGCACAATTAGGCTCATCACGGTGTAAACAATCGCTAAATTGACAACTTTGTTGCACTAACCGCTGTCGGATCTCTGGAAAATAATTTGCTAACTCGTGTGGGTAACACGTCAAATCCGGTTGATTAAACCCAGGAGTATCTGCGAGTAATCCGCCGTCAGGTAATGTAAAGAGTTCTACATGACGAGTCGTATGTCGCCCGCGACTTAGTTTTCCAGAAACCTCGTTGGTACGCAGGTGAACTGTCGGAATCAAAGCATTAATCAAACTTGATTTTCCCACCCCCGAAGGTCCAGCCACCGCAGAAATACGCAGTTTGAGCAGATCGCGTACTTCTGAGATACCGATTCCATCACGTATGCTGATCAATACGGGTTGATAGCCCCATTGCTGTAAGCGATCGCGCCATTGTTGCTGTTGTTCCAGCGTCAGTAAATCGCTTTTGTTAAAACATAAACGTACGCCGAGTCCTGTAGATTCAGCTTTCACCAAAAAGCGACTCAGTTGGTAGGGTTCTAGGGGTGGTTCTGCTAAAGCAAAAACCAAGAGAATTTGCTCAGCATTCGCGATTGGCGGACGATCCAATTGTGATTTTCGCGGCAAAACACCTGCGATCGCGCCTCTACCACCCGCCCAATCAGGTTCCACAATTTCGACGCGATCGCCTACCATAACTTGCTGTCCTAGTTTCTTCAGCCGCGCCCGCCGCGTACATAACAGAAGAGATGAGGGGTGCAAAGAGTGCGGCGAGGGGTCTAAACGTACTTGGTAGTAGTTCGCTTGAACTGCTACTACTGTACCTCTTAACGGTGCATCAGCGTCATTAAGCCTCTCGTTTGATGTCACTTCATTGCTCATTCAATCGTCAAGAAATGCCAGCACAATCTTGACATAGGCATAAAAATATGGTAAAGAGTCTCTTCATTTCTAACCTCCAACCTCTGACTTTTGATCCCTCATGCTGGCATCACCAGGGCGCAGGACTAACAACGCAAAATAACCATTGCATTCGGTAATCTGTTCAACTGGATAACCTGCCATCGTCAAACTATCAGGAACCTGCTCAATTGGCTCGCCAGGGTCTAGCCAAACTTCTAAGCGCGACCCTGGCGGCATTTTTTCCAAACGCAGCTTTGTCCGCACAAAGTTTAGCGGACAAGGAGTACCGCGCAAATCGAGTTGCGCGTGCGGTTGAGATAGCGCGGTTTGATTCATCGCTGGAACAGATTTCCTAAAAACCCTTCTAGACCACCTTTACCGGTGCGATCGCCCTTAATTTTAGCTAACTTCTCCAGCAGTTCTCGTTCTTCGGTCGTAATTTTTGTGGGAATGTCGATCAAAATTGTAATCAAATGATCGCCACGACTCACGGGATTACCTAAGCGCGGAACACCGTGATTTTCGAGTGTAATGACCGTGTTCGGTTGCGTTCCCGCTGGTACGACGAGTTCTTGTGGTCCATCGACGGTGTTTACTTGTATCCGACAGCCTAAAATTGCTTGCAGATAGCTAATTTTGATCTCTGAGAGAATGTTGATGCCTTCGCGTTGAAATTCTGCATCTTCATTCACAAATAAATAAACATACAAATCTCCTGGAGGACCGCTGCGCTGACCTGCATCGCCTTCGCTAGAAATCCTTAAGCGCGTACCATTATCTACCCCAGCCGGAATTGTAATTTTCAGTTTCTTGGTAACTTGGCGGACACCATTACCTTCACAAGCATCGCACTTTTCTTCGATCATCTGTCCTGTGCCATTACACGTAGGACAAGTAGATACTTGGGTAAAACTACCAAAAGGCGTACGTGTCACGCGCCGCACTTGACCGGAACCACTACACGTCGAACAAGTACGCGGTCGAGTTCCTGGTTTTGCACCCGAACCGCTACAAACTTCACACGTTTCTAAGTGCGAAATGCGGATTTCTTTTTCGCCACCAAAAACGGCTTCGCGAAATTCTAATTTGAGATCTAGCCGCAGATCGTCCCCGCGAACCGGACCACTGCGCCGCGATCGCGTTTGTCCTGCACCAGAAAAACCGCTAAAGAAGCTTTCAAACAAATCGGCAAAGCCGCCCATGTCGCCCATATCTTGGAATCCGCCGACTCCAACTCCACCAGCGACACCAGCTTCGCCAAAGCGATCGTAACGCGCGCGGGTTTCGGGTTCAGAAAGCACTTCGTAAGCCCGATTAATTTCTTTAAAGCGCTCCTCTGCTCCCGCCTCCTTGTTCACATCTGGGTGATACTTGCGGGCTAATCGCCGATAGGCGCGCTTGATTTCTTCTTTGTCGGCGTCACGAGAAACACCTAAAATTTCGTAGTAGTCGCGGGCCATAAAGCGCTGCTTTGCTCGAGGTTAGTATTTGTATAAGTCTTAATTTATTTTAGATTATTGACAATCAAGCCATTATTCCCATACTACAACCTTAGTGGGGTACTGATAAGTACGCGATCGTCATTGCATATCATACTTTCTTAGCTTGCTAACAGGTAATGGGTAATTGTTGATAAATAGCCTTGCCGCAGTTTAGCAATTATGGCAGGGGTCAGAGGTCAGAGATCAGTTGACAGTGAACAGTTGACAGTGGACAGCGAAGATTTTCAACTATCAACTGTCAACTGTCAACTATCAACTGTCAACTATCAACTTAGCGTATTCGATGTCCTAACTCTATTGACTAGGGCTATACCAGTTACTAGCCTTTTTCCGCCTATTTTCAGTTAGTTAGTGTTACTCAATCGCTTCATAGTCAGCTGTCACAGTGTAATCTTCATCAAAATCAAAATCTTCTGCAACGGTAGCATTATCTGCGGTGCTGAAATTGCTCGATTCAAAGTCGCCTTTATTTGCCCATACAATACTTTCTTCGGTACTGACTTGTTGATTTGGTGCTTTCTCAGCGTTGTTATAGACATCTGTACCGATCGCAAAGAGTGTTTGTTGAAAGTTATTTAATATTTGCTTGGCTTGCTCGACAGTGATTTCTTCAACAAAGGCGGCGCGTAGTTCCTCAGCTTTTTGGCTTACTTCCAGCTTCAGGCGATCGCTGATTAAGTGTTCGTTATCCTTTAGCGTTGCTTCGTAGTTATACAACAAATCTTCTGCTTGGTTACGCAAAGCAATCATTTCTATACGTTTTTTATCTTGTTCCGCATAGATTTCTGCCTCTTGGCGCATTCGTTCGATTTCAGCAGCGCTTAAACCCCCAGTATTTGTAATGCAAATACTTTGCTCGCGCCCCGTACCTTTGTCTTGAGCCGAAACTTTGAGAATGCCATTGACATCGATTTCAAACGATACCTCAATTTGTGGGATTCCTCGCGGCGCGGGGGGAATTCCGGTTAAGAGGAACTTGCCAAGGCTTTTGTTGTCTTTGGCTAGCGGGCGTTCTCCCTGAAGCACGTGAATTTCTACCGACGATTGACCATCTGTTGCTGTGGAAAAAACCTGCGATTTACTCGTTGGAATCGTCGTATTGCGTTCGATAACTTTTGTAAAGACTTCGCCTAACGTTTCGATGCCAAGCGAAAGCGGTGTAACGTCTAACAGTAAAACATCTTCAACTTCGCCGCCCAATACCCCGCCTTGAATTGCTGCGCCTAAGGCTACTGCTTCATCGGGATTGACCGAACGTTCAGGAGTTTTGCCGTTGAAAAACTTTTGCACCGCATGGGTAACTGCTGGAATGCGCGTGGAACCACCAACCAAGATAATGCGGTCAATATCAGCAGGTTGCAAGCCACTATCTTTCAACGCCTGACTCATAGGTTGGACCGTCGCGGCGATTAAATGGTTGACTAACTCTTCAAATTTAGCGCGCGTCAGTTCCATTTCTAGATGCTTAGGACCACTCGCGTCAGCCGTAATAAAGGGAAGATTGATTGATGTCGTCCCCAGCATCGAAAGTTCAATTTTGGCTTTTTCAGCGGCTTCCCGCAACCGCTGTAGTGCCATTTTGTCTACCGATAAATCAATTTTTTCTTGTTCGTGAAAACAGGCGAGCATCCAGTTAACGATACAGCTATCAAAGTCATCGCCACCAAGATGATTGTTACCAGCCGTTGCTTTGACTTCAAAAACACCGTCTCCCAGCTGTAATATCGAGACATCGAAAGTACCGCCGCCAAGGTCAAATACCAGAATTTTTTGCTCTTGTTCGAGTTTGTCCAAGCCGTAAGCTAAAGCTGCTGCGGTAGGTTCATTGATGATGCGTAGCACTTCTAGTCCAGCAATTGTGCCAGCGTCTTTGGTCGCTTGACGTTGAGCGTCTGTAAAGTACGCTGGTACTGTAATCACAGCTTGGGCGATCGCTTCACCTAAGAAACCTTCGGCATCTTGTTTGAGCTTCCGCAAAATCATTGCGGAAATTTCTTGAGGTGTGTAGGTGCGATCGCGGATTTGGACATCTACGGTATCGTCGCGACCTTTAATACATTTGTATGGCACTCGGCTGCGCTCTGTAGCTGTATCGTCCCAGCGACGTCCGATAAATCGCTTGATGCTATAAATTGTATTCTCGGCATTTGTGACGAGTTGGCGCTTCGCGAGTTGTCCGATTAGGTGATCGCGACCTTTACCAAAACCCACAACGCTGGGAGTTGTTCTTCCCCCCTCTGAATTGGCAATAACCATAGGTTGACCACCTTCTAAGATGGCAACACAACTGTTCGTGGTGCCTAAGTCGATGCCAATGACTTTTCCCATGTTTTCTAGTCGTAAGTGCGATTAGATTTTCAGAGTTTATAGCCGAAGTACAGGTTAGGACACTATAGATGCTCATAGTGATTTCCCTGACCCCTGCTATATTTGACTCTTGGGACAATTGCATCCACGGCGTCGATATTATACGGTTATTGCCAATGTGTGACTGACTACTCAGTGTCTAACGTTGCTGAGGTTTCTCCTGGTTCAGGAGCCGCCGCAACTTTCACTAAAGCATGACGTAAAACGCGATCGCCTAGGAAATATCCCCGAACTAATTCTTCTAACACTGTTCCTTCGGGATGTTCATCCGTAGGTTCACGCATTACGGCTTCATGATAGTTCGGATCAAATGGACTTCCTTCGGAGCGCATTGCAGAAACTCCTAGACGTTTCAAGGTGTCTACCATTTGCTTATAAACGCTTTGGTAGCTTTTATGAATTGTCATTTCCGCGTCAGTTTGAGGCTTGATCTGCGATCGCGCCCGCTCAAAGTTATCGACTACAGGCAACAACTCGGTAATCGTGTCGCGTTTAATTTTCTGCTCAATTTCTTCTTTTTCCTTCTGCATCCGCTTGCGGAAATTCTCAAAATCTGCCCCAATCCTTATATATTGAGAGGTGCGCTCCTCCAACTGCGATTTGAGCGATTCTACCTGTGCTGTTAATTCAGCTAATTGTTGCTGCCCTTGTTCAAAAGCAGCCGCCACAGTATTTTCCTCACCAGTCGTTTCGCCTGATGAGCTTGTGGAGTCTACTACTTGAGCATTTACCTCGGAGTTATCATTCAAATTCATTGTTTCAGCTGAGGTGTTACTCTCTTGTTCTGCGATTTCTGTTTGCTTATCCTCGTCAACCATTATGCACCAATCTTAGATACTCGAAACTGCGTTGTATACTTACTTGTTTCACCGTACCTTTTCTAGGATGCACTAATTACACCCTAAGTAGCAAAACCTAGCGTAATTTTTTAGGAGTGTGGGAGAGTGGGAGCGTTGGACAGACCAAAATACTATTTTACCCTCCTACCCACTGCCCTCTGCTCCAACTCATTGCGTTACATAGCAACTTTGCGAGAGTTTCTGGGAATACTCTTATGTGGAAACATTTCACGACTGATGTATGACCTACTCCCCCTCACAGCGGCGTGCCCTGATCGTCAAAAATGACTTTTCTCCTTTCGGCAATAAGGTGATTGAGTCGGGGTATGTCAGCAATGAACAGATGCAGCAAGCTCTGAGCGAAAGTCGTAAATCAAAAAGACCTATTATTGAAGTTTTAGAATCGCTGACTGGACGTCAACTATCACCCGACTTACTAAGGTTTTACAAAAAACAGCAACTTTTTGAACTCAAAATTGTTTACGGGGTTGAATTTATCGACCCTGAGATTAATCAAATCGCTACCAATCAAGTTGCGAATTTAATCGACACGCTGATTCCGGTGGATATTTGCCGCCGTTTTCAATTAATTCCTTTATCGCAAACTGCTGATCCTCCTTCAGTGTTAGTCGCGATGGTCGATCCTGACCATCTTGAAGCGCAGGATAATTTGACTCGAATTCTCCGTCCCAAGAGCTTAGGATGGCAACGCATCGGGATTACACAAGAAGACTTTCAACAGTTGCTGGCGAAATACCTCGATGCCCAAGTCGAACAGCAAAAACAGCGAGAAATTCAAAAATCAGTTGATGTTCAATCAGAAATCGAAGGTTTAGAAGGCTTTGATTTACAAAATGCTAACGATGAAATTGAAGCCGATTTAGGCGCAGCGATTCAAAATGCTGAAGCAGCACCTGTCATTGCTTTAGTCAATAAAATTCTTGTTAAGGCGCTGCAAGAAAAAGTTTCAGACATTCACATCGAACCGCAAGAAGAACATCTCCGAATTCGCTTTCGCAAGGATGGCGTTTTACGTCAAGCGTTCGAGCCATTACCTAAGAAAATTGTTGCTGCGGTTGTCGCGCGTTTTAAAATTATTTCTGAATTGGACATCGCTGAACGAAGGATGCCCCAAGATGGACGAATTCGGCGCGTATTTGAAGGACGTAAAGTAGACTTTCGCGTTAGTACGCTACCGAGTCGTTACGGTGAGAAGGTTGTCTTACGAATTTTAGATAACTCAGCAACTCAACTTGGTTTAGATAAGCTGATCAGTGATGAAGAAAGTTTACAGATCGTCCGTGAAATGGCGAGTCGTCCGTTTGGATTACTGTTAGTGACAGGACCAACAGGTTCGGGAAAATCAACAACTTTGTATTCGATCTTGGCAGAACGTAACGAACCAGGAGTCAATATTAGTACCGCTGAAGATCCGATTGAGTATTCGTTACCAGGAATTACTCAAGTACAAGTCATTCGCGATAAAGGGATGGATTTTGCCTCGATTTTGCGGTCATTTTTGCGGCAAGATCCTGATGTAATTCTTGTCGGTGAGACGCGCGATCGCGAAACCGCTAAAACCGCAATTGAAGCCGCACTGACAGGACACTTAGTATTGACAACACTTCATACAAATGACGCCGCAGGTGCGATCGCTCGCCTAGATGAAATGGGTGTTGAGCCTTTTATGGTATCAGGAGCCTTACTCGGTGTTGTTGCTCAGCGTTTGGTGAGGCGTGTCTGTTCAACGTGTCGCATTCCCTATACGCCTTCTTCTACCGAATTAGCGCGCTTTGGCTTAACAAGTTCGCAAGACAGCGGTGTCACTTTTTATAAAGCGAAAACTCTACAGCCTGAAGAAGTAGCAATTGCGAAGAGTCAAGGTGAACTTTGTCCTGACTGTAACGGCGTTGGTTACAAAGGACGTTGTGGGGTGTATGAAGTGATGCGGATTAATCAACGGCTGCAAACTTTAATTACCGAAGGCGCACCCACCGAACGCATCAAAGAAGTCGCGGTGGAAGATGGGATGAAAACGCTACTGTCTTATAGCCTTGACCTTGTGCGGCGAGGTTTGACCACACTCGAAGAAGTTGAACGCGTTACCTTTACAGATTCTGGTTTAGAAGCAGAACTCAAAGCCAAACGCAAGAGTTCTTTAGAATGTCGGACTTGTAACGCAGAGTTACAACCAGAGTGGCTAGAATGTCCCTACTGTATGACACCGCGTTTTCAAGATTGAAGAGCAATTTAGTCAACGACTCAAGAATTAGGAGATCAATACGATGGATTACATGATTGAAGACCTTATGGAGCAAGTTATTGCTTGCGGAGGCTCCGATTTACACATTTCTACTGGTTTACCTCCTTATATCCGTATCAGTGGCAAGTTGACTCCTACAGAGTACGAACCGTTAACGGCGGAACAATGCCAGCGGTTGATTTTTACGATGTTAAATAATACACAGCGCAAGCACCTTGAGCAAAACTGGGAACTTGATTGCTCTTATGGAGTGCGAGGCTTAGCACGTTTTCGTGTCAATGTTTACAAAGATCGCGGCACTTACGCAGCGTGTTTGCGGGCGCTTTCTTCCCAAATTCCCAGTATGGATGCGTTGAAGCTACCAGATATTGTGCGGGAAGTTTCGGAAAAGCCAAGGGGATTAGTTTTAGTTACAGGTCCAACAGGTTCTGGGAAGTCAACAACGTTGGCGTCAATGATTAACAACATTAATATGACGCGATCGGAACACATCTTAACGATTGAAGACCCGATTGAATTCGTTTACGAACCGATTCAAAGCTTAATTCATCAACGTCAAATCGGGGAAGATACCAAAAGTTTTGCTAATGCTTTGAGAGCAGCGTTACGCGAAGATCCTGATGTGATTCTTGTCGGTGAAATGCGTGACTTAGAAACAATTTCGCTAGCAATTTCTGCGGCGGAAACAGGTCACTTGGTATTTGGCACATTGCATACAAGTTCGGCAGCGCAGACGGTTGACCGGATGGTGGATGTTTTTTCGCCTGAACAACAACAGCAAATCCGCGTTCAGTTATCTAACTCGCTCGTAGCTGTATTTAGTCAAACGCTGGTACCGCGCAAAAATCCTAAACCAGGTGAATTTGGCAGAGTCATGGCGCAAGAAATCATGATTGTGACTCCGGCGATCGCAAACTTAATTCGCGAAGGCAAAACCTCTCAAATCTACTCAGCAATTCAAACGGGTGGAAAACTAGGAATGCAAACACTAGAAAAAGTTCTTGCTGATTTATATAAAGCCGGAACGATTTCTTTGGAAGCAGCAATGTCTAAAACCTCAAAACCTGATGAGTTACAGCGCCTGATTGGTGGTAATATACCCTCAGCACAGACAATGGCAGCTAGATCAGCTTCGGGTAAACCTGTACTTGTAAATTAAGTTTTTTCAGTAAATAATTGACGGCTAATAGTTCATTGATGAGTTTCTTTCAAAAGCTTATTATTCCTACTTTGTTTTGAGCTATTAGCTACTTTTTTAGAAGTTATGTGGAGTGGACAACCAATTACCTAAGCTGAGTATATTATAGTAGATAAGGTATTTCAGCTACATTATTGAGTTTCAAGTTAATAAATTAGCAAAAGTTTTCTACTTGAATTAAATATCTTTACTTTTATTATTCATTGCCTAGAATTCTGTCACAATAAGTTATGCCTACCTACGTTGCTAGCGTTAGAGACTCGAAAGGACAACTTAGAAAAGAGAAAGTCATAGCAAACTCTCCGAGTGAGGCGCGTTCGAGTTTAAGAAATCAAGGTTTGTTCATTCAAGAAATTAAACAATCTTCAGAGCTAGACCTGAGCAAAATTGATTTTCAGAAAATTACATTAATTTTATCAAAAGTTTCTGTTAAAGATAAAGCAGTATTTTCACGACAATTTTCTGCGTTAGTCAATGCCGGAGTAGCAATTGTCAGAAGCTTGAGTGTATTAGCGGAGCAGTGTTCTAACCCTAAGCTCAAAAAAGCTTTATTAGAAATAAGCTCTGACGTGCAACAAGGTGTTAACCTTTCTGAAGCAATGCGCAAGCATCCCGATTGCTTCGATAACTTGTATGTCAGTATGGTTCAAGCTGGGGAAGTCGGCGGCGTACTCGATGAAGTTTTAAATCGATTATCTAAGTTACTTGAGGATATAGCACGGCTACAAAATCAAATTAAATCAGCGTTAGCTTATCCTGTTGTTGTCGGTTTATTAGCACTTGCTATTTTCATTGGAATGACAGTTTTTCTAATTCCAATTTTCGCAAATATTTTTAAAGATTTAGGAACAGAACTACCAGCATTGACACAATTTATGTTAGGTATTAGTGCCTTCATTCAAGGCTTCTGGTGGATGATTCCCATCATAATTGTTGCGTTTGGCTTTGCTTACCGTAATTACTATAAAACTCGAATTGGCAGAGAAACCATCGATCGTCTTTCTTTAAAAATGCCGCTATTTGGCGATTTGATTCAAAAGTCAGCAGTTGCACGTTTTAGCCGTACTTTTGGTGCTTTAACGCGTTCGGGAGTCCCCATTTTGACTGCTTTGGAAATTGTGCGGGATACAGCCGGAAACCAAGTCATTGCGAATGCGGTAGATGCATCGCGACAAGATATTCAACAAGGGGGAATGATTAGTATTGCTTTGCAAAAAGAGCGCGTCTTTCCACCTATGGCAATTCAAATGATTAGTATTGGCGAGGAAACCGGAGAACTCGATCAAATGCTGATGAAAGTTGCGGATTTTTATGAAGATGAAGTCGAGCAAGCAGTCAAAGCACTGACAAGTATTTTAGAACCTTTAATGATTGTTGTTCTAGGTGGGATGGTTGGCTTGATTTTGCTTTCTATGTATCTACCTATGTTTAAGGTGTTTGAAAGTTTAGGTTAGATCTACAGAAAATGCAAAAAATTAGCTTCTCAAGTTTTTCGCGCTCATTATGACTATTAAACAAGTTCAATACGAAAGTTGCTTAGCAGAATATGCAAATACTACTGGTGCGATCGCGCTACTCAAGCAGTATAGATTTTACTTAGAAATGCTTCCTAGCTTGCGACGGGCTGACGAGAGTATTATCACAATTCCTTTACCAGTAGTGCGGCTTCGTCAGAGTACGTATAACCATAGTGAACTAACAGCAACTGCAACACAACTTTCCTGTGATGTTGCCATTTTAATGTGCGATCCTGAGTGGAAAATTAAAACTGGGGTCGAAATTATAATATTTATCCATCGTCCTAACGAAGACTTTTCTGATTTACTCAAACGCTGGCGGCAAACGCAAGTTTTACTAGATAAAGATTATGAATGGCTTTTACCATCTTCATATCAACATATTTTGAATGAAGGGGCTAATAAACTTTATCCTTTATTTGTTGTTTTTGATGAGACTTCAGAACGCATTAAGCTAGGGCTACAAGGAGCAAGTTTACCATTTGTTACTGAAACACTTTCTAGAGGAAACGAGGAAGATGCAGTAGAAAGCTTATCTTCATGATAATTACTCATTTAAGGATAAAAAAGTTTAGGAGTAAGCACCACTTTTAATTTAATGAATCAAAGTGTTTGATAGATATGATATTCAATCCGGTTGATTAGTAATGAGAAAAATGGTGACTAGTCACTACTCACTAACCACTCATCTAGCTATTTAAGCGGAGATAATATGATTTGTCGAAACTAAATGCTCGTGGAAATACTGGCGGTACAAATTGCAGCGCGGTATAACTTCATTTCCTTTTTGATGCGCTAAGCCTATACTACATAGCTTAAATGCCTGTACTGTAGGTAATCTTACAGGACGTGTTGCGGTAACGATTGATTTCATGGCAACGGCTAATTTTGGTTGTTGTAGGTTCCACAAGTACCGTACTGGGCAATTAGTGGTTTTCTGATACGCGGCGTAGGACTTCTTGTACTGTAGTTAGTGTATCAGCAGACGATCGCCATTCGTGTTGTTGAATGCCGATCCAGATTGGAATAATCACCGGTGGCTTGTGCTGTGAAGGCGATCGCTGTAAAGTTTTTGTCCAGCAAACAATTTCGCTCACGATCTCACTCAGCGTAGATTGCTCGGATAGCAACAACACAAAGTAACGACAACGTTTTAATTCTGCATCGAACCGTTGCGACCAGTTTTCTTGCGATCGCATAATTTCTTGAGCCATCAAAATTTGATGACCAGCGGCTCTCAACGCTTGTTCAAACGCCCTTGCTAAATTTAGCTCTGACTCCTGGCTACCGTGATAAACAAAAACTTTTGAACTCAGTATCTCTTTTACGTGTGTATGACTATTTTGTTCTTCGCTTGTCCGCTGCACTTGAAATGATTGTTCTGACAACAAACTTTTTGGAAACTCTCTTTTTCTGCGCTCCAACGCCGCGCGGAACGTCTTTTTGCTAACTTTTTCTTCTAAACCCTCAGAGAGCAATTTCCATAACGTAGCACCAACTGTTTTCACGTAATCTTCCGAGCAATAGCAGGTTTTTGCAATTTGCTCATACTTCTGATTTAGCCACGTACCACGAAATACAGCAGCTTGTAGAGTACTCAAGTGCTTACCTGTTTTGGCAAATACCAAAGCATCAGTAAACGCTAGTGCCTCTTCCAAATCCATTGGTTCACTCAAGCTTTGATTCAGGCTTTGGTTTGTTCAAATAGCTAATTGCTATTAATAGCACACTACAGGAAGTAATGCCCATAAGGTATGATTCTCATCACCTTTTTACAAAATGTTAAAACATTAAAGTTAAGTTGCTGACTTTCTCATAGGTCTTGAAATAATTTGATATTTCGTCAAGCAGCAAATAACTCGATTTTTCTTATTATTAGTTATTTTAAAATAAAAACGGATACATTTTTGACAAAACAACTATTTTCTTTAAATCTAAGGGCATAATAAACTAATTCATTATAACTATCAAGGAGTCAGAAATTAGCAACATAAATAAGTACTACTTAGTAGTACAAAAAACCAAATTAAAAGTAGATAAACTGCTCCTAGATCAAGACTAGTTTTGCGTAAATAAATTTAAAAGACTGAGATCGCAATTTTACCCGCTCCAAATCCTGCTACCTTTAGCATACTTACGCTATAAGGATTATTCCCAGAAAAGGTGCATCGCTAAATTCTGATATGGCAACGCAGTTTTATTGCTAAAAATTTAATACTCAGTTGAAGCTACTTCAATAATACTGAGATAAAAATTACACCCTTAAAATTTTTACAAATGATCTTGCGATACAGAAACTTAGTATGAATACAACAACTCAATCATCAACTACGGAAACGAAAAATACTAATTGCCCATCCGTGCCAGAGTCTATTATGACTGCGAGTCGTTGCGAACTGACTGACATCAAGCTGCACATTTGTGGAAATCTGCCGGATAACTTACGTAGAAAGATACTTAAGAAACTTACTTACACGTCCTGTATCACCTGACTCTACTATTTATATTGTGCGTCGTGCTGATCTAAAAGCTAGACAATGCCCAACATCTGATCAGCAGGAAGTTGAGGTTGTAGTGCGTCGAGTCGTGATTCCCTTAGAAGCCGCGCATTTTTTAGTAGACTACGAAAATCCACACGCACAGATGACACTTCATGCATCACATATTTGTGCCTGGGATGTCGCTGAGTGGCTTCGTGACTATACCGGCTCAGCCTATAAACCTTATACCCTGTACCGTCTCGTCTCAATGGTATGGAACAAGACGAGATGGGTATCAGCCGAATGGGGCGCTATGTCATTGATGGAGAAAGTGGACAGATTAGTAAATCACAAGTTATTTCTGATGTTGATTTAACTTGGGGTGTAGGGTTGTATGCGTACCGCGATCGCTTGTCTGCGGGTATGTCTCCAGGACAAATTAAAGATATCTACTGGACTTCGTTTGGGCTATGGAAAGAACTGGTAACAAAGTTTATCTACGACCTGTACAAGGATTATAAATACCGAGCAGTGCCTGTGACAGACATTCTTCGTCTTGCACAGCAGGGTGTTCCAGCCAGTTTGTTTCGACTGCATGCCTCAGACGAATCGCTACACATTGCTAACAGTTTTAAATTTCCTCAAGGGTATATGGTGAGTTCACCCCAGTTTGTACCTACTTTTGATGGCAGTGATGGTTCTACGGATGGTTACATCGTGTGTGCGATCGTCTTTGACAATATGGAACGCCAACTTATATTGTGCGTCAAGCAGATCGCGAACTCTACAAAGCTTTGAAATCTGGTAGATTTTGTTATATCCTCAATTCGCGACAGATGGGAAAGTCTAGTTTGCGGGTGCAAATCATGCAACAACTGCAAACCGAAGGCTTTGCCTGTGCTACTGTTGATATTTCAGAAATTGGACACTACCAGATTACTTTAGAGCAGTGGTACGCAGGATTTATTTATGTATTAGTAAATAGCTTTAATCTTACAAATAAATTTAATATCCGTACCTGGTGGCAAGAGCCTGAATTTTTGTCTCCAGTAGAACGCCTAGGAGAATTTATTAGATGAAGCAAAACGGATAGAAAATTTAGTACACCAACAGGTGATTGAGAATTGGGAAGTACAAGATGAACCAGAACATTTAAGAATAATTCGCGATCGCCTTTGTCGGTACGTGGAGCATAATCGTATTTTGTATAGTAAACAGCAGGCTCTGTTACTTATACATTAGCAAATTTTAGAGCAAGGAAAGAGTGTTGCAGTCGATACTCCAGAACAAACAGAGTTACTTTTGTCTGGTTTGGTAGTTAAGCAGCACGGATATCTCGAAGTTTCTAATCAGATTTATAAGTTAATCTTTGATTGCAGTTGGGTTGAGCGAATGCTAGTTCAATATTGCTGACTTACTCAACGCTCTTGGTTTTAAACAATGTTACAAAAATGTTGGATGTAAATTAAGTCTTACGCTTACTTGGTATATTTTAACCAACCACGATTTCTCCTACTTTTTCTTACCTATATTGTCACTTTTTCACACTGAAAAAAATTTAGGCATATCTTAGCTTGAATAAAGTAGGGGCAAACAGCTTTTCTCGATTGTTTGTAAAGATGTGCAGTGAGAGAAGTAAGTAGATGTCTTCAAGGTCAAAGTCATCCAAAGTCGAGCAGAGCGTAACGAAGGCTCTCGACAGGGCAATTTGATACTTCTCAAGCATCGTGTGAGATGAGGCATAATTCAAAACCAGGGTTTTCTAGCACAAATCTAGAAAAAGCATTTCTACGCTGAGTGTATTACGGGCAAATTTGCAACATAGAAAACGTCATTCACTTCTGAACTTTTCGGGATTGGCAAAATTCTGTTTTGAACGGTAATTAACATACTATGTCGCACTCAATAGGAGTTGTGTCGCTGTAGTACGTTGCTTTAGTCGAATCACTCTAAATCCTACATTAGTTGCCAAAAGTGATGGGAATTCGTACGCAGGAGCAAAAGCCTCTGATACTACAGCCATCAATTGTTTACTAAGAAGCATGAGGCAATCAGCTTGAGGTGTCAGCCAAGAATCAACTGACGAAATGATATCCCTTGTCAGTCAACATCCAATAACAACAAGGAGCAACAACCATGGCAGTGACAACAATTGAATTAGCAAACCTCAACGGTAGAAACGGCTTTGTCCTCAATGGTATTGATAGAGGCGATAGCTCAGGCGAATCCGTCAGTAGTGCGGGAGATGTCAACGGCGATGGCTTTGACGATGTGATTATTGGTGCCTCTGATGCTAACCCCAACGGCAACTCTGGCGTGGGAGAGAGCTATGTCGTGTTTGGTTCCGGTAGTGGCTTTCCAGCAAGCATTGACTTAGCCAACCTCGACGGTAGCAACGGCTTTGTCCTCAATGGTATTGATGAAGATGATAGCTCAGGCGAGTCCGTTAGTAGTGCAGGAGACGTCAACGGTGATGGCTTTGACGATGTAATTATTGGTGCCCCCAATGCTGACCCCAATGGCAACTCACTCGCAGGAGAGAGCTACGTCGTGTTTGGTTCGGGCAATAGTTTCCCGGCAAGCATCGATTTAGCCAACCTTAACGGTAGCAACGGCTTTGTTCTCAATGGTGTTGATGCATTTGACTTCTCAGGCGATTCTGTCAGTAGTGCAGGAGACATCAACGGCGATGGCTTTGACGATGTGATTATCGGTGCCCCTGATGCTAACCCCAACGGCAACTCACTCGCAGGAGAGAGCTACGTCGTGTTTGGTTCGGGCAATAGTTTTCCGGCAAGCATTGACTTAGCCAGTCTCGATGGCAGCAACGGCTTTGTCCTTAATGGTGTTGATGTATTTGACCAATCAGGCTCTTCTGTCAGTAGTGCAGGAGACGTCAACGGCGATGGCTTTGACGATGTGATTATTGGTGCTTTTGGTGCTGCTCCCGATGGCAATATTGAGGCCGGAAAGAGCTACGTCGTGTTTGGTTCGGGCAATAGTTTTCCGGCAAGCGTTGATTTAGCAAGTCTCGACGGTAGCAACGGCTTTGTCCTTAATGGTGTTGATGTATTTGACGCATCAGGTGCTTTCGTCAGTGGGGCGGGAGACTTCAACGGCGATGGCTTTGATGATGTGATTATTGGCGCTCGCTTTGCTGACCCCAGCGGCACTGATGCTGCCGGAGAGAGCTATGTCGTATTTGGCTCAAGCAGTGGATTCCCTGCCAGCATTGATTTAGCCAACCTTGACGGTAGCAATGGCTTTGTCCTCAATGGTATTGATGAAGATGATAGATCAGGCATTTCCGTCAGTGCTGCTGGCGATGTTGATGGCGATGGACTTGACGATCTAATTATTGGTGCTCCTGGTGCTGACCCCAACAGCAACTCTAGGGCGGGAGAGAGCTACATCGTGTTTGGCTTTCGCTCGTTGTTTGGCACTGCTGGTAACGACGTTCTCCTCGGTAGCAACACGCGCGACTGCCTCTCAGGACTCGATGGCAACGACACCGTGGCGGGAGGGTTAGGAGACGACACGCTTCTCGGTGGTGCAGGCAATGACGTGCTACGCGGCGACTTGAATAACCGCTCGCCTCAAGGCAGCGTCGGTGGCAACGACACGCTGTTTGGCGGACTGGGGAATGACCAACTCGGTGGTAAAGGCGGTGATGACCAACTGTTTGGCGAACAAGGCAATGATACGCTCTACGGCGATGATGGCGATGATTTGTTGCGCGGTGGCTTGGGTAATGACACGCTGATTGGCGATGACTTCTCTGGTGGTCAAGGTAGCGATACGTTTGTCTTGGCGGCGGGCGAAGGGCGCGACACTATCCGTGACTTTGAAGATGGTATTGACTTGATTGGGTTGGCAGGCGGTTTGAGTTTCGAGCAATTGACGATTAGCGCTAGTGGTGCTAATAATGCCCTGATTCGCTTGGGCAGCGAGCAACTTGCACTGCTAACGGGTGTGGCAGCGAGCAACTTAACCGCGACGGACTTTACGCTTGTCTAATTTCGAGACGTTATAGCAATAGTCAACATGATTAAGACGTTATGGAAGCTCATAACCATTGTCTTGTAAAGTTTGCTCAACAGAACACCAGTTCCTACAACGGGGGGAATCCCCAAGGGCAAACTGGCTCGGAAACCTGCGCACGCAACTTTCTACTGCCCCTCTGAACCCTGACCCCTACGGGCAGCATTGCCTTGCCCCTCTGAACCCTGACCCCTACTATATGACACTTCCACCTATTTATTTCTACCTACCCCAACCCTACTTTCCTCACACTCTGCCCGCAACCGCAGCAGAAAATTGGGCAGGATATGGGTTGGGTATTTATACCTGGACGCTCCAAACTTATTTTCGACTGCAAGCGGTTGGTTTTCCCTGTCAGTTGGTCAGTTCGCCGCCGAAGGAAGGAATTGTGCTATTTCATCGCCAAGCGTTGCAATTTCGTCCTCTCAAGCCGCAATCTAGATTATTGCTGATTTGTCTTCAAGCTGACAAACAACCTTGCACTGTCGCTCACCTTCATGTGGTTCAAAATCCCACTGATTCCCGAAGTCCACATAGCTACTATCTACCCCACTGGTCGCAACCTGGGTTAATTCCTCGCAATCCAGAACGCGGCGATCGCTTCGAGACAATTGCTTATTTCGGTCATGCGTGCAGTTTAGCTCCTGAACTCAAAGCACCCGCGTGGCAATACCAATTAGCCGCCTTGGGTTTACGCTGGCAACCAATTATCAATCACAACTCCTGGCACGATTTCTGCCAGCTTGACTGTCGCTGGAATGACTACAGCAACATTGATGCCATCGTTGCTATCCGCAGTTTTCACTCTGAGCAAACCTATCTCTACAAGCCCGCTACGAAACTCTACAATGCTTGGCTTGCTGGAGTCCCCGCGCTGCTTGGAGCAGAATCGGCGTATCGCGCGATCGGGCAAGCAAATATGAATTACTTAGAAGTGTCTTCCTATAGTGAGTTGCTCGCTACCCTCATCAGACTAAAGTCATCTGCCGCAGCGCGCCAGAGGTTAGTCTGCAACGGTGCGCTGTCGGCATTGCAGTTTCTGCCCGAACAAATTACTGAGAACTGGTGTCAGTTTCTGCTTAATGTCGCGATTCCTGCTTGGCAACGTCGCTGTCAACGCAATAGGCAACAACTTTTCAGCCGAGTAAAAAGCTTCAATTTCAAACTAGAACGCGCCACATTTCAAACGCAATCTTAGCGACTCGACACAAATGAGATTATATTATTATCAACGACGCGATGGCAACAGCAATTTTGGCGACGACCTCAATTCGTGGCTGTGGTCCCAGCTACTGCCAGGGTTTTTTGACGAAGATCCAACCATTGCCTTTATTGGTATCGGCACGTTGTTGAATCATTTACTTCCACAACGCGTACCACAGGCTCAACGGCTTGTCATCTTTGGTACTGGTGCAGGTTACGGCAATCCATTAACTGCGGTTGCTCATCCATGGCAAATTTATTGCCTTCGTGGCAGGTTATCTGCGCAAAAACTCGGTCTTGCAGAAGAGTTAGCAATTACGGATGCTGCTTTATTAGTTCGACGTCTGTTCCAGCCAACGAGTCAAAAAACAAGCCGCTTCGCTTTTATGCCACACGTGCATCATGCGACTTATGCTGGTACTGTGTTACAAGATATCTGCACTCAAGTGGGCTTAGGTTATATTGACCCACGGTGGTCAGTAAAGAAAGTCTTGACATCAATTAGCCAAACCGAGGTTCTCTTAGCCGAAGCAATGCACGGTGCCATTGTTGCTGATGCCTTGCGCGTGCCGTGGATTCCGGTGCTGACGAGTCCTCGCATCCTTACGTTTAAGTGGCATGATTGGTGCTCTTCATTAGCGCTAGAGTATCATCCTTACTATATCCCGCCTTTAGTGAGTGCCTATCCTCGCTTTCCGCGTCGCCGCAGTGCGATCGCACATTGGAAGAATTGCTGGCAACAGGAACCATGGCTGGCGTTATGTCAAATGGTATCTCAACGCTCATTATGGGCAACTCAGTTACTGCGTATTACTCAAGTTGCTTGTCCTTCCCTCAGCCATGCTAGTCTAGTTGAGCAGTTAACAGATCAATTGGAAAACCGCTTAGAGCAGCTAAAAAGCGATTGGTCTGTACAATAGGTACATCTCGTGCTACGGCGATGAAACGACTGTAGCGCGTGAGCCAACTTCTATCGGAGAACCGTCAGGAGATTCAATCGCAAACCCAGCATCGCGAATCATTTCCAAATCGCTGTGCGTTGCTTGTCCAGGAGTTGTTAAATAATCACCAATAAAGATTGAGTTTGCTGGATAAAGTCCTAAAGGTTGCAGCGATCGCAAATGAACTTCTCTACCGCCAGCGATTCTAATTTCCTGTGCGGGAAGGACAAAGCGAAATAAACATAACACTCGCAGACAACGACGCGGGTTCAATTCTTGAATCTTCTCAAACGGCGTTCCTGAAATTGGAATCAAGAAATTTAGGGGAACACTTGTAACGTTTAATTCCCGTAGCGAAAATGCTAAGTCGATAACATCATCATCCGACTCGCCCATCCCAATAATTCCGCCCGAACAAGTTGTGATTCCTGCGGCTTTGACATTTTCTACTGTCGCGATGCGATCGCTAAACGTATGCGTCGTACAAATTTGCGAGTGGTAATCATCCGAAGTATTTAAATTGTGATTAACGCGATCTACCCCGACTTCTGCCAAACGCTGCGTTTGCTCTTGACTCAACAACCCAAGACACGCACAAATTTTTAAATCATAGTTGGCTTTAACCGCTTGTACAGCGTCCAGAACCTGCGTAAATACTCGTTCGCTGGGAGAACGCCCCGAAATGACCATACAAAAAGTTCCAGCTTGCAATTTCTTTGCTTGCGCAGCAGCGTCTAAAATTTTTTCTTTAGCTAAGAGTGGGTACTTCTCAATTTCAGCAGTAGAAATCTTCGATTGCGAACAATAGTGACAATCTTCTGGACAAAGACCACTTTGAGCGTTAAGGAGAAAATGCAACCGGACGCGATTTTCCCAATAATGGTAGCGCACGCGATAGGCAGCAGCAAGTTGCTCAAGCAGTACACAATCAGGCGCATTGAGTACCGCACGGGCGGCTTCCCGCGTCAATAGTTCTCCAGCCAAAGCGCGATCGGCAAGTTCGTTCCAGTTAAGTGCAGAAGATTTCAACATAAGAAGAGGTCAGAGGTCGGGGGTCAGAGGTCAGAAATTATGGTGAAAACAGGGGCAATGCTTTGCTCATCACTGAAGCCATAATTCTGATTGACCATTGCTATATGATAGTATCAAGTACGCGGCGGATCGCTTGATAAATTGATTTGAGTTGCTCTGAGGTAATGCAGTAAGGTGGCATCAAGTAAAGCGTATTCCCCAGAGGACGTAAGAGAAATCCTTCCGCTAGAAACCTTTGTTTGAGGATTGGTGCGATCGCATTAAAATATCCACTCTGACTATCTGTGACGATATCCATCGCGGCAATCGTCCCGCATGTGCGCACTTTATCGATTTTGGGATGATCCTGCAAGTATTTTTCTAGATAGCGGCGATGCTGGTGTTCCAAATTGCGAAAGTTAGGATTTTGTTCTAGCAACTCTAAAGACGCAACGCCTGTAGCACAAGCTAAGGGATTTCCTGTGTATGAATGACCGTGAAAAAATGTTTTACTGACATCATCACTGTAAAACGCACGATAAACATCTTCTGTTGCAACGGTGACAGCTAAAGGTAAGCAGCCGCCTGATAAACCTTTTGATAAACAAATAATATCCGGTGCGGTTTCTGCTTTTAAGCAAGCAAATAATTCACCAGTGCGCCCGAAGCCTGTCATCACCTCATCGTAAATGACAAGTACGCCAAACGAGTGCGCCAAGTTTCCTAAAGCTTGTAGAAATTGTGGACGACATACTCGCATTCCCCCTGCACCTTGTACAAGTGGCTCGATAAAAAGACCTGCATATCGCGTAGGATTTTGCTTGAGAAGCCGCGTGAGTATTTCCAGAGTCTGTGCTTCACGCACTTCGACATCAGCATCATTATCAAACGTAGCAGGAAAAGGCACAAGCTCCGTCGAGAACATCAAGCGGTGAAAAGGCTGTTCCCAGGGCGAATTACCTGCGATCGACATTGCGCCTATCGTATCGCCGTGATATCCACCTTCAAAGCTAATAAACGTCGTGCGATCGCTTTCTCCTTGATTAAACCAATATTGATAAGCCATTTTTAGCGCGACTTCCATCGCTGTTGAGCCATTATCCGAAAAAAATACTCGCGTGAGCGATTTTGGGAGATGCTGAAGTAATTTCCTCGCTAGCTGTTCGGCTGGTTCGTGCGTAAAACCTGTAAAAATGACGTGTTCTAAGGCTTGGGCTTGTTTGTAAAGCGCCTCAGCGAGTATAGGATGTCCGTGTCCGTGAATCGTCACCCACCAACTGGAAATACAATCCATAATTTGGCGTTTATCTTCGAGTTCGAGCATCACTCCTTGTCCCTTGACGACTTTCAAAGGTATCGGCGCGGTTTTCATTTGGGTGAATGGTTGCCAAATCGGAGAATGATAAATTTCTTCAATGCTGCTCATAAAAAAAATCAACTTCTTTACCCAGAAAAGCTGTTAATAATCAAGAAAAATCAGAGAATACGACTCAATTTATTCTTTTTACCCGCTGTTCGCGAGTCATTCGCTACTTAATTCTTACTTGACTGCTGCGGTGAGTTAAGCGAAACTGACAATAATTGATGTAAGGCTTCATCTATTGCTAAATTTTGTTAATTTTTTATTCTCTATAATTCGATAGATGAAACATTATTTAGCAATAGTGATAGTGAGGAGAGGGCATAGTAGGCATAAACGCTTACAAATAGCAACGAGCAGCCGATACAGTGTCGCTGCAAATTATAAATAAAGCTATGGTGATTAGCTAGAAGTATGGAAACGCTAGAGTTTGTGATTTATCCCGATGGTCGCGTACAGGAAAAAGTTTCCGGTATAGTCGGAGCAACTTGTACCGAAGTCACAGCGGCAATCGAAGCAGAACTGGGGCAAGTCGTCAGTCACCAGCCAAGCTCAGAATTTTATAATGCAGTACAACACCAATCTACAGTTGCAACAACCCAAGCTAGTTTTAGCGAGTGGTAACTTTACTAACTAGTCCAGTTTGATTTAATTCACAACTACTACAATGTCACACTTTAGCCAAATCAAAACACAAATCCGTAATCTTTCATCGTTACAAGCTGCGCTCACTGATTTAGGCATCAGTTGGAAATCTGGTTCTAGAGCAGTTCGAGGCTATCGCGGTCAAACTCGTAATGCCGAAATTACCATCGAGCAGGAGAATGGTTATGATCTCGGCTTTAGTTGGAATGGCAAAGAATACGAACTCGTTGCTGATTTGCAATATTGGCAGCAAAATTTGTCCGTTGAAGGTTTTCTTAAGAAAATAACGCAGCGTTACGCTTATCATACAGTTTTAAGCGAAACTTCGCGCTTAGGGTTTCAAGTAGCAGAACAGCAACAAAACGAAGACGGTTCAATTCGACTATTAGTACAGCGCTGGAGTGCGTGATGTCTGATTTTATGCCGCCAAAGCAGACACAATCTGGAGCAATGCGATCGCACCTTGAACCCGAACTAGGTGGAATTTTTCGCGATGCACCTGAACGTTCGGGGTTAGAACCTGAGTTAGGCGGTGAACTGCGGCAAAAAGGTGTTTATGTTGACGAAATCACCTGCATCGGTTGCAAGCACTGCGCTCATGTCGCCCGTAACACCTTCTACATCGAACCAGATTACGGTCGTTCGCGCGTCGTCCGTCAAGACGGCGACTCAGAAGAGTTGATTCAAGAAGCAATTGACACGTGTCCGGTTGATTGCATTCACTGGGTTGACTACACCGAACTGAAAAAGCTCGAAGAAGAGCGACAGTATCAGGTTATTCCGATTGTCGGATACCCTGTAGAAGAAGCTGTTATCGCTGCTCATCGGCGGCGTAAGAAGCGCCAAGCCCAGAAAAAGGCTCGCTATTAACTTTGAATTTATATAATTTTTTGTTGAAAAGGCTGTAACAACAGCCTTTTTTTGGTTACTCAGCAGCCTCACGCGGATCGCGCGACACTTGTGGCGCTTCGCGATCTTCCAAAAAGGTTTGCACTTTGCCATCAGGTGTTAAAACAACTCGAATTCTAGCAACTTTGCCGTCAGTAATGGGGGATACAAACGGCTCGCCAATCAAAGGCATTCCAGTACGGTCAATTTGGTCTCTAGCAGCTTGATTTAGCGGTTCAATACGTTGAATTGTGCCATCAACATCCAAGAGCAAACTGTATTCTAAGGTCTGCTTAACTGCGGCTGTTGGTTCCCAGCGACGCTGAAAGAATTGTCGAGCCTCGGCTACCTGACTAATATTATCTAGCGATGTAGGTTGACTTGGGGCAGGAGGAGGAGGGATATTCGGCGATCGCACTGCCGCAGTCGTGTTTGCCGCCTGTCGCTGTGGTGCCGCTGGTGGTGCGGTTCGCTGGGTTTGAATTGCGGCTTGCGATCCAGGATTAGGAGCGTTAAGTTGCGCTAAAGGACTCGGTATCGCGATTGTGGGCGCAGAATTTCCTGTACCTGGTTGCTGTGGCGCAGTATTTCCCGCCGAACCTGTAACGGTTTGATTCGGCGACCCTGGATTAATGACCGTTGTTTGTGGCGTTGGTGTCGTCCTCCCAGGAAGAGTAGACGACGGTGCGGCCGCGGTTGATTCAGTCGGTGGGCTAGCGTTTGGGACAGGAATTGCGGGCAAGGGGGCGTTAGGCACGGGGACAGGAGAACCCGCAGGTGGTGGAGGTGGTAGTGTGTCTAACGATGATAAAGGTGGTAGTGGTGAAGGCTGCGCCGCAAGCTGCTGTGGATCTTCAGCAATTTGATTATTCGTTGCGGTTTGCTGTTGAACAGGGCGATTAAGTTGTTGCAAGACAGCAAATATACCGACAGCAAGTGTTAATCCGGCGGCGATTGTCGCCCAGGCGGGAGGAGTCGTACTGACTCGACGCTGGTTGAGGCTGGGTAAGGCAACAATATCAGCTTCAAATTCATCTAAAGCCGTTGCCAAATCAAACAGTTGCAGTACGCTCAACTGCACGACAGGTCCGGTTGTGGGCGTTGCTAGAGGTCCCAAAAAGAGTGTATGTGATAACCCTGTACCAGGTTTCAGAAAGATTTGTCCCGCCCGTGCAGGAGGTGAATCAGAGGAATTGGCAGGTGAAATCACAATTTGGGAATGAGCAACCGAAGTCGTTGCCTCAGTCGCAGTCGTTTGCGACGCCAACTGTGCAGTAAATTGGGCTGGCGATTGACTTAATAACTCTTGCACATACACTGCGACAGCTTGGTGTAGGGCTTCAAGTCGTTCGCGATCGCCTGTAATCTGAACTCGTTGTTCGGGCGATCGCGGATCGTCAAAATGCAAATGAAAGCGTAACTGCGTGGCGACTGTCCGCCCAGCCCAACGCGACAAGGGTGATTGAGGAGCGATAATTTCCAACGTACATGTGGGGGGCGTATACCTACGGAGAACCTGTGAATTTGACAAAGTCATAGGTGAGAATTTAGCAGAGGTCAGAGGTCAGGGGTCAGGGGTCAGGGGGAGCAAAAGGGTAGAAGGTAGGCGGGTAGATGGGTAGTTGTGTTCTCTCTCTCCTATTCGCCTACGCTACCACACTCCTACTTATCACTAGCCACTACTCATTAGTCACCAGTCACTTGCTTTCGCCCTGGTTCCTTAACTATTTTGAGCGGTCTAGCAGTGCTAACCAAAGGCGACGATGACCGCCAGGCGCACTATAAAATAACAAGTCAATCAAGAGTTTGAGCGCCAACTGAGTTAGGACATCGGTGGAGACGTTTTCATCTTCCTCCATGCGTTCTTGGTAGGTGTTACTGAAAGCATCTAGATAATCTCCTAAAAGAGCGGCTTTATGAGGAGCTTCGTTGTTTTGGGTGACTTGTTCAAGCAAAGCAACCGCGCGGCGAATTCGTTCTTGGTGTTGTTTTGCGAGGTAGCAGCTGATTAAAACAAGCGATCGCGCTTCTTCTACATCGAGCTTTTTTCTTCCTCCTTCGCCTTTACGGAGTGGATTTGATTGGCGCAGTCGCCATAGTGCCACGCGGTCTGGGATTTTGGACTCTAGATTAAGTTGAGCCGCAGCTTGGAGCATTGCCTCTGAGCCAATCCCCGCCAAAGCTTCAAGCGCCAACAATACCAAGTCCAGCTGAGCCTTGATGTTATCTAATTGGGCTGGGTTGGGCTGAATGTTAGTAAGCTCTTCCCATCGTGGAGTTGGTGTCGGCGATTGCGCGCTGGAGTGCATAACCTTAAGCATAGGAGGTAATACGAGAATGGGCTTTTGTTGTTACCCATTTTGAAACCAAACTTGTCTAAATCGACGTTGATTTCTAATTAGCTACCAGCTTATCCTGTTTGGTTCAAATGTAAAATCGCTCTTGTAAAAAAAGCAGGGGAAGAAATACTACAAATAAACTTCTCTGTTACGACCACTAACCACTAGCGACTCATCACTAGTTACTCTTTCCCTCGCCCCCTATTACTTATTCGATATAAGCAACGGTGACACCTGTTCCGCCATCTTCTGGGGCTGCTGGCTCAAAGCGGTTAACGCGGGGATTTTGTTGCAAGAAAGTGTGTACTCCCTGCCTTAGCTTGCCAGTTCCATGACCGTGAATAATCCATAATCGTCCCTGGGCTTGAGCGATCGCGCGTTCTAAGACAATCTCAGCATCAGCGACTCGACTTCCACGCAGATCGATAGTGTTTTGTGAGGTGCGGATTGCGAGGGCGGATTGCGGTGTAGTCGGTGCATCTTGCTTAGGACTATTGCGCGGTGTTTCTTTAACTTGCTTCTTAGTTGTGACTGGTTCGGCTTTTTGTCCGTCGAGCGATTCTATATCTTCGAGCTTGACATTCATTTTCATGATTCCGAAGCGAACACTTAATTCGCCGTCTTCGTCGGGTGCGCTAATGACTTCAGCCGTTTGCTCAAGACGCGGTATGCGAATGCGATCGCCTACTTGAGGTTTAAATCCTGGTTTGGGTTTGGGTGGTGGCGGAAGATGATTTTTGGCAATTTGAGTCAGCGCATTTGTTGCTTGTTGCGCGTCTTGGGCTGTCGTTGAACCTTGCTGGAGACGACGAATCACTTGCGCGATTTCACTTTTGGCTTGCACAAGCGCTTGTTGAATCGATTGCTCTTGCTGTTGTCGTAGGTGTGCTTCGCGCTCTTGCAGTTGTGCGGCTTTTTGCGATACTTCGGTATAGAGCCGCTGTACTTGTTGCAGTAATTGTTCTGCTTCAGCTGCTTTGGTTTCTTGGAGCCGCCGTTGTGCTTCTAATCCGGCGATTACCTGGTTGACGTCTTCGGTTGCACCGCCTATTTTAGTTTTAGCTTGCTCGACAACTTCAGCGTTTAGCCCTAGGCGGCGGGCAATTGTCAAGGCGTTAGAACGTCCTGGAATTCCCCACAACAGGCGATAGGTTGGCGAAAGGCTTTCTTCATCGAACTCGACAGAAGCATTCTCAAAGCGTTCGTCTTGATATTTCAAAGCTTTTAGTTCGCCAAAGTGAGTTGTGGCAATACTTAATTGCGTGTGGTCTGCTAAGTATTGTAAAAGCGCGATCGCCAAAGCACTGCCTTCTGCGGGGTCAGTTCCTGCACCTACTTCGTCGAGTAACACGAGCGAGGAGTGAGGAGTTAGTGCTTGAGTGTTTGATAGGGCATCGATAATTCGACTGATGCGGCGAATGTGACCGGAGAATGTCGATAAGCTCTGTTGAAGTGACTGTTCGTCGCCAATATCGGCTAATACCTGGTCAAACCACGGAATTTCCACAGGTTCGCGCGCTGGGACAAATAAACCCACCTTTGCCATCAAAGCTGCTAAGCCGAGGGTTTTGAGCGTGACTGTTTTACCTCCCGTATTTGGTCCTGTAATCGTCACTACCCGAATTTGTGGTTTAATGACTAAATCAACTGGAACGACTGCCGTGCCTTGTTCGTGAGCAAACTGCCATACTAACAACGGATGGTGCAGTTGCCGTAAGGTGATTGTTTCGCCTTCACCGCGTTGAATGAATCGTGGTGGATTTGCTTTTAACCAGTAGCTATATCGCGCGCGGGCGCACGCCAAGTCAAGAATTGTTGCAACACTTAATAAATGTTCTAAATCAGGTGTAACCGCCGCGATTTGCTCAGATAACTGTCGGCGAATTGCGGTTTCTTCAGCTTGCTCTTTGACGGTTAATTGTCGTAATTGATTACCTAAAGGAACGACTGAATTCGGTTCAACGTAAAGTGTTGCGCCACTTGTAGAAGTGTCATGCACAATTCCTGGAATCGCATCTTTTTGGGGTGCTTTGACGGGAATCACAAAGCGATCGCCGCGTTTAGTAATCAGTTGCTCTTGTACTGCATTCGCTTGCCGTTGCAGAATGTTTTGCAGTTTTTGCGTGATTTGACTGCGAATTTGCCGCAGCGAACTGCGAATATTTGATAGTGTTGTGCTGGCGCGATCGCTAACTTGTCCGCGTTCATCGATACAACGATGAATTTCCTGCTCGATTTCGGGATAAGTACGAATGTCTTCTACTAACGCGCTGAGGACGGGTACATCTGGCTGATTGTCAATTGCGCGACGCAGTTGGCGAGTTCCTGCAAGCGTCGTTGCGATCGCTAAAAGTTCTTCGCCCGTTAAAATGCCTTGGCGTTGTACGCGCGTTAGCGCATCGCCAATATCTTGAATACCATCAAACGACAAACCGCCCGTAAGGCTATTTTCTAGTTGATATGCTTCCTGCGTTTGGGCAAGAAGTGCTTCACTTTGTTTTTGCGATTGCGGAATTTGCAAATTACGCGCTGCGGTTGCCCCTAATTTTGTTGCCGCAAAAGTGGACAAGTGTTGACACAGGCGCGACCATTCCAGTAATTCTAGAGTCTCTGATTGAATCAAAGCTTAACCGTTATGCAGGTGCAATAAGTGGGTGAATAGCTTGTTATGATTAAGCAAACAGCTATTTTTATTGTAGCGAATTCGCACAAATTCTTTTGCAGCAATGATTACTTGGCGTCTCTAGAAGCAAAATAATTGTTCTGCAATTTGGTACGCTAGCGAAAACAGTATTGGAACTTAAGAAGTAAACAGGCGTGGATATTCAGATTGGGCGTGGGAAAATGGCTCGCCGAGCCTATGGAATTGATGAAATTGCGCTCGTTCCTGGACAGCGCACGCTAGACCCAAGTTTAGCAGATACACATTGGCAAATTGGCAGTATCAAGCGGGAAATTCCGATTATTGCCAGCGCCATGGATGGTGTTGTCGATGTCCGCATGGCTGTGCTTTTGTCACAATTGGGCGCATTGGGTGTTTTGAATTTAGAAGGAATTCAAACGCGTTATGCTGACCCAAATCCTATTCTAGAAAGAATTGCTTCGGTAGGTCCGCAAGAATTTGTACCGCTGATGCAAGAACTTTATGCCGAACCTGTCAAGCCCGAACTCATTACACAACGCATCCAAGAAATTAAACAACAAGGTGGCATTGCCGCAGTCAGTGCTACCCCAGCGGGTGCAAGTAAGTACGGCTCGATTGTCGCGAGTGCAGGTGCTGATTTATTTTTTGTACAGGCAACGGTAGTTTCTACAGCGCATTTATCACCTGAATCGATGGCAAACTTGGATTTAGCTGAATTCTGCCGCGAGATGCCCATGCCGGTAGTATTGGGAAATTGCGTGACGTATGAAGTAACGCTAAACCTAATGAAAGCTGGTGCAGCGGCTGTGCTGGTGGGAATTGGTCCCGGCGCTGCGTGTACCTCACGGGGTGTCTTGGGTGTGGGTATACCGCAAGCAACAGCGATCGCTGACTGTGCGGCTGCGCGTGATGATTATCATCAGGAAACGGGTAATTATGTTCCGGTGATTGCTGATGGTGGTTTGATTACTGGTGGTGACATCTGTAAGTGTATTGCCTGCGGTGCTGATGGCGTGATGATTGGCTCTCCCTTCGCGCGCGCGGCTGAAGCCCCAGGACGCGGTTTCCACTGGGGTATGGCAACACCTAGCCCTGTATTACCTCGTGGCACTCGCATTCGAGTTGGGACGACGGGTACGTTAGAACAAATTCTGCGTGGACCTGCACAACTTGATGACGGGACGCATAATTTTTTAGGCGCTTTAAAAACCAGCATGGGTACGTTGGGAGCCAAGGATCTTAAAGAAATGCAGCAAGTCGAAGTTGTGATCGCGCCTTCGTTGTTAACCGAAGGTAAGGTTTATCAAAAAGCACAACAGTTAGGCATGGGCAAGTAAATCTACTTGGGTAAAACTCCCAATGAAGTTTGCAGGAATTGTTAAGTAAATTCTGAAAAAAGCTAACCTGTCGCCTACAATAGAAAAAGCGGAGACGCATGTTTCCGTTCACTCCTCACACCACACTCCGCTCGGACTTCTGTTCGGGCGGTTCCTTATTAGAGGGGCTAGGAGCGAGGAACTAGGGGCGAGTGAGTAGTAGTTAGTGTTATTTTTCTCCCCGTCCCCCCATCTCCTCGTCTCCCCTGCTTCCTCTACAGCCTATCTCTATGGGTATAAGAACCTAAGATCTATCTAAATATAGACAGTTGAGAAAGCAGAACGCGGCGTGCGGCTATGGTAGAATTTCAGCAAAGTAAGAGATATAGCTTAAGGATTTCTAGGCATGTCAGTAGCCGCACAAGTTACAGACTCGACGTTTAAACAGGAAGTACTCGAAAGCGAAGTTCCAGTTCTAGTGGACTTCTGGGCACCTTGGTGTGGTCCGTGCCGGATGGTAGCTCCTGTTGTGGATGAAATTGCGCAGCAATACGACGGTCAGGTGAAAGTTGTAAAACTTAACACAGACGAGAACCCCAACGTTGCTAGTCAATACGGTATTCGCAGTATCCCGACATTAATGATTTTTAAGGGTGGGCAACGAGTTGATATGGTTGTTGGTGCAGTTCCTAAGAGTACTTTGTCTAACACGTTGGAAAAGTATTTGTGAAATTGCTCTTAGGTGAATAACTTTGTCGTTTAGCAGTGCTGCATTTGAGTTGGACTGCTAAGGTAAAGTTAATAATATTTCGCTCAAATACCATGCTTAGAAGTATTATTGAGCTTTATTTGAGCGAATAAAATAATATGAGTCCGTAGATTAAGTTGGGCGATCGCAAAAAAGCACTAAAAAGCATCGGCTACAAAACACCAAACAGCAATATTAAAAAATTATTAATCTACGACTTGACAAATAACCCCCAAAATATCGATAAAATAGAGTGCCACTTGTGCGGAAGCACTCATGACCTCATCTTCCCATTTTCCATCATTAGAGTCTCTTGAATCAGACCTGACTGACTTAATCGAAAAGCTGCCGCATCACAAACACCGGCAACTGATTCAGTACGCGCTTGCCACGATCGTCAAGTTAGCCAATAGCGACATCGAACGCCTTGACTGGAAAATATTGTCAGCGTCATTAGCTGACATGGAGCAAGGCTTTAACATTTTTTACCCGTACCGACACGTACGCAAAGTAACGATTTTTGGCTCAGCGCGGACGTCACCAGAAGCACCAGAATATAGTATGGCGTTTGATTTTGCGCGATGTGTGACGCAGTTAGGCTTCATGGTGATGACGGGGGGCGGCGGTGGAATTATGCAAGCAGGAAATGAAGGCGCTGGGCGAGAAAACTCGTTTGGGTTAAACATTCAACTACCGTTTGAACAAGAAGCAAATCCTGTCGTTGAAGGCGATGCTAAACTGATTCACTTTAAGTACTTTTTCACTCGCAAACTGTTTCTACTGCGTGAAAGTGATGCGATCGCGCTATTCCCTGGCGGATTTGGCACGCAAGACGAAGCTTTTGAGTGCATGACGCTCAGTCAAACAGGTAAGTTTGGTCCTGTACCTGTCGTTTTGATTGATCGCCCAGGAGGCGACTATTGGCGGGCTTGGAGTGAGTATATCGATAAGCACCTCCGCCAACAAGGATTAATTAGTCCTGAAGACGATAGCCTTTACACAATTACAGACAATCTGGAAGTGGCTTGCAATGCGATCACGCGGTTTTACCAGGTTTATCACTCTAGCCGCTACGTAGGTGACAAACTCGTCATTCGGATGAAAACAGATATCTCGGATGCAGATGTCGAGACGTTGAATACGAACTTTAACGATATTCTCGTTAAGGGACGCATCGAAAAAAGTCAAACGTTACCCCAAGAAGCGCAAGACGAAACCTCTGAACTACCCCGCCTCGTGTTGTATTTCAATCAGCGAGATTTAGGGCGTCTCTATCAAATGATCGCCACTATCAATGAAATGGGGGCTGCTTCACCTGTAGAAGCGCATCCAGAGCGAAAATGAGCCGGCGTTTAATCGCGTCTTTTTGAACGTGGTGATGTCTGTGCTAGGTAATGGGTAATGGAAGCAAATATGTTACTGATTACCAACTGTATGTAGTTTCAGGGTATTTTTCAGGAAGTCTAACTCAATGCGATCGCGCATACCTCATCGTAAGTTGCCACAATAGATAGGGAGGGCGATTCATTGCAGCAGGCATTAATGATAGGCAATGATACCCGATCTCTGACCTTTGACCTCTGAATTTGATTGCATGGAATGGAAGGAAATTGCTGGTAACTGGGTTTTAGTTCCCCGACATCCTGTGGGAATTGTGCATTTTTTAGGAGGCGCTTTTGTTGCAACCGCACCTCAATTAACGTACCGTTGGTTGTTAGAACAATTGGGAAAAGAGTATGCTGTCGTTGCGACACCGTTTGTGAATACATTAGATCATGCAGCGATCGCGCAAACGGTTTTAAATAGTTTTGATAACGCGATCGCCGAATTACACGATCGCGCGCTATTACGTCGGCGCTATCTACCGACCTACGGGTTAGGACACAGTATGGGCTGTAAACTACACTTACTTATTGGTAGTCTTTTTGATGTCGAACGTGCAGGAAATATTCTCATTTCTTATAACAACTACGCAGCACGCGACGCGATTCCTTTAGTACAACAATTCACGCCTACTTTTGCGGTCGAGTTTACACCTTCTCCAGTGGAAACAACAAACTTAGTCCGCGATCGCTATCGTGTCCGTCGCAATTTGCTGATTCGCTTTACTAATGACACAATTGACCAATCCACGGCACTGCATCAACTGTTACAACAGCGTTTTCCGGAAATGGTTACGTTACAAACACTACCAGGAAGCCATACAACACCATTAGGACAAGATGTTAGTTGGCAAACTGGAACGAATTTTACACCGTTTGACGCGATGGGACAGTGGTTTAAGCAAGAGATCTATCGAGATTTAAACCAACTCAAGCGCGCTATTGTTTTGTGGCTCAATCCTTTTTCTCATGTCTCTAATCTTAGTAATCGATGATGACCCTACAGTGCAAACTATGCTCTCTAGGGTACTAAAAAGCCAAGGTTATCAAGTTGTTGTAACTCATAACGGTGAAGAAGGAATTAGGCTGGCGCGCCAGTTGTATCCTGGGTTAGTCATTTGTGAGTGGACAATGCAATCGATGAGTGGGTTGGAAGTTTGTCGCCGAATTAAAGCTGAACCAAGATTATCGACAGTATTTTTCATTTTTCTCACAAGTTTAGGCTCGGTATCTGACTGCGTTCAAGCATTCGATGCAGGTGGAGACGATTTTATTACTAAGCCAATCGAACAAAACGAACTAACAGCGCGGGTACGTGCTGGATTGCGCTTGCATCAAATGAGTCGGGATTTACAAAAACAAAAGCAATTACTCGAAGCAGAATTATCCGAAGCTGCTGACTATGTGCGATCGCTACTTCCACCACAGCTAAAAGAACCACTCGAAATTAATTCTCGGTTTATTCCTTCATTGCGGCTAGGTGGAGATTGTTTTGATTATTACTGGCTAGATCCTGACTATTTGGCTATTTATTTACTTGATACGGCAGGACATGGATTAGGAGCTACGCTTCCTTCAATTTCAGTCCTCAATATGCTACGTTCCCGCGCACTCGATGGTATTAATTACTACCAACCAACTGACGTACTCAGAGCTTTAAATAGTACGTTTCAAATGACTTCTCAAAACTCGAAGTATTTCACAATTTGGTATGGAGTTTATAATCGAGTCAATCGTCAATTAATCTACTCTAATGCCGGACACCCACCTGCTGTTTTGTTATCAGAAAAACCTACGCTCCATGTGACAAAACTAGAAACTCCAAGCATTCCAATCGGTATGTTTCCTGACACTAATTACACAGACAAATTTTTTCAAATTCCTGAATCGAGTACGCTTTATATATTTAGCGATGGAGTTTATGAACTGCATTTAGCCGATGGTTCAATTTGGGAACTTGATTCTTTTATTGAGCTACTCAAAACGGATCATATCGTAGGTAACTGCGATCTAGACACCATTTTAGCTCAGCTAAATCAAATCAATTATAAAGAGAGTTTTGATGATGACTTATCGATTCTTCAGATTAGGTTTGACAACTGAAAAAATCTGTTAATTTATTATACTCCTGTACTAAAAGATTTAGGTTTTAAGAATTCTGTAGAATTTAGATTACTAGGTATTTAGTAACCTATCTGCTTTGGGCGATCGCGATTTTTGCTAACCCTGAACATCTCACTCATACATATTTCTGAACAGCAACTCTATCACTATAGGACTTACGTAGTTGATGTCATGCTGAACCCTTCGCTATTACTCAAGCGCAAGCTTTGTGAAGCATCTCTGGGATTCTTTCCTAGCCTACAGGAAAGCTACGAAGAAGGGAACGCTGCACTCAGAATGACAAAATAGCGTTCAAGTGCGTCACTCCTAAACTACATACAGATACAGTTAAGTCGCTATTTTTATTGAGAAGAATTATTATTAGGTCTAACTTAAATTTAGGTGTCAGTAACACCCAACCTTCTTGTAAATCACTCATCAAGTAGCCCAACTGAGTAATATGACCATGACAGTTGCCTTCGAGGAGTTCATCGAGAAAGCTACTTTAGTAAAAGAATATACAGATACAGACAACAATTACTCAGAAACGTTATCGGAATATCCTCAAGATTTAGGTAAAGGCAATATCTTAAACGTTGAGCTACGCAACGGATTTTACCTCACAGTCGAAGATTACCAAGTACATAACGATGCGATCGTCAGTTATCCAGAGTTCCAGCATCCTTTGGGGTTTTATTTCCAACTCTCAGGCGGTATACATTGTCAACGCTATGGCTTGAATTACGCTGGTGACAGCATTATATCCGGTAGTGGTTTAATACCACAATTGTTTCATCAGAATTTCTCTTGTGAGCCTAACAAAGCCGTTAAAGTGCATATAGTGCCAGAAGTGTTCAATAGCTTCATGGGGATTGAGGATGATGCTATTCCATTGCAAATGAAGCACCTTTTTAGGAAACCGGATCAAGAGTACTACCTTCGTAATGGGACAATTACAACACAAATGCAAGTCGCTGTACAGCAGATTTGGCAGTGTCCTTTTCAAGGTTTGGTTAAACGTATTTACTTAGAAAGCAAAATTTTAGAGTTAATTGCTTTGCGGTTGCAACAAGACATTGAAGGAGAAGCAATAGTAAGTCATTCTATTAAAAAGGAAGTGCTTGAAAAGATTTACTATGCAAAAGAAATTTTAGAACACCGTCTTGACAACCCACCTTCAGTGTTAGAGTTAGCGCAGCTAGTTGGACTCAATCATCACCAACTTAAACAAGGCTTTCGTCAGGTTTTAGGTAAGACAGTTTTTGGCTACTTACACCAATTGCGTATGGAACAAGCACGCTTGCTTTTATCTGAAGGCAAAATGAGTGTCGCTGAGGTGGCGAATGCTGTAGGTTATGAACATCTCGGTCACTTTGCAGGTGCATTTAAGCAGAAATTTGGTATCAGTCCTAGCGCTTGTTTAAAACGAAAAAAAGTTAAGTAATTTCTAACTGTTCTACCGCCTCAATTGCTAAACCTGTGAGTTTGGCGACAACTTCAGTAGGCATTCCTTCTTTCAGCATATTAATAGCAATTTGCCGCGCTTTTTCTTGCTGGCCCTCTTCGCGCCCTTTTTCTAAACCTTCGGCGATGATTGACTGATAAATGACTGACTCGCGCATGATATCCTGCCTGAGTAGACGTTGAATGACTTCTTCTTTTAATACTAGCCCAGCTAAAAGTGCTGCTGATGCTGCGATATTACTTTGTATTCTTCGCTCAGCAATTTGCTCAATTTGAGTAGCTACTTGCTGTAATGCTTTGGTTTTATCGTTAGTGTTACTTAAAGTCGCAAATGGAAGTAAACCTGAAGTTTGCAGAAATATTTCTGTAGGCTGTTCCCAAAGACGAATTACTGTAAATTGATGCTGTAGATTGTCAATAATAAAGCTTGTTTGGTAAACCAGTTCAGATGCAGATTGTGCCAAATAAATAACGACTTGGCGCATTCGTTTTTGCGGAAAACGTCGATACACACGCAAGCGGTAATCAGCCATGCGAAAGGGAATTCCTGCATCTGGTTTAGTTTGAAATTCAACATGCAGCACGACTTCATCGGATTGCAGCAGGATCAAGGCATCTGCACGAATGGGTTCGAGAGATAATTCTTTGGGGCTTAACTCGGTGAGTGCGATCGCTTCTCCTAAAAGCCAAGAGGCAAAGTCAGCAGCAAAATTTTCCGCGAGAAACTTGCAAACATTATCAAACATGAAGGCATTGTATCAAGCATAGCAAGACGGTCAATCATCAAAAATTCTCCACCGACTCGCCTTCTAATATTAAAAGAGTCGAAGTTCTCAGAGGACCAGCTTCCGTATTGTGTCTGGTGCGAGTGGAAGTAATAATACTACTACTTGCGTAACAGGGAGGCGATATAACCGATACAACCGTACCCAATAATCAAGCATTCGCAAAGGTAGCGGTGGCGTTGAGGTAAGCACAGTTTGAAATTCGAGGTGGAGAATGCGTTCTTGTAGCTGTAAGAATGTCACGTAATCCGCGCGAATTGGTTCAATGCTTAATTCGGTTTTGAGGACTTTAACTTCAGTTTGTGGTGTACCTAATACCCAACTAGCAAAGACGGCAGGATATTTTTCCGATAGCAGTTTGCAGAGATTATCAACGGACATGAAAAACTGATAGCGATTAAATTAGACATCGCTATTATCTTGATAAAGGTAGACTACGATTAGCAATAATGAATAAAATTCAACAAATTAGCTTGCGTGACACAATAGTTCAAGCGTTGATTGCGGAATTCAATAAGTTCCAAGAATGAGAGCGATCGCCCCCAACAATGAAAACGATCGCCCCGCAAAAACTAAGCCCCTTCGCGCAATTTATCGAGGACACCGCGATCTTCTAATGTAGACGTATCTCCGGAAACTTCTTGCCCAGCTGCGAGATTGCGTAATAACCGCCGCATAATTTTACCCGAACGAGTTTTTGGCAACGCATCGGTAAAGCGAATTTCACCAGGACGCGCGATCGCACCGATTTCTTTCACAACGTGCTGTTTAAGTTCTTTACTGAGTGCTTCACTCGGTTGGTACGTACTTTCTAAAGTTACAAAAGCAACGATATCTTCACCTTTAACCTCATCAGGTTTACTGACAATTGCTGCCTCGGCAACGGCGGGGTGCGACACCAATGCCGATTCAACTTCCATTGTTCCTAAACGATGTCCTGACACATTAATGACATCATCAACACGCCCCATTACCCAAAAGTAACCATCTTCATCGCGCCTTGCACCATCACCCGCAAAATAGACATATTTACCATCTTGCGGCGGAATGTGTTCCCAGTAAGTACGCCGAAAGCGATCGGGATCGCCATAGACTGTACGCATCATCCCAGGCCAAGGATGACGGACGACTAAATAACCACCTTCGTTGTCGCCTACAGGATTGCCCTCTAAATCAACGATATCGGCAAGAATTCCAGGGAAGGGACGCGTTGCGGAACCTGGCTTTGTGGGAATTGCACCAGGTAGCGGGGTAATCATAATGCCCCCAGTTTCCGTTTGCCACCAAGTATCGACAATCGGACAGCGATCGCCGCCGATGACGCGGTAATACCACATCCAAGCTTCGGGGTTAATCGGTTCGCCGACGGTTCCGAGTAAGCGCAAAGAAGATAGATTGCGGGCTTTCGGCAAGTGTTCGCCCATCTTAATAAACGCCCGAATCGCTGTCGGTGCAGTGTAGAAAACTGTTACGCCGTACTTTTCGATCACATCCCAGAAGCAACCAGGATTTGACGATCGCGGCGCACCTTCGTACATTACCGTTGTCGCACCGTTGGAAAGCGGACCGTAAACAATATAGCTGTGTCCGGTAATCCAACCAACATCAGCCGTACACCAATAGACATCAGTATCTTGCAAATCAAAAATCCATTTGGTGGTCATGTGCGTGTATAAGTTGTAACCACCTGTGGTGTGTACCACTCCTTTAGGTTTACCTGTGCTACCCGAAGTGTAGAGGATAAACAGCATATCTTCACTGTCCATCGGTTCGGCGGGGCAATCGGCGGAGATACCTTGTTGCAGATCGTGCCACCAGTGATCGCGCCCTGGTTCCATCTGTACTTCTTGCCCAGTACGCCGCACAACTAACACATTTTCGACGCTGGTAACATCACCACTCGCTAAAGCTTTATCAACTTGTTCTTTGAGCGGAACCGCCGCATCTTTCCGATAACCACCATCTGCTGTGACAACAACTTTAGCTTGTCCGTCGATTAAGCGATCGCGCAACGCTTCGGCACTAAAACCACCAAAAACGACAGTATGCGGCGCACCGATTCGCGCGCAGGCTAACATCGCGATCGCCGCTTCGGGGATCATCGGCATATAAATTCCGACGCGATCGCCTTTTTGCACGCCCAACTGCTTTAAAACATTGGCAAATTGACACACTTCGCGATGCAACTGCGCGTAGGTAAGCGTACGCGAGTCTCCTGGTTCACCTTCCCAAATCAACGCCGCTTTATTTTTACGCCAGGTGGTGAGATGGCGATCGAGACAGTTGTAAGAAATATTAATTTTGCCATTGACAAACCACTTCGCAAACGGCGGTTGCCAATCGAGTACTTTGTTCCACTTTTGGAACCAGTGCAACTCTTGTTCGGCAAGTTCTGCCCAAAATTTTTCTGGGTCGGAAGACGCTTTATCGTACAGTTGCTGATAATCTTCTAGGCTTTTGATATGTGCATTTTGCGAAAATTCAGCCGGAGGATGAAATAAACGTTTTTCTTGCAGAATTGATTCGATTGTGAGAGACATGACTGTTTCTAACTAATTGGCATTGCTACTCAAAACCATTTTGCGCGTAGATTTGCTCGAAAGTGTTTTGAATTTCTTTAAGCTTCAGAATTGTTTACTCGCACTATGCGATCGCAGCTTGATTTAGTCTGTTTATGCTTCAGTTATCAATACTTAACTCACCAATCGCAGCACACCCCCCATAATGTAAGGATAATGAAGCGTATGAGTCGTGTTCTTCATTTGCTGTGAATTGTCTCGCTGCGGATTTCCTGTCTAAAGGTTCATTCCTTAAAGTATGGCGATTTGTTAAGATTCTTAGATTGATGTATTCGTTGCTATTCGGTTTGCTAGTTCAGGTGCGAAAAATTATTAATGATAGACCAAGTTTTTAATTCTCCCTTCAACATCGGGATTGAAGCCACTTTAGTTTTAATTATCCTGATTTTTTTAGAATCAGTACTTTCCGCAGACAATGCCATTGCGCTTGCAGCGATCGCCCAAGGACTAGAAGATAAAAAGTTGGAACGTCAAGCGCTCAACTTTGGTTTAGTTGTCGCCTACGTCTTGCGGATTAGCTTAATTCTTACCGCCACCTGGGTAACAAAGTTTTGGCAGTTTGAACTTTTAGGCGCTGCTTATTTACTTTGGCTGGTATTTCAGTATTTCACATCCGATGACAATCCGGAACACGAACATCATGGTCCGCGCTTCGCGAACTTATGGCAAGCCATTCCTGTGATTGCGTTTACCGATTTAGCCTTTTCGCTCGATAGCGTGACAACTGCGATCGCGGTTTCGCAAGAAAAGTGGCTGGTGATTACAGGAGCCACAATCGGCATTATTGCACTGCGATTTATGGCAGGATTGTTTATTCGTTGGTTGGACGAATTCGTTCACCTAGAAGACGCAGGTTACATCACCGTAGCGCTAGTCGGCTTACGATTGCTATTGAGAGTCATCAACGAAGATTTAGTGCCACCCGAATGGTTGATGATTAGTGCGATCGCTGCGATCTTCGTGTGGGGATTTTCCCAGCGAACCGAAACTAAGGTTGCTAAAGATGAACCAGCAGAAAGTCAGCGAGAAATTGTGCAAGTAGGGGAATCTGAAGGAAATCAGCGGTGAAGACACTTTTTTGGGCAATAGTAGGGGTCAGAGGTCAGGGAGTTAAAGAAGCAGAGGTGCAGAGGAAGCAGAGGTGCAGAGGAGGAATAGTGTTTTAGATTACTCAAAACTCATCACTACTCACTAGCCACTAACCACTCTTTCCCTCGCCCCTACTGAATAATTACTCGCGAATCCAGGAACTTAGACTCGATTGCCAACTTACAAGTTCTTCGTCTTTAAACCATAGGCTGACTTCTTGAGTTGCGGTTTCTGGCGCATCCGAACCATGAATAATGTTGCGTCCAATATCAACGCCAAAATCACCGCGAATTGTTCCTGGTTCAGCATTTAAGGGATTCGTTGCGCCAATCATTTTGCGGGCGGCAGCGATGACACCATCACCTTCCCAAACCATCGCTACAACAGGACCAGAAGTAATAAATTCTACCAGTCCTGCAAAAAAAGGCTTTTCCCGATGAACGCCGTAATGCTGTTCGGCGAGTTCGCGGCTAACTTGCATGAATTTTAAGCCGACGAGGGTAAACCCCTTTACTTCAAAGCGGCTAATAATTTCGCCTACAAGTCCGCGTTGTACACCATCGGGCTTAATTGCTAAAAACGTGCGTTCCAAGGTTATCTCCTGTAAAGATGAACAAAGCGATTAGCATATTAGCTTTTGAAATCAAAAGTGTCCCAGAATCAACCTAAAGGTTAACTATAGGTTAAATTTGAACGCTAACAGCTGAATACTACCGCCATACAACAACAAAAAACAGATTATCTCAGAAAGTCTCTCTTAGTTCAGAATTCGTTTTGAAATAGATGAGTTAAACTGGCTATTCGTGGGTGAAACTATACGAGGTCAAGACATAATGGGTGTTGAGTTAAGCACAAATTCAGCATTAGAGAGCCAGCCGCCTCTTGAACTCCAACCGCAGAAGCAGGAACAAGCTTCTGAAGCCAAAAAGGCAGCAGATAATGGATACAAAGCGGAGCAAAATAATAAAAAGTCATTATCAAATCCTAAAACCGAGACTTTGCCACAGAGAAAATGGAAAATAGAAGACAGCGAAGCTCTATATCGAATTGATGGATGGGGCGAGCCTTACTTTTCCATTAATGCTGCTGGTCATGTGACAGTTTCCCCAAAAGGCGATCGCGGTGGCTCTTTAGATTTGTACGAGTTAGTCAACGCGCTCAAGCAGCGTAATTTATCACTACCATTGCTGATTCGTTTTTCAGATATTTTGGAAGATCGAATTCAGCGGTTAAATGCGTGTTTTGCCAAAGCGATCGCGCGCTATAACTACCCTGGTGTTTATCGTGGTGTTTATCCGGTCAAGTGCAATCAACAAAAGCACTTAATCGAGGATCTCGTGCGATTTGGTCAACCGCATCAGTTCGGCTTGGAAGCTGGCTCTAAGCCGGAATTAATGATTGCTTTGGCAATGCTTGATACCCCTGGTGCGCTGTTAGTCTGTAATGGCTACAAAGACCGCGAATACATCGAAATTGCCATGCTAGCAACACGCCTAGGGCAAACTCCGATCATTGTCTTAGAGCAAATTGAAGAAGTCGATCTTGTGATCAACGCCAGTCGCCAGTTAGGAATTCGACCGATTTTAGGCGTGCGGGCAAAGTTAAGTACCCAAGGAATGGGACGCTGGGGAACGTCAAGCGGCGATCGCGCTAAATTTGGTTTAACAATTCCTGAAATTATTCAAGCAGTCGATAAGTTACGCGATGCTAATCTCCTCGATTCGTTGCAACTGCTTCACTTTCACATCGGTTCGCAAATCTCGGCAATTAACGTCATCAAAGATGCGATTCAAGAAGCTAGCCGCATTTATGTTGAGTTAGCGCAACTTGGCGCAGATATGAAGTATCTCGATGTTGGCGGTGGCTTAGGCGTAGACTACGACGGCTCGCAAACGAACTTCTACGCCTCGAAAAACTATAATATGCAAAATTATGCCAACGACATCGTGGCAGAGCTTAAAGACGCGTGTGCAGAGCGGAAAATGCCCGTACCGACGCTTATTAGTGAAAGCGGGAGAGCGATCGCATCGCATCAATCGATTCTCATTTTTGATGTGCTGAGTACCTGTGATGTTCCTTCTGGTTCACCCGAACCACCGCGCCCTGAAGAACCGCCCCTGATTCACAACCTGTGGGAAACGTTTCAATCGATCAACGTTGAAAACTACCAAGAAGCCTATCACGACATTACTCAATTTAAAGAAGAATCGATCAGCCGCTTTAATTTGGGGATTCTGAGCCTCACTGAACGGGCGCGTGTCGAGCGGATCTACTGGGCTTGCTGCGAGAAGATCATGGGTATTACGCGCCAGCAAGAATACGTTCCAGATGACTTAGAAGAACTCGAAAAAATTATGGCTTCGATCTACTACGTCAATCTGTCGGTATTTCAATCTGCACCAGATTGCTGGGCGATCGACCAGTTGTTCCCAATTATGCCGATTCATCGTTTAGATGAAGAACCAACACGGCGCGGTATCTTAGCCGATTTAACGTGCGATAGTGACGGTAAGATTGATAAGTTTATTGACCTGCGGGATGTCAAGTCAGTTTTAGAACTGCACACGTTTAAACCTGACGAACCTTACTACTTAGGAATGTTCCTTAGCGGTGCTTACCAAGAAATTATGGGCAACCTCCACAATTTGTTTGGTGACACAAATGCGGTTCATATTCAGTTAACGCCCAAGGGATACCAAATTGAGCACGTCGTCAAAGGTGACACGATGACTGAGGTTGTCGGTTATGTGCAGTACGACTCTGAAGATTTAGTAGAAAGTATACGCCAGCGGACTGAACAAGCACTCGAAGAGAAGCGGATTACGCTTGCTGAATCGCAACGACTGCTACAAACTTATGAGCAGAGCTTAAGTCGATATACTTACTTGTCTCCGTAGATAGGAGCAGAGGAAGCAGGGGTGCCTGCGCCGTGCGGGAGGTCGGTTGCGTGCGGAGGTGTCCTCCGTTGAGCAAACCGACTGTAGGGTTTACCCCGTTGAGGCGACTGGCGTGAGCAGAGGAAGAATAGTGTTTTAAATAACTCAAAACTCACCACTCATCACCCGTCCCGCGCCCCTAGCTTTTAGTTGCCGTTTCCCAGCAATTCAACGATCGCGCGGTGTTCTAATGGCGGTTGTGAGGGTTGGGGATGGCGGGCGTCAGTAATTAGCCAATCGAGTGCAGCGGCTTGCACATCAATCGTCGCTCCGTTTTTATCGACGCAATAACGTCCAAACACTAACTTGTCAACCAAGCGGACTCCAGGTCCGAGACGCGAGTAATCAAAAATGACACTGTTATCGACCGTAGCGCCGCTGCAAATCCAGCAATTTGGACCAATCATCGCTGGACCAATAATCTTTGCGCCATCTTCAATACGCGTCATTCCGCCGATATAAACGGGACCTGTAATATCAACTTTATCCCAGTTCACCGCCACATTTAACCCAGTGTAAATCCCTGGAGCCACCTCCTGACCTGGAATCTCCACATTTTTAATTTCTCGCGAGAGGACACCGCGAATCGCGTGCCAATAGTCAGGGACTTTACCGATATCGACCCATTGAAAGTCCATCACTAATCCATAAAATGGCGCGCCGATTTCTACAAGTTTCGGGAATAATTGACTACCAATGTCGTATTGCTGACCGGAAGGAATGTAATCTAAAACTTCCGGTTCAAAAATGTAGATCCCCGTGCTGATATTGGTACTCAACGCTTCTTCAACCGCAGGCTTTTCTTGGAAAGCTTTGACGCGTCCTGCGTCATCGGTAACAACGATACCGTAACTGGAAACTTCCTCACGAGGAACCGATCGCATAATGACCGTCGCGATCGCACCTTTTGCTTTATGCCATTTCACTGCGGCGGTAAGATCCAAGTCAATCAACGCATCACCGCACAGCACGACAAACGTATCATCAAAAAATGGGGAAAAGTCTTGGATGCGCCGCATTCCTCCAGCAGATCCAATCGCTTCTCCCACTAATTCACCGTCTTCAATGCGCCCTTCAAACGAATACGCAATCTGGACGCCAAAACGCTGTCCGTCACGAAAGTAACTTTCAATTTCGCTGGCTAGGTGGCTGACGTTGACCATGATTTGGTCAAATCCGTGCTGGCGTAGCAATTCCAAAAGAAACTCCATCACTGGTTTTTGCAGGATGGGAATCATTGGTTTAGGAATTGTGTAAGTAATTGGACGTACGCGAGTTCCTTTACCAGCCGCCAAAATCATGGCTTTCATAAATAGTTGCTCCTCAACCTTATATTTTTATACCTAAGTAGCTAGGCGGAATTAAACCGAAAACGCTCAAGCGTATATCCTCCTGCTTGACTTCGTGTTTCCATGCCTTTGATCACTGCCATTGCTAAATCGTACTCATCTTCAAACATCTGCCCTGCGATCTCATGCGTTTTGAGTTGATGCCACTGGTCTTCAATCCGATTCATTTGAGCACTATAGGGCGGTAGAAAGAACAGCAATAAACCTTCCTCTTGCCAGCGTTGCCAATGTTGTCGCACGATGTCGCGCTTGTGAATGGGGCAGTTATCCTGCACCACAACCGTTAAGCGTCCAGTCTCCGCCAACGACAGGGCTGCTTTTTGGGCAATCCAGTTCATCACTGTGAGATAACTCTCACCATTAAACCCACCTTGGACCAGCGCATACTCAAAGGTGTTGTCCGGTTGCCATAGTCCCAAAATGCTGATGCGATTGCCACGGGTCGGCACTTGGTCCAACTGTTTTTGACTCCCAACTCGACTGTAACTGTAGCTGACGGGGCTGTACAAACAGAACCCTGCTTCATCCAGGTACTTCAGGTCGATCTGCCCCTCTTGTGCTGCCAACTCTAGCGTGTCGAGGTCGGCTTGCTTGCGCCCTTGGTACACTGGGTCTGGATTACGCTGCTGTCGGTGGCGGGTGCGCTTCCAGTAAAACCCCTTTTTTGCAGAATCCGGCGTATCCGGTCTGCACTCAGTTTTACCCCTCGCTCTTGCTCCAACAGGGCGGATAATTGGGCACTGTTGTAGGTGCGTTGGTCTTGGTCTAATCGGTTTTCTAGATACAAAAGGTCTGCCTCACCCCACCGCCGTTTCATCCCCCGTCCAGGGCTATCCCATAATCCCCCCAAGCCACCCTTCTGCCACCGCTTGAGGGTTTCTCGCACGGTCTGCTCCCGACATTGGAAGATCTCGGCAATTGCTGGGACGTTCCACCCTTGGGCATTCAGTCGCACCATATGAGCACGGTCTTTGATGTGCTGTGCTACCCTGGGTGCAACTCGTAATTCTTGCAGAGTGCGGTCTGATTCCTCGCTGAGAACGATACGTAAAGGGGCGGGCATTGGTTCAAGCAAGATACAGGTTTTATTGTCTCTCCTATCTTACGTTTAATCTCGCCTGCCTACTTAAGTTAACGGATTGATACCTAATAATCGCTTAAATTTGAATATTTAGTCATCATTGAAACCACTGACAGCTATAAGTAGAAACTAGAGGCAAGGGAAAGAGTGGTGAGTGGTTAGTGAGTAGTGATGAGTTTTGAGTTATTTAAAACACTATTCTTCCTCTGCACCTCTGCTTCTTTAACTCCCCAACCTCCGACCCCTGACCTCTGACCCCTTATATTGCAGTAATTGTCCGAATTTTGATTTCTTGATAAAACTCATCTTGAGATAATTCTACTTTTGACTGCGCTGATAGAAGTAATAACGCCCAGAAAACACTAACGCGTTCTTGGACGGGTGCATGACTTGAAGTTTCAAGTGTATGGGAACACTTCGTCTGAGTCCACAACTCTACCAATTGATCTAGATTTAGCCATCGCTGTTCCTGCGGTTGAGTATTGTACGTGCAAGAATTTAAAAATTGTTCGATTTCTCCTGCGACCTCAGTGAGATTTTCCTGATGCGCTAACTCCAACGCCTGACGCAATTGTGTACGCGATGTCGAGGAGAACTTACGCGTCCGCGTGCTTGATGATACTTGTTGCGAAAGTTGCAATTGATTTGCCATTAATTGCAGCTGAGCAATGAGTTCTTGCAAAGTCACTCGGCGCTTTGGTGGTGGTAAAGCTGCTGGACGGCGGCGTAGTTGCTGTTCTAGGGGTAAACGTACTCGCGTGTAGGTATCGTTGGCATCTAAGAGAAAATCATCTTCAACGGGCTGTAGTTCAGCTTGTTGAGATTCTAGCTCAACTAAGGTGTTAGCTTTGAATAACACAAGCATTGACGCAGATAAGAAGGCTTGCCCTGATTGTGATAAGTTTTTTTCAGAGGCGGTTTGTGTTGTCTCATCAATTGCAAAAACGACACTCAAGTAGCGATCAATGACGTCAATTACTTGAACATCCCAGGGATCAATTTCTCCTTTTTCGGCAAGCTCAATCAAGTGTGTAATTTTTGCTAGTAGTTGCGCAGCGTCCATGGGTAGAGAGATCAGAGGTTAGGGGTCAGAGGTCAGAGAGAAATAGTGATTCCAAAGGCTGTGTTCTCAATACGTTGTTGAGGAGAATTGTAGGGAAGAGTGACGTTTTAGACAACGCATGAAAAATCTGAAAGTTCACTAAGGGTTAAGTACTCAAAAGTAACGAAATGCGATCGCCACACCGTAGCATACAAAATGCCCGCGCGATCGCACTTAGTACTCGAAATTTACAGATAAATATATCAGGGTTCTCTAGTTGTGGCTCGGTAAATTATCTTAACCCGTTTTAAAATCCAAATTAGGGTACAAGTAACGATCGAGCAATATGAATACCAGCGTAGCGGATCTTCGTAAAGACTATACTTTGCAAGGCTTTCAAGAAAAAGACGCCGATCCCAATCCGTTTAAACAGTTTCAAACGTGGTTTGACCAAGCATTAGCCGCCGAGTTACCTGAACCCAACGCGATGACTTTAGCAACTGCTACCCCTGATGGGCGACCTTCGGCGCGGATGGTTCTATTAAAAGACTTCGACGAACGCGGTTTTGTCTTTTTCACAAACTACCACAGTCACAAAGGACAAGAACTCGCAGCAAATCCACAAGCTGCTCTCGTCTTTTGGTGGGCGGAACTCGAACGTCAAGTACGCATCGAAGGGCGCGTAGAAAAAGCATCTGATGTGGAATCTGAAGCATATTTTCACAGTCGCCCATTAAATAGTCGTTTGGGGGCTTGGGCGTCAGATCAAAGTCAAGTTGTCGCTAGCCGCGAAGCTTTAGAACAGCGCTTGCAGGAACTCAAAAATAAGTATGAACATGAGGAAGTCCCGCGACCACCCCACTGGGGAGGATATCGTGTCATTCCCAGTGTGATTGAATTTTGGCAAGGACGCCCTAGCCGGCTCCACGATCGCCTCAACTATCGTCGTCAGGAAGATGGAAGTTGGCTAATTGAACGCTTGTCACCCTAAATTAGGGGTGAGGAGTGAGGGAAAGAGTGGCTAGAGAAATTTATATTAGTTTTCTCGCCAAGCTTTTTAGGTTGTTTTAGTTTCAGGAGTTAAATTTTGTGCTATTTGAGTTGTGGGATCGGGCATGAAATGGTAGCGTAAGTAAATTCCTGAAGCGACAAATAGGATGATAATGAAACTACCTATTCCTAGGGGGTTGGGTAGCCAGAAAATAGCTTCGAGGTGATTCAGTTCGCCTGGAAGCAGTCGCCATACGAGTTGTTTTCCGACAATTTCAGGCTGTAAGGCGTTTGCGTCGGTTTCGACGTTTCTTGCCCCCCAAGGAGTATTTAAGCGAAACTCTAAGTCAAGAATCTCAGTAGGGTTAACGAGGACGTTACCGTTCGTCGAGATCAAGGAAAGCGATCGCAAATCTAATTCATAAACTAAGCGATTGCGGAGTAAGAAAATAAAGTTATTTTGATTGAGGTTCAGTTGCGACTTAACGACAGGCAATTCGGATGATTGTGCAACGACAGCAGTATTTGTTTTAGCAGTTGGATGAAAGAATTCATTGAACTTGGATTCGAGTTCTGCACCGTTATTAAAAGGAATCGTGACGGTGAGTTCTTCATTAGAAATGCGCTTGACTTTGCCATCGAGTTTCCGCGTGCGACGCTCGATGCTATTTAACCATTCTGTCGCTGAATCGCCGCTAAAAGTCATGAGGCGATCGCCTAACTTAATATGCTGGATAATTTCGCCATGATTGGGGCTATCAAAGTTTATACCAGCTTGATACTGCACGCACCCTGAAAGCAGCAGCGATGACAACAGAATAATCCACAATAGCCGCCATCGCGCTAGAAATCGAAGAAAAGTACGCAAAATGCGAGTTTTATGCATTGTCAAAATCGCAGACATTTAACCTCCTATCGATTCAAATCGACCAAATCAACCCAGCAAGCGTTAACGCGATCGCAATGAGTGCTACCCAAATAAACCGATTATCTTTTGTATTGACTTTACTCGGATCGATCGGTTCAGGAATTACGGGTGTTGGCGATGGGCGTTTTTTACTCACCGTACCACTACCTAATCGCGTTTGACTTTCATTATCGGGTAACGCGCCCAAGTCAGGAATTTGTGTTAACCATTCTTGAGGGCGTTTGAGTTGCGGTGCTTGTAATATGTAAAGTAATCGCCGCGCTTGTTTACTTGTTTCTGGATGCGGATGGCGCTTGAGTTGTTCGCACAGTGCTACGGCTTCCTTTTGCTGTCCGGCGGCTTCATACGCTGTGACTAGCCATATTTGAATTTCTCCTCCTAAGCGAGTATTTCGGGCGATAAGGGCGCTGGCTTTTTCTAGATGTTGTACTGCTTCACGGTACTTTCCCCGTTCAAACGCGGCTTTTCCCGCTTGATACTCGGTTTTCGCGATCGCTTGTGGTTCAGAAGTCACTTTTCCTATTACAATACCTTCTTTCTTGATATTGCCACTTTCATCGGATTTTGGATTGAACAAGTTCTATGCTAATTGCCAAAGCACGGATGAAGCTTTCTTAGCCGTGTTCTAAGCTACGGCATCTTCTGAATTTAGTTGTTACCACTTAACTAATAAAAAAGTGCTTTAAATCAAGAGGTCATCATGAAACGAGTTGCAATTAATGGATTTGGACGAATTGGACGTGCGTTTTTACGTATTGCTTATGGCAAGCCAGATTTGGAAGTTGTCGCAATTAATGATATTGTCTTGAAACCCGACTTAGCGGCGTATTTACTGCAATACGACTCAGTGTATCGGCAGTTTCCGGCAGAAGTGGACTATGACGATACGGGTTTGATAATTGACGGGAAAAAAATTGAACTTGTCGCGGAAAAAGACCCAGTGGCGCTTCCGTGGAAGCAGATGGATATCGATGTTGTGATCGAATCTACAGGAATTTTCCGCAGTGCAGATAAAGCTGGATTGCATCTAGAAGCTGGATGTAAAAAAGTCATTATCAGTGCGCCAGCGAAGGGTTCATCTGTACCCACGTTTGTGTATGGCGTGAATCATGAAAGTTACGATCGCGATCGCGATTCTGTGATTTCTGCGGCTTCTTGTACGACTAACTGTCTTGCACCGATCGCCAAAATTTTGCATGATGAATTTGGCATTGAGAAGGCGTTGATGACAACAGTTCACGCCTATACTGCCGATCAGCGATTAGTCGATACCGGACATCCTGCGGAGTGGACGCGGGGACGTGGTGCAGCCCAAAATATTGTACCAACAACAACCGGCGCAGCGACAGCAGTGGCTTTAGTGTTACCCGAACTCAAAGGAAAACTTGATGGAATGGCGTTGCGCGTACCGACTCCCACAGGTTCAGTAACAGACTTGAATGCAGTGTTACAAAAATCGGTATCTGTAGAAGAAGTGAATGACGCTTTACGCAAGTATGCAACAAATGGAATGCGCGAGATCCTCAAAGTCAGTGAAGTTCCTTTAGTTTCTTCTGATTGCGTCGGCGATCCGCATTCAGCAATTGTTAATCTTTCTTCTACGAGTGTTCTCGGCGATAACTTTGTTAAGGTGCTTGCTTACTATGATAACGAGTGGGGATATGCAAATCGTTTAGTAGATTTAGCAAGTTACATTTAAGGCAGGGTAATAGGTAATGGGTAATGAGTAGAGAACAACAATTACCTATTACCAGTTACAAAATTATTGATATTATCAGTAAAAAAAAGATTTATGGTAAGAGTAGCTGAAGAACATTTCCCTTCTTCGCAAGCGCGATCGCTGATCCTTTGGTTCGATCAAGTTGGTATTGCGGATATCCCTTTGGTAGGTGGTAAAAATGCCTCGTTGGGAGAGATGATTCAACAGCTAACATCACAAGGTGTCAATGTTCCTAATGGGTTTGCTACAACAGCGACAGCGTATCGCTACTTTATTCAAGCAGCAGAGTTAGAAGCACAACTGCGATCGCTATTTTCTGGTCTTGATGTTGCTGATGTTAACCATTTACGCCACGTTGGTAAACAAGCGCGATCGCTGATTTTAAATACGCCGTTTCCTGAAGATTTGCAACAAGCAATTACAGATGCTTATCAAGTTATGTGCGATCGCTACGGCGCTGATACGGATGTTGCAGTACGTTCGAGTGCGACTGCTGAAGATTTACCTGATGCCAGTTTTGCGGGACAACAGGAAACTTATCTCAATATTAGCGGTATTTCTAGAGTTTTAGAAGCCTGCCATCGTTGCTTTGCTTCCTTATTTACCGATCGCGCGATTTCCTATCGACAAATTAAGGGATTCAATCATTTTGATGTAGCGCTTTCTGTCGGCGTCCAAAAAATGGTACGTTCCGATTTAGCAACTTCTGGGGTGATGTTTTCGATTGACACTGAAACGGGTTTTCCAGATGCTGCGTTAATTACAGCCGCCTATGGATTAGGTGAAAATGTTGTTCAAGGTGCAGTCAATCCCGACGAATACTACGTGTTTAAACCAACTTTAAAAGCTGGATTTCGCCCAATTTTAGATAAAAGATTGGGAAGTAAAGAATTAAAGATGGTGTATGACGACGGTTCTAAACTCACCAAAAATATCAAAGTATCCGCTGAAGAAAAAAATCAATTTGCGCTAAATGACGCAGAAATTTTACAACTTGCACGGTGGGCGTGTTTAATTGAAGACCATTATTCGCAAGTTCACGGTAAACACACACCAATGGATATTGAATGGGCAAAAGATGGTATTACGCAAGAATTGTTTATTGTCCAAGCACGTCCTGAAACGGTGCAGTCACAAAAAAGCACCAATATACTACGTAACTATGAGTTTACCACCGAAGTAGAGGCACAACCATTAGTTATCGGGCGCGCGGTGGGAAGTGCGATCGCCCAAGGGAAAGCTCATGTCATCACCGATGCGAGTAAAATCGATCAATTCCTTCCAGGAGAAGTTTTAGTTACCGATCGCACCGATCCTGACTGGGAACCGATTATGAAAAAAGCCAGCGCGATGATTACTAATCAAGGCGGGCGAACGTGCCATGCAGCAATTATTGCACGCGAGTTGGGAATTCCGGCGATCGTTGGTTGTGGTAATGCGACAACGGTATTGCAAACAAATCAAGACATCACAATTTCTTGCGCAGAAGGTGAAGAAGGAAAAGTCTACGCAGGATTATTACCCTTTGAAGTCAAAGAAATTCCTTTAGAAAATTTACCGCGTACGCGCACGCAAATTTTAATGAACGTGGGTAATCCGCAAGAAGCATTTCGCCTCGCTGCGATTCCGAATGATGGAGTAGGATTAGCGCGATTTGAGTTTATTATTGCTAATCATATCCAAGTTCACCCGCTAGCTTTATTAAACTACGGCAAGTTAGACCAATTTGTTAAAGCAAAAATAGCCGAATTAACAGCATTATACGACGATAAACCACAATACTTTGTTGATAAATTAGCACAAGGTGTTGGCAGAATTGCTGCGGCTTTTTATCCTAAACCTGTGATTGTGCGAATGTCTGATTTTAAGAGTAATGAATATGCAAATCTTTTAGGTGGAAAACAATTTGAACCTGATGAAGAAAACCCGATGTTAGGGTGGCGGGGTGCAGCCAGATACTACGATGAAGGATATCGTGATGGTTTCGCTTTGGAGTGTCAAGCAATTCTGCGGGTACGCGAAGAAATGGGTTTAACAAATATTATCCCAATGATTCCTTTTTGTCGCACTCCTGATGAAGGGCGAATGGTACTCGCCGAAATGGCAAAAAATGGCTTGAAGCAAGGTGAAAATGGCTTGCAAGTTTACGTGATGTGCGAGTTGCCTAATAATGTAATTATGGCAGAGGAATTTGCCGAAGTATTTGATGGATTCTCGATTGGTTCTAACGATTTAACGCAGTTGACTTTAGGAATTGATCGCGATTCTGCACTTGTCGCCAGATTATTTGACGAACGCAGCGAAGGAGTTAAACGGATGGTAAAAATAGCGATCGCTGCTGCAAAAAAACACAATCGTAAAATTGGTATTTGCGGACAAGCACCTAGTGACTATCCTGAATTTGCTCAGTTTTTAGTTGAACAAGGTATTGATACAATTAGTCTTAATCCTGATTCGGTTTTGAAAACAATGTTAATGGTAGCAGAAGCGGAAGAAAATAACTAATTAAATATAAATTCATATTGTAGAATGCCAAATTCTACAATTTCTCTATAAATGGCTAACTTCGTTACCTATCTCTCATCCAATCCCCTAGCCGATATGCGGCTATTTTGCTTTCCTTATGCTGGAGGAGGAACATTAAGCTTTCGTTCTTGGGGAAAAAACCTACCTGATCTTGAAGTTTGTGCAATTGAACTTCCAGGGCGAGGAAGGCTGATGACACTACCGCCGTTTACACAGTTAGAACCACTAGTTGAAGCGATCGCCGTCAACATTCTACCGCACTTAAATAAGCCTTTTGCATTTTTTGGTCATAGTATGGGAGCGATCGTTAGCTTTGAACTAACGCGCATCTTACGCAAAAATTATGGAATAGAACCCTTACATCTATTTGTTTCTGGTCGTCGCGCCCCGCAAATTTCTTCTGAAGCATCATTTATTCATACTTTACCTGAACCAGAGTTTCTCATTAAACTTCGTCACCTCAATGGTACTCCTGAAGCAGTACTAGCCAATGCCGAATTAATGGAACTACTATCACCAATATTACGTGCAGACTTTGCAGTAGTTGAAACTTATGTCTATACAAAAGAATCGCCGCTAAATTGTCCAATTACAGCGTTTGGCGGATTACAAGATCCAGAAACAAATTTAACTGAACTAGAAGCTTGGCAACAACAAACAATTGCAGCCTTTTCTGTGGAAATGTTTCCTGGCGATCATTTCTTTTTGCATTCTGCTGAAGATCTGCTATTACATAGTATTAAAAAATCTTTGCAGATAGGTAATAGGTAATTGGTAATAGCGAAGTACGATATTGAATGAATACTGCTGAGTTGTGGGTGAATCCACCGTCAAATCTTACTTTATCTGGTAACGAAGTTCACGTGTGGCGTGTGGCTTTAGATGTTGATGCAACGATTGTTTGCAGTCTTTTTAGTACTTTGTGCGCTACAGAACAGCAGCGAGCCGAACGTTTTTATTTACAATTACACCGCGATCGCTTTATTGTTGGTCGTGGAGTACTCCGACAAATTCTCGCAAACTATCTCCAGATTCAACCCAACGAAATTAACTTTAGCTACAACGCCTACGGTAAACCAAGTCTTGTTGTCGCCAATCAAGAACCGTTACGCTTCAACTTATCGCATTCACAGGAACTCGCCTTAATTGCAGTTACGCAAAATTGTGATGTTGGAGTCGATCTTGAATGCATTCGCAATGATTTTCCCTGTCAAGAAATTGCAGCAAGATTCTTTTCACCAACCGAAGTAGCAGTACTGCGATCGCTTCCGCTACATCTACAAACAACTGCGTTTTTCACCTGTTGGACGCGCAAAGAAGCCTTTATCAAAGCGACAGGAAAAGGGTTATCATTACCATTAGACAAATTTGATGTTTCATGCCTTCCAGGAGAACCTGCGAAATTACTCTACACCGCTTGGGATGAATCTGAAGTTCAGCGCTGGACACTGCAAGAAATTATTCCTGATGCTGGATATATGGGGGCGTTAGCTGTAGCAGGAAAAAATTGGCACTTGAACCAGTATCAGTTTTCTTGGTCAGAGAAACGCAACTTGTAATAAACTGCGAAAGTGTTTTTAGTGTTGAATTTTCAAAATACTATACACAATTTACACATCATTTATACTGGTGGCGCTGATGCGTGCGATTGCTGTTACTCATGTGTCTTCAATGCACGCGATCGCATCGAGTTTGTTACAAACTGTTTTCCACACGCCTTACAGATATAGCACTGCTTCCCCCTGCGATACCCGTTTCTAGACAATTGCTGCGATTGACAATGCGGACATTTCATTACTTTCATTACATTCTCTAACCGATTGTCACCCATATACGGTTCTAGATATGACACAAACAACTCCTCAATTTGTTGCGTGAGTTGTTGCCGATGCTGCTGATCTGGGTTGCGAAGTGCTGCCAAAATCACGGCGTTACTACTATGAACACAAACTTCTGCAAGTAAACTGCATTGCGCCTCGTCCAAGGCTGGGTTTCGCTGCTGAAAGAGATGAGTTGCAAAATCAATAGCTTGCTGCGTCATGCTTTCGTCGATCAACTGGAAAATCTCGCGGGAACTGTAAAACTGCACAAATACTACCCGCGACACCGGCTGTTCAAACAGTTCCACGACAGCATTCACAAGCGTGTGGATCATGTGACGTAATGGTAACTGCGTAACTTCCTGCGTGTTGACTTGTGCCCACATTGCTTTGACTCGCTCAATATGCCGTAATTCCATTGCCCGAAAAATGGCAGCTTTATCGGGAAAAAACTGATATAAAGAGCCGATCGCTGTCTTTGCTTTTGCCGCAATCTGATGAGTCGTTGCTGCTGCGTAACCCACTTCATCAAATACCGCCGCTGCCGCATCCAAGATTTTTTCAACCCGTTCTTTACCACGCTGTTGTTTAGGTTGACGGCGCAAACTTCTTGACGAATGCGAGGATTTTGTCATATTCTATAAACACGACGAATTCCTCACAATTTTATATCAAGCGGAGTAACATCATGTCGTCAATGCTTCCTGGCGCACCTTGGTTGTTGGCGCATAAGTCGATGTTGTCAATGCAACCGCGTAAAATATCTTTGTATGGTATTGATTACGTAATGTGGAAGGATGTTGGGGGAAATGTTCATGCATTGCCTAATGCTTGTCCGCATATGGGAGCAATGCTATCAGAAGGATGGTGTGAAATCCAAAGTGATGGCACAAGTGCGATCGTTTGCCCGTTTCATGCTTTGAAATTTGATGCAGAAGGCTGCACAGTTTTACCTGGGCCGAATAAAAAAACGTTACCGCAACTCAATCCTTTATCCCTGATTATTCAAGGCGATTTTATTTGGTCTTATGGCGGATATGAACCAAAAATACCGATTCCCGCTGTCCTCAATGAGATTGCCAAGACCTATGACTTTATTGGGCATACAGCAGATGCGAGTGTTGAAACAGATTTGCTGACCATGCTGCTGATTATGCACGATTACAATCATCAAAATGGGACTCACCGCGATTTGTTTCAAATTACCGAAGTAGAATTTCATCGATTTGTTGATAACGGGCATCATTCCCATGCGTTTTATGATATGCCCACAGCACCTTATAGCTTGATTGAAAAGCTTAAGAAGCCAGATTTATTTTTATTGCCCAGCACGATTAAAGCACACCTAGAAAATCATTTTCCATCCCTTGTTATTTTTCATGGAGAAATGCCACTGGGTAAAGCGGCGCAGTGTCACATTTTTGTACCAGAAGCGGAGAATCGGACGCGAACTTACATTTTGCTGTTTGGTCAAGCTAAAAACCCTGCATTTCAGTTATTTGGCAGCACTTATCTCAAGTTTGGCAAGGTCGTCGTCGATCAAGATACGGATATTCTAGGGAAAATTTATGCAAATACGCCTCAGAAAATCAAACTCAATAATGAAGTAGGTATGGATTGGGTACGGCGTAATTTTGAGAACTTTCCTGATGTTACTGAACCTAATTTTTCAAACTTCAATTACTAGTAGGTTGATTGCAATGACAAACACGCCATTGCTAAATTCCTCAAACCGATTCGGCGCATTGCTTTTTTGTAGAACTAATGATAAAAATCTTGTTTGAGTGTACGAAAGTATACTTTGCTTAAATAGCCCTGACTTCACTCGGAGGGCTTAGTTGAAAGATTGAGCTTCAGTATTTGAGTCTAAATATGGGATAAACCAAGCTCTTTCTTTTAGAGAAAGCCGTCGTGGACGCATAGTTTGCTTGTCAACAAACAAGCCCTTTTGAACGCCCTCAGCTGCAAGTATCTGTTGATTGTTGTAGAAACGGAATTGCATAGTAGCAGAAGCATTGCGCAATTCAGATAGCCAAAGTTCTATTTGAACGCGATCGCCTAAATATAAAGGTGATTTATAGCTAATGTTGGTTTGCACTAAAACTGGTGCAAATCCTTGCTTGAAAATTTCATGAGTTGGCATTCCAACTGCTTCAAGCAGTTTAGTCCGTCCTATCTCCATCCAGTGAATATAAACAGCATTGTTAACGTGACCAATGAAGTCAATTTGGTAAGAGTAAATATCTAAATCAAAGGAAATTTTCTGCATAGTCTACTCTCAATCAACGGAAATCAGGCATTTAATAAGTCACTACTCAGTGACACACTATCATAGTCACCAGTAAGTGACAACCAGGTAACAAACGTTAATGGCTCGTAACAAAGAGGAAACAAAAGCTCGAATTTTGGCAGCAGTCGGCAAGTTATTAGCTGAGTCTGGATTTAAGCAATTGGGAGTAAATGCGATCGCCCGTGAAGCAGGTGTTGATAAAGTTTTGATTTACCGATATTTTGATGGGTTACCGTCTCTACTTCAGTGTTTTGGCAAGGAGGGAGGTTATTGGATTTCACCAAGAGAGCTAATCGGTGATGAATCTACCGTTGATGCCGAGACATTAGCAGACTGGATGACCTATCTATTGCTAGGATTTCTACATGATTTAAAGAGGCGTCCGATTACACAGGAAATTCTCAGATGGGAGTTACTAGAAGGAAACGAACTAACCCGTGAATTAGCGAATGTCCGCGATCAACTAGCCCTAGACAGTTTGAAATTTCTGGAGCAAAAGGGTTCATTTCCGTTAGACAAGGATATTCCTGCAATTAGTGCTGTTTTAGTTGCAGGAGTTGTCTATTTAACACTGCGTACTAAAGTTAGCAATATGTTTATGGGAATAGATTTTGATTCATCCACAGGTTGGAGACGAATTGAAGCAGCGTTGGAGTCAATAATTCAATCGACTATTGAAGAGAACTAATATCGTTTCGGCTTAAAGTCCTACAAATCGACCGCAGAGGGGCAAAGGAGAAATTAATTGTAGTTCTTATTTAGAGAAATGGTATAATACATTAACTTATCTATGACATATAGAGTACTCGCGCAAGAGGTCTATTCGCCTTTTTTTGGTAATCTCATCAGGTAGACCAACTGATAGCTGAAATAGTATAGTTTGGTATAACTAATAGTAAGGAAGATTAATTGATAACAAATGAACAAGCACTGAAGGCTGTATATTTGTGTCAACTACTATCGGATATGTTTCAGCCAATCAATATATTTCGTTATGATCAAAAACTGAAAACTTTGTATATTCAAGCTGGTGTCAATGACGAACTCGCAATAGTAATCTTTGAAAATGGTCAATGGGAATTTGTCTAAATATGGCTAACATTAAAGAAATGACCGCAACTGAACTAAAACAATTCCTCTCTGTTAATAGAAATAATGATGAAGCATTTAACGAAGCCTTAAGTGAGTTGATCAATCGTAGCTCTACAACGCAGCGGTATCCAGCAGATATGACTCCAGAAGAAATAGAACAGGTTATTCGCAAACAAATTGAAAAGAATCGCAAATGATTCGCTTTTTCCTGATATGCTATCTATATTCTAAAAATTTTGCGCTCCTCTAAGTGGGCTTGAATTTCTTGACGCGATCGCCACACTGGACGTAATTGCTTTTGTGCAAACAACGATAATTGATCGCCGTTATGCCGCGAATTGGGTTGCGTTGAATTACCATAACTATTGAGTGTCATTGCTCGAATGGGATTAGAAAATTCAATCGCTGCAACATATGAATCGCCACCAATTGATGTAAAACTGCCGTCTTTTTGAGGTGCAAACCAGACTGTGCGAAACACGCCCAAATCGTCAAAACCACCATTACCAGGTAACTTTTGATTTCTGTACTCTAATTGAAAAACATCTCCCCAGCGGACATTCAATGCACCATACGTCTGTTCTAGTTTGCTAGCCGCCGTTTCTAAAGCTTTAACCGCATTTTGCGGATTCGCTAGCCCATGCGGTGTAGTCAAGGGGGAATCAGCTTGCCAAGGAGTTGCAAACACTTCAGGAAATTTGACTTCTTGCGTCCACGCTGCGAATAATACTGCGCCTTTACTATCTGCTTCCGTTTGCCGATCCCAAGCTTCCAGAACATCCGCCGCCTGACGCGCCAATTCATTACCATACTGACGCGCCACTGCAATCAAATCGGCGATTAGGCGATCGCCCAACTCCATGCGCGTTGAGTGCTTGTATTGCACCATCTCCTCAAACGAAATTTGCGGATCTTCATTCAACATCCGTGCGGATCGCTGCGCCCGAAAATGCATAAATTGCGGTGCCATATATGCGGGGAATTTTGCCGGATCTAACGCTTGCGGAAATGTTGTCGTCCACGGTGGATCGTTTGCGTTTTGTAACCAACCACTTGCAGGATCGACGACTCGTGGTAAGTCTTGGTAAGGATGATACTTTGTCCATAACGTGTTTGAAGTGTCACCAGGAATGACACCCGACCAATATTTGTAATCTCCTTCACGCCGAATCGGAACTTGACCGTTAAATAAGTGCATAATGTGACCTTTACGGTCAGCATACATCACCGTAAACATGGGTAACTGCAAACGTTGCAACGCCGCTTCAAACTGCGCAAGATTTTTCGCCCGCGCCATATCCCACCATTGTTCTAGTACGCCTGGTTGATCCAACCCGACAACGCGTAACGCCACTGATTTACCATTGGGTTTTGATATCACAGGTCCGTGAATTGAACGTCGTACTACGAGGGGTTGCGATCGCACGCTTCCATCAGGTTGTTTCACTCGTAGCGTTAGATTCTCTGTTTCAAACGCCTGCATCTTGCCATCAAAAAGATACCCATCATCTTGAAGTTGCAATTCGTACGCATCCCAACCATCGTGCGTGTTGACAGTATACGTCCACCCCAAATTATTATTGAATGCGATCGCCAGCCCAGGAAACCCGACAAGCGTCGCGCCGTAAATATTCACACCAGGAGCCTGCAACTGTGCTTCGTACCACAAAAATCGATCCGACCACAACAAATGTGGATTTGCAAGTAACATTGCATGACCATTTGCTGAACGCGAAGGTGCGATCGCCCAAGCATTAGAACCCGCTAAAGATCTTGTCTCCACCCCTGAAACTCGCGCCGGATTGACAACAAACGTAAAATACAGCACCCGCTGCAAGTGCGCTAACACATCTTCTGACTTAACGGGTAACACCACTTCAACATCATCATCAATCAAATCGCCGTGTTCCTGCGCATACGTATTAATTCCCGCCGCGAACGCATCAAGATAACCTTGAAAAGTTGGACTTTGTAACTGATACCAACGACGCGCGCGATCGGGTACACCCATCGTCAACACCCAGCGATCCGACGCTAAATAATCTTCTCCCCAATACTCCGCCGCACGTCCCCGCGCTTGTCCATAAAGCCGCAGCAATAAATCTCCATGACTTTGCATCTGCGCCCAACCAAAAGCCTGAAATGCACCCCGCGCATCCTTAGCAAATATATGAGGAACTCCATACGTATCCCAAAGAATCTCTGTCGCGGTTGGCAAAATTGCCCTACCATACCCGCCAACCAGCAACACAAAAATCAACGCTAAGAACGCCAGCCTAAACCGCCACAACCTCCCTTGCATAAATCTCTTTGCGCCTATGTGGTTCGTTTAAGCGATCGCACCTCTTACCCTGCGACTCAATGGAATACACATCGGCGTTCCCGCAACCGGATCGATAATAATCCGCGAATCCAAACCAAACACCTCACGCACGACTTCCTCTGTCATAACCTCTTTAGGACTTCCGTGCGCGTAAATCCCTCCCTCTTTCAGCGCCACCAAATAATCTGCATACCGACAAGCTTGATTCAAATCGTGCAGCACCATCACCAAAGTTCTACCCTGCGTATGATTCAACTCCTGCAACAAATCTAACACCTCAATTTGGTGCGCCAAGTCTAAAAAAGTCGTCGGTTCATCCAACAGCAAAATTTCCGTATCTTGTGCTAGCGCCATTGCAATCCAGGCGCGTTGTCGTTGTCCACCCGACAGCGTATCAAGTTCGCGTTCAGCAAATTCATTCATTCCCGTGATACTTAGTGCCAATTCTACCAACCGCTCATCTTCTGGCGACCACTGCTGCAACCAACTTTGATAAGGATACCGCCCGCAAGCCACTAAATCTCGTACAGTTAAGCCCTCGGGCGCAACGGGTGATTGCGAGAGAATACCCAATTGCTTGGCAACCTCTTTGGTAGATAACTTAAACACATCCGCTGCATCGAGATAGACAGCCCCTGATTTTGGTTTGAGTAATCTTGCTAAGCCCCGTAAGAGTGTCGATTTACCACACCCATTCGCACCTACTAACGCGGTCATTTTTCCTTTGGGTATTGCCAAATCCAAGTTTTTAATAATTGTTGCTTTGTCATAAGCAAGCGTCAGGCGGCGAGTAGCGAGTCGATTTGATGAGGAAGCTTTTGAAGTCATTTTTTGCAGTTTTGCATCAACAAAGCGTTGTAGTAGTAAAGATAACCAACTACAAACAATTATCAAGTTCGTGCGTTAATCAGTCACAATATTTGTCACTTCAACGATACAGACCCTATGTTTTTTCTGTACCATTGTCATGCAAGATAATCTCTATGAATTACTTTATACTTATTGCAAGTCATTATCAAGTTTTTTGGCAAGGCGATCGCGCAACTGGTGATATCTGCGATAAGCTCTACTAAATTCACAAATTTTCAGTACTATAAGTAACGCATCCAGGCAAAATATTAAGATGCTGTGAGCTAAAGAGCGTGGTTCTATGTCATTTGCAAAAAAATCTCTCCAGCGATCGCCGTGGTTTTGGCTAGGAATGTTAGCAATATTTCTAGTGTCGCTGGGTCTACGGTTTTGGCAACTAAGTCGGTTTAATACCTTAGTCTTTGATGAAGTTTACTACGCTATTTTCGCCAACAACTATTTGACTCGCACTCCCTTTTTTGATGGACATCCACCTTTAAGCAAATATATTATTGCGATCGGAATGTGGATTGGCAGTCATCTTCCCATTGGACAAGATACCGTGAATAGCCTAACAGGTTCCTTACGGTCTACGTGGAGTTATCGCTGGCTAAACGCGCTTACGGGTTCTTTTATCCCCCTCGTCATCGCTGGAATCGCGTACCAAATAAGCTACAATCGCACCTATGCTTTGATTGCAGCCTTGTTCGCTGCTGCTGATGGCTTGTTTTTAGTCGAGTCACGCTACGCATTAAATAATATTTATCTGGTGCTTTTCGGGCTGTTAGGACAGTTGTGTTTCTTACTTGCCTTACAGCATAAAAGACAACGCCCGATCTGGCTCGCACTTGCCGGAATTGCTTTCGGTGCAACCATATCAGTCAAGTGGAATGGCTTATGGTTTTTATTGGGAGCTTACGCTATTTGGGTAGCAGCATGGTTAAATCGGTTCTTAGCTCGACGTCACAGTTATCACCAGAATGAATATATCCAAACTACGCCTTTAGTTAACCTCCGACAAATTAATCTTTGGCAAGTTGTATTTTATTTAGGTATTATCCCCGTTGCTTTTTATAGCATTCAATGGATTCCTCATTTGTATCTCAACCCATCTCCGAACTTTTGGGAAGTACAGCAAAAAATATTGTCTTACCATCAAAACATTGGTAGCGGTGCGGATGTTCATCCTTACTGTTCTTCTTGGTTCAGTTGGCTGTTCATGATTAGACCCGTAGCCTACTTTTACTACATCGCACAATCAACCACTGCGCCAATATCAATTGTAGGACCACCACTGCCCGCAAGCTACGCCCGTGTGATTTACGACGTTCATGCGATCGGAAATCCCATCTTATGGTGGCTGTCAACAGTGGGAATTGTGACTTTGCTTTGGAGACTAGTCAGACGCTTCATCAGTTGGCTTAGGAACACTAGCAGTCGTTTAGTTTACCGTGCATCGCCTACCGATACTTGGGTGGCGCTGTACCTAGTATTAAACTGGTTAGCGAATTTATTGCCTTGGGTAAGAGTAACCCGCTGTCTCTTTATTTATCACTACATGGGGGCTTCAGTTTTTGCTGGAATGGCGATCGCCTGGTTAGTTACTCGTTGGCTACAAAGTTACTCTTTGCTTTTGCGAGGCATCGCGGTGACAATCATTTTCCTGATTTTGGCAGCATTTATCTTTTGGATGCCAATTTATCTTGGTTTACCCTTAACCCCAGAAAGTTATCGATTGCGGATGTGGCTACCTACGTGGATCTAAGTGTCAAGATCTGTGATTTACTCACCCCTAATAAACACCGCCCGATACACAGGTTCTCCGCGTGACACGGTTGATTTTTCTCTTTCTGTTTGGATTGGTAAAGGATTTTCGGCTAACCATTGCGTTGCTTGGCGATGAAAAGCAGGATGTGCTGCAAAGCGATCGCACATTTCTTCAGCGATTGATTTGATATCCGATTGCAGAAAGACAATACCATCCGCCGCGAGGTGTTTTGCTAACTCTGCAACTAACTCTGGTTGCACAACGCGCCGTTTAGAATGACGATTTTTAAACCAAGGATCGGGAAATTGAATTGTGACTCGTTGTAGTGTGTTAGCAGCTAAATTACTTAAAAGCGGTGCTAGCGAATTATTAACATTACAAAACAAGTAATGTAGATTGCATAGTCCTAATTCGTCGCGCAAATGATTTGCTTCTACGACAAGCGGTTCGCGAATTTCTAGCCCTAAGAAATTCCAATGTGGCTCATTTGTTGCCATTTGCACTAGAAATCGCCCTTTACCGCAACCAATATCTAGATGTAGCGGTTGAGTAACGTTTGCATAGACTTTTTCCCAATCTAAAGGCTGAACGGGTGTTTGATACTTCTGCGATAATGGATTGACGTGTTGACGTACGCGGACAGGTGCCAATGTTTGCCCTCCTGACAATTGAGTTTTGAGTTAAAAGAATTTGCTTAACAACCTCATCCCTAGTTCCTAATCTGGATGTGATGCATAATTAGGCTTATTTATATAATCAACGGCTGTAACAAATTTGCGTCATGAGCTTAAATTTTCGCTTTGCCGTAGTTAGCGACTTACACATTGCCCTTCCTCACACAGTCTGGAGTCATCCCAGTCGATTTCATATGGTGGAAGTGAGCATTCCTGCATTAGATCTTGTGTTTGAGCATTTAGAACAACAACAACTCGATTTTGTGCTACTACCTGGTGACTTAACCCAGGATGGCGAACCAGACAATCATGCGTGGTTGCAACAGCGTTTAGCACAGTTGCCTTTTCCAGTTTATGTTATTCCAGGCAATCACGATTTTGAAACAGCGATTCCAGGCAAAGAAGCGATCGCCGCTAGCGATTTTCCCCAGTATTATCGCAAGTTTGGCTATGAAAATTCGCAGCAACTTTACTACACTTGTCAAGTATTACCTGGTTTAAGACTCATTAGTTTAAATTCCAACTATTTTAATGCACAAGGGCAACTCATCGGACGCATCGATGACGACCAAATGAAGTGGTTACAGCAAGTTCTTGCTCAAACCACCGAAGATGTTGTGTTTGTTATGATACATCACAATGTCATCGAACACATACCGCATCAATCACGCCATCAACTTGGTCGGCGATATATGATAGAAAATGCACCAGATTTGTTGCAGCTACTCCAAGAATTTGGCGTACAGTTGATTTTTACCGGACATTTGCACGTTCAGGATGTCGCGCAGTGGCAGAATATCTATGAAATTACAACAGGTTCGCTCGTCAGCTATCCTCATCCTTATCGCGTTGTACAGTTTTATCAAGACGATGCGGGTCAAAATTGGTTAAAAATCGAGTCACATCGTGTCGAAGCCGTACCAGATGTTCCCGAATTGCAAGAAATGTCGCGTCAATGGATTGGCGATCGCAGTTTTCCCTTTATGATCAAGCTATTGACTCAGCCGCCTTTGAATTTACCGCAAGTCGAAGCCGAAAAACTTGCTCCTCATCTGCGCTATTTTTGGGCAGATATTGCGGCTGGAGATGCACTATTTGAATTTCCTGATTTCCCTATTTCTGCACAACGCTACTTTGCAAAATTTGGGGCGATTTCCCCCGATGGTAAGCCGCTGTTAATTGATAATAATACAACATTGCGACTTTGATAAGTAAATGAGCGGGTAACAGAGGGCAATAAATAAGATAATTTGGTCAATAGCTTTGAAGTTGTGTTGAAGATGACGAGCGCATACCAAACTTTCTGAGCTACTTTAGCGCTCATATTCGCGATCGCATGAAGTTCAGAGAGTGCATTTTGTCACCAGCGTAAAGCATTGCACAGCCAAATCGCAACAAGCTCTTTATCTCAGTTCAAAAGAGGGGTTGCAACAAAGCATAATTCTTCACTTTCCCCTGCGCCAATTTTTTTATCAGTTGATACACCTATCCCAGTTAATCATTTGCTTGCCTAGCTGCGACAAAAAGTCTCTAGGATTTGCTTTTTAAAATATCCAAATATTTTTAGATTTCTGAATATGTGAAAGATAATATTTTAAAACAAGTTTTAGAACAAAAGAATAATCTTAAATATTTAATCGCAGTCAGAATAATTTGTCAAAAATTACAGATATGATAACTTGACAATAAAAAATAAAACCTATACGAATAACGTGCTTCATAAACAATCTTTCATCTTCTCCATAACTACGTGCAAGAAAAACTAAGTTGCCAATTTTAAGTAAAATAAAAAAAGATTCTAAAGCAGTTTGTGAAGCTGTAATTTCAAAGACAAGTAAGTTTATTGAGCCATACACCACAAGCTCAGCAACGAAAGATGGAATTGGCTAACAATACGCGTTATATTAAGTAATATAAAGATGTTTTTCATAAATTACTATGCTCTTTGGATTAGGCAAGAAGTTAACCCTACCCAAGCCCGAAGAAGCCTTACCAGGACGTACTGAAAAAATGCCAGTACCTGAACGTCATTATGTCAATGGTAATGCTTTACAACCTCCCTATCCTGACGGCATGGAAATTGCCATGTTTGGTATGGGCTGCTTCTGGGGTGCAGAGCGCAAATTCTGGCAGCAAAACGGGGTTTTTATCACAGCGGTAGGTTATGCGGGTGGCATCACACCCAATCCTACTTATCAAGAAGTTTGCAGCGGAATGACAGGACACAATGAAGTTGTGCGCGTTGTGTTTGACCCTAAAATGGTGAGTTACGAGCAACTCTTGAAAATCTTTTGGGAAAACCACGATCCCACGCAAGGAATGCGGCAAGGTAATGATGTCGGGACACAATACCGTTCTGGCATTTATGTTTACTCTGAAGCACAGAAAAAATTGGCTGAAGCGTCCAAAGAAGCTTATCAACAAGCGCTGATCGCTGCGGGCTATAAAACAATTACAACAGAAATCTTGGAGGCTCCAGAATTCTACTTTGCTGAAGGATATCATCAACAGTATTTGGCAAAAAATCCTAATGGCTATTGTGGTCTAGGTGGAACTAACGTCGCTTGCCCTGTTGGAGTGAACATCTAATTTTGTCTTCTAGTATTGTATACAGTACTTGAAGCAACAAGCGATAGATACACAACTCTTTGTCCTCGTTAGACGACTAAGGCTAACGAGGGCTTTTTGTGTTCAAAATCAGTCGTCAGTTGAGCAATGTGAGAAGTAGCTAAAGTGCTTGAAAGCAAGACAGAAAGCATCTTTACGAACACAGCAGTAGTAAGCTAACATCAACTGAGTAATAAGATTTAGTGATAAAAAAATTCTAGTCTTTGCTAACCAAGCTACTTGACAATTGGGTGTGTTTTCTGGAGGTATTTTGGCTGCTGTTCCTTTGCCGCATAATGAATCAGAGCGTCTAGAAGCACTACGTCGCTATAACATCCTTGACACACCTCCCGAAGAATCATTCGATCGCATTACGGCTTTGGCAGCACGCTTGTTTAATGTGCCTGTTGCGCTAGTTTCCTTCGTTGATGAATTTCGGGCTTGGTTCAAATCTGCGCATGGGTTTGATTCGCGGCAGATTCCGCGCCAAGACACTATCTGTAGTATCGCTGTTCTGTCAGATGATGTTTTTGTTGTTTTAGATACTCGTGAAGATCCGCAATTTGCGTGTAAGGACTTTTCATTGCGCGAACCAGGAATTCGTTTTTATGCGGGTGCGCCGCTGATCACAAGCGATGGCTTTAATTTAGGCACGATTTGCTTAGTAGATAGTCAACCGCATGACGATTTTAGTCCACAACAGCAAGCAACGCTTGCCGACCTAGCGGCGATCGTCGTTGATGAATTAGAGTTACGGTTTGCTGCTTATAAAATCTCTCAGTTGGACACTGCATTACTAGAAATTACTGAGGGAGTTTCAGCAGCAACAGGGGAAGCATTTTTTACGTCGCTGGTAACACACCTTACGCAAGCACTAGGCGTAGAATATGCATTTATTGGCGAATTAGTCGAGCCAGAAAAAGAGAACATTAAAACGATCGCGCTCTACGCTCAAAATAAAATTGTCGAAAATATTGAATATTCATTGCTAAATACACCTTGTAGACACGTTATTCAGCAAAAAAAGCCCTGCTGCTATCCGCGTAACATTCAAGCAGAGTTTCCAGAGAATTATCTACTAGCACAGATGGAGATTGAAAGCTACTTGGCAACTCCACTGTTAGATTCTACTGGCAAAGTGCTGGGGTTGCTGGCGATTATGGCTTGCAAACCGCTAGAAAACATTTATCTCGCAGAACCGCTTTTAACAGTCTTTGCAACGCGTGCCACCGCAGAATTAGAGCGCAAACAAGCCGAAGAAGAACGCACTCAGCTACTCAACCGCGAACGGCAATATACGCGACAGTTACATGGGCTAACCGAAGCAGCACTTGCAATCAACTCTGCGCTTTCGGTAGAAGAAGTGCTACAAGTGATTACCGAACAAGCGCGGGCAATTGTTGGCGCGCATCAGTCGATTACGAGTATGACAGCCAATCAAAACTGGGCGCAGGCGATTAACGCTGTCTCGCTATCTGACAAGTATGCGCAGTGGCGAAGTTATGATAAAAAACCAGATGGCTCAGGAATTTATGCGTGCGTTTGTCATCTAAATTGCCCGATACGGATGACGCAAGCTGAACTAGAAGCACATCCACGGTGCCGAGGATTTGGGATACACGCGGCGGAACATCCACCGATGCGGGGTTGGCTAGCAGCACCAATGACAGGACGCGATGGACGTAATATTGGGTTAATTCAGTTATCTGATAAGTATATTGGCGAGTTTACCGAAGAAGACGAAGCAATTATTGTGCAATTAGCGCAGATGGCGTCGGTAGCTATCGAAAATGCTAGGTTGTACGCAGCCGAACAACAAGCACGTACGCAAGCAGAAACCGCTAATCGGCTCAAGGATGAATTTCTTGCTGTACTTTCGCACGAATTGCGATCGCCGCTTAATCCAATTTTGGGTTGGTCAAAGCTACTTTTAACGCATAATTTTGATGCGGCAAAAACTAAGTACGCGTTAGAAACAATTGAACGCAACGCCAAGTTACAGTCGCAACTGATCGAAGACTTACTCGATGTCTCGCGAATTCTACGTGGCAAACTTAGTCTAAATATAGCTCCTGTAGATCTAGTTACGGTAATTACAGCCGCGATGGAAACGGTACAACTAGCAGCGGAAGTCAAAGCAATTAAGCTCATCACAAATTTTGAACCGACAGGGCAAGTTTTAGGAGATGCGAACCGCTTGCAGCAAGTTGTTTGGAATTTACTCTCTAATGCTGTTAAGTTTACTGCGGCTGGCGGTCAAGTTGAGATTCAACTCAACAGTAGCGATCGCCAAGCGCAAATTCGCGTTATTGATACGGGTAAAGGTATTGAGCCTGAATTCTTACCTTTTGTCTTTGACTATTTTCGGCAAGCTGATAGCACGACAACACGATCTTTTGGTGGATTAGGGCTGGGACTTGCGATTGTACGTCACTTAGTAGAATTACACGGTGGTACTGTTCAAGCCGAAAGCCCTGGAATAGGGCAAGGCGCAACTTTTACGGTACTCCTACCTTTAGTCACTGCAACACCGCCAGCGAACCAAGAAAATTTGGTAGTTGACGATGTACCGACGCTACAAGGAATTAAGGTACTTGTTGTAGATGACGAAGCAGATACCCGCGATTTGATTGTGTTTATCCTCGAAGAGTATGGCGCTAGCGTACGCGCTGTTACGTCTGCAAAACAAGTGATTGAGGTGTTTACGCGCGGCGATCGCGCTGATATTCTTTTAAGTGATATCGGGATGCCCGAAATGGATGGTTATACATTAATTCGGACACTGCGATCGCTTCCTCAAAATCAAAGCGGCGATATTCCTGCGATCGCACTCACCGCCTACGCAGGCGAAACGAACCACCAACAAATCCTCGCGGCTGGCTTTCAAAAACATCTTGCTAAACCTGTCGAACCAGCCGCATTAGTTAAAGCGATCGTCCAACTTGTGATGACTAGTAATTAATCCCACAATCGCCGTCTTTCGCGTCCGTTGAGTCTACTATGAGTATCTTGGAGTAATGTTGGAATATCAAGCTGTTGTGGACAACGCGGCAGACAATCACCGCATTCGGTACAACGGTTGGCTTTCATTCCAGAAAACCAATGTCCAGCATTTTCAAACATTCCATAACGATATTTGCCGTATTCCGTCATATCGTACGCTACAGTTAGATTGCGCAAACGCAGCACTTCGGGAATATTAATCTTCTCAGGACAAGGTAAACACGCGTTGCATTGGCTACAGCGATCGCTGCCTAGCGTATTTTCTTGAGTTGCTTCTAAACGCTGCATTACAGCAATTTCTTGCGGTGTTAAAGGTGCCGTGCGATCGCTTACACTGAGTGGTACTGTAAGTTCTGTTGCGTTTGCGGCTCCGACACTCAGCGTTGTGATGCGCGGATCGCTGAGTAAAAAGCGATAGTTCAACTCTAGCGGGGAAAAAGGTTGACACAATGCTTGTAATTTTGGCGGTGGCGTGTAAAGCAGTCCACCTTTATCAGCGGGTGAGATGATAAAAACTCCCATATCCTTTTGCGCTGCGAGTGCGATCGCCGCTGCATTGCGCTGAAAAAAATAGTAATAATGCAGATTGACAAATTCAAATAAATCTGTATCTATCGCTGCTAAAATAATTTCGAGTGGTGCATGGGTAGAAAAACCAACATGGCGGACTCTGCCATCCACAACAGCTTGTTGAACTGCTTGCATACAGCTTGGTTGCTGAATGAGGTGAAGATGCTCCCAAGTATTGATGCCATGAATGGCTAGACAATCTAAATAATCTAACCCTAACCGCGTGAGCGATTCATCAATATACCGCTGCATCGTATCCGCATCGAGTGTTGGGGCGATTTTAGTTGTAATGTATAGTTGCGATCGCGTTTTTGGTAATCCGGCTTTAATTGCTGCCCCTAGATACTGTTCGCTTTTGCCATAGCCTCTAGCAGTTTCTAGATGATTCACGCCCTGTAAGATAGCTTGATAAACTGTTTGTCGCGCGTTCTCCTCCGAAGTCAGATAGCGCATCGTTCCCAAGGAGAACACAGACAAATTAAGATTAGTTTTCCCAAAGCGGCGGTAGCGCATTTTAATAGGGGTGAGCAATTAGTGGCTAGTGGTTAGTGAAAGGGGAGTATCATTATAGTATTTCTCCCCTGCTCCTCTGCTCCTCTGCTTTCTTCTAGCTTTCGCCCATAAAGCCGCCTCCCTTGATTAAATCCTCAGGGCGGAGATTGGCAAGAAATTCGCGAAATGCTTGCTGTTCGGCTTCATCCGCGTCGCGATCGACCGGAATCGAGGCATCAGCTACAACTTCTTCCATCACCCAGATTGGGCTATTAGTACGCAGCGCAATCGCGATCGCATCACTCGGACGGGCGTCGATTTCTTTTTTGACTTCTCCTTGGCTAACGGTGAGTAGCGCATAAAAAGTACCGTCTTGGATGGCATTGATTACAATCCGTTCTAAAGTCATGCCCCACGCTTCCAAGATATTAGCGATTAAATCGTGTGTTAGAGGACGCGGAGGCTTTTGATTTTCTAAAGCACCAATAATTGCCTTTGCCTGATCTTGGTTGATATAAATGGGTAAAGCGCGTCGCTCTTGACCATCTTTCAAAAGCACGATTGGGCTGCGGTTTACGGCATCTATTGCAATGCCAGCGACTCTCATTTCAATCATTGGCGTAGCCTCTAGAATCCTTTGTCATAGCAGTCAGAAGGAAACACATAAATTTCTATATACTTCTATTTTTGGCTGTCACAGAACTAATTGCCCTACTTACGCAAAAATTAGGTAGCAATACTCTGCTAAGTCATTCCAGCATAGACACATTAAAATGTACTTATCCCAAGTATGCCCTGATCTTGATGTAGATAGATTAAACTAGCTTTGACTATATATAAGTTAGATAAAAGTAAGAAAACACGTCTTCTCAGGTCATTCCTCTACTTATCTCATAAGTTGTAAGCTTTTAGACTTAATTCATACTGATATTCACAACAGAAATGCTATGTTTACAGGGTTAATTCAAGCATTGGGAACGATGCGATCGCTAGGGGGCAATCGCTGGCAAATTAATTGTCATCACAGTAGTGACGCTATTCTACAGGATCTTGCCACGGGTGATAGCGTTGCGGTCGATGGCGTTTGTTTAACGGTTACAGAGGTATTACCGCAAGGATTTGTCGCCACTGCATCGCCAGAAACACTGCGACGCACAACTTTAGGACAACATCCCGATCGCTTTGTCAATCTCGAAGCCGCGCTAAGAGTTGGCAGCAAACTCGGCGGTCATTTCGTCATGGGTCACGTTGATGGTGTAGGCTATTTGCAAAGCGCTGAGCAAACGGCGACGTCGTGGGAAATGGCATTTACCGCACCTGATGCGATCGCGCGTTACATTGTTCCGAAAGGGAGTATCGCCGTTAACGGTGTCAGCTTGACTATTGCGGATTGGCATCCAGCGATCAATTTATTTAAAGTAGCGGTGATTCCGCTATCGTATGCTGAAACAAACTTACAGTATCTCCGCCCTGGCGATGGAGTTAATTTGGAAGGAGATATTTTAGGTAAATACGTCGAGAAGCTAATTCAATCGGGTACTCATTATCAAGTTGCTGATTCGGTGGTTGATGCCGTATCACCTGCGTTTTTAGCAGAAAATGGGTATTTTTAGGTTAGGTAATGGGTAATAGATTCTTTTTACCAATTACCAACATCGTTTCTGTCTGCGGCACACTAGAGAAAATGAGCATCACCATCTAACTTATGCAGACGCTGGAAAAAACGCATCCCAAACTACAAGAACTAAAAACCCGTCTGAGTGAAATTAATGACATCGAGTCAGCCGCATCACTGCTTTACTGGGATCAAGCAACGTATATGCCCCCAGGTGGTGCAGCCGCGCGGGGACGCCAACTCGCAACGCTACGCCACATTGCGCATACAAAATTTACCGATCCAGCAATTGGACAACTTTTAGAAGATTTAAGTTCGTACGAAACGAGTTTACCGCCAGATTCGGATGAAGCAAGCTTGATTCGCGTCACGCGCCGCGATTACGAACGCGCCGTCAAAATTCCCGCTGACTTCACTGCGAGATTTTCGCAACATTCGACTGAAACGTATGAAGTGTGGGCAAAAGCGCGGAGTGCGAATGATTTTGCGGCGGTTCAACCGTATCTCGAAAAAACACTAGAACTCAGTCGAGAACTTGCTAATTTCTTTCCTGGTTACGAGCATATCGCCGATCCGTTGATTGCGGAAGCCGATTATGGCATGAAAGCCACCAGCGTTAGGGAACTATTTGCTGAATTACGCCAGCAACTTGTACCGATTGTGGAAGCGATTTCTGCACAGCCTGTCACCGATGCTTCGTGTTTGCATCAGCATTTTCCTGAAGCCGAACAAATCGCGTTTAGCTTGAAGGTGATTGAAAAACTCGGATACGACTTTCAACGAGGGCGACAAGATAAAACGTTGCATCCGTTTATGACGAAGTTCTCAACAGGTGATGTGCGAATTACGACGCGGATTCGTGAAAATGACTTGAATGAAGGGTTATTTAGTACAATTCATGAAACAGGTCATGCGTTGTACGAGCAAGGCGTTAATCGTGATTTTGAAGCAACGCCGCTAGCTGGTGGAACTTCTTCAGGCGTTCACGAAAGTCAATCGCGGTTATGGGAAAATATGGTGGGGCGTAGCCGCAATTTCTGGCAGTTTTTCTATCCGCAGTTACAAGCGCAGTTTCCGCAACAACTAGGTGATGTTGCTTTAGAGACGTTTTATCGGGCGATTAATAAAGTTGAGCGATCGCTGATTCGTACCGATGCGGATGAAGTCACCTACAACCTGCACGTGATGATTCGCTTTGACTTAGAATTGCAACTTCTCGAAGGAACTTTAGCTGTTCGCGATTTGCCGCAAGCTTGGAACGAACGCTATCGTAGTGATTTGGGTATTGTACCACCGAATGATGCTCATGGCGTTTTACAAGATGTCCATTGGTATGGTGGCATGATCGGGGGAATGTTCCAAGGTTATACACTTGGTAACTTGATGAGTGCGCAGTTTTTCCAAGCCGCCTTACAAGCACACCCGCATATCTCTACGGAAATCGAACAAGGTAATTTTGATACATTGCATAATTGGTTGAAAACAAATATTTATCAGCATGGACGTAAGTATACTGCTGCTGAAATTGTAGAACTGGCAACAGGAAAAGCTTTGAGTATTGAGCCATTCATTGCTTACATCCGCCGAAAATTCGGTGAATTGTACTCTTTGTAACAAGTGTTTCCGGACGAATTACATTACAGTAGAACATAGGCGAGATGATGCAAAGTTTCGCCTATTTTTTAGTTGAGGTAATACTGAAAATTTATGAAAATAAAGGTAAATTATTTTACCAGATAACAGAAAGCGTTGTTAAACTATTTCCATCCAACGATGAGTTGCTGAAATCAAAGTTAGCGAAACATTTGTACTAATAAAAAGTCAATCTGATTGTGGTGTTGTAGACAGCAGGCGATCGCATTATTTTTTTTGATTTGAAATGAGTCATCGGCTGAAAATTCTGCCGTTTAGTTGCTATAAAGGTAATGTTTCAATGTAGGGAGTGCTCATGTCGGAGTTAATCCAGGCTGTCATTAATAGTGAAGAGAAAAGCGATCTACGCTCGTTTGTTAGTGAAATTCGTCATCAGGAAAAGCGTTATTTATTGCGTAATGATATTTTGAGTGCTTACGCAGATTATTGTGATAAGCATCAAAAATCAGAAGATTTTATTCAGTCCTCTAATTTAAGTAAGCTGATCTATTATACACAGGAAATTTTACAAGAAGATGGCAACCTGTGTTTAATTATTCGCCCCAAAATTGCCAGTCAAGAAGTTTATCGGTTAACTGAAGATCTCAATGCCGAAGAATTGAGCGTGCAAGAACTTTTAGATGTACGCGATCGCTTTGTCAACCGCTATCATCCTAACGAAGGTGATATATTAGAACTAGATTTTCAGCCGTTTTACGATTACTCTCCGGCGATTCGCGATCCCAAAAATATTGGTAAAGGCGTACAATATCTTAACCGCTACCTATCAAGTAAACTCTTCCAAGATCCACGACAATGGCTAGAGAGTTTGTTTGATTTTCTGCGCTTGCATCAATACGAAGGTAGCCAACTGCTAATTAACGGACAAATTCAATCGCAACAACAACTTTCAGACCAAATCAAAAAAGCGCTAACCTACGTCGGTAAATTAGATAACGAAGAACCCTACGAGAAGTTTCGCTACGCACTGCAAGCGATGGGGTTTGAACCTGGTTGGGGAAATACTGCGGGTCGAGTCGCCGAAACGTTAGAAATTCTTGATGAACTCATCGACTCTCCAGACCACCAAACATTGGAAGCATTTATTTCGCGGATTCCAATGGTGTTTAAAATTGTATTGGTGTCTGCCCACGGTTGGTTTGGTCAAGAAGGCGTTTTAGGAAGACCTGACACGGGTGGTCAAGTTGTGTATGTCCTTGACCAAGCAAGAAGTTTAGAAAAACAATTACAAGAAGATACGACACTTGCGGGCTTAGATGTCCTCAATGTTCAACCTAAAGTGATTATTCTCACGCGATTGATTCCTAACAGCGATGGTACTCTGTGTAACCAGCGTCTAGAAAAAGTTCACGGTACAGACAATGCTTGGATTTTGCGCGTACCGTTGCGGGAATTTAATCCGAAGATGACGCAAAACTGGATCTCGCGCTTCGAGTTTTGGCCTTATCTAGAAACATTTGCGCTTGATTCGGAAAAAGAACTGCGATCCGAGTTACGCGGTAATCCAGATTTAATTATTGGCAATTATACTGATGGTAATCTGGTAGCATTTTTACTCGCGCGGCGGATGAAGGTAACGCAGTGTAATATTGCCCACGCGTTAGAAAAGTCGAAGTACCTGTTTAGTAACTTGTACTGGCAAGATCTAGAAGATAAATATCATTTTTCCTTGCAATTCACTGCTGATTTGATTGCGATGAACGCGGCGAATTTTATTATCAGCAGCACGTATCAAGAAATTGTCGGAACACCTGATAGCGTTGGACAGTACGAGTCGTACAAGTGCTTTACGATGCCTGAGTTGTATCACGTTGTCAGCGGTATTGAGTTATTCAGTCCCAAATTCAACGTCGTACCACCTGGAGTGAATGAGACGTACTATTTTCCGTATTCGCGGTGGGAAGATCGTGTCGAAAGCGATCGCGTCCGCATCGAAGAGTTGCTATTTACCCAAGAAGACGCCAGTCAAATCTTTGGTAAACTCGACGATCCGACCAAACGCCCTATTTTCTCAATGGCGCGTCTTGACCGTATTAAAAACTTAACAGGTTTAGCCGAATGCTTTGGTAAAAGTCCAGAATTGCAAGAACATTGTAATTTAATTTTAGTTGCGGGTAAGTTACGCGTCGAAGAGTCAAGTGACAACGAAGAACGTGACGAAATTGAGAAGCTTTATCGTATTATCGATCAATACAATCTACATGGTAAATTTCGCTGGCTAGGGGTACGCCTTTCTAAAACTGATTCTGGTGAAATTTATCGCGTCATTGCCGATCGCCAAGGAATTTTTGTTCAACCAGCTTTATTTGAAGCGTTTGGTTTGACAATTCTCGAAGCGATGATTTCAGGATTACCAACGTTTGCAACGCAGTTTGGCGGTCCACTCGAAATTATTAACGACAAGGTGAATGGCTTCTACATCAACCCAACACATCTAGAAGAAACCGCCGAGAAAATTCTCGATTTTGTTACTAAATGCGAACAAAATCCCAACTATTGGTACGAGATTTCGACACGAGCGATGGATCGCGTTTACAGCACTTATACTTGGAAAATTCACACCACAAGGCTACTATCTTTGGCACGAATTTATGGTTTTTGGAACTTTACTTCCAAGGAAAACCGCGAGGATTTATTGCGTTACCTAGAAGCGCTATTTTATCTGATTTACAAGCCTAGAGCGCAACAACTGTTAGATCAACATATGTATCGTTAGAGAGTGACTAGTGGCTAGTAGTTAGTGAAAGAGTAGGAGTGTAGGAGCGTTGTGGAGTAGGCGAGGTGTATGAGATTGAGAAATTTAGTTGCTATTTTTCTCTCCTACGCAATCACCCTACTACTCACCTACCCGCCTACCTTCTGCGCCTCTTGTCTCTAGCCAATACCGTCGATGATCGGGTGGAAGTAGAAAGCGAGTCCTAGTACTGTATAGGTAGCGAGAAGTAACGTACCTTCTAGCCAGTTGGAACGACCATCGGAACTAATGGAATTGGCAATCAGTACAGAGACAGCAACAGCGACGAGTTCAAAAGGATTGAAGTCTAAATCCATCGGTTGACCGAAGAACCAACCAACTAATACTAAAACTGGGGCGACAAATAGCGCGATTTGTAGACTTGAACCTACAGCGACAGACAGTGAAAGATCCATCTTGTTTTTCATCGCTACGGTGACTGCGGTAGCGTGTTCAGCGGCGTTACCAATGATCGGAACAAGAATGACTCCGGTAAAAAGTGCTGTCAATCCTAGTTGTGATGTGGCGACTTCGAGGGAATCAACTAAAAATTCTGACTCGATTGCAACTAATACCGTTGCTGCAAATAAAACTCCAACCCATAGCCAGAGGTTAGGCTTTTCGGTGTGTGCGTCAGTTACAGAATCAGTTTCTGTTGATTGTATTTCTGCGACACCTACATCGTAAAGATACGAATGAGTTTTCATCGAGAATAGCAGTGTGAGTGCGTATACCAACATCAACACGACAGCAACTGCGATCGAAAGGTTTTGGATCGTAGCTTCGCTAATTCCGCTTGAGGTAATGTCAACGGTGGTTGGTACTAAAATGGCAATCACCGCCAAATTCATCGAGGCTGCATTAACTCGCGCGACAACAGGCTGAAATTCTTGTTCTTTGTGGCGCAATCCTCCAAGTAGCATGGCAAGCCCCATAACTAAAAGTAAGTTGCCAATAATCGAACCGGTAATACTCGCCTTCACAACATCAACAAGACCTGATTTGAGCGCAATTAACGCAATAATAAGTTCGGTAGCATTTCCAAATGTCGCGTTGAGTAATCCTCCGAGAAGTGGTCCTACCACGACAGCAATTTCTTCAGTAGCAGTCCCCATCCACGCTGCTAAGGGTAAAATTGCGAGTCCAGCTGTGATAAAAACTGTTAACTCGCCCCACTTTAAAAAATGGGCAGCTAAGGAAATGGGAACAAATAGCAGCAGAACCGAAAATAGAATATTTTTAACTGACATTTTCAACTTTGAGCAAGGGTAATCGTTACAATCAATGCTTGATTGCTGCAACTCGACTCTAGGATACTCGCTTTTTGAAGAGGTCAGGGGTCAGTCGGCGGTCAAGGGTCAGGGGTTATAATCCTAGGCAGGGAAATCACTACGAGCTTTTATAATGTCCCAACTCTATTGACTATGGCTATACATGAAGTTGCACAGATTTGTGAACTACAAATGTATTGTTAAGTTTTGATATCAGTCGTAACCAAAGATGAAGCTTTGTTTAACAAATCAAAGTCTGATTGTAAAAACATTAAGATAGTCTTAAATTCAATCGATTTCTAGAGTTTAATGGTCATTGTAGAGGTTTGTTGCGGATTTAGACCTCTGGAGTGAGGCAATGCTCTCGTCTGGGTTAATAAAATACAAAGATTGCTGAAAGTACACTGAACAACCGCAACAAGTGCCCAGGCTCTAAATTTATCTTTTTACCTCCCTAAATGCTGACTTGTTGAGTATCGAATTCGGCTGTGATGGCATCGGGTATAGCATTAGGTTTCCCTTCATATTGAATTTGGATAGTATTACATGATTGCTTCTTCTCAAAGCTTAGGGGATCAAAGCGTTAAAGCATCTGCTACGCAAAATCCTCTTCAGACAGCTACAGGCGTTTACGTTACGGTTCACGGTCATTTTTATCAACCGCCACGGGAAAATCCCTATCTTGACGCGATTGAACGCCAACCAGGTGCTGCACCCTTCCACGATTGGAATGAACGCATTCACTACGAATGTTATCGCCCGAATGCGTTTGCCAGAGTGCTGAATGAACGCGGTGAGATCGTGGGGATCGTTAATAATTACGAGTATATGAGCTTTAACGTTGGTCCTACGTTAATGTCGTGGTTGGAACGTTACGATGTTGAGGTTTATCAACGAATTTTAGAAGCTGACCGTAAAAGCTGCGATCGCCTCAATGGTCACGGTAATGCGATCGCGCAAGTTTACAACCACATCATTATGCCGCTAGCGAATACGCGGGACAAATATACGCAAATTCGTTGGGGTAAAGAAGATTTTCGTTCGCGGTTTGGACGCGATCCCGAAGGAATGTGGTTAGCCGAAACGGCAGTAGATTATGCAACCTTAGAAGCATTAGTCGCAGAAGGAATTAAGTTTATTATTCTTGCACCGTCCCAAGCGCAGCGATGTCGTCTGATCCCCAGCGATGATCAGCCTGTGACGCAATGGCATGAAGTAGGCGGAAGTCAAATTGATCCCACACGCCCGTATCGTTGTTATTTGAAGAAAAGCGAAGAAATTACGTCGGATACTCGTTATATTGATATCTTTTTCTACGATGGTCCCATCTCGCGCGATATGGGATTTAGTGATGTGCTATTTAATGCGCAGCATCTTGCAGGACGAATTGGATCGGCAGTACGCGGGGATCATCGCCCAGCACAGTTAATTTCGGTGGCGACGGATGGAGAAACGTTTGGTCATCACAAAGGTGGAACCGAGAAAACTTTAGCGTATGCGTTCACAGAGGAGTTTCCCCGCCGCGAGTGGACGGTGACGAATTTTGCGCATTATCTCAGTTTGAATTCTCCTACATGGGAAGTTGAACTTAAGCCCGTTACTGCTTGGAGTTGCGCGCATGGCGTCGATCGCTGGCAAGATGATTGTGGATGCGGCGGTGAAGGTGGCGTTTGGCATCAAAAATGGCGGCGTCCTTTGCGTCAAGCTTTAGATTGGTTGCGGGATCAATTAATTAAGGTGTATGAGGAAGCTGGAAGACAGTTCTTCCGCGATCCCTGGGGTGCAAGAGACGAATATATTCAAGTGATCCGCGATCGCTCTCCGGCGAATATCAATCGTTTTCTATGTCGCCATCAAACACGGAAACTGAGCGCAGCGGAACAAATCGACGCTTTACGCTTATTAGAAATGCAGCGTCATACGTTGTTGATGTATACAAGTTGCGGTTGGTTTTTTGAAGAGATTTCGCGCCCAGAAGGAACGCAAATTTTGCGCTATGCGGCGCGAGCGTTGGAACTAGCTGGAGATGTCGCAGGCGTACAACTAGAAAAAGCGTTTATTAAGCGGCTGACGCAAGCACCGAGTAATGTTGACTTTTTTAAACACGGTGGTGAAGTTTATCGACATTTAGTCGTTTCTGCTCAAATTAGTTTTCAGCAAGTCGCCGCACAGTACGCAATTACTTCGTTGTTCAACAACCATAAACTAGAACGCAGTCAAAATAATGGCTTCGTACCTTCTTGCAATATTCGCTATTCTTCACAGCAGCACGTCTATTGCTACACCGCCCAACAATTAGATTATCAACTGCAACGCATGGGAGCGTTGACACTCGCTGTAGGACAGTTGCGGCTGACTTCAGAGATTACTTGGGAAAGCGAACATTTGGTGTTTGCGGTGTTGCATTTAGGAGGCTGGGATTTTCATTGTTGCATTCAGCCTTTTAATGGACGTCGTGCTTATAGCCAGATGAAAGATAAATTGTTTGAAGCGTTGCAACAAGCAAGCGCGGCGCAGACGATTTTAGCAATGACGCAGATGTTCGGGGATCAGTCGTTTAATCTACAACATCTGTTTGCAGAAGAACGTCACAGAATTATGCGATTATTAAGTCAGGAAACGCTGACGCGATTGGATCAGTTGTATACGCAGGTTTACCGCGATAATTATGGCGTAGTGATGGCGTTTCATCGCGACGAATTAACAGTACCGCAAGAATTGCAAGTCGCAGCAGAAATTGCATTGGGAAATCGCTGTTTGAATACATTGCGATCGCTGTCTGATGTGAGTGGAGTACAAGAGAGTAGTAATTACTTACTTGAACTGCAAGCGATCGCAACAGAAGCGCAGCATTTACGCTGTCGGTTGAATATTCCTGAAGGTAAGCAAATTTTAGAGCAGTTGATTGTGCGATCGCTCTGGCAACTACTGTATGACACGAATCCTGCAACAGTTGAGGCAGATGTACAATACTTGGAACGCTTGATAGATATCGCCTATCAGTTGCAACTTGGTTGGTCTTTGGAACGCGCGCAAGAGTTGTATTTTAGTTGTTTACACAGTCAAATTGTACCTGTGTGTGTGGATGCGCTTCAAATCCAGAGTGACAAATCTCATCAAGCACATTTTGATTACTTGCGTCCATTACTCAAGTTAGGACAAAAGTTAGGAGTCGATGTCAGTGCTTGGTTACATCAACTCTAATATAGCTGTGAAAAGTAAGGGAGACTTATACAAGCCTCCCTTTGCTTTTTTTTTGTTAAGCATTTTTGTATAGTAATCTTGAACAAACCACAGAGGACAGGAAGAAAAGAGTTAAAGAGGGACTCGCAAGAATTAACTTGACTAAAGATTATAACGGCGTTGAAATCAGGGAGCGAGGTTGTGAGTTTTGCGCTAGTTACAGGTGCGACAGAGAGTTTGTAAATTACTGATATCGTTTTTCCCACCACGGGCGAGAGGAATAATGCGATCGATGGTGAGATTTTCTATTGCAGTTTTACCGCAGCTTTGACATTGTAGGCGATCGCGCTCAAACACATATTTCCTCATCGCTTACAGAATCCGAATTTGTAGTGTTTTAGCCATAAAGTCTCTTACTGACCATTTTTTGGCATCATCTGACGAATAGCATCTAATGGAGAACTACCACTATCTAGTTGTGATTGATTACGAGTAGAGCTTTCCTGTACTTCTGACTCTTCAGGACAAAATTCTAAAGTAATTCTTACTTTTCCCCGTTGCCAACTTTTAGCTCCAGGCTTCAGTAGTTTACAGTCTATTCCTTCAGTAAACCATTTTGCTTTCTCTTCTGTCCATCCACTATGTCCTTTTATAATAGCCATTATTGCTGTAACAAATTCATTTATCGTAAAAGTACGATTATTGACTAAGATCTGTTCAGAATATACAGATACAACATCTTCACGGTCTAAACAATTAAATTCTGGATTCACACTTTCCTTTCTAAAAAATTAGTTAATTTGCTTAATCTGTGCTCGAAGTTCGTCTAGCATTTGTTCATTAGAACTAGTTTGTTTATTATCTTTTGGCGATATTTCTTCTATTTCTAGTGTATCTGGACAAAATTCTAAAGCTACTTTGATTCTTAATGTTCCCTTTTGCCAACCTTTAGTACCAGGCACGAGAATTTCGCAGCTTTTCCCACTATCAATCCATTCATTATTTTTATCTAATGGTATCTGCCCTTTTCCATCCCGAACCAACCTATTATAAAGTTCTTTTATTCCTATATCACGAAGAATTACATTCAAGAATGAAGCTAATTCTCCAATTTTAAATATTGAATGCGTGAAGGAAACTACACTATCTTTATTTGCAAAATCGCTATCTAAAGTCTTAAATCGATTATTCATATTCTTTATTTTTATTCTGAAGTCATAAAATGTTTTAACTGTATATATTTTTAGTTGTCACTTTAAAAGCATTAAGAATAGCATCATTGTATTTGAGAATATTTTCTTCTATTTTAGGAAGCAAATGTTCATGTAGATGCATTGCTTGTAAACAGCTATTGATGTGTGAAATAGCTTGGTTATAACTGGTAATATTATTGTATATATCAGCTAACGACTGCTCATTTCTTCTGATCTTCTCCTCTACTTCTTGCTCTAAGGTTTGCTCTAAATAAGCACGGGCGTGAGTGTATTGCTGTAGAATTTCATCAGCTTGCTTATCTGCTGCTGGTATTAGGAGAGTTTTGATTGTATTGTTGATAGCCTGACGGAAACTTTTGCGAATTGTTGCGGAAACTTTGGGTTCAAAATCTAATTTTAATAACTGGCGGATTGCGGGTTCGGCTTCTATCATGCTTTCGCAGTCGTAACCTTGCGATGTTTGCTGTAGGGTTTGGCGGAAGTGGTAGATTGAAAAAGTTCCTTCGTCGTAAAATCTGGGGCTTTCGCGCACAAAGCGATCGCACTCCACTCTTGCAGCACTAATTAAAGCTTGCTTGACATTTTTTTCTAATAGTTTTAATTGCTGTTCAATTCCGCTATCATTACCAAGAAGTCGATACAAATTGCGATAATAGTCTGACTTGCGGACTCGTTCAATTAAACGCTGAAAAAAGCTACTAACAACTTCTTGACACGATTCGACTAAAATATCTTCAAGTTGATTTGCTAAGTAATACAGCGCCTCGACTAAAATAGCAATTAATGGTGCTGTTGCATTACGAGGATAAGTGAGTGTAGCGCGACTATACGCATCTGCAACTGAAAATGTATCGAGTAATTCATCTAAACGGCGAATCATCCGCGCTTGGAGTTTGCGAAAATCGTCTTCAAAAGCTGTACAAGTATTCGTAACTACCGCATTAACTTCAGCTTCGATATGTATTGCGTATTCTTTACCAATTTGTTGTAATTGTTGGCTAAGAAGTTCGAGTTCCCGCGCTTTCATTGCATCAATTTCACGCGGTTGACTATCCAATTCGCGCTGCGCATCCATATAATGTTTCCGCAGACTGATACACAACGGCTGTAAATCGTTTGCTAAAGTGGCAAATAACTGCGGGCGTTTTTCTTCGGTAAGATACTGAGTAATTGCACTCCGAAATTCTTCAATACCACTATCTGTAATTAACTGCTCGATCAAGAGTGTACCTTGTTCGGCTAAAATTCGGAGATAGTTTTCATTCGGCGTTTCATAGCTATTTACTGAAATGCGAAACTTACTTGGCGAAAGCTTACCCGAATTAGCACAGTAGCGATTAAATTCATTAACAAATTGCGGTGTGTCTTCTTTACCCTCAACACCTTTGACACTTTCAGCAAAGATAGAGTCTAAACCAAAGCGATCGCCTTCACTGGTATGCTTGATCTGACTACCGTAAAAGCCAAGTAATCCACTTGTTTTGTAAACGCGGCGGGTATCTTGAAACTGCGAGATAACTAAATCGTCCAACCGTTGCCGTAGTTGCGTATTGTACCAAGTTTCATCAATGCGGTTGAAAACATAAAAAACGCGATCGCGGATTCCTGAATTACCCCGCATCGTTTCTAGTAACTCCGTTTCTTCCTTCGTCATATCGCCAGCAGCAGCGGGTTTGAGTACGCAGACAACTGCTGAAGTATCAGGATGTTCGATCTTGCGATACGTCAATTCCGCATCCTTTTGTACTGGCGCATCGATTCCTGGGGTATCTATGAGAATATTGCCATCTTGCAAAAGCGGATGATGACAGTAATACTCGACACGCTTTAAAACTGCACTATTACTACCGCGACGCGCATAACTTGCAGCTTCCTTGAGATTAGCAAAATTAAACTGCTCCATCGAATACGTAGTATGATTCGTACTGTGGATGCGATCGCGATTTTCCTCAAAACCTTGTAGTAGTAAAATTAACGCCTTCGCTTGCTTAGCGCGTTCAGATTTACTCTCACCACCTTCGTGTTGAATAATGAGTTCGCATCCTTGACGCAGCAAAGTAATGACTTCAGGCTCGTTTATTTTAACTTGTGCAGTTAAACCCAACCGCTGACACAACGCCTCAGCTTGTTCGCAAATTTCCGCTGCACTCAAAAAAGTCAGAATAACCTTTTCCGCTTCTGGTTCAGCATAAGCAATATAACACTCAGTCCCCGTAGCATGTCCTTCAGCACTATAAAGAAGTTCGCGTTCCAACAGTGCATTAATCAACATTGATTTACCAGCGCTAAACGCCCCAGCAAAGACAATCTCAAATGTTGGCGAAACAACTTTGCGAAGCGAAGACTGTACCGAAGATGTATCTTGAGTACGCAGCGCTGGCTCTTGATGCAACAATTGTAATAGACTTTCAACCTGCGCTGACAAATTCTCACACTGCGGAAACTGAGACATATAACTTAGTAGGTAAATAAGTAAAAATAAACGTAATATTGAGAGTGGTAATTGGTCATTGGTAATTGCAGAAAATACCTCTTTCCTAGTTACTCGTTACCGATTACTCATTAACTGAACTAAACAAGCGTAGAAAAACTTTATTGCATTTATTTTATAAATTTCAGTCAAATATCACGCTAGTAAAATCACCGAAACAATTTTTGTTCAAATTAAAGTAACTCAGTAAGATTACTAATTAAAACCAATGCAAGTATTAGCATTAAGACTAAAACCAGATACAGATTTACGCCAAATTCTAAAGAATTTTGTTCTTCAAAAAAATATCAAAGCAGGTTTTATTTTGAGCGCAATAGGTAGCCTCAAACAAGCAACAATTCGCTTCGCTAATCAAGAGAAAAGTACCGTATTAACCGATAAATTTGAAATACTTTCCCTCAACGGTACATTAACCACAAACGGCATTCATCTCCACATTTGCATATCAGACAAACACGGAAAAACCATTGGTGGACATTTAGACAACGGTTGCATAATCTACACAACCGCAGAAATCGTTATCGGAACCACAAAAGACTTCACCTTCACACGCACCCTTGATTCTCAAACAGGCTACAACGAACTAGAAATCCTCCCCCACCAATAAACCCTCCGTAACCTCTTCCTTCGTGTCCTACTCTACGAGAAGCCGCCCTACGAGCGTCTATGTGCCTTAGTGGTAGCCTTAAGCCCTTCGGGTTCGCAGTCGCAGCCACCCAGCGCGCTGCTCACCGCTATGCGTCTACGTATCGTCCAACTTATACCTAATTCCCACCCGCTGCAACATCTCAACATCCAAATTCTCAACTTTCCCCACCTCAGTATTTTGAAACAACACTGTAAACGCCCCCGCGCCTAATTTACTTTGTGGGAACAATCGATAACAAGGAATACGAGAAAGACAAGATTGATACTCTACTAACTCAGGAATCTCTACCGCTTGAAACTGCGGAAACTTACTCAAAAACCACTCACACACTTGCTCATTTTCTTCAATCGAATACGTACAAGTCATATAAGTTAAATACCCTTGTGGTGCTACTAACTGTGCTGAATTAGCTAGAATTCGCTTTTGGCGATTCGCATTTTTATTAATTGTAGTAGGATGAAAGCATCCAGGGGCTTTACCGCCTTTTGCTAGTAAAGATTGACCTGTACAAGGAGCATCAACAATGACAAATTGACTTGAATTAGGAACGGATTCTGCTAAATAACTGGAATCTTTATTTAAAACTATTGAAGAATGAATCTGACAGCGTTTTAAATTAGAAATGAGCATTCCAATACGTTTGCTAATTGCTTCATTGCATACAAGTAATTGTGGTCGTAATGCCCGCCACGCAAATACACTTTTACCACCTGGTGCAGCACACATATCCAATACAGTGTTTATAGGCGATCGCACTGCATATAAACTCATCGCTGCAAAGACTGAAGAAAAGTCTAAACAGTAATAATAACCTTCATCATGTAACGGATGTTGACCAGGTTTTTCGCCTAAAGATAAACGTTCAATAAAAGGTGGTTGCCAAGATATTGGTAACTCTACATTAAATGGAGATTTCTGATCTCGACACCAAAGAATACAAGGGTGAAATGGTTGGGGATGAATCAATGCATTAATAAATTTTTCTTGTTCTATTGTGTCATCAAACAAGCGACAACTTAATTTTATTAGTAAGTTTGAAGGTTTATCCATTATCAAAATTTAAAATAAATGTAGCGTAGATGTCTCGACTGCGCCCTGTTTGCAAAACCACAGACAAAACTGTCACACTACAAGCAATAGACTTAGAGTGCTAACTTCACAATAAATATATACTGAGAAATACTTATAACTATGACACCAAGCTGCATCAATTTTATCAAATAATCTTAAGTAAATAGGTGTAATCAAGCATTACTTGCGGAAAACTGGAAGCGGAAAATGAAGTAACTTCTATTCTTCACACCCTTATTATCTATTACTAAAATATAAACTTATATACAGTAGGAGGCTGACGTGACTTCGGATAAGTTTCGTCACCAGTTACGCCATGAAGCCCAAATATGGCAAGCTGAGGGACTCATAGATGATTTGCAATACGAGCAGCTATCACAACGCTATCAATTTAACACGCTTGATAGCACAGCCCGTAATAGTTTTATCGCCATTTTAGTTGGTTTGGGTAGTATTCTGATCGGTTTAGGAATTATTACCTTTGTAGCTGCAAATTGGCAAGAATTACCGCGACTTGGTAAAGTCACACTACTACTAAGTTTGTTTATCGGTGTTAATATTGCAGGCTTTTGGTTATGGAAACACCCTAAAGAATCGCGACAACGCCTAGGACATGGATTGCTGCTTTTGGGGGCACTGATTCTGGGTGCAAATATGGGATTGATGGGGCAAATTTTTCACATCAATGCGCCATTTTATGAATTATTACTGGCTTGGGGAATTGGTGTGTTAGCAATGGCATACAGCCTGCGGTTAACTTCGTTGGGCGTGTTGTCAATTATATTGCTGTGGCTGGGATATTGGGGATATTGGGGAAGCGCGATCGCCCAAAGTTGGTCAACAGCTGCAATAACAGAAGTAACATGGTCGTCGCTCATCGGGCAACATATGCCGCTATTATCAGTAGTATTATTTATCCCGTTAGCTTATTGGTGTCGTTCTGGTTGGATTTTTGCGCTAGGTGCGATCGCCATTGTCACATCCTTAGAAGCAAATCTCCAAACTTTCGTGTGGGGAACGTCTCAAAGCGGTTGGGTAACAAGTATTGCGTTTGCGCTACCAGCAGCTTTGTTATGGAGTTATGATGACTCACCCCTGGTGCATGGTAATTTTCTTAGACTACATAGACACAGCGATCGCCATCTCAAATTTGGTTCATTTCAAGCGATCGCGCGTAACTTAGCCTTATTTACTCTGGGAGTCTTATTCATCTTTGCAGCCACAACCGCTTTTTGGGACTCTTTGGCGCAATCTACCGAGTATAATACTCCATCGCGACAAAACCAACTGCTGCTCATTGATGCAGTCGTCTTAGCTGGTATTGCAGTTTGGCAATGGATTAGTTTAATGACTTCGCAAAGCCGTCGCCGTCGTCAACAAAATATGACTACCATTGTTGTCGGTGTGTTTATCTGCATTATTGCTTTAGTCACTTTTTGGCATATTGAGGTAGCGAACATTTCACCATACGCCACCTTTATCTTCAATGTCATGTTATTCCTCTTTGCAGCAGGGTTAATTCGTACAGGATTAGCTAAAGGAGGAAGACGCGCCTTTTGGGGTGGAATGCTGCTATTAAGCTTACGGATTTTCTACGTATTTTTGCTATCTGCGACAGGATTACTCTTCAAATCCTTAGTGTTCATTTTATGTGGCATTGGTGTCATGGCTGTAGGGCTATGGTTTGAACGCCACATTCGCATTCACCATCCAGCAAAATCATAGTTTTGAAAGGATTCAGTATGACATCTCGTGTTAAGACAACACCTGAAGCGTTAAAGCCGCAAAAACTTCCGCAAATTCCATTTTGGCGGCTATGGCTACCACTACTGTTTCAAACAGGAATTATTTTAGCTGCACCAGCGCAGCCGTTTTATACGCAACTTACCGGAAAAACCGCGATTCTGCAAACTGTCCCTGTCGATCCTTACGATCCATTACGAGGTTATTCGCAAACACTCAGCTATGATATTTCCCAAATTAACAACTTGCAGCGTCTTCCTGGTTGGCAAGAGTTAACGCAACAGCATACTAGCGCGCCTTTGGTTCATGATGTACCCATAGGAACAAACCTTTATGTCACCCTCGAAGCGCCTACATCGAGTTCAACACCACCAACCGCGTGGAAACCTGTACGCGTTAGTCGCGATCGCCCGCAAATCGCTGCAAATCAAGTTGCGATTAAAGGAAAGTTTACTGGAAACTCAGTTACTTACGGCTTAGAAACATATTATATGCCCGAAGCGCAGCGCGATGAAATCAATCAAAGCATTGCACAAGCCCAACGCAACCAACAACAGCGATCGCTTGTCGTCGAAGTGAAAGTTGATGCTCAAGGTCGTGCTGTACCGATGAGCTTTTGGGTAAATCAGCGTAATTATCGATTTTAACGTCAGTTTGATGGAGTTATCAGAATTAGAAAAACAAATTATTGTTAATTCTTGGTCGTTTCTCACTGAGATGATCCTACAACCGACAATGCAGAGAGGAAATCATACAACATACTTTGTTCACACGCCGACAAATCAATTTGTTCTCAAAATCTACTCCACGACAACAGCAAATTCTCAAATTGAATACGAACACTCGTTACTCGTCTTTTTACAACAAGCGTTATTATGATTCGTGGCTATTACAAACACAGTCTAGATTCATAACCCGCGCAGGCGGGTTTTGTCTGTGTCGTCGCGACTGGAAGTCGCCCTTCGATTACAAATACAAATTATTCCTCCACCCGATAACCCAACTCAGACAACCGAAAACGCGATTGTCGCCATTTGGGTTGCACTTTCACGAATAATTCCAGATAAACTTTACCCGCGATTAACTTTTGCATTTGTTCTCGCGCCGCCGAACCGATCGCTTTCAGCATCGTACCGCCCTTGCCAATTAAAATACCTTTTTGCGAGTCGCGTTCCACATGAATTGTCGCTAAAACGCGCGTAATTGTTGTATCTTCCTCAACGCGATCAATCGTCACAGCTACCGAGTGGGGAACTTCTTCGCGCGTGAGAAGCAAAATTTGTTCGCGAATTAATTCGCCCATAATAAACCGTTCAGGTTGATCGGTGACTAAATCGGGCGGATAGTAGTATGGTCCTGGTTCTAAATGCGTAACAAGTAATTGTTGCAGCGTGTCTAACCCGTCGCCTGTCAGTGCAGAAAACTTGACAATTTGCCATTGATGAGGTGTTGCTAACTCTTCATAAGTACAATCGAGTTGCTGCGATGCTTGTTGATCGATTTTGTTGATGCCCAAAATCACAGGGTTTTCTGTGCGACTGAGAAGATCGACAATAAAGCGATCGCCGCCGCCTGCGGGTTGCGAACCATCGACGACAAATAAAATGACATCAACCGCATCAATTGCAATTTTGGCATTGCGAACTAAAACTTCGCCGAGTTGGTGGTGCGGTTTGTGAATTCCTGGCGTATCGACAAAAATGAGTTGTGCTTCCGGTGTGGTTAAGATTCCCTGCAAGCGATTTCGCGTAGTTTGCGCCACGGGCGAAGTAATGGCAATTTTTTGTCCCACGAGTTGATTCATCAATGTCGATTTACCAACATTCGGACGACCAACAATACCTATAAAACCCGATTTGTATCCAGTAGGCGCTTGCGGAATACTCCACGCTTCAGAAAAATTCAAACTATCAATATCACTCACTTTCGTAGTCATCCTGAATTACATCAAAGAACTAAGTAAACTAAAAGCAAATTGCTACAACTAGCCACTAACCATTAACCAATAACTACTATTTGCAAGTTTTAATATAGTTTCTTTGCCAAAAATCACAAATAATAAAGTCCTGCGGAAATTTACAAAAAGTGTCTACCTAATCTAGTTTAATCATCTTCTAAAGAGGACTTTTAGCTTAAGTCAACATGGGAGAACACAAACGCATTGGTATTCTTACCAGTGGCGGTGATTGCGCTGGATTAAATGCTGTGATTCGGGCAGTGGTGAATCGCGCGGTAGGGACTTACGGTTGGGAAGTGTTGGGTATTCGCCAAGCTACGCTAGGGTTAATGCAGCAACCACCGAAGTATATCGCTTTGGACATTGAGAAGGTAAATTCTTTGCTGACGGCTGGCGGTACAGTTTTAGGCACCACCAATAAAGGCAATCCGTTTGCTTATCCAATGGCGGATGGTAGTGTATGCGATCGCTCTGAGGAAATTATCGCAGGTTATCGTCAACTCAACTTAGATGCCTTAATCGGAATTGGCGGCGATGGTAGCTTAGCAATTTTACGGCGTCTTGCCCAACAAGGAGGCATTAACTTAGTTGCCATTCCCAAAACAATTGATAACGATGTCGGAGTTACTGAACTTTCAATTGGTTTTGAAACTGCGGTGAGTATTGCAACCGAAGCCCTCGATCGATTGCATTTTACCGCTGCGAGTCACAGCCGCGTTATGATTTTGGAAGTGATGGGGCGCGATGCGGGACACATCGCCATTAGCGCCGGAATTGCTGGCGGTGCAGATGTTATCCTCATTCCTGAAATTCCCTATACCGTTGACCAAGTTTGCCGTAATATTAAAGAACGCCAAGAACAAGGCAAAAACTACTGTTTAATCGTCGTTTCTGAAGCTGTACGCAATGAAACTGGCAATTCGGTTGTGAGTACCGATCGCATGGGTGAATGCAGATATGGCGGTATCGGTCAGTATTTAGCAGATGAAATTTGTCATCGCATTGGTGCTGAAACCCGCGTCACCGTTTTGGGACATATTCAACGCGGTGGAACTCCTTCACCGTTAGAAAGACTGATTGCTTCAGCTTTTGGCGTCGCTGCCGTTGATTTAATCGCCGAGCAAAAATACGATCAAATGGTAACATGGCAAAATCGTCAAGTTGTGAGCGTCCCCATCGCCGAAGCGATCGCTCAATATCGCGCGGTTGATCCGCATGGAACTCTCGTCAAAACTGCCAGAGGCTTAAATATCTGTATGGGAGATTAAATAACTTATGGGATAGGCATTCTGCCTGTCCTTTAAACTACATTATTGCTAATACATATTCGCCTTCATTCACTGCATAATTAGTAGCAACATCATAAACAAAACCATCTTTTTCTGCGCAAATATCAATGACATAAGGCAATTCTCCAGTTTTATTAAACATTAGAATTTGATATAGCCTTTCTCCCATTTTAACCTTGCTACCAAGTGGTACTCGCGCTTGCACCATACCACCAACCGGAGCATAATATTTTGTTATCTGACTTTTTAACGTAAAAGTCATTTTGTGCGCGATCGCCTTTGTATTATTAATTGCTAATATACCTTTATGCAGTAAATAATTTTTCACTCCTGCAACGCCTTTTTCTACCGACTGCGGTTGCATTTGCATTCCTGAACCAAGTTCTAATGTCCAGGCTTCTACATCAAAAACAATCTCTCGTCCTAGCTGTTGAAAAGTGTTTTCTAATGCTAACCAGGGTTTGATAAAAGCTTCATCAAAAGCATCGCCATCGTAGTCATCCAGTAAAATTCCATAATCAAGTAAAAAGTATTGCGCACTAAGTTCGCGGCGGGGAAAATAGTAAAGATAATCTAACCCGCGATCGCTAGACGTGTGGAGGTCAATTAAGTAATCAGCATCAATACTCAGTGATTGCAATCGGTAGCGAAAAAGTTCGGTAAAAGGTACGCTGCTAGGCGAATGAATTTTTTCAGCAAGCGTCGCAAAGCAGTTGATAATTTTATTTAAATAGTTTATTCTAATAGTATTTTTATCTAAATTTATTTGCGTTTGAGCAAATTCTTTTAAATCTTTTTGCCTTTTTTCATAATCCCAAAAAATGCGATTCCAGTCTTTGCCTTCGTAAACACAATAGCGTCCCGAAGCAAAATGATGCGATCGCTGATTGACTCCTAGGGGATTGCATACAGGTACTAGCCAAACTTCACCAATCAATTCAGTATTTTGTAAAGTTTGAAAAAACTCAATTAGCTGATGTATCACGGCATTACCTGCAATTTCCGCGCCGTGTAAATTTGCTTGTATATATGCCTTTTTCCCAGATTTATCACCAACAAATCGATAAACTTGCAGCGACAAGCGATCGCCAGAAGCTAACTGAAGCAGAGGAATCGTGTAGATATCAGGAATCATACCAAAAGTCTAAACTTATATCATGTTATAGATAAAGTTAATCAGAAAATAAATGCAAATTAAAGTTTAGTTGTTAGCAAAAATATTTAGTAATAATTACCAATTTTTCTAGCAAAAAACCGCTTTAATTTACCAAAAATTAAAGTTTGCTTACTGATTCATTAATCTAATAGTTGCTAATCTGCACAAGGATTCATTTAATTTACTCCGTGTCAGAGTAGTGAGAATTAAGTTGCAAGTTGAGAAACATTATGCTTCTCTAGAGCAACTGATACTACATAAGGTTGCCATTTTTACTCTGTGATAATGCCAAAATTGCACTCGAACACGCGGAAAATCCAAATACTGCAACTAGCACTTGGGCTGGAGATCAGTTTTTTTGCTGTTGAACTTGGTGTTGGGTTATGGGTCCACAGTTTGTCGCTGTTAGCAGATGCAGGTCATCTCCTTTCAGATGTTGCAGCATTAGGAGTAACGCTGATAGCAAGCTGGATGGCGCAAAGCGCTAAACGTCGCGCTAAGGACAAGAATGGTCGCATTGAATTATTTGCCGCACTACTAAATAGTCTAAGTTTAATTATTTTGGCAAGTTGGGTAGCGACCGAAGCAATTGCGAGGATGCGATCGCCAACGTCATCAGATATTCTTAGCCTACCGATGTTGCTTACAGCAGTAGTCGGGTTAGGAATTAATGGTTGTAATGCTTTTTGGTTACACGAGTGCAGTCACTGTGACCTTAACTTTAAAGCAGCTTTCTTGCACGTCATATCAGATTTATTTAGTTCAGTTGGTGTAATTCTAGCCGCGATCGCAATTTCTTGGCTCGGTTGGATGTGGGCTGATAGTGCAATTAGTCTTTTAGTATCAGGACTCGTTGCGATTTCGGCTACAGCGCTACTGCTACAAAGCCTCTGGATGCTATTTGGCAAAGCTTCTCCTGCTACTACAAATGCTTGCGACTGTGAAAAACGCGACATGGAAAAACTTTTATTTCCATCATTAGAGGAGATTTTGCGATGAGCAGTTTATGCTCAATTCAGTTTGTGTGGAAGCGATGGAAAGTAGTTAGTCTTTTGATCGTCATAACGATGATTTGGCTAGCTACTGTGTTACCTGTGCAAGCGCAAGGAGCAAACGAAGAACTAGTACGCATCTGGCCTACAAATAACACAACTTTACTGGTTGGGCAACGCTTTGATTTGCGTGTAGAAAGCTTAATTCCGGCGCAGTCAACACCGAAATTAGAGTCTATCACAATCAACGGCAATAACTTTACTGGAAGTTTTAGACAGCGAATCAACGAACAGCTGCAACGACCTGGTGGTTCCATCGAAGTCGGACAACCGCCCGAAGGGTCAAACCTTTTTGGTCAAACATTCCGAAACTGGAGTTTACCTCAGCCAGGACGTTACGAAATTGTCGCAACTTTGAACATCGACGGACGCCAAGTTTCTGCACGCAATACGTACCGCGTTCAACCATTTCAACAACGAGGTAATTTAAACAAAATTATCTTTTTTGTTGGCGATGGTATGGGGACACCGTTACGCACAGGGGCGCGTTTGATGAAATACGGTGTTAAAGATGGTCAACCAGGTGGCTACCTTAATTTAGAGCAAATGCCAGTTACGGGTTTAGTAGCTACGCACTCACTCAATAGTATTGTTCCCGATTCAGCGAATACTGCGGCTGCTTGGGTTTCTGGGGCAAAAACCATTAACAATGCACTCAATGCGTTTCCTGACAATACACCCGAAAATCCGCTGGATAATCCGCGAATTGAAACTTTACCCCAGTACATGAAGCGGAGATACAAATGGGGTATTGGAATGGTGACAACCGCGTTTACAACGGACGCGACACCTTCATCCTTTGCAGCCAATCAAGTACAACGCGCTCAATATGAGGCGATCGCGCAACAGTATTTTGACTTTTTTCAAGATGGTTGGTATTTACCAGAAACCGGATATCGTAGCTTAAAAGAATTATCGCAACCTGTTGATGTTCTCCTCGGTCCAGGAGCGCGTCATTACGTCCCTGACGAAAACGCCGCGGCTCAATTTAGAGATACAGTATTTCGTCGCGATAATCAAGATCTCGTCGCTGTTGCTCGGCAACAAGGTTACAGTATTGTCACCGACTTGAACAGCATGAATCAAGCTCCTAACGATCGCCCCATCTTTGGTTTATTTTTAGGAGACTTTCGTGAAGGTGCGGCTTTAGGTCCACAAAATACTCCATCAGTACTCGATTTATTAATTGCACGTGGTAGAGCAACAATTGACGGTAGAGGCGCAAGTCAGCTAACTCCTCCTGTACCGTCAGAATTTGCTACAATTCCCACGCTCGAAGAAATGACTAAAAAAGCGATCGCGGTTCTTGAAGCCAAGTCGCCCCAGGGTTGGATGCTGCAAGTTGAGTCTTCGCAATCTGATAAACTCGCGCACCCTCTCGATCCCGATCGAACACTTTATGAAGTTTTAACTTTGGATGACGCCGTAGGAGAAGCACGCCAATTCGTTGCCCAAAATCCTAATGCACTGATTCTTGTCACTGCGGATCACGCTCAAGGTCAAACTGTCGGTGGTACAGTAGACTCACAAGCAATTCGCGAAGGCAGAATTGATTTAAATGATGCCATGCAGTCGTTTGAAGATGCAGGTTTTACAACTTATCAAGATACAGATGGCGATGGCTATCCGAACGAAGCAAATCCAAGCATTAAGTTAGCGATCGGAATTTCCGCGCGACCAACATTCCGCACTGACTTTCTTACTGATGACTTAAATTTACCTCCTTCCGGTGAGGATGGTACTGAACCTAATCCTGAGCGCGATCCGAATGGTTTACTGCTAACCAATGACTTAGAACGCGAAACTACGGTTGCTAATCATACAGCAGATGATGTTCCGATCGCTGCTCAAGGACCTGGAGCCGGATTATTCACTGGTGTTATGGATAATATTGAAGTCTTCCAACGCATGGCTGCTGTTATTTCTGGTGTGAGAAACCGTCAAGACTTAGCGACTGGTAGACCATCGATTACTGCTGCGGAGGCTGAATCATGACATTGAGTAAACCAAGAGTCGCAACGATGTTCAAACTCAGAAAACTACTGCGTTCTAAACAATTGCGCTTAGTATTAGGTATCGCCATCGCAGTAACAGTATTTACTCTACTGATGCTGCAACCAACTCTAGCGTTTCGAGCGCGTCCTCATGGAGATAGTTTACTCTATGGTAAATTAGCCGATACTCGCCGCATCCACGGTGGACATGGTGTCGTTGCCAATGCCAAAGTCACAATTAATTCTATTCCTCCACAAACAACTCGTACCGACGACCAAGGTCAATTTTGGTTTAAAGGATTGCGAGATGTTCATTATGTTCTCAAAATAGAGTTACCTTACGATCGCAGCAATATCTACTCTTTATCGACTACTGTACGCGGTCAAACAGGTGAATTTTTCGATATCGGTAACGATGAGCGGCATAATTTGCACGAAATGGACTATTAAGTGTAGAGATGAGGAGTGATTAGTGGGAGTGTAGGAGTGTGGGAGCGTTGGCGAGTGAGCGAGTGTTCGAGTACTAGAGAAATTACCCTCTAACTTTCATACTTTCAATCCCTACTACCCTACTCCCGCCTACCTGCTACTCTGTTTCCCCAGTTTCTTAATTAAGTTCCAGGTAGCGATCGCAAATGCTCATTCAGGTGCGTGCGATCGGCTAAAGCCTGAAGCAGTGGACCATGCGTCCCAAATTCTACAATACTAATCGCACCAACAGGGCATCCTAAGCGATAACGGAAGCGCCCGACATCGATTCCGAGTAAGCTACATAACATGATGCGAATCGTTGCTTTGTGCGAAACTATCAAAATATTGCCACTACTGTAACGATTTTTGATTTCCTCAATAACTTGCATCGCACGAGAAGCGATCGCGACAGCTAACTCACCACCCGTCGGCGGATACCATGCGGGATCTGCTGACCAGCGAATATAATCATCGTGATAATCGCGGGCGACGGTATCGACTGATAAGCCTTCCCACTTGCCAAAGTTAATTTCTTTTAAACCGTCGCGCAGTTGTGGTTCTATTCCGATCGCTGTGCATAAGGGTTTAGCAGTTGCGATCGTGCGTTGCATTGGGCTAGAAAAAACAGCAGTCCAAGCAGTATCGCGATAAGCCGCAGCAAAAGCTTGTGCCATTTCTAGTCCTTCTGGTGTCAAATCTGGATCAATAGCACCACAAAAAGCATTATTTCGACTGCATTCAGTTTGTCCATGTCGCAAGAAATAAAGCGAGATAGCCACAATTGGTAGTTGATAGTTGATAGTTGACAGTTGGTAGTTGACAAAGTCTTCCCATACTCTCTTCACTGTCAACTACTATAATACCAAATTCGAGTGAATTAAGCAATATTACTTACTTTTTTAGTATTAAATAATACTATTTTTTTAAGATAATTAAAGCAATAACAAAATACAATAATACACGAATAAATATTTTATTGAGGCTCAAAGTTATATTTATGAAACTGTTAAAAACACATTTAATCCAGGCAAAAATTGACAAATTAAAGATTTGTGAAATACTTAGAGAATTTAGATAATCTCACCCGAATAACTAAAAGAGACAAAAAGTGATTGTATTCAAAGCCTTCAATTTTCATAGTAACTGAACTTGAATTAGTGGTGTAAAGAGGAAGAATAAACATGATGCAAAAACTGACCCGCTCGTATGTATTATCATTTGTGGCGATCGCGAGCGCATTGCCAACTGCGGCGATCGCGGCTCCTGGCTTTATCTTTAAAACTAACGATAGTGTGACTGCTAACAGTAGCAGTAGCTACTGGACACCACAGCGACTGCAAAATGCAAAACCATTAAACTTACCTAAACCTACGAACAGTCAGATAACAACACAAGCGACACCTTTAGCAGGAACGCCAATCAGTGCAAGTGGTCAAGCACCAACCATTAATATCGCCCCTAATTTACAGAATAAGCTCTTTCAACCGAGCCAAGTTAATTCTAATTCGGTCGCTGACGAAGCAGTACAACCGAATAATGCGGGTTCAGTAGGTGCGTATTTCACAAGTTCTCGACTGATTCCCCTCTCCGCAGATACTGTCTATCCATACAGGACAGTCGGAAAACTCTTCTTTACTCAACCAGGTCAAGGCGACTTTGTTTGCTCTGGTGCAGTGATTAAGCAAAGAATTGTCCTTACAGCAGGTCACTGCGTTCATAGCGGTAACGGTGGTCAAAATGGGTTCTTCACAAATTTCTTATTTGTTCCTGCTTATCGCGATGGTGCTGCGCCGTTTAAATCTTGGAGTTGGAGTTATGTCATTACTACAGATGCTTGGTCAAAGGGTAATGGTGTAGTTCCCAACGCTGCTGATTACGCGATGCTTGAAATCAACGACCTACCCTTCAATGGCGTTTATCGTAAAATCGGTCAAGTAACTGGTTTTTTGGGTTTTAAAACGCTTAGTCTTTTTCCCAACCACGCAACTTTGTTAGGCTATCCAGGTAATCTTGATAATGGCAACAAAATGCATCAAGTTACTGCCCAAAGTTTTCGTACCCGTACTCCCAATTCAGTAGAGTATGGCTCTGATATGCGCGGCGGTTCGAGTGGTGGACCTTGGGTACAAAATTTCGGTGTCGCCGCTGTCGGGCAAAATGGTGGCAGAAATCCAGGATTAAATCAAATTATTGGTGTTACGTCATACGGTCCTGTAGCGACTGATCCGTTGTATCAAGGTAGTTCTATTCCAGACTCCCGCTTTGTCAATATGCTCAACACCATCTGTAAAAGAAAGCCTGGAAACTGTTAGAGGAAAACTCATTTGTATGACACGATTTGTCAGGTTTTGCCACTACACAAAACCTGAATTTTTATATAACATTGCTGCCAAAATATCATTTTAATTTTTCTCCTCTTGACGCCAGAAGTAAACAGTTATAAGTTATCTATAATTAGATTAATAGCAAGTGTCATTCTCTCTATGAGTTCTAATAAATACACTTAGCGTTTGCGGTGTAATTCATATAACTTTATTCTTAAAAATATTCGATGTACAAAATATGGATTCTTAGTACAGTATTCAGCCTATTTCCTACTGTACTAGTTGCTCAAGACTCTCTATGCTACATAGAATGGCGCGGACAGTTTATCGACTTATCTAATAATCTTTGTGACAACAAATCTCCATCTTCTTTCAGAGAACTGACGGCGACTACACGACGAATGATTCCACTGAATAACGTGCGCGTCTCTGACATAAGAATTGAGCTTTCAGAGAACGGAACGCCAGAAATTAAAGGAACGCTGACGAATGAATCAAATCAAGTAGGTGAATTACCAATCATTCAATTCAATGTAATCGATCAACGTAATAATCGCATCCTTGCGAGTGAAGCCATTGCGTTGGATAGCAGTAATGGCATTGCCCCTGGAGAACAAATGTCATTTATTAAGGCAATTAACACAAATATTTTTAGCAACGGAGTAAGACTATCGGATCTGCAAGTAAAAATCGCCAATTCTATTTAACATTAAGATAGAAGTTGACGATCAGAAGAGATAAGCAAAATTAGACTGCATTATCTTTCATTTAAAATCCTCTTCTACTTCATCGACGAATTAAGCTAGAGGTTTGCAGTGTATATCTAGCATTAATCATCGACTCTAGACTGATAATATTGTTGTTAAATAGTTTTCCCTAACTAAATAAGAACTAGAGGAGCCAGTATCGCGCAAAAGATTGTTCCATTGAGCGAACCAGCATCCTGTTAAGATGACTGGCGTTAGCAGATTGATTCTAACTTATTTATTTGTAACAAGCTGTTTGGCTTCGACTTCCAGCATTTGAATCAATTTTTGGTCGCCTCGCGCGCGTGCAACTTGTAGCCGATGTTCTAAATTTTGGCGAATGTTGGCGATATGAGTATGATTTAATTCTTCTAATGCTCTCTGACGACTACTTGCGGTTGATACCTGATTTTCTGCTTTTAGTTTAGTCTTGGCTGTCTCTGTATACTGCCTGCGAACAAGACTAGCTTCTACATCAATCGGATGACCTACGCTGTAGCTAGCTCCACGATACTTCAAACCAACAACTGGCTGAGGTACAGGAATATGCCGAGGGTAACGCTGTTTCCAATTCACACCTCGATATTGACCGCCAATATCTCCCTCAGTCATTTGGATATTAGGTTCGCTGGATTCGTAGTTGACCCCTCGATAAGTAAGTTTCATTTTTGTAGCCTTTTCACTAGATTCCTTGATAGGTTTTAGGTTATGTAAAGTGCGTTCCTTCGGGAAGTTTCCCTACTTCCGTCTCTACAAAGCATCTAACTTAAGGCGGATTCTTATCAAAAAAAGTAGAGATGAACGTTGCATTTTCTGTATCTAATTTTACTGTTTTTTAGCAATAACGTCAACTTTAACAAAACTTAATATTAAAAGCATTGATATTATTGCACTTTAATTAATTGGATGCTAAATCAAAACTCTGTTTGAGAAATTTCAGTAATGACGAAACCGTGTTGCCAACTTAGTTAAGAAGAAGTCAGCGTATACGCTTGCTTGACTATTTGTGTACTTAAATGCCAATGAGAACGTCGCGCTTCATCATTTGCGATGCTACCCCACTGATTTGATAATTCTGCTACTGGCATTGGCTCACCAATATAATAACCTTGAGCATAATTGACACCTAACTCATGAAGTAACTGCAATGTCTCTGGTAATGCAACAAACTCTGCAATCGTAGCAATAGATAACCCGCGCGCAACTTCCACGATCGCTTTGACTAAGTGGCGATCGAGAACGTCTTTCGCTAAATTCTTGATAAAACTCCCGTCAATCTTGAGATAGTCTACTGGTAGGTGCTTGAGTTGGGCAAACGAAGAATAACCCATGCCAAAATCATCGATCGCAAATTGACAGCCGATTTGTTTGAGCGTATTAATGAATTTACGTGCTTGAGAAAAATCGGCGATCGCCGCTGTTTCTGTAATCTCTAACACTAAAGATGCAGGATTAATACCTGTTGTCGCAAGTTCTTGCTGAATCATCGGTAAGAGTTCGCTATCAGATAAAGATTTCCCAGAGATGTTAACTTCCAAGCGCAGATTGTTACCTACTTTTGCTTGATTTGCGATGAGGTGAATTGCTTGGCAAACTACCCATCGGTCAATATGAGAGATTAACCCACATTCTTCAGCAATTGGTAAGAACGTGTTAGGACTAATGATCTCTTTATCTTTTCCTAACATCCGAATTAGAATTTCGTAGCAAGAAAAAGTATTTTGTTGTAAATCTAAAATTGGTTGGCAGTACAGTACAAACAAATTTTGTTCAAGCGCCTCGCGGATTTGATTTTTCCAGAAATTTCGCGATTGGATTTGAACTTGCCAATGCGGATCGGGAGTGTACAGGCTAAAGCAATTACTACCAAGTTTTTTTGATTTATACATCGCGAGATCAGCATGAGCAAAAAGCTCATCTGCTACAATTCCATGGTCTGGAAATACAGTAGCACCGATACTTGCTGTAATTCGTACAGGCTGCCCATTAGCTATAACTACATGATTTTTGAGTGCGCCGACGATTTTTTGTTTGATCAAATCAACATCATGCAAAGAAATTTGGGGAACGAGTATCGCAAATTCATCGCCCCCTAAACGTGCTAAGATATCTTTCTCCTCGATTTGTTCTTGTAGTAAAGTTGCGAGATTTTTGAGGAGATCGTCTCCGGCTTTGTGTCCTAGCGTATCGTTAATATCTTTAAAGTCATCGATATCGATTAAAACTAAAGCCCCAGATTCGCGATCGCGCTCAAGAGCTAGTTCTAAATAATGCTCTAATTGAGCTTGAAAGTAGCGACGATTGAACAAGCCTGTCAAAGAGTCATGGTTAGCTAAGTACGAAAGTTGCGCTTCTAAGCGCTTACGTTCGCTGATATCGCGCGCAATAGTAGCAACAAAATCAAGCTCTCCAGCCGCTGAGCTTTTGGCTACAATCACTTGTGACACTGGAATTTCTTCTTTCTGGCGGTTGAGTAGCGCCATTTCTCCATTCCAAACTCCACGGGAAAGTAAAGTAGGAACGACTGTATCAAGAAATATTTGATTTGCCCAATCAGGATGACAATCAAAAATGTTGAGTCGTGAAATGTCTTGTTGCGGATCTAACCCTAATATTTTGTAGCCAGCTTGATTGAGATACAAGGGTTTGCCTTGACTATCGGCAATTCCCACAAAGTCTGTTGTTGCTTCTAAAATAGCTGTAAAGCGAGCTTGCGCCGCTTCGGTTTGTTTGCGCGTCGTGATATCTTCAACTGTACCCTCATAACATACAATGTCGCCATGAATATTACGGACAATTCTGGCGTTTTCTGAGATCCAAATTGTACTGCCATCTTTGCGGTAAACTTGTGATTCAAACCCTGATACGCAATTGTGCTGCTGCATCAAACGAATACACTCAGCACGGCGATGCGGATCGACATAAAGTTGCTTTTCAATATTAGTTACAGTTGCTACGAGTTCTTCGGGTGAATCATAGCCATAGATTCGTGCAAGTGCGGGATTGGCGCTGAGATATTGCCCTGTGGGTGTCGTTTGAAAAATTCCTTCACTGGCGTTTTCAAAAATACTACGATATTTTGCTTCTGCTTGTCTTAGTGCTTCTTCAGTTTGAATTCTTTTAGTAACATCATGCGCCGAAACAACAGCAGCACGCTTTCCTAAAAAAGTGAGTGAATGGCACGAAACTTCTACCTTGATAATCGTTCCATCTTTCTTGCGGTGTCTCCAAATTCCGTGGGGACTAAGTTCAGACTTGAGATGTTTTAGCTGTTGCAGCAAACTCGCGACATCTTCTGATGGACGAATATCTTTAATCGTCATGGATAAAAATTCATCGCGTTCGTAGCCATAATGCGCGATCGCGGCGTTGTTAACAGCAAGGAACGCGAGTGTCTCAATATCGTACACCCACATCGGACAAGGATGACTTTCAAATAATTCGCGATATCTTTGTTCGCTTTCTTTAAGTGCAGCTTCGGAACGTTTTAATTCAGAAATATCTGTAATAAATCCTTCTAAGCCCAAAACTTGACCATGACTATCAAAAACCCCGCTACCTTTTTCCCATAACCATTTTTGTTCGCCAGATTTGGTATTAATCCGGTATTCAATGACGTAAGGCTGCTGTGCTTCTACAGCTTTTGTAATACTCTGTAGAACTCTTGGTAAATCTTTTGGGTGAGTAATAGCGTTATATAATCCTGTTATGCCGATTAATTCTTCGCTACAGTAACCTGTGAGTTCTAAACAACCTTCACTGACATAGGTCATTGACCAGTTAGGATCGTTACTACACGCAAACGCAATTCCTGGTAACGAGTCGATCAAAGTTGCTAATCGACGTTGACTTTCTGCAAGTGCTACTTCCGTATACAAACGGCGCGAACTCAAAGCTTGCTGTACGACTAAAAGTAAAACAACTATTGTGGTAAGGTCAGCGACTTCTATCGCTAGCTGAGCCGTAGGATATGCATAGTGTATTCCTGCGCTTACTGCAAGGATTGCGATCGCAACACCAACCTGCCACCAAAAGGCTGTTTTTTTGGCAAAATGCAGTTTCAGCCAGAACGTTGAGATGCAAAACGTCACACTTCCTACTAGCATTGGTAACATTGCCATCTTCATGTCATGCATTCCAGCAAAACTTTTGACTAGCGTACCACTTGCTAAAAAAAATCTTTTGTCAAATTGCCAACGATTTAAAAGCCAAACAATTGCTTTTCCCAAAGTTATAACTGCTACAGAGATGCAACCAAAAATAATCAAAGGAAAGTACGTTTGTAGGGATTGGCTGTAAGTTGATTCCAGTATAGTTTTTAATGCGATCGCCCCGCAAGTTAACACGATTGCTGCACAACTAACAACTACAACGGGAATTATTGAAAGAATAAGTAATATATATATCATATGTAGCTATCATAACTAGGCGTTTTTTGCGAATGACTACATTGCTATAGTGTAAGTAGCCAATTAGTTTTTAAGCGACTTACGTTTTATTGTTTAATTTATTTTTGCCCACTTTGACTGATACTTTAACCTGTATTTTTGCTGATATTAATTCGGTTATTAACTACATTGAAATAACTCGTTTTCGAGATTATTATCACTGTTAAATTACTGAGATTTTTTGTAAAATTTAGGTAAAGACATACAGCTTTATCCTCAGCCTTCTTTGTCTCGGTTCCATGCGGGCTATCCTAAAAACAGAACGTAAACCTTAAGAAACAACACCAATGGGCGCGTATCTCAGTCTTGACGAAGCTCAGTCAGATTTGTAGAGTTCATAAACGAGCCTAAAGGGTGCAAAATAGAAGAAGAATTACAATTTAGTAGCATAAGAAGTATGGCTGTTAAAAAAGGTGATTTAGTCCGTGCGGTTCGGGAAAAGTTGGAAAATTCCTTAGAATCTCAAGCAAGTGACACGCGTTTTCCGTCATACATATTTGAAACTAAGGGAGAAGTCTTGGATATTAAAGGAGATTATGCGCTTGTTGTCTTTGGACAAGTTCCGACGCCGAATATCTGGTTACGGGTAGATCAACTAGAATCACTGAAGTAGCTAGTTATCAATTGGTAATCAGCAACAATAGCTATCACGTGATACAAATTACGGTGATTGATAAAACTAATATCCGGAAAGTCGTAATTTGCATATTCAGAAATCTGGTCATGTACTAACGGCGTAAATACACCTAGGAAAACGGATTTCTCAGTTATGCCCATCGCCTCTACTTCGCAGTTATTGGGTTACTCTCCCCGCGTCACGATCGTTGGCGTTGGTAAAGTTGGCAGTACATTAGCGCAACAAATTGGTGAGAAAAATCTAGCCGATGTGGTGCTATTAGACGAAGTAGAGGGATTACCTCAGGGTTTGGCACTTGACTTGATGGAAGCTAAAGGAATATCACTGCATAGTCGCGAGTTTATCGGTACAACAAATTACGCTGATACTGCTGGTTCAGATATTGTCGTTATAACCGCAGGGCAACCGCGTAAGCCAGGAATGAATCGTGACGAGTTGCTCAAAACTAACGCCCGCATTGTAGTAGAAACAGCAAAAAATGCGATCGCCTATTCTCCGAATGCCATTTTAATTGTGGTGACGAATCCTTTGGATGTCATGACTTATCTTGCTTGGCAAGCAACACAATTGCCTACAAGGCGCGTCATTGGTATGGCTGGAGTTTTAGACTCGGCAAGGTTTCAAGCTTTTGTGGCGATGGAATTAGGTGTCAGTATTGCAGATGTCCGCGCGATCGTCTTAGGTAGTCATGGCGATTTGATGGTACCTTTACCGCGCTATTCGACAGTCAATGGTATTCCCATTACAGAATTAATCGATGCCGCAACGATCGATCGCTTGGTAGAAAGAACCCGTAAGGGAGGTGCAGAAATTGTCGAATTAATGCAAACAGGTAGCGCCTACTTTGCACCTGCGGCTTCTACATATTTAATGGTGGAAGCAATTTTACTCAACCAATCGCGTTTAGTTCCAGTAGCAGCCTATCTTCAAGGCGAGTATGGTTTACATGATATTTTTATTGGTGTTCCTACGTTGCTTGGGGCGAGTGGAGTTGAGCAAATCTTAGAATTAAAACTGACCAATGCAGAAATCTCTGCGTTACATCTTGCAGCACAAGAAGTTAAACAAAATATAGAGCAGGCGCGATCGCTTCTTGCAAGTTAAATTAACGAATTTTAACGCTTAAAACGTCATATATCCTTAATTTCACCTAAGCTGTTGCATCCAGTAAATAAAACAGTGCGTATGATTACGGTGGAGAAGCTTTGACACCATCAATATACTAGAAAATATAGTAGTTTTGTTGGTATCGCTACTATGTATCGCAAGTTCAGCACGACTCGTGCGTAACTTTACGTATAAACCAGTACTTTTGAGTCATACTACTTAGCTATTATCTGGGCTTTTCTATATTTTGCGATCGCAAGTCTCAGTAGTAATCTGCTTGTACATAGCAAAATCTTTACTGAATTTTCATTGCTGATCGCGGTCTACACATCCATTTCTTTACTCAAAATCAGGCATTCTCTAATTACTAGTAACTATCTTGTGTTGAAAAATACTTTCTATGAATATTATTTTTTTACTTTATCTGATCGCGGCTTATATTTTTTCAGGATTTATTTGCTGGCTAGCGATCCTCAAAAATTGCAATCGGCGCTTTCCACCTCCACGCTGGCAATGTCCTTTAATAATTACATTTTGGCCTATTTGGATTCTTGTAGAAATTAAAAGCTAAACAACTTGCTGAAAAATCAACTAGCCAAATCGGGAAAAAGCTTTATTGCTGACAGTTAGGACAAAAGTGAGAAGATCGTCCCGCTAGTCGAATTCGCTGAATTGGCGTCTGGCAGATGCGACAGGGTTGACCAGTACGGTTGTAAACCCAAGCAATACCACTATATTTACCGTTAACACCTTGTACGTTTAAAAAAGTACTAAACGTTGTGCCACCTGCGGCAATACTTGTTTCGAGAACTTGAATGATACTACGGCGCAGTTTTTCGATCTGTGGTAAGCGCAACTCGCTACAAAGGGTTGTTGGTCGTAGCTGGCTGAGAAACAATGCTTCATCAGCGTAAATATTACCTAATCCGGCAACCATCGCTTGATCTAAAAGCGCGGTTTTGATTGCCCGTTGGCGATTTTTGAATTTTTGAGTTAAGTAATCGACCGAAAACGCTGGAGAGAAAGGATCTAATCCTAATTTAGCTAAACCTGTGATGACGCTTTCTACGGGAATTTCTGGCGGTACCCACCACATTTGACCAAACGTGCGTTGATCGACAAAGCGTAACTCTAACTTGTTATCAAAAAACAGCCTGACGCGGGTATGTTTATGTAATTCTTCATCCTGATTTAACCACAATAGCTGACCTGTCATCCGCAAATGTACGCCTAACCAACCGGATGCGGTATTTGAAGAATGTTGCGTTTCAGCTAGTAAGTATTTACCATAACGATGCCACTGGGCGATCGCACATCCTTGAATTCCTGTTAAGAATTCTGCAATAGAAAGTGGGTGGGCGATCGTGCGTTCTAGCAACACATCTCCACCCATAATTTGCTGACTCAGGGTAACTTGATTGAGTCCCCGTCGTACAGTCTCTACTTCAGGTAATTCCGGCACAATTTAACGTGAATCAGTTCCTTGGTTAGCATCACCAACCACGACAGAACTGCCATCTCCCGACTCTGGTGCAGCAGTCGTCTTGCCTTCAGGCTTCAGCGGTGTTCCTTGACCTGTTGTCCGAGTACGTTCGTCGATAGTCGTTTGTTTGCCACCAGTCGTAGCGGGAGTTGCTTTTTTCGCCTTTGGCGCTGGTTTTTCAATCTCTACGAGTTCTGTTTCCGCAAAGTTATTTGTATTCACACCTGCGTAGTTGACTTTATCAAAGCGGACAATCACAGGATAGCGAATGCCACTTTTGTCAACCGAGGCAACAACTCCTACATCTTGAAACCAGTAGGATTCTTTGCGGAGGATTCGCACTTTTGAACCACGTTCAACCATTTGTACTTTTCCTTTTAGTTATCGATTGCCACAGAGATACGGCTAATAGATTTCACTCTACAACCTCATGCCAGCAATAAAGTCGAGTATTAAGTTATTTATCTGACTTGAGCTACTAACTACTTTTCAGCGTACTACTCAGCAGCAACTTACTCTACTATTGAGTCTTTAAGTTTTATGAATTTGTTGTCAATTAATTGTCGCTCGATCTATCCAACTGACTTCCACAAAATAGGCAGCTTTTCCCCACGCATCCTGAGTCAGCTTGATGTTTCCCACTGCTAAGTTAAACGGAATTGCGGTAGTAAGATAACGTTGCGCTAGTGTACCCACATCGGGCGCTAAATGAGTAGCCATCGTTGCTGCTAAACCTAACCCTAACATTTGCTCAACTGGCCCGCGTGGTAAAAGTAGATGAAAGCCTACCGCAAGTCCTGCTGCAAGTAGAATTCCCGTTGATACGTTTGTCCCACAGCGGGGATGTACTGCTAGATTCCATTCTCCACCTGTAAGCCGCTGCAATGCAATATTCACTGCGCTACGTAAGGTAGCTTGATTCAAATGACCGTAAAGGTAGAATCCTTGTTCAGTAGAGAAACCTGCCAACAATTGGCTGTCAGTAGATTGATAGCTACTTTGTTCGCTGAGTACCCATACTGTCGCGTGTTCTAGCGCATGAACCTGCCGCAGCATTAAAATGTCTCTTATTCCTGGAATAAAAGCTAGCTGTTGAATAAGTTCCGTATCTTGAGCTTGCGTAGGTCGAGTCAGATTATCAAAACCAAAAAAATCTAAAATGGGCGTAGTCATGGCAGCGTTTCTCCAGAAGCTGCTAGATGAGGAATAAGCGTAGCGTTTTATATTGTTAAGTGTTAATAGTTACTGCATTGAGAAAGAGGTATGTTCAAATTTAATATAGTTTGCCTTTGAATAGTTGAGATTCACTGTCAATCGCGAGGAAGTTGTTTGCGATACGCATAAACTGATTACGAAACCGTACCATCGTTATGGTTAGGCAAAGTACAGCAGTTCACATCATTCAAGCAAACTTTACCCCACTGTAGCGCCCATCGAACTAACGCCACTCGATTTTCAGTCGCGGTTTTAGTCAGAATGTTGCTAATGTGATTATCGACAGTACGTTTACTAATATCTAATTTTTCTGCTATCTCTTGGTTTGTTAAGCCAGCAGCTACTAGTTCAATAATTTGTAATTCTCGATCAGACAGGGAAACAGGGGTTTGAGACTCGCCACCAGCCATACTAGCAATTTATCCTTAGTAGATCTACTTACTCTCCTTCTTCAATTCTAAAGGATTCTTTTAATGGTCGGCTTCTCTAAGTATCGGATATGTTGTGTTTTTTCCTTAGAATGAAGCTGACTAAGTTCCCACCTACTGACAAAAAAAAGTTTGTTGGCTTTTTTACAACACATACAGTAGAGGGAAAATTAAGTAAAAATACTTATTTACTTTAGGCAAAAATGAATTCTCAGATCCATCAAAATTAATCACTGAAATGTATTTGCGTTGAGGTCTAATATCATTTCACTTTGAAGTTACTACAAATAGGCAGCTTCAGGAGCCTGCGCCGTGCGGGGGTTTACCCCCAATCCCCACTACGTGGGGTCCCCGAGTCCCCCGTTGAGGCGACTGGCGTGGGCAGAGGAAGCAGAGGAGAAATGATTTGTCGTTTTTATTTAGTGAAATGGTCTAAATAATCAAATTTGAGCGTGAAACAATTTGAATACTTTACTTGAGCTAAGGTTAACTCAATACTCAAAATTTGGGAAAATAAACTCCGTTTTCAGCGCACTTACGTTAAATATTTCTTATTTTTGATGAAGTCAATTTTGCGCGATCGCTAAACTTAATCAAACATTCGCGCTGTTTACCGAACTATAAGTTTGCTGTGTTTAAATTGAAATGGGTGAAAAAAAGACACTCAGTAACTTCGGTTGGTTAAAGTGCATTGTATGTCATTATGCTTAAAATTTATCCAGCGCCAGCAGCAATCATTTTTCTTTCAAGTACAATCGCGATCGCTGGTGTTGGTTGCAATAGCAAACCCTATCTTCATCAGTTAAGTCATACAGCCTCAGTTACTAATAAAAGCCCATCGGGTACAGCATTAGTCAAAAAATCTGCCGTTGCCACAAAGTTACCATCCGTAACGCCAAACGTGCAGCCAAGTCAGTTTGAATTAGCATTAGACAAAGCAACGGCGGCGTATACTATTAGTCAATCAGCGCGGTCAGCCGACGATTGGCGCTTAGTTGTAAGTAAATGGCAAGAAGCGCTGGCTTTGATGAAAGCAGTACCTACAGACAGTCAGCAGCGTGCGATCGCGCAAAAAAAGATAACTGAATATCAACAAAATATTGAGTATGCTCAGCAACAAGTTAATCTTAACTCGACAACTACGCCGCAACTAGAAAGCTTACCTTTGAACGCGGTAGAACCTGAGGTACCTGAAGTTTTGCCACCCCTAGAACAAGATCAAACAGTTATTCGCATTCCGGTAAAACGCCGCGAAAGTGGCACACCCGTTATCAATGTGACGTTTAACGGAACACAAAAGTTTGAAATGATTGTCGATACTGGGGCTAGCAACACGGTGATTACGCAAGCGATCGCCACTGCACTAGGAATTAAACCCACAACAACCGCAAAAGCAAATACTGCTAGTGATAGAGGCGTGGAATTTCTGATTGGCTATGTTGATACTATCGAGGTTGGAGGAGTCGTTGTTAACAATTTACCCGTAGCGATCGCGCCGTCTGCGCAACTAGAAACCGGATTACTAGGACACGACTTCTTTCAAAATTACGATCTCACATTCAAGCGAGATGTTATTGAGTTTCGCCCGCGTTAGATACATAAGAGTCAGGGTTCAGGGAGCGCAGGTTAAAGAATATTTTATATTTCAAAGTTTTGAGTGTAGAAACTGTTTAGTTTTTATTCATCAATAATCTAGTTTTAAAAAATTAATGCAGCAAGCTATTTTACTTCTTATTAAAACTACAGTGACTCTTGTTGGAATCAACTTTATTGTGCCGCAAGCGAATGCGCAAGAAGCCGAAAGTTGTTACATGATTAATGCTACAGGCGCAGTAGTCAACTTGAGTCAACTTTGTACAAATTACAAGCGATCGCCATCAACAACACAACAAGTATTTACTGCCAAAATCAAACGCCGCTACGGTGGGACACCAGTGATTGATGTCACATTTAATAATCAGCAAAAATTTGAGATGATTTTGGATACAGGAGCGACACAAACGACAATTACGGCAGCGATGGCAAATCAACTCGGATTAGTTCCTGTAGGTAGTCAAATTGTCCAAGTTGCCAATGGTGAGGCTGTTAGCTTGCCAATAGGACGTGTAGAATCAATCGAAGTTGGTGGTGCCATCCTCCGCGATACTCAGGTATTAGTTGCCCCATTACCATTATTAGGGCAAAACTTTTTTAGCCGTTATGACTTGACAATTAAGCAAGATGTCGTTGAGTTTCACTCGCGTTGAAGAAACTCGACTAATTGCTCAAGCTTTGCCCAAGCCGCACCACTACGTAGAATTTCCTTTGAGAGGGCGATACCTGCTGTATGATCTTCAGCCGGAACAAGTCCTCCTACTTGTAAAGCAAGCGATGCATTGAGTGCTACAATATCTTGCTGCGCTTGAGTGCCTTTACCTTGCAAGACTGCTTGGAGAATTGCCGCATTTTCTTGAACATCACCACCACGAATGGCTGCGGTGGGAGCAGGATTTAAACCTAGCTGTTGAGGATCGAGCGTTGTTAAACGAACTTCACCTTGACTTAGCACGGCTAAATCTGTCACATCAGCCAAGCCTGCTTCATCGAGTTTTTCTCGTCCATGAAGAGCGATCGCGCGCTGTGTGCCTAATTGACACAAAGCTTGAGCAACAGTTTCCAAGATTGCCGCATCAAATACCCCAATCACCTGTCCAGTAGGGCGCAATGGGTTGATTAATGGTCCTAATAAATTAAAAACCGTGCGTACCTTCAGCGTTTGTCGTAGCGGTGCGACAACCTTCATGGCTGGATGCCAACCCCGTGCAAACAAAAATGTAATTCCGACTTCCTCAAGCGCGGCTTGAACTTGTTGGGGAGGTGCATTTAAATTGACACCCACTGCTTCTAGAACATCGGCAGAACCCACACGACTCGAAGCCGAACGATTGCCATGTTTTGCAACACGTACTCCCGCCGCAGCTGCCACAAAAGCAACAGCAGTCGAAATATTGAAAGTAGCAGCACCATCACCACCCGTACCACAAGTATCAATGACTGGCTCGTGGTGCAGGATTGTTTCTTGGCATTGCGATTGCGCAAGCAAAACCTCAGCCATTCCCATAAGTTCTGTTGCGGAGACGCCTTTGGCTTGAATTGCGGCTAGAATGGCTCCCGACAAAACTGGTGGAATTGTTTCATCGAGCCATGCTTGCATCAGTTGTGCAGCTTGTTCGCGCGATAGTGAGGCGCGGTCTAATAGTTGTTGTAGTAGCTCACTATCCCAACCTGGAGTGCGCTCTGAAGTGGCAGTTGCTATTGATGGTGAATAGGTCATACATTCTGTTAAAAAAAAGTGGTTAGCTCTTAACTGCACCCCACGACTAACAGTCAGAGGATTAAATTACAGACGCGTTGCTTGTTTTCCTTAAACTCAAAGTCAGGGGGATAATGTTACTGTCTAATAGCTCAATGACTATTGTTCAACTGCGATCGGAAAAAAACGCTTTTCCTCTGACGAGTACTCCCAAGCAATTCCCTCTGGATCGCGGCTGCGACTCCATTCGGCAAAATCTGGATTTGAGCGATGTTTGTAAACTGTACTCGAATTTACGTCTAATCGCTTCGCAAGTTCAGATTGCAGAAGTGATTCTGGTGCTACTTGAACGTGAGTAGGCGTGTCAGGGTTAGAAGTCTCAGCCTCCGCAATAGTTGTCTGTTCTGGAGTTGCTACTTCGTTTTCCTCTGGTACTTGGACTTGGTTTTCTTCTAATGCAGGCAAGTCTTCTACAAGCGTCTTTTGCTCAAATTCAGGTTCGGGCAAAGACAAAGGCGGTTCGCTGTCATCAAAAATACTACCAAGAGTTCTAGCCGTGACAAAGAAATAGCCACTACTGCCATTTTCTGGTTCAAGTACCCGCGCGCCAAATTCTGCTGCTTTGTAATCGAGGTAGCGTTTTGCCTTTGCGGCTGAAAGATTAGCGCGCATTGCCAAATCAAGCGTTGTAATTCGTCCTTGATTTTCTTGAATCAATTTGTGGAAAGTCGGGTTGAGGGTTTTGCTCCACTTTTGCCATCGATAGCGTTGGAAAATATTCAAAAGCGCAACAAAACCAGCAATTGCTAGGAGCAATCGCCAAGTGGAAAAGAGAAAAGTAATCGCTAGCGCGACTGGCAAGATGAGAATGAGAAAGCTATCAGCGGTGTCGGATGATTTTACTGTCATGCCCATTTTTGCAAATTAGATTGCTGGCAAACAATCTTATCTTGGCAAAGATTGCGCTCACTTTTACCGCTGACTTTATAAAAAACAAACTATTCGAGCAATTTTTTGCGGGCGCGGTTTGCTCTTGCTTCTACACTTGCCATCACCTCGTCTCTTTTTTCCAGCATTTCGCCAGGATAGTTTTCTAGAACCCTTGTGGAAAGGGAAATTCGACTTTGGCTCTCATCAACATCCACTACAACCGCCGAAATTTCCTGCCCTGTTTGGAAAAGCGAAGGCAAAGATTCGACATAGTTTTGACTAATTTGCTTGATGTGTAGCAAACCGTTAATTCCATCTAACTCGACAAACACGCCAAACGGCTTAATTGCGCTAATTTTGCCGGTTACAACTTGCCCAGGCTCAAACTGAGTCATCGCTTGCGATCGCGTTGCGAGGCGTTGCGACAGCACAAGTTTATTATTGTCGCGATTGACTTCTAGCAAACTCGCATTCAGATTTTGCCCGACGAGATTTTCCAGATTTTCGCGTTCGAGTAAATGCGATCGCGGAATAAACCCACGCAAACCTTGTACATCAACGGTGACGCCACCTTTATTGACTCCCTTGACGCGCACTTCCAAACTTTTGCCGTCTTCTTGCATTTCGCTTAGCTGTTCCCACAGTTGTTTGATTTGCAGTTGGCGGCGTGAAAGCGTCACTTGTCCATCCACATTTTGTTCGCGGATAATCAAAAATTCTTGTTCTTCCTGCAACGGTAAAACCGTAGATAAATCGCTTACGGAGTGCAAACCAACTTCCGTTAAAGGGATGAAAGCTGCGGATTTTCCGCCAATGTCCACATAAGCACCATCACTTTCGTATTGAAATACCTTCCCCCGCACGACTTGTCCTTTGCTAAATTGAAAATCTTGTTGGTCTAACGCTTTGGCAAAATCATCCATAGAAAAGGATGAACTAGCAGAAGAAGGTTTAGATTGAGATGTCATGAGGTATCAAAACAAAAAGAAATTAATGTAACTTAACGGTTGGTTATTGGTAACTGGTCATTAAATAGCGATTAGCGGTTGTTTGATTGCTAAATGCCAACTAGCCAAATGCTAAAAGCTTTTCGCGTTCCCTATTACCTATTACCATTTACCCACTCACCTATTGATTAATTGTATGTCTTCCAAATCTGGAGCAGGTACTTTACGCTTCCTTGAGATGCTGCTGAAATAGTTGCTTGACGTGTTCCCAAGCATCAGCCGCAGCTTCGGGGTTGTAGCTAGCGCGGCGATCGCAGAAAAAACCATGATCCGCTTGCGCGTAGCGAAAGATCTTGTGGGAGACTTGATATTTCTTTAACTCTGCCTCAATCTGATCGACATCCGCCGCTGAAATACTCGCATCTTGCATCCCAAAGAAAGCATAAATCGTGCCGCTGATTTCTGGAGTCCGCGTAATTGTGGGCGAACCACCACCAGGCGTTTGACTCGTTAGCCCCGCCCCGTAAAAAGATGCTGTTGCTTGAATATCTTGGAGTGTAGCCGCTAAATAAGCAACATGACCGCCGAAGCAAAAGCCAATACACCCAAAACCGTCTTTTCTGACTTGTGGTAGATCTTTGAGGTAGTCAATTGCCGCTTTTATATCACTCAAAAGTTCGGCTGCTTTGGTTTGTTGTTTGTATTTTCTTCCCAGTTCAAGATCTTGTGGCGAGTAACCGACTTCAAAATTCGGCGCGACACGCTGAAAAATTGCGGGGGCGATCGCAACATATCCTTCTTTGGCGATTCTTTCTGTTACGTCGCGAATGTGTTCATTAACACCAAACACCTCCTGAATGACAATAATACCTGGATAAGAACCTTCACCGACAGGCATCGTCAGATAAGCTGGAACTTGAAGGTCGCCGTTAGGAACTTTTACATGAGAAGAACGAATTTCTATGCTAGTCATGACGAATGTGTTTGCTGTCTGTTGAGAGTTGGTCACTGGTAACGGGTCATTAAATAGCGATTAGCGGTTGTTTAATTGCTAAATGCTTATTGCCAAGTGCTAAAGGCTTTTCTATTAGCATCAGTTGCTCTCACGCGCGGACACCTCCAAGGGCGCACTGGCTCCCCATTACCTATTACCCCATGTCAATACGCGTGATATTTAATTATGTTCATCTATTTATCAGCGTGGTGCCGCCACTTCAATATTAAAGAAACTTTGCTAAATGTTGAGAACTTATGCAGATTTGGTAAGAAACGAACAAATAAAGTAAAGATTTTAAGCACAGTTTACTCTTAACCGAACAAATATGCCTTACTCGTGGCTGCAAGCCTTGTCTGTCTTTTGTATTTTCGTCTGTTCATAGTCAATCTGTAAGCAACCATTTCAGTATCAAACATCTTTTTTGGTTTTTGCCGCAGATTGTCTTTTGGAGGAACAATGGTTCAGTTTCATATCCAACCAGATAGTGAAATTCCGGCTTCAACTCAGTTACTCAATCAAATTTGGTACGCAATTACATCGCGACAATTTCCCCCAGGTCACAGACTTCCAAGTACACGCGCCCTCGCGATGCAAACAGGGTTACACCGAAACACGATCAGCAAAGTCTATCGCCACTTAGAGGAAGACGGACTTGTTGAAAGCCGCGCGGGTTCTGGTATTTACGTCCGCGCCCAGCCATCGATGCGTAACCCAGCACCAATTCCCATCTTGGAAAAATATCCCCAAGCCGAAAGAATTGTACAGAATAGTCTTGATGAGCTACTTAAAGCAGGTTGTTCTTTAAATCAAGCAAGAGAGCTATTTTTAGCAGAAATTGACTGGCGGTTGCGATCGAGTGCGCGAGTATTAGTAACTGTTCCAGCCGATGATATCGGTGCGGGTAAGTTAATGGTTGACGAACTTGAGCAATCGATTCAACGACCTGTACAATTAGTTCCGTTAGAGGAATTAGCGCAAGTACTAGAGCAAACTCCGGCGGGGACAGTGGTGACAACTCGATATTTTATTGCACGCGCCGAAGCGATCGCCGCGCCTAAGTCTGTCCGCGTTATTCCTATCGATATTTACGACTATGCCAAAGAAATACAACTCTTGAAAAAACTTCCTAAAGGCACTAACCTGGGCATGGTCAGCTTAAGTTCTGGTATTCTCCGCGCCGCAGAAGTGATTGCCTACAGTCTTCGAGGTGATGAACTCTTAGTGATGAGCGCCCAACTCGGCGATACCTATAAACTCAATGCAATTGTCAAAAGTGCGCAAGTTATCATCAGTTTTGATCAAGCAAGTTTTCCTGCGGTTAAAGCAGCCGTCCAAGCTGCCAGAGAAGACATTATTCGTCCTCCACAACTCATTTGCAGCGAGAATTACATCAGTGAAAAATCAATTGATTTTCTCAAGCGCGAACTGGGCTTATAGTAAGGGTCAGGTGTGTGGTGAATTTTGTATCAGGTTTAACAATTCAAAAGGTTTGTTTTAACGCAATAAACTGGGGGCTGCTTCTCTTAAGAGCGTAACCGCACCATCGGCGATAAATTGTACGGCGATCGCTAAAATAAAGAACCCAAGGACTCGATTTAACGCTCCCAAACCATTTTTGCCTAATACACCAACTAAAGGTTCTCCCAAAGCGAGGCACAAGTAGATCGTCACTCCCAGCAAGACGATTCCAACCAAGCAACCGATATCATCAATCCATCCGCTGTTACTTGCCGCAAAACCAATCACAACACCAATCGCGCCAGGACCGCTAATCATCGGAATTGCCATTGGTGTAAAAGAAATATCGTCTTTATCGATAGCTTCATCGCTTTCTGGTGCGGTGAGTCGTTGACGCGCTGTCACCATTTCCCAAGCCGTATGCGCAATGAGTAAACCGCCAGCAATCCGTAACACTCCTAGCGAGATCCCAAAAAAGCTGAGTATTTCTCTGCCTGCCAGTAAAAAGGTGCCCAAAACTAAAACAACATTAATTGCTGTCTGACGCGCTTGGCGGAGGCGATAGAATTTTGTGGTTGCGCCTGTTAAACCATAAAAAATGGGGATTGCACCGACTGGATTAGTCACGGGAAACAAAGTTAAGAAAGTTCCCACGACAACGGAGGTTAACTGCTGCCACATTCGCTACTCATTCCTTCAACCAGCGATTTCGGCTGGCTGCTCGATTTGCAAGAACGCACGTACTTTTTGCAAATAAGTTTCTGCATCTTCTAGCATGGGGAAATGAGCCGTGTTAGGAATCATGACATATTCAACTACGGGGTTCAACTCCGCAGCTTGGCGTCCCATTGCGGCAGGAATAATTTTGTCATATTCTCCAGCGACTAACAGCGTTGGTACTGTAATCCGCGCGAACTCTTGCGGCATGACTTCAGCCGCTTGTTTACTCACCGAAGTAAAGATTGTGCCTAAAGCTGCCTCATAATCAGCAACAAGAAAATCTTGTAAGAAAGCTTTACGTTCCGCCGCTGGTATCGGACGATGTAAAAACCGCGCAATAAACATCCGGTCAACAAGAGGTATTTTACTCAACCACTTCGGACGAAACTTGACGACATAGCCACCAAACTTATGAAAGGCAGCAAAAGCTTTTTCATCGTACTCAAAAATTCCACTACAAGTAAGAATTGCGCGGTGTACTCGTTGTGGGTAGCGATTCAGAAATAAAGTGGCAACCGATGCGCCCATCGAATGCGCATTAATGTACACTTGCTGAAGTTGCAATTGATCTAATAGCGCTGCCAAGTCGTCTGCGTATTCTTCTAACTCATAGGTTAATTCTTGCACTGCTGCTGATTTTTCTCGCGGCATTTCTGAGTCGGCAACTGCAATACTTGTCGATGGTAGCGGCGATCTACCGAGAGATCTGCCAAATCCTCGCAGATCGTAAAGCAAACAGTCAAAGCTATCTGCCAAAGCGTAAGCTACACTTTGCCAGTACCGCGCCGAACCAGCCCACCCGTGGACAAATACCATCACAGGTTTAGCTTGGGATTCTGAACTTGGCGTCCGAATCCACTCATAGTAATGTTCTACACCGCGAACATCAATGTAAGGCATTTTTCTCAGACTTTGGCAAAAAGAGATGTTATGTATTTGAAGTACAGCTAAAGGTATAGAAATATTCCTTTACTTTTAACCTACGACTGATTGGCAACTTTTGCAAAATGTCTGATGGGGTAGCTACGCTGATTCTGGCTTAGGTAAGGATGAAGGATGCACTAATAATTCTGCTGTCGAGCGTTTTTCTACCATTTCAGGTGTAACAGTACAGCGTGTGACATCTTTGCGCGAAGGCAACTCGTACATCACATCTAGCATTAATTCTTCAACGATACCGCGTAATGCTCTTGCACCAGTTTTACGGCGATAGGCTTCTTGCGCGATCGCCCGTAATGCATCAGGTTTAAACTCAAGTTGCACATTGTCCATCTTGAGTAATTTTTGATACTGCTTCACCAATGCACTGCGCGGCTGCGTCAAAATCGCCATCAAGGCTTCTTCGTCGAGCGGGTCAAGTACTGCTACTACTGGTACCCTACCAATAAACTCAGGAATCATCCCAAATTTCACGAGGTCATCTGGTTCTAAGTGCCTGAGAACGTCTGCTGTGCGCTGATCGCGTGACGAACTTTCTCCTGGTTGAATGAAACCCATCGATTTTTTGCCAGTCCGCTGTTCGACGACTTTTTCCAAACCGACAAACGCGCCACCGCAAATAAATAAAATATTGCTCGTATCGATTTGAATACAGTCTTGATAGGGATGCTTGCGTCCTCCTTGTGGCGGTACATTGGCTAGAGTTCCTTCTAGCATTTTCAGTAACGCTTGTTGCACTCCCTCACCAGAGACATCGCGTGTAATCGAAGGATTTTCACTTTTGCGCGCGATTTTATCAATCTCATCGATGTAGATAATGCCGCGCTGCGCTTCTTCTACATCCAAGTCCGCAACTTGCAATAGTCGCAGCAAAATATTTTCAACGTCTTCGCCAACATATCCTGCTTCGGTTAGCGTTGTCGCATCAGCTACTGCAAAAGGCACATCTAATATCTTTGCTAAAGTTTGTGCCAACAGCGTTTTGCCGCAACCGGTAGGACCAATTAAGAGAATATTTGATTTTTGAAGTTCTACTGCCTCTTCTGACGATGCCTTACCACTATTTTTGGCTTGTACTAAACTTAACCGTTTGTAGTGGTTATAAACAGCAACCGACAGCACTTTTTTTGCCTCATCTTGACCAATAACATGATCGTCAAGATGTTTTTTGATCTCGCGTGGCTTAGGCATTTGGCTAAATGAGAAATTACTCGCACGCGATCGCCGCTTTGGTGGGGCTTCGACTCGATTTGGTGGCTGTGGGGCAGTTTCCTTCGAGTCGAGCAATTCCTCATCTAATATTTCGTTACATAAGTCAACACATTCGTCACAGATGTAGACTCCCGGTCCAGCAATTAGCTTGCGCACCTGCTCTTGTGATTTGCCGCAGAATGAACATTTTAAATGGGAGTCGTACTTTGACATACCTGCCTCTTAATTTACTGTGCTTACTGGTTCGTTGGCTTTGGGGAGATTTTGTTTAGAGATCACTTGGTCGATCAAACCATAGTTCTTAGCCTCTTCCGCGGACATGAAAAAGTCTCTTTCAGTATCAGCTTCAATTCGCTCTAGAGGTTTACCGGTGTGATACGCCAAGATTTCATTAAGCTTGCGCTTGAGGTAGAGGATCTCTTTAGCTTGAATTTCAATATCTACTGCTTGCCCTTGAGCGCCACCGAGTGGTTGGTGAATCATGATCCGCGAATTGGGTAGTGACATCCGCTTGCCATGTGCCCCTGCTGCTAAGAGGAAAGCACCCATACTTGCAGCTAGCCCAAAGCAGATCGTAGCAACATCACAGCGAATTTGTTGCATTGTGTCATAAATTGCCATACCTGCTGTTACAGATCCCCCTGGTGAATTGATATAGAGTTGAATATCTTTTTCAGGGTCTTCTGCGTCTAAGAATAGCAATTGTGCAACAATTGAGTCGGCTACAGTGTCATCTACCTGAGTTCCCAAAAAGATAATTCGCTCTCTGAGTAATCGCGAGTAGATGTCAAATGCCCGCTCTCCCATACCCGATTGCTCTACAACCATGGGGACAATGTTGCTGGCACCAAGCGAGTTGATTTCTAAGGAGTGTGAACTAGTTATCGGGTGATTTGAAGTTTGAGATACGAGCATATCACAGTGTCTCAGAATGATACTGAATGTGTCGTGCATTTAAACTCTTTACAGCGCTTTGCAGTTTATGTTATTCAATGCACCACCTGTGAACTATTATGCCTTATTCATTAAAGAATCAACTTTGAGATATCTTCATAAGTTGAAGAAACAATATACTTCGATAAAGTACATTGTTTCTCTGTTTCAAAGATAGCAGCAACAGCGTCTTTGCGCGTGTAGCTTAGGCAAGATATTTCTCGCTGGGCAGATTTATCGTATGACTCAACCTCTACTGCCGTTTCAGTATTCAGTAAAGTTCAGTCATCTCAACGAACGCTCACGATGCCTCAATTTCCTCAGTCGGGGCTGGGCGATCGCTCGTATCGACGTCAGTAGTTGCTTCTAAGGGTTCATCTTCAGTTGACGATTCAGAAGTACTTAACGAGCCTTCAGGTAGTAATTCCACTGTATTGTGTTCTTCTAGCCAGCTCGTAATTTTTTCTTTTAGAAGGTCTTCTTCTACAACTTCACGCAATCGGTTAACGTCGATATCTTCATTTGAGTACTGCGTTAAAATTTCTTTTGCTTTTGCTTCCACTTCAGATTTCTCAACTTTTATCGACTCGCGTCGAGCTATTTCCTGAAGTGCCAGCGCGCTTCTGAGTCGTTCAATTGCTTCTGGGCGAGAGTTTTCTCTTAACTTAGCAACACTCTCTTGCGTAAACAATTTTTTAACATCAATTCCTTGCTGACTCAACTGCACAGCCGCTTGTGTCAGCATGGCATTGACTTCTTGTTCAATGAGCGTTTCTGGTAAGTCTACTTCCAGATGTTTAACTAGCTCATCTACTAGCGCCTTTTCCTTGTTTGCTTTCGTTTGTCGCTCGGCTTCTTCTCTAAAGCGCTCCTCTAAAGAATTGCGTAATTCTTCCAGAGTTTCAAACTCGCTCACTTCTTGCGCAAAATCATCATCAAGCTCTGGCAGTTCTTTTTCTTTAAGCTCTTTTAATGTCACAGTGAAAACTGCTGCACGTCCGGCGACCTCTGGCTGAGGGTAGTCTTCAGGAAACTGTGCCGAAACTTCTTTGGTTTCGCCTGGCTGCATTCCGACAATGCCATCGATAAACCCAGGGATAAAGCGTTCTTGTTGAAGTTCCAATTGAAAGTCGTCAGCTGATGCACCAGCGATTTCTTGCGGTTCTTCTTCGCCTTCTTGAGCTAAATAGCCTTTGAAGTCAACTATCGCGACGTCTCCTAGCTGCGCGGCTCGTCCTTCTACAGGAATTAAAGTCGCCATTTCACTTTGTTGTTCGGCAATAAGCTTATCGACTTTTTCGGAGTTGTATTTGACTTCCTCGGCTTTTACTTGTAAGCCAGTGTACTGCGTCAGGTTGACTTCGGGTTGAACATCAACCGCCGCCAAAAAGTGCAAAGCTTTTCCAGGTTCGTATTGAGCGATCAATTCTTCAAACGACGAGCGTAGTTGTGGTTGACCGATCGCTTGTATAGCTTCTTGCTTGATCGCTTCTGTAATTCCAGCTTGGATGAGTTCCTCTAGGGCTGCTGCTTTAACTTGCACCGCACCTAGACGTTGCAGTAGGATTTGGCGCGGTACTTTACCTTTGCGAAACCCAGGAACATTCATGGTGCGCGTAAGTTTCTGAATAACCTGGTCATAGGTCTGTTGCGACTTTTCGGCAGGAATTTCTATATCCAAACCAATTTGACTAGCGGGAAGTTTTTCCTGGGTGACTTTCATGTTGCGCTTGTATTTCCGAACAATTTTGACTACTCAAGCAATACTTAATCAATGGCTACTCGTTATTAGCACCTGAGCATTAAACCATTCTATCTTTAAGCTTAGTGTCTGCTAAGGAGTATCTGCACAGAATCTATAGGAAGCTACATTACTCTTTATATCAACGAAAGAGCATTTTAATTCGCCGCTTGGATGGCAACGCGATGTAGAGCAGTTGTAGGCTTGGGTTAAAGTAGCAGGCGGCAGCTATCCTACACGTTTTAACTATAAAGTTATGCTGATATACGCTACATGCAAGCTTGTTAACGACGCGCTTGTGCATAAACCACTAAAACTATTCGATTACCTAGATGTTTGATGGTCGATGCGTTGATATTTTATACCCTATTATTAGCCGCCTCTGGGAGTAGGATACTTGTTATTATTGCGAACCTGCACAAATATAGAGTTATTATCTAGATTGTTAAAATTAGTTTAAGATAGAAAGGTATGCTATCTACTGCTGACTAGCTTAAAAATAATTAAAAATTGTCTACATATAGTAATTTTTTATTGTTAGTTGGGAAAACTAATATCTCCCATAAAAACTGATAAAGTATAAACCTGAAATTAGAAAAAGTGTATAGCACTCTTTATAAAGATAAGTTAATTAAATAAGCCGGTTAAGGAGGACATTTGTCAAAATCATATCGTGTTGCTATTTTAGGCGCGACAGGCGCTGTTGGTGCAGAGCTACTAGATTTACTAGCTAGTAGAAACTTTCCCATCGCTAGCTTAAAACTCTTAGCATCTCCTCGAAGTGCAGGTAAGAGTTTGCCGTTTCAAGGAGAAAACATTGTTGTAGAAGCCGTCAGCGATCGCGCATTTGATAACTTAGACATCGTTTTGGCATCAGCAGGCGGTTCTACTTCCAAAGCATGGGCAGCAAAAGCTGTTGCGGCGGGTGCGGTTGTGATTGATAATTCCAGCGCTTTTCGTATGGAACCACACGTTCCCTTAGTCGTTCCCGAAGTCAATCCCCAAGCTGCTGCTCGTCATCAAGGAATCATTGCTAATCCCAACTGTACGACGATTCTCATGACTGTCGCAGTTTGGCCATTACACCAAGTCAAGCGCGTACAGCGCATTGTCGCAGCCACTTATCAATCTGCCAGTGGTGCTGGGGCTAGAGCAATGGAAGAAGTAAAAATCCAAGCGCAGGCGATTTTAAATGGAGAAACACCAGTCGCTGAGATTTTGCCTTATCCGTTGGCGTTTAACTTGTTCCCGCACAATTCTCCGCTTAATGACTTGGGATACTGCGAGGAAGAAATGAAAATGGTCAACGAAACTCGCAAGATTTTTAATGACCAAAACATTCGAGTCACAGCAACTTGTGTTCGGGTTCCCGTCTTACGCGCGCACTCAGAAGCAATAAACTTAGAATTTGAGACACCGATGAGTGTCCAAGAAGCAAAAGAAATTCTGCAAAATGCTCCAGGAGTGCAAATTGTCGAAGACTGGCAAGCCAACCATTTCCCCATGCCAATTGAGGCGACAGGTCGCGATCCCGTTCTGGTTGGGCGTATTCGCCAAGATATTTCGCATCCACACGGCTTAGAAATATGGCTTTGTGGCGACCAAATCCGCAAAGGCGCAGCGTTAAATGCGGTACAGATTGCCGAACTGTTGATCGAAAAAAACTGGTTACAACCAGCGACGTCTGAAAATCAACTATCAGCAACAAGTAATCGTGGGTAATAGTTAATAATACATAGGTGCTAACCGCTACGAATGAGGAGTTGAAGGGTGATAGATTTTGGACGAGTTGCAACCGCGATGATTACGCCATTTAAAAAAGATGGCAGCGTCAATTATGCTGTAGCGGAGCAACTAGCAGTGTATCTGGCTGAAAACGGGACAGATACGATAGTCGTCTGTGGGACAACTGGTGAATCACCCACACTTTCTTGGGATGAAGAGTACGAGTTATTTCAAGTCATCCTCAAAGCCGTAGCGGGAAAAGCTTTGGTAATGGCAGGAACAGGGTCGAATTCGACAAAAGAAGCGATCGCAGCAACACAAAAAGCCGCTAAAATAGGAGTACATGGATCTTTACAAATTGTTCCTTACTACAATAAGCCGCCCCAAGCTGGTATCTATCAACACTTTAAGGCGATCGCCCAAGCTTGTCCTGAGATACCAATTATTTTGTATAACGTGCCCGGGCGAACTGGCATCAATGTCCATCCTGATACAGTAGCGCGGTTGGCGGAGATAGAAAACATAGTAGGGATCAAAGAATCAAGTGGTAATCTTGACCAAGCGAGTGAAATTCGGCGGATAACTCCCAGTGAATTCAAACTATACTCAGGTGATGATTCCTTGACATTACCGTTATTATCAATTGGTGGTAGCGGTGTAGTGAGTGTTGCAAGTCATTTGGTAGGCACGCAGCTACAAAGTATGGTTCAAGCTTTTACATCAGGGCAAATTCAAAAAGCAACTCAAATTCATTTGAAACTTTTTCCACTATTCAAAGCTCTATTTACGACAACTAATCCAATTCCTATAAAAGCAGCGCTCAGACTCCAAGGATGGGAAGTTGGTTCAACACGCTTACCGCTTTATGAAGAAGTGGATGAAGTTAGTCAAAAACTCAAAACGATACTTATAGAAACCGGTATTTTGTGATTTCATCTTTGAAAACTAAATAAAATTTGAGTTCGATAAAAATATATTGGCACCTAGAAAATACAATTTCATTGTGTTTTCTAAGGTTTTATTAAAACTTAAATAGCAGAAATCTCATTGCTTTTTTAGGAAAAACTCACACGTAAAATTGGAAAATATGAGCAACAACGAATCAGCAGCAGTCAAAATCATTCCCCTTGGTGGGCTACATGAAATTGGTAAAAACACTTGTGTCTTTGAATATGATGATGAAATCATTCTGTTAGATGCAGGGCTAGCGTTTCCTACCGATGAAATGCATGGCGTCAATATTGTGCTGCCAGACATGACGTATCTGCGGGAAAATCGCCATAAGATTAAAGGCATGATTGTGACCCACGGTCATGAAGATCATATCGGGGGAATTGCGTTTCACCTTAAGCAATTTGAAATTCCTGTCATTTATGGTCCTCGCTTAGCAATGACAATGCTAGAGGGTAAACTTGAAGAAGCAGGAGTTCGCGATCGCACTGAACTCAGAAGCGTACGCCCCCGCGATGTTGTGCGCCTAGGTTCCTCATTTTTAGTCGAGTTTATTCGCAATACGCACTCGATTGCTGATAGCTTTACTGTCGCAATTCATACTCCAGTAGGCGCGATCATTCATACAGGAGACTTCAAAATTGACCATACTCCGGTAGATGGCGAATTCTTCGATTTACACCGTTTAGCAGAACATGGAGAAAAGGGAGTTCTGTGCTTAATTAGCGACTCGACAAACTCAGAAGTTCCTGGACACACGCCTTCAGAACGCTCGGTTTATCCTAATTTAGACCGCATTTTTAGCCAAGCATCAGGGCGACTTTTAATCACAACTTTTGCTTCCTCGGTACATCGAATCAACATGATTTTAGAGTTGGCGAAGAAGCATAAGCGTGTCGTCTCGGTCGTTGGGCGTTCGATGCTGAATGTGATTGCCCATGCGCGGAACTTAGGCTATATCAAATGCGAAGATGAGCTTTTGCAACCGTTGCACGTTGTGCGATCGCTTCCTGACGAGCAAGTACTCATTCTCACCACAGGTTCTCAAGGCGAACCAATGTCAGCCTTAACGCGAATCTCTAAAGGCGAACATTCACAACTGCGTATTCGTGAGGGCGATACCGTCGTCTTCTCAGCTAACCCAATTCCAGGCAATACAATTGCGGTTGTGAATACTATAGACCGCTTGATGATGCAGGGAGCAAAAGTTGTCTATGGTAAAGAAAAAGGAATTCATGTTTCGGGTCACGGTTGTCAGGAAGACCAAAAGCTGATGCTAGCACTGACCAAACCAAAGTTCTTCTTACCCGTACACGGCGAATATCGTATGCTGATGAAGCACGCCGAAACCGCGCAAAGCATGGGAATTCCGCCAGAAAACATGGTCATTATTCGTAACGGCGATGTTGTTGAAGTTTCCCAAGACTCGATTCAAATCGCAGGTAAAGTTCCAGCAGGAATCGAGTTAGTCGATACGTCCGGTTCAGGAATGGTCAGTGGTACAGTTCTTAAAGAGCGCCAGCAGCTTGCAGAAGAAGGAATTGTTACCATCGCCGCCGCCGTAGACTGGAATGGGAAATTGATGATTAAACCCGAAATTCATCTGCGCGGTGTAGTGATCTCAATTGAGCGATCGCTACTGCAAAAATGGGTACAAGAGCGTATCGAAAATTTCCTACACTATCGTTGGTCAGACTTTGCGCAAGCAACTAATGGGGAACAACCCGAAGTTGATTGGGCGGGACTTCAAGGACAACTCGAACGCGAACTTTATCGCGAAATCCGGCGCGAACTTCAGTGTCAACCGTCTGTCACCTTATTACTACAAACTCCTGACGAACCTACGAAAGTTGCTGATGGTAGACGTCGTCGCCGTACTGCTGCTCAAGTAGCCTCGTAATTAAGCTGCGTTAGCTCTCATTTGGGTTTGGGTTGTGAATCGCGTAGCTGAGATTGTCAATCCTTTTCCCAAGTTTGAGTTGTAAAGAAGCCCCCTAAATCCCTCACTTGTGGGGGGACTTAAAGTGGAGTGGTTTAGAAGCCCCCCAACCGCCCAAAATTGGGGGCTGAATCCAGGATTCCAAATGAAATAGCAAACCTTTGTGAACAAGCATTTTTCCTACTTCTATGCATTCGAGGATGGAAGGAAGCTAGTCAATATTTGTGCGAGTTGAATTTTGTGTGAATTCACTGAAATACGCGATTATGTGCTTCAACAAAGTTCAGTAATGCTTCCCATTTTATTTGGAAACAAATTGGCGAAGATGATTGCAGTTGCAATTTAAGCTGCTAAAGAAAAAATCCTCCTTAGGCATGAGTGCATCTACTTTTCGTTTCTTCAATATGTCTATCTATGTATGTTTAACACTTATCTGTATTTGCGCACAGACTTAACATGATCTTCTCATTGTTATTCCTAACTTCATTAAATTTTTAACTAGAGCAAGTTACAAACAAGATCAGCTGAGTAGCCTTACAGACGAGCAATATTTCTAGTTAATGTGATCGTCATAGAGAAACGTTTCTCAATTAATTACGTCAATAAATATAAGCCTGCATCTTAACCTAGAGCAGGACGATTCCGATATCGCTCATTAGCGTCTTGTAGATCTGAATTAGAAGTTCAATTTGCCTCGCGGTTTTTGAGGAGTGAACGATGAATGTATCCGAGTACACAACAAAAATTTTACTTTCTAGCTGGGTAGGAATTGACCAAGCCATTGCTGCCAATAGCCCTAGCCAACCGTTACAACAACCTGGCGGTACGCCTAAGTTTGATATTTTGCAACCGCTACGTCAATGGGTTAACAAGATCAACGTTGGCGATCGCAAATTTGCTCACCGTTTGTGTCAATTGATTCCTGCACAGTGTCCTTTTGAGCGTGATTTAAAACTTTTTGGTCGCACACTTCACATTCCGCCAATGTGTAAGCTGAATCCACTTTATGAAGAAGTTGTGGGTTTGCGCTTTCGGGCGTTGTGCTACTTAGCTGACGAGTGTGGCGAAGATATCACAGCTTATTGTTAAACGGTCGAGTTATAGCTTGGTAAAAAATTTCTGACATCATTACTGCTACTTACCAAGCTTACTATTGAACTTCTCAATTTTGAGCGTGAAAATTGTCTAATCCCCAATTCTTGTTAACTTTTTCTTAATTCCAACGCCCAAAAACTTAAATTGGTAAACTCACTGAGATTTTTCGCTAAATTTTAGTGAGTTTTTTTATAGCGTACACCAGTTCTCCTAACGACAAAATACAAGGCTTCTATTTCTAACAAGTGATTAGACCTGCTGCATGAATCACAGACGCCCTCCGACTTCCTTCAGGGCTATCCAAGCAAAGTGTACCTTCGTACACTAAAACAAGATTTTTACGGATAAGACCAGGTCGGTGGACTTTGTTTTATTTAGCTAGCGAATAAATTCGCGATTCGCTTCACGCAGGAGGTCTAATATGCGATCGCTCTCATGCATTATGGCACGATGAAGACTGCCGTCTCTTTTTTAGGAATATTGATCGTGACTATTTTACCGACATCGAGCAGACTGCAATTTACTGAAGATTTAAATATTTGCCGCATTTTGAATGGAATGTGGCAAGTTTCTGGCGGGCATGGGCGAATCAACCCCCAAGTTGCGATTCAAAATATGTTTGAGTATAAAACCGCAGGCTTCACGACTTGGGATTTAGCAGATCATTACGGTCCTGCTGAAGATTTTATCGGTGAGTTTCGACGACAGCTTGCAGCCAAATACGGAAAAGCTGCGTTATCTGAAATACAAGCTTTTACAAAATGGGTGCCTAGACCTGGCAGAATGACAAAAAAAATCGTCGCCGAAAATATTGATATCTCGCGTCGCCGGATGGATACTGAAACGCTCGATCTTTTGCAATTTCATTGGTGGGAATACCGCGATCGCAGCTATCTAGACGCACTAAATTATATGGCAGAACTTCAGGAAGAAGGAAAGATTAAGCACTTAGCTCTTACTAATTTTGATACTGAACATCTAGAAATTATTCATCAAAATGGTATCAATATTGTATCAAATCAAGTACAGTATTCTTTAATCGATCGTCGTCCACAAGTACGTATGAGTTCATATTGCCAGCAGCATAACGTACAGCTATTTGCTTATGGTTCGCTCTGCGGCGGGTTTTTATCCGAAAAATATTTAGGCAAGCCAGAACCACGCGGCGGTGAACTCAATACTGTGAGTTTGCGAAAGTACAAAAATATGATCGATGCTTGGGGCGGATGGCAATTATTTCAAGAATTACTGACAACGCTCAAGGCGATCGCAGAGAAACACGCTGTCAGCATCGCTAATATTGCAATTCGTTATGTTTTAGAACAACCCGCCGTCGCTGGTGCGATCGTGGGTGCGCGACTGAGCATCTCCCAGCATATCGAAGACAATGCTGCTGTTTTTAGTTTCGCGTTGGATACGACCGATTGTCAACAAATCGAGACAATTCTCGCCAAGTCACGTAACCTTTACCAACTTATTGGCGACTGCGGCGACGAATACCGCCGCTAAAGGCGTGGAATAAAGGCAAGATTAAAATTTTAGCGCATTAAAAATAAATTTCATCTGACATAAGACAGATTTTTTTCAGAAAAGTTGCGACAAATCTGAAATAATCAGTTATATTTGACGACAAAATTTAACATTCAAGGCAAGGCGAAGCCCTAGGCTTGTCGAGTCAGGTGTTTATTTAAGGAGATGCGGTAATGATGTATTTTTACCATCAACCCTCAAAGAAAACTCAATCTACCTGCGACAACTGGACAAAGTATCACAAAGTTGCTGCGAATGTAAGCCGGATTGTGACATTAGCTGCATTAATTGGACTAGGAGGTGAAATTTTAGGTCGTTATCCCGCGATCGCGCAAACAACACAACCGATTTCAACGACGCAAGCTGCACCAGCGCGCATGAATCTTAAAGTCAATCGACAGCCGCAGGAAAGCTACGAAAGTTTGATGAATCGGGCAGAAACTGTCGCTGTGACTGCGGTGAAACAACGCTTTAGTCAGGATCGACATACACCCGCAATATCAGTCATGATTGTGGCTGATAGTTACGGTGCGATCGCGCCTGTTTTGTCTTTAGAAATTAGCCGTAACGAATGGCATTACAGCAAAGCAGAAACGAAAGACCAAATGAAATACTTCTCAACCGCAAAAATGCTGTTGGGATTTGATGGCGTTGCTACCAATAACACAAATCAGCCGCAAACGACTACCACCGCAACGCCCGAAACCACGCCAGAAATGGAGCAAATTGATCGATTTATTCGCGAATCTGATAATAAACCAACAGCGATACCAGAGGAAATGCCTGAGGGTGCAGGAATCGAAGCACCCGCGATTGTACCTGTAGAAACATCAACTCCTGAATTACCCACAATCATCCCTGGTGAAGCGTCTGTTCCAGAAACAAGTGGTGCATTACCTAGTAATAATGCCATTTTGAATCCAGTTCCAGTCAACGGTGCAACAGAACCACAACCGAATAACCTAAACCCAAACTTACCAACTTTTTCACCGATACCAACAAATAATGATGCTCCGTTGGGAAATATTCCAGCGAACCAAAACTAACTTCGCTGGCGTTGAAGCACTTGCGAAGGGTGAGACGCTAGTTAAAACAAGATTAGTTGGCTATCTAAAGTATTGAATCAGGGTTGCATACTTTCTTTTATAAATTGCGTGATTTATACTGTTTCACTAAATGAGAATTACAATTAATTTCTCCTCTGCCCCTCTGCCCACGCCAGTCGCCTCAACGGGGGGAACCTCCGCACGGCGAGGCTCCTGAAGCTACCTATTTGTAGCAACCTCAAAGTGAAACGGTCTTAGAGGTTTTTGCCAAAACACAACTGTATCGTCGTAGTCATGCTCTAGAATAGAAAGGTTGTGAAAAATTGCGGTGTAACCTATTATGGCTGTTCCTAAGAAGAAAACATCTAAATCGAAACGCGACCAGAGAAGAGCAACTTGGAGACGTAAAGCAGCAGTGGAAGCGCAAAAAGCGCTGTCTTTAGGTAAATCAATTCTGACTGGACGCTCTACGTTTGTCTATCCTTCCAAGGAAGAAGAAACTGAAGACGAGGAATAGACACGCGTTAACTTGATTGTGACAAGTAGCAAGCAGCAATAAGCGTTGTTAGGTAAATATCAAGATGATAAAAGCTTCAGCTTGAGGTTTTCTCCTGCCTATTTCAAGAGTTTTATCTCAAAATGAAGTTAGGTATATCCCACAACGTAATCTACCCAAGCAAATGCTAGGAAAATTTTTTCAAAAACCAGGAGGCGCAGAAAGCGATCGCGTTCCTCCTGGTCAGTATTTAACAAAAGGGTTTCCCGTCTTAACCTACGGTCAAACGCCCAAAATTGACTTAGAAGAATGGCGGTTTCGGGTATGGGGTCTAGCCAAACCGGCGACGTTTACCATGTCCGATTTTATGGCACTGCCACAACACGAATTTACTGCGGATTTTCATTGCGTAACGCGCTGGTCTAAACTCGACGTAAAGTGGACTGGCGTCAAGGTGACAGATTTTATGCAGTTGATCGAGGTTGACCCCAAAGCAATCCATGTCATGGAACACTGCTACGGAGGTTACACCACAAATCTTCCCTTAGAAGACTTTGTTCGCGAAGAAAACTTTTTTGCGCATACGCTATTTGGCGAACCGCTACCCGCAGAACATGGCGGTCCATTGCGGCTGGTTGTTCCGCATCTGTATGCTTGGAAAAGCGCTAAGTGGATCAACGGTTTAGAATTTCTCGACCATGAAGAGTCGGGCTTTTGGGAACGTAACGGATATCACCGACGCGGTGAACCCTGGGCGGAAGAACGCTATAGCGGTTTCTTTGGGTTGTAAAACTCCGTAAGCAACAATCAGGGGAAAGAGTGATTTTATAAACACTGACCCCTGACCTCTCCCACTAGCCAATTAACCGTTTGATTAAGTCTAGTTTGCCTGCATAGGGCGCGTAACGCCATTTTAAATCAAGCCAAAAAGATTTCTTTAAGACGCTTTTTTCATGCGAGAACGTATCAAAACTCGCCTTGCCGTGGTATCTTCCGATTCCGCTATCTCCGACACCACCAAACGGTAAAGATGAAACGCCAACTTGCATTACAGTGTCATTAATACAAACACCGCCAGAAGAAGTTTCTTTTAAAACTCGCTGTTGAATATCTTTGTTGCGCGAAAACACGTACAACGCTAAAGGTTTTGGTTTTTCGTTGATGATTGCGATCGCTTCGCTCAAATCGCCGTATTCAATAATCGGTAAAATTGGACCAAAAATTTCTTCTTGCATCACTGGCATTTCCAGTGAGACGCGATCAATAATCGTTGGAGCAATATAAAAGTCACGCGAATTGGTAGTTCCTCCGGTAACGATTTCTCCATCGTGTAGTAATTCTGCTAAACGTGAAAATTGTTTTTGATTAACAATTCTGGCATAGTCAGAACTCTGTTGCGGATCTTCACCATAAAATTCTTTGATAACTTTTTGTAAGCTATCAAGCAGTTGTGGTTTGATTTGACGATTGACTAAAAGATAATCGGGTGCAATGCACGTTTGTCCAGCGTTGATAAATTTACCCCAAGCTATTCTGCGCGCAGTATGTTCAAGATTAATATCGGTGTCTACAATGCAAGGACTTTTACCGCCTAATTCTAAAGTGACTGGCGTAAGATGTTTTGCTGCGGCTTCCATCACAATTTTACCGACGGCTGTACCACCTGTAAAAAAGATATGATCGAACTTTTCTGCTAGGAGTTGTTTGCTAACGTCAATACCACCTTCTACAACGGCGATGTAGGAGGGATCGAAATATTTCTGGATGATTTGTGAAACAACTGCTGAGGTGTTTGGCGCAATTTCAGAAGGCTTAACAATGACACAATTACCTGCGGCGATCGCACCAATTAAAGGCGCTATAACTAACTGAAACGGATAATTCCACGGGCCAATAATTAAGACAACTCCTAGCGGTCCTGGATAGATGTATCCAGCCCCAGGAAGTTGTTCGAGGGGAAGACGTACTTTTTTAGGCTTTACCCATGATTTGATATGTTTCAAAGCATAATCAATTTCTCGCGTAATGCTAATTTCTGTAGCATACGTTTCTAATTCTGGTTTGTATAAATCTTTTTTTAGCGCATTGACAATGCTTTCTGCATTCTCTTGGATTGCTTGCTTTAGAGTTTTTAATTTTGCAATTCGAAACTCAACATTTTTTGTATTTCCACTCTGAAAATAAACACGTTGTTTACGGATAATATCATTTATAGATAGTTCAGCAAGCATCACTCTTTTTTTGATTTCTAAGTTGTTTTATAATGTCTTATTATTAATATTATACAGGTTATTTTAAAGTCTGAATCCTTTGCTATTGACAAATTAAGATCTAATATCTTAGATAACTTTACTGTTATAATTGTAAATTTAAAAATCAAAATTACGATTTTTTAATAGTGATACCAGCTGGTATGCAAGCCAGCTAGTTAATCAGGAAGGACATATTGAACTTACTGAGCGGTCGGTAAGTCAACGATAAACACACTACCTTGACCAGGCGTTGATTTAACATTGATCGTACCCTGGTGAGCTTCTACAATTCTACGTGAAAGGTAAAGTCCTAAACCGCTGCCAGAACGTTTGTGGCTTCCTTGGCGAAATCTTTCAAATAAGGTAGTTTGTTCTTCTTGTGGAATACCTGTACCCGTGTCTGCAACTTCAACCGTAATGTATGCATCTGAGTCTTCATTCTCAGACGACTTCATCCGTACCTTTACCGAACCAGAGTCAGTAAACTTAATGGCATTTCCGACTAAGTTTGTAAATAAACGGTGAATTTCCAAGCGATCGCCAATCACTTTCGGGTTGACTTGCGACTCCGTCTCAAATTGTAGAGGTAGCTTTTTTTCTTGCGCCAGCGGTTCTAATTCCTTCACAACCTCGGATAGTACCTCTTGCAAATTAACCGGCATGAAGTTTAAGACTTTACGATCTGCCTCAAAACGGTACACTTCTAATAAGGTGTTCACCATTTGCAATAAGTTTTGATTACTACGTGCCATTGTAGTAATCGCTTCTTTCATCGTTGGTGAAAGTTCGCCTAATGCACCTTGTTGAAACAGCATCAGCATTCGGTCGGCGGCGACTAATGGAGTACGTAAATCGTGCGTTAGGCGCGAGACAAAATCTTCGCGTTGGCGGGCTATTTGGTCGCGCTCGTCTACACTGTGTTTTAGCCGTAATAGCGATCGCACGCGTGCCAATAATTCATCAACTTCCACAGGTTTACGAATAAAATCGTCTGCGCCCATGTCTAATCCTTGGGCTACACTCGGCTGATCGTACGCTGTAATCAGCAAAATTGGGATAAATGGTAGTTGATTGTTACGGCGGATGCGTTGCGTCACCTCAAAACCATCCATTCCTGGCATCATTACATCAAGGAGTACCAATTGTGGCGGCGACTGTTCAACGAGTCTTAACGCTGTAGGACCATCCTCAGCAGTGGAGATGTTATAGCCTTCTTCTTCCAGAATAGTTTGGATTAGAAAAACATTATCTGGAGAATCGTCTACAACAAGAATATTGTCACGAGAGGGTTGGGAAGACATGGAATAGAAATGTTTATACTTAAGTTAAATTTTATTAACAGCTTGCATCTGTATTATTTTTCCTCCTAACTGCGCGCTTGACCTCCTACCTACGAAGGATTATTTTTATACCAACTTGCTATTAGATGATTTTGATGAAATCCATTGATTGCTTAGCTTAAGAGATTCAGTACTATTCAAGTTAGTCATCAGCAGTTAAGCCATAGTACGCTCAAACAGCAACTACAGATAAACAAAAGGATACAGCGGCTAATACGTGCCGAGCAAACTCAAACTGATGCTAGCTGTCTAGTTTAATTGCAATTTAGAAATTAAATTTATCTTTCCTGAGTGAAACCTCCGATATCTGTAACCATCGGCAATCATTGACGAGTAGGTAAGGCATTACCCGTAATTCGATGTGTAGTAGATTTTTGATTAACGATTGTTCAAAAGAATAAACCTACATTCACACAAGTTGATGATTTAGGTGCAAGCCGACAAATTTAGAAGAGAAAGTAGCGTTGTGCTAAAGGTAAAGTTGTTGCAGGTTCGCACGTGAGTAATTCACCATTTGCCTTGACTTCATAAGTTTCTGGATCGACTTCGATGTGAGGCAAAAAGTCATTTAATTTCATTTCGCTTTTGCTTAGCTGGCGAGTCCCAGACACAGCAACGATGTTTTTTTGTAAGTTAAGTTGTTGAGAGATTCCTAAGTCTTTTGCGGCTTGTGAAACAAAAGTCAGCGAAGTTGTGGCGATCGCCCCACCAAAGCTGGCAAACATCGGACGCATATGTACAGGTTGTGGTGTAGGGATACTCGCGTTTGCGTCTCCCATCTGCGCATAGGCGATCGCCCCGCCTTTAATGACAATCTCCGGCTTGACACCAAAAAATGCCGGACGCCACAAACACAAATCCGCAAGTTTCCCTTCTTCTACGGAACCGACATATTCAGAAATACCATGCGCGATCGCGGGGTTAATCGTATATTTAGCAACGTAGCGCTTGGCGCGAAAGTTGTCGTTTGCTGCGGTATCTTCCGCGAGGGAACCGCGCTGTACTTTCATTTTGTGCGCAGTTTGCCAAGTCCGAATAATCACTTCTCCGACTCTTCCCATTGCCTGCGAGTCAGAAGAAATCATGCTAAACGCACCAAGATCGTGTAAGATGTCCTCTGCTGCGATTGTTTCGCGACGAATTCGCGACTCAGCAAACGCCACATCTTCCGCAATTCCTGGATCGAGGTGATGGCATACCATCAACATATCTAAGTGTTCGTCCAGCGTATTTAGCGTATAAGGGCGTGTAGGATTGGTAGAAGAAGGTAAAACGTTGGCTTCTCCACAAACTTTGATGATATCTGGTGCATGACCGCCACCCGCACCCTCGGTATGATAAGTATGAATCACGCGGTTTTTGAAAGCGGCGATCGTATCTTCGACAAATCCAGCTTCGTTGAGTGTATCAGTGTGAATCGCGACTTGCACGTCGTATTCATCGGCAACACTTAGGCAAACATCAATCGCGGCGGGAGTTGTCCCCCAGTCTTCATGAAGTTTTAAGCCCATGACACCGGCTTGTACTTGTTCGACAAGTCCTTGTGGTTGACTGCTATTTCCTTTCCCTAAAAAGCCTAAATTAACTGGAAAGGCATCCGCAGCTTGCAGCATTCGGTAAATATTCCACGGTCCTGGCGTGCAAGTTGTCGCGTTTGTTCCTGTGGCTGGACCTGTTCCGCCGCCGATCATTGTCGTGACTCCAGAAGCGATCGCGGTTTCAATCTGTTGCGGACAAATAAAGTGAATGTGCGCGTCAATTCCCCCAGCGGTGAGGATCATTCCTTCTGAGGCGATCGCTTCTGTACCAGGACCAATAATGATATCTACGTTGTCTTGAATGTAAGGATTTCCCGCTTTGCCAATTTTGAAAATCTTGCCGTCTTTAATGCCAATATCTGCTTTAACGATTCCCCACCAATCGAGAATTAACGCATTTGTAATCACAACATCGACCGCACCATCCGCATTCGCTATTGGCGATTGTCCCATACCATCGCGAATGACTTTACCACCGCCAAATTTGACTTCATCGCCGTAGGTTGTCAGGTCTTGTTCGACTTCGATAATCAATTCGGTATCTGCAAGTCGCACGCGATCGCCTACTGTTGGACCAAATGTCTCAGCGTAAGCACGACGATCCATGCGATAACTCATGCGATGCTCCTTTTATGGGCGATTTAAAAGTAGAAACTTCGGTATTTTAGCCTGTTCTAGTGCTGAGATAAAAGCTGTTGAACCACAAGATAATCAAGCAAATGCGATCGCCTCCTTACAAACAAAGCATTGACTGCATTCTCATCCCAGACTCATACATCAAACCGATAACGAATTGCACCTGTTACAGGATCGTTGCAAATTTCAGCGCATCCTACTTTTTCAGCTTCTTGCAGTAGTTTTTTTGCTTCTTTCGGGTCTAGCCCAGTGTACATAGCTGCTTGTGCGATCGATAGTTGTCCGCCGTTTTTTTTAGCTGCTAGCAGTAACTTTTGCATCGGACTATGTACTGTTGAAGGTGAGGCATTTACTTGAAACTTTTGCTGACGAGGAATATTGCCAATATTTAACTCCAGCGATTGTTGGGCGTGTAGTCCTCGTAGATAAATATTACGCCGATTCACCATGCTAGGAATGAAAGCTAGGTCTATCAGTTGACCAACACCAAGAAAACCAAATGTGAAAAGATAAACTAGACCACTGGTCACGTGACCAGTGTAAAATCTTTGACCTCCACAAACGCCAAAAAAGCACAAACACCATAAAAGGTAAGCAACGCCTGAGTTTACTTGCTGCATCGCTGTATATTCCTATCTCGAACTACCTGTATCTAGTGTTCCCTGAGATACAACACGAACAACAAGACAAGCAGAGTTCAGCTAGCAAGTAATTTTTAAGCTTTTTGCCTAAGACTATGGCATCCCCAAAAGAGGCGATCGCATATTTATTCTTTAACTATCTCAAATAAATCTTCCCTCATCACATCAAACGTTTTTGCTAGTTTACAAAGCGCAGAACCTGACCCCAACCCTGGTAGGGTTGGGGCAAAAAATCCATAATGTGGTACGCAATAATAGGCTTTTTAGGTTTCTTTCCTTGCTAAGACAGAGGAATGGAAGCAAAAGCTACTTTCTACTACCCCAGCAATGAGACCTATTTTTTTAGTTGAAACTTTCCATCGTTCCAAACTCCATCGCCTCTTCTTGTTTCAATTCTAAAGCTTCCTCTTTTTCTAAGTTTGTCAAAACTTCTCGTACTTGCTGGCGAGATACTCTTAGTTCCATATTATCCCAGCAATGACCTTGACCTCTTTTCACTTCAGGTGAGTTGCGTAACTGACGCAATACATTTAAACAAGCAGGACAGTCACAGCCAAATAAGCTGACGGCAGCATCACTTTCTGCTGCACTAAAATCTAAAAAAGGGTGCTCTTCAAATGTTACATCAGTAGATGCAATTAAAATACCACGGTTGTGGTGGGGGTTGATAGCAGACATCTGAAAGTCAGTTGGTACATCGCAGGAGGCTTGAGTTTTCGTGGCAGATACACCTGGTGTTAGTAACATAGTTAACATCGAGCCAACTACAGTTGGAATTGCCACCAAATTAAACCATAGCTTGTGTTTCATACTCAAATCTCCTCGACAACTTAACATACCTTTGAGCAGCCATTGTAATTCATCTCAGGCTAGTACACCAGATTTATTCAACCTCAGCAGGCAATTATCTGGAATTAATAGCAAATTACTCAAGTTGTTCTAGGAATTTTAGTACAAAAATTTACTTTTATTTAGCGTACTTCAATATTTTTTTGAGTATAAATTTCACTTATATTGAATACGGGATGTTTAATTACTTGCAGACAGCTTTTTTACCGATTTTAAGATTGAAAATTTTGCCAATCATCAATCTACCTCTAGCATAAGTAATCATCGACATTTATCGGTAATTAAATACTTCCGGAGAATAAATTATTTCAAAAAACACAAGATAGCATTTTATAGAATGATCGTGATATAATTTGTCTTTTAAGATTTCCTTATAGTTACTCTTTGACTATTTCTACTAAATCCTCAATCAGAACATCAAAAGTCTTCGCTAATTTGTACAAAGCAGTAACGTCAGCCATTGCCATCCCTGAAGATACAGCATAAGTCTTAACGGTACTGTACGGAAAGCTCGAACGATCAGAAACTTCTTTCAGTGTCCAATTTCGTTTCGCTGCAAACTCTCTAATTCGTAACCTAACCAAACCCATGCTTGCAATTGGTCGAAACAGTATCACTCTTTAAGCGATCGCAATTTCAAAATTTATTCCAAAAACTGAAAGGCGCTTTTTATGATAGCAAGACACTAAGCGAACTCAGTAGCTTAATTTGTTACTAAAGAGGCAAGCTTTTAATCTTCCACTACCTCAAATAAATCTTCCATTAAAACATCAAACGCCCTAGCCAGTTTACAAAGTGCGGTAAGGTCAACAGTTGCTCTTTCTGGCAAGCGCATATAAGTTTTGACTGTACCATAAGGGACTCCAGAACGATCTGAAACCTCTTTTATGTTCCAACCTTGTTTGTCAGCAAATTCCTGAATTCTTAGCCTAACCAAACCCATGCTTGACAAGTAGTGAGTTTTCGCTGTTAAATTAGAAGTATATTGAAAGCGATCGCTTTCAGTTTGCCGACCAGAAGCGATCGCTATTTCCAAAAAATTCCCACAGCGTGGGAAACACCCTCTAACAAAAATCAGAAGAACCCTCTCACAAAAATCAGAAGGACTCTCTAACAAAAATCAGAAGGCACTTTTATGATAGCAAGACAACCAGCAAAATCAACTGAAGCCAAGACTTTTCATCCGCTTGCACGATTTGTCACTAAGGAAGCAATTGCATTACTTCTCAACCGTAAACCCGATGAAATTTATCGCATCGATTGCTGGCGACACGTCATTCATGTTGTCGGAAAAGGAATTAGTCGGTTTGTTAGCTATGCAGATTTACCACCAGTACTAGGCGTAGAACCTCCCACACACGCAGACGAGTGCCGTTGGCGCAAGCGCTGTGCGGTTCAGAAACAGAAACACGTGCCTAAGTTTTGGGTAGATTTTTACGTGCAAAAGTTCATGCAAGTTGCTGACATTAACAATCTTGTCGCCTGGGGAGAACTCATTGGCAAGATCAAGCAAATATTCTCCTTGGAAGCATTGCAAACTCTACGTAATGCTTATCTTAGTGCTAATTATGTTTTACAAGAGTTTTGAGAGCGAAGGCTAGAAAGCCTCCTTGCAGATTGTCTAATTTTCTATATTTGAAAACTGATTGATACCAGGTTAAGCTGAAATCTAGCTGATTTAATAATTAATTTAATTTGGTATATAAATGGCGTTATCTAAATTTCTGCTCAAGCTCTCTATTGCGAGTTTAGGTATTCTTTTTATTGCAGCACAGGTAGTACCACGTTTTGTGTTAAGAAATAACGAAAAACTAGCAGGACAAGAACCTAAAGCTGTCGAATATGCTCAGGAAGTGCTTTGGCTTATTGGTCATAGCCGCTGTTCCCAACTCGCAGCATTAACTTGTACTGGGGTGAGGATTGTACAGTTGAAGCCTATTAAAGCTATTTCCCGTAGTGATAAACTACTTCAGGATTGTCCTTATCCTTATGAAGGTAAGGCAATAGTTTATGGAATGTTTGGTATTCCATCGCAAGAAATTGAGTTTGATTGCAATCTCCTCGAAATCTAGTATATCTACGAGCTAAGTTTAATTAAATTTAGCTCGTAAACTCGAATTAGCAGCCTTTAAAAAGGAGCAGTTATCTATAAGGGTAGGTACAACTAGTACCTGTAGGTAAGCACCATTTATAATAGGCTACCCGCCCTACAGTTAGGGTTAGCGGAGAACCGTCCGGTTTCTTAGACATTAACGTACCAGCGTTTCCAGTTCCTGGCACTCCAGCCATGCACCATATACTCTGATACGAGCAGAGGCTTTTTTCTACCTCCTGCCAGCTTATTCTAACAGGTGTAGTATATCCAACATATCCAGCATCAGCACTATTCTGAAAATACCACTTTGCATTGTAAGTTAAGCTATTGATAATTCCCTTAGCATTCCAGGTGCCGAAGCCAAAGCTCTTGTAATTCGGATCGTTTTCAGATACTCCAGCAGTTGGACAATCATCGTAGTTCGTTTGTGGAAGATTATTGTATGTCGTACAACTAATAAAGGCTCTTTTACTAACTGTCATATCCATCTCAAAAGCAGGATTGCTTCTTACCCAACCGCCTACATTAAACCATTTAAAATATGAATCTGCGTAAGCTGCACCGTTGTAGTAGAGATCTCCGTTATTTGGGTAACGCTTAATTGGAGGATATCCTACAGAGGGCGATGCTAAGGCAATCAGTGCTGATGTTAAGCTAAAAGCAATTAATGTATTGCGTGTAATATCTTTCATTAGTTGCCGCCTCTATTTGATTCCATAACGAGCAATGTTTTCAATGCGGGTGTATATCTCTTCGGCGGTTTGTGGAATAGCTTGACTACGGACACCCAAATCTTGAGAAGTCACAACTTGCTCAGGTAGTGACGAACGAGGAATAATAATTCTGCCGTTAACTTTCACACCTGGCTCAAATCCCTTGACAATAGGATCAGTCGCGAGCTTCTTAATATTGTTTATGCTGCCAACAACCTCTACACCATATATAAGCGGTTGATTGCCTTGAGACCAAGCAAGCGCAGCTTCGTCTTGTTCAATATTTCTTAGAAGTGACCATGCATCGATTCGGGGAGTTTCGTTAGCAGATTGGGCAAGAAATTGTTTCCTTGGATGAAGTTTGACAAAATCTCTAGCACGTACTTGGCTAGATTTCCGGCTATTTAACATTATCTCAGTAGTTATGCGTCGAGCTTCTGCAATAACTGTCTTTGCATCCTCGTTGTTGTATGCTCGATGTGTACCAGACATTCCAGCTACTGACATATAAACAGCCTTAAGCTGAACGTTGTAACGTCGCATCAGTTGAAGAATCTGGGCATCAGGAATGCGTTGAGCAAAAAAGACACCAGCGGGAATAGGCTCGTTTGGACTGGTTCTAGACCAGTAATTAAGACGCTCATTAGAAGATAAAGGTGCAGCTAATTGTGAAGGGCTAGGTGTTTGTGTTTGTGATTTAACTAAATTCTGTCCGAGAGTTAAAGAACCAGCTAAAAGACTAACGATAACCACGAACAAGCGTTTTTGAAGCATACAATTCTCAACTTGTTTTCCTCAGTTTTGTCAAAGAAAAGTGTCAAAAGTTGGTGAAAGACGAGTTTGAGACACTGTGTATTAGAAATGTCATCTGTTGAGCTAGAAGTTTCAACACCGTCTTAAACAAAACTATTGAGTAGAAAATTAAAGTTATCTTTGTTCCTGCCCAAGGGTGATTTCACGGAGATTTTCTACATTAAGTAAAATTAACTTCAGTAAAAGTACAGTCGCATATAAAAATAGCTGACGCGCTATTAAAACTCACCGTAGTTGTAACCGATGCGCTACAATTATTAAGGCTTCTTTACAGAATTGGCGATCGCCGTCATCTTCTGTTAATGAACTGCTGCAATCAATCCCTCTCTACCATCATTGGAACGCTCCTATGACGCTCCCTATTCGTAATGTTGCCATTATTGCCCACGTTGACCACGGTAAAACTACGCTGGTTGACGCTTTGCTTCGACAATCTGGTATTTTTCGCGAAGGGGAAGACATTCCAGACTGCGTTATGGATTCCAACGCTTTAGAAAGAGAGCGGGGCATTACAATTTTGGCAAAAAACACAGCGGTTAGCTACAAAGACACGCTGATTAATATTGTTGATACTCCAGGACACGCAGATTTCGGCGGTGAAGTCGAACGCGTTCTGGGGATGGTTGATGGTTGTATCCTGATTGTGGATGCAAACGAAGGACCCATGCCACAAACACGCTTTGTTTTGAAAAAAGCGCTAGAAAAAGGCTTACGTCCGATTGTTGTCGTCAACAAAATTGACCGTCCGCAAGCTGATCCGCATGGCGCAGTCGATAAAGTTTTGGATTTGTTTATCGAATTAGGTGCAGACGACGATCAGTGCGACTTTCCTTATTTATTCGCTTCTGGTTTAGAAGGTTACGCTAAAGACGACCTAGAGGCGGAAGGGGTAGATATGCAACCCCTATTTGAAGCAATTTTGCACCATGTCCCACCACCAGTCGGCGATCCGAATAAACCTCTACAACTGCAAGTCACGACGTTAGATTATTCTGAATATCTGGGGCGAATTGTCATTGGTAGAATTCACAACGGTACAATCCGCATGGGTCAACAAGCGGCTTTAATTACCGAAACAGGTGATATTGTAAAAGCCAAAGTGACCAAGTTAATGGGTTTTGAAGGACTCAAGCGCATTGAAATGCAAGAAGCGTCCGCAGGAAATATCGTTGCAGTTGCAGGATTTGCGGATGCAAATATTGGCGAAACAATTACCTGTCCAAATGAACCGCAGGCGCTACCACTGATTAAAGTCGATGAACCTACATTACAGATGACTTTCTCGGTGAATGATTCGCCATTTGCTGGACAAGAAGGGAATTTTGTGACTTCTCGACAATTACGCGATCGCCTCTTCCGCGAATTGGAAACAAACGTAGCACTCCGCATCGAAGAAACCGATTCACCCGATAAATTCTTAGTGTCTGGTCGAGGTGAGTTACATTTGGGAATTTTAATTGAAACGATGCGCCGTGAAGGTTACGAGTTTCAAGTTTCCCAACCACAGGTTATTTATCGCGAAGTCAACGGACAACCTTGCGAACCCTACGAATATTTAGTGCTAGATATTCCAGAAGAAGGCGTCGGCGGCTGTATCGAACGCCTTGGACAGCGTCGCGGCGAAATGCAAGATATGCAAGTTGGCGGTAATGGTCGCACTCAGTTAGAATTTGTGATTCCAGCGCGTGGCTTAGTCGGTTTTCGCGGTGAATTCATGCGTCTAACGCGCGGTGATGGCATTATGAATCACAGCTTCCTTGATTACCGTCCACTCAGCGGCGAAATTGAAGCGCGGCGGAATGGTGTATTAATTGCATTTGAAGAAGGTACAGCAACTTTCTACGCGATGAAAAATGCTGAAGATCGCGGTGTCTTCTTTATCACTCCAGGCACTAAGGTTTATAAAGGAATGATTGTTGGCGAACACAACCGCCCGCAAGATTTAGAACTTAATGTCTGTAAAACAAAACAACTGACAAACCATCGCGCTTCTAGCGGTGAAGAATTAGTCCAGTTGCAAGCACCAATGGAAATGAGCTTAGAACGAGCTTTAGAGTATATTAGTGCTGATGAATTAGTCGAAGTGACACCACAGTCGATTCGTCTGCGAAAAATGGCAAAAAAACTTGCAAAGCGTTGATAGTAATGCAACGAGTGAAGGGTAGTCTTAAAGCATAACATGAGTGGTGCGGGTATTTTGCCTGCACTTATCCTTTACTAATGACCCTAAACAAGCAAATTGCGGACTGGCTAGAGTCGCGTTGGGTAACACCAGCTTATAGTGGTTGGGTTCTCATCGGCGTCACTAGCTGTTTTTTTGGTGCTGCCGTGAATACAATGGCAGGGTGGCTGTATGTTTTAAGCGGCTTGGGTTTTGCATTGTTAGGAATCGCCGCGATTTTACCTGCGCGATCGCTTCGCGGTATCAAAATCCGTCGTGCTGCAATTCAAGCCGTCAGCGCTGGCGAAGCATTAACGGTAGAAGTTGAAATCGCTAATGCGACAGCCCACCCTAAGAGTTTACTGCAAATCCAAGACTTACTAGCTTTTGTTTTAGGTAAACCAGTCCAAGCACCGATTGAAGTCATTCCGCCGCATCAAAGTTACACCTGGGTATATCATCACCCCACACAACAGCGAGGTGTTTACCGCTGGCATACGATACAACTACGCACCGCTGCACCTGTAGGATTGTTTTGGTGTCGCCGTCAGCAAGAAATACCTGCTACAGCCGTTGTCTATCCTACGGTTTTACCATTAACAACGTGTCCGATTATTGATAGCGTTGGTCAAGAGAATCATGCTAAGTCGTATAACCAACAACAGCGCGTGCGATCGGCGACTGAAGGATTAACGCGATCGCTGCGTCCTTATCGTACTGGAGATCCTTTGCGTTTAATTCATTGGCGCACGAGTGCTCGTTATGGCGAATTTCGTGTCAGAGAATTAGAATTAACTACTGAAGGACGCGAACTTGTGATTTGCTTAGACAGCGCTGAAATTTGGGAAGAAGATAGTTTTGAACAAGCAGTTATTGCTGCGGCATCTTTGTATTTTTACGCACAAAAGCAACAACTAAATGTCCAACTTTGGACTGCTGCAACAGGTTTAGTGCAAGGAAATCGAACTGTTTTACACGCTTTGGCTGCAACGCATTTTAATGAAGTGCAAGTAGCAAATTTACCTCAAAGTCGTCTTGTTTGGTTGAGTCAAAATGTGCTGAGTTTGCAAACAATTTCTCCTGATAGCTACTGGTTATTATGGGGAAATGATTCTGTTTCGCCATTAGAAGTGAATCGTGATTCTTTTGGTCTTTTGATAGATAAAGAGCAACCTTTGCAACCTCAATTACAGCAGGTTGTGCGAGTAGGGCAAAGTGTTTGAAAAGAACTACTCCAGACATAAAAGAGATAAAGAGAGAATATCGCAAATAATCTATGCTTGCTATCTGAAGAATTGATGTATGCTTTACGCTACATTTGGTTGGGTATTGCTGTTAGCTCAATTGCAGTAGGTTCAACGGCTGAACAGCAAATCACTAATACTTTAAGCCCAGGCTTACTGATCTAGAACTCAGAATGATGTGTCTACCTACGTTAAAATGCAGAAAATAACTTGATTACAAACCTTTAAGATTATGAAACCCACAGATAGCAGCAACTTATCAACGGATAAAAGTTTGGAAGCAATGTGGCAGTTTGCGCAAACTTATGCTAAGCGTACCGGAACTTACTTTTGTGCTGAACCTTCGGTGACTGCTGTCGTCATTGAAGGACTTGCAAAACATAAAGATGATTTAGGTTCTCCTTTGTGTCCTTGCCGTCATTATGAAGATAAACACGCTGAAGCTGGTGCAGCATTTTGGAATTGTCCGTGTGTACCTATGCGCGAACGTAAAGAGTGCCATTGTATGCTGTTTCTTACCCCAGATAATGAGTTTGCTGGCGAACAGCAGGATATACCTTTAGATACGATTAAAGAAGTACGCTCTAGCATGGGATGAACGAATCAATACCAGATCAATTCTGGGAAGGTGTAGAGCAATTTAATACTCGACAGTTCTACACCTGTCACGATACGCTAGAAGCTCTGTGGATGGAAGCAACAGAGCCAGAGAAAACGTTTTATCAAGGGATATTACAACTTGCTGTGGCGCTTTATCACTTGGGTAATGCTAATTGGCGGGGAGCAGTTATTTTACTCGGAGAAGGCATTCATAGATTACACCGCTACTCACCCATTTTTAGTGGTATCGATGTTGAAGAACTGGTCGATACGAGTAGTCATCTATTAGCACAATTGCAACAAGCAGGACCTGAAAAAGTCGGTGATTGGATAGTAACTGAAGAATTTAACGCAAATTCAGACTTGCTGCCTATAATTACAACAGTGCAGCCAGAATAAATGGGTGTTTGCATTGGAGATGCTTGAGGAGTTGAAACTTAAGCATAGCAGTCATCGTCAGGTGAAATACAGTTCTGCGTTGCCAGGGTTCGTGCTTAATTTTCAGACAAACGTTATATGATGCCCCATTTCTTTTTGCCCTCGTCTTTTGTGCGTCGCTGCGGCTTGGCGATCGCAATTTTGCCCTTGACTTTGATGAGTGCGATCGCTTTAAATACTCCTTTACAACGTGCCCAAGGTCAAACCGCCGAACAAAATTCGTTGATCATCAATTCTGATGTTCAAGAAGCAAACTCGCAAACAGGAATTTTTACAGCACGCGGTAACGTGCAAATGAATTATCCTGCACGGCAAATTCAAGCAACTGCTGCCCAAGCACAATATTTTAGCCAAGAGCGAAGAATTGTTCTCAGTGGCGACGTGTATATTTTGCAGCAAGGTAACAGCATTCGCGGCGAAAATGTTACGTATATGATCGACGAAGGACGATTTATCGCAACACCAAAGGCAAATCAACAAGTGCAATCGATTTATATTGTTTCTGAGCCGAATCCGAATCAACCTCCAGGAACACCACCTGTACCCGCAGTACCCCCCTTAGCACCCAGCCCAGGATCGTAGAATCCGTTAGTTTTTACTTGTGGGTGTGTTAGCGGAGTCATCGTGAAAAAGATTGTCTTAGAAAATATCCACAAATCTTACGGTAAGCGCGTTATTGTCAATCGCGTCAGTATTTCTGTAGCGCAAGGTGAAGTTGTCGGGCTTCTTGGTCCGAATGGTGCGGGGAAAACAACAACATTTTACATCGCGACAGGTTTAGAAAAACCTAACGAAGGAACCGTGTGGCTAGACGATCGCAATATCACGGCACTACCTATGCACCAACGCGCGCGGTTAGGAATTGGCTATTTAGCGCAAGAACCAAGTATTTTCCGCAACCTCAGCGTTAAAGATAATCTGTTATTAGTTTTACAACAAACAAACGTCCCTCGACGCGAATGGCAACACCGCTTAAATGAACTGCTACGGGAATTTCGGCTAGAAAAAGTCGCAAATACCAAGGGAATTCAAGTTTCTGGGGGCGAACGCCGACGTACCGAATTAGCAAGGGCTTTAGCTGCTGGACGTCATGGACCAAATTTTTTATTCTTAGATGAACCATTTGCGGGTGTTGACCCGATCGCTGTCGCCGAAATTCAAGCTATGGTAAAAAAGTTACGCGATCGCCAAATAGGTATCTTGATCACCGACCATAATGTACGCGAGACACTTGCAATCACCGATCGCGCCTATATTATGCGTGAAGGACAAATTCTCGCAGCAGGTAACACCGAGGAACTCTACAACGATCCTTTAGTACGGCAATACTATTTAGGTGACAAATTTCAGATTTAGTGGCTAGTGGCTAGAATAACTGTTTTACATAATCATGCCGATTACCCATTACCTATCACCCATTACTCAGCATAATGACAATCGCTAGTCACAAATCTGCTAAGTTTCCATCGCTGATGCCTTTTTCAGTCATGGATCGCTATATTGCGATGGAACTACTACCACCGTTTTTGTTTGGTGTGGGTGCTTTTTCCTCGGTAGGAGTTGCGATCGGCACTGTATTCGATTTAGTGCGGCGAGTTGTCGAATCGGGACTACCGTTAGAAATTGCTTTGCAGGTATTTCTCTTGCAATTTCCCGCGTTTGTGGTGTTGGCTTTCCCCATGTCTACGTTGTTGGCTGTATTGATGACCTACAGTCGCTTTTCTAGTGATAGCGAGTTGATTGCCCTCCGTGGTTGTGGTATCAGTGTCTATCGTATCGCTTTGCCTGCAATTGTTCTCAGCCTTGTTGTCACCGGAATCACGTTTTTATTTAACGAGCAGATTGTACCAGCATCAAATTATCAAGCGACTCTTACGTTAAATCAAGCGCTCAAGCGCGAAACGCCAACGTTTCAAGAAGAAAATATTATTTATCCTGAATATCAAGAAGTTAAACAAGCCGATGGCAACAGCAGGCGGATTTTGTCACGGTTATTTTATGCCGATCGCTTTGACGGTCAAACAATGTCAGGATTAACAATTATCGATCGCTCGAAAGAAGGTTTAAACCAAATTGTCATGGCAGATTCTGCGGCATGGAACCCGCAACAAAACGTTTGGGATTTCTTTAATGGTACGATTTATCTTGTTTCTGCGGATAGTTCTTATCGCAACATTGTTAGGTTTGAACACCAACAATTACAGTTACCGCGCGCGCCTTTAGATGTTGCTAGCAGAGGGCGAGACTATGATGAAATGAATATTGCTGAAGCGCGCGATCGCTTAGAAAAAATTCGCTATAGCGGTGACGAACAAAAAATCCGCAAACTAAGAGTCCGCATTCAAGAAAAAATTTCGTTTCCGTTCGTTTGTGTTGTTTTTGGTTTAGTAGCTGCTGCTTTAGGAACTAAACCACAACGCCGCGCGGGAAAAGCAACAAGCTTTGGTGTGAGTGTAGTCATTATTTTTACGTATTATTTGTTTAGCTTTATTTGTAGTGCTTTAGGAGTAGCAGGGATTCTGACTCCTGTTACATCAGCTTGGCTACCAAATGTTTTTGGGTTGACTGCGGGTGGATTGTTGTTAGTTCGCGCTGCGCGGTAGAAAAAAATTAGACTTCCTCATGAATCGCACTCTTCCTTCGACTCCCTTCGGGGCTAGCCAAATGAAGTGAGCCTGCGTACACTTTATTCAGTCCACCTCCGTGGATTTTGATCTAGCAGCGAATAAATTCGCGATTCTTTTTAAGCGGCAATTCGCCATCCTTGAGCGTACTGTTGTGCATTCCATAGTGCAGCATAACGCCCTTGTTGTGATAAGAGTTCTGGATGAGGACCTCGCTCCACAATATGCCCGTCTTCTAGGACTAAAATCGAATCGGCACTAACAACGGTAGATAAACGATGCGCAATGACAATCACGGTTTTATCGGCAACAAGTTGATCGATTGCTCGTTGTACAGCGACTTCACTTTCGGTATCTAAAGCTGATGTAGGTTCATCTAACAAAACAATTGGCGCATCTTTGAGAATCGCACGCGCAATTGAAATGCGTTGACGTTCTCCACCGGATAGCGTACCGCCAATTTCACCAACCGAAGTATCGTAACCTTTGGGTAAGCGGCTAATAAACTCGTGACAATTTGCAGCGCGTGCAGCGATTTCAACTTCAACATCTGTCGCGTCAGGTTTAGCCATGCGGATGTTGTTGCGAATCGTGTCATCAAATAAATAGACATCTTGAAACACCGCAGAAATATAGCGCATGAGTTGACTTGGTTCTACTTGGCGCACGTCTACCCCACCGATGCGAATACTACCTTTTTGCACATCGGCAAAGCGGCTAATTAGACGAGTAATTGTCGTTTTACCGCTACCGGACGATCCTACTAAAGCTGTCAACGTGCGTTCTGGCAAGTGAAATGATACGTCTTGCAGCGTCCATTCGGATTGATCCGCGTAGCGAAATGAAACTTGTTCAAAAGTAATGTCAAAAGAAGTGAGTTGCGCGGGTGGTGTTTGTACAGGAAGAGGAGGAATGCTCATCAAGGCTTCGATCTTCTCTAATCCAATTTCCATTAAGTCGAAGACGCTTGCAAGTCCTGTAAGTTGAGCAAGTGGTTCGCTAAAGCGCATGGCGATCGCCACCAGCGCAAACAACACCGGAATCGAAAGGCTTCCTTGCAGAACAAATAATGTTCCTAAGCTGATAACGGTAAAAATACCAACTTCAACGACAGTTGCCATAGCGATCAGCGGTAAATTGACTAATCGCTGTCCTCTCGATTGCACATCACGTTGACGAACGAGTGCGGCTTGCAGACGTTGCGATCGCTCTCCTACCTGTTTTGTTGCTCGCAGTACAGGTAAACCTTGGGTATATTCCACCACTCGTGAAGCCGTATTAGCATCAGCGTCTGTTATTTCACGCAATAAATTTTTGACAAGCGATCGCATTTGGCGGTAAATTGGCACAGCTAAGGGAAATGTGACTAATAATGCCAGCGCTAATCGCCAATCGACAAACAGCGTCACTATCACCACAACAAATGGCACAACTAACGTTTGAATAATCAGTGTCGCCAAACTGCCAATCCACAACACAATCTCACTCACATTACCGCTCAGCACAACATTGAGATCGCCCGACTGTCGTTGATTGAGTTCTTCTAAAGGTATCCGTCGCAGTTGTTCTGCTAGTCGTAATCGTGTTTCATGGGCAACATCAGTAGATGTTATCCAAGCAAAGTCTAGTTCTCGCCAGCGGAGCAATCCTTCAACGATGACTAAAAATCCGAATAAAGCTAAGAGTGTCCAAACTCGTTGAATATCAATCGGTTGATTCATCAATGCTGATAGTAAGGGAAAGAAAAGAGCAAAGATGACTCCTTGGATGATAGAGGCAATAACAGAAAGTAGCAGTGCAGATTGCAACTGCGACTTATACGATCCGGCAACGTCCATCATCCGACGATAGGTATTAAGCATGGCTTTATCTTAAATTTGGATAAATTTTGGGTAACAGTTGATCGAGGATCAGGCGCAGCATTCGAGTACCTGTACCACTGTGCCAATACTGATCGACTTCGTAGACTTGGTGGTTTTGTACTGCTTGCAGTTGTTGCCACAACGCATGATTTGTTAGCTGTTGCGAAAGTGGAACCTTGGAAGGTGAATAAGTTTGCACAAAGATAATATCGGGGTTGACTGCTAAGATGTCCCGCAGCGAGAACGTCATTAACCCTGGTTCTCCACGATGGTTTTGTGGTTGATGCCACGGGTAATGCGTGAGTTGTTGCAAAATGCTACCAAGTGTGCATCGATCTGTCTCAACTAGGAATTTACCCATCCAACGATTTAGACTCGAACCGCCCATCATCAATACTGTTTTGCGAGGTGTCGTGATGGAATTACGATAGATGTCGAGACACTGTTCAAACTGGGCGATCGCAATTTCTGCGGCATCAGTGCGATCGCATAAATCCCCTACATCTCGCAATCGTTGCAGCGTAACTTCATAGCCTGTTTTATTCATCAAATACACAGGTGCAATGTTATTCAACCAAGGTTTATAAAATCGATGCGGAAACGCCCATCCGAGAATTAAATCTGGTTGTAGTGCTTTGATGCGATTGATTTGGGGAAACATCCACGAACCGACTGATGCAATCTGCTGCGCCTGATCGCCGTAAAATTCAGGTCGATTTGCGATTCCTTTAGTTAGATAGCCTACAGGCTGTAACCCTAATTCAAATAAAATATCTAAACCTGTTGCTGTTAAACTCACAACCCGCTTGGCAGGTTTTAACAGAGTGAGCAATGTTCCTGTATCATCAATAACCTGTGAATTACTGGATTGTTGCATAACTACTTTGTTGTTCTAACCACGCGATCGCTTCTTCAACTGACACAAAGACATCGCAAGGACATCCCATCATTTTGGTTCCGATGAGTTTTGTCATTGGTTTATAAAGGGCAAACACTGTTGATGTTGTCACGGTTGCATACCCAAAACAAAATTTGGTCAGTTGCGGTTTGTTGTGCTTAATCCATTTACCAATTGTTGAATTGACGCCTTTTTCTCGATTTTTACTATTGTCTTCATGGGCGATCGCAAGAATTGCAAAGGGTTCTTTCTGGGTAATAAGTTGTTCTAACTTGGAGATGTATTGGTTGGCGTCGTCCATTGTCATGCGACCTTCGTAGGTAAAGGTAATGATGGGAATTTTTTCGGTGATGGTTAACATAGGGGAAAATGATTTGAGTGAAGATTTTTTAACGAACCGCAGAGACGCAGAGAACACAGAGATAAGAGTTGGAGAGGGATTTTCAAGTATGTGGGCGTAACTAAATATCACACACAATATCTGTCGGGTAATAGGGAATAGACGGTAAGAGATATTCTGCTTGACCAATTACCAATTACCAATTACCAGTTACCGATTACCAATTACCAGTTACCAACCTTTATGAAGTTCAAACGCCTAAAAGAGATAGGGTATTAATCGCTTGGTTTTGTGCATATATTCTTGATACTGAGCGCCGAATTGATCGAGCATCATTTGTTCTTCGTTGCGAACTCGGACGATGTATAAAATGCCAAAGCCGATGATTCCTGATAATCCTGCAATCCAGTTGGGTAATAATAGTGCTTGAGCAATGCTCCACAGCCAAACTGACGCATACATCGGATGGCGAATTTTTTGATAAATACCGCTGACGATCAGTGTGTGTGCTTCGCGTATTTGTAAGGTTGGCGACCAGTTTTTACCTAAGTCGTGATGCGATCGCCAAAATAGCCACATTGCGATCGCAAATGTCACAACGCCCAAGCCATTAGCCCAAATTGATAGGTGATAGTTAGCAATATCAAGCCAGGGAGTAAAAACGTATACGAGTGGCAAAGCAACCATCCCTAAAAACACCAAAAACAGCAATCCGTTTTCTTGAGGAGTTTTGCGATTATCGATGATGGTGTTTTGTTGAGTTTCGCGCTGGTAAGGAATGCGGATAATTGTACTTGCCGCTAGCCCAATCAGGAAGGCGATTTTGAGGATTTGCGTGTCCATATTTTTACCTCACTACTGCATTTCAACTAAGGCTTGTCTCACTTTCAATTCCCAATTTTGTGCCTGATGATGACGCAACCAGAGTCGTGCGTAAACACCATTTTTAGCAAGTAATTCGTCATGTTTGCCGCATTCGACTAATTGTCCTTGATCTAATACGGCAATCTGATCGGCACTCATAATCGTTGCCAAGCGATGTGCGACAACGATCAAGGTTTTGCCCTGTGTCAGAGAGGCGATCGCTTTTTGAATCAACGCTTCATTTTCTGGATCGGCAAAGGCAGTAGCTTCATCTAATACCACAATTGGATTATCTTGGAGAATCGCACGGGCGATCGTAATGCGCTGGCGCTGTCCGCCTGAAAGTCGAGTTCCTCGTTCGCCAGCAATGGTATTGTAGCCGTTAGGTAAAGTGAGAATAAACTCGTGGGCTTGTGCCGCAGAAGCTGCTGCAACTATTTCTTCATCGGTCGCGTTTGGTTTCCCTAATTTGATATTGTTGCGGATCGTGTCGTGCAATAAAAAGGTATCTTGAAAGACAAATGAAACCCAAGACATCAAAGTATCAGAGGTCATTTCCCGCACATCTACACCGCCAATCTCAATTGAGCCACGATCAACATCCCAGAAGCGAGGAATGAGTCGTGCTAAGGTTGTTTTGCCTGCACCTGAAGGACCTACTAATGCGGTTACGGTTCCGGCTGGCATATCAAGCGACACATCTTGTAATGCTGGACGACCATCACTGTAGGAGAAAGTCACATTGCGTAGCGCAATTGAGGAATTGGCAGGCTGTTGAGAATGTTCAGGTTGCGGTAGTATAGGTTCTGCTAGTACTGCCCCAATCCGCAATGCTCCGGCATTCGCTTGATTGATGAAATAGGAGAGTGTGAAAATGGGCTTGAATGCTCCACATAATCGCGGGGCGAGTAATAGAAATACCAACAGGCGCGGGAATGATAAGGTTCCCTGCATCATGAACCATGCTCCCACCGCAGATACAACTAACAGTGTCGGTAATGGTTCAAATAGCAATGTTCCGAATCGACCGGAAGTTTGTGTTTTTTCATTCCACTCGCGCAGCTTTTGCGTAAAAGCATCGAGTGAATTTTGAAATCGAGCAAAGGAACTACTACCATCGTCAAAAGTGCGAACGACTTGCATTCCTTGCACGAACTCAATGATGACGCTATTGATCTGTTCGTTGGCACAATCGTAAGCATCCCGTTGTTCGGCATAATCGCGTAACGCCAGCCGAATAAAAATCATGCCTACCGGAAGTACCGCTAATGTCACCAATCCTAATCGCCAATCGGCAACAAACATCGCAATTAATGACAGGAGTGGAATTGTGTAGGCTTGCCCAAATAAGGGCGTGCTATCGGCGACAAAGGCATGAAGTGATTTGACATCATCTTGCACAATTTTCTTGATTGCACCTGAGCCGGTTGTAATGATATAGCCAAGGGGAACTTGAGCAAGGTGTGTAGTCAGTGCTGTTCTTAAGATGACTTCAAGTTTAAATGCCGCGATATGGGAAACATGAAATGCAAAAACTCTGGCAGTAAAAGCGATCACTACCATTCCTAAGGCGACTGCAATCCATTGCCAAATTTGAATAGGTGATGACTCAGATACTAGCGCGGCTGCAATCGGCGGAATTGCTAGCAATGAACCGATTCCAGCAATTGAACTTAGTGCTGCTAGCGCGATCGCACCTATAATCCTACCTTTGACTGGAGCCATAATATCCCAGATTCTGGTAGGTGGTTGAGTATATGCTTGATGGGTCATGACTTTAGAGGAAGTGCAAAGTATAAACGTTTAAAGTTTCATCTAATGAGAATACTTATCAATAAATTGAACGCATTATAGCGAAAATAAACTTTGTTTGCTTTGATTAAATAAATCTTTAAGGTTTTGTTATAACTCGGTAGTCACGAGTTTTTAAGTATTGGCAATGAAAATTGGTAACTGGTAATTGGACGGAACATTTATTACCCATTACCACAAATATAAAAATTAATGTGATAATTTACTAATAATAATTAATCTCAGTAAACCTATCGCGATGACAATTTCTATGTCCGAGCAAGCTGCTGATGATTTGTATCAAGAGATGCTTGCTCATGCAAAATATCCAGACCCCAGAGATGACCTGGATCTGTTGCTGCATCAACCGTCGTGGTTGTCTGAAGGCTACGTTCGGGAAATTGTATTGCGAGAAGGGCTAGAACTGAAAATCGATAATTTTCAGTTGTGCGATCGCTGGGAAGTTACATTACCAGAAGAAGAGGGACAGTTGTGTTTTCATTTCCATTTGTCAGGACAGCATCTTGATGCTTTTACGGAAGTGACTAACTTAGAATATGCGCTCTATGGTAGTGGTCTATCTCCCAAGCAAACTATCGTTGGTCCGTGCGAATACCATAGCTTAGAAGTCATAATCTGGATGCAACCAGAGGTTTTAGTGTCGTTCATAGGCAAGGGTGGCGAACTGCCAACTGAGTTGCAGCACTTGATTCGCCAACCAAATCAACAATACTACACCCGCGTGGGGACAATCTCGCCGGCAATGCAGCGTATTCTGTGGCAAATTATCCGCTGTTCGTATCAGGGGTTGCATAAACGGATGTATTTAGAAGGAAAAGTGCTAGAAGTGGCGGCGTTGGTGTTGGAGGAAGAGCAAGCAGTGCAACAAGGGCGGCGATCGCAAAACAATCTAAAACCCGATTATGTCGATCGCATCTATCGCGCCCGCGAAATTTTGAAGCAAAATCTACATCAACCGCCTTCGTTAATGGCATTGGCGCGACAAGTTGGCTTGAATGATTATTCACTCAAACGCGGGTTTCGTCAGGTGTTTGGCAAAACAGTATTTAGCTATCTCCACGATTATCGCATGGAACAAGCAAGCCAACTGTTGATGTCTGGTGACATGCGAGTCACTGAAGTAATGCAAGCGGTGGGGTTTGGCGATCGCAAGTATTTTGCAGCAGCTTTTCGCAAGAAGTTTGGCGTGAGTCCCAGAGATTATTTAAAAATCAAGTTTTGAATTTGAATTATTCTATAACTTGCGACCAATCCTCAAATACTAAATAAAGTAGCAATTAAATACTACTTGCTCCTGATAAAATTGAATTACCAAATTCAATTTACTGATATCTTGCACTAATTTCGTCTATTACCCACTTTCCCACCCTGCACTATAAAGTGCGGGCTAACAGCCAAAGCCTGATTCATCAGACTTAATCAGTCTTTCAGCCCACTTTGAGTGGGCTTGAGCTATTAGCCTGGTAATTAATTACCAGGCGGGCTGTCGGGTTAACTGAGAATGCTGCAAGATCTCAGATTTACAAACTACGATTATGACTGAGCTACTGACAGAGGCTTTTAATAAAGCACAAAATTTACCTCCTCATCTACAAGATGAACTTGCAGAACAGTTAATTGAAGATATTGAAAATGAACTTAACTGGCAGCAATCTTTATCTCACCCAGAACATAGCCAATTAGAGGAGTTAGCAACAAAAGCGTTAAATGATTCTATTAATGGTAGGACAAAACAAATGGGTTTTGATGAGCTATGAAGTCAGAATTGACCATAGAGTTCATCGAATATTTTGCTGAGTTACCAGAAAGAGTTAAGAAAACAGCAAGAAAAAATTATCAACTATGGAAGCAAAATCCATCTCACCCTAGTTTGGAGTTCAAAAAGCTGAATACAAAACAACCTGCAAGACCCCTCCCAACCTCCCCTTTCTAAGGCAGGGCTGTTTCATTGTAGAGAGAGAAAGACCTGCTCAAACTGGTTGGCAAGCTGGCGTTTCGCTGAGGCAATGGAATGAAAGCCCAAGCGTCTTGCCAAGGTGATGAAAAAGGTCCGCACGATTGACCAGTTGGCAGCAGCGCGCTTATCGAGGTAGGGTGCATCATCTTCACCCAGCGAGACATCCTTGATCCAATGCAAGCGATTCTCAATCCCCCAGTGCCCCTGCACCAGTTGAGCAAAGCCGTGCGCACAGGTGATCAAACTACTGATGTAATACTGCCGCTCGCAAAAGGGCTGCTGCGCTCGGGTGCCCGAGCGTTCGACGACAATCAGCGACGCGAGTCCGCTCCAGTGCGATTGGAGCGCTTGCGACGGGCGATAGACCTGAACCCGACGATGCACGGTGCGACCATGACTGTGCTGTGTGTAGTCGTAGCAACTCCAGGGGTGACCCTGCTGCCAAGCTTGCTCAATCGCCTGGTACAGGTACGGTTGGTTCGCCTTGGCGCACACCAGATAGTCATCTCCCCGCTCGATGATTTGCGCTAAGGTTTTTTTTGACAGTGCAGTGCGTCCATCGTGACCACGACCCCATCAAGTGCCAGCGTTTTGAGCAACTGCTGCACCACGGTTTGTTCACTGGTGTTGTGATTGTCCATCGCCTGCATCTGATAGACAAAGCCGCACTCGTGGCTGAAGAGCGAAACCACACTGACAAACGCTTGAGTGTTTTGGTGGCAGTCGCTGACCGTACTTTTGATGCTTTTGCCGTCAATGGCAACAACCGCAGCCGGATCGAGCGGGACAAACTGCTTTGCCCACTGCGAAAACACCGCCGCAAACTCAGCAAAATCAAGCTGCATCATCACCCGCCGCAGGGTGGAATAGGAGGGAAATTCCACTTCATCACTCAATCCGAGTCGCGCTCGCAGGGCATCGCCATAGTGCTTGATGAACTCAGACAAAGGACGATAGCCCCAGTAGCCGAGCATCGTTCCCATCAGAATAATCAGCAGCACCAGCGAGAGCGGGTGACGTTTGCCTCGCGGGGCGCGGGGGTCAGCAACAGTGTTCAGCAATGCCAGCAGTTCCATGTCGAGCTTGCCATGTGGTCAACCTCACTCTAATTTTTCTCCATGCACTTTGAAACAGCCCTGCCCTTTCTAAGGGGAGGTGCCGCAGGCGGTGGGGTTGATCTGTAGTATTTATTTGTCGAATTGGTATTACTTGAAAAATTGTAGAAGTAAAGTAGAAATTAAAAAAAATCCCTCTAACCCTCAAATAAAATCCGTCTAGCCCCTCATAATGGCTTTTCAAGCATGGCATCACCCTGATATTTCTTGATAAAGATTTTCAAAAGGTGTGAGAGGATGAGGGGTCGATTGCAATTGGCATTGATGGTAATGGCGCTGTCGGTTTTGATGGCTTCCACCGCACAGGCAGAGGGAGTAAAATCCAGCGTTCCCACTTTGCAAGGGGGAATTGAGGAGGGTAATCCACAACGAAGCGATCGCAACCAGTCTGTTACTACTACAAAAATTCAAAGACTCAACGAAATTGAGTTACCAGCAACGAGCGTCAAAGATTTATTTTCGCAATCCTCAACTCCTAATACTTCATCTCCCATCCAAATTACAGCAGTAAGAGCAGTCCCCACTCCTCAAGGTGTAGAGGTGGTTTTAGAAACTCCTTTTGGCGAACAACTGCAAGTGACAAATCGCAGTAGTGACAATAACTATATTGCAGATATTCCGAATGCACAATTGCGTTTACCCAGTGGCGATGCTTTTACATTTCGTTCGGAAAAACCCGTTGATGGTGTTACGGAAATAACAGTCACAAATTTTGATGCAAATACTCTACGAGTAACAGTCACAGGAGAAACCGCGTTACCCACAGTTGAGTTGTTTGATAGTGATACGGGTTTAATTGTTGGGGTAGTCACTGCAACATCCCCCACGCCGCCGACAAGTGAAACACCGCAGGAGGATGACTCAATTGCGATCGTAGTGACAGGTGAGCAAGATGGATATTGGGTGCCGGATGCTTCGACTGCAACAAGGACGCATACGCCGCTGCGCGATATTCCGCAGTCAATTACGGTTGTGCCACAACAAGTTTTAGAAGATCGCAACGTGAGAAGCGTAACCGAGGCTGTCGAAACTGTTCCTGGTGTTGTTGAAGGTTTTAGTCTTTCGGGTGTGCCTGGAGTAGGCGCTAGTATCATCAGAGGCTTTCAGCAAGGTACTTCCGATGGTGGTGGTTCAACCCTACGCAACGGCTTCCGTGACCTTGGTTTTTGGGGCTTATCTGCAATTGGCACAGTCGAGCAGGTAGAAGTTCTTAGAGGTCCTGCTTCAGTGTTATTCGGAGGGCTAGAGCCAGGTGGGGTCATCAATGTGATTACCCGACAACCCCTGAGCGAACCCTATTATAATGTGGCGCTTGAAGTAGGAAACTATGGCTTTTTTCAGCCCAGCATTGATTTCTCAGGTCCTCTAACTGATGATGATACTGTGCTGTATCGCTTCATTGCTGCCTATCAGAGTGCAGAGAGTTTTCAAGACTTTGTTAATACCGACCTGTTTTCAATTGCACCCACAATTACACTAAATTTGGGCGATCAAACGGCGATAAACCTATACTACGAATATCTCGAAACCTTAGTAGATAGTACTGAACTACCTGGTAGACTTTCCGACGGCAGCACCATTTTCCCCAGAGACTTCTATCCTGGCTATCCCCAGTTCAATTCTCTTGAGGCAACAACTCAAAGGTATGGCTATACACTACGTCATGAATTCAGCGATAGTTTGCAGTTGCGTCATGCATTTGCTGCCAACAATTCAGACTTTGACACTCAAGAGAGTAGTGGAACAGAACTGGCAGACCATCGGTTTCTGGTGATAGGGAATAACTCTATTAATGATTTCAGTTGGAACAGCTACTTTGCTCAGATTGATTTACTTGGGGAATTTAACACAGGATCAATTGAACATCAAATTCTTGTCGGATTTGATTACAGCAATGTTGCCAACGCTCAAAATTTTGGTTTTCCTACCAATCCTCCTCCCAATCTAGATATTTCTGATCCAGATTACGATAATGACGATATTCCAGAACCTATCTACGATCGTGGAGAAAATCAAGACACAATTGAATCCTATGGTGTCTATGTTCAAGATCAAATTGCTCTTCTAGACAACTTCAATCTATTGATTGGTGGTCGTTTTGACTGGATCTCATCAATAGGTGAAGGAGATTTTAGACCTGGTCGAACAAGTGACAACAGCGCATTTAGCCCCAGAATTGGATTGGTGTATCAGCCTAGTGATATCGTTGCGCTCTATGCCAGCTACAGCCGATCATTCCAACCTCCTCCTGTATTCGGTTTATTCAATGAAGGTGGTGGAGGTGAACCCTTTGAGCCGACTAGAGGCACTCAATATGAAGTAGGAGTAAAAACGGATTGGCTAGATGGAAGACTTTCAGCAACATTAGCAGCCTACGAAATTACCAGAACAAACGTAGTTACGCCTGATCCCGATCCGGTTTTGGCTGCGCGAGGTTTTTCCGTTCAGGTTGGCGAACAGCGAAGCCGAGGGATTGAATTAGACGTTACGGGCGAGATTTTGCCGGGATGGAATATGATTGTTTCCTATGCCTACACCGATGCAGAAGTTACGGAAGATAACTCGATTCCGGAAGGCAATCAATTGACAGGTGTACCAGAGAATCAAGCGAGCCTCTGGACAACCTACACAATTCAGGAGGGTGATCTAGAAGGTTTAGGATTTGGACTAGGTTTATTCTATGTCAGCGATCGACAAGCGAATTTGCAGAACTCATTCACATTAGGAGATTACTTCCGCACTGATGCAGCGCTTTACTACCGCCGAGATCGGTTCAATGCAGCAATTAATATCCGTAATCTATTTGATGTAGAGTATTTCGATGCTGGGTTATTCCGAGCCGATCCTCTTACCGTTACTGGCTCTATTAGTTGGACGTTTTAACCTACGGCTGCGGCTGAAAGTTGATTGTTTTAATGAAAACTAGCACTACTCAAAAAATTTTGTTCCTGCTTCTCCTAACCGCTCTTACGGTTGTCACACTTACCGCCTGCAATAGTCTGTGGCTCAAGCGAAGCCAAAGGTTAACTGCTGTACAATCGCCCGTAAACACTCAAATTGTGAGCAGTGCTTTCGGTCAAGTTGAAGTTCCCCTTCATCCCCAGCGCGTTGTTGCACTAGATGGCAGTGGCATTCTTGGTTCCCTGCTTGCATTAGGCATAAAGCCAGTCGGGTATGCACCCTGTCGCGACTGTATTGGTGAGGATGCACTAAGCGAATTGGTTGCTGATGTTCCCGTTATTGGTGATATTGGGCAGCCTTCTCTAGAAAAAATTCTCAGCCTTAAACCTGATCTGATTTTGGCGCATAAATGGCAGAGTCAAAGTTATCCACTCCTCTCATCGATCGCGCCTACAGTTGCAATCAATCCTAGTGATGAAGCAGACTTCAAAAAAGAGCTAAAGTTCCTTGCTCAAATACTACACAGAAGTGAACAAGCTGAGGAAATTATAGCTAAGTACAACGATCGAATTCAAAAATTCCGAGAGGAGCTAGGAGCAAATCTAGAGAACAAAACCGTATCAATTCTTCACCTTTACGGCTCACGAATGACCGCTTACGGTCCGAGTGCTACTACTTACGGGCAGGTTATGAATGATGCAGGCTTGCAGTTCATACAAGCTTATAAAGACCTTAAAAATGGCTACCTAGATAATATAAGCAGTGAAACTTTACCTGAATGGGATGCTGACTTTCTATTTCTTGTTATCGTCTACAAGGAACATAAAGATCTAATGTCATTACAGTTTCTAGAACAACCTATTTGGTCAACGTTAAAAGCTGTCCAAAATAAACAAGTATACGCAGTGGATTGGGCAAGTGCTGGAGGTCCGATCGGAGCAAATCGCATCATTGATGACCTCTACCAATATTTTGCTGATACGTCAGTACAAGATAGTAAAACTAAACCAAGGTAATGAATTGGCGAGTAGAAAATTTTGAGAAGAAGGCGATCGCATTTCTGATAAATTGTGCTAATGAGCGATTGGGGTTTATTAATGGGGCGATTGGGCTTCGCACACACTCCGCGATCGCATTTGTGATAAATGTAACTAGTGAGCGATCGCATTGCTGATAAATTGAGCTAGTAATCAATTGGGGTTTATAAATAGGACAATAGTTTATTTCACATCATAGGCGATCGCACAATCTTACTCTCGAATCCGAATTCGATTCACCTCTACGATCAACAACTTGCCTTGATAATGTTCTGCATCATTATGAATAGACAAATAATTTAACAAGCCTGGCATCAATCGCGGAATAATTTCAGGATGATTCCGAAGTTGAATTGAAACAATACCGCTATAATTGGCTGGAGGATACGTCACAATGTCACCGAAATCCTCATTCAGTGATACTAAAATTGCCGCCAATTCTTGGGCTTTAGCAATCACTATTTCATCAGGCGACTCAATCGGAAGATAGTCTTTTAAAATCAATACTCTGTGACCACCTTCCCGCAGAAATTGACCAATCGAAACAGGAACGCATTGGTCGATGAAAAATATCAAGCTCACGAGGCAATAATTTCAAAGCTTGCTAAATCGCGAGCATAATCGAGACAAGCTAAAATCTGCTCCCGTCTTAAGTCTGGAAACTCTTGCAAAATTTGCTCATGGGTACTGCCCGCCGCTAAATAACCCAGAATCAAGCTAACCGGAATCCGAGTTCCTTTAACTCTCGGCTTGCCCCGTAGCACATCCGAATCAGTCACAATATATTCCCGCCAGTTGATAGGCATAACTAATCTTTATTCAATGCAAAGAATGAATATACAACTATTATAATTTAAGGGCGATTGTGCGACACATACTCTGCGCTCGCAGTTCTAATAAATTGAGTTATTGAGCGATCGCTAACGGTTCTCGGCTAACCAAGCGTCAATATCTGTAATGCTCTGAAAGTCTAGCAAGGCTTCAGCCAGATTTTCTAATTGTTCTAACGACAAAGATTCGATTTGAGTTCGCAGATCTTGCGGTAACTCTCCTACACGCCGATTCAGTTGACGCAGTACAAGCGATCGCCCTTCCACTTCCCGTCCTTGTTGCTCACCCTCAGCCAAGATTTCTTGGTAAATTACTGACTCGCGCATCATCCCCTCCCGAAATATTCGTTGTATCAACTCCTTGTTGTATTTTAACCCCGCTAAGATTTGCGTATAAGCGGAAATTTCTGAACGTTGTTCAACTTCTTCCAGTTGATTGACTCGTTGTACAACTTGCTGTAATAAACTTTGCGGTTGCGTTGTTGCGGTTAAAGATGCAAATGGTAACAATGCGGGATTGTCTAGAAATTGTGCAGCATCTTCCTCCCACAGTCTCAGCACGCGATATTCATGACGAGTCGTTTCTACGTTGAAGGAATTTTCAATGATTGTCTCTGGTGCGCTTGGGAGTAATAATACTACTACTTGCGTAATCGGAAGGCGATATAACCAATACAACCTTACCCAATAATCGAGCATTCGCAACGGTAGCGGTGGAGTTGATGCAATTACAGTTTGAAATTCCAAGTGAAGAATGCGCCCTTGTACCTGCAAAAATGTCACGTAATCCGCGCGAATTGGTTCAATGCTTAATTCAGTTTTGAGGGCTTTAACTTCAGTTTGTGGTGTACCTAACACCCAACTAGCAAAGACGGCAGGATATTTTTCAGATAGGAGTTTGCATAAGTTATCAAACGACATTAAAACTTGATGGCAATTCAACTAACTCTTGTAAGAGAATATTACTATAAGTTGAAAAAAGTTAATGATGACGCACAATTAAAGCTACTAAAAAATGAAGAGGAAAAATGTAATTGATAAGTCTACGTTTCGCTAAATGTAGTTAGTCGATCGCATTGAGAATTCTGGGAGAAGCGATTGTGCGACACACACTCCGCGATCGCATTTCTAAATAAATTGAGTTATTGAGCGATCGCAAATAAAGATCGGTCATAACAGCATTGCGCCATGAATTAATTGGTTGCAGATCGAGAGAAATGACTAGACACCTTTATAGCTAGAAACAGCAGCGCGAAGATTGCCATTGTGTTGAGCTAGAAGTTTATCGCCTTCTTCTTTGGTAACGCCTGTCCAATGCATGAGCAACGCTAGCTTTACCCAATTTCCACTTTGCTCTAGTAGTGTAGCCGCAGCAGCGCGGTCGAGACCTGTGAGATCGTGCAAAATCCGAATGGCGCGATCGCGTAGCTTGGTATTAGTAACAGCAACATCTACCATGCGATTACCGTAAACTTTTCCTAGCTGCACCATCACCCCAGTCGAAAGCATATTCAAGGCTAACTTCGTTGCAGTGCCTGCTTTGAGGCGCGTTGAACCTGCTAAAATTTCGGGTCCTACCAACAGGCGAATATCAACATCAACGTCAGCAGCAACTTGTTCTACAGGTACACAGGCGATAAAAATTGTCGTTGCGCCGCGTTCGCGTGCGGCTTGTAAAGCACCGTGGACGTAGGGAGTTGTGCCACCGGCTGTAATCCCGACGACAACATCGAGTTGCGTAATGTGACGCTGGGCGATTGCATTGTATCCGTCCTCGGCTTTGTCTTCTAAATCTTCGGAACTGCGTACCAAAGCACCAGCCCCACCCGCAATAATTCCTTGAACGAGTTCAGGAGAAGTACAAAACGTCGGCGGACACTCTGCCGCGTCTAACACGCCTAATCTGCCACTTGTGCCCGCACCAATATAAAATAAGCGACCTCCGTGATGCAAGGCTTGGGCGGTATGATCAATTGCCGCAGCGAGTTCATGTTTTGTCGCCGCGACAGCCGCGATCGCGTTTTGATCTTCCTGATTAAAAAGTTCGACAAACTCTAAGGAACTCAACTGATCCAAGTTTCGACTATTAGTATTGACCTGTTCTGTCAATAAATGACCGCGCCCCTCTGCTTGAATCATGCTGTTTGCTCCTGCTTTTGAGATCGTATGCTTTGTATTACAGTAGTCCTTCCAATTTACGCCGAATAGCGTCTAAGTCTGGATCAGGTTCTTCAGATTGAGTCTCTAGCTGCCAGTCAGTCTCCTTGACATTAGTTTCGGGAGGAAGCGCTAACCCGCCTTCAGGAATCAGTTCCCAATCATAATCAGCGCTTTCGCAAAATTCCTTGATTTCCTCAGCGTCCATGGCTTCAACCGTCGGCGAGGGGAAGTCTTGGGCTTCTAGCATCAGCGCGAAGCGAGTCGCGTCATCTTCGGCTTCAAACATCAAAACGCGATTGCGATCGCCGACTCGAATCGTATGAATACCTTCGTTCTCGGTGCGGGCATTAAATAACAACACAAAAACACGCATGGGAGTAATCATTGATCCCCTCCTTCTTTATGGATTATGGTACAGTTACAAATTTCAGCAATCATTTGTAACAGAAACGGTAACTACAATTGCATAATTTACTAGCTACTTGATACTGATATCGGTATTTTATAAGTGTGCCATTTGTCCTTCGCGTCATCAGTAGCCTTCAAGTGACAACCCATAAACTTCAATGAAGAATCCTCCTGATCTCGATAACCAAACCGAACAACGTTCCGAGCGATCGCGATCGTTATTAAGTTATCGCACTGGAATCGCCATCGGTGCTCCTTTATTGTTGGGACTTGTAGCAGGTGGTTGGTGGTTGTGGACTTTCGTCAACGAGCAGTTAGCACCACTTGTAGAACGCAATTTAACACAAACGCTCAATCGACCGGTGCAATTAGGAAGGGTAGAAAGTTTTTCCCCAACGAGTTTACGCTTTGGTGCTTCAGCAATTCCCGCAACTGCGACCGATCCAGACCGCGCTGCTGTAACTGCCGTAGATGTGACTTTTAACCCATTACAACTATTAATTACTCGCACATTAAGACTCGATGTTACGTTAGTCAATCCTGATGTTTATCTAGAGCAAGATGCGGAGGGACGCTGGATTTCTACCACTTTAGCAGCCGAAGAAGGAACAGGACCAATTAGTACTGAACTCGATCGCATTCGCTTTCGTAATGCTAATGTCGTCCTCGTACCAGATCCTGAGGCAAGAAACGAACCGATTGCGAACAAAACAACGAAAGCATCGGTTACAGTTAGCCAGGGTAATGGATTTGCGCAATTTTTAGATAATAACGAATTAATTCGCTACAACATCAGTGGCAATTTAGCAACTGAGGGGAATATTGAAATTCAAGGTGAATCGCAGCTTAGCACCGAACGCACCAATTTACAAATTCAAGCGCAAAATGTCCTTGCTTCAGAAGTTACGCGCTTGATTGATTTGCCGATCGATCTGCAAGGTGGACGCGTTGACGGTAACTTAAACGTGCAATTGCGACAAGCACAAGAACCCGCGCTATTTGGTACTGCACAGCTAAGAAAAGTCACCGCACAAGTTGAGCAACTGCCGCAGGCGTTTAATAATTCGAGTGGCACACTTGGTTTTCAGGGTACGCAAATTTGGCTCGATAACGTTCAAACGAGTTACGGTAGTATTCCTGCGATCGCTAACGGCGTACTCGATACCGAAGCAGGTTTTAATATTGCGGCAAGAGTGCCAACGGTTAGTTTTGCGAATGCCCAAAAAACCTTAGAATTAGATCTGCCTGTACCCGTCGCAGGCGAAGCAAGAGCGGAAGTTCAACTTAGCGGACCTATCCAAAAGCCGACACTATCAGGTAGCGTCAGGACGACGAAGCAAGCGCGAATTGACCGAGTTGATTTTAAAAAATTGAGTGCGCGATTTGCATTTGCGCCGACAGAATCGGTGATTGCATTTAAAGACATTCAAGCTGTACCTACTGTGGGCGGTCAAATTACTGGCGGTGGTACTTTACGGATTGGAGACACGCCAGGATTAGGATTTAATCTCGATGCGCGGAATATTCCTGGCGATGCGATCGCGCGGCTTTATGGTGCTGCACCGGATTTTCAAATTGGGACGATTCAAGCACGCGCTAATGTTGTCGGTTCGCCAACGCAACCGCAAACAATTGTCAATTGGCAAGCGGCCAACGCAACGTATCCGGCACGCGGTCAAATCTTAATTGCTAATGCACAAAACTTGCTATTTCGCAATACCACTGTTGATTTTGCAGGTGGTACGCTGCGCGCCGCCGGACAGTTAACGAATAATCAATGGCAAGCTACTGTACAAGCATCAGGCGTTGAGTTAGGGCGTGTGGCAGAAGTTCCACCAGCCCTGCAAGCGCCGATTAGTGGCACATTTAATGTTGCGGGTACTACCGCATCGTTTCAGCCAGACCAAATTCAGGCGACAGGTTCAGGACGTTTAAATGTTGCGGGTGGAACTGTTACCGCCTCAAATATTCAACTCGCACAAGGTCGCTGGCAAGCGCAAGTTCAAGCATCGGGCGTTCAACTTGGTTCTTTGGTTCCCCAAGTGCCACCGCAGTTTCAAGGCGCGCTGACAGGAACGTTTAATCTAGCTGGGGCAACAACGGCGTTTCAACCAGAAACAATTGTCGGTACCGGTTCAGGACGTTTAAATGTTGCGGGTGGGACAGTGACTGCCGCGAATATTCAACTCGCACAAGGTCGCTGGCAAGCGCAAGTTAATGCTTCACAAGTAGAACTCGCGCGGTTTTCGGAACAACTGCAAGGTCAGTTAAATGGTCAGTTGCGCGTCGCAGGTACTGTAGACTCGTTTGATTTAGCCGATGTGCGCGCGGTTGGAAATTTACGCTTTTCCCAAGGAATTGGACCTGTACAGCAACCGCTAACAGCAACGATTGGGTGGGTTGGCGATCGCATCATTGTCGAACAAGCTACCGCACCGAATTTAAACGCCAACGGACTGATTTTAGTACAAACAGCATCGGGTGTCCCCGAAGTCACCGAGTTAGATCTCAATGTCCAAGCACAAAATTACAGTTTACAAGATTTACCTTTTGAGTTACCCGCAGCTGGGAATCTTGCCGGAAGTGCAGATTTTACAGGTAACATCACGGGAACTTTAACCGCGCCGAATGTTGTCGGTGCGTTGCAACTGCAAAACTTGGCAGTGAATGATTTAGCCTTTGCCCCACAGTTAACAGGGAATGTTCAGCTAACAGCAACTGATGGGTTACAGTTAGATGTTTCTGGCGGTGAAGATCAAATTACGTTGAATTTAGATGCACAGAATCGTCCGGTTTCTTTTCTAGTACGGCGCGATGCCGCAGTTGCTAGAGGGCGTAGTGTCGGCGAAAATCTGTTAGTCAATATCGAGAATTTTCCCTTGGCGGCGCTGGAGTTAACACCTGATTTACCGATATTAGGTAATGCGCCGATCTCAGGACAACTTACGGGCGATCTCACGGTAAATCCGACAACATTTGCGGTTGCGGGAAATATTGCGATCGCTGATCCTGCAATTGGAACGCTGACAGGAAATCAATTTGTTGGACAAGTTAACTTTGCTGATGGTACAGGAACGCTTACCGGAGGCGAGTTTATTCAAGGAGATGGTCGCTATGCGTTTTCAGGAAGTGTAACGCAAACTCCAAGTGGACCTGAATTTGAGGCGCAAGTAAATGTTGCAAATGGTCAAGTACAAAGCGTGTTAACAGCACTGCGGTTCTTTAATTTAGAAGATTTCCAACGCGGGTTAGAAGCACCAACGTATGCTGGTGCTAGCACGCTGAATACAACGCCTGTCGGAATACCCGATGCACCATTATTAACTCAAATCCGCCGTTATTCAGAAATCACAACGCTTTTGCAACAACAGCGCCAACAGCGTCAAGATGCGTCGCCATTACCTGCACTCGCCGATTTTCAAGGAACATTTGGTGGCACGGTTGCGGTGAGTGGTTCTTTGCAAGCTGGTGTCACGGCTAATTTTGATTTGCAAGGTCAGAATTGGCAATGGGGTGATTACAATGCGGATCAAGTGATTGCTCAAGGTAACTTTGAAGACGGTGTTTTGACACTCCTTCCTCTACGAATTCAATCGGATGAGTCGCTACTTGCTTTTACAGGGCAAATTGGCGGTACAGAACAATCGGGTCAATTACAGGTAACGAATTTTCCGATCAACACGCTAACGGATTTTGTCGATTTGCCTATCGATGTGACTGGGCAATTGAATGGTTCAGCAACTTTAGCTGGAACAGTAGAAAATCCGCAAGCGATCGGAGAATTAGAACTCAGCGCCGGAACCTTGAATAATAGACCTGTCGAATCAGCAACGGCAAGCTTTAGCTATGCAAATGCGCGATTTAACATTGGTAGTAATATCGTTGTCACTGGACCTGAGCCAATCGTCATTACTGGTAGCATACCTCTAGAGTTACCTTTCGCCTCAGTCACGCCTGATAGCGACCAAATTAGTTTAGATATTAACGTCCAAAACGAAGGTTTGGCATTACTTAATTTATTAACAGATGCTGTTGCCTGGGAATCAGGACAAGGACAAGTACAATTACAAGTACGCGGGACAACGCAAGAACCTGTTGCCACAGGAATTGCAACGATTAATGATGCCACAATTACAGCCCAGGCTTTGCCTGAACCTTTAACCGATGTTACAGGAACAATCAACTTCAATCTTGACCGCATCCAAGTTGATAGCATTCAAGGTAATTTCTCGCGCGGTAATGTTGTCGCGCAAGGTGTGATTCCCATCTTTAGTAGTTTTTCACCCGCCGATCCAGACTTTGCCAATCCGCTGACTGTCAACCTCAATCAGCTAACGCTCAATCTTGACGGGTTATATCGTGGTGGTGCTAGCGGAAATGTGATTGTGACGGGAAGTGTCCTCAACCCAGTAATTGGCGGGCAAGTTGAACTCGCCCAAGGTGCAATATCTATTCCAGAAGAAAACGGAAATGGTTCGACACCAGGTACGACAACACCTACTAGCGCTTCGGTGCCAAACTTTGCTGCTAATCAAGAGGGAACTACAAATTTTGAGTTGAATAACTTACAACTAACACTAGGCAACGGAGTAGAAGTAACTCGTCCACCGATTATCAATCTAGAGGCAACAGGTTCACTGAATGTGAGTGGTACACTCAACGATCTGCGCCCAAATGGTATGATTCGGTTACGTCGTGGTGGCGTGAATTTATTTACGACTCAGTTTGTTTTGGCGCGAGGTTACGAACATACAGCCACGTTTAAACCGAATCAAGGACTCGACCCCGAATTGGATATTCGTTTAGTGACGCGAGTCCCAGAAGTCACGCGCACTAGAGTTGCGACTTCACCCTTATCGGGTGATATTACACAACCGCTGGCAACTGACTTAGGTGGTTTTGAAACGGTGCGCGTACAGGCTGAGGTTCAAGGTCCTGCGAGTCAACTTTTTGATAATTTAGAACTGACGAGCAATCCTTCACGCAGTCAGTCAGAAATTGTGGCTTTACTCGGTGGTAGTTTTATTGATACTTTAGGACGCGGGGATAGTGTTCTAGGGCTTGCTAACTTGGCAGGGACAGCTTTACTAGGTAACTTCCAAGGTGCGGTAACGAATATTGGTAATGCTTTTGGTTTATCCGAGTTGCGTTTATTTCCGACAGTTGGTACAGAATCTGGGGGGAGAACTTCGGCACTCGAATTAGCCGCAGAAGCAGGTATTGATGTCTCGCGCAATCTCTCGGTTTCTGTCTTGCGAGTTTTGACATCGGATGACCCAACGCGTATCGGTTTGAACTACCGACTAAACGATCAATTTCGCGTCCGTGCTGCGACAGATATTACAGGAGAAACGCGGGCAATTTTGGAATATGAAAATCGATTTTGAATGATAGGTGTTGGTAATAAAAAGTTGAGCAATATTTTTACCCATTACCAGTTACTAATGACCAATATTTTCATTTACTTACTTAGTAGTTTTAGACGCGTTGATTTGTCAACTTCAGATTTATAATGGACAGACCTAAAATACCTAAAAACAAAACTAACCCAATCGTACAAGCATAACTCATTTCTAGGTTGCGGAAGGCTTGCTCATAAAGATAATAAACAATCGTCTTCGAGCTATTGCGTGGTCCGCCTTGCGTCATGATATAAACTTCTTCAAACACCTTTGTCGCAGAAATCGCCGAAATTACGGCTACTAACACAATATAAGGTCTCATCAACGGTACTGTAATATCCCAGTGTTTGCGAATGCCATCGGAACCTTCGATCGCAGCAGCTTCGTATAAGTCGGCGGGAATCGCTTGCAGCCCAGCAAGATAAATCACCATATAATAACCTAATCCTTTCCATACAGTGACTGCCATCACGCTAAACAGCGCCCACTGCGGACTTGTTAACCAGGGAATACCTTTTTCTGATAAACCAATTTGCCGAATAATCTGGTTGAGTAAACCATTACCATCATAAATCCATCGCCAGGCAATTCCAGCAACAACCATTGAAATGACAACCGGAGTGTAATAGGCTGCCCTAAACCAGTGCATTCCGCGTAGTTTTTGATTGACTAAAATTGCGAGTGCTAAGGGGGCGATCGCTAAAACTGGAACAACGCAAACTAGATAAAGTAGCGTATTTCCTAAAGTCTGCCAAAAAACAGCATCAGTCCACAGTCGTTGGAAGTTCTCCCAACCAATCCATTGTGGCGGTTGCGTCAGATCGTATTCGTAGCGCGTAAAGCTGAGGTAAAACGCTTGCAGTGCCGGCCAAAATACAGTTAAACCCAAGATCAGCAGGGCTGGTAACAAAAACAAGTAGGGAGTCAGCTTGTGTTGAATTGTCCCCCAGCGGGCTAATACTGATTTTTGCATAAGGGTTTACAGCAAGGATCAGGGGTCAGGGGTCAGAAAGACGGATTATGAGGAGTTTAATCGTGTCCTTACCATATCGACCACTGCTATATATTACCTCTAGTTAAGCAAATAGAATATCACAGTTTGATTTATCGACTTAAAATTTGGGCAATCATGCGGTTAGCTTGCGCGCTGTAGCTACCACCGAAGAGATTGTAATGATTCAAGATGTGATAGAGATTGTATATAATTTTGCGGGTTTCGTAGCCTTGCTCCAACGGAAAAATCGCGTTGTAACCGTGATAGAAAGCAGCAGGAAAACCACCAAATAATTCGGTCATGGCGATATCAACTTCGCGATCGCCGATATAAGTCGCAGGGTCAAAAATAACGGGTTCGCCTGTCGTTGTACACGCGGCGTTACCTCCCCATAAATCGCCGTGAACGAGCGACGGTTGCGGTTGATGCGCTAGTAAATCTGGAATCGCGGCTAATAATGCTTGCTGCTGCGGGAAATGTCCGCCGCGGCGATTGGCTAATTTGAACTGGTATCCCAAGCGGTGTTTAGCGAAAAATTCTGCCCAATCGGTTGTCCAATCGTTGATTTGGGGTGTGGAACCAATCGTATTATTTCTATCCCAACCAAAGGCAGCTTGGTTAGTGCTTGACATGGTGTCAAATTTATGCATAGCAGCAAGCTTTCGCCCCATTTCTTCCCATGCCGAGTTGTTGCCTCGACCAAGTTCGATCCACTCTAAAACGAGATAACAAGCGTTTGCGACGGTTCCCCAACAAATGGCCTGCGGAACTCGAATTGTTGCTGTCGCAAACATCTGTTGCAATCCCAGGGCTTCTGCTTCAAACATGGCGACTTGGGAAGGGGAATTGAGCTTCACAAAGTAAGTTTCCGTCTCGCTACTGATAGCGTAGCCTTGGTTGATACAGCCGCCACCTACTGCACGCGTTCGATTGACAGTAAACGCTTTTCCCGTTACTTTGCTGATATGCTGGGCAATTTCTGACCAATTCATGCTGGTTTGAGAATAACAACACCGTAAGCATTTGGCGATAAATGCTGTTGCGCAGCAATTAGTATATCAGTAGCATCTACGCTCTGGATTTTAGCTGGGTAATCAAAAGCTGGTTCGAGATCGCCAAGCATCGAGTGATAGTAGCCATAGAGACTGGCGCGATCGCTGGGTGTTTCGTTGCCAAAAATAAAGCGATTTGCGACTTGCGTACGAATGCGCGCGATTTCTGATTCTTGTACGGGTTGCGTTTGAATTGATTGAATATGTTGGGCGATCGCCGCTTCCACAACTGGAATATTTTCCACAGGTAACGCCGCAGAGATATAAAAGGTTCCTTGAAGTTGTTGTGTCATGTTACTCACAGAAATCTGCGAGACTAAACTTTTTTCTTCACGTAGTTCCCGTACTAGCCGCGACGTACGTCCATGACCTAAAATCGCAGCGACAACATCCAAAGCATAAGTTTGTTCGATTTGCATCAATCCTGGAACGCGCCACACCATCACAAGGCGTGCTTGCTGCAAACTTTCATCAACATATTCTTGACGGACAATTTCTGTAAAAGGTGACTCACAAGTCATCGGAGGATGAGATGCGTGCGGTGTGAGGCGGGAAGTATTCACTTGGAATCCCTCACTGACAATTTCTATAAGTTCTTCTGCGGGTAAATTGCCGACAGCAACAGCCGTTATCGATTGTGGTTGATACCAGGTGCAATGAAAATCGCGCATCTGCTGCGGTGTGAGGCGGGAAATCACCTCAGCCGAACCGATCACGGGGCGACGATACGGTAAGCGCTCAAATGCAGTTTCCATCGCGCGTTGAAATGTGCGGCGGCGGGGATTATCATCCGAACGACGAATTTCTTCTAAAACGACCAAGCGTTCGCGCTCGAAGCCATCATCAGGAATTGTACAATTAAGTACGACATCGATTTGTAGTGGTGCTAGCTGCGCAAAATCTTTTGGTGCTGTTGTAATGTAGTAATGCGTATAATCTTGACTTGTTGCTGCATTTGTGACCGCACCCCGTTCTTCGATCAGCCGCTCAAATTCACCACTACATAGACGCTGTGTACCTTTAAATACCATATGCTCTAAGAAATGCGCCATACCATTGATCGCGTCTGCTTCCACAGCAGAACCAACGTTAACCCACAAGCTAAGATTAACGGCTTCGATCGGCATTTGCTCGGCGATGATGGTTAGACCGTTGGGTAATCGATGTAGAGTCGGGGCGTTTAGCCTTGGTGTCAATACAGTGGATGTCATTTGTGCTACTTGAGGGGTCGGTACTTTTATATCTTACCCACTCGGCACCGCTTGATTGAGGTAGTTATTTAAGTCGCTGTCGCTACCGTCATCACCATGAACGGTAAGCCGGCAAGGAAACAAGTGATAAATACCCACACAGAAAAACTTTTAATGTCTTCTTGTGCGATCGCGGATTTCATTTGAGTTATTGCTAAAGGAAATACCGTCAATAACAGTGTAATGACAACAAAGTAGTCTAATAGTGACATTCTTTATTCCTAGACAGCGCTTTACCTTGAATGATGTCGCTCTCGCAGTAGCTATGACTCTTTCTTGAGTCTAGTTATTCACTTTTGACACTTATCACTATAGTTAAATAACTTTTTTGCCGCTGTCTGTGTCTGAGAATACAAAGAAATTAAATGATAGCGACTTGTATTATGAATTTGCAAATGATTTATGCTAAATAAAAATGTGTTCTCAAATACACAAGACTCTTATTATAAAATAATTCTTTAGTTAGACGGTGATTTAATGGCAAGCCAATATTATGGCTATTAGCAGGAAAAACAAATCGCAACGCATATTCAATTCCTGGGACTGTTATACTTTTGGCTTGTATGTATTATCCTATACATAGCTGAATGTAGAAGACCGTCCCAGGATTTTTTATAGGATTCATCAGCGATAATGACTGTCCTAACAGGCGATCGCCAGTATTTAGGCAATAGCAAATTCGACTAATTACTAATAATTAAAATGATGAGTGAAGGGTGATTCTTTTACTAACCACTCGCTTAGTTATCGAACCGCAGGTAATATAATATAAATTTAAACAGCCAAAAACCTTTGAATGACATCTTGGCTTAACTCGCTCGTACGACCAGAGGCAACGATACCACCTTTTTGCATTGCATAATAGCGGTCTGCTTGACGAACAAAGTGGAGGTGTTGTTCCACAAGTAAGACAGAAATTCCTGTCGTTGTGATAATTCGACGAACAGCGGCTTCAATTTCTAAAATGATTGAGGGTTGAATTCCTTCGGTAGGTTCGTCTAAAACAAGCAATCGTGGTTGTCCCATTAAAGCACGCGCGATCGCAAGTTGTTGTTGTTGTCCGCCACTCAAGTCACCACCCATCCGCGATAGCATTGTATTTAAGACTGGGAAGAGTTCAAAAATTTGCTCAGGAATTTCTTGTGTGCGTTTGCTGTGGCGTCGGGCTTCGAGTCCGAGTAATAAATTCTCTTTTACAGTTAAACGCGGGATTATTTCTCTTCCTTGGGGAACATAGCCAATACCGAGTTTAGCACGTTGGTCGGGAGTTTTTGAGTTAATAATTTGTCCATTAAATGCGATCGCACCGCTACGAGGACGAATCAAGCCCATAATTGTTTTAAGTAGTGTTGTTTTCCCAACACCGTTGCGCCCGATCAAACACACCATTTGTCCAACGGGAACACTTAAATCGACATTACGCAGAATGTGACTTTCGCCGTAGTAAACGTTAAGATTTGAAACGTGTAGCGTATGTTCTTGACTTATGGAAGTTGGATCGGGAGCGATCGCATCACGGGTATAACTCATAGTTTGCTATTTTGTTAAATGCTGTAAATTACAGTTCAGAGCCTGAAGTTTCGAGTTCTAGCGAGTGTGCTGTATGTGAGTCATCCATCGGCTGTCCTAAATATACTTCAATCACTTTAGGATCGTTTTGAACTTGATCGATGTTTCCCTCGCACAATACTGAACCTTGATGAAGTACAGTCACCTTGCGCGCAATCTGGCGCACAAATTCCATGTCATGTTCAATCACTAAGATCGAATGACTTTCAGCTAAAGCGAGTAACAAATCGCCAATATTTTCAGTTTCTTCATCGGTTAACCCTGCGACAGGTTCATCGACAAGTAATAAATCAGGTGATTGCGCAACAAGCATCCCAATTTCTAAGCGCTGCTTTTCGCCATGCGAGAGTAAACCTGCGGGGATATCGGCGCGAGAAGTTAAGCCAATTGTTTCGAGTAAACCGGCGATTGAGTGGCGTTCCGCACTTTTTGGTTTACCAAACAAAGTTGACCAAATATTTTTTTTGCGGTTGCTGGTGAGTTCGAGATTTTCTCTTGGGGTGAGATTGAGGTAAACTCGTGGAGTTTGAAATTTACGACCAATTCCAAGTCTTGCGATTTGGTGTTCGCTAAGCGATCGCAAGTTGCGTCCTTTGAATAAAACTCGTCCTTGTGTTGGTTTGGTTTTGCCAGTAATCACGTCTAAGAATGTCGTTTTTCCGGCTCCATTTGGACCAATAATAACGCGTAGTTCGCCTACATCTAAATTAAAATTGAGATTATTTAAAGCTTTGAAACCGTCAAAGCTGACTGTGACGTTTTCGATTTCTAATATTTTTTCTTGCATTGTGTACCTTGGGTAAATTTTACAGAATGTAGCATTTTTTTATATTGAACCACTAAGACACATAGACGCGTCACCGGCTTCCCGTCGGGTAGGGCGCAAAGAAGTTGATTGCTCATTATTCGCTGCTTTTTGCCTCTAGTTCTTGTTTTTCTTGTTGAACTTCGGGGTCTTCTTCTAAGCTGGGGTATGTGAAGGCTGGTTTACGACCTCTTAGGCGTTGAAATCCTTCGCTACGCAACCAGCCGACGATACCATCGGGAAGTACTGTGACAACAATTAAGAAGAGTGCGCCTTGGAAGAATAACCAAATTTCGGCAAATTGTTCGCTTAAGAAACTGCGGGCGAAGTTAACAAGTAATGCGCCCAAGATAGCACCGACAAGTGTTCCTCTACCGCCAATTGCTACCCAAATGACCATTTCAATTGAGAAAGCAACATCCATGAGTCTAGGGGAGACTGAACCACTTTGCAGCGTATACATTGCGCCTGCGATTCCTGCTAATGCGCCTGAAACCGCAAAAACAAGAACTTTAAATTCTGTGGGATTGTAGCCTGAAAAACGAACGCGACTTTCATCATCGCGAATTGCCATTAATAAACGCCCAAAACGCCCGCTTGTCAGCCAGCGGCAAAGCGCGTAAGCACCGATTAACAGTAAAATTGTTAATGTATAGAAGGTAAATTGTGCAGATTGTGTATTAACTGATGCGCCTAATAATGTTTGAAAGTTTGTTAAACCGTTAGTACCGTTAAATAGTTTTTGTTGTCCGTTAAAAAAGTTGAAAAAGACGATTGTTGCGGCTTGGGTGAGGATGGAGAAATAAACGCCTTTGATGCGATTACGAAAGACTAAATAGCCGAGTAATCCAGCCAGAAGTGCAGGAATTGTGACAACGGCAAACGTGGCGAAGGGAAATGAATAAAAAGGACGCCAAAACCAAGGTAACTCTGTACCGCCGTACAAACTCATAAATTCTGGCAGTCCTCCAGCAGCATCTTCAAGTTTGATATGCATCGCGATCGCATATCCACCCAACGCAAAGAAAATGCCGTGTCCTAAACTCAGTAAGCCAGTGTAACCCCAGATTAAATCAATTCCTAGAGCAACAATTGCTAATGCTAAAAAGCGCCCTAATAAATTGAGGCGAAAACTTGTCAATACGGCTGGCATGACAAAGATTAACAGCAGTGCGATCGCAACTACAATAGCGGCTTCAATTAAGAATATCCGCTGCCGCTTTCTTCCTTTAACTCCAATTTGAGAAATTGCATCCACCGCGATATCTCCTTATTTTCTCTTCATCCCTTTATGCCCTCGCCCCAGTACGGGCAAGGCAATGCCTTGCCCGTACGCCCCTACACCCCTGCTTCACGCATCGACTGTGCGACCTTTCTGCGGGAATATTCCACCAGGACGCACCTGCAAAAACGCGATAATTAACGCAAATACCATTACCTTCGCCATACTTGTCGTTGCAAAGAAGGTGAAGAAATCTGCCAGCGGCTGAATTGGTGTAAATAGGATTGCCAACGTACCTGAACCAACGAGATAATTAACAATACCAATCGCTAAAGCAGCAACGATCGTACCCACGAGCTTGCCTACACCGCCAACTACTACAACCATGAAGGTATCGACAATGTAGTTTTGTCCGGTATTAGGTCCGACAGAACCGAGATAACTAATTGCACAGCCTGCAACGCCAGCTAAGCCCGAACCAAGCGCAAACGTAAGTGCATCTACTTTCTGCGTAGGAATTCCCAAACACGAACTCATGCTACGATTTTGCGTGACAGCGCGGATGCGTAATCCCCAAGGCGATCGCTGTAAGAAGTAGTAAAGCCCAGCAACGCAGACGATTGTTAAAGCAATGATAAATAATCGTGCATACGGCAATTGAAAGTTACCTAAGGGTAAACCACCACGCAGCCAAGTCGGTGCGGATACATCGACGTTTTGTGCGCCAAACCAAGGTTTTGTAACGGCTAATTGATACGTATCAGCGAGGAATCTACCAGCAGCGATCGCAATTCCCAACGATAATGGTAATAATGCGGCGACGAACCATTTACGCTGAGGACTTTGACGGCGATTTAATATCCACAAACCACCAAAAAATAACAAACAAAAGATTCCTATCCCGATTACCAAAACCCAATTTACACTGCGTACAAACTGCTGCAAAATTAAACTCACGCCCCAAGTTGCTAGCAGTGTTTCTAAAGGTCGTCCGTAGAGATAACGAATGACTCCACGTTCGAGAATCAATCCCACTCCCGCCGTGACCAAAAATGCCAAGATGAGCGCAAAAAAGATATAAATATCAAAAAAAGGTTCAGCGAACTGTCGAAAGCCATTTTGGACGACAAACGTAGTGTATGCGCCAAGCATCATCAACTCACCATGTGCTAAATTGATGACTCCCATCAGTCCAAAAACAATCGCGAGTCCTAGCGCTGCAATCAGTAAAACAGCACCAATACTAATCCCATTAAATAAGCCGTCAAACAATCCTATTAGCACTTATCTTCTCCCACTACGGAGTTAAAGAACAGGTAATAGGTAATTGCTAATTGGTAAGTAAGAATTTATATAGACCAATTACCCATTACCACTCATCTTTAAGTCATTTTGAATCTGCCACCTTTGTTAGGATCAGACCAATCACAAGCATATCCTTTTGTTTCTTTCACGAATTGATTCCAAGGAATTGGTTCAACGGCTGAATCAGTAGAATTAATGATTTCAAACATTCCATCATCTCTGACTTCGCCGATACGCACCACCTTAGAAATATGGTGGTTAGGCTGCATTGTAACTGTACCTTCTGGAGCATCTAAAGTTTGCCCATAAGCCGCCGCACGTACCTTTGCTAAATCCTCCGCTGTACCTGCTTTTTCTACCGCTTGCTTCCACAAATAAACGGCAATATAAGCAGCTTCCATCGGATCGTTCGTGACGCGGTCTTGTCCATATTTTTGCTTGAAAGCTTGGACAAATCTTTGGTTTGCTGGTGTCTCTACTGTCTGGAAATAGTTCCACGCAGCGTAATGACCTTTAAGATAATCAGCACCAATGGCTCTTACTTCTTCTTCAGCGATACTCACTGACATCGAAGGATAGCGATCGGGTGTCAATCCTGCGCCTTGTAACTGCTTAAAGAATGCTACATTACTATCACCATTTAAAGTGTTATAAATGACACCGCCATTGGGTAATGCTTGACGAATTTTAGTGATAATTGGTGTAACTTCGGTGTTACCTAAAGGTAGATAGTCTTCGCCAACAATTCTGCCGCCCTTTTCTGCGACTTGCGCTTTAATGATAGTATTGGCAGTACGCGGAAAAACGTAATCTGAACCTACTAGAAAGAAGTCTTTGCCTTTATTTTGCAACAACCAATCGACTGATGGTTCAATTTGTTGATTCGGCGCTGCACCAGTATAAAAGATATTTTTAGAACATTCTTGTCCTTCATATTGCACTGGATACCAGAGCATATGATCTCTTTGTTCAAAAACAGGTAGAACATTCTTACGACTTGCCGAAGTCCAACACCCAAAAACCGCAACAACTCGATCTTGGTCAATTAATTTAGTTGCTTTTTCTCTAAAAGTATCCCAGTTGGAAGCACCATCTTCTACGATCGCTTCGATGCGTCTACCAAGAACGCCACCAGCATTATTAATTTCTTCAATCGCTAGCTGTTCTGCATCGACAACGCTTTGTTCGCTAATTGCCATTGTGCCACTGAGCGAGTGCAAGATTCCTACTTTAATCGTGTCTCCACCACTCGCAGTCGTTGTTGTACTAGCTGGCGATGACGCATTCGTTGCACTCGTTGTTGTTTGGTTATTGGTACAAGCCTTTAAAAAAAGACTAGAACCAAGAGTTGCGGAACCATATACAAGAAATTTACGCCTATTAAATCTGCTTACCATTGGCTATTGAGTACTAATATCTGAGAGTGACATCTATCTAGAGACAAGTCTGTTATATTAATGCCATACTGGTAGGGTTTTTGTATCTAAGAATACTAAACTTATTCGCTACCCGTCGCCACACCGATTAAGCCTTACAGTGCAATTACGTACTGAATTTAAATATTTGTAATGAAATCGCCTCAATATCGCAGTTGCATAATAGAAATCAAGAGGAAAGCTGTGAGGTTATAGTTATGTCGGAAGCAGCAAAATCTTCACCGCTCGTTGGTGCTGTAGCGACACTCCTAGAAAATTATGCAGCAGGAAAACGGAACTTCAGTAACGCAAATCTAGGTAACGCTCAACTTCAAGGCGAAAACTTAAAAGGCGTTGACTTGAGTTATGCCGATTTGAGTCAAGCAAAGTTGAGCAACGCAAATCTAAGAGGTGCTGATCTAAGTTATGCCGATTTGAGCCAAGCTGATTTAACTGGTACTGATTTACGAGGCAGTTTACTCCTTGGAGCAAATCTACGTCAAGCTGAACTCAAAAGTGCAAAGTTAGAAGGCGCAGATTACGATCGCAATACGCATTTTCCGGAAAATTTTGACGCTGTGAGTGTGGGGATGAAGCAGAGATAAGAGGTAGTTGGAGGTCAGATACTGCCAAATGCTTGCATAACATTAGCAGCGGTTGCTGTCCAGCCAACGATTCCACCTTGGGCGCGAATCATTTCTAAGGTAGATTCTTTAAACTCTGGGAAGTAGCTTGCTGTTGCATCTTCAACAAGTAAACATTCAAAGCCGCGATCGTTGGCTTCGCGCATTGTTGTTTGGACGCAGACTTCGGTAGTCACTCCGGTGATAATCAGGTGTGTAATGCCTTGTTTGTGTAGATAGGATTCGAGAGAAGTTTGGTAAAAAGCACCTTTACCTGGTTTAGAAATCACGATTTCGCCTGTCATTGGCTGTAGTTCAGGAATAATCGCATTCCCTAATTCACCTAAAATAAGTATGCGTCCCATTGGTCCTGGATCGCCAATTTTTAACTGACCGTTTCCGCGACGCAACTTTGACGGCGGACAGTCGGATAAATCCGGTTGATGTCCTTCAACGGTGTGAAATACGGGTAATTGACGTTTGCGAAAGATTTCGAGTAAGCTCTTAAGAGTGGGGATAATTGCGCTTAAGTGACGCACATCATTACCTAATGCTTCCCCAAATCCACCAGGTTCTAAAAAGTCACGCTGCATATCGATAATTAACAGTGCTACTTTCTGCAATTCTGAGGGAAGTTCGTAATCGTAGGGTTGTGCAGCAATTAAGACCATAGCACTACAGGTTTTTCCCAAATTGCTAAGACAATACAGCCAGTTTCACTTGTAACAGTGTGACTCGTACCAGGAGGATTAATCACCAAAGTTCCGGTTTGGTGTTCGCCATTGCGATCGCTTTGCGAACCAGATAGTATAAAAATATGTTCAAACCCAACGTGTTCGTGTTTCGGGACAACTGCACCAGGTTGATACCGTAATAGTGCCGCTGTTGCCCCCTGTTCGCCGTCTTGATAAAAGCGATAAATATCTACCCCAGGGCGAAAAGGTTCCCACGGTAGATCGTCATGCCAAGCAGCAATATTGAATAAGTTCTTAAGTGTCAAAACTTTCATAGTTGTTTGTAATTAAGTGAACTAGTAAAAATAAAGGATGGTCATTGGTAACTGGTAATTGGTCATTGGTAACTGGAAAAATACTTATTAAGAATTCCCTATTACCCATTACCCATCACCACTAATTAGTCATTGGAAAAATACTGATGAAGAATTACCGATTACCTACTACCAACTTCAACAAGTGTGGTATTTAATCATGTCCTGCCATACGTTGACCAATGGTAGTAATATCAGCATCAGCGATCGCACTTTCATAAACAAATTTGCCTTCGCTGATGACAACAATGCGATCGGCGAGTGTGAGAAGTTCGTCCAAATCTTCACTGACTAACAGTACCGCAACACCACGATTGCGGGCAGCAACGATTTGGGTGTGAATATATTCAACAGCAGCGAAATCTAAACCGAAACAGGGATTAGCGGCAATGAGTAAATTGATGCACGAACTTGATAATTCGCGGGCTAATACAGTACGCTGGACGTTACCACCAGAAAGATTGCCTACCGGTGCATCGACTGAAGGGGTTTTGATCGAAAAGCTACTTACCAAACTTTTAGCTGCTTCGCGCATTGCTTTGAGAACGAGTAACCAACCGAATGACGCTTGTGGGGGACGATCGAATGTGCGTAATGCTAGATTTTTTGCCACACTCATGTGCGGAACGCACGCATTGCGTAAAGGTTCTTCGGGAAGTGCAAAGACGCGATGACGAAACATCTGTGCGCGAGTAGCGGTGTATGTTTCGCCGTTAACTAATATTTGCCCTGCTGTCGCCGGACGTTGACCTGCTAAAACTTCGACTAATTCGCGTTGACCGTTACCAGAAACCCCCGCAATTCCAACAATTTCGCCACTGCGAACAGTTAAATTAACACCATTGACAGCGGCTAAACCATTGTCTTTATGGGCGTGAATGTTTTTGAGTTCTAAAACTGGAGTTGTTGCAACTGATGTTATTTTATCAAGCTGCTGCGTTTCGCGACGTTCTCCTAGCATCATTGTTGCTAAGTCAGCTAGTGATAAATCTTTGACCAACCCATGACCAGCTTTCTTTCCTTTGCGCAGTACCGTCACTTCATCGACAAATGCCATCACTTCGCGGAATTTGTGACTAATCATCAATACGCTTAAGTTTCCCGCTTGCACTTCATTGCGGAGTAACCCCAAGACTTCATCAGCTTCCTGGGGAGTTAACACCGATGTTGGTTCATCTAAAATCAGAATCCGGCTTTGTAAATAGAGTTGTTTGAGAATTTCTAGCTTTTGCTTTTGTCCCGCAGCCAATTGCACCACTGGAGTATCAAGATCAACTTGAAACGGTGCGCTTTGCATAAATGCTTTGAGTTGTGCATACTCGTTTTTCCAGTTAATTACGTTGCGATCGCCGTATCGTGACAGCACTAAATTTTCCGCAACAGTCATGGCGGGGACAGAAGTAAAGTGCTGATATACCATACCAATGCCATATTTATGCGCATCGCGAGGACTGGAAATATTACGCGATCGCTTATCGACTAACACATCGCCTTTATCAGGAGTGTAAAAACCCATGATGCACTTGACTAACGTACTTTTTCCCGCGCCATTTTCGCCTAAAAGTGCGTGAAACGTTCCAGGTTTGAGGTGTAGCGAAACATTATCTAGCGCTATCATTGCGCCAAATCGTTTGGTCATGTTCACCACTTCTAAATCGGGTGGTAAAGTTAACTTTTCGCTAATAGTTTGTTGCTTTTCAATTGCATCTGTTAATCCTGACATTGGTTTTCCTTGGTTCTAATGAACACTTACCTCTGTTTGAACTTTCATAGGCGCGATCGCCTCAATAAATGCTTGCGAATCAGCAACCGCACCAAAGACACCACCTTGCATTTTGATCATTTTTAACGCCGCTAAGTAGTTACCGTAATCGGTTGCGCCTGTGCAGTCGGAGAGTAGCAAACATTCATAACCGCGATCGTTCGCATCGCGCATTGTCGTATGAACGCAGACATCAGTTGTAATTCCGCTAAGAATGATATTTTGAATGCCTTTGCGGTTTAAAATCAAATCTAAATCAGTTGCATAGAATGACCCTTTTCCTGGCTTATCGATAATCACTTCGCCTGGAAGCGGTGCAAGTTCGGGAATAATTTCCCAGCCTGGTTCGCCACGAACGAGAATTTTGCCACAAGGACCAGGATCGCCAATTCCCGCACCAATTTGTTGCGATCGCCAGCGTTTATTTTCTGGTAAATCAGATAAATCTGGTCGATGTCCCTCGCGCGTATGAATGACATGAAAACCTTTTGCCCGTGCAACTTCTAGAACTTTCCGAATTGGTTCAATCGGTGCGCGAGTCAACGACAAATCGTATCCCATGCGATCGACATAGCCGCCAATTCCGCAAAAATCCGTCTGCATATCAATAATTAGCAGTGCCGTATTTTCAGGACGCAAATCGCCATTAAAAGGATAGGGATACGGATCAGCTTCAACAAAGTGTACCATAGTAAATTTAGATTATTGGCAAAAGAACACTATCTAACTCTTTTCAACCTTCCCTCGCTCCTCGCTCCTTACTCCTCGCTCCTCATAAGTGCGTGTCGGAGGTGGAAAACCGCAAGCAGTTCCATCTTTGTGAATCACCGCGTCTTCCCACGGGAGGCGATAGCAGCCGTTAACTAAATCTTGCATATAGGTGTAAGGACAATCTTGCGCGCCACCTTTAACGGCAACATAACCGCGATGTCCAAATTGATAAATATTATTTTCTACACCCCAGTGAATACGGGCTTCGCGGACGAGATCGGGGCGTACCTCGGCAGTGATAATTTCATCAGGGCGATCGCTTCCCTTCACTAACGGCGTACCGTCAAAATTAACGATCATACCTTCGCCCATCGAGTCAAACGTGCCATCGCTACCGCACATACACACTGATGCAGTGTACATCAGATTACAAAACGCATTGGCTTGATTCGTGATTTGCCAACTATGCCGAATTGGTGCAGTGTAACCCGCCGTCCGAATCATAATTTCTGCACCTTTGTAGGCACATTCGCGTGCCATTTCGGGAAACATTCCGTCATGACAGATGATGAGTGCGATCGTGCTACCGTTAGGACCAACGCATACGGGAATTCCTAAATTACCTGGTTCCCACGGTTCGACAGGTATCCACGGATGCAATTTGCGGTAGTAAAGTTTTAATTCTCCGGTATCATCAATAATAATGCCGCTATTGTAGGGATTTCCGTGCGGATTGTATTCCACGATCGAGAAACAGCCCCAAATGCGGTGATCTCGACAAGCTTTTTGAAACGCAGCAACTTCTGGTCCATCCAAGCGGCACATAATTTCCGGATTCGTATCCATCGATAAGCCGTGAAGTGAATATTCCGGAAACACAACTAAATCCATCGCGGGCAAATTGCGGCGGGCTTTGGCGACCATCTGACAAATGCGATCGCACTGTACAGTTAAATCATCGGGAGTCACAATGTTGGGAAGTTGTAGCTGCACAAGACCAATAACGACTCCGTTAGGTGATTTGTTGAGTCCACCGAGTCCACTCATGAAAGATCTCCTTTATTTGCAATGTAGGATGAGGACATTAAAAAAGCTCAAAACTATTGCCCCAACTCACGTTTAATCCTGTCCGATCTCCGACCTCTGATCCCTGATATAGTTGCGCCAACCACCCCAAGAGGTAATTTCGCGCTGGTTTTCACATAAGATTGGTTCGCCTAAAACGCCGAGAACTTCGCTACCGTCTTCGAGGACGACTTTACCGATGCAAAGTCCAGGGGGTTCTTGGAGTAAGACTTGTACAAGTCCGCTGGGGGGGATTTGCCAAATTTCCAGGGCGATCGCATTTCCACCACTGGCGACGCGCAGCATCGCGGGGTGTTTATCGTTGATTGACCAGAGGCGATACACTGGTGCGGTTTTGGCTTCGCGTACGAAGGTGGCGTTGACGGCTAAGAGATTAGGGTTGAGTTCTAAGCCGCGCATTAATGTGCCGTTGACTGCTAAGAGTAAATGTTGCATTCTTTATCTCGCTCCTCGCCCCTCGCTCCTAACCCCTCATTGCCCTAATGCCCCTGGTGCGCCATTGAGTGTGCGTTTGGGCGAACAGGTGAGGATCATGATGAGGAGGGTGAGAATGTAGGGGGAGGCGTTGAAGAGGTAGTAGTAGGAATCGATACCAACGGATTGTAGCGCGGGACCGATCGCTTGCGCACCTCCAAAGAGGAGCGAGGCGTATAAGCATTGCATTGGTTGCCAACGCGCGAAGATGACGAGGGCGACTGCCATTAAACCTTGACCGCCGGAAATACGTTCGTTCCAGCTACCAGGATAGTAGAGGGATAAATAAGCACCGCCGATTCCTGCGAGAAAGCTACCGACGATGATGCATAGCATTCGGACTTTGAAAATTGAGATTCCCATTGCTTTGGCGGCGTCGGGGCTATCACCAACCGCGCGGATGTAGAGTCCCCAGCGTGTGGCGCGAAAGAACCATTGCATTAAGGGTGCGATCGCAACTCCAATTAAAAATAATGGGCTAATCTGCAATGCTGATTGCACTTGTGGTAAACTGCTCCATGCCCCAAATGGCAGCGCGGGGAGTGGTGGCGCGGAAGGTTGAATAAAGGGTTTACCTAAGAAAAAGGCAATTCCGCTACCAAAGATGATCATCGCGATGCCTACTGCGACATCGTTGACTCTGGGTTGTTGCGATAGCCACCCGTGAATCACACCTAACATCATGCCGGCGACTCCTGCCATAATAACGCCTAGCCACGGCGAACCTGTAAGGTATGACATTGCATACGCACTCATTGCACCTGTGAGAAGGGTTCCTTCAAGTCCTAAGTTGATTTTGCCGCTTTTTTCGGTGAGGCATTCGCCTAAACTGACAAATAGAAATGGGGCGCTACCGCGTAGTGTTCCGGCGGCGATCGCTAGGGGAACTCCCCACCAGCCTAATGCTTGAGTTTCCATTTCCTTTCTCCTACAATGCTACGTAGTAACCGCTGAACCCTGACCGCTGACCGCTGACCGCTCCTTAAAAAACCTGCCGTAGAGCGATTCGCTAAACAGAACGACTAAGAATACTAAACCTTGAAAAACAAGAACTGTGGCATCAGGGAGGTTATGCGATCGCTGTAAACTTCCACCACTTGCTAAAATTCCACCAAGTAAAATGGCGACTAAGGTTGCCGCTAAGGGATTATGTCGGGCAATAAATGCAACTAAAATACCGCTATAGCCGTAATTTGCATTCAAAGATTCATTCGCACGTCCATGCACAGCGGCAACTTCAACCATACCGGCTAATCCGGCACAAGAACCGGCTAAAAAGCAAATCATCATGGTGAGTTTACCCACAGGAAGTCCGGCAATCCTCGCAGCGCGGATATTTCCACCCGCAACGCGCGCCGCAAAGCCGAACGTTGTGCGTTGAATCAGGAAATAAGCGATAACACACGCAACAAGTCCGTAAATCAAACCATAGTGAACGCGAGTTCCAGGGATATCGCCTAACATATTAATTTCTGCGATCGGGTAACTCGAAGGCTTGTTGAGCGAACTTGGATCGCGCATGGGTCCACCGACAAGGTGATTGAGGAGCGCGATCGCAATATAATTTAGGAGCAAGCTACTAATCGTTTCATTTACGCCGCGATAATGCCGTAACGCACCCACAGCCCCAATCCACAATCCACCACAAACAATTGAGGCGATCGCCATCGCAATTTGTACTACCGTCGGTGGCGCGGATGATAACGCTAGCCCTGCGGCAACAGCCCCCAAACCCCCAACAACAATCGCGCCTTCGTTTCCAATAATCACCAAACCGAGACGTGCAGGAAGCGCAGTACACAACGAACTTAGCATCAATGGTGCAGCGCGTAGTAACGTATTCTGAAACGCCCGCCAACTACCAAACGCGGAGCGATAAATTGAAGCATAAACACCAAAAGGATCAGCACCAGCAAACGCACAAAAAATGCCAAATAGTAGCAACGAAAACAGCAACGCCGCTAAAGGTATGCAAAGTGCTTCAATGCTTCGCGAGTTGTAACGATTAATCATAATTTTGGTAACTGGTAATTGGTCATTGGTAACTGGTAATTGGTCATTGGAAAAATACCCATTACTCATTACCCTTTACCGCATTAACTACTTACATTCCCCACAACACCTGTAACTAACCAATTCATCTTTTCCAATTCTTGATCTTGCTGCTGAAAATCTTTACCAGCCGGAATCACAACTTTTCCAGTGTTATCTTTCAGTTCGCCTCGGTAAACAATCATGCTACCATCCATAAACTTTGCTTTAGCAGCATCCGCAGTTTGCCTAGCATCTGCACTCACCGCAGTACCATAAGGCGATAACTTCAAAAAGCCATCTTTCAAACCACCACGTACTAGATGGGGAATTCCGCCATTCATCAATGTTTGACCTGCACGAATCATTTCGACATAATTCGTATAAACTTGCGTCCAATCCCACTCTGCACCTGTAAGATATCCCTTGGGTGCAAGTGCAGCTTGATTAGCATGGTAGCCACTACAGAAAATTCCGCGTTTCTCTGCGGTTTCCATCACCACTTTAGGACTATCTACATGACAGGTAATAACGTCAATACCTTGATCTGCCATGCTGTTGGCTGCTTCAGCTTCTTTAACTGGTAATGCCCAGTCGCCTGTAAAAATAACTTGTGTTGTAATTTCAGGTTTAACACTACGCGCGCCCAACGTGAAGCTATTGATGTTACGCAGTACCTGCGGAATAGGTTTAGCAGCAATAAAGCCTAATTTACCTGTTTTAGACGTTTGACCAGCAACAACGCCAGCTACATACTGTGCTTCATCGATGTAACCGAAGTAACTGCCAACGTTTTGCGGATGTACGCCATCTTGGTAAAGTCCACCGCAGTGAAAAAACTGGACTTCAGGATACTCTTGGGCAATTTTGAGGATATGCGGGTCATAATAGCCAAAAGAAGTAGGAAACAAGATAGTCGCGCCATCTTCTTCAATCATATTCCGCATTGTTTCTTCGACTGCGGTTGTTTCAGGAACATTCGCTTCTTCAACAATTCTGACACCTAGGAGTTTAGCAATTCCTGCTGCACCTTCTGCATGAGCTTGATTGTAGCCGTAGTCATCTTTAGGACCAACGTAAATAAAACCAATCACAAGCGGATTATCTCCACCACCCGCAGTATTCGCTTGCGTTTCTTGAGTGGAAGCACATCCACCTAACTTGGCGGTTACTCCAAATGCAGTCGTTGCTAAAAGCCCACGAACAACTTGACGACGAGATAAATAGATTCTTTTACTCACTCTAACTCTCCTTAACACAAGGATCGTTGCGGAAAATTGCTTTCTTTGTTAAGTGAGCTTATCAGTCTTACTCAACAATGAAAATGCAAAAAAGTTCGCTAAAGGTGCGTTAAAAGTGCGAGGAATGTTGCCCAAGTAACAAAGAGCAAGTCAAGAAAACTCTAAAATCTGCATTGATCAAGCTGCTGTAAGTATTACCAGGGATAGATGCTGGCAATTTGTAGGTGTGAGCAAGGTGCAAATTACACAACTGTTCATTTAAATGCTTCAGCCTAGCTAGAAACACTATACCTGCATATTGCTCAAATTAAAACTGCATTAAAAATTACTTTCTTCTTCGTGTCCTTTGTGACTACCCTGCGGGAAGGCTACGCCAATGTGGTTCGTTGTTTCATAATTTTGCGTAATGAATAGTGAAGAAGCACTAGCGATTGTCCAAACTTTAGCTGAAGAACCTTTAAGTAAGCTGCAAGCTTCTGTATTTCGTTATGCATGGGAAGAACAGCCGTATCAAGAAATTGCCAAACAACTTGGTTATGAAGTTGGTTATCTCAAGCAAACCGGTTCGCAGTTATGGCAAGTTCTCAGTCGTGCTTTTGGGGAAAAAGTTTCTAAAAGTAACGTGCAGTTAGTTCTCAAGCGCAAAGCCAGAGAGTTGACTGCTGAATGCGTAGGCGATTCCATCTCAAATCTCAAATGCGATTGGGGTAACGCTCCTGATGTTTCAGTTTTTTATGGTAGAAATGCAGAATTAGCAACACTCGAACAATGGATTATGCGCGATCGCTGTCGTTGGGTTGGCTTGTATGGGATGGGTGGAATTGGTAAAACCTGTCTCGCAGTCAAGTTAGCGCGCGAAATTCAAAGTGATTTCGAGTACATCATCTGGCGCAGTTTGCGGAATGCACCACCGATTTTAGACTTATTGGCAGATTTAATCCAATTTCTGTCACAGCAACGCGAAACGGATTTACCAAATACGCTTGATAGTTGCATTTTACAGTTATTGCAATACTTACGCGCGCATCGCTGTTTATTGATTCTCGATAATGGCGAGACAATCCTGCGATCGCCTTCTACTGACGAAGCGTACACTCAGTTATTCAAATCTATTGCCCAAACTCACCATCAAAGTACACTAGTCCTCACAAGTCGCGAAAAGCCTAACTCAATTGCGGTGGAAGAAGGAGAAAATTTACCCGTGCGATCGCTACGACTTTCAGGTTTAAATGAAAGTGCGATCAAAAAAATCTTTGATACTAAAGGTTTTTTCACTGCATCGCATCCCGAATGGAAGCTACTCATCGAGCATTATGCCGGTAATCCTTTAGCTTTAAAAATTGTTGCTGCGGGTATTCAGAATTTTTTTGATAGTAGTATCAGCAACTTTTTAGAAGTTCTACCTCAAGGTGCTATCGTTTTTGGTGATATCCGAGATTTACTTGCAAGTCAAATCAATCACTTACCAGAATTAGAATTACATATTCTGTACTGGTTAGCAATTAACCGAGAACCTGTAACTTTATCTGAACTCAAAACAGATATTAGTTCACAGATAGCTTTAGGTGAATTATTAGATGCGATCGCTGGTTTAGAAAGAAAATGCCTCGTTGATAAAGTTGCACCTACGCTAAGCGAAAATGGCAAGTTTACACTACAACCTGTCGTTATGGAATATGTTACCGATCGCTTAATTCATCAAATCTATGAAGAAATTAATCATAAAACCATACATTTGTTTAATTCACACGCGCTGATTAAAGCAACGACAAAAGATTACATACGCGAAACACAAAAGCGTTTAATACTCCAACCAATTACAGATAAATTAATTAATAATAATAGTAAAGCCAACCTAGAAACAAAATTTCAACAAATTCTCTGCAACTTGCGTAACAAACCTCAACGAGTAGCTGGGTACGCAGGCGGCAATATACTGAATATACTTTGCTATCTACAAACCGATCTAAGCAGTTGGGATTTTTCGCAAATCAGTATTTGGCAAGCATACTTGTGTTGCAGCAATTTACAACAAGTTAATTTCACCTCAGCCCACTTTGCTAAATCTGTTTTTACTGATACTTTTAGTCAAGTTTTATCGGTTGCTTTTAGTCCTGATGGTAAGTTACTTGCAACAGGCGATGTCAACCATGAAATTCACGTCTGGCAAGTCACTGACGGAAAACAAGTACTTACTTGTAAAGTCGATGCAGGTTGGTTGTGGTGTGTTGCTTTTAGTCCTAATGGTCGCCACTTAGCAAGTAGCGCTAACTGTACCGTGAATTTGTGGGATGTCCAGACAGGAGAATGCATTAAATCATTTCCAGGGTACACCGACCGCGTATTTTCTGTTGCGTTTAGTCCTGATGGTCGAATGCTAGCAAGTGGTAGTGAAGATCGCTTAGTACGAGTTTGGGATATTAAAACGGGTGAATTGTTGCATACTTTTGCTGGACATACGGATGAAGTGCGTTCAGTTGCTTTTGCACCGCAACACTATGCACATAGCCATCACGGAGGATTGTTAGCAAGTGGTAGTTTTGACGGTACTGTGCGCGTTTGGAATATAGATACAGGCGAGTGTTTGAAACTTGCGGAACATCAACAGAAAGTGTGGTCTGTAGCGTTTAGTCCTGATGGTAGTATCATTGCGAGTGGCAGTAGCGATCGCACAATCAAACTTTGGGATGTTCGCACAGGAACAAGTATTAAAACCATTACTGCACACTCGCAGCAAATTCGCACCGTTGCGTTTAGCGGTGATGGGCAAACGCTAGCAAGCGGTAGTGACGATCAATCGGTCAGGATCTGGAATTATCATACAGGTGAGGTTTTACGAGTTCTTAAAGGACATACGAGTTGGATATCGACAGTTGCATTTAGTCCCAATCATTACTTATTGGCTAGTAGCAGTGAAGATCGATCCGTGCGTTTGTGGGATAGCCGCAATAACTTTTGTCTGAAGACTTTGCAAGGGCATAGTAATGGTGTTTGGTGCGTTGCTTTTAGTCCCGATGGTACGCAGCTTGCGAGTGGTTCTCAGGATCGCTTGATTCGCTTGTGGGATACAACAACAGGTAAGCATTTGGGTAGCTTACAAGGACATACTAGCTGGATTTGGTCGGTAGCTTTCCATCCTGAGGGAAATGTCTTAGCAAGTGGTAGCGAAGACCGCACAATTAGATTATGGGATACTCAGACACGACAACATTTAACAACGCTCAAAGGACACGCTGATGCAGTGTTTGCTGTGATATTTAGCCCTGATGGTAAAACACTGTTTAGCGGTAGTCTCGACGGAACGATTAGACTTTGGAACATACAACAACAAACGTGTCATCCTTGGCAAGGACATCGCGGCGGTGTTTGGTCAATTGCTTTAAGCTTAGATGGAACGCTACTAGCAAGTGGTAGTCAAGATCAAACGATTAAACTTTGGGATGTTCAAACAGGTTGCTGCATTAAGACGCTATCCGGACATACGAGTTGGATTCGTGCGTGTGCCATAAGTTGCGATCGCCAATATCTTGTCAGTGGTAGTGCTGACGGCGTGATTAAAGTTTGGCAAATCGAAACAGGGCAATGCATTCAAACGCTACAAGCGCATCAGGGTCCAGTATTATCAATTGTTTTTGATCCTAGTGGCGAGAACTTTGCAACGTGTGGCACTGATGCAGTCATCAAACTTTGGCAATGGCATCCTACCTGTACAATCTCAAAGACTCTACACGGACATAGTAAATGGGTCAGGTTTTTAGCTTATAATTCGGATGGACTTCTTGCAAGTTGTAGTCAAGACGAAACAATCAAACTTTGGAATTTTAATGGCGATCGCAATCTCACTCACAAAACGCTACAAGTTCCTAGACCTTACGAAGGCATGAATATTACTGATGCTCAAGGCTTGACAGAAGCGACTATGACTACACTAAAAACATTGGGTGCTATCGATTCAAATACTTTAGCAGGCGTCAGAGAGCAGGGTCAACAACTAGTTGGCGTCATGCTTCTATCCTCTACAGTGTCCTAACTCTATTGACTATTGTTACAGATTAATAGAATTAAAATTATATTCTATCTATCCAATCTTTTCCACCAGGAAGCTGACTTAAAATCTTATTAATGACTGTAGATAACTCTTTTTGTGAATAATCGTATGTAAGTAATAGCAACTTGCACGCATCTGCTATTATCTGCTTTTTATTAACGATTGTGCCAAGCTGGGAAGGACTATAATTTCCCTCCATTACTTCTTCACTAGCAAGGTAGATGACTTCTTCCAATTCATCTTCCAACATTGTCTCCCACTCATCAGGCTTGACGTAATAGGAAGACTTATTGTCTTGTGAATTCAACTTTTTAATTTCTCTAATTGAGCTACGAATTGAATTTGCTCAAGAATTAGTTAACCGTTGTTCTACCTGATTTTTTATTAAGTGAATTAGTAACCGCAGTAGACATGACTGAATATTACGCAGAATGGCTTATCTACTCATTCCCTCAAGCTCATCGACAATCGCCAAAGCATCTGCGTAGCGTCCTTCTAAAATACTCTTTCTGAGGTCTATAAGTTCCTGCGTCATGTTGTTGACTGCCTGTAAAACTCACAGCCTATTGCCTGAAAGTATTTTCATTGTATTTCATTTTAACTTGGCAAATAAATTCGTTGCTAAACAAACAAAGCCCACCGACCTGGTCTACGAATAAGACCTTACCCACTCAAAACTCTTACTGAAAGCGTCACACTTCGCTTATGTAGCCCCGAAGGGAGTCGGAGGCTATCTTCAAATTTTTTTATCATTTTAATATAATCATGATATCATTGCGATAACAATTACAGCTATAGAGGTAACTCATGGAACCAATAAGAGAAGTTCCGGCGTTTAAGGTTAGTGGATTTGTTGCCTTGGGCGTGGTTTTAGCCGTAGCGATCGCCAGCGTATGGCAACTGTGGTCAGGAATACATGGGTTAACCGCCGCTGTGGGTAGAGATCTCAGAATTAGTGACTTTCTTGGTTTTGATGATTCCTTAGCTGAATTAGGAGCATGGCTAGGAGCGATACTGATAGCAGTTGTCATTCCGACAATTTCGGGCTTTTTTACCGTTGAGCCAAACCAAGCGGTAGTACTTGTCTTTTTCGGTCGTTATGTCGGTACTGTCAAAGATGCAGGCTTTTGGTGGACTAACCCATTTACAAATAAATACAAGGTTTCCTTGCGAGTACGAAACTTTAACAGCAAGCTTCTCAAGGTGAATGATGCTCAAGGTAGTCCAATAGAAATTGCGGCGGTGGTGGTGTGGCAAGTGGTAGATTCAGCGAAATCGCAATTTGGCGTTGATGATTATGTCCAGTTTGTGGCGCTGCAAAGTGAAACTGCATTAAGAGCCTTAGCGATACGCTACCCTTATGATGCTCCTGATGAAACTGCGATTCCTTCTTTGCGAGGAACTCCTGATGAAATTGCTCATGCATTGCAAAAGGAACTGCAAATGCGCTTAGAAGTGACAGGAGTTGAAGTATTAGAAGCAAGACTATCACATCTAGCTTATGCTCCTGAAATCGCGCAAATGATGCTACGTCGCCAACAAGCCAGCGCAATTATTGATGCACGCAGACAACTAGTCGAAGGTGCAGTGGGAATGGTAAACGAAGCCCTCAAGCGATTGAGCGAACAGCAAATTATAGAATTAGACGAAGAACGCAAAGCGAGTATGATCAACAATTTACTCGTGGTTCTAACCTCGGATCAAAATGCTCAACCTGTGGTGAACACTGGTAGTTTGTATACATGAGCCAGAAGAAAAGGTTTTTACTGCGATTAGACCACAGGCTTTATGAGGTCATGGAAAAATGGTCTGCTGACGAGCTAAGAAGTGTCAATGCTCAGATCGAGTATCTGCTGACAGAAGCAGCACGTAAGGCGGGGAGATGGCAAGAAGGTAAGCAGCGTAAATCTCACAATTCTCAAGAGGAAGAAGATGAGTAAGGTTTCTTCCTCTTTTTCTTGCGTTTTTGTCGATGATACAGAGTATACTTATTTAATAATTTTTCTCAACAGCAACTGTAGAGCACGTGAAAAATTCTAGTACTAAGATCAATTGTTAAACCTTGTAAAGGTAATCCAGAAAAATATGCAGCACCAACCTACACTTAAAACCATAAGATGCGCTACGCTAGCGCGTATAGCCACTGATAGCAGTAGCTAGAGCCTTGCAAAATTGTGAAATTGTCTTCGTCAAGCAGAATAATACAATTGATAAAGATATATTGTTAAACTTAGTAACAAAGCTGAAAACACTGGGGTATTGTAACGGCTATGGGTCGAATTGGGGTACTACTACTCAATCTAGGTGGACCGGATCAACTAGAAGATGTCGGACCGTTTCTGTTTAATTTGTTTTCTGACCCAGAAATCATTCGTCTTCCTTTTCCTTGGTTACAAAAACCCCTAGCTTGGTTTATTTCGACTCGACGGACGAAGCTGTCGCAAGAAAATTATCGCCAAATCGGAGGCGGTTCACCGCTACGTCAGATTACCGAAGAACAAGCCGAAGCGCTGGAAAAACAGCTACGCAAAAAAGGACACGAAGCAAAAGTATACATCGGGATGCGTTATTGGCATCCATTTACGGAAGAGGCGATCGCCGGCATCAAACGCGATAACATCGAACGCTTAGTGATTCTACCTTTGTACCCGCAATTCTCAATCAGTACAAGTGGTTCCAGCTTCCGGTTACTGCAAAGACTGTGGCAAGAAGACCCAAAGCTTGAAAAAATTGAATACACCGTGATTCCTTCTTGGTATAAGCAGCCAAGCTATTTGCAAGCAATGGCGCAGTTAATTGCCCAAGAACTTGACAAGTTTCCTAACCCTGACGCAGTTCACATCTTTTTCAGCGCGCATGGCGTACCAAAAAGCTACGTTGAAGAAGCAGGCGATCCGTATCAACAGGAAATTGAAGAGTGTACTGCACTCATTATGCAGACACTCAATCGACCCAATGCTCATACGCTAGCTTATCAGAGTCGTGTTGGTCCTGTAGAGTGGTTGCAACCTTATACTGAGGATGCACTCAAAGAACTTGGTGCGCAAGGTGTAGAAAATATCGCAGTTGTTCCAATTAGCTTTGTTTCTGAACACATCGAGACACTACAAGAAATCGATATTGAGTACCGCGAAGTAGCTGAAGAAGCAGGAATTCACCACTTTTGCCGCGTTCCAGCATTGAACACTCACCCAGTCTTTATTCAAGCGATGGTTGACTTGGTAGAAGAAGCGGTGCGAAACCCCAGCCTGAAGCTATCGCAAGTGACTCAAATGAAGAAAAAAGTCAGAATGTACCCGCAAGAACGTTGGGAGTGGGGTATGACGACAACAGCAGAAGTCTGGAACGGTCGCTTGGCAATGTTAGGCTTTTTAGCGTTAGTGATCGAGTTAATTACAGGACGCGGGTTACTACACTTTGTCGGAATTTTATAAGATATGTTGGATCGCTAATATCAGGCTATTTCATTCTCAGCAGATAGTTGATAAGCAAGTCAGCTGAGATTCAACATATTACTACTGTTCAACCATAAGCACGCCTGCTATTGAGGCGCATGGTAAAAGCATAATCTAGCCTGTTTACTCTGGTAGCAAGATGTCGAGGGTTTCTAGCGATTGGTGCAAGTAGCGGAAGTCTTTTGTTAGAGCGTAGTTGGCAGATTGTTGGTAGGGTGCGATCGCACTACGTAAATTGTAGTGTGTATAAGTTTAACCTGAGTTCGGGTTAAACATATGAAGGTAAAAGCCATTCAAGTTGAAGGCTAGGTTTCTGAGGTTGATGACAATAAGCGATTAAGCCGCAAAGAACGTTAACGCAAAAATTAACGGGGCTTCGATGCCTTGAATGAACAATTGTGAGAAATATTCTTGAGTTGGTCGTTAATGGTTTCAATAAGGCAGCGTTGACGCGACAAAAGCTTGTCATGAAGACGCATAAGCTGATTGTTCATGTTGCGACGAGGTTTAGCAAAAAATTCAATCCCAAAATCTTTACCGGACACTTGCTTTAAGCGCGGTCTCCCCGCCACCGCAGTGTCCTCAAACAGTCGAGAAGTCAGTTTTTGAGAGACATCACCTCTATCAGCAAAGATTTTGCCAAATAGACCACGCTCGTAAATCAGGCACGGGTTGACGGTCATCAATATTACCTGCACTCACAGTCACATTTAAGAGTTGCCCAAACGCATTGACATGGCAGCGGTTGCAAAGGACACCGCCGCAACATTAGCTGACGACCAGATGAAGTTTGAAACCAAAAACCAATCTACAGAAGTTTTGCCACGGGCGGCTAAACCTTTAAACACCTGATGATTAGAAATCCGACGATTCTGGCAAACTTTTAAGCTTGTGGAATCGATAAAACTGATACCCGTACAAGTGCCAAAACAATGCTTCAGATAGACAAGCCACTGCGTTGGGCGGCTTTGCCGACTTGTAGCAAGTGGCGCGCACTACGGTATCAAGGTTGATGCTATCCATTCAACAAATCGTTGCTCACTCGGTAACCCAGGAAATGCGCAACTCCATTGCTGTTTGACCTGATTCAACTAAAAATGCTTGAAATTTCGCGAGTGATTTTGATATATCAACGGGCGGCGAGGTTTCCTCGCCGGTATTAGTTGATGGAACGCAATCACAATCGTGATGATTTCACTCAAACATAAACGAGTTGCACGAATACGCTTTATCCCTCCGTGTTTTAATTGCTGTTTATGCCATTGAGCTTCAAATGCTTGACAAAAATCATCTACGTGGCAAAACAAAACATCTAAACTAATCATAGGGCAGGTTGCTCGATTTGTCGTTATTTTCAGCTTACTACCTGTCCCTTTCCTTATCCCGTACTCAGGTTAAGTAATGAGTGACTAGTGATTCTAGTGAGTAGTGATGAGTTCACTTTTCCAGTGTTTATCTACTAGCCAAAGCGCCACTATCAATTGAAACTTTTTATAACACTTTGTTGCGTTTTGTATAGTTTTCCTTCGGTTTTCGTAAATTCCCTGCGGATCTCTATCTAAAGGGGAATGCTATAGAGAGAGATTTTTGTATTGTACGATACCCCAGCGAGATGAGCGAGTCATGGACTACAGCGGTTGGAATATTTTTGAAACTCAGTTCGATCCAGCAGAATTGCACCACAAGGAGACACTTTTTACTTTAGGCAACGGTTATCTTGGTACGCGCGGGAGCTTTGAAGAGGGCTACCCAAATGCCAGCGCGGCAACTATGATTAACGGCGTATACGATGACGTTCCCGTGATGCATACGGAACTTGTCAACTGTCCTGATTGGTTGCCGTTAACAGTATACATAGGAAGCGATCGCTTTTGTTTGAATCAAGGCGAGATATTAGAATATCAGCGCCAGCTAGACTTACGCTGGGGGATCGTAAGCCGTGACGTCTTGTGGCGTAGTCCAAGTGGGCATACTGTCAAATTCCACTTTGAGCGGATGATTAGTATGGCAGACGATCACGCCTTAGTATTGTACTGCCAGATAACACCCATCGACTTTACTGGTGCGATCGCCCTCGAAGCAAGCATCAATGGCAACATTGATAACCACGGTGTCAAGCATTGGGATTGGCTCGAACAAGGCGGTAGCAACAATCAAGCGTGGTTACACCAGCGCTGTATTCATTCGGAAATTGAGCTAGGGATGGCGTTTCAACTCGCGTGTTCGGAAGCAACCCCTGTTAAATTTACCGGCAACCCAGGCACCCCGACATTAACGACATCATTTCAGGCACAACCAGGGAAAACTGTCACTTTAGAAAAAATTGTTACAGTTTTTACTTCGCTGGAAGTGAATCAACCCGTAGCTGCTGCGCAAGAACGGTTAGCGAGTTTACCGAGTTATTCAACTTTACTCGCAGCCCATGGCGCGGTATGGGATGAGTTATGGCAAGACTGCGATATTGCTATTGCTGGTGACTCCACCGCTCAAGTTGCAGTTCGTTACAATTTATTTCAACTGCTTGCAGCAGCACCAAGACACAACAACCGCGTGAGTATTCCAGCAAAAACGCTGTCTGGATTTGCGTATCGCGGACACGTCTTTTGGGATACCGAAGTCTTTATCGTTCCTTTCTTTACTTTCACGCAACCGCAAATCGCGCGCAACTTACTGTCTTATCGCTACCACACGCTAGAAGGCGCAAGACGTAAGGCACAAGCCGCAGGATATGAAGGCGCAATGTTTGCGTGGGAAAGCGCGAATACAGGCGATGAAGTGACTCCACGTTGGGTGTTTGGTCCTGATGGCGAACCTGTACGTATCTGGTGTGGTGATATTGAAGTTCATATCAATTCGGATATCGCTTACGCGGTTTGGCATTACTGGCAAGCAACACGCGATGATGATTGGATGCAGCGCGAGGGAGCAGAAATTATCCTTGATACCGCAGTATTTTGGGGTAGCCGCGTCGAATGGAACAGCGATCGCCAGCGTTATGAAATTCGCGATGTCATCGGTCCTGATGAAAACCACGAGCGCGTCGATAATAATACCTTTACCAACCGCATGGCGCAGTGGCACTTGGAAATTGCGTTAACGGTATATGATTGGTTACAGCAACACTATCCAGAAAAGGCAACAGAGTTAGCGCAAAAGTTGGATATTCGACCGGAACGAATCAAGCGTTGGTCGCATATTATCCGATATATGCTTGTGGCTCAACCTACAGACACAGAAGTTATCGAGCAATTTGAAGGCTTCTTTGACTTAGAAGATATCGACTGGCAAGATTATCAGTGGCGTACGCAGTCGATGCAGGCGATTCTCGGCGTTGAAGGAACAAACGAAAAGCAAATTCTTAAACAGCCCGATATCTTGATGCTGTTATACCTGCTACGAGATCAGCCATTGCGAACTGAGATGAGTGCCCAGCAGCGGCGTCAGCTATTGCAAGCAAATTGGAATTACTATACCCCCCGCACCGATCACACTTACGGTTCTTCGTTAGGACCGGCGATTCATGCGATCTTAGCGTGTGAATTAGACGATCCGGCTGCTGCTTACGAACATTTTATGCGAGCAGCGCTGGTAGATATCAAGGATGTTCGCGGTAATGCCGCCGAAGGCGTTCACGCAGCTTCCGCAGGTGGAGTATGGCAAGCGGTTATTGCTGGTTTTGCAGGCGTGCGTTTAACCGAAGCAGGACCTGTTGTTGAGCGATCGCATTTACCATCGAACTGGACGCGTTTGCAGTTTCAGCTGCAATGGCAACAACAGTGGTACAAGTTTGACATCTCACCCGATGCCGTACTTATGACAACACACAAACCGGAAGCCTCAGAAACGTATTCTGAGGAGTTAAATCAAGTCAGACCCAATCGCACACTCAGCGATCGCTGTCCCATAACTCCGTTGCGGGGTGTCATTTTTGACTTAGATGGTGTGTTAACCGACACGTCTGAGTATCATTACTTAGCCTGGAAGCAACTTGCCGATGAAATTGGGATTGCCTTCGATCGTCAAGCTAACGAGCAAATGCGGGGCTTGTCACGCCGCGATTCACTGTTACATATGTTAGGCGATCGCGCCGTGAGTGAAGCCCAACTTCAGGAAATGATGGTACGCAAAAACAGCTACTACGAGCAGTTAATTCACAATCTCACACCAGCAGATTTACTTCCAGGGGCGCTTGACTTATTAGATGAATTGCAAGCAGCGGATATCAAAGTTGCGATCGGTTCATCGAGTAAAAATGCTCGTCTTGTGTGTCAACGCTTGGGGATTGCGGAACGCTTGAATGCGATCGCTGATGGCTATAGTGTTGAACATCATAAACCAGCCCCCGATGTCTTTCTGTACGCAGCCCAACAGTTAGGCTTGCAGCCTCACGAGTGCCTCGTTGTTGAAGACGCGGGTTCAGGAGTTGCAGCCGGATTAGCCGCCGGAATGTGGGTTTTGGGACTTGGACCCGTTGAACGCGTTGGTCATGCTCATCTAGTCCGCGATAACTTAGCTGGGCTAGAGTGGCAACAACTTGTAGTAGATCTAGAGCAATCTCAAATGCTTGTTTGTCGTGACTAGTATGAATAAACTTGTGGGTAGACATCTTGCCTACCCTATTTCTATCGGTAAAAACTACTTGCATCGATGCGACTGCGAATAAATTCACCGCCATTACAAACAAAGTCCACGGAAGTGGACTTTCTCATCAAACTCTTAATCTTAGTGTGCGGAGGCACACTTTGTTTAGGTAGCCCCGAAGGAAGTCGGAAGGCATCTACGATTTCTACAAAAGATTTAATCAACTAAACCAAATTCCAGTGCTGAGAGATTCGTTCCCGTACGCACGACATTCTCTAGCTGAAAACCACTCGCTGTAAACAAGCGTTCATATTCCTTCTGAGTACGCCACGCGCCGCCAGGAACTGCCACCATAATTTGTGTTGCAAACAGTGATGGAATAATACCATCAGGACAAACTGTTGGCTCGCCTAAATCGGGAACAATACATTGTAATAAAACGACCTTGCCGTGTTTTGGCAGTGCTTCTCGACAATACCGTAGTATCGTCAGAGCATCCTCATCTTTCCACGAAGATAGAAAATACTTCATCACGATCGCATCCGCCCCAGTCGGCAACCCTTCAAAGACATCCCCTGTGACGATTTGGACAGCATCAGCCGCAACACCTTGTTTTTGTATATATGCAGGTGCTGTTTCTGTCACATACGGCAAATCAAATAACATACCTTTACAGCCAAAGCGCTTGACAATTTTAGAAATTAACCCGCCTTGACCGCCACCAACATCCATTACTGTACCAAAGCGGCTAAAGTCAAAAACATCGAGCAAGGCATCAACAGCATGATCGGTTAAGAAACTCATCGCTTTGATGAAAACATCGCCACTCCAGTCCTCATCCCGCGTAAACTCATAAACCGTTTTGCCATTAGCACGCTCAAACGGCACTTCACCAGTGTGTAAACACGTTTCTAACTCCTTCCAAGCATCCCACTGTGCTGGTTCAATAATATGCATTGCAAAATGCCCAATCGAAGGTCCGGCGTTTGTCACAAGCAGATTGGACACTTCAGTAGCAGCAAAAATTTTTCCTGGCTGTTCTTCTAAAACGCCTAAATGCCCTAAAGCACGCAGAATAACGTAGAGTTTGTCTGCTTTAGTTGCAGTTTTTTCCGCTAGCGTTTCAATATTTTGTGAACCTTCAGACAATATATTAAAAATATCTAGGCGTGTGGCTACGTATAAACACTGGCTTTCCCAGAAAGCTTGAATCATGCCAAAAACTTTCTTTTTGGCTTCCATGTTGTTTTTTTGAGCAAGTGTTGTTGTCATTGAAACTCCGCTATGAATTAAATGTTTCAGGATTTAGGCGAAATTATGAAAGAACCACAAAGAACACAAAGGTAATAGAGGGTTCTTGCGTAGGTTCGATATTTGAGAGGTAGGTAAGATGTCTACTCTACAAGCTGCTAGTTTTTTATTGATGAATCAATCGCCTCCCAACTGCACCAGCTTGCCAATATTAAAGTCAATGCGTTCCCAGCCTTTCAGTTGACGTACATTGTTGAGAATGAGCAGGGGAATTTGCCAGTGGTTGACTCCGAGAAATGGTAGGGGATCGCGCGGATGAAATACTGGATCTACGCCATTGAAAATAATACCGAGCCGATACTGTAGATCTTTCCAAGATTTGACTTTTGTTAGTAACCGCCAAAGCTCGTGAAATGTCCAATACGTCGGCTTACTCTCAGGTAATGGCTGCACAGGTTCTTTTGGTGCTTGCGCACTACTACTGAGGTAAGCATCTGCCACTACTTTTGGCTGGTCGTGGAACATCGTAATACAAGTACTCGTTCGCGGATTGCATTCAATCGGATACACCGTGCCATCTTCTGCTTGAATGAAATCCAAGCAAATTTGCCCCGTCAAGTTAAGTTCTTTAACAAAGCGCGTCACCCAATCGAGAATCGCTGGATTGTAGTCATGTTCGTAGTTGACTAAAAAGTCGCAGGATTTAGAACACGCGTAAAGCAGCAACTTTCCATCTCGAACAACAGCATGAGTACAGTACTCTTGCCCTTTGAGAAATTCCTGCATAATCCAGGGATTTTCCGCACTGATTGGCAAACTGTGAACGTACTCTGCCATTTTTTCGGGCGCGCAGGGCAACTTGAGCAATGCTAAGCGGTTAATTGAGTCGTAAGCAATGCTTTTGAGAATATACTGGCTACCGTCAGCGGCGAAGTCGAAGTTGAGGACTTGTTCTGGGTTTGTAATCAGGAAGGTTTTCGGTGCAGACAACCCGACAGAATGCGCTTTTTGGTTGAAAGTGAACTTGTTGTCTAGTAACTTTGTTGTTTCAGCGTCAAAAGCAAACACCTCGCAGTAAGGCGACAATGCTGGTTTTGCTAAGGAGTCGTAATAGCTAGCAACTGGGCTAGATACGGGAATGAACATATCAATTTTTTCTTGTTTGACAATGTTCAATAATCCTTGAATGTAGCCTTCAGCGTCGTGTTGTGGTGCGGGAACTGTGTATAAAGCTTCTACGCAGTTAGAAAACTGATTGCCTGATAACCAGTACTTTTTGGTTTCTACCATGAAAACCTGATGCCCAGCCGCATGAAACGATCGCGCCAAGGTTAAGCACTTTGTCATTTTGGCACCAGTCAGTAAAATCCGTTTGGGTTCCACCTGCACGCGGCGCTTTTGAAATAAGCTTGTCAGCGAACTCCAAAGCAGCGCACCAACAACAACGCTCAAAGAAAATGGAAAAGCCAATAAAAGTAAAGTCAAAGTACCGAGGCTTTTGAGCAAAGCAAAAGTTCGCTCGCTGGTAGTTTGTCCTGATTGCATGATTACACGCCTTAGAAAACGGATTTAGGCAGTTACCGCTACAAGCGTTCCATCTCCAGCCGGAAATACGGTACTCATGACACGCTTAGAAGTAGCAACGTGTTTGTGGAACATTTGCATCGCTTTTACTCCTTCATCGGTTGTATCCGCATCAAGGATAGTACGGTGGAGGAATACATTATGAGCAACGATAAACCCGCCAGGACGAGTATTTTCTAATGCCCAATCAAAGTAATCGATGTAGCCCGTTTTTTCGGCATCGATGAATACAAAATCAAAAGGTCCTTGTGCAGCAATCGAATCAACTAATACGTGCGCATCGCCACAAAGAATCTCGATTTGGTGAGCAACATTGGCTTTGGCAAAATTGTCTTTAGCAATGTCCGCGCACATCGGTTCTTTCTCGAAGGTAAACAGTTTACCTCCTGGTGCTAAGCCACGCGCAATCCAAATACTGCTATATCCGACAAGTGTGCCAAATTCTACTGCGGATTTGGCATTGCTGGCGCGGACGAGTAGTTGCAGAAAGCGCCCTTCCTCTGGATTGATATCGTGGGGAGGTAAGCCTTCTTTGGGTGGGCGATCGCGAATTTGTTGTAAGGTTTCATCTTCAACAATGAACAAGTTGCGAATATATTGACTGAGTTGCTCGTTGTATTCAATCGTCTCGTTGACTGTAGTCATGGTGGCAATAAAAGCGACAAAGTTAATTTGAATTACAAAGAGGACACTTGCGTGCGGGGGTCTCCCCCGTTGAGCAAAGTGTCCGGTGAAGTTTGCATGGCGGCGTCGGGTTCTAATTGCGCGATCGCTTTTACGGCTGTTTTGATCTCCTCGTAGGTAATATCGTGGAAAAATTGTGCTGCACCAATTCCTACGGTTAACGGAAAGCGCTGTAATCCATTGCGGTGTTTTGTTGTACTTTGCAATGCTGCGTACAGCAATTCGGGAGTACAAATCGGATGCAGTAACGGTAAACGCACGCTGCGCATAAAGTTATAAATGCGTTCGACTTCTTGATAAGTGACTAAACTTCTTTGATAGGCAAGCATCACCGAGATTGCCATATCAACCGCTACAGCTTCCCCGTGTAAGAGTTTTGGGACTGCTTTTAACTCTAGCGTCGGACAGAATGTGTGACCGTAATCGACAAGTCTTTCAAGTTTCTCTTCCCAGAGATTTGATTCTAGATCTTCCAGCATTCCTTGCACTGATCGCCGAATAATAGGGACAGCTTCGGGATTTTGGCACTTGCTACTTAGCATGGCTGCGCCGTAATTTTCTAATAGCTCAAATAATTCTGCATCTTTAACGAGGGCAATTTTGAGAATCTCTGCAATACCGTTACTAATTTGTCTGTCACTGAGTGTTTCTAACAGCGTTGTATCTAGGATTGCGGCAAGTGGCGGATAAAATGTGCCGATTCGGTTTTTATGACCTTGGAAATTTACCGCTGTTTTGGCACCGATCGCCGCATCAACGACGCCTAGTAATGTTGTCGGAACGCGAATATAGGGAATTCCCCGTCGAAAAAGGTTAGCCGCTAAGCCAACAATATCCATCAATACGCCACCACCGATCGCAATCACGGGTTCGGATCGTCGCGAAACTTCAAACGCATTCAGTTCTTCAATCACCTGAAAAACTGTATCCATCGACTTATTGTCTTCTGACACCGAAAGCGAAATAAGACGATATTCGATTTCGTGATACTGAAAATACTGGCGAATGCGTTCTCCATGCAGACGTTCAACATAGTCATCTACGATAACGACCCGACGCAAAGACTTTTGACTCGAATTTTGCCCATCGAACAACAGCGCGTTGTTTTCCGGATTGAACAGGTCGAAACTCTCAAATACAGTGTAATGAACTGGTAATTGTGTCTTGACTGACCACTTGGCACTCATAACCCTCTTCAATCCTCTTGACTCAACAAGTTGTGTGATTCGGAAATTAAAGACCTCTGCTGGCAATTTGGTTGTCGTGACTGCGATATATAGCAGGGGTCAGGATTCAGGGGTGAGAGGTTAGAAATCAAGGTTAAAACAATGATTCTGGGCGCCTCTACAATGTCCTAACCGTATTGACCCTTGCGGGAACACCACACGGCACTCAACCGCTTAAGCTTAGGCAACAGCTTCGCCGAACGGGGAAAGCAAAGGCTTGGTACGTAGAAGGACTTCATTACTGCGATCGCACTTGCAGACAAAGAAATCCTCTCGTTATACACTTATCGCTGCCAATGGCTTGATATTCGAGGAAATTGATTCTTGTGCTGAATTTTGTCTCGGTTGGGTTCCGTACAGAAATTCAAATCAAGATTGCAATATACTCAGGAAATAACTGTTCGTTATTGTTCAGGTGGCGTCTTCGTTCCAACAACTTTGATTATTGTGATGGAATTGACTACGACCTGCAAATTAGTACAGAGGCATATACACAAAAAGCACATTTGTTTTGCTAATAATTCAGCCCCTACCGTGTCAGTCACTATTTATACTAGCGATAGGACACATCAACGCAGCTGGCAATTTTTGTTAGCTGAGTTTTCATTGGTGGAGACCGTGCTAATAGCAACCCAATATAAATGTATATCATTTTGATAACACAAGATCATGAAAAAAGGACTGTTTGTTAGGCTTTCCGATGAGGAGATAGAAATACTTAGGCAGTATTGTATGCAAGTTGAACGGACGCAGTCAGATGTCATTCGCGAATTCGTCCGCAGACTTAAAAAGAAAATTCCCGATGCTTCCATGGATGATTCGCAAAACCATGTAGCACTTTCTTTGCTTAACTTGCGGCAACAACACAGTGATTCAAATAAAAGTTCTAGACAATAGACTTTCTCTAACAAAAGAGAGATGCTATATATCTCAAAATAGTATTAAGTTCAGCATCACCTAAAGTGTGGTGCTCACTTTTTACAATCCTAATTGTTTTAAATATTCTCGGTTGCGTTGAGCACTTTCTTTCGGAGTTCCCATTCCAGGAAGCACATCTTGTTCGACAACAATCCAACCGTTGTAATCATGTTCGCGCAGCCAAGAAACAACCCCTGGAAAATCTACCCCGCCTTGACCAAGTTCGCAGAATAGCCCGCGACGCACAGCCTCGAAATAGTCCCAGCCTTGATTGCGGGCTGCTTGTGCTATTTTCAAGTCACAGTCTTTAAAGTGTACGTGCCAAATGCGATCGCCAAAACGCTCAAAAGCTTCTAACACGCACTGTCCATCATCAGTCGCCGCGCCATAAGCATAGTGTCCTGTATCCAAAGTTAATCCAATTAAGTTTGGGTCAGTTTGCTCTAAAAAGCGACTAATTTCTTTCGGTGTTTCCAAATAAGAAGCACAATGATGGTGGAACGTCGTTCGCATTCCTGTTTCATCCCTAATGACGCGGGCAATTTGTTCTGCACCCTCAATGCAAGTACGCCACTCCTTTTCACTCAACTCCATGTTTGGTTCAACTCTTCCTGCATTTTGTGTTCGTACAGGAACAGCACCAATTTCATCCATCACGACCATAAAAGGACGTACAGTTTGAGTGGTACTCGTCTGTGCAACCGTTGATAGCAATCGGGCAATTTTGAGGGCTTGTGCTTCAGCTTGTCGATGCGATTCTGGATTTTTTAATGCTACAGGTACGTAGCCACTTACGATCGTAAGATTGCGGCGCTCAAGTTCAGTTCTTAATTTCTCTGGATCTGTAGGCATATATCCCCAGTCACCCAAATCAGTACCGATATAGCCAGTTTCCACTAGCTCATCTAACATTTGTTGATAACCAATACTTTCACCCTCAAGCCCTTGCACTCCCAAATCACCCCAAGAACAAGGGGCATTAGCAACCCGAATTCCCTGCATTATTTCTCCTCGTGGCGTGGGTGAATCATGAGAATTTCTTTACAATTATTTATGTTTAGCTGAAGAACCATAATAACGCCTCCCCCTTTAGATAGGCGACAAATATTGTCAAATACTCTGTATAACTAGATATTCAGCAAAAGATATCAGTTCAAGATAAATTGAGAAAATTGTAAATGTTTCATACAAGTCTTAACGTAGACCATAATCATGAGGAAACACGAATATCAACAGGTTTTCCTCTATCTCTCGTTAGATTTGCGCGCTAATTCTTTTCATCAAGAATGAATATGCCTATTTTTAATCCAAGATGACCGAAAAACAGTATGCGAATTACAATCTTAGCGATTGGTAGTCGAGGTGATGTGCAGCCCTACATAGCATTGGGGCTAGGTTTACAAGCTGCTGGTCATCAAGTGCAACTTGCATCTTATGCGCGATTTGCAGAATTCGTAGGCAGTTACGGAATCGAGTTTGCCGCAGTCGGCGCTAATCCTCAAGAATACATCCAAGCTTTGGCAAAAAATGTTGATTATTGGCGAATTTTTAGCGATAACTTAGAACAACTTCTAGAAGATTGCTGGAATTGCTGTCAAGGTACTCAAGCAATTATGTATTCTCAAGTCGCCTTACCTGGCTATCACATCGCTGAAAAGTTAAACATACCCTGCTTTGCGGCGTTTACAAATCCCTTAACTCGCACGCGGGCATTTCCTCACCCACTTTACACAAGTTCTGCTAACTTTGGTGGCACTTACAACTGGTTAACGTATGTCGTTCACGAACAATTGCGTTGGCAATCGGTGCGACAAAAAATCAATCGCTGGCGACAAGATTTAGGCTTATCACCTGTACCTTTCGCGGGTCTTTACTCTCGATTACAACAGCAGCAAATACCGATTCTTCATTGTTTTAGCCCGACTGTTATTCCCAAGCCGAAAGATTGGTCAGACTGGGCTTATGTCACTGGCTATTGGTTTTTGGAACACTTGCCAGAATGGAAACCACCAACTGATTTAGTTAATTTTATTAATTCAGGAATGCCGCCAATTTACATTGGTTTCGGTAGCATGAGCGAACGAAATTCAGAAACGGTAATAAATTTAGTGCTAGATAGTTTGGTGCAGACAAAACAGCGCGGTATCTTGTTTTCTCATTGGGGCGGTTTACAAAATGTTGACTTACCGGATAATGTATTTTTGATGACGAGCAGCGTTCCTCATGATTGGTTGTTTCCGTTGTGTCGTGCTGTTGTTCATCATGGTGGTGCGGGAACAACTGCCGCAGCTTTACGTGCAGGTGTTCCTTCGGTTGTTATTCCTTTTGGTGTCGATCAACCGTTTTGGGGACAGCGTGTTGCAGATTTAGGCGTGGGAACCTTGCCGATTCGACAACAAGAACTGACACAAGATAAGTTAATTGCGGCAATTCACGACGTTATTGACAATAAAATCATGATTGATCGCGCCCGTGTGTTAAGCGATCGCATTTGTGCTGAAGATGGAGTAAAACGGGCGGTTGAAATTATTCAAAGTTATCTACACGCTTAAGCGTTACTCGATACCATTTCGGGCGATCGCCTGCTGATACCAATACGCACTTTGTTTCGGAATTCGCTGACACGTATCAAAGTTGACGTGTATAATACCAAAACGCGGTCTATAACCGTGCGACCATTCAAAGTTATCTAGAAAACTCCACAGATAATAACCTTGAATATTTGCACCTATTTGAATTGCTTCATGGATGGCACGGAAGTGATCTCTTAAATAATTAACGCGTCCCCAATCAGCAACAAACCCTGTGGCATCCGGTTGATCTTGCAGCGCACAGCCATTTTCAGTAATATACATCTTGGGATTGCCGTAGTTTTCTTGAATATCAAGCAATACCGCTTTTAATCCTTCGGGATTGACACCCCAACCCATTTCGGTATGACCCCAGCCTGGTGCCGAAAAAGGTGCGGATTTCAGCTTGAGTAAGCCGCCACTGGATGCAAAAGATATCGATAAGGTGTAGTAGTAATTGACACCTAAATAATCAATAGGTTGCTGAATCAAGTCCAAATCACCATCTTGGATTTGCGGGGCTTGCGTGCCTAACCAATTGATCAGTTGTTCTGGATAATATCCGCGAAACAACGGTTGCAGGAACATCGACACTTTGTCGTCATATGCGCGTTGACACGCTGCGCGATCGCTTTCACTGTCGCTGGCGCTTAAGTAATGGCGAAAACTTAAAACAATGCCAATTTCCCCATTGTAGCCTCCTTGACGAAAGCTTTGTACAGCTTTGCCGTGCGATAACAAGAGGTGATGCACAGTTTGATAAGCAACCGCTGCACTAGCAATTCCTGGGGCATGATTTGCGAAGCTATATCCTTGAAATGCGTGTGACCAAGGTTCGTTGTGCGTAGACCATAATGGCACGCGATCGCCTAAGCGCGCAAACATGACTTGTGCGTACTCAGCAAACCATTCAACACTATCGCGATTGTTCCAACCACCGCGATCTTGTAATACTTGCGGTAAGTCCCAATGAAATAGCGTAGCGTTAGGGATGATTTCTGCTGCTAATAATTTATCGACAAGTTCGTCGTAAAAGTCAAGTCCCTTGTGATTGATTTCACCTGTACCTTGCGGTAATACGCGCGACCAAGAAATTGAAAAGCGATACGTCTGTATTCCTAATTCTTTCATCAACGCTACATCTTCTGGCATTTGATGATAGTGGTTACAGGCTATATCGCCGTTTTGGTTGTTATGTATGGTGTAAGGGCGGTGTGTGAAAGTATCCCAGATACTTTGTCCTTTACCATCCTCATTCCATGCGCCTTCGATTTGATAAGCAGAAGTGGCAACACCCCAAAGAAATTTTTCTGGAAATCGGAACACTGAATTTTATTGGTTTAATATCATTACTGGTCGATAGCCTAGCGACTTTAGTCGCGGCTAATCAGACAAAGTCCACCTGCGTGGACTAGGACTCATTGAGAATCAATGCTATAAAAACGTAGGAAGGTCGGTTTTGATAGCTTTAGTTATACCTCTTCTTGATTTTCTCCTTTGTATCCAGGAGAGGAGTCATAGAGGGCGTCAAGTTGTTGACGCGCGTCTTCAACGCTAATCGAACGAATGACTAAAAGCGGATCTTTGATGATATTTCCTGAAGTGTCTAGTAATTCTGGGTGTGGTACAGATCGCGACGTTCCGGCAAAAGCTGAATAGCTGCTTTGACCGTTTTGCGGCGATCGCACTGAATAAGCTTTGTCGCGTTCCCGACTAAACATCAGTAGATTGCGAATTAAATTACTGACGGCAATTAAGGCAAGAATTGTAAAAGCTAAAATGTAAAGCAGGTGTAACATTGCATTATTCTCCAAGGCAGCCAGCGGATTTATTATTGGTTTGATTGTCTAGAGGGTTGATTGTGCAGGGAAGCATTTTAGCCGATCAACCGTTATTTAAATGAGTATCTCAGAAATTCTAAAGCTTATTTTATATTCCTTCATTTTGATGCGATCGCTCTGCGCGAAACCGCATTCCGACTTTCCAACATTCTGTCAGCAAATGATGCCAAGGCATTATTGCTGCCATATCGATACCTACTTGTCCCCCTGTGACTTGAAACAACATTTGGGCTGAATTGACCTCCTGCTGTGCTTGCTTCACGCGCTCAAGCAAGTCAAACTGCTGCTGCTGATCCAGAAAAGCGATTTGTTCGGTTTCTAGAAGATGGCGCGATCGCTCAAACCAATACTGAAAATCCTCAAGCAGGGGCTGCAATATCGTTTTGAGCAATTCAGGCTCCGGTAGATTGGAGTTAAGCATAAAGCAAACCTTAAATTACTCTCCTATTTCTTAATCTTAACTTTATTTACAATTGTTCACATTACGCCAAGAGATGTAATTTTGAGGAATGAGTGGCTAGTGGGAGAGACGAAAATGCTATTGTTCTCTCTTACCTACCCTATTACCCAACAACCCCAGCTTGCTAAACCCTAATTCCCGAATTGCTGCGAGTTGATGGAAAGTACCGATAAGATAGAAGCAGTGATAATTGCGATCGCTTAATTTACTTACCGCCAATGGTTCAACAAATGTCTGCCCCTCAATCTCCCGCACAGCAGCAGCCTAAGGTTCAATTGCCGCGTACCAGTGAATCGGAGACTTTGAAAAAAATTCGTCATACTGCGTCTCATGTCATGGCGATGGCAGTGCAGAAGTTGTTTCCTAAAGCGCAAGTGACGATCGGTCCTTGGATTGAAAATGGATTTTATTACGACTTTGACAATCCAGAATCATTTACCGAAAAAGATTTAAAAGCCATTCAAAAAGAGATGGCGAAAATTATCAATCGTAAATTGCCCGTCATTCGCGAAGAAGTCAGCCGCGAAGAAGCCGAACGTAGAATTAAAGCAATTAACGAGCCTTATAAATTAGAAATTCTTGAGGATATTCAGCAAGAACCGATTACAATTTATCACCTAGGAGATGAGTGGTGGGATTTGTGCGCAGGTCCTCACGTTGAGAATACAAGTGAACTTAACCCCAAAGCAATTGAATTAGAAAGTGTTGCTGGGGCGTACTGGCGTGGTGATGAAACTAAAGCACAGTTACAACGTATTTATGCTACAGCATGGGAAACGCCAGAACAACTTGCTGAGTATAAACGTCGCAAAGAAGAAGCGCTAAGACGCGATCACCGCAAGCTAGGGAAAGAATTAGGACTCTTTGTTTTTAGCGATGACGTTGGTCCTGGTTTACCATTGTGGACGCCCAAAGGAACAATCCTACGTAGTGTTTTAGAAGACTTCCTCAAGCAAGAACAAGTGAACCGAGGCTATCAGCCTGTTGTTACCCCACACATTGGACGGGTGGAATTGTTCAAAATATCAGGTCACTGGCAAAAGTATAAAGATGACTTGTTCCCGATGATGGGTGAGAAGGAAGAAGAAGGCTTTGTGTTAAAAGCAATGAACTGTCCCTTCCACATCCAAATTTATAAGAGTGAGTTACGTTCGTACCGCGAATTACCGTTTCGTTTAGCAGAATTTGGTACGGTATATCGTTACGAGCAATCAGGCGAACTTGGAGGACTAACGCGAGTACGGGGCTTTACGCAAGACGATGCGCACTTGTTTGTCACACCCGAACAGTTAGATAGCGAATTTCTCAATGTTGTTGATTTAATTTTGTCTGTGATTAAGAGTCTACGACTCGACCAAAACTTTAAAGCCCGACTGAGTTTTCGCGATCCAACTTCAGATAAGTACATTGGTTCTGATGACGCGTGGAACAAAGCTGAAAATGCCATCCGCCGCGCAGTAGAAACCTTAGGAATGGATCACTTTGAAGGTATCGGAGAAGCCGCGTTTTACGGTCCTAAGCTTGATTTTATTGTCAAAGACGCGCTAGACCGCGAGTGGCAACTTGGTACAGTACAAGTCGATTACAATTTACCAGAGCGCTTTGATCTAGAGTACGTCGCTGAGGATGGTACGCGCAAGCGCCCAGTTATGATTCACCGCGCGCCTTTCGGTTCGTTGGAACGATTAATCGGAATTTTGATTGAAGAGTATGCGGGAGATTTTCCGCTATGGTTAGCGCCAGTACAAGTGCGGTTGTTACCCGTTGGTGAAGCACAACGCGACTTCGCGATCGCTGTCGCAGCCAAAATGCGCGCTGCGGGTATTCGTGCGGAAGCCGATAAAAGTAATGAGCGTCTTGGTAAACTGATTCGCAATGCTGAAAAAGAAAAAATTCCTGTCATGGCGGTTGTAGGCGCGAAGGAAGTTGAAGCAAATAGCCTGAGTATTCGGACGCGCGCTGCGGGAGAGTTAGGCGTGATGAGCGTGGATGATGTCTTGGATAAAATTAAAAATGCGATCGCTAACCACGACACTTTTTAAGTACGTACCGACGCTTGTAAATAAGTAGAAACCACCAGTCAACCAACCATAAGTGTTTAGTAAATCGCTATTCGCTTATGGTTAACTACCCTACAATTGAACTAGAACGCAGTACGGCAAAAGACGCGATCGCGCGACCTCTGCTGAGATTAAAACAGCAGTAAAGTACTATCTCGTAATTGAAGTAGCGAAAAGTTGCTTGCAGAGGTTTTCTGCTTCAAGCCAACTTTACAAGACAATGGTTTTGCGATTGACCATTGCAATAATATATCTTGATTTTACTTAGAGTTAATTAAAATTTAAAATTGCAGTCATATTATTAATTAAGTAGGTGGACATAATTAAGTATTACACTTGTTGAGGTCGGTAATCGGTAATCGACGAAAAGCTTTTAGGGCATAGCAATTAGCGTTTGGCAAGCAGAAAACGGCTAATAGCTATTGAATTACCAGTTACCAATGACCAATTCAAGTACGTTTATTTTCACCCACTTACTTAGATAACAGAACTTTCTAAATAATTAAAATAATAAACAGGCACTTAATAGTTAGTTTTCTTACAAGTTTCACTTACTAATACTAAGATGTTTTTTTCGTCAAAGCTCCAAGTTTTTTTGACAAAATATCTTAAGTTAAATGATTTACTAATAAACCTCGCGCTCTGTAATTCTATCTAAGTTTGTAGACATAAATTTTATATTGTCAAACTTCAGAGAGATGATTTCACTACGCAACTTTGGCAATCTATAAATCTGCATACTAATACTATGCTAAAGACGCAATATCTAAATGATTGGGTGCGTCGAACTTTTGATGAGGTAAATATTATGCTTCAAGGTGCAGCGATCGCAATTGGAAGGGAAATAGCTCAATTCGGGTTAGCACAAATACCTATAGTAACAGAGGAAATCCTAACTCCAGAAGAAGCGTCTGTTATGTTTTCTGGCCCGCAATTTTTAGTTGCATTAGTAGCAGGTGTCGTTATGGCATTTGCATTTCAACTGCTACTCACAAACTTTTCTGTAGCGTTTGGAATTTCTTCTTTGGGAGGAGGTACAGACTCAGACGAATCAGACTCAGGCGGGATGCGTAAAATAGGAGGTGCAGTAGGACTTTGGACTTTAGTTACAGTCACTGTTGCGCTATTTGTTGCCTGTTTCCTTGCAGTTAAGTTGAGCCTAGTTGAAAGTTCTGCACTCGGCGCAATTATTGGCGTAGTGATCTGGGCAACATTCTTTTCACTACTCGTTTGGCTTGGTTCTACAGCAGTTGGTTCTTTGATCGGTTCAGTCGTGAGTACAGCGACTTCCGGTTTGCAAGGAATTATGGGAACCGCAGCAACTGCTATTGGTGCTAATGCTGCTAGAAATCAAGCAGTATCGACCGCAGAAGAAATTACAGCCGCAGTCCGCCGAGAATTAACTTCGGGATTTGACCCTAGTGCGATTCAAAACACATTGCAAAGTTCTTTGGCTAATTTGCAGTTACCGCAGTTGGATGTCAAAGAAATTGGCAATCAGTTTCAAAAGATCCTTCAAGATTCAGATTTACAATCAATCGTTGACAGCGATTTACTTCAAAATATTGACCGTCAAACTTTTGTAGATTTAGTAAGCAGTCGCACAGACTTGTCAAAACAAGACATTAATGCGATCGCCGATCAACTAGAAGGTGTTTGGAAAAATACTGTAGGTCAGCAAGGGGCTAATCCTCAAGCTCAACTGCTCAAATTCTTGCAAAACGCGACAGCAGAACAACTACGTTCGAGCGACCTAGGGAATACGCTACAACAACTTGTCGGTTCAGACCAGAAATCTGAGCAACCGCAAAAAGAACAAAGCGGTGTCATGGGTAGAACCATGCAGCTTGGTGTAGAAGCCTTAGTCGGCGCACTGCTAACGCGCACCGATCTTTCAGATTTAGATATCGAAAAAATTTCAGCGCAATTACAAAAAGTTATTGGTCAAACAACCGAGAAAGCAACCGAGAAAGCCAAAGAAGTTGGTACTCAAGTTGCAGAGAAACCGCAAGCAGCATTTAGTGCAATTCGTAATGATTTAGACAACTACCTATTGAATTCTTATGCTTGGCATCTAAACCGCGAAACAATTAAACAAGAATTCAAAGATGTTATTTACGATCCAGAAGCTGCACCAGGAAAAGTCCGCCGTGAATTAGAACAAATTGACCGCGATTATGTTGTACAAAAGCTGCAACAACGCGGAGATTTGCTCGAATCTCAAATTAATGATATTGCTGAGCAGCTAGAAAGTATTCGTCAAGAAGTACTCAGTACAGTCCAACAAACCGAGTCACAAGAACAATCACAAGATCTGCGATCGCGCGTAGAAAATTACTTACGTTCTACAGGTAAAGAAGAACTCAACCCAGAAGCAATCGAACAAGAGTTTAAGACACTGTTGGAAGATCCCGAAGCAGGCTTTGAGGCTTTAAGCGATCGCTTATCACAATTTGACCGCGACACCTTAGTTCAACTGCTCAAACAACGCGACGATATCAGCGAGGAAGAAGCAAATAATCTTGTCGGTCAACTCGAAAGCACCCGTGACTCGGTTCTCAATCGGGCGAAAGAAGCCCAAGAACAAGCGCAAGCTAAAGCTGACGAAGTACGGCAAAAAGTTGAAGATTATCTGCGCAATACCAACAAGGAAGAATTAAATCCTGATGGCATCAAACGCGATTTCCAAAAACTTGTAGAAGATCCACAAGCAGGATTCAGTGCTTTAAGATCGAGGTTGTCACAGTTTGACCGCGATACACTTGTACAATTGCTGTCGCAACGCGGCGACTTGAGCGAAGAACAAATCAATCAAACTATCGATCAAATCGAGTCAGCACGCAAGAGCATTCTGCAAGCACCGCAAAAAGCAGCAGATAAAGCAAAAGAACAGTACGAGCAAACAACCGCAAAACTTGCTGAATACTTACGCAATACCAATTTAGAGGAACTTGACCCTGAAGGTATCCAGCGTGATTTGACAAAATTACTTGACGATCCAAGAGAAGGCGCTTTAGCGTTACGCGATCGCCTAGCACAAGTCGATCGGGAAACGTTGGTTAAATTACTCAGTCAACGCGAAGACTTGAGCGAAGAACAAGTTAATCAAGCAATTGACCAGGTGCAAGCAAGTATCAGTAATATTGTCAAAGCACCGCGTCGTTTGGCAACCCGCGCGCAAAAGCAAGCGCAAGATTTTGGGGCGAGTTTAGAAAGCTACCTCAAAAATACTAACAAAGAAGAACTTAATCCTGAAGGAATCAAACGCGATTTACAAGTATTGCTCAACGATCCGCGTGCAGGTTTAGGCAATATTGGCGATCGCTTACAGCAATTTGACCGAGAAACACTCGTTGCTTTGTTGGCTCAACGCGAAGACATTTCCGAAGAAGAAGCAAACCGAATTGTAGATCAAGTAGAGTCTGTCCGAAATCAACTTGTTGAGCAAGTGCAAAAAGTTCAACAAACGGTGCAATCTACGATTGATGGGGCTTTTGGTAAAATTCGGGATTATCTCAATTCGCTAGAACGCCCTGAACTCAATTACGAAGGTATCAAAGCCGACTTCCAAAAAGTGTTTGACGATCCTCAAGCAGGATTTGAAGCACTACAAAATCGCTTGAGTCAATTTGACCGCGAAACATTAGTTTCCGTTTTGAGTTCCCGCGAGGATATCTCAGAAGCGGATGCAAATCGCATTATCGCTCAAGTTGAAGAAGCCCGCAATAGTGTGATTCAAAGAGCGCAAGCGGTTCAAGAAGAAGTTCAACGTCGTTTAGTCTTGGTGAAAGAGCAAGCCCAAAAGCAAGCCGAAGCCACCAAGAAAGCTGCTGCAAGTGCTGCTTGGTGGTTGTTTAGCGCCGCTGCGACTTCGTTAGCTGCTTCTGCAATCGCTGGTGCGATCGCTGTTGTTGGAATTCGAGGTTTGATTGGCTAAATTGCTAACCCTTTAAAAGTTTAACTGCGAAAACACCGCCTCCTTCACCGGAGGCTTTTTTCTATACTTATAGCGGATAGCTAACAGCTAATTGCTTTTTTAAAAGCTTTCGCTGAGCTTGTTTAAACCTCTTGACTCATTTGTTTAGTTATACCATTTCACCAAATAAAAACTACAAATCATTTCTCCTCTGCCCCTCTGCTGCCTATTTGTAGTAAATTCAAAGTGACATGGTATTAGACATATCAAAGGCGATCGCACCTCAGTATTAGACACGACATTAGCCGACAAGGTTTGCGATTTAAACGGTAAAATATGACGGTTGTATTTATTGTGGCGGACACGTGATCGAGCGTTATACTCTGCCCGAAATGGGCAAATTGTGGACGGAAACATATAAGTTAGAGACTTGGTTACAGGTAGAAATTGCTGTTTGTGAAGCACAAGCGGAACTTGGTTATATCCCAACCGATGCAGTAGCAGAAATTAAAGCCAAGGCAAATTTTGACCCGCAGCGCGTTTTAGAAATTGAAGCGGAAGTCCGCCACGATGTGATTGCTTTCTTGACAAATGTCAACGAGTATGTAGGTGATGCAGGACGCTATATTCATCTAGGCTTAACAAGTTCGGATGTCTTAGATACGGCTTTAGCACTTCAACTTGTGGCGAGTCTTGACGTGATTTTGCAGCGCGTGCAAGATTTAATCGGCGCGATTCGTACCCAAGCGCAAAAACATCGTTATACCGTTATGGTAGGGCGATCGCACGGCATTCATGCCGAACCAATTACTTTCGGGTTTAAACTCGCAGGCTGGCTTGCAGAAGTTATCCGCCATCAACAACGCCTGATGCGGTTACGCCAAGATATTGCGGTAGGAAAAATTTCGGGTGCTGTCGGCACATACGCTAATATTGACCCGCAAGTAGAAGCGATCGCCTGTGAAAAACTCGGCTTAAAACCCGACACCGCATCAACACAAGTGATTTCTCGCGATATTCACGCTGATTACGTTCAACAATTAGCCCTACTAGCCGCGTCAATCGAACGCTTCGCCGTAGAAATTCGCAACCTCCAGCGCACAGACGTTTTAGAAGTTGAAGAATTCTTCGCTAAAGGGCAAAAAGGCTCATCAGCAATGCCACACAAGCGCAATCCAATTCGTTCTGAACGTTTAACCGGAATGGCAAGGATAATTCGCTCTCATGCTGTCGCAGCAATAGAAAATGTCGCACTATGGCACGAACGCGATATTTCACATAGCTCAGTAGAACGAGTGATTTTACCAGATGCTTGCATTTTGACGCATTTTATGCTGAAGGAAATTACGGACTTAGTGCAAAACCTCCTCGTCTATCCGCAAAACATGGAACGGAATATGAATTGCTATGGCGGAGTCATTTTTAGTCAGAAAGTTCTACTCGCACTTGTAGACAAGGGTATGAGTCGCGAAGAGGCTTATGCTGTTGTTCAATCGTGCGCGCATCAAGCCTGGAATCAACCGCAAGGCGACTTTCATAACTTAATTGTCAATGATGCGCGGGTAACTCAGTTGCTATCTCCAGAAGAAATCGAAAAATGCTTCGATCCTCAGCAACATTTGAAACACCTAGAGCAAATTTATCAACGGCTTGATATTTAAGCCAGCGGGCATGATTATAGGTCATAGGTAATAGAAAAGCCTTTAGCACTTGGTATTTAGCTACATAGACGCTAATCGCTAACAGCTACATCGCTATTTAATAACCAATTACCAGTTACCAATTACCACTTGCGTTTATCCTCATGCTTGAACTTTTAGCCGCACTATCTGCGGCGGCGGCAGCTAGTATGCGTATTGCCGTACCCTTATTTATTGTGGGTATCTTGCATGATGATTTTTCCTTAGGCTTACCACTACTCGCTTATGTTCCTTCCGTTGCGATCGCGAGTCTATTGATTAGTGGTTCCTTATTGGAACTAGTCGGTAGCAAACAACGGTTAAGTCAGCGGTTTTTACAATTAGTTCAACTCGTATTGAGTCCGATTGCTGGTGCAATCTTAAGTATGAGTGTAACAGTTGGCACGACGCTTCCCAGTTGGTTACTTGGTGTTGTTGGCGCGTTATTTGCCTTTGTTCTACAACTTGTACAAGCTGGTTGGTTTTATCGCCTACGCGGTTTTCCTTTTTGGGTTGCTTTTGTGCAAGATGCTTTGTGTATTCTCCTCATCTTCTTAGCAGTGAATGCACCTCAAGTTGGAGGCTTGGTGGCTCTTATATTGTTATTGATAGCAGTGCGTAGTATGAGAAATCTACACCGCTGGTACAAACAACAATGAATCGTCAAATTTTAGTCACAGGCGCAACGGGTAATGTCGGTCGTGAAGTTGTGCGCTTACTCTATGATGAAGGGTATCACATTAAAGCTGCGGTACGGAACTTAAAAAATATCGATGATGCGTTAACTCCTCAAGTCGAGTACGTCGTTTTTGACTTTCAGCAGTACAACACATTTAGTGCTGCATTACAAGGTGTCAGCAAACTTTTTCTGGTACGCCCTCCAGCGATCGCCCAAGTCAAACGCTATATTCATCCTGTAATTGATGCAGCGGTAGCAGCCGGTGTACAACATATCGTCTTTTTATCTTTGCTAGGCGCAGAGAATAACCCGATTATTCCTCACGCAAAGATTGAGTCATATATCAAATCAGTCGGCATATCCTACACATTTTTGCGTGCTAGTTTCTTTATGCAAAACCTCAGCACAACGCACCAAGAGGACATCAAGCATCACGAGATCTTCATTCCCGCAGGTAAAGGTAAGACAAGCTTTATTGATGTGCGCGATATCGCCGCTGTCGCGGTAAAAGCATTAACTGAATCTGGGCACGAAAACCAAGCGTATGCACTAACTGGAGATGAGGCACTAGACTACTATCAAGTCGCGGATCTTTTTACGCAGATCCTTGGCAAGCCAGTCGTTTATACTAACCCGTCTATTCTCCAATTTTTTATCAGAATGTCTCAACGAGGTTTAACCCTTCCGTTTATTGCTGTCATGATTGCCATCTACACAACAGCGCGGTTAGGACTTGCAGCAACAGTTACTAAAGATGTCGAGCAGATTTTACATCGTAAACCGATTCGGATGCAGCAATTTATCGCAGATTATCGAGAATGTTGGTAATACAACACAAAGTCTTATAGAATTCCGACAAAATGTAGTAACCCGCGTCCTGTAATTAACTCAATCACTAACGCTAAAAAACCTGAGTTCGGGTTAAACATATGAAGGTAAAAGCCATTCAAGTTGAAGGCTAGGTTTCTGAGGTTGATGACAATAAGCGATTAAGCCGCAAAGAACGTTAACGCAAAAATTAACGGGGCTTCGATGCCTTGAATGAACAATTGTGAGAAATATTCTTGAGTTGGTCGTTAATGGTTTCAATAAGGCAGCGTTGACGCGACAAAAGCTTGTCATGAAGACGCATAAGCTGATTGTTCATGTTGCGACGAGGTTTAGCAAAAAATTCAATCCCAAAATCTTTACCGGACACTTGCTTTAAGCGCGGTCTCCCCGCCACCGCAGTGTCCTCAAACAGTCGAGAAGTCAGTTTTTGAGAGACATCACCTCTATCAGCAAAGATTTTGCCAAATAGACCACGCTCGTAAATCAGGCACGGGTTGACGGTCATCAATATTACCTGCACTCACAGTCACATTTAAGAGTTGCCCAAACGCATTGACATGGCAGCGGTTGCAAAGGACACCGCCGCAACATTAGCTGACGACCAGATGAAGTTTGAAACCAAAAAACCAATCTACAGAAGTTTTGCCACGGGCGGCTAAACCTTTAAACACCTGATGATTAGAAATCCGACGATTCTGGCAAACTTTTAAGCTTGTGGAATCGATAAAACTGATACCCGTACAAGTGCCAAAACAATGCTTCAGATAGACAAGCCACTGCGTTGGGCGGCTTTGCCGACTTGTAGCAAGTGGCGCGCACTACGGTATCAAGGTTGATGCTATCCATTCAACAAATCGTTGCTCACTCGGTAACCCAGGAAATGCGCAACTCCATTGCTGTTTGACCTGATTCAACTAAAAATGCTTGAAATTTCGCGAGTGATTTTGATATATCAACGGGCGGCGAGGTTTCCTCGCCGGTATTAGTTGATGGAACGCAATCACAATCGTGATGATTTCACTCAAACATAAACGAGTTGCACGAATACGCTTTATCCCTCCGTGTTTTAATTGCTGTTTATGCCATTGAGCTTCAAATGCTTGACAAAAATCATCTACGTGGCAAAACAAAACATCTAAACTAATCATAGGGCAGGTTGCTCGATTTGTCGTTATTTTCAGCTTACTACCTGTCCCTTTCCTTATCCCGTACTCAGGTTACTTAAGCTTCAATCACAACTCGCAAATTACCGCGTTTCTTAGCGACGCGACACGCAGTTGTATTGCCCGATCGCTCAAATTCTAAATCGAGTAAAGTAGGACCAACGCGCAAATTGTGTATTGATAAAGTATTAATCGATTCGGGTAAAGCAGGGTCAATGATCCGTAAGCAATTGTTTTTAGCATCAGGAACAAGGTTGACCATCATTTGTAGTAACTGAAAAATACTACCTGTTGCCCAAGCCTGCGGCGAACACGCGACTGGATACTGTACGGGATCGTTATCGTTTGTGCGTTCGTAGCCGCAAAACAGTTCAGGTGGACGTTGATACGGTTGACGTTGGGTCATCTCAAGAATACTTTGAGAAAGTTCGAGCGCTTGATCGATTAATCCGAGCGATCGCACGCCCATCGCAATCATCGAATTATCATGCGGCCAAACTGAACCGATGTGATACCCCATCGGATTATAGGCTGGCGACAAACTGCTCAAAGTGCGAATGCCCCATCCATTAAACATATCCGGTGCGCGTAAGCGTTCGGCTACGCTATACGCTTTTTCAGGGGTGAGAATTCCCAGGTGCAGACAATGACCAGGATTAGATGTAATACTGTCAACTTGCTTGCCTTCGCCGTCTAAAGCTAAAGCACAGAAATCTTGATCAACCATCCAAAAGTCACGGTTAAATCGCTCTTTCAAGCGATTTGCATCTTCTTGCCAGCGATCTGCTAAGTCGATCCGCTTTTTCATGCGGGCAATTTCTGCCAAGCGGACTTTTGCTGCATAAACATAAGCTTGCACTTCGCAAAGGGCAATTGGTCCGGTTGCTAAGTGTCCATGACGGTCTACAATACAGTCACCCGAATCTTTCCAGCCTTGGTTAACTAAACCGCGTCGGGAAGTTCGGAAGTAGCTGAGGTATCCGGTTTTTTGACAATTGCGGTCGATCCACTCCATCGCGGCTAGCGCATTCGACCACAGTTGCTCTAGCGTTTCATTGTCGTGCGTCCAAGCGTAGTATTCTGCGTAGAGCATCAACCACAAAGGAGTTGCATCGATTGTGCCGTAGTACGGTGTATGAGGAACTTCTTGGCAGCGTGCCATTTCGCCCATACGTAGCTCGTGCAAAATCTTACCTGGTTCTTCTTCGCGCCACTCGTCTTCTATTTTACCTTGGTAAGCTGCGAGAATTACGAGTGTTTCGCGGGCGATCGCTGGATTCAACATCAATGTTTGAGACGCTGTAATCAGCGAGTCACGCCCAAATAATGCCGAAAACCAAGGAACTCCAGCTGAAACAACTTTGCACGTACCAAAATCTTTTCCGATTGACTGTCGTAAGAGATATAGATCTTGTTCTGCGCGTTCGATGGTACGGTTAAAAATAACTTTGTCCGACCGAATTTGCGTAATGTGTTGTCGCCAATTTTGCTCTTCTAATAATTCAGCCGCTTTTGCCTGCACTAGCGTTGTCGGCGCGCTGACTGTAGAAGCTGGTTGGTGATGGGTAAGCATTTGTAGCCGATAGCCGATCTTCTGCGTTTGATGCGAAGCTAATTCCATCTGCCAAACCGCAGTGTAACCTTTGAAAAACTTTGGCTTGAGATGCTGGAACTGAATGCGCGATTCCATCAACAGCCCATCTAAGCCTTGATACGCTAAAGTCAGTTCTTCTTGTTGACTCAAACGGTAAGCAGCCGCACCGTCACGCGAGGCTTCAAAGTCGCGATCGCTAACCGGTAGCGCCAGACGTAGCAATTGACCGCGTTTTTCCCGCCGAAACCCCCGAATTTCAAATAAATCAATAAAATCAGCGTCAAAGCTGAGACTCAGTTCAAAGCTTACCGAACTGGTACTGTAATTTGTGATTTCGATTTCTTCAAACAGTGCGCCTCCCAGCGCAATTTCGCGGCGAATTCCTAGTGCATCAGCGTTTAGACGGTCTTCAATTGTCGGATTAGTACACAAGATGGAAAGCAAAAAGCCTTTATCAGCGGTGCTGCTGAGAAGAACAGGCGATCGCCCTTCGATTTGCATCTCTAACCGACTGAGAAAGCGAGTATCGTTGCAAAATAGCCCCATACTAGCTTTTTGCTCATCAACGACACCCACACAGCCAGAAATATTTCCGAGCGTATCAGTAACTAGAAATAAATCGTCATCTTTGACTGTAAGCGTTGGTTGCGGTCGTTCACTTAATACACAAGGCCACTCAGGAATAGGTAACTGGTGTGCTGGAACAAAAATTCTTCCGTCCAGATCGAGTCTATCGGTTGTCATCAGCGTATCTGGTGTCATGCCAAATATTTCCGCTTTCACAATGATGATGTATACTTCTCGCGCTATTACTTGCCTTCACAGTGTCTGACCTGCCAAACAACCGCGTTGAGCAATCCTCACACGATTTCCGACAAAGATAAGTATTAAACCTGATATTTGAGAACAATAGAATAAAAACTTAATATATTAGTTCATATTACTATGTCTCGCTTTTGCAGAGTTAATGCTAGCAATTGCTAAAGTAATTGAGGATTTGTTGAGTTTTCAACTTTACTCAATTTCTAAAATGTAACAGATATTTATAAACTCTTGTAAACATATTTCATAATTTCATCTGATATTGCGTCAAATTTATTTGACCGTAAGCACGGAGTCAAAAGTCATTGTTAGTATTATTGACTTTTGACTTTAATAAATTACATTTTGGCTAGCGCGCTGCGATTGTCAAGACAATACCATTTGAAACGCTTTTTCGTACTCATCCGTCATGGACTGAACGCTAAAGTGGTTGACAACATAATCGCGGCAAGTTTGGCGATCGAGTTTCATTGCCGCTGGAATCGCCTCAATCATTTTTTCCATAGAGTGGCAGACGAAGCCAGTTTTTCCATGCGCGATCACTTCAGGTACCGAACCAAGTCCCATACCAATGACTGGCGTCCCTGTTGCCATAGACTCGATCATTACCAAGCCAAAAGGTTCGCGCCAGGTGATCGGAAATAGCGTTACGGTAGCTCCACGTAGCAATTCTACTTTCTGTTCGTGGGAAACCTCACCTAAATACTGAATCTGCTCGCCATCAATTTCTGATTCTATTTTTTCCTGATAAAAATCGCGGTCAACAGCATCAATCTTGCCCGCCATTTTTAACGGTAAACCAGCGGCACGCGCAATTTGAATCGCTTGCAGTGGTCCTTTTTCTGGCGAAAGTCTGCCGACAAACGCAAGATATGCGGGTTGTGTGGGTGTAGGTTGAAAGGGATAAGCAGCGGTATCAATGCCGTTATAAACCGTGTGAATGTAGTTTAAACCTAAGCGAGGTTCGCGTTGTGCCTCACTGATACTAATGTACGGTTGCCAAGCAAATCGCCGAAACATTTTTTCATTGTCAGGCGTAAAGATACCGTGCATTGTGTGTACAGTCGGCGTTTTGACAAAATGAGTATACGGCAGCGCTGCACAGCCTACGTGTGAATGAATGATATCAAAGTGATGCGCCGAGCTATAAACGTCAGACAACATCAGTTGTTCATAAATTCCTGGCTCTCGAATACTTGGATCAAGCCGCAAAGCTTGCTCATGCACTGACATTAAATGTGCCGTTGTAATCGAGTCACCAGAGGCAAACAAAGTTACTTCATGACCACGGCGAACCAACTCATCAGTCAATAAACTGACAATGAGTTCGATACCACCATAGCGAAAGGGCGGAACGCGCTCCCATAAAGGAGCAACTTGGGCAATTTTCATTACTAGGTATGCACCAATAACAGGATCATTAACTGAACTGGCATTAAACTTAACGCCAGTATAATTTGCTTGTACTTGACAAAGCACTACCTTCTTTATGCAGATATACCACTAGAGGGATGCAGCCTGTACAAGTTTTTTAAGTAACAATGTAAATTTTCAGAATTGTAACTTGAGTTATGCCACTTTGACAGTAGTCTGGCGATGGATCAACCAGAGTGAGGGAAGAAAGTTAAATTTTTTGCTGACTTCTCAAAAGAAATCACGATTGTAAGCAACGCAGCAAGCACTAAGCTCGGTAGGATAAGTTGATAGAGAACTCTTAATTTAAGCCAAGAATGGTTACGCTTCCGCTACAAAAACTTACAGAGATTGGAAAATAAATATGTTGGCGGATAGCTATGATGGCACAAGAGAGCGGTGGGAGATTCAGGTGCAGTGAGAGAGAAAGACCGCATGAGTATTAAGACTTCGGTAGTGAGCGAGTTACTGCAAGCCTTGCCTCAACTGCGAACTCAAATTTATTTCAAATCTTCTTTAACGGCGCTGTCGCACGCGATGGAAGATCAAGTACTAGCTGCGATGACGCAGAACTCATTGCTCATCGCTAGTTTCCAACGGGAAAGTTTTTATCGCCAGGAAGCAAATCGTTACCGCCGACTCGCGCAAAAAAGCAATCAAGTTTATGTTTTAGCGGCAGCCGAAACTGATTTTTCTAACGCATCAGAAGAATATGAGACAGTAGCTTTTGATCCCTATCAAGATGCGTTACGTCATGAATGGCATTTAGTCGTTATTTCACAACACTACACAACGTGTCTCGTATGCCGCGAACGACAAAATCCAGCACTGGAGCTATATTCAGCTGAATTACCCGTCAGTTTTGACATGGACCCAGCGCGCCAATTTGAGGGAATTTGGACATCAGACCGCGAAGCGAGTCATATTGCCGCCGATATTTTGCTACAACGGATTTTGACGTATCGACCGGAATTACGCACTAAAATTAACCAAGCGCAGCGCGACTTTGGTTTGTTACGTTTTTCGAGTCGTGCATCTTCGTCAACATCGACGCGCAAGGTAGTCGGGAAGCAACAACGCTCATCACAGCGCGTTGATTCAGATCCTTTTGTGCAGCGCTTAGTCACGTATCTGCAAGCGAGTCAATACAAGTTACTTAAAGCATACGGTTCGATCGCATTACAAGAGCGCAAAGAACGTTTGGTGAACTCGATTACTGCGGCGATTCGTCGGGGTAGCAATAGCGGTCAGCCGCTGCATCCACAAGAAATTTTGAAGGTAGCCGTACAGCAGTTAGGCAAAGCAGTTTATGCGAGTCGCTGCTTAATTTATCGCGCGCAATCAACAGATGCTACGGCGACAATTAGCCATGAGTTTGTGAGTTCCGCAGAAGTCTCATCGCTCATTGGAAAAACGCTACCTTTAAGGCAAAATCCTTTATTTCAAGAAGTTGTACGGCAGCAAGAGCGCGTTTATGTTGCTGATACTCACAGCGATCAACGAATTGGCACCTCTCAAGTTTTAGCAGCTTTTGTTGAGCAATGGGCAATTTGCTCTTGGTTGGTGGTGCCGATATTCTATCAAGGCAAATTGTTAGGAATAATTGAGTTACATCATTGTGGTGAGACGACTTATCAATGGCAAAAAGATGATACGGCGTTGGTAGAAGCGATCGCAACCCAAATCGGTGCTACCTTAATCCAAGCTGAAGCTTATGCTAACTTAGAAGATCTCAATCAGCAGCTAGAGGCATTAGACCGTACTCGTAGCAATTTAATCGCGATCACAGGTCACGAATTACGCACGCCGCTTTCAACGATCCAAGTATGTTTAGAAAGCCTTGCAAGTGAACCTGATATGCCGCTCGAACTACAGCAAGTTATGCTTAATACTGCGTTAGCAGACTCAGAGCGGATGCGCAAGTTAATTCAAGACTTCTTGACGCTCTCTAACTTAGAAAGTGGTCGTATCCAATGGCATCTTGAGTCTTTACCGCTAGAAGAGTGCATCAGCTTAGCGATTAGCCGCACGCGTACGCGGACAAGCACGGAAGATTTGCCAGAAATTGTGATTCAAATTCCTCAAGAATTACCGTTAGTGCGAGTTGATGGCGATTGGCTCGTTGAGGTAATTTCCAAACTCCTGGATAATGCTTGTAAATTTACACCAGCCGACGGTCAAATTACGATCGCAGCGCGCTGTAATGGCAGCCAAATGCTCGAAGTGATCGTCGCTGACACAGGTCGCGGTATCGAACCTAACCGCTTAGAAGTCGTCTTTGACCGCTTTTATCAAGAAGAAGGAGCGCTACGCCGTACCGCAGGTGGCACAGGTTTAGGACTAGCAATTTGTCGTCAAATTGTCAATAGCTGGGGCGGTCAAATTTGGGCAGAATCTGCGGGAAAAGATCGAGGAAGCCAGTTTCACTTTACAGTTCCAATTAGTGAAAATCGTCACGAGCAAATGTCATTAGTGACGAGTGGCTAGTGAAAGTGTCGGAGTGTGGGGCGTTTGGCAGAGCCGAAAATACTACTTTTCCCTCTTATACCATTTCACCCAATAAAAACTACAAATCATTTCCCCTCTGCTCCAACTGTAACAGTTCCTAACATAGTAGTGAGACAAGGGCGATCGCGGTGCTACGATGCCCTAAAAACCTCAAGGAAGTTAACTTATGGCAGAAGAACTTTCGGGTCAAACACCAATTTTCGGTGGTAGCACCGGCGGATTATTAACAAAAGCATTTCGAGAAGAAAAGTACGTCATTACTTGGACTAGCCCTAAACAGCAAGTATTTGAAATGCCCACTGGTGGTACTGCGATTATGCAGCAAGGTCCCAACAAGCTGGAACTTGCGCGTAAAGAGTACTGCATTGCGTTAGGAGGTCAACAATTACGCACCAAATTCAGAATCACGGACTATAAAATTTACCGTGTTTATCCCAATGGCGAAGTTCAATACCTCCACCCAAGTGATGGCGTCTTCCCTGAAAAAGTCAATGAAGGTCGTCAAAAAGTTGGATACGTTGACCGTAATATTGGGAAGAATCCCGATCCAGCTAAATTGAAGTTTAGTGGAATGACCACTTACAACGCGCCAGGACCAAAATCTAGTGAAGCTGGAAAAGGTTCTCAGGATACAAAATCTGGCTCGCTTCCTCGGCAAGGTATTGAGATGTAAGCTATTTTTGTCCAATTCAGGATAGGGCTTCCTTGATTAAACTCCTTTGGGGTAAATTCAAGAACCCTAAACCTCACCTTTTAATTATGAGTCAGAGCCAGAAGCTAGAGTCATTAAAAGCGACACTCTGCCTTCTGGCTTTTATGCTTCTAATATTCATGGACAGCTAAAGTCTTGGCTGACAACTTATAGTTTGTTATGGTTTTCCCTAATTTTTCCGAGTTCTCAGCCTTAGCGCAGCAAGGCAATTTCGTGCCAGTGTACCAAGAATGGGTCGCTGATTTAGACACGCCTGTTTCTGCTTGGTACAAGGTTTGTTGGAATCAACCGTATAGCTTTTTGTTGGAATCGGTAGAAGGTGGCGAGAACATCGGGCGCTATAGCTTCGTTGGCTGCGATCCGCTGTGGATTTTAGAAGCTAGGGGAAATCGCACAACACAACGCCATCGAGATGGTTCGGAAATTGTCTTTGAGGGCGATCCGTTTACAGTTTTAGCCGAATGTTTAGCCCCTTATCATCCTGTGAAGTTGCCGCAACTTCCTCCAGGAATTGGTGGCTTGTTTGGGTTTTGGGGATATGAATTAATTCGTTGGATCGAACCGCGCGTTCCAGTTCATGAAGCCAGTGATACAGATTTACCTGATGGATTGTGGATGCAGGTCGATCATCTCTTGATTTTTGACCAAGTTAAGCGCAAAATCTGGGCGGTTGCTTATGCCGATCTACGCGAGGCGCAAGGCGATTTGCAGCAAGCATATCAAAAGGCCGAAAACCGCGTGACTCAAATGGTTAGCAAGCTACAGCTATCTTTGTCGTCTAAAGATACTGTTTTAGAATGGACTCCGCCTATTAGTAATACTCCCAAGCTAGACTATACGAGCAACACGTCGCGCGCCGCCTTTTGTGCTAATGTCCAAAAAGCAAAAGAATATATTCATGCTGGCGATATTTTCCAAGTTGTTCTCTCGCAGCGACTGTCTACTAAGTACTCAGGCGATCCGTTTTCGCTGTATCGTTCTTTACGCTTAATCAATCCTTCGCCATACATGGCTTATTTTCACTTCCATGATTGGCAGATCATTGGTTCGAGTCCCGAAGTGATGGTCAAGGCGGAACGCGATGAAAATAATCGCCTGATAGCAACAGTACGACCGATCGCCGGAACGCGCCCGCGAGGTAAAACACCGCAAGAAGATGCGGCTTTAGCAGAAGATTTATTACAAGACCCAAAAGAAGTCGCAGAACACGTGATGCTTGTTGATTTGGGACGCAACGATCTCGGACGTGTTTGCCGAAGCGGTACGGTCAAAGTTGACGAATTGATGGTAATTGAGCGATATTCGCACGTGATGCATATCGTCAGCAATGTCGTAGGAGAACTTGCGCCTGGACAAAGTGCTTGGAATTTACTCAAAGCTTGCTTTCCCGCAGGGACTGTCAGTGGTGCGCCAAAAATTCGAGCGATGGAAATTATTTATGAATTGGAAAAATGCCGTCGCGGACCTTATTCGGGTGCGTATGGTTATTACGATTTTGAAGGACAACTCAATAGCGCGATCGCAATTCGCACCATGATTGTCCGCAACCAAACGGTAAGTGTGCAAGCTGGGGCGGGTTTAGTTGCGGATTCTGACCCTGATAAAGAATACGAAGAAACCCTGAACAAAGCCAGGGGTCTTTTAGAAGCGATTCGCTGTTTACGTCCGAGTTAAAATCTTTAAGGCTCAACTAATAATCTCGCATACCGTATTCTCTACCAGCCTTGTCGGAGGTAATAGCCAAGGTTGCACCTAAGATGAGAAACGTGAAGCAAGCGACGTAGAATGCTAGGGAGCTATTATTAATCGTTGCACTCTCGACATAGCGTTCGTAATCTTCGGTAAATCTTGCGGCTGCCATGCCAGTATAGTGCAGCGAGAGAATACCCGCACCCATAATGAGTGCGCTAATAATCAACTGTGGCTTTTTGCTGACATTCTGAGTTTGACGCCGAAATTTGATTGACAGTTTTAATGCGACCAACGACACAACAACCGCAAGCGCTACTGAAAGCAAAAATAAAATCGGATCGTAACGAATGACTGCGGTCATTTGCATGGCTGCCATTCCTAGATAATGCATCGCCCCAATCCCAACACCCATCAAAATGGCACTCGTTAATAAAGTTGGTAAACCAACGCGAGGACGGCTAACGAGTGATAGGGATAAGCCAGCAGCAAATATAGCTGCTAATAGGGAAATTATTGTTATTGGTAAATTGTAACCAACAGGAATTTGTTGTGCTGAGCTATGTAATGAGAAGGCAAGCATCCCAATAAAGTGCATCGACCAAATGCCTGTTCCCATTGCGATCGCACCTCCTACTAACCACACTTTGCGGTCAGCGCCTTGAGAAGTTGCTACTCGACCAGCCAAATCGAGTGCAGTGTAAGAAGCAAGTACAGCAATAAATGCTGAGACAATAACTAAATAAGGATTGTATATAACTGTCATGTTTCTTTATCGTCTTGCGCCAAAAATGTATGATGTTCTCTATTCCACAACTATTTCAAAACTTTAAGCCTTACTATTAATTACAGTTGACACCGTTACCTGTATCTACAAAATATGCACTCAATTTAGCTACTATTTGCTTGCAATTCTAGGTGAGTTTCACTGATTTTTACTTGCGTTTTCTACTCGTAGCGAGCATTGTTAAGTAGATTCACGTAAAAACCTCAAAGTCAATTTATTATTTTTGAATGTTGAGATAAAACTATGAAATTTTACATTGTAGATGTATTTGCTGAAGAAAAATATGCAGGTAATCAACTCGCAGTTTTTATAGAATTAGGTGTCCTCTCAACACAGCAGATGCAGAAAATTGCTAAGGAAATGAACTATTCGGAAACCACTTTTATTACCTCTTTAGAACTGCAAGAAGGAGGTTACGCTGTACGAATATTCACGCCAGAACAAGAATTGCCTTTTGCAGGACATCCGACTTTAGGCACAGCTTACATCCTACAAAAAGAAATTAATCTTCCTGTCGAGCAGATTATCTTAAACTTACAAGTTGGACAGATACCTGTAACTCTTCATTATTTAGATGAAAGTATAGAAGAATTGTGGATGCAGCAAAAGCCACCAACATTTCATCAAACTTTTACAGCAGAAACCATAGCCCCAATTTTGAATTTAGACTTAGATGAAATAGATTCAAGTTATCCTATTCAAGAGGTATCTACAGGAATACCATTTATTATTGTTCCTTTGAAAAAGCTCTCAAGTCTAAAACGTATTAAAATTAATCGAGATAAATATTTTGAATTAGTAGAACAAACACAAGCAAAAGCAATTCTTACTTTCTGCCCAGAAACAAATAAAGCTGAGAATGACTTAGCTGTTAGGATGTTTGCTGATGCTGTTGGTGTTCCAGAAGATCCCGCAACAGGCAGTGCAAATGGTTGTCTAGCGGGGTATTTAGTCAAATATTCCTATTTTAATACTGATTCAATCGACGTGCGCGTTGAGCAAGGATATGAAATAGGAAGACCTTCATTGCTATTACTGAAAGCCGAGAAAAATGAGGCAGAAATAAAAGTTTTTGTCGGTGGTAAAGTAATTATGGTGGCGCAGGGTGAGTTTGTTTAACCACACTAGAAGTCAATGTCACTTGAGTTAAAAGAACGCTTATTTGCTCATCTGCAACAAATTGCCTGCGATCGCGACCCTTATTTAGCGACAGCAGGGCATTTTTTTGTTCAACACTACATCTATCAAGAGCTAGAAAAATATGGAAGTGTAGAAAGTTTTGAATTTACTGTTAGAGGTAAAACGCATCAAAATTTAATTCTCAATCTACCAGGTAAACAGCAGGGCTTTCCGATTTTAGTCGGCGCACATTATGATGCTGTACCAGGAACGCCAGGCGCAGACGACAATGCAACAGGTGTTGCTGTTTTATTAGAATTAGCGCGAATTTTTGCAAGCAATCCTGCAAAACATCCTTTACGCTTAGTTGCTTTCGATCTTGAAGAGTATGGCTTACTCGGTGGATCTGGTGCTTCTGAGTACGCAGTTCACTTACGCCAACAAAATCAACCACTGCGTTTAATGATTTCCCTGGAAATGTTAGGTTATTGCGATTCTACTCCAGGGTCACAACAATATCCAATTCGCTTACTAGAACGGTTATATCCGAATTGTGGTAATTTTATCGGTCTAATTGGTAATCTACCGACAATTTTAGACTTGGTTTACCTTAGCCGTAGCATTCGTCAAGCGGGAGTATCAAGCGAATGGCTACCGGTATTCAATAAAGGTTTAATTGTTCCACAAACTCGACTTAGCGATCACGCTCATTTTTGGGATCAAGGCTATCCAGCAATGATGATTACAGATACTGCTATGTTACGCAATCCACACTATCATAAAGCAAGTGATACGATTGAAACTCTTAACTTAGATTTTCTTGCAGGTGTTTGTCTAGGATTAGTGCAAGGATTACAATCTTTATGAGCTTGCTGCTTTCAAATTTCAAAAGTGTCAAAGCTAATTGCTTATCTATCAAAAATCTAACTCATCTTGATTGTCTATATTTTCAACCTGCTTTGTAGACAATCGCCAGCTAGTTGTTGTTTCTACCTGGAGTGAAAGTTCAGTCATAAGTTCTTTCAGTTCCTTTTGCAGCTTTTGGGTTAAAGTTACCGGAAAATTCAAGGATAATCCATGTTGTTGAGCTACTGTGGCTAATTGCGAGAATTCGACTTTTGTTGTTTGGCGCTGCGATCGCGACAATTTTAAATAATCAGTTTCAGAAATTCTCTGAGTTTGCATTGCTGCTTTTAATCGTGTTTCAATATGCTCAACTTCTGAACTTAGTAGCTGTAGCTGTTGCTTAAGTTGCAAATATCGTGCAGCTAAAGAGGTTAAATCTTCTGTCTCAGGATTCGGATACACCACTGCTTGCAATTGCAAGAGTTTTTGATGCACCATTGCTAGATAAACAGGGTCCATTTTAGCGTAATTAAGTTGTATATCGCTTAAAGGTCGCTGTCCCCAATCGCTTGTTTGCTCAGTTTTATCAACGTTTATATGGTACAAAGCTTCTACTAAAGTTTTTAAGGAAAAATTGGGTAATGGCAAAAGGTAATATGGAATATTTTTTGCCATTTCTAAAGTGCAAGTTACATTTTTTGCCTTATTTTTACCAAGAAACTTTAAGTCGTAACTAGCTTGATGAAACACCTTTTCAATTGTAGGACTACACATGATACTATCGATAAAATTTTCAACAATTTCAGGCTGATCAATTACATCTAAAATAACGACTGTTTTTCCTATTGTGTCACTAGGATCGCCTAAAACTTGAATCAAAGATAGGCGGGGATTATGAGTATTAAAATCGGCTATTTCTGTATCAACCCATAGAGTTTTTTTATGAGTATATTGCGCAATCAAAGCATTAATTTCGCTTGCATCTCTTAAATAAAGCATTAGTAAAATATTAGGCAAAATCAATTATTGTTTTGATTAAATTTATAAAAATAAGTCATTTAATCTAAGCGAACCTTACTTTTTTAAAATATGTGTTTAAAATATTTGCGAATACATAAGTATTTGCCCTATTATTAAGTGCATAATTTTCTTCATCATAGCCGAGTTGTGAAGCTGAATAGCTAATCGCCCGTAGGACGTTGAACTCACGGCGTTTCTCACTACCGTGAGTCTGGAGGTGGTTTCCACGTTCCTCTAGGATGTTTACCAAAATCATGCTGGACTACTTGAGCATGAGGGTATGCGCGAAGAATGTACAACCGCTGTGCTACGCCTTAACTTGTTTTAGTAAGCACCATTGTTTTTTGGCATGATGACGACTCCGATTGTTTTCATGATGACCCACAAATCAAGCCAAAAGTTGTGGAATTTGACGTAGTAAAGGTCTATTTGAATTCTGCGACTGTACGGAATGTCATTGCGTCCTGAAACTTGCCACAGCCCTGTAATTCCTGGCTTAATCGTCAAAACTTTGTCGATATGGGAGCCATACATATACAGTTCTTGGGCTACGAGAGGGCGAGGACCAACAACACTCATGTCTCCTTTGAGAACATTCCAAAATTGGGGAAACTCATCGAGACTCGTTAATCGTAAGAAGCGACCTATTTTTGTAATTCTTGGGTCTTGCTTTAGCTTGAAATTATCGGCAAATTCTTGCCGAAGATGAGGTGATGTTTCCATCAACTCTACTAACATCTCGTCGGCGTTCGTTACCATTGTACGGAATTTGATGCATCCAAATGGCTTGTAGTTTTTTCCGACTCGTTCCTGGACGTAAAAAATTGGTCCTTCGGAACTGTAAGCAATGAGTAATGCTAATAAGAGGTAAACCGGAGAAAACAAAATTAGAACTGATAGCGAGAAGACAATGTCAAATAGCCTTTTAATAAACTCTCGACTGACAAAATCAAGCGGTATTTTGATCAACAATTGCTTGGCAAACGTCAAAGCTAACAGCGATCGCAATAACTTGTTTTTATCACTGGGCGATCGCTTCTGAAGACCAGATTGCACAAAAGCCCGTATTTTTTTGCCTGAGAGGAGCGAATGGGCAGTCATTTTACTCCTTAACAATCCACACCACACTTAGTCCCGATTTTAAAGCCTGACGACGCCAGATATCGTGAATTTGATCCCAGAATCTTAAATAGGGTTTAAAGATCGGGGATCGGAAAAAAGCAAAAATCCAAAAAAAGTTAAACTGAATGGAGCATACGCATAGCTAAGACACTGCGTCAACCCGAAACGTGCTGATTTTTTGTACTGTAATCTTGCCATGAGTTTTGTAGAAATGCGAGAAACTTCTCGCGAAAGACAGGCGCAGCGAACTGAGTCGCGTGAGTGCGAATCCACTCTGGCTGAAACACTCTTTGATAAGCTTCAAATTTTTCTATTGCTTCCATTAACGCTGCTTCGGTTTGGGTTGCAAAAAATATACCAGTTCCTGTATCAGAATATTGCCCAATTGAACGCACTGTTTCTAACGCGCCTCCTGCACCATAAGCAATAACTGGAGTACCGCAAGCTTGGGCTTCTACAGGTGCAATGCCAAAATCCTCGCAAGCTGCATAAACGAATGCTTTTGCCGCAGCCATGTACTTTTCCACAACTTCATTCGGCTGTTCTCCTAGAACTTGAACGTTCGATTGTGCTAATGTGCGAATTTGTTTGAGTTCGGGTCCTGTACCAATCACGACTAAAGGTTTTTTGAGTTGGTTAAAAGCACGCACAATTAACGATACTTGCTTGTAACTCACCAAACGGGAAACGGTTAAATAAAAGTCTTGCTTTGTCGTTATTAACGGAAACCGTTCGATGTTTACTGGTGGGTAAATTACGGTTGCTGGGCGGCGGTAGCAGCGCCAAATGCGGCGTGCGGTGTTTTGTGAATTAGCAACGAAGTAATCGACGCGATTTGCGCTTAGTGTATCCCACTGGCGCATTCGGTGGAGGAGGTATCGCGTCAAAATTCCAGGTAATCCGCGACCACTACGGCTATTGCGAAGGTAATCGAAAGTCAGTTCCCAAGCAAAGCGCATGGGAGTATGACAATAGCACACGTGCATTTGATCTGGACTTGTCAAAACTCCTTTAGCAACCGTATGCGAAGATGAAACAATGACATCGTAGGCACGTAGATCTAACTGTTCAATTGCCAGTGGTAACAGTGGTAAATACTTCTGTACGCCATTGCGGGCAAAGGGCAAATGCTGCAAGAATGTTGTTCCAATTGCGCGTTGAAACAGATAGCTGTCGGGATTAGTTGATTCAAAGTCGATCAATGCATACAAATCAGCATCAATATGCTTGAGGATTTCTTGGACTACGAGTTCTGACCCACCAGTAGCTTTAGGCGTTAGCCACTCATGGACAAGTGCATATTTTAAAGCCACAGCTATATAACTAAAAGTTTGAGATTTGGATAGGCGTTTTGTCGTTGAGTCAAGCTTTTACATATTTTTGCTTAGCAATCGAAGGCATGACGCCATTGCTGAAAAATAAGTTCCATGCTGATAGCGCAACCTGATAATCTCATAGAAAATGACTTTTGCAGCACAAGGAAGCGAAAACAATGCGAATTTTGGTTATGGGTGGTACGCGATTTATTGGCGTGTACCTGACACGAAAACTTGTTGCCCAAGGGCATGAAGTTGTATTGTTTAATCGGGGTAATCGACCGCTTCCCGTCGCAGGCGTCGCGCAAATTACAGGCGATCGCACCCACGCTGACGATCTCAAAGAAAAACTATCTTCACAAAACTTTGACGTTATTTTTGATAATAACGGGCGGGAACTCAGCGATACCCAACCCTTGGCGGAAATCTTTAAAGATCGCGTTCAACATTTTGTTTATATGAGTTCGGCGGGAGTGTATTTACCTTCTGACCAAATGCCACATCAAGAAGGCGATGCTGTAGACCCCAAAAGCCGCCATCGTGGTAAGCACGAAACGGAAGCTTTTCTTGCTCAACTCGGTATCCCTTTTACGGCGATTCGTCCGACTTATATTTATGGTCCGCAAAATTACAATGAGCTAGAAAGCTGGTTTTTTGATCGCATCGTTCGCGATCGCCCGATGCCAATTCCTGGTAATGGATTACATATCACACAATTTGGTCACGTAGACGATCTGGCGCAAGCGATGTGTCAAGTTTTAGGTTCTGCGCAAGCCGTCGGCGAAATTTATAACGTGTCGGGCGATCGCTATGTCACATTTGATGGATTAGCCCGTGCGTGTGCTGTGGCGGCTGGCAAATCACCAGAAGCATTAGAAATTGTACATTACGACCCCAAAAAGTTTGATTTTGGCAAGCGTAAAGCTTTCCCCATGCGCGTACAGCACTTCTTTGCAGCAGTAGATAAAGCAAAAACTCAACTCAACTGGCAACCAAGATACGATCTCATTTCGGGCTTAAAAGACTCGTTCCACAACGATTATCTCGCATCAGGTCGCGACGCCGCCGATGTTGACTTTTCAACGGATGACGAAATTTTATCGGTTGCAGGCAATAAATAAACCGCACCAGAAATCAGCGTGAGGGCGACAGCAAGCCAAAACGCAATCAGCGAAAGAAATTGCCAAGTAACGGGTAAGGGAGCAATCAAAAGTGCGATCGCAGCTATCTGACTCACCGTTTTGAGTTTGCCCCAAAAGTTAGCGCCAGTAATTGCGGTAGTCCCCGTTAAACTAGGAGTCACGCGCCAGCCTGCTACAGTTAACTCCCGCGCCAAAATCAGAAAGACGCCCCATGCGGGCACTTGTTCTAGTTTAATCAAAGGTAGTAATGGCGCAAGAATGAGTAGTTTATCGACTAAAGGATCGAGAAATTTACCTAATTCAGTAATTTGATTGAGTCGGCGGGCAAGGTACCCATCAACCCAATCGGTCATTGCTGCGATTAAAAAAATGCCGACACTCAACCAACGCGTTTGGGGTGTAGGATTTTCTAAGTAATAAAGTAATATTGGCAGTGCTAGTAGGCGCGACAGTGTCACCCAATTGGGCAAGGTCATGAGCGGGGTAAGGAATTAACGGTCAGGAGTTAGGGTAATATAAAATCCTTGACGATCGCTAGTCAACTAGCGCGTATTGTTACCATAAAGAACGCGATCGCACATCACAGATTAAGGTCGTTGGTTGTTTTCTCGCCAGATGGAAACTTAAGCTAAATTCCAGAAGCACAACTTTATATAAAGTTTATACCTAGTGAATTTACTTGAGTCCTTGATGAAGATTCACTGAAACATCGCTAAAAATGAGGCTACACAAGCTTTGAGCAACTATATTGAAAAGTAGCTTCCGTAATTCTACTGAAATAGAGTGCAAAGTAATTGTGACGATGTTTCAAGCCCAGTCTCCAACAACTAATCTGTTAACATCAGAAATCCACCCTTCCGTTAACTCAGTATTTAAACGTTTATTAGATATTACTGGCAGCTTAGTAGGGCTGCTTATTTTAACACTTATATTTATACCCGTGGCGATCGCAATTAAGTTAGATAGTCCAGGACCTATTTTCTTTCGCCAAGAACGCTACGGACTCCACGGACGCAAGTTCTACATTCGTAAGTTTCGTTCAATGGTGGTCAATGCTGAACAGCTAAAATCGCTAGTGAGTAACGAAGCTTCAGGACTGATATTTAAAAACGAACGCGACCCCAGAATAACGCGTGTAGGACGTTTCTTAAGAAGTTCCAGCTTGGATGAACTACCACAATTTTGGAATGTCTTAGTCGGTGAAATGAGCTTAGTAGGAACTCGACCACCGACAGGTGATGAAGTAGCGCAATACAACGAACGTCACTGGCAACGATTAAATGTCAGACCTGGTTTAACCGGTGAATGGCAAGTCAGCGGTCGTTCGAGTATCAAGGATTTTGAACAAGTCGTCGATCTCGATCTGCGCTACCAAAAGCAATGGCATCCTTTGTACGATCTAGCGATCATTGCTAAAACGATATACGTGATCTTTGCCAAGGTAGGAGCTTGTTAGAAAGACAACACTTCTATCCGTGTCGCTGCTGATGCCAACGCCAAGCATGGCTAATGATATCTTTTAAGTCAGAATATTGCGGTTTCCAACCTAAAATTTTCCTCGCTTTCTCGCTACTACCAACGAGAATTGGAGGATCTCCAGGGCGGCGATCGCTACTTTCAACTTTAATATCTTTACCAGTAACAGTTTTAGCCGTATCAATAACCTCTTTCACGGAAAAACCACTACCGTTTCCTAAATTAAAGACTGTCGTCTCCCCTCCTTGCAGTAAATATTCCAAACCTAGGATATGCGCATCGGCAAGGTCCATGACATGAATATAGTCTCTAATACAAGTTCCATCACTAGTAGGATAATCTGTGCCATAAATTGACACAAATTGGCGTTGACCCAGAGCAGTTTGTAATACAAGTGGAATCAAGTGCGTCTCTGGGTTATGGTCTTCTCCTAGCAAACCATCCGGATCGGCACCAGCAGCATTGAAGTAGCGAAAACACACCGACTTTAAACTGTAAGCATGACTAAAGTCACTGAGAATTCTTTCTACCATTAATTTAGTAGCGCCATAAGGATTTATGGGATTTTGCGGATGATCCTCGGTAATCGGAATTTGGTGTGGTACACCATAGGTAGCACAAGTAGAGGAAAAAACGAACTTATCTACAGAGGCTGCCAGCATGGCTTCTAGTAGAGTTAAAGTACCGATGACATTGTTGCGATAGTATTTCGCCGGTTCGGTTACTGACTCTCCTACATAAGCGTAAGCAGAAAAATGCATCACTGCTGCGATTTTTTTTGTGGCAAAGAGTTCATCGAGTAGCGCGCGATCGTTCGTATCTCCAACGATTAGCTCTACCTGCAATTTTTCTACCAAATCTTGATGCCCATACACCAAGTTATCAAGCACTACTACTTCATATCCAGCACGTTGCAGTGCCATTACTGCGTGGGAGCCGATGTAGCCTGCTCCTCCAGTAACTAAAATCGTCTGCTTAACTGGCAGCATTTGTTTTTTGACTTAGCAACTACTCACTACTGGTGCTAAGTATACCTGATACAGTAGTAGCACCTTCTACATTGTACTGAAAGTTGCAAGTTGACTAACTGGCTACCAATTTGTAACGCTTCTAACGTTCACGCAATTCAAGCAGAAATTTCAGATAACCTCCGTCGAAGTAGTCCACTGAGGTAAATAAGGTTAATTTAGCAACCAATACGCTTGCGATTCGCACTCAGATAAGCAGTTGATCGCAGTCAAATTTACTATCCAAAGACAAAGACTACGTCTTTAAAAGTAAATTCTCTATCTTGTATTAACTATCAGCGTTCAACTGATTGACTTTCAATATTTTGCTGTAGCTGTTGATTCGTATTGGGTTGCAATAAAGTTTTGCACCACATTTAACTCTAAGTACTTACGTTTTACATGAGATGGTAAATGTTTAAAATCTTTAATAACTCTTCTACAATGTGTACTTCCACAACCACATTGCATAACCCAATAATCTTCATCCATAGTTGTAGAATAGTCGAAGTATATCTCTTCGCCTGCGCGGATCTGTTTCAACGCTACTAGTTCTACATCATTTTTAATACCAGCATTAGGATCGCAAGAATGATTGACAAAACGACCTGGAGGTTCTAAATTGACATACAGATTTTTGCCTATTTGTAGTGGATCGCCTTCATATTTCGGAGCTTTTAAAACCGCTTTATCGAAATCGATAATATCCCCAGTAAATTCTAAGATTTTTTCTCCTAAAGCAATATTTTTTCTGGCGAAAAGTCCTTGACCAAATCTACTTTTAGCTATGTAGAACTTTTCATTTTTTGCCAAGCGGAAAATTTCAGATAATACTACCATTTTTTATCCAAAAACTATGCTAGTTAGTGTGCAAATTGTTTTTCAGTCAGCAATGAAAACCTACTTTTCTGTCTTATCTCGGAAATGCCTTATTGATGAATCTATTACAGCTAATAAGTATGCTTTTCGTTTGCATATACGGTTTTAAATATCAAAACATACTATTTTTTAAGAATTAATAACATCTAAGAATCTTGAAGATTAAACAAATTATTTCATGCTAATAAAAAATTAGCAGGCTCGTGTTTCAGCTTTAACAATGTGCTTGACAAAGTATTTTTCGCTGAACAAGGTCAATTTAACGCTATCTTTATTGAGATACAATCGTGAATTCACTGATAGGGATTGAACTAAGTAAAAGCTTCGTTCAGTGTATTTACTGTCATTAATAAATATTTATACAAAATACTTAAGAAAACAATCGGCTAAATAAGTGTTTTGTCTACTTAATCGAGAGCTTATAAGCCAAAATAAACTATTACTATAGATTAGATATCAAAAAAATATTATATAAATTAAAATTAGTAAGTTTCAGATTTTAACAAATATGCCCCACGTAAAAACAATCGTAATTCTACGGATATCATAATAGTATCAATTACGCATTGTATGAAATTACCGTAAATGTACGGTAGTGAAACGCAAGGTTTGATGGTTCTTTGAGTATTAGAAGTTTCAGAATTATATTTGAAAGTGGGGATGTGTTCTGCAAGCTTTTGATATAACCCCTTAGATTGCACACATGACACTTCGGAAAAAAACACTATTACTAATCGCTGTCACGCTCATTAGTCTAATTGGGGTTATCTATGCTACATCATCAACTATTTTATTACGTGGTTTTTCGAGATTAGAAGCGGAAGATACTCGCTACAACGTTAGAAGAGTGCAGGAAGCTTTATCTGATGAAATTGCCAAACTAAGTTTAACAACACGCGACTGGGCAGAATGGGACGAAACATACGCGTTTGTAGAAGATGCAAATCGGCAATACATTGCGACTTATCTTAGTAATGTCAGCATCAATCGGTTGAAGCTAAATTTGATGCTTTACGTTGATGCTTCTAGGAGAATTATTTTTGATAAAGGATACGACTTAGAACGTAAAGAAGCGATATATCTTTTACCCAACTTTCAAAAACATCTTGCAGCAAAAACCGTTCTAGAACACTCAAGTATCAAAAGTTCGATATCAGGGCTAGTAATGCTACCTGAAGGTGCGATGATGATTGCCTCAAGACCGATTCTTAATAGTGAGAGTCGTGGTCCGATTCGAGGAACACTAATCATGGGTCGTTACTTGAATAATTTGGCGATCGCAAAACTAGCTGAAAAAACTCATTTATCGTTGAGGATGTATCGCTTTGACGATATACAAGTACCGCCGGATATTCAACGCGTGCGTTCTGCTTTTAGAGACTTACCCAAAGAGTCTATTTTAGTACTACCACTCGATGAACAAACGATCGCTGGCTACACGATTATTCAAGATATCTATGGCAATCCAGCACTACTACTCTGTGTGGATGCGCCAAGATTAATTTATCAACAAGGTAAAGCGAGTATTCGTCATCTTCTATTATCTTTGGCGATCGTCGGGTTAATGTTTGCCGTTGCCACACTGTTGTTAATAGAAAAGCTGATCTTGTCACGGCTATCGCGGTTAAGTGCGGATGTTCATAGTATTGGCAGAAGTGGCGATCTCGCCGCCCGCGTATTTCCGATTAGTGGGCGAGACGAACTATCCGGCTTAGCAGGTACAATCAATGAAATGTTAGAAGCGTTGGAACACTCGATTGAAGAGCAACGCCAAAGCGAAGAACGCTATCACAGATACGATAAAGTTCTTGCTGAGCTAGCAAAGCACAAAATGCTCGATTGCAGCGATTTACACGTTAATTTACAAGAAATTACTGAAGCTGCTGCACACACATTAGCAGTAGAACGCGTTGGAGTGTGGTTATACGATGACGAACTTTACAAAAAACTGCTTTGCATTGACCTATATCGCAAAAGTATTGACGAGCATTCTCAAGGTGCAGAATTAGCCGCAGCCCATTATCCTACTTACTTTGAAGCGTTGCAAGAAGAACGAACGATCGCAGCTTGTGATGCACACTCCGATCCCCGCACAAAAGAACTCGCAAGATTGTATCTCTATACCAATAGTATTGTCTCAATGTTGGATGCACCCATTTGGCTGGGCGGACAGATGGTGGGAGTCGTGTGTCACGAACACGTAGATTCTATGCGTCACTGGAGTATTGAGGAAAAAAATTTTGCAGCTTCCATCGCTGATTTAGTCTCAGTGACTTTAGAAGCGTGCGAACGGAAGCGATCGCAAGAAGCATTACGCAAAGCGCACGATGACTTAGAAATTCGAGTACGCGAAAGAACTGCGGAACTAGCACAAATTAACCAAGAATTACAAGCAGAAATTACGGAACGGACGCTAGCAGAAGAAAAATTACTCTACGAAGCTTTTCATGATTCGCTCACAGGTTTACCTAACCGAACATTATTCATGCAGCGATTAGGACACGCTTTAGTTCGTGCCAAAAGACGTAGTAATTATTTATTTGCTGTCTTATTTTTAGACTTAGATCGCTTCAAATTGGTTAATGACAGTCTTGGTCACTTAGTTGGCGATCAACTATTGATTGCTTTCGTCCGTAGATTGGAAGTTTGTTTGCGCTCCACAGATACCGTTGCTCGCTTAGGTGGTGATGAGTTCGTCATCTTGCTTGATGATATGAAAGATATTAAAGACGCAACTCTAGTAGCCGAGCGAATTCAAAGAGAACTCATACTACCATTTAACCTGGACGGACACGAAGTTTTCATCACCACAAGTATTGGAATTGCCCTGAGTACAACTGGCTACGACCAAGCAGAAGATATCCTGCGTGATGCTGATACTGTTATGTATCGTGCTAAATCGCTTGGTAAGGCGCGTCATGCTGTATTTGACAAAGATATGCATACGCGCGCAGTATCATTATTGCAATTAGAAAATGACCTACGACGCGCTGTAGAACGTCAAGAATTACTTATTTACTATCAACCAATCGTCTCGCTACATAACAATAGAATTAGAGGTTTTGAAGCATTGCTGCGGTGGAACCATCCAACGCGCGGTATGATCTCACCCGCAGAATTTATCCCTGTTGCTGAAGAAACAGGCTTGATTATTCCTATCGGCTACTGGGTACTGCATCAAGCTTGTCACCAGACACGTATTTGGCAAGAACAATTTACAGCTATCCCACCTTTAACAATTAATGTTAATTGTTCGGGTAAACAGTTCGCCCAACCCGACTTAACTAAACAAATTGACCGCATTTTACACGAGACTGGCTTAAATGGGGTAAGTTTAAATATCGAAATTACAGAAAGTATCTTAATCGAAAATGCAGACTTAGCAGCGAAGATGTTGCTGCAATTAAAAAATCTAGGAATTCAATTATACATTGATGACTTTGGTACAGGCTATTCTTCGCTCAGTTATCTCCATAACTTTCCCATTAATGCCTTGAAAATTGACCGTTCTTTTATTAAACGAATGGGAAGTACTAATGAAAAGCATGAATTAGTCTATACTATTACACAAATGGCTCACAACTTAAATATGAATGTTGTTGCCGAAGGAATTGAAACTTCTGAGCAACTTAGGCAGCTTCAAGATATGAGATGTGAGTACGGTCAAGGTTTTTTGTTTTCTCAACCCTTACAACAAGAAGCAGCAACTGCCTTAATTCAAAGCAGTGTCTGCGTATAAAATAAATTGGTATTGTTACGCTGGTATTAGTGGTTAGTGAATAGTTACTAGTCACCCTTCACCTTTACTAACCATTTTTGGTATAGCAGAGGTCAGAGATCAGTTGACATTGAAGAAAGTGTGGGAAGACTTTGTCAACTGTCAACTGTCAACTTAGCGTGTTCGATGTCCTAACTATACCTTCGACTGCTATACAACTAATCAACCGGATTTGATATGAGTATTACTTTTGATTGCTTTCATTGATAAACTAATCCGTTTTTGTTTTTCGTTAACGTCTAAAACTTTCACGCGCACAATTTGCCCGACTTTCACAATTTGTTTAGGATCGCTGACAAAACGCTCGGATAGTTGAGAAATATGAACTAAACCATTTTCGTGAACACCAATATCTACGAAAGCACCAAAGTTAGCAACGTTTGTCACGATACCTTCTAGTTCCATACCAACCTTGAGATCGGTAATTTCTTTAATTCCTTGCTTGAAAGTAGCGTACTTAAATTCGGCGCGCGGATCTCTTCCTGGTTTTTCTAATTCGTTAATGATATCGCGTAGTGTAGGTTCGCCAATGGTCGCGGTTACATATTTTTTCAATGAAATTGATTTGAGCTTTTGAGCGCTTTGAGTAATATTGACAGGAGATATATTTAAATCTGCGGCGATCGCTTCGACAACACCGTAACTTTCAGGATGAACAGCGGTATTATCTAAAGGATTTTTCCCGCCACGAATTCGCAAAAAACCCGCAGCTTGCTCAAAAGCTTTTGGTCCTAATTTAGGAACTTTCAATAACTCGCGGCGCTGTTTAAAAGCACCGTTTTGATTGCGATAGGCAACAATATTATTAGCAACTGTCGCACTAATTCCCGCGACAAAAGTTAATAACTCTTTAGAAGCAGTATTCAAATCTACACCAACGTAGTTAACACAGCTTTCTACGGTTTCATCAAGCTTCTTTTTAAGTAATTTTTGATCGACATCGTGTTGATATTGTCCAACACCGATTGACTTGGGATCAATTTTTACTAATTCGGCTAAAGGGTCTTGTAAGCGGCGACCAATACTAATTGCACCGCGTACAGTAACATCAAGATCGGGAAATTCTGCAAGCGCAACTTGACTTGCTGAGTAAATCGATGCGCCCGACTCATTGACGATAACTTTAATTGGCTTGCGTTCGATTGTTGCTAACACTTCTGACACAAATTCATCGGTTTCGCGGCTAGCTGTACCATTACCAATTGCAATGAGTTCAATTTTATATTTTTCGATTAACTTTTTTAGTGTATTTGCGGCTTGCGATCGCTCGTTTGCTGAAGCATGAGGAAAAATCGCTTGATATTCTAAAAACTTTCCTGTCTCGTCTAACACAGCAACTTTACACCCAGTACGAAATCCAGGATCGATTGCGAGTGTGGGTTTCATTCCTGCTGGTGGCGATAGGAGTAATTCTCTTAAATTTGTTTCAAACGTTTTAATCGATTCGATATCAGCTTCGGCTTTCTTTTGGGCAATAACTTCACCGATTAAGGAAGCTTTCATCAAGCGGTTAAATGCATCTTTGAGCATTGCGCGATAAAATTCGCGAATTTCGGGAACTTTAGTTTTGATTTCTTGTGCGGCTAAAGTCGCGAGAACCTCGGAGTCATCGAAAGCAAGTTCCAAATCTAGTACTTTTTCATTTTCACCCCGTAGGAGTGCTAGGAGACTATGCGGGGCGATCGCTTTTACACTAACAGTAAAATCTCGGTAAGTTTCAAACTTAGTGGTTCCTTCAGGATACTCCTTTTTGATTTGAGATTTAAATACGCCGTTTTGAAGGAGATAATCTCTAATATATGCGCGTAAATCGGCTTTCTCGGAAACTTCTTCAGCTAGAATATCTCCTGCACCGCTTAACGCTTCTGCAACCGTTTTAACGTCTTTTTCCTCAGAAATATAATCTACTGCGACTTTTTCTAGCGAAGCGATCGCTGCATTTCGTGAATTTAAAGATTTAATATGTTGTGCTAGTGGTTCTAACCCCTTTTCTCGCGCGATCGTTGCTTTTGTCCGGCGTTTTGGTCGATACGGAAGATATAAGTCTTCTAATTCGGTTTTTTGCAGACAGGTTTCGATTTTGTGTTTTAGTTCATCTGTGAGTTTGCCAGCGGAAGCGATCGCATCTAAAATTGTTGTCTTTCTTGCTTCTAATTCTGTTAAATATGTGTACCTTTCCGCTAAGTCGCGCAGTTGGACTTCATTCATCTCGCCAGTGCGTTCTTTGCGGTAACGCGCAATAAAAGGAATTGTCGCACCTTCGGCAAATAATTCAAGTGCGTTTTCGACTTGGAAAGGCTTTAATGATAACTCTTGTGCTAAAACTTGCGGAATATTCAACATTAGGCGTGTCATTGCAACAGCAGATTACAAACTATCAAGACAAATTCCCTAATCTCCGATCTCTGACCTCCGACCTCTCCTAAAATAGTTCAAAGAACTTAGGTTCAACAACAGCGTGACATACGAGGGATTAGGAACAACGATCGCGGCGATCGCAACTGCTATTGTGCCACAACAAGGCAGTGTGGGAATTGTGCGGGTATCTGGTACGGAAAGCCTGGCGATTGCCCAAGCTTTATTTCAAGCCCCTGGGCGACAAGTTTGGGAATCACACCGTATTCTCTATGGTTATATCCGCGATCCCCAAACAAAACAAGTTGTCGATGAAGCACTTCTACTGATTATGCAAGCACCGCGATCTTATACACGTGAAGACGTTGTAGAGTTTCATTGTCATGGTGGCATAATGGCAGTGCAGCAGGTATTACAGTTGTGTTTAGTACAAGGAGCAAAACTCGCGCAACCTGGAGAATTTACCTTACGCGCCTTTCTCAATGGCAGACTCGACCTAACTCAAGCCGAAAGCATTGCTGATTTAGTCGGAGCGCGATCGCCACAAGCTGCTCAAACTGCGTTAGCTGGGTTGCAAGGCAAACTAGCGCATCCGATTCGCGATTTGCGCGCGAGATGTTTAGATATTCTCGCAGAAATTGAAGCCCGTATTGATTTTGAGGAAGATTTACCGCCGTTGGATTGTAATGAAATAGTATCACAACTTGCAGAAGTTTTAGCACAAGTGACAAAAATATTAGCAACAGCAGATCGCGGTGAATTGTTGCGGAGTGGCTTAAAAGTTGCGATTGTCGGGCGTCCGAATGTGGGAAAATCAAGTTTACTCAATGCGTGGAGTCGCAGCGATCGCGCGATCGTGACCGATTTACCAGGGACAACGCGCGATGTTGTCGAGTCGCAGTTAGTCGTTGGTGGTATTCCAATACAAGTGTTAGACACTGCTGGCATTCGCGCTACGGAAGATCAAGTAGAGAAAATTGGCGTTGAGCGATCGCTTACTAGCGCTGCTGCGGCTGATTTGGTATTGCTGACTATCGATGCGGCTGCGGGTTGGACTGCGGCGGATGCAGAAATTTATCAAAAAGTGCAACATCGTCCGTTGATCTTAGTCATTAATAAAACTGACTTAGCTTCAGCAGAAGCCGTAAACTATCCAGACGATATCAGTTATGTCGTGACAACTGCGGCTGCTAAAAATCAAGGTATTGAAAATTTGGAACAAGTTATTTTAACGACAGTCCAAACCGGAAAAGTTCACTCAGCCGATACCGACTTAGCAATTAATCAGCGTCAAGCCGCTGCACTTACCCGTGCCAAAGCTTCTTTAGAACAAGTACAAACCACAATCAAACAGCAATTACCTTTAGATTTTTGGACGATTGATTTGCGAGGGGCGATTCAAGCTTTAGGAGAAATTACCGGAGAAGAAGTTACCGAATCCGTTCTCGATCGGATTTTTAGTCGGTTTTGTATTGGAAAGTAGTTTATTTAATTTGTCTAAATATTTGGATTGTTTGTGTGGCTTGGTGATAGGTAATTGGCAATAGGAATATTTTTAATAAGTAACTCAAATCGCTCTAGTTCTTGATTTATAGCAATGGTCAATAGGATTAGGATATGATGGAAGCTCAGAACATTGTCTTGTAAAGTTTGCTCAACAGAGGAAACCTCCGCACGCAACGCAAACCGCTGCTTCAACTAGCTTTTAATTCTGACCTCTCCCTGGTATAATTCCAGTAAACATCATATCTCAAGCATTAAAATCGATGCTTTCATAAATTTCAGCAATTTGAATTTGAAAATCAAAAGCATTAAAAGACAGCGTTACTGTGGGATCTTCGTATTCTGAAAGTAGCCATTGATGCGCCGCAGTCTTGATATAGTGTTCAACATGAATGCTGTATTGATCGATTAGTAAATATTCGCAGAAATTATCAATAGTGCGGTAGGCAACAAACTTTTCGCCGCGATCGTAATCTTGCGTTGATTTAGATAAAACTTCAGCAATCATTACGGGATTGGTAATAGTATCGTTGCGTCCTGTTTGTAGTTGTAATGGACGGGGTACAACCATAACATCAGGATAAGTGTAGAGATTGCGCTCAGGAATCCACAGTCGCTGATCGGCATAAAATGTTCGATATGGTTTTCCTTTGAGCGCGAGTTTCAGAAGAACATAGAGGTTACCTGCAATATCATTATGGTTAGGCGTTCCTCCAGTCATAAGCCTAATTTCTCCATTCACATATTCGTGACGTTCTTCTGAGGTAACTTCAATGTTTAGGTATTCTTCGTCGGTGTAGGTGCGTTGTTCAAGTGCTTGTGTCATTGTATTTTTGCTCCAATGCTCTAAGCTGTTAATTTAATTTATGCGATCGCTTTAGTTTAGTAATCTCTATACGTCTAAGCTAATTTGTTATCGTTGTCGTCCAATTGTTGTAATATAAATAACGGCTTCTTCAGCAGGAATTCCTAAGACTTCATTAACGAGATCGTCAAAAAAACCACCAATGCCACTCACACCTAGGTTGAGATAAATTGCTGCTAAATTTAATCTTTGTCCTAGATGTCCAGCATCCATATGCAAATAGCGATAAACGCGATCGCCGTACTGAGTAACTGCGGTTTTTAAGTCTGCGGTGTGAAATAATACAGCAGCAGCATCGCGACCGAGTTCTTGCCCCAAACAGAGATAGTGCAACTCGCGGCGGAAGTTTTTAAAGCGAATTTGTCGCAATTCTTGTGCTTTTGGTGCGTAGTAATAGCAGCCTTCTTCTAATCCACTCACTCCTGATACAGCAATAAAAGTTTCAATTAAATTTAAGTCGAAGTAATCAGGAGACTCCTCTAAACCTTGTTCGATGTAGTTTTGCGGTTGATACGTAAAATCAAGTAACGCCTTAAGTTCATCTAAAGTTAAATCCGCACCACTGTAAGCCCGTGTTGAACGTCGCCGAAGAATTGTGCGTTCTAATCCTTCAAGATTTAAACCCCAGTCGATGGACGCAGTTGCAGTAGGAACTTTGAGACAGAAGGGAAAGTTGTACTTATCTTCTAGCGAGGTAGTGGGCGTAACTTCAGAATTATCCGCCTCCGCGTCTGGTTCAATTTGCGTTGCACGGTGACAGTAACCTAAAAGTTCGCCATCAGGTATATGAGGATAATTCGTTTGCGTGGTAGAAGGTAAAGCGGTGATTCCTACAGGAAAATTTTGTTGGACATCAAGTAAGTCGGCTAAACCGACAACAGCGATCGCGCCTTCTTGTTGTGCATCGAGGTAAAGTAATTGATTAACAATTTCATCGGCAAAACCACCGATCAAATGCGCCCGATAATCATTCAACGCACAGGCTAACTCAATATTTCCCAACAAGTGACCTGTATCCAGAAATATACGCCGATACGCGCGGTCTTGATAGCGCCATGCTGAGCGATAAAAAACAGCTGTGGTGACAATCGCTAAATCGGTTTTCTCTAATGCAGAGTGTCCAAAACAAGCGGTTTGCAACGATTGCCAAACATCATTTTCCCAAAAGTGAATCAAGGAATGTGTTTGTGGTTGGTAACTATACAATCCTGCTGGAAGTAACGGTGTTCCGCGCGAAATCAGATAAACTTCAGCCGGATACAAACCACCCGCCGAAGGTGCAGCCCGTAAATAAATCGGGTTCATCATGCTGGGCAATTTCGCCGTTAGCCCATAGCTGCAAAATAAGAGTCGCGATAATCGTCGCCACCACAAAGCGACAGGTTCATCGGAAAAGGCAAGATTTTCTTCTTGGATGTAAGGCTTTAAGTCATAACTTGTGCCAATTTTGTAATCTTTAAACGGGACTGGTTGCTTACTCCAATCCAGCCCTTGACTTTTAGCGGCGATCGTTTCAGGGTGATATTTAGTGCGATCGTGGTAATGTTGAGCAATTGATTTGTGATGTTCCGGCATAGAAGAAAAAAACCTTAGCGGTTTCAACCGCAGCGATAAAGGCAAAACCTGTCTTCACAAGTCTCTACAACGCTTATTTTTGTGTTAATCCATGCAAGTGGATTTTGTTTGTTAAGCTGTGACGTTAGTCGCCGTACTTATTGATCTTGCCATTCTTCAGCCGGAAAGTGGGATTTTTATTTTGCTTTGTATCAATCGAGTTAAACAACTCCAGAATAAATCAACCCTCGATGAACATCCAACGTTAAGATTGCTCCATCGCGAATGACTTCTGTAGCTTGTTTAACACCAACAATCACTGGGACATTCAAGCATTGCCCAATCACTGCGGCATGACACGTCGAGCTTTCTTCCTCGATAATAATCGCAGCAGCTTTACGAATTGCTTCAACATAATCAGCATTTGTACTCGATGCAACGAGAATTTCTCCAGGATTAAACTTACCAACATCCATCGGGTCATATGCTACGCGCGCGCGTCCACTCACTGAACCTTGTCCAATGCCATGACCGCGACCGAGAATTGCTTTGACGACTTCAACTTTGATGAGATCGGTAGAACCCGAAACACCTTGAAGAGTTCCAGCAGTCATCACGACTAAATCGCCTTGTTTGAGTAATTGCTTTTCCTGAGCAACATTCAACGCAGCTTGAAACGTCTGATTTGTCGAAGCTAAATCTAGGAGTAACAAGGGTTTCACACCCCATACCAGTTGCAATTGTCGCGCAATATCGACGTGCGGTGTAATCGCGAGTATCGGTGTTGCTGGACGAAACTTAGAAACGTTACGCGCAGTCGAACCGGTTTTTGTCAGCGTCATAATTGCTGAAGCTTCCAACTGTTCCGCAATTTGACCTACGGCTTGGCTAATCGCATTGGGAATCGAATGGCGGGTATCTTTAATTTTATGTGGATTTGCAGCTAAACCTTGTTCTTGCTCGATTCTGACCGCAATTCGTGCCATTGTTGCCACAGCTTCCACCGGATACTTACCTACAGCAGTTTCGTTAGAAAGCATTACAGCATCGGTACCATCTAAGATCGCGTTAGCAACGTCAGAAACTTCCGCGCGAGTGGGTCGCGGACTGTGGACCATGCTGTCTAACATCTGTGTCGCTGTAATAATTGGAATACCCAAGCGGTTTGCCGTCGCAATCAAGCGCTTTTGTAAGATAGGAACATCTTCAGCAGGAAGTTCTACGCCTAAATCGCCTCTGGCTACCATAACGCCATCGCATAAAGCCAAAATCGCTTCCATTTGTTCGATCGCTTCATGCTTTTCAATTTTGGCAACGACTGGTACTTGCTTTCCTGTACTGGAAATCAGGTCTTTCACTTCTAAAACGTCTTGCGGGTTACGCACAAACGACAGTGCTACCCAATCCACGCCTTGATCGAGACCGAACATTAAATCTTCACGGTCTTTTTCTGTCAGTGCCTTGATTGATAAATAGACGCCTGGGAAATTGACTCCTTTGTTGTTAGAAAGTACCCCACCTACAACAACGCGACAATGCAACTCTTGGGCGACGCGATCGACTTCTTTAACGACCATTTCAACTCGACCATCATCGAGGAGAATTGTCGCACCAACAGGAACTTCTTGTGCTAAGTTATCGTAAGTCACGCAACTTTTATGCTGTGTACCAACAATTGGCTGGCTCGTGAGAGTAAATACATCTCCTTTGCACACGACGACAGAACCAGTTTCAAACCGTCCTAAACGAATTTTTGGTCCTTGTAAATCTTGCAGAATCGCTACGGGTTGATCGAGTTCAAAGGCGATTTGGCGAATTAGACGGACGCTACGTTGATGATCGGCATGAGTACCATGCGAGAAATTAAGTCGTAGGGTCGTAGCGCCTGCTTCAATCAACGCACGTAGTACTTCGGGCTGGCTAGTGGCTGGACCAATGGTGGCGACAATTTTCGTCCGACGTGGGGAGGAACCTGGTAGTTGCATTGAGGCTATTCCTGATTAATGAAGAAGAAGAGCGCTTTTTTTGTTATTAACTAAAAGATAATAAATTGAACCTTAAGAGTTACTTTGGAATGACATAGTTCATTTCGACAATCAAATCTTATCTTGCCTCTGTTACTGCTGTAAAAGCAGCAGTCAGTTTTTCTGCAATTTTGCTGGGTGATAATTCGACTGTGTAGCACTACAGGCAAGTAAAATGCTTACCCGACAATATTTCATTTAATCAACCTCGTCGATCGCCTTCATAATTGCTACCCGTGAATGCTTAGCACCTGCGCCGAGGAGCTTTTTTCATTCTAAAATTCAAAATTCTATGACTTCTGCTATACAAAACTTTAATATTGAGATAGCCGTATCATACACTACTCAATACCTGCTGCAAAAGGAGTTAACAGATGCTCATGTCAGAGGCACAAAAGCCAATGACAGTCCCCAAGGAGTTTTTAATTGCGCCAGGGGGTCTAAATATTACAGTCACAATGTTTTTAGCCGCAGTCATCATGCTAGTCTTGTCTAACTTAGGCTACTGGCTGTGGGAATGGCCGCACTGGTGCTGTTTTACAACGAATGTGCTGGCTTTACACATTGCGGGTACAGTCATTCACGATGCTTGTCATCAATCTGCCCACCGTAACCGCACAATTAACGCGATTTTAGGGCATGGTAGTGCGTTGATGTTAGCGTTTTCCTTTCCCGTCTTTACGCGAGTACATTTGCAGCATCACGCCCATGTCAACGACCCTGAAAACGATCCTGATTATTTTGTTTCTACCGCAGGTCCGCTATGGTTGATTAATGCTCGATTTTTATATCACGAGATATTTTTCTTCAAACGGCAACTGTGGCGCAATTATGAGTTACTAGAATGGTTTATCGGTCGTTTGATTGTTGTTGCGATCTTTTGGGTTTCGATTCAGTACCATTTCTTGGGTTACATCCTGAATTTTTGGTTTATTCCTTCTGCGATTGTGGGACTCGCTTTAGGATTATTCTTCGATTATTTCCCTCATCGTCCCCATGAATCGCGCGATCGCTGGAAAAATGCCCGCGTTTACCCTAATCGCATCTTGAATCTCCTGATTATGGGGCAAAACTATCACTTAATTCACCATCTATGGCCTTCAATTCCATGGTATAATTACCAACCTGCTTACTATGCAACTAAGCCGCTGCTTGATGCGAAAGGTTCTCCGCAAACTTTAGGCATCTTACAAGCAAGAAAAGATTTCTGGAATTTTGTTTATGACGTGTTTATCGGTATTCGCTTACACCATCATAACAATAGAGGTCAGAGGTCAGAGGTCGGAGATCAGAGGTCTGAGGTCAGGGTTAAAAGTTAGTTGAAGTAGAAGACACATATTCTTACCCATTATCAATTACCCATGACCAAGCTTGAACTTACGTGTATTTTCACTCACTGCTAGCTTCGTGGCGGCTTTTAATCTGTGGTGAATTTTTTGCAATACGCCAGCATTGGTGCGATCGCCTTAACCTACTTAGGCTTGGGTTTGGGTTACTTTCCAGGGTTACGCATGAATCGGGCGACGATCGCGCTTGTCGGTTCTGCGGTTCTCATTGCCTTGGGCGTACTAAGTCTTGCTGAAGCATGGCAGGCGATTGACCCGAAAACGATTGTTTTCCTGCTAAGTATGATGATCGTTAACGCGAATCTTGCTTATGCAGGTTTCTTTCAAGTCGCGCTGGCGTTTCTTTTACACCTGACGCGCAGCCCCTTTGGTTTATTAGTTGTTTTAACGTTTGGCAGCGGATTTCTTTCGGCATTTCTACTTAACGACACGTTAGCACTCGTCTTTACACCCTTAACTCTTTCGCTCACACAGACGCTGAAACTCAATCCGATTCCTTACTTATTAGCTTTGGCTGCGGCTACAAATATTGGTTCGGTTGCCACAATTAGCGGGAATCCGCAAAATATCTTGATTGGTTCGTTTTCGGGGATCGGTTATGTCGAATTTGCTCGCCTTCTCGCGCCGGTGGCGGTGGTAGGATTGTGTTTGCAAATCGCTTTATTGTGGTGGTACTACCCTGAAGTGCGTTCACTGCAAGCGGTTCCTGGCGAAGCAACGCAAGTTAGTTATCGCATCTATCGACCGCTATTTATCAAAAGCGTCGTTATTACCTTAGCGCTATTGACAAGTTTTGTCTTAGGCGTACCACTGGCTGAGGCGGCGTTAGTTGCTGCGGCTTTATTATTGATTACACGGCGGTTGAAACCCGAACGCGTTCTTAACGAAATCGACTGGAATTTACTCGTGATGTTTTCCGGTTTATTTATTTTGACGCGGGGTACGCAAAAACTGAATATGCTCGCCCCATTCACCGCTTGGGTAGATGATCCCGCCGGACTACTCGGAGTCACCGCAATTTTATCAAATCTCATCTCTAATGTTCCCGCAGTGCTTTTGATTGAACCGTTGATTTCGCGAGAAGATACGCGATCGTGGTTGATGCTAGCAGCGGGAGCAACTTTAGCCGGAAATTTATCGTTATTTGGTGCTGTGGCTAATTTAATTACAGCAGAAGCCGCCGCGAGACTAGGTTATAAACTCACGTTTTGGGAACACTTGCGGTTTGGCTTACCGCTAACTGTGTTGACACTCGCTATCGTTTATTTTTGGGTGCGTTAAAGATTATTTTCCGCAGGTATGATGCTCACGCTACGATAAATCAAACATTCAAAATTCCCTCAACGCCACTTCTCTCAACGGAGGACACCTCCGCACGAGAGTGGCTCCCCCTCACTCCTCGCCCCTCACCCCTCTTTGGGGATAAATTCCAGTCGGGGCGTAAGGATTTCGCACCACGCAAATAAGTGTGATAAATCTGGGTGTGGGAAACGGGGAGATTAACGTGGAGCAGTAAGCGGATACACCGTTGTAAACTGCGCTCTACGTGCATTTGCTGTACATCGAGCATCGGGACATTATCCCAACACGGACGTTCGCGGGCGATCGCTGCGGGAAAGACAACATCAAGATCGCGGGTGACTGAGAATGTCGCACTAATAATTTGATGGGGTTCGAGTTGGTTTCGTGCTTCAATTTCTGCTAGTAGTTCTAACACGGCTTCTCGGATTGCCTCGTAGGTATTTTCTGAAACCGTTGTTGCACCGCGAATTGCTCGAACTTGCCACTCCACGCTGAATCTCCTTTTACACTTGCTTGTCGCTGCTGTCGCGCGATCGTCATTGCCAATATTATGGTCTATACAACCATAACGGTAGACCATTAGTAGAAAGATCAAACTCTACCCAATCGATTCCAGACGATATGCAGGACGAGATTTGACTATCTCCTGAAATTAGCCGTGTCAGCAATGGCTTGCGTTCTTCTAACGTGTAACACAAAGTTTTCTCTGGATCTAGCCCTACAAGTTCTGCTGCCCAACGACGGGCATCTTCTTCTGTACCGAGACGGTCTACCACGCCTAATTCTAATGCTTGCTGTCCTGTAAAGATCCGACCATCAGCAAAACTTTTTACAGTCTCTACTGACAAGTTCCGCCCCTCGGCAACAGTTTGCACGAATTGGATGTAACTTGTATCGATTAATTCTTGTAATATATTTTCTTCCGGTTGAGTTAATTCGCGGTCGAATGCCAAAATATCTTTATAAGGACCTGACTTAACGACCTTAAACGACACCCCAACTTTTTGCAGGAGGCGTTCGAGATTATTGCCTCGGAGAATTACACCAATACTTCCGGTAATGGTGCCAGGGTTTGCCATGATATGTTGCGCGCCCATACCAATGTAAACGCCACCAGAAGCCGAAATATTGCCGAAGCTAGCAACAATCTTAATCTTGTCGCGCAGGCGCTTTAAGGCACTGTAAATTTCTTGGGAATCGCCAACTGTTCCCCCTGGGCTATCAATGCGTAGAAGTAAAGCAGGAAAACGCTTCTCTTCTACTGTTTTGAGGGCGTCGAGGACTCGCTTGCGAGTTGCACTAGCGATCGCCCCTGTAATTTCAATTCGTGCAATTTGTTTCCGAAACGACGGCTTAAAAGGCCACACCATGAGCAGTCTAAACTGATTTGAGTAAATTAATATCGAGGGGTCAGAGGTCAGAGGGCTAAATCGATTTGAGTCAATTCATATCAAATAGTACTAGGTAAATCAACAACAATTAGCTTATTGCTCATTGATTTGCGAACAATTACCTACTGCGTATAGAAATGGACTTCTAACCGCTGTACAGGCAAGGTAGTGCCTTGCCCCTTCGATCCTTGACCTATGCTGTACTTAGAAATCTACACTCATCTTAATTTTTTTTACCCATGCCTGGGTTGTCTTCATGAAAATACATAATTGATTACAATCAGAAGTATTGTGTTATTCCAGCGGTTAGCAATTGTATGCAAATCAAACTAACTGAATCTCGACTTCCCTTCGCGTCGCTTTTATTAATTGCGCCATTTTTTTTGTGGGGAACCGCAATGGTAGCAATGAAAGGAGTTATCCCGCATACGACACCGCTGTTTATGGCAGGAGTGCGGTTAGTGCCTGCCGGAATTTTAGTATTAGCAGCCGGTGCGATTATGCGTAAACCGCAGCCTCAAAGTTGGCAAGCATGGTTGTGGATTAGCATTTTTGCGCTTGTCGATGGCGCGCTGTTTCAAGGCTTCCTTGCTGAGGGGTTAGTGCGCACGAGTGCGGGGTTGGGTTCAGTGATGATTGATTCGCAGCCGATTGCTGTGGCTTTGCTATCGTGTTGGTTATTTGGCGAAAGCATTGGGCTGTGGGGCTGGCTAGGGCTGTTTATTGGTATTGTGGGAATCGGTTTGATTGGTTTACCAGATGAATGGTTTTTAGGTACGGCAAGTTCTGTTAATCTTACTTTCGCTTCCTTATTTGAAAGTGGCGAATGGTTAATGCTACTCGCTGCGCTGTCGATGGCGGTGGGAACCGTAATTATTCGTTATGTCAGTCGCTATGCTGACCCAGTCGTGGCAACAGGGTGGCATATGATTTTAGGCGGCTTGCCGTTATTTGCATTGAGTAGTGCTGTAGAGTCACAGCAGTGGGGCAATATCGATTTATCCGGCTGGATGGCACTGGGGTATTCGACGATATTTGGAAGTGCGATCGCGTACGGTTTATTCTTTTACTTCGCCTCTAGCGGAAACCTCACAAGCTTGAGTTCATTAACGTTTCTGACTCCTGTTTTTGCTTTATTATTTGGCAATCTCTTACTTGGTGAAGTTCTTAGCCCTTTACAATGGACAGGTGTCAGCTTAACTTTAATTAGCATCTACCTGATTAACCAGCGCGAAGTTTTGGGAATTGGTGGTAAAATTTCTGCGGTGGCAGAAGAATTGGAAACAACTACTGTACCTGTTTCTTTATCAATTGAAGATTCAGAACCTTGAGCCTGGCGACTTTAGTCGCGGCTTAACAAACAAAGTCCACGAAGGTGGACTAATATACGAAAATGAGGCTTGTAGAAACCTGTGAACATAGGTTTTGCTTGTGTAGCTGCGGTTTCAACCGAATCAGCGTTCCATTAAAGTAAAATTCTACGCGCAAATTGCTAAAACTATTATTTGTTTCTACTTCAGTTGGACCGCTAGGCACTGGACTTGGTGGCGGCGTGGAATTAAGCTTATACAATATCGCCCACGAAATGCGGCGACGCGGGCATCAGGTGCAAATTGTTGCGCCGAAGGGTTCGTATTTTGAATCATTACCTGATATTGTACAAATTCCAGGCGAGTTACAAATTATTGCCCAAAGTCAGGAACGTAGCGATCCGGTTGTCATGCCTGGGAACTCGGTATTAGCAAATATGTGGGAGTATGCGCGGCAAGTACAAGCGGAGTATGACTTAATTGTAAATTTTGCTTACGATTGGTTGCCTTTTTACCTCACACCGTTTTTTAGCCGTCCGATCGCACACTTTGTCAGTATGGGATCGCTTTATGACGCGATGGATCGGATTATCGAACAAACAGCAGATCGCTTTTTTGGAACAATTGGCTTTTACACCGCATCGCAAGCACAAACGTTTGCGCTGAATTACGATTGTCCGTGTTTAGGAAGTGGAATTGATTTATCACTGTATGAATTTTGCGCGCAACCACAAAAGTGTTTAGCATGGTTAGGCAGAATTGCGCCTGAAAAAGGTTTAGAAGATGCAGTCGCAGCGGCGAATATGACGCAAATTCCCTTAAAGATCATGGGGAAAATGCAAGATGAAACTTACTGGAAACAAATTTGTGCGGCTTATCCCAATGCACCGATGGAATATTTCGGCTTTCTTTCAACATCCGAAATGCAGCAGCAAGTGCGTCAGTGTCAGGCGTTATTAATGACTCCGCGTTGGGTAGAAGCTTTTGGAAATGTTGCAATTGAAGCGCTAGCGTGTGGCGTTCCTGTGATATCTTACCGTCGCGGTGGTCCAGCAGAAATTGTGCAAGACGGTAAAACAGGGTTTTTGGTAGAACCGGATAGTGTTGCGGGGTTAGTAAATGCGATCGCCCGTCTCAAAGAAATTGACCGTTACACTTGTCGTCAACAAGCCGAAACAGAATTTTCATTAGAAGCATTAGGCGATCGCTTTGAAAAGTGGTTTCGAGATATCTTAGTGAGGCGTGAGGGGTAAGTGAAAGAGTGGTTAGTGACTAGTGCGTGAGTTTTGAATTAACTTTATCGATCGTACACTCTTGACCTCCGACCTCTGACCTCTGATCCCTGACCCCTCTTACATAGTAATTGGTCGCATATTCTCCTTTGCTTGTATACACTCGCCAAGTTCAATGGGTACAGACTGGATATTCCAAATGTCTTGACAGTAGTCGTGAATTGAACGGTCGGAGGAGAATTTACCCATCCGTGCTACGTTTAAAATGGACATCCGCGTCCAGCGATCGCGATCGCGGTACACTTGACTTACATAATCTTGACAATCAATGTAAGCTTGATAGTCGGCAAATAGTAGATACTCATCGCGATGTAACAGCGAATCTAGCAAAGGCTTGAACAGCTGAGTATCGCCATGCGAGAAGTGACCTGATGCGATGCGATCAATGACAGCTTTGAGTTCGCGATTGCTGTGGTAGTAATCTAGTGGACGATAGCCTCTGGCTTTGAGTGCGTAAACCTCAGGCGCGGTGAGTCCAAAAATAAAGAAGTTATCTTCTCCCACTTCTTCGCGGATTTCGACATTGGCACCATCGAGCGTACCAATTGTCAAGGCTCCATTCAAGGCAAATTTCATGTTACCTGTTCCCGAAGCCTCTTTACCCGCCATCGAAATTTGTTCGGATAAATCCGCAGCGGGATAAACGCGTTGGGCAAATTTAACGCTGTAGTCTTTTAAGAAAACAACTTTCAGGCGATCGCGCACGTCGGGATCGTTGTTAACAACATCGCCAATCGAGTTGAGTAACTTAATAATCAACTTTGCCATGTAGTAGCCAGGCGCAGCTTTACCACCAAAGATAAATGTACGCGGCGTAATGTCGATATCAGGATTGGCTTTGATGCGGTTATACAGCGTGATGATGTGGAGTGCGTTGAGATGCTGGCGCTTGTACTCGTGGAAGCGTTTTGCTTGAATATCGAAAATCGAGTCTGGGTTGACACTAATTCCGTTTTGCTTTTGAATATATGCTACGAGATCGTGCTTAATGGCAGACTTAATCGATCGCCATTGATGACAAAACTCAGGATCGTCTACAAATGCTTCTAAATGTTTGAGGTCTTCTAAGTGCTTAATCCAGCTATCACCAATTTTGCTAGAAATCAAGTTGGTCAATCGCGGATTACTCAACACCATAAACCGTCGGGGAGTAACGCCGTTGGTTTTGTTGTTGAACTTCTCAGGGTACATTTGATAGAAGTCGCGCAAGACATCTTGCTGCAACAGTTTGGTATGTAAAGCCGCAACACCGTTAATTGAATGGCTACCAACGCACGCGAGATGTGCCATCCGTACGTATTTTTCGCCTGACTCGTCGATAAGCGACATCCGACGCAGGCGATCGCTATCTCCAGGAAACTTAGCTTTGACTTCCGCTAGAAAGTGGTGATTAATTTCATAGATAATTTCTAAGTGCCGAGGTAGTAATTCTCTAAATAAGCTGATGGGCCAGCGTTCGAGTGCTTCGGGTAATAATGTATGGTTGGTATAGGCAAGCGATTTTTGCGTAATACTCCATGCTTGATCCCAGCCCATATCATGCTCATCAATCAGTAGTCGCATCAACTCAGCAACAGCGATCGCCGGATGCGTATCGTTGAGTTGTACAACGAACTTTTCGTGAAACTTTTCTAACGGTACATTTTGGCGAAAGACAATGCGAATCATGTCTTGCAGCGAACAAGACACAAAAAAGATTTGCTGCGCTAACCGTAGGCGCTTACCTTGCGAAGAGTCATCGTTGGGATAAAGAACCTTTGAGAGGTTTTCCGAAACCATTTTTGCTTGCACTGCACCCAAGTAGTCGCCAGAGTTAAACGCACCAAAATCAAACGATTCTGGGGCTTCGGCTGTCCACAAACGTAGAGTATTGGCGGTATTTGTTTTATAGCCAAGAATCGGCGTATCGTGCGGTACACCTTTGACGACTTGGTATGGAATCCAGCGGACTCGATAGCGTCCGTGTTCGTCGGTGTAGGCTTCGGTATGTCCGCCTAGTTTGACGTAGACTTCCCACTCAGGGCGCGCGATTTCCCAAGGATTACCGCAATGTAACCATTTATCGGTAATTTCAACTTGCCAGCCATCGCGGATATCTTGGTCAAAAATGCCGAATTCGTAACGAATACCATAGCCTAAAGAGGGAATCTCTAGCGTTGCCATAGAATCAAGGTAGCAAGCCGCCAAGCGTCCTAAACCACCGTTACCAAGTCCTGGTTCTTCTTCTTGTTCGAGTAAATCTTCTAAGTCTAGTCCGAGTTCGCTAACAGCTTGTTTAACTTGGTCGTAAATTCCTAAGTTGACTAAGTTATTTCCAAGATGCGGTCCCATCAAAAACTCAGCCGAAAGGTAAGAAACTGTGCGCGAAGCCCTTTCGGTGTAAATGACAGCAGTATTGATCCAGCGTTGCAGCAGGCGATCGCGTACTGTATACGCCAACGCCATATAGTAATCATTTTTTGTGGCAATTTTAGGAAACTTGCCTTGCACGTAGAACAGATTATCTAAAAAAGCTCGCTTTAAGCATTCAACACTTAATCCTGTCCGGTCGTCTTCTATCTGTAGGTTCTCTACCTGATGATTAGGTACAGTCTGCATTATTGGTTCCTTTTTTTACTTAAATTTCAATCATAGAGATTGCAGTTACTTCTAGTCTTGCTACCATTGTTCCGAGGTAATTATTGCTGTATTTGTTACCATCACAGGTCTTACCATTTAGAAGTTGGCAATGCGGGAATAAGCGTTAAGACGAAACATCAACTATGGTACTCGCGATAAGTTCACAAACAAATAGATTTGCTGAAAATAACAAAAAATCTCAGCCCAGCAAGTAAACTGAGATCTTATTTGTAGTCGATCGATGCGGGCGATCGCCTACTTTATACAGCAGCACAGCAAATCATAACGCGATCGTGGCTAACGATTAGTATTGCCATGTCCCATCGCGCACTTCTGGTAAATCGTCGCCATGCTTAATTGATATATTGCTTGTGTTCGATCAGTTTATTGCGAATCATCTGTTTAACGTGCGCGCCGACATTTTGTCACCCTGGAACGCGATCGATGACGTTTCCGACAAGATGGAAGCGGTCCAAATCGTTCATCACCACCTTATCAAAAGGCGTCGTTGTTGTCCCTTCTTCTTTGTATTCACGTACGTGGAGATTTTTATGATTTGTACGCCGATAGGTGAGACGATGAACTAGAGCATATTCCAGTTCCCCACCTTCATGAATCGAACCTGGTGTTTCGGGGTGACATGACTCGGAATCCCACCAGGGAAAGAAAAGTGTTTAAACAGTTGCTTCATCCCTTCCACATCCTGAGCAATGTTGTGATAATACTCGCTATACGTTCCTTCGAGGTAAGTAACAGAAAGATAATTCGCCGCACGCCAGTAAGCGTGCATCTTACACAATTCTTCGGCAGCGAGTGGAGGGGCTTTTCCTAAGGTTGCTTCTACCATAGTTCTTTCGCTAACTGAATAAGTTTACTAAGCAATCTATGCTTTGAAATTCAATGTGTTTACAACTATTGCGTTGTACCAATCAATATATTTTTAGTTTCAACTTTCAATCTTTATCCTTACTAAAGAAATTATTTTACTGACTTGATTCTTAAATTTCAGTTTGAGCGCTCTATTTTAGCGAAAGATACTATAAACGAATAATCTATTTATTTCTCAATAATTGATGTTGTTGTGTACTACGGAGAATTAGGCTATTTTCAAAAAGATGATGAGAGTTCTTTGTTAAATCTAGTCATATAATTGTTGAGCATAAAAAATTGATTTTACACATCTTTTGACTTGCGCATAGAGACGAAAACAGTTTTTCACAATCTTTTGCTAAGTTGATACGGACTTGAGTTCAAGCTATTATCATTTTGCAAGAGATAGCTACAAACACTAAAGCTACTTTTTTGTTACGCAGTCGATATTGTCATCATTTTAGCTAAACATTATATCATAAGCTAATTTAATTATTAAAGTAGAAACTATTATTAAGAATAAGTTGCGAATAAATTTATTACCTTTAAGGATAGCTAGTTTAGTACCAATAATTGCTCCTCCAATATTACAAATAGCCATAGGAATAGCAAGATTGTAAATAACGTTACCACTAGGAATAAAATAGACTAATGCGGCTAAGTTAGTACAAAAATTTACAAATTTTGCAGAAGCTGAAGCACGTAAAAAATCAAAGCCTATAACCCCAATAAAAGCAAAAATCAAAAAACTTCCTGTTCCTGGTCCCAAAAAACCATCGTAAAAGCCTATAGAACTGCCAATAATAGCAGCATAAATTATCTTTTTTGTGGTAGCCTCATAAAATTTATGTTGCGACCCGAAATCTTTTTTAATAAACGTATAAATAGCAACAGCGACGAGAAGTATTAAAATTAACGGATGGAGAAGCTTAGGATTGAGAATACTAACAGTTCTAGCACCAAGAAAAGAAAAGATAAAAGCAGCGATCGCCGCCGTAGTAACGATGGCAAAATTCATCTTGATTTGCAGCAAAAAACGAATAACTGCAACAAAAGTTCCGGCAATCGAAGCAAGTTTGTTAGTTCCTAATAGTAATGGTAAAGCTGTATCAGGTAATATAATTAAAAGTGCCGGAAGCTGAATTAAACCACCACCCCCAACAATTGAGTCGATTAAACCAGCTAAAAAGGCAAATAGGCATAAACTAAGTATTTGATAATTGTGCATTGCAATAAAGCTACTGAAATGGGAAATTTATATTGATTTTCCTCAGCATCAAAGCAAGCGAAAACCAATTGTGTTAAGTCACAGAATCTAAGTATAGCAACATAAAAAAACTCCAAGCGTCATTTTGACTCCTGAAGCTAAAATCTATATACTTCTGCTAACTCATTCCACAATGATGAGATGTCACAGTCTAAATGAAACAATTATAAGTACGGATTACTTAGCACTCGTGCTTTTGTTTTTTCAGTATCTACACTACGCCATTTATGGTCTAAAGTGTGCATGACAAAAACATAGTCTATCCAACTAGTCCGCTGAAATATTCTTTTATTTCTTAAAAAAGTATAAGGATGAATTTTGCGATAATGATTTTCGGTATTAAATTCATTAACCGCAAGTAGTTCTCCTACCCACGGATTTGAGCTAGGAATACCTATATCATCAAGATGAATAAGGGTTACAGGTAGATATTTTTCAGCTTCACCTTGTAAGACTTTTAAACATTCTTTAGCCGACCAGTAATAATCTACATCTACAGCAATAAAACCAATTGGGCTTTCTGAAGAAACAGATTTAACAAATTCGGGTACGGTCTGTGCGATATCGCCAATAATTAATTTCGCATTATTAGGCAGCGCTTGTAAAAGTTTTTCTTTATCCACTATCGGGTAGTCGCCTTCCTTAAATGCCTCTGGCATATCACGATAGTCGCGTGGTGCGGGTAGTCCTTGACCACTATCAAAGCCAAATATCTGGAATTGAACGCCAGTTTCTTGCGTTATCTTTTTTGAGATCTGACAAATATTAAGTAAGCCTGCACCCGCCGCCACGCCAAACTCAATGACTGTAATCGATTGAATTTGTAGCGCTTGTGCAAATTTGGCAGCTTGCAGGAGGCAAAAAGCATATTGCTGCCGAATTACTAAGTCAAACTCAATTTTTTGTTCAAAAGAACCAAATAAAGCGACAAAAACTGAGAGCAAGTTAAGGTGGAGTGGTTCAGTAAGGCGTTCGTATAAAATCCGCTTTCTTTTTCTCTCGTCGCCTAGTTTATTTATGAAATATTTAAGCATAATTCTTAGAGTGACCTGCTAAGAGAAATTGCTCCGAAACTAATATGCTTGAAATCTTATTTCGCTAAAGACTACCACAGTCTACGTGATAATTTTCAATTCTTATATAAAGTTATATTAAAGCCTGCACGAGACGAGTTCGATGCGAGGAAGTCTTTAGTTTAACTTAGTGCTAATTGAAAGCAAAATCATTCTAATCGGCGCGTTTATTATCTTATACAATTACACTAAATGAAATGAGCACTACAAATAAATTTCTCCCCTGCTGCCCATATAGCAGTCCTAATTCATTTGTGAATACCTCCCTTTCTTCTTCTCTGTGCGTTCTCTGTCTTTAAAAGTTTTGAGCGGAGGAAACCTCCGATCAAACTTTTCGCTGCGTCTGTGTGGTTCGTTAAAAACCAGTTTTCATAACTCAAATAGGATCGCTATATGTATCAGCCCTAAAGTAAAACAGTATTAGAGGAGATCGGGACTGATGTACGATCGCAAAACAGGAAGACATTAGGGTTTAAATTTGAGATGAATTAAATGCAGATATAGAATAAGTAAATGAAACGCTGCCAATTACCACCGTTATTGAAGCCAGGCGACTTACTACAAGTAATTGCACCCAGCGGGGCATTAAGAGAAGTAGAAGCATTTCATCAAGGAGTAGAAATTTGGCGAAAGCGCGGCTATCGTGTAGCAATCAGCGCTGACATTGATAATCGCTGGGGTTACTTAGCAGGCAAAGATGGCGATCGCACTTTTCAATTACTCAACGCGTGGCAAGATCTTGAATGTCGTGGAATTCTGTGTGCAAGAGGCGGTTATGGCAGTGCCAGACTTTTAGAAGCAAAGTCAGGGGAATTTATTTTTGATTCCGCGTTTCCTTCTAAGTGGTTAATTGGGTTTTCTGACATTACAGCATTATTGTGGAGTCTTAGCACAGTTGGTGTTGCTGGCGTTCATGCCCCTGTACTCACAACGTTAGCCAAAGAACCTGATTGGTCAATTCAGCGGTTATTTGATTTAGTCGAAAGACACACGGTGACTCCGCTAGCCGGCACAGGTTGGGGAGGTGGTAGTGCGTGTGGGACTTTGCTACCAGCAAATCTTACGGTTGCTACACATTTACTCGGAACACCCTTACAACCCGACTTAGATGGTGTTATTCTTGCCTTAGAAGACGTTACCGAAGCACCCTATCGAATTGATCGCTTACTAACACAATGGCGCTTAAGCGGTGCATTGACAAAAGTTCGGGGTATTGCCTTGGGGCGGTTTAGTCGCTGCGAACCACCACCGAATATTCCCAGTTTAACGATCGAAGAAGTATTACGCGATCGCCTCAGCGATCTAAGTATCCCTGTTGTTTCCGATCTGCCATTTGGTCACGATGGTGCTAACGCCGCCCTTCCCGTAGGAATTCCAGTACAGCTAGATGGAGACACAGGTATCTTAAGCTTCGAGACAACGACTTAACCTCTAATAGCACTCCTCTATACCTAGTCAAGTTGATGAAACATTAACCTGTGCAACTTTTTTCAATAATTCTTGAGTCATGTCTTTCCACTCCTGGTTCAAAGATGTTATGGATTCAGGACGCTGACTACGTTGATACCAGTAACGCGCATTACTCAAATCGCCTTCTTGACGGTGCAAGTAAGCATGAACCCAAGCACTATCAGCATCATTCGCATTTTGGACAATTTCATGTGCTTGATGCCAATCGCCTTTGTTGGCATACCATAACGCTTGTAACGCTGGTGGAAGCGCTGTATGACATCTTTCTTGTTGTGCAAATTCATCTAATCGCATAAATAATCCTTCAAAGTCTTCATCTCTATACTCATGATGCCAAGCTGAGATAAGCGATTTTCTCTGCAAACTGGAAGGTTTCACGTGCAGATGCAAAATAAATACAATCTAGAATGATTAGCCAAACGCTGACAGCGACAAGGGAATTAGCATCTTGGTTCGTGCTACCACGCTATTATTTAACCAATTAGTCAACAGTTGAGGTAAATTACCACTGATACAATGAACAATGGATAAAAAACATTCTTTAGGTGAAAAGTTAAATGACCGTTGCTACCCAAGTTCCCTATTTACTAAGAGCAGCATATGGTGAAACATTAGACCGTCCGCCAGTGTGGATGATGCGGCAAGCAGGTCGCTATATGAAAGCCTATCGGGAACTACGGGAGAAATACCCTTCGTTTCGCGAACGTTCTGAAATTCCTGAAGTGGCAATTGAAGTTTCCTTGCAACCCTGGAGGGCGTTTCAACCTGATGGCGTGATTCTATTTTCCGATATTGTGACTCCCTTACCAGGCTTGGGCGTAGATATGGATATCGCCGAAGGCAAAGGCCCAATCATTGCCTCACCGATTCGTACACAAGCACAAGTCGATCAATTGCGTCCGCTTGAACCTGAAGAATCGTTACCGTTTATTAAAACAATTTTACAAGCGCTGCGCGAAGAAGTTGGTAATAAAGCGGCGGTGTTAGGTTTTGTAGGTGCGCCGTGGACGCTTGCAGCCTATATGGTGGAAGGCAAAGGTTCCAAAACTTATTCCAAAATTAAAGGAATGGCGTTTTCCGACCCTACAATTTTGCATCAACTCTTGACGAAATTAGCGGATGCGATCGCGACTTACGTACGCTATCAAATTGACTGCGGGGCGCAAGTTGTGCAAATGTTTGATTCGTGGGCGGGAGAACTCTCACCGCAGGATTACGAAACGTTTGCTTTACCGTATCAACAGCGCGTTTTCCAACAAGTTAAGCAAACACACCCTGATACACCTTTAATTCTACTCGTCAGTGGTAGTGCAGGTTTGCTAGAACGAATGGCACAATCCGGTGCAGATATCATTTCTGTTGATTGGACCGTTGATATGGCGGATGCACGTACCAGATTAGGTAATATGAAAGTCCAGGGAAACCTTGACCCTGGCGTGTTATTTGGTTCCAAAGAATTCATTCGCGATCGCATTTACGATACTGTGCGCAAAGCCGGAAACCGAGGACACATCTTGAATCTCGGTCACGGTGTCTTACCCGAAACGCCCGAAGAAAATGTCGCGTTCTTTTTTGAAACAGCAAAAAATCTCAATTTAAGGAGCGAGGAGCGAGGAGCGAGGAGCGAGAAAAGTTAAAATTTTGCTTTAAGTGGTTTTTGTAGCCCTCTAATCATGCGACTGATTTCATCAGTTTTTGAAAGAGTAATTTGCAAATCCTGCGTACTTAAGTAGGACAATCTTGCTGCCAAAATTAGTTGGGTTTCTAACTCAGCTAGTGACCCCAACGCTATTGAAAGAAATTGTAGATATTCTTTAGTCGAGTCCCTTGTATGCCCTTCTGCTATATTTGACGGAACCGACACAGCAGCACGTTGAATTTGGCTGGATAATCCATAAATTTCTTGCCTAGGAAACTGGTAGGTTAAGTGGTAAACCTTTTCAGCCAAATCTATGCTGAACTACCAAACTTTGAGGTCTTGATAGCTATTAATACTCATTTATAATTTAGATACTTTTTGCTAAATCCATGTATAATTTAGCACACAATGATTCCTCGCTCCTCGCTCCTCGCTCCTCACCCCTTACAAAGCGGATTCTAGTTACTGGTGCGAGTGGTTGCATTGGTCATTACATTAGTGAAGCGTTGATTCAAGAAACTCGTCACGAGTTGTATTTATTGGTTAGGAATCCGCAGAAACTGCAAGTTGATACAAACCATCGCCGTGGAATTCATGTTTTGCAGGGTGATATGCAAAACATTCGCGCCTTTACTGACTTACTGCAAACAATTGATACTGCAATTCTGGCTGCGACCGCTTGGGGTGGTGCAGATACTTACGATATTAATGTTGCCAAAACTCAAGAATTACTCAGCTTATTGTCACCGAAATGCCAACAGGTGATTTATTTTTCCACAGCAAGCATTCTCGATCGCAACGGTAATTTACTTCCACAAGCAGGCGAAATAGGTACAGATTACATTCGTTCTAAATACGACTGTCATCAACAACTAAGTCAACGGGCGATCGCCTCCAAAACAACGATTCTATTTCCCACTTTAGTCGTAGGTGGCGATACCAACAAACCATATTCGCACCTTACTAGTGGTTTACCCGAAGTGACAAAATGGGTAGATTTAATTCGCTTCTTCCAAGCAGATGGTAGTTTTCACTTCATTCACGGACGCGACATTGCTCAAGTCGTGCGATATTTAATTGACCATCCACCGACGGAAAAAGAATCGCGATGCCGAAACGCCCCTGCTGAAAGCAGATCGCTTGTCCTTGGTCAAGCACCACTTACGGTTAACCAAGCCGTTGAAGAAGTTTGTCAATATTTTAATAAAAAAATTTATTTTCGGATTCCCTTAACTTTATCTTTGGCGAATGCAATAATCGCGTTATTCCGCATTCAAATGGCAGCTTGGGATCGCTTTTGTTTAGATTACCGCCATTTCATCTATCGCAATGCTGTTAATCCAGCAACATTTGGTTTACCAAATTACTGCGCAACCCTCAGCGACGTTTTAAAAATCAGCGGTATTCCTCCCCGCAAAAACCGCTAAAGGAACATCCGCATCTAATATAAAGTCTCGTAGCTATGTGGTTCATTTAGTGAATAGCTCTTTTGTTAAGAATTTAAAAACATCACACGCACAAAATTAACTGTATAGTAGTTAAAAACTAGAAAAACCTATTAGTATTCAAGCAGGCTGAAATTAAAAACCATCAGCTAAACAAAGAATAAAACTAACAATAATTTGTGTGGGGATAGAGATTATATGCGAGTTCTACTAGTTTATCCTCGGTTTCCCAAAACGTTTTGGTCATACGAAAAAATTTTAGAATTGGTTAATCGTAAAGTTTTGCTGCCACCGTTAGGTTTAGTTACCGTAGCAGCAATTTTGCCGCAAGCATGGGAGTTTAAATTAGTAGATCGTAATATTCGTCCAGTCACCGAAGCCGAATGGCAATGGGCAGATCTTGTGATTCTGTCGGCGATGATTGTCCAGAAAGACGACCTTCTCGACCAAATTCGGGAAGCCAAACGACGAGGAAAGCGTGTTGCTGTTGGCGGTCCTTACCCGACTTCGGTTCCGCAAGAAGCAGAAATTGCAGGGGCAGATTATCTTATATTGGATGAAGGTGAAATCACCTTACCAATGTTTGTCGAAGCGATCGCCCAGGGTAAAACCAGCGGAACTTTCCGTTCTAGTGGCGAAAAACCTGATGTCACAACAACGCCGATTCCGCGTTATGACTTATTAGAATTTGATGCATATGATTCGATGTCGATTCAATTCTCGCGTGGTTGTCCGTTTCAGTGCGAGTTTTGCGATATCATTGTCCTCTACGGACGTAAACCGCGCACAAAATCGCCAAAACAACTCTTAGCCGAATTAGAGTATCTCTACAGTTTAGGATGGCGGCGTGGTGTCTTCATGGTGGATGACAACTTTATTGGCAATAAACGCAATGTCAAGTTGTTGTTACAAGAATTAAAAGTTTGGCAAGCAGAACATCAGTATCCATTCCGATTTAATACTGAAGCATCGGTCGATCTTGCGCAAGATCAAGAATTGATGGATTTGATGGTGGAATGCAACTTTGATGCGGTGTTCTTAGGAATTGAAACACCTGATGAAGACAGCTTGCAGCTAACGAAGAAATTTCAAAATACACGCAGTTCATTAATCGAGTCGGTACAAACAATTACGCGCGCTGGATTAAGACCGATTGCAGGGTTTATCATCGGTTTTGATGGCGAAAAAGCAGGTGCAGGCGATCGCATTGTTCGTTTTGCCGAACAAACCGCGATTCCGACGACGACGTTTGCAATGCTACAAGCATTACCAAATACCGCACTATGGCATCGATTAGATAAGGAAGGGCGCTTGCGCGGTAAAGATGGCAATATTAACCAGACAACTTTGATGAACTTTATCCCGACGCGATCGCTCGAACAAATTACCCGCGAGTACATCGAATCATTCTGGCAATTATACGACCCCATCAAGTACTTAGACCGCACCTATCGCTGTTTCTTGATGCTCGGTGCGCCAAAATGCAAAGCTCCAGCTAAAATGCCGAGTTGGGTAGATATTCGTGCATTATTAATTGTTTGCTGGCGTCAAGGGATTAAGCGCAATACGCGCTGGAAGTTTTGGCATCACTTGTTTAGCATCATCAAGCATAATCCCGAAGTTTGGGATCATTACCTGGCAGTGTGTGCGCACAACGAACATTTCTTAGAATACCGCCAAATTGTCCGCGACGAACTCGAAGCGCAACTTGCAGAGTTTCTCGCACGTGAAGCCGAAATTCAAGCCGAAATCAAAACAAGTGTATTAGCATCATAGAAATTAAGCAATGCCATGTCAAACCAACCTTACCACCCGTTTTGGTGTAGCTGGAGTATATAAAAGCAGGCAAATATGCATACTGTAATTACACCGGAAAGAATCGAGTTGCCACCTGGCACAGTCGTAAGGATGTTGGGATCATGGCAAGACTATCAAGTCCTAAGTCAGCAACTTGGAAATCGTGGTTCGCCTCGCATTAAATATCGCCCTGGAGAAATTTTGCTAATGGCACCGCTACCAGCGCACGGAAGGGATGCGAGCTTGCTGGGATTGATCGTAACAGCTTTACTTGACCACTTAAACCGCACATACGACTCATTTACGCCCATCACCATCAGCTTGCCTCAAGTTAGCGGCATTGAGCCTGACTTTTGCTTTTATATTGAAAATTGGAGATCTGTAGTAGGTAAAAACCGTATCGACTGGCTCAATGATCCTCCACCAGATTTAGTACTTGAGGTGGATGTTACTAGTTATACCAGTATTGATGACTATCTTCCTTACAGAGTGCCAGAGGTTTGGCTGTTAAAGAATAAGCAGCTATTAGTTTATAGATTGCTCGCTGAAAATTACGTAATTACAGAAAGTAGCTATTTTCCTAACGTTAAAGACATTGTGCAGCAGTGCCTCCAAATTGCCAACGAGCAAACAACCAGTGAGGCGATTAGGTGGTTAAGAAGCTTTTTGCGTGAAAGTTAACCTGCTTTACATTATGATCGCAGTATCGGGAGAATCAGTGTAGGTCAGATCGTTCCCCTTCAGTCACAATTTTTTCCAGGGTTACAACTATAGCGGTTAGCAATTTCTTCTGTTAGCGATTAGCTTCTTTCAAAGCTTGAGTATGCAATACATCCACGAAATTTACTTGTCCTAACTTGAATGCGTCTTGCTATAACAGTCAATGAAATTCTGGCACTTGGATGAGAATACAGCACAGTAAATCAGCGATATCTGCTTTTTAGCGATCGCTGCGATTAAGATTATTGACATGATTTCTCAAAAGCTTCAGAATAAGAGCTTACCGCTATTAATCCAAGACGGGAATCATGGCGATCGCACCCTATCGGCATCCAATTACTCTTTCGCAAGCTGATTATTGGGCATTAGTCGCCGAAAACGAACAACCTGCGTCTACTTCGGATGAGCTTGACGTTACTTGGCAATATCCCACGCAGCTAGGACACGGTTTTGTGCGAGAGATTGACTTGCGCGAAGGATTAGTTTTGGAAATCGCTAATTACCAGGTTCATAGCGATATTATCACCTATTCTGCTGACCGTAAGCATCCCCTAGAATATAGATTTGATATTCCAACTCCCAATCGCCATCTATCAGAGACAATTTATCACTTCTACGGCAGCGGTATTGCCAGAGGAGAGCGTGGAAAACAGGATGCAAATCAACGCGATCAGTGGGTTAGCGTTCATATGGAACCAAATGTCTTTCGCTCGTTTGCAAGACATCTCGATGAAGAAATTCCTGCCGCACTTCAGCACTTGATTCGCCGCGATCAAGAATACTACGTCCGTCTGGGACAAGCAACGCCAGGAATGCACGCTGCTTTACAGCAGATTTTGCACTGCCCTTATCAGGGATTTACCAAGCGGATGTTTCTCGAAAGCAAAGTCTTAGAACTGATGACGTTGATCCTAGAGCAAGAAATCGAAGTTCAAGAAGGAAAGCAGCCTCTAGTTGGCTTAAAGCCCGATGATATTGATCGGCTATATTGGGCAAAAGAGGTTTTGCAACAAAATTTGGATCAGCCGCTGTCTTTGATGCAACTTGCCCGCCAGGTAGGACTGAATGAATGCACATTGAAGCAGGGCTTTCGTCAACTATTTGGTATGACTGTCTTTGGCTATTTGCGCCAGTGCCGGATGAAGCAAGCCAGGTTACTGTTGCTGGAGGGACGCATGAACGTGCGGGAGGCAGCGCTGGCAGTTGGATATACAAGCCAGAGTCGTTTTGCATCAGTCTTTCGCAAGACATTTGGCATGAATCCGAAGCAATTTTCCAACCAGCGATCGCACTAATAGGACTACTTACGCAAAAATTCTATAAAGCTCTTGTTTCTTTGTGTCCTAAGAAAGCGGGAAGGCTTCGCCAATGTGGTTCGTTTCTTTGTAAGTCATTTTGCATTACTACAATGTGGACAGGCAAAATGCTCATCGTACACTACAAAATTCCATCGAGTTGCAAAACAGACCCAGGCAACACCGTCTCGCCGGATAGCTTTTTTGGCGAGTTCAACACTTCAACGGGTTGACCAACTCGATAAATTTGAACTTGTTGGTCATACGGGTTAAGCAACCAGCCTAATTGCATCCCATTTTCCAAATATTCTTGGATTTTGGCTCGCAGCATGTGGAGATCGTCACTCGCAGAACGCAACTCAATCGCAAAATCTGGACACAGCGGTAAAAATCGGTTGGGATCGGGGCGTAATGCCTCTAAACGCTCGCGTTTGACCCACGCTGCATCGGGCGATTAAATAGCTTTATTAGGCAAGATAAAGCCCGTCGAGGAATCAAACCCTATGCCTGTACCATCTGCATCAGCCCAGTTACCTAGACGTTGAGCAAGTCTAAAGTTGCGGTTTCCAGTCTCCCATCCCGTTGGCGGCATAACGATCAATTTTCCTTCGGTGGTGCGCTCTAGCCTTAAATCTCGATTGACCTGACAGAGCCGATAAAACTGCTCATCGCTCAGGTGAATATCTGCTGTCTTCATCTCCAGAACGAGGGGAATCATTAGCCCAACCTCTTGCACGATGTGACCCAATTTTAACTTGCAACAGGATGTACAGTAATTCCGTTTCGGGCGCAAAATATTCCGGCTTGGGCGCAATCTGCTCTGTCATAACGTCTCTATTCCCGCTATTCTTTTTGATACAAATTCTCATTGAAGTTACGTAGTCTTTGCAGTTTTTCTGGCTTTAACTTGATGGTGTGGGGAGTGATGGCGAACCAATTATGGCGATTAGCGTTGGTGATGAGTAGTGTCTTGATGCTGGCGACGACGGCTCAAGCCGAGGTAGTTGCTGAAGAGACGGAAGAGGTAAGACGCAAAGACAGCTTGGCTCCATTACTCCTATCTGACTTTGAACAACCTACAACGGCGATCGCTGAGTGGATGGCTCAGATCGAACAGCCTGCGATTCAGGTGACGGGCGTGCAGATTAACGTCACAGCGGCAGGGCTGAATATCGCGTTAGAAACCAATGAACCGTTGGCAACTCCTTCTACGTCGGTTGTGGGAAATGTCTTAATTGCGGATGTTCCCAATGCGGTGTTGGCATTACCAGAGGGTGAGGAGTTTCAGGCAGCCAATCCAGCAGAAGGGATTGCCCTGGTCTCGGTGGCACCGAGGGGAGACGGCATTCGGGTAGCAATTACCGGGACTGAGGCACCGCCTGTAGCGGAGGTGAGGACAGAAGCGCAGGGGGTAGTGCTGGCGGTGACACTGGGTGAACCTGGAGAGATTGCAGAGGAAGATGCGATTCAAGTTGTTGTGACAGGGGAGCAAGAAGACGGATATGCGGTTCCGGATGCGTCAACCGCAACTCGAACAGATACCCCACTTAGAGACATTCCTCAATCAATTCAGGTGGTGCCGCGACAAGTTATAGAAGACCAAGCTGTTACCGAGCTACAAGACGCGGTTCGGAATGTCAGTGGAGTGGTTGAAGGAAACACCTTTGGAAGTACTCAGGAAAATTTTATCATTCGAGGGTTTCAGCAGGGATTTCAACTCGGTAGTACTTTGCGGGATGGATTTCGAGCCAATGGGAGCTTCAGTGGTGTGCGAGATCTTGCCAATATTGAACGGATAGAAGTTCTTAAGGGTCCAGCTTCTGCGATTTTTGGTGGTGCAATCGAACCAGGTGGGCTGATTAATATCATCACTAAACAGCCACTAGAAGAGCCATTTTACTCAGCCGAGCTACAAGCGGGAAGTTTTGGGTTTGTTCGCTCCACCGTTGACTTGTCGGGTCCGTTGAACGCAGACCGAACCTTGCTTTATCGATTAAATCTGGCATATGAGCGAGGTGATGGGTTTCGTGACTTTGATCAGGGGATTGAGCGTATTTTTGTCGCTCCAGTGGTTTTATGGCGAATTGGCGATCGCACTGATTTAACCCTGGAGTTGGAGTATCTCAACGATGAGCGCCCCTTTGATCGAGGGCTGATTGCTGACGGTGACGATGTTGTGGATATTCCGTTTGAGCGCATTTTAGGTGAACCAGACGATATTGCCAGGAATGAAGAACTCTCTATCGGCTATCGGCTGGAGCATCGATTTAGCGAGAACTGGAGAATCCGGAATGCATTGAGGTTTACGGATGCTTATCTACCAAATCAAAGAGCTCAACCACAGAGGTTTGATGAAAGCACAGGTATATTAACCAGAGCCTGGTCAGACCAGGAATATTTCGTCAATGGATATGCCCTACAAACCAATGTTATCGGTGAATTTTCTACTGGTTCAATTGAGCATACGCTGCTGTTTGGGGTCGATCTAGAACGGCAGGCATACGATTCTGAAGGATTTGGCACAGATGCCCCTAGCATCAACGTTTTTGATCCAGTCTATGGCGTTGCGGCTCGTCCCGAACAAGATGAATTTCCAACGGAAGCCGGAATCTTCAATCAACAAATCGATTTGCTGGGAATCTATCTCCAAGATCAAGTTACGCTCCTTGATAACTTGAAGTTACTACTGGGTGGTCGATTCGATATTGTAGATCAACGAACTGAACTGGGAGGCCGCTTTGGAGAGGGAGAATCTCAGCAGCAATATGAGGCATTTACGCCACGAATCGGTATTGTTTATCAACCCATTGAGCCATTGTCTCTCTATGCCAGCTTTAGCCAGTCGTTTGCACCGAATTCTGGCAGAACGGTTGATAACTCTATTCTTGAACCCGTGCGAGGGACACAATATGAAATTGGCATGAGGGGTGAGTGGTTGGATGGTAGACTCGTTACCAATTTAGCGGCTTACCACTTAACTCGGAGCAATATAGCTGCTACCGATCCAGAGAACCCAGACTTTAGTATTGCAATTGGAGAGCAACGAAGCCAGGGAGTAGAATTTGATGTGATTGGAGAAATTCTTCCTGGTTGGAACGCGATCGCTTCCTATGCCTACACAGATGCTGAGATCACCAGAGACAACAGCCCTCTTGAGGGCAATCGGCTGTTTGGCGTACCAGAAAATGCAGCGAGTCTATGGAGCACTTACGAGATTCAGTCTGGCGATTTGCAGGGATTAGGCTTTGGGCTAGGACTATTCTTTATCGGTGAACGTCAGGGAGATGCTGATAACTCGTTTCAAGTCCCCAGTTATGTTCGCACGGATGCCAGCCTTTTTTATCGAAGAGATAATTGGCGAGCAGCAATCAATGTTAAAAATTTGTTTGATGTGGATTACATTGAGTCTGTTCCCAATTTTAGAACAGCGATTAACCCTGGTTCACCGCTTACGGTGCTAGCAACAGTATCAGTGGAGTTTTAGTGTGTGAAGGATAAACTGCGTCAAGTATGGAAAGGTTGTAGTCATCCTCTAAGCTTTGATTGGAGAAGGTTCCCTCTCGGTTTGTTTATCCTCACAGCGTTCACCGTTTGCTTCATCTCGGCTTGTATTCATCAATCATCTAATCCCCCGTCTTCAAATTTGCCAATCATTTCATCAGACTGCCGAATAGTTGAACATAAGCTAGGGCAGACTTGTGTTCCCTATCATCCGCAACGGGTTGTCAGTCTTAGTGATGCATCTAATACGGTAGCGTTAGGGATCGAACCGATTGCAGGAGTTTTTTCTGGCGGATCTGAATCTCTGCTTGGAGAACGCCTCACAGGTATCGAGCAACTACCAGGAGTGGAACCCAGCCTAGAAACCATTGTTGCCCTAAAGCCTGATTTAATTCTGGCTGCTTCATACCATCAAGCAATCTACAACCAATTGACCCAGATTGCGCCGACTGTTTTGGCAAGTTGGGAAACTGGTTCAGATTGGAAGAAGGTCTTTTTCAAACAAGCTGAAGCATTGGGACGACTTGACCAGGCTCAGCAATTGATGGCTGATTACGAGGCTAGACTGGCGCAGTTTAAGTCTGAAATGAGACTTGATGAAACTCTTTCAGCAGAGAAGCGCTTAAATCAAATTAAAGTTTCAGTGGTTCGTATTTATCCAGATGCGATCGCAGTGTATTTCAAAGATTCATTCTGCGGCAGCATTTTAGAAGAAGCCGGATTGTCCCGTCCACCTGCTCAAGATAGAGAGTGGGATGGTCAGCAGCAACTTAGTAAAGAACGTATTCGCGACCTTGATGCGGATGTGATGTTTTTGTGGACGTATGGTTATAACCCGGAAATTGCTCAGCAGGTAAATACCACCCTAGAAAAGCTGAAAGCTGATCCACTCTGGTCGCAATTGAAGGTTGTTCAACACGACAAGGTCTATGAAGTGCCGAGTTACTGGATTGGCGATAGTATTCTGGCTGCCAATGCCGTGTTAGATGACCTGTTCAGATATTTAGTAGTAAAAGAGGAGTAATCTCCGTGTCAAAACATATCTTATTTGTCTGTAAATCCTGTAATTCCGTTCACTCTGATGGTATCGATTACGAGAAAGCGGAAGGTACTGTTCTACTCAATCAGTTGCTCAATTTGTATCAGAATTGGTCACATCAAGATGAGTTAGATATTCACCCCATAGGCTGTTTATGGACTTGCTCCCGCCCTTGTTCGGTAGCTTTCTCTGGTACTAACAAAGCCACCTACCTGTTTACCAAAGTTCCCGCAGCCGCAGCCGCAGCCCTGCTTCAGTTTAGCCAACTCTACCTTGCTAGCAAAGACGGTAACATACCGTGGAAGCAGTTTCCTGAAGTGCTGCAATCCGCAGAAGTGGCTAAGATTCCATCGGTATAAATAGAATAGGGATATTTGAGCTTGTGTCATGCGTTGAACACAACCTCAAGGATGAAAAGCATGAGGAGTACAGCAGAGATTATTTACGAACTGGTCAAAACTCTACCTGAAGATCAAGCCAATTTAGTTCTGGTCTTTGCAGAGTTTGTAAGTCAGCGAACTCAGTCCAGTGAAAGCTTAGATAGACCCTCAATTGCTACCTATTTTGCTATCCTCAAAGACTCTCCCAACTTTAGAAGATGCCGTCGCGATTTAGAGGGCGATGAGACATGAGTGGAAGTAAGTTTCTGTTAGATACCAAATCATTATTGGTTTGCTCAAAGGTCATCAAGCAGTTCTCAGCATCTTACAAAAGTACGCAGTTGAGCCGGATATTTGTGCTTACAGCACGGCACACTTGAAGGTAATACGATCGTCGAGAATGCCCAAGTCTCGATTATTGAGATTAAACCCGATTTGCCATAGTAGTCAGGACAGGTAATTCATTAAGCGGATCTGCTTTGGGCTGCCCACTTCAGAATAAATATTTGTAAAGGATTGCTAAAAGCGATCGCACCAGCATCTTACCAGTTCGGATTTTTGCCAGCTAAGTTAATGTTAAATTAGCGACCATCCAACGTATTTACCTCGCTTGGTCAGAGCCATGATTCAGCAGCTTAAACCGCGATTCCAAAGCTTCGACGAATATAAGGATTGCTAAAAGCGATCGCACCAGCATCTTACCAGTTCGGATTTTTGCCAGCTAAGTTAATGTTAAATTAGCGACCATCCAACGTATTTACCTCGCTTGGTCAGAGCCATGATTCAGCAGCTTAAACCGCGATTCCAAAGCTTCGACGAATATTTAGCCTACGACGATGGTACCGACCAACTCTACGAACTATTTAATGGAGAACTCATTGAGGTGCCGCCAGCGTCTGGAATTAATATTCAAATTGCCAATCGCCTGTTTTTAGCGTTTGCTTTACTTTTAGGAACGGATCGAGTGCGCGGACATGGGCTGGAACTGGAAGTGCGGGGCGAACCCAAAAATCGCTACCCCGACTTGACTATTATTCGAGAAGAGTAAGTATCGCTTTTAGCCCAACGCAATACGATTCGGCTGACGATGCCCCCACCCTTGTTAGTAATTGAGGTCGTGAGTCCTGGGGAACTTCAATGGCACCGCGATTATGTGGCTAAACGGATGCAATATCAAGATATAGGCATTCCAGAATATTGGATCGTCAATCCGCAAGCACAAACGTTACTAGTGCTGGCGTTGGATGGAGATACTTTTACCGAAGTTGGGGCGTTTTCTGGAGAGGAGTTGGTGCGATCGCATCAATTTACTAAGCTATCCCTAAATCCCAACGCCCTGTTCATCGCTGGATCTGAGTAATGCCTCAATATTGACTCCTCCTACTCAGTTTAGCCAACAGTCTGCGCCTGGTTCCTCAACTGCTCTACAAATGCTGCGTGGTCCACTGACTGCAACCCCACTTGCAACACTTCCAACACTCGTGCCATCTGATTGCTCAGCAGCAATCGATACGATTTACTGTAACAAATCTTCTTTTGATACAGGCTTTTGAGCGATTGCTCTAGTTCGGAGGCTCTTGCACGGCGATTGACAGACTCATCGCCGGCAAAGTGTATGTTGTTAAATCAATTTAACAGCGCGTAGACCGAATAATAAACCAACTGCTAGGGCAAAGAATCCACCAAGCATGACAATGTAAGCGACAACTCCTAACATAGTTTTTGGTTGAATTATTTATTACAAAGATTTAAAAATATTAAATCACATATAGAATAACAGTGCATCAATCTGAGTGCTGACACAACGGATTTTGACAATGCATACGATTCGGCTAAATTTACCGCAACAAGCTTATGATATTGCGATCGCACTTGGCGGAATCGCCAAGCTAGGGGAATTGATGTCGCATCTATCGCTGGGTAAAAAAGTCTTATTAGTTTCCAACCCTACTGTATTTCAGCATTATGGCGATCGCGCGATCGCATCTCTCGAAAATGCCGGATTTGATGTGAACAGTTACAACTTACCCGACGGCGAACAACACAAAACACTCGCTTCAGTAGAAAAACTCTACAATACAGCCTTAGAAAACCGCCTAGAACGCTCTTCAACGATGGTTGCTTTGGGTGGTGGCGTGATTGGTGATATGACAGGTTTTGCGGCGGCTACGTGGCTGCGTGGTATCAATTTTGTGCAAGTTCCAACAACGCTGTTGTCGATGGTTGATGCGGCGATTGGTGGGAAAACTGGCGTGAATCATCCGCAGGGTAAAAATTTAATCGGTGCATTTCATCAACCCAAGTTAGTTTTAATCGATCCGCAGGTGCTGCGAACACTTCCTGAACGCGAATTTCGTGCAGGGATGGCGGAAGTTATTAAGTATGGTGTCATTTGGGATGCCGAATTATTTGCGCAGATGGAGAAGTGCGATCGCTTAGATCAACTCCACTACTTAAGTGAAAGTTTATTGCAAGAAATTCTTGTGCGATCGTGTCAAGCCAAAGCTGATGTGGTGAGTAAAGACGAAAAAGAAGCAGGATTACGTGCAATTCTTAACTACGGACACACGATCGGTCATGCAGTTGAAAGTTTAACTAGGTATCGTGTTGTCAATCACGGTGAAGCTGTCGCGATTGGCATGGTAGCTGCTGGGCAATTAGCCGTTAATCTAGGTTTATGGCAACAAGCATCGCAAGATCGCCAGTTGGCATTAATTCAAAAAACGGGGCTACCCACAAGGTTACCAGAAGGACTCGATCTTGATGCGATCGTTGATTCATTACAAACTGACAAGAAAGTGAAAGCAGGTAAAGTGCGGTTTGTGCTACCAACTCAAATTGGTGTAGTGAAAGTAACCGATCAAGTTTCATCAGAGCAAATTCATCAAGTCTTGCACCAGATGTAACAATGCTTAGACAAAACGCGGTCAATATCAATGGTTAACTTGGTAATTAGTAAATACTATGTATGTTGACATTTCTGTCAGTTACTATCAAAGTTGGTTACTTCGTCACTGTTGTTATTGTGTTGTAACCGTTGACGAAATGGTCTTGTAACTCTCTTAACAGTATAAAGCGGCTCAATTTGCATCGCCCATAAAATGGCAGAAATTGCTGCACGTGTTTGACCCATTTGATAAGATCTTTGAGCGTGATCAACAACAAACTTAGCAAACATTTTAGGGTGAGATTGAAAGAGCGATTTGTGCTTACTCACCAAACGCTGAAAGCTTTCTTGACGCAATATAGGATCTCGTGATACGCGTTCGCTTTGGTGATTGTATAGTTGATATGTCACAATTGGCACACCGATGATTGTACAAACAGGGTTAAGCCGCAGAAAGAGTTCAGAGTGAACGCGCGAGCGAAACGACTTGTCCCAACCGCCAATCTGGCGAATAACTTCTCGTTCTACAACCAAGGTTTGCTTAGTATTATATGAATAGCCAGGTTCTAGTTCTTCCAGCGCAAAATGCGAACCACGCAAGCGAATAGGAGGTGGTAAGCGAGTACTTATGACTTCACCTTGAGTATTTACTATTTCTAATCCTGAGATGACAGCTACGGGAGTTGGCAACTGAGTTTGAGATAATGCCTCTAGCGAAATAGCTGCCATATGCGGGAGGAGTCGGTCGTCATCATCAAGGTAAGTAATCCATCGTCCTTGCGCTGCTTCTGTCCCTACGTTACGCGCACCTGCGCCTCCATGTGGCTCGTCGAGACGAATTAAGCGTAAGCGCGGATCTTCTGGGAGTTGTACCGACTCTGTAGAAGCATCATCGACAACTATCACCTCAAAATCATTCAGAGTTTGCGCCAAGGCACTTTTCACTGCAAGAGGTAGCAAATGTGGTCGATTGTGAGTCGGGATAATAATACTAAGTATAGGATTATTCATATGTGTGGTCTGTAACGATTAATTCAGCTTTCACCACATTCACATTGTGCTACAACTTTAGTGAATTGAATCTAGGAACTCATCCTCTCAACGACAAAAGGCATTGCTAGACGATAGATAATCCATGCTAGTAGTAAACCAGCGATCGCAACAAAACTTGCTACCCAAAATCCAGCAGGGTTTGACACGACTCCGTTTGTCGCTAACTCTCTAGTTGTGACAAGTAAAGGAGTTACCGGATTAAGTTGCACAAGTTTAGCGACTATTCCTTGTCGCGGCACTGGATAGACTACTGGTGTCAAAAACAGCCAAAATGTAGTAATAAAATTTAGACCTTTAGTAATATCTGTGAATAAAGCTCCCATAGGCGCAAGTAGCAAACCGAAACACGTACCGAGAATAATTAAGTGAATCAGTGCTACTGGGGCGATAATGACTGTCCAACTCACGGAAATGCGAAACCAAACAAACAACGCCACAATCAGAATCAGCTTGATTCCAAAATTAAAAAAAACCTCGCCTAGTTTAGATAAAACTAATGCTTCTCTAGGAAAATTGATCCGCACTAGCATTTGCTTTGATGTAGTCACGGCTTGAATAGGACCATTGAGCGCCTCGGTGAAAGTCTGCCACAAAGTCATGCTGAACATAACATAGGCAGGATAGGGAATATCTGTTGCTCCAATATTGACGATTTGAGCGTTATTTGCAAACGTGAATCCTATGGCTGTGACGATTGGTGGAATAAATGCCCAAAATAGCCCTAGAAATGATTGGCGGTATTGGGCGCTAATATTTCTTACCATGAGTTGCCATGCTAATTCTCGCGAAGCAAGCAAATCATGCCACATCTGTTGGAACAATTGAACAGGATACCGAAGTTGACTTTCTGGCGTGTAGATTACACTTGGCGATCGCTTGTTTGACACAGGATGCTGCAATTAATGACCTTCAAAATTTATACTCATTGGTTGTCACCTCTTTGCAGAAAATAGTTTCTGAAAGAGGTGTATGCAATTGTGCAGTTAACACTTCTACGTGCGCCAACTGCCTAACCTTGAGAAGCTGTCACCGCAGTTTCTTTCTGCATTGTTGCTATATCTGGTGTTTGCAACTTCTGCGGTTGTTTGCGGGCATAGCGATCGGTAAGATATTTGTTGAGTGCTTTGTCCACATTAACAAGGAGCGCTTCTACTTTCTTACTTGGGCGCTTCAAAACCATTTTGCTGATTTTGTGGCTGAATGGTTTGATAATCGTCGTTTTTCGCCGCCAGCCTAAACCGTTATAGCGATTTTTGAAATATTCGTCTTCGGTGAGGTTCCACTTGTCGCGCAAGCGGTGTAAACTTGCAAGTTCCCATGCATCACTCCACCGCAGCATATAAAAGGGCATATCGGTTAATTCTAGTGGAGGTCCTGGTACGTAGGTCACAAGGGAATCTGGTTCTAGGTAAACATTGCCCCCCGCTTCCATTACAGTCATGCAGAAGTCTACGTGTTCTTTGGTGTTTAACAGCGCTTCATCGAGCATTCCTACTTTTTCAAAGATCGCTGTACGAACCATCATGCAATGAAACTCAGCAAGTCCGGTTTGCTGTCTTTGCAGTTGTGGACGAACATCGGCAACTTTGCGCCCTTGCTTGTAGATTTTTTCGATAATCCGACGACGCGTGCGATCGCCTTTGGCTTCTATTTTGACTCCCGACTCTCCACCTGCACAGTGGACTTCTTCATGCACTGGTTCGCCTTGGCAGATCAGCGGACTCACGACAGTTGCATTTGTTTCTTCAGCACACTTTACGAGTTGTCGCAGCCAACCTGGGGTAACAACGACATCGTTATCGATAAAAACAACATACTCCGTATTTACCTGGGCTAACCCCAAGTTGCGGGCTTTATTAGGCGAGAGATAATATTCGGTGCGAATCAGTTGAAACTGCTTTTCTTGCGCTTGTTCTTCTAGATAACGCTTGATTTTTGCTGGCGATCCGCCATCAACGTAGACTAACTTAAAGGGTATCTGCGTGTTTTCATAGATACTCTCTAACGACGCTTGCGTGCAGCTAAAACGCTCGCGTGGTGAAACAACAATCGTAACTTGTGGTTCTGACATTGTCGAAAACTCCCTTCTCTGTATTGTAGTTTCAGATATCTGTATATTTTTGTAAAGATGAGCGCGGCGATCGTGAATGACACGAGAGTACCGCTTTCAGTTGTACCAAGCTAATAAGTCATATCTGTATTACTCGCTACATTGCTTGCTACTGCTTGAGAACTCATGCGTACAAAACCTTGCGTTAGTAATTGTTGGTAAATATCTACTAGTTCATCATTTAGTTTATGAAGATCGTAGCCTGCTTCTACTTGCGCGCGAGCCGCGCGTGTGATTGAATCCCAAATTTGCGGATTATCCAGAAGATAACTTATTTTTTGTGCGATCGCATCGGCATCGCGTTCTGGCACTAAAAACCCTGAAACATTGTCCTGAATCAACTCAGGAATTCCACCATGATACGTAGAAATTACAGGTAATCCGATCGCCATCGCTTCTTTTAATACATTCACTGGAGCATCTTGATCGCCACTTTTGGCAGTTACACTTGGAGCGATAAATATATGCGATTTTTTCAGAACCTCAATAATTTCTTCTTGATCTTTCCACCCCAGCAACTTGACTGTATCATTAACACCTAATTCTGTAATAAGTTGCTGCAACTGTTGCTTGAGCGGTCCATCACCGATAATTTTGTATTCAATATTAGGCTTTGATTTGACTAGCTTAGCGATCGCCCGAATCGCATATTCTATACCTTTTTTTTCAACAAGGCGTCCACTCGTTACAATCTGAACTGTATCACTAATATCTACCTTGGGAGGGTTAAAAATAAATCGATCGCAGTCTAGCCCTGAGCGATGTACCATGACTTTATCTTCTGGACAACCTAGCTTGAGTAGGCGCTGTCGAAAATAATCACAATTTGTTAGAAAAAAGTCACCCACCTTAAACAGTCGATTATACGCACTATCGCCATATTGCTGAATAAATTCGCTAATATCAAAACCCCGAAAGCAAACAACTAATTTACCTTGCAGCAACCCAAATTTCCGCAGCGACATTGCCTCTAGTCCGCATAAACCAAACTGGCAATGGACGATATCATATTGATTCGGTGTGTCTAATAATGGAATGACCTTGTACAAGGGTCGCAACGACAAAGCGTTTCGGCGATATTGAAAAATATTGAGCGCATTCAACCAAATACTAGGATTCTTATTTAACTTCGTTGCTAGTAGCCCAAATCCTTTGAGAACTCGCCACAAAAAATTTTTAGGTAAATTCGGAACACAGTAGTAATACGTTCTTGCTAGCAATTGATACTTTTCAACATCTGGATGTACTTTAGAAGCTTGTACTTCTGAACCTTTGAGCGCATAAATATCAACTGAATGACCGCGATCAATCAACCCAGTGATTTGATTAAGAATAAACGTTTGCGATAATTCAGGAAAGCCTAGAACAATGAAGGCTATTTTCATACTGGCTCGACCGTTTGTGTTTGTATGAGTAGCGTCGCACACGCTTACTTGCTAGCCGACATAACTTAACCGTATCCAGATTCACAGCTAGAGTTTAACAGTTTTTTTTTTAAAGTTTATGAGAAATCTTTCATTTTTTTGGCAAAAGATTAATACGTTTCTCTTGTTAACTCACTTTGAGTAAGCACAAACAATATTGTTCTTTTTATTACATTGCAATTATGAACGCGCTTACAACAATATTAATATACAGTTATATTTTTTACTAATCAACAAATTCGTTTGTTTATAACCAATTCACAAGCTCGGTTCTTCTGCAACCCAACCCAGCGAGGAGTTATAACGAACTTCAAAATGCAAATGCGGTTCGGTTGATGTAGGTTCTCCTGTTGTTCCTACCGTTCCAAGCACTTGTCCAAGTTGTACGGGTTGACCCGTATTTACACTCATTTTTTGTAAATGCGCGTAGCGAGTTTGACGTCCTCCGGCGTGATTGACAACAACAAGATTGCCATAACTTCCTTGTTCGCCCGCAAAAGCCACAGTTCCAGCAGCAACGGCTTGCACTGAAGTTCCTATAGGTGCTAACAAATCTACCCCGCTGTGAAAGACAACTTCACTTGTACTTGGGTTAATTTGCCAACCATAGCCCATCGCTACTGTTGCTTTGGTTGGTAAAGGATATCCTGTTAATAGGCTCCTTGCACTTGTAGTGGGAGTTTCTGGCGACCAATTGACACCAGGAACAAAGACAAATCGCGATACAGGTTGACAACCATTAGCTTCAAACAAAACGTCAGCGCGAACTTTGTATTTTGTAGCAATTTGCTGCCAAGATTGGTTGAGTGGAACTTCGACTCGAATTCCATTGGACGGCGGAATGATAATTTCACTACCAACGGTCAGTTGTCCGGTGCGGAGTGTGGGATTAAAACCAATGAGCGTAGCAGCAATCAGGTTGTATTTTTGGGCGATCGCCTCCAATGTTTCGCCTGGTGCTACTTTGTGACGAGTTAGCCGTGATAACGCAGGTTGAGGACAACCTCTAGTCGCCGTTGCAGCATTAGTACTCGGTGCAGAATGTGCGGGGGCGATGAGAAGTAATAAGCCTAGAGGTAGTGCCGTTAACAGTGTCGGGTAGCGTAAAGTCATCATACTGGTGCGAGGTAAACGCGCTCGTTCAGATTGTTATGAAGAGCGAACGAGATTTCTACTTTGTATCCATTATGTGTTTGCGTACTGCCAAAAGGAAAAGCAGATCTCGAAATTACTGAATTTCTTGACTAAACTTAGAAGTTAGCATCTACTTGCTATGTATAGGCGGAAGGAGTATGAGTTTATCGTTCAAAAATTTGACGGCGGCGGTAATTTTGCTAGTTATAGGAGGTGGGGCTGGGTGGTGGAGTAGTCGCTACTTCGCAGGTCATCACTCGCTAGAAGAATTAACTACAGTACCAGTCATAGTGCCACCTGTATCAGGACTTGTCATTCCTGAAGCAACAAATAGCACAAGCCGCAACGATGACCGCAACTTTATCGCCTCAGCAGTAGAAAAAGTAGGACCTGCTGTTGTTCGCATTAATGCGACACGTAAGGTTACTAATCGACTTCCAGAAGCTTTTAATAATCCCCTATTACGCAGATTCTTTGGTTCGGATCAAGAAATTCCCGAAGAACGCATCGAGCGCGGTACGGGTTCGGGTTTTATCCTCAGCCAAGATGGTCGCGTCTTAACCAACGCTCACGTTGTTGCTGAAACGGATACAGTACAAGTTACGCTCAAAGATGGTCGGAGTTTCGAGGGTAAAGTTGTCGGCGTGGATGCCGTTACGGATGTTGCCGTTGTCAAAATTAAAGCGAATAATTTACCCGCAGTCAAGTTAGGCAACTCGCGCAACTTATCTCCAGGACAGTGGGCGATCGCGATCGGTAATCCGCTAGGATTAGATAATACTGTGACTGTCGGAATTATCAGCGCAACAGACCGCTCTAGCGCTCAAGTAGGTGTTCCTGATAAACGCGTTAACTTCATTCAAACAGATGCTGCAATCAATCCTGGAAACTCAGGTGGTCCGTTGTTGAACGCTGAGGGTGAAGTGATAGGTGTCAACACGGCAATTCGCTCGGATGCACAGGGACTAGGTTTTGCAATTCCGATTGATACCGCAGCTAGAATTGCAAATAAACTGTTTACGCGAGGACGGGTAGAACATCCTTTTTTGGGTATTCAAATGCTTGACCTGACTCCTGCTACTAAACAAGAAGTGAATCAAGAAACGAATCTAAATGTACAGCAAGAGCAGGGTGTATTAATCGTGCGCGTGATCAGAAGATCTCCCTCGTATCGTGCTGGTCTACGTGAAGGCGATATCATTGAAAAGATTGATGGTAGGCAGATTCGTAAAGCCTCTGAAGTTCAAGAGCGCGTTGAATCTAGCGATGTAGGTGCGGTACTGAATCTAGAAGTGAACCGCAACGGCAAAATTGAAACTGTTCAAGTCACGCCAGAAGCTTTTCCTGTAGACGAACTTGGTTAGAAGTTTCAACTGCTGCAATTTCTAATTATTGCCCCCCAGTAGAATCACGCGGCAAAGAAACAGAATCCGCCAAATCATCAAGATGCATCCGCTGTTCCATCTGACGCAGAAAATAACCTGTCATCATTGCCGAGGCAAGCAATCCGGCTAAGTTATCGCGGTCTGTAGAAATTTTCACGTTAAAATTCTCAGAAGGAAGCATACCAACTAACCCTTGGACATTCTGAGAAATAATTTCTTTTATTTCTGGACTAACCGAGCGAGCTACGTGCGCTAAAATCTCCGGTGATTGACGTTGCAGATAGTTCAACAGTGGATTTGCTTGCGATTCTTCTTGAGAATCATCACTGAAAAAGTCAGGATCAAAGACCATGGGCAGTTCTGTTTAGCTGTGCTGATATCTAATGTAACTCATTGTAATAGATAGCACTTCTTGCCTTAGAGTGGTTATTGATACGCAGCAGTATGACATCCTGTAGAGCAGTTAATCTTTAAGCACAAGCAACTAATAATCAATCTTTGTGCATGAATTCTTCCCTTCATCAATTTTTCTTTTGCCCCCAACCATCTAATTCTAAGGGATTTAGGGGGCTGATCTCCACTTTAAGAAAAGAAGTTAGAAGGAGAACCGGTGCAACACAAATCGTCTAATTGGCTTGATCTTCTGGCAAAGGTAATTCTTGCACGTCATCAGCAGTTAGTAGATGTGGCAGTTGTTCAAGCTGAAAGTATTGGTAAAACTTATCAGTGACATCGAGTAAAAAAGAGCGACCGTCTACAGGGCGGCGTTTGCGCACAAAACCTAGCTCTACAAGTTCCTGAACGTGTTGATATGCTCCTGAACCACGCACGTTGACGAGTTCTGTTTGGGTAATTGGATTACGCAGGGCGATCGCCGCTAAAGTGCGCAAAGCTCCTACGCCAAGTTCGACCGGAATCAGCGTTTGCACGAGTTCTTGAAAACTTGACCGCAGTTGTAAGCTGTATGTACCTGAGACAGTTTCGACGACTTCTAAGGCGCTATCACGGTGCGCATAGTCATCGATCAGTTCCATCAGTCCTTCTTCTACAGTAGAGCGATCGCAGCCTGCATACTCAGCTAATTGCGCGATTGAGAGTGGTTGACCCTTAAGATATAAAATTGCTTCAATCTTATTTGCTAAACGCAGTTCCATGCACGAGAGGTCAGAGGTCAGGGGCTAGAGGTTAGGGAAAGGACAAAGAGTGCGAGGTTAGTAGTTGGTGAACAAAATTCATTTGATGGTTTTCTCCTCTACTCTTTGTTTCCCTAAGTTTTATTGCGGTTGTACTAAATTTTCTGCACCGCGAACAACTTTGGCAGAAATTATTTTATCTCCTTCTTTGAGTTGTTCTAGCACTTCCTTGCCTTCAGTCAAATAGCCAAACACTGCATAGCGACCATCTAACAGATTTCGTCCTGCTGGTGTTAGTTCAGGTTCAAACAAGAAGAAGAAAAATTGCGAGGAACCACCATTATTGTCGAATTCTGGGCGTGCCATTGCAACCGCGCCATACGCTGAAAATGGCAGTACGGGTTCTTCGCGATAGCGACCTGCTTGCTCTAAAGTGATGCCATACGTAGGAACTGGATCGCCTTTGACAAGAACTTCCAAAGGAATGCTACGGTATTTTCCTGTTTTTGGGTCGATAAATCCTTGGTCTGGACCTGGTGGATCTCCGGTTTGGAGAACGTACGAATCTTCTGCACGAATAAACTCTAAACCATTATAAAAACCTCGTTGTACCAAGTCTACAAAATTACCTGCTGTGACTGGAGCGCTATAACCGTCTACAACAACTGTCAGATTACCTTTGTTCGTTTCCATTTCTACAGTGGCACGACCTTTGAGTTGTGGTAAGTGGCTGTACTCAGCAGGAACTTCGTAGGGAAACTTTTGTACCATTGACTCTTCAAGCGCACTGACTAAATTGAGAACTTTAGCCCGTCCTATCCAAAGTTGTTCCTTATCCTTTGAATCAGCTGCTTGTCGCAAATCGTTGATACCAGCTTGTAGTTCATCGATAATGGCTTCTGCTTGTGGTTTTTGCTCGTCGGGAATGCTTTTGAGCAGTTCATCGTGACGCGAGCTAATGACGCGAGAAGCTTGAGAAATATCTTTAGAAATCGCACCCCAACGCCGATTTGCCCGTAGTTGGGTAGCAATATCTTCTAAATTTGCTTGCAGATCCCGCACAGCTTGGTTATCAATTGGCAGCGAGTAGCGTAATAGTGCTTTGCCATCAGTAATTGCATTTCCTGCTGGTAACGCTGCATTGCTGGCGGGAGTCCACCCAGCAACACTTGTGCCGAAAAACATCGCGATTAGCAGCAATAGTATGGTGCTTTTTTTCCACCAGTTGTTTAAATTTGTCATGAGATAGCTCAGATGCAGCATGAATATGAACTTAGGCAAGTGGGCTACCTGGGATTTATATTTACCCTTCACCCATTGCTTGTCTGCCTGACAGTTGCAATTGACGAGGTATCAACTCATTCATAATCTTGCCACAGTGCCGTTCACTTCCAAGTTCAAAATTTAAAAAAGAACGTGGTAAGTGATATAGAAAACTATCCTTCCTCTGCCCCTCTGCCCCTCTGCCCCTCTGCCTTTTCTCTTTTGACCCCTTCTATAGCACCACACTGTAGAGGTACAATGAGATGCCGATTGTCTTGCGCAAATATATTGTTTCATGATTTCCAGTAATGATTTTCGACCTGGCGTCACGATTGTCTTAGATGGCTCCGTATGGCGAGTGGTAGAGTTTCTCCACGTCAAACCAGGAAAAGGTTCCGCGTTCGTTCGGACTAAGCTAAAAAATGTCCAAAGTGGCAGCGTTGTAGAGCGAACGTTTCGTGCTGGGGAAACCGTACCCCAAGCTAATCTAGAGAAAAGTACAATGCAGCATACCTATAAGGACGCTGAGGAATTCGTCTTTATGGATATGGAAACTTATGAAGAAAGCAGATTGAATGCTAATCAAATTGGCGATCGCGTCAAATATCTTAAAGATGGCATGGAAGTCAATGTCGTTCGCTGGGGCGATCAAGTTCTTGAAGTCGAATTACCTAACTCGGTCGTGCTAGAAATTGTCCAAACTGATCCAGGGGTGCGCGGAGATACGGCGACTGGTGGAACAAAACCCGCCGTTGTCGAAACTGGCGCAACCGTGATGGTGCCTTTATTTATTTCACAAGGCGAACGCATCCGGATCGATACGCGCAACGATACCTATCTAGGTCGAGAATAGACACGCGATCGCGCATTGCGCATCACAAATAGCCAATAGCTAATAAATGGGGTCAGACGAACTGTGCCACTTGATTTTAATGAACTCCGGCAACTTATAGCCACGATCGCTCAAACCGATATTGCGGAACTCACGCTTAAAAGTGACGAGTTTGAATTAACAGTACGTAAGGCTGTTGGCATGGGCAATGCATCGCTACCTGGTTCAGCGCTAGCGGGAAGCATGGTAGGTTTAGAATCGATTTCGTCGGCTACATCGACCACTGTACCCGCACCAGCCAATCGGTCAGATGTTGGGCGTGGAACCGACGCGGCGACAAGCGGCGGTGCTGGGCAAGCTTCTACACCGCCACCAAAAGACCAGAAATTACTTGAGGTGATTTCTCCGATGGTAGGAACATTTTATCGCGCTCCTGCCCCTGGCGAGCCTTCGTTTGTGGATGTGGGCGATCGTGTCAGAAGCGGTCAAACGGTTTGTATTATTGAGGCGATGAAGCTGATGAACGAAATCGAAGCTGAAGTTTCTGGACGAGTGGTGGAAATTCTCGTGCAAAACGGCGAACCTGTTGAATACGGTCAACCTTTGATGCGTCTAAGCCCAGATTGACCGTGTACGCTAGTGCTAATCGAGTGATTATTGCTAAAATTTAGCAGTTCCCTTAGGTTAAATTTAATGAAGTCAGCGAAGCCTGTGCCGCCAGAAGTTGTGCAACAAGTAGCTGATTACTTCAGTCTTCTTGGCGAACCGATGCGGCTGCGTCTATTGCATTTGCTCAGCGATGGTGAAAAATGCGTGCAAGAATTGGTAGAGGCAACGCAAACCAGTCAAGCAAATGTTTCTAAACATTTAAAAATTATGTGGCAAGCGGGAATTCTCAGTCGCCGCAGTTGCGGAACCTCGGCGTATTACCGTGTAGAGGATGATACAATTTTTGAATTATGTAACGTAGTATACGATCGCCTTGCCACGCGCATTCAAAAACAAGCTAATTCTTTTCAAATATTGAATAGCAATCATCAGTAGATGAATTGCGATCGCCAATATTGACTTGCCTTAAAATCGCAACCATTTTTGCAAATGGTACAAATGATTAGTAGTTAACTGTTATGTTGCGAGTGGCTCGCTGTTGATCGCCAACGACCAATACATGACAACCAACTACTAACGACCGCCAACAACGATTTAATCGCGAGAATTTATCCGACTGCGACTTAGAGTTGAAAATTCGCATTGAAACTTTGTCTAGTGAGAGGTTGGTTTAGCTCAATGCCTTCACCACCTAGATATTCTAATTTTTGACCTTCGACATCGATCCACACTTGGGCGTTTGGATCTAAGGTTGTTGCTGTATAAACAACTTGTGCCAAACGACCACTCATCGAAGCGCTACCACCGCCACTCGTAAACTCTGACGACAAATCAACATGAATTCCATCATTTTGAACCCTGACGCTGCGTAGCTTCGTTTGGGGAGGAATTGTACTACCAACAGCATCATTGGTGGGGCCAGCTAAGAGTTGCTCAAACGCAGTTTGTAAGACGACATTCGGTTGATCCGAGTTAACCGTAAACGAGGTTGGCACGATTTCTACACTCGTACCAGTATCTCGTAGCCAATAAACTTGTGCGGTTTGATTAATCCCTGGCTGAACTGATGGATTTGTTGATGGTGAATTAGGCGTTGTAATCGCCTGCTGTGAGTTAGGAATTTGTGCTGAACGAAACGCCCACCAAGTGCCAGCACCACCCGCCGCTAGAACACCTGCTGCAATACCAGCAATTACACCAGCAGGAACGCGTTTAGCTCTTTGTTGTGTCATGGGAAAAACCCTCCAAAAGAATTATGTTAGTCGTGGTGTAAGGAGAACAGCAAACAATTCAAATTTAAAGTGGATCGAGGATGAACACTGTGACTATATTTAGGCTATAGCTGTTTCAATATACGCGAAGATGTTTCCACGCGGATGAAACCCGCAATTTCTAATTTTTGCGGACTTACATTCAATTGTAAAATTCTGGCTTGAATTCCGGCACTTTGTAAACTGCGCAGATCAAACTGCTGCGAGAAATTTGTAGCGATCGCACTTAAGATTTGCTCTGGTACTTTCTCCTCGTTGACCAAAACGACAGGCGCAATCAGCTGAATTTGTCTTTCAGAAATGACGCCTAACCCTGACTCTATTGTAAGTCTTAATGGTTCAACGTCAGCTTGGGTAAGCTCTACCTGAAAACGTATCCGATTATTTGCTAAGAATTGTATCCGAGGCTGCGAGAAATTGAACTGTTGCACCGATTGAGTGCGTCTACCGAGTCCGCTAATCGTGACATTTAGTAATCGACGAGCGATCGCGTCAGACTGTAGCGCCTGATTAACATCTTGCTCGGTTAAAACTAAGCGTACTCCAGCTTGTAACGGCTGCTGAAGTTGGAGCCTTCCACTTAAACTATCTGTATCAAAATCAACCGCATCTGTTTCTACTTCTAAAACAGCAAGACGAATGTTTTGTTTTAAGTCGAGCGCACGTCCAGCAATGCGCACGCGTTGTACCTTACCGTGCAGCAACTGATGCGTTGGAACGTTGTCAACGCGTACTCGCAGTGTTTCTATGTGGACGAACTGAGAACGAATCGAGTTTTCGGCAATACGTTCGACTACACCGCCAACAGGTGAGAGCAAACCTAGCAATCCAGCTAGAAGAATCGTTAGCAGTTCCATAACAGGAGTAATTTCCTGTATCTCAACGGGTTCATGCCACTCCTTGTTTTTGTAATATGGTATGGGTATTGCCCACCTTACCTCAATTTCAGTGAACTTACTCAAGTTTTGAATTTTGAGAGTTCAACTATACTTGTAGTGCAGCATCAATCCACTGCTTAAGCGTTGCAACCACTGCATCAATCGCAATTTCTTGTGAGTTACGGCTTTTGCGTTCGACAACTTCCACTTTACCTGCTTCGAGCGATCGCCCTGTCACAATGCGGTAAGGAATCCCGACAAGATCCGCATCTTTAAACTTGACTCCGGCGCGTTCGTTGCGATCGTCAAGCAGCGTTTCGATTCCTGCTGCATTTAACTGTTGATACAGCTTTTCGGCGACTTCTACTTGTTGCGCGTTGTTGATGTTTGGAATCGTCACAATTGCGTGATAGGGCGCGATCGCCACAGGCCATATAACACCGTCTTTGTCATAAGATTGCTCGACAGCAGCTTGCGCTAGGCGCGAAACTCCCACACCATAGCAACCCATGACTAAAGGAACTTCTTCGCCTTGTTCGTTGGTGTAGGTAGCCCCCATAGCAGTTGAGTATTTCGTCCCTAATTGAAAAATATGTCCAATTTCGATACCTCTCGCGCTTTGTAAAGTTTGTTCAGGGTTATGAATTGCGCGATCGCCGACGCGTGCTTTGCGCACATCGACAATATGATCTGGCAGTTTAAATTGCTCGTTCCAATTTGCCCCAACAACGTGATACCCTGACTCATTTGCTCCTGTCGCGAAATTGCGCAAATCTACCACCGTTTTATCAACTAACCGCAAAAACTTGGGATGTACCTGTTTATCTGTACGAATGTAATCATCCGCAATATCAGGTGCTATATATCCTAGCGGTAAAGGTTTCGCCGCCCATTTTTGTTGCATTGTAGCGTCTGGTACGGTGAGTGCGATCGCAGTTTTTCCACCATACTGCGGTGCAAGGCGAGTGATTTCATTTTGCAACTTCACCTCGTTAACGTCTTGATCGCCTCGGATACTGACGATCGCAAGTAGTGTTAACCCATGATCAAACACAACCTGATACAATACGTTTTTCACGACTTGTGTGGGAGAACAGCCAATGAAATGACACATTGTTTCAATCGTTGGTGTTCCTGGCGTTTCGCGTTTTTCGTAAGTTGTAAACGATGATCGTTCTGCATCAGGTGGTAGCGACACAGCTTTTTCTACGTTAGCGGCGTACTTTCCATCTTCGGTATACAAAACCTCATCTTCGCCTGCTTCGGCTAACACCATAAATTCTTGCGAAGCCGAACCACCAATAGCACCCGAATCAGCTTCTACCGCCCGAAACGCTAACCCACTCCGCCGCAAAATATTACTATAAGCGCGGTGCATATCATCATAAGTTTCTCGCAAGCTGGCTTCATCGGCATTGAAAGAATAAGCATCTTTCATGATAAATTCGCGTCCGCGCATCAAGCCAAAGCGGGGACGAATTTCGTCGCGGAACTTCGTTTGAATTTGGTAAAGCGTTTGTGGTAACTGGCGATACGAGCGGATCATATCACGAGCAATACTCGTAACCACCTCTTCGTGTGTTGGTCCTAAACCTAACTCGCGCTCTTGTCGATCCTTAAGCGCAAACATGATACCTTCAGCTTGCGTATAGGTATCCCAACGCCCTGATTCGCGCCACAACTCTGCGGGTTGTACTTGTGGTAATAAACATTCCTGTGCGCCGATCGCATTCATCTCTTCGCGCACGATTTGAGAAACTTTCTGTAGTACCCGCCACATCAAGGGTAAATAAGCATAGATACCGCTACCGATGCGACGAATATAACCTGCACGCAGTAAAAGTTTATGGCTGGGAATCTCCGCTTCGGCTGGATCTTCCCGTAGTGTAACAAAAAGCATTTGAGACAGTCGCATCGCTTGTTCCCTTCTTGTGACCTAGACGATCGTCATCTCAGTTCAGTCTAAAACAACATCAAGCTCAGATTTCAAATCACTTTCTTTAAGGTTGACACGAGTACGCAATTTGGAAAGCCAAGGAGGAAATTGTTTATATAAAGACTTGCCACTGGTCATTTAGATAACTTTAACTGGACTCGACATACATGCAAAAACCTGGCTCTCAATAAACAAGAACCAGGTCTTTACTCAGCACTCTATCCAATAAGTAAGATAGATATACACTTTTAATTTAGTTGTAGTAGCTTTTTTCTGCTTCCAACTGCCGAATTAGCTTTTCGTCACCTTTAGCTCTAGCAACCTGTAAGCGATGCTCCAAGCTTTTTTGAATATTGGTACGATGCGTCTCAGCCGTGTTTTGGAAGCGCTGCAATGCATTTTTCATCACAACTCACCTCTTAAGTTGACGACTTATTAGCGAAATCTAAGCGTCAGTGATTTCTTCAATGCCTGCACGCTGTAGCATTGATTGTTGACGATTTTGCTGTCTTTGACGACGTTCGCTCATAAGTAAACGTGCTTGAGCAGTAACAAAACGAGAATCTTGATTTTGGATACCAATAGCTTTATTATTCATTGTTCGCCTCTTTCTTGTATGCGTAGTATCGAATGAGGCGCGTTCCTTCGGGAATTTCCCCTACTTCCGTCTTTCTGATATGAAAGATGAACGATTTATCCTTCTTTATTTATATCAATCATAACTCTTGTCGTGCTTCTGTCATTAGGTAGAGAACCGTATTTTTTTTGTCTAGATTTACACCTCGTAACTTCTATTTTTATTTGCTGGATTTAACTATTAGTAGGAGTTAATAGTAGTCTTCTGTGGGTTTCATCTAGAGCTATTTCTTCAATCATGACAGGTAAATCCTGAATAACCTGAGAACTTTTCTTGATAAAAGCTGCAACCCACTCTTTAACTATCCGATGTTGTTGAGCAGTAACAGTTTCTGTGAGTGCGCCATGAAATACAAGTTCAGCAGAACGATTGACTTGGAAATTGTCTAACCAGTCAAAATTAGGACGTGTTAACTGCCAATAGTTGGCAGTAAGCTTTGTTCCTATATAATTGCTACTGAATTGACTTAGACGATTGAGCGCATTGAGCAACTCTGTAATGTTAAGAGATACTTCTTCTAAAGAAAGAGAAGAATTTTTTATAGCGTATAATTCAGGTTTTGCTTTATTTGAAAAAACTTGGATTTGAGAAAAAGCTTCTGTTAAGAGCTTAAACGTTTTAATTGTCTGATCAACATCTTTCTGGAGAATAGCTTTTAATTGCTGTGCTGCCAGTGCTCGCAGTTGATTTTTAGCAATATCCGTATCAGTTATAACTAGAAAGCTCAGATGATAATTTAACTTGTAGCTATATGCATAGTATCCCTTAACTTGAAATTTAAAACAATCAACTTCCGAGGAAACAATGGTAATACTTTGCTGAAGACTTTCAATCAAACTGTGTTTCTCATGCCCCTCTATCTTTCGATTGTTGGCATAGAAATATGGTATAGATTGTCCCTGAATTAGGGCAACTCCTAGAACTCCAGGTATCTTTAGAAACTCATGAATAAATTCCTGATACATAGACTAAATTGTTAAAAGCTACAGTAATTTCTCAGACTACAAACAATTTCATCAGTAATATACTACTGCTTAGTTTTGCCTTGATTGTTTGTATAATCTTATACTATGCTTAATTTTAAAATACTCATGAGTGCAGTGTGTTGAGTTTGGAGTAAAAGTTAATAAATAGTTAAAAACTCCAGAAAAAGTAATGGTAGTTCGCGATTAAATCACTGAACTACCAAGATGTCTAGAGTCACTAGAGGAATATTCTAAAATTTATTTTGCTAATTCTATGGCAATTACATTCATTACATAGTCAGCAATCCTTCTTAAATTACCTTTAATATAATTCAAATAATTCCTCTTCTTGGTGAGTCTTAATGATACAATCAGATTGAGGATAAGCTCTACACGTAAGAACGAAACCAGCTTTAAGTTCCTTTTCGTTTAAGAAAGAGTGATCTGACTGGTCAACTGAACCTTCAAGAACCTTGCCAATACAAACAACACAAGCACCTGCGCGACAAGCATACGGTAATTCAATGTTTTGCACTTCGGCAGCATCAAGAATATACTCATCGCCACAAACTTCAATCGTGCTGTTTAATTTGTGTGCTTCACTAACCAATGTAACTTTATAAATTTTGTCACTGTTTCTATTTAACATTTTTAGCTCCTGATACAGATACTATAGCTTGATGTCAAAGTTGGAACTGAATGAGTAATTTCAAGAAAATAAGCCCCCTATAGGTAGTTTTTCTTCATTATTAGTTTTAGTTTGTATTATCTCATGACATTTCTTGCTGAACTCTCGTGCTGCTTGGTAGCCTGCAATATTTCCATCTTCAAAAAAGAATTTTGTAGCTTCGCGCAAATCTGCTAAGGCTGCCTTTTTATTTCCTAGCTCAACGTGAATAATGCTTCGAGTGTAATAAGCTTGGGCATAGCTAGGATTGATACAAATAGCTTCAGTGTAATCTTTGATTGCGGCTTGTAGATTTCCTAAACGTTGGTAAATCAAACCTCGATTGTAGTAGGTTTCAGCATTAGGATTAATACGAATATCCTGGTGACAAATCTCAACTTCTTGTAAATTATTGACCATTTGGGCAATTTTTGCCTGCTCACTGTGTAGGCTTTGAGTATAGTTTTGTAAGTTATTAGCACCTTGGCTTAAGGTAGCGGTTTGTTGTTGTACTACTACTAATTGTTGAGTTAGCACCTCGATGTGACCTTGAGTGTCAACGTTTTCTCGTGTAATCTGGGCGATCGCACTTTGCTGGTGCTTGACTTCATCTGACATTTGCCTGCGGTTTGCGAGATTGAGCGCTACCGATAAAGACAGCGGGATAGAAGCAAAGAAAGCTTGTTGAGTTACTACAGATGCAATTGAGCCACCAATCGAGCCAAGCACTGATAAAATTTCTACAATGTCCCGCCAACTACGCTGTGGAAGAACTTTCAAACTTTGTTGCATAGCGTCAAAATTCCTCTAGATAATTGCTTTAGCCGAGTATGATGAGATTGAGTTCTAAAATTGGATGCAACAGAAGTGCTTCTTGGGGAGTAAGATATTGCTCGATCACCTCTGGCATGACTTCAAACGTCGTCTTGCAAGTTTGGTCAAATTGATAAGACTTCGCAATGGTATTGTGCCAAAGTAAAAGACCCTCTCGTAAGTGGTCGTGTTCATTGAATAACAACGCGGCTGCTGCATACCGTAGCACTTGTACAATGTCTCTTCGCCACACTTCGGTAAAATCTCCGGCGGCATTAAGAAATAAATTAGGGTCGAGCGTTCGCAATTTGGTTTCTACTCGATTGATAATTTGAGCCTCGGCGGCGCGAATTTTCTCATAAGCACTCACGCGCTGCTCCCAAGACTGAAAATAGCTTTTGAGAAACTGAAGTTCCTCCGTTTTGGCATAGCGACCGTCCGCTTCTATGCTTAAGCGGGTTAGTTGTGTTAGCATATTTTTCTATTTGGTAACAATCTATCTTTTTAAGCTTCGCGGGTACGGGCAAGATACGCTTCTATGGAAGTACGCGTGTCCTTGAGTTGGCTAATCATCGAACGCGTAATCAACTTGCCAGCTTCTACTAAAATTTTGCCTTCCAAGGGATGTAGGATATCTTGCTTGGCACGGCGACCTATTAAGGTTTCAATATCCTCGATCGCATTAATATGCATTCCAGCAGGAATCTCAACGACAACACCATCACCAATAACTCGCGCCTGACAAGCAAGGCGGGAATTGGGCTGCGCTGTGGCGATCGCCTCTAACGTCCGCTTTTCTCGACGGTTAAGCGGAGAAAGACTTTCCATACCACTTTTGATGTAAACGTGGCAGGTAGAACACATCCCTCGCCCAGAACACTCTGGAAGAATATTTAGTTCGTTGGTGAGTACTCCATATAAAAGGTTGTCATTGGTTTTGACGACTGTTTCTTGAGCAATAGGTTCTAGTTTTACAATCTTGGTCACGTTTGATGCTCCTGTTAGCGGCGAGGTTGATAGCACCGATCTTCAATTTAGGTATTACCCCTACATAGCCAAGCCATAATAATTTCATGCTCGTGCCCTTCATCTAACCAGGCTGCTATTGGTTTGAGACGTTCTGGTAAGCCTAAAACAAAGCGGTTACAATCAGCCTGCAAAGACTCACAAGAAGTTTGCACGCAGTGGAGTTGTCGTCCAGTAAGTTGGCTAAAAAAAGCACTTAGTATGCCTGCTTCTAGGAAACACGCTGGTTTCGCCTGTAGAGGTTGCTGTGCAAAGGGGGAGTTCCAAATTTTGATAACTAAAAATCCCTGCTGGTAATAGTTCATGTCGAAGTCAAAAGTTCCCCAGCCGTGTGTTTTCCAGCATTGTTTTAGGCATTGCAGAAACTCTACCATTTCCATTGCGGCTAAAGGCTTGCTATAGTAGTCACTTACTTCTTCAATAAAACGGGCATAAAAGTTCTTACCCCACCATCGACCGCAGTTAAAAAGCACTAAACCCGCAGCTTGTCCTGTTTCTTTGTCGATACCAGTATAAATCGCTTGTATCAAAGTCTCTGGTAAAGCTAAAAGGCGATCGCCGCGACGGTTTTCGAGCAAACCTGCTTCAAAGTCACCCTTAATGTAAGCATCAACAGCAAAGTAGTTTCCTGGTAAGCGTTCGTCTTGCAGTAAATCAGTAATAGCAATCATGAGCAGTCTTCCATATTCAAGATTTAACAGTATTTCTACAATTCAGCCACAGCACTTGTCTGCAAAAGAGTTGTTTCAGCTTGCGCTAAAAAAGGTTGCAATAAAGCCAACTGTTGCGCATTCAAATGTTCTTGCAACTGATTCTGTAAAAGTTGATATATATTTGTCTCAATTGCTTGTGTTTGATAAGCTTGTACTATACCAATCAGCCACTCTAAAAGTCTTTGCCGTAGAAATTCTTGGTTATTGAGCACCATCGCCATAGTGCAGTAGCGCAAGACTAATAGCCAACGTTTCAAAGCTTGCTCTAAATCTCGCTGATTCTGCGCAAAAGTTACCAGAAGTTGATCGGCGATTGGTTGAAAGATGGCGACTTCTTGGTCACGCAGTAACTCATAGGTTTCGAGGCGTACTTGCAGCGATGCAATACAAAGCTTGGCAGTCGTCATTTCTTCTGGATTCAAATAGTGGTCTTCAGCTTCGTAGAGTAGACTTTTAATCTCAGAGTGCATATTTATTCGATTTAAAATAGTGTCGATAGGTCTGTTAATGTCGTTTTGACAGGTGCTTCAAATGAGTTTGGCGGCAGCAATTTCTTTGGTAAGGAGCCTATTTCTGGATGACCTTCCCAATCAATCAATTTGAAAAACTCACTCACCTGCAAAGTTAAGCTTGAAGATTGATTTATGTCGTGCCAGCTAAATTTTTTATGCGGTTGACCTTGCCAGTGAGTGAAGCTAAAGAATTCTTGTACTGATAGACATTGCCAAGAATCTAGATGGCAGCCGATCGCGGCTTCTGCTTGCAGCGTGAGTTGCAGAAACTGGTGTTGGTACTGCTCGTTGAAACTCTCTCGCGGTTGACCTTGCCAGTGAGTGAAGCTAAAGAATTCTTGGACTGACAAGCATTGCCAAGCAGTTAATAAAGATTGCTGCTCGTTGAAACTCTCTCGCGGTTGACCTTGCCAGTGAGTGAAGCTAAAGAATTCTTGTACTGATAACAACCAGGAATTCTGACTGCTCATCTGAGTCGTTCCCCACTTTGGAGCCGCTTTTCAATATCTCTAGCGGTAGCACCTTCGTTCTGCCAAAAGGTTGCGGCATCAATACGATCTTGTTTACCCAGTAGAAATTTACAGTAAGTTTCTCCCATTGAGTAACATTGGATTTCAATACAGCTTAAAGGTTTTTTCACCAACTCACTAAAGAAACCAGCAAACAAACCAGCATAAAGATGACACACAGGTTTACCGACATCACCTAGCGTACGGGCTACTGCTGAATCAAAAATATTGATAAACGTAAATCCGTTCTTTTGGTCACTTATGTCTACTTCCCAGTTTCCCCATCCCTGGCTAATAAAAGGCCACCACCAAGCCTCTAATAAAAAAGCAGAATTCGTCTCAGTAATTGTCTTTTTGTACTCCTTCTCAAACCACCGTTGGAAAAAATCGGCATCTTTACTACCCCACTCGTAGCCAATGTTGTACATAACAACCGTCGAAGCACTACCGACTTCTTCTTCTAAGCCTTCGATCAAACCAATAATGAAATCTTCACTAACAAAAATATTACGGGACTCATTCCAATCGATAACTGTTCCTGTATCAAGTTGAAAATGGAAAAAATCATCAAAACTATAGTGGTCATGCTTTTTAGGATATTTCTGTTTGATAAAATGCTTTACTTTGAATGCAGACTCGTCTTTCTGGTCTATGAATATATTTGTAGAAGTAACAACCATACTAGGTATCCTTTGATTTAATAATTGCTAAATCATATTGCTCTTAGCTTTAGGTCTTTTATTCATGAATAGCTTTTTAATCGTTTCTACCTATATATATCCTTGGTTAATGAATTAAAGCATCGATGAAAATACTATTTTTATTTGTTTACATATTAATAACATTCGCAATCACTTGATTACGCCTTATCAATCATTTGGACGATTTAAGCTTAATATCTCTACAAATATTTCAACACAAATAAACAATTTTATGGGAATTTTATTTTTTTTGAGAAGTTAATCAGTCTTGCTTATTCTATTTTAAAATTAGTTGCACTTTTTCTCAGTATAATTACTGTTAAAATTGCAAAGATATACTTCTAATAAAGAAAAGACTTTAGTTGATACCAATAGCAAGGTTGAGTGAGAATATGTTGATTGTCAAAAATTTGACCTTACGGAAGCATAAGTAAGCGTTATCTAGCAAGATAACTACTAGTATTCAATCAAATCTCTGACCAATCTTTTACTATCAACGAGCAAACTGTATTTGTGGGTCAAGATGCAGACTTAGCCCAGTAAGCTTTACTTATATACCACCACGCCGTAATTTGTTTTCGCTCCAGACAACATAGGCGATCGCTAACCCCATTGCTCCAACAACCAGCAAAAAAGCCAGCATATTTTCGATAGCTCCTCAAAGGTTATCTGTGTTGCGCTCAGCTATAGCTTAGCTTATTGATTAACTCCGCCGTAGTTTTCTAAATTACAACGACAAGCTTTTTAACGATCGACATCACAAACAGCTTCGACTTCGACTTCGACTAGCATCGCTGGATCGACAAGTGCTTGAATTTCCACCATCGTGTTTGCAGGGGGATGTTCGCCAAAAGATTCTTGATGTGCTTGCGCAAACTCAGCCCAGCGTTTCATATCAGTGACATACACGCGAGTACGGACAACATCTGGCAAGTCTGCGCCTAAATTTTGTAAAGCTTTCTGAATGATTGCTAAACAGCGCTTGGTTTGTGCATATGCATCATTGGGTGCAAAAACGCCGCCTTGCTCATCGACAGGCGCTGTACCGGATACATAAATATGATTTCCAACGCGGATAGCGCGACAGTAACCAGCTTTTGTTTCCCACGCAGTTCCTGAAAATGTTCTTTGTCGTTGCATACTTATCTCTATGCGATCGCTAACATCCTCTAAATTAGTTGGAGGATATTATTTAAGCATTATAAAGCTCGATGGAGCGCGGAAGACAACGATAAGGAGTAACAAATGACCGCAATAGCATCTACTGATTTACCTAATTTTATGACGACTTTAACGGCTGCCGTGAAGAACAAGAAAAGCGATCGCCCCTCTGCTTCAGCAGTTGTTTTGGCGCTGTTGCAAGCAGAGAAAGCAGCTAAACAGCAGCGCATTGCCTATCCTTTAGAATCATTATTAGGCACTTGGCAACTTTACTTTACTGCTCCGCGTAAAGCACACTTTCAAAATGGTAAAGCTTTAGGTAAAGGCTTGTATGTCCCTCAAAAAATTGCGCCTGCACAAATTTCATTTTTTAATCAAGACCAATTATCTATTAACAATCAAATTCAGTTGGGTTTCCTACTGTTTAAACTAATAGGTTCTGCTAAGTATCTTGGCAAGAAAAACTTGCTAGCGTTTGATTTTACACAGATGCAAATATCCTTGTTTGGTCGAATTATTTATAATGGTAAGTTTCGTACTAAATCTCACAGCATCAATTTTGCTGAACAGCCGATTGCCAAACTTCCTTTTTTCGCTTTTTTCTTAGTTACTGAAGATTTTATTGCTGCGCGTGGTCGTGGCGGTGGAATAGCAATTTGGGTCAAAAATCAGTGAGTTTTAATTAGGAAAAATTTTAGATAAATCGAGTGCTAAATCTGAAAAATGAGGTAAAGTTACAGAATCACTTGGTAAGAAAATGAGTTTTTGACGATAGCCAAATTTATTTTGTAAATCGTGATAAGGTTCACTGTAGCATTCTAAATAGTTAGCTGGTAAGTTAAAAATCCAGTAATTAGATATATTGGCTTGTGCGTATAATGGCAACTTAACTTCTTGGTCGTAACTCAAAGAAGAATCGGATATTTCAATCAGCAGTAGTACATCATCCGGAGTAGGATGAGCAGATAAGTAATCATCAGCGCGACTACGTACAATTGTTAAATCCGGTTCAGGTTCGCTATCTCTAAGCAATGTAATAGGTTCTTGTCCTCGTAAAATGGCACTGTCTCCTACTAGCTTGAACAACTCTCGATATAAGCGAGTGCTACAAACAGAGTGAGATGTACCTTTAGCCGACATTTGAAAAATTTCTCCTCGAATAAGTTCAACTCGGTTATCTTGAAAAAAACCAAGTTCTGCAAGGCGGTGATATTCTTCTTGTGTAAAGCGTTTAGCCGTAGTCGTACTCATAAAATCTCAAAAGCGCGATCGCAGGTACATTCAAATCGTAACTTGCAGCACTAACAAACTACACTACATATTAATGCATTTTTGTCAATACAATTGGAGCAGCAACTTTTAATTGCATCTGTGTTGCCGAAATGGCTAACCAAGGTTGACCTGTGATTAAATTAGCGAAAGGACTAGTGGTAGGTACAGTTAATTGCGCGTTGGCTAACCCAAATTGTGCTTCTACCTCAAATGCAAAGCTTAGTAAATCAGAGTTTTTGCTACTAAAACTAGAAGCACCCAAGCGCGGTTTCAAGCCAAGACTAAATAAAGAATTGTAGTTCAAAGTACATAAAGTGCTATTACTGTGTTGCACGCTGACACTATTTTCTCCCCAGCTAAAATCTGCAAATTCTTTTGGTAATCCCCAGATTTCGCGCCCGCCAGCGACAGAATTAGGATTATCGACATAAATATGCGAAACCCAGCCGCCAATTTTCCCTGAGTGAGTAACAGCAGCAGCAACGACGATTAATTCGCTGTACTCCAGTACCGAACCAGAACCATAATGGGATAAATACACACCACCGACTGTCTTACCAGGAAGCACAGAGATGATATCAAGTTCTTGGGGAATCAAAGAACGCACGCGGTCAATCTCTATAAGATGCAGTGTTGCAACTGCGTAGCCTTGAAGTGTCCAGGGTGCTTGAGGATAGAGTGTCATGTTTGATATTCTTTAACAATTACCTATTACCTATTACCTATTACCCAAATATAAAAAAAATCCCCACTCAGGAGAATTCTGAGTGGAGACTTAGTTATTGATTTCAACTATTTGGTTTCGGTGAAATCTGCATCAATAACATCATCACCGCCAGATGTAGCACCTGCATCGCTACCATCTGGAGTAGGACCGCCACCAGCCGCAGCACCAGGACCACCTTGTTGTTGATACAGGTTAGTACCAATGCTGTAGAGTGTTTGTTGTAACTCTGGCATCAAAGTCTTAATGCGATCGTCATCTTCCTTAGATACAGCTTCGCGTAAGTCTTTGACTAAACCTTCTACCTTGGTTCTATCGCTAGCAGGGACTTTATCACCTAAATCTTGCAGTTGCTTCTCAGCTTGATAAGCTAAAGAATCGGCTTGGTTCTTGCGATCGACTTTTTCGCGACGCTCTTTGTCAGCAGCAGCGTTTCTCTCAGCTTCAGATACCATGCGCTCAACTTCAGTCTTGTCTAGAGTTGAAGCACCTGTAATGCTGATTGATTGCTCTTTACCACTACCTTTATCTTTCGCAGTGACATTGAGAATACCGTTAGCGTCGATATCAAAAGTCACCTCGATTTGCGGAACGCCACGCGGTGCGGGAGGAATACCGTCTAAGCGGAATGTCCCTAAGCTCTTGTTATCGCTCGACATTTCGCGCTCACCTTGTAGAACGTGGATTTCTACGTTGGTTTGCCCGTCAACTGCTGTTGAGAAGACTTCAGACTTCTTAGTAGGAATTGTGGTGTTGCGTGGAATAATTCGAGTCATGACACCACCCAGGGTTTCTACACCCAAGGATAGCGGTGTGACATCGAGTAATAAAATACCTGTGACATCACCAGCAAGAACACCAGCTTGAATTGCTGCACCAACTGCGACAACTTCATCAGGGTTAACAGTTTGGTTGGGGTCTCTACCCAATAACCGCTTAACGAGTTCTTGGACTGCGGGAATCCGTGTCGAACCACCAACTAGCACAACTTCGTTGATCGCGCTCTTGTCGATTTTGGCATCACGTAACGCATTTTCTACAGGAATGCGACAACGGTCAATTAAGTCAGAACAGAGTTCTTCAAACTTAGCGCGGGTAAGCGTTGTGTCGAGGTGCTTAGGACCATCCTGAGTAGCGGTAATAAATGGCAGGTTGATTTCCGCTTGGGTAACGCTCGAAAGCTCGATTTTGGCTTTTTCTGCTGCTTCAGTTAAGCGTTGTAGCGCTTGTCTATCCTTACGCAGATCAATACCTTCGCTCTTGCGGAATTCTTCTGCTAAGTAATCAACAATTTTCTTATCGAAGTCGTCACCACCCAGGTGGGTATCACCCGATGTTGCCATGACTTCAAATACGCCGTCGCCAACTTCGAGGATGGATACGTCGAAGGTACCACCACCAAGGTCAAATACAAGAATTGTTTCATTACTCTTCTTGTCAAAACCGTAGGCGAGGGAAGCGGCGGTCGGTTCGTTGATAATCCGTAAAACTTCAATACCAGCAATTCGCCCAGCATCTTTTGTCGCCTGACGCTGCGAGTCGTTGAAGTAAGCAGGAACAGTAATAACTGCTTGAGTGACAGTTTCACCTAAATATTTGCTGGCGTCTTCGACTAACTTACGCAATACTTGCGCAGAGATTTCTTCTGGGGCAAACTGCTTACCAGCCCCAGGGCAATCGAGCTTGACGTTGCCACTGCTATCGCGCAACACTTTGTAAGCTACTTCGGTAGCTTCGTTTGTCACCTCGTCGTATCTACGTCCGATGAAGCGCTTTACAGAATAAAACGTGTTTTCGGGGTTCATTACTGCTTGGCGCTTAGCAATTTGACCTACCAAGCGATCGCCATTCTTCGCAAAGGCAACGACGGATGGCGTTGTCCGAAAACCTTCTGCGTTAGCAATAACGGTGGGTTTACCACCTTCCATCACTGCGACACAGGAGTTAGTCGTACCTAAGTCAATTCCAACTACTTTTGCCATTGGGAATCTTGGCTCCGTATAACTACTAAAATGAGAACAAAACTAGATGAACAACTAATTTCTAATCAGCAGCCCTTTCCAGTTTCAATACTGATGAATTTATGTACTGATCTATATACTGAGCGTGGCTTGCTACTCTATGAAGGAGGGTTTTCCGAACATATCCAGGACGGTTAAGCTAGAGTTTGTTCATCAACCTCCATGTTTTTGACTGCTGACTGCACTGTGTCTAATGTACGTAAATCAGTACCCTGAAGAATTGGGGCGAACCGTAATTCAGTAGTTGTGTTTGCCGTCAATAATGGAGAGAATGCGAGTGAGGGGCGATCTGTATTATGAATTCTGATTGTGATTTTGCTGCCACTGCTCTGTAGTGAGACGATACAGCACATGAGGTAGATTGGCATGAATGATGTTGCATTCGTATTGAAATCCGACTTTTGCCATCACGCGTTGCGATGCTTGGTTGGTTGTCAGCGTCATGCAAACGACTTGCGCTATCTCAAGATTCTCAAAACCGACTTTTAGCATTGCCTTTGCCATTCCGGTTGCCAATCCTTTGCCCCAGTAAGCTGGCATAAGTGCATAAGCGAGTTCGATCTCATCGTTACCATCTACATAAATATTACGTAACCCACCACGACCAACAAATTCACCGTTGGTTTTGTCGCGAAATATCCACAGCCCATATCCATAGCGTTGCCAATGCTCTAAATTTCTGTGGAGATACTGCTTTGTTTGCGCGTCGGAACGAATACCATTAAGCGTTGTCATGACGTTTGGATCTTGATGCATCTGGCATAAGATAGAGAAATCTTCTGCGCATAAGCGAGATGCCGTTAGGCGATCGCTACTAAATTTTTCGCATTGATCAACTTGCATAAATAAATACTATTGAGGTGCTATCAGAAGTGAAAGTGGTACTTTGAATAGCCGAATCTTTCTTCAAGAACTTATTGCGAGTCTGTGCTATCTTTCTAAATTTTGGTGTACGTGAGCTTCAGGTGCAAGAAAGGATAAGTAAATAGAAATTATTATTAACTGTTATTAGTCATCGATTGAGGTTCTCAATAGAATAGTTTTAAAAAAGTGAAAATTAGTAAATTTATTCAATTATGAGGATTTCATCCAGCATTTATTTTACATAAATTGAACTTATTTTTTACTCAGTATTTATCTTAAGTAATCCTCAAAATAAGTCATTATATCTTCTAAGATTTAATAGAGCTATTTTTACTCTTAAAATGCCACCATTTATCTAAAATCGGTGTTGCTGGCTTCACTTATTTACTCATTGCACTTGCTGCTGTATGAAATCGACTCAACCTTATCAACCGCTACTTTTACGTATTCTGCATGGACTTACAAGTCTTTTCCTCATTGCTGCAATTTTGACGGCTTACTGGACATATGATACTTACGATGGGCGCTGGGGCAGAATTCCACTTCCTTCTTATCGAGAAATTGAAGGTATACATGGAACTTTTGGATTGTACACCTTACTCATATTTCCTGCATTTGTGATTTATGCATTTCATCGAGGGCAAAAGCGGCTGATTCAACCTGATTCATTCGCTAAATTAACTCAGATTGGTAAACCAATTTGGTGGTACACTTTGAACCGTTTGACGAATACATTTGCGCTGGTAGCGTTAACTTTTGCGCTATTTAGTGGCAAAATGATGGATTCAGGATGGCTGCCTAGGGGCGAACTAAACCACAGTTGGTACTACGCGCATTTGATTGCGTGGGTCGTCATGGTTGCGGCGATCGCACTTCACTTGTTGATGAATGCTAGGGTGGGCGGAGTGCCGTTGCTCGTATCGATGCTAAATTGGCGATTTCGTGACAAAGATAGTCCCAGGCTGTGGTCTACCCATCTTACACAATGGTGGTCAAGCGTTCAACAAGGTTCTTGGTTCAACTGGTTTCCATCCGCGTCTATTTTGACGATACTGGAATGGGCGATTTTAATAAGCATTGCTGCTGCCTGGATCTTTCCTTTATTTAAATAGCTGCCATCTAAGAAAATAGAGTTTAGTTTAGGTAAACCACAATTTACAACAGCTATCTTGTTAACTCTATCTCTACACTTCGCTTAGATTATGAGAATTCTGGATTCCTAAGAAATCTTCCAACCTCAAGCTTTTGTACTGCTGCAACTATACGCTGTAGGAAATAACGAGGCATAGTGTAGATGGCTAGCTTGACGCTGCTTGTCGAAATGGTGACGGTGTTGGGGGCTGCGGCAACAGGAGGATATATTGCAAATCGACTGCGGCAACCGGTGTTGTTAGGATACCTCATCGGTGGCGTAGTTGTAGGACCTGCGGGGCTCAATTTAGTCACGCTTGAAGGTGATATTGAGGTGCTATCTGAAGTAGGGGTGGCACTGCTGCTGTTTGCTTTAGGTGTGGAATTTTCGCTGAAGGACTTATTGCGAGTTCGCGCGATCGCGCTTGGCGGTGGTACGCTGCAAATTATCTTGACGATTCTCCTCGGAGGCGGGCTTGCTTACTTGACAGGTTGGGTGAATACGCTTCCTAAAGCAGTTTTCTTAGGAGCCGTTATTTCCCTTTCCTCGACTGCGGTTGTCTTCAAAAGTCTGATTGAGCGTCATGAAGCTCAAACGGCTCACGGACAAATCATGCTGGCTATTTTGATTGTCCAAGATCTCAGCTTGGGTTTGATGCTAGCAGTTCTGCCGGCACTCACTCAACCTCCAGATGTTATTGGTATTGCCTTAATTGGAGCGTTGCTTAAAGCTTTACTCTTTGTCGGCGGGGCAATTATCGCTGGAAAATGGTTTATTCCGTTCTCAATTCGGCTGCTTGCTCAAACTGGTTCTCAAGATTTATTTCTGTTAGGAATTGTATTGCTCTGCTTAGGAATTGCGCTATTTACTTCTGCAATCGGTTTGGGGATTGCGATGGGAGCATTTGTTGCAGGGTTAATGATTTCTAATGTCGAGTATGCCGATCACGCACTGGATCGCGTGATACCGATGCGCGATGTTTTTGCTACGCTGTTTTTTGCGTCGATTGGGCTGTTGATCGATCCTGGTTTTTTACTTGACAACATTTGGGTTTTACTGGGACTAGTTGCGGTAACGATGCTTGGTAAAGCTGCGATCGCAACCCTGATCGTTATGCTATTCGGCTATCCGCTTAAAACTGCGTTGACGGTTGGTATTGGGATTAACCAAATTGGCGAGTTTTCCTTTGTGTTAGCCGGTGTCGCCCAAAACGCCGGACTTTTTACCGCGAGGCTTTATGGTTTAACCGTCGGTACAACAGCAGTCACATTACTACTTGCACCCTTCTTACTCAAAGCAACGCCTTATCTCTTAACTTGGTTAGAGCATTTTGTGCAGATGAATTCGCGCTTTTCATTTCGTTCCCCGCGCTTGATTGAGATTGAAAAAAAACTTGTCGATCATATCGTTGTCGCCGGATACGGTAGAGTTGGACAAACGCTCGTACGAATGCTGTATTTTCAAGGTCATCAAATTGTTGTTGTTGATAACAACGAAGCAACGCTACAAACGTTACGAGGACGCGAAATCGTTTATTTGTATGGTGATGCTGCGAGTACCTTAGTTTTAGAAAAAGCAAATCTTCGTCAAGCCAAAGCAATGGCGATCGCACTTCCCGATCCGATGGCAACGCGATTAACGTTAAAACGCGCTTTGAGTATTGCACCTGATTTAGATATCACTGTCCGCGCCCATGTCAAGGAAGAAATTGATGTACTCTACCAGTTAGGCGCGCAAGAAGTTGTTCAACCTGAGTTTGAAGCTTCCTTAGAGATGGGCGCACATCTACTGTTAAAACTTGGAGATTCGCCGTATGCAGTGCAGCAGGTTGTCACGCGCTATCGTAACGGACGCTATCGCGATATTTTACCAGAACGCGCGGAATACTGGGGAGCGCCAAATCTAGAAACGGTTATTGAAGGACTACAACAGCACTGGTATGTCGTGCATGAGAATTCGCCATTACTCGGTCAAAGCCTTGCAGCAGCTAACATCCGTCGTCTAACAGGAGTGACAATTATGGCAATTGAGCGCCATAAGCAGCTATTGCGTTATCCCACGGGTGAAGTTGTTCTCGAAGCGGGCGATCGCCTTCTTGTAGTCGGAAACTCTGAAGAACACCTTGCTTTTAAAAAACTAACTCCTCATTGCTAAATTTTTTAACACAGCAATTTCATGGCTAGCTTTGATTTTTCACGCTTGTTTTAATCTTTGAGAGACTCAAGTAACTGGCTAGGGCGTGCCGCCTTCACAGCAGGATAAAGTTCAGAGTGGCGAACTAACATATAATGCTCATATTCATACCAATGTTTTTCACCTTTTTCTTTATTACAAGCTTCGCAAATAACCCATAAATTCGTAAAGTTCATTGCTAGCCAAGGATATTGTGCTCTAGGAAGCTTATGATCAATTGTCTTACCGTTTTTCGCCGAGTAGTTTTCTCCACAAATCGGACAGTACCAGTTTGAATGCTCCTTTACCCAATCCTTACTTTCTTGAGTTGTTCCACACTCACCATCACCATTAATATACCGCCAGTAATCAAATTTTCTATAATTCTCGAAATCTTGCTCAGTTAGTTTATGATATCTTGTTTGACCAATTTTATCAGCAAGTTCAAATAATTCCTTAAGTTCTCTGTCCTTCAAATCCATATTGTTATTTATTATACTTTCACAGTTCTATACGATTTGTAATTATATTTTCTCGATGTTTTTTTAGTGGTGTTACCAAAATCAATAAATTCAATTTCTGTTTCAGGAAATTGTTGATCTATTGTGTCTGCAATTTCGTTAACTTCTTTAGACAAGTGGGAATTAAATTCTTCTCTTTCTTGATCAGTAAGATATTTATTGCCAATTCGATCAGCTTCTAAAAATAACTCTTCCAAAGTTAAATCTTCAAATTTATATTTATCTAAAAACTCTTCAATTTTCTGATAGAGAGCGATAACCTGCTCCCAACCAACATTTTTATACCCATTCTGTTTTAACCATTTTTTATCTTCTTTGTGTAGCTTAATTAGATTTTTTGAGTTAGCACGCTGTACTGCATGGTAACTCATGTTATTAAATCTTCTTTGTTTATTCTTCATTAAATTATCTTCTTAGCCGAGTGTTGATTTAAATAGCTTTATCAACGCTTTGCGAATTTCACTATCTTCGTATTTCAAAAGCTGATTTACTTCGATGGCTAGCTTAAGCTTGATGGCATCAACTATATTCTTTAAGTCTTTATTCTCTTTTTTAAGCTGATCGTTAATAGAGCTTGTTATCTTTAATTTAGCTTCTAAATCTTTATTGCTTGAGATTAAATTTTGAACTTTACCTTCTAGATTTAGATTATCATTTTTAAGCTGGTAATTTGTTGATGATAAAATTTTGACTTCAGCTTTTAAGTTGTTATTAGCCAAAGCTAAGTTATGAACTTCTGTTTCGTCTCTTCCTTTTGCTTGTTTTAGTTCTTGTTTATATCGAGTAAGCTTGATATCATATTCCTTATGGATCTGCTCAATTTCTTTGTTCTTTTTGGTGACTTGACCTTTTTGGGCAGCTTGGAGACGTTGACGCTTACTTAGTTCAGAACCAGCAAAATTTGAAATAGCTCGGCGAATGGTAAGTTCGTCAGGATTTTTATTGAAGTCAATGACTTCTAAAGCACGTTTAGCATCTTCTTTCGTCCATGCTTCATTTTCAAGTAGCTTAATAGCCTCTGACTTTTTCACGGATATTTTAAGATTATTCATATTTATACTTCTAGCTAGCTTTATAAACTGCATCAACAATGCACAGCAACGGTACAATCACTGAAGCAAAAATTGCAGCCTATGTACATATACCGAGTTAAATGAACTAGATTTGAGCTTGAAATCTCACCGCAATCCAAACAGCTTAATATTAAATAGGCGATATCGTTAAAGTATCAAGAGTCATCGCTTACTCATCTTTACGCTCGGTTGCTATGGTTTATCTGTCTCCTAGCTTACAAACTCGACTTGCCACACCCTTAAAAATTGGCTCGTTTGCCGTTAAAAGCCGCGTCTTACAGTCTCCGTTATCAGGCGTGACTGATTTGGTATTTCGGCGGTTGGTGCGGCGTTATGCACCCGAATCGATGATGTATACCGAAATGGTAAACGCCACAGGGCTGCATTATGTCAAACAGTTGCCTAAGATTATGGAAGTCGATCCGAACGAACGACCAATCAGTATTCAGCTATTCGATTGTCGCCCAGATTTCTTGGCAGAAGCAGCGGTGATGGCAGTAGAAGAAGGCGCGGATACGGTAGATATTAATATGGGTTGCCCAGTGAATAAAATCACGAAAAATGGTGGTGGTTCTTCACTGTTGCGTCAACCGGAAGTTGCAGAAGAAATTGTGCGTTCTGTCGTTAAGGCGGTGGATGTACCCGTCACGGTAAAAACTCGCATTGGGTGGACGGATAAAGAAATTACTATTTTGGATTTTGCCAAGCGCATGGAAGACGCAGGCGCGCAGATGATTACTGTACACGGGCGGACTCGCGCTCAAGGCTACAATGGTTCTGCACGCTGGGAATGGATCGCGCGAGTGAAAGAAGTTTTGTCGATTCCGGTGATTGCCAACGGTGATATCTTTTCCGTAGAAGCTGCTGTACGTTGCTTAGAACAAACGGGTGCAGATGGCGTCATGTGTTCGCGGGGAACATTAGGGTATCCGTTTTTAGTTGGCGAAATTGATTACTTTCTCAAAACTGGGCAAGAGTTACCGCCACCGACGCCTGTAGAACGGTTGCAATGTGCGAGAGAACATCTTCAAGCTTTATGGGAATATAAAGGCGATCGCGGTGTCCGACAAGCCCGCAAACATATGACATGGTATGCGAAAGGCTTTGCTGGTGCAGCAGAGTTACGGGGACTGCTGAGTGTGATTGAAACTGTCGATCAAGGTTTGGAAGTTATTGATCGCGCGATCGCACAGCTAGTAGATGAAGAAGTTGTATCTAAGTTGCAGGTGGCTTCAGAAGTTTTGAGTTAGCCCTATAAATAATAAAATAAATAAGCTTGGACTGTTGCTATGTATAGGAGAGTCTATTTTGAGTCAAACTGCAAAGTATACGACGCAAATAATTTGAGATGGCTATCTTAACGTATGTAGCCAGCTGCTTGTAATTTCTTTATCGCCCGCGTAGCAGCTTCTATTCCGTATTGTTGACCTACTTTTGAGGACTCTTGCGCCAGTTGAGGTAACACACTAATAATTTTTTGTCCTAACGGTGTTTGATAAAAGGCAATCATGCCTTGAATGTCTTCCTCGGTGAAATATTTGTTGTAAATGCCTTCGATTCTTTGGTTCATTTCCTCATAGTTCATTTCTGCTAAAAAAGAATCCCAGAATTTTTGGGGAACTTGAGGATATTGATTTTTAAGTGTATTTATTGTTTGTAAAGTTACTTGGCGAGTTAGATATTTCTCACCGGTTATTGTCATTAATTTCTGAATACTGGTGTTTTGTTCGCTACGATTTCGGGCTGATGGTAAGTAACTAACTTGAGTTTCAGCAGCAGCTGGTGTGGCAACAAAAGATAATGTAAAAAGTAGAGATAGAGAATATAAAAACTTTAATTTCATTGTTTTCAGATTACTTGCTAGATGTGTTGAGAAACTTAATATAAAATCAGTATGCGTTATGGTGAACGACGTATGTATTTATACTGGTAAAAATTCATTGAAAACTCAAAATATTGTGCAAGCTGTAAAGTTTAAAACAAGTCCCTCACTATTTCTTAGTAGTAACTTGTAGATAGAGCTTTTAAAATTATCTAAGTACACTATTTTGCATAAAAGCTTCAACTGTCTCGCGTGTAGGTAGTGAGGACTGTGCGCCTGGCTTGGTAGTTGAAAGCGCACCAGTTGCTGCGCCCCATACGACGGCTTCGCGTAGCAAATATCCCTGAGATAACGCAGCTGCTAATCCACCATTAAATGCGTCTCCTGCGGCAACTGTATCTACAGCTTTTACTGAAAAAGCAGGAATAAAAAAGCTTTCCTCAGCGGTTGCACAGAAAACTCCGGTCGCCCCTAGTTTGATAATTGCCGTTTTAACACCGCGTTGCTGTAACACTCGTGCGGCTTTTTCGGCACTTTCAGGACTATCTACAGTAAAATTCACTAATTGTCCTGCTTCTACTGCATTCGGTGTAATGATATCAACTACTGGATAAAGTTCTGGTGGTAACGCTGTAGGGGCTGGTGCAGGATCTAAAATGACTTTCACACCTGCTTGTTGTGCGGCTTGTGCGGCTTGTTGTACGGCGGAAAGCGGAATTTCTAGCTGTAACAGCAAGACGGATGCTTTTGGTAGCTGCTGCGTAAGACGTTCGATGTCTTCTTCACCTACATTTCCATTAGCACCAGGAATCACGATAATATGATTTTCGGCGTTGTCGTCTACTGCAATGATTGCAACTCCTGAAGTCTTTGATGAATCAATATATACCGCATCAGTTTGGACGCGATCGCTTTGCAGATTTTGCAGTAACTCTTGCCCAAATTGATCTTTGCCAACGCGCCCCACAATCGCCGTAGATATTCCTAACCGCGCTACGGCTACCGCCTGATTCGCGCCTTTTCCTCCTGGTACAGTTGTCAAATTATGACCTAATAAAGTTTCGCCAGGAGTAGGTAAGCGTGGAACTTTGGCAACTAAGTCCATGTTGATACTACCGAAAACGAGGACACGAGAATTCATAGAGCGAAGAGGGGTACTTATTGAAGATTAATCTTTAATCGTTGATTGTCAATTGCTCATTGTTCATTATGAGTTATGGAGACTTTTAGCAACGCTGTTTGAGTTGTAACATTTGTAACAAACCTTATTAGGCGCAGAGGAACTCGTGTCGTGCGGAGGTTTACCCCGTTGAGACAACTAGCGTGCAAGTGGCGTGACACAGCGCAAGCGAAGTAGTAAACGTCTTTCTTTGCAATTTAGGATTGCTAAGGTTGAAGTTACTGTTCTATCTATCAAATAACGCAAGCGAAGAACAAATGACTTTAAGTTTGGTTAAAAATAATGATGTTGCGATAGGTATCGACCTTGGTACTAGCGGAGTGCGGGTTGTTGCTGTTCATCCACAAGGTGCGATCGCTGCCCAAGCAACGCGTAGCTATCCGTTACTCACACCGCATCCTGGTTGGACAGAACAAAACCCCAATGATTGGATTGAGGCAACTTTTGAGGCTTTGACGGAGGTCGTTCAGCAATTACAAGATTACCAAATTATTGGTTTGGGTTTATCGGGGCAAATGCATGGTATGGTTCCGCTTGATGCAGCAGGCAATGTGATTCGACCTGCCATTTTGTGGAACGATCAGCGTACTGGTAAGGCAGTTGCGACGATTGAAACGATAGTGCCGCGACACGAATTGATTCAACGCACTGGTAATCCAGCAATAACGGGCTTTCAATTACCGAAAGTTGTCTGGTTGCGCGAATTAGAACCACAGGCGTTTAGTCGGATGCATCATGTGTTGTTACCAAAAGATTATTTAGGGTATGTACTGACAGGGGAAATGGCGACGGAACCGTCGGATGCTTCGGGTATAGGGTGTTTAAATTTAGGCGATCGCACTTGGGATTTAGATATTCTCGCAGCCCTCAATCTCCAGTCAAGTCTGTTTCCTCAGGTGATCGATTCAACGGCGATTGTCGGCAAATTGAAACCGGAAATTGCCAGTATTACGGGATTACCCGCAGGTTTACCGATTGTGGCAGGTGGGGGTGACAATGCAGCTGCGGCGATTGGCTTAGGACTTTCTAGTACAAATTGCGATCGCGGTAGTCTGAGTCTTGGCACTTCGGGTGTTATTTTTGTCCCTTTGGCGCAACCCGTTGCCGAATCGGAAGGACGAGTACATTTATTTTGTCATGCTGATGGTGGCTATCACTTGTTGGGTGTCACATTAGCAGCGAGTGGTTCATTACGCTGGTATCGCGATACTTTTTTCCCTGATTTTAGCTATGACGAGTTGATCGCGTGGGCAAGCCACGCGCCGCCTGGTGCGAGTGGTGTAATATTTTTACCACATCTAGCGGGCGAACGCAGTCCTTATCTAGATTCTGAAGCGCGTGGCGCGTGGTTGAATTTGTCGTTAGCGCATAGCAAGGCAGAAATGACACGGGCGGTTCTCGAAGGCGTTGCGTATAGTTTACGCGCAGCGTTCGATGTCATGCAGGAGATCGCCCCGATTCATGAACTTGTCGCTACGGGTGGTGGATCGCGATCGCCACTTTGGTTACAAATTATTACGGATGTACTTGGTATCAATCTTGCAAAACCGATGTTAGCCGAAGGTGCCGCCTACGGTGCAGCGTTACTTGCATTAGTCGGCTGTCATGTTTACCCCGATCTAGAAACGTTATTTCAGATTTTGCCTGCAATAGAAGAATATACTCAGCCAACTGCTCATTTGGTTTACGCTGAAGGATTTCATCATTTTACTACCATTTATGCTGCACTCAAAAGTATTAACTAATACGATCTATGGTGGAATAAGCGGACTATTTGTATTATTGCCAGTTACAGGTTACTAGCCATATTGACTCAATATTTTAATCATCAGCTTTTGACTTTATTACAAGTATAATTACTCTTGTTTAAAGGTTTATTTTGTTTCATTACATTAATATTAATCTACAATAAGATTGAGATATATTAAGAGAATATTTTACCAACTTTTGTGCTGAATTGATTAATCCCTGGGATATAAGCTGACAGATGGATGTAAAGTAAAGACCGTGGGGATCATAATTTAAAGATGGAGAGTCAATCAAATAAAAGCCTGCTAAGAGAATGGAACAAGCAAACTAAATACACTTTTTATAAACTTTTTGTCTGTTTTAGTCATAAAAATTAATTTTTAAAAAGGTAGCAGAATTGTCTTAAGCTACGTTGCACTTTGCTCGAACAGCGGGGCTTGAAGAAGAAACAAAATTTAAAAACTAAAGCAGATTTAAAGGTAATATAAAAAGTGGAAAGGGGAAAAGCTTGTAACACTGACAAGCTAGATTGATAGGCAATTTAGTGGCAATTTGAGCAGTGACCGCAGGTCGATATTCTGACTCATCCATACGTGATTTGGTGGAGACAGAAGTGAAAAAAGTAGCGATCGCATTTGGTCTTTTAGGTTTAGTAAGTAGTGCGCTTGTCGGTTGTAATCAGCAAGCGAATCAAAGTGGAACTCAGACAAGTGGTCAAGGTGGTTCTCTTACCTCGGTAGGCGTTACTGTTGGCGATTTGGGTAATCCTTTCTTTGTGCAAATTGGTCGCGGTGCAGAAGCCGAAGCGCAAAAAATTGGTGGGGGGAATGTTAGAACCACGGTTGTTTCGAGTGGGTACGACTTGAACCAACAACTCAACCAAATGGAAAACTTTGTCGCCTCTGGTACCGATCTGATTTTACTCAACGCTGCGGATAGTAAAGGAATTGCCCCCGCAGTTATTAACGCCAAGCAATCGGGGATTCCAGTCGTTGCTGTTGATGTAGATGCAGAAGGTGGTGTTGATGCGACGGTAACGTCAAACAACGTGCAAGCTGGTGAAATTAGTTGTCAGTATATCGTAGACCGCTTGAATGGGCAGGGTAATGTTGTCATCATCAATGGTCCACCAGTTACCGCTGTTATTGACCGCGTGCGGGGTTGCGAGCAAGTTTTTGCGAAACATCCAGGTATCAATGTACTTTCTCGCGATCAAAATGCTGAAGGTAGCCGCGATGGTGGATTACGCGTCATGAGCGATTTACTCACTTCCTTCCCCAGAATTGATGCTGTTTTTGCGATTAACGATCCTACAGGCATCGGTGCCGAACTTGCAGCGCAACAGGCAAAACGCAACGAATTTTTCATCGTTGGTGTCGATGGCGCACCTGAAGCGAAACAAGCGATTGAACGCGAAGGTAGCTTATTTGTTGCCACAGCAGCCCAAGATCCTTTTACGATGGCAGCGCGGGCGGTACAAGTGGGTAACGAGATTCTTCAAGGTAATCCACCCGCAGAATCAACTATTTTGATTCCAGTAACACTCATTACCCGCGATAACGTTGCCGAGTATCAAGGTTGGACAACTAACTAAAGGGGTCAGAGGTCAGGGGTTAGAGGTCAGTATTAAAAGTTACATTAATTAGTACTGTATTTTACTGACTCCTGCCTTCTTGAGCAACTGAAAATCTCACATCTCAAAACCTAAAATGGTAGTAGCGACTGAGACACCGATATTAGAAATGCAGGGGATTGGCAAGGAGTTTCACGGCGTACCTGCATTACAGAACGTAGATTTGCAGATTTTTCCTGGGGAAATTCATGCCTTGATGGGTGAGAATGGTGCGGGAAAAAGTACGTTGATGAAGATTCTGGCTGGGGCGTATGCTGCGGATTCAGGAGAAATTCGGATTGATGGTAAACCTGTGCGGATTCACAATCCAAGTGACGCGCGTCGAGTCGGGATTGCAATTATTTACCAGGAATTGAACTTAGCACCGAATCTGAGTGTTGCTGAGAATATTTTCATGGGAAGTGAGATTACCAAAGCAGGTGCATTTCTCGACCAAGAACAAATGCAGCGAGAAGCTGCTGGCGTTTTAAATACTTTAGGCGCAAGTTTTGGACCAGGTACACTAGTTTCTAGTCTTTCGATCGCCGAACAACAACAAGTTGAAATCGCGCGTGCCTTGAAAGATAAAAGCCGCATTCTGATTATGGATGAACCAACAGCGGCACTTTCGGATCGCGAGACAGAAAGATTGTTTCAGATTGTGCGGCGCTTGCGCAATGATGGCATTGCGATTATTTATATCAGCCACCGCATGGATGAGGTTTATGCCCTAGCAGATCGCATTAGTGTCCTGCGCGATGGAGAATACATTGGCAGTTTGCTGCACAGTGAAATTTCTGCGGAAAAATTGATTCAAATGATGGTGGGAAGACCACTACAAGATTTGTATCAACGTCAGCCCTCGCCGCGCGGGCGTGTCGTTTTGGAAGTGACAAATTTAAGCGACGGGCGCAAAGTGCAACCAGCAAGCTTGCAACTTCATGCAGGAGAAATTGTTGGTTTGTCAGGGTTAGTCGGTGCTGGAAGAACCGAGTTAGCAAGGTTGATTTTTGGGGCTGATGCGAGTGTCAGTGGAGAAGTTGTTTTAGAAGGACGCAAATTAAAGATTTCTAGCCCAGCTGATGCTATTCGTGCAGGGATTGGTTATGTCCCAGAAGATCGTAAAGACCAAGGTTTGTTTCTAGAGATGAGTTCGCGCCAGAATATCACGATGAATGTGTTTGGGCGCGAGTCGAAAGCTGGTGTCGTCAATTGGAAGGCGATTGGTGATATTGCCGCCAAAGCAGTTGATAATCTGCAAATTCGCCTTGCTAGCTTATCGATCAGGGCGATGGATCTTTCTGGCGGTAATCAACAAAAGCTACTCTTGGCGCGGTGGTTAGCAATTAGTCCCAAGGTGTTGTTACTCGATGAACCGACACGCGGGGTAGATATTGGCGCGAAAAACGAGATTTATCACATTATTGCCGCATTAGCAGCACAAGGAGTCGCAGTTTTGATGATTTCGAGTGAACTACCTGAAATTATTGGCATGAGCGATCGCGTATTAGTCATGCGCGAAGGTGTTTTAGTCGGCGAACTTGATAACTCTCCTGGGCAAGAAATTACTCAAGAAAACATTATGACGTATGCAACAGGCGCAGCAGAGGTAGCACCATGAAGCAAATGCAACTTAAACCAGCAAGAAGTAGAATCAATCGCGATCGCACGCGCAAACGCAATCGAGTTGGTAATTTATTTCAAATTGCTGGGATTCTGCCAATTCTGATTATTATTTGCATTTTATTCGCGTTCCTCACTCCTAACTTTCTCACGGTAGGTAATTTGATCAACGTCGTTCGCCAAGCATCGATTAATATCGTGCTAGCAACAGGAATGACGTTTGTCATTTTGACTGGTGGAATTGATCTATCCGTAGGTGCAATCTTAGCTGTCTGTGCCGTTGTCTCTGTTGTTATTTCACTCCTGCCAGGATTTAGCATACTTGCCGTCCCAGCAGCTTTAGCCGTAGGGTTACTCTTGGGTATACTTAATGGTGCGCTAATTGCGTATTTGGATCTTCCACCATTTATTGTGACGCTGGGTGGATTAACCGGATTGCGCGGTGTTGCTTATTTGTTAGCAAACGGAACAACGGTAATAAATCCTAATTTAAATTTTGCTTGGATTGGAAATAATTACTTAGGACCAATTCCCTGGTTGGTGATCATTGCGTTATTAACGGTATTAGTAAGTTGGTTTATTTTGCGCCGTACTGTTCTTGGGGTGCAAATTTATGCGGTGGGTGGTAACGCCCGCGCTGCGCGGTTAACGGGAATTAAAGTTAGTTATGTCCTGTTATTTGTCTACGGCGTAAGTGGTTTGCTTTCCGGTTTAGCTGGCGTTATGAGTGCAAGTCGCCTTTACAGCGCAACCGGAATTTTAGGTACAGGCTACGAACTTGATGCGATCGCCGCTGTTATTCTGGGAGGAACAAGTTTCGCAGGTGGCGTTGGGACAATTATCGGGACTTTAATCGGTGCTTTGATTATTGCTACGCTTAATAATGGCTTGACGCTGTTAAATATCTCTTTCTTCTGGCAATTGGTCGTGAAAGGTTTAGTGATCATTACCGCTGTGATTATCGATCGCTTGCGGACGCGTTCTAGAAGTCGCTAGTTTGATAGAAGAAAGCTTTGTCGTTAAAACCGTAGCTACGCAAGAAGCAGAAAAGAAATGATTTTAAACCACTTCTGGGAGCAGTTTACCCGAACCTGACGGGTGAGTCCACGCAAGTGGACTTAGTTTTTTAGCCGCGACTTTAGTCGCTAGGCGTTCCATTAAATTCACATAGAATATGCTACTTGGCATCGATCTCGGTACTAGTTCGGTTAAAGCATTACTGTTAGACACTCATGGCACTGTCGTTAGTGAAGCGTCTTGTGCGTATGCTGTGAAAGCACCACAGCCAGGATGGGCGGAAACTAACCCCGAACAGTGGTGGAATGCTGTTGCGATCGCCGTTAAAAAAGCGGTAAAAAATCCAGCAGATGTACAAGCGATCGCGCTTTCTGGGCAAATGCACGGTGTTGTTTTAACTGATACAGAAGGTACGCCATTACGTCCGGCAATTCTTTGGGCAGATACGCGATCGAGTGAAATGCTGCACGAATATCATGCACTCGATGCCGATCTTCGTACTAAGCTGGCAAACCCCATCGCGGCAGGCATGGCAGGCGCAAGTTTATTATGGTTACGTCAGTACGAACCCGAAGTTTATACAAAGGCGCGATGGGTACTGCAACCAAAAGACTGGTTACGCTTGCGCCTCACAGGAAAAGTCGCCGCCGAACCTTCCGATGCGTCAGGCACACTGCTGTATGATGTTGTCTCCGATTGCTGGGCGCTGGATGTTGTTGAAGCCTTAGAATTACGTTTTGATTGGCTACCCGAACTCTTACCAGCAAGTCGTAGCATCGCTGGGAATTTAACATCGCCAGCCTCATCATATCTTGAGTTAATTGTCAATACTCCTGTTATTGCAGGTGCAGCTGATACCGCCGCTGCTGCTTTGGGTAATGGTTTAATTCAATCAGGAACCGTGCAACTTACCGTAGGATCTGCGGCACAAATCATCACACCGCGATCGCAGCCAAGCGTCGATCCTCACGGTCGTACACATCTGTATCGCGCCGCGTTACCGCAGCAGTGGTATACATTAGCAGCGATTCAAAATGCGGGACTCGCGTTAGAGTGGGTGAAAGGCGTTTTAGGTTACAGTTGGGAGCAAGTGTATGCTGAGGCGTTTACAGTTCCACCAGGGTGCGAAGGGTTGACGTTTTTACCGTATCTTACAGGCGATCGCACTCCGCACCTCAATCCACACGCACGCGGTGCTTGGGTAGGGTTAGGGCTACATCACACGCGCGCCCACTTAATGCGGGCGGCTTTAGAAGGAGTTGCGTTTAGCTTGAAGCAAGGCTTAGAGGCGATTACAGCAACGGGTGTCACCGTGACTCAATTACGCTTAGCTGGCGGTGGTACTCTGGAACTTGCGTGGCAACAATTGCTCGCTGATGTCTTACAAGTTCCACTCTACACGACAACGATCGCAGCAGCTTCAGCACGCGGCGCAGCAATTTTGGCAGGTATGGGGATTGGCGTATTTCAAGATGCGATCGCCACACCAACATCTGCACACGCAATAACACCAGATAACCCAGATTCCGCTTTAGAAGCAGCTTGGCAACGGTATCAATCACTGTATCCATCGTTACATCGATGGCAAAGTTATTTAGGAGATTGAAATGAATTGGTATCCGATTAAATTAACAACGCACATTCGTAAGTATGCATTTGGGGAAAGAGCGATCGCCGATAAACTTGGCAAGCAAAATTTACCTTCAGAAGGTGTCATTGCCGAAACTTGGGAAATTAGCGATTATCAAGATACAACAGGAACCGTTATCAGTGGTGCGTTTGCAGGTCGCACACTCCATGATTTAGTCACCGAGTATCCTAATGAACTTGTCGGTTCAGGTTGGCGTGGTCCACACTTTCCCATCCTCGAAAAGTTTCTTGATGCTTCGCATATGCTACCCGTGCATCTTCATGCAGACGATGAAACCGCGAAGCGCGTCTACAATGAACCTAATGGTAAAACCGAAGCTTGGCATATTGTTTGGGCTGCACCTGATGCAACGGTTTTAGCGGGACTTAAAGCCGATTTTTCGCGCGAACAACTCTTTGATGCATTTGTTGCGCAAGATTACGACTCGGTGATGGTACGTCACCCGATTCAAACTGGAGATACAGTTTACGTACCTGCGGGAATTATTCACTCATTTGGTCCTGATGCACTCGTATTTGAAGTACAACAAACATCCGATTTAGGTAATTCGGTGATGCCTACAGATTTGTATGGTAAGCAACTGAGTCAAGAAAAGTGGTACGCGAATATTAACAAAGTATTAGATGAACTGCGTACACATTACCAACCACATCCCAATTCAGGACTAGAAATACAACAGGGCGCAAACCGTCGGATTTTTTGTTGTGCAGGACCATATTTTGCACTTGAACGCTTGTTACTGAGCGAACCTTACACCGAACCATCCCATCCACATCGCTGTACCACACTCACAAACGTCGGCGATCCGGTACAACTAGAGTTTAGCGGAGGAAGCGAACAATTAGGACGTGCAGAGTCATGTATTTTACCCGCAATTATTGGAGACATACGTATTATTCCTGACAAAAGTGCAACTTTGATTGCTGGCTATGTTCCTGATTTACAACAAGATGTGATTGCACCTTTACGTGCCGCAGGTTATCAAGAGGAACAAATTCAAAGTTTAGGTGATGTTGATCTGAGTTGATGATACACTGTGATCGCTTAATAGAGTATCTAATTGAACTGTCGTTTAAGAAATAAACTGCTTCATGCAACGCGACTCAATTACATCGCGGCATACAGCTAATGCAGTTTTGAAGTAAGCATGATTGCTTAAAGCATTTTAAGATCAACGAATTGACGATCAAGGCGATCGCACTTGCAGACAAGTAATGAAAGTAAAGTGTTAAAGATATATCGTTAGATAGGATAATCGGTAATAGATATTTTTTCAATGACCAGTTACCAGCCCTTAAGTTGTATTTATTTTTACCCACTTACTTAAAAGTGAAACAGGCGTTTCTAGGGCAAATATGAAAACATTAGATGATGTTAAGCAAGTTTTGAGCCAGAGTAAACCGCGATTGCGACAGTATCAAGTGACGAAGCTGGGTATTTTTGGCTCCTATGCGAGGGGAGAACAAACAATAGATAGCGATCTTGATATTTTGATTGACTACGATCAAGCTCCAACATTATTCCAACTTGTGGAGTTGCGAGACTATCTTAGTGAGCAAGTGGGCTTAAAGGTTGACTTAGTGACTAAAAACGGACTTAAGCCAAGAATTCAAGCGCGGGTTCTGTCAGAAGTTGTCTATGTATGACAAAACGCTCTTTATTAGAATATCTTGATGATATTTTGGAGACGATTGCTGATATTGAAACTTTCACTGATGCTGTTGACTTTAATCAATTCCAACAAAACCGAGAGAAAGTTTTAGCCGTTATCAAATCCATTGAAATTTTAGGGGAAGCCGTTAAGAAAATTCCTGATGAAATTCGTGAAAAACATCCTCAGATTTCTTGGCGCTCGATTGCTGGTATGAGAGATATTTGAGTACACGAATATTAGGGAGTTGATGTTGCTGTTGTTTGGTCTACTGTCAAAGAAGGTATTCCACCCTTGAAGGCTGTCATTACTGAAATTAGACAAAGCTTGTAATGGTTGGTTTTTATCCTATTCACATTATGCTTAGACGCTTCTTCGGCTTGTCTGTGACATCGCACCTCCAGAAAAATTTTAACGCGAGTATTTCGGTGTTTGTGGCGGCGATCGCACCGATTGTCCTTTAGCTGTAGAGCGATTTGTGCCAAAATTGGAATTAGGTCAACTCTTGCTGTGGAACTGGAACAATACTTTGACTTTCTTCGTGCGGATGATATCCGATTGAAAGCGGCGCGCATGGGCATTGAAACGATTCTCTACTATTTGCATAACCAAACTCAGATGACTCAGTACCTAACAGAGTGGTTGGGCTACTGTGCTCAAGGGGAGCGAGAACAGGACGAAAATCCATCGGCGATCGTTGCTCGTTTGAAGCAGATTAAGGCAGAACGCAGCGTTACAGCGCATGGTTAGGTATTTGATTATCGATGCCAAATCACTTGATTGAACATCTTAATCGTGGACAGCATATTCCTGGTATTTTTGTGCTAAGACCAAAGGCATCTTTTTAAGGAGATTCTCTAATGTCCCCAACCCAGAATCTAAACTCCCTCTATGAGCAAGATATTTTGTTGTGGTCAGAAGACACAGTTGCCAAGCTGAAGGCACGGGATTTTGACCATCTGGATATTGAACATTTGATCGAAGAGGTTGAAGCATTGGGAATTTCCCAAAAAAAGGAGTTGATTAGCCGCCTGATTGTCTTATTAGAACATTTACTAAAACGGCTGTATGTGAACTTATCTAATGACTACAACGGTTGGGAGCGAACGATTCGGACTCAGCGGGGAGAGCTAGAAATTTTGTTGGATGCAGTGCCCAGTTTGAGCAGTCGCTGGGAACCTAGTTTTGATAAGGCTTGGCAAATCGCGCTAAAAAATGTGCGTAAGGAATATCCTCAAATCACCTTTCCTTCCGAATGGCAGTACGATCGCTCAATTGAGCCTATATTAAATGGGGACTTTTGGCTGGAATCATCTGAGGAGAACTAATCTGCTATTCAATCGATACAGATTGGCAGATTCTAGTTTTCATCGGTATGTGGCAAAAGCAGGTTATTTGGTTGATTGGGGATTGTAGGAAACGATGATTTTACCGATTAATGTTGGGAACAAGTGAACTTCTTTACTCAATGTTTGAGCGTTTGTTATGTTAGGTGATGCGTAAAGCCTTCGGCATACCAGAAAAGCGCAGCGTAACGCAGACTACAATAGGGGGTATAGTACTCCTGCCAAATTTTATTACTGATTGCGATATTAAGTGATGCGATCGCATCTCAACCATTGCCACTTTAGAAAAGTTTTATGACTGATTACTGAGGTGAAGCGATCGCACAAGATGAATATAAATTAGGAATGATTTAAGCGCTTGTAAAGTAGCTAGATACAGTGACATTGCATTGAACAATCTATCAAGCAAGTATTGCAGGACTAAGCAATGGCACAAATTATGTAAAAAATTGGGGTATTTTGGGATGATGTAGCGACTTAATTAGATGATGGTCAAACGCGCCGATGTCAGCACCAAAAAGTTAATTAGTCTCGCCCCCGATAACTGGATAAAATGGGTAACGCAGATACCCGATATTATAGTAGAGGAAATTCTCGACTCCGAATTTCAGTGGATTAGCCGCGAAAGTGATGTGTTAATCCGCGTTGACAGTCAACAATACGGTGAATTTCTCGTTCTCAACGAACTACAACTGCGTCCTTCATCGCAAATGCCGCGTCGAATGCGTGCCTATGCCGCCTTAGCCGAAGAAAAATACAAGTTGCCAACTTACCCTGTATTAATTAACATTTTGAAAATTAATGATGAGGAAATACCTAATAAATTTGAATCAAATATTGCGGGGTTACAAGCAAGGCAAGATTATCGCGTAATTAATTTGTGGGAAGTTGATGTCAATATTGTCTTTAACCAACCGTTACCCTCGTTGCTGCCGTTTGTGCCGATTCTTCAAGGAGGGGAAAAGGAGTCTACAATTAGAGAAGCACTGCGGATTTTGCGGAGTAACGAACAGTTAAGTCAACTAGAAACGGTATTGGCATTTTTTGCTACCTTTGTGATCGAGAGTAGATTAGTACAAGAGATTATGAGGTGGGATATGGCTGTGTTACGTGAATCGCCTTGGTATCAAGAAATTGAGCAGCGTGGAGTAGAACGTGGACGGCGAGAGAACATTTTATCGAACATCGAAATGAGTTTAGAGGTAAAATTTGGCAGTGAGGGCTTGGAATTAATGCCCCAAATTACCCAAATTTCCGATTTAGAGCAGCTAAAGGAAATCTTACGTAATATTATCGTGGCAAATACGATTGTAGAACTGCGGGATGCATTGTTACCAAACTAGCAACAATACAACACAGTCATAATTACACGTCCATAGACATTCCACTAGTTGAATTTCCACTTCATTCTCTGGGAATTTTGCAGAGCATAAACTGTTGAGTTGCTCAAAGAGTGCGATCGCTAATAAGACATTTACTACTTCAATCCCTGAATTGTTTAATAAGTGATAATCCTATCGAGAAACTGTGGCGATCGCAAGATTTGCAGATAACCAGTATGTAATTGGACAGCACAGTTCAAGGCGTGTTGACAAGGTATTTAAACAAGTCATTAATAACTGCATTGGCTGCAATTGGTCCACTTCCTACCCAATGATCTCCGACCTCATAAACCTTACTTTGTTGCACTGCACTCAGTTTTGACCAGAGGGGATCAGCTTTGAGGGATTTAAGTACGTTTTTGATTTTAGAATCCCAACTCCCCACAATGACAAATACTACGTCTCCATCGGCTTTATTAAAAACTTCTTTCGAGATAGAATACTGGATAACATCACCTGTTAAAGCTTGAGTTTCTTCTAAGTCAAGATCCTGTGAGGCTGGACGGGATAAACCTGCGTCTTCCAAAATAGTGCCAGCAAATCCAGGTTTAGTATATAAAGTAATCATATCAGGATATATTCGGACGACGGAGACTTGAGTTTTAGTAATTTGGTTGTGTTCGCGAGAATCTTCACTAGTATTCATTTTGCTCTTAAAGCGCTCTAATCGCTGAGTGTAGTCAGCCATAATTTGATTGACTTGTTCAGATTTTCCTAAAACCTCGCCTACAAATGCAAAAATCTCTTTCCACTCGCCGCTATGTTTGAATTTGACTAGAACAGTAGGTGCGATCTGAGAAAGCTGAGGATAAGGCTGAGCATCTACCCAAGGATCTGCAAGCCCAAGAATGAGATCCGGCTTAAGTGCTAGCACCCGTTCTAGATTTACACCACCTTCACTACCAATATCTATCATTTCACCTACTGGCATATGTGGTGGAACATATCTAAGAGGTCCACCTATTGGTTCTTGCCCCAAGGCTAATACACCCTCCAGCATCATATTGTCTAGAACAACAATGCGCTGTGGATTAATCGGTACACAAGTTTCCCCCATTGTATGTTTGATGGGGCGGCAGTTATCCGTAATTGGCGCACTATTCGATATGCTTAAATTATTGCCAGTTGTGCTATTGCAGGCAGAAACGATCAAAATGATCCCAATGCCAAGAGCAAACAGCAAAACTAGACCGAATTTTTTGAACATTGGAGATTAACTACGACATTTCAAAACTCAATTGAAAATGTTCCTGATACAGCAAAAGGTCTTCCTGGGTTAACTCCACCTCCGGCAAAGCTATAGTTTCCTGAGCGAAAATACTCTATATCAAAAAGGTTTTCAATATTCAGTTGCGCACGCCAGTTATCACGGCGATAGAATAAAGCTGCATCCGTGCGGAAGTAGCTTGGAAGGGTATAAGTATTGTCAAGGTCTCGTTGACGCTCACCGACATAAAACAACCCTAAGCCTAATCCTAATCCTTCAAAATCGCCGTTTTGAATTTCATAGGTTGTCCACAGGCTAAATTGATTTTCAGGTACATCAGGAAGACGATTGCCAACGGGGGTTGTGTTATCTTCACTTACGAAAGCATCTAAGTAACTATACGATGCGGTCATGTTCCAGCCAGGGAGAATTTCTCCGTCCAGATTAAGTTCGATGCCTCGACTGGTTTGTTCGCCTGTTTGTAAAGAAAAAGCAGGGTTATCGGGGTCAGGAGTTGATAGATTTTGCCGTCTGAGATCAAAGGCAGCTAATGTCAGACTAAGTTGGTTAGATAAATCTGCCTTGAGTCCAACCTCAAACTGTTGCCCAGTTTGTGGCTCAAAGGGTGAACCATCTGCATTACGACTGCCAGCAAAGCTAGGTGCAAATGAACGACTGTAGGAAGCATATAGCGATATTGGCTCAATCGGTTGATAGACAATACCAAAGCGAGGTGTCCAAGCACTATCGGTCTGTTCAAATTCTTCTCTCGGATCAGGGAAAAACTCTTGAGTACGAAACTGTGTAAAATTGTCGTAGCGAACACCTGCTAACAGCTTTAAATTGGGCAAAAGCTCAACCTGGTCTTGCAGATAAACACTAACCACGCTAATATTGTCGTCTCGGAAAATATTAAAATTAGGCTCAAACCGAGTTCGAGTATAAATCGGGTTGAAGACATTAATTGATGGATAGTTGTCAGAGTCAGGGAAAGCAAATCGCGGATTTTCATTACGATAACGATACTCAGTACCAAACAAGAGCCGATGCTGCACTGAGCCAGTACTGAAATTCCCTATCACTTCTGCATTTGTAAAAAACCGCCGATAAGTCCCGTCGGCATAATCTGCAAGGCGAGCAAGTTCACCTGTCGATTCATTAAGTCCAGAAGCAAAACCAAATGTAGGACCCTCTCTCACAGGTTGATACTGGAGGTATTGCAGAGCGTGCCTAACTGACCAATCTTCACTAAAGCGATGATTTAGCGTGTAGCCAACATTAAACTGATCTTGCCTAAACTCACTAAATGGTTCATTCAAAAAGCGGCTGCGTGGAATATTCACTACACCATTACTCGTCTCTGGAAGTCCCTCATCAATTGTTTCACGCTCGGTGATGAACTGACCATAAACATTCAAGGATGTATTGGGGCTAATGTCCCAAGTTAGGGTTGGTGTAATCGAAAAGCGTTCGCCATTCACAAAATCGCGGAAACTTCCATAATTCTCATACGATGTATTAAGGCGATATCGGACTGTTCTCGATTCGTTTAAGGGACCAGATAAATCAATTGCTCCTCGGTAGGTATCAAAGCTTCCTATAGTAACCGAGGCAGAGTAAAACGGTTCAAATAACGGTTGCTTGGAAACGAGATTAATGACACCACCAGGTTCGACCGCACCAAAAATCACCGACGCAGGTCCTTTGAGAACTTCAACTCGTTCGATATCGTTAGTATCTAAAGTTCCCAAGGAGAAATAAGGGATGCCATCGCGTAGGTAGCCATCATTATAAACGTCGAAACCCCGAATCTTAAAGGTTTCTCCATTAGCACCTGTTCCTCTTGTACCTGACGAACCAATTCCCCCCAGGGTTTCAAGTGCGTCTCTAAGTTCTGTTGCGTTGCGATCTTCTATGACTTGTTCCGGTATAACTTGAATTGACTGAGGAATATCGCGCAGTGGTGTATTTGTTCGCGTCGCCGTTGAAGCATCAGGAACGTAATATCCAGTATCCTGCTCGCCTGTCACTAAAATCTCAATCGGCTGATCCTGCTGTGCTGCTGGTGTCTCCTGTGGTGTCGTCGATTGTTGTGGTGGTTGCATTGCTGTTACCGCAGGTGTCAAACCAAAAATCAATCCTTCATTACTGTCAAATAATTCAACTGTTGGTAACCTTGTTTCACCCGCTATTGTCACCCGAATCGTATTGGCATCCAGGTTTGTAACAGTTATCTCATTAATTCCCTCAATTGGGTTTTGGGAACGAAATGTGAAAGCATCGCCATTAGATAAACGCAATTGCGCATTAGGAATATCTGCAATAAAGTTATTACCACTACTGCGATCGCTAATTTGCAGTTGTTCGCCTTGAGTTGTCTGTAATATCACCTCCACACCTTTGTCTGTGGGATTAGCTTGCACTCCTGTCACTTGCACTACTGAAGTTTGAGCAATTTGAGTTAACCACTCGTCAACCGTTGTGGCAGGTTTTTCTATTTCACTTTGGCGGATGTCAGTCGATGGAGATGAATAATCTTTTACATCCGTCGCTTGCGCCCCAGTGGGTGATAACGCTAAAACACCGCTGACACTGGATATCAAAATCAACCATAAACGCAGCCAATATTGTGCATTGTTACCAAAAGGCGATCGCTCCACACACCAATTACCAAAATCCCGCTTCATTGCAAATTATTCTTAACAGGCAATAAGGCGTAGTGTAGAGAAGTTGCAAAGCTAAGTCTAGGCACTAAACCGCATTTTTTGATCCCAAAACCGCCTTTTTTCCTGCCCGACATTCGCTGGGTGTAATCCCAAATTGGTGCTTAAAAGCAGCAGCAAAGTGTCCCAAATGTGCATAGCCAACCATCCGCGCAATCTCGGCAACGGTGCGATTCTGTTGTCGCAAAAGTTGTTCGGCGCGTTTCATGCGTTGATGAGTTAAATAGCCAACAACAGTTGTGCCAAATAACTCTCTAAATCCGCGTTGCAGTGTACGGTCACTGACTCCCACCAAAAAAGCTAACTCTGTTAATAATGGTGGATTCTCTAACTGCGTTGCCAATATCTCTTTAGCGTGATGCAGTCGCGCGATCGTTTCGGGTTTGAAGCGTGGTAACTTTGGAGTTGGATCGCGATCGCATGAAATCGCATCTAACACCATTGCTAAAAGTTCCAAAACTTTCCCTTGAAGATAAAGACGGTTTGTGACTCCTTGAAACGGAGAATTAATCATTCGCTGTGTTGCAACTTGCATCCCTAAAGTAATTTGAGGCGAAAACACAACTTGCCAATCATCATTGTGAATCAACTGCTTTAAATGTAGCGGAAATTGTTCTAAATCTTTCACTAGAAACGTTTTTAACGCTTCAGGTTCGAGATGAATGCTAATTCCTACATATCGCTGCGATTTTTGATACTTTGAAGAAACTGCTTGGGCAATGCCATTACCTGATAAGTAACCGGATTTGCCTCCGATTGAGGGGAAATCTTCTTCATGATGCACAAAACCTGATAAGAAAATAACAAATTGTATCGGATGGTCGCGGACAGGAATTTTCACTACTACGTCATCGCAATACTCGTTGTCATAAATAGCAAGTTCCAACCCTGGAAAAAGTTCTATTTCTTGAAAATAACCCTCACCAAGACATTCAGGTATCTTATACGTTTTAAAGCGATTATCTGAAACAAGCTGACTGTACGAGAGTTCAACAAAATCGTCTTGCGAGAAGGTTTGTGTCATGAGGTGCTGCGGTAATAAGATATGCAAAAGATTGTCAATAATCTTACCGCGATCGCTCGATGAAAATATATGTTCCTCCTCTCAAGCTTAGCCTTGATGCAAAAATGTTGCTATGCGATCGCAACTGTTAATTTGCTCGGTTAACCAAGATTCAAACAAACTATCGAGTAGTTGCTGACGCATTTGATCGTCGAGTTGTGCAGGGATAAATTTTTCTAAACGAACAATGACAACCCAATTATCTAAACGCATTGGTGCCCACAATTGACCAGATTTACTAGTAGAAAGTAGCTTTGCTAAGTTTGGGTGGAGACGACTAAGTTCGATTGGACCTAACATACCACCTGTCTGCGCTTCAGATCCTTGCGAATATTGACGGGCTAATTCATCAAAAGACTGTTCGCCAGTTTGAATCCGAAAATACAGTTCTTGTGCTAATCCCGCATCGGTGGTACGCAGTATCGAGTAAATGACTTTATCTAGCTTTGATTTATGCGTGAGAAAGTAAGATTCTAAGCGATGTCCCCACGTTAGCTGTTTGAATTTCTCGATTTTGAGTTCTCGCATTGCTAGAAGTGCAAGTTGCTCGTTTGCCATTCCGTAATGCTTCAGCCATGTTTGACGTTGTTCTAGAGTTGTTAGTTGATACCGCGTAATCAACTTCTCTAACGCATTTGCTTGCTCTTGTGGAGTAAGTTCAATTGTGGCGATCGCCGCATCAATCATCATTTCGCGCCGTAGTTGCGGTAACATACAATATCCTGTCAACAACGGCAAAATAGCATCGGGTGTAACGCGTTGAGTGTCAAATTCCAATACTTGATTCATAGTTGAAAGGTAAGCTAAGATGACAGCTTGTGAGAATCTATTGATAATGCAATGCACACTTCAGCCTTCTCGTACTGGTAGGAATTTCTAGAGAGAAGGCTGTAACCAAGCACTTTATTTTTTATGTCAGTCCAGTAATTGTCAAAGTAGTATCAAAGTTAAAAGGAATCGTGATAGTATTCTTGTCGCGAGGAGTACTATCAACCACACTTCCTACTAATTGACCATCCGCTTGGAGTTCATTCAAAATCTGTGCTGCTTTATTGGGAATACCGCGAATTGTTTGTGTAATCGTTTCTCCGTGAAAAAAGTCATTGAGTTTAATTCCAGTATCAATTCCGTCTAGCCCAAGGGTAAGATTATTGAAGTCCATTTCATGTATTCCTGTGTCTCCATCGTGCAAGGTTAGAGTCACACTAATGTGGTTAATCGTAGTTAACGACTCATACGATTTTCCGGTGAAGTCGTAAACCGAACTAGTCAATGGATTTTGACGTTTGCTGTCCTCATTAAAACCACTTTGACGATCTACAGCGGTAATTGATGTCTGCGCTGGTTCAACAAATGTAAAGTAAGAGTCGTCTAGATTTAATTCTGGTGCTTGGACGATCGCAATTAGCTCGTTTTTAAAATAAACCCCTACTCCTGCGGGCGTACCTTCAGGTGCAGCACACAAGGTATAGTCTTCTTTTGTTCCCCGAAGTTGAATCTGATCTTCGTAGCGGTTGAAGCCCTTAATCAGGGCATAATCGCTAGCACCATTGGTGTTAGCTTTACCATCGTCGTAGAATACTTTCTGGGCAGTTCCTAGCACAAACAAATCATTACCAGAACCGCCTTCTAAAACATCAATCTCAGATTTTCCAAAGGTCGTGAAGTCAACACCGATGATTGTATCGTTGCCTGCACTTGCAGAGATATAGTCGCTACCAGCACCACTCTCGATATAATCGCTACCAGAGCCAGTGTAAATTAAATCTTTGCCGCCACCACCAAAAACTTTGTTATTACCTTCTGCTGCATAGATCGTATCATCACCCGCACCGCCATCAATTTCATCATGACCAGAGCCAGTGTAAATTAAATCTTTACCGCCACCACCAAAAACTTTGTTATTACCTTCTGCTGCATAGATCGTATCATCACCCGCACCAGCACGAATTTGGTCGTTACCAGAACCAGTGTAGATGACATCGTTGCCATCACCCGCAAAAACTGTATTATTACCCTCACCAGCGTATATTGTGTCGTTACCTGCACCGCCATCAATTTGGTCGTTACCAGAACCAGTGTAGATGACATCGTTGCCATCACCCGCAAAAACAATGTTTAAACCCTCGCCTGTATAGAAAACGTCGTCGCTACCTACATTGTCTACAAACAGATCGTTGATTGCACCGCCCTGATCGCCGTAGAAAATTGCCATTTTAAATACTCTGTTTTAGTTTTCACTGTGTTTTAAATTGATAAGCGTGGTGCCGAATTATATATGCAGCTAGCTGAGCCATAGCAATATCACTCCAGATTGTCAGGAGCGATCGCCACTATCAGTGCTGTTAAAATTTAGATCGTCAGCACAGGTAAAGGCGTAGTATATTTAATTACAGACAATAGTCAGAAATAAATTGATGATTAGTTAAAAATTTAAAACACTATTTCTACAGTTGTCTTATCAGCTAATGGCTATCAAGCTGCTAGCAGCAAAAACCCGCTATCGCTTGTTCATCAAAATCGTGGCACATATTATTAATGCCTTGCCAGTATTTATATAGAAATCTCAATAAAATCTATACTTAGACTTCTGTTTTTAAAGATTCCATAGTTTCTAGTGATAATACTTAAATCAAATGGTAATCAAACATACTCATTTAGTTTGACTTCTTTAACGATGCTTAATGTCGTTAAAGTACTATCAGCACAACCACTGATAAACCCTCCCTGTGCTTGAATTTGCTGGAGGTAGTCTAGTGCTTGTGACGTGATAACTTCTCCTGGCATCAAAACTGGAATTCCTGGTGGATAAGGACAAACTAATTCTGCACAGATGCGATCGCTTGCTTGGGTTATCATTACACGCTCTGTAGCAGCGAAATACGCTTGGCGCGGCGAAATTTGCACGTGATATGCCATTTTACTTAATGAAGTATCCCATAGAGGCTTTTTATCAGTCAAGTGTTCTTTTTGATATCGTTTAGCTACCAATTTGAAAGCTTGCACTAGCTTTTCAATATCTTCTTGCGTGTTACCAAAGGAAATAATAAAAGTTAGGTGCTGCAATGAGGGTAATTCTGCTGTAACACCGAGTTGTTCGTGTAAAATTTCATCCACCTCAAAGCCTGTCAAGCCTAAATTTGAAACAGTTACCGTGAGCCGTGTTGGGTCTAAACTGCAAAAGCCTGGAGTCGATGGATGACATTCTAAAACCGATAATCCAGGAATTTGATGAATGCGGGTGCGTGCTTCTGCGGCAAGTTGTAATGTGTGCGACATCAGGTGTTTTCCTTGCAGTGCCATTTGTTGGCGTGCAGCATCGAGGGAAGCAAGAAGTAAATAACTAGGACTCGTAGATTGCAGTAGTTGCAAGGATTTACTAAGGCGATCGCGGTCTATGCGATCGCCTTGAACATGGAGCATTGATGCTTGAGTCATTGCCCCAAGAACTTTATGCGTTGATTGCACAGTTAAATCTGCACCAGCCGCCAACGCAGATATGGGTAAATGGGGATGAAAGGCAAAGTGTGCGCCGTGGGCTTCGTCTACGAGTAAAGGAATATTGTGTTTGTGAGTAAGAGAGGCGATCGCACTAATATCACCACACGCGCCGTAATACGTTGGGTAAACGACCATCACGGCTTTCGTATCGGGATGCTGTTTAAGTGCGGTTGCTACACCTTCTGGAGTAATACAGTGTGCAATATCGAGTTTTGAGTCATACTCAGGATTAATGAAAACAGGAATCGCACCAGAAAGAATTAAGCCGGCGATGCTAGACGAGTGTACATTACGCGGCAGAATAATTTTATCTCCGGCATTACAGGTTGCTAAAATTGCGGCTTCAACTCCACACGTAGAACCGTTAACTAAAAACCAAGTTTGTTCCGCACCAAAAGCATCGGCTGCCAATTCTTGAGCTTGCTGAATCACACCTTGAGAAGCAAACAAATTATCTAATTCGGGAAGTTCTGGTAAATCAAATTTAAAAATACTTGAATTGAAATCACTCGCTAAGGAAGAGGAAATTCCTTGTCCTCGTTTGTGTCCTGGCGTGTAGAAAGCTGCATGATTTTTGTAAGCACATTCGCGTAAAGTATCTAATATTGGTAAGTTTATTTGGTATTGCTTAGGAAAATGCATAACATGAAATAAAACGTTGATTTTATGATAAAAATCTTTCTTGGGGAAGTGTAAACTAAACTATTTACTCGATGCAAATAACTTATTGCCATCAATTAATTATAGTTAAGACAACGCATAATTCTCTTTTGCTCCTCTGCTAACCTATTTGTAGCGGCTCTTAAGCAAAACAATATTAGGCGATCGCACCGAGTTTAAATATCTAGATAGATGTAGTGAATAACAGTTATTGTCTAGGGTGATAGAGTCGAGTCAATTTGTCTGCAATGATTAATCCCAATCCTAACCCTCTACCGCAACCAGAAATTCCCGCACCAGTTCCCAATCCTTTACCAGATCCTGCACCGCCTACACCTGTACCGCAACCTACACCTGAACCTGCACCCCAGCCAGTACCAGCACCCATTCCGCAGCCTACACCTGGACCTGCACCCCAGCCAGTACCAGCACCCATTCCGCAACCAATTCCTGAGCCAGTATAAGTAATCTTTTAGATTCGGTACTTAACTGAATTAGAACTTGAGACTTGCAGAAATTAGGTTTAACTTGGATGTTAGCATCGTAGTTTTGATAGGATGACTGTAGTTCAGAATGTCTAAACTGAACCTAACCAAACTTCGTTAAACTAGTTAAGCTGACCGTTCACCTGCAAGAAGTATATGCTCAGAGCCGGAATAGTAGGGCTACCCAACGTTGGTAAATCGACTTTGTTTAACGCTTTGGTTGCGAATGCCAAAGCAGAAGCTGCTAACTTCCCTTTCTGTACAATTGAACCGAATGTTGGTGTTGTTGCAGTTCCAGACGAACGGTTACAGGTTCTAGGAGAAATTTCAGCTTCGGCGCAAATTGTACCAGCGCGAGTTGAGTTTGTTGATATTGCGGGTTTAGTTAAAGGTGCAAGCCAAGGCGAAGGTTTAGGCAATCAGTTTCTTTCACACATTCGCGAAGTCGATGCGATCGTTCATGTCGTGCGGTGTTTTGAAAACGACGACATTATTCATGTTGCGGGTTCAGTCGATCCCAAGCGAGATATTGAAATTATTAACTTAGAGCTAGCGTTAGCAGATTTAGCTCAAATCGAACGCCGAATTGAACGTACGAAAAAGCAAGCCCGTACTAGCAAAGACGCCCAGTTTGAAGTTAGCGTTTTGGAAAAATTAAGCACTGCATTAAACGAAGGTAAATCAGTAAGACAAATCAATTTAACCGAAGAAGAAGCGACGACAATTAAAGGACTTGGATTACTAAGTGGTAAACCGATTATTTATGCGGCAAATGTGTCGGAAGAAGACTTAGCAACAGGTAACGAATATGTTGAACAAGTGCGGCAAATTGCTTCCCAAGAAAATGCTCAAGTTGTGATTGTTTCTGCGCAAGTTGAAGCCGAATTAGTAGAATTACCCGAAGAAGATAAAGCTGAGTTTCTTGCATCTTTAGGCGTTGAAGAAGGCGGACTAAAATCGTTGATTCGCGCTACGTATGAACTTTTAGGATTGCGTACCTATTTTACGTCAGGACCTAAAGAAACTCGTGCGTGGACGATTCATGCAGGTATGTCTGCACCGCAAGCCGCTGGTGTAATTCACTCAGATTTTGAACGCGGATTTATTCGGGCGGAGACGGTTGCTTACAAAGATTTAGTCGCGACTGGATCAATGAATGCAGCTAAAGAAAAAGGCTTAGTTAGAAGTGAAGGAAAAGAGTACGTCGTTCAAGAAGGCGATGTAATGCTATTTCGATTTAATGTGTAATAGCTAATATAGCAGTCTCGTTGGGGTAGTTAGGACACATTGAAGGTACGAATAACCATTACCCTAACTCATTTTCAACCCTGACCACTGCTATAAATGCGATCGCTTTTCTCAGAAGTATTTCCGCTACCACTATCACTAAGTGATGCTGAATAAACTGTAGTACCCATTGACTCGATTTTGTCTAAATATTGCTTGCCATGTTCAGTTATTCTTACGTGTTCTTTTAAATCTCCACGTTCTGGCATATGAGAAATTGTTTTTCCAGGTATATTCTCAATAAAGCCTAATGCGCGCAGGTGTCTTAGTTCGCGTTCAAACGAAGGTTGTTTCTGATAATTAAAGACAGCATCACTGGCTAGCTTCCGCAAGTGCTTTAATTCATAGTCATCCAGCAAGAAGTTTTGGCTTAGGAGTTGAGTCCCTGTTCTACTTTCAGCGAGTTGAGATTCTAGTAAAGTTAATCGTTGGAGGATATTTGTGACAGCTTCAATATTAGCTTTATTAGTCTCGATATTGTCTCTTTGATGTTTTTGTTCAGCCTGAATTTGATCGAGTTCAAAAGTGATACCGTCTTTATTAATTCCAAGTTTTCTAAGACGTTCGAGTAATTCGGAATTAATTAATAAGATAATTGTAAAAATGATGATTTCGGTTAGTTCAAATCTTGTGCGTATCCAACCGAAAGGAATTGCTAGCAAGTAGAAAAGACTGAAGCAAGTAACAACGACTAGTAAAAACGAATCCCACTTACTTTGATTGATGAATTGTCGCATCCTTGTCATGGCGAGTTTCACCTCATGAAATTGAATATTGCGGTGTAATACTGTTTCACTAAATGAGAACTACAATTAATTTCTCCTCTGCACCTGAAGCTGCCTATTTGTAGCAACTTCAAAGTGAAACGGTATAAGGGATGGATACAGCATCTATCAACGACATTTCGGAAAAACGATGTGATATTTGAAGTAAAAGCAAAAAGAGGGTTTCGTCCCTCTTGCGTTAACACGCGATCGCCAATGATATCAGAGTATATTTAGTTTGGTGGATCGAGACGGTTGACAAATATTGACCAAGGAATCATTGGTAAACCAACAGCAAGACAGAATAACCACTGATGAAAATCGAGTGGTGCAGTTGAGAAAATGCTATTGATGATTGGTACATAACAGAAAACCATTTGCAAAATGATCGCGCCGATAATACCAAATGCGATCGCAGGAATATCAACTTCTGCCGCTGTACCCTTAATTTTAGCCATCAAATTCGGTACCAACTGGCTCAAACTTAACAGGTAAAAAATCCTGCCTGCAATGAGCGAATTGATTGCCATAGTTCGTGCTAAGTCGATGTTTCCCGTAGTCGCCCGAACGTATTCAAAAACACCGAAGATGACAATCCAATTAAACACCGAAATTGCTAAAATGCGCTGAATCCGGCTTTTTGACAGTATAGCTTCGTTAGGACGACGCGGTGGTTGTTGCATGACATTACGTGATTTAGGCTCAAACGCTAAAGGCACAGTCATCGCGATCGAGTTAATCACGTTCAACCAGAGAATTTGCAACGATAAAATTGGTAAATCTCGCGCTAGTAAGGTACTGAGTAAAATTGTCATTGATTCTCCTCCGTTGACAGGGAGAATAAAGCACATCGCTTTAATAATGTTTTTGTATACTGCACGTCCTTCTTCTACCGCCGCTGCGATCGAGGCAAAGTTATCGTCAGTCAACAACATATCTGCGGCTTCTTTGGCGACTTCTGTACCAGTACCTCCCATAGCAATGCCAATATCGGCTTGTTTGAGTGCGGGTGCATCATTGACACCATCACCTGTCATCGCGACGATTTCACCTCGCGATTGCAGCGCTTCGACTAAACGTAGCTTTTGTTCGGGTGCAACGCGCGCAAAAACAACTCCTTCTTCAGCAACCGCCGCAAGTTCGCGCTGATCCATTGCCGCAAGTTGAACGCCTGTAAATGCTTTGACTACGCCGTTTTTATGAATTCCCATGCAGGATGCGATCGCACTCGCCGTCACTGCGTGATCGCCTGTAATCATCTTCACTTGAATTCCTGCTGCTTGGCAGGCTTGTACCGCTTTGATAGCTTCAGTACGCGGCGGATCGATCATTCCCTGCAATCCTAAAAAAATCAACCCGCTGTCGATATCAGAGTGTTCTAGTGTCGGGATGGATACACGTTTCTTTGCCAAAGCCAACACGCGCAATCCTTGTCGCGCCATCTTCTCCACTTCCTGATGCACAGTCTGTGGATGTAAAAATGTCAACTTTCCTTGAGGATCTAATTGCTGTTCGCAGCGCTTAAGAATCGCTTCCACCGAACCTTTAACATAAATCACCCCTCGCTCCTCGCTCCTCGCTCCTCGCCCCTCTTGATGCAACGTTGCCATATATTGAAATTCAGATTCAAAGGGAATGACATCAACTCTCGGCATTTCTTCTTCCAACGCTGATTGAAATAAATTTGCCTTATTGCCAGCCGCAATTAACGCCCCTTCTGTCGGATCTCCGACGACAACCCATTGATGATTTTTAACTTCTAAATGCGAGTCATTACACAGTAATCCGGCAATCAGACATTCTTGTAAGGCATTGTTTAATTGAAGATCTGATTCTTGCGTGTCTACCGCTACAATTTCTCCTTCAGGGCTATACCCATTACCTGTTACGGCATATCGTCTGTCTCCTGCATAGATAGCTTGCACTGTCATCTGATTTTCGGTCAATGTACCAGTTTTATCCGAACAAATAACCGTCGCGCTTCCTAATGCTTCAACTGCGGGCAATTTGCGAATAATTGCATGACGTCGCGCCATCCGCGAGACTCCAATCGCTAACGTCACGGTAACAACAGCGGGTAATCCTTCCGGAATCGAACCAACGATTAACGCTACTGTAGCTTCGATTGCTTGACGCCACGGTTTAGTTTGCCAGCCAACAAGTAAAGTCAGTGTCGCTAGCCCCAATACCAGGTATAACCAAGTGTGACTGAATTTTTCGAGTTTTCGGCTTAACGGTGTGGATAAATCCGTTTTTTGCTCAAGTAACTGTGAAATCCGCCCTGTTTCCGTTGCATTACCTGTCGCTACAACAACTCCCGTTGCTTGTCCAAATGTAACAAAACCTCCCGCATATGCCATATTACGGCGTTCGGCTAATAAAGTTTCGCTTGTGAGAACGTGCGGTTGTTTTTCCACTGCGACAGATTCTCCTGTCAGCGCAGATTCGTCAATTTGCACATTGCGGACTTGAATCAGTCGTAAATCTGCGGGGACTTTATCGCCAGAAGTTAGTAACACAATATCTCCAGGAACTAACTCGCGCGACGCAAGGCGTAATTTCTGTCCGTCACGAATCACGGTTGCTTCGGTAGTAATTGACTGCGCGAGGGCAGCGATCGCACCTTCGGCTTTCGATTCCTGAACGTATCCAATTATCGCGTTGGTTGTCGTCACACCCCAAATGACTGCCGCGTTAACAAATTCGCCAATGATGGCTTTGGTTGCACCCGCCGCAATTAAGATGTAGAGCAACGGTTGGTTGTATTGCAACAGGAACTTTAACCACCAAGGTTTGTGCTTTTTTGCTGTCAGTTCGTTTGCCCCAAACTGTGCTAAACGTTGCTGAGCATCACTGCTAGTCAATCCTTGCACCGCGTCAGTTTCTAGAATTGCGATCGCTTGCTCAATCTCCAAGGCGTGCCAAACTTGCGACTGCTGCTGTAGCAGTCTCGGCGCTAGCGTCTGCGTCATCATTCTTAATAATTTATTAGGTGTTATCTAGTTTTTAGCACTAAAAATTAGTGTTTTACTAAATTTGACACTAACGATTTTTAATGGTAACTATAGATTGCCTTAATGTTGGCACTAATGTAAGGCTAATTGGTTGAAATTTCACCAATCAGCTTGTTCCTATCCAAAATTGGTATAAGCGCGTGAATGTAAATGTGTCTACTTCGATAGAAATCGTTGGGCGTTCGGCTCAATTTCAACATATTGTGGAAGTTCTTGCCCGCGATGGAGATCTCTTGATTGCGGGAGTACCAGGGTGTGGGCGGCGGACTTTAGTACGAACTGCGGCTTTAGAAGTAGGCGTGATCGCTTTAGAAGTAGATTGCATCCGCGCGATCGCCGCTAGGCAATTTGTTGAATTACTTGCTGAGACAATTAGCCAAAACTTTGACTCAACGCTGCTGCAAACGTGGGTTAATACAATTGCCAAAGATTTGTTTACAATCCACATCGCCGACAACAGCACTCACCTGAGACTCGCACCTGCGGTAACGCCAAAACAGCTATGGCAAGCCTTTGAAAGATTAATTCAGCTACCACAACTTTTAGCCGAAGTCGTTAATAAACGCGTTGTGCTGATTTTACAGAGTTTTTCGCACCTCCGCTCATGGGATCGTAATAGTGAATGGGAAAACACGCTCAGACGCGAAATTAAATCCCAAACGCGAGTCAGCTACGTACTCATTGGTACAATTGCAGAAATTACGCATAGCGAGGATTACCCGCTAGAAGTTGTTGAGCTTACTCCTATAGCTGATGATGTGTTAGCAGTGTGGGCAAGAGAAATTTTACACACTCAGGGGCTAACATTCGATTCGCGATCGCCTGCGATCGACATTTTCATTGATGCGGTTCAAGGACACATTGGCGATGCAATGACTCTGATTCGTCGCCTTGTCATCCGTCGTACCGATCAACTCATCCGTGATGAACAAGTACATCAAGCAATTCAAGAGTTATTACAAGATTTGTCAATCACCTTTGAATCGTTACTGATGCTCTTACCTGCAAGTCAAGTACAACTATTAGAATGTCTAGCGTTAGATCCCACAAGTAAACCGCAAAGCCGAGAGTATATTCAAAAACACGGGCTTTCTCGTGGTGGAAGTCTACAAGGTGCGTTGATAGGATTACAGCAAAAAGGCTTGATCTACGGTTCTGAGCAAAATTATCGTTTGGCGCTACCGTTTTTCGCTCTATGGCTTCGCCAACGGCTAAGTGAGTCGTCTATTTTAGGAATGAGCTAACGCTGACAGCTAAAAGTTTGATAACTCATAACTCAAGACTCTTTGCGAGTAACTTTTCTACACCTGTCTTCTTTACATCTCCTGCATAAGCCGTAAGTAATTTTGGCGTAATTGTGCCATATTCTCCATCATCCGGTTACTTAAGTCTTTTTCGACATTGCTCATTTCGTGCCAAAACTCCGCTGAACGTCGTGCAGCAATGACTTCTTGCCAGAGTATATCCATCAATTCCGCTGCTTGTGGGTTTGTCGCTGCTATACCATCGCGCAGTTGGGCAAATTCTTCACTTGCTTGAGCATGGGTAGAAACTTCTTGCGCTAATTTGAGGCATTGGCGCAGCAGAGTTACCGGATTTGGGGAAGATTGAGTCATAATTGGAAACTAGTAACTAAAAAGATACCTACTATAATTTTTGGGCAGTTATTGCGTAAACAATCAACTAAAATCAATGGCTAAGCAGCGGGTTTTATCTGGAATTCAACCAACTGGTAATTTACACTTAGGTAATTATCTAGGTGCAATTCGCAATTGGGTAGAAGGGCAAAGCGAATACGAGAACTTCTTATTCATAGCAGACTTACACGCTATAACCGTACCGCACGATCCAGCAACACTAGCAACTCATACGTATAATATGGCTGCTATATATTTGGCGAGTGGTCTTGACTTAAATCATTCGACCATCTTTGTCCAATCCCACATTTGCGCCCACAGTGAGTTGACATGGCTACTTAATTGCATCACGCCCTTGAACTGGCTGCAAGACATGATCCAATTTAAGGAAAAAGCAATCAAGCAAGGCGAAAACGTCAATACGGGCTTACTCGATTATCCAGTATTAATGGCGGCAGATATTTTGCTGTATCAAGCGGATAAAGTCCCTGTGGGTGAAGACCAAAAGCAACATTTGGAACTTACCCGCGACATTGCAGCGCGATTTAACTACCAGTTTGCCAGAGAAAATCCAGTACTTAAGTTACCAGATCCGCTGATTCGCAAAGAAGGTGCGCGGGTAATGAGTTTGACAGATGGTACGCGCAAAATGTCGAAATCCGATCCGTCAGATGCTAGCCGCATTAATTTACTCGATACTCCAGAACAAATTCAACAAAAGATTAAGCGCTGTAAAACCGATCCGATCAAAGGTTTAACGTTTGACGACCCAGAACGTCCCGAATGTCATAATTTGTTGACACTTTATATGCTGCTTTCGGGTAAGTCAAAGCAAGAAGTTGCGGCTGAGTGTCAAGATATGGGTTGGGGACAATTTAAGCCGCTACTCGCAGAAACAGCGATCGCCCACCTCAAACCTATTCAAGATAAATATCATGCAGTCATGAACGACAAAGGCTATCTAGAGTCAGTCTTACGTTCAGGACGAGAAAAAGCAGAAGCGATCGCGATCCAAACCCTGAACAAAGTGAAATCATCTTTGGGCTATTCTATGCCAGTGTAGTTGCTAGAAAAATATATAATTTAATTTGCATGATCTAATGCTAAATAATTTAAACGGAACTTCTTTAAACTCGTTACGTACTGCCATTATTCAGGGTGACTTTCTCATCACGGCTGAAGTTGCACCACCGAAAGGAAGTAATCCAGCGCATATGGTGCAAATGGCACAACAACTCAAAGATCGCGTTCATGCAGTAAATATTACTGATGGTAGTAGAGCAGTGTTACGGATGTCTTCGCTCGCTGCTTCGGTAATCTTGTTGCAACACGGTATTGAGCCAATTTGTCAAATTGCGTGTCGCGATCGCAACCGCATTGGACTCCAAGCAGATCTTATGGGTGCTTATGCTCTTGGTATCCGCAATATCTTAGCGCTTACAGGCGACCCTGTAAAAGCAGGCGATCATGTAGATGCCAAAAGTGTCTTTGACCTCGAATCAATCCGACTGCTCAAATTAATTCATAAAATGAATTCTGGCGTAGATTGTTGCGATCAACCGCTGAGTGATGGTGCAACCGATTTATTTCCAGGTGCAGCAGTCGATCCACAACTTGCAAGTTGGTCTGGGTTACAAAGTCGCTTTGAGCGTAAACTTGAAGCTGGGGCGCAGTTTTTCCAAAGTCAGCTAATTACAGATTTTGACCGTCTAGAAAAATTTATGGATCAAATAGCCAAGGGTTGCGGTAAGCCAATCATGGCAGGGATCTTTTTATTAAAATCTGCTAAAAATGCACAATTTATTAATCGCTGCGTCCCTGGTGTCAATATTCCTCAACATATCATCGACCGTTTAGAACAAGCAAAAGATCCTCTCCAGGAAGGAGTTAAAATCGCAGCAGAACAAGTACAAATTGCTCGCGAATTATGTCATGGTGTTCATATGATGGCAGTCAAGCGCGAAGACTTGATTCCACAAATTCTCGACTTAGCTGGTGTCGCACCAGTCAAAAAAGAGCCAGTTATGTCAATTACAGCATAGGCAATAAGAAAGTAGCGATGTAAGGTAGTTGTCTCAATCAGCAATAGAAGTCAACATCTTTTTGAATATGAGAAATTAGAGCTACTCAAACAAAGTCGAGCGATCGCACACCTGAAGTTAAGATTTTTGTTTAGTTTGTCCACGAAGGTGGACTTCTTTTATTTAGCTACGAATTTATTCACTAAGCTTAGTTTGTCCTAATTTATTTTGCCTCGCCCCCACGATCGCACAAGCTACTCCTACTAATAAAATAGCTGCACCTAAAAGTGTTAATCTTCCTGGTAATTCGCCTAGCAGGAAATAAGCAAGCAAACTAGCGCCGACAGGTTCAAATAAAGCCGCAAGCGTGACAAGCGTTGGAGAAAGCCAGCGCATTCCCCAATTTAGGCTCGTATGCCCGATCATTTGCGAGAAAATCGCAATCAATAATATGTAAACATAAACGATTGATGGATAACCTGTATACGATACACTAAATATTCCTGGTAACGGCAGTAAAATTAAGGCTCCTGTTGTGTAAGCAATTGCAATATAGCTGCCTAATCCTAATCCTTCTTGTTGGGCTTTACGTCCAAGAAGTAAATATAAGCTGTACATCCAAGCACCAAAAAGTGCTAAAAAATTTCCTAACAAGGGACGACTTGCAACAGAATCTACTCCCGAACCTCTCAGTGCAACGATAATACCGCCTGCAAGTGCAACACCGATTCCTATTAGCGTTAGAGGTGATAATTTTTCGCGCAGCCACAACCACGAAAGCAACGCAACCCAAATGGGTGGACTACTCACCAAAGTCGATGCAGCAGCAATTGAGGTATATGCAAGCGAAGTAATCCATGTCGCAAAGTGTAGCGCTAAGCAAACGCCTGCGACTGATGCATAGTATACAGAGGTGCGACTCGGTGGCGATGAGCGCAGATAACGCCAAGCGGGTAGTAGCAGTATCGCCGAAATTATCAGACGCGCTGCGGATAAAACAAGACTAAATCCAACACTAGAAACACCTGGTACTGCTGCAAACGCTAACCGCACAAAAATTGACGCAGTTGAAATACCAAATACCCCAATGACTAGAACTAACCCAACCTGCCAAGGTTTCGGTGCTTGCCAAATTTGCATTACGTTATCTTACAAGTAAGTAGGTGAAAATCAACGTAACTTAAAGACTGGTCATTGGTAACTGGTAACTGGGAATTGGTCATTGTCAAAAAAATATTTATTCCTATTACCTATTACACTAACCAATCACTTGCTTGAGTCGATTTCACCAAATGCATTCCCGCCGCAGCAAACCTTTCAAAAGCTGCTTCAGCTTGTTCGGTATAATCTACTATGTCAGGGATAACAACAGAAGATGTACAATCTTCTAGCAAATAAATTTTTTGCGCCAGATTGGAATCAATCGATTTAATTTCTGTTAATAAATCATCAATTGTCCACGCAACGCAGTGGCTTTTAGCTTGACCTGCAACTATGAGTTTGTCAAATTTTAATAAGTACTGGATTAATTCTGTATTTTTTCGCGCGATCGCTTGACCGTCAACACCTGTTAATACTTCGGGATGTAGTACTGAATAATTTTCGGTTAATGGGTTGTTACCTTTGATTTCAAATCTTGCTTGGCTGTTACGGGCGATTGTATGGAAAAATACCGCTTCTTCTACCGCAGAAACCAAAGCATGACTAATTCCACCCAGCATCGCATGATAAGGCCAGACCGTTAAGGGATATTTACCGTGTTGTGTTAGCTGATTGACATAGTGTAGAGCGTGGTTTTGTAGAAGTCGAGCATCTCCATCACTAATACTCGCCGCCACAGCAGGATTGACTTTCCAGATACCTTCTGCTACTTCCTCAGGGGTAATTAGCGTTGCGGGTGCGGGATGATCGCCAGTTTCATTTATCCAAAATACAGAATGGAAAATTTGCATGGCAGTGTGCGTGTCCATTGTTGCCGCGATCGCGCTAATTCCACCCAAATTACGATAAATAAATTCACACAAACGTGTATTGTCTTCAACTGCACCTGTTCCAGATCTTCCCCCAACAAAGAGTTCAAATCCAGGAATGCAAAATGTATTTTGCACATCAATCAAAAGCAAGCCAACGCGAGTCTTATCTTCGTTGGCTAATGTCATATTGTACTTATGTGCCCACGATGCTGCTTCTTGCGCGCGTTGCTGGTAAGGAACACGCCACACTTCATGAACTTTACTAGGCTCAAAGAAAGTAGGAATTGGTAGCTGATGAGTGTTCATAGGTATGAGTTTTTATTCTCATTATGATTAACTCCATCAGTTCTTGCGTGCCGTTAATCTTTGCTTCATTGCTAGCATCATTGAACTAAGCTCATTCACCAGCAAAAATAAAGCAATAGTTAATACAATTAAGACATTCTAGAAGCTCAAAACCAGTTCTCATTCTGACTTTTGACCCCTGACCCCTGACTTCTACTATATAAGTTGTATGTTAAGCTGGTAGGCGAGAAGTAAATTCGGCGGTAGTGTTTGTTTTTAATTCACAAGCGCCTCTCCGGATCGAACTCTCTACAAAATTCGATGCAGGAGAGATTCAATGTCAATTTACGTAGGTAACTTGTCCTTTGAAGTTACCCAAGACGATCTCAGCAGTATTTTTGCTGAATATGGTACCGTGAAGCGCGTACAACTACCAACGGATCGCGAAACTGGTCTTCCTCGCGGCTTCGGATTTGTAGAAATGGAAAGCGAAGCTGCCGAATCCACCGCAATCGAAGCGCTCGATGGTGCAGAATGGATGGGAAGAACCATGAAAGTCAATAAAGCTAAACCCCGCGAAGACAGGCGTTCAAGTGGCGGTGATTGGGGTAACAGAAATCAAAATTACTCCAAACGCTACTAAGCATTGATGTATAGCTTGAGTGAATTGCATCAACTGCTGTTAGGGTTAATGCCATACAGTTGCGATCGCGGCTACAAAATCTTGTTAAGAGTTGAAAAACTGAATAACTTTTAGAAAAGTCTGCGTTTCTTTTGCTACCTTACAAGTTTTCATTCGCAATTGATTTGTTCTTCAAGAATTATACTAAACCGAATTTGGTTAATTAACTATAGCTAGCGTTTTTCTACAGTTGATTGTTTGTCATTGAAAATAGCAGTGACTAATACACATTTTGTCAAATTGGCGATCGCAATGCCAGAAATTGTTGTTAAGAGGAAAGAGGATGACCCAAGTTGTTGTCGGCGAAAATGAAAATTTTGAGTCAGCACTAAGGAGATTTAAGCGCCAAGTCTCTAAAGCGGGTATTTTACCAGATATCAAGAGTAAGCGTCACTTTGAAACTCCAATCGAAAAGCGTAAGCGCAAAGCAGTCGCGAGAAGACGTAAACGGCGTTTCCGTAGTAGCAACTAATTTAGTGGTAAGCAGACATAGCTGTGTCTGCTTACTTTCGTTATGAATGTGATGAAATCAGAGTTGATTTAATAAGGTGCGATCGCGTCTTCTCAACAATTCTTTAGCGACGCGCTTACCAATTCTCTGAGTTACCTAATGGTTGTGTTCTGCTGTATGCTCTCTCCCGAAGATGACAACTGCTTGCTGTAGGGGCGGTACGGGTAACGCTTGAATCCAGCACGCTCATAAAATATTGATAGCCATGGCTTTTCATCCGAAATATCGCCCCAGAGAGTTTTTGCTCCAGAATTTGCAGCTTCGCACTCTAAAAGCTCCAAAGTTAGTGTTCCCAACCCTTTACGTCGCTCCGTAGAACACAGATAAATCTCATCGATCGTAGCTTGAATGCCACTAAACTCAAAACTAAACGTAAAGGTCAAAATTGCATAGCCAATAGGAGATGAATTTGCAATCACTAACCAGACTTTTACAAAGTGAGGAAACTGAAAGGCAGCGTCAATTCTGGCTCGATATAGCTCTGGATCAAAAGAAATTCCTTCTTCTCGGTTGAATTCTGCCATAAACTCAAGTAACATATCACTATGTTGGGGCAGCGCTTCTCTGAGTTGTAAGGTCATAATGCTAGCTTGGTCTTTATACAATTGCTATTGATACCAGAATGACTATCAGCGTAAACAACCTCTTAGTTAGAAGCAAAGCATTGCCAACAAAGCGATCGCACTCGCTCTGAATAATAGTGCGTAAAAGTCTGGACTTGCAATCAATCTGCTTATTTGGTAGCACAAGTTCTAAAATATTAAGCTTTATGGCATTGTAACTGTTGAAGCTTATTCATGATAAAACCCCGCGACTCTTGCAGTGCCTCAAACTGTCTGTCGAGGCGCTTTAGTTGTTGATGCCAAATTTCGGCTTTCTGCTCATCACTAAGTCCTGATTCCCACAACTCAATACCAGAACGCAATTCAGCAAGACTGAAGTTAGCAATTTGTCCAAGACGAATCAGGCGGATGCGTTCAAGTGCTGCTTGTGTGTATTCGCGGTAGCCGTTTGTGCGGCGACGGACGTGCTTTTGAGTGAGTAATCCTTGCTTTTCATAGTATCTCAGTGTATCTGGTGTGATGCCGAAATACTCAGCAACCTCATGAATCAGCATGACTTCTTGACCTTTGAGTGGCTCCATAGTTTAGTCTACTGGTGCAAAAGGAAGTTTCAAGAGTCAGAAAAAGTGAAAAATAGAATTTTACTCATATCTCGCGCCTTTGCAGTTTTAGTTGGAGCAATCACCCTGGGATTTATCATTTTGGGATTAACTCAAAATGTAGAGTTATTTAAACCTGCGGATATTGTCTTAGGTTTTATTCTGATGAGCACAGCAATTATTCCTAGACCTAAACTCGCATGTTTAGGAATGCTTATCGGCTATTCATACACAGCAGGAGTGTTTTCCCTCTCGATAACAGCATCTTTCCTAGATGGAGTTATTAATATAGCTTCAACTGTTGGATTAATTGTATGTATTACGCATATTTATATGTTATGTCGATGGCTACTTAGATTTTAGGTGCTCTTCAACTCATGCAGAGGCTACCCAAACAAAGTGTCAATTTTGAATTCGATTCAACAGTGAGTGCCAACATATTTACTGACAACGAATTTGATCAACTAGGCGATCAAGAGGTAGCAAATTGTTTAGCAGCATCAAGTAAATATTCCAAATAAGTACGCGCTACAACTGAAAGCTGCTTACCGTTCGGATAGACAACATACCAGTTCCGATGAATTGGAAAATGTTCTACGTCTAAAACAGTTAATTCGCTACTAGCGCCATCGGGTGTTAAGGTATGGCGAGATAAAACAGAAAGCCCCAATCCGCCAGCGATCGCTTGCTTGATTGCTTCGTTACTACCAAGTTCTAATTTGACTTCTACCGAAATTTCGTGTGCGGCGAAAAGCTTTTGCACAGCTTTTCGCGTTCCTGAACCTGGTTCGCGCATGATAAAAGGTTCTTCCGCAAGCCGTGAAAGCGAAATATGTTTTTCATTCGCTAGCGGATGATTTGCGGGTGCTAGTACCACAAGCGGATTATCCAAAAACGGTTGAAAAACGACGTCTAAGTGTTCAGGAACTTGACTCATCACATACAAATCATCAAGGTTATCCGTCAAGCGTTCGAGAATGCCTGAGTGGTTCGTGACTTGTAAAGAAATATCAATTCCAGGATAGCGCTGGCAAAATGGACCTAATAGACGCGGGACAAAATACTTAGCCGTCGTAATGACTGCTAACCTCAATTGCCCTTGCTTTAAGCCTTTGAGGTCAGCCACAGTCATTTCTAGCTGCGCTAATTGCTCAAAAATCGCCCGACAAGTCGTAAACAATTCTTTGCCAGCTTCTGTTAGATAAAGACGCTTACCGACTTGCTCGAACAAAGGTAAACCCACCGCTTTTGTGAGTTGTTTCACCTGCATAGAGACAGTTGGTTGAGTTAGAAATAACTCTTCGGCTGCGCGCGTAAAGCTACCATGCCGTGCCGCAGCTTCAAAGACTTTTAATTGATGAAGCGTTGCTTGCTTCAAGGTTCCCTCTCCTTTAAGATTCAAGGAGGCTCTATAGATAATATTCTATTATTACTATCAGAAATAATGGCTTTTCTTTATAAGAGTTTGCGGTTATTATCAAAACAACAACAAGAGCGTAAGATCCCTTCTGTCAAAGCGTTGCACATTTACACGATAGTCTGCTGTGCGAGCAATAACTACTTTCCTATCTGCGTTTGTGGTTTTTGACCACATTCAGCGAATGTGCCACTCTCATCATACTATCAGTGTGCAGCGCTTTTCTCTTTTGGCATCCAGGCTACCAATCAACTTTAATCCAAGGCTGTGACTTCGGTTTTACTCCATCAACAAATAACAAATAACTATTACGAGAAAAAGTCATCATGACAAAACTTTAAAAATCTACTCCTCTTGCTGAATTTCTACTGGAATTGCGGCTAAGTCTGGTAGTTTAATTAACTCAGCTTCAGGCGTCTTATCTTTGATTGCTACTGGTAACTTCAGTGGCTTAGGTTGCTCTTCGATTAAGCAACTTGCTAAAGGTAAGTTTTGCTCTAAGTCATCTAACGGTCTAGGAATGACGGTGACTGCATTTAACGAGTTAGCGTCAATGCGTAAAGCTTCCTGCATTCCAGCTTCGACTGCTACCACAACGTCTGCAACTGCCCCGCGAATAATTGCGGTACATAGCCCCGCGCCGATCTTTTCGTACGACATCAAGTGTACATCAGCCGCTTTCAGCATCGCATCAGCTGCTCCGACCATGACTGGAAAGCCGCGCGTTTCCAATAAACCAATTGCTTGACTACTCACGCGAATGTCGCGTTCAAACTGAGCCAGGTCAGACAAGCGGTTACTAATCGGAAACACAACGTCTAGATTAGGTAAAGGTCGCGGTATAACCAGCGTTGAAACAAGCTGACCGAACTCTGCTGCTGTCTGTGCTCCTGCTTCCACCGCTAAGCGAATGCTAGCAACTTTACCGCGCACGATCGCAGTACAGTGACCGCTACCGATCTTTTCAAATCCTACCAAAGTCACTTCTGAGGACTTCAGCATGGCATCAGCAGTTTGGATAATTGCCGGAAAGCTCAAGGTTGAAACTAAGCCCAAGGCACTTTCCCTTAAATCGTCTTTGCGGCTGAACTGCCCTTTGGGAGCGAATCCTGGGTTTGGTGTCTCCATCTTAAACCTCCATGAGAACAGATCAGAATATCAAGTTAAGGCTGATCAGAAGGAGACTGACCATCTTGTAGGGGACGGTTTAAGGCTTGGCGGTGGGGAAACATCGTTGACAGCATACGATTTAATTGTGCTTGTCCATAGACTTTTTGACTTGTTGGTGGCGGTGAAGACGCTGCATCAGTAGGTTCAGGCTCAGATGGTGTAGGAGGTGGTGTATTCATGGGCGGGGGGCGATCGCCATTTGTGGCTTCGTCAGAAGCAGGGGAGGCGGTTTCATTGATTGTATCAACGTCCGCCACGGTTGGGCGTGTCACAACGATACGACTTTTATCACCGACGAGCGAACCTGGTAAGACGACTTGCTGCGGTTCGACCGAAGCATTCAAAATCGTAGCTGTCGAGCCAATACACGCATTCGCACCAATTTTCCCTTTACCCAGCACCAAAACACCCGATCCGAGATTCGCGCCTGGCTCTATTTCCAATGTGCCTTCAAAAGCATGAAGAATACAACCCATGCCAATGCAAACTCCCGCGCCGATAATAATCTGGCTATCGGGACTTGCTTGCAAAAGGACTCCTGGTGCGATCGCCGCACTAGGGTCAATGGTAACTTCGCCACTGATGTAGGAATCATCATGACTAGGCGGACGCAGTGGCGGCACATACATTAGAATGGAAACCTCGGCCGGATAAAATGTGATTAAGTCGCAAGCTACCCACAAGTCTAACGAAACTTGTCATTGCTGTAGGTTAGCTTACTTAAGGTCGTTGAATAATAGTTTCTAAAATCCGTCGTTTGTTAGAATCGATGCCGATCAAGCGTACGTACTCGCCTTCGTACTCGGAAAGAAATGACTCGATGGCTGCGATCGCAGCCGAAGCACTTGTGCTATCAACTGGTCCACAACTTGCCCACGAACCTGTACGGAACCGGCGCTGATCGACGTGTTCTGCACTCACGCGATTGCCTTGCGCAATCAGTTGGCGAATCTGTTCGACGACTTCGGGCTGCAAGCGCGTGCTGCTTGCTGAAGACTTATTGTAAGTGGGTGCGGGCTGTGGTTGGCTAGGAGTATGACTGCGATGGCTATTTGAAGCTGGTGCTGCTACCTGATTACCGCCTGGACGTTGAATGATCTTTTCCATCACGCGACGCTTGCCTTTGGGGTCAATGCCAAACATCCGCACGTATTCACCCGCATGATTTGCCATACACGTTTCGAGTTCAGAAATCGCTTGCGATTCGCTGCTAGCACTAATGGGAGTACAGCTTTGCCAAGAACCTGTGCGGAATCTCCGCTCGTCAACGTGTTCGGTGCCGATCTTAAAACCTTGCTGAATCAAGTGTCGGACTTGCGCAACGGTGTCTTGATTTATTTGTCCACTCGCTGCCGAAGTTGTTGCGGCTGAAGGTTGATAACTGCGATAACTACCACTAAAGCTGTTTTCCTTAGTCGCTGCTGGCGGGGCAATTTGCTGACCATCGGGGCGTTGGATAATACTTTCCATGACACGGCGCTTGCCTTTGGGGTCAATCCCAAACATCCGCACGTATTCACCCGCATGATTTGCCATACACGCTTCGAGTTCGGCAATCACTTCCGATTCGCGCTTAGCCGTAATAGGAGTACAGCTTTTCCAAGAACCCGTGCGGAACTTCCGTTCATCGACGTGTTCAGTACCGATCTTGTAGCCCTGCTGTAAGAGTTGTCGGACTTGTGCTACTGTGTCTTGGCTGAGGTAAGGACTTGTCATCATAGAAGAAGTAGAAGAATTGCGGCTGGAACCATTTGAACTATCTGAACTTGCGGTGCTAGTAAGCTCATTACGAACTGACGTTATACAAGCTTCATCACTGGCACATAGATATCCTGCTCGTAAGGCGTCATTGACACCCACGATATAACGAGCGAATTCTCTATCGTCTGCTTCAACGTTAGGTAAGTGATCGGCTTGCTGCTGATTCGTAATCACTGCTCCTGAAGGCACAAACTTACCGGCGGGAACTTCCACGTCTTGAATCAAGGCGTGCATCATCACGATGCAACCATGTCCTATACGAGCGTTGAATACCGTGGAACGAAAGCCAATAAAACAGTTGTCTCCAACATAAGCAGGACCGTGAATCAGTGCCATGTGCGTAATCGATGTGTTTTTTCCAATCCACACCGAATATTGTTTTTGGTCATCGCCAATGACACGACCTTGTTCTAATCCATTGATGACAACGCCATCTTGAATATTAGTTCCTTCACCTATATAGAAAGGAGCGCCTTCGTCAGCGCGGATAGAAGTTCCAGGAGCGACCATCACGTTCGCTCCGATAGTTACATCTCCAATAATGTTAGAAAATGGATGTACAAATGCACTTGATTCAATTTTTGGCTCAACTAAATTTTTTGACCAAGGCGTCGGGGGGGCAGCCAGGCTGCGGACTACCATCGGTAATTTCCTCCTAATTACTGCGGAACTCAGAATTCAGAATGCAGAACCTACAAGCGAAGTATCTGTCATTCTGTATTCGTCGTTCATCCAAAGCGCGTTACTTATCGATATTGGTCTTTCTTGCTGTAAATAAGGCGATCTTCAATGCGAACACTGTCAATAATCGCTACCACCACAGCATCGAGTGGGCGCTGCTCGTTTCCTTGAACAATGCGAGCGGCGCTACCGCAACTTACCAATACCCACTCATCGACTCCTGCACCTACGTTGTCTGCTGCAACTTCGTATTTTGGTAAGGGTTGCCCTTCTTCGTCTACGAGTTGTAACAAAAGCAGTTTTGCCCCGCGAAGACTGGGTTCTTTTTGAGTGCTGACTACGTTGCCACGAACTTTTGCAATTTGCATTACGCCTTACATCACAGTCGGTTTCCGTAGGGGCGAATCGCGTTTGTACTTTCGCGGAACTGTTCTACGGCTTCGGTATAACGAATTGGCAGGACATATTCTAAGTTTTCGTGAGGACGAGCAATAATGTGGGTTGATAGCACCTGACCCCCATTAACGCGCTTGACGTTATCGATTGCTGCTGCGACTGAAGCTTGCACTTCAGAAACATCTCCCCGCACAATAACCGTAACGCGACCACTACCGATTTTTTCGTAACCAACAAGCGTTACCCGTGCAGCTTTCACCATGGCATCGGCTGCTTCTACGACTGCTGGAAAGCCCAGCGTTTCTACCATTCCGACGGCAATTGACATCGGTTTTACTCCTTAAATGTATTTAGCAAAAAATTGATGCACCTCAAACACAATTCCGTTCGTTACATTCGGAACTGTTCGACGGCTTCGGTATACCGAATTGGCAGCACGTACTCCAAGTTTTCGTGAGGACGGGCAATAATGTGAGTCGAAACAACTTCACCGCCGTTGACTCGTCTTGCCGCATCAACTCCAGCCGCAACCGAAGCTTGCACTTCGGAAACGTCCCCGCGCACAATGACTGTGACCCGCGCACTACCAATTTTTTCGTAACCAACAAGCGTCACCCGTGCAGCTTTCACCATGGCGTCGGCTGCTTCCACCACTGCTGGAAAGCCCTTCGTCTCAATCATTCCCACTGCAATTGGCATCGCAGACCTCCTATGTAATTAAAGCAATAACTACTACCAATCAGGCTGTTACAGAAAAATTGACGGGGATGCCATTTGTAACGTACAAAAGCATCTCCAAATTAAGCATAGGAAAGCTTGGCTCTCTTGACAATATTAATTTCTATTATAATTTAAAATAGGATACTTTAAAAAAACTTAACACCCCATGATTGGTTGCTTTTACCTCATTGAAGTTTATCGCTTTCTAGCGGTGTAACTTCTGTTTTATAATTTCTTTATTACTTTGGGTTCAGCCAAAATGATAAAACCAAACCTTCATTCTGTAGCGGTATGACAGGAGAACGATATTCGCTGTCTAGTTAGGCTTCAGTCTGGGTACATTTTGACCAAAGTATGCTTTGATCGAGAGAACAAAAATTTTAATAAAACTGAATAGTCTCACTTTACCAGAAAACGACGCCAGAGGTTTATGTTAATTTAAAGCAGTACGTAGCAAAATCAATTTTAATTTATTTTTCGTAAGTATTCTAGTTGTTTAATATCGTTAATTAACTTTAAATTAACATTATAAATCACAAATTTGTTTGGAAAGCTGGAATGAATCAGACGTTATTTTTAACAAGTTGGTGGGTGCCTTTTTATGGATTGATTGGCGCTGTTTTGACACTACCTTGGGCGACTGGAATAGTACGGCGAACTGGTCCTCGACCAGCAGCTTACTTAAATTTGTTGATGACAGGTGTCGCTTTTGTACACAGTTTAATTGTTTGGAAAGACATCTGGAACCAAGAACCGCAAAGTTTGCTTTTTACCTGGCTCAAAGCTGCCGATCTAGACTTATCGATCGCAGTAGAACTATCACCCGTCAGTATGGGAGCCGCAGTTTTAATTACTGGGTTAAGCCTTTTAGCGCAACTGTATGCGTTAGGATACATGGAAAAAGATTGGGCGTTAGCTCGATTCTTTGCGCTGATTGGCTTTTTTGAAGCTGCATTAAGTGGTTTAGCGTTAAGTGATTCTTTGTTTCTCAGCTACGTGTTACTAGAGTTGCTGACGCTGTCTACTTATTTATTAGTAGGATTTTGGTATGCACAGCCGCTTGTCGTCACCGCTGCCCGCGATGCGTTTTTAACCAAACGCGTGGGCGATATTTTACTATTGATGGGAGTTGTGACGCTCTCAGCAATGGCAGGAAGTTTGAATTTTTCCGAATTGAACCAATGGGCGCAAACGGCTGAACTCTCACCTTTAACCGCGACATTGTTAGGTTTAGCATTGATTGCGGGTCCTGCGGGGAAATGCGCGCAATTTCCTCTGCATCTTTGGCTTGATGAAGCAATGGAAGGACCAAACCCTGCTTCAGTACTGCGAAACTCAATGGTTGTCGCGGGTGGCGCGTACGTGCTGTTTAAATTACAACCAATTTTAGTGCTATCACCTGTGGCGCTCGATGCTTTAGTCATTCTGGGGACAGTCACGGCGATTGGTGCATCGTTAGTTTCACTAGCACAAATTGACATCAAGCGCGCCTTATCGCATTCGACAAGTGCGTACATGGGGTTAGTGTTCATTGCGATCGGGATGGAGCAAGGCGGAGTAGCGCTGGTATTGTTGTTTACCCATGCGATCGCTAAAGCATTATTATTTATGAGTGCCGGATCGGTCATTCTAACTACACATACGCAAGATTTAACCGAAATGGGCGGTTTGTGGTCGCGGATGCCTGCAACAACGACAGCTTACGTTGTAGGAGCCGCAGGCATGGTGACGCTACTACCTTTGGGTAGTTTTTGGGCAAAGCTGCAATGGGCAGATGGTTTTTGGAGTAGTCATCCTTGGATTGTTGCTGTCCTGTTTTTGACAAATGGCTTAACAACCTTAAACCTTACCCGCGTATTCCGCTTGGTGTTCTGGGGCGAACCTCAACCAAAAACGCGCCGCGCGCCAGAAGTTGGCTGGCAAATGGCTGTACCAATGGTGAGTTTAACGATTACAACACTGTTAGTACAGCTGTTGTTACAACAATGGCAACTGCTCCCTAATTGGGCAGATGTGAATTGGTCAGCAACGATGGTTCTTGTATTATCGAGTGTTCTAGGATTAACTATCGGCTCAACGATTTACCTCCACAAAGCATGGTCGAGATCGATTCAGCTACCGTGGCGATTTATTCAAGATCTCTTAGGCTACGACTTCTATATTGACCGTCTGTATCGCTTAACCGTTGTGAGTGCAGTTAACTTCATGTCGCGGTTGAGTGCGTGGGTCGATCGCTACATCGTCGATGGCTTTGTCAATTTAGTTGGTATCGCAACAATTATCAGCGGACAAAGCTTGAAATATAGTAGTTTTGGGCAATCACAGCTTTATCTACTCACAATTATCTTAGGCGTCAGTCTGCTGGGTTTTTTAATTAGCTGGTCATTTGGTCTTGTCGATCACTGGCAATTGTTCTGGGAAGCAATTAGAGGCTAAGGAAGAACGAGTGACTAATCAAAGCGCCACTAGTCACTAACCACTAACAACTATTATGTTTAAGGATCTCGTGTATCAATGCTGAGTGCTTTGATTTTAGTACCGCTTATTGGTGCAGCAATTGTGGGTTTTTTCCCGAAAGCGATCGCACCTAATAGTTCGCGTAACATCGCTTTAATATTCGCGAGTCTTCCGTTCTTACTGAGTATCGTTCTCGCAGCGCAGTTTAATCCTACGAACGTTACTCAACAATTTTCCGAATTCATCCCGTGGATCACAGCGATCGGCTTGAACTATCACTTAGGTGTTGATGGTTTATCGTTACCGCTGTTGGTATTAAATGGTTTACTGACCTGTATTGCGATTTACAGCAGCGATGAAGATATCCAGCGATCACGCTTTTACTACTCACTTGTTCTGATTTTAAGTGCGGCGGTGAGTGGCGCATTTTTAGCACAAGATTTACTTTTGTTTTTCCTCTTTTATGAAATAGAACTGATTCCGCTGTACCTATTGATTGCTATTTGGGGAGGACAGCGGCGCGGTTATGCAGCAACGAAGTTCTTAATCTATACTGCTACCTCTGGAATATTGCTTTTAGCAAGTTTTTTAGGTTTAGTTTGGTTAAGTGGTGCTTCAAGTTTTGCACTAGCGACGTTAGATCCTAACGCGTTACCTTTAGCAACACAAATTGTGCTACTGTGCGGAATTTTACTCGCTTTCGGAATCAAAATTCCCCTAGTGCCTCTACACACGTGGCTACCAGATGCACACGTTGAAGCCTCGACACCTATTTCGGTATTACTCGCAGGAGTCCTTTTGAAATTAGGTACGTATGGCTTATTACGCTTTGGTTTAGGCTTGTTGCCGCAAGCGTGGGAAGTGTTAGCACCAGCGTTAGCAATTTGGGCAGTGGTAAGCGTATTGTACGGTGCTTCGTGTGCGATCGCGCAAACCGACATGAAAAAAATGGTTGCCTATAGTTCAATTGGACACATGGGCTACATTCTCTTAGCCGCCGCCGCCGCAACGCCATTAAGTATCTTGGCGAGTGTTTTGCAAATGGTTAGCCACGGATTAATTTCGGCATTGCTGTTTCTTTTAGTCGGCATTGTCTACAAAAAAACCGGCAGTCGCGATATCGAAACTTTGCGCGGTTTACTCAACCCTGAACGCGGTTTACCTTTGATTGGCAGTTTGATGGTGTTGGGTGTGATGGCAAGCGCGGGTATCCCTGGAATGGTGGGATTTATGGCTGAATTTCTGGTATTTCGAGGAAGTTTCCCGGTATTTCCCACAGAAACTATATTATCGATGGTTGGTACGGGTTTAACCGCGGTTTACTTCTTATTGCTCATCAACCGCGTATTTTTTGGTCGTTTGTCACCACAAGTTATCGATTTACCCCGCGTGTATTTTCGCGATCGCGCCCCTGCGGTTGTCTTAGCCGTTTTAATCGTCATTTTCGGCTTACAACCAAATTGGCTGATTCGTTGGAGTGAACCTGCAACAACTGCAATGAGTGGAATTCCAGTCGTTGCGCAGCGATCGCAGTTGGCAAGTAGTCAAGAGTGGCTAGTGGCTGGAGATTAGCATCAAGAGTGGCTAGTGGCTAGTCACTCGTTTTTTCTCTGCTTTGTATCAACTTTAAAGTAAAACGGTATTAGGAATTGCCATGGTTAGCATTACCAATAAGCCTCTTAACCATCCCTTTGCTGCATATATTACGCGCGTCGAATCTGGTAAAACACTGCTTCCTGATTCTTCAGAGAATGTTCTCGATGTTGTCGGTATCCTCAAAAGTTACGGTATTGTTTTGGATGCTTACTCCAAAAACCTAATTTATATTTCTGAAAATCAATTTCTTGTTTTGTTTCCATTTTTCAAATACTTTAACGGCGATATTTCCTTCCAAAAACTTCTGCGACATTGGTGGCACGATCGCATTAACTTTGAGTATGCCGAATACTGCATGAAAGCGATGCTATGGCATGGTGGTGGCGGTTTAGATAGCTATTTAGATTCAGCCGAATTCAAAACACGCGCTGCCGCCGCAATTCAAGCTAAGTTCAAAAATAATCCTTTCATGTTGGGATTAAACCAACTATTTCCTGACTTTCTCACCGAACAAGTCCGCGTTTTATCGTATTACAGCGCACTAGGTCAATTTTGGCGCGTTATGAGCGATATGTTTATCGCTTTGTCAGATCGGTACGACAAAGGAGAAATTAAAACTATCCCTCAAGTTGTAGAGCATATCAAAGCAGGCTTAGTCAATGCTGCGGCATTACCAATTACTTACTCGGTTAAACTTCACGGTAAAGTTTACGATATTGTTCCCAAGTCTGTCGGTTTAACATTTCTTGCCGATACAGCTATACCTTACGTTGAAGCCGTTTTCTTTCGCGGTACGCCGTTTCAAGGTACAGTTTCCTACAACGCCCAAGCGCACCAAATTCCACCCGATCAAGCACGATTTGCTTATGGCGCACTTTATGCCGATCCTTTACCCGTTGGTGGTGCAGGAATTCCACCTACTTTATTAATGCAGGATATGCGGCATTTTCTCCCAGATTATTTGCATAAACTGTATCAAAAGCGCAGTCGTCGGGGAGAAGACGATTTACGCGTACAAATTTGTATTAGTTTTCAAAAGTCGATGTTTTGTGTCACCAATGCCGCAATTTTAGGCTTAATGCCGCATCCCATCGATACAACGGTTCCTGAAGAACAAGCAGCAAATCGCGCATTTTTAGTCAATTGGATGGATCGATTTATGACTTCACGGTTACAAGATGTACAAGTTGCATAATGTTTGCAGTCAACATAATTTATTTGTGTTTTTTTGTAAGCTATGCCAGAGGTCAGGAATCAGAGGGGTAAGGCAGTCCCTTACCCGTAGTCAGGGTTAAAAGTTAGTTGACGATTACTATAAATAAAAATCAAATGTAGATGTGAGGAAAGTCGTTATGACTCGTTTATTTATAACAATATAATATATCTGTTTGATGCTAACACAACCAGTTAAAGCTTTTCGTTGTGCTTTCCTCGACTTTGTTGACGATCCATTTTATGTTTCTGAAGCTGAAAGTGCCCGCTATATTGCTGATGGTTTACTCGTTGTTGAGAACGGGAAAATTAAGGAATTAGGATATTATCAAAGCTTACAAAGTAAATATGCAAGAGTACCAATAAATGATTATTCTGGAATGTTAATCATGCCAGGATTTATTGATACGCATATCCATTTTCCTCAGACAGAAATGATTGCTGCGTACGGCGAGCAACTTTTGGAATGGTTGAATCAGTATGTATTTCCAACTGAAGCAAAATTTAAAGATAAAGCATACGCACAAAAAATTGCGACAACTTTTCTTAATGAATTACTGAGAAATGGTACAACAACTGCACTCGTTTTTGCCACAGTTCATCCGCAATCAGTTGATGCTTTTTTTGAAGAAGCAAGCCGGCGGAATTTAAGAATGATTGCTGGTAAAGTGATGATGGATCGTCATGCACCAGATAACCTTTCAGATACTGCTGAAACATCTTATCAAGAAAGTAAGCAACTGATTCAAAAGTGGCATAAAAAAGAACGTTTGCTGTATGCTGTTACGCCTCGGTTTGCAATTACATCAACTCCTGAACAATTGCACTTAGCAGGAAAGCTTTTAGCAGAATTTCCCGACGTTTATTTACATACACATTTATCAGAAAATGTCAATGAGGTCGAGTGGGTAAAACAGCTATTTCCTGAAAGTCAAGGTTATTTAGATGTTTACGATCTCGCCGGATTAGTCGGCGATCGCTCAGTGTTTGCGCACGGAGTTCAATTGACAGATGCGGAATTTCAGCGGTTATCACAAGCCAAATCAGCGATCGCATTTTGCCCAACGTCTAATTTATTTTTAGGAAGTGGACTTTTCAAGCTGCAAAAGGCTAAGTGCGTAGAACATCCGGTAAAACTTGGTTTAGGAACCGATGTCGGTGCAGGAACAAGCTTTTCGCTTTTAGACACAGCAAGTGAAGCGTATAAAGTTGCGCAACTTCAAAATCAGAAACTATCTCCCTTTCAAGCACTTTTTTTAGCAACGCTTGGCGGTGCAAAAGCACTGTCTTTAGAAGATAAAATTGGTAACTTTGATGTTGGGAAAGAAGCTGACTTTGTGGTTCTTGATCTGCGGGCAACTCCGCTAATGGCGCTGCGGAATTCTGCAACAAACGCGACTTCATTAACAGAACTTGCAGAACAAGCATTTGCTCTAATTGTACTCGGTGGCGATCGCGCAATTCATGCCACGTATATCATGGGAGAAGTTTACAAGAGTACCTAGCAAACGAATTTTTGGCTAGACCAACAAAGTTGACTACCGTGGAATCACAGATAAAAATACTGTTTTAGTGGGCGAAGGCACACTTAGTTTGAGTAGCCCCAAAGGGAGTCGGAAGGCATTTATGAGTTATGCAGCCGATCTAGATAATACAATTTGTTCGCATCAAAATGATAAACTGCATTCGATCGCTGCCTCGTTCAAACGACTGCTGATGCTCAAATTCCAATTTCTGCCATACCCGTATTGCACGCTTATTGAATGCCGCGATCGTGACTCGAAACGCTTTCGGCTCAAATAAAGTGTCTGCAAACTCCAAAACAGCTTTGGCATACTCAACACCTTTTCCTCTTCCAGTCAAATCAGGACGAATCCCAAAACCAATATCCAATGCTTCATCACGGTAATCACCACCAATAACCTGTCCATCCTGTCCAAACGAACAGTAAGCTACCAACTCACCCGTTGCATCTAAAATACTGTAGAAGTTGTTCTGGGGGTGTAAAAGATAATCTATTTCAGCGTCCTGCTGTAAATTGTTGTAGAAATTGTAAGGTGGTTCATATCGCCAACTTGTGATAGTCCGTGCATCACTCTTATCGACTCGGCGAAACGCGAACATTACTTACTTCCCTACCTTGCTAAATGCATCCAATCACTTACGCTCTTGCAGACTATAAACTGGAAGGGATAATCCCCAAACAATTGAAGCTAGTCTTACAGCTGTAATTGTTGCCATTCCTAGTAAAGCTGCAAGCGATCGCATCATGCCAAACTGTTGCAGAATTAGATAAACAATAATGCCAGCGATCGCCGCTGTTGCATAGAGATTTCCTCGCCGCAAAATCAAGGGAATTTCGGCTAGTAAGACATCGCGCATAACACCGCCAGCGACACCTGTAATTGTTCCCATTAAGACAACAATAATACGCGATAAATCTGCTTGTTCCACGCCTTGAGCGCCACTAATCGCAAAAAAACTCAGCCCTAGCGCATCAGCGATCAAGAGGGCTTTAGCTGGTGGTTGGCGAAACCGAGTATAAATCAGCGTCAGCGCGGCAGAGAATAGAATGACGACTAAATAAATAGGATTTTGAATCCAAAACACTGGATTGTCCAGCAGAACATCGCGCAGCGTACCACCGCCAATTGCTGTGACGATAGCGATCGCAGCAACACCCAGCAAATCTAAGCTTTTACGCCCTGCTGCTAGCGCGCCACTCACCGCAAAAACAGCGACACCTAAAAGATCCAGCAGATAGAGAATCACAAACTACATCTAAACAAAATTTTACTCAGCTTAATAGCTTATACTATTTTGGATTTTGATTGAGATGTATCGATGATGAAGTTGAGCTTAATTTATCTAGCTTGAGGCGGTAAAAATCAAAATTTTAGGAGTTTTTGGATATGAAAGTGCCATCAAAGATATGGCTAGAAGCGATCGCTACAGTCATCGTGCTAGAGGATTTTTGTTTTGCGCTGCTGAGTTGATAGTTTGCTCGATTCGCTTCAATCTTGTTTCTAAACGTTTAGCACTAGTAATCCAAAAAAGTATATTCTTTTTAGTCGTATTACTAAATTCTGCAAAATGTTTATTAGCAATTTCATTTGCTGCTAGTGCTTGCTGCAAATCTGCTGGAATAATCAAAGCTTCACTTGCATCTAACGTAGTCCACGAACCATCTTGTTTTGCAGTTTCAATCTTTTTAAAACCAGCTTCAGTCATTAAACCTTGTTCTATCAGTTCTTCAATATACTGCTTATTTAATTTTGACCAGACACTTTTTGGTTTTCGAGGCGTGAAGATTTGTATATAAGATTCAGTATCTAAAGATCTGACTTTGCTGTCAATCCAACCAAAGCACAAAGCTTCTTTTACCGCTTCGCTATATGTAATACTTGGCTTACCACTTTTTACTTTGTAGTAAAGAAGCCAAATACCCCTAGAAGTGTCATGATTTTTCTCTAGCCATTCCCGCCACTGTTGGCGATTTTGAGCTTGAAAGATTTCTAAATCATCAATTGCCATAACAAGATATGATTTACTTGCTAACGCTTGTCAAGTTCAGATGTTGCTAATTCTTGAAGGTGAACGATAGTTATATTTGATGCGATCGCTTCAGGGGCTGCGCTGGGCGCAGTCGTAAAATCGTTAGGATTAAAAGTGAGAAGATGTGTGATTTCATGAGCAAGCATAACGGCAAGAATACGAATATCATGGATTCGCTTACCTTTTACTTTGCTTGTTGTGGCTAAATTTAGCCAATTGGGAAAAATCTGTGAAGATTCTTCTACTAAAGGGAAGCGATCAATTAGTTGATCTATCGTGTTTCTTACTTGTTCTACAGTCCATCCTAAACCGTTGACCTCAACTGGACGTGTAGCAACCACCCAAAACTCAATCAGTACTTGTGCTGTTAGAAAACACTCATCTTGCTGAGTCAGTAAGTAGGATACTGCATTTGTTGCAAGTTGATGCTGTACATCAGAAGGGTTGCAGAATCGTGCGACAACATTTGTATCAAGCAGATATCTCGTCATTCTTCATAAAGACTGTCGCGGCTAAAAGCTTCATTCGGTAAACTAGGACTGTTTTTAGGAAGCTGTGAAACCCATTCACGGAATTCCCTAGTTTGGGCTGAAGTTGCCTTTTGCCAAAATAAAGAAGATGTACCTTGTTTATACTGAGCAATGAAATCAGCAACCTTCTTAAGTTGCTCGTCACTGAGCTTGTCTAATTCTTGCTTAAGCTTTTCGCGCAGCATAATCACCACCTTTTAAATTAAATATAAAACTATAAAAGATTTGCCGTGAGGAATTATAGTATTTTTCAATACTTGCTTTTATCTTTAATTTGCTTTGTACTCGCTTTGCAGCATCGACATTAAAACTAAAGACTCGAAGCGATCGCCAGCTTTAAGACACTCGCGTAAGATTCCCTCAACAACAAAACCCTCCTTTTCATACAATCGTCGTGCTACATAGTTGAAATCCTTCACATCCAACCACAGGCGATGGGCGTGGAGTTGCTCAAAAGCCAACTTTTTAATTAAGCGTAAAGCAGCCGTGCCATAGCCTTTCCCCTTATCCTTGACAACAAGGCGTCGTAGTTCAACACTGCGATGTGGATTTTCTAGTCCTGCAAGAATGACATACCCTACACAACGCTTTGGAGTTATGCACTCAATAATCAAATGAGATAGATCGCGATCGCGCAAAGCATCTGCGTGTTGTTGTGGTGTCCACTGCTGTACAAAAAGACTGTTTTCCCGATCCTGTTCTGTCGCAAGCACAAAATCAAGATCTTCTGTAGTAGTAGAGCGTAGACCTAAAATCATTCGTTTACATAAAATTTAGTGGATCGACATCGATGGTGAGACTTACTGAAGTTGGAATGTGCGATCGCACATTTTCCCAATCGGGCAATTTAAGCTGTGCAGTCGGTGCAAACTTCAGTAGAATTTGCCAACGGTAGCGGTTAGACACTCGAAAGACACTCGCGGGCGCAGGTCCTAAAATCTCACACTCTGAGATACTATTTAACTGTGTCGCGATCTGCTGGGCAGTACTTTCTACCGTAGCTGGATCTGTACTACTCAAACGTAATAAAATCAATCTTCCATAAGGCGGATAATTCAAGGCGGCGCGTTGTTCTAATTCTGCTTCAGTAAAAGCTTCGTAAACGTGTTGTTGCACTGCTTGAATCACAGGATGTTCGGGCGAATACGTTTGTAAAATGACTCTTCCTGGATCTTCACCGCGCCCAGCACGACCTGCGACTTGTGTCAAGGTTTGAAATGCACGTTCGGCGGCGCGATAATCGGCAAGATGCAACAATCCATCCGCAGCGACAACGCCAACTAAGGTAACTTGTGGTAAATCAAGTCCTTTCGTCAGCATTTGCGTTCCCACCAACAAATCAGCTTCGCGGTTCGCGAACCGCGTTAGTAGCGTGCGATGCGCTCCTTTGGTACGAGTTGTATCACTATCAAACCGAATGACTCGTAACTGGGGAAACTGTCGCGTTAACTCTTGTGCAACTCGCTGCGTTCCGCTACCAAAAAACTTCAAATAAGGCGAACCACATTCAGGACAATGACGCGGATGCGACTGTGCATAATTACAGTAATGACACCGCAAGATTTCTGGCGCTTTTTCCTCGGTTTGGTGATACGCTAGCGAAACATCGCAATGCGGACACTCAATCACGTATCCACAACTACGACAAGAAACAAACGTACTGTGTCCCCGACGGTGGATAAATAAAATTCCCTGCTGTTCGCGTTCTTGCAACTGCTGTAAAGCACCTTGTAGCGATCGGCTAAAAATTGAACGATTTCCCTGCTGCAACTCTTGGCGCATATCAACTATTTCTACAGGAGGAAGAGGGCGCGATTGAATGCGTTCGGGAAGGGAGAGGTAATTGGTAATGGGTGTAGATTCGTTGCTTTTCGTACTTATCCAAGTTTCTAGAGAAGGAGTGGCGGAACCTAAAACGAGAGGACAATTTTCGAGTTCAGCGCGCCAGGTGGCTACGGTACGCGCATGATAAGTAGGAATTGGTTGGTCTTGTTTGAAGCTGCTATCGTGTTCTTCATCGAGGATGATTAAACCTAAATGCGGTAAAGGTGCAAATACCGCCGAACGCGTACCAATCACAACTTGCGGTTCGCCTGCTAGCATTTGTCGCCAGGTGTCATAACGTTCGCCATCGGATAAGGCGCTATGGTAGACACAGACTTTGTTACCAAAACGCGCGCGGAAACGATCTGTTAATTGTGGCGTCAACCCAATTTCGGGAACGAGAACTAAGGCGGATTTACCTTGATTGAGTAATGGCGCGATCGCTTGTAAATAAACTTCGGTTTTTCCCGATCCTGTCACTCCATGCAGCAAAACTTGAGCGTAGCCATCCAACTGAGTAATCGTTTCTAATGCTTGCGACTGCGCTGGTGTTAAGGCTTTGGGCTGATCTTGTGCGATCGCATCGCGTTCGATGCGTAACACCTCGCGCTCTTGGATAACAATATAACCTTTTTGCTCTAATGCTTTGAGCGTTGCGGAACTCGTACTACAAATCTGCAACAACTCACTTAGCCACATATCGCCACCACGACGTCGCAAAACTTCTAAAATTTCGCGCTGGCGGGAAGTGATATCACTTTCTAATCCAGTTCCTACGAGCGTAACGGCTTTTTGTCGCTTTGGTTTAGACAATCGTGGCGGTTCTAAGTAACTTTCTACCAAGTGCGATCGCAGCAATTCCCGTACTCCACGATACGCGCCTTTAACTTGGCGTTGGATGTGGGTAAAGCTATAATCTCCCTGACTTTGCGCTTGCAACAGTTCGAGGACTTGTCGCGCTGCGGGAGTTAAAAATTGAGTCGCAGCATCTGCTTTTGCAATCAGCCGAATGCGCCGCTGCGATCGCCCGAGTAACCCTGGCGGTAAAGCAACTCGAATCACTTGCATCAATGGCGTGTAGTAATATTCAGCAATACGATTGAGTAATTGCCAATATCCACTAGGAAAAAAGCCCGCACTGACGATATCTATGACTTCTTTGATTTTGTCCTGGGCTAAATCTGCTGGTGGTTGTGATAAACGAATCGCGATCGCTCCTACTTGAGATGTACCAAATGGTACGCTTAAAATGTCTCCTGGTTGTACGTCTAACTCTGCCGGTAATTTATAAGTATAAATACCTTGCACTCCTGGACAATCTACTAATACTTCAATCCAACGCGAGGTAAGTTGAAAAGGAACTCTCGGTTCTGCTGCGACGATTGAGGATTTCAAGCCAGGAAGATACATAGAATGTACTCTTGAATTTAAATATATTAAAACTTTTTTACTGATAAGCTAAAAGGGCGATCGCTGTGTGATGACATCTACCATCTTTACTTATATGTATACTGAGTAGTGTTTTTAACGTAATTAACAGCAATTCGCTAAGATACGAGTTTTCGCCTAAGTGTAGTCTACTATACTAAAATTTTGTGCAAAGTTTTTGTGTTAGATAGTATACAACTTCTCAGCCTTATAACGTAGGTGTTTTGCCGAGCCTTTTCTCCCTATTGGTAGACAACAAATGAGTGCAGAATGTGAGATTCTGGCTTCATGGTAGAGAAAACACCACTAGCTCCTCTTTAAATTTATTGAGGATTCATAATTTAAGTATATAGGTTCTAGCAAATGTCAAGAATCATTTGCTAGCTTTAGCTTTGTATTTATCAAACTAGTCAAATTTCCGTATAAAGTAAAGTGAATTTCAAGCATTCATAAATTGAGAATTAATCTAAAGAATTTACTCAGTTGTAGTAGCGCAAGAAAATCCCAACAAAATGAAATAAATTTGTTAACCTAAGTAAAGGAGTTTTGCCACTGTCAAAAAATATGTAGAAGTCAAAATCAGCACAAGCGATGAAAGAAAAAGATCTATTACTAATGGACAAAAATAATTCGACATAAACGCGAGATGGTAGATATCTTTTCTTTGTCCACAAAAATTACCTTTCATCATATTAGCAAGTCAATCATTTATCAGTCTTGAACCTAATATAAAGTATGAATATTGCTGAATTAAACGCAATTGATTCCCTGTTAACAACAGCAACAGATAGTGATATTAATAGTGCTGATTTAGAAGAACCATCTCCAGAAAATTTAGCAGAAGTCGCATCAGATTTATCTCCAATAGAACAGAATTTAGAAGTAGAAGACAAAGACGAAGATTTAGCTACGGCAAGACCTTCAGGTTATCAGAAAACTAAATCTGACGATGCTGTAGGTGCCTTCTTTAAAGAAATGGCACGCTATCCTTTACTTAAACCAGAGGAAGAAGTAGAACTAGCACGGCGAGTCAAGTTTATCGTTGAATTTGAAGAAATACAACAGCGCTTGCAAGCAGAAATAAAGCGCCAGCCGAATAAAGCAGAAGTGGCAACTTTGTTAGGAATGTCAGAGCGTCAGTTGGAACACCGACTATATCAAGGACGCGTAGCAAAGCGGAAAATGATTCGCTCCAATCTGCGTTTAGTCGTCTCAATTGCCAAGCGCTATTTAAATCGCGGTTTACCTTTTTTAGATTTAATTCAAGAAGGCGCAATGGGGTTAAACCGTGCAGCAGAAAAATTCGATCCTGATAAAGGATACAAGTTTTCTACTTATGCTTATTGGTGGATTAGACAAGCAATTACGCGGGCGATCGCAAATGATGCTCGCACAATTCGATTGCCAATTCACATTGTAGAAAAGTTAAACAAACTCAAAAAAGCACAACGCGAACTCAAACAACAACTACAACGCAATCCCTCAGAAGTAGAACTTGCTCAATTTTTAGAAATCTCAGCAGAGCATTTGCGTCAACTGCTACAACTACGACGCAAATCACTTTCTTTAAATCACCGAGTTGGTAAAGAAGAAGATACTGAATTAGTAGATTTGTTAGAAGACGAAGACAGCCAATCGCCAGAACAACAAATGAGCGAAACAATGATGCGTCAGGAAATTTGGGATGTTTTAGGAGATGTTTTGACTCCTAGAGAAAAAGACGTTATTTCGCTACGCTATGGTTTGATTACAAGTGAACCGTGTACTTTAGAAGAAGTTGGCAGTATATTTAATCTTTCCCGCGAAAGAGTCCGCCAAATTCAAAGTAAAGCTATGCGCAAGTTACGTCGTCCTCAAATTGCTAAACGCCTAAAAGGATGGTTGTTCTAGGAGCAGTTAGCGATTAGCTAGTTTATACTGGGCTACAGGAAGTAATATGGTTAGTGGTTGAGAGTAGTTGATTAACTGCTCTATTTTTTTAGATAGGGTATTGTTAAATAATTCGGTTTTTTACCCTTAGAAGCTGAATCGTGATAAATTCTGAACTAACGTTGCGTCCTGCTACTCCAGATGATGTATCTGTGCTGTTCTCTTTGATTCAAGCACTCGCCGAGTATGAAAAATTATCTCATGCTGTAACAGGTAGTGCAGAAGCGTTGCGAGAACATTTATTTAGTTCCCAACCGTATGTAGAAGCAATTATTGCTGAAATTCAAGGAAAAGCTGTGGGTTTTGCGTTGTTCTTTCACAACTACTCAACTTTTCTCACGCAACCTGGAATCTATCTGGAAGACTTATTTGTACTTCCTGAGTATCGACGCCAAGGTATAGGGAAAGCTTTGATAAAGTATCTAGCACAACTTGCTATAGAGCGCGATTGTGGGCGGCTAGAGTGGAGTGTTTTAGATTGGAATGAGCCAGCGATCGCATTTTATCGTCGTATGGGAGCAGCTATCTTACCCGACTGGCGCATTTGTCGCGTCACTGGGGAGGCGATCGCATCAATCGCGAATACTGAGATGTCAGATTTTTGAGTTCAGTCGATTCATAATTTAAAATTTATAATTTATAACTTTGCAAAGCAGTAAGCTATACAATTAGCAGGTTTTAATCATTGATTTTCCAAGTGGAGGAGCCATAGGAAGATGAAAATCTGGGTAAATGAGCAAATCGATCCTTCAGGTATGATTCATGCTTGTATTGCTTGCGCTAATGAGGAACAAGCAAACGATTGTCACGTGTCGTACGAACGTAACTTAACTGATACGCAAAAAGCCGCCGGTTGGATCGCACGCATTCGCACAGTCGAGTCGTGGGATGAAGTACCAGTCAACGCTCTCAAGCTTGATTAGACTCATTTAAGATTCAGGATCGTCAAAATCACAAAATAAGGAGCTAGTAGAAATACAACCGCTACCAATTACTAGCCCCTTTTTGTTACCTACTTTTAAGCAAAAGCCAAATGGGTGTTCAAACGCTGCAACTTGACGAACAGCTTTACAACTATATGCGATCGGTTTCTTTAAACGAAGCAGAAGTATTAACGCAACTGCGACAGGAGACTGCAAAACACCCAATGGGTAATATGCAAATTGCACCAGAACAAGGGCAATTTATCGCATTACTTGTGCAACTCATGCAAGCTCAAAAAACCCTCGATATCGGTGTGTTTACAGGCTATAGCGCGCTTGCTGTAGCATTAGCCTTACCGCCTACAGGTAAAGTTGTGGCGTGTGATGTCAGCGAAGAATATACGAAGATCGCGCGTCATTGGTGGAACCAAGCTGGTGTTGCTAATAAGATTGAGTTGCATATAGCGCCTGCTGAGGATACCCTCAAGCAACTACTCGCAACAGATGGCGCAAATACTTTTGATTTTGCCTTGATTGACGCTGACAAAAGCAACTACGATACTTACTACGAGCTTGCATTACAACTCATTCGCCCTGGGGGTTTAATTGCGGTTGATAATGTACTGTGGTCAGGAAGAGTCGCCGATCCCCAAGTGCAGGATAATCGAACCAATAAAATCCGCGCTTTCAATCAAAAACTGCATCAAGATACGCGCGTCGCCATCAGCTTGGTTCCAATTGGTGATGGATTGACATTAGCTTGGAAACGCCCTCATTAGGGATGAGAGGTGAGCAGTTAGTTGATAGATGCTAAACTATTTTCAAAAATCAAGAGGAGATAATATTAGTTTTATTTTTAGCTAACTCGATTTGTTTTTGTTTTTCTTGCTGACGTTTGCGTTTTTCCTCAGTCAGATCTGCAAAACAATGGGGACAAGAAACGCCTTCTTCGTACTGTGGCGATGTTTTATCCGCTTCAGAAATTGGATGTCCACAACTACGACACATATCATACGAGCCGCTTTCTAAAGCGTGAACGACTGCAACTCGTTCGTCAAAGACAAAACACTCGCCTTCCCACAAGCTATCTTCCGCTGGAACTTCTTCTAAATATTTTAAAATGCCGCCCTTGAGGTGATAAACTTCAGTGAAACCTTGGGACAATAAAAACGACGAAGCTTTTTCGCAGCGAATTCCGCCTGTACAAAACATCGCAACTTTTTTATGCTGGCTTGGATCGAGGTTTTGATGAACGTATTCAGGAAATTGGCGAAACGATCGCGTTTGCGGATTTTGCGCGCGTTGAAAAGTTCCGATATCTACTTCATAATCGTTGCGGGTATCAATCACAGTCACTTCAGGATCGCTAATTAAAGCATTCCATTCGTGCGGCGATACATAAATTCCTACTTTTTGATTGGGATTGACTTCTGGCACTCCCAGCGTCACGATTTCTTTTTTAAGACGTACTTTCATGCGCTCAAAGGGTGGCGCATCTGCGGTAGATTCTTTATGCTCTAAATCAGCAAAACGAGGATCGGCGCAAAGAAACGCTAAAACTGCATTAATGCGATCGCGTGTAGCAGCAATTGTACCGTTAATTCCTTCCGGTGCAAGCAGAATTGTTCCTTTGACGTTGTGCGCTAAGCAGTAAGACAGCAGCGGTTCTTGTATTTCCGCCGCGTCTGGCAAATTGACAAACTTATAGAACGTTGCAACAATTTGGGTCATTGTCCTGACAATTGTTGAAATTTGCTCAACAAAGTACTTGATTTAATTTGAACCTATAGGTTAAGATAGCAAAGGCGAGTCAAACAAGCCACTTCTCAAATCGGGGGTATAGCTCAGTTGGTAGAGCGCCTGCTTTGCAAGCAGGATGTCAGCGGTTCGAGTCCGCTTACCTCCATAAAAAGCAAGATCGTATTCTTAGTTTGGCTATTGACATCTTTTACTTCAAAAGCTTACTAGCGTTTACTTGGTGCTAGTGTACTCGTGTAAACTTGCCGCGAACCTGGAGGACGAATAATCCAATTCAGCTTTTGTAAATGATTGGTGCGATTATATATTGTCACATTAAGTTCGCGTGCTATTGCGTAACGATAAGACCATTTCGTTAAATCTCTTCCTCGGCGTCCGTTACGTCACAAGGTCATTTTGGTTAATACTTTGGCGTTTCTTGCATTCTTTTGAGCAAGTTATTAGCCTTAACCTCAATTTCGGCTTCGGGAATGAAGCGATACGGTTGAATCAAACTCAATGCTTTTCCTCTTCGTCGAAACAAAGCAAGCAATGCTTGATAATTTTGTTTGAAAAAATCTTCATCATGCTGCGGAATACGCTTAGCTAAAAAATTAACTCTTCTTTAATGTTGACATGATAGCGAGCGCGGAGGTTGCCTCGGCGACATTAGCTGACGAAAAAATCAAGCCTGAGTTATGATTTGTGGCGTTGAAGAAAAAATCAATATAACTCTTAACAACACACATGACGTGGCTTCCCTTCGCCAGTTACAACTTGTGGTCACTATTTGCACCAGCTATTGGACAAGAACAACGGCATTGCGACATGAAACGAGGTTTCACGAAAGCGCGTGGAAAAGAAACGGCGATCGCAGAAATCTTAAAGCAAGATAACATTCCTCAGCGAATCGGTCATTTAGCACAAAGAGGAGTATACGAGTTTCATCAAGACCATTCAATGTTGAATTGCAGCAATGCAGTGCAAACAATCGCAGAAACTTTGCAGTTGAGTCAAGAAAAAGAGGAAGTGCAAGAACGCGTACGCTTGATTCTGAGAAAATATCAAGAAAATCCCATTCTTAGGGATAAACATATCATTCATCTCACACGCGGTGATGAAGGATTTCCCCAACCAATTCAAATTCAACAGGGTAATTTTTCTTTCAATTTATATGCAGCAATTGATTGTATCTTCACAGAAGATGGTATTTTACACATTTTAGATTTTAAAACAGGTAAAACAGACGTAGATCTTCGACAAGGATTTGTTTATCTGTTAGCAGTTAGTTATCTGTATCCAAACCGCCCTGCGATTGCTTCATTTTACAACTTGGAAACTGGTAGATGGTCAAAGCCAATTTCAGCAACAGTGTCTCAATTAAAAGCAGTTCAAACCGAGATTGCGCAAATTTCCAAGAAACATCAGAATGACCTCCAGCGATATTGGAGAAATATCGAAGCTTTTAATCAAATTTTTCCACCAAATCCTGGTATTCAGTGTCAATATTGTCAATTTAAATCAATTTGCGATTTTTCTAAGATTGAGGTTACTGCATGACAGCTACTGTTTCACAGACTGAAACATTTTTAAGTGAAATTTTACCACTAAGTATATCGAATCATAACTTGATGTGTTTTCGATTAATACCAGAAATAGAGAGGGAATTAGGCAATAGATTTGCTTTTCGTTTTAGTTTAAAATTTCCCAAAGTTGTTACTGTATGGCAAGAAGGATATTTTTGGGTAGTTGGAACACTTCAACAACAACTACCTAACCAAAATGAATGGCGAAACGCACTAGCAAAGATTCAAGATGAGTTGCATAATGATATTGGCGATCGCTACTATTCAATTCAGTGGGTACGTCAGCCATCACCAACGCCGCTCGTTCTGGCACAGCTTGCTGTACAAATATTAAGAATAAAGCGTCCTTTTTCTTTTACTCCTGTATTATCGAAAAATTTAGTAGAAGTTGTTCGAGAAGTAGAATTTTGGGCAGAAACAGTTGAAGGGTTATCACCAACACTACCAGCGATAAGCTTAACAATTCGTAGTAGTATTATGCCTAAATGTGATTTAGCAGATTTCTTTAACAATCATCCTTATAGAGACGAACCCGAACGAACTTTAGTTGGGCTTAAAGTTCAAGAAATTGAGCATGGTAATACTTGTAATATTATAGGTATTACTGGAACTCTCGGAGAACAACGAGAAGAACTATTAGCATTAGCTCAGGGTTCAATCAGTAAACGAAAGCTAGAAGAAGCATCAGCGGATCAACCTGTGGTTACAGTGCAATTTGGCAAAAACAAAAAGCAATTTCGCTATCCGTTAGCTGCGCTACGTCCCTGCGTCACGGCTGAAACAGCAGAGCAGTTTCAAGTTGATTATGGAGAGTTACTAAAAAAAACGAAAGTTTCTAACCAAGAGCGACAAGACTTATTAAAATCCTGCAAGCAAATTGCTCAAGATACTTTAATTACTTATGGTTTTAGGTTCGAGCGTAGTATTAATAGTAGAGATTATCCCAATTTATTTTGGCAAGCAGCAACGCCTATCGAAGAAACTCCCTTACTTTTTGGTAACGGATTTGTAGGAGTGAGAGGTAAAATTCTTCAGGGATTATCTACAGGTGGTGTTTATCGCCGACACGATGAATATAGCGATGAATCAAGAAGTATTAGAATTGCAGCACTGAAGCTGTGTGATTTAAGAGTAAATTCTTTTTTAGAAGAAAATAGAAAACGTCTCAAACAATATAAATTTGCTAGTGACATTGTTAATAAAAAGCTTTAGAACTTCAAAACTTGGCAGGTGCTAGTTTAAGAGCAGAAGTTGAACAAACTGTCAACGAACTTATTGTAGTTCCACCAGATATTGTTTTAGTGTTTCTACCCACAAGCGATCGCACTGCTGATAGTGACGAAAGCGGCAGTCTTTACTATCAAATATATTCGCAATTATTGCGACGTGGAATTGCTAGTCAAGTCATTTACGCAGATACTTTAGAAAGTGTTGATTCAAGAAATATACTAAACTCAGTTATTCCTGGAATTTTAGGCAAGTTGGGCAATTTACCTTTTGTTTTAGCCCAACCGTTAGAAATTGCAGACTATATTGTTGGGTTGGATGTGTCGAGGGCTTCTAAAGCAAAATTACCAGGAACGTTGAATGCTTGTGCCAGTATTCGTCTTTATGGCAGACAAGGTGAATTTATTCGCTACCAATTAGAAGATGCTTTAATTGAAGGTGAAGAAATTCCACGACGAATTTTAGAAAGTTTACTTCCGGTAGCTGAACTAAGGAATAAAACTGTTTTGATTTACCGCGATGGACCATTTCGCGGTCAAGAAGTTCATAATTTAGTTGAGTGGGCTAAGGCGATCGGTGCAAACTTTATCTTAGTAGAATGTCTTAAGTCTGGAAATCCTCGGTTGTACAACTTTAGTAAAATCAATAAAACAATCTCGGCACCGACGCAAGGGTTAGCACTACGAATATCATCCCGCGAAGCAATTGTTGTTACCACAAAAGTACATCTTAGTGTAGGATTAGCTCGTCCGCTACGTTTGAGAATACATCCGCAAGGACATCAAACATCAATTGAAAAAGTTGTAGAAACTACTCTAAAACTCACATTATTGCACTACGGAGCGTTGAAAGAGCCTCGTTTACCGATGGTTCTTCACGGTTCGGATCGCATTGCTTATTTACGATTAAATGGAATAAATTTTAGCGGAGTGTTAACGGGCGATCGCCAGCCTTGGTTGTAAAGTTCTTATATGCCTTCATCTTCGCAGATTGTGAGTTCTTTAGGCTGACAGCGTTGAATGACAACAATAATTCCTTTTGCGCCCTCGCCATCAAGATCTTTCACATATCCTGGATAAGCTGCTTTAGCTTCGTCAATTGTTTCAAATGGTCCAAAATAATAAATACAGCGCGGTGACATTGTCGTTATCTCCGCCCACCAATCTGTAGCAGCTTTTTCCATTTTTAATCAATAACTTTTGAGTAAGCGTGAAAATGAGTTAGCAAAATTGTAACAATACTTAATCTACTACGGTTAGTAGCCGCTACTTACTGCCAAAAGACGGAAATAGGATAAGTCATATTTGAATCTGGTTGATGAGTGATGATAAAAATGGTGGCTAGTAACTAGTAACTAACCACAAAGAAAGGTTACTTAAGCGAAGATGATATCAAACGTATTTAATGAAAAAATCACTACAAAATTAACCCATAAAGGCAAAAAATATTAATTATGCTTAGGCGGGCGGGGAAGTTTAGAATTAATTGGTCCTAGAATTTGGTTGAGGCGTCGTAGTTGTTCGGCTGTACCCATACAAATTAATAAATCTCCTGCCATTAACTGCGTATCGGCGGTAGGACCACCGATTAAAGTACCGTCGCGGCGGCGGATCGCGAGAACTAATGCACCTGTTTGCGATCGCAATCGGGCTGCGCCTAAATTTTGACCAATGCAAGGACAAGTATCCGCGTCAAGTCGCACCTCTTCCATGTATAATTCGCGACCTGCACCTGTGAGAATGCCATCGACAAAATCCATTACTTGCGGTCTTAAAGCGGCGGCTGCCATGCGTCTACCACCTGTAATATACGGAGAGACAACCGCATCTGCTCCAGCACGTTGCAGTTTTTGGAGTGCCTCTTGCGTACTTGCTCGGGCGATCGCGCGAATTTGTGGGTTCAGTGCTTTTGCGGAAAGAACTGTATAAAGATTTTCAGCATCAGAAGGAAGAGCAGCCACTAAACACGTAGCGCGATCGACACCTACCTTTAATAAAACTTCATCGAGCGTAGCATCGCCTTCAACGACAGTATAACCGAGTTGCTGCGCGGCTTGCACCGATTCTGGGTCAGAGTCAACCGTCACAAAAGGAATCGCCTCAGTCGCAAACTCTAAAGCAATTTGCCGACCAGTACGTCCAAATCCACAGATAATATAGTGATCCGATAAAGAGTCTATCAATAGTCGCTGTTGCCGAAGTTGAAAACCAATTTGAAAATAGCCCTGAACCAAAGCATCGGTAAATCGATTAACAATGTAACCGATACTGATTACTCCCATGATAATCAGCGTTACGGTAAACAAGCGACCGCGATCGCCCAACGGACGAGTTTCGCTGTAACCAACAGTCGCTAGCGTAATCACCGTCATATACGCGGCGTCTATCCACGACCAACCTTCAACTAACCAGTACCAGAGAGTACCAACTAAAAGAACAACCCCAAGCCCAATGACAGATAAGGTGAGTTCTCGGCGAATACGTCGATATTTCTGCTCAAATTCTGCTTGCGAACTAAACACATTACCTGCACTCACTACGTTGAGCCGTATACCATTTTGGACTGAAAAACCGAAATCCACTTCTTGTGGACTTTGTTTATCTAGCGGCGAATATCTTCGCACTCGCATCCATACAAGATGTTTTTAGCGAATCGATGCAAAATTCGCCCACATCTTTCTGGGAAACGGTATTAGTATAGCGATTTTGACCGAGACACAATACGATATTGATGGCTCAACTTGACGAATACAGTAAAGTAAAACTGAAAGCTTAAATTAAATCAAGAGTAATGTATGTACTCATTGGCGGCGCGGGACTTGTTGGGCTAAGTTTGGCACAAAGACTCATTGAATTAGGGCATACTGTCGCGGTAATTGATATCGACCCGACAGCTTGTCGTTATGCGCGCGAACAAGTAGGAGTGATGGCGTTTGAAGGTAGCGCGGTAAGTACCGAAGTTTTACTAGAAGCCGGAATTCGCAAAGCCGATTCGGTAGCCGCTGTTTTAAGACACGATGCATTGAATTTAGCGATGGTAACGCTTGCTAAACACTACGGCGTTCCCCACATTTTGACACGAATGCGCCATCGTGATTTTGCCGAACCACTGCGCCTTGTCGGAGCGAATCATATTATCAGTACCGTCGATCTTGCAGTTTCCACAATGGTAAATGCAATTGAGTATCCGCAAGTTGAATCAATGATGCATTTTGAGCAAGGACAAATCGAAGTTTTAAAGCTTCCTATACCCAAACGCTGTAATGTTGCAGGAAGAAGCGTTGCAGAAGTAGCGCAAGATCCCCGCTTTCCCAGAGGATCGTTAATTATCGGCTATCAAGCGCATCCACACGAAGACTTGAAGATCCCCAACGGTAGTACAGTACTCGAACCAGGTTCTACGGTACTGATTGTGACCAAACCAGGATCGTTACATCAAGTCATTGATTTCATAGAAGGCTGCTAGTGATGTCTCAGGCGATATTTCGTTGGTTGACATTCGCCGCTATTGTTGTTCTGAGTGCGTGTACCTCACCCACAACGACACCCCAAGGACAAGGCGAACCAGCACCAGCTACTCAACCCCAACAAGTCACTTTAGACGAAAATTCTCAAATAGCAACTGGTCAAACGCTGTATATCCCAGTTTATCCATACATATATTATGAGGATCAAAAACGAATTTTCAACTTAGCAACGACGCTGAGTATTCGTAATACTGATTTAGCTAACTCTATTATCATCACCTGCGTGCGCTACTATAATTCGGAAGGTCAGTTAATTCGGCAATATTTAGAGCGTCCAATTCAACTTGCAGCTTTAGCTTCTACCGACTTTTTTATTAGTACATCTGACAACAGTGGCGGTTTAGGCGCAAACTTTATTGTCGATTGGGTAGCGCAAACAAACGTTTCTGAACCAATAATTGAAACAGTAGCGATCGGAACTGGCTTCCAGCAAGGAATTTCTTTTATTAGTCCTGGTAAAGTTATCCAAAACCAAACTAATCATACTTGCTCATCAGCAGCGTCGTAGTGACTGGTGTTTGACCTCTTCATCAATCATCTTCGAGCCGTAACAACTGTTCGTCAATCGCTTTTAGCCGATTTCGAGCAACTTCCTCAGAAAGAATGCGCTTGCGTAGTGCTTCATTCAACGTTCCTTTTTCTGCTAGTAGCAGGCGGCGTCGAATGGCATCGAGTTTAGTACGATCGTTACCAGTAATCGCAAATTGATCGGGACGGCGATTATACAAATCGCGTAAAGCTTTTTCCGCACTAGCAACGCGCACTTGATAAGCTGCGCGGAGTTCTTCATAAATTGCCTTAGGTAACACTCCTCCCTTCAACAAAGTTTCTAACTCATCTTGCGCAGCTTTTGCGGTCATGAGTTGAGCTTGTAATTCCTCAACTTGCTGCAATGAAGAAGAAAACTGCGTAATTCTTAACCGTTTGACGATCCACGATAAACTTGTCGCTTGAACAACCAGTGAGACAAATACAGCACCAAATATTAAAGCAATCAATTGTTCGCGTTCAGCTAAGGCAAGCGGTAAACTTAAAGGTAATGCCATTGACAGCGATCCCTTAATGTTGCCAAAAAACAAGACGTGTTGCCAACGTAGCGGCACTGGACGATCAAACCATTTGATAATTGCCAATAGCGGATACACTGTCAGAAATCGTCCCGCTTGAAAAGCTAAAACGGCTAAAAGTACACCAGGTAAAGTTTGCCAAAAAATTGTCAGGTTAATTTCGACACCGATCAACAGAAAAATAAACGTGTTGACGCCAAAACCTGCGTATTCCCAAAAACTCAACAAAGTGATGCGGCTAGAAGCCGAAATACTCCGCGACAGCCCAACATTTCCAAAAATTAATCCGGCGACGACAACAGCTACCGCCCCCGATACATTCAAAAACTGTCCCGCTTGAAACGTTCCCAACGCGACAGCCACAGTAAGTAGAATACTGCTGAGTGGATCGTCTAGACGATTAAATAAACCAACGCTGAGGTATCCTAAGATTAATCCGACAACAATACCACCCACGGAAACAACGACTAATTCCTGAAGTCCTCCGAAAACAGTAAACGAGCCAGTCGAATAGGCATTTAAAATTAAGTTGAATAAAACCAGTGCTACCGCATCGTTGAACAGCGTTTCTCCTTCCACAATCGTAGACAAACGCGAAGGTACGGGAATTTCCTTAAATACAGCCAAAACCGAGACGGTATCTGTATTTGCTAGCATGACTCCCGCAAGTAAAGCGGGTATCCAGGTTAATCCCAGACCAAATTTCAGTAAAATCGCAATGATTGCTGCTGAAATCATCGCCCCTGGACCTGCCAAAAGTGCGATCGCCTTAAATGTACTTCTCAAACGGCTAATATCAGTATTGATACCAGCTTCAAAGATGAGAATTGGCAAGAAAAGATTTAAAACTAACGCCGGATCTAACCCAAACTGGCGCGGTAAAATTTCAGTGAATACGAGTCCGGCTAAAACTAAGCCAGTTACATAAGAAACTCGCAATCGACGCGATAATAAAGCAACACCAGTTGCGACTAATAACAGAATAATTAGCCCAATGACTAACTCAGCAACACTTCCTGAAGGCTGCACATCCTGAATTGGTAGATAATCGGTAGTCAAACAGAATCATAAAGGCTGTTAACGATAAACAGTATCTCATGTAGTGACTCGTTGTTAGTGGCTAGTGATAAGTCAAGAAGTGGGAGTGTGGCAGAGATTTGATGATTACTGCTCTTTAATACTCAATAACCCTACTACCCACCTACCCGCATACCCTTTACAATCTGATTCAGATGTGACAAAAGATTTTGCAGAATTTGATTAAGCTGGCAAATAATTAAAAATTTTGAGGAGTAACGAGTGAGTATAGAAACACTTATTCAAGATCCAGCAATACCAGCCGAAGCAGGAGCCGTTTTAGCTAGCCCTTACGATCCGACTGACTTCGATCAGAGTGTAATGACAACTTACGGGCGGTTTCCCCTCGCTTTAGAGCGTGGATCGGGCTGTCGAGTTTGGGATACACAAGGTAAAGAGTATCTTGATTTTGTTGCCGGAATTGCAACTTGTACTCTAGGACACGCACACCCTGCGATGGTGGAAACGGTGACACAGCAAATTCAAAAGCTGCATCATGTTTCTAACTTGTACTACATCCCCGAACAAGCGCAACTTGCCAAGTGGCTGATTGAGCATTCGTGTGCTGATCGCGTCTTTTTCTGCAATTCTGGCGCAGAAGCAAACGAAGGTGCAATCAAATTAGCACGGAAATACGCACATCAAGTATTAAAAATCGATCAGCCGATTATTTTGACAGCGCATTCAAGCTTTCACGGGCGGACGCTTGCAACGATTACCGCGACAGGACAACCAAAGTATCAAAAAGATTTTAGCCCGCTTGTTCCTGGTTTTCATTACGTACCGTATAACGATATTAAGGCGATCGCCGCCGCAATTTCTGAACTTGATGAAGGCGATCGCGCAGTTGCAGCAATTCTCCTCGAACCATTGCAAGGTGAAGGTGGCGTGCGTCCTGGCGACAAAGCTTATTTCCAGGAAATTCGCCGGATGTGCGACGAAACAGGAATTTTGTTAATCCTTGATGAAGTACAAGTCGGCATGGGACGCAGTGGTAAGTATTGGGGCTACGAAAACTTGGGAATTGAACCAGATATTTTTACGAGTGCGAAAGGCTTAGGCGGTGGTATTCCGATTGGTGCAGTGATGTGCAAAGCATTCTGCAATGTGTTTCAACCTGGAGATCATGCAAGTACGTTTGGTGGAAATCCCTTTGCGTGTGCTACCGCACTTAGTGTCTGCGAAACGCTAGAACGCGAAAATATCTTAGAAAACGTTCAGCAACGCGGCGAACAACTCCGCGAAGGTTTACGCGCGATCGCCGCAAAATATCCCGAACACATCACCGAGGTGCGCGGCTGGGGTTTAATCAATGGTATGGAATTAAAAGCTGATATTCCATTAACTGCGGCGGATATTGTCAAAGCGGCGATCGCCGAAGGGTTGCTACTCGTCCCCGCAGGACCAAAAGTTATCCGCTTTGTGCCACCATTAATTGTCTCAGTACAAGAGATCGATACAGCGTTGCAAGTTCTGGAAAAAGTGATGGGTAATTGGTAACAGGTAATGGGTAATTGGGAAACTGATTACCCATTAGTTGCCTAGATTTAATGATATTATTTGTCATTAAAAATCGTTATGACACTGATCCTTTCCGTTCCAGAATTCTTGAGCCAGCAAGATGAATTGCCACAAACTTATGAAATTCCACTATACGATCCCATAGGACAAAGCCAGGGGTATCGGCGATCGCAAGACTTGCGCCCAGGATTGAACCTTTTAATTGACAACTACACGCTACAAGAAAATCTTATTGTAGATACACAAATACCTAACTTGCCAAATGAGTCGTATGCCTCAGAGTTTAGCTTTATGATTTGCGGTAACAATACAAATGAGCAAGTTCATGGTGGACAAAACTTTTTGGAGCTTGGCTGGAGTGCCGGAGGCTTTATAGAATGGCAAGCAGGACAGCATATTTTGAAGCTTGACATTCACATTGAGCAACCTTTTTATGAATCAATTATTGCTGATTTAGCTGAACGCTCAACTGCAATGAGTCGGGCGATCGCCCAGCAAAAAAATTACTTTCAAATTCAGACAACCACACCCACAATGCAAGTAGCATTGCATCAAATTCTCAATTGTCCTTATCAAGGATTGACAAAGGCAATCTATCTTGAAAGTAAAGTTTTAGAACTGGTTGCCTTAAGACTAGAGCAAGCAATTATAGAGCATTCTAACGCTGAGTCCAAGCGTTTGAAACCAGACGACATCGAACGAATTCATCAAGCAAAGGATATTCTGTTGCACAATGCAGATAATCCGCCTTCACTTGTAGATTTAGCACGACAAGTTGGCTTGAATGACTACAAGCTAAAACTCGGTTTTCGCCAAGTATTTAGTACAACAGCATTTGGATATTTGCATAGTTACCGTATGGAACAAGCGCGATCGCTTCTCGAACATAACCAACTTAGCGTTAAAGAAATAGGACAAAAAGTAGGCTATGCCAACTCTAGACGCTTTGCGATCGCCTTCAAGCAAAGATTTGGTATTAGTCCGCAAGCATATCGCACAGGGAAACGATAGCTGAAACTCCTGATAAAATTTTATGTGTAGCCTGCTATATCAAAAAGATTACATCTGTGGCACTTAAAGATTTAGAGCAACAACTTTTATCACTTAGCCCAAGCGAAAAATTACAGGCTATTGCATTACTCGCTCAAAGTCTTGGTAGTCATTGGCAAGGAATTGAGAAAACGCCTAGAGTTTGTGGTGGAGAAGCCCGTATTTCTCATACTCGTATTCCCGTTTGGGTACTTGTAGAAGCTCGTCGTCTTGGATACACTGATACTGAACTTTTAACAAGCTATCCCAGTATTACTGCTACTGATTTAGCTCATGCTTGCGCATATGCAGAAGCGCATCCTGATGAGATTGACTTGGCTATCGAACGCAATGAGGTAGCGTAGTGAATGGCACGCTTCTACGCAGATGAACAGTTTCCATTTCCAGTTGTGAAGTTGCTACGCATTTTAGGGGATTTTCCTAATTTTGAATCGAAGCGTGATGAATAAAAACAATCTGAACGGTAGATTTTTGAGAAAAGTTAAAGTAATCATCTGAGGTGTATATGACTCAAGCTTTACCTAAACTAGTAACCTTTGAAGAATTTGCAAATTGGACAGACAACGGACGTTATGAACTACATAAAGGCGTGATTGTTGAAATACCACAACCATCAGGCGACCATGAAGATATTGTGAGTTTTTTAGTTGAAAAGTTAGTTACAGAATACACCCGTTTAAACTTGCCTTATTGAATACCTAAAACAGTATTGGTTAAACCACCTAAAAGTGAAACAGGTTACTCGCCAGATGTGCTTTTGTTGAACCGTCCTAGTTTAGCAACAGAACCAAGATGGAAAAGCCAATCAACAGTTAGTCACGCTGAATCAATTCCATTAATAATAGAAGTTGTGAGTACGAATTGGCGTGATGATTATCTCGATAAAGCTGGCGATTATGAAGAAATTGGTATTCCCGAATATTGGATTATTGAGGACACTGCGTTGGACGGGTTTCCCAGCTTGAAGCAAGTGTCCGTTGATTATCTTGGATTGGGTGGAAGGCGGTTTATTGGTTACCCGAAACAACCAACGATTTCGATTTATCAATTAGTGGAAGGTGAATATCAAGTTAGTCTATTTAGAAAAGGCGATCGCATTGTATCATCAATATTTCCTGAATTGAATTTAACCGTACAAGAGATTTTTGCTGCTGGCTTGCAAAGTTAGTTCTTCCGCTGATGAGAATAAGGAGTGTAGTTTTATACCTTGCAAACACTTAGCAATTAGCTTTTTTAAAAGCTTAATCGAGCAATTCATTTACTAAATTATAGTGAAACTTTACAAGCGATAATTTGTGTGGTACGCCCTGCTAATTGAAAAATAGAAAGATAGCATTAGTCTGCAAGCATACCACACCGCAATCTAGTAATCGAGCTAAAAAAATCCGTTTGGGTACGCAAAAAAATCCGTTTGGGGTTGGGTGTCAGTTGTAACATCACACTCGATTAGCTGTAATCTTATTAACAAGTTTTTTCAAGTTCATTTAAAAATTTGCTAGCGCTAACAGCAAGCTTCCTCGGTATCTCAACCAAAGGTGGCAGGTTTTTGCTGAGGTCATGATGTGGTGTGGATAGATGCATAAAAAAGAAATTTTGTCAATTGTACTAGAAAGCGTGGCGATCGCGTTGTACATTCCTATTGAAGTGGCGATCGCATCAGCTTCAGTCGAATATGCAACGCAAAATCTCAATTTGGCTCAAGTAACAGGAATACGCATAAATCCTACTGCGAGTGGAATCGAAATTATTCTTGACTCTGTAGGGCAATTATCAACCCCTGTAACATCAGTTGCGCATAATACACTGATTGTCGATATTCCCAATGCAGGTTTAGCGTTACCCGATGGCGGGGAATTTCAGCAAGCCAACCCAACTGAAGAAATTGTGCTTGTGAGTGTGACTCGTGTCGGGAATTTGGTGCGAGTGGCGATCGCTGGTTCGGATGCACCACCAGTAGTCGCGGTTAGCACTACACCACAGTTTATTCTTAGCGTGACTTCTAGCAGTGATATAGCAGATGACGAAATAGAAATCGTCGTTACAGGCGAACAGGAAAGCTATAACCCTTCACAAGCGGCTACAGCGACACGAACCGAAACGCCATTGCGTGATATTCCTGCTTCCATTCAGGTTATTCCTGAACAAGCATTAGAAGACCGCGGTACAGCCGGACTGCGCGAGGCGGTACAAAACTTTGCTGGTGCGACGTTGGACGGTAATTATGGTAACACTGGCGCTGGTTCATTAATTATCCGTGGTTTCTCGCAAGATACTACCTTTAGAAACGGATTTCGGATTAGCAATTTCTACTCAATTCCGGAAACGGCAAACGTTGCACAGACGGAGATTTTACGAGGTCCCGCCTCGGTGTTATACGGTCAAGTGCAGCCAGGGGGAATTGTTAATATCGTTACCAAGCAACCTTTAGAGTCACCGTATTCTTCGGTAAATCTCCAAGCTGGACAATTTAGCTTTTATCGACCGACAATCGACCTTTCTGGTCCACTGACTGATGACAATAGCGTATTGTATCGGTTGAACGCGGCGTATGAAAACTCTGGCAGTTTCCGCGATGAAGTTAGTACAGAAAGATGGTTTATCGCGCCAGTTGTGCAGTGGAATATCGGCGATCGCACTTCGCTAACATTTGATTTTGAGTATCTGTATGATGACCCAGTATTTGATCGCGGGATAGTCACACTCAGCGATGGCTCATTTGTATTACCAATTAACCGATTTTTAGGTTATCCGCAGTTAGATGACTTTGCGACAGAAGTTTATCGTGGCGGATTAACGTTTGAACATCAATTTAGTGACAATTGGCGAATGCGTAATGCATTATCTATAAGTTCCATTGAACAGGGAGGGGCGCGTTCCGATCTTGATGGTGGATTGATTGACGATCGCTTTATTCCCAGAGAATTGAGAGATGATAACAGCATTGCAGAAAACTACGGTTTCCAAACCGACATCATCGGTAACTTTGCCAGAGGTACAATTGAGCATCAACTGCTAGTGGGTTTCGATTTCAACCGCGTTACAGATAGCTACAAATCAGAGGCAGTCAGTTTACCACCGCTTGATATTTTTAATCCCGTATACGATATCGACGTTCCAACCGAACTTGAACCAAGATACAGCGCTGTGACGCGCACCAATACTTTAGGATTTTATCTTCAAGATCAAATCGCGCTACTCGATAACTTAAAGTTACTCGTTGGCGGACGTTTCGACTTTACCGAACAAAATCAGACAATCATTCTTGACGACACAAGTGACTCGCAGTCAGACACTGCATTTAGCCCGCGTATTGGCATTGTCTATCAACCAATTGAGCCAATTTCGCTTTATGCAAGTTTTAGCCGCTCATTTTTACCTGTGATTGGTCGGGCTGCGGATAATTCTACATTTGAACCAGAACGCGGAACACAGTACGAGGTGGGAATTAAAGCTGATTTAGCAACTAATCTTTCCGCGACACTTGCGGCGTATCATTTAACAAAAACGAATGTGCTAACTACCGATCTCAACGATCCAGATTTTTCGATTCAGGTGGGCGAACAGCGCAGCCAGGGAATCGAACTCAATGTTGCGGGTGAAATTTTACCAGGTTGGAACGTGATTGCTGCGTATGCTTACACTGATGCAGAAGTGACAGAAGATAACGATTTACCGATTGGTAGTCGGCTTGCCAATGTAGCAGAAAATACCGCAAGTTTATGGACAACTTACGAAATTCAAAGTGGTAATCTTCAAGGGTTAGGATTTGGATTAGGGTTGCTTTATGTAGGCGATCGCCCAGGTTCAGCGGGTTTCGATCCTCCTAATTTTAGACTACCAAGTTATTTGCGTACAGATTTAGCTCTGTTTTATCGACGCGATCGCTGGCGGGCGCAAATTAACGTCCAAAACTTATTTGATACCGAGTATTACCAAACAGCGCAAGGCTCTGACATTGTGTATCCAGGTGCGCCATTGAATATTGTTGGTAGTATTTCCTTTGAGTTTTGATGTGAGTCACCAATTACCAGTTACCAATCACCGATGACCAATGACCAAATACCGCATCAAATTTTGGTTTTTAGGATTGCTAGTCTTATTTGTAACAGCGTGTAGTCGTCAATCGCCACCAACTGTGGTTTCAGTGGCTTCTTCAGAATGTCGTCTAGTGCAACATTCCATTGGCGAAACGCAAGTTTGCGGTCAACCTGAAAAAGTTGCGGCGCTGAGTCCGCATATTTTAGATAGTATTTTGGCTCTGGGCGTGCAACCTGCGGCGTATGCTGAGACGGTGCGATTGAATTTACCGCGTTTTGACAACCCAGCAACACAAATTCCTCATTTAGGAAATCGTATCACAACACAACCAGTTAATTTAGGCGATCGCCAAAACCCATCTTTAGAAACTTTAGTACAACTCAAGCCCGATGTCATTATCGGAGAACATTGGTTGCATCAAGACGAATATCATCTGCTATCGAAAATTGCTCCGACGCTTCTTTTTGACGATACCAAAGGTGAGAATCAGCATTGGACAAATGATATTACAGGAATTGCCCAAGCGCTCGATCGTGAAGCTGCTGCAAAAAAATTACTTGCAGCATTTCCCCAACAGTTAGCAACTGCGCGTGAAAAATTGGCTCCTGTGGTTGCGGCGTATCCTCGCGTTCTTGTTGTTAGCACAAATCAATTAGCAAGTCAAGTTTCAGTCGCGCCTGATAGTACCGCAGGGGAATTAATGAATGCGATCGGATTTGAAATTGTGAGTCCTAAGCTACCGACTCAACCTGATACGTGGGCGCAAATTTCACTGGAAGTTCTCCCTACAATTAATACAGATTTAATTTTTGTTATTGGCTGGACAGAAGGTTTATACAACCCAGAAAAGGAGTTAAAGCAAGCATGGAGTCAGCATCCACTTTTAAAAACAATGGAAACTTTTCAAGAAAACCGCGTATTTTTTGTTGATTATCAGCTTTGGGGAAGTAATATTCGCGGACCAATTACGGATGAATTGATTTTGCAACAGTTGCCCGAATTGTTGTTACCACTTGTTAAGTAAATGGGCATAATTAAATATCACATGAGTTGAGATTTGGTAATGGGTAATTCTTAATAAGTATTTTTCCGCGATCCCAATGACCAATTACCAGTTACCTCTTAAAAACTAATTTTCAGGTTCAATACCTTGCGATCGCAACTGTTCTCGTAAGCGCTCAATTGTCTGTTCCATTTCCTCCACTCGCTCCTCTGTTGAAGGAATCAACACGTTATCAGCTGTAAAGAAGCGCAATTTACGTTCCTGTACACCCAAATATAACTCCAGTTGCTGACTCCATAATTTTCCGTTCTCTGTTTGTGCAATTTCTTCATACTGAGCATTTGGCAGATGAAATCCTTTAAATTCTAAACTCACTGGATCAAACCAAAAATATTCTGGCGTGCGAAACGTATCTTGATAAAGCTGTTTTTTCAACCCTTTATCAACAGTTGCTGTCTTATCCGACAAAATCTCGACAATCACATTAGGATATTTGCCTTCTTCATGCCACACTATCCAACTTCTACGGTCTTTTTTTTGCGTACCCAGGACGACAAAAAAGTCAGGTTCTCGAAATTCACGCGATTTGAGTTGTCGTTCGTTGTAGTAAATCGTCAGATTGCCAGAAACATAAAATTCTCGTTCGCGCCACCACCATTTAAGTAAACGAATTAATAAATCAATTTGATCGCGATAAAAGTCAGTTTCCAAGGGCAGTTCATCACTTAATAAATCACTAGGAGGAAATTCAATGTCGTCTGCGATATCGTCAGCTAATAATACAGAGGTGTCCTCCGCAGCCGCTGCATTATCAATATCCAATAATAAGGATTCTGGAGTAGTGGATTGAGACATGAATGTAACCCTCAAAACACGCTTCTATCTTATCAATAACTCTAATCAACGTGCGGACCTTTATCATCATTTGGCTGGGCCAATTTGTCTCAACAATTGGCAGTATTATGACAGGCTTTGCGATTGAAATTTGGGTGTGGGAGCAAACGCAACAAGCAACAACACTCACGCTGTGGAGTTTCTTTACTTTACTACCAAGTATCCTCATTTTTCCGATCGCAGGAATAATCGTCGATTCTCCTTCGGAGACGCTAGGCGAACGCTGGCGGCGAAAGTATTTGATGATTGTTGGCGATACAGTTACAGTGCTAACAACGATTGCATTTTTGCTGCTTTATACGAGTGCGAATTTGCACATCTGGCAGTTATATCTCATTGGCGCGATCGCTGGCGCATTTCAACAAGTGCAAGAACTCGCTTATTCGGCTTCAATTACCCTCATGGTACCCCAACACCAGTATGTTCGCGTCAGTGGATTGCGAGCATTATCCGGTCGATTTTCGCAAATTATCGCCCCACCTCTAGCCGGATTTTTGTATTACGCGATCGGCGTTGCGGGAATTGCAGTTATTGATATCATCACTTTTGGTGTTGCGATCGCAACTGTTTTATTTGTAACGATTCCGCAACCAAGTCACAACTCTAAATCTGTTTCCCTTACGCAATGGCAAGAACTGCAATTTGGGATTCGCTACATTCTCAACGATCGCAGTTTACTTGCCTTGTTGATGATTAATTTGTTGTTCTGGCTACCGCACGATATTGGTGATTCGCTTTATTCACCGCTAATTCTTTCGCGGACGCAAAACGATGCGCGTATTCTTGGTAGTACAGCCGTTGCTGCGGGGTTAGGAGGCGTTACAGGGGCATTATTAATTAGTACGTGGGGGGGACCGCGCCAACGAATTAATGGTGTCTTATGCGGCATGATCGGCGCAGGAATCAGTAAAATTGTGTTTGGTTTGGGAAGATTTTCCCAAGTTTGGCTACCCGCGCAATTTTGCTCCTCAGTAAATTTTCCGATATTGAGCAGTTGCGATACAGCAATTTGGATGACAAAAGTTGAGCCAGAAATTCAAGGAAAAGTATTTGCAGCACAGTCTTTGGTGTTGCAGATGGTTTCGGCGATCGCAGTTTTGCTTGCAGGTCCCTTGGCAGATAAAGTATTTGAACCAGCGGCACAATCGCAACATTTTATCGCCCGTTTCTTAGGCACAATCTTCGGTACGAGTGCAGGTTCTGGAATAGCTTTTCTATATGTACTGTGTGCGGTATGTATGTTCTTGGTCGGTTGTGTTGGTTATGCTGTGCCAATTCTGCGCAAACTCGATACTCGATAAGAATTTGGTAATGGTTAATAGGTAATAGGTAATCACTAAAAATACCTACTCAATCTGCTCACCAATATTTAACAACCGTAAAGCCAACATAGTATGACCCCTGGTATAAAATACTCTGTTTTAACCCTGACCCCAGACCTGCGATCCCTGATCTCTGCTGTACCACGCCGTTAACGCGACAGCAAGCGCATCTGCGGCATCATCAGGACGCGGAATATAATCTAAATCTAGTTCTTGCGCGACAGCTTGTTGAACTTCGTACTTCTTGGCGTTACCCCAACCGGTGAGTGCTTGTTTAATTTGGGCAGGCGTAAACTCAACAAACGGGATATCGTGCTGTGCCAACACTAGCATAATCACACCACGTGCCTGAGCTACAGTAATTGTATTTCCCATCTTGTAGAAAAAGAGCTTTTCTATCGCAACTAAATCAGGTTGCGACTGTTCGAGCAAGATATTTAAGTCTTCGTAAATCGTACACAGCCGCTTTCCCATCTCGACGCCGGCTGAAGTTTGAATCACACCAAAATCAAGTAACGTTAATTCTGGTTTGGTAATGACTTCTGCATTGGTAGCATGAGAAGAGAGCGCCCCAGAAGAACTGCTATCTCGCTGTGTTGCACTAATTGTACCGAATCCCAAAATAGCTAGACCAGGATCGATTCCCAAAATTCGCTTTTCCATATCATTTTCCTGATCGCCAGGTTGTCACTAACACCTAGAACCCAACTTGTGTAAAAGTAGATGCAACTTTAATCACAAAGTCCTAGTCAAATACGGTGAATTCCATCGATATTACATGAAAATACATAAAATTATGCGTTCTCCCATCGCCATTAAAGCTATAAATGCATCGGAGACTTCTCTCAATGGGGGGCGGCGAAGTCGGCGATCGCGCCACCCCCACATGGGAGTGTCCTCGCTTAGTCAAGCTACTTGACAGAGTTAGTTCACCTACTAAAGTAACAAGGGTTTGGTATACATCTTGGTATCTCCCTGCTGAAGAGTTGCATATGCCATTTGCTCGTTTTAAAAAATCTTTACGAAACATCAAGCAGGAATCGCTCCATCGCGCCCCCCATCGAGTTGGTCAGTGGTTCAAGTGGTTGGCTCCTGGGTTATTTGTCAAACGCTGGTTACTGTTAAGCGCTGGTGGAGTGGTGTTAGTTGGCTTAGGTTTGGCAATTTGGGTTAAACTAACGCCTATTTTTTATGCATTGCAATTAATGCAGGACATTGTCGGCACGATCGCAAACGTTGTTCCTAATTATGTTAGCGGTCCTTTGGTACTGCTGCTTGGCGCATTATTAATCTTCTGGGGACAAACTCGCACAGTAGGTTCGATTACCGAGGTGTTACGACCAGAAGGCGGTGAGGAAGAACTCATCGACGTACTATTAACACATCGTCGCTTGCATCGCGGACCTAAAATTGTCGCAATTGGTGGCGGGACAGGTTTATCAACCTTACTGCGCGGACTCAAGGCGTATAGCGCAAACATTACCGCAATCGTCACTGTAGCGGATGATGGCGGGTCTTCAGGACGGCTGCGGCGTGAAATTGGCGTTCTTCCCCCAGGTGATATTCGTAACTGTTTAGCCGCCCTCGCTTCTGAGGAAAAACTGTTAACCGAACTTTTTCAATATCGATTTCAAGCTGGTGATGGTTTAGTTGGTCATAGTTTTGGTAATTTATTCCTCACCGCGATGAGTGAAATTACTGGTGATTTAGAACGAGCGATCGCCGCAAGTTCCCAAGTTCTCGCAATTCGCGGACAAGTTTTTCCCGCAACGCTGAGTGATGTGCGTTTATGGGCAGAATTAGCCGATGGTCGTCGCATTGAAGGTGAATCTAATATTACTAAAGCAGGCGGCTGTATCCTTAAAATCGGCTGTACTCCCGCCGAACCCCCAGCACTACCCAAAGCCCTGCAAGCGATTAAAGAAGCTGACTACATTATCATCGGTCCTGGAAGTCTTTATACAAGCGTTATTCCTAATTTATTAGTACCAGAAATTACTGCGGCGATCGCTGCCCGCTGTAAAGGAGGCAAAACACCGCCGATTCCTTGTATCTACGTCTGTAATGTCATGACGCAACCAGGCGAAACACAAGGTTACACTGTCTCGGATCATATTCGCGCGATCGATGCTGCGTGCGGACAAAAATTATTTAGTGCTGTCCTCGTTCATCGACGAACTCCCTCTGAAAAAAGCCTAAGGCGCTACGCGCAAGAAAATTCTCATCCTGTATTTTTAGATCGCGATGTTGTCGCCCGCTTAGGACGGCGGATCGTTTTAGCTAATGTGATGGACGAAGATGAAGAAACAGGACTAGTGCGGCACAATCCTCAAGCATTAGCTCAGGTATTATTACGTTGGTATGGTCGCGCTCATATGTAAGGTTTTAACTAGCTCGCACAAGTTTTTCTATATCATCTTCTGTAAAATTACCTTCAAGCATTTCTTGGAAAAACTGATTAAGTGATTTTTCTCGACTCACAAACTGAGACATAATTCTATCACTTTGAAAATGTTCTATAGACCGAAATGTGAGAAGATATAGAAGAGATAAAAAAGCATTTTGCTTGGATCCTGATTTAAAATTATTAAATGGTTTACTTAACAGGTAATCTAATATTTTACTAAAATGTATTTTATAGCAGAGGTCAGGGTTGAAAATGAGTTAGGGTAATGGTTATTCGTACCTTCGATGTCCTAACTACCCCAACGAGACTGCTATATAATCTAAGATATGAACTGAAGCATCAAACTTGTAATATAGTAGGAGTCAGAGGTCAGAGGTCAGGGTTAAACTTCCCTAGGGAAGTCAATACGAGCTTCTATAATGTCCTAACTCTGTTAACTATGGCTATACCATAAACATAGATGAATGAGTGGTAGCGATCGCCTGCGAGTTTGCGTTGCTACTGCTTGTACCGCTTGAACTAAATCAACCAGCGATGTTGACGCAGTATTTGTTTTCTTGATGTGTAAACGATGAGGCGATCGCTTTTCTGTTTCTAATCTTTCTAGTTGAGATGTTAAAGCGCTAATTTGACCTTCTAAAGTGTTTTTCTCTAATCTAAATTGTTCAATTCGAGATTTTAGCTTTTCCTGCTCCATAAGTTGAGGGTTTTGTTGCATAATAACAGCAACTCTACGCTCTAAATCTTTTTCGTCTCGTTTGAGAGATATAAGTTTTTGTTCAACCTGGTGTAATTCTTCTCGTCTTTGAACAACTTGTCCCTCAACTTTAGCTAATTCTGCTTGCGCTTTTCGTAGTTCATTAACTCTTGCTATAAGAACTTGCAATTCTGCTTTTAATCTTTCTAACTCTGCTTTATCTTGCTGGTTACTGCTGAGTAGTTTCTTACTAGAAATAGTAGCGCCAACAACAGCCCCTGTGGTACTTCCCAATAATGCACCACTCGTTCCTCCTACTGAAGCTGCTACACCTAAGCCAACAGCAAGTGAACCTACTATTAACCAATCTTGGATTTTTGGCATACCCCCACAAGTCCTTATGCTAAATTGGTTACACCATTTCTACATAAAGCTTGTTGAGTCAGCCTCGTCAAATTTACGGAATGTATTATTTTTACTAATATTTACAAGTGAGTAATTATTCGGTTGTTTAAATAATAAAATAACTTAAATCTTTAACTTGCATATTTTAAGCAATAATTAAACATAAATAATCGAAGTTTGTAATGTCTAACAAAGTACACATTAAGTTATGACTATTAATACTTTTAATTGCATACTTATAGATACAAATGCTACGATGCATTTAGGTATATTATTAGGACAATATTTAAGTGCTGGGAGTGTTATTTTATTACACGGCGATCTAGGCACTGGCAAAACAACTTTAGTTCAAGGAATTGGTAAAGGATTAGGAATCACTGAACCAATTGTTAGCCCTACTTTTACTTTAATTAACGAGTATACGGAAGGACGTTTGCCGCTTTATCATCTAGATTTATATCGTCTAGAACCAAAAGACGTTGCTGCATTGCACCTAGAAACTTACTGGGAAGGTATCGACGCAGATTTGGGGATAATGGCAATCGAATGGGCAGAACGATTGCCCTACTTACCACCAATTTATCTTAGTATTTGCCTAAATCACACTTCAAGTGGTCGCCAAGTAGAGTTGTTTGCGGTTGATATTTCGCTTGACTTTTTAGCAAGGTTTCAAACTAACTAAACTCTCGGCTGACCCGCTTCTATCCATCAAACTGTAACGCTTCACCTCTAACGTTTGTGTTAAGTTTACCCTTGTTGTAGACAATCTGACCGCCGACAATCGTCGTTACAGCCCATCCAGTAAGTTGCCAGCCTTCAAAAGGACTCCAACCGCACTTAGTTTGTAACTCCTCACGCAAAACAGGGCGGTACGTGTTGAGATCGACTAAGACAAGATCTGCGTCATAACCAACCGCGATCGCACCTTTATTCGGAATCCGATATGCTTTAGCAACGGCGGTAGACATCCAGTGCGCGACTTGCGCGACGGTACAGCGCCCCTGCATCGCTTGTGTCAGCATCAATGCTAATGATGTTTCTACCCCTGGCATTCCTGAAGGTGTATTCGGATACTCTTGCGCTTTTTCTTCTAAAGTATGCGGTGCGTGATCGGTGGCGATAAAGTCAATCACACCATCAAGTAAAGCTTGCCACAACACTTCATTATCACGCGGCGATCGCAATGGTGGATTCATCTGTGCTAAAGTGCCAATTTTGGCATAAGCATCAGTATTTAACAGTAAATGCTGTGGTGTCACTTCCGCCGTTACCCAGCTTGGTTTATCGTGACGCAACAATTCGGCTTCGTCTCCGGTTGACATATGCAGAATATGTAAGCGTCGCTGATATTTTTTAGAAAGTTTTAACGCGAGTTTTGTTGCATTTAATGCTGCTGCTACATCCTGAATTTGCGAGTGAATCGCCGGATCTTTAATTCCCGCAAACTCTTGTCTTCTTTGATTGATGCGGGCTTGATCTTCCGCATGAACAGCAATTAAGCGATCGCCTTGCGAAAAAATTTGCTCTAAGGCAGCTTCTTTATCAACGAGTAATTGACCGTGCATTGAACCCATGAAAATTTTAATTCCTGGGGTAGGATTGACGGCGAGTAAATCAGGAGTATTATCTCCGGTAGCTCCGATGAAAAAACCGTAGTTGACTAAACACTTTTGCCTAGCACGTTCGAGTTTATCGTCCAAAGCTTGCTGATTTGTCGTTAGCGGGCGAGTATTCGGCATTTCTAAAAAAGACGTGACACCACCTCTAGCACACGCACAGCTAGCAGTAAACAAATCTTCTTTGTGTTCTAAGCCTGGTTCGCGAAAATGAACTTGAGGATCGATGACACCAGGCAACAAAGTTAAACCGGATGCGTCTAGTTCTGTATAGTCTGTGGCATTCGCTGGTGGTGCAATTTCGGGCGCGACTTGCGCAATTTGGCGATCGCGAACAAGTACATCTCCAATTAAAAAGTCACCATTTGGTAAAAGAATTTGGGCATGGCGGATGAATAAATTTGTAGATGACATGATAATTAACAAGGGCTGGAGTTGAGTGTAACAAGTGACGATACTTTGAAAATAGCAGGACTTACAAACACTGGCAGAATAAATGCACGTTATTCTACCGGAAAAGCAAGGGGTGAGTTAAAACTGTAGAGCGATCGCGTCTTTATATCCACGTTCTCAAACTTCAATGAAACTTTTCAGGATACCAGTGTTACATTAATGTAAGCTTTTTCTAGTTAGAATTAATAAATCAAAGTATTTTCGCTCGTTAAATTAGTTATTAGCATCTTTCGGTTGTTTTAAACAAAACTCTATGTCTCGTGTGCCAGATCAAGCATCGAAAAAAAATTCGCGACAAGACAGTGAAGGCTCTTGGATCGGTGAATTAGGAAGAACGATCGCCTTAAGTATTGTATTAGCTTTAGGAATTCGGACTTTTGTTGCCGAAGCGCGTTGGATACCTTCAGAGTCTATGCTGCCAACGCTGCAAAAGTATGACAAGTTAATTGTCGATAAGTTGAGTTATCGTTTCACAAGCCCACAACGGGGCGATATCGTAGTCTTTTCTCCTACCGAAGGAATTATTCAAGAAAACCCCAATCTCAAAGATGCTTTTATCAAAAGAATTGTTGGACTACCTGGCGATAAGGTAGAAGTTAGAGGCGGACGAGTTTACATCGACGATCAGCCGTTGCGCGAAAACTACATCGAAGCGCCTCCGCAGTATCTATATGGACCTGTGATTGTGCCAGAAGACTCGTATTTAGTCTTAGGCGATAACCGCAACAACAGCTACGATAGCCATTTTTGGGGCTTTGTGCCGCGAGAAAATATTATCGGACGTGCAGTAGTGCGCTTTTGGCCTCCGCATCGAGTCGGGGAAATAAATTAAAGAATAGCCTTCTCAATTCTTGTACCAAGTTTGCACGACACGTCCTTGCAGCGTTTGTCCTAACCACGGCGTATTACTTGACAAAGATTTCAAAGTATGCATTTGCACTCGCCATGCTTGGTGTGGATCGAAAAGAACCATTTCTGCCGATGTATGAGGAGAAATCGCACTAGGGCTTTGTTGTAAACATAGAGATGGGCAGGTACTGAGACTGCGCCATAATTCGACTGCGGACAATTCACCCGTTTCTACAAGGTTTTGCCACAGTAAAGGTAAGGCTAACTCTAAACCGATCGCACCCGCAGGAGCTTCGGCAAAGGCAACAGTTTTTTCTTCGTAGGTGTAAGGAGTGTGATCGACAGCGATCGCATCGATAATACCCGAACGAACTCCTTGACGTAGTGCCTGAACATCGCTGGTATTTCCGAGTGGTGGTTCTAATCGCAGCGAGGGATTGTAACTTTTCACCGCTTGCGTATCAAGCAGCAAGTGCATCCAAGTCGTACTCGCCGTAATAGGTAAGCCTTGAGCTTTTGCCGCTTGAATCAATTCGACACCCCGCGCCGTCGAAATCCGCATAATATGTACAGGAGTACCAATCGCGGCGACAACTTCTAAAATTGCAGCCAGCGCCGCCGTTTCTGCGATCGCGGGATTTCCTGGCAATCCAAAGCGAATTGACTGCGTGCCTTCGCGCATCACGCCATTACCTACCAATTGTGAATCACACCCCCACAGCGCAATCGGCTTGTTGATTGGTTTGATGTATTCTAGTAAGCGCCGTAGTAGGGCTAAATTTTCAAGCGCGCGACCGTCAGCAAAACCCACAACATTCGATTCAGCCGCTAATTCTGCCAATTCGGTCATTTGCTGTCCTTTAACACCAACCGTCAGCGCCGCCCAAAAATTAACTTTGACAGTGGCTGTTGCGAGTTCTTGGTGTAGCCGCGATACTACCGATAGATTATCAAGCGCGGGCATTGTGTCCGGCAAAACGTGCAATCGAGTAAACCCGCCAGCAGTTGCAGAAGCAATAAGCGATCGCCAAGTTTCGCGTTCTTCAAAACCTGGTTCGCCAGAATGGCTATACAAATCGACTAATCCAGGACCTAACACAAGTCCGCGACAATTACGCACCTGCGTATCAGTTGGATAGTCGGCGATCGTTTCCTGCAATGCCTGAATCACACCATCAACAACTAAAACATCAGCTACCCGATCAGTATTCGATACAGGATCAATCACCCGAACTTGTTGTAGCAGTTCACTCTTCATGAATTTTGATTGGGACAGACTCACCTGACACCAATTACTAATGACCTATTACCAATTACCCAGTTACCCAGTACCTTACAACGCCCCTGCGGCAGTTTTATCAAGAACACCTCCCCCAAGATGAGTTGTGATATTCATTGCTTGCAATACAGGTAAACCTGCTGCACCTTGTGGATAATCAATAACGCTGACAGCCCCATTTCCTTGGCGAAAGTTCCAGAAATGCGCAGGCGATAAACCCAAAACATGACACAGTAAAACTTTATTCGTGGCATCGTGCGCCACAACCAACCCAGTCGTTTGACTTGCTGCGGAATCAAGAATACTCTGCCAAGCCGCGACACTGCGTTCCCAGACTTGCTGTAAATTCTCACCTTGTGGCATTTGTACCTCTGCTGGTACTGTTCGCCATTGATGTAGTTCCCCTGGAAAACTTTGCTCGATCTCTGATTCTAATTTACCTTCCCAAAGTCCGTGATTAATCTCTTGCAGGTCAGCGTGTAATTGCAGTTGAATTTCAGGGTGATGCTGCAAAATAATCTCTGCGGTTTCCTTGGGACGCAACATTGGGCTACTCACAGCGAAATCCAGCTGCACGTTTTTCAGAAATTCCGCTGCTTTTTGTGCCTGTTGCCGACCATTATCGTTGAGCGGAACATCGATTTGCCCCTGAAACCGCGTTTGGCGATTCCATTCGGTTTCACCATGACGTACGAGCAAAAGGCGCTGTCCTTGATGATTTGGTCGCAGTGAGGGCAAAACTTCGCCTAAATGTGCTGTTTGATTGAGTGATTCTAGCTGTACTGCTCCCCACTTGCTATCTTTTTGGTGCGAAGGAGTCGCCGGATCGAAATTCAGGACTGTGACATTACAGTTCGATTGCTGAATCGAGTGGTAGCGTTGCGGCGAAATTCCCAAAGCCGTACTAATCAAAGCGCGATTGATACCGTTATGCCCCACGATCAGAATTGTTTCGCCTGCATGACGCGGCAAAGTTTCTTCCCAAAACTGTCTTGCTTGTTCAAACAAACTGAGAATTGGGAAGTGTTCGCGGTTTTCTCCCACCACCATCACCAGTTGATCCGGATGTTCGTGCCAAAGTCGGTAAGCATCAGGAAATTTCTCGCGCACCTCAGAGGAAAGCATTCCTTCCCACAACGACAAGTCAACTTCCATTAAGTTACTAGAAGCTTGCGGTTTTAGGGGTGTCGCTAAGCAACTACAGATCGCTTCTGCTGTATGTTTTGCTCGCTGTAGAGGGCTAGTATAAACCGCAGCAAAATTTAAGTGACTCAGCGCAGCACCAACTTTACGAGCATCGTTTTGCCCCTTTTCAGTTAAAGTTGACACATCACTACGACCCTGAATGCGCTTTTCGGTGTTGTAGCTACTTTGACCGTGACGCACAATAATGACACGAGTGGTCAATCTATTTATCCTCCAACAGCACTTTTTGTAAATCGTTCGCTGCATATGCGCAGCACAGACGAGCCAGCGTTATTTTAGCGTGTGATGAACCAAAGTTAACAATAGAATCGTGAAGTGATAAGTGGTTAGTGGCTAGTGATGAGTTTTGAATTCAGGAACTCATAACTCTCTATCTCCTTGCTCCCCTGCTTCCTCTGCTCCCTCTGCACCTCTCCCAATCCTTGCTATGATTCCACAAGGGTGCGAATCGCGCGCTCAAGATGGCTGTAACGGGGGAGATTGATGACAATTAAGCGGATCATCTTAAGTTTGCTGACAGTAGTCGCAATTTTGTTTGCTGGTGCGTCTTTATGGGAAAGCTGGCAACAACCACAAATTCAAAGTCGTTTGGAATTGTACCAAGCTAATCTGCTTTTGCACGCGCAAGAATGGCAACCTCAAGGTGACAATGATACAAGTCTTAGCAATGCTCGCAGTGCTTTGCTCGGAGAACAACCGCTTAATTCCGCGTTCGAGCAATATCAAGAGGCAAGAACATCAGCGCAGATTAACTTAGATAAAGCGAACAACCAACTAAAACAGTTACAGTCAGAACCTGTAACCACCCCTGCGACTCCCAAATCACAATCAGAAATTGCCCCAATTACCGATACTTCGCGTCTACGACAGCAGCAACAAATACAGCGATCGCGCGCTCAATTACAACAATTGATTGCCGAGTTAGATCTGCGGCTAGGACTATTACAAGTACAGCAAGAACAAACCGATGCAGCGATTCAAACTTGGACAAAGTTTCAACAGCAAGTTAACAATCAACAGCAAGCTGTACTCGCCGATACCGCAGCAGTTTTGATTGGACTGTGGAGCGATCCGCCTCAGATATTTCCCGATGCCGAGCAACTGATTCAGAATAATCTAGATGGTTGGTTTCGCTATCGTGCTTTATCTCAGCTATATCAACTTCAGCAACGTCAAGACGCACTGACACAGCTACAAGCGACCGAACAACAAGTAGCCCAGCAAGCTGTCATCAAACTTGCATTTATTGGTAGTCTGCCTGCTTTTGGTGGCATAGTTGGTGTTGGGTTACTGCTCATTTTAGGCGCTCAGCGTTTAGTCAAAGGAAAAGAGGCGCTACTTGCACAAAATGAAGATGCACGGTGGTCAACTCCTTGGACAGGAGAAACTGTTTGGCAGGTATTCATCCTCGGCTTTTTTCTCATGGGGCAAATTGTTGTTCCTTTGGGGTTGGCGCTACTGCAAATTAAACCGCCAGCCGGTTCGGGTGTGCGCGTTCAGGCTTTTTATATTTTGACGACTTACCTAACAGTTGCTTTGGGTGGCTTGGTAGTGCTTTATTTTTCAATTAAGCCTTTCTTCCCGCTTCCTAAAGATTGGTTTCGCTTCAATTTACAGGGAAATTGGTTTTTATGGGGGTTGGGAGGATACTGTGCTGCACTTCCACTCGTGGTGATTGTGTCGCTGATTAATCAACAAATCTGGCAAGGACAGGGTGGTAGTAATCCACTGTTATCTTTAGCATTGCAGGCACAAGATCAAGTAGCATTAGCTATTTTCTTTTTTACCGCTGCGATCGCCGCCCCGATTTTTGAGGAATTACTGTTTCGTGGTTTTCTCTTACCCTCACTCACCCGTTACGTATCCGTTTCGGGTGCGATTCTTCTCAGTTCGTTGCTGTTTGCGGTTGCGCACCTTAGTGTAGCTGAAATTCTTCCATTGACCGTCTTAGGAATTGTCTTGGGGGTTGTGTATACGCGATCGCGTAATCTCCTCGCACCTATGCTACTCCACAGTCTTTGGAATAGTGGCACACTTTTAAGTTTATTTATTTTAGGTAGTGGTTCTGTTTAATTTGTTGGTCAGTAGTGTATCTCTAGCTTTAAAACATAGCGTCCGAGTTGTACTTGCGACCACAATTCATACTCAATTTGAAGTTGCTGCGGTAAGGGACGATTGACTAAAGTTAATTGTCGAGTAAAATTACGCAATTGCAGGATATTTTCGCTGCCCTGAAAAAATCCGTTTCCTAACCAGTAACGACTAATTCCGTAAACTCCGCGCTCCCAAAAATGACGATAGCATACTTGATTTTCTGCTTGTTTGGTCATAATGACTCGATAAGGTGAAATTTCGAGCCACAAAAGACTAGGGCTAGCGGGTGAAGGTTCTGTTATTAATAAATGAAAACTCTCGCGATCTTTTTGTTCTAATGTAGCTACAGTCTGCACCACGTACTGCAAGGGTAAATCTGTAGAAATTAATGAAAGCGAGACTGGTTGACGGTAACGAGTCAGCATGAGCAAAAAGACTGCATGGCTAGTACAGCGCTAGTTTATCTTGAACAAGACTTATGCAACTGTTCTTAAAGCAAAGCTTAATAACATCACGCCGATTCAAGTACATGAGTGAAAATTAAAATTAGCCTTACAGCTTTTATTGGTCATTGGTAACTGGTAATTCGTTGCACTCAAGAAAGCAAAGTGATGAATGTGGAGTTTTGTGTTAATTGGGCTAAATCATAATTCACAACTCAACTTTTACTTGACTGGCGACGTTTTAAAAAATATTTCGTAGGGAGAAAAGAAGCACTCGATAAAACCTGGTGGCAGGATTGGCTCAATACCAGGAACTATACTGGAATATTGCGATTGATAAGCTGCCAAAGCTGCAATTTTTTGCTTGAGTACTTTGTTGATTGGTAATCTGTAAGCAGAGGCTAGCTCTGGAGATTTAAAATCAAGTTGATATGGTATCCACCGCGTCCATACAGGATACTGCAACACTTCTATAGGTAGGTTAGATTCTTGAACTGCGGCTTGCACTAAAGTGTAAGTTTCTTTATGGTCAGGATGAATGTCTTGTTTGTAGGGTACGTATACCTCTTGCGGTTGGCGATCGCGTAACAATTGTACTAGCAGGTTAATCGTTTCCTGACGCTCTGTAACGGATAGCGCGGCTAAACCGCCATCTGGTTTACCTAGAAAGTGAATTGCTGATTGTGCAACACCAAGAGTCTTGAGGGCTTGAATTGCTTCTTGCTGGCGAATTTGTACAAGCTGATCCGGACAAATTTGCGGATACTCTGCGTATGAAGCCCTACCATCAGTGAGAAATACAACATCTAAAGCAACCCCCTGATCGCACTTGAGTGCAATTGTCCCACCACAACCTAGCGTTTCGTCGTCTTGATGCGGTGCAAAGACGATCGCTGATTTCTGGTTCGCTGCGATCGCTTTGCTTTTCTTGTACAACCACCACAAATAAATAAACCGTGATTTTGAGAGTAATCGCTGCTTAATTTTTTGATAGTATTTCTTCATAAGTATATTTCCTAGTTAGCTGTTACAATGTTTGCTTTTTCGATAGAACTTTTCATGCAGATTCTTTTTTTCAATCCAAAGTATTGAGAATATTTGTAACTTCCTTTTAAAAGTCCAATATTCCAGCTAAGAATCCATAGCCACTCAGCAAGTTTACTTCTGCTTTGAAGATAGAAAACAATTTTGCTCGGATATAATAAAACTTTTACTAAATAACCAAAAGCAGCAAATCTACTAACTGAAATTCCGTATAGCAATCGGAGATATATATGGCTTTCAGCCCAGCTTTTTCCTTGCTTATAAATATCTTTAAATGTATTACGTAGGCGGATTTGAGCAACAGCATCTTCAATAAACTGAAGTTGAGTGCCTAGGAGTTGAACTCGAAAACAATAGTCAGTGTCTTCTGCATATATCAAGTCTTCATTAAATCCACCCACAGCTTCGTGCAGTGCTTTTTTGATACCAAGATTTCCACTTCCTGCAAAAGGTAGATAAGGCGGAAATTCGTACTGCGAAAGCCCTGTTTTCTGAACTTGAAAGATACCACTATTAACTAGCCACGGTTCGTTGAGTTGCGTATAATCAAAACGCCCAGCAACAAAGTCATGTTTGAGAAGTGCTTCTCCCATTGCAGTTAACCAGCCTGGTTCAACTCGATCGTCAGCATCACAAAATAGAAGTGCTTCGCCAGTTGCAACTTTAGCACCAGCATTACGTGCATGGGCAGCACCAGGGCGATCGCGTGCATGAATCAACTGAAGATTTAAAATTTGTTTTTGATATTTTTCAACAATTGCAACTGAGTCATCTGTAGAACCATTATCAACAACAATAATTTCCCAATTTTTCCATGTTTGTTTAGCAAGTGCTTCTAACTGCACTGCAATTGTTTTTGCTGCATTAAAGCAAGGAATAATTACACTTATTTTCATCTTTAGCTAACTATATTGTTAAGTTTATATTCGGTTGTTCTGATATATTTTATTTTTTTACACTACGTTGTAGCCGAACAATTAAACTTACTCGTTAAAGGAAAACATCTAATGGTTTTAAATATTTTTAAATTAGCTTATCGTTGTATTTTTTTGTATGGGAGTATACTGTCAGTTAGACTTTCAAAAGTAAAGAATGATACTTGTAATTAAACAATAACTTTATATTCTTGATACTTTTGTGAATTTTTAGCTTAGCAAGAAGAAGGTTAATATTGCATCGTAAACCCCTCAATCAATATTTTGAGTGGCATTTGAGTAGCGAGCTTATACTAAGACTTGATAAAACTGGTGTAGTACCAAGTTCAAAATTAGACAGAATCCCAGTACGGAGTGCGAATATTGCGGTAGGATAAAATTCACATATGTTACGTGAGTTTTCATGTCGGCTGTCATCACGCAAGAAACGAATCGTCACCAAAATCTCGTTATTAATCGTGCTACAGGATTATCCTTACACGGTCGTATCCGAGTTCCAGGAGATAAATCGATTTCGCATCGGGCTTTGATGCTAGGTGCGATCGCATCGGGCGAAACGCGCATTCAAGGGTTGTTGCTAGGCGAAGATCCGCGCAGTACAGCAAGTTGTTTTCAAGCTTTGGGGGCGGAAATTTCCGAGTTAAATACCGAATTAGTTACCGTCAAAGGAATAGGATTGGGGCAATTACAAGAACCTGTCGATGTCCTCAACGCTGGGAATTCAGGGACAACACTACGGTTAATGCTAGGAATTTTAGCGGCGCATCCTGGGCGATTTTTTGCTGTCACAGGTGATAATTCATTGCGATCGCGTCCGATGTCGCGTGTGGTCAAACCATTGCAACAAATGGGGGCGCAAATTTGGGGACGTAAAGAGAATTCGTTAGCGCCTTTAGCAATTCAAGGACAAACGCTTAAACCAATTCATTACAATTCTCCGATCGCTTCTGCGCAAGTGAAATCGTGTGTTCTCTTAGCCGGATTGATGACTGAAGGCGAAACAACTGTCACGGAACCAGCGTTATCGCGGGATCATAGCGAAAGAATGCTTCAAGCCTTCGGGGCGAAACTCAGCGTCGATCCTGATACTCACAGTGTCACTGTCACAGGACCTGCACAACTACAAGGACAAACCGTTATTGTACCTGGAGATATCAGTTCTGCGGCTTTTTGGCTAGTTGCAGCAGCGATTGTTCCTGATTCCGAATTAATTATTGAAAATGTTGGTGTAAATCCTACACGTACGGGTATTTTAGAAGCATTGTCGATGATGAACGCAGATGTTCAGTTAGAAAATCAGCGTTTAGTTGCAGGCGAACCTGTTGCAGATTTACGCGTACGTTCGAGTCAACTCAAAAGTTGTACGATCGCTGGCGATTTGATTCCGCGATTAATTGATGAAATCCCAATTCTTGCAGTCGCCGCAGTTTTTGCGCAGGGGACAACCGTGATTCGCGATGCGGAGGAATTGCGCGTTAAAGAAAGCGATCGCATTGCAGTTATGGCAAATCAACTGCAACGCATGGGGGCTAATGTTACCGAACTTCCTGATGGTTTAGAAATTGTTGGCGGAACTTCGCTAACAGGTACGGATGTCGATAGCCACACCGATCATCGAATTGCGATGAGTTTAGCGATCGCTGCGCTTAATAGTACCGGAACTACGACAATTAATCGTGCAGAAGCTGCGGCTATTTCCTACCCAGATTTTGTGCCCACACTCGAACAAATTTGCCATAGCAGTTAATATCATCCTCAGTTGGAAAGTTATCAGTTTTCTACTCCAAATAGCGAAATCCTTTTTCTCTTCTTAGCTTTCGGTCAAATGTGACTGTCTGATCGCAGCCTGCATGAGTAGCGATCGCTCCGATCAAATAATCGGAAAAATCTGCACCTCCTTGTCGAGTGCGCTGGATCGCTTGGTAAAGAATAGAACGGTTTTCAAACTCAAATGCAGAATGCAACATCATCTCTAGCACGCTAAGAATTTGCTCTTTATTAAATTGATATGGTTGCCTTTTAAGTACCCACACTGTTTCGCATAGAACAATGTTGCTCACAAAACAGGGTTGGTTGTTCTGAATGATATGAACTGCAAGTTCCCATTGTTCTAGGTCATCTTTCGTAAGGTAGCGAATCAGAATATTCGTATCAATCCCAATCACAGGCTCCCTCTGCGATCGCTGTTTCTATTTCTTCTTGAGTTGCAGCTTTTATCCCAGGCTGATGCAAAATTCCTGATAATGCTTCGATAGGAATGTTTAGTGGAATGAGTTTGACCTTTCCCGTTTCATCAATAACAAATTCCACCTGGCTACCAACCTCCAGCCCTAGATGCTCTCGAATTTCTTTCGGAATTGTGATTTGTCCTTTCGTTGTAATTTTTGCGATCGCCATAATGGTATTCCTGACAATAGCGCCTTACTTCACATTGTAAGACCAAGATATTAGCCCGTATAGAGTTAGCATTTACCGCTTGAAGCCACCAGTTACCGATCGCTAGCTTCATCATCTATAGCAAATGTCCTAAATACCCCTTCAACTGCTATATTACTCTTGCATTGGGAAACCATGAATATTTTGACTGAAAAAAACAACGTAGGTACTAACAGCGACCTACGTAAATTTGATAATTTGTTTTCTGTTTTTACACTTGTAGAGTAGCGCCTAAGCGATAGCGATTATGCGGTGCATCTAAGTCAAGAACTGGTCCTTTGGGAACAATGCGCGTCGGGTTAACTTTTGGATGACTCATGTAGTAATGCTTTTTGATATGGTCAAAATGACACGTTTCTTTGACACCCTTTTGTTGGTAAAGGTCTTTTAGATAATTCCAAAGATTAGGATAATCCGCAATGCGCCGCAAGTTGCACTTGAAATGAACGTAGTAAACAGGGTCAAAGCGCAGTAGTGTTGTGAACATACACCAATCAGCTTCAGTTAGGCGATCGCCACACAAATAACGCTGTTCAGATAAGACTTTTTCCCAGTAATCTAATGCTTGAAACAATTCGGTGACAGCTTCTTCATACGCGGATTGAGTCGTCGCAAAACCTGCGCGGTAAACACCATTATTAATAGGTTGGTAAATCGCATCAATCGTTTCGTCAACTTTTTCCTGTATGTCTTGCGGATAAAAATGAATATCCTGTTTAGCGTAAGCTTCAAACTCTGTATCCAACATCCGAATAATTTCGCGGGATTCGTTATTGACAATTGTGCCAGTTTTCTTATCCCATAAAACAGGTACAGTTACTCTACCGCTGTAGTCAGGCTCAGCTTTCAGGTAGACTTCCCACAAGTAACTCGTGTGGTTAACTGTATCCGGAATACTCCCTGGTTCATTATCAGAGAATTCCCAACTGTTTTGATCGATAACTGGTGCTACTACAGAAAGACCAATAACATCTTCTAACCCTTTTAACCGTCGCATGATTGCGGTACGATGTGCCCAAGGGCAAGCCCAGGAGATATAAAGATGGTAACGTTCTGGTTCAGCTTTAAAGCCACTCGAACCATCAGCAGTAATTTTATCGCGGAAGGTCGTTGAAGGACGCACAAACCGCCCGCCTTCGTCTTCTTGTTCGCGTTCTGGCACCCATTTGCCATCAATGAGAACACCCAAACCCATTATGAAAATCTCCTGTAATTGCTTTCAAAGCCCTCCGACTAAAGTCGGGGCTATCTGTACAAAGTGTGCCTGCGCACACTAAAAAAAATCAGAGTTTTGATGGAATAAGACAGACTTCACTTGTTCGCGGGGGGTAGATGGAGTTTCTCCAGTTGTGCATTCTATTGTTTAGAACTTTGCAAAGCTGTAGATTCGCCGTAGTTATTTCTTAGATAAAAACACGATTTCTGACTTTCCACCCTCAGATCTTGAAAGCTGTAACTACTCTTCTACATTCAAAATTTGTGGCACTTTGAAGTATTCGCCCTCTTGTTCTGGCGCACTGCTGAGAATTGCGGCGCGTTCTTCGTAAGGTTTTAGTTCATCAGGGCGTGTTATATTTTTTACTTCAATTGCTCTTGCTGTGGGTGGGACATCAGTGACATCGAGTTCACTTAGTTGTTCAAAGTAGTCCAGAATACTACTTAGCTGCGTAGTAAATTGTTCTTCCTCTTGTGGAGTTAACTCTAATCGAGCTAAAAGCGCCACTTTTCGGACTTGTTCGCGATCAATCATAGGTAAGAGGTAATGGGTAATTGGTGATGGGTAATAGAATCACACTCAGCTTTCTACTCACTAAAAGTTTTCGTGCATTCTACCTGTCGTTTTCAGCCAGTTTTGTGCTTCTAGGTAATTGTTAGGGGCGATGCTGATGGCTCGTCTCCAGTAATCAGCAGCTTGGTCAAATAAAGCTTCTGCACCGTCATTGTCGCCTGCTTCTTTGGCTCTTTCGCCTTGGTAGTGATAGATTACCGCAATGTTGTTTAGTGCTTGGATCAGGCGCGGATTTGTTTCTAGTGCTTGGTGATAGTAATTTAGAGCTTTTTCATGTTCGCCATTACTCGCGTGAATTAAGGCAATGTTGTAGAAGATATAACTGCGATCGTATGGGTCTTCTTCTAATTCTAAAGCTTCGTTGTAGTTATCTAACGCTTCAGCGTAGTCACCGTCGGCTTGGGCTGCCATTCCATCGCGGTAGTAGACAAAAGCTTCTTTAGCTTTTTTATTTGTAGGCAGAACCTTGAGAATCAGATCCGCCATGACGGTAAAAGATTTATCGATAAAGTTGTCGTTACGTTGAGTTCTTGGCATATCTGCTTCTAGTTTATTAAAGAGTGTCTGCTATGAATTGCTTCCAAGGATATTGTAGTTGAGAGCAGGGTAGACTAGGACAGCGATCGCACTCGAATTCAGTCTTGATCCAGCTTCACAAAGAAGAGTGATTAGTTGATAAGTTTTGTGTTAGCACTCAGCATAAAATCAGTCATCCCTATGAGAAAAGTCGAAGTTGTTCCCCATAATCCTCAGTGGCAAGACGCCTTTGTGAAAGAAAAACAGCACATCTTGCAAGCGTTGGGTAACAATGTCGTTGCAATTCATCATATTGGTAGTACTGCAATACCTCATATTTACGCCAAACCGATTATTGATCTGTTAGTCGAGGTAAAAGAAATTGCCAAAGCGGATCAATGCAATTTATCAATGGAAGTTTTAGGCTATGAAGCAATGGGCGAGTTTGGAATTCCAAGTCGCCGTTACTTTCGCAAAAACAACGCAGCAGGTGTCAGAACACATCATGTTCATACATTTGAAGTAGGTAATCCAGAAGTAGAGAAACATTTAGCATTTAGAGACTACATGATTTCCCACTTGGCATACGCACAGCAATATAGCGATTTGAAGCGCGAGTTAGCGAGAAAGTATCCACATGACATTGATAGTTACATGGATGGGAAGCATGGATTTATCCAACAGATGAATGAAAAAGCAGCAAAGTGGCGTGAGTTACAGAAAACTAGCTAATTGTCAACTGCTCAGCACTTTTCCATCGAACTGACGTTAATATTGAACAACCAATGAAAAAAGAGAGGTGAAACAATGACCTCTACAACAACACCCAACATTACTTTAGCAGAGTTTCTCAAGCTTCCTGAGACGAAGCCAGCAAGTGAATACATCAATGGAGAGATCGTCCAAAAGCCGATGCCGAAAGGGAGACACAGCCGCTTGCAGAGTAAGCTGTGTGCCGCAATTAACGACATTACAGAGGAGCAAAAAATCGCTTATGCTTTTCCTGAACTACGTTGTAGCTTTGGCGATCGCTCAATTGTTCCAGATATTGCGGTCTTCCAGTGGCAACGAATTCCTTTTAATGCCAACGGAGAAGTTCCTGATAACTTTGAATTACCGCCAGACTGGGTGATAGAGATTCTTTCTCAAAATCAACAGCCAAACAAAGTCATTGGTAACATTCTCCACTGTTTACAACATGGATGTCGATTGGGTTGGTTGATTGACGCAGACGATCGCAGTATATTAGTTTTTCTGCCAGGTCAGCAACCAGAACTAAGACAAGATAGCGATCGCTTAGCTGTGCTAGCAGAAATTCCCTTGGAGTTAACCACAGTGCAGGTTTTTGATTGGTTGAAGATGGCAAAATCACTTTAATGTTTGTTCAATGCTGGCTTCAGCTTGGTGAACGAGCGATCGCAAATTCTCCAACATCGCGCGATCGATATTCTGCCACAAACCGCGTTGATGCGCTTCTAATAATCTTTCTGCCATATCGCGCAACGCCCAAGGATTCTTTTGTTGGATAAACTGCTGAACATCGGGATCAAATAAGTACGCTTGTGCAACTCCCTGATACATATGATCTTCAACACAATGCGCTGTCGCGTCGTAGGCAAATAAATAATCTACTGTCGCCGCCATTTCAAACGCACCTTTGTAACCGTGACGCATGACTCCAGCAATCCACTTCGGGTTAATTACGCGGGATCGATAAACGCGGGCAATTTCTTCTTTGAGTTGACGCACGCGGGGATTTGCTGGAATTGAGTTGTCGCCAAAATAAGTTTGCGGGTTTTTTCCCTGTAAAGAACGTACTGCTGCGGTTAAACCGCCCTGAAATTGATAATAATCATCCGAATCGAGTAAATCGTGTTCGCGGTTGTCTTGATTGTGTAAAACGATTTGCATTTGTTGTAAACGCTGTGCAAAAGCTTCAGGAACGGCACATCCTTCAGCCGAACGCGAGTAAGCGTAGCTACTCCAATTAATATAAGCACGCGCTAAATCTTCATCATCATGCCAGTTTTGTGCTTCAATTAAACCTTGGAGTCCTGCGCCATATGCGCCAGGTTTCGAGCCAAAAATACGATAACGCGATCGCACCTCAGCTTGTTCTAAAGTTAACCCCGCTGTTTGCCATAGTTGTGTTTCTTGAGCAACTTGCGCAGCTAAGGGATTTTGTTCAGGTGGTTCATCAAGTGCAGCGACAGCAGCAACAGCAGTATCAAACAAATCAATTAAATTCGCAAAAGCATCGCGGAAAAAGCCCGAAATTCGCAAAGTTACATCCACGCGCGGACGTCCTAATATTGATAGCGGTAAAACTTCTAAATCCACTACCCGCCGCGAAACACCATCCCATACAGGTTGCACTCCGAGTAATGCTAATGCTTCAGCAATATCATCACCACCCGTCCGCATTGTTGAAGTTCCCCAAATCGACAAGCCCAAAGTTTTAGGATACTCGCCATTCTCTTGTGCATAACGTTCAATTAAAGCCTCCGCAGCTTTGCGCCCAATATCCCAAGATGTTTCTGTCGGAATCGCGCGAATATCCACTGAGTAAAAATTGCGACCAGTTGGTAAGACTTCAGGACGACCGCGAGTCGGCGCACCCGCAGCACCACTCGGAACATACCGCCCATCCAAACCATGTAATAAGTTCGTAATTTCTTGTTTTGTTTGTTGCAAAGAAGAAAGTAGGCGATCGCGTATCCAATGAAGAATAGGGGTGAGGGGCAACAGGGGCAAGGCACTGCCTTGCCCGCACTGAGGGGTGAGGGGGTGTTCTAGGCTTAGTAGTATTTGTTCTACTAAGATGGTGGCGTAGTGTTCTAAGGCTTCTACCGCGTCGCCGATTGTGTAACAGAGTTGTTGTGTTTTTGTGGAGATTAATTCGATTTCAGATGCTGAAAGCTTTTGACTAAGATCTGCGGTGAGAGGATCAAAATCTAGTCCCCAAGATTGCGCGATCGCTTGTGTAAATCCTAAGCGATCGCTACTCGGCATTCGGGCGATCGCCACAATCAAATCCCTTAGTTGTCTTCCTTGCGGACATTGACCAAATATATGTAAACCATCGCGAATTTGTGCTTCTTTCAATTCGCAAAGATAGCCATCAAGATTGCTAATCGTTAATTGTTCATTGTCACGAGCTACACCAAGATCGAGGTGGAGATTTTCTTGTAGAACGAGATCGAGAATGCGATCGCGAATCAGCGTTAACCGTGCCGGATCTAAACTCTGCGCCTCATAATACTCATCAACCAACCCCTCCAACTGCTGTAAAGGACCATACAATTGCGCGCGAGTCAACGGCGGCGTCAAATGGTCTACAATCACAGCTTGCGCGCGACGCTTAGCCTGCGAACCCTCCCCAGGATCATTGACAATAAACGGATACAAATGCGGTAAAGCCCCCAAAGCCACCTCTGGGTAACACCCCTCCGACAACGCCACACTTTTTCCTGGTAGCCACTCCAAATTGCCATGCTTCCCGACATGAACCACCACATCAGCACCAAAACATTCTCGCACCCAATAATAAAACGCTAAATACTCATGCGTAGGCTCTAAATCAGGGGCATGATAATTCAACGCCGGATCAACATCATACCCTCTACTTGGTTGAATTCCCACAAACACATTCCCCAAAGAAACCCCAGAAACCGCAAAACACCTTTCTTCTGCTCCTCTGCGCCCTCTGCGCCCCTGCTCCTCTGCGCCCTTGTGGTTCGCATCCCCCCACCGTTCACAAACCCCCTGTTGCACCCCCAAAGGCAAACTCTCAAAATACTCCTGATACTCTTCCCAACTCACACTTTGCAACACCGATCGCAACTCCCGCCCTTCTGGATCATTCGTCACTCCACTCGTCAAGCGCTGCATCAACTCATCGCTACTCTGCGGTAAATCCTCCACCCGATACCCAGCCGCTTGCAAAGCCTGCAAAATTTCTATACAACTTGCCGGAGTATCCAATCCTACGCCATTCGCCAAACGTCCATCACGATTCGGGTAATTTGCCAAAATCAGCGCAATTTTTCTTTCGTGTGGTGGTAACAAACGCAAGCGCACCCAACTCGCGGCTAAATCCGCAACAAACGCAACGCGATCGCATCGTGGTTCATAAACGACAACATCCGTTTCTAAATCAGCATTCCACGTTTGCACAGCTTTAAAAGAAACTGCACGGGTAATAATTCGCCCATCGACTTCAGGTAGCGCCACATTCATCGCCATATCGCGCGGCGAAAGCCCTTGAAATTGAGATTCCCAAACATCTACAGGGCTACTACTCAAAATCGCTTGCAATACAGGAACATCCAATTTTTCCCAAAAATCTAATTGCAGCGTTGCTTCCAACCGCGCTAGCGAGAAACTCGTCGTATTCAGCAATAGTTGAATTTGTGGTTCATCTTTTGGTTGAAAATAGGATACTAGCTCGTCTTGTACATCGCGATCGCGCAACGAAGACACAAAAAGCGGTACTGCTTCTAAATTTCTTTCCCAAAGTGCTTGACAAAAAGCATCAATTACACTTACATTGCCTGATAAATAATGCGCCCGATAAAACAAAATCCCGACTTTTGGCTTTCCCCCTGATCTCTGATCCCCGATCCCTGACCTCTGATAAAAACCCACACGCGGTATAACTTGTGGCTGTGGCGGATGATAGCTAGTTTTTACACACGCATCGCAGATGAACTGCAAGCCGTTGACGATATTTTCTACACCGCCTTCGCTGAAGTAACGCCAAATTCGGTTAACAGCGGTAAAAGAAACGGTGGAGTGTTCGATTAAATGCGGATCGAGAACATCATCGCCAGGAATAACAATCAGTGATGCTTTGGTACGCTGTACGGTTTCCTGCACCACTTCTAACCCGTAAGACCAGTATGATCGCCCCCCCAGCAACCGTAATATAATAACTTGAGCCTTTTCTAATACCTCCTCCGCGTAGGTATCAATCGTGAGTTGTTGCTGTAGCTGCAATAAATTAGCTACGCGCAGTGCAGGAAACCCCACTGGTAATTTAGAAATCGCTGCTGCTATGGTTTGAATATCAGTATCTGCCGCAGTCAGAAACACAATTGGTGCTGGAGTTTGTTCTAAAAAAATTACGCCTTCTGATTGAGGATTCCATCCTCCTGGTGTGCCATTAATACGATGCATAATGTTGTTTTATAGAATGCATAATGTAGATTTATTATTTGCAACAGGGGGAAAAGCGGCGGTGAAAAGCTATTTAGCCAAGATTCAATAGACCTCAGAGCATGATCCACCCTGAAGATTTGAGCTTTCGTGGCACTTTGCCCTTACCTGTTTTTAAGCAACTCGGGCAGTTACTGCATCAAATGGCTCAAATCGCGGAAACGGAAGTTGTGGTGCTGACACAAGACATCCTTTTATCAATTCCTGTTCCTCAGAAGAAGCAACAATTTATCGTCATCATATCTCAAGGATTTAGTGCGCTGCTGTTGGGATTTCCAGAGGAACCTGAACAATCAAACATTCAGAATTCAGTTAAAATGCCAGATCCTGATGATGCCGCATACATCTTTTCGCTACCTGCTGAATTTTTATCATTTGATGTGCAAGAGTCGCTCATCGATGTCAATCTAACATTTGACCGCGATGCGATCGCCAATTTCCTACACCAACTCAGTTACAAGCTTCAGCACGACTTTCAAGCGTCCCAAACACTAGCGCAGTACTGTCAAAGCCTACAACCAAATGATGCCAGGCTGCAAAGTTACTTTACACTTTTATTGTTATCTATCTTCAATAAAGAGAAAGCGGCTGCGCCACAAGCCGAACATCCTTCTGTATCTGTCTGTCAACCTGTAGAAGATGCGCTTAAAGAGCAAATTGCGCACGAACGCCTATTGAACCAACTTACAAGTCAAATTCGTCAAAGTTTAGATTTATCAGTCATCCTTTCCACCGCAGTGAGTCACGTCCGTGATTTTCTGCAATTGGATCGCTTGATGATTTATCAGTTTGCACAAGATAGCGATCGCGAATGGATTGCGACATCATCACAGGTGCTTCCTCGTAGCGATACCTGGCAAAAACATTCAGGTTGTGTTGTGTATGAAGCCCGTGCAGCCGAATCGATTCCATCAATGTTAAATTACCGTGAAGCAGGATGTTTTATTCCAACTTCGCAATGTTGGGAGAAGTATCGCAAAGGCTTTACACTCGCTGTCGATGATATTGAAAAAACTTATGTCCTTTCGCAGTGTCTTCTAGAGTTTTTGCGCGCGAGTCAAGTACGTGCAAAGCTAGCAGCACCCATTGTCTTGCAAGAAAAACTGTGGGGGTTACTGATCGCGCATCAATGTCACGATCGTCACTGGCGTGACAGTGAAAAAAACCTACTGCAAAGAATCGCGGAACAACTAGCGATCGCGATCAACCAAGCCGAATTAATGCAATCTTTAACACGCGAAAAACAATTACTCGAACAACGAGTTTCAGAACGTACGCAAGCGCTGCAAGATGCTTTAATCGCCGCCCAAGCCGCAAACCGTGCCAAAAGCGAATTCTTAGCGACGATGAGTCACGAATTGCGATCGCCACTGACAACGATTATCGGGTTATCTGCGACACTGTTACGTTGGTCTTTTGGTCAATTAACCGAGCGTCAGCGCCAATATCTAGACACTATTCACAACAGCGGCGAACATTTATTAGCGTTGATCAACGATATTTTGACATTATCCGAAGTGGAAGCGGGTAAGACACTGTTAGAGAAAAGCGAGTTTTCCTTAAGCGCGATCGCCGAAGCGAGTATGCAATCTTTTAGAAGTATCGCAGCACGGCAAGCGGTCGATCTTTGTTTAGATTTAAGAATTGACGCGTCGCGCGATCGCATCATCGCAGACTTTAAACGCGTGCAACAAATTCTCTGGAATCTTCTTAGCAATGCGGTAAAATTTACTCCAGCTGGCGGGCGAGTGATTTTACGTTCTTGGCGAGAGCACAACATCGCTGTCTTTCAAGTTGAAGATACAGGGATTGGCATTCCAACAGATCAGTTACCACTACTATTTGAGAAATTCCAACAGCTAGATACACCATACCGCCGTCAATACGAAGGAACAGGGCTAGGTTTAGCCCTCACCAAGCACCTAGTAGAACTTCACCAAGGACGTATCGAAGTCGAATCAGTTGTCGGTAATGGTTCAATTTTTACAGTTTGGTTGCCAGGAGTCGAGGGCTGAGGGGCAAGGCACTGGCTTGCCCGTCCTTATTATTTAATAATCAATATTTCTATGGCTGATGATAATAGTATAATTGCAAAATTTAAGCAAGGTTTAATTGTTTCGTGTCAAGCGCCAGTTGACTCGCCATTACACGAGCCGACAGTTATCGCCGCGATCGCACAAGCGGCGGAGAATCAAGGAGCCGTAAGCGTCAGAATTGATACACCTGCACACGTGAGTGCAGTCAAACAGCGCTGTACAGTACCCATCATTGGGTTGTGGAAACAACAAATTTTAGGCTATGACGTATACATAACGCCACAGTTTCACCATGCAGTCGCGATCGCGCAAGCCGGAGCCGATATTATCGCTATTGACGCTACACAACGCCAGCGCCCAGAGGGAGAAACGCTGACTTCTTTAATTCAACAAATTCACCACGAACTTGGTAAACCTGTCATGGCAGATGTCGATACGATTGAATCAGCGATCGCGGCGGTTGCTGCGGGTGCAGATATTGTCGGAACGACGCTCTACGGCTACACGCAAGAAACTGCGCACCTATCTCCACCTGGCTTGGAACTGTTAACGCAAATGGTAGAAAAACTCGCAGTTCCAGTAATTTGTGAAGGCGGTATTTCTTCTCCTCAAATGGCACGCCAAGCACTCGATCTCGGAGCCTACGCCGTCGTTGTCGGAACAGCCATCACAGGAATTGATTATTTGGTAAAGGCATATCGATCGGCGATTAGTTAGGGGCTAGTGGCTAGTAATGAGTTTTGAGTTTATAGAATTTTCTTAACTCCTCTGCTTCCTCTGCACCTCTACTCTTATTTCATCCTTTGCGTTTCAAAATCACCATATTTTCCCCAATCACTGGGCTACGTGCGAGTAAATTGCCTTGGGGATCGATAACTTCTAAATAGATAAAATCGAGTTCCTTGGCTCGCTCAAACATTTGTGCAGTTAATTTGTCTTGTTCGGATGGTTCTAGGTTGTACCAATCAGTTTTTAACGTCACCGTGAGACTATTCGCCGGAAAATTGGCTTGCAGCGATTCAATAATCCCCTCACCATAGCGATCGCTCACTTGCGCAACTTGTTTTTCAATTGCTGCAATTAAACTCTGTTCGGGCGTAGGTTCTACAACAGGGAGCATCGGTTCCATCATTGGCTCAGAAGTACTTTCTGGAAGCACAGGCGAAGGAATTTCTGTAACTGGTTGCGGTGATTCTGGTGCAACTAATTCTGATGGTGCAGGAATTTCAGGTTCTTCTGGTGGTGATTCCGCACTTGGCTGCGGCGATTCTGGTGTCGCCAATGGTGGTATTATCGGCTCAAGTTCTTCTGGTGCTGGTTCGGTAATTGGTTGCAGTAATTCTGGCTCTTTTTGAACAACACTCGGTGGTATTTCCGCAACTTCAGGTGGCGATGATTTGGGTGATAAGAAAAAGGCTGTTGTTCCTACTAAAAGCACAACAACTCCAGCAATAATACCTGTCAGCGCTGAATCGGATATTGAAGTATTTCTAGGTAAAAGATTACGAATTGTAGCTAAAACTTGACTCCATCCGCGTTGTAGTTGCTCCCAAACTGGCGTCGTCGGTGCTGTTGGTTCAGCTTCAAGTTTTGTTACCAATTTTTCTAAAATATTAATTGTTCCCCGCAGAATCCTCACACTCTGTTTTTTGACAAACCCTGGATTTGCGCTGTGTGGTTGCGAAGATGGCGGTTGCGAATTGGGTGGTTGTGACATCAATCCATACTCAGGCAGTAGATTACACATCAATTAAGTCGCACTATGACGTTGCTGCCTACTCAGCCTTAATCTATCATTGTGAGGTTTGATTTCCCAATGGTGTAAAGTATGCCCCTCAAGCGTCGTCAGTTTGTCTTTCTCAGTGGTATTAGTGGTTTTGGTTTAGCTTTCTTGAGTAAAATTCAGCGTCACAGCAGCGAATACACTTCGTGTAGGCTTCACCAACGCAACCCTAATCTCAACTTAGTGTCTCAAACTCAACCGCTTACATCCGCACCAATTTTACGATTTGTTTCGCTAGCTGACACAGGAACCGGAGCCAAAGGTCAATACGCAGTTGCGCAAGCAATGACACAATACCACAAACAAAATGTTTTCGATTTAGCCATTTTAGCTGGAGATAATATTTACAATGATGGCGAAATCGAAAAAATAGGCGCAGTTTTTGAACGCCCATATGAACCTTTATTAAAACAAGGCGTTAAATTTCGTGCGTGTTTAGGAAATCACGATATTCGCACCGCAAATGGCGATCCGCAAGTCAAGTATCCAGGGTTTAATATGCAAGGGCGCTATTACACCTTCCGGCGTGATGCCGTGCATTTTTTTGCTTTAGATACTAATAATAATGCTGATTGGACATCACAATTACCTTGGCTAGAAACCGAACTCAGTCGCAGTGATGCACCTTGGAAAATTGTCTTTGGACATCACCAGATTTATTCTTCTGGTCATTATGGCGAAAATCAAAAGTTAATCAAAGAATTAACTCCGCTTTTTCAAAAACACAACGTGCAATTATACATTAACGGACACGATCACGATTATGAACGTACTCGTGAAATTAATGGTACAACTTATTTAACTTGTGGTGCTGGTGCTGGAGTTCGCCCCGTAGGACGTTCGGAATGGACAGAACATTCTGCTGAAAAACTTAGCTTCGCAGCGTACGAAGTGTATCGCGATCGCATCGAAATTTCTGCCATTGATACTAAAAACAAAGTTTTTGATCGCGGTGTAGTTCAATTATAATTACTTGTTATTCAGCCCCAACATAGGCTGATCAAAATACCTATTATGTAGTAATTAATACTTCTGAAATTTTCCCCCGTTTGGTGGCATTTGAGTTAATTGCTCTAGCAGCTTGAATTTCATAAATTTTAAAATCTTTGTAGAGTTCTCTGATAAAAGGACAATCCGAATTGGATTGCATTATTTTTACCCCTCTTTGCGCTAACTCCACACAGACATTTTTCAGTTTAATCTGATCGTCTTCATTAAAAGCATCGCGACTGTAAGCAGTAAAGTTGCTAGTTTGACTTAGCGGATAATAAGGAGGATCGAAATATACAAAATCTTCAGGGCTTTTAGCATAACTCAAAACTGTTTCAAACGGTCTGACTTCTATTTGAGCTACTTGTAATGCTTTTGCCACAGCACGCAATAATTCCGAATGACAGATTTGCGGATTTTTGTATTTTCCCATCGGCACATTGAATTCACCTTTAGAATTTTCACGATATAAGCCATTAAAGCAAGTTCTATTTAAATAAATTAATCGTGCGGCTCTCTCTACAGAATTCTCGGTAATATAAGAGCGCATATAATAGTAGTATTCCTGATTGTGTTTTCTCCTATGCTGCTCTAATAAAGAAATAACAGATTCAACATCATGTTTTATACATAGATACGTGTTAATTAGCTCAGGATTAATATCTGAGAGAAACGCTGAACTCAATGCGTAATTATTATACAAATAAAAAAAGACAGCACCGCCTCCTAAAAAAGGCTCATAGTAGTTGATAAACTTTTGTGGAAACAAAGAGACATATTGCTGAATTAACTTAGTTTTACCACCCGCCCACTTCAAAAATGGTTTTGGGTAACTAGGCTCTTGAGTTAACATTAACAAAAACGCAACTTAAACATGAAACCCAATTCAATTGTACAGAATATTTTAGTTATTTAATACAAATAGAAAAATGATAAATTCCTCTCTTTCTCCACTCTTTGTGAACTTTGCGCCTACCTTGCGGGAAAGCTACGCCAATGTGATTTGTTAAAAAATAATACTTCATAATCAAAAACAACTGTTATATAATATTAAACACATAAGAAAACCTCAAAAAATATATCAATAACATAAGATGTTTGATGGATTTTGGCAAAACATCTCGCGCTACCCCCGCTATTTTATTACGATTATTCTAGGGGTATTTTTAAACGCATTTGCACCGTTAGCACCGTTATTTAAGCGCCCAGTCACCGCGATCGCACTCATTGGCGTATTCATTGGGATGGTTGTTTTCGTCACGTTTACGCTGCGTGCCATGCTAGGGATAGATCCCATTTAAGCGCGCGCGAGGAAGAATAAGTAAAGACAACATTTAGAGTGAGGAAGTAGAAACTAAATGGCTACTAGTCGTCGCGTTTCTCGCGTTGCCGAATTAATCAAACGCGAAGTCAGCCAAATGCTACTCCACGACATCAAAGACGATCGCGTGGGAGCAGGAATGGTGAGTGTCACAGACGTTGATGTTTCAGGCGATCTTCAACACGCCAAAATCTTTGTCAGTATCTACGGTACTGATGAAGCACGAGCAGAAACAATGGCAGGCTTAAAATCCGCAACTGGATACATCCGTAGTGAATTAGGGCAAAGAGTTCGCTTACGGCGAACTCCAGAAATTGTCTTTCAAGAAGATCGTTCAATTGAGCGCGGTAACAGAGTTTTATCGCTAATCAATCAGCTTAATCAAAATCGTCAAATTGATGATGCAGTCGCAATCGAAGATGTTGATGAATTTGATGATGATGAATAAACGTTAACTGCTAATGGCTTTTAAAATAAGCTACAGCATACACATTAGCAGTATTTACCGTAATGCGATCGCTTCCTGATATCAATAGCCTTTCGCTTGCCGAACAAGTTGCTCAAATGGTTGTTGTTCGGGCTTCTGGCTATTTGTTCGATCACCAAATTCAGTATCCGCAGTGGGAACCGCCCGCAGTCAAGTTGCAATATTGGCTAGAACAACTTGGCGTAGGTGGCGTTATTTTGTTAGGGGGCAGTGCTGGAGAAATCGCGCTACGATCGCAACAACTGCAAACTTGGGCAAAATTTCCTTTACTGATCGCCGCCGATATTGAAGAAGGTGTAGGACAAAGATTTTCGGGTGCAACGGAGTTTCCGCCGCCCATGGCGCTGAGTGCGATCGCCCAACGAGATCTCGCACGTGCCATACAATACGCATCGCAAATGGGTGCTGTCACCGCACAAGAAGCGTTAGCAATCGGCATTAATTGGGTATTAGCGCCAGTCGTGGATGTCAATAACAATCCAGCAAACCCTGTCATTAACGTTCGCGCGTTTGGCGAAACTCCAGAAATTGTCAGTCATTTATCGACAGCTTTTCTTCAAGGCGCTAAAAAATTCTCCGTACTTACCGCCGCCAAGCATTTTCCAGGACACGGCGACACCGCCACAGATTCGCATCTCGATTTACCCATACTGCCACATTCGCCTGAAAGATTAGCAAAAATTGAATTACCACCATTTCAAGCTGCGATCGCCGCTGGCGTTGATGCAGTGATGAGCGCACATCTGTTGATTCCCGCTTGGGATAGCGAATACCCCGCGACACTCTCGCAAAAAATCTTAACGCAACAATTGCGCAAACAGTTAGGATTTGACGGATTAATTGTCACTGATGCGTTAATTATGGGCGCGATCGCTAACCGCTACGGAACCGAAGAAGCCGCCGTTTTAGCCGTAGAAGCCGGCGCAGATATTTTATTAATGCCTCTCGAACCCGAAGCCGCAATTCAAGCCGTATGCGAAGCAGTTGCACGCGATCGCGTTTCTGAAGATCGAATTCGTGCTTCTGTAGAACGGATTTGGCACGCTAAGCAACAAATTGAGTATGCCACTCCCCGATTGTCCGAATTAGCACAACCTTCAGCAGTAGCCGCAGTGAACGCGATTGTGCGCGAAACGCAGGTTGTCTCTGGTTCTGTGCCAATCCGCACCGACTCTCCTTCAGATAATCTACGTAACTTAATTGTTGTTGATAATCTACTTAACTGTCATTTTTTAAGTGAAATTAGTCCTGCGATCGCGCTGCCAAAACGGTTTGGTTATACAACTGAAATTGTTGATTGTCATACTTCAGCCACAGATTTTGATTGCCGTCAAGCCACCTTGTTACAGTTATTTATCCGTGGTAATCCGTTTCGAGGTAGCGCCGGTTTAACGCAAGTAGCCCAGGATTTGTTTAAGCGATTATTACAATTAGGAAATTTGCAAGCCTTAATCGTCTACGGTAGTCCCTACATAGTTGAAGAGTTTATGCCAGGCTTACCCACAACCGTACCTTGTTTATTTTCTTATGGGCAAATGCCTGCGGCTCAATTAACAATTATGAATACTTTATTCAATGTATAAAGCTTTCTATCGAAAGATAGAAATTTTTGATAATGCTTCCTCACCTATAGATAGAATAGCCAGAATGACTATTAGGTCAATACTTGTCAACAGTATTGTCAATCAAACTTATCTATCGTTTTACCTCAATAACTTTATAGGTGAAATTGTCACGTTTTCTTGACTCCAGCAATATTTATTAATATTATAGTAGAAAGGAAAGGATGAAAATAAAAAAAGTTCAGTATAGCAAACTACAAATAGCAAAATTACAATAAAGATCATTAGCTAGTCTGACTTAATGCTTTGAATACTATATTCCCAACTATTTCTGGGTCAAAAATCATGAGTGTGAATACATTGCCACCTGTTCGGTACTCGTTAGACGTGATTCAAGACGAGGTGCGTCGTCTGGTGCAAAAAGGAGTGATCAGCCGTCAACAACCAATCTACACATTGTGCCAATTCATTCCGCCCCGCGAATGGGTTTGTCTGGAAGGAGAACTAGAAAAATGCGATTTCCTGCTACGCGATCGCATTGGCGATCTTCTAGGTCACGAGGAATGGGACAACGATTAAGTTGTCTGTCCTTTGGCTAAAAGAGTCAATTTGATGTGGCGATCGCTAACCTACAAGCGAAGTTATATAACAAATTCATTTAGCACATAAGCCATTTACATCCTATTACCAAGTTCTACCCCACCTGACAATCACTGAGACTTGTTATAGCTATTCATCAGTTGATAGATTGTTTTGCTTAAGGCAAAGCAATTTTTTATTTGACAAGTTTTAGTAGAACTAGCGATCGCAACCGTTAGGCTTTAACTAACCTGTTCCAAATAGAGGTTGAGGTCTTCGCTAATGCGAGTCAGTTCAGCTTCAGTCGTAAGACGAATATGCGCATCGCGCAGCGTAATCAACACTTTAGCGGCAAAAGGTGTCGCCCAGATATTAGGATTACAAAAAATCTCTAGAAAGACTTCACCCGTATAACGATACTCCAAAGACTGTTGCGGAGTCGCTTTAGCACCAGGAGTCATTTTAGTACTAACAGCTTTGAGACTTTGCATCAATTGGGCGATCGCACTTTGTAACTCGCGCGCAGCTTCTGGAGAAAAACTAAAAGAGACTGAACCCTCAACCAAGTTCAAAGTCAGCTTAGAGGACATAAGCGTAAATTATCGAAACGTGCTACTTTATGTTACCTGTTATGCTGCATTTCCTCAGGTGGTTTGTGCGTATATCAAGCAGTTTTCTAGCCAAAATGAAATGAGAAAAATTATATGGTTAGAGATCGCCGTGCAACGGTGCAAAAGGTGTTACTCATCACGCTGATACTCAATCTATTCGTAATGACATTAAAAGCTGTCGTGGGTTGGTGGAGTGGTTCCCTAAGCTTACAGGCTGATGCATTACATAGCGTGACAGATGGCGCTAATAATATCTTAGGACTAATTGCCAGTCGTTTTTCGTCACCTCAACCCGATCGCGACCACCCTTACGGACATCTCAAATTTGAAGCTGTAGGTGCGTTAGGAATTGCTGCGTTTTTAGGTATTGCTTGCTTTGAAATTCTTCAGAGTGCGATTGAGCGAATTCTCAATGAGGGTGAACCTGTAAGGATATCCTCGTCAGAATTATGGTTACTGCTAATTGTACTCGGTGTTAATATCTTTGTTGCCTTCTACGAACGTACCGTCGGTCAACGCGTAGGTAGTCCAATTTTAATTGCTGACGCCAAGCATACAATGAGCGATGTTTGGGTAACGATTACTGTACTTGCTGGATTAGTTGGGATATGGCAAGGAAACGTTTTAAACTTGCCACAACTGCAATGGTTGGATGTAATTTTAGCTTTTCCGGTAGCGTTACTCGTCTTTAAAAGTGGTTGGTCAGTACTCAAAGAAAATCTACCTTGGCTTGTCGATGAAATGGCGATCGCACCCGAAGCAATTTATAAACTTGTCATGCAAGTTCCTGGTGTCATTAACTGTCACGATATTGCCTCAAGAGGCGTTGTCGGGCGACAAGTTTTTATTGAAATGCATTTAATCGTTGATGCAATAGACGTAGAAACAGCGCATAAAATAACTGAAGAAGTTGAAGCTAAGCTCATAGAAAAATTTAGCCCTGTACGCATTTCTATTCATATTGAACCGCCGGATTATCAAAGCGATCGCATCAGCTATGAAGCTAAATCATAAACTTGAGAAATGAATTCGCCGCTAAACAAAGTTTAGATGGTGCGTGGACTACTTCAGTGAGAGGGTGTCTGCGATCGCTGCTTAAGAATTAACTTGCACGTAATGCAGGAGAGTTCACTATACCTAACTGTTGCATTAAAGCCATCACATCAGCTTGCCCCCAATGTTCCACAACTTGACCATTGACGACGCGATCGATATGAACGACTGAAAATGTCACCTGTTTTCCTGTTGGAGGAACACCCATAATTTCTGCCAAATGAGTTCCACTGAACATTCCACGCGTAACGACTTTATCATCTTCAGCGATCGCATCTTCAAACGTGTGGCGACCATCAGGAAAAGCATCACGCATTTTTAGCGCATACTCGAAGAAAGCATCAGCCCCCTTAAGTGTGTAACTCCCCATTACGCAGCCAGTGATATCCGAAGCGATTAACGCTTTACCTGTTTCGATATCTCCGCGATCAAAAGCTTCATAGGCTTGTAGGACAATTGATTTATTCTGTTCTAATGACATCGTAAGCTCTTTTTGAAATATCCTGCTGCAAATTTACTTGGCAAAGCCCATAACTCGCATTGACTTGAGTTAAGAATTTCTTTTCTGGTAAATTCTCCGTTTCAATCGGCTTAGTGATTCAGGCTCAATACCAAGATACGATGCTAAATAATATTGAGGAATACGCTGCAACTCTGGTTCCGTTTGAATTAGGTCTAGATAGCGCTGTTCTGGCGAATCTCTAAAAAGAGAAAGCAATTTGTCTCGTAGCATAAACGCGAGATTCTCTGCATGAAGTCTCAATAATTTTTGACCGTCTGGTAATTCTTCAAAAGCATTAAGTACTTGATGGTTGACGAGCAAAACTTCTGAATCTTCAATAGCCTGACATGAGAAACACGCAGGTTTTTGTTTGCGAAAACTTTCATAATCACCTACTGATCGGTGTTCAGGGTGAAAAAATAGAGTATATTCTTTTCCATCTTTTATAAAAAAGGTTCTCAGAAAACCTTTTAGTGTGAAGCCAACAAATTCACAAATATCATTTTCCCGAAACAGAAATTCTCCCTTATAAATTAATTTTGACTTGAGCAGCGGTTCAATACGCACAACATCCACTTTAAAGTCAGGCGAAAGCTGTTGGATAAATTTATAAAATGGTTCATACATTGAGCTTACATTACCAACATATCTACAAAGTTTCCACCAATACCCTAAAAACATGAGTTTCTAACGGAATGTCTTCACACTCTAACTCAAAAGAGAATTTAGAATACTTTGTAATGGCAAATACTGAACCACTGTAGATAACCTTCAACTTGCACAGATCAATCTTTATCGGTCGGTTTCAACACAGTGTTAGATTGCTGATCGATGTCACTTCTTGCCGCTTCTAGCTTTTGGCGAATTGCTGCTTGAACTTTCTCATCAAAATCGGGATCGCTGGGACTTGCAATAATTCTACGCGGACGCTGATTGATTCTGTCTAAGTATGCTTGAAAAGCATCTCGATCCCCACGATGTTTGAGAAAATACTGCTTTAATTCCTCATCAGACATTGAATTATAGTCAACTCTGTTCATCAAAAAGCTCCCCAGTAGGCAAGATTTGAAACTCAAGCTCTTCGTTATAGCCAGCTAGTATGTATATGTTACGAGTTCGATTATCAACACAAATGAGATAAATCGGCTGAAGCATGATGTAAGTCAGTTGGTAGCTGACCCGATATAAACTCTCTAGTTGAGCAGCAGTAGGCATTCCGGTCACTCACTCCACCTACCGCCTATTTTAAGTTTCCTGCGTGCCAGAGACAAATCCATAACTTCTTGAATTTTATCCCTACAGCCCTTTCCAACAAAAGCCAAAGAATAAGCACTCTTCGACTAAAGCCTTTCCGACCATGCTTTAACCCGCGCTTCTGTCTACGGGTGCGATCGCTCCCTTTAACAATCTTCCAATCATGCCGTGGCAGAGGTCTTTCACTTACTTAAGCATTGTTACCCACATATACGCTTTCAACTGCGCCCCAAGCCAGGTCTGGCAGTCTAACGCCCAAATTAAGCCAACGCACGCAAACATCATCTCGATCCTACCCAATAGCCTCTCGCACCTTCGGCTCTAATGATTTGTTATACAGTAGTTGTATTTGACGGTGCGACAGTTGCATCATCAAGCATACGCATTAGCAAACTGGCAAAACTGAGGATTTCAAAAGTCTTGATTGGGTCACAATTGTTTAGAAATCGATGGCTGAGTGGATTCTTGAAACTGGCAATTGCGCCTCTATATATCGAGTGAGCAGCTTCTTGTTCAGCACTAACGGAACTAAAGATCAGTTTGGGTTGGTTGGGATTCATAACCTTAGAAACAAGATTTACTCCCAAATCAGTAGGAGTTGCACCTGCTCTGCTACGGATCTCTTCTTCAACCGTTTTCATCGCGTCAAAGATTGCGTTATCATACTGACCAGTTTCAAAAAGTTGCCGACATCTTTGAACAATTTGGGGATAAAGATCATCAAACGCCAACTTAAAGCTACTCTGTATTTCAGAAGTAGTATGATTTAATCGACGTTAAAGATCATCAATCAAATCCTCAACTGATATCGAATTCTTACGATGTTTGTAGAGAGTGTCTTCAAGAGGAGTGAGAACTTTCGCATATAGTTCACGAATATACTGCCTACGCGAAGCATAGCTGTCAAGATTACTAGACCAGTAATTCTACCAATCCCAAAGCGATCTGAAAGAATTTGGATTGCTAATGTTGAACCCTTCTTCTTGGAGGGATTCTAACTCTGAACTTACCTCCATGTAGAGTCGTTTATACTCGTCGTCCGCATCTTGGATTCGCGCCTGACCAGTTGCGACATCTTCCATAATTGATTGAAGATATTGGATCTTTTGGACGAGTTGCTCAAGCCATTGTGGTGTCATGGTCGAAATTAGACTCTACGCTCAATCAATTCTGGGTTCTGCTATCTAACTACTATTTAGTATAGGAAAAGTTTGTATGTAATCTTTTTCTACATAAAGATATGTAAGCGTTACACTCCTTTGCTATCAGAATATACAGAAAACTTCTTTTTTACGCTGCTATTTGTATATTATCCAGAATTTTTCCGTATATCGCTTGGTGCTATCAAGCATTTTTCTATCCAACATCTTGCTCTAGAATATTAACTGATTATGCGGCACTACGGCGACCCAAGACGATTGGTTGATGCAGTATTCCGTCTAAACGTTGGACATCGGTAAAGCCTACGTCTCTAAATAGAAACATTAGCCGCTCTATAGTAATCGCATAATAACGAGATAAGCCAGCAGTAACACTAGCAGGAGTACCTTGCTTTACTTCACGCACAAAATACATTGCAACGTCGTAAGCATCGTCATTCCAATCACGAGTTTGAAATACAAAGTAGCGATCGCTGCCGTCATAACGAAACCCATACGACCACATTTGCGGAGACGATCGGTCCTCATCTTCAAGATACTCGCGCAAGCTCACAATAGCGACTCCATCGTGCCGCAAACACTGGTAGAAACCCTGAAGTGCAACGCGAATCTCATCTCCAGGAAGATGTGGTAAAGAGTTATCGGCGCTTAATACGACATCAAATCCAGAACCATGCATTTGGGCACACTGACGCATATCTGCTACTTTGAATGTCATTTCGAGTCCGCGTGACAGCGCTTCTTTGTGCGCCCGTGCAACCGCTGCTGCTGATAAATCAGATGCTGTAACGTTATGTCCTAAAGCTGCGAGTCCTAGGGCTTGCGTTCCAATACCGCAGGAAACATCCAGAATCGATAGTGGTACTGAACCTAAGAAATTGCTAACGACACCGTTTAGTGCAGAACCCTGCTGTTTGATAGCTTCATTCCAGTCGGGGTATACAAGATGATAAAGACTCGCAATGTCGTCATACATAATTATGTATTGGGCGGAGAATCTAGACACTGCTACATCTCATAGTATGCAATACTCCCACGCAGTTGCTCAAATCTTTAACTCTATAGTTGGGTTAGCTTTGTCGTGGCGAATGACTCAATTGCTAAAACCAAGAAGCTAGAGAAGGCGATCGCTACAAATGCAATACCCCTATTAAAAGATCGCCCACAGAATACTCTTCTTTTTGTAAGATTATGTGAAGATTAACATAGCTACATTTAGTTTTTTACTGATGGCAGAAAAGCAAAAGGTTTAGTCGGTTGAAATTTTGCTGCTACATTCCCTGCATAAACAGCACCGTTTGTGAGTGTCAGTTTCATCGTTGGTGCGCCTTTCGTAAAATTGAGATCGGACAGATTTACCCAGAATACATTAGGACTGCGCGTTGATTCAAAGAAATAGCGCTTACTTTTGTGATCTGCAACCGTACGCCAGAGTGTTGAGGCAATATTGGGCTGTCCAGGCGTGGAAATTCCTCTAGGAACAGATACATTGCGAATGACCGAAAAAACACTAGCAGTTGCCTCATTAATGTCAGCCGTTTGTGGAATTGCTTTGATATAAAATGAAGCACGCACAAAGCGATCGGCAGCACGATTCGTTCCTGGTAACATTGTCAGTCCACCAATCGCTTCCCAATAATCATTGAGAGCAAGCTGCTGTTCGTAGATCGGCGAGTTGGTCATCACCTGATAATTACGGTTGTGGTGAATCTGAAGTTTTCCATCTACATATTCAAAAATGGCTGAGTCACCAGTAGCATCCGAGATAGACAAGTGCAACTGCCCAGGTTGTCCGTCTGGAGTCATTGTCGTAACGACATAAAAGGGTTCCTGGCGCATCGCTTGCACGGCTTCCGCAACAGTGGCGTAGTTGTCGAGGAAGTACTGTGCCCATAGGGAAATTGATAGGGGTTTACGCTGGTCATTTCTTGTTGGAGTAACATACTCTGACTCCACAAGATAAAGTAGGTTGGCAACTAAGCCCTTCTCGTTCATACCGTCTGCTGTGCCAGCATCAAAGCCCGATGCAATGACACTACCATATTTGGCAGTCCATACAATTGAGTTTGAACCAGCAATACCATTACGCTCTACACCACGTGGGAAAACCCAAAGGTTGGTTGGCATTTCACTTTTCCAATCCATAGTGCGTGCAGTAAAAATCGTATTGTTTGGTCCAAGATAAACAACACGAGTACAGGCGATCGCCGCAGGTATCTGCTGCATTACCCCCAGCGTCAATGCAAACATTGTGCTGACTACAGACCGATAAATTGTAATTGCTCGCATCATAAGTGGTGTTTCTCTTAAATACCTCGATGTTTTTTGTAAAATAAGCTACTTGCTGACTAAAACTTAATCGCAGCAAAGTCTTAATAAGAAACTGAAATATTTCTAAGCTCAGCATAGCGCAGACTAATTCCAACATTTAGCTGACTAGAGTGCATATTTACTTATATATTTATTAGCAGGATTTAGATGGCTAAACTGCATAATTTCAGCAATTCTTCCGTTTTAGCTCCTGATTTTTGCAACCTAAAATTAATTTTTACAGAATAATAAATAAACAATTTTTTGCTATAACTATTTTGCTGGTACTTATATTATTTTTGAGAAATTAAGTACTATTAAGTTTAAGCGTTAGTAAGATCTATATGATATGAAATCAGGATGCCCCAGGCTTTTTTAAACAGTATTGAGAGAATTTATTAAGTCAAAAACCTTATTTTTGCAAGCATCCAAGCAATCAAACATTCTGACCTACCAATGGTAATGATAAGGTCATTTTTACGATTTATAATTTAATAAACTACTCCCACTCAATCGTTCCTGGTGGCTTGGAAGTAATGTCGTAAACGACGCGATTCACGCCGCGAACTTCGTTGACAATGCGGTTAGAAATCGTCTCTAATAAGTCATATGGAACCCGCGCCCAATCCGCAGTCATCCCATCTTCGCTGGAAACTAAACGTAAAACTATGGGATACGCATAAGTACGCTGATCGCCCATCACGCCAACGCTACGAATTGGTAACAATACTGCAAACGCTTGCCACAGTTGATTGTAGATACCGTTACGGTTAATTTCCTGACGGACAATTAAATCGGCATCGCGTAAAATTTCTAAACGCTCTTCTGTCACTTCGCCTAAAATCCGAATGGCTAAGCCTGGACCTGGAAATGGCTGTCGTTGTACAATTTCATCAGGTAAACCAATTGAACGCCCAACTTTACGCACTTCATCTTTAAATAATTTCCGCAGTGGTTCGACAAGCTTAAAGCGTAAGTCTTTGGGTAAGCCGCCGACGTTATGGTGACTCTTGATTTTGACTGCGACACGTTCCCCCGTTTTCGGATCAACATTGGTATCCGCCGATTCAATCACATCAGGATACAAAGTTCCTTGGGCTAGATAATCAAAAGGTCCTAAGCGCTTGGAAGCATCTTCAAAGGCTTTAATAAATTCGTGTCCGATGCGGCGGCGTTTTTCTTCAGGATCGGTGACACCAGCGATCGCCGCCAAAAAGCGATCGCGCGCCTTAACATACTCCACTGGTATGTGAAACTGTTCTTGAAATAACTTGACTAACCGTTCTGGCTCTAGCTTACGCATAAAGCCTTGGTCAATGAATACACACGTCAACTGATCGCCAATTGCTTTATGAAGTAAAAACGCTAACGTTGAAGAATCGACACCACCAGAAAGCGCAAGTAAGACCCGCTTATCACCTACTTTGGCACGAATTTCGCGAATTGCTTCATCAACAAAAGCTTCCGTCGTCCACGTTGGTTCGCAGTCGCAAATGTGATAGACAAAATTCCGAATCAACGCCATTCCACCCAACGAATGCACAACTTCTGGATGAAACTGTACGCCATAAAGTTTTTTCTCGTGGTGCGCGATCGCTGCACAAGAAGTATTTTCTGTGTGTGCTAAAACCTCAAACCCTTCTGGCAATGCGGTACACGAGTCTCCGTGACTCATCCACATGATTGTGCCATCTTCGACGTTTGTCAGTAAATCAGTCGGATCGTCAATCAAAAGTGAGGCTTTGCCATACTCACCCCGTTCAGCACGCACGACATTTCCACCGAGTTGATTCACCATCAACTGCATTCCGTAACAAACACCCAGAATCGGAATACCCAACTCCCAAATTTGGGGATCGCATTGCGGAGCGCCGACGTCGTAGACTGAATTAGGTCCTCCTGAAAGGATAATTCCCTTAGGGTTGAGTTGCTGTAGTTGTTCAACAGTCGTGCGATAGGAAACCACCTCTGAATATACTTGCGTTTCCCGAATGCGACGGGCGATGAGTTCAGAGTATTGAGAGCCGAAGTCCAAGATGACGATCATTTGGCGATCCAGCTGCTTTGAAGTCGTTTGAGGCGGTGTTTGTGTCTGGATAGTCACAGATGGAGTCCCGATGGAGAAGGTTTGCAGCGGCAAAGGTTAAAAATTTCTATCTTGGTAGTACGTACTATTAAACACCTACCAGGCGATAGATCCCTAAAAAGCTATTTATTGGTATTTAATATATATTTTTCTTAAGTTAACACAAATGGGCGAGCAAAGTGGAACCTATTTCACTTTTGACGATGATTTGGCGATCGCGGTCAAATAATACTGAACCAACCTGAAGTTGGCGAGTGCTTTGCTTAAAAATATATTCTTGAGCGCGGCGATCAATACTGTGGGCGATCGCACTATACACAGTATTTACCCAGTTGCTGCCTTCTTGTACGTCCACTTCTCGCAAATACTTCAGTGCAGCTTCTGCTGTGGAACTTGTAAATAAAGTTTGTAGCACTGGTGTCGGTAAACCAACATTTGCTGCATACGCTGTGAGAATTTCCCGACGTCCATCTGCAAGGTGGTGATGTGTGTGAAAAATTCCTCCCGCAAGTTTCATTAGCTTACCGTGATAGCCAAAGAGTAAAATTGCGTCTACTTGTTGTACCGCAGCTTCCACAAGTAAAGGTCCAAGCCAATTCGCAGTTTTCACTAATCGCTTAGATTCAATTCCCATTTGTGTTGCTAAATCCAAGCCATTTTCCCCGATACAGAACACCAAACAATGAAAATGACGTTTAGCTTGTAATTCCTCGCGAAAGGCTTCGAGTTGCCCAGGAGCGCTTAATGGTTGGGCAATTCCACTCGTTCCTAACAAAGAGAGTCCTTCAACAACACCAAACGCAGCATTCGACGTCCGCTCGGCTAATTGTCTTCCTTCAGGGAGAATAATCGTCACGGTGATTTTTTCGCCTGGTTGTAGCAACTGCGTTAAGTTCTCCTGGATCAATTGCTGTGCATAGCTATAAATCGCCGCTTCTCCTGTCGCACTCAGCTTGCCAATTCCTTCACCACCTTGGATGATGAGCGCTTGCCCTTCCTCGCGCGGTTCTACCAATGCCCAAATTGGCGTATTCCGAGTTAAATCAAGGTTATCACCAGGGTCGCTGCGCGTAATTGCCAACGCACCTTGCGCAATTCCTGAAACTTGTTCAATCGGAATTTCTACGGTTTCTGCGGGATGAATGAGATTGACGTCAACTGATGTTGTACCTTGCTTTTTGTGTAGCCAATGCAAAGCAGCGATCGCCGCCGCACAAGCAAACACCGGCAACGTGTATCCAGAACGAATTTCACCAGAATTCATAAACAATCACAACTAGCAGTGAGTAAGTAGAACTTTATTCCTAATTACCCTAACCTCTTCCTTTCTTCCAAAGATTTGTAATTGTAACCAACGACAGAGAGAATATTATCTTTATTTTTTGTTTCAATAGATTGAGAAACGTATCTTGCTACACTGCCTCTGTTGTGTAGTTGGCTAAGCCCAAAGCTGCTCTCAAACTTGGATAATGCCTAGTGGAAACCATCTCTCCTCCCACCATAGAAATTAGAGAACACCATCACGCGATAGCGGTATCACCCAGCGAACTACCGCCTAAAATTTCGCCGCAAGAAATTCGGACAAGCCTTAGAGCATCAACGATTGATGGAATCTTTGCAGCAATATTCTCTAGTATTACCAGTGGCGTCTTGCTCACCAATTTTCTTTTACAACTGGGGGCAAGTTCTGTAGAGATTGGGATGCTTTCGTCGATTCCGATGGTAGTCAATTTGCTACAGCCTTTAGGAGCTTACTTTGCCGACAGAACCACAAGTCGCCATAACTATTGCTTATGTATTTTTGGCGTATCTCGGCTACTATGGTTAATTTTAGTTGTCGGAATTGGTTGGGTATGTTGGTCAGGAGCCAATCTACATCAACTTGTTAGCTGGACGTTAGGCATGGTGCTAGTAACGCATATCCTGAATGCCTTAGGTGGTTCGTCGTGGGTAAGCTGGATGGCAGCGCTAGTTCCCCATCGCCTGCGCGGACGTTACTTTGGCTTTCGTAACAGTGCCAGCAGCCTGACAACATTACTTAGCGTACCCATCTTTGGTTTTGCAGTTTCTGCATGGCCTCATAGCAGTATTCAAGGTTATGGCATCGTGCTGTTTTTAGGTATCGTGGCTGGATTAATTAGCATGGGATGCCAGTTTTTTATGGCAGATGTTAATCCGCTACAACCGAGAGATGCTGCTTCGTATCGCGCTAAAGCAAAAGCGGCGGAGAATCTGAACGTTGTGGATGAAAGTTCGCGTTTACAAGTCAGTATTTTTCAAGATGCTAATTTTTTAAAGTTTTTACTTTACTTTGGCTTGTGGACGTTTGCAGTTAACTTGAGTGCGCCGTTTTTTAATTTGTATCTGTTAGATAATTTACATCTTAATTTAAGCTGGGTAACAACCTACACGAGTTTGACGGCAGGGGCGAACCTTGTGATGCTGGTATTGTGGGGCAAAATGGCAGATCGCATCGGCAATCGTCCTTTGCTGATTCTTGTCGGTGTTTTAGCCGCAATTACACCTATATTCTGGTTGGGGGCTGGTAGTGATTCGCTGTCGCGCTGGATTTGGTTGCCCTTGATTCATATTTTTAGTGGTGGAACTTGGGCAGCAATTGATTTATGTAGCAATAATATTCAAATGGAAGTTGCTCCTGTCGAACACCCGTCAAAATACTTTGCGATCGCAGCAGCAATATCTGGTGTTTGTGGCGCTTTTGGCACAACTACAGGCGGCTTTCTCGCCCAACTGTCGATCATTGGTGGTTTACCTGGCTTATTTGCGCTTTCGGTTATCGTCCGGTTAATCGCGCTCTTGCCACTTGTTTTTGTCCGCGAACCACGCAGTCAATCAGTTCTCAAGATTCTGCGCAACTTGCTTCCCTTTCAACCGCAACTCGCACCTGTTCCTGTTGGAGAAATTGGCGATCGTTCAGAATAAGAATTAGGAGTCAGGCGAATAAGATCTGAGCAAGCTAAAGGAAAGAGGATAGGCGGGTAGGCAGGAAAAATAGCATTTTCGTCTCTCCCACACTCTCACACTCCTACTCTTCCACTATCAACTAGCCACTAATCATTATGAATGCAGTAGACTACCTCCGGATCAGCTTAATCGACCGCTGTAACTTCCGGTGTCAGTACTGTATGCCGGAAGGTGCTGAGTTAGATTATATTTTGCGGCAACAGCTATTAACTGATGCAGAACTACTCAGCTTAATTGAAGAAGTCTTTATTCCCGTTGGCTTTACGCGGTTTCGGTTAACGGGCGGCGAACCGTTACTGCGTCCTGGGGTCATTGAAATTGTCCGCGCGATCGCTGCTTTTCCTCAAACTCAAGACCTGGCGATGACCACTAATGGTTTTTTGCTCGCGGGTATGGCACAAGCGCTTTACGATGTCGGACTGCGGCGGATTAATATTAGTCTAGATTCGCTCGATCCTGACACTTTTAACCAAATTATTGGCAATCGCAGTCGTTCGCGCTGGCAACAAGTTTGGCAAGGTATTCAAAGTGCGTATCAAGTTGGTTTTGATCCTTTAAAACTGAATGTCGTGGTCATTCCTGGTGTGAATGACCACGAAGTTCTCGACCTTGCTGCCTTAACGATTGACCGTGAATGGCACGTCCGCTTTATTGAATTTATGCCAATTGGCAATTCGCAACTTTTTGGCGATCGCGGCTGGATTGCTTCCGAAGAACTCCGCCAACGCATTCGCGATTCGTTCGGCTTGACAGAATCGCAAGTACGTGGTAGTGGACCTGCGGATGTCTTTCAGATTCCTGGGGCGAAAGGGACGTTGGGATTTATTAGTCAGATGTCCGAATGTTTTTGCGATCGCTGCAACCGGATGCGGCTTTCTGCCGATGGCTGGTTACGTCCGTGCCTACTCAATGAAGGTCATCAAATCGACCTCAAAACGCCCTTACGCGCTGGTGCTGACATGGCACAGTTACGCAAAGAAGTACGTCAACTGCTCGCAATTAAACCTGAAATCAACTTTAAACAACGCGAATCAGGAACAACTGGCGCATACAGCCGCACAATGTCACAAATTGGAGGTTAATTCAATTTCAGATTTTGGATTGACTGCGATTATTGAAAACCTAGCGGTTGAAACCGCAGTTATCAAACAAAACCTACCTTCGTAGGTTTATAAAAAGATTCTTTAGTCCGCGAAGGTGGACTTAGCCTGTTAAGCCGCAACTTTACTCGCTAGGCTAATAATCCAAAATCCAAAATCCAAAATCGTTATGCTTGTCGTGAGTAGTACTCAACGACCAACAATTCGTTAACTTGTAGCGCCACCCACTCGCGCTCAACCAAACTATTCACTCTACCTTCGAGCTTGTTTTTATCAAACTCTAAATGGCTAGGAAGGTTCGCAAGTCCTGGATATTGTAGATTATTTTCTACTAACTTACGTGAAGCTTCGCGGTCTCTGACTTTAATCTCGTCGCCAGGACGACACTGATAACTTGCAATATCGACAACTCGACCGTTAACTGTGATATGACCGTGATTCACTAATTGCCGTGCAGCAGGAATCGTCGGAGCCATTCCCATACGGAAAACGGTGTTATCCAGCCGCATTTCTAATAGTTGCAATAGAACTTGTCCTGTTGAGCCAGTCACGCGTCTAGCACGGCGGACGTAACGTAACAACTGCTTTTCGGTCAAACCGTAGTTAAAACGCAGCTTCTGCTTCTCTTCTAGACGAACAGCATATTCAGAACGCTTCTTACGGTTTTGTCCGTGCTGTCCTGGTGGATATGAGCGACGAGCGCTTTTACGAGTTAATCCTGGTAACTCTCCTAAGCGGCGAACAACTCTTAATCTTGGTCCTCTGTATCGGGACATGGGTTCCTCTTTACTACCTTGTCAAACTTCTCCCAAATTGACCATTATAAATCTGTAATAATCATATTGGCAAAATTAAGAGTCAATTAAACTCCATCAAATGCTCATCTGGGCTTTAATATAGCGGAAAATAAAATTTTATCGCTTTGAAATACTAATTCAAGTGAAGGTGATATGGCAATAGAAAAAAAGCGTATTCGTGTCGCTGCTACTCCTTTAGCTGTTGCAGCACTCGTCATGTCTACTGTTCCTAGCGCTACGGCAACAATTACAACTTCTTACCGCAATAGCTTTCGTGTTTGTACAGCCCGTCTTTTGAGTGTTGGTATTACCGATATTGCCGCAGCTAACGCTTGTGCCGCAGCACTCAATCCGCGATCGCTATCGAGTTGTGTTTTAAGCATTGATCAGCGCACAGAAATTGCCGCAACCGATGCACTGGCAACGTGTAGACAAGTACGCCGTCAAGATGATTTAGCCACTTGTGTCGTCGGAATCAGCCAAACGAGCGAACAACAACCGGCGAATGTTTTAGATTACTGCGGTCGTAGCTTATTGCCAGTACGCTTTGCTGAATGCGTTGTTGGTTTGCGCAGCGAAATTAATTTTACGCCTGTTCAAGCGATGGATAGCTGTATCGATGCTAGCGATCCGATAGGAAATCTTTCTCCTACGTTTATCCCAGAAGGGCAAACACCTGCAATTCAAACAACTCCCGAACCCGTCAGCCCAGTACCACCAGAGGCTCAGCCTTCTCCACCACCGACGACGCCAGTGACTCCGTGAGTTAGAGCAGGGGAACAGAGGTGCAAGGGAGAATATTTTTTCTGCTAGTTATAGCCCTAGTCAAAAGAGTTAGGACAATATAAAAGCTCGTCGTGATTTCCCTGAACCCTGACCTCTGATCTCTGACCCCTACTATAAACTGACAAGCTCTACCTCAGGAATGAGCATAAGTTGTAGTGCGACAGTGATAATAAATACCAAAAAGCCTTTAGCTGTACGATTTGCGCTCTTGGTTATGGCAAGGACTTGAAGGAGGATATTATTACTACACAACTTTCACTCAGCGTTATCCCTGATAGTTGGCACGAGCCAGCAATTGCAGAAATTTTATCGCGGGTTGTCGATATCGCTGATTTTGCATTTGCTAACGCTGCGACGGTAGATTGTCATGGAGCCTTTCCCGCAAAGGAATTTGAACTCATTGCGCAAGCAAAACTCTTGAGCGCACCATTACCTCGCGAATTAGGCGGGTTAGGGTTAGGGATACAAGCAGGTGGAACGCTACCTTTATTGCTGTTACTTAAACAATTAGGTCGCGGTAATTTATCTGTTGGACGCGTTTATGAAGGTCATGTTAATGCGCTACAACTGATTAACACGTTTGGCACTCCCGAACAAATTGAGGCTTTTGCGGAAGCCGCACGCGATCGCCATAAAATCTTTGGTGTCTGGAATGCTGAAGCCGCTGATGGTGTCAAAGTGATTCCGTTAGACAATGGCAATTATCGGCTAGAAGGCTCGAAAACTTTTGCTTCGGGTTGTGGTTTTGTCGAACGTCCATTTGTGAATGGAACGCTACCTGATGGTAGTTGGCAAATGTGTATTGTGCCGATGGACGAAGTTGAAACAGTTGTCGATCCTGCATGGTGGCAACCTTCAGGAATGCGCGCATCGGCAAGTTACAAAGTAGACTTTACAGGTGTGGAACTTGCTCCACTGTACGTTATCGGCAATCCTGGCGATTACTTCCGTCAACCCTGGCTAACAGGCGGTGTGATTCGCTTTGCGGCGGTGCAACTTGGTGGTGCAGAAGCGTTGTTTAATTTAACGCGGGAATATTTACAGTCACTCAATCGGACGCCAGATCCTTATCAAGAAGAACGTTTAGGAAAAATGGCGATCGCTATCGAAAGTGGGCATCTTTGGCTACGCGGTGCAGCAACTTTAGTCGATGAGTACGCGCCAGTATTTGGTGGTTATGCGGCTGAAGTCCATCCCCAAGCCAGCAAAATTGTTGCCTATGGCAATATGGTACGCACCGCGATCGAGCAAATTTGTATGGATGTGATGCAGTTATGCGAACGCTGTGTTGGTACTCGCGGCTTACTCCCGCCAAATCCAATAGAACGCGTTATTCGTGACTTGACGTTGTACCTACGCCAACCCGCATTTGATGCGGCGATCGCCAATGTCGGGCAATACGCGTTAGGAAGTGAGGAACCTGCAAGTTCGCTGTGGATGCTATGACTCAGATTGTGTCGCAAACGTTATTAGCTCCAGAGCAAATACCACTCTATCCCGCAAGTGCGATCGCTGATTTTGGTTCGACGCTGATTGTTGCGCCGCATCCTGATGATGAATCGCTTGGATGTGGTGGGGCGATCGCTTTATTACAGCAGCTTGGCGTCCCCGTAGAGGCGCTTGTTATCAGTGATGGGACTCAATCGCATCCTAACTCGCGTTGCTACCCTGCACCCGCCTTAAGAGACTTACGTGAAAGTGAAACTCGCGCTGCACTCGCGGTGCTTGGCGATCAAGTCGCAGTGACATTTTTCCGCCTTCAAGATGGTGCTGTTCCTAATCGAAATAGCGCTGATTTTAATTTTGCGGTGACTCGCCTGCGAGACTACCTATCCAGCCGTGATGTACAAACAATCTTTCTACCTTGGCGATTTGATCCGCACCCCGATCACCGTGCGACTTGGGAACTACTCACAACCGCAATTGACACGGCAAACTTATCACTGCGGCAAATTGAATATCTAATTTGGGATTGGGACCCTTTACAACGCAAAGATAGCAATTTACCCCCAAATATTAAGCCGTGGCGGTTGGATATCGGTACAGTCGTCGATTTAAAACAACAGGCGATCGCGGCATATCGTTCGCAAACAACTGATTTAATCGACGATGACCCAGAGGGTTTTCGTTTAACACCAGAAATGCTGGCAAACTTTGCCCATCCTTGGGAACTTTACTTGGAGCAAGCTTGATGAATCAACCAAAGCCACCTATGGAGTCACTGCAACCTCAATATTTTAACGATCTCTATACTGCTGATGAAGATCCTTGGCAGTTTGAGACGAGCGAATATGAGGCGAATAAATACGCAAATACTCTAGCCACGCTACCAAAACAACGCTACCGCTCTGCGCTCGAAATTGGTTGTTCGATTGGTGTTCTGACTTCGCGTTTAGCCGAACGTTGCGATTCACTGTTTTCTATTGATGCATCGGAAGTTGCTTTGAATCGCGCCATGAAGCGCTGTCAGCATCAACCTCATGTTAAGTTTCAACTGATGCAAGTGCCACTTGATTACCCGCAAGCAACTTTTGATTTAACTTTAGTTTCCGAAGTTGGTTATTACTTATCGTGGGATGATTTAAGAAAAGCGCAAAAACTGATCCTAGAGCATCTAGAATCAGGAGGGCATTTGCTGCTTGTCCACTGGACGCTATATGCCGAAGATTACCCCTTGTGGGGCGATGAAGTTCACGATTCGTTTATGGAACTAACCGATTCGCACTTGCGGCATTTGCACGGACAGCGGGAAGATCAATATCGGCTTGACTTGTTCGAGCGAGTTTAGATGAACTGGAGTTTTGCGTAAGTGACTTAAACGCGATCGCAGATCGGCGATCGCCTGCGAAATTTCTTGATGACAATCGCGTTCTAACTCAATTGCTTGCTTTTCTTTCACGCGTTCTCGCAACAAACCAAACGTTGGTGACTGATACAGTTCTGCGGTGAGCCAAGCCAGCGAGACTCCCCATTCTTGCGCGCACTGTGCAATTTCATATTCACTGAGTTGGTGAAGCCGCGATCGCATCCACAGCGATCGTAACTTCCGACGTGCTTGCAGTTTTTGTTCGCTTCGCGCTACTGATTCAACAATAAATGGCTGATGTTTATGTCCCATCGCCGTCCATTCGCGTAACTGATTTGCTAAACCATTTTTGGCGCGTCCGGTTTGTCGTGCTGAAGTGATGACTTTCACCGCTGGGCTATGACGAAACCTTGCATCAACACGTACTAATGCCTGATAGAAAGCAACGTCTTCGGGTGTTCGTACCGCAGGTATCCCACCTACACGAGCATACATTTGGGCTGTTACGGCTACACTTGCACCATAATGCTGATAATGCCGAGGCCAAGATTCGCACGGTTCAGGATCGAGATAAGTTTCGAGTTCGGTTAAGAGATAGCGATAGCCTACTTCACGCAAGTGACATAACCGTGCATAAGGATCTAATCGACTGCGTTCGGGACGATCTGTAATAATTCTCCCGCCAACAGCATCCGCACCGCGAGTGATTTCCTCTAATGTAGCAGCGATCCAAGTCGGGGCTACGCGAGTATCGCCATCGGTTGAAGCAATCACGCCGCGATCGCGTCCAATACTCATCAAGCGACGATACGCTTCATTCATCAAAAGACGCCGCACTTTACCGATATACGCTTCCGATTTGGGCAAGGTGATTTCTACGACGTGGAGTGCTAATGATGCGTTTTGCTGAGCAAATTTTCGCGCGATCGCCGCCGAATCATCACCGCAGTTATTTGCCAGTAGAATAATTTCGTAGCGGCTGTGATGCAGTGGTTTCCCGTGTAAATCGATTTGATGCGCTAAGGCATTGAGCGTCGCAACTAAGTGTTCAGCTTCATCTCGCACTGGTACAACAACGCATACTTCGCATTCTATAGCAGGAGGCTCGACGACTAAAGGCTCAACAGATGCTTCCTCTAACACTGAATCTGCGCGGGCTGCTGTTTGCTTCCCAAAACGCTCAATCCCCTGCATATTAATTTATTCCTATACCTACAGCAATTGCCTCAGTGTATCGATCTCTACTTTATTTTTAATCTACTTTTAAGCTGATTTTGTTATATTAAAAACGCCAATATTAGGTATTTTCTACTACAACTAATCAACACAATTTCGCCTAGTTAATTTAAAGTTTGAGCGCAAAAAATGAAATGATAAGAATAACCGCTAAAGCCATAAATTAAATTACACTTTGGTAAACCACATATTGCCAGCAATAGCAAGCATCAGCTAATTTCATTTATACTTTGGCAGTGAAAGTCTTTGCTGTTTTTTTCTGTAACTAGATAATTTTCTTGATAATACTAAAAAATCAAGTTAAGTAGATGTAAGCGATTTGATGTCACCTATTCCTAGCACAGAGAATCAAAAAACGAGGTGATGGGGAGTTTCAATTATCAATTACCAATGACCAATTACCAATTCAAAACTCAAATAAAACTGCTGGTACTCGATATCGATGGTACAATCGCCGGAGAATCAAACACAATTCGTCCGGCGGTACGTCATGCGATCGCAGCGGCAAAAGCTAAAGGTGTTGAAGTCGCACTAGCGACAGGTCGAATGTATTGCTCTGCCTTACGCTTTCATGAAGATATTAACTCAACAATGCCATTGTTAGCGTACCAGGGCGCTTGGATTCAAGATCCGCATACGCAAAAAATGCATCGTCATTTACCCGTTGCCAAAGCGACTGCGCATCAGCTGTTAGATTACTTTGAGCAACCGCAACTGCGATCGCTACTATCGGTTCACTTTTATATCCGCGATCGCCTATATGTGCGCGAACTCACCCCAGAAACTCAACTCTACTCAGAACGTTCGGGAATTGAACCAATTGCTGTTGGCGATTTGCGTCAAGTTCTCACCGACGAACCGACAAAAGTGCTAGCCCTCAGCGATGATATTGCTTTGATTGATCGTCTTTTAGGCAGTTTGCGCCAGCGCTATACGCCTGCGGAACTGTACATGACAAAATCAGTTGCAACTTTTTTTGAAGCAACCAATCCATTAGTCAATAAAGCTGCGGCTGTGCGTTACTTAGCCGAAGAATGCTTGGGTATTCAAGCGGCAAACGTGATGACAGTTGGCGATAATTTTAATGATGTGGAAATGCTGGAATATGCGGGGATTGGCGTTGCCATGGGTAATGCACCATCAGCCGTTAAAGATCTTGCGCAATGGGTCGCGCCAACTGTTGAAGAAGATGGCGTAGCAGCAGCAATTGAAGAATTTATTTTGCGAGACAAGGCAATTTAATTTTTGCCAGTTAATTAAAAGCTTTGAAAGGCGTACGTTATTTTGTAACAATGCCTACAAACTCAGAAAGGGTACCGACGACTGGCCGTGTTTCGTCTCGGTACCCTGACTGGTTCGCTCCTCACACACTTGCAATATTATATGAACTCTGTTTATTTGTCACTGCCTTACACAAAATTTTCTATCTAAAGGCAGAAGTTACAAATGTCATATCAAAAAAATAAAACTTTTATATGATTATTGTTTACAATCTATAGTTTTGACAATATTTTCTGATCCCTAACGGCTTCTATCCTATAGTTCGGTTGGTGCATAAATTCCCAACTTGTCGTTTAGGAGTACAGCTAAAAGACGTTGAGTCAATAGCGTTAAGCCCAATCGTGCTTGCGCCAAATGTAGATTATCGCGTTTAACTTCACCCCAAATCCGACAGTAGGTATAAAATTTTTGCCAAGCTTGACATAAATCGACTGCTATTTTTTCCCAGTGCGGTTTTAAGTTAGGACTGGGGCAGTATAAGTTATCGAATGATATCATTAAATGCTTAATTAAAGCTTGTTCAGCTGCGTGACGGCAAAGAAGTTGCTGTTGAGAATCTAGAAAAGAAATTAGTGTAAGCGTGGGTGGAATTATCTCTTCACGCACAGCTAGCTGTAATACCGAGTAACAACGAGCATGAGTATATTGAAGGATAAACGGAGGCGAGAAGTTATTGTCTTTTTGCAAGCAATATTTTTCTATTGTTGGAGGGTTATTAATTGAATACTGTAGCCAAGCTGCGATCGCGCAATCTGTTAATTCTAAATAAATTAACCCTGGCGATACTATACGCGTAGCGATCAATGTTAAGCCAGTATTTTCTGTTGCTAATTTTTGCCGTATGTCATCCGCAATCGCTTTAGTGTTAATGAAGTCAATCAATCGCATCGCAATTTGGATCGCCGGTAGCTTTTGTACTGCACTCAACTGCAAAGCGATCGCCCATACATAAGTAAATCCACAGTCTTTTTTTTGGCACCAAGAAACATTCAGTTGCGGCTGTAGTGCCAGTCTGTAATTTAGTAAGTATAAATTGAGTGCTACTTGCAGGTGCGGCAATAACACTTGTTTCATTACGCGATAGTCAGCGGATGACAAAGTTCGCTCTAAAATTTGTTATAAACGGTCATCGTTACAACAACTCTAAATATGTCACTGGTTATTGCTTGTACAGATCTACAGCGTAGCGCGGTTATGGCTTCATACTTAGTAAGTTACAATCGCTACCAAAATTTTACTGAGAATATTAAGTGATTTTTATTACATATTTATTGTGACGAAGATCACTGACAGAATAATTTGTCAGGATAAATATTCCAGGCAAGATGTCGTACTCTTGGAAGAGACATTGCTTGTATCGAGAATGTTTCACTTTTACCAAACTTTATGTTGCTTTAAGATTGAAATACGCGATCGCTAAAATAAAAAACTGCAAAATTTAGTAAATAATAAGTAACATCTAATACTAGGATTGCTTTGCAAGACCTATAAAACAAATGTAGAGTTAAGCTAACTAGTAGCCGATAATTACACTGGTCTGTTAAGTGCTCTTTGTCGCATTAACACACCCGTAACGGCTGCATCTTGTTGTAACGTTTTCGGCTAAAAGCCAAATGCTTCGACTTATGCATTCTCCATCTATGCAGTCCCCAACATTTTCAGAAACACCAAGACCATTTTTGACTTGGCAACGAATTCTCGATTGGGCGCAAGAACACTACCGAGTTCGTTCATTTAACAAAGATGAGCGAATTCCTGCACGACCAGGGCTACTGTATTTAGTACAACGTGGTGCAATTAGACTTGTCGGTACTGCCCAAGTCAGCGCTACAGCCAGCCAGTTAACTTCTCGCCGAGTTAACCGAACTCCAGAGGAAGCTTTTTTAGGCTTTGTTGGTGCTGGACAGCCCTTTGAAATTGTTGCTCAATCGCCGTTTACACTCCAAGCCTATGCTCATGTTGACCAAACTTCCGTAGTGTGGATGTACTGGCACGATCTAGATAATTGGCCGCATTTTCGACGCGAAGTTCTCGATGCTTTTCGTTATCAGCACCAACGAAAATTATTGTGGCTGAGTGCGTTAGGACAACGACGGACAATCGATCGTTTATTAGGATTTCTGACACTCTTGGTTGAGGAGTACGGCGAACCGTCTTTTAGTCCAGAAGATCCGGAAGTGCTGCGTGGCTATTGCTTACCATTTCCACTGACACACGCCCAAATCGGGAGTGCAATTGGTTCGACACGAGTCACTGTTACTCGGTTGATGGGTAAATTACGTCAACGTAACTTGTTGATTACTCAGGGTGATAATTTAATTTGTTTGCCAGCCGAGTCAGTGAATATTGCCAAACGGTAAAATTATCTGTGCGCGACTCAATGCGCTTAACACGCATAATGTCAGCGAATTCTGACAAAACCCGTTTGCTCGATCAGTTCTTGCCCTTGTCCTGTCAGGAGAAAATTAGCATAAGCATTTCCAGCTTGCTCGTCGGTTTGACCGTTTTGTTTGACGACGACAAACAAGTTACGTGTAATCGGATAGTCACCCGTTTGAAAAGCTTCAAGATTGAGGCGATTACGTAATCTTGGGCATTGAGATAAAGGAACAAAAGGTTCTTGATAAGGCGGAACAAATTTACCTGATGCACGCCCTATCGGTAGGGATTTGACGGTACATTGCGGGACAACTTCTGGTGCTGAGGCATAGTAAATACCACCAGGAGTTACCGCTAATCTGCGCAGCGCTTGAGTCGTGTCGGCAACAAATTCTACATTAGACCCCAATGATTGATTCGCAAGGATATCTTGCACAAAAAACTCAACTGTGCCACCATCACTCATTTGGCGCGAAAGCGGTACTATTGATAGATTTGGACCACCGAGTTGATTCCAATTGGCGATTTTGCCAGTGTAGATGGCGCGAACTTGTTCGATAGTCAGTCCAGGAAGATCTAAATTCGGGTTAACAGCGATCGCCAATCCATCAATCGCAACGGGTATTTGGCTCAAACCAAAGCCTCGTTGTTGCGCGCGGGCAATTTCCTGATCTAGCAGTGGTCTAGAAGACTGAGCAAAAGCAATTCTACCGTCAATCAGCATCCGAATTCCGCTGGCTGAGCCTGGTGTTTCGCCCGTAGGATCGACATAGCGTAAGCGAAACTCTGGTCGCGCCGCTTGGATTGCTGAGTCAACTGCTAAGCGAATTGGTGCCCAAGTCGTACTACCACCATAGTTAAATAGTCCATTAGGTACATCTTGAACTGTCGCAAAATTACTGCTAGATTCAGTTGAAAGCAGCGGTGGTGCATTGGCATCAGGATCGGTATCTTCCGATTGCGAGTCCGTAACTATTCCCAGGTTAATACCACGATTGGTAAGCCACCACAAACCACCACCGACGATTCCTATTGTAATTAAGAAAGCTAATACAAGAACCGCAGTTTCATTCTTTTGAGACATAGGATTTGATAAGTAAGTGGGTGTATATAAGCGTCAATTAAGGACTGGTAATGGGTAATTGTGCTGACTAATTACCCAAATACGCTCTCTACGGATGCTTATCACTGTACATTTTTAGCCTTTTCTAGCGAATACTGACAAATCCTGCTTGTCTAATTAATTCTTGTCCTTGATCGGTGAGGAGTAAGTTAGCGTAAGCTTCACCAGCTTGAGCCGCGATTTGCTCGTTTTGTTTGACAATCACAAATAGCCGACGTGTAATTGGATACTCATCAGATTGAAATGCTGCTGTATTAAGTTGATTGCGTTCTTGCGGACAACGCGACAGTCGAACAAATGGGACTTGATAAGGAGGAGTTAGATTATTGAGTGTTTGACCGAGTGGTAGCGGCTTAACTGTACACTGCGGGACTACTTCTGAGGCAGAAGCATAGTAAATACCACCAAGATTATTAGCAACTTCGCGTAGCGCTTGAGTTGTTGTGGGAATGAACTGTACATTCGTAGCAAACGCTTCGTTTTCTAAAACGTTCTCCGCAAAAAATTCAACTGTACCTCCTTCTTCGATTCGGCGCGAATAAGGAGTAATGGTTAAGTTTGGTCCACCAAGTTGATTCCAGTTCGCGATCCTACCTGTGTAGATTTCCTTGAGTTGCGCTACGGTGATTCCAGTGACATCAAGCGTAGGATGAACCGCGATCGCGATCGCATCAACTGCCACCGGAATTTCTTGAAGTGTGAATCCGCGTGTTTGGGCTTGTTGGTACTCGCGATCGTTCAGCGGACGTGAAGATTGCGCAAACGCAAGTTGGTTATTGAGTAGCATTCTAATTCCAGTAGCGGAACCTGGCGCACCTGTTGTTGGGTTGGTATAACGCAGGCGAAACTCTGGCCAAACACTTTGAATTACTGGGTCAACTTCGCTGCGAATCGGTGCCCAAGTCGTACTACCACCGTAGCTAAATAGTCCAGACGGGACATTTTGTACCCTAGCAAACGTAGCTACATGACTTACAGACTGCAATTGATTGTTGGCTACACCTCCCAAGTCAACGTTTAAACGTTCCGTTAACCACCAAAAAACACCACCGATAATTCCCAAAGCGATCAGGAAGGCTAAGACAAGAACAGTAGTTTCATTTCTTTGAGACATATAGTCGGGTTCAAAGGTCAGGTAAGAAGGAGCAAGAAACGAGTATGGAAGTCTTATGGAATATTTATATTTAAGTTTAAATTTGTATCTTTTCTAACCCTTAACGCCTGCGGCTAGCAGCTGATGCTCAGGCGTCCCTTCTATAATGTCCTAACTTTATCAACCATTGCTCTAAAATTTTTCCTGCCACAATTGAGTTAAAAGATTGAAGCAAGTAGTTTGTATATCAGCCTAAATAAAGCTGTTAGCGCGATCGCAGCTGCGCCTGCAACTAAGGCTAAGAACAGAATATTGTGTATTGTTAATTCACTTTGTAAAGCGGGAACAAACAAAACGATCGCCAAGAGAATACCGACGAGAATTAACAGATCTTTAGCATCAAGCCAACGTCGAGTTTGGGCAAAAATGAGCATCCCCAAAATGAATCCGGCTACCCCCATTGTGACGACTGGCGATTGCACTAGGCTGTAAAGTGCGATCGCGATCAATCCTCCAGCAAAGCCACTTATTCCCGCACCCGCTAAGACTTCCAACAGCGAAAATGCTGCTGGTTGATGAAAGTAGGATACGGTAGCTGGAGTTGGAGGTGGCGTTACTGGCGGTGGTGCGGTTGTCGCAGCAGCGATCGCGGTTAATACTTCTTGGGCAGAGTGAAAGCGTTGGTTGGGTGTGATTGACAGCATTCGATCGAGAATGTCTGCGATCGTAGGGGCAATATCGGCGTGTGTTCTCCAGTGCCAGCGATTATTGTAAACATCAAACAATTCAACCGTTTTTTTACCCGTAAGTAAAACCAGCGCAGTAACGGCTAAAGCATACAAATCTGTTGATGGATAAACATCCCCGCCAGACATTTGTTCGGGTGGTGCGTATCCCTGCGAATAGATTCCTGTCGATCCTTTTGTTTGCGTAGCTGCGGTTGTGACTTGTTTGACTGCACCAAAATCGAGCAAATAAAGCCGCCCGTTGCGATGGCGCATAATATTAGAAGGTTTGATATCGCGATGAATCGAACCGTGTTCGTGAACAAATTGCAGTACAGGCAGAATTGCTTGCAATACTTCCACGACTTCGGTGGATGAAAACTTCCCTTTTTCTTCTAATTCCTCCTCTAAATTTTTGCCATCAATGTATTCCTGGACCAAGTAGAAAAACTTGTCTTGTCCACCAGGCTGCAAACTCGGTACTGTTAATTCAAAAAAAGCATACAAGTCAGGAATTTGGTCATTTTGACTGCCAAGTTCCTCTAAAACTGCGGCTTCCCGTTCAAATAATTGCTGTGCAATTTGTAGTTGAGTTAGTGTTAAATAGCCAGCAGGTTGAAATTGCTTAACAACACAGCGACGCATTCCTGGAGTATAGCGATCGCGCGCCAAAAAAGCTGCACCGAAACCCCCTTTTCCGAGCAGATGAAGTGGCAAATAGCGCCCCACCAAAATCAACGGCATCCCACAGGCAGTGCAGTATTTTTGTTGAATTGTTTTTAACGTTGCGCTGTCGTCTAAATCCGCAAAATGATTTTGGGGGCGGGGGCAACTGGAACGAGTGCAGTAGACTTTCATCAATGGGGGGTTAGGGGCTAGGCATAGTTTTCACTCCAAATTCCCATCACACAATTAACCGCCAGCGGGGTTGGGTGTGACTTCTTCTTCATCAAAAGTCTCTGGTACAATTGGTCGTTGCGATTTCAACACATCTTTGTTCCAACCTGGTTTAGCAAATTGCGGTAAGATTTCGTTGATAAAGGCTTCTGCGGCTTTTGAGCGGTAACGATTTGGGTTAACAATGACCGATAAAGTCCGCTTGACAACCACACCTTCAATATTGGCACAGTGTAATCCTCCCATTTGCAATTCTTTAGCGATCGCTGTAATGGAAACGAAAGCAGCACCTAACCCTGATTGCACGGCATTTTTGATCGCTTCGATCGAATTGAGTTCCATTTCGATTTTGAGACGACGCGTATCAATATCGCAGCGCGTCAAAACTTGATCGATAACTTTACGAATTGTTGATTGCGAGTCGAGCGCAATGAACTGTAACTTGTAAAGATCGTCTTTGTAAATTGTGTCTAGCTTCGCAAACGGGTGCGATACAGGCAATATCAGTGCTAGTTCATCTTCCGCATAGGGAATAATTTCTAGCGAATCTTGCAATTCAGATGGGACTTCACCACCAATAATCGCAAGATCGACTTGCCCATTCGCGACACTCCAAGCTGTACGGCGTGTTGAGTGAACGTGTAATTGCACGGCGACGTCAGGATATTGTTGTCGAAATAAACCGATCATCCGTGGTAAAAGATACGTTCCGGTCGTTTGCGAGGCACCAACAATCAGCGTACCGCCTTGGAGATTTTGCAGGTCTTCAATGGCGCGACAGGTTTCCTGGCAAAGTGTGAGAATTTTTTCACCATAGCTCAGCAGAAGATAACCTGCTTCGGTTAGTTGTGCTCGGCGTCCTCCTCGGTCGAATAAAGGAACATCCAACTGTCGCTCTAGGTTTTGTACTTGGAGACTGACAGCAGGTTGTGAGACATATAGACTATCAGCAGCACGCTTGAAGCTCCCTTCGGCGGCGATCGCTTTGAGAATGCGTAACTGATCTAAAGTAAAAGGAAGGTCAGACATACGGCTAAACCCACGAAGATGAAAGGAGACTTCAGGCAACCAATTCGGCTTAGCGGTCACACCTAAATGGTTCATAGCCTGCTTATTAGGAGACTTAATCTAGAACTTGACACTATCACAACTCATTTCATTCTGATTAAATCGCTCCTGTTGAATACTTTGTGCTATTCGCTGTACTACACGCTAGTTTTCTTCTAACAATTTTATTTACATAGTTTTCACTTGGTCTTTTCAGCGACGCGATCGCCCCAGTTATTTAGCTGCGTTGTCACTTTGGGTAGAAAAACGCCTTGGTGCGCAACTTTATTGTGTCGTCTTTGCTTTGGTAAGTTTGCCATTGCTAGTTGTCTTCATCATTTACGCTCTTGATTACACTATGAAACTTGGCACTTGTGACAATTTCAGGGGGTTTTGAGGGTAGAATCAGTCGTTTGGGTGTTGTCAGTTTTGTATTTCTTATATACGGCTACGTTCAATCTACTAGAAATTGCCACCATTCAGAAACCCCAAGTTCGTCTTTATGAAACTGGCATGATTTGCGGCACTGCGCCTACCTTGTGGTTGGCAGCTTTAAACGCATCCTGCATCGTTGATTTGGCGTTTGGCGTAGCGATCGCACCTTCATAAATCGTTACAAAATAGCTTTTGCTCGCGTTATTTATTATTCATTGTCTAGCGATTCGTCGAGGCAAACAAACGCTGAAACACCAAGAATTACTCTGCGCTGCTTTTCTAGGTGTTGCTGTTTTTGTAATTTTACTGTGGTGGTCTTACCCACTTTTATGCAAGTACCTAGTAAAGGGAATTGGTGATGTATGCTCCCAAAAGGATAGATATTGCTTACTATAAGCGATCGCTAAACGCATTCATTTAGAATGTTCATGAACTTTGCCCGAATTTGTCAAAACCGCTACAACAATTGATCCCGCCCTTTTGACTATAAAGTATGAATCAAAAATTTCAGTCTACCAATTGATCCCAAATTGATGTAGCATGGTTCAAACTAGCTACTAAAAATGAGCAGCAACGCATGATTTCAAGACAAATGTTGTCAAAGTTTTAATATATTATTTCAACGGCTAAGGTCAGGTAGCTAATTTAATAACAAAACTCGATAGATGTACTTAGAGGAAGCATGGTGTTGTCGGTTAGTGAGCGGACATTTACTCAAGAAGTTTTAGAATCTCCTATCCCTGTTCTTGTGCATTTTTGGGCACCTTGGTGTGGTCTATGCCGCAGCATTGAACCTCTGTTGTTACAATTCCAAGATCAATATCAACGTCAAGTCAAAGTTGTTGGCGTTAATGCTGATGAAAACTTTAAACTTGCTAATTCGTTTCGGCTGACGACACTGCCAACATTGATTTTGCTCGACAAGGGAAGCCCCAAGCACCGCTGGGATAGTTTCCACGGCTACGCCGAACTGCGTGCGGAACTAGAAAAAATTCAACTTCAATACAGCGAAAATCAAGAAAATAAGCTTTGTTCGATTGCGCGCGCTAGCACATCTTTAAGCGCTGAGTGGGAATGTCGCCTAGCTTAAGCAAAGATATACAGACACAGGCACAAAGGAAACTGAAAGACTAGGAATGATGAGCCACAAATAAAAAGATTCTACTCAAAACTGGCGACTAACCGTCAATCAGTGTTTGAATCACAAGTTGCATGGCTCAAAACCGACAACTATTTTGAGGAATCCCACTGATATTTCAGTCATGTGGGCTATTTTATGGTAAAACCCTTGTGTCACAATTGTTAACAGTTTGGTCAAAATAGAAAAGAATTATAAAAGTAGGCGTCAGTGATGGAAGCAATCTATCAGTATGCCTGGCTCGTTCCGGTGTTACCTTTGGTCGGGGCAATGCTGGTCGGTCTTGGGTTAATCTCGTTTAATCAGGTGACGAACCGCGCGCGACAATTAAATGCGGTATTTGTCGTCTCCTTGCTAGGTGCAGCAATGTTTCTCTCTGTAGCATTGCTTGTCAGTCAATTCCAAGGACACGCGCCTTACGTCCGCACGTTAGAATGGGCAGCCGCAGGAAACTTTCACCTGACAATGGGCTACACCATTGACCACCTTACCGCTCTGATGTTGGTAATCGTCACCACAGTCGCTTTTTTGGTGATGGTATACACCGATGGCTATATGGCTCATGACCCAGGGTATGTACGCTTTTATGCATATCTGAGCCTGTTTAGCTCATCGATGTTAGGTTTGGTTGTTAGCCCCAACATCGTTCAGATTTATATTTTCTGGGAACTTGTAGGGATGTGCTCGTACCTACTCGTTGGCTTCTGGTACGATCGCCCAGCCGCAGCAGATGCGTGCCAAAAGGCATTTGTTACCAACCGTGTCGGCGACTTTGGCTTACTACTGGGAATTCTAGGCTTGTACTGGGCAACCGGTAGTTTCGAGTTTGAGGCAATCGGCGATCGCTTGCAAACGTTAGTAGAAACAGGATCGCTTAGTAGTATCCTTGCTGCCCTCTTTGCAATTCTCGTCTTCTTAGGTCCTGTCGCTAAATCGGCTCAATTTCCACTGCACGTTTGGCTACCAGATGCAATGGAAGGTCCGACTCCAATTTCAGCATTAATCCACGCCGCGACAATGGTTGCTGCTGGAGTATTTTTGATTGCGCGGATGTACCCCGTCTTTGAAGGTATACCCGCCGCGATGAATGTCATTGCTTTTACAGGCGCGTTTACTGCGTTTTTAGGGGCAACGATCGCCATCACGCAAAATGACATCAAAAAAGGCTTAGCCTACTCGACAATTTCTCAGTTGGGCTACATGGTGATGGCAATGGGCGTCGGCGCATACAGCGCGGGCTTGTTCCACCTGATGACGCACGCGTATTTTAAAGCGATGCTGTTTCTCGGTTCAGGTTCTGTGATTCACGGTATGGAAGCCGTTGTCGGACACGATCCTGCTTTGGCGCAAGATATGCGAATGATGGGGGGATTGCGGAAATTTATGCCAATTACCGCCGTAACCTTTTTGATTGGCACGTTGGCAATTAGCGGTATTCCACCCTTCGCAGGTTTCTGGTCTAAAGATGAAATTTTGGGTTCTGCCTTTGCCGCCAATCCCTTTTTGTGGTTTGTTGGTTGGTTAACAGCGGGAATCACTGCCTTTTATATGTTTCGGATGTACTTTTCCACGTTTGAAGGTAAATTCCGTGGCAATCAAACCGAAATTCGCCAAAAGCTGCAATCTGCCGCAGCAAATACGTTAATGAGTCCTTCGCCGCTTGCACCTAACTTTGGTCCTGGGGCAATGGATACGCGCGAACTCGCAACTTTATCCGATGCGCACGGTCATGGACACAGCGAACATCCCCACGAGTCCCCTTGGACGATGACGCTACCGCTAGTAGCCCTCGCCATTCCTTCAATCTTTATCGGTTTGGTAGGCACTCCTTATGCTAACTACTTCGAGGAATTCATCTATCCTCCGAGTGAAACGCTAGCCGAAGTGATCGAAAAAGTCGCCGAGTTCGATCAAACCGAATTTTTCATCATGGCAGGTAGTTCAGTCGGTATTTCCTTGATTGGCATTACCTTAGCGTCGTTGATGTACTTGTTCGGTAAGATTGACCCCGCCGCGATCGCCTCATCAATCAAGCCACTTTATGAACTTTCCCTCAACAAGTGGTACTTTGATGACATTTACCATCAAATCTTTGTCTTAGGTAGCCGCCGTCTTGCGCGACAAGTGATGGAAGTTGACTATCGCGTTGTTGATGGTGCGGTTAACTTGACAGGCTTCTTCACACTCATTAGTGGTGAAGGCTTGAAATACCTAGAAAATGGTCGCGCTCAATTCTATGCCCTGATTGTATTTGGGGCTGTGTTAGGCTTAGTGATTGTTTTTGGTGTGACGTAATGAGGAGTGAGGGGTGAGGGGCGAGGGGCGAGTTAAAGAGTTAAAACCCTAAGTTCCCTACTTCCTACTCCCTACTCCCTACTCCCTAGTTAACTATGAATATCGCTAATTTCCCCTGGCTGACGACAATAATTTTGTTGCCGATCGCCGCGTCACTGTTGATTCCCTTTTTACCTGATAAAGATGGTAAAACAGTACGCTGGTACTCCCTCGTCGTGGGATTGATTGATTTTGCACTGATTGTTTGGGCGTTTTATTCTCAGTACGATTTGGCTAATCCCAATTTACAGCTAGTGGAAAGTTACTCCTGGGTACCGCAGCTAGATTTAAATTGGTCGGTGGGCGTAGATGGCTTGTCCATGCCTTTAGTGATTCTAACTGGGTTTATCACAACGCTCGCAATGTTAGCAGCTTGGCCTGTAACGCTCAAGCCGCGCTTGTTTTACTTTTTGATGCTGGCAATGTACGGCGGTCAAATTGCTGTGTTTGCTGTCCAGGATATGCTACTGTTTTTCCTGGTCTGGGAACTCGAACTTATCCCTGTATACCTATTGCTGGCAATTTGGGGCGGTAAAAAGCGGCAGTACGCCGCCACAAAGTTCATTTTGTACACAGCAGGTGGTTCGCTATTTATCTTGGTTGCAGCCCTGACAATGGCGTTCTACGGCGATACCGTGACGTTTGATATGCGGGCGATCGCCGCCAAAGACTACGCCTTGAATTTTCAATTGTGGGTGTATGCGGCTTTCTTAGTTGCCTACGCGGTAAAACTTCCCATTTTCCCGTTACATACCTGGCTACCTGATGCTCACGGTGAAGCAACTGCCCCAGTGCATATGTTACTGGCAGGAATTCTCCTCAAAATGGGCGGCTATGCCTTAATTCGGATGAATGCGGGAATGCTACCCGATGCTCATGCTTATTTTGCACCCGTATTAGTAATTTTGGGAGTCGTCAACATCATCTACGCTGCGCTAACATCGTTTGCACAGCGTAACCTCAAGCGAAAAATTGCTTACTCTTCAATTTCGCACATGGGGTTTGTTGTGATCGGTATTGCGTCATTCACCGACTTGGGCTTGAATGGTGCAATGCTGCAAATGATCTCGCATGGCATGATTGGTGCAAGTTTATTCTTCTTGGTAGGCGCAACTTACGACCGCACCCATACCCTAATGTTGGATGAAATGGGTGGTGTCGGGCAAAAAATGCAAAAGATGTTCGCCATGTGGACAACGTGTTCAATGGCTTCCTTGGCTTTACCTGGAATGAGTGGTTTTGTCGCTGAATTGATGGTCTTCGTTGGCTTTTCTAATAGCGATGCTTACAGCCCCACGTTTAAAATCATCGTTGTCTTTCTCATGGCAGTTGGTGTCATCTTAACGCCAATTTACCTGCTATCAATGCTCCGCGAGATCTTCTACGGACCAGAAAATAAGGAACTAGTTTCGCACGAAGTCCTTGTTGATGCAGAACCACGCGAAGTGTTTATCATTGCTTGTTTGTTAGTACCAATCATCGGCATTGGTCTGTATCCCAAAATCTTGACTCAAGTCTACGACGCGACAACGATACAACTTACCGAAAGGTTACGCGATTCTGTACCAACTTTAGCGGCTCAAAAAGCTTCAACTTTGTCCTTCCGCGCGCCAGCGATCGGAAATTAAGTAACAAGCATAGTTCTAAAGTCTGAAATACAATCTACAAGGCAGGTTATCAAAACCTGCTTTTCTTGTGCATAAAAACCCTGTTCACCTTCGTGGACAAACAACAAACAAATGTGTAGCTGCGGTTGAAACCGCTGAGTTCTTGTCGGTTTGTCTGTATTAAACCTATGCCCAAGTGTGATATATGAGTTTTTAAGGCGATGAAATCCAATATTTAATTCATAAATTGCTCAAGCTTCGGTAGCCTAGCTCATATAAATCTGATCAACAAATATCCGTAAATTCTCTAAGCGCTAAAAAAGCTTTCTACTGGTTTTCTCGGATTACAGCTAACCCACCTGCGGAATACGATTGAGCGGATAATCACAGTCTTTTAATAAATTCATCCGCCTTTCAACATACAAAAGTATCCGCAGGGGTAAAACGATGATTGTAGATAGAGATAAATTGCTAAACCAGCATAACCAACGAGCAACGCAGTGTAGTTTAGCCGATTCACAATCTCATACAAACCCCTCTCATTCTCACTTTGTAGCTACAACACAGACCAGCAGTAATTCTAACGGTACAACTATAGAAAAACGTATGCTTGAACTTGAAAAAGCTAACAAGCAATTGCAAGCCGAAAATATCGATTTGCGACGCGCTGAGAAAGAAGTCCTTTTTTTACAAAGGATGACACAAGCAATTAGTGAAGCTACAGATTTTCATTCAGCATTAGGAATTGCTTTACGCAAGGTGTGCGACTTCACAGGTTGGAAATTTGGTGAAGCATGGATTCCTAAAACAAATACTAACGTTTTAGAATACAGCCCTGCTTGGTACGGTGTTAGCCCAGAATTAGAGAAATTTAGAACATTAAGTGAAAAATTTACTTTTTCCCTAGGAGTTGGTATCCCAGGGCGTGTTTGGGAATCAAAGCATCCTGAGTGGATTCAAGATGTTTCTAGTGCATCAGCAGAAGTTTGTCAGCGCCATCAAGTTGTCAAAGAAGTTGGATTTAAAGCGGGAGTCGGTATTCCTATTATTAATCGCAACGAAGTATTGGCTGTCCTCGTCTTCTTTATGTTTGAAGCTTACGAAGAGGATCAGCGATTAGTTGAAATTATTTCAACCGTCGCTATTCAATTAGGTTCTTTGATTCAACATAAACAAGCAGAAGAAGCATTACGTTCTAGTGTGGCAACAAACCGCGCATTAATCAATGCACTACCGGATCTCCTGCTACGAATCAACAAAGAAGGTTACTTCGTTAACTTCAAAGCCGCAAAAAATGAAAGTTTGATAATACCTGACAACAATTTTGTAGGAAAACATTTGTGTGAAGTTCTTTCTTCAGAAATTGCTTTACCCGCGATGGCTTGTATCGAACAAGCATTAGCAACTGGAGAAATTCAAATCTTTGAATCGCAAGCTTATGTAGACAACCTATTACGCTACTACGAATTTAGAATTGTCGTAAGTGCAGAAAATGAGGTCATGGCGATTGTTCGCGATGTAACTGAAACCAAGCTTTTTTTAGAGTTACTACAGCAACAAGAACGCCAGCTAAAGGCAATTTTAAATAATATTCCTGGTAGCGCTTGGCTCAAAGACAGTGAAAGTAGATATATTGCTGTTAACGAACCTTTACTAAAATTATTTAACAAAAAGTTAGAAGACGTTATCGGTAGAACAGATTATGATTTGTTTCCTCCTGATTTGGCTCAAAAATGCATCGATGACGATCGCGAAGTTTTAGCAACAGGTCAAAGAAAATATTTTGAAGAATTTTCGCTTGCTTCAGATGGTAGTGAAGTTTGGTTTGAAACAATCAAAACACCAATTTATAACGAAAATAATGAAATTATCGGCACAACAGGAATTGCTTATGATATCACAGAGCGTAAACGAATTGAGCGCGATACATTTAACGCCTTAAAAAAAGAAAGAGAACTTAGTGAACTCAAATCACGCTTTGTGACCATGACATCACACGAGTTTCGTACTCCATTAGCAACAATTTTATCTTCAGCTGAATTACTTGAATATTACAGTCATAAATGGAGTGATGAGAAAAAGCTTAATCATCTCCATAAAATTCAATCTGCTGTTAATCACATGACGAGTTTGTTGAATGATGTTTTATTAATTGGTAAAGCCGAAGCCGGTAAGTTAGAGTTTAATCCTCAACCCGTTGATCTCATTAATTTCTGTTCTAGTTTAGTAGAAGAACTACAAATTAGTACGACAAAACATCAAATCATTTTTCAAGCTCAAGAGCAAAGGCTTTTAGTACGCTTAGATGAGAAGTTGTTGAGACATATCTTAACGAATTTGTTATCAAATGCTATTAAATATTCTCCCCAAGGTGGGGTTATTCATTTTGATTTAATTCTTGAAACAGATGAAGCCATTTTTGTGATTCAAGATGAAGGAATTGGAATTCCAAAATCAGAACAAGAGCAGTTATTTAATTCTTTTCATCGAGCGAGTAATGTAGGTATCATTTCAGGTACTGGGTTAGGATTAGCTATTGTTAAAAAATCTGTTGATTTACATGGAGGTAAAATCGTTGTAGATAGTGAAGTGAATGTCGGAACAACTTTTACAGTAACAATACCATTAAATAATTAAGGATAAGTTCAATGAAAAAGATTTTAGTTATTGAAGATGAACCGGATGTTAGAGCTAATATTATTGAGTTACTTGAAGCAGAAGAGTTTCATGTTGTTGGTGCAGAAAATGGCTTTTTTGGTGCATTGTGGGCGCAAGAATATCTACCTGATTTAATTATTTGTGATGTAAGAATGCCCGAATTAAATGGTTATGACGTGCTAACAGCATTACGTCAAGATGCCGCAACAGCAACAATTCCCTTTATTTTTTTAACAGCAAATGCGGATCGTTCAGATATGCGACGAGGGATGGAATTAGGCGCAGATGATTATTTAACTAAGCCGTTTTCACGGACAGAATTATTAAATGCGATCGCCTCTCGATTTGCAAAACAAGAAGTAGTGATGCAGCAGTATAATAACGAGCGCGAACGCGCTGATTCTTTGAAACAAAAAGTTCAAGAATTAGAAAATTATGCTAGCGCTAAAGCTAGTATTGTGCCAAAATTGAATATGGCAATGTCTATAGTTAAGAATTTGCCTCCAGGTTTGCAACGCGAGCGCTGTTTAGAAATTTTGCGACAAGTTTGTAACGAAGAGATCAAAACTCTGAATAATACACCTGCTTTACAAAAACTTTTACCTGCTGAAAGCATTACTTTTCTTCGGCAATTTAATTTGGTGTCCAAGCAATAAAAATTTGTTAATCTAGAACAACACGAATCAATAGTTTCGCTTCAGGTTATCGGCACTTCATCAAACTATGAAGTGCCTTTTTGTATATATAGCAATGAGGCATTTATTACTAACTGCGTTGTCTAACAACATGAAAGCAGAAGTACACTCGCTAGAGAAATTTTCCAAATTGCCATAAATAGCGAGAATTTAACTGCTCCTATTATGATTGGCAAGGCGAGTGTCAAAACATTCATTCTGCGTACATAAATTGTCTCTTCTCTGCCTTTGTATTCGCTAAATTTGCTCCACTGTACCTTTTAAACCCCGATTGTTGAGTAACTGCAAAACTTCGTTAGCATTCACGCGATCGCCAAAGGCTCCCACCTGCATAAAAACTTTACCATTCGAGAACGTCCGAAAAGCTCCAGGAACAATTGATCGCACCATATCTTGCTTACTCTTACTTTCCGCTTCGACGATGACTCGATAGCGCAAACCCAAAGCCGATTCACGCGTTGGGGGAAGTGGTGGCGTACCAGGCGCTGGCGCAGTTGTCGGTAAGTTTATTTTCGGTAGGTTACGCGCGTTTCCGAGTGGAATATTACCACTAGGTACAGGAAGTAAATCAGCTTCGGTAATTTGTGCAGATTGCAGCACAGGAACATTGATTGCACCAGGATTAGGATTTGATGGTGGCGGTACGATAGTTGCAGAAGTTGTCGGCGGTGGAACAGGAATGACAATTGCCGTATCCGAACCTGTTGCGGGAGGTGATGGAAGAGATCTGGCGCGAGAATTGTTTGTATTCGCTGGTGGTACAGGAATCGCGATCGCTTCGGGCGCTACACTCCGCGCCATCGTATTCGTAGGCGTTGTCGATCTGACGGGTGCGACTGTTGGTGGTTTTGTCGCTATATTTGCGGGTACTGCTTGCGGTATTGCAGCTAATACCTTACCGGATAAATCGAGATTGCCAACTGTACGCGCGTCAGCAGCTAAAGTATTACCAAATGCTGAAATTGTTTGACGCGCCGCCTTGCTGTTAATGTCGTAACGTCCATTTTGGCGAAAGATATTGCCCCCTGGTTGTGCGGAAGTGCCTAAATCAGGTAAGCTGGCGGCGATCGCTACGACACCATCTTCGATATTGCCTTCAATTGTATTACTTCTGAGGACTGGTTGCGCTTGCGCTTGTACGACGATACCCGCACGATTTTGTGTGATGCGATTACCAATTAAGAGTGGTGCGGCTTTCTGCGACACATTAATGCCAAATCCAGTTTTTTCAAAAATATTTTCGCGAACTTCGGGTCGAGAAATTCCGTAGATGGTAATACCATTTGCCCCATTTTGGTGAAAGTAATTGTTGCGAATTAATGGTTTACTGTCACCCGTTACAGAAATACCATCGTGAGCACTGCCAGTAAATGTATTATCAGTAATTCTGGGGCTACTCGACTCGATCCACAAACCGTAACCGCGAGGATTGGAATTAGTGATTGTGACACCTGTTAGCGTCGCTTGGTTGGCTCCCAAAATTGTCACGTTTTGCTGCGCAAAAGTCGGACTGAGGAAAACGCCGCCGCCTTGAATAATAACGCCGCTTCCACGCGTTTGCGGATCGCCTTGAATTGCTACACCCGATTTTAGCTGGAGTGGAAACGTTTCCCCAGTTTCAGCACTATATGTCCCTTTTGCCAGCATAATTACGCTATTTACAGAAGCGACTTTTAATGCTTGGGTAATCGTTTTAAATGGGGCGCGATCGCTACCGTTGGCTTGCGCAGCATTTTCGACATTGGGGTTGACAAATAGTACTTTCGCTGAGGCTATCTGATTGGCGCGCGCATCTTTTAGATACAGCGGTAGCGCTTCTGAAGTCAAACCAGTATCGCTCAAACCAAGCAAAGCAATACTTGATAGTCCAAGCGCGATCGCATACGAACTGGGATGCGAAATTTTCGTTATGCTCAAAATAAAAGGAGCAAGGTCAAAATAGGTATCAGGGCGGGTTAAATTCACGGCACTCCTCCGCATCACTTTGGGAACATCAAAGCCAAGGGTGATGACAACGGCAATCTAGACGTTGATCTATGCTGCTTCTTATACAGCCGATGTCGCAGAAAATCAATGGCATTAAACACTTCTTTTTGCAAATCAGTTAAATCATACTCAAGTTGCTGAAATATGAATGCTGGCTGGTACGATGAAAACAATAATGGGTTTGTTCCAATGGTCGAATCATATAACCAAAGAGGACAAGTACAACCAGCCGTTTGCCGCATCTTGGACGCTAATCTAGACCGCGCCCGTGAAGGACTGCGCATCATCGAAGAATGGTGTCGCTTTGGTTTAAATAATGCCCAGTTTAGCGGAGAATGCAAACAACTACGGCAAGAACTCGCAACTTGGCACAGCCCAGAATTACGCGCAGCGCGAGATACTCTTGGCGATCCTGGTACGCAACTGACACATCCACAAGAACAACAACGTGCTGACCTCAAATCACTCCTCCAAGCAAATTTCTGTCGTGTGGAAGAAGCCTTACGCGTATTAGAAGAATACGGTAAACTTTATCACCCGCAGATGGGCAGTGTATTTAAGCAAATGCGATATCGCGTTTACACGCTCGAAAGTCGCTTACTCGGTTACGAACGCCATCAGCGATTGTTGCGATCGCAGTTATATCTTGTGACTTCTCCCACAAAAGATTTGTTATCGGTGGTAGAAGCCGCGCTGACTGGAGGACTGACTCTTGTACAATATCGCGATAAAAATGCTAGCGATGGCGAACGGTTGTCGTACGCTCAGCAATTATGTCAGTTGTGTCACCAGTACGGTGCATTATTTCTTGTCAACGATCGCGTAGACATTGCGTTGGCAGTAGACGCGGATGGCGTGCATCTCGGACAGCAAGATATGCCGATCAACGCTGCACGACAGCTGTTAGGACCGCATAAAATCATCGGTAGCTCAACGACAAACCCAGAAGAAATGCAACGCGCGATTCAAGGCGGTGCTGATTATATCGGTGTGGGTCCAGTTTATGAAACACCTACTAAAGCCGGTAAGCCAGCCGCTGGATTAGAATACGTGCGCTATGCCGCCCAGCATAGTCCGATTCCGTGGTTTGCGATCGGTGGTATCGACGTGAATAATATTAACGATGTCATCTTGGCAGGTGCGGAACGCGTCGCAGTTGTGCGGGCGCTGATGGAAGCGGAACAACCTACCCTAGTCACGCAATATTTCTTATCGCAATTTACTCGCGTCCATATCAAAAACAACAAACCAGAATTGACTCAATCTTATGTCCGAGCAAATCACCCTGGAAGTTAACGGCGAAACGCGTCAGTGCGCAGCGCCTTCTCAAATTCCAGATGTCCTACACCAACTCGGCTACAATCCGCGTTTAGTTGCAGTCGAATACAACGGCGAAATCCTCCACCGTCAGTATTGGTCAGAAACTTATGTTAAACAAGGCGATCGCTTAGAAGTCGTCACAATCGTCGGTGGTGGGTAGACAACAGAAGAGTGAGTGGCTAGTGGTGAGTGATGAGTGGTGAGTTATCTAAAACACTATTCTTCCTCTGCACCTCTGCTTCCTCTGCTCCCTCTGCTTTCAAAAGGTACGGTATTCATATCCGGTTATCCACCCTCAGGTTACTGCTATAGGTAGAGCAGAAACGATAGATTAAGGATGTAGCTTGTATAGATAGATGTCGCGAAAGAGAACACTCTGTTCTACTTTGCTGATGATGTCTCAGGCTATCGGCTGGTGTTATTGAATAAACATAAAATATCCTCATAGGATATAGCAAAGCCGATATTGTCTTTTAGGCACATACTATGCTCAAGAAACTGCTCTCAGCCATGAAACCGCTCGTGAAACCCCTATTTCTCTTTGGGCTTGTTGCAGCCTTAGCATTGGGTCATTCTGATGCAGCCTTGGCGGCGCGTAGTGGAGGTCGCATCGGCGGCGGTTCATTTAATCGCCCAGCGCCCAGCCGTCCTTATGCTCCTCCTGGTGGCGGCGGAGGATACTATGCTCCTTACCCTGGTGGTGGATTTGGTTTCCCCTTCGTCTTCCCCTTCTTTGGAATCGGCGGTTTTGGCAGTCTATTTTCCATTTTGATATTCTTTGCGATCGCAAACTTCGTTCTCCAATCTTTCCGTCGTGTTGGTAGCGGAGATTCAGCAGGCTATGATACTGGATATAGCAGCAATCCTAATGTCTCGATTACCGAATTACAAGTCGGGTTGCTAGCGCAAGCACGCGGTTTGCAAGAAGACCTGAACCGCATTGCAGAAACTGCTGATACAAATTCTCCCGAAGGTCGGGCAGCAGTTTTACAAGAAGCAAGCCTGGCATTACTACGCCATCCAGAATACTGGGCGTATGCGGGTAGCAAAAACGGTCAAGCACGTTTAAACGCAGCCGAAGCTGAATTCAACCGTTTATCGCTTGCTGAACGCAGTAAGTTTTCTGAAGAAACACTGACCAACGTTAACAATCAACTTAGAGGTACGAATCCAAGAGGAGTTCTACCAGGTTCAGACCTTGATAATCCTACTCGTCTGATTACCGAAGGTCCTGGAGAATATATTGTTGTAACGCTGTTAGCAGCAACATTAGGAAACTTCCAGATTCCACAAATCAACAGCGCAGAGGATCTCCGTCAAGCACTACGCGTTATCGGTGCGATTCCTAGCGATCGCTTGTTAGCGATCGAGGTGCTGTGGACTCCTCAAGTAGCGGGTGATACCTTAAGTTCTGACGACCTATTAGCAAAATATGCTGATCTAAAGATGGTCTAGATTTTGTCACGACAATGATTGACTAAATACACTGGGGACTCTATGAGTCCCTTTTTTAGTTGTATTAGACATCTGGCATAGATGCGAGTGCGAATCAATTCGCCGTTCAATAAACTAAGCCCACGAAGGTGGGCTTAGTTATAAGTCAAGCGTTGCTGAGTTGCTGAATAGAGTATGATTTGCCCCTTAGCCCACACCAGTTCAACGCCATTTGCTTCAACCGAGGGAACTAACGTTGAAGTCCCCCACGTGTCGAGAGCCACTGCGTTGCGGAGGTGTCCTCGTTGAGTGCAAGTGGCGTGGATTTAGGGGGCTAGACACACTGAAGTCAATTTAGAGACTCGACATGACTTCTTCAGCTGCTGCTAATGTCCTGTCAATATCTTCTTCGGTATGCGCTACAGACGTAAATCCTGCCTCAAACTGAGATGGTGCGAAGTAAATTCCATGTTCGAGCATTCCTCGGTGGAAACGGCTGAACTTGTCTAAATCCGAGTGTTTCGCATCTTCGTAATTATGAACTGGCCCAGCAGTGAAGAATAAGCCGAACATACCACTGATTTGACCGCCACAGGCTGCATGACCTGTTTTCTTGGCAATTTCTAACAAGCCATCGCTCAGTTTTTTGGTAATTTTGTCCAAATACTGATATGTGCCTGGTTTTTGTAAAAGTTCGAGTGTTTTGATTCCCGCAGTCATTGCTAGAGGATTACCCGATAACGTCCCAGCTTGATAGACAGGTCCTGCTGGTGCAATCATCGACATAATCTCTCTGCGACCGCCGTAGGCTCCTACAGGTAAACCACCACCGATAATTTTACCCAGAGTTGTTAAATCAGGCGTCACATTAAACCTTTCCTGTGCGCCACCGTAGGCGATCCGAAATCCGGTCATCACTTCATCAAAGACGAGTAATGCACCATACTCGTGGGTCAGTTCGCGCAGACCTTCAAGAAACCCTGCATCTGGAGTAATAAAACCGGCATTACCAACGACAGGCTCTAAAATAACGCCAGCAATTTCGTCAGGGTTTTCGGCAAATAAGGCTTTAACAGCTTCTAGGTCATTGTAAGGTGCGGTTAAAGTGTTGCTAGTCGTTGATTTGGGTACTCCTGGGGAATCAGGTAAACCTAAAGTGGCAACTCCAGAGCCTGCTTTTACTAAAAACATATCAGCATGACCGTGGTAGCAGCCTTCAAACTTGATCACTTTGTCGCGTCCGGTAAAAGCCCGCATTAAGCGCAATACTGCCATACAAGCTTCAGTACCTGAGTTGACAAATCTCACCATTTCAATGCTGGGAACCGCATCAATCACCATTTCGGCTAGGACGTTTTCTAGCGCACAGGGCGCGCCGAAACTTGTGCCTTTTTCCAACGCGGCGTGTAACGCTGCAATCACCTCTGGATGCGCATGACCACAAATCGCAGGTCCCCAAGTGCCTACATAATCAATGTATTGATTGCCATCAACGTCCCAAATGTAAGCCCCTTTAACGTGGTCAAAGACAATCGGCTGTCCTCCGACTGATTTAAAGGCTCGTACTGGAGAACTGACACCACCAGGCATCAAGTGTTGTGCAGCTGCAAAAATTTCTTCTGATTTTGTTGTTTTAATCGTGGTCTTAACCAAGATTCTCTCCTTAATGAGATGTCTAAACGTCTATCTGCGGACGGTGGTACGTGTTATTTGAAAGTCCTATCGTATCAAGTATTCCCGTCCGGAACTCCGGAAAATAAAACTATGTTATATAAAACGAATCAAGATTTACCTTTAGAAATCCGTGCGAGTTTTTCTGAAAGTGCTCAGGATTTGTACCGCGCCGCCTACAATTGTGCAATTCATTGGTATGGCGATACAACTAAAGCACATAAAGTTGCGTTAAGTGCTGTTAGAATGCACTCGGCAAGAAATATGAGCGTACTTGTTTAATCTTGGGTTAGCTATGCTACTGACTCTAGCTAACGCGATCGCAAATTACCTTCTCACTTCATCACCCAACTGACCCACACATTAAATGATATCTTGAACGGGTAGGTGTTGCCTGGCAAAATAATTTTTATGTCTGTGGATCGAGAGATACTGAATCAAGCTATCCCTATTGAAAAAATTCGCTACGATGACCGAGGTTTAGTCCCCGCAATTGTTCAAGATTATCTAGATGGCACAATTTTGATGATGGCTTGGATGAATCGCGAGTCATTACAAAAAACGATGGAAACCGGAGAAACATGGTTTTGGAGTCGTTCGCGTGCCGAGTTATGGCATAAAGGCGCAACTTCAGGACACATCCAAAAAGTGCGATCGCTGCGTTATGACTGTGATAGCGATGCCTTACTCGTGAGTGTCGAACAAATTGGTGATGTTGCGTGTCACACCGGCGAACGCAGTTGTTTTCACCGCGTTGATGGGCAGGTTGTCCCTCCTCCTGCGGATACTTTATCACAGCTTTTTGCAGTCATTTGCGATCGCCGCGATTATCCTACAGAAGATTCTTATACCTGTAAACTTTTAGCGAATGGCGACAACAAAATCTTGAAAAAGCTCGGTGAGGAAACTGCCGAAGTTGTCATGGCTTGTAAGGATGATGACCCTGATGCGATCGCCTCTGAAGTTGCTGACTTGCTTTATCACACGCTTGTCGCCCTAGCACATCACAAAGTTGAACTCAAAGACGTTTATCGCAAGCTGCAAGAACGCCGTCGTTAATGTGTTATGGGGGTAAGATTTCTTGAGTATGTGATATAATCTGTTTATATCATAATGGAGATCTAATCATTTTTAAAATTTTTGGACAGATTTCCATTATGAAGAACATCATATCAGAAATCTTGATTGATGTCTAGCTAGACCTCTAAAATAATTTTTGTTTTTCCTTAGAGCGTTTGTATACAAGTTGGTTGAGGTAGTGCAAGATGGCGATCGTGAGGAAAACACTAGCAGCCAAACCGAGCCAATAGCTGTAGACAAAAACACGCGATTGATCTAAAGCCCAGCCGCCTAATGGTGGACCGATGAAATAACCAACAGCCCAGCAGAGGGAACTCATTGAAAAGTAAACTCCGCGTTGAGATTCAGGCGCGAGTTCTGTTACCAAAGCAGCGGCAGAGGGAGTATAAGAAACGATCGCTAGACCAAAAATACTCATTGCAACGATTGCCCAGAATAGTTGATTGACAGGAGTAATGCCAGTAAACCAAACACAGCTAAAAGCTACTGCCCAGATCAAAGCAGAAACAATGAGCGCATGAGGATGGGTAAAGCGTTTTAAAACACGTGCGATGGGTAATTGGCACAAAATGGCAACTGCCATGTGGCAAGCGAATAAAGCACTGAGAGTCGATTCGGTGAATCCTTGAGTTGAGCGAGAAGACACGAAATTTCGCAAATAAAGCGGTAACGTGCTGTGGAGTTGCGACGTATAAGTTGTGAAAATAATATTTACCAGAACGTAAACCAAAAGACGGCGATCGCGAAGTGCTATAGCCCAATTACTTTTTGCGGATAAATCAGACGCATTCGCTAGAGGTTGATAAGTTTCTTTGATTGCCAAATAAATGACGACAAAGAACACTATAAACGAAGTTGCATCGATCAAAAATAGCGCGCGGTATGCTCCCGTGGTACTCACTAACGCACCACCAAAGATAATTCCTGTACCTAATCCAAGATTGTCTGCGAGTCGCGTTAAGGCATAAGCTTCGCGTCGATTTGCAGGTGTTGTTAAATCGGCAACAACCGCCTCGGTTGCAGGCCAATACAATCCTTGTCCAAGACCGGAAAGCAAGTTACCAACAATTAAAATGGGGAAAGTGATTGTGCTAGCTAAGACTAAAGACGCGATCGCTGCAACCGCCGCAGAAAGCAGTAAAGTATAGCGACGTCCCCACTTTGGCGAATCAGACAACGATCCACCTAAAATTCGTCCAAAAATCCCTGAAATCGAAGCACTACCTAAGGCAAAACCTACCGCAGTTGCCGAAAAGCCCACCTGATTGACAAAAAAAATCGGGGCGTAGAATAGTGTAAACCCTGTACCAACTTCGGATAAAAAACGACCAAAACCCAGAATCCAGACTTGTGGATCGAGTTGTGGCAACCACGAAGATAACTGTCGCTGGAAAAACTTCATGCAATTAATAAAAGGAGCAATCAATAGCAATTCTCCTTTCGTTTGCAGTTATGGAGCATCTCCAGAAGTAAAGATATCTATAGCAGCCCTGCTATATTGTCATAAGCCAATCGCGATGTACCTTTATTTTTAAAGTAGAAGCTGTGTCACCATTTTTATTCGTAACCGACTTAGATAACACTCTTGTAGGCGATGACCAAGCGCTAGCAACACTTAATCATAAACTGAGTCAGCACCGCCAGGAATACGGCACAAAGATCGTCTATGCTACAGGGCGATCGCCAGAATTATATCACCTATTGGCAACGGAAAAATCTCTGCTCGAACCTAATGCGTTGATTTGTTCGGTGGGAACCGAAATCTATCTTGACGGTAGCGATACTGCTGATTCTGGATGGAGTACAAAAATTGCGCAAGGTTGGAATCGCGATTTAATTGTGGCGACAAGCGCGCATTTTGCCGACTTGGTTGCGCAACCTGATTCGGAACAGCGTCCGTTTAAAGTGAGCTTTTTCTTAACAAAGGAAGCTGCGGGTGAAGTTATTCCGCAGTTAGAGTCGTTGTTGCAAAACCGAGGATTAGATGTCAAGCTCATCTACAGCACGGGTCAAGATTTAGATATTTTGCCGCGCAATAGTGATAAAGGACTCGCCGTGCAATTTCTGCGTCAACAATGGGAAATCGCACCAGAAAAAACTGTTGTATGCGGCGACTCTGGCAATGATATTGCTTTGTTTTCTAGCGGACAAGAACGCGGAGTAATTGTGGGAAATGCGAGTACAGAACTTTTAGAATGGCATTCTGCTAACCCTAGCGATCGCCGTTATCTCGCGCAAGCTGCGTGTGCAGGTGGTATCTTAGAAGGCTTACATTATTTTGGGTTTTTGGGATGATTAGTTATCTCAAAGGTATCGTTGCCAGTGTCGATAAAAGTAATAGCAATCGTGTCATTCTGACTTTGGATGTCAATCAAGTAGGTTACGATTTACAAATTCCGGCGCGTTTTGCGCAAGAATTACCTGCTATTGGAGAAACAGTACAAGTTTTTACGCATCTGCAAATACGCGAAGAACAGCCTTTACTTTATGGTTTTAGTTCAGCAGCGCAGCGTGACTTATTTCGCCAGTTGATTAGTGTGAGTGGAATTGGCGCACAACTGGCGATCGCGTTATTAGATACGCTAGATTTACCCGACTTAGTGCAAGCAATTGTCAGTGGAAACACGCAATTACTCATTCAAGCGCCAGGCGTTGGCGGAAGAACAGCGGAACGCATTTCCTTAGAATTGAAAAAGAAACTTGCTGATTGGCGCACGACTGCTGGCGTTGTTGCTGTCACATCGGGTGGTCCACCACCGGCAATTCTCGAAGACGTGCAAATGACGCTACTCGCACTAGGATACACGGCAAGCGAAGTTTCGCAAGCAATTACTACGGTTAGTGAAAGTGCGATTTTGCAGCAAAACGCCAATGCGGAAGAGTGGATTCGTCAGGCGATCGCGCATTTAAGCTCGTAGATTGTCAGCCTTTCGATAGACAGTTTCTTGTACAGGGGAGTTTGTTCGTCTAGCCGCGAATTCATTCGTCAGGCTTATTACTCATCACTCTTAATACAGTTAACGATCGCAGTAATTAATGTTGTTGGATCGATAGGTTTGGCTAAATGCTGGGTAAAGCCTGCGGCGATCGCCTCTTGTTGATCGGACGTACGAGCATAAGCTGTCAGGGCAATTGCGGCAAACTGCTTGTGGGAAAATTGTGCTTTGATCTGACGCATGAGAGTGTAGCCATTAATATTAGGCATACCAATATCGCAGAGCAGCACGTCAAATTCCTGTCTAGCCAAAATTTGCATCGCTTCGTTTGCCGATGCGGCAGCCACAACAGTGGCGCCAGCTTGCTCTAACATTATGGCAATCAAGTCACGGTTGTCTATTTCATCATCGACGACTAATACCTTAATACCGATCAGCGGCAAAGAAGCGACAGGACTTGCAGCAAGATTATACTGGTTGAAATATTGAGTTTGACTACCGTGTAAAATTGGCAGCCGTACAGTAAAAGTCGCTCCCTGCGCAATACCTAGACTAGTTGCTTGCACCGTTCCACCGTGTAGTTCGACTAAGTGACGGACAATGGCTAATCCCAAACCCAAACCGCCAAATTGGCGCGTTGTCGAACTATCTCCCTGGCGAAAATAGTCAAAGACGTAAGGTAAAAACTCCGGCGCAATTCCTTTACCTGTATCTGTGACTTGAATTTGAACATGAGAATCGATTTGCTCTAATTTGATCTTGACCTGTCCGCCTTCAGGAGTAAACTTAATGGCGTTAGAAAGCAAGTTCCAGACAATTTGTTGCAATCGACTTGCATCGCCAGAAATTTTGCTGACTTTTGGTGCAAAGCTCGTCTCAAGCTCGATTGATTTAGCGGCGGCGGCAAATCTTACTGTATCGATAGCAGCGGCGATCGCCCTTTTTAAATCAACCCAACCAATATTAAGAGTGAGTTTTCCCTGAAGAATACGCGAGATATCGAGCAAATCGTCGATGAGTTGCGCTTGTAATTTTACATTTCGCTCGATAGTTTCGAGTCCGCGAATCAGTGTCGCTTCATCCTGCTTGCGCGTTAATAGTAATTTTGACCAACCGAGGATCGGATTCAAAGGCGATCGCAATTCGTGTGATAATACTGCTAAAAATTGATCTTTGGTACGGTTTGCTTCTTGTGCTTGCGCGTAGAGTTGCGCGCGATCCAGCGCCAGGGCGACGCGGTGGGCTAATTCTTCTGCTAGGCGCAAATCTGTCTCGGTGTAATCGCGACTTGAATCCTTACTCAAACAAAGCGTCAGGGTTCCTAACCGCCGCTGCTGCACGACTAATGCCACAGTCATCCAAGAACGAATTTCACACGCGCGGAGAAACTGGAGATGCTGCGGAGTCGTGGCGATCGCCTGTAGCCACTCGTCAGAGACAACAGGAACAAAATAAGGTTTACCACTCGACAAAACAGCAGCAACGGGGTGATGCGTATCTAAAGACGGTACGTAATTTTGAACGCGATCAAACCATTGTTGTTTCGCAGGATCTTTATGCTGCCAAGCAACACGCTGGATTTCTCTGTCTACAATATCAAAAAAACAATAGTCGCCTAAAAACGGTACTGCATATTTTGCAACCTTTGTCAATACGGTTTTGTTATCTAAAGACGCAGTTAAGATCGAACTCGCATCTGCTAAAAACCGCTGTGCGGCTTCGACTTGCTTAATGTCGTGAATGTCAGTTGCCGTGCCAAACCAAGATAAAATTTGACCTTGTGCGTCTTTGAAGGGAACTACTCGTGTCAGGTGCCAGCGATAAGTTTGATCGAAGCGTCTGATGCGATATTCGATTTCATAAGCTTCACTAGCGCGAATTCCTCGGTTGCGCATTTTAACTAAGTGTGGTATGTCCTCCGGATGAACGAGTTCTAACCAATTTAGCCCCATACTTTGCGATAAGAGGATACCAGTGTATTCTTGCCAACGTTGATTGATGTATGTCACTAGCCCTTCGGCGTTACTCATCCACACTAATTGGGGAATTGCATTGGCAAGCGTCCGGTAGCGCTTTTCACTTTGCTCTAAGGCTGCGGCGGCTTGTTGCCGCACTTGTGCTAATTCTAGCGTCGCCCGCACCCGCGCTAACAGTTCGCGCGGAGAAAAGGGTTTCGTCAAATAGTCATCGGCTTTGGCTTCAAGTCCTTCTATTTGTGCCTCTCCAGCCCGCGCAGAAAGTAGAATAATCGGTAATTTGGCGGTGCGAGGATGGTTACGCAATTGACGCAGTAGCTCTAAACCATCCATCCTCGGCATCATCACATCAGAAAGTACTAAATCAGGAAGCCGTTGCGCGATCGCCTCTATCGCTGCGACTCCATCACTGACAGCAACAACTTCATAAGTTTGGCTTAATAACCGCTTGATATAGTTGCGCATATCCGCGTTGTCATCCACAAGAAGAATGTATGCAGACGCACCGGAAAATACTTGAGAGTTACTCTCCTCTGCCCCTCTGCCCACGCCAGTTTGACGCCACTTCTCTAAACGGGGGACTCGGGGACCCCACGTAGTGGGGATTGGGGGTAAACCCCCGCACGAGAGTGGCTCCTCGACGGAGGACACCTCCGCACGAAAAAAGCGGCTCCTCTGCCCCTCTGCTTCCTCTGCTAGCCATCCTAGAACTTCTTCAACGTAAGCATTGCGTGCGATCGCGATTGAAGCCAATTCCTCACTTCTGATTTGTTCTGGTGGTAGGTGGGCAAACCCTAAGGGAATCGAGACTATAAACGTAGTACCGATACCTACTTGGCTCGTGACATGGATTGTACCGCCATGCAGCTTGACAAGTTCCTCAACTAATGCTAAACTAATTCCTGAACCTTCATAAGTACGCGATCGCATACTCGTGACGCGGTGAAAGCGCTGAAAAATTCGCGGTAACTCTTCGGGAGGAATACCAACTCCGGTATCTTGCACCGTTAATTCAACCTGTTCACTTATCGTTTGCAACTTGACACTTATTTCTCCTTCAAACGTAAACTTGAAGGCATTCGAGAGGAGATTAAAGACAATTTTCTCCCACATCTCGCGATCGATATATACAACTTCAGATAGCGGCGGACAATCTACAACAAAATTCAACCCTGCGTGTTCGATCGCCGAGCGAAACAGACTCGCAAGTTCTGCGGTGAAACTTGCTAAATCAATCGGCTGATAAGCAGCTTGCAATCTCCCAGATTCGAGCCGAGAAAAATCAAGGAGGTTATTAACAAGTTTGAGTAAACGCAGACTATTGCGGTGTACGACTTCGATTTGTTCGCGCTGTTGCAGAGCAATTTCAGCATCTGCGAGAAGATCTTCTAGTGGATTAAGAATCAGCGTCAGTGGCGTGCGCAACTCGTGCGAAATATTGCTGAAAAATAGTGTTTTAGCGCGATCTAGCTCGGCTAGTGCTTCGTTTGCTAGGCGTAATTGGTGATTGACTTGTTTTAAATCTTCAGCGCGTTGATAAATTTCTGCTTCCATCTGTTCAGTGCGATCGCGCAGCGCTTGGTTTTGCTTGTACTGCTCGTTGCGCTGTTGTTTAAGCCGCACAAACTCTGTCACATCTTCAACGCGATGGATAATATAAATAATTTCTTGATTCTTACCAAAGACCGGAGAATTAACAGGACTCCAGTAGCGTTCTTCAAAGCCATTACCTTCAGATGCAGGGCGAGGAATGTCATACTTCTGAAACGCCATGACATCACTTTGGCGGTTTTGCAGCACACTTTCTAAAGAACGTCGTAGATTTTGCACGCCAGTCGCCGCCGGATCGTTGGGATTTGCGGGGAAAACTTCAAACAAACCGCGCCCTAAGATGCGATCGCGTTGTGTCATTGTGACGCGCAGGTAAGCATCACTCACCGCAACGATTGTGAACTTTGTATCAGGAACTAGCACCAAATAACAACCTGGTACGGACTCAAACAGCGTTTGAAAATCGAGTTCGCGAGCCGAGTGTGTTATAGAATCTTCCACGATTGTAGGTAGCAGTATGTTAAGCAAAAACTATTGAAATACAGAGACTTGGAGTTAGTTTAATAACTGCGTAATTGTAGCGATGAGTTCCTCGACATCAATCGGTTTGAACAAGTACCGCTGAAATCCAGCCCTAAACGCTTGTTCGCGATAGGTTTCTGAAAGCGAACTCGATAGCGCGATCGCTGGTATTTGACCCTGAGATTGTGGCAGTAATCTAACCCTTTGAATTAAAGTATAGCCGTCTTCCTCAGGCATACAAATATCGCTGACTAAAACATCAATTTTTATCCTTTGACACCAATTGAAGGCTTCGTTTGCAGATGCTGCCAAAATGACCTCAGCACCTTCTTGCTCAAACAGGAGTGCTAACAGATCGCGATCGTCTGCGTTATCATCAACAACCAGTATTCGCAAGTTGTACAACGATCGCGCAGAAGAGGTAATCTGATCCAAATTAACCGCAGCATCTTTTAGAAAAATAGATTCTGGGAAATTGGCATTAAACTCAAAGGGTAATCCTTGGTTGTGTTCTGCTATTAAAACAAGCAGAGACGTCAAGCCACGCTTGTAAAACTGATAACGGTGAAACACACGCCGTTGAATTACCGTACTCGTTGAGTTGTTGTATAAAGACAAAATTCAACTTGGGCAATATTTGAAAGGGCTTTTCTAGTATTCCTAGCAAAGAGGGCGATCGCTACTGGCTAACGGATAAAGCGATGGTGTTAGCTGACAGTAGCCGCCTGGCTACTTGCAGTGCAGTCAAAATTGTCCATTAGGCTATCTACTTGCGCGTAGCAGAAATCTGACATTCGTGTGATGCTCTGGATTACATTCCACCTCGTTTGCTCTATGTGCAGCATACAGTCTGTTGACAACAGTAGAAAACAGCGCATTATCGTTATCGGGACAAGTGTGGTGAGTGTGCAACAAGTAAGCGGCTACTGCTTACAATGGGGAGCCGAAGTCTTACCGTACTATGGAATTCCTAATGAAGAGGAGATTTGTTTATTTAAACCACATATCTGGGTACTCTGCTTACCTATTCCCCAAAATTTACACCTACCGACAGATGCCGTTTTGATTATTTGGGAAGAACCCTCCACTGTGTTGCAAGCGATTAGCACTCGTGCAGAGTTAATTCTTTGTTTAGACCGCTTAGCGCAATTATCAGAATCGGATGATGATGACAGAATTTACGCAGAATAAAGCCTAGCGAATAAATTCGCGGCTAGACAGATGAAGTCCACCTTCGTGGACTAATGATAAAACCCTTCAGATCTGAGTGTGCTGCCGTGCACACTTTGTTTCGATGGCCCTGACTTTAGTCGAAAGGCGTCTGTGATTTTTTAGGCTAATTGCTGTTAAATAAGTCCTTCACGAACGGCTTTTGCTGCGGCTTGAACGCGATCGTCCACACTCAGTTTGTTTAAAATCATCCGCACATAAGACTTTACCGTTCCTAGCGAGAGATAAAGTTGCTGGGCAATTTCTTGATTGGAACATCCCTGCGCAATGAGTCGCAGAACTTCACGTTCGCGCTGAGTCAAAATTTCTAATTCAGTTGTACTTGCAGTGGGCAAGGAATGACTTGGTTTAAGCATTTGAAATACCTTACGCGCTACGCGCGCATCCAAGTAAGTTCCGCCATTATGAATCAACCGAATGACTGCAATAAACTGTTCCCACTCGATGCTTTTGAGGCAATAACCATCTGCACCCGCTGCCAGCATTCCGATAACTTGCTCATCGCGATCAAAAGCAGTCAAGGCGAGTATTCGAGGTGTTATGCAGTAACTTTTGATTTGTTGTGTTGCTGTAATTCCATCAATGACGGGTAAGTCAATATCCATAAGTATCACATCGGGTTGAAGTTGCTGGGCAGTTTCCACAGCTTGCACGCCATCAGCCGCCTCACCAACGATCAGAAAATCAGGTTCTATGGCAAATTGAGCTTTCATACCCCGACGCATCAGAGCATGATCCTCGACTAGTAAGATTCTGATTGTCTGTTCGCGATCAGACATGATTCCTCCCGAATAACTTGTGGCACGATCGGGAGCGTAAACCAAAATGTACTTCCCTGACCTACGATACTATCTACTCCAATTGTGCCTTGATGCGCTTCTACGATTTGACGACACAAATAAAGACCTAAACCCGCACCGCCACGCCGCCCGCGCCCTTGAATAAAGCGGTGAAAAAGATATTCTTGCTCTTGAGGGGCAATTCCAGGACCGCGATCGCTGACACTTACACGCACGACGCCGCTATTTTCGGCAACAACTGCTAACTGCACTTGACTATTTAGCTTGCTAACGCGCACTGCATTACTGAGAAGATTTTGAATGACTCGTCCAATTTCTAATTCATCGCCATACACAATTGGTAAGGGCTGAGTAAGTTGCAACTCAAAGTGAAGTTTGCTTTTTGAGGCGATGCGCTCTTGATTGATTGTTTTGGTGAAGATCTTATTCCAGTCGAGAGGCTCGTAAATTAAATTTTTACTACCCGCTTCATAGCGCGAAACTTCGAGTAGCGCTTCGACAAGTTTCAGGAGGTCTTCGTTTGTTTGATAATATTCTTCAAGTATTTCGCGCCAGGTATCGCTAACAGAACCAAACGCGCCATGTAACATTGAGCGTAAAGTACCGCGAATTGCAAGTAAAGGAGTGCGTAGATCGTGCGAAAGCGACGCAATCAGATCGTCAAGCTGGCGATTGCGTTCGTCACTGCGAGTTTGGCGCGAGTCAATTTCGCTAGCCATGCGATCGAGAATTCGCGCTAGTTGACCAATTTCATCCGCAGCTTGAAAATTCAAACGCGGCTGCATTCGCCCAGTTTCCCATGTTTGTGCTACGGATGCGAGTTGATGTAACGGGACTTCAACGCGGCGATGAAGTAGCCACAGGTTTATCCCAATACCAAGTAATAGAAGTACTGGCGCGAGAATGTTGAAAACGCGAAAGCTTTGATCGAGTCGATAAAGTTGTTGGTTGCGTCGGGCTAAAAGATCTTCCTCGCGTTGCAGCATTGCCATAACCTGCGATCGCAGCGGATCGAATAACAGTTTTCCTGCAAGTGTCGTATTCGATTCGGGTGCTGCACCCAAAACAACCGGCTGCGCAAATTCGCGTTGCCAGCGATTATAAAGTGTAATGATTTCATTCACGCGATGCTGTTGCTCTGGATTATCTGCTACGAGGTCGTCAAGCAGAGCAAGGGTGTTATTGAAGTCAATTTGTCCTGATTTATAAGGCTCTAGCGAAGATTCTGCCCCTGTTAGCAAGTAACCGCGTATTCCTGTTTCTTGATCTAAAGCAGCATTGAGCAACAGTTCAGCTTGACTTTGAACTTGTAAAGTGTGTCGCACCCAACTTAATGTATCTTGACGGCGAAATTCTAGCCAAAACCCTATCCCTGCTCTTGCACAAACGAGGATCGCTAACACCAAAACGCTGGTGTATAAAGGCGCAAGCAGCCGAGTTCTTAATAGTATAAATCCAGGAAGACGCGGCACGATCGCCGATTACACTCCATGAAGAACAAATTAACCTACCCTATACATACCAAATGCTCCTCCAATCTGCTTAATGACTTTTGTAATTTGAAGATATGTTCAAGGGTAAATAGACGGCAAATGTGCTACCTTTTCCTAACTCACTGTGTACCTGTAAGTTACCTCCGTGTGCTTGCACAATTGCTCGCGCGATCGCAAGTCCTAACCCTGAACCACCTGTATGACGCGCGCGATCGCTGCGTCACAACCAAATCTCCCTCAAATAAACCGCTCTCAACTGCAACCATGTCGCCAAAAGTGTCACCCAAGGTCACTTCAACAGGCATAGGAGTTACGCACTTGCCCCCTAAATCCACGCCACGTGCTACAACGGGGAACACCCCCAAGGGCGCAGTGGCTCCCCACCTGTGGGAGACTTATAATTTGATTCTCCCTAAAGAGGGCTAGGCGGTTGAAACCGCAGCAATACATAATACAAAACCTATTTTCATAGGTTTCTACGATCCTAATTTTTCATAGTCCACGGAGGTGGACTTTGTTTGTCAAGCTTAGCGAATTTATTCGCCAAGCTCTACAGAAGCTGTAGCAATCATTAACCCCCATACAACCCCAAAGCGAACTCTTGTAGCACGGGAAATTTGATATCCTGCGGATGTCAGTAAAGAATGAAACTCTGCTTGCGTGTAACATTGCTTGTAAGCTGGGTCAAAAATAGGCAACACCCAATCGCAGATTCTACACAGCAAATAATCTTTACACCAATCCAAAATAACGACGCAACCATTCGGTTTGAGGACGCGTTTCATCTCTAGCAAAGCCGCATGAGGATCGTCAAAATAGTGAAACGAACTCGCACACACGATCGCATCGAAACTTTGATCGGCAAAGGGCAACTTTGATGCGGGCGCAACATAAAACGAAACCTGCGGATAATTCTGGCATTTTTCGCGGGCGATCGCGAGCATCTTCTCGGAAATATCCACCCCAACGATCTTTTGCTGAGGATTATCAACGAGTAGTAGCCGTTCAAACTCTCCTGTTCCACAGGCAACATCGAGTACAGTTGCAGTTGGTGAAATATCTGCCCAAGCTTGGAGAAACGATAACGTACTACCAACATAGTGACTCCAGCGTTGATCGTAAGTTGCTGCTATGTTGTCATATTGCTGACGAACCTTAGTTTCAGTCATCGTGTATCGCCTTGTCCGTGTCTTCACCCTAATTCCTGCTTATTGCTGATACCAAGCTTGTCGCCAGGCTTGCATCTGCTTAATTTCCGCTTCTTGTGAATTGATAATTTCTTGCGCCAATTTTCTAATTTCAGGACGCTGGGATTTATTCAAAGCATCTTGCGCCATAATTACAGCACCTTCGTGATGGGGAATCATCGCATCGATGAAACGCCGATCAAATTCAGCATCAGCGGCTCCTAAATCGCCATGCATCATCATGCTATGCATTTGCTGTTGCGACATTGGTACCGTCTCACCTGTCTGAGGATTGTAAGCAACTGGGGTGTTACTTGCTTGCGGATACCATGCTTGTCGCCATTGCTGTAGCTGTGCAATTTCCCTCTGCTGTACTGCAATAATCTCTGTTGCTAGCTCTTTAATTTCTGCACGTTGCGATTTCTCTAAAGCTGCTTGCGCCATTTCTACCGCACCTTGATGGTGTGGAACCATTGCATCAATAAACCGCCAGTCGTAGTTTGCATCCGCAGGACCTAAATCCATTGCCATCGCATGATTCATACCATGATGCGGCATTTGCTGTGTGCTTTGTGTGTTTGCTCTTGGTGTTGGAGTTGGCGGAACCGCTGCACAAGATGCGATGAACCCACCCGTTGCGGCGATCGCTACAATATTTAACGCAAAACGCTTTTTTAAAAGCATCTTTGAATTCTCTCCTCAGAACAAACATTTTCATCTTATATTCTCTAGTTAACTAGAGAGTCAAGAAATGAGGCGATCGCGCCACACCTTACTTAGTTTGCTCCACAAAAATGAAATAAAGATGAAATTGCGCTCTTCAAAGCAGCTTTCTCTCTCTTTCTTCTACTCACGACTAACTTACCGGAACTGTAAAATAAAACTGGCTTCCCTGATTTTTACCTGCGGATTCAGCCCAAATTTGTCCTCCCAAACCTTGAACGATCTGGCGACAAATTGCGAGTCCTAGCCCTGTTCCACTAGAGATGCGTCGAAGATATTCTTCTTCTTGCGAAAACCGAGTAAATATAACTTCTAACTGGTTTGGTTCAATACCTCTACCCATATCCGCAACGCACACCTCAATCATCGAAATGCGTTTAGATGCTAGCTTATTTTTTAGCGTGCGCGCGCTAACTGTCACTTTTCCACCAGGTGCAAACTTTAAAGCATTATCAATCAATTTAGTAAAAACTTGAACAAGTCCTTCGCCATCTGCTAAAACAAGCGGTAATTTTGGCGGTAGTATTACTTCTATTTGCGCTAACTGTTGTGGCGACCACCAAGCCTTGAGGCTATTCAGTGCTAAGTTAAGACATTCCTGGAGTGAAATTGGTTCTAATTGCCAGTGAATTTGACCACTTTCTAAGCGCGAGAGTGTAATAAAGTCTTGAGTGAGTTTCCGCAAACGTTCAGCATCGGTCAAAGCGGTTTGCAGCATGACTTGCTGCATTTCTAACGTCATCTCTGGCTCGGTTGCTAGAGTTTCCAAACAAATTTGGATTGTCGATAAAGGAGTACGCAATTCATGACCGACGATCGCAATTAAATTACTGCGAGTGCGTTCTAATGCGGCTAATTGATTATTGAGTTCTTCAAGGCGAATATACGCTTGTGCTTGAATTAAAGCAACACCGACTTGATTGGCGATCGCTTCAACTAAAGCAATATCATGTTCTTGCCAAATATAAGGTTCTGCGCCGGTGTGATGAATTTCTAACATTCCCAACAACGTTTCTTGGTAAATCACAGGAACGAGTAACCAAGAACGAATTCCCGAACGCGATAAGAGAGTTGTTAACGCCGGATTTGCTTGTAAACTCGGAAGTTTGGTGACATCTGTAACCGCGATCGCTTTTTCGGTGGCTACCGCCGCTTGAAATAAAGGATTCTCGACTAAAAGCCAAGTTTCCCCTTGTAATGATGTCATTCCAGGCGCTAGCGCTTCGTACTCAATCGTTACATCTTGATAAATGCGATCGCAGCGGTAAAGTAAACAGCGACAATGCTCAAAAGTTTGCCCTAACTCTTGTACAGCCGTTGTGAGAATCTCGTGTAAATTCAGCGATCGGCGAATGGCGGCGGTGATCGAATTTACGAGACGTTCTTGGCGTTCTTGCGTTGCGATCGTACGATAAGCTTTCAACAGACGATACTGACTTGCTTGCAAATGCGTCACCAAGCGTTCCGTAAATGTGACAGCATCAATGTTTCCCCGCCCCACCGACGCCATCATCGGAATCGCATTTAAACCAAACCTAATTCGCACCTGTTGTATCTTCTGCGCTAATTCTGGTCGATAGACTAAAATTCTGGCGAGTAAAAGATGCGCAACTTGACAACTAATCTGGCGATCAAATGTCCAAATTCCATCAAACTGTCGCGCCTGATCGATGACTGGCGGTGTATCAGGTGTAAAATGTTCTTGACAAATTAGGCAAGCTGTGTAATCTTGACCAACAACAACTAAATGCCATTCATTAACTAGCTGATCTTGGCGATCAAAAGGAATTGTCTCATAAGGCTCGGCAGCAGCGGCAAAGTTAGATTCTGGGGTTGCCAAAACATAAACTTGATCTGTGCGCTGCGCAATTTGCTGATAGCGTCTTGTTTCGGCACGATAAAAGCGCTCGCGTTGAAAGTTGGCGATGACTAGCGGTTTATCTTTCCCGTTGAGTACTAAATCTTCGATCGCGTGCGATAGCGCCGTCAAGGAAGACTTAAAATATCTTTGGGTGTGTAAATCAGGTCGGGCTTGAAGTAACTCCTGGAGTGGAGAATGCGAAATTCTCATCACCAATTGTGCGGTAAAACCATTACTTGAATAACCCCAGCGCAGACGGCAAGGGCTAAGTTAAATTATCTCTCCAGATCCTTCATGAACCTGCAAGATTGAACAAAGAATTTTATCGAATAAAGTCGCGTTAACAAGTTGACTTGTGTGGATTTCTAACTCGGCTTCTGGCGGTGCTGTAAATAAAAGCGTTTGTCCAGGAAAAACCGTTCGTTCAAAGTACCAGTTAGGGATGTTAGAAATACGGGTAATCTGCAACAGGCTAGTACGATTGACGTAGCAACACAAGATTTGGCGATCGCATTGAGTCGTTGAGGCAATTTGAGTCATAGTATCAATCCTTACTTAGTTGTCCTGCTAATTTGCAAGTAAGTCTCCACTTAAGTTTGCCTCATTTAAAATGGTTTGGCTCAAATCTGCGCCACTAATATCGACTAATCTTATTTCTGCGTATCGCAGATCCGCACCCTTTAACTTTGCTTTGGTTAACTTTGTACGTACTAATTGTGCTAGCCGCAAATCTGCTTTAACTAGCACTGCTTCGCTCAAATCTACTTCACTGAGGTTTGCTTTAATTAAAATTGACCGACTCAAGTTTGCTTTGTGTAAAGTTGCTTGAGTTAAATTAGCCCTCCACAAAATTGCACTTGTCAAGTTTGCAGAACTCAGATGCGCTTGTCTTAAGTTTGCAGCAGTCAGGTTAGTGCGTGCTAAGTCTGCACCCCAAAGAATGGCACCTTGCAGATTAACTTCACTTAAATTAACGCCCCGCAAATTGACAAAACTAAAATCTCTCTCACCTGCTGCATACCGCCGATTTAGTTCATCAGCATTCATAGTAATCGTGTTTCACGCCGTTTGATGTCGTGCGCTTGAGTATTTGCTGACAAGATTGAGATTTTAATTTAAGACAAATTGGTAAAAAATCCAATTAAACCCTGTCCCGTCACAACTTCTAGCACGAGTAAAGAGACAAAACCAATCATCGCTAAGCGACCATTCAGCAGTTCAGCGTGAGGTGTGAACCCAGTTTGACTTTCTTGGACGTACATTTTTGGTTCAATGGCAAATGTATTTGCTAAACCCCGCTCATCGACTACATATTGGCGTGCGCTCATAGGATTTTCCTCATGTTTGTTTAACTATGTAAATAAATGTAACAGATAATCTTAAATTTTGTAAAGATTTTTATAAAAATTGTTACATAAAGTAGTTTTACAACTTTGGAAAAGGAATTTTTGATATTTCGCTTGATTCTCTAGTCAAGTAGAGAGTTTACAATGCAATTAAAGTAACTCTCAAACACAAAGCAGTATTTAACTGGTGAGATATACCGTGCGGTAGTCGGATAGTTGCTTTGGTGAACAAAGGGGGCAATATGCTCAAAAAATCAGTAATTTATGGGCTTGTGGGCGTACTTGCGGGTAGTGCAATTCCAGCTTTCATCATTAGTGGTAGAGCAAATAGCCAAGCAGTGCGATCTTCTCCTTGCCATATGACCATGCATAGCGCCATGGCTGGGAGACAACAACAGCACTTCATCGAAATGATGATTCCGCATCATCAAGAAGCAGTCGATATGGCAGAGTTAGCCTTGGCAAAAGCTCAACGTCCTGAAATTAGAAATTTGGCTGAAACGATTAAAACCGAGCAAACACGGGAAATTGAGCAAATGCGATCGTGGTACAAACAGTGGTATGGCACTGAGGTACCTGCAAACTCGATGAGTGATATGGGAATGCATCGCAGTCGAGGACAAGGAATGCAGGGAATGATGATGCGAACGGATATGGAATCTTTGAGAACCGCATCTGACTTCGATCGAGAATTCATTCGTCAGATGATTCCACATCATCGCTCAGGAGTCATGATGGCACGAATGGTTGCTAACCGAGCAGAACGTCCAGAAATTCGTAACTTGGCACAATCAATTATTCAGTCGCAATCGACCGAAATTGCTCAAATGCAGCAATGGTATCAAGCCTGGTATCAGTAGATTTTTCATTCATCCAAAAACTATGACACTTACACTTAAAGTTCCTAAAATGGCGTGTTCAGCTTGCGTAAACACAATTACTCAAGCAATTCGCTCAGTAGATACCAACGCAACAGTTCAAGCTGAACCAAAGACAAAACTCGTCAACATTGAGACTCAAGCATCAGCAACCGCAATTAAAGAAGCTTTAGCATCTGTCGGATATCCCGCTGCTTAATCACAAGGATTCTCTCATGGAGACACTTACACTAAAACTTCGAGGCATGAGTTGTGCCTCTTGTGCAAATAGTATTGAAGAAGCGATTCGCTCAGTTCCTGGGGTGACTGAATGCAACGTCAACTTTGGTGCAGAACAAGCCGCAGTTCAATATAACCCTGACAAAACCAGTATTGAAAAAATTCAAGCCGCGATTGACGAAGCAGGATACTCGTCTTACTCACTTCAAGAACAAGAAATGATAACTGGAGAAGACGACGCGGAGAAAGCCGCACGTCTCGCCGAATCAAAAAAGCTGAAGCGTAAACTTTGGGTAGGAGGCGTCATTAGCATTATCCTCGTCATTGGCGGATTACCAATGATGACAGGGCTACATATACCTTTGATTCCTGCGTGGCTACACAATCCTTGGTTTCAACTCGTGCTGACGACTCCGATTCAATTTTGGAGTGGTGAATCGTTTTATCAAGGTGCTTGGAAAGCATTTAAACGCCATACAGCTACGATGGATACGCTAGTTGCACTGGGGACAAGTGCGGCGTATTTCTACTCGCTGTTTCCAACATTTTTTCCAGACTTTTTTCGCGCGCAGGGGCTTGAACCAGCCGTTTACTACGAAATTTCTGCGGTTGTGATTACGCTGATTTTACTAGGGCGGTTGTTAGAAAATCGCGCCAAAGGACAAACTTCAGAAGCAATTCGCAAACTGATTGGCTTGCAAGCACGCGATGCGCGAGTGATTCGTAACGGACAAGAAATGGATATTCCAATTCAGGAAGTCCAAATTGATGATGTCATCGTAGTCCGTCCAGGGGAAAAAATTCCGGTAGATGGCGAAGTGATTGAAGGCGCTTCAACGGTAGATGAAGCGATGGTGACAGGTGAAAGTGTTCCTGTGAAGAAGCAGCCAGGCGATGAAGTGATTGGCGCGACGATTAACAAAACTGGGAGTTTTAAGTTTCGCGCTACACGCGTTGGTAAAGATACGTTTCTCGCGCAAATTGTGAAACTCGTTCAACAAGCGCAAGGTTCTAAAGCACCGATTCAGCAACTCGCCGATCGCGTTACCGGATGGTTTGTACCCGCAGTAATTGCGATCGCAATCGCAACATTTATCATTTGGTTTAACTTCTTAGGTAACTTGACACTCGCAACGATTACCACCATTGGTGTATTGATTATTGCCTGTCCTTGTGCTCTGGGACTTGCTACACCTACATCAATTATGGTGGGAACAGGTAAAGGTGCAGAAAATGGCATTCTAGTCAAGGGTGCAGAAAGTTTAGAACTCGCGCACAAAATTCAAACGATTGTTTTAGATAAAACAGGAACGATTACCGAAGGTAAACCGACAGTGACAGATTTTGTGACTGTCAACGGTACAGCCAATCGTAACGAATTAAAACTGATCGAGCTTGCTGCGTCAGTTGAACGGAACTCGGAACATCCGCTAGCAGAAGCAGTTGTAAGGTACGCCCAAACGCAAGAAGTTGCGCTTAGAGATGTGCAAAACTTTGAGGCGATCGCGGGTAGTGGCGTGCAAGGAATCGTGGGCGATCGCTTGGTACAAATCGGTACGCAGCGCTGGATGGAAGAATTAGGCATTGATACCCGCGCCCTTGTAGAACGCAAAACAACGTTAGAACATACAGGGAAAACGGCGGTTTGGCTCGCAGTTGATGGCAAAATGCAAGGACTCATGGGCATTGCAGATGCGCTTAAACCTTCTTCCGCACACGCTGTGAGCGCATTAAAACGCTTAGGTTTAGAAGTCGTTATGCTCACGGGCGATAACCGAGCCACCGCAGATGCGATCGCGCAACAAGTCGGAATTGATCGTGTCTTTGCTGAAGTGCGCCCTGATCAAAAAGCGGCAATTGTCAAGTCACTGCAAACAGAACGCGGTAGACATTCAAAATCTAAGACGGTTGCCATGGTAGGAGATGGTATCAACGATGCACCTGCATTAGCGCAAGCTGATGTCGGAATTGCAATTGGTACAGGAACTGATGTGGCGATCGCAGCGAGCGATATTACTTTAATCTCTGGCGAACTCCAAGGAATCATAACCGCAATTCAACTTAGTCGAGCCACGATCCGCAACATTCGTCAAAATCTCTTCTTCGCCTTTATCTATAACGTTGCAGGTATTCCCATTGCGGCGGGAATTCTTTTTCCGATCTTTGGCTGGCTACTCAATCCAATTATCGCTGGAGCAGCAATGGCGTTTAGTTCTGTATCTGTTGTTACTAATGCTTTGCGTTTACGTAACTTTCAGCCTGAAGTTTAATTGAGCAGAGGAAGCAGAGGGGCAGAGGGGTAAATCATGTTTAGTCGAAGTCAAATTTGGGGAAGTTTTGTTGGATTGGGGTTACTGTTGGGAACTGCGTCAGCACAAATGCCTCATGAAATGCCAAGTGAAATTGCCCCAACAAATCAATTTCGTCGTATTGAACAACCTTTAGGGTTAAGAGTTGGTGTAACGCTGGGTGGTATTGCCTTGATTGGGTTAGAGTTGTGGTGGTTTTTGCTAAGTAAAACGAAAGCGCAGCAAGCAGAAGCGCATCAAGGAATTCAAGAGTTAACAATTACAGTTGATGGCGGTTATCAACCCGATCGCATTGTCGTCAAGGCAAATCAACCTGTACGACTTAACTTTTTGCGTCGCGATCCGAGTAGCTGTCTAGAAAAGGTGTTATTCCCTGACTTTCATATTGCCCAAGATTTAGAGGTAGATCGCGTCACTTCTGTTGAATTTACACCTGCAAACCCAGGGCAATATCAATTTACCTGTGGGATGAATATGTTTCGCGGTGTGGTTGAAGTGAAATAAGTTAGTGTTGATTTGTTGTTAAATTTAGTAATGGGTAATTGTTGATGAAGCTTTCCTATTACCAATGACCAGTGACCAATTACCAATGTTTCTCTTTTTGAATATTAGGACAAATTGTGTCTTCGTGTTGTGCCGGAAAATCTTCCCAACCTGAAAGCAAGCCATTTAGCTCAGCGCGTAAAGTTAATAATTGCTTGACTTGGTGGTCTATTTGTGCTAGTTTTTCCTCTAATTTTTCCTTCACTTCACCACAGGGGAGTTCACCGCGATCGTGAACGTTGAGAATCTCGCCAATCTCTTCGAGGCTAAGACCAAGACTTTGGGCGCGTTTAATAAAAGACAGGCGCGTTAGTACGTCATGCGAAAATTGCCGAAAACCGCCTTCGGTTCGCCCTGCTGATTGCAGTAAACCTAAGCTTTCGTAGTAGCGTATTGTTCTAATCGGAATACCACTCAGCGCTGTTACCTGTCCAATTAGCAAAGGCTTGTCTTGAATTAACATTGAACGCCTCCAAATTTATTAAGCTGATGACTAGCACCAAAAGATGGTTATACCTTAATTCTCTAGTCAGCTAGAGATTCATTATAACGTTCCTTCAAGGTATCTCAAATGCAACGTACTCCAAGTTGGTATCAGCGCTTTTTCGCATGGACGATGGCGCATGGAAATGCAGATTATGAAGCAGCGGTACGCGATCGCAAACAAAAGTTATTTGCTGGAGTACACGGCAAAGTTTTAGAAATTGGACCAGGAACCGGACCTAATTTGGTTTACTATCCTCGCGATACGCACTGGATGGGAATTGAACCAAATCCTTATATGCATTCTTATTTGAAACAAGCAGCCGAACGTGTTGGGTTAGATATTGAAATTCGCAATGGTACTGCTGAACGACTCGAAGTCGAAGATAATAGTGTCGATGCCGTTGTGAGCACGCTGGTTCTTTGCTCAGTGGATAATTTAGAAGCAACACTCAAAGAGATTTTGCGCGTACTCAAACCTGGTGGGCGTTTCTACTTTCTCGAACACGTTGCGGCTCCTCAAGACACGCGATTGCGTAAAATTCAAAATTGGATCGCTCCACTTTGGCAAGTTTTGGGCGACGGGTGTCATCCCAACCGAGAAACTTGGAGTGTATTAGAAAAGGTAGGTTTTGAAAAGTTAGATTACGACCATTTTCAAGCAGATGCAGTCCCAGCGCTTGTGAAACCGCAAATTATTGGTGTAGCAACAAAGAAGTCTTAATTTTTGCAAGATGAGTTGGAGTTTACAAAAGGTTTCTTCCGTTTCCTTTGAATATTGATCGTGGCAGACGAAGTAGAATTTGCAGGCATAATTTCTGGATCGGTAAAGAACTATAGCAATGGTCAATATAGTTAGGACATTACAGAGGCTCAGAATTATTGAGCAAACTAACTTGTAATCCTAAGCTTTGATCTCTGACTTTTGACCTCTGTTATACCAATAATTTATGGTTCTTTTTTGCATAAAACTGAGAAAAAGAAAGCACCTTGGCTTTCTGCTTGAAGTCAACAAAAAGCTAATAGGTGCCTCAGCTTAATAGAAATGCTAAAATTCGCTGTTTGTTTGCGCAAAACTCGAATTTAGAGTTAAACAGCAACAAACATATTGGCTGTGAAATCGTTTGCGTTTACGCCATTCACAACTGCTAGAATTTCTTCTCCTAGGGCAATGAGTGACGAAGAAGCACTTTGCCCAATTGACAAATCGCGGAAGGTTAATCCATTGGTTAAACCAATTTTATCGCGTTCAGCATGAAAATCAATAATTGTATCTATTCCTTCCCCTGCTGCTAATACAAAGGTATTGTTGCCACTGCCACCAGAGAAGTTATTGCCAATTAGGGTATCATTACCCAGTCCACCCAAAAGTAAATCATCGCCATCATCGCCCCAAATGATGTCATCACCAGCTTCGCCATAAAGCGTGTCATTACCTGATTTACCGCTAATCCGGTCATTACCAGTACCACCGTAGATGAGATCGTCGCCTCCACGCCGATAGTTCTGAGAAGCGCGAAGGTTGAGGTCACCTCGGAGAAGATCGTTTCCCTCGCTGCCATAGAGGATATCATCGCCAAGTCCACCAGCGACGGTATCATCGCCGCCAAAGGCAACAATCACATCTCTACCATCACCACCAACGAGTTCATCGCTCTCGTTAGTGCCATCTTGGTAATCTGGCAAAGAGTTTAAGCCGAATAGAGTTTGATACATGATCTGATAAATCTCAGTGTTATCCACCGTTGAGTTCAGCAGATCTGCGTTCATACCATAGGTTTTAGCAACAATACTGCCAGAGAAATCAGTTTGTCCAGCCCAGGCTGTCACAAAGTTACCCATTTCTCCATCGAGGCTAGGCTGTGCTTGAAAGGTAGTTAACGGGGGAATCCGACCTTCACTACCGTCTACCGGATTTTGGAAGGTTTCGGTATCAGTGGGATTGGTGGGCAGCGTCAACGCCGTTTCTACAGTTTCAGGAAGCGCAGGCGCAAACGGAGTAGGTTGCCATACTTGAATACCACCGGCTTCGCTATCAGCAGCAGTAATCAGCAAAGTATTGGGATCTTGTTCGCGGATAAAATCCATGGCGACGCCAAAAGCTGCATCTGCTCGTAGCGTTGCTTCTAAGGCACCGCGAGAGTTATTGTCGTTTGCGAGGTTGTCAGTGCCTTCTTCTTCGGCAACAACCATAAATCCATCTGGATCTGCCGAGAGAATGGGTAAAGCAGCTGCCAACATTTCTGAGATCGTCGGCGGATTGGTAGGAGTGCCATCTGGCAGAAACTGACCGTAGCTATCCAAGCCCAGGGACTGATTCAACTCTTCAGGGTTATCGTTGTAGGTATCTTCCGCTGCAAAGATACCTAAAAGCTTGGTTGTGCCTTTGGGAAGATTTTGCAGTTCCTCTTCGCTGAAGACTACTGTGTAACCGGCTGCTTCTGCTTCTTCAATTAAGTTACGTCCATCTGTGCGGATTCCTTCTTGACCGAAGCGACCTACTGTACCCACAGGCAGATAGTGGATTTCGCCACCACCCAGAATAATATCTACTCCAGACTCCAGGATTTGTTTTGTAATCTCAGTGACATCGCTACGGTTTTCTACCTCTGCAAGAAATGCACCTGTTCCAGGTTCTGCGATGAAACCAGAGTTAATGACAGCGGTAGCTTTACCCGCTGCGATCGCCTCTTCCAGAACCGTGACACCACGCTTACCAGAGCGAGATACTACAGGGTCTCCAAATTCGTCGAGTCCAAACGAGCCTGCTTGAGCTTTAACGCCTGTAGCATGGGTAACCGCCCCCGCATTAGAGGTACCGACAATTTGATCCCTCATGTGACCTAGATACACTCCAGAATTCGAGAACTGGTCGTAATGAAGGCGACCGTCAGGTCCTTCGGACACAACACGAGCAAAGCCATACATTGACGGGCTAGTGCCGTCGGGGTGAATGAAGATGACGTTTCCCGTGTCTTTCGTAGCTTCTGGTGCAGGAACAAACTCAGGAACATCGCGATCGGGCAAATCAACCTCGAATAGAGTTTCATACATTGCCCGATAGATGTCGGTATTGTCGAGGGTAACTGGCAACTTGTCTGCGTTAAGTCCATGAGCTTTGCTGACAATTGCCCCAGCAAAGTCAGGCGTACCAGCCCAGGCAGCACCAAAGTTATAAGTATTACCACTAGCGGATGGCTGCGTAACGAATGCTTCAGTTCCGACTCCGTTTTGACCATCGCCTGGATTTTCAAAGTCAGGGAACTCAGGTAAATCTAGTCCTGTTGGATTAGTGCCGAAGGTGCCAACAATCTCATCTGTATCATCAATCTGTAAACCGCCTGCATCGCTATCAGCAGCTGTAATGATCAGCGTGTTCGGGTGTCTTTCATAAAATTCTTTCGCTACGCCGATCGCTTCATCCGTGCGCAACAGTGCTTCTAGCGTACCAGAGGCGTTATTAATGTTGCCAAAATTGTCCGTTCCTTCTTCCTCTAATACTGTGAACGAACCGTTCTCAAACTTTGGATTGCGCTCTAAAATGGTTTGGGCTGCCTTGAGCATTTCACCGACAGTCGGAGCAGTCGGTACGTAGGGTTCTGTCTCTGTTGCTAAAAGATTTTCTTCTACACCGCGCAGGTTTCCCTCTGGGGTAGGAATATTGTCATTAAAGGTGTCTTCGTTGGCAAAGATCCCCAACACTTTGAGGACATTAGGATTAGCCGCTACTGCCTTGAGTTGCTCTTCTGTATAAACGACGGTATAGCCGAGGTTCTCTGCTAACTCAATGAGGTTAATGTCAGGACGAATGTTGCTATCAGTAGAGATTGCATCAAGCTGCTGGGCAGATTCAGCATAGACAGCTTCTGCTGGTGGCTTTGTCCCCACAGGTAGGTAGTTGACCAAACCGCCACCCAGAATCACATCAATGCCCGACTCAACCACCTGACGCGTAATTTCTGCAAACTGACCTCGCGGAAATGCACTAAACCCTGTGGCTCCTGCGGGCACATCAGCTTGCCCCACTTTCGCAGCAAAAGCACCCGAACCAGGCTCTGCAATCACGCCAGAGTTGATTAACGCTGTCGCTTTATTGGCAGCAACTGCTTCCTGCATAATGGTTTGGTTAGTGCCAGAGAGTGCCGTCAGTTCTTCTTCGACGACTCGCCCACTAGCTTCATCAATAACAGGATTTCCATTCTCGTCGCGAACAACCTCAAACCCAAACGATTCAGCATACACCTTCACACCCGTTGCGTGGGTAACTGCACCACCATTAGAAGTCCCAGTCAACTGGTCTTCCATATGACCGAGATAAACGCGGGCTTCATCTAATGTGTCCCAATTGAGGCGGCCATCTGGTCCTTCTTTGACTAAGCGAGCCATTGTGAAGTGAGCCGGACTAGCACCATCTGGATGAATAAAGATAACGTGATTGTTAGCCATATTTAGCGAGGTAACGACATCAAGAAAGCATCCAAAAAGCTTTATCCTAGTAAATATGCCGAGTTCTCAAGCTATAAAGAACCCTCATGCATTTTGACCTTGAAGTATTTCAACAAAAACCTATCCAAAAGCCTTTCACCTTAATGTGAAGCTTTTGAATTTGGCACAGGCGTGATGCAGCACAACTAACACTAGGTTTTCATTGATATGAAATTTTGTCGGAAGCTAATGCTACGCAAGAGTCAACATAGATCGCGGTGGTTCTCCAAAGACTAGGTAAGAAAAGCACATAATCTTTGAGATACTTTCGGTCAAGCTTATTGGTAGCTGCTTTCAAGTAGAGCATCTCACTATTAGTTAAAGATTTAACTCTCGAAGAGGTTAAGCTTGCGTTAAACCAAAAGTAGGTTTACCTTATATGACATATGACTGATAATGATTCAGGACAAGCGCGATTGAGCAAAGCCCAGCGCCAAGCGCGATCGCCGCTTATCCCGCGCCAAAATCTCCCTGCTAAAGTTTTTCACTGGGTCAATATCATTAGCTTGCTATTAATGATTACCAGCGGATTACAAATTTACAACGCAAATCCCGTCTTTGGCGGACGTAATGGCATTCCTTTTCCACCAATATTTTTGTTAGGAGGTTGGCTAGCAGGCGGAAGACACTGGCATTTTGCGGCAATGTGGCTGTTTGCACTCAATTTGCTGTGGTTCGGTATTTATATTTTGGTAACGCGCCGCTGGCGACATCGATTTGTGAGTGGTAAGGATGTCAAAGCATTACAGCGTACTCAAAACCAAAAGCGACGCAACTATGCTTGGCATCGCATTGCTTACACAGCAATTATTCCCATCTTGCTACTAGCAATATTTACAGGATTAGGAATGTATAAACCCGCTCAATTTCACTGGATTGTCGATTGTTTTGGCAGTTGGCAAGCTTTAAGAATTGTTCATTTTGCAACAGTACCATTAGTCGTTGTCTACGCTGCAATTCACTCATGGTTAAGCTTAAAAGTTGGCGGTTCGCGCCTCGTTGAATCGATGTTCTGGTAAAGAAATATTGTGAGTCCACGCACCATCTGGACTTCGTTTCTATAGCCGCGACTTCAGTCACCAGGCGTCCCATCAAATTCACGTAAAAAAATGCATCAATTTCCATCACGTCGCCGTTTTTTAGAATTATCTGGGCTGTCAAGCCTAAATTTGCTCCTTGGTGGGTGTGCGCTAAGTTTAGTAGAAGGTGTTGTCGGTAAAACTTTTGAACCCTTCAATCAAAGTGTTGAAACTCTACTATTTAATCCTCAAAAGCTGATACCAGAATTTCCAGAAAGTGAGATTGAACCAGAAGCACTGATCGTTAATACCTACAGATTTACACCCGTTATCGATCCACTGACGTTTCGATTAGTTATCGACGGTGAGGTCAATAATCCTTTGAGCTTGAGTGTTACAGAAATTCAGCAGCTACCGCATCAGACAATGACAATTCGTCATGTTTGTGTTGAAGGATGGGCGGCGATCGTGCAATGGGGTGGTGTTCGTATGCGCGATCTGGTAGCGCTAGCACAACCTAAATCAGATGTCCGCTATGTTTACTTTGAATCGGCGGATGGCTATTACGAAAGTTGGGATTTAGCTTCTGCGGTTCATCCGCAAACACTACTTGCGGATCAAAAGAATGGAGAACCGTTACCAATTGAAAACGGTGCGCCTTTACGTCTTGCTTCACCGATTAAACTAGGGTACAAGCAAAGTAAGTGGGTAACGCGAATCACATTAGTTAATCAACTGCGGCGCTCTAAGGGGTATTGGGAAGATCAAGGTTATGAGTGGTATGCAGGGCTGTAATGTAGCACCTGAAGGCGTAAAATCAGGGAATGACACAGCATCAATTCTCAAACATCCCTCCGCATACTTGGAATCGTCCCATCGGTCTTGGTTGGGATAAACCTTATACTGTCCGCATGGCGAGTAATATAGATGATGGTCCTTGGCATGGAATGCCTTTAGGCGGCTTCGGTGCAGGGTGTATTGGTCGCGCTTCGCGTGGCGATTTCAATTTGTGGCATATTGATGGTGGCGAACATACTTTTAAAAGTCTTCCAGCGTGTCAATTTAGTATATTTGAGCAGCAAGCATCGACGTCACAGGCTTTTGCATTATGTACACTACCGCCTGCTGATGGCACTTTGACAACATGGCAGTGGTATCCACAACATTGCGAGAATGGTGTTTATCACGCGCTGTATCCTCGCAGTTGGTTTGTTTATGAAAATGTCTTTCAAGCGCATCTATCTTGCGAGCAGTTTTCACCAATTTTGCCGGAGAATTATCAGGAGACAAGTTATCCTGTTGCTGTGTTTGTGTGGAGGGCGCACAACCCTACAAATGCGCCACTAACGTTGAGTATTATGCTAACTTGGCAAAATACAGTAGGTTGGTTTCAAAATGCCATCAAAAATCCTGAAATCCGAATGCGCGATGATGGTAGTCCGGTTTATGAGTACGAGCCTTGTTTAGGTAATAATCTCGGTAACTTCAATCGGTTGATTGCTAAGGATAATCTTTGTGGTTGCGTGTTAGAACGCGTTGCGAGTGATTTACAAGATGGTATCGGACAGTGGGCGATCGCAACTCCAAAACAACCAAACATCGAAGTTTTCTATCACACTCGCTGGAACCCTAGCGGGGATGGCGCAGAGATTTGGCACAGTTTCGCCCGTGATGGATCTTTACCAAATACGGAAGATAAAACTTCTGCAAGTGAACAAGAACAACTTGCAGCGGCGATCGCGGTGCGGTTTACACTGCAACCAGGAGAAACTCGCGAACTACCTTTTGCGATCGCGTGGGATTTTCCTATCACTGAATTTGCACCAGGAGTTAAGTATTTTCGCCGTTACACCGATTTTTTTGGTCGAGGTGGCGATAATGCAGTGGCGATCGCGCAAACCGCATTACAAAACTATCAATCTTGGCAACAACAAATTCAAGCTTGGCAGCAACCTATTTTAGATCGGGACGATCTCCCCAGTGTTTTTAAAATGGCACTGTTTAACGAACTGTACGACCTCACGAGTGGTGGTACATTGTGGAGTGCCGCAGACGATCGCGATCCGGTTGGTCAATTTGCGGTTTTAGAATGCTTTGATTACCGCTGGTACGAAAGTTTAGATGTCAGGCTGTATGGTTCTTTTGCCTTATTGATGCTCTGGTCTAAACTGGAAAAATCAGTGATCCGCGCCTTTGCAAGAGCAATTGGGCAACGCGACGATCGCACTCGCGTGATTGGTTACTATTACACTCAGGGGCTAGAAAGTCCCACAGCTTTACGCAAAGTTGCTGGTGCAACACCGCATGACTTAGGCGCACCAAATGAGCATCCTTGGGAAGCGACTAACTATACAAGTTATCAAGATTGCAACTTGTGGAAAGATTTGTCGTGTGATTTTGTCTTGCAAGTTTACCGCGATTTTGTGCTGACTGGTGGAACTGATTGGGAGTTATTGTGGGATTGTTGGTCTGCGGTTGTGCAAACGCTGACGTATTTAAAGACGTTTGATTTAGATGAAGATGGAATTCCAGAAAATTCAGGCGCACCAGATCAAACCTTTGACGATTGGCGCTTGCAAGGTGTCAGTGCTTATTGTGGCGGATTGTGGTTAGCTGCATTAGAAGCGGCGATCGCGATCGGTAAAACTTTACTCAGTTACCCTGACGATCATCCTGCAAGTAAAATTCTGGCTTCTGCGCCCGATTACCCACCCATTCCTGAAACGCTTGATGTATTTCAATCTTGGTTAATGCGATCGCGCCCAATATATCAAGAAAAACTGTGGAATGGTCAATACTATCGCCTCGATAGCAAGAGTGGTTCAGATGTCGTAATGGCAGATCAACTGTGCGGACAATTTTATGCACGATTACTCGGTTTACCTGACATTGTGCCTCCAGAATGTGCTACGCAAGCCTTGAAGACAGTTTATGATGCTTGCTTTGTGAAATTTCATAATGGTCAATTTGGCGCGGCTAATGGCTTAAAACCCGATGGTTTGCCAGAAAACCCCAACGCGACGCATCCTCTGGAAGTTTGGACAGGAATTAACTTTGGACTGGCGGCGTTTCTGATGCAAATGGGTATGAAATCTGAAGCATGGCGAATTACGCAAGCTGTTGTACAGCAAGTTTACGACAACGGATTACAGTTTCGCACTCCCGAAGCGATTACCGCCAAAGGAACATTTCGCGCGTGTCACTACCTGCGCCCTATGGCAATTTGGGCAATTTATCGCGTATTGACTTTTTAACTTTTAGTTGTTGCTAAACAGCAAGAACGTGCGATCGCATTTCCCTGCTATTCAATAACTACATAATTATATCATTTTTAATTGTATAATCGAACTATTGGTATCGTTGCTAGTCCCTATTCACTCATCGACCAAATTTGATAGTTTTCACCGAAAAATTATATAAATACCAATTAAATTAAAGTTTCTGTAAAGTTTCATTCAAATCTGCGTAATTCTTGATTGTGTCACGGACAAATCTATATAGGTTCATAGTTTCACTTGTTGCAATCTGAACTTATGCTTTAGCTGCTCGCGCAGCCAACTTGCACAAACGCAACAAACAGCAAGTTTTATAGCCATGCCAGTCAAGAATTTTCTCAAGCCTCAACAAAAAGAACAATTGCAGCAAGCGCTGCGGGAAAGCCAATGCCCATATTTCAGGGAACGGGTGCTGATGCTACTTTTAATGAACGATGGAAAAACATACCAAGAAATCGCTGATTTTATCGGTTGCTCGTATCGTACCGTTGCTTACTGGTGTACGCATAGTGAACCAGATAATCTAGATAGCATGAAAGACCAGCGACAAAATGGTAACTATCGCAAAGCAACAGCCGAATATCTCGATCGCTTGATGGAAATTGTGCAAAAGAAGCCGAGTGAATTAGGATTACCCTTTGAAAATTGGAGTGGCGAACGCCTCGCAACTTATCTCGCCCAAGTGACAGGAATTGACCTGACAGGCGCACACGTTAGAAAGCTGTTAAAAAAACAGCGAGACACTACACCAAGAAAGTGCTGCACTCGATGATTTTTTAGTGTTTCATTCTGAATTGGTTTTGACCATAATTATAGAACTTAAGGGCAGTTTTTAAACTGTCCTTTAAAATATATTTCTACAAAGTTTTTAAATTTTCCATTTTAAAGTTTTTATTCTGGATTGAAATAACAAAATCTAACTTTTCAATTAATCAAATTTATACTAACTCAATTATAGAAATAATTTTTGAATGACTTGTTATAAATAATGTACGCGTTTTTTATGTATGATTTTTGAATTAAATCATTTTGAATAAATTGAATTTAAAAAAGTTTGCGTATAGCAGCGAACAATAAATCTTTCCTTCACTAAAATTAATAATTTGGTGAAATCTCCGATTCTTGACTCACGATAGAAAACGAACCAATCTGTATTTGATAATGGTTATCATTAATTGTAGAGCTTAAGGAATGAACATATGGTAACTGCAACAACGAATGACGTTGTACCTGTAACAGTTCTTACGGGATACTTGGGAGCAGGTAAGACAACGTTACTCAATCGTATCCTCACGTACGAACACGGAAAAAAGGTCGCTGTGATTGTCAACGAGTTTGGGGAAGTGGGTATTGATAACCAATTGGTGATCGATGCAGATGAAGAAATCTTCGAGATGAATAACGGCTGTATCTGCTGTACTGTGCGTGGCGATTTGATTCGGATTATTGGCAATTTGATGCGGCGGCGCGATAAGTTCGATCATTTGGTGATTGAAACAACAGGACTTGCTGACCCTGCGCCTGTGATTCAGACATTTTTTGTGGATGAAGATATGCAGACGCAGTTGAGTTTAGATGCGGTTGTAACGGTTGTAGACGCTAAGCACATATGGCAACACTGGGAGGCAGATGAGGCGCAAGAGCAGATTGCGTTTGCCGATGTTATTTTGCTTAATAAAGTTGATTTGGTTTCAGAAGATGTTTTAGAAGAGTTAGAACGGCGAATTCGGGGGATGAATGCGATCGCCAAAATTTACCGCACTCGCAATGCTGAGTTAGAAATGGACACGCTACTAGGTGTCAACGCGTTTGACTTAAGTCGCGCCTTAGAAATTGACCCAAATTTTTTAAAAGAAGATGCGCACGAACACGATGAAACTATTGGTTCAGTTGCTTTAGTAGAAAGTGGCGCTTTAAGCATGGAGAAGTTGAACGAATGGATGAGCTATCTTCTACAGACGCGCGGACCTGACATTTTCCGCATGAAAGGAATTTTAAATATTGCTGGAGAAGATCACCGCTTTGTATTTCAAGGCGTTCATATGCTGTTTGAAGGTACGCGCGATCGCCGTTGGAAACCGAATGAAACGCGTAAAAACGAACTTGTGTTTATCGGTCGCAATCTTGATGAAACCGAGTTACGCGAAAATTTATTAGCGTGTATGGCGTAGATTGTAGACAAAGCAGAGGAGCAGAGGAGTTAAGAAAATTCTGTAAACTCAAAACGCATCACTAGTCACTAGCCACTGTTTTCCTCACTTAAGTTTTCCTAGTTCAAGTATTGGTTACTTTAACGTGTCAGTTCGATGTTTTTCTAATTTGCAAGATCCATGAAATCTAAAACAGTTAATTCTCAGCAGTTTGATTTGTACTTTGCACAAATGCTTGAGGATTATGTCACAGCGATCGCGTGGTCGCCGCAGGGTAAATTCTTGGCTACGAGTTCTGCGGCTGGAGAAGTTATCTTGTGGGAACATACGCCTGATCGTCAAGAAAAGTGGCAACGAATACCACTGCAAACAACTCACGCGCAATCAGTAGATTGTCTGGCGTTTTCTAGCGATGGTCATTTTTTAGCAGCGGGCGGTCAAGCAGGAGTCAAAATTTGGCAAAATCAAGATGTTGAGGTCAATCAGTGGCAACCGCTTAATATAACGCATTCCTCCGCTTGGGTCGATCGACTCGCGTGGAATCCGGTTAGTAACCAGCTTGCTTTTAGTTTAGGGCGTACTATTCAGATTTGGGATGCGACAACGCCGGACACTTCCACGACACTCAACTTTGCGGCGTCTTCGGTACTGGGCTTAGATTGGAGTTCTGATGGTCAGTATCTTGCGATCGCAGGGTATCAAGGTGTCAAAATTTGGGAAAGTCGCGACTGGAACGAAGACCCTTATGTTTTCGATCTGCCAACTGCGAGTGTTGCGATCGCATGGGCTGGCGATAGTAAATACTTTGCGATTGGTAATATGGACCGCACAATCGCTGTGTTTGAATGGAATAATCCTAACCCTTGGGTAATGCGGGGTTTTCCTGGAAAAATTCGTCAAATTACGTGGTCAACCGCGAATCAAAATCCACCTTTGTTTGCAGCGGCTAGTGTTGAAGGGGTCGTAGTGTGGTCTAAGCATCCTGACGAGTTGGTTGGTTGGGAAAGCCAAGTTTTACAGCATCATCTCGGTGTTATACAAGCGATCGCGTTTCAACCCAACAGCTTACTTTTAGCTTCTGCTGCCGAAGATGGTTTAATTTGCTTGTGGCATAAAGCTCAACGTCTTGCCCAGATTTTAGAAGGCGCACCGCAAGGCTTTTCGTGTCTTGCTTGGCATCCTCAAGGTCAGCTACTCGCGGCTGGCGGTAAAAATGGTGAATTATGCATCTGGACACAATCGCGTCGCGGTCAAGGGTTTAATCTTCGCTAAAAAGTGCAGGAAAGATGTGAAATTAAAAGTTTCATCCTTATCTTCTTCCCCAATCTTGGAGGCTACCGTGTACACACAAATAGTCGATATCTAGCACGCGTCCCTGGCGAACCGCCCCCCAATCCCCACTAGGTGGGAACTCCGAGTCTCCCGTTGTAGCAACTGGCGTGGATTTAGGGGGCTGATACGAGTGCGGTTACTTAACGATTCATACATTGATTAAGCAATGCCGATGATTTAATTGGGTGCAACTATTTTCTATTGGTATGAATAGGTATAGCAGTCTCGTTGGGATAGTTAGGACATTGAAGGTATGAATAACCATTACCCTAACTCATTTTCAACCCTGACCTCTGCTATAAATCCTAGCTTGAATCGGTTTATACAACCCTGATATCCATAAGTCCACGAAAGTAGACTTAGTTTTTAAACAATGACTTTAATTGCTAGCTAGGCTCCTAATTTTCTCTTCGACAATTGTTTCTTCTATAGTAAAAATAGATTAATCACTTTAATTAATAAAACTACTGTTGAAACAAATAAACACTATCAAAGTGCAATTTTGAATTTCTCATTTAGAATTTTATATATCTTCTTTGTTGCCGATTGGCTGCTTTACAAAAAAAATGAATGTTTTTACAAATTTATAACTTTCCAAATTAGCGAATAAGATTTTACATCATGCTTAAGTTTATCCGTTAATTACTATTTTCCTAGCTTAAGTTTAGAAGTTACTGATCTATAAAACTTAACAAAAGATAAGCTGGTGATTTATGATGTTTCGCTTAAAAATACATAACTTTTATAGCGTAAGATATATAGCAAAAGGTATAGAGAAGATTAATAAATCGTAGTAAAATATAAAAAATAATTATGTGTTTTTCCAGCTAAAACTAGTGTATGCGAGATACTTCTCCTATGGCTTTAGCACAGGTTGCAGAGTACTTCAAAGTTTTATCAGAAGTGAGCAGACTCCAAGTATTAAGCTGTTTGCGTACAGGACCTAAAAATGTAATGGAAATTGTAGAGGTAACTGGGTTAGGTCAAGCAAATGTTTCCAAGCATCTTAAAATGTTGATGCATTGTGGCATGGTTTCGCGTCATCCCCAAGGAGTGAGTGTTTTTTATAAAGTTTCCGATCCAGTGATTTTTAACTTGTGTGAAATTGTTTGCGATCGCATCTCAACGCGCCTGCTTGCACAAGCAAATCAAATCGAAACCTTAAAAATGCCAGAGCAAACGCAAATTCCGTAATTTGCACGTTCCTGCTAGGCAATAAATCTCAGCAGGGTCAATTGAAAGCTACTTTTTTTGCAATATCAGCGGGCGTTGTCCTGGTTCAAACCGATTACTTTGTTCTCGCATTACAGATTGTGCTTGCTGGGGGTCGAAGTAGCGATTAAGGTCGGCGCGCAGACCTTCTACGCGTCCTTCAACTGATTGAACTTCAGCTTGAATTTCGTGAAGTTTTTGTTGTTGTGACAAGTAGTAAGGTAGAAGTTTGGCGATCGCCGAGCCAGCTGCGAATAAAAGCAGCAGATTGACAACCAATTTTGCCGTAGTATGAATCGCTGTCGCTCGATACGGATGACGACGACGCTGGGTTCGCTTGCGAGCAACTCGGCGAGGATCTTGAGGTTTGAGTGAGGGTCCAGACGGTTGAATAGCGTTCATAACGGCTTAAAAGCTGCCCTAGAAAAAGCTAGATTGACAATACCAAGCTATTACGCTGGTTTTAGACAAATTTTTGCTGTAAATCTGTAATCAAGTAAAGATGATTCTTTGCTCAATTAATTCTGCTTTAAACAAGAATTCAGAATTTACAAGGGAAAGATAAATGTTACTGCTTGATGACCCTAAAGCAATGAGCCATCTTCGGTTAGCTAAGGATTTAGGGTTGCAAGCCTCACGATGAGCGATCAAAAAAAGCATGGTATCTTTGTTCAAGAAATTTAGCTAGAAGCTAATCGCTTTTTTGACTTGCTCGGTGATGTCACGTAAACTCGCGCTGCTTCACAAGCAAGTTACCGCTAGTTTGCAAAACTTTCAACAGTAATTATACTGAAAAAATCTGAACTTTACTGAATTATGTACTGAGTAGAGGTCAGAACAAGCCTCACAGTCCTTCGGCTTAGGGATAAATTAAGTTACCGATTGCCATGGTAACTGAAAGGATGAAGAATCAACCGACAAAGAGTAGCAAGCTAACGGTATTTTTGCCTGCAACTACTCTAAGTGGCAATACCTTCATCCTTTCGAGGTTTATGCTGTTTTAAATGGTGTTACTTGTAAAGCTCTGTTGCTAAACGGAAAGCAAGCACACCAGGAATCAGTGCGACCACAAGTGCTACAAAAACTTGGGTATCTGATATAGACATTTGAGGAAACCTCCTTGATGCAAAATGAATCGAACCATCACTACTTTTGACCAAATTGTTCAGTTGATGGAATAAGTTTTTACAATATGAAACAAATTGAGAGAGGTCAAAGGTCACAGATCAAAGGTCAGGGAAGCTTTATACTGATACAAAAGGATATTTTGAATCTCGCTACCAATCTTCCGTCATTTCCATCGATGAGTCCGCACCGGTTAAAATCAGCAACGTCTTGAGATTGTATTAACCGTTGTAAAACCCTGATCCCCGACCTCTAATTTTCACAGTGTTTGACACCGTAAAAGATAATTACACACTTGGGATAGATTTTGGTACCTCTGGTGCAAGAGCAGTAGTTATCGATGATCTAGGAGTAGTGCAAGCCGAAACGAGAAAGTCGCTGACAGGAGAGGACATTACGCAGGTAAAGGCTTGGGAAAACGCTTTATTTAGCTTAATTGCGGAAATTCCGCCAAAAATACGCCAACAAATTCATGCGATCGCCATTGATGGAACTTCTTCAACGGTTCTATTGTGCGATACAACAGGAACGCCAGTGACAACACCACTGATGTACAACGATACGCGCGGAGTCGCAGTACGAGAACAATTAAAAGCGATCGCACCGCCGAATCACACAGTATTGAGTGCGACATCGAGTTTAGCAAAGCTGTTGTGGCTATCACAGCAACCAACATTTAGCGATGCGAAATATTTCTTACATCAAGCTGATTGGTTAGCGTTTCTGCTTCACGGGAAACTTGGGATCAGCGACTATCACAATGCGTTAAAACTCGGCTACGACGTCGAGCATTTTTGCTATCCTGCGTGGCTGACACAACCAGCGATCGCCTTTGGCGCTGGGCTTCGCCCAATCGCGCATTTATTACCGCAAGTTGTCGTTCCTGGTACGCCTGTTGCAGAAGTCACAGCAAGCGTTGCAACACGCTTTCGCTTGCGCCGTGATTGCTACGTATGTGCGGGAACAACCGATAGTATCGCCGCGTTTCTTGCAAGTGGTGCAACTTCCCCAGGAGAAGCTGTAACATCACTCGGTTCAACTTTGGTACTCAAGCTTTTAAGTCATACACGCATAGAGAATAGCCTGTATGGCGTTTATAGCCATCGCTTAGGTGACTTATGGTTAACAGGAGGGGCTTCTAATACAGGGGGCGCAGTACTGAAGCAATTTTTTTCCAACACCGAGTTAGAACAATTTAGCCGTCAGATTGATCCCCAACAAATCAGCCCACTTGATTACTATCCGTTATTGCAAAGTGGCGATCGCTTTCCAGTCAACGATCCCAACCTACAACCGCGCCTCGAACCACAACCAAATAATCGCGTCGAGTTTCTGCACGGATTATTAGAAAGCATTGCCCGTATCGAATACCAAGGTTATCAACTACTGCAACAACTCGGTGCAACTCCTCTCATCCGAATTTACACGGCGGGCGGCGGTGCGGCGAATACAACCTGGACTGCGATTCGTCAGCGTTACTTTGATGTACCGTTAGTGATGTCGCAGCACACCGAGGCGGCTTATGGTACTGCCTTACTCGCGATGCGCGGTATCAATCACAACAGGAACTCATAAAGAGTAAACGACCGTCTAAAAAGAGCATAGCTAATCGCTACTTGTTATCAGCTTTGAATTAGATTGATTTTTAGCCACGTACGATGAAACTTATAGCCTTTATTAAACCTCGGCGAATTGTTTGCGTTGTGTTGTTAAGCAGTATTTTATCTAGTGGTTTTACGACAATGACAGCCGCGAATGCAACCCCTAGAAATTTACTGACGCAAAGGTGTAAACCAACACGCCAACGACAAAGCGATCGCGCGCTGCAAATTCCTCGTCAAGTTGCGGATGCGGTACGGCAAGATATTGCGCAACGCGAGAATATTCCTGTAAGTAGACTGCGAGTCACTCAATCAAGTCAACAAACGTGGTCAGACGGTTGTTTAGGCTTGGCGCAAGCTGACGAATTTTGTACGCAAGCTTTGGTAGAAGGTTGGCGCGTCACGGTATCTGATGGTCGGTCTACTTGGGTGTATCGTACCGATTCGTCGGGAAGAGTTTTACGCCGCGAAGAACCGCAAACAACATCGAGCGTCAGGAACCTCTTCAACTGATTCCGTTCTTGTGGTGAAATAAGAAACAGGACTTACGCAGTTGAATCAATTCTGCCCCCCTAGCCCCAAACACACAAGTTTCATCCTTATCTTCTCCCCCATGCATTGGGGGAGAGTGAGAGGGGGCGGGGGAAATTCTGAGTTGAAGTCCCCCATGAATGGGAGATTTAGGGGCAAGTACGTAACTCCTAAAGAGAATTCTTGCAATGCAATTGCAAGCAGTTTAAATCACCGTAAGTTGAACCACATGATGAGCGCAGCATCAGATTCACCTCAGCCCCAAGTTATCGGTATTGACTTGGGTGGAACCGCAATTAAATTAGGAAAATTTGCGCAAGATGGTACTTGTCTAGGATCGTTAATTGTCGCCACTCCTCAACCCGCAACACCACAGGCGGTTGTTGATGTGATGGTAGATGCGATCGCGCAAATTGATCCTGACAATCAATGTCTCGCGATCGGTGTTGGTACGCCAGGTCCTGCGGATGTTTCTGGACGAATTGCGCGAGTGGCAATTAATCTTCACAACTGGCGCGATGTTCCTTTAGCCGATTGGCTAGAAGCGAAAACAGGTCGGCTTGCGGTTCTGGCTAACGACGCTAACTGTGCTGGGTTGGGTGAAGCATGGTTAGGCGCAGGACGCCGCTTTCGTCACTTAATTCTGCTTACTTTGGGAACGGGTGTCGGCGGTGCAGTGATTCTCGATGGTCATCTCTTTGTCGGACATCAGGGAACCGCTGCTGAACTCGGATTAATAACTTTAAACCTTGATGGTCCACCTTGTAATAGTGGCAATTACGGTTCTTTAGAGCAATACGTCTCAGTTCAGGCAATTCGTCGCCGCACTGGACTCGAACCCGCACAACTCTGTGCGCTTGCCAAAGCAGGAGACACGGAGGCATTGACTTTTTGGCGGCAGTATGGTAAAGAATTGGGTGCGGGTTTAGCGAGCTTGATTTACGTTTTAACGCCTGAAGCCATCATTATTGGTGGTGGGGTGAGCGCCAGCGCAGAGTTTTTCTTTCCCAGCGTTCATGCGGAAATTGAATGCCGCGTACTACCGAGTTCTCGCACAGGATTAGAAATCCTCACAGCTGAACTCGGCAACCAAGCCGGAATGGTAGGAGCCGCGCGGCTTGCGTGGGACAAAATAAAGAATCAGGATTAAAATCGCTCCTCAGCCTCAGTACGGGTAAGGCAGTGCCTTACCACTCATCACGACACTTCTGCGGTTGCAGGTAATGGTGAAGATGATTGCGATCGCATCATAACTGCTTCTACGAATCCTTTAAACAAGGGATGTGGCGCACTCGGACGCGATTGAAATTCTGGATGAAACTGCGTCGCCACGAAAAACGGATGATTGGGGAGTTCAATAATTTCTACCAAGCGTCCATCAGGAGACGTACCACTAATCGCGTAGCCAGACTCTAAAAATAAGTTGCGGTAGGCGTTATTAAATTCGTAGCGGTGGCGGTGTCGTTCGTAAACAACTTCTTCTTGGTAAAGCTTGAATGCTAGAGTATTCGGTGCTAGGCGACAAGGATACAACCCTAAGCGCATCGTACCACCTAGATCGACAACATCTTGTTGTTCTGGTAATAAGTTGATGACTGGGTGCGCGCCTTCAGGATTAAACTCAGCACTGTTTGCATTTTCTAAACCCGCGATGTGCCTCGCCCATTCGACAACAGCACACTGCATTCCCAAGCACAAACCCAAGAAAGGAATTTGGTGCGTGCGCGCGTATTTTACTGCGGCAATTTTACCATCTACACCGCGAATGCCAAAGCCTCCTGGTACAACTAAACCATTCACTCCTTCTAGGTAGCGCTCTACAGGTTCATTTTCTAAATTTTCTGAGTTTACCCAGCGTAAGTGCAATTCACCACCCATTGCGATCGCCGCATGACGTAGCGCTTCTACTACTGATAAATACGCATCTCCCAAGCGCACATACTTACCAACGATCGCAATTTCTACACGGTGTGTTGGACTATACAACCGCTCGACAATTGTTCGCCATTGACTGAGATCCGGTTGGCGTTGTTCGAGTTGCAGTAACTCTAGCGTTTGCTGCGCTAAACCTTCCTGTTCGAGATTCAGCGGGACTTCGTAGATACTTTTGGCATCCTGCGATGTAATCACGCACTCGACAGGGACATCGCAGAATTCGGACATTTTTTCTTTTAAGCCAGGGGGTAGCGGGCGATCGCACCGACACACTAAAATATCCGGTTGAATGCCAATCGAGCGTAACTCTTTAACTGAATGCTGCGTCGGCTTGGTTTTCATCTCTCCCGCCGAAGGAATCCAAGGCACGAGCGTTACGTGCATATACAAAACATTTTGCCGCCCGACATCCTTGCGAAACTGGCGAATGGCTTCTAAAAACGGTAGCGATTCAATATCGCCGACCGTGCCACCAATTTCAGTGATGACAACGTCTGGGTTTGTGTTTTTTGCTACGCGTTTAATGCGTTCTTTGATTTCGTTCGTGATGTGCGGAATCACCTGCACTGTCCCACCCATATAGTCGCCGCGACGCTCTTTATTCAGCACGGCTTGATAAATTGAGCCAGTCGTGACACTATTGAGCCGCGACATTGATGTGTCTGTGAAGCGTTCGTAGTGTCCTAAATCCAAGTCAGTTTCAGCGCCATCTTCTGTCACAAAGACTTCCCCATGCTGAAAAGGACTCATCGTGCCAGGATCGACGTTAATGTAAGGATCGAGCTTGAGAATCGATACGGAATAATCGCGCGACTTCAGCAACCGTCCCAAACTGGCTGCAACAATGCCTTTGCCAATGCTGGAGACGACACCGCCAGTGACAAAAACAAATTTAGTCATAAAAATTTAATGAGGAACTTGTGCAGATATACCCCGTCAATTGTGCCACAGTATTGAGGGAGTAGGAGCGAGGAGCGAGGGGCGAGTGGCTAAATGCTATTCTAATTGTAATGCGATCAGATTAAGTTTATTTATTTCTGTCATGGCGTCTGCGCCAGCCTGGGCGAATCAATCGCTTTCGGTTGTGTATCCACCCAACGAGCATCAAACTACATCCGATCGCATTTTCTTGATTGGAACCGCACCGCTAGACGGAGAAGTATCGATCAATGGTAAGGCGATCGCTCGCAGTCGAGCAGGACATTTTGCTCCGAGTTTTCCTTTACAAGTGGGCGATAATGTGTTTACGCTGCGCTACCAGAATCAACAAGTTCAAGTTAAAGTGACGCGGCTATCCACAACGCCGGAAATTCCAGCCGGATTAGCGTTTGCGAAAGATTCTCTCACTCCAGCAGTTGATGTCGCCCGATTACCAGGAGAATTAATATGTTTCGGGGCGATTGCTCCTCCTAATGCTACAGTAACAGTTCAGATTGCGAATCAAAAAGTTCCCTTACTGCCACAACCGCAATTTCTTCAGCTACCACCCAACTCTGCCGCGTTAACGCAACAAAATCAACCGACAGTTTCATCTGTTACCGGACAATATCAAGGTTGTACCACATTGCCAGCTTTGGGTACTAACACGGCGATCGCCCATTCGATTCAACCGCAGTTTCAGCTAACAATTAACGGTAAAACGACAACGCAACTCAGTCCAGGGAAAATCTCAATTTTGTCCCCCGCGCAGCTAGAAGTTGCTGAAGTGGTTGCGGATGCTGGTATTGCGCGGACAGGTCCTAGTACTGATTATTCGCGCCTCACACCGTTACCGAAAGGAACCCGCGCGAGTATTACCGCTAAAGAAGGGGAGTGGTTGCGTCTTGATTACGGCGGTTGGATTAACGCGAAAGAAACAAGAATTATTTCTGGTGTCGTTCCACCGCGATCGCTGATTCGGAGTGCGATCGCGCGTCAAGTTGCAGGTGCAACCGAGATGATATTTCCATTGCAAGTTCCTGTACCCGTAAGCGTACAGCAAGGCGATCGCACATTAACGCTGACGCTCTACAACACCACTGCTCAAACCGATGTTATTCGTTTAGATGATAACCCGTTAATTTCGCGTCTAGATTGGCAACAGATCGCGCCAGAACAAGTGCAATACACCTTTAACCTCAAATCTGCCCAACAGTGGGGCTACAAGCTGCGATACGACAATACAAGCTTAGTCTTAACTTTACGCCATCCTCCTGCGAGTCAGGCTAAGCAGAACGTACCTTTAGCAGGAATTAAAATTCTTCTCGATCCAGGACACGGCGGGGCAGAATTAGGAGCAAGAGGACCAAATGGCTATCCTGAGAAAGAAATTAATTTGGTGATATCGAAATTAGTGCGCGATCAACTCGTGGCGCGGGGTGCGACGGTGTATATGACGCGCGAGGAAGATACTGAATTATCGTTAGGCGATCGCGTTGCGATGATTGATAAATTAGAACCGGCGATCGCGCTTTCACTGCATTACAATGCTTTACCTGATAGTGGTGATGCGATGAATACGCAAGGATTTGGTGCATTTTGGTATCATCCCCAAGCGCATAATCTCGCGGTATTTTTACACAACTACGTCGTGAATAAACTGCGTCGTCCTGCGTACGGAGTCTACTGGAATAACTTAGCACTCACCCGCCCAGCATCAGCGCCTTCGGTATTACTCGAACTAGGATTTATGATCAATCCCACCGAGTTTGAATGGATAGTCGATCCGCAAGCCCAAAGAAACTTAGCTGCTGCGATCGCTGAAGGAATTACCGAATGGTTTCGTGAGGTTCGATAGCATTGCAAAATGATTGGACAATGGGTAACAGGTAATAGGTAATCAATATTTAACAAAATTCTCGATGCGCCGATTACCAGTTACCAATTACCCGTCTTCGATGTATCTGAATTTTTACCACTTACAGATATGGTTTCCTCTCCAGCGTTAGCCGAACAAAGAGTTGTCTTAAGAAATATTAGTTGGCAAACATTTACAGCCATGCTCGATGAGATGGGTCAAGAACGAGCAACGCGTGTGGCTTATATTGATGGAATGTTAGAAATTATGACTCCTTTAGGAGAGCATGAAAATACGAATAGATTTGTTGAGCGACTGATTCACGCATTAGCAGAAGAAATGAATTTGAATATCAAAAGTTTTGGCTCCCTTACCTTAAAGCGCGAAAACATGAAACGTGGCGCTGAGCCTGATTCTTGTTACTATATTCAAAATGAGCCGCGTGTCAGAAATAAACGCAATATCGATCTAAATATCGATCCGCCGCCTGATTTGGTTCTAGAAATTGATATTACAAGTAGCTCGATTGATAAACGCCCAATTTATGCGGCTGTGGGTGTACCAGAGATTTGGCGGTATGATGGGCGATCGCTTCAGGTTTTTTTATTATCTCAGCTTGATTCAAGCTACACGCTTACTCAACAAAGTCCGACGTTTTCTATACTTGACTTGAACCTAGTTCCACAGCTAATTGCACAAAGTCTGATTGACGGCGAAACTCAAACGCTGCGTTCATTTCGGACATGGGTACAACAGCAGTTGTCATCTAAGTAAGAATGGATAATTACAAATTACGAATACGTTGTTGTCGCAGTTGTTGGGGTAAGCTTCGGAACCACAACCCAAGCGGAAATTGATAAAACTCAATCACCAACCAACCAACAATCGCTAAATGTGCGATGAAACCCAAGCTAGCCCATACATAAGGTAGCCAAGCTAAAGGCGTATCAGGAGTGGGAGGATGAATCAAAATCACCAGCCCAATTAAAGAGGGTGGAAGTAATACCAAGGCGATCGCTGCGAAAACGTACCCCCAACCAAGCTCAACGCCTTCCAAACGTGCGCTGTCCCAGTGTTTACCATTCCAGTTCCATATCAATGCTGGTTGGCGTGATGGCATTTTGATCTGCTGTTTTTCTAGATTAACTTCAAAAATTTGTTGACACAGGTTACACGCCATCGCATCCATCAAGGGTAAAGCTGCAATTTGCCCTAAACGACAGACGGGACATGAGTAAGAGTCGTGTAAATTCAACGGATTCATGAAAATATGTCAATGATGTTAATTACACAATGCGATATTGCTTGAGTGCGATCGCTTTCTCACCCGAATTCCCAGCACTCATCACCGAACCACATACTTCTACCCTAGCTTGATAAATACCAGTCGCGCCACTATCAGGTTCTGCAAACTCTAAACGAACTTCAGCCCAATGTGGATTCCACGTATCATTAACGGTATCTTGTGCCAAGATTTGCCCAGATTTATGATAGTTTAACCAATTCCAACCACGGTGCATCCAAAGCTCTCGCTCGACTATTTGCTCAAATTTCGTTAGTCCTGCCTAACCCCGATAAAATAGTCGGAGAACGGTAACGGGAGAATTGCGCAAAATAAGTGTAAAGAAAATTTGCCGTTCAAGGTGTCCCCAAACTTGTCCTGTGGGGAAATCAATCAAAGTTGTTGCAAACTGATGTCCGCCAAGGTACGAACAGCGCCAGACGCGCAGGTTTTCAAGCGTAGCAAATTCTTTCCGTAACTTCTCGTAAATCGAGCGCAAGCAACATCAATGTTTCCATGCGTACAAACCAAGATTTCGCGAATGTTTTGCGTTGATTGGCGATATTTCTCAAATTCGTTTAACGTTGTTTGCTGCAATAAAGCCGCGATTAATGGCTCAAGATCGCACGCTGGAACGAAAAATTCTTGTTTGTCAAATTGCGCAAAAGATTGACTAGGACGTTGGTAATAAAATACGCGGGTACATCCTGGAATCGAATATTGACGATCTGGGGCGATCGCAATTGCTATCAGTGCTAGCTCAATGCTATCCCCACCGTGAAACCACTACTAAAATGCTTCTCTAAGTGTGCGCTCGTCAACTTAGTTTCTCTAGCCCCGACTTTAGTCGGAAGGCGTCTACGTTTCATATCAAATGTGAGAAATTTGACAATTGATTCTGTCTGCGAGTAGATGTTTGTAAATTGTTGTATTTTGTATCTTAAGCTACAGAAAATATATAATTAAACTTAAACAACAAACATCTTTCGAGGAATCATGGCAGTACTTTACAAAGACTCTTCGCACGTAGATAGGCACCTAGAAAGCATGATGGCTTCCTTGGCGCATCGTCTAGAAGTTGCCAAAGCAACAAACAATATTCAACTTGCGAGATTATTAGAGCGCGAAGCGCAACAACTGACAATTGTTGGTACATCAAGTCAGCGATTTAAGTTAAATGCTTGGTTAAAAAACTTGAAACAGAATGTTGCGGCGCTTTTTGCGAGTTCTACGCCGCAAGTACATGAATTTGTCAATGGTAGCGATCGCTGGTGGTACACCATTAACCCGCGCACAGGTGAATTTGTGTATGCGGATTCAGAAGCTGAACTGCGTCTATGGATTAAGGATTGCACTCACTCATAACTGAGAGACGCTTAACCATCAGTTGCATCAGATTTAGACCAACCGAAGCGATCGCGCACGCTTTCCTCAAGTGAAACAACGACAACGTAGAGTACAGGAATGATAAACAACGATAAAAACGTTGCTACTAGCATTCCGCCAAAAACCGCAGTTCCTAATGACTGACGGCTACCAGCGCCCGCACCTGTCGCCACAACCAAAGGAAAGATACCAACCAAGGTAGAAATTGCTGTCATCAAAATTGGGCGCAAGCGTTCCCGCGCCGCTTCAATCGCAGCTTTGACGAGTGGTAATCCCTCAGCGCGCAGTTGGTTCGCGAACTCGACGATGAGAATCGAGTTTTTACTTGCTAAACCAATCAACATGACTAACCCCACCTGACAGTAAACATCATTAATTAAACCGCGCAACGACTGGGCAATTAATGCACCTAAAATTGCGAGTGGCACTGCCAGCATGATAATAAAGGGGTCGATAAAGTTTTCGTACTGCGCTGCCAAGACTAAGAAGACAAAGACTAATCCTAAACCAAAGATAATCGGGGCTTGTCCGCCAGATTCAATTTCTTCCAACGATGTCCCTGACCATTGATAGTCTAATCCAGGCGGTAAGACATTCGCTGCGACGTCTTCCATCGCTTGAATCGCATCACCTGAACTATATCCTTGTGCAGGTGAACCCGTAATTTCAATCGACCGGAATAAATTAAAGTGATTAATCGTTTGCGCACCTGTTTCCGGAGTCAGCGAAACAAGATTACTTAGTGGAATCATTTCTCCTAATGCCGATCGCACGTACAAACGACTAATATCTCCTGGACTCGAACGGAATTGCTGATCGGCTTGTACGTAAACTCGATAATTGCGCTGTCCTAAGGTAAAGTCGTTGACATATTGTGAGGCGATCGCCGTCTGTAGTGTATTTAAAATATCATCAACTGAAACTTGCAGTGCTTTAGCCGTATTGCGGTCGATATCAATCGATAATTTAGGCGTACTCGCGGCGAAAGTTGTAAATACTTGCTGCAAACCTGGAGTTTGGTTGGCTTGCGCCATGATTTGTCCAGCCGCTTGCACGAGTGCGTTAAGGTCATTTACACCACGGCGATCTTGCAATTGAAAGCTGAATCCGCCGAATGTTCCTAATCCTTGAATCGCTGGGGGATTGAGTGGCAAAATTCTTGCTTCGGTAATTGTGGCAAATCGACCAAACAGTTGACCAATAATTGCATCAACCGATTGTCCTGGTTCGCGGCGTTCTTCCCACGGTCTGAGACTAGAAAATACAATTCCGTTATTGGCACTACTACCAGTAAAACTAAAGCCTGCGACCGCAAAGCTAGATGTAATTTCAGGAATTTGCTGAAGTTCTTTTTCTACACGCGCAATCACATCACTCGTGTAGTTAAGCGAAACGCCTTCGGGTGCTTGCACAAGCGTAATAAAGTAGCCTTGGTCTTCCTCAGGTAAAAAGCCTGAGGGGACGCGCGCAAACATCCATGCGGTCAAGCCTAACGATAAGATAAATATACCCAGCACGATCATTTTGAACCGCATGAGCGTACGGAGCGATCGCGCATAACTGCGTTGCGAACTATCCAAAAAACGATTGAAGCGATCGAAAAACCATGCTAACCAGCGTGGGGGATGTTGCCCTTGTCGCAATAGTTTTGCCGACATTGAGGGTGTAAATGTCAGTGCGAGGAAGGTTGATACGGTGATGGAAAACGCAATTGTTAGCGCAAACTGACGATACAGCGCGCCTGTAGAACCAGGAAAAAACGCCACAGGCACAAACACTGCCATCAACACCAGCGAAGTTGCAATAACCGCACTCGTTAACTCGCGCATCGACTCAATCGCAGCCGCGCGCGGGTTCATTCCCTTATCTTGAATTAGACGGGAAATATTTTCGACAACGATAATTGCGTCATCAACGACCATCCCTGTCGCAAGCGTTAAACCGAATAGCGTTAAGGTATTAATCGAAAATCCAAAAACTTGCACGAAGATGAATGTACCGAGTAGCGAAGCGGGAATTGTGATTGCCGGAATCAGGGTAGTACGCCAGTCTTGCAGAAAGATGAAAATGATTAAAACAACAAGTGCGATCGCCTGAATCAACGTCGTGGCAACTTCAGTGAGCGATTGCTGTACGAATGCTGTTGTATCAAACGCAATTTGGTACTCCATCCCTGGTGGAAACCGCTGCGCAAGTTGTGCTAATTCGGCTTTTACCGCTGCGGCAACTTCGAGCGCGTTACTTCCAGGAAGTTGAGAAATTCCTAATCCTGTTGCCTCAATTCCCTGAAATCGCAAAATGGTGCTGTAGTCTTGTGCGCCAAGTTCAACGCGCCCCACATCGCGAAACCGCACGAGTGAACCATTTTCTTCAGTTCGCAAAATCAAATCCTCGAACTGCGAAACATCGTTAAACTGCGTGCGCGCTTCTAAATCTAACTGATACTGTTGTTCGTTGGGAATTGGCGGTTGTCCGAGTTGCCCTGCTCCTACTTGGATATTTTGCTCATTAAGTGCGTTAACGACATCCTGCATTGTCAACGCCCGACTTGCCAATCGTTCCGGATCGACCCACAATCGCATTGCATAACGGCGTTCTCCAAAAACTTGCACGTCACTCACGCCTTGAATGCGTCGGAGGGCATCGACAATATAAAGGTCAGCGTAGTTACTCAAGAAGGTATTCGTATACTGACCGTTGTCTGAGAAAAGCCCGATCGCCATTAAGAACCCCGTTGACTGCTTCAGTACCCTGACTCCGGTGCGCTGCACACTTTCGGGTAGTTGGGGTTGTACAGTCGCGACGCGGTTTTGTACGTCTACAGCAGCAAGGTCGATATTGCGTCCCGTTTCAAACGTGAGATTAATCGAGCTATTGCCGTTGTTACTACTCGATGAGGAAATGTAACGTACGCCTTCTGCGCCGTTGACTGCCTGCTCTAGAATGTTTGTTACTGTATTTTCAACAACTTCGGCACTCGCTCCGATGTAGTTCGCTGTGACTGTTACTTGCGGTGGGGCAATCTCTGGATACTGCGCGATCGGTAAGTTCGGAATACTCGCCGCGCCCAATAAGACAACAATGATGGCGCAGACGATCGAGACCACAGGGCGTTTGATGAACAGTTCGACAAACATATAGTAGGGTTCAAGGGTCAGAGGTCAGGGGTCAGAGATCAGGAGGGTACTACGGTGTATTGGCTCCTACAGGTTGAGACATAGCGGTAGTCGGTATGATGGGCGCACCATCCATAAGATTGAGAATTCCAGAAACCACAACTTGATCTCCTGGTTCTACACCCGAAAGAACTTGATAACTGTTACCTTGCAGACTACCGAGCTTCACGGGGCGTTGTCGAGCAATAAGTTTTGGTGCGGCTGGTGCATCACCCCCTGGTTGTGGAGTTTCAGCAACGAAGACGAAAGGTTCTCCGGCTAAGCGCGTGATTGCCGTTGTCGGAATCAAAACTCCTGGTTGTTCCGACCAAATTACTCTAGCGCGCACAAATTGACCGTCTCTGAGTTGTCCTTCTGAATTACTAAAAGTTGCTTTTGCCAAAATGCTTTGCGCGTTGGGATCTACTCGCGGTGCAATAAAGCTAATTTCTCCAGTAGTAATGATGTCTCCCTGCGTGTCAGTTAATTCTACTTGTTGACCTTGGCGTAAGTCTGGCGCGCGTTCTAGAGGAATTGATAGCCGCAGTTCTAGCGGATTATTTTGAGTTACTGTGGTGAGTGTATCACCACTTGTTACAACATCGCCAAGACGTACAGGAATATCGCCGACAATGCCGCTAAACGGTGCCGTGATTGTCGTTTCTTGAAGTTCGGCGGTGGCGCGTTGAGCATTCGCTTGTGCCTGCTGTAATCCCGCCTCGGCTTCTTGCAAGCTTGCCCGCGCCGCTTGAATGCGACGGTTGATCGCGTTGAGGTTTGCTTGCGCCGTGCGGCGATCGCGGACAACACTATCTAATTGCTGTCTTGGTAACGCGCCTTGATTCACTAAAACTGAAATTCGCCGAAATTCTTCGTTTTGAAGGTCAACTTCTGCCTGTTGGGCGATGCGCTCGGCTTCTAGTGCCTCAATTTGTGACTGCGCGTTAGCACGAATCGCCCGCGCTGAATTAATGCTTGCTTGGACGCTTGCCAAGTTTGCTTGCTGTTGATCGGGTCGCAGTTGAACAAGTGGTGTTCCTGCACTGACGCGATCGCCAGAGGAGACAAGAATTCTACTAACTCGCCCTGTCACTTCGGGACGCAAGACAACCGCGCGCTGTGATTCGAGTGAGCCAATAAAGTCCGTAGCGTTTTCTACGGTTGTTGTTTCCAACGTTTCTAACCTGACAGGAATTCCCTGCGGTTGTCCGGCTGCGGGACCTTGAACATCGCTGCGGCTACTCACCCACCACCGCCAGCCAAACCCCAAGCCAGTTAATAAAATAACTGCACTCATAATTGCAATCCAGCGATTACGACGTTTTGATCTCGACCGAGTCGGTTTTGTTCTTCGTGGTGACTCAGAAGTTTGCTCAGGTGCTCCTGGGTAATCGGAATTAGATTGCGCCATACGTTGTGCTCTATCCCTTGTTTTCAGAATCAAAATTGTCCAACGAATGCAACGAAATCGCGTTACCCATTGGTCGATCTAGACACGATCGCCGCTGAGTACAAAGACTGCTTAACACCTGTGGTGACAGCGGCAACTAAACTTTAAAAAACTTTTAAAATTATAATACGATACGGCATCGTATTACAATAAAAATGTTGACAGAGGATTAGCTAGCGATTATCAAGCTGTGCAATATCGTCTGATAAGATAACGTTATGAGAGGTTATCCTTGAGCGACATGAGATACGAATACTTTTGATTATGATCAGTCAAACAACAAAAAGCTCACCAGGACGACCCCGAAGTATTGAAGTACATCAAGCAATTTTACAAGCGACGCTCGATTTGTTGGCAGAAGTCGGATATCAGGGCTTAAGTATTGAAGCGATCGCAGCGCGTGCCGGCGTTGGAAAAGCAACTATTTATCGTCGTTACGATTCTAAAGAAGAGTTAATTGCCGAAGCTATTGAATGTAATCGACCGCAACTTACTATACCAGATACAGGAAGCCTTTGGACTGACCTAGAAGAGGTACACAAACAAGCTGCGGAACTTGACCTCTCACCCCTCGGTCGTCAAACGATTGCCATGATTATTAGCCTGGCGTCAACAATCCCACAGTTCGCTGAAATTTATTGGAAAAAATATGTCATACCTCGGCGAAAAGCCGCCTCGATCATCTTTAAGCGTGCCAAAGCAAGAGGTGAAATGTCTCCAGATGTTGACCCCGACTTGATTTGTGATTTGATGACAGGATTGCTGTTTAAGTCAATTCTTTTCCAACCTGAAACCGAGGAAATCGAAAGTTATATGCGTCGTGCTTTGGATTTTCTGCTTCAAGGTGTCACCTCAAAGCCATCACAATAACTATTTAACACTCGCACTCAGGGTTCTCAAGAAATATTAAATTTCATCATAATTCTTAATATTTAGAAAGTTTGTTTCTAGCTGACAAAACATACAAAATCTTCTACGCTAGTTTAGATAACTCTGAATAAAATAATATTTTTACACTTAATTTGTTTAATGCCACTAAGGATTTTAATAGCTTTAACAATAGTCTGATAATCAATACTAAAATAGCAATACACTTATTTGATTTAGTAAAAGCTGAGATATCCTTGCGGCGGATAGCCACTTGATCAAAGCATAATCAATTAATCTTGAAAAGAAAGATCGCTTGAACTAAGGAAATCTCAGATATCAGTAGATTACGTTATTATTAACTTCCATTATTTATGTTTGAAGCATTCTTTCAACTTATTTGTTTGTGTAATAATTATCACCTTAAATAAGTAATGACTATAGATACAAATACTTCTTTAGCAGAGCTAGAGTATCTTGCATATATTGACGCTAATGGTCAATTACCAGAAGGATTTCAAAATCAAGTCGGCGTGTATGCAATTTTTGACCGCGATCGCGTGTTGCAATTTGTAGGATACTCGCGCGATGTATATCTAAGCCTTAAGCAACATTTGGTACGTCAGCCAGAAAAATGCTACTGGCTGAAAGTTCAAACCATTAATCGTCCTAGTCGGACAGTTTTAGAAGAAATTAAGGAAGCTTGGATAGCAGAAAATAGCTCAATTCCTCCAGGTAACGTAGCTAATACAACACCGTGGAATGAACCAATTGATGCTAAATTAGCGATGACCGCTGATGAGCAAACTAGCTATCAAGCAAGCGACGAATTGATCCAAATAAAACTCCTAAAAAGCGTAGCCCGCCGAGTAGAAGCAACAGTACTATCAAATCTAGAATCGCGTGGTGTAAAAGTACCGATTCGCTTTAACCCAAAACTCAAGGAAAAAGGGATTTTAGATTTAACCTAACTAAGTTAATGGCAAAAGGTAATTGAACGATATTATAAGTTTTCCGCCTGCTCTAGCCAAGCTTACCGTTGTATGGCAGCTTCCAGCCAAAGCAGTTTATTGTATTGTGGAGGATAGAAGCTCAATCTTAACTGTAAGTGAACTTACGGTTAAGCTAAGTGATCGCTTGAAACAAACTCCGTGATGACAACGCTGTTAAACAGTCGCTATCAAATTATTCAGGTGCTAGGTTCGGGTGGGTTTGGCGAAACCTTTCTAGCAGAAGATACGTATATGCCTTCACGCCGCCGATGTGTGATTAAGCAACTCAAGCCGGTAGTGAACGATCCTAGTATGTATCAAGTGATTCAACAGAGATTTCAGCGCGAAGCGGCAACGTTGGAAGCTTTAGGTGAAGGAAGTTCGCAAATTCCTAACTTGTATGCTTATTTCTCAGAACACGGTCAGTTTTTTTTAGTTCAAGAGTGGATTCCTGGTCAAACGCTTGCGAGTAAGGTAGCAACTGAAGGACCACTTAGCGAAGATGTTGTTCGCAAAATCTTAGTTAGCTTGCTGCAAGTACTAAATTATGTACACAGTCAAGGAATTATTTACCGCGATATTAAACCTGACAATATTATTTTGCGCGAGTCTAACAACCAGCCAGTGCTGATTGATTTTGGTGCTGTCAAAGAAACAATGGCGACAGCGATCAATTCACAAGGCAAAGTGACTCAGACAATGGTGATTGGAACTCCTGGATTTATGTCGCCAGAACAAGCAGCGGGAAGACCTGTGTATGCTAGCGATATTTATAGCTTGGGCTTAACTGCAATTTATCTACTTACAGGAAAACTACCTCAAGAGTTAGAGACATCGTCGAATGAAGAAATTTTTTGGCAGCGCGATGTTCCTCATGTGAGTCCAAAGCTAGCAGCAGTCATCAGCAAAGCAGTTCAGTATCATCCGCGCGATCGCTACACGACTGCAATGAAAATGTTGGAAGACTTGCAGTCGATTAGCCATATTGCCAATACGCATAAGCAAAAGGCAACGCTATTTATTCCTAACATGACTCGTCAGCGTACGGTCATAAATCCTGCGCAAACATCGCCCGTTAGCGCGTATCCATCGCGAAAAAACAATTGGTTAATCTTGGCAGTTGGTGGTTTACTTGTAGGAGGTTTAGCCGCGATCGCACTTTTTACAAGTTTTCGCCAACAACCCGAAGCAGCATTTGATGACACAACACCGCCAGAAGTTATTCCTGAACCTTCCATTGCAACAAATCCGATACCAGAACGATCGCCATCACCAACCGCGCCAATTGCAGCATCACCGATACTTCCACCTGTAAAGTCTCCTACGCCACCTCCGCCGCTATTTCCATCACCCACCGAGGAGGAACCTCTTTCCCAAACGCCAGTTCCAACCCAAGAACCACAACAACCAGAGGTAACACCACCCCCAGCGCCTTCACCATCACCAGTTGCGCCCCCTCCACAAGAAAATGTATCGGGAATTCCTGGATTTCCTACAGGTACCTCCGAAAGCCAAGTTCGAGCAAAACTCGGCAATCCAACGAAAACGGCTAGAGGTATTTGGGGTAATACGCGTGCCGCAATTTATGACATCAAGCCTAACCAAGTTACCTTAGGCTATCTATTCGATCGCAATTCTGGACGTCTGCGACAAACCGAAGTTTCTTTTGCTCAATCAGTCGATACGCAAGTTATGCAAGAAACTTTGCAGCAAATGTTAGATGGTAATGCTTCTACTGAGATTAATGAAGGACTACAGCAAGTTTATCAACGCCGTATCAATCGTTACTCGTTTAATACGGGTGGATTGAAAGGAGTCATCGAACGCAACGATCGCGATCGCATTTATATCGGCGTATGGGATGCTGACTTACACTAGATTTTGTATCTAAAAAATTGCGAATAAATTCACCACTAAATAAACAAAGTCCACCTGCGTGGACTTACTCATGAAAATATAACTCATATTGTGCTACCTTGCACACTTCGTTTGGATAGCCCCGAAGAAAATTGTAGGGCATCTGTAATTCAGAATCTTCTCCCCCAGAATTGGGGGAGACTGAGAGGGGGCTAGAGTGGGGCTAGAGTCGATCAGATTAATTACTTGACAGTAACTTTAGCACCTGCTTCTTCAAGCTGCTTCTTCGCGTCTTCAGCCGCATCTTTGGCAATAGCTTCTTTCACTGGCTTGGGTGTAGATTCTACCAAGTCTTTGGCTTCTTTTAGACCTAAACCAGTCAATGTACGTACGACTTTAAGAACTGCAATCTTCTTATCCGCAGGTACTTCGTCCAGAATGACGTCAAACTCGGTCTGTTCTTCGACTTCCTCCGCAGGTGCAGCCGCAGCAGCACCAGGCGCAGCCATCATCATCATTCCACCAGCAGGCGCAGCAGCGCTGACACCAAAAGCTTCTTCAATTTGCTTGACTAACTCAGCAGCTTCTAGCAGAGTTAAAGACTTGAGTTGTTCTAAAATTTGATCGGTTGCAGCAGACATTAATTAACTCCTGTAATGTTTAGTTGTTTCCACAAAACGCAATAAGCTCTAGCTATGCAGCATCGCTTTGCGCACCATCGTTTTGGTCTTTCTCTGAGACTGCTTGGATACTGCGACCCAGCGAAGCAGGAACTTCGTTGATTCCCACAGCAATCTTGGTTGCTAGCGCATTAATTGCTCCAGCAATTTGAGCAATAAGCTGTTCTTTTGATGGCAGGTCTGCAAGTGCTTTGATATCAGGCTCTTTTAAAACCCGACCTTCCATAACGCCGCCACGCAATTGCGTTTTTTTGCTGGCTTTTTGGAAGTCCTGATACGCCTTAATTGCACCACTAACGTCTTCTTTGACTAGTAAAAAAGCAGAAGCACCTTGGAGCAATTCTGACATCGGTTGCCAGTTTTCCTGACCATCGATCGCAATACCCATGAAGGTATTTTTGGTCACTTTGCACGTTGTGCCTGTAGGACGCAATCGCCGCCGCAGATCGGTAATCTCAGCAACGGTAAGTCCTTGGTAATCTATAACAAGCGCTAACTGCGACTGACTCAAACTTTCCTTAAGTTCAGCAACAATTTCTTGCTTGTTTTCTAGCGTTCTACCCATCTTTGTCTCACCTCCTTAACTTGTGCGTGCCGATACTCAAAGCAAAAACCCCAGCTTTATCAGCCAGGGTTCAGCAGGTTATACCTCTGCTGCCATGCCACTTTGTCGTTCACACGAGTGACATTCGAGCAATTGAGTTACAAACCTCGGCAGGGTATTAAGCTTTGAAAGCTCCTGCTGTCTCTGGCTTTGTCTATTTAATTTGAAAGGGTCAGGGATTTAAGCTGACGCTTACATGAACATTCTCTGACCTCTAACCTCGGATCTCTCATCAAGCAGCTTCAGATTTCATATCGCGCAGGGCATTGATATCCACTTGGATTGATGGTCCCATTGTTGCCGATACGAACATTGTCCGCCAGTAACGACCTTTGGCACCTGAAGGACGATTGCGGTCAATAGTCTCCTGCAAAGCCTTGAGATTCACCAATAAATCTTCTGGTGAGAAGGACGCCTTACCAAACATAACATGAACAATTCCTGTGCGATCGGCACGAAACTCTAATTTACCTGCTTTGAAATCGGCGATCGCTTGTGTCACGTCAAAAGTCACAGTCCCACCTTTAGGGGAAGGCATCAAGCCGCGCGGACCTAGAAGTCTTCCAAGTCTTGCTACCTGCGGCATCACATCAGGTGTCGCAATTAACCGATCGAAGTCCATGCGACCTTGTTGAATTTCATCAATCAGTTCTTCCGATCCAACCACATCAGCACCCGCGTTGGTTGCTTCGGTGACTTTTTCTCCTCGCGCAATCACTGCCACCCGTACCACTTGCCCAGTACCTTTGGGTAGCGCTACTGTTGTCCGTAGTTGCTGGTCAGTGTATTTAGGATCAATTCCCAAGCGAATGTGAGCTTCTGCGGCTTCAGCAAACTTCGCTGTCGCAGTTTCTTTTAATAAGCTCAGCGCTTCTATTGGTTGATAAGGTCTATCTTCAACTTTTGTTCGCAGTTCTTGCATCCGGCGAGATTCTTTTTTCGCCATTTTTTTCTCCCTTGGGGTCTATTAGCGAAGCGCGGCTTCTCCCCCGCTATACGTGTACATTAAAGCTTTAAATCTAATGCTAGAGAACGATCCTAGCAATTAATCTACAACCGTCACACCCATATTGCGGGCAGTTCCGGCAACGATCTTCATTGCTGCCTCAATATCATTTGCGTTGAGGTCTGGCATTTTTGTTTGGGCAATTTCTTGCAATTGTGCGCGGCTAATCTTACCAACTTTCTTTTTGTTTGGTTCGTTTGAGCCTCGCTCGATACCAGCAGCTTTGCTAATCAATACTGAAGCTGGTGGCGTCTTGAGTACAAATGTGAAACTACGGTCTTCATAAACCGAAATTTCAACGGGGATGACCATTCCGGCTTGATCTGCGGTTCTGGCGTTGTATTCTTTGCAGAACATCATGATATTAACGCCATGCTGACCAAGCGCTGGACCCACCGGAGGTGCTGGGTTTGCTTTTCCTGCGGTCAGAGCCAGCTTAATGACCGCAACAACTTTTTTTGCCATTCTCTCGTTAGCCTTGTTTCTGAACCTGATTAAACTCCAATTCAACTGGCGTGTCACGTCCAAAGATTGAAAGTAGCGCTTTCAGCTTACTCCGTTCTGGACTAACTTCGACCACTTCACCCTCAAAGTCTTTAAATGGACCTGAAAGTACGACAATTTTATCGCCAGCTGCCATATCAATTTTAACGACTGGCTCTTGCTCAGTTGTCTGTTTAAATATCCGTTCGACTTCTGTATGACTCAGCGCTACTGGTTTAACGTGACCGCGTCCTCTACCCGTACCTTTTCTTTGCTCCGCGCCGACAAAGTTGATGACGTGAGGTGTATTCTTGACAACCTGCCAGGTGTCATCATCCATTGCCATCTTCACGAGTACGTAGCCAGGAAACACTTTTTCTTCGGTATGCTGTCTGCTACCGTCTTTGCGGATTTTGACTGCGGGGGTTTGTGGAATTTCGACGCGAGCAATCCGCTCGGCAACATCAAAAGTTTGCGCCCGTCGCTCAATGTCTGCTTTGACTCGTTTTTCACAGCCTGAAGCGACCTGAACTGCATACCAGCGCGCAGCAATATGAGGCAAATTTTCTGTTGCCTCTACTGTATCCTGTACTTGATTGGGATTACCTAGTTCGTCTTCTAATGTCATCGAAACACCTGTCCTGCTGCCCAAGCAAAGAAGCCATTAACCAGATAAATAAAAGTCGCGGATAAGACTACCATCGACAATACAGCGGCTGATTCGCTGACAAGTTGCTGTCTGCTAGGCCATACAACTTTGTCGAATTCTTCTTTAGTTCCACGAAAGAAGTTGCCAAGATTACCTCCATTTTTGGATTCTTGGACTTCGACTTCATTTTTCTTGTTCACGAGCAATCGTCTCCCCAATCACAATGCAGCTATGACATGAATTCCTGCAATTACAAACACTACAATTGTCTGCTTCGCGAGACGCTCTTAGTCATACTTACCAAAATAATTTTACCCGAAAGTTATACTTCTTGGCGCTAGAATAGCACTGCATACTGCTTTCGGGTTCTGCATAAGGATAAATGTGCTACACCTAGCAGGGGTAGATCCTGCGCAGCGCGCCCTGGAGGACTTGAACCCCCGACATCAGGTTTTGGAGACCTGCGTTCTACCAACTGAACTAAGAGCGCACAATTTGCTGTAGCTATAGCCACTAACTTATAGTGTAACGCAATTTGAGTCCGAATGCACAAAATTGTGACTTGAATTCAAATTTGCTGCTATCTACAAAGCACGGTCGAACCGTTGTTTGACGCGAGTCGCTTTACCAACGCGATCGCGTAAGTAGTATAACTTGGCGCGACGTACTTTACCACGACGTAGCACCTTGATGCTTGCAACACGCGGTGAATGTAAAAGAAAAACTCGCTCTACGCCTACTCCTTGAAAGATTCGCCGGACAGTTATTGTCTCGTTAATTCCGCCATTGCGTTTAGCAATGACTATCCCTTCGTAAGGTTGAGTACGTTCTTTGCCGCCCTCTTGAATGACGACTCCCACCCTAACCGTATCGCCGACATAGATATCAGGTACATCCGACTTCAATTGCTCCGCTTCGATCGAGCGGATGATTTCTTGCGCGTTCATAGCCTTATGAAAAACTCACAATCATCCATATTAGCTCGACATTTGTGTTTGAGTCTAGTGAGCGAGCGATAGTTCGTGTCAGATGATTAAATTCGGCTATTACAGAAGGGCATTGCCTAATCAATGTATGAATCGTTAAGTAGCTGCACTCTTAGCCCCCTAAATCCCCCACGCTTGGGGGACTTTAAAAGAATTTGGTTCCCCCCAATTCTGGGGGGCGAGGGGGCAAATCATACTTCTGTTCAGCAACGCCTACAGAAGAAAGGCACAAGGCAAGATAGCAGAAGGTTTTGACACCATAGTAAAAAATAACTCTTCTCACTGCTTTCAGTGTTTGCAGCGTCTGAATTCGAGCAACAAGATAATCTGTATCTCCCGACACATTGCGCCAAAAATATGGTGCTGCGGTACAAAGCATTGCCTTGCACGCACAGATGCCTTCTTTATCTTGCTTGATTTTGTAAAACTATGACACAGTTCTTCTTTTTGTCGCTATATTATTAGGTATAATTTACAGTATTAAAAATAGTAACAAGGTATTGCAATTAATCGTTTGATACCCTTTGTTGCTTTAACTTTCCATGAGGCTTGCTGATAGTGACATCACCGCGACAACTGACCCCAAACACAGAAGCTTCGCTACTAGCTGCGGAATTTTTCAGACGCTCCGCTGGGAAATGGCGCTCAGAAAGGCGATACTATACTTTGCCCGACGGCGAAACTAAAGAAATGGTCAGTATGATTACCATTCGCTTTTTAGCGCCAGGGTGTCCTGAACTCGAACAACTTGCTCAACTACACCAACTCGATGACGCTGCCATTTTAACTTGTGGAGCAGAAGTGAGTTGGGAGAGTACGAATTCAGTATCAGGAAAAAAAGAGTCTAAGGGCGCGACCCTTTTTGGTGTAGGGGGGACAACGTTGTATCGCGATCGCGGTTTTGCCACAACAAAGCCAGTGACGGCTGAGTATTATTTCTCCAATCCACAAACGATGTGTCTGCGTACAGAATACAAAGGTTCTGTTTTTGAAGAAGAATTGAAGCTGATTGGTAACAATTACCGCACTCGGCAAACCATCATCTCTCGTGCAGGCGAACAGCAGATGATCGGTCAGTATTTAGAGAAGAGACAGTAGGAAGGGGTGAGTTCTGCTTCCTCTGCTCCTCTTTGCCTCTAGTAATGGTTTCCTGACTTACGATGGTGAACCGCAGTCACTCCATCAGGAGCGAGAACTTTACCGTTATCAACACTTGCATAGACTATCCAATGATCGCCGGCTTCCATGCGATTTTGAATTGAGCATTCTAGATACGCCAGCGCGTCGGAGAGGATAGGACAGCCATTATCTGCGCTTTGAGTCGCTACACCGCTAAAGCGGTCTTCTCCAGGTGCAAAAGGCTTCATGAAGTGCTTGCGTAATTGCTTGCCCTCAGCGAGTACATTCAGCACAAATTTGTTGCCAGTGTGCATAAGTGATTCAATTGCACGGTCTTTAGCAACCGCTACAGTTAATCCAGGAGGATTAAAAGTTGCTTGAGAAACCCATGACGCTAGCATTGCACTAGAAACATCTCCCTGTTTAGTTGTCACGACACTTAGCGATCCAACAACTCGCCCAACGGCTTGTTCAACACTGGTAGCTGGTTGTCGCGGGGCGCGGACTTTTTTGGCTTTTTTCAAGCTTTGAGCAAAGTCAGTTCCTGCTTCTTCACACAGTTGGAGAGTGACATCAGTAGGTTTAAACTTGACGCGCATCGTGTCAAACCCAAATCGATAACCAGCATCTTTGAGTTTGCTCTCGATTACGTCAATCGCTTCACCACTCCAGCCGTAAGAACCAAACACTCCTGCAAGTTTATTGTTAGTCGCAGTCGAGAGGACAATGCCTAATGCGGTTTGGATCGGAGTCGGCGCATGACCGCCAAGCGTAGGTGAACCCATGATAAATCCAGCAGATTTTTCTACCGCAGTGCGAATCTCTTCAGGAGCAGCAATTTCACAGTTGATCGATTCGACCGCAACACCTGCTTTGGTAATGCCACGCGCGATCGCCTGTGCTAGTGTTGCCGTATTTCCATAAGCGGAAGCATAAATCAAAGCGACAGTCGTATCTTGAGACGTCTGCTGCTGACTCCACTGTCGGTAAGCTTCGGTGAGTTGTAACAGTCCATAACGTACTAATGGACCGTGCGCTGTCGCGTACATTCGCACAGGAAAATCAGCAAGCTTATCGAGTGCGGTTTCTACTTGACGCGCGTGCGGTGCCATTAAGCAATCAAAGTAGTAGCGCCGATCTTCTTGGAAACTTTCCCAGCCCTCATCAAATACTTGGTCGCCGCAAATATGCGCGCCGAATAACTTATCTGTGTAAAGAATTTCTGTGAGAGGATCGTAGGTGCAAAGATGATCGGGATAGCGCGGGTTAGGAGTAGGAATAAATTGCAGATGATGACCTTTGCCTAAATCGAGCGTTTCCTCGCCGCGCATCACCCTAATTTGTAGTTCAGGGTGTTCTAGTGCGCTACGGAGATTGATTGCACCAGGGTTAGAGCAGACAAAGGTAATGTGTGGGGCAATTTCTAGTAGCGCTTTTAACGTTGCAGCACGGTTAGGGTTAACGTGTCCGAGAATGACATAATCGAGCTTTTGTAAATCGATGCGCTGCTGTAAAGCTGCTAAATAAATTTGGGTAAAAGTTTCTCCAGGAGGATCGATAATTGCTAGCCGATCGCCTTGAATGATGTAACAGTTAGCAGTCGTACCGCGCGCCAAGGCATATTCAATTTCAAATCGTAACCGCGTCCAACTGCGCGATCGCAGCACGGTGGTATCGGTACCAACGGGAAAAAACTGTACGTCGCGTGGCTTTGATTGCATAAGTCAAATGAGGGGTCAGAGGGCGGAGGTCAGGGTTTTTAGAGCAGAGGAGCCAGTTCGCTCAACGGAGGACACCTCCGCACCTTTCGACTGGCTCTTCCTCACTCCTTGCCCCTTAGTAGTGATTGCCGACTTTGCGATGGTGAACGGCGGTGAGGGCTTCGGGATTGCTGACTCTACCGGTTTCGATGGTGGCATAAACAATGTGGTGATCGCTTAGTTCCATCCGGCTTGTGACTTCGCACTCCATGTAAGCTAGCGCTTCGGTAAGAATTGGCGCGCCATTTTGGGAAGGTTGGGTTTTAACGCCCTCGAAACGATCGGCACCAGGCGAGAAACGCTTGAGGAAGTGTTTCATTAAGTGCAGGTGATTGCCTTCTTCTAAGACATTGAGCACAAAGCGATCGCCGACTTGCATTAACGATTCAATCGCGCGGTCTTTCGCAACTGCAATTGTCACTCCGAGGGGCTTGAAACTTGCTTGTGTTACCCACGACGCCAACATTGCGCTTGATGCGTCGCCTTTTTTGGCAGTGATGATGTAAAGTCCACCGCTGATTCTACCTAAAGCTTTGTCGAGATCGGCATCTAAAGATTTCATAACTTTGATGCTGCGATCGCGCGTTAGCCATTGTCCTAAGTCAGTTCCTGCTTCTTCACACCGCTTGTAGGTTGCTTCGGTGGGTGCTTCTCTAATTTGAATTGCGGGAAAAGCAATCGAAAGTCCTAAATCGCGGAATTTGTTCAACAGTGGGTAAACTGGCTCATCGTCACTACCACCCGATTCAAAAATACCGACTGCTTGCTTTGCTTTAGCGGCGGCTAAGATGGTACTTAACACAGTTTGGGTGGTTTCCGCTGCATCTCCTGACGCGGGAGGCATTCCGATTACGATTCCTGATACGCGGCTAATGAGTTCCTGAACTTCTTGGAGATCTGCGGATCGCAAGTCTACAGTTTCAACCGCAACGCCTGTTTTGGTGATACCTTGAGCAATTGCTTGTGCGAGGCGATCGCTGTATCCATAATCGGAAGTATAAACAACCGCAACGGTTGTTTCTGCCTTTGCTTGCGATTGACTCCAGACGCGATAACGGCGCGTGAGTTCTTCAACGTTGTGATACAGTAGTGGACCGTGACCTGTTGCGATCGTGGTCACTTTGCCTAGTTCGCCCATCCGTTTGAGTGCGGATAACACTGAACGTGCATTTGGAGCCATTAAGCAGTCGTAATAAAAGCGGAAATCAGCTTCGATCGCGCCGAGGTCTTCATCAAAGGTATAATCGTCGCAATAGTGCAACCCAAAGGCATCACACGTGTAGAGAACTTGCGTTTTGCGATCGTAAGTGAACATCGTATCAGGCCAGTGCAAATTCGGGGCGCTGATGAACTCTAATTCATGCCCGTTACCTAAATCTAAGCGATCGCCGTTTTTCACAATTTGCCGCTTAAACGGCTGATGCACCATGTCTTCGAGAAACTGAAGCGCGACTTTTGAGCCTACGACTGTTGCTTCGGGAACAAGCTGTAATACGTCTTTGACTAAGCCGCTATGATCCGGTTCTGTGTGGCTGATAATGATATAGTCAATTTCTGCTGGGTCAATGACATGACGCAGCGTGTCTAAATAAAGTTGGCGAAATTTCTCATGAGAGGTATCGACTAAAGCCGTCTGCTCACCTCGAATGATAAATGAGTTGTATGTTGTGCCATTTTGCAAGCCAAACTCGATATCAAAGCGATCGCGATCCCAGTCGAGCGAGCGAATTGCGGTTGTATTGGGAGCAATGTCGGCAGTTTGCATTGTTAGCCGATTCTGGGCTTTATCGGTGAGCACTACCATTCGTCAGCCTCCTGCGCAACTTATAACTTTTTTTTATCTAGTTTTATTGTCTCATGCTTTTTTTGTAAAGGTTTATTAATAAATTTATATTTCAGTTTAAAAAACTAAAAGTGTTTCAAGGGGTAAAGCAATGCCTTATCCGTACAAAGTAACTGCTAGCAAAAGATTAAGAATCGCGATTGATGTATGAGTGAATCGCACTGGCTAGCATTAGTTATTGGTAATTCGCGATTGCACTGGGCATGGTTTAATGCAAAAAGGCTGCAAGCGGCTTGGGATACTGAGTATTTACCTGCATCAGTTGTGCAAAAACTCGCAAGCTGTCAAAATATTACCGATTTTTCTCAAGAAATTTTAGCTCCTAGAGCAATTAATATCACCTCACCACCTATTTACTTAGCTTCAGTTGTTCCCAGCCAAACGGCAATTTGGCGAACATATCCCAATCTTCACGAAATAATATTAGCGCAAGTTCCACTACAAGGAGTTTATCCGACGTTGGGAATTGATCGCGCCTTAGCGTTATGGGGCGCAGGCGCAACATGGGGTTTCCCTGCACTCGTTATTGATGCTGGAACTGCGTTAACTTTCACAGGTGCAAACGGCGATCGCATGCTGGTTGGTGGTGCGATTCTTCCAGGTGTTCGCTTACAATTTCAAGCCCTAGGCGAACGAACTGCTGCATTACCGCTTGTCGATCCTCAAGAATTACTTCCTCCGCGCTGGGGTTTAAGTACGCCTACATCAATTCAAAGCGGGGTAATGTATACGCTGATAGCTGGAATCAAAGACTTTGTTAATGCCTGGTGGCAAGAATTTCCTGCGAGTTGTGTTGCGATAACAGGAGGCGATCGCACTTTACTTCTCAATTGTTTTCAATTGCAACACCCAGATATCGCCGCAAAGATCACTTCCGCCCCACATTTAATTTTTCAAGGAATACGCTGTTACTGGGCAAGCCGAGAGGAATAAGCACCGAGGGTGTAAAGTGGTAGAGGAAGCAGAGGAAGAATAGTGTTTTACATAACTCACCACTCTTCACCCCTTCTTAGGCTACAGTAGTCAACCCAGCAAAATAATCTTGTAGTTGCTGCGTGTGGTCGTGTGAAAGTTCACCAGGCGGTAACGATGTCGGCGGAAAAGCTTTGATGTCGATCACTTCTAAAGAATCGCGAATTTTCATTTCGCCTTTTACTTCGGCTTCTACCAGCACGCAAATAGAATGTACGCGCGGATCGCGATCGGGTGCGGAATACACTCCAACCAAGCGGCGAATTTTAACAAGTTCAAGTCCTGTTTCCTCGGCTAACTCTCGACGCACGGCTGTCGGAATATCTTCTCCCCAGTCCACCATACCTCCTGGCAGAGACCATTTGCCATTATCACGGCGACGAACCAAAACGATCTGACCATCAGGCAGAATTGGAATAATGCTAGTACCAGGAATTGGATGCCGAAAGATAATTCCTAAGACGGTTTGACCAATTTGCCACAAACGGCTCATATAGCGAAAAGCTGGAACGCGAGAAAGACTAATATTATTCAACCTTACAATTTTTGGAATAAACTGCCGTCAGTAATATCATCGAATACAGCTTGAGGGTAGTCGGCTCTTTTGTAGAAAAGGAGACACTATGTTTTACCACGCTTGTTCCCTTTATTCAATAATGAATTGACTAGCACCTCATATATTGAGCTAGTGTTCATGCTAGCACCTCACATTAGGAAGCAATAGCGCTAAGCGTAAGCCTGGAGTCGATGACTCACTGCGCTTGCCCAGAGAGATATCAGTTAGCTTATAATGAACCCTAAAGTGGCATAATAGTCGTTTGACTTAGTAATTGGCATTTTGTCTAATCTTAATGCTCAGTCTATGGCAGCATAGTCTAGCAATAAGGTAACTCAAGCCTACTGTCAGAAACCTGTGTCATACACAAGTTGATGCGTAGCTACCAGTAGCCAGCATACTTTTCGAGTCGAGGCGTGCGACTATCAAGTTAAATTCGCTAGGCTGGAGGTATACCGTTTATTAGTGGTAGCTTATATTGCCTCTCTAAAAATTTTAGAGGCTTAAATTGTTGTTTATTCATTGAGGTGAACATGGCTAAGCGCCGTAACCCAAAAAAAGAAAAGGCGCTACGGAATCAGGCGTACGCCCGAAAGTTTCGTAAGAGAACAACTACAGGGCGTTTCCAGAGAAGATATCAGCAAAATCCGCAGCAGCAACGAGAAGAAGAAGATACAGCAGCAGCCGCCGACACATAAGCGTTTAACCGCACTTGTTAAGGCTTTATCCGGCAGTTACCATCCAAATAACTCGGCGCTAATTTGACGAAGTAGCAGTGGTTGCGGAGGTATGCTCCGCAATCAATAGCTGACGAGCAGCAGTAATTGCTTGGCTTACTTGTTCAAAGCCGGTTCCACCGTAGCTGTTACGCGCGGCAACGACCTGTTGAGGAGCGATCGCTTGATAAATATCTTGCTCAAAGGCAGGATGTAAAGCTTTCCACTCCTCTAAGCTCAAATCTTTGAGGAGTTTTCCCGCCGCGATGCAAGTTTTGACAACTTTTCCAACCAGGTTGTAAGCTTCGCGGAAAGGAACTCCGCGTGCTGCTAAATAATCGGCAACATCGGTTGCGTTAGAAAAATCTTCGGCGACTGCTGCGGATAGGCGCGGAGTAGAAAATTCTAATCCCTCCCGCAGCAGAATTGTCATCGCTTCTAGACAAGCTTTGACCGTGTGGACGCTATCAAAAATAGCTTCTTTGTCTTCTTGCAAGTCTTTGTTATAAGCCAAGGGTAAACCTTTCATTAAAACAAGTAGTGCTTGGAGATGACCGCATACTCTCCCCGTTTTGCCCCGTACCAGTTCTGGCACATCGGGGTTTTTCTTTTGTGGCATAATGCTCGAACCTGTGGCGCAGCTATCTTTAAGCTTGACAAAGCTAAATTCTTGCGACGACCACAAAATCACCTCTTCTGAAAGACGGCTGAGGTGAACCATGATGAGACTTGCGCTAGCAAGAAATTCAATCGCAAAGTCGCGATCGCTCACTGCGTCCATGCTGTTAGTATAAATCTTTTCAAATTGCAAGAGTTTGGCGGTGTAATGTCGATCAATCGGGAAAGTGGTACCAGCTAACGCCCCACTTCCCAAGGGCGAGATATTGACGCGCTGATAAACGTCTCCTAAGCGTTCCCAGTCGCGTTGTGCCATTTGAAAGTACGCCATGAGGTGATGCGCTAAACTCACAGGTTGGGCGCGTTGTAGGTGCGTGTAGCCAGGGATCAGCGTTTGAACATTTGTTTCGGCTAGATCGAGAAGAACGCCTTGAAATTCGCGGATGGCTTGGCGAATTTGGTGAATTTGGTCGCGCAGATAAAGCCGAATATCAGTTCCGACTTGATCGTTACGCGATCGCGCGGTATGGAGTTTTTTGCCGACATCGCCAACAATTTCGGTTAAGCGTCGTTCGACGGCGAAATGAACGTCTTCCGCATCGATTCCTGGTGTAAATTTTCCTTGTCGATATTCTTGACGAATTTGTTCTAAACCTGTAGCCAGTTGCGCGGCTTCTTCGGGTGTGACGATCCCTGTATGTCCGAGCATTTTTGCGTGGGCGATCGAACCCGTGATGTCGTATTCGATTAATTCAATATCAAAGTTGATACTAGCATTGAAGCGAGCGATCGCAGGGTGTAGCGCTGATTCAAATCGCTGACTCCATGTTTGTTGTTGATTCACAGCTAATTTACGTTCCTTCACTCAAAGTCAATTCCCATCAAAGCAAGATTTTGACGGAAAATTAAATGATATGAGTAATTAATTTTAAATCGCTGTTACCAAATCTGCTTTTTGCACACAATTTAGGAGAGGTCGGAGGTCAGAGGACGCGCTTTTTTTCAAACCTACGGTTCGGAGGTCGAGGAAAAAGCCCTGCAACTAAAGTCGGGGCTACCCAAACAAAGTGTGCCGACGCACACGCTTCACTTAGAGTTTTATGAATGAGTCTACCTGGGTGGACTTTGTTTGTTAAGCTGCGAATAAATTCGCAATTCTTTTCATGCCGCAAGTTTAATCTTTTTGCCTTTTAGATGGATAAATCAGCGATCGCTTGAAACCATCAAAAAGTTTAGGCTTCCCACCTGTCAAACCCTAAAAACCCTAACCTCTGACCTCTGAATCCCTTTATTAATTTGCCTGCAAGACAACAAGTGTCATGTCATCTTTATTTTGGTTTGCAGAGCCAGTAAAGCGATACACTTGCTCAAACAGATATTCGAGGATGGCTTGCGGTTCTTGACAGTGCTGACAAGCCCAGTAGAAGTGACGAATGAGGTTTTCTTCATCAAAGCGATCGCCGCTTTGATTCGCTGCATCAGTAAAACCATCCGTGTAGTAAATAATCGTATCTCCTGGATGCAGTTGAATATGAGCGTCTTCATACTGACTTTGTGCATCTAACCCAATCAGCATTCCCCACGTATCCAAGCGTTTGACATTTCCTGTTGCGGCTTGCCAAAGTAATGGTGGGTTGTGCGCAGCATTACTGTAATACAGCGTTTGAGTTTGGGGATCGTAGGCAGAGCAAAATAAAGTGATAAAGCGGTGCGAATTTTCTAAATGCGCATAAATTACTTGATTTAATTTTTGGAGAATCTGGGCTGGTGAATTGCCGTTAGGGACTTCTGCACGTAATATTCCCTGTGTCATCGTCATCAATAAACCTGCGGGAACACCTTTTCCCATGACATCTCCAATCACAATTCCCCAACGACACGGAGTATCGCCACTTTGCTTTGCTTCGCTGGGATGGCAGTTGGTAGGAATAAAATCATAATAATCTCCTCCGATATGACTTGCTGGTTGACAGCGCGCGGCTAAAGCGATTCCTGCAATTTTTGGACACTGGCGGGGTAGCAGTCGTAGTTGAATTTCTGCACCGATTTCCAGTTCTCGATTCATGCGTTCTTTTTTGCGCAGTTCGGCTGTCAATTCATCGTTTTCAATGGCAACTGCGGTTTGATCGGCAACTAAGCGGACTAACTTTTGTCGATTTTCTGTCCAAGTGTATTCGGGTTTGCTGCTAAAGACATAAAGTCGTCCGCGTTCAGATTGTTTGACAAAAATTGTCGTGCCAAATAGTTGAATGTCTGATCCCAGGTAGCGGCTAACTTGGTCGTCTAAAGCCGCCGTCGCAGCTGCGGGAACAATTTTAGGCGCGGTCGTTAAAGAAGCTGTCACCGCGCCGATCGCCGTTTCTAGTGCCTTGCGGATGTTTTGGCTTTGACGACTATCTTGACAGTGCAGTCGTTCTAAGCGCACTTGACCGTTAGGCTTAAATAAAACTAATGCCCCGCCATCAGCATCTGTAACGCGTGTTGCCATCAAGGGAATGAGTTCCAAAAACTGATTGAGATTATTAAAGCTTCGCAGGGCGAACCCAAGAGAACTCAATAGATCGTGGATCTTGTGCTGCTCTTTGTGCAGACGCGCTACAAGTTGTTTGAGCGCCAAAATAGGAGTGCTATCAGTGTTGGCGTTGCTATTGCGGTCAGCAGTAGGTTGCGAGGAAGATTGAGACACAGGCACAATTGTTATTCTCTTATCTGAGGATTTGATCCATCAAGTGGCAGCAAAAATCATTTTGTTTTGTGACGAGAAGGTATCGCCAGCTACATAAGCTAGAAACTGTAAAGCCTTTTGTGTAACCTGGTGATGGCAACGGTAAAATACGGTTTTTTACTTTAGTTTTTTGTTTGGATTCTAGCAAAGAACTGCTATTTACCCTTGGCACTATGCCTCCTGCTGCCTGCCACACTTATAGCATCTAAGCGTAAATTTAGCAGTAGGGGATAATGCTAGGAGCAAGTTTTATTTTTTTCCTTAGATTAAAGATTATTTAATTGGAAATGTTGAAGTATTTTAGCTGAAAAAATGTATTTTCAGCTGAACTCGTTTGATATTTTGTGTCTAAATTAACTACTAAGCAGTGCTTCCACAAATTCGTAGCTAGAAAACGGGCGTAAGTCTTCAATTCCCTCACCTGCACCGATAAAGCGAATCGGGAGATTGAGTTGCTGTACGACCGCTAGTGCAACTCCTCCTTTCGCCGTACCATCGAGTTTTGTTAAGACAACACCACTCAGTTGAGCCGCTTGGGCAAAAACTTCCGCTTGACGTAAACCGTTTTGCCCCAAAGTTGCATCGAGAACAAGTAGCGATTCAATTTTAGCGTTGGGAGCTTTTTTATCAACAATACGACGAATTTTACTAAGTTCGTCCATGAGATTTTTCTTATTTTGGAGTCGTCCCGCAGTATCAACTAAAAGTAATTCAATGTTGCGTGATTGTGCAGCTGTAATTGCATCAAATACGACCGCCGCAGGATCAGTATTTTGTCCTGGATTGGCAATTACATCAACTTCACTACGTGAACCCCAAATTTTAACTTGCTCGACCGCCGCCGCGCGGAAAGTATCCGCCGCAGCAATTAAGCATTTGTAGCCGGACTTTTGGGCAATATGCGCGATTTTGCCAATCGTTGTTGTTTTACCCGCGCCATTGACTCCGGTCATCAACCAAATATTGAGCGTGTCTTTTTCGGGAGCAAATGTAGCGTTATGCACTTTTAAAGGTTGATCGAGCATATCTCGTAGAATTTCTTTGAGATAGGCGATCGCAACTTCTGGGGGTAATGCCTCTTGTTTAATTCGCTCTTGTAGGGCGTTAATTACATAGTCTGTGGCTGCAACACCAACGTCCGCTTGCAATAGTAGTGCTTCAATTTCTAGTACGGCTGCTTGGTTGAGTGGTCCTTGCCCTACGATCGCCTTGAGTTGATTGACAATATTACGGCGAGTCTTATCTAAACCTTGGCGTAGCTTTTTGAGCCAAGTAATTTCTTCAATCGAAATATCTTCGGGTTTGCGTCCTTGCGCGGCTAAAATTTCGGCTGACCACAAGAAACCCTCATCAAATGCCAAACCAGGAATTGATAGTGCTTCGTCTGCGACTTGTGGAGTTTCCGCCACTGTAGCAGCAACTGGTTCAGGTTCCTCGATTGCGGTTGCTTTGAGTCTTTCTAATCGCGCTTGGCGTTCAGCTTCTGCCCTTGCCCAAAATGGTAGTGATTCGGTTGTCGCGTCAGTTACTGTTGTTTCGTCACTGATTAATGGCTCATCTTCTGTCGTGACGGGTTCACTTTCTGCTGCGAGTGGTTCGCTTTGCGGAGTTTCTGGCGCTAAAGAAGGTTGTACCTCATCTTCTGTCGTGACGGGTTCACTTTCTGCTGCGAGTGGTTCGCTTTGCGGAGTTTCTGCTTCTGAGTAAGTCGTTTCCGATTCTACTACTTCGATTGAAGTTTCTTCATCGGTCGTAGCGGCATCTTGTGCTGGCTCAACAACTGATTGCGCTTGTCGTTGTTGAATATTTTTGTAGGCTGCCTTAGCAAAACTTAAGTAGTCAGCTGCATCTTGTGATGGTTCGCGCTGTTCTTCTTCAGGTGTCGGTTCTGGTACAGGTGGTGTAGCTGTAGACTGTTCCTCGGTTGCGGGAGCAGCTTGCTCATTACTACTAAATTGACGACGGAACCAATTAAAAACCATTGCACTACTGTAAATTGCCAGCTAAGACTTACTTTATTAAATAGCAGAGATGTTTAGTTTACCAACTCTCAACCAAAGCAGGCGATATACCTGCTGCTAAGATTTTGGGTAAGCAGCTTGTGTTTGCTCGCTGATGCGGCGGAGAACACCATTAATAAAGCGGTGTCCGTCATCTCCACTGTAACGCTTAGCAAGTTCTACCGCTTCGTTGATGGCTACGCGATCCGGAACGCCTAAGTATAATATCTCTGCAACTGCGATGCGGAGTAAGTCGCGGTCGATGCGTGCAAGACGCGATACTTGCCAATCGACTAATGCAGCATTTAGCTGTTCGTCAATTTCTGGGCGATGAATATTGACGGCGCGGACAATTTGTAGCGCGTAGGTACGAACGTCAAATTCAGGTTGATTTGCTAGTTGAATGAGTTCGGGTAGTTCTAGTGCTGTACCAATTCGGTTAATTGCGCTTTGAGTAAGTTGGATGGACTCATCGACCATTGACCGAGAGGTACGTAAGTCGCTAGCACGTGTTTCGCTACTTAATAAGCGATCGCTCGCGCGTTGTAGTTCGGCTGCGGCGGTCGTCAGTGTATCTTGAACTTCGGTTGTCAAAGTCCTGACGGCTGCCAATACCATATTTGACAGTTGCTGTGTTTCTAGTTTTTCGGGTGAACTTGGTAGTTGGCTCAAGCTGAGTAGAGCCAGTTCGCGGGCAATTCTACGAGGTTGCATAATGAGAGGTTGGGGGTCAGAGGAAGTAGAAGACGGGGAGTTATGAGTGCTGAGTTATAAATTTTTTTAATAAATGCTTTCGGTACGCTACGCCCACCATTCAAAACTCAAAACTCACCAGTCACTCCTTTTTACTGTAGTGGTGATTCGAGTGTACGCTCTTTAGGAACAACTAAAGGTTGTATGGGAGGGCTAGCAACGATACCTCCAGAGATTATCACCTTGAAGGCATCTTCTATCGACATTTTTAAGGTAATAACTTCATCTTCAGGGACAATTGCGTACCAACCAGTTGTTGGATTTGGAGTTGTCGGAATAAAAATACTCAATACAGGACGAGCTAATTGCGACTGGATATCACTGCTGATGTTGCCTGTCACAAATGCGATCGCCCACATTCCTTTGCGGGGATACTCTACTAAGATAACGCGGCGAAACTTGCCGTTGCTATCTCTTAGCAAAGTTTCTAGCAACTGTTTAAGTGTTTTATAAACTGAGCCTGCTAAGGGAATTGCTTGCAAAAGTTGCTCTCCCACATCGAGCAACCACCGTCCCGCAATATTGCGAGCCATCAAACCGATGAGCAAAATGCTAAATAACGGTACGGTTAACCCTACTGCTAAACTTAACAGATCCACTAAAAGTGGATGCATACCATCAAAGGGATTTAGTTGCTTAGGAATTTGTGTGAGAAAGTCGATAACCCATGTTGCGATCGTAACGGTTAGCCAAATTGTAGTAGCCAGCGGAATGACTACTAATAGCCCTGCGATCAAGTCGTTTTTTAAGTCTTGTTTAAGGCGTTCAAACACAAATCGCCCACTCTCCTTGTAACTGGCACTTGACTTTTGAGTTGTTTGCGGTGAGTCAGTAAATTAGGATACGACACACTGAGGGAAACTGTTATCTCATATACTGACACGTAACTTTATTATCCTCGCACCCTCTCCCTGCCTTAGTTCAGGTCATTTGCAATTGGTTGCATATTCTATTGTATTCTTTGAAAAGCTGTAAAGATTTGTTTCAATTATTGTAGCACTACTCATTAAGTCGTGGAGTGCAGCGCATCACCTCGTTAATAGTCGGTGTAATTTGGGCGATCTGGTGGTAGCGAGTTCATGTTTCTTAATCCTGTCCAGCCAATTAGAATGTAACCAATCGACAGCAGCAAACTACGAATACCACTGCCAATTCCCGATTGCACTTGTTCTTGCGCGCGTTGTTCGACTTCTTGTCTGCGCTGCTGAATCTGTTCTAAAGCTTGATTGCGAACGGTATCTGCATTCAGTTGTTGGTCGATGATTTGATCGAGGGCTTGCGGGTTTTCTCTAGCTTGTTGGAGTATGTTTCTAATTTGCTCTGGGATTTGTGGGCTTTGGAGTGCGGCATTCACTTGCTGTTCGTCTTGCAAGATAGCGGAAATTTGAGTGCGGATTTGGGTTCGCTGCGCGGCGATTTGGCTTTGGATTTGAGTTTCGGCTTGCGATACTTCTTGATTGATTCGGGCGATCGCTTCTGACCTTGCTTGTAAAATATTATTAATGTGTAGCGGCGCAAGTAGTAGAAAAAGTAGCCCTAACAAACTTGCCAACACCAATACAAGAAATCTTAAGTTGAGTCCTGCTTGGCGACTCCAAGTAGCGTCTGTGCCAATGGTTTCGATCCAATAACCAGCTAAAAGTAAGGCTGTCCCTACCATAGGAATTGTCCCACGGTCAATAATTTGAGTGGCGAAGTTAATTTGCCATGCTTGAGTTTGCGCTCGAAACGGAAATAACAATAAGACAAAATCAAGTAAAAAAGCCAAGATGAGGATGATTCCTACGATTTTCAAGGTTCGGGATGCCAGTGAAGAAAATAATATGTTGTTATTAAGTGCTTTCATTGTTTTGATCTTTTCAGTGCCAGGTGCAAGGAACGAGCATTAGAAGAGTATTTTATCTTCATTTGGTTCGCAATGAATTATTTTTCCAACTGTCGAGTTTTATATAAGGTAGTTGATATTAGTGAAAGTTGCAAAAAGTACATATATTCTTATTTAAGAAGACAGCTATGTATCTCTGTAAATGAATAGTTTACAATCGCGAAGGCAAGAAAACAAATTCTCATCTTTTAGAAAAATACACTCTAAGCTCTGTTTTTTTTGTCAACGTAGGATACTTAACTTATTATTTTGATAGTGTCATTGAGCAATTTTTTAAGGTGTAACGCCACTCAAGTAAGCGATAATTGCTAGTTGATTAATTATCGTTGTTCGCCAAACTCTTAAGCGCAACAAACGACGTGCTGAGGCGATCGCAGATGCTGAGATAGTCGTAATACGCCCTTAATGTCGCAACCGCTCATCATTCAAAATCTTCCATAATCAGTAACTGAGGAAAGCCACCAATCTGCTAAAAAGCCGCTGACTTCATAAAAATAGCTCGATCGGCATAAAGCATTTGTAGCTAGCGCGATCGCCAATCTATTCCGTACTCAATGATCCTTAAACTCAGTAGCAATACATTAATGCATAGCGCAAAAGCCCCAGCAATTGGTAATTTGTCGTGTTTAAGGCTTGATACAAGGTATCGTAACCTTTTAGAAGGCGAGTAACAGCGTGCAAGAACAATAAAATATTACCTGTAGCTAATAAAGCGCCCAAATTCATCTGAACCGCAAGAGTCGTCACAGGCGCAGACAAAACTTTCGCACCGAATGATTGCGCAATTTCTACCGTGCGATCAGGCTGAACACTTGCTAGGCTTTGTCGCAGTTCACGGCTTCATTAATAACAGGGACAATAACAGAAATCAGTTTTTTGTAATAAGTATATCCTGATAAATCTAAGCAAAGCCTTACTACAAATCGAAAATCAAAAAATATACTTCCTACTAGAGCAATTCGGCAGTGTATGTAATTATATGGAAGTGTACATCAAACTGTTTTATCCTGATACTTCTGCCGCTGATTATATATCTAAAAAATGAAGCTAATGCTAATTTTTACTCATAAATTTATTGTTTGATTTTAGTAATTATTGTATAAATATTTGCTTGATTCATTTTTTAACCTTCGTTAAACCATGGATTAAGCTTGCCAGCGACTGCTAGCAGCGATCGCAGGAAGCCACAATTATTTTTTTAGAGTATTAGAGAAAAGCGCATGGCCGTAATGTTTTAGTGTATTTTTATACACGTAGTTATTCAGTATAAGAGATAAAAATTCATGCTTGCGTATGATAAAAAAACTCGCTTGCAAGGCATCCTGCAAAATTGTACATATTTTTAACAGGGTTGGACTTTGAATTGAGAGTATCGTCTGAAATTAGCATTAAAATTATCAGGTCTTGTGCCAGAATAGCGTTGCAGAATGTGCCAGTTTTTTTTTCAGTGCATCAACCTGCAATGTGGCAGCTATCACTCGTTGCGAAGCAGTAGAGAACCGAGACAGCTTTTTTGTACGTAGCCAAACCTGAAAAGAATTTTTGGCAAATAGTTTTCAATTCACCTGCTTAAGTAATTGATTTTAGACAAAACTGAAGTTAAATTTATTCCAAGTTTATTCTCTGTTAAATTTTGTAGGTGACAGCGGAAACTTCAATCTCTCAATCTCCGTCCGCAGTTTTAATAAATTTGCTGAACTAAAATTCTCATCTGAGGGGATTTCGCCACCAAAGTTGAGAATCTAGGTTACTTTTCGTAGAAGTAACCTTTGAGCAGCAAAGGATGCATCTCAAACCTTTGGCTCAATCAAGACGAAATCTCAGCGTTACAGTCGCGGTTGTACTAGTTATTGACTTGAAGCCAGCTACTGTTGATTGTGGTTCACGACTTGGTGTATGCTCTCGGCTTTAAGTCAAGATTGAGTCTTTAAGCTCACTGCTCTTAAATCGTGAAGTGGGTTTTGTCGCTGCCATACGCGTTGTGTCCTGATCCTCAGGTATACTCAAGGGCGGCATATCAGATATATCAGTGTGTGATGGAGTGAATAAGAGCAGATCAAGGAGACGTAGACTGCGCGAAATGAATGCGATGAATTAGGAGAAAGCATTGTGAGATTTCACTGGCTACTACCCAGTACTTTAAGCATTTTTCTGTTATCGTCTCCCGCAGAGGCGGCGAAACTTAGATCGTGGAATTTTGATGCTAATCGCAATCGATTGGACTTCAAGACAGAGGGTGCTGTTCAGCCCAAAGCACAACTTATCTTTAATCCTGTGCGATTGGTCATCGACTTACCAGGAACCACATTACAGCGTCCCACGGTAAAACAAGAGCTTGGCGGAACAATTCGCAGTATCCGAGTTGGTCAATTTGACGAACAAACAACTCGCGTCGTGATTGAATTAAGTCCTGGCTACAAGCTCGATCCAGAAAAGGTAAAATTTCAAGGAACAACACCGAGTCAGTGGAGCGTACAGTTACCCCAACCGGAACGAGTTGCGCTGAGCCCACCACCAACACCATTATCCCCAACGCCACAAACAAGGGCTAACACCTCGGCTTCCCAGCCATTGCTATCAGCGATTGTGCCAGGGCGTAGTACGACAAACAACACACCCCCAGCCCTAGAAAAGCTAACAACGACTGCAACGGTACAAGTCGAAAATATTCAGGTGACAGGAGACGGACTTTTTGTCCGCACTCGTGGTGGTGGAACGCCGCAGATTAGAGTGAATCGCAGTAGCGATCGCGGTACGATTGATGTCGATTTAGTCGGTGCTTCGCTATCACCACAGCTAACTAAAAAGCCTACGGTGACAATTAACCGCTACGGTGTTAACCGGATTCAATTCAATCAAGTGCAAAAGTCACCGCCCGTAACGCGGATGACAATGCGGGTAGACCGCAATGGACCTGATTGGCAAGCAACGGTTAGCCGTTTTGGTGGTTTAGTCGTCCTTCCACAGGGAAGAAGTACTGCTAATACTGTTATCAATACTCTGACGCCAAACACAAATACCAATACACCTTCGTCAGGATTAGCAACAATTCAAGCCGCCGAACTGACGATTGATGGCGCGCAATTATTGATTCGCGCGAGTGAAAAGGTTAACTATACAAGCGGTTGGGACCGCTCGACAGGACTGTATCGTATTACAATTCCGAATGCGCAGCTAGCAAGTAATGTCCGAGGACCCTCGCTGACTTCTAATAGTCCAGTACTACGCGTGCGTTTGCAGCAGGCTGACCCGCGTACCGTCACAATTTGGGTACAACCAGCAACAGGAATTCGGATTGGCGAACTGAATCAACCAGGACAAGACATCCTCGCGTTACAACTTTCCCGCGCTAACTCGATCTTACTACCGCCTGCGAATGCGCAAACACCGCCACCAGAGCCGCAGCCTGTCGCAGTACCAGTACCCCAGCCAACGACACCCCCAAAACCGGCTACATCTCCTCCGGCGAAGCCTAATCCTCCTAAACAGCGCGCTGTCGTCGTTATCGATCCAGGACACGGTGGGAAAGACCCTGGCGCGATTGGCATCGGTGGAGCGCAAGAAAAGCAAGTCATTTTACCAATATCAAAACAAATCGCTGCGATTCTGGAGAAAGAAGGCATAAAAGTCGTCATGACCCGCGATTCGGATTATTTTCTAGACCTCGCCCCTCGCGTAGCGATCGCCGAACGCGCTAATGCGGATATCTTCGTGAGTATTCATGCGAACTCGATGGGGCTTAGTCGTCCTGATATCAATGGTTTAGAAACGTACTATTTCTCTAGCGGTCAGCGTTTAGCACAGGTAATTCATCGCAATATTGTGCGGCGCGTGACTGTGCGCGATCGCGGCGTACGACGCGCCCGATTTTATGTCTTGCGCAAATCTTCGATGCCTTCGGTTCTCGTTGAAGTTGGTTATATGACTGGTCGTGAAGATAATCCCAGACTGCGAAATCCTGCTTACCAAACACAAATGGCAGAAGCGATCGCGCAGGGGATTCTAGAGTACCTTGGGCGCTAGTTGTCTGATTTTTTGGCGATTTTGGTGTTTTATGCCAAAATTCATACTCAGCATCTATGCTTCGTTCAATTTAGTTAATAACCTGTGGCTGATACTTCTGTCTCTTCACATTCACATCAAATACAAAACGCTCCCATCGGCATTTTTGATAGCGGCTTAGGCGGTCTGACGGTACTACATCAGCTTTACCGCCAACTGCCTCAAGAGTCTATTATTTATTTTGGAGATACAGCGCGAGTTCCTTATGGCACTCGTTCGCCAGGTGAAATTGTTCAATTCATGCGCGAAATTCTCACCTGGATGCTTCAGCAGCAAGTCAAAATGGTTGTCACAGCTTGTAATACAAGTTCGGCGCTGGCCCTCAATATCGTACAAAAAGAATTTCCTATCCCGATTATCGATTTGATTCTGCCAGGGGCAAAAGCAGCAGTACAGCAAGGTAAACGAATCGGCGTGATCGCAACTCCAGCAACTGCGGCGAGTAATGCTTATAAACGTGCAATATTAGAAATCGATCCGAGTGTCCAAGTGTGGCAAGTAGGGTGTCCTGAATTTGTGCCACTTATCGAGCAAAATCGCATTCACGACCCCTACACAAAGGAAGTTGCACGCGATTATTTAACTTTCTTATTACAACAGCGCATCGATACGTTGGTGTATGGCTGTACGCATTATCCTCATCTTGCACCAGTACTGCGATCGCTTTTACCACAGTCCGTTAAACTTATCGATCCAGCTGAGTATGTCGTTGCAGCGACGGCGCAAGAACTAGAATTATTAGGATTAAAAAATACTCATCCCCCTTCACCAACACGCTTTTGTGTCACTGGTTGTCCTCGACAGTTTGCCCAGTCTTCCTTGCCTTGGTTAGGTTATACTCCTGACGTTGAAGCGGTTTGCCTAGCACCAGCCCAGTCAAGATTAGTCTAGAGCAGAAGGAGAGGCAGCAAAGGACGTAAAGCAAAAAGAATGTATACGAACTGACTCTTAAGGCTAACCAATCACCCCTCACTCCTATTTGACGATGCAATACAATTTCTACGGATTTCCTCATAAAACTTCCCCCACGCCAAGGCTTAGCTTAAAATGAGTACAGATTATGTAAATTTTCTTAACTAAAGCTTGAGTCGGCTTATACATGACCTCAGCCACCTTCCTTTTTTCCCCCGTTGAAGCAGACCTACAGATACTGTCAGAAAACTTAATTCAGTTAGTAGGTACGCGCCATCCCAAACTCTTCGCAGCGGCAAAGCACTTATTCGGAGCCGGAGGAAAACGGCTGCGCCCAGCAATTGTGCTACTTGTATCGCGAGCAACAATGTTGGATGAAGACATTACGCTGCGTCATCGTCGCTTAGCTGAAATTACAGAAATGATTCATACCGCAAGTCTGATTCATGATGACGTGGTGGATGAATCCGCAATGCGGCGAGGTGTTCCGACGATTCATAGTCTATTTGGTAATGGTGTAGCGGTACTTGCAGGAGATTTCTTTTTTGCTCAATCCTCCTGGTATTTGGCTAACTTAGACAATTTAGAAGTCGTTAAGCTCTTATCAGAAGTGATTATGGATTTTGCGGCTGGAGAAATTCAGCAAGGCGACACTTTATTTAACACAAGTTTATCTATCGAAGCTTATTTGAAAAAGAGCTACTATAAAACAGCAACTTTGTTTGCAAATAGCTGTAAAGCCGCAGGTGTACTCAGCGGCGTATCAAACGAAGTTGCAGAGCATTTGTATTGTTATGGGCGTGATATTGGTTTAGCGTTTCAGATTGTCGATGACATTTTTGACTTCACTGGTTCAACCGACGTCTTAGGTAAGCCCGCTGGTTCGGATCTTAAAAGTGGCAATTTAACGGCACCAGTGCTATTTGCTTTGGCAGAAAAACCGTATTTAGAAGTCTTAATCGAACGCGAATTTGCCCAAGAAGGCGATTTAGAACAAGCGATCGCGCTTATTCAAGATAGTAAAGGTCTCGAACAAGCACGCGAATTAGCTAAACAACACGCAACTCAAGCCGTTGAGCATCTCAATGTTTTACCACCTTCTGAATCGCGCCAAGCTTTGATTAATATGGCTGATTACGTTTTGACTCGATTGTATTAGTGGTTAGTGGCTAGTAGCTAGTTACCAGTGGTTAGGAGTAGTGAAGAAGTTCTCTGTAGTATTTCTCCTCTACACCCCTGCTTCCTCTACTGTTTATTAGGCGATATTTGGAGGAATGTGGTTAGAAGGTGTATTTGACAAAGGAGATTGCTGCAACTGAACTTGAACTAATCGCTGCATATCTTCACGACGAATTTCAATGCCGTTGGTTGTATCACCTGGCATTTCAAAGAAGATGATACTGTCAATAGTTTCTAAAGCAATTAGCTGAAAGAGGATAAGAGTTATCGGAATTGGGACAGCAATTAACTCTGGATCAATATCAGTTGCATCAGAAGCTGTAGCAACATCTTCTAACGTGGGAAAAGCATAAATAACACGTTTCTCCTGATCGGGTTCATCACGACTGCGTAAAGTTGTCACTACCCATTCTTGTTCTAAGCTTTGTACAATGTAGTACTGTAAGTGATGTAACTTCTCAGCGAGCAGTTTTAATCCAGGTGCGATCGCTGCAACAACTTTGGGTGTAATGCCATCCTGGGGGGCATCATCAATCAATAATTGAATTTGCGTGTCTAAATTCATAATCGAGCGCGAAAAAGCTCTTGCTACCCTTTGAGTTTAGCCCAAAGCGGATAGTTGCTTGATGCGACCATTCGCTAGTATGAAACCGTAGTTTTACTGAATCTTTTATCAAGACTTTTTTCTAATCACAATTTCAGTACATTTACGCAATTGTTTTACCAAAATTATTTAAATAACAGCAAATTGATCAGTGGGATTGCGCTAGTTTACTTATCTTGTTATTCGTTAACTTATAAGTAAGTGGGCATAATTAAATATCACACGTAACATTGTCAGGTAACGGGTAATAGGGAATAGAGACTCTTTCCAATGACCAATGACCAGTTACCGCCGTTCCTTCTTTAGAAGCCTCTTTAGGCGTGCGGCGGCTTCGCCAATTACCAGTCCTTAAGTTATGTTTATTTTTACCCACTTACTTTTTTTACTTTATTAACAATACTCGCTTAGAAAAGCTTCACGCTCTATAAATTTTGTAGTTCGTTAAAAATATTACATAAATTCAATTAACTTACTAGCGAAAACAGTATGACGAAATCATCCAGAATGCGACAGCGAAATCGAATCAAAGCATCGCTAGCGCTATCTGGTTGGAGTCAGTGGCGACAGCCTAGAAAGACAGAAATCACTGAAGTAGAAGAATCGCGACTTTTGCGATCGCTTGTCCAAGCATTAGTCACTGTCGGAATTATTGCAACTGATGTTGCAGCAGAAACGCAGTTTAGCTTATGGGCAGTACCCTTAAGTATTGTTGGGGCAATTTGGAGTTGGTATCGCCGTCACGACCGCAACATTCCGACCAAGTTTTGCATTGCGATCGCGATGTTAGCAGCACTCGCCGCATTTTTTGGGCGCTTGTTGGGTGAATTAAACGATACCAGAGTTCTTCTCGCTGAACTTTTAATTCAACTTCAAGTCTGTCATAGCTTTGATTTACCTCGTCGCAAAGATTTAGGCTATTCCATCGTCATCGGGTTAATTTTACTTGCAGTCGCAGGCACACTGAGCCAGACTTTAGCGTTTGCACCAATGTTACTGCTTTTTTTGGCGATCGCTTTACCTGTATTAGTTTTAGATTATCGTTCGCGATTGGGTATTGAGGGGCGAAGGGTAAGGAATGAGGGGCGAGGGGAGAAGTTTTCCTTCGTTACGCTCAAAAGCACAGGGATACTATTTTTAGTCACTGTGGGGCTAGGCTTAACGGTTTTTGCGGTTTTACCTCGGTTTCCAGGTTATCAGCTACGAACATTTCCCGTAAGTGCGCCGATTGATATTCAAGAAAACTTTGATGGGCGCAGTATTGTCAACCCAGGTTACGTGCGCGAGGGAAGCGGTGGAGGGACAAGTGGCGGTAGTGGTAGCGACGCCCAAGGGGGAACAGGTGTAGACGAAACTTTTTACTACGGGTTTAATAGCGAGATTAATCAAAATTTACGCGGCGAGATGAAACCCAAAGTTGTCATGCGGGTGCGATCGCAAGCGGAAGGATTTTGGCGCGTCTTAGGATTCGATCGCTATACAGGTAAAGGCTGGGAAATTTCGCGTAATGAACAAGTCGTCAACCTCAAACGTCCAACTTGGTCGTATCAAATATTTTTATCACCACCGGCGATCGCTGGGGCGACGCGAGAAGTTGTTCAAACGTATACCATCGTTTCTGAATTACCAAATTTAATTCCAGCGTTAGCTTATCCTAAACAAATATTCTTTCCTGCACCCGAAATCGCGGTCGATCCAGAAGGCGGTTTGCGATCGCCTGTAGGATTATCGAAAGATCTCACTTATACTGTGATTTCGCAAGTTCCTTACCGCGATCGCACTTTATTAGGACAAGCGTCAACAAATTACCCGAAAAATATTAGTAATTATTATCTACAAGTTCCGCCAGAAATTGCCGCACAGGTACAACAACGCACTCAAGAAATCTTAGCAAACTACAATCAACAACGTGTAGGACAATCAGAAAAAGCACTCACATCGCCTTACGAGCAAGCTTTATACCTTGCGCAGTACCTCAAGCAAAATTACACTATTCCAGAAAATCCTTTAGATCTTCCGTATCTTGCAGAAAATGAAGATTTAGTCGCAGCTTTTCTCTTTAAACACAAAGGTGGTTATCCCGATCACTTTTCTACTGCATTAACAATTATGCTGCGTTCGATTGGGATTCCGGCGCGGCTATCGGTGGGCTTTAGTCCTGGAGAATTCAATCCGTTTACAGGTTTGTATATTGTACGTAACACGGATGCGTATGCATTGACCGAAGTATATTTTCCTGAATATGGCTGGTTTGCTTTCGATCCAATTCCAGGACACCCGCTGATTCCACCTTCAGTCGAAGAGGCACAAACGTTTGGTGTTTTGCAAAAATTCTGGCAGTGGGTTGCTGGGTGGTTACCAAGCCCTGTATCGGGTTTTCTCAATGCGCTATTTACAATACTTTTGGATGGAATAACAGCAGCGATCGCATGGTTTATTGCGCTGTTTTCTCAAGGTTGGCTGGGTGTTTTAACGGCGTTAATTGTTGCTACTGGAATCAGCTTTTTATGTTGGCTAGGTTTACAACAATGGCGAATTTGGCGCAGAAAGCAGACTTTAGCCAAATTACATCCAATTGAGAGATTGTACCAACAAATGCTTGATTGGACAGCAACACAAGGCTTGCGCAAACACGCTGCTCAAACACCACTAGAATATGCACAAATATTGCATCAGCATTATCCTACAAGCGTTGCTAAAGTCATTGAGGAAATTTGCCAAGCTTACCTAAGTTGGCGCTATGGTGGACAATTACGTGATGTCGAAGAATTAACAATGCAGTGGCAAACTTTGAAAAAATATCAACTATCCAATAGAAAAATCTCCCAAAGAGGTTACAAAGCAACAATGTAACTTCTCAGGAAGGCAGGTTGCTATAAACTTCTAAATAAATTAGCTTTAGCTAGTAACGTAGATACTACTAGATGTTAAGTCAGGAACACCGACTAAAATTGCTAACTGGACTTGCGAACCAGTACCTAATACACCATCAACATCAAAATACAACGCGCCAGAAGATGTATCGTAAATAAAGCGATCGTCAGCTTCGGTTGCTGAGGTTCCAAATTGTAACTGTCCTGGTAACAATTCTCCTTCTACAAGTCCACCACCAAAACCACTTGCAGAAACATAAATTTTGTGATATCTGTCTGCTGCGAAGTTAGTAATTGTATCTATTCCATCAGTTGGTTTACTAAAAATAAAGCCGCTATCCCAATCGCCTCCGATCAGAGTATCATTTCCCTGACCACCTTCCATTCCAGCAATTCCACTTAAAACATCATCACCATCACCACCATAGAGGCGACTGTAACTACCTGTTATAGTATCGTTGCCTTTGCCACCGTAAATTGTACTTTCATCACCATCAAGTAAATCGTCGCCGTCACCACCATCAATGTAAACTGAAGTACCGCCAGTGATAGTGTCGCTACCTCTACCACCGTACATTTCAGCATCATGACTAGCATAGAGATAATCATTGCCATCACCGCCATCCATGTATATTGTGTCGTCTGGGTTATCAAAAAATCCGACGTGGCTGCCAACTAAGCGATCGTTTCCAGCGCCTCCATAAAGTTTATCTTTGCTACCACCCTTAAGCGAGTCGTTACCAACTCCGCCATAAAGTGTATCGCTGCGCTTGTCATTACTACCATTAAGCTGATCGTTACCAGCAAGACCTCTTAAAACATTTCTACCGCTATTACCAGTGATGATATTGTCTAGTTCGTTGCCTGTACCATTAATATTGCTGCTTCCAGTTAGTACCAAATCATTCACATAAGCGCCCAGCGTGTAGCTTACAGAAGATTTCACCGTATCGTGAGCGCCGCCACCAGAATACTCAATAATGACATCAGTAGTTGTGTCTACAATGTAAACATCGCTACCTGTACCACCAATTAAAGTATCGATTCCTGCACCACCATTTAAAGTATCCTCACCTTCATAACCGTAGAGCTTATCGTTGTTTGAACCACCTTTTAAGTTATCGTTACCAGCAGTTCCTTTAATTATTGCCATATTATATTAAACTCCAGTATATATTTATCAACCTTCTGTTTTTCAGATTTGTTGGCTTATGTTTTAGCTATCATCTACTTTGTTTTCTTTTATTCATAGTTTTATTTGTTGTTATAAAGGTTTGCGAATATACTAAATAAATACCCCAATAAATACTAGTTTTTTATTTCTTCAAAGCCTGTATAACTATTTGGCAATTAAGTTGCAAAAAACTAGAAGTGCTTTATACAAAATAGTTATGCAATCTAAGCGAGGTATTCTTTTATTTCATTAACCCAATATTCTTAAGTTAAGAAACAAAGTTAAGAATTTTAGATGAAATTATCTTGTATTAGCACTCCTATTCAGTTCAGTCTGATATTTTTAACATTTTCTTTTGATTGCAAGATAATTTAGTTGATTGTCAGTAATTTAACTGCTTACTATCGAATGTATTAATTTTTTCGCTAAATTGAATCAACGGCAAAAAATATCAGACCAGCAATATGCCACAATTCTTGTAACTCGTCTTTAGGTGTCAGGTGGTGGCTATCCCTACATTGCAGTTTTGATTTTGTAAATCGACATTTTCTTCCAGCGTGATGATGGTAGATTGATTAATTGGTAGTGGTAATTGTCACGCGTTCAAAGCGAACGACTCCTGGCACTTCTCTAGTGCGCTCCGTTCTTTGTATTAGATTCATCTCTCCACCAGGTGGAACGAAAGTAACTGAGATAGAATCTCCTGTTATTAGATTAAGTCGCTGTAGCTCGCTTACCGCTTCAGTAATATCAAGACTAAAGGTGGCTTTTTGAGGATGCGCAAATAGTGCTAATCTGCCTACATAGTAAGGACTGTTGCGGTCTGGAGGAACTCCTTGTGGGAGGTTAATGTAAACCTCATAGGGAATTGAATTTCTGGGGTTATATTCAACCTTCTCAACGTTGAGTGTGACAGAACCTGCTGTTATGGTTCTAGAACTACTAAATGGTCTTACTCCTTGTGACTGTGGGAATCGTAAATTTAGAGTCACTGGAGCTTCTCTGAGTTCTACCAACATTTGCTGATTGTTCATAGGTGTTGTCGCTAACAGTTGAGGAGTTGCAGTTATTTGCTGTGTAGAGCGGTTAGCATCGCTCATTCCATTTACCAGCACTTGGTTTCCCAAGGGGGCGTCGTCATATCTATAGTTTAGTTGCTGCACTGTATTAAGGATATCTCTACCACGCATTGTCACTTGTCTGGCATTTTCATCAAAGAAGGTAAAGCGATCGCTCATCCAATCACTATCATTGGTAGGATTTGCTCTTCCATTACCTAACAAAAGCCACCGTTCCCACAACCGGTCAATGTTTGAATGATGGAGCCAAAAAATTGGATCGCGAGCCGCCATTTCTACCTGACGCATCCAACCACTGCTACCACCAACAACAACATGAACTTGGTTATGTGGTCGTCCCTCCAAAAGTCCTCCCCCAGAACCTCGGTGCATTGCACTTGTAGCTCTTCGACCACCAAAGCTTTGCTGTCCAGAACTGGTATGAAAGAAGTTTGTACGTTGAAAAGCCCCCTCGTAACTGACTTCAGCTGATGCTAACGCTGTCGTACCTTGGTTAATCCCAGGGGCGCGCTGTTCTACATAGAGCGAATTGGTAGAGCCATCAGGTAGTAGTCGATTCCGAAATGCTTCAGGTAAAGTCCGCTGATCGGGAAAATCTGAATAATTCCAGTATGGAAGCGCTAAAGTCGAATCGCCAGACGCCTGACGTAGAATTCGCTCGAAGTAGTATAAATACATTCGGTGCCAAGGAAAAAAGAAAAAGCTTCCGTGATTGCAAGTACCCCATGCTGTCAATCTGCGCGACTCGTTGCTGGGAATACCATGCATATTAGCTTGGTAAATCCAGCTTGTCGGGTTAGAACTAGACCGCGACTGCATCACCTGAATTCCTCTTCTTAAAGCTGCAATTTTTGTAGGCGACTGCATGAATGTAGCTATATTTTCACGAACATAAACAGAGCTTGTTTGTGCCGTGGCTTTACTTGCAAAAAGTTCGCTAATTAGTGGCACACTTCCTACACCAGCAGCCCCAGCAGATAAGAAGCTGAGTAGCCTTAAAACTTCGCGTCGCGAAAGACTAGAAGACATAATTCCCCCAAAAAATTGTAATTTATTGGTAAATACCGCTGCATTTAAGCGGTATGTATTAGTGCTGTGTTAATTTCGCAGCAATACTGTTTAGCAAGATGCTTATATTTGTCGAATTAATAGCTGTTAAAAACAAAATTAAGCAAAAGCATTCGTACCTCTGTATTGCCAGTTAACAATTGCATCATGAGGTCATGTATTACTATTTTTATTTTAATAATCGACAAGTAAGTGCAACAAATGAGTACGTTTGATAGCTATTTTTTTACCTATAGCTATCAGATAAGGTAACGATAAACCAGAAGTTTAACTATTGAAACTTTTATTTGCTGGTATTAAAAAAGCTACTTATTAACGTTACTTCTAGCTAAAGAAAGCTAATCCTTTTAATTTATCAATCCTTGCTACTGCTACTTTAGCAGCACCAATCAGCCGAATAAAAATTACAGGAATATTACTCATAGCGGCTCTAGTGCAAAATACACTCACCGTCTTCAAGATTTGCCAACAGGAAAAGCCTGTAAACATTTCACTCCTCCCTGGTAGGAAGAAACTTAGTTATGTAGATGTACAAAGATAACAATATATCAACTCGTATTACGAACTAAATAATGTTTTTTTTAGTTCCTTTATTTATGTGAGATGCCCCCTATGGGAATTATTGAAACATTTGAATTTATAGTTTCAACTTGCTTAAATCTAAGATAAAGAAAATGGAAAAAATAAAATAGATCTTTCATCCATTTTTACTATAACTTTATTTCACTAGCCTATTTGCTAGAAATTGTTAAAGTTTTAATGAAGAAACACACAAGTTTGCATAAGTTTAGTTTGAAGTGATGAACACAGTATTTAGCTCTTTAAAAACTTAATGAAGTATTATTAATTAAGTATTTTGTAGAGCGTTTTTACTATTTTTTATAGTCTGCTTTCGCCACTGTGATGTTGACATTAATGAGCTTGCGTTTTGTTCTTGCTGACGTCGTTGCAAAATAACAGTAGCTGAATCGCTTAATTGTGGATCGCGGTAAGGAATCGCCGCACGCGTGAGGAGATACTCTTGTTCTTCTGGCGATAATGTAGGGAGATCAATGGCTTCCCAAGCCGCTACTGTTCCTGGCGATCGCCTTCCGACGGGTGGTGTCGAACCAATTTTTAACCCAGTTTGGATCAACGCGGTACGAACCGCCGCCGCACACGAATACGTCGCTAAGCGTCCATGAGGAGTTAAGCATAAAGCAACCTGCTGGAGAAATTCTACTGTCCAAAGTTGCGGGCAATGTGGTGGTGAGAAGGGATCGAGAAAAATAGCATCAGCTTGAAAGTTGAGTTGATGTAATGTTTGAATTGTCTTTCGGGCATCACCAATGAGTAGCGCTGCTTTACAATTGCTTGTTTGTACTTGATGTTTGTTTGCTAATTGAGTCAGAACTCGCGGTACGGGTTCATCCCAAGATTGCAGCAGTTGATGCGCGATCGCTGATTTTGGGACATCTGGATTCGACTCTAAACCGACAACCTCAACGTAGCAACGAGGATTCACTTGCCAAATTGTTGCTAAAGCCGCTGCTGTGTTATAGCCCAAACCGTAGCAAATATCTAATATCCGTAATTGAGGTTGCTGGGCTTTGTATTGCAGTTGCGTTGGTTCGACAAACTTTCTTTCAGCTTCCTGACGCGCTCCGTATTGACTGTGAAACGCTTCATTAAATTCTGCGGAAAAAAACGTAAATGAGCCATCGGCGGTAGGCTGGGGAACAAAATCAACGCTTGGCATAATAACTATTACACATAGAATATCTTTAAGATTGGAAATCGGTAACTGGTAATTGGTTATAAATAGCGATTACTAAGTGCTTCCCATTACCTCAATTTAAAAATTGTGACTTATGACCGACTTGCAATCAGTAGTTTCTACAAAATGGCTGTTTGAACACTTGGAAGATCCACAAGTGGCGATCGCCGATTGTCGTTTTTCACTTGCCGAGCCACAACTTGGTTATCAACAATATCAAAAAAGTCATATTCCAGGAGCTTTTTATTTAGATTTAAACCAAGATCTTTCAAGCCCTGTAGCGCCACACGGCGGACGTCATCCGTTACCTGATCTGTATAAATTCGCGCACAAGTTATCACAACTGGGTATCACTTCACAAACACTTGTCGTCGCTTACGATGATTCGCGCTTTGCTTTTGCAGCACGGTTATGGTGGCTATTACGTTACTTAGGACACACTCAAGTCGCTGTTTTGGACGGTGGTTTCACTGGCTGGCTAAATAGTGGCTATCCTGTGACTGATATCCTTCCTGAATCCAAACTCGGTGATTTTGTGCCGCGAGTTCAAGTCGATCGCGTTGTTGATATAACAACAGTTAAAGCTCGTAAAGACGATCCTGCGGTGGTTCTTGTCGATTCGCGCGAAAGCGATCGCTATTCTGGAGAACGCGAACCTATCGATCCAATTGCAGGTCATATTCCTGGTGCCGTCAATTATCCTTGGCAAGAGGTTTCTGACGCGCAAGGTTACTTGCGATCGCCTACCGCACAACGCGATCGTTGGGAAAACCTCAAATCTGCGGAGGAAATTATCGTTTATTGCGGTTCTGGCGTGACAGCGTGTGTCAATTTACTTTCTCTGGAGTTGGCTAGAATTGATACCGGAAAGCTTTATGCTGGTAGCTGGAGTGACTGGTGTTCTTATCTCCTCGCTGAACCACCAACCGAGGAAACTCAAAATAAAAGCGATCGCCCTAGTTCTTAACTATTATTTCCTCGTATTAGAAACGCCCTAACTCAACTGTGTAAGTCACACTCAAAAATAAGTTATCAAAATTAACATTTGGGTCAGAAGAACCACCCAGTGTTACTCCTGCTTGGAGATTAAATTGGCTATTGCGCGAAGCGGCGTAAGTTAAGCGTCCGAGTAAGCGGTGAAATTGATCTTCGCGATCGCGTTGGGTAAAATCTGATAAGGCGAACTGGTAATCCAGACCAACTAAGAAATTACGTTGTAAGTTGTAGCTTAACGAGACTAATAATGAATTGATGATCCGACTGCGAGTTTCCGGTTCGGCATCGCTCAGACGTAACTCATACAAGCTATCAAGCCGTAACCTGTCGGTCAAGCGATCGCGTCGTCGCAGCACAAAGCGCAGTGCATTTTCATCCAAAAAGCGATCGCCAGACTCCAAACGAAAGAGTTGCTGATTAATCCAACCAACCTCACCAAACATTTGCGGTGAAAATCTTTGACGAATTCCCGCCCTGAAACGCAACTGGTTATAATTCGATTCAGATTGCTCAATATAGCGAATCAAACTCCCATCGATCGCGGCGATGATATCCGTATTCTCTCCCAACTTCGGCGTTGTAATGAGCGTGATACCTGACGAGAGCAAACCGCCTTGAATCGGATCTACTCCTGAAAATATGTTGTTTGTTTGGAAGTAACCAATTTGAGCCAACAGCGAACCGAGTTGGGGTGATGATGGTGGTGGACTAACAATGTCTGCAAGCGTAGGCTGTCCTCTGGATTCTCTGATGCGCAAAGTTCCTAATTCTGGATCAGGCGATTGCCTTTTTATTTCGCGTATGCGCAATCTTCCTAGTTCTGCATCGATATCTGATTGCGATCGTCCTTCTAATTCACGCAAGCGCAATTCGCCTAATTCACCATCGGCTGGTACAGATAATCGCTGCTGTGCATCCTGTGCCATTTGTATAGGGTAAGGTGTAGGAGCAAGTAGATTAAGCTTATAATGCTGCTCATCTAATTGCTGCACTGCACAAGAAGCCGCGATAGATGAGTCAAAACGATTTTGTTGCTGAAGAAGGAACTCTGTAGTTTGCTTAGACGTCAGAGCATCCGCAGAACTTGAATTAAATACTGTTGAGTGTTCTAATGTTGTTTTTGCCGGAGTCTTCAAATTCTCTATTAATGCTAGACTGTCTTGCTTCTCAGCAAGTTGATTTTGAGAATGAATCGGGACAGCAAATTCTTGCGATTTCGCTTTGTAACTGTCAGAGATTTGACACTCGGAAGAAATGAAAGTCTTTTCTGGATTCACCAACGAATTCGTTGTAGAAACACATGAAGAGTTATTTGTCTTTTCTTGGTCTATTGAGGATATTTCTGTGGTTCCCAAGTAATTTATTTGACAATTGTTTTGAGGCGCTGCAACGACTATACTAGAATTGAGCAACATCAGACTAGTGGTACTGGCAGTGAAGAGCGACAAGACGGATAGCTTCTTATAATCGGCTTGCAGTAGTTTTTGCCAGTATAAGTTATGACGTAAACCGGACAGCCTTTCAAGCTGCCACACCGTAATAGTAGCTGTATACATTAGTTTATTCACAGTATATAATTATACATATATTTCACTATCGGTCAAATAATTACAAAAATTTACATATCAGAGTTCTATTTTCCGAACCCAAAAATATTGCGAGCGAGGCGTAACATTAGCTACTTCAAGACGTACTTAGTCAGAAAAAATGTTCCTGATTATTACTAGGAGAGTGAAGAGTAATAGATCGCTGATTAAAATGAGTAGATGCCAATTTAATGCTTGAGAATTTGCTATTTCTTGACAGCTTCTGTAACTATGTAATTTGACATGATGAAACTTGGAAATCAGAAACCGCGTCTGATTACTTTGGCACTTGTTCACCCTTTTTAGGCACTAAAAGCCATGTCTCGCAAGTTTGTCCTCATCCTTACCTTTGTTTTTTTGGAGCATGACGCTGCCAATAGCTAAGAAGGCTAATGCTGAAACTACTCTGACACGAGCCGTAGTGCAAAACATACGTAATTTAGTGCGTCTACTTCCACAAAATCGCACACCACGTCCAGCCCGATTGTCAGATGCCATGCAGCCTGGAGATGCTTTGTCTACAGGTCATTCCTCCTTAGCGGAACTACGCTTTAATGACGGTTCCTTGGCAAGGATAGGAGAACAAGCCATATTCCGCTTCATTGCACAAACACGTAGATTCAGGTTATCAAACGGAACAGTACTATTACTCATTCCTCCTGGAAGAGGAGTCACAGACATCCGAACGCCAAATGCAGCTGCTGCAATTAGAGGGTCAGCATTATTTGTACGTTATATACCCGAAACAGACACAACAATTGTTGGGGCTTTAACAGATAGTAATATTGAAGTTTTTAATCAAAGCGCTTCTCAAAGCGAAGTTCTCGAAGCTGGGCAAATGGCGGTTGTTGTCAATGACACAATTGAGCAGTTATACGAGTTTGACCTCAATACTTTTTACCAAACGAGCGATTTAGTACAGCAGCTGAATCTGAATCGACCAAATCCTAATCCTTCAGCTGATCCGGCACTCTCTAGTGTACAAGCAGAAACTGCGGCTGCTGCTGCTACAAAGCCACCAGTTAGAGGCGAAGGAGTAGTTGAAAATCCACCTTTTGTTCAGTCTCCTAGTAATTCAGCGCGAGAATCGCAACAAAACCAAGGCAACAATACTTCAACAACACCATCGCAACAAAATCAAGGCAACAATACTTCGACAACACCATCGCAACAAAATCAAGGCAACAATACTTCGACAACACCATCGCAACAAAATCAAGGCAACAATACTTCGACAACACCATCGCAACAAAATCAAGGCAACAATACTTCGACAACACCATCGCAACAAAATCAAGGTAACAATACTTCGACAACACCATCGCCCATTGGGACTCCAAGTGGGAACAACTCAACTAATACAGAGAATCCTCCAAGTGGAGCCAACAGCGGTAATCAGCAACTTCCTGGCAATGGGTCTAGAGAGGAAATTGATGATGATAATACTGCACCAGTAACCCCACCGTTAGAAAATAACACGCCAATCACACCGCCTAGTAATACCACCACTCCACCAACAACGGGCGAAAGTTCCATTACTCAACCTATTAATGGTGGCAACACCACACCACCACTAGACCCTGCGGACAATACGCCGCCAACGGATACAGATACTACGCTGCCAACCGATCCTGCGGACAATACACCACCAACGGATACAGATACTACGCTGCCAACCGATCCTGCGGACAATACACCACCAACGGATACAGATACTACGCTGCCAACCGATCCTGCGGACAATACACCACCAACGGATACAGATACTACGCTGCCAACCGATCCTGCGGACAATACACCACCAACGGATACAGATACTACGCTGCCAACCGATCCTGCGGACAATACACCACCAACGGATACAGATACTACGCTGCCAACCGATCCTGCGGACAATACACCACCAGCGGATACAGATACTACACCACCAACGGATACAGATACTACGCTGCCAACCGATCCTGCGGACAATACACCACCAACGGATACAGATACTACGCTGCCAACCGATCCTGCGGACAATACACCACCAACGGATACAGATACTACACTGCCAACCGATCCTGCGGACAATACACCACCAACAGATACAGATACTACACTGCCAACCGATCCTGCGGACAATACACCACCAGCGGATACAGATACTACACCACCAACGGATACAGATACTACGCTGCCAACCGATCCTGCGGACAATACACCGCCAACGGATACAGATACTACACTGCCAACTGATCCTGCGGACAATACACCACCAACGGATACAGATACTACACTGCCAACTGATCCTGCGGACAATACACCACCAACGGATACAGATACTACACCGCCAACTGATCCTGCGGACAATACGCCGCCAACGGATACAGATACTACACTGCCAACCGATCCTGCGGACAATACACCGCCAACGGATACAGATACTACGCTGCCAACTGATCCTGCGGACAATACACCGCCAGCGGATACAGATACTACACTGCCAACTGATGTTGAAGACAACGCACCATTACCTACAGACACTGAGACGACTCCGCCATTATTAGATGACGTTAGTCCCTTACTGATCGATGAACCGAACCCTGTAGGAAATGATGTGAATTTACCAACAGATTTACAACCGGAGTCAGAACTGCGATCGTCCGCTATTTCGTATCGCTGGCAAAGATTCTTGCTGCGCTAGCAAAATAAATTGCTACCAGTAGTAGAGCAAATGTACTAGTTTAAACTACTGCGGTGGCAAAACAATAGTAGAACTTGGATCGGCGATCGCTGTTGATGCAATACTCCAAGGAGTTGTGGGAGTATCAGAATTCTCGACAGGTAAGCTATCTTCTATTTTTGAAGCGCCGGTGTGCCAACTTACTAATTGCTCAAGCGCAGACAAAGCCTCTAAAGCAGATTGATAGCGTTGAGTAAAATCATGGCGCACCATTTTACACAAAACTGTGGCAAAATCGTGACTTACTTGGGTTTTGTGCATCCAAAGTATTTCTCCGGTATCTGCATCGAACTGTAACTCATGAGGAGATAATCCTGTTAAAGCTCTAATCCCTGTCATTCCCAACGCATAGATGTCACTGCTAAATTTCACACGTCCAGCACATTGTTCAATGGGGGCATAGCCTTGGGTACCGATTCCAATTGTCAAGCTACTTTGTCCCTCTTGGTCTAATACTTGGTTGCTTACTTCTTTTACCGCACCAAAGTCAATCAAAAAAAGCTTACCGTCAGAGTGTCGGCGAATGATATTACTGGGTTTGATGTCGCGATGAATTACGCCATGACGATGAACAAATTCTAAAGTTTGTAGAAGTTCGTGTAAGATTTGAATAACTGTAGCTTCTTGTAGTTGTCTACCTGGAGGAAGTTCCTGGCTGAGGGGATGACCAACAACTAATTCTTGCACAAGATAGAATTCTTCACCTTCATCAAAGTAAGCCAATAGTTGAGGAATTTGGTCGTGGGTTCCTAGTTTTTCTAAAGTTTCTGCTTCTAATTGAAATAATCGTTTAGCAAGTTGCAAGTGTTTGGGATTATTGCTAGCTAATTTAAGCTGTTTGACAACGCATAGTGGACTCCCTGGACGTTGTTTGTCTTCGGCTACATAGGTTTCACTAAAGCCACCAGCACCTAATACTTTGACAATTTTATAGCGTCCGCCAATGAGCTTTCCCATTGTTGCTAGCTCGCGCTGCTCTAGTAAGTACTGTAAGTCATCTTGCTGGCTAATAATCTCCTGCACAATAGGCGAAGATGCATAGCGTTCTAAGCTACGGTGCAAACTCATTTTTCTTAATCTTTCACTCGCTGCACCTGTACCTAAATAAGAAAAACTCGCGAGGGCGATCGCAACTAAGGGAACTGCAACCGGAAAGTAAACACCACCATAGATAAAACTGAAATAACTGATACTTACCCAACCAAGAATAATTCCTGCTGTCGATGCGCATTGAAAAATGGTGCGCTTGGATTTCCTAATTAAAAACGCACTACCACCAACCAAAAATAGGATAAATAAGCTGCGGGTGTTGGTATGAGGAATTCCTTCGGCGATCGCGCGGTTATTTAATAAAGTTGCGATCGCGTTTGCTTGAATTTCTACTCCTGACATTCGTTGCGGATACAGCCAACTCTTGGCAAATGGTGCGCCATGAAAGTCTTGGAGTGAAGCTGCTGTCGCCCCAATCAGGACAATTTTATCTTTGAAATATTTTCCTTGCTGTAAATAGGTATTCCAGTTTTCCGGATCTAATACGTGCCAAAAAGAAATCTGTTCAAATGTCCCTGCTGGACCATAAAAATTAATATACTCGGCTTGCGGTCTAACAAAATTAGGATTTACGGCTTTGACAACAGCTTCTTCAAATGAAGGGAAATCTTGAAGTTCTGCTAGTGTTTCTTGTGGATATTGCGCTTGTTGTGCTAATAGCTTGGGAAAAGTACTGGCAAACCGATGAATTTTACTGTCTGCTTCTAGCGGAAAATTGATTGTACCAATTGCTGACGGATTTGTCCAAAACAGGCGTTCAGGCGGTACTAATTGAATTAAGCTTCCTTGATGAATTTCAGCTTCTGCATATTCGGCAGCTAACGCTACTTTACCAGAATAGCGGCGCAGTACTTGCGCTAATTGCTGATCGTCATCGGTTCCGTAGCTACTTGGATTTGTCAACAAAATATCCAAAGCAACAACTTTTGCACCTGCTGATATTAACCGATCGACGACTTGCGCATACGCACTACGTCGCCACGCCCAAGCTTTCAAAGGTTCTAAGTAGGCATATTTTTGGGGATCTTCCTGCAACAATTGCTTCGGCATTGATAATGATGGTTCATCAATTGCCAAAATGACAATATCCTCTGGTGGTGCTACTGGACCGCGCAGTTCAAAAAACATCGTTTGCACGTGCGATTCCCACATCTGAACAAGTCGCCAATTTCCACCCGTCGCGATCGCAGCAGCAATTGCCCAAGCTACAGTAAGAATATGTCCGACCCAGGCAAGGCGCAATGATTGACGTGCTGTTAATAGCGCTGTAATTTTCGTCGTTGCGTTATGCACTTTAAGCGATCGCTTATCAGTTGAGTCTTTTTTCTGGAGCTTGGATGCTGTATCGTGTTGTGTCATATCTTGCCTGGAAGCTTACTCTACCTACAACGACCTGATTTTGTCTTTTCTAAGTTAATCTCTCAAGATTTCAACATCAACCGAATTTGGCTATGATATGCATAGATTAAGCACAATAGCATTTATACTTAGGCTCTAAAAATATCTGGTACTATGTACCTTATCAATAATTTTATTCAATGATGGAAAATCTCGAAAATTAGAGAATTCTCATATGCTATCTACTTTTTTATGTAAATCTACTCGCGGTGATTAGCACAAGCAGCGACTTAAATAGCGTTAGCATTAATATATAGAGCATAGCTTCTATCAGAAATTTCTCTAGGGCATAGAGACTGTTATAATTCAGCCGATGAGACTAAAGCGACATCTTAGATTTGTATTGGTGACTAAACTTATTATGTCTTATTATCAGTTTATACACTGCCCAGGAGGTGTTCCTGAGCTACGTTGTTGAAGCGCATATTTGTAATATTAGTAGCTATACAGACCATTGAAGACAGCCACAACGCGTCCTTCGGTAAATAACCGTAGTAACAAGTAAGCTAAGGTCGAGCGAAATCCTATGTAAAAGCATTGAATTGTGGCAAGCAATGCTTACAAGTTAAGTAGTCATAGGGTATTCATTAGCGAAAGATAAAAAGACAATTGTATATTATCTGAAACAGCAAAGGAATTACTAAAAAATGCGGCAGATTTTGCGGCTTCGAGAAAATATATTTTATTCAAATATTTCAAATAATATCAGCAACAACAAAATTCGATAAGGAAAAGAACTATCTCTAAGATCTTAGGTTTAACTTTTATGGCATGCTTAATAAACCGCACGTCTATTTTTGTAGACGGCAATAATATGTTCTATGCACAACAAAAAAATGGTTGGTTTTTCGATCCAAGAAGAGTATTGGAATATTTTAAAACCGAGCAGCCAGAGACGATCTTAATTAATGCTTTTTGGTATACAGGTCTAAAAGATCCGCAAGATCAACGCGGTTTTAGAGATGCTTTAATTAGCTTAGGATATACAGTACGGCATAAAATTCTTAAGGAATATTATGATGACACCTCTGGTCGCTATTCGCAAAAAGCGAATCTAGATATCGAAATTGTGGTCGATATGTTCAACACAGTCGAACAGTACAATCATGTCATTTTATTTAGTGGCGATGGAGATTTTGAAAGAGCAATAGAACTACTACGCTCAAAAGATACTCACATTACAGTAGTATCTACAGAGGGAATGATTGCCCGAGAATTGCGTAATGCTACTGATAGATATATTGATTTAAATGATATTCGCGAGTATATAGAAAAAGTAGATTATTAATCAAGATTTATTGGTAATTTTAGCGTTTATTTAAGTTTACACAAACAAAAATACAACGAGGAGTACTATGCACAGCAAACAAGACCGCATCATTATCTTTGATACGACATTGCGCGATGGCGAACAATGCCCTGGTGCTACGCTCAACGTCGAAGAGAAAGTTATGATTGCCCGCCAGTTGTCACGGCTAGGCGTAGATATCATTGAAGCTGGATTTGCATTCGCTAGCCCTGGAGACTTTAACGCAGTACAACAAATTGCCGAAACCGTTGGGACTGAAAATGGTCCAGTGATTTGTAGTTTGGCAAGAGCAATCAAAGACGATATTAAAGCAGCCGCAGAGGCATTAAAACCAGCAGCTAAAGCCAGAATTCATACATTTATTTCGACATCGGATATTCACCTTGAGTACCAGCTTAAAAAAACGCGATCCGAAGTGCTGGCGATCGCCGAAGAAATGGTCGCCTATGCTAAATCGTTCATGGACGATGTGGAATTTTCACCGATGGATGCTGTGCGCAGCGATCCAGAATATTTGTACCAAGTACTCGAACGCGCGATCGCCGCTGGGGCAAAAACAATTAATATTCCTGACACCGTAGGGTACACGACTCCTAGCGAATTTGGCGCATTAATTCGCGGTATCAAAGAAAACGTCCCCAATATCGACCAAGCAATTATTTCAGTTCACGGTCACAATGATTTGGGCTTGGCTGTTGCTAACTTCTTAGAAGCCGTCAAAAATGGAGCGCGACAACTCGAATGCACGATCAACGGTATTGGAGAACGTGCGGGAAATGCGGCGCTAGAAGAATTGGTTATGGCGCTACACGTTAGACGACAATATTATAATCCTTTCTTAGGTCGCCCAGCTGATTCAGAAGAACCTCTAACAAATATTGATACGCACCAAATTTACAAAACTTCGCGCCTTGTTTCTAACTTAACAGGAATGCTGGTACAACCAAATAAGGCGATTGTCGGGGCGAATGCTTTTGCGCACGAGTCCGGAATTCACCAAGATGGCGTGTTGAAAAACAAGCTGACGTATGAAATTATGGATGCTCAGTCAATCGGATTGACTGACAATCAAATCGTCTTGGGTAAGCATTCGGGACGTAACGCTTTCCGTACGCGTTTGAAAGAATTGGGGTTTGAACTGTCGGAAACCGATTTAAATAAAGCCTTTTTGCGGTTTAAAGATTTAGCAGATAAGAAAAAAGAAATTTCCGATTGGGATTTAGAAGCGATCGTCAACGATGAAATTCAGCAAACACCAGAACTATTTCGTTTAGAGTTTGTACAAGTTTCCTGCGGCGATCGCGCGTGTCCCACCGCAACAGTTTCGATTCGGACTCCCGAAGGCGAAGAATTGACCGATGCGGCAATTGGTACCGGACCTGTCGATGCGGTGTATAAGGCAATTAACCGCGTGGTGAACGTCCCCAATCAACTGATCGAGTTTTCTGTCCAGTCAGTAACTGCGGGGATTGATGCGATCGGTGAAGTGACGATTCGCCTGCGTTATGAAGATCGCGTGTATTCTGGTCATGCAGCGAATACAGATATTATTGTTGCTTCAGCACAAGCGTACGTTAACGCCCTCAATCGTTTGTACGCTGCAATTCAGAATAAGCAGCAGCAATTAACTGTGTAAACTCAAGGTTGATAATTGGTGATTGGTAATTGGGAAGATTTGTGGGTTAAGTATCTTGCAATACCAGAGTAAAAATTTGGTACTTTGGCAAGAGATTTAGATTTACTATTACCCATTACCCATCACCTAACCCCAAAAGGTGTATCTCATTTACTCACCATGCGCGATGATATCTTTGCCAAAGAACAACGATTCCATGACGAATGGGCTTCTACAATAGATGTCGAAGGAATTCAAGTCAGAGACTATTTTGAAGCTTGTACCGCCCCAGAAAATCGCTTCATTCTCAATCATCTAGGAGATATTAGAGGCAAGTTATTATTAGATTTGGGTTGTGGCGCGGGTGAAAACAGCGTCTACTTTGCGAAAAAAGGTGCAAAATGCGTTGCAGCAGACTATTCACCAGGAATGGTAGAAGTCGCATTGAAGCTAGCCGAGACAAATAAGGTAAAAATTCAAGGCCGCACGATGAATGCGATCGCGCTTGATTGTCCTGATAATACCTTTGATATTGTTTATGCTTCAAACCTGTTGCATCATATCCCCAACCCCCGCGCCGCAATTCGCGAAATGCATCGCGTTCTCAAACCAGGCGGAAAAGCATGTTTTTGGGACCCTTTACGCCACAATCCTGTAATTAATGTTTATCGACGCATTGCTACAAAAGTGCGCACCGAAGACGAAATGCCGTTGGACATCAGTATCGTTGATTTTGTGCGATCGCACTTCTCAAAAACAACTTACGATACATTTTGGCTAGCCACTTTATGGATCTTTTTACGCTTTTACTTAATTGAAAAAGTCGATCCTAACAAAGAAAGATACTGGAAGAAAATTATCATCGAACATCAGCGACTAGCACCCACATATCAGCGCTTAGAAAAATTTGATACCGTTCTTAAAAAACTGCCTCTTACAAAACGCTTTGCCTGGAATATCGCCGTTGTCGCCACAAAATAGATAATAAGGAAAGGGGCGAGTCAGGAGTGTCTAGTAGCTAGTGACTAGTAGTTAGTTTTGAGTTTTGGAAAGCGCAGCGTGCCGGATGGCACTATTTTGAATTAAAAGAATTATCTTAACTCAGCACTTATAACTCCCAGTCTCCCCATCTCCCAGTCTCCTCTGCCCCCCTGCTTTTCTCTTCTACGGTTATCGATTTGCTGCCCGATCTAACTCAGAAACTGCTTCCACAGCTTCAATCCCTGGTTCTGAGTCAGGAAAGACAAACCGCAGCAAAGGTGGTGCTAAAAACGTCGTCAAAATGACCATCATAATAATCGCTGCTTCCAGAGGTTTAGAAAGCGCACCACTCGCCGAACCAACTCCAGCAAAAACAAGTCCGACTTCACCTCTAGGAATCATCCCAACACCGATCGCCAAACGATTGATTCCAGGTTGACCAAATACAGCTAAGCCTGTGACAACTTTACCGATGATGGCGATCGCAATTAAGAAACTCGCAATCACTAAACCTTCGCGATTTGTCGGATTCGCTGGGTTTAACACTCCTAAGTCAGTTTTTGCACCCACAGTTACAAAGAAAATTGGCACTAGAATATCAGCGATCGGAATGACTTGGCGTTGCAATTCTTTGCGTTTATCCGTTTCATCCAACACCAATCCCGCCGCAAAAGCCCCTAAAATCGCCTCCAAGTGAATCGCAGCTGCTAAGTACGCCATAGCGTAAGCAAAAATTATTGCTGGTATGACAATGCCGCCGCGAGTCTTAAACAGATCCACTACCGAGACAAACGTTTTATTGAATACTTTACCCAGAAGAACGGCACCGATTAAGAAACCACTCGCACTGAGGATCAAGTAAACAACGTTGCTGACATCAATTTCACCAGTTTTTGCCAAGCTAGCAACAACTGCCAAGACGATAATGCCTAATATGTCATCAATAACAGCAGCACCCAAAATAATTTGACCTTCCTTGGAATTAAGTCGCCCTAGTTCAGATAAAACCTTCGACGTAATTCCAATACTCGTTGCCGTTAAGGCTGCTCCGGCAAAAATTGCTGGTACAGCTGAAATTCCAAAAAAAGCCATCAATCCCGCAGTACCAGCCGCAAAAGGGACAACTACCCCTACCACTGCAACTAGGGTTGCTTGAATACCAACATCAAGCAATTCCTTTAAATTCGACTCCAGACCAATCTCAAACAGCAGAATCACAACACCAATTTCTGCTAAGACACTTATGACATCATTTTGGTCGCGAAACACAGCTACTGCTAGATCAGGAGTCAGACCCGCAGTAGATTCCAGGAATCGAATAATTAAAGAACTTGAAGGGTCTACCCCAGCTTCTGGAAAAGTCAAAAGATGTAAGGCAGAAACTCCTACCAGCACTCCAGCCACTAGTTCTCCCAAAACAGGTGGTAAACCAACACGGTTTGAAATTTCTCCGCCTATTTGGCGAGCCAAATAAATAACCACTAAACTCAGCAGTACTGCTGTTAGCAACAGTGTTCCGTACTCTGATTCTGACGAAGCTTCTGTCGCAGTTTCTGTTGCGCTTGCCAGCAGATACGTGCTGTTTCCCCACCCTGGGAGTTGCACCAACCAGGTTAAATTAGGCAATTGCATTTACCTTCCAATGTGTGTACAAAAATCATTCTTTTTACTGTACAAGTTTGCTAGCCAAATTAGGAGTGGTTATTGGTGACTGCGTGAATAGGTTTTTTTTATACTTACTATCAAAATGACACTACCCACTTCCTGATTTCTAACTAATTGTAAGTTACAAAAACTGTAACAATTGCAACATCACTTCGGTTTAATGCCAAATTAGAAAGCACGTCAGCAACGACGCAATATTCAGCTAGCATTCAGTGTGAGGCAACGAATGAGTCCTTCTTATGTAAATTCTACAAGTGAAAGTAGCAATAAATATGTTCGCCAGTTTATGAATCCGTTACGCGAAGTATTTGTAGTAACAGGATTATTTTGTTTAGCATTAACTTCTCCTGTGATGGCACAACCGCAATCACCAGATCAAATACGTACTATTACTGTCAGCGGTCGCGGGATGGAATCAATTCCTACGACGTTGACTCAAGTGCGTTTGGGCGTTGAAGTACAAGGGAAAACTGCGGCTGAAGTTCAACAAGAAACTGCCCGACGCTCATCAGCTGTTGTCGCTTTACTCAAGGCGCGTAACGTCGAAAGACTCGAAACTACGGGTATTACTCTTAACCCAGTTTATAGTTATAGTAATAATACACAGCGATTAACCGGATATTCTGCAACAAATATTGTCAGTTTTCGGATTGCGACAGAAAGAACCGGAAATTTGTTAGATGAAGCGGTAAAAGCGGGAGCAACCCGCATTGATAGTGTGAGTTTTATCGCCACCGATAGCGCGATCGCCCAAGCGCAACAACAAGCTTTACGCGAAGCCACACAAGATGCGCAACAACAAGCGAATACCGTATTAAGCGTCTTGAATCTTTCGCCTAGCGAAGTCGTCAGCATTCAAATTAATAACGCTGGTACGACCCCGCCACCGCCTATTCCTTTAGCGCGTCAAGCTGCTATGGCTGATAGTGTTGCAGCTACTCCTATCGTCGGTGGCGAACAGCAAGTTGAAGCAACAGTGACGCTGCAAATTCGTTACTAAAAAGGGTGAGGAGTGAAAAGCGAGCATTAGTGATTAGTGAGAGAGTAGGAGTGTAAGAGCGTTGTAAAGTGGGATAGACGAAGATGCTATTTTACCCGCCTACCTACCTACCTACCTACGCAACCGCCCGCCTACTCCCCTAACCCCTGACCTCTAAAAGTTGTCGTCACCGCTAGAAAAATTAGCGTTGCTATCTTGTTTAGAACCTAAAAGGTCTAGTTTGTCCACAAGAATAATCGGTGATGTGCGCGTTGCGCCTGTGTTGCGATCGCTCCAGGTGTCAAACTTTAAAGCGCCTTTAACGCCAATTAAACTGCCTTTGTGGACATAATTACCCGCAACCTCTGCGGTTTTCCCCCATAATTCCAGCGTAAACCAATCAGGTTCATCGCTATTACGTGACTGCCGTTTTACCGCCAACGTTAACCGACACTTGACGCTTCCAGATTCAAAATACTTAATATCTGGTTCGCCACCAACACGACCTACTAAGGTTACAACATTCAGACTCATTGCTTTTTCCAGTACAGATGTACTCTTTTATAGTGTAATGATAATAGACAAAAAGAGAACCAATCGCGTTTCACTTTTCTAGCACACGAATAGTGCGGTAGGCATTCCAACCTGCCTTAAATAGCCTTCAAAAATTCTTTTATTTAATCTGACTTGCAAGCTGCTATTTTTGACGTCACACATTAGCATAGAAGTGTGACTGATTTGTATAAACCCTTATGCTCCTTGAAAGAAGGTCACTGGTTTAAGTTGATCTGCGGAGCTAGTTTTCAACATCTACCTGCGGTTAGAAATTTAACATTAGCTTACACGTTGGCTGGCGTTGACTGTATTGACGTGGCGGCTGATCCTGCCGTCATTGCAGCAGCGCAAGAAGCGCTAGCAGTTGCGGATTCGCTAGCTAGTGATGCTCAGCAGCGAGGTTTTGCTTACCAAAGTCGCCCGTGGTTAATGGTGAGCTTAAATGATGGAGAAGATCCACATTTTCGCAAAGCGGAATTTAATCCAGAGGTGTGTCCAGTAGCGTGTCCTCGACCGTGTGAGAAAATTTGCCCCGCGCAAGCCATTGTGTTTGACCGCGATCGCAACACCTTTTCTGGCGTGGTACAGGATCTGTGTTATGGCTGCGGTCGTTGTTTGCCTATATGTCCTAGCGATTTAATTTACACGCGCGCGTATGTTTCTACGCCTGGGGCGATCGCCCCGTTAGCTTTATCAAGAGTTGATGCACTTGAAATTCACACGCAAATAGGACGAATCACTGAATTTAAACGACTATGGCAAGCAATCAAACCGTGGCTTAACAGGTTAAAGTTAATAGCAATTAGCTGTCCTGACGGAGACGGCATGATTGAATATTTGTGGAACCTGCATAATATTATCAAACCGCTACCCTGCCCGTTGATTTGGCAAACCGACGGACGACCAATGAGCGGTGATATCGGTGATGGCACCACATTGGCTGCAATCAAGTTAGGGCAAAAGGTACTCGCAGCCGGATTACCAGGATACGTACAGTTAGCTGGAGGAACGAATGATTACACCGTTGCGAAGTTGAAAGCGATCGGACTTATCAAGGGGTCAGGAGTCAGAGGTCAGAGGTCAGAGAAAGCGAATAACTCCAAATCAAAAGTAACATCTCGCTCCTCGCTTCTCGCTCCTCGCTCCTCTATTTCCGGTATTGCTTACGGTAGTTACGCTCGCGTTTTACTTTCACCTATTTTAGAGCAACTAGAACAAAAGTCTATGAATCAATCTACTGTGGTGCCATCGCTTCGTCTAGAAGATAACCGAGAATTACTTTGGCAGGCTGTTAAGCTAGCAAATTCTTTGGTTTCTCAGCTAAAGTCAGTGTAAAAATGCTGAAATCATACGCTCGCGCTCTTGCTCTCTTGTTGATAACGCCACCCTACGAAGAATGCCCAATACAGACGATCTGCAAAAATTGTTAGATATTTTGCCGTTAGAGATTCGACAAGCTTTAGAGTATCACCCTTTAAGGGATAGTTTAGTGGAAGTGGTGATGGATTTGGGACGTCTTCCCGAAGCCCGCTTTCCAAACCAAGCTGAGTACCTTTCCGATACCCCGATTTCGCAGGAACAACTTAACGAGTGTATCCAGCGTGTTGGAGAATTCGGAGGAGATAACCGCGCCGGAATTGAAAAAACATTACACCGCATTAGTGCTATCCGTAACCGGACAGGAAAAATTATCGGCTTAACCTGTCGTGTTGGTCGCGCGGTCTACGGCACAATCGGCATGATCCGCGACTTGGTAGAAACGGGCAGATCAATTTTAATGCTCGGTCGTCCAGGAGTTGGTAAAACCACAGCTTTACGCGAAATTGCGCGGGTTCTAGCGGATGAACTTAATAAACGAGTTGTGATTATTGACACCTCGAATGAAATTGCTGGCGATGGAGACGTTGCCCATCCAGCCATAGGTCGCGCCCGTCGGATGCAAGTTGCACGTCCTGAACTGCAACATCAAGTGATGATCGAGGCGGTGGAAAACCATATGCCCGAAGTTATTGTCATTGATGAAATTGGCACCGAACTCGAAGCAATGGCAGCACGGACGATCGCCGAACGCGGCGTACAGTTAGTGGGAACAGCGCACGGTAATCAAATTGAAAACTTGATCAAAAACCCGACGCTATCTGACTTAGTTGGAGGAATTCAAGCCGTCACACTAGGTGATGACGAAGCCCGACGGCGACGCAGCCAAAAAACCGTTCTAGAACGTAAAGCACCACCTACGTTTGAAATTGCGGTAGAAATGCTCGAACGCCAACGCTGGGTTGTTCATGAAAGTGTAGCCGATACCGTCGATAGTCTCTTACGCGGACATCAACCAAGTCCTCAAGTACGTACTGTAGATGATGCGGGTAAAGTCACGGTAACTCGTCAGCAACCGGTAACAATTCGAGGAATTACCGACGAGAAGCAAGACATCAGAACTGCTTCGTTGAATACCTCACAACCACCGACAATGCAGTCAAATGGCTGGCGGGCATCAGGACAAATGTTACCACTGCCGCGCCAATCTAGAGAACAAGACATATCAGGAGTTAGTGAATTTGAGCGACTACTCGACCAATCGCTCGATCCGCCCGATCGCTTCGGCTATGGTGCGCAAACTGCTGGACCAAATGGGGAAGATTTACCTTTACACATCTATCCCTATGGCGTCAGTCGTCACCAGTTAGAACAAGTGATTCAGGTATTAAATTTACCTGTCGTCTTGACAAAAGACATCGATAGTGCTGACGCTATCTTGGCACTGCGATCGCACGTCAAAAATCACTCAAAGCTGCGTCACATCGCAAAAGTGCGTCAAGTTCCCATCCACATGATTAAAGCCAGCACCATTCCCCAAATTACGCGGACGCTGCGCCGGATGTTGGATATGGACGAACCACTGACAACTGATGAACGCGAACTGAGTTTATTCACTCAAGGCGGAAGCGAAGATGAAATCGATGCCTTAGAAGAAGCGCGACTTGCGGTCGAGCAAATCGTCATTCCAAAAGGACAACCTGTCGAGTTATTACCGCGATCGCCCAAAGTCCGCAAGATGCAACACGAACTTGTCGAACACTATCGCTTAAAATCCAATAGCTTTGGCGAAGAACCCAATCGTCGCTTGCGGATTTATCCAGCTTGACTGACGAAGGGGTCGGAGGTCAGGGAAAACACCTTCTGGATTTTTTTGTAGCTTGGAGTTGTTAGAAAGAAGTTGGTAAAAAGGCATTGAGCTTCAATTGCCGAAACTTTCACAGCAATTCTCTGACCTTCGATCCCTGACCCCTGACCTCTCTTAAAAAGACTTGACACTTTTCCTGGATTTGCTGCTAATATAGTTAAGGTTGAGCCATTGGGGCGTAGCCAAGCGGTAAGGCAGCGGGTTTTGGTCCCGCCATTCCTAGGTTCGAATCCTAGCGCCCCAGTTTGATAAAAGTCATAAATATCTTTAAAGCTGCTACGGTATGGTAAGCAGTAATCGGAAGTTATGTCTCACAGCCTTTTACCACTTAATTAAATCGACTTGAAAAATGCAGCTAAAGCAATCTTAATGGTGTAATAAATCGTAAACGAAAAGATTGCGAAGGAAGGCATGAGCGCAAATCAACCAACGATACTTGCACTTGATTTTGATGGAGTCATTTGCAATGGGCTAAAAGAATATTTTGAGACAGCTTGGCGTACCTACTGCGATATTTGGTCGCGGATAGACGAAACGCCACCACAAGATTTAGCCGAAAAGTTTTATCGGTTGCGCCCAGTCATTGAAACTGGCTGGGAAATGCCAGTACTCATCGCCGCTTTGTTATCAGGAGTTACAGAAGACAAGATTTTGCAGGAGTGGAATGCGATCGCGCGCGCCATCTTGCAAGAAAATCAGCTGCAATCTACCACAATTGCTCATCAACTCGACTCGTTTCGCGATCAATGGATTCGTGATGATTTAACGAGTTGGTTGAATTTGCATAGTTTTTACCCTGGTGTTATTGAAAAGCTCAACGCTTTGATGAGTAGCCCGATCCAAGTATTTATCGTGACGACTAAAGAAGGGCGGTTTGTACAGCAACTACTTGCGCAACAAGGAATTCAACTACCAGAAACATCAGTGTTTGGAAAAGAAAACAAGCGCCCTAAGCATGAAATTCTGCACGAGTTAATTATTGCGGCAAAAACATTACCCGCTAGCCTGTGGTTTGTTGAAGACCGCATTAAAACACTAGAACTTGTTGCCCAGCAGGCAAACCTAGACACGGTAAAACTATATTTAGCCGATTGGGGCTACAACACAAGCGATGAACGACAAGCTGCCCAAAACCACGATCGCATTCAGCTAATATCACTCGCCCAATTTACTGATGATTTTTCAACCTGGGGTTAAACTACAAACACAGCGCCTCTGCTGCTTATTCGTACCAACCTTAATATAAAACGATATAAGCTGGAGCTAATAGCTAAAAACCACTAGCTAACTATGCTCGATTTAACAAAACTTGCAAAAGCGATGCAAGGCATTAGCCAGCATCTCTCTCTAGAGGCGGCTGCTAGTCGTCAGCGTGTAGAATTAGCTCAAGAGTTATTTGCGGATGCGTGTACGCGACAATCTGAATTAGTAGAGAAACAGCACAAATGGCGCGATCGCATTCTGTTCAGCATCGCTACACCCGTTGAACCTCTTGATACTGCTGTCGATATTCCCATTCCCCCAGCAGTTCATACTGTGATTGCGACGGATGGCTCGCAAATTGCCCCAAATCAGCACGAAATTGCTTACTGCTACCTCCTCAACATTGGGCGTGTTGTCTTGCACTATGGGCAAAATCGCCAACCATTGCTAGATAGCTTACCCGAAGTGTTTTATCGCGCTGAAGACTTATACATCTCGCGTCAGTGGGGAATTCGTACCGAAGAATGGATGGGATATTGCCGCACTGCTTCAGAAGCAACAATTTTGGCAGAACTAGCACTTACAGGGGCGAGGGGTAAAGAAAAAGAAGAGGTATTATCTTCTGTACCTCTGTTAGCAATGGTGGATGGTTCGCTGATTTATTGGTTTTTGGAGCAATTACCCTTAGAAGCACGCGATCGCATTTTGCCACCGATTCTAGACGCTTGGGATCAGCTAAAAGAGGCAGGTATTCCGATCATGGGCTACTTGAGTGCATCGCGTAGCGGGGAAGCAATTAACTTCTTGCGCTTACAAGCGTGTCCGCACGAAAATCCTGATTGCGTAACCTACTGCCCGAATTTGGTTGTCGAAAAAGCGCCGTGTCAGATGCTCGATCCTTTACGCGATATTGCACTGTGGACATTTTCCCTCAAGCCAGGACAACGCAGTACTTTATGGCGTAGTTCGCACCGCATTCTTGATTTATACGGTTGCCATACCATTTATTTTTGCTACGTTCATGTGGGGACAGAAATTGCCAGAGTTGAAGTCCCCGCTTGGGTAGCAGAAAACCCAGCGCTACTCGATCAATCGCTCAGCTTAATGTTGGCACAGGTACAAAAAGGTTACGGCTATCCCGTCGCGCTTGCCGAAGCACATAATCAAGCTGTCGTTCGTGGCGGCGATCGCGCGCGTTTCTTTGCCCTACTCGAACAACAAATGATTAAAGCTGGTTTACGCAATGTCGGAATCTCCTACAAGGAAGCCCGCAAACGTGGCAGCATTGCTTAAGGAGAGGTGAGGGAAGAGTGGCTAGTGACTAGTGCGCTTTTGAGTTATTCGCTCCTCTGCCCACGCCAGTTCGACGCCACTTCTCTCAACGGGGGGAACTCCCGCACGAGAGTGGCTCCTCTGCTCCCTTGCTTCCTCTGCTTTTCTACACGGGTTCATCACTTAACGTTTCGATTAATAAATCGACTTGCTGCTGTCGCTGTTGGAGAAAAGTTTCGCATTGACGTAAATATTCAACGGCTGCCGTAAATTGCTCGAATACTTCTTCTAATTCCAACTCGCCACCTTCAATTTGAGCAATAATTCTTTCGACTTCAGCAACCCTAGCTTCATAATTCCAATCGGGTTTGAGTGTTGCATCTACTGGTTCGGAATTAGCACCCTTACTACGTCTAGCCATAAAATTAATCGATGATTTCTTTTACTTCGACTTTAACTTGTCCTTCACTTAACTGAATGGATAGTTTCTGCCCTACTGCTAAGTCGCGAGCCTTACGCGCGATCGCGCCTTGCTCCTGTCTCACTACGGCATACCCTCGCTTTAGTACTGCCCTAGGATCAAGCGTCGCTAACTTCTGCTCTAAAAACTGGCAGTGGAGCGTTGCTTGACGTAATTGCTGCTTTGTTCGAGCGATCAGCTGTTGACGCTGCGAGGTTAAAAACTGCATTTCTTGGAGAATTTTTTGATCTAAGCGCAAACGCCGTACGCGGTTTTTAAATTTCTGTAGGTGGTTTTCTATAGTTGCAAGTTGCTGAAACATCATTGAACGTAAAGTCGCAACTCTTTGCTGATGTTCTACATAAAGTTTTCGCAATTCAGGGATCACGTGTTCCGCTGCTGCGGTGGGAGTATGAACGGAAACATCCGCAACTAAGTCAGCTAAAGATTCGTCACGTTGATGACCAATACCTGTAATGACTGGAATCGAACATTGGGCGATCGCTCTGACGACTCGTTCATCATTAAAGCAAGCTAATTCCTCAACTGCACCACCGCCTCGCGCCAAAATTAAGACTTCTGCTCGACCATCTGCTTCTACCCGTGCGATCGCCCTCGCGATTGATCCTGGTGCTTGTTCGCCCTGAACCAAAGCTGGAGAGAACAACACGCGCAACCCTGGATAACGACTGCGAAGTGTTTTTTGAATATCACCCCACGCAGCACCCGCACTAGAGGTGACAACCGCAATTGTCTGCGGATGAGTTGGAAGCGATCGCTTGCGTTCAACGGCAAATAACCCTTCGGCTTCTAAACGGTTGCGTAGCTGGCGATAACGCAATGCTTGTAGACCATCGCCTGCGGGTAAGGCTTGCCACACCGTCAACTGATACTGTCCTCGTTGTGGATACAGCCGCAAACTTCCCAAAACAATTAGCTGTTCTCCGCGTTGCGGTATCTGTGCGAGTTTATCGATTTGACTGTGCCACACTACACAGTTAATCGCGGCTTTGCCTTCAATATCTTGCAGCGTAAAAAATAGCCCTTTCGGGTGGTCATTAGCACTGGAAACTTCGCCAATAACCCAAACCTGGCGTAACTGGGGATCTTCTTCTAACAGCGCCTGAATATACGCGGTTAATCCAGCTACAGAAATCGCAGTGTCTGTCACTAAATCAGCTTGATAAAAAGTCATGACAAAACTAAAAGAACAATTCGTAGTTAGTGGTAAGCTTGAAACTATTATCTACTGTGTATAATCCAGGTTTTTGTTGTTCAAAATGTTACTGAATTACCACGCAAAATAAACGTAGAATCACACTTGGACGATTTATTATACGTGACTTGTTTTACCATCAAAACTCTGCTTGGAGTTTCATGCAAAAGTCGATAAAATCCGGCTAAAATAGTATATCTGCACTAGTCATAACTCCCAGAATAATTTTTCAACCTCCATACTTAGAGGCAATAATGGCTATTGATACAACTGATACATCCGGAAAGCAAAAAGCCCTGAACTTGGTGCTAAACCAAATCGAACGCAACTTTGGCAAAGGGGCGATTATGCGCCTTGGGGATGCCACTCGGATGCGGGTGGAAACAATTCCTACGGGCGCGTTAACCCTAGACTTAGCGTTGGGCGGCGGTTTACCCAAAGGGCGAGTTATCGAAATTTATGGTCCAGAAAGTTCTGGTAAAACGACAGTAGCGCTGCACGCGGTTGCCGAAGTGCAAAAAAATGGTGGTGTCGCGGCATTTGTGGATGCTGAACACGCCCTCGATCCTACCTACGCTGCTGCCTTGGGAGTTGATATTGCCAACTTACTCGTTTCTCAACCCGACACAGGGGAAGCAGCTTTAGAAATTGTCGATCAGTTAGTCCGTTCGGCAGCTGTAGACATTGTCGTTATAGACTCAGTAGCGGCACTTGTCCCCCGTGCAGAAATTGAAGGCGAAATGGGTGATGCGCACGTTGGTCTGCAAGCTCGTTTAATGAGCCAGGCGTTAAGAAAAATTACAGGTAACATTGGTAAATCTGGCTGTACAGTCATTTTCCTCAACCAATTGCGCCAGAAAATTGGTGTGACATACGGTAATCCAGAAACCACAACAGGTGGTAACGCGCTGAAGTTCTATGCTTCAGTGCGACTCGACATTCGCCGCATTCAAACCCTGAAAAAAGGCACCGAAGAGTTTGGTAATCGTGTCAAAGTGAAAGTTGCCAAGAATAAAGTTGCTCCACCCTTTAGAGTGGCAGAATTTGACATTGTGTTTGGTAAAGGTGTTTCAACTTTAGGTTGTGTGATTGACCTTGCTGAGGAAACGGGCGTTGTTGTTCGTAAAGGAGCTTGGTACAGCTACAACGGTGATAACATTGCCCAAGGTCGTGATAACGCGATTAAGTACTTGGAAGAAAACTTTGAACTCGCTGGACAAATTCAACAGCTAGTACGCGAGAAACTCGAAATGGGAGCCGTTGTTTCTGCGAATTCTGTATCCTCATCAACAGAAGATGATGATTTAGAAGCTGATGAATAGTAACCTGGCATAAACTGCTAAGTTTTAAACACTGATATCTATCGCTTTATTAACCCCTAGCTGTTCTTGGCTGGGGTTTTTTGCATTTATCGCTACATACTAAAAATTAGGTGGCGATCGCTCCGCCACCCCGACAAGTGCTAATAAATTAGCTTTAGACGTTTTTGCTGACTAATGTTGGTGATTCATTAGGGGGAACAAAGTTTTTAACTAAATTAGCAAGTTCTTGTAACTGACTAATTGCTTCAGCACCCTCTAACTTCATTAGTTCCCGATCGTCGCGCATCTCGGTCCATGTGATGCCATAATCGGACACGAGAAACCGAATCAAATGGTTATTTCCTAAACTAACCATAAATGAGGCGCTACTCATTTGTCCGCCACAGGTATAACATGATGCGGGATATCCACGTCGCTCTAACACGGTTGCCAAAGCTTGCAGATTCATCACGAGATCCTGGACATATTGTCGGTGTTGTTCTGCTAGTCTGAGAAACACGGTTGTCCTCCAAACACCACACTTAATTGTAAACCTATTTTTAGATTTTCTTTATATTTACCTAATTTGTAGAGATATTTACTCCAAAGGGTAATATTTCGTCTAAATTTCAGATAAATATCTGATAGATCCAAGCTAACTGATTATTTACCAATTGAGTGTATGCAAAAAGTCATATTTGATGCACATAACCCTAGACGGACACCAAAATGTTAGGTTTCCGGTGTCTGTGATGGCTGGAAATAAAGAAAGCGTCAGGCTATGTTTACCTAACGCTTGATTGTGAGAAATTGGCAAAACTCAATGTAAATTTTTATGACTTTGATTAAAAATCATTGAGTCAAAATCAAGTTACTTGCCACCAACCAAAAGCTGGACCAATAAACCGAACGGTGATCCACCAAATAACTAGAAAGCCAATGCCAAACCAAGCACCGCGATTGCTCCACTTAGCGAATTGCTGGGCTTGGCTTTTGGTGATAGGAAGCCATGGCAGGATTTGAGCTTCTTTACCGTAGTTTTCTCCTAATGCTGCTTTACGACGCTTTGCTTCGCCCATAGTCTTATTCCATTCTGGATTTTAGATTGAGTAAAGACTCACAAATACTAAGTATCGGACTAGAGATCAAATACTTGCTGTGCCTTGATAATAGCGCTGTTGCTGGTGTCACAGCAATGGAAAAATTAGGAATTGGGGTTGATAGGATGCCTAGCGACTGAAGTCGCGGCTGAAAAAACGAAGTCCACCTTACGTGGACTTAGGCAAATCTAAGAGACCGCTACCCTCTAGTGAAGCGCAAGACGTAAATTTGCAAGAAGTCTAAGGATTAGCAGAAGCTTTTTCTACTTCGCTGCTTCTTCATCTGTATAGCGGCAGTATTGTATGCTAAGCTCTTTTCGCTCAAACTGGCATTAAAGTAAGCGCAGGTAAGGCAGATAAATGATTCGAGTTCCTAGCGCTTCAATTAGCTGGAGTAAGGAGACTAGAATCTAGATAATCAATTCTTGCCATAGGACTGAGTGCAGCGAGAACTTGAGAGCCATAACTTCGGTGTAATACTCGGCTATCAAGTAAGGCAACAACACCATGACGATCGCGGACTGGGGCGATCGCCCGCGATAATTCATTTAAAGCAGCTGGCAAGAGATACAGCCGAAACCAATCTTGATGCGTGCGCTTGTAGTACGCAACTCGACCCGCGACTAAGGGGTTTTCTAAGGAAGGTAGGGGTAATGTAGCAACAATTAATAATTGCGGCGTTGGTAGTTCACCGAGATGCTGTCGCCAAAAGTCCCAACCAGTGACTAAGATTCCGCGCTGATCTAAAGAAGTTGTTTTCTCTACTTGTACCCTAGAGCCAAATTCTGCGGCTAAAGTTGCGCCGACTTGGGCTTTAAGTGGTACATCACCTACTAAAATAACTGTCAATCCAGGAGATGCGGTAGTTAAACTAAGGAGTGAATGAACTTTTTCGATGAACGCGGTTTGAAATTCTGGCGTATTTGGTAGCGGTAAGCGATCGGGTAGATAAAGTTGAATCAGATTTTCGCGGCGATCGTCAGAAAACTTTAGACAAGTTAACTCACCTAGACCTAAGTTCTTTCGATAAATCGGTGCTTCAGCTTCCTGATCTAAGGCACTACCAACTAACACAACAGGTTGTCTAGACCAAATTGGTGCAAGCGCCGATGCAACTTCTACAGGGGACGAGTGTAAGGAAAAGGAACCCTGAGAACGCGAAACGGTTGCCCAAAGCAGTTGATTGTCGCGGGGACTTTGCCAAAACTTACGCCAAGCGTTTGGTACACCGAGATTGCGTATTGATGTAGATTGCTTTGCTCCATTATCGCTGTGTTGTGGCGCTGTATCTTTGCAACTTATTTCTAGACTTTGGTCGAGAGTGTAAAGAATTTCCTGCTCTTGTTGCGAGCTTAAATAGCACTCGTAGGGATTGACCGGATGTTGAAAAATTGCTTTTGTTAGTTGGACTCGTGCATTGCGAATAACTTCTACGTGCTTGGGAAAAGCAAGCATCAATTCATCCCAATCACTCGGTTGAATCGTTGCGGTGAGTTGAGTGCGAGTCCAGGCTTCGAGGTCGTCTACACCATCGAGAATTGTAGGTATATTAGCTGGAAATCCTTTTCCTGCTAACTGTGCTGCTAACCAAGATTCAGGAGAAGTCAGCAGTAATCCCTGAAAACCATCGCAAATCCAAGAATCACCTGTGAGAATTTTTTTATCTGTTTGCAGCCACTGTTGTAGTGGCGGAATTTCAACACGGAGCAATCGCTGCTGTACTTCCTCAGGGGCGACTATAATTACAGATTCTTGCCACATCAGTGCGGGAGCAAGATAACTCAAGCGATATCGCCCTTGATAGCCACTACCAGCCCCAACTTGAATTAAAGCACTACGCTTGAGTCGCAATCCGCGTGCAACCAGCCGCGCCATCGTTAGATGATGGTGCCAGGAAGCTTCGCCTTGCGATCGCAAGAAGTTATGCAGTGAGTAGTGGACTTCTGCTTCAATCACGTAGTTTTACTCGTACTATCAACTAGATTTACTCACGCCTGTTTTATTATGAATGCAAACACAAGGCGGCTGAAAGCGTATAATTGGCACATCGCTACAAAAGAGCTTCCTTTGCTACTGTTATAATCCACTTAAAAAGTAGAGAAATCGTAGCTGTAGAGCAGCTTTATGCAGTGTAGCTAAATTTAAGGCGATCGCGCCTCCCTGAAGTTAAGAAGTATGTGTGTGAATATTTACATGATAGAAGTCTCAGGGACAGGTCAGACACCTGAGTGCAATCACATAACTATCTACGCTTTACAACGACTTTGATTCCGTACTCTGGGCGCAGCGTAATCGAAGGCTGCGGCACAATCGGAAATTCAGGGACAAGATTGAGGCTAAACTTTTGCGCGATCGTTGCGAGTAACAAAATAGCTTCCATCAGCGCAAAACCCTTGCCAATACAAACGCGCGGTCCATCACCAAAAGGAATGTAAACGCCTCTGGGTAACTGTTTTTCTAGATCGTCCACCCAGCGTTCGGGTTTGAAAGTTTCCGGATCTTCAAAATAGCGAGGATCGCGGTGCGTGACCCACTGGCTGATGGTAATCGTGCAGCCTTTCGGTACGCTGTAGCCGCCAATTTGACAATCTACCGCAGCTTCTCGCCCAAAAATAGCGACTGGTGGATAAAGTCGCATCGATTCTTTGACAACCATATCGGTATAGCGCAACTGCGGTATATCAGCGACAGTCGGAGAACGTCCATCAAGCACTTGTTGCAACTCGGCTTCGAGTTTAGATAATACTTCGGGGTGTTGAGCAAGTAACATCCATGTCCACGTCAAAGCATTTGCAGTAGTTTCATGCCCTGCTAGCATCAAAGTTGCCACTTCATCGCGTAACTGGCGATCGCTCATTCCTGTACCATCATCCTCATCGCGCGCTTGCATCAGCATCGAGAGTAAATCGCCAGGATCTTCGCCGCTGGTGCGTCGTTGCTCGATAATGCTGTAAATCGTTGCGTCCATTTGACTAATCGCGTTGCGATAGCGAATATTTTCCGGTCGCGGAAACCATTCCCAAATCAAAAAATTTTGCTTGCGCTTACTTTCAAACCAATCCATTGCCACATCAAGCGCGTTAGCAACAACTTGCGCGTTTCCTTCATCAATGTCTTGGTTAAATAGACACTTCATCACAATGTTCAAGGTAAGACGCATCATATCGGCGTGAACGTTGCGCGTTTCTCCATTTTGCCAAGTTGTCAACATTCGTTCGGCATATTCAACCATAATCGTGGCATAACCAGCAATTCGCTTTTGGTGGAAAACAGGTTGGGCTAAGCGGCGCTGGCGAAACCACGAGTCACCCTCACTCGTTAATAATCCTTCACCTAATAAAGTGCGCAATGCCCGAAAACCCCGACTTTTGATAAAAGAGTCCCGATCTTTGAGGACTTCCTCAATTAAGTCAGGATGCGTGAGAAGACACGTTGGCGTTAATCCTAAGCGTATCGGTACTATATCGCCATACTCCCGCGCGCAGTGCGTTAAAAAACCTAACGGATCTTGGCTTAAATCGAGTAAATTACCGACTAAAGCCTTGCCTTCTGGTCCTGGTAATTCAAAAATATCTTGTTCCATGATGACCCTGATGATTCTTACTACGATGCAACCTCTATAACTAGTCTATTGAGACTCACAAAATGAACCTCTGGTTACATGGGCTTGCAGGTAGGAGATAAAGTTTTTGAACGTCAACATGATGTGTGGCTGCGTGACAATGCGATCGCAACTGCGTTATTGTTCGCGAGTAAAAGAGGAATTTATCCTAGTGAAGCGATAAGTTGAAGCACCTACACTGCTACAGGAATTACAGCACAAGTTTATAATCAAAAGCATTGCCAGTCTGTATAGTTCCTCAGTGGCTCCTAATTAGTAATTACCATGTCTGCCGATCAGTCTTCAAATTCTCAAAGTACCTCAAGTTTAGAAGAAATCCGTGCTGCGCGTTTAGAAAAAGTCGCTCAACTCAAGCAACTAGGGATGAATCCTTACGCTTACCGCTGGGAAGTGACACATCATGCTGCACAATTGCAAGAAAAATTTGCTGATTTACCAAGTGGTGAAGAAGTCGATGTGGAAGTGGCGATCGCCGGTCGTATTTTGGCACGTCGCGTCTTTGGTAAACTTGCTTTTTTCAGCTTGCAAGATGAAACTGGCACAATTCAACTATACCTGGATAAAAAAAGAATCCAGCAAGGCATGGCAAGTACCGATCCTGATGCTTTCAATCACTTGAAGCAGCTAACGGATGTAGGAGACATTTTAGGAGCCAAAGGTACGGTCAAGAAGACGGAAAAAGGTGAATTATCCGTCAACGTCAGCGAGTACGCGATTCTGACTAAATCTTTATTGCCTTTACCAGATAAATGGCACGGTCTTACAGATACCGAAAAGCGCTATCGTCAGCGGTACGTTGATTTAATTGTTAATCCAGAAGTCCAGCAAACATTTCGTCGCCGCGCTCAAATTACTGCGGGAATTCGTCGTTATTTAGAAGCGCAAGGCTTTATTGAAATTGAAACGCCTGTCCTACAACCAGAGGCGGGAGGTGCGGATGCACGTCCATTTATCACCTACCACAATGCGCTAGACATGGAGTTGTATCTGCGAATTGCAACCGAACTACATCTCAAGCGGATGATCGTCGGTGGGTTTGAAAAAGTCTTCGAGTTAGGACGCATTTTTCGTAATGAAGGCGTTTCAACACGCCACAACCCAGAATTTACGTCAGTAGAAGTTTACCAAGCTTATGGTGACTACAATGACATGATGGCGCTGACGGAAGACTTGATTACTACTGTGGCGCAAGAGGTTTTGGGTACGCTGCAAATTACTTATCAAGGTGAGGCGATCGATTTAACTCCTCCCTGGCGACGCGTGACGATGCATGATTTAGTTAAGGAATTTACAGGACTTGATTTCGCGGCATTTTCTACGCTGGAAGAAGCAAAAACAGCAGCAGCGAGTGTGGGGATTGATGTTGAGGATTGTGATTCGATTGGTAAAGTTCTCAACGAAGCATTTGAGCAAAAAGCCGAATCGCAACTTATTCAGCCGACGTATGTTCTCGACTATCCTGTAGAAATTTCACCTTTGGCAAAGCCGCATCGTTCTAAGCCTGGTTTGGTTGAACGATTTGAATTGTTTATTGTGGGTAGAGAAACCGCCAATGGTTTTTCGGAATTAACCGATCCGATCGACCAACGTCAGCGACTCGAAGCCCAAGCAGCGCGTAAAGCAGCTGGAGATTTGGAAGCGCAGGGCGTCGATGAAGATTTTATCACCGCTCTAGAATACGGAATGCCACCAACTGTAGGTTTAGGTATTGGGATTGACCGCTTCGTAATGCTGTTAACAGATTGTGCGAGTATTCGCGATGCGATCGCTTTTCCGTTACTCAAATCTGCTAGCAGCTTAATCAAAAAATACGATTACGATCCGGCAAGAAAACTTCTCCAAATCGAATTCAAAAATGGCAGCATCTACAACTACCAAGATGTTCCCGCTGATATTGCACAAGGACTAGAACAAGAAACTTCTCAAGGACAATACTTCAACGAGTTCATTCGAGGTAAATTTGCTTATGACCAAGTGCGGTTAAAAAAGTGAGTGAGAGAAGGGATCAGAGGTTAGGGAAGAACAATAATATTTATCTAAAATCTAATCACTATTTCCTTGCTTCTCGTCTATCGTTAACAGTCCTTTAGCCTACTTCTACAATAAGTTTAACGATGCGATCGCAACCTTGCATGGAAACGCGGAGACTACACGAGAATGATCTTGAGCTTTTAGCTTCCGCCATTTGGTTGTTGATCCCAGAGGAAGATCGCAGTGACAACATTGCTAGCGATGCTTATCTAAAGCAAGCCTTAACTGATAAGAATTGCTATTTCATTTTGTCTGAAATTGATTCAACTCTCATTGGTTATTTGAGTGCTTTTCGTTTTCCCGCTGTAGAGACTACCAGTTTCCAAGTGTACTTGTGCGATATCGTCGTTGATAAAAACTTCAGGAGAAAAGGGATAGGAACTCGAATGATTGAAGAGCTTAAGAGGTGTGCATAGAAGATCAGGTTAGCCGCATTTGGGTCGGAACATCTTTGGCTAAAGAGGCTGCACAGAGGACTTTTGAGGTAACAGGTGCGCGGAAAGTTCGAGAGACATACATTGAATACATCTACTATGTTGACAAGGGTGCATAAGGTAAAAGAAATCCTTTTTCTGGGCAAATACTTTTAACTCTCAAGAAGCCGCCTCGCATTCAAGCCTGGTAGCGCAGGTGTTAGTGGAAATTGCCGCAACACAGATCAAGTGTGTCAAGATTTCTCTAGTCCACAAAGGTGGACTTTGTGCTTTTAGCCGCGACTTTAGCACTAGGCGTCCCGTCGCATCCATCTTTAGTTAGAAACTTCGGCTAACTCGATGACACGTCCTTCCAAATCTTTAACCAAAAAGTTTAATGGTTTTTGACTAAGGATTTTGTGCTTCAATCCACGCACTTCTACACGCATCAGGATTTGCTCTAAACAGTCGCGGTCAAAGCAAACATGACGTTGCTGGTTCTTTTTACCCAAACCAGCGCCAGAGACTACGTGCAACTGAGTATTTTTCTTGAGTTGATACCACAGTCCCTCAGGCGCGTTTAAAGTGCGAGTTGTCCCAATTCCTGGACTAGCAGACATATATAATGGGTCAATTCCTGCTGCACCAATCGTTTGCTCGTAGTTGTAGTAGTAGTGTAACGGTACATCGGCAGCTGGTAAGTCCAGCAGCCCTTCATACAACTGTCGAGCGATTTCCATATCAGACACCATAACAGTATGTACTTTGGGCGCACTCGTCAGAAATAGCCACATCGCGCCTGCATAAGCGGCTAGTAGCATAACCATAATTCCTTGCGTGGACAACAAGGTGTCAAGTCCTGGGAAGAAAGCACCTAAAGTTAAAGGCGAATGAAGAAAAGACATATTACCAGAAACTAAAAACATTAATTTACAAGGGTTTAAGCGATAATTTGTATTAAAAACGGCAACTTGTGTATTGCTTTAGGGTGTGGTTGATTCACTTTGAGCAATCCATTGTTGCTGAGCTAGATATGGTTACGTATACACTTCTAGTTTATCAATGACAAAAAATTTAACTTCTGTTCTTCCGTCTATTATGAGCTAAGCATTTATGCTGAGGCAAACAATTGCGTGTTTAATGACGTCAACTCAAGAAGCGATCGCAGCGGCGACCACAACAAAAAAGTGAGGATAACGATTCCTCACTTTTAAAAGTTAGATTTCCGAAAGTATGTATATAAATACTGACTAGTTCAATAAAACGACACCATCAGGTTGTACCCTCATTGTTGTTCGATCTTCGGCTAAGTCAGTTGTTGCATCTAGCGTCACTTCTAGCAACCCCATAGAAGTTGCGTTTAAAGTTGGTCTAAGTAATCCTCGGTCTTGTCGAGAAAAGGTTAATGATACAGGTACAGATAAATCGCGGAGTGTTACTTCCGACTTTCCGGCAAGACTTCGTTGCTCAGTATCGCCAATGACTTGATAAAATACAACTGCATTAGTTGTATTCGTTAATCGGATATTAACTCTGTTATCAACAGGCATGACTCTGGCGCTGGGTACCTGTTGTTGTTCAGGTAACGGAGGCTGAATCACCGATCCAGGTGTTGGAGTTGGACTCGGAGTCGTACCAGGTACAGGGGTAGGTGTCGTTACACCAGGTCCAGTTGGCGGGCAAGGAGAAGGCGGCGTTGTTCCAGGGGTTGTGGGTGATACAGGTAGTGTCCCAGGTTCTGGAGATACTGGAGTTTGGGTACGATTGTAAGGTGGTTCGTTAAAAATACTTGGTCTAGGGTTCAATGATGGACTAGCAGGGGCGGGTTGTGCTTGAGCTAGCTGGTTTTCTCTAGGAATCGCGAAGGCTGCGCTTCCAGATGTTATTGGAATTATAAGGATTGTACTAATAACAGCAAATAGTTGGCATTTTTTATTATTATGTCTGGTATCGTTAAACATTTTTACCTCTTGGGCAAATATTCAACCTTATTTCGTTTCATCAACTTAATTTAAAAGTTGTTTTTCTTAATCAAAAGCTATAAACTTGTTTGCTCAATTTTGGTGAACCTCAACTATCCTTTGAAGAAATTAAGTTACGAGCTAAATTTTTGTTAAATAACTCATAACTTAACTAAATTCAATTATGTTGATAACAATTAAGCTTCTTCCCAAAGTTGACGAACTTTACCAGGTAGATATTCAGCAATCTCCTTAATTCTATCTTCTGACAACTCGTCTTTAGTTGCGGAAAATACAGCTTTAACTGCTTGATCTCGATCTATGTCGTAGCCTGTTGCTGCCATGGGTGACTCATTTTTGACTCGTGTTAAAAAGCGCTCGTCATTTACATTAGAAATATCGGTAGGATTATGACGGTTTGAATGGTCAAAAGGCGCACGAATTCTGCTTAAAAAGCCAACAACGGGATTAGTATCGCGCCAAAGGTCTGCAATTTCCATTTGCAAAGCTTTGTCTTCTGTGGGCAATACTTCTTTATGTAACTCTTTCTCTACTTGGTCTGAGGTTTCTGTAGGCATGAGGTCACGCATAGCACGATAGATAACCTCAGTTACATCCCTAGCATCAAAAATATCCTCAAACCCTCCCTTAATCATTACCTTCTCTAAAAAAGGCATATCTTTTGTTGCAATGGGAACTGATACCCCTTCTTTAAGCGATTTGGGCGGATTATCTTCCATTTTTTGCAGCATTCGCTTACCTTTTTCAGTCAGTTCTGCGGCTTCAAAAGTAATTAAATGAGGCAAAGGACCATCTTCAGCACCAAAAGTATTAGCAACTCTAAAGTCAACTTCTTTAGAATCTACAACACTTGGGACATCTTCTTGGTTAGCGTAAGCATTACCTGAAAATTCTGCTTTGATGTATTGCATCTGATTGAGGTAATCAAGATGACCTAACAATTCGGCTCTTGTTATTTGTATTCCAGGAAAGAAATCGCTTTCCTCAAACTTAACTTCGTGCATTGCTTGACCACTATCGTTAATTTTATTGAGGATGATGTAGACAATATCTTCTCTAATTGGAATTGGCATTGCACTTTTCCTAATTCTTCTAGATTGTTAACAGTAGTTTAGTTAAGCTTCCAGCTTAGTAAACTAGCTAAGACCAATTGCGGCAAATGACTACAACTGATGTCAAAAAAGCAATGAGTTCCTAGCGATTAGCTTTTAGTTGAAAGAAAATGGATAAATTTGAATGCTTAAAATTAAAGATACTCCTCAGTTTTAATATCCATCAGTAAAGCAAGCGAATGACTCTGCCTGTTATTGACTAATCACTAACCGCTAGTAGCTAATTGTGCTCATGTCACTGTAAGTTATTAGGAATAATTACCGCTGTGCATCTGCCACAGGAAGCATTTTGGCAATTTTTAATTTTCAAGGAGAAGACTTAAAACTCAGCACTTGCGGGTAAAGTAACAGTAAAAGTTGTGCCTTGATGTAAGGTACTTTCGACCTGAATTTGACCGTGGTGGTTTTCGACGATCGCATTGGCGATCGCCAAACCTAATCCTGAACCTGTTGGTGTAGCGACTAAAGTTGTTGCAGTATGAGTGCGGGCGGGATCTACGCGATAAAAACGGTCAAACAAGCGCGGTAAGGCAGACTCAGGAATTCCAATACCTGTATCGCTGACTTTTACTTGGAGTAAAGCAGTACGCGCGACAAGCGGCGAAGCGACTCTTTCTAACTCGACATCTACTTTGCCGCCAGGTGGGGTGTAGTGGACTGCGTTGACGATTAGATTGGTAAATAAACGAACTAGCTGATTCCAATCGCCTTGGAGTGTAAACCAATCGTCACTTAGTTGCGGATTTTGCGATTCTGGAGCTTCGATGAGATGCAGCGATAATGTAATATTTTTTTCGGTTGCTGGTAATTTTTGTTCTTCTACAACTTCCATCAGCAAAGCATCCAGAGGACACGCGGCAAAACAGGGTTGTACAATGCCACTATCTTGGCGTGCAAGAAAGAGTAAATCGTCAACTAAGCGTCCTAATCGTTGAGTCAACCTTTCGATGACGGTTAACTGTTGGTGGTATTTAGCACTAGCACCGGATGTTTCTAATAGTTCGGGATCTGTAAGTGCTACTTGGACATTGGTTTGAATGAGGGCGATCGGACTTCTGAGTTCGTGGGAAGCATCCGCAGTAAACTGTTTGAGGCGTTGATACGATTCGCGTACAGGTTCCATTGCTTTTCCGGAAAGAAACCAACCACAAAACGCAACAGAAAGAACCATTAACCCCGTACCCAGACTTAAGTCAAAAATTAACTGGCGGATTGGTTTTGTGACTTCAAACCACGGGTGACTAACGCGCAAATACCCTAGTACTTGTCGTCCGATTTCAACTCTTTCGGTAACTTGTCGGAGTAAAAGTGGAGTGTAATCTTGTCCCTCGATCGCATCTGAATCGCGAATGACTCTCACCGTTTCACCAGTTCGATTTGGATGCACCGGAAGCCCTAAAGGTTCGGATAAAGTTGACCATAGTAGTTCTCCCGTGGGACTAAACCACTCTAAATCGATATGGTCGTCATCAACAGCATCTGCATTATCGCGAAAAGTTGCTTCGATATTGATGCGAAATTGCTCAGCATTAGTTGTAGTCGATTCAATGACAAGCGATCGCTCGACGACTTCAACAACATGATTAAGTGTATCGTCAATGCGCTCGATGAGCGTACTGCGAACATACAAATAAACTCCACTAGCAAACAGCAGCAATAACACCGCAGTTACAGACGTATACCACAAAGCCAAACGGCGACGAGTAGCTTGGAACATTTTGGATTTTTGAGCTTAAGATTACGGTAGTGCATTTGCCTTACTCGTCGCTAGTCGTAAAGCGTGCAACAGCGACAACCTTTTGCTTTTTATCAATAATCTCGATTGCGATCGCCTCAAAAACTATATTAGCCTTCCAGCATGACACGACTTTAAACTTCACGTTCATAAACTCGAAAGGCTTTAGTTCCCATAGAAAATCGCGGGTCGAGTTGCTGGGCGAGAACTGCTGCTTCAGCTACCTCTAACTTTGCTCGATCAAAATCTCGATCTTCTGCTCGAAGATGGTAGAAGAAGCCGATTGCAAACAGCATTGCACTATCTCGACTAAAGTAAAGTTCATCAGGAGCAATGTAGGTTCGGCATCCAGCTTCTAAAAACGCCTTACCAAAAGGCTCGCGCCCAGAACCGCAAGCTAGTGAAAGAATATTGCCCTGAAAATTATGTATCAGTTGAGGAATATTAGATGGACGCAGGGCTAAAACAGTTTCTTCCCAACCATCATCACGCTCTGGATCGCCGTCTTTTTGCGCAACAACTTCAATACGAATCATCATGTCTGCTTCATTGCCAGTTCCATGACAACAAATCACAAGGTAGTTGTAGTGGCAAGCTTCATTAGCTAAGAAATTGAGCGCTTGCTGATATTGAACAAAGTAATGTAATCGCACCTGAAGCCGCATCAATTCCAGTGGTGCGCGAATTGCAGTTGCCAGTTCAAGTAGTGAATGGTCGCAAACGATAGCAACAGTATCGAAAAGCTTCACGGGTCTTATCTCACGTCTTATACACCGCTAGATTAACAATGTTCGTGGACAGCATATAAGTACTGTTCTAGCCCAAAAACGCAGGCTAATAATCTTAGAGAATGTTGTTGAGTTGTCAGATATTCCTGCATCGCCTTATGCCACTAGTTGAGCAACTTGGGTACGAGCAGCCGCGAGCGATCGCGCTAAACTTGTGCCACCAAATTCGTCATTTTCAATATGGATAAATGTGATATTGGTGATGCCAATAAACCCAAAGACTGTTGTTAAATAAGGGTCTTGATGATTCAGCTTCTCATTGCGTCCACCAGGTTCAAAGCCAGAACCACCCCGCGCGGTGATAATTAACATTTTCTTACCTAAGACGAGCGGTTTATAAGGGTTGGCGGTATCTTCTGGTTCAAACGCGAAGGTTCGCCCTACACGCACAATCTGGTCAATATAAGCCTTGAAAGTACTAGGAACGCTGAAATTATACATAGGTATGCCGATGACATAGAAATCAGCCGCTAAGAATTCATCAATCAGGCGATCGCTGAGGGAAATTGCCTGCGCTAGTTCGGGTGTGCGTTGTTCTGGTGGTGTATAAGCCGCTGCAATCCATGATTCATCCACATGGGGAACAGGATTACGACCGATATCTCGATACGTAACAACATCAGATGGATGCGCCTGCATCCTCGCTTCAATAAATTCTTTTGTTATCCGGCGTGAGTGCGATCGTTCTCCTCTAGGACTAGAATCAAGGTGTAGAATGTGTGCCATAGTTTTGCCTGAATACCTACAATGTCAGCTTAGGCAAACGATTTGTACTCAGCTATCTGATTTTTGTGCAATTATCAAAATCTTGCGGTCAGTTTTCCAGTTGCTTGATAGAAATTGCTCAAATGTGAAAATAATTGAAGACAAATTGGGGTTTGATTGTGAAGACAACCGTTCCGCATCAGCAAGAAACAACCTGCGTACCCATTTTGTCGAGTCAAAATCAAGGTTGGGAAAATATTCTGGTTGAGCAATTCCAACATCCTGCGGGTGAGGGATGGTGTCATTTTAGTGATGAACACGCGATTAATTTATCGCTTGCATCGCGTCCTGTCAGCTTGGTGCAAATCCGAGAAAGTAAGACATATACAGGACTATATGGGAAAGGCGACATTTCTATAACGCCTGCAAAGATGCCGTTTTTTGCCCGCTGGGATCGCGACGATCGCTACTTACAAATTCGGGTTGCGTCTGGCTTCATTAAGCGCGTTGCTAGCGAAATGCTTGAAAGCAATTTTGATCGGCTAGAGTTACTCGCTGAATTTCAAACTCGCGATCCGCAGCTTGAGGCGATCGCTATGCTGCTACTTGCTGAACTCAAACAAGAAAATTTAGCTGGCAAGCTTTACGTTGAATCACTAGCCAACGTACTTGCTGTGCATTTACTTAGATTTTACTCTGCTACTCAACCTCGTTTGGCAACTTATGAAGGTGGTTTATCCCAACGTCAACTTCTGCAAGTTTTAGAATACATCAACGAGTATCTCAGTCAAGACATTAAACTTGCAGACTTAGCCAAATTGATAGGGATGAGTCAATATCACTTTAGCCATTCGTTTAAGCGATCGCTAGGGATAGCGCCTTATCAATATCTGCTTCAGCAACGAGTCGAACGCGCAAAGCAGTTGTTGAAACAAACTGACCAATCAATCATAGATATTGCCTTTTTGTGTGGGTTCAACAGCCACAGTCATTTGAGCAAACAGTTTCGGCAACTTACTGGTATGACACCGAAAGCATATCGAGCGCAATAAATACAAACCTCAGCGATCACATTCCCTAATTTCCAAGAGTACGGTAAAATTTTGGCGTCTAGACAAGCTAGCCTTTTGCACATAAGCTTTGTAAGGTAGTGAGGAATTGCATAATGTCTGAGGCAGCACTTTTAGATTCTGTACTAGGGTTGCCAGTTCATCTGATGGATGACTATATCACTTGGTTGCGATCGCGTTTAGAACAAGGCATTGGCACGCATGTGATTACGCTGAATGCAGAAATGACGATCCAAGCAGAGCAGCATACCGCGCTAGCGCACGCAATTCAACAAGCTGAATTAGTCATTCCTGATGGGGCTGGAATTGTGTTGTATATGCTGCTGCGCGGTAAACGCATCCAGCGCTGTCCAGGAATTGAGCTTGCAGAGTTACTTTTGCACAATTTAGGGCAAACACCAAATTCGTCCCCTGTATTTTTTTACGGCGGTTCGCCAGGAGTCGCCGCCAAAGCCGCCAAAACTTGGCAACAGCGATCGCCGCATCTCCAAATCGTTGGGACTGAACATGGCTACTTGTCACCCATCGAATCCGAAAAATTAGCGCAAACGTTACAAAAGCTACAACCAAAATTAATTTTGGTAGGATTGGGAGTCCCGCGTCAAGAATTATGGATTACACAAAATCGCCACTTGTGTCCCCAAGCAACTTGGATTGGAATTGGCGGTAGCTTTGATATTTGGGCAGGTGTCAAATCGAGAGCACCAGCTTGGTTAGGCGATAATCATTTAGAGTGGTTGTATCGCCTGTATCAAGAACCTTGGCGTTGGCGACGCATGTCGGCTTTACCGAAGTTTGCTGGCAAAGCCTTAGTTCATCGGCTAACACAGATATAGGATTGCACGCTCTAGAGTAACGAGTGATATTAAATCCGGTTGATGAGCGATGATAAAAGTGGTGATTAGTAACTAGTGATGAGTGACTAGGAACTTGCCAAAGTGCCACTAGCCACTAACTACTAATAACCTCTACACCTTTTTGCAATGCGGTTCTGCCAAAAGAGAAGCGTTGACCGCGATAATCTTTCGCAGGGATGACGTAGCAAACTAGCGCGTAGCGGGTACTCTTGTCTTGCTGGTGCCATCCTTTATGTACTATTTGTTGATTAGATATGATCATGGTTCCTGCTTTAGCCAATAGCGGTACACCTTGGCGATCGCTATATAGAAGTTGAATATCTTCTTTGTAGTTGCGGCTATGTTTTGAACCGTATAGTACTTGCTTTATCCAACCATAGAAATAATTGATGATTCTTCGGTATGTATGTCGATGCGAACCTGGTATCACCGTATACGGTCCATTACCACACTCGTTGACATCAGTGAGATAAATAAAGACTTTGTATACTGTTTTTGTCACAGTATCAGTATGATATCCGCGTTTGGAGTTTGTATCTGGATTATCAATTTTGATTGAGATATTGCGCAACACAACACGTTCACCAATACGCGCTTCAAAAATGTCTTCAATGATGTGTGAATTGAATAATTGTGCGAGTTGATCGTCAATCTCTTGGGCATTCATAATCTGTTGAACGTCCAAGTCTACATCATGAATATCTTTTCGACAAAGTAAATAGCAATCTCCAGCAATGACATAGCTTTGATTATTGATATAAGAATCCGCAACCTTGATTAAGCGATCGCATTCTTGCTTATCCAAAAAATCCGGAATCACCTCATAGCCTTGCTCAGTAAACAAATTCTGCGGTTGACGTTGATATTCTTTGCGGTCATTAATAATTCCTATTATCTCTGGCTTAAAAACCGCTAATTCTCGCCGAAGACGTTGATTAAATTGTTTAAAGCGTCTAAGCATTGGAGCAGAAGTTGATGATTTTTTGTAACATTATGCTAAATTTTATACTTATGTAAGTTTTTTTGCAATTATACGTAAGCACGTAGTTTACTTGGTCAGTTTTCAGTAGAAACAGCGCAATTGAGTGAAATCGCAGTGTTGATAATTTAATATTTTTACATATAGAGGCGAGGAATATATAAAGTGTAGCTATGAACAATTTCCGTATTTATCGCTTTAGCTGATAAATATTAGCTAGCAGTTAAAAGTTATGACGAAAAATCAACTTGTCGAGGATGTGACTGAATGCAAGAATTATCTACGCCCTGCCATTTTGCTCAGAATTACTGAATTGGCTACATTCGCGAGTAGGATATATTACCTTATTTTAAATATTCAACTAGAGAAATTACTAGCAAAGCCATCCATATAAAAGGAATAAAGGACGCATCCTCAACAAACAGCATCACGCGTTTCAAATGAGTCAGTATATTTTTGACAAAAACTTGAACAAACTCAATCAGTGCAGATAAGAGGACAAGGCACACTTCAACTAAACAAATCAAGTCTCCAGGTGCATCCTGCAAGTCAACAAAGGCTATAAACCCCTCTCTCAAGCCTGAAAAAGGGGTATGTCATCAGCGAGTTGGTTAAGCCTAAATTTATTCTCTACAAGCAGAAGCAAGGCGACTAGACTCACCAGGCTAGCAGTACTAAAGCTGTCATCAGCTAAGCGAAAACAATCGAGCATTTGCTCAACTTATAGAGTTGTTACTTATAGTTACGAACTAAAACTATTTTTGAGTAGAATTTTGTTCTACAAAGTTGAGTGTAGTTGTGGGGTTCGAGCAGTTAGGATTACTTAATGGATAGCGCCCGTACTTGAAAGTGAATTGACCTCCAGGACCACGCCCGTCAAATCGAGTCACTTGCAGCGTATACCATCCACGGATAGAAGTGAGCGCGACAATTCGCGGACGAAGTCCATTGAAGTCATCATTGACCCAAAATTGATTATCAGGCGAAATGAGTGCAAGCTCGGTATCCACGTTCTGAGAAGTTACCGCCACTCTTAAACATTCATTACCTGCCCTGAACAATTGTACGTTGAATGGGATGCCTTGGGTAAAAGGTTGTTCATATACGTAATTACCCGTAATTGAAGAACCACCACAGTCTAAACCTGTACACGTAGATTGCGGAGTTTGTAAAGTAGCCCCTGCCCAAACGAGATTCGACGGTACAAATAAGCTGCAAATAGGAATTGCAAAAGCAAATAATTGCTTTGGGCTATAAATTGTTTTTCCCAAAAGATTGACCTCATGATTAACTTAATCTGGTAAGTTATGGCTGCTACTGCCAACCGGAAACTTACTGATTTGCATAAATTATCTATGTGTAATTACGTACATCTCACAAAATGATACAAAGCTTAAAAATATACTGACCAAGAACAATAACATTATCCGAACAATTGAAACTTTAACAATGAATTGCTTTGCTCGCTTTTGTATTGTCATTGCGTTTGTTGTTGCGGACGACTAGCCGATCGCTGACAGCAAAACGTACCAGATCCCCGTGAGTTTGGGTAGGATTTTTAATGGGACAATCATTAAAGATCAAAGCCAGAGAGTACCCCGAATATGCACCTGAGTGAAATCACCCATCCTAACCAGTTGCACGGCTTATCGATTCGCCAATTGCAGCAAATCGCCCGTCAAATTCGGGATAAGCATTTGCAGACCGTGGCGGCGAGTGGCGGACACCTTGGACCTGGATTAGGTGTGGTGGAATTAACACTAGCGCTTTACCAGACCCTAGACCTCGACCAAGATAAAGTCATTTGGGATGTAGGTCATCAAGCCTATCCACATAAACTAATTACTGGTCGTTATAGCCAATTTCATACACTGCGGCAAAAGGACGGTGTAGCAGGCTATCTAAAGCGCTGTGAAAGTCCTTTCGATCACTTCGGCGCGGGTCATGCTTCCACAAGCATATCGGCTGCTTTGGGCATGGCACTCGCGCGCGATTTAAAAGGCGAAAAGTTCAAAGTTGCTGCGGTCATTGGTGATGGTGCCTTGACTGGTGGTATGGCATTAGAAGCGATTAACCATGCAGGACACTTGCCAAAAACCAACCTACTTGTGGTGTTAAACGACAATGAAATGTCAATTTCTCCGAATGTAGGTGCAATTTCGCGCCATTTGAATAAAATGCGTTTAAGTCCGCCAGTTCAGTTTCTTTCCGATAATTTAGAAGAACAAGTAAAACAAATTCCTTTTGTCGGCGATTCCTTAGAAACCGAACTCGAACGGTTTAAAGAGGGAATGAAGCGGCTAGCAGTACCCAAAGTTGGAGCCGTCTTTGAAGAATTAGGCTTTACATACATGGGTCCTGTTGATGGGCATAACTTAGAAGAACTGATTACGACCTTCAAGCAAGCACACAAAATTGGCGGACCGGTACTTGTTCATGTCGCGACTGTCAAAGGTAAAGGTTATGCGATCGCCGAACAAGACCAAGTAGGCTATCACGCGCAGTCGCCGTTTAACCTGACAACAGGTAAAGCAATTCCTTCGAGTAAACCGAAACCCCCTGGATACTCCAAAGTTTTTGCTCATGCTTTGGTAAAACTTGCGGAAAATAATCCTAAAATTGTGGGAATTACAGCCGCAATGGCTACAGGGACAGGACTCGACAAATTGCAAGCGAAACTTCCCCAGCAGTATATCGATGTTGGTATTGCGGAACAACACGCCGTCACTTTAGCCGCCGGCTTAGCTTGTGAAGGAATGCGCCCCGTCGTTGCGATCTACTCAACTTTCTTGCAACGCGGCTACGACCAGATTGTTCACGATGTGTGCATCCAAAACTTACCTGTGTTCTTCTGCATGGATCGTGCAGGAATTGTCGGCGCAGATGGTCCGACGCATCAAGGAATGTATGACATTGCTTACTTGCGTTGCTTACCTAACATGGTGTTGATGGCACCTAAAGACGAAGCCGAGTTACAGCGGATGGTCGTCACGGGTGTAAACTACACCAATGGTCCGATCGCGATGCGCTATCCTCGCGGTAACGGCTACGGTGTTCCTTTGATGGAAGAAGGTTGGGAACCAGTAGAAATCGGCAAAGGCGAAACGCTACGTCATGGCGACGATGTTTTGCTCTTAGGATTTGGTTCAATGGTGTACCCAGCAATGCAGGTAGCTGAAATTCTCAGCGAACATGGCATTCAAGCAACAGTCGTCAACGCGCGGTTTGCTAAGCCACTTGATACCGAATTGATCCTACCATTGGCACAACGCATCGGACGTGTTGTGACGTTGGAAGAAGGTTGTCTGATGGGTGGCTTTGGTTCGGCAGTAGCGGAAGCGCTGCTTGATGCAGATGTTGTCGTACCTGTCAAGCGATTTGGCATACCTGATACCTTAGTAGACCATGCTTCCCCCGATCAGTCTAAGGCAGAATTGGGTTTAACCAGTCCCCAAATTGCCCAAGAAGTGTTAAAAGCCTTTTTTAACAAAACACTTTCGTCGGTAAGCTAAAGGAAATTTATGGGCGTACACTTGTGCGCCCGTACACACATCAAAGCTGAGATCCATCTTTTAATTAAACTGAAGACAATTCTCTTGCTTAGCGCACTTTTGAGCCTCGAACTATGTCCTCTTGCCCCTCTCAAGTTTTTCCCGTTGTTTGGTATGAAAACTCAGTTTTACTGATCGATCAGACGCGGCTACCCCACGAGTATGGATTTGTCGAAATTCACCGCTGTGAAGATATGGCGCAGGCGATCAAAACAATGATTGTCCGAGGCGCGCCTGCGATTGGGGTTGCAGCAGCTTATGGAATGTATTTAGGGGCGCGCGCTATCCAGACTCAAAATCGCGACGAATTTTTGCATCAGCTAGAAGAAGTCGCCGTGATGCTACGCGCAACACGTCCGACGGCGGTTAACTTGTTTTGGGCGATCGCCCGAATGTTAAAAACAGCGTATGAAACATTAGGTTCAGTTGCAGAAATTCAACAAGCTTTGCTGCAAACCGCACAAACAATTAATGCCGAAGACTTGCAAACGTGTCAAGCAATCGGCGATCGCGGTTTAGAAGTTTTACCCTCTACTCCAGAAAAACTGAATATCCTCACACACTGCAACGCAGGTGCGTTAGCAACAGCAGGCTATGGTACAGCTTTAGGCGTCGTGCGTTGTGCTTGGGCTAAAGGGAGATTAGCGCGAGTTTATGCTGATGAGACACGTCCGCGCTTACAAGGCGCAAAACTAACGGCGTGGGAATGCGTTCAAGACGGAATTCCCGTTACATTGATTACCGATAGTATGGCAGCACATTGTATGCAACGCGGATTAATTCATGCTGTTGTTGTCGGTGCGGATCGAATTGCGGCGAATGGCGACACCGCGAATAAAATTGGTACTTACAGCTTAGCAATTGTTGCTCAAGCGCATAATATCCCGTTTTTTATTGCGGCTCCGCGTTCAACGATTGATTTTGCGTTAGCAAGTGGTAGCGAAATTCCAATTGAAGAACGCGACGCAAGCGAAATATATGCAATTGGTGACACGACAATTACTCCCGAAGGAGTTGAGTTTTACAATCCAGCATTCGATGTCACTCCCGCAGATTTGATTAGCGCAATTATTACTGAATACGGTGCCTTTGCTCCAAATCAGCTACAGGAAAAGTTACAAGCAAATCTGGTTTGAGGAATAATAAGAACTTACGCAAAAGTATGAAAAAACGAACCACAGAGGACACAAAGGACGCAAAGGATAAAAGTTTCAGCGCGTTCTTGTGTAAGTTCTAGAGTATGTAAGAGGCGATCGCAATGCTTGGAAACTCCTTGGATTTACAACTTACTTTTACTCCTTGTAATCCCCAAGTGCATAGCGCATTCATCCGGTCATTAACTAGAGAAAATTTTTATTTGGTAATAAGTCGTACCATTGGTTGGGATGAAGAACTTCACCAACAAGAACCGCGTCCAGAAATGTACACGATGGTGTATGGCAACTGTAAACTCATTGGCTTTTTTTCAATTCGAGAAGCAAGCGATTATCTCTATATCCATACTATTCAGCTTGTAGTATCATTTCGCGGTCAGGGATATGGTACAACATTGCTACAACACATAGAGAACATCGCGAGGACAAAGAACCTACAGCGCATCCAGTTGAGTGTATTTAAAGAAAATCCTGCCCAACGACTATATCAAAGACTAGGTTACAAGCCCATAGCAGAGGATGAATACCTCATCCGTATGGAAAAGTTATTGGAAGTTAACTAACACGGATATAAGCGATCGCCTGTATTTGAGTCAAAGATAAATAGCTGGTTCACATCAAGCCCTAGTGATAAGCGATCGCCTAAGCGTAAACGGATTGCGCCCGCCTGTTGAATATTGACTTGCACGCTCGAACCTAGTAGACTCGCACGAATTAAAGTTTCTCGCCCCAACGGTTCTACTACCTTAACTTCAACTGTTAAAGCAATCACCTCTTGGTTTTTTTGTGGTTCGTTAATAAATAAATCTTCTGGACGAATTCCTAAATCTACTGCTTGTCCCTCAACTAAGCGTAAGGCATTGCGAACGTGCATTGAACAAGGAATAATTTGATTTTCAACTACAAAGTTTCCATTTTTATACTTTGCAGGTAAAATATTCATCGGCGGATTGCCCAAGAAAGTTGCAACCATGCGATTTGCAGGTTGAGCGTAAACGCTTTGCGGTTCTCCGATTTGTTGAATTCTACCTTGGTTGAGGACGACAATGCGATCCGCTAAAGTCATTGCTTCAACTTGATCGTGCGTGACATAAACTGTCGTGATGCCCAAATTTTGATGCAACTGTTTTAATTCTGCACGAGTATCGTCGCGTAGCTGCGCATCTAAATTAGACAAAGGTTCATCGAATAAAAATACTTGCGCTTCGCGGGCGATCGCGCGTCCTAGTGCGACGCGTTGTTGTTGTCCTCCAGATAATTGCTTGGGTTTTCGTTCTAAAAGATGTTCGAGGGACAGCGATCGCGCGACGGTTTCTACCCTTTGGCGAATTATTTTTGCATCCACTTTGCGCATTTGCAACCCAAAAGCCATATTTTCTGCGACTGTCATATGCGGGTACAGTGCGTAATTTTGAAATACCATCGCGACATCGCGTTGACGCGCAGGAATAGTGTTGACAAGCACATCCCCAATGTATAAGTTCCCGCTTGTTGCTGTTTCTAGTCCAGCGATCGTCCTTAAAATTGTAGACTTACCACATCCTGAGGGTCCGACAAGTACCCAAAATTCTCCGTCAGGAACTTCAAACGTAATATCCTCGATTGCAGTGACGTTGTTGAACTTGCGTTTAATATCCTCTAGACGAACTTTAGCCATTACACAATCCCTGAACCACAATAAGCTGCATATCATGTTTTCGGGAACAGAGAAACCCTGTTTTATCTCTAAATTGTAGGTTGGTACAGTGTTTTCTAAGTCCTGCTTCGACACAAAGCCCTTTTTTGTCGCCGCTACAACTTTCTGAGTTTGAACTTAGTTAATAAACTATCAGAAATCATCGTTTGCTAAATTTGTACTTACAATTAATAAGCATGGATGCCATCTGCGTTAAGATCCTTTGGTTAAAATTAACTTGTGATGCATTTAAAAAACAACTCAGCGGTTGACAGCATTATCATTAACTCGCAGTATTTTTTCAAAAATATTCTACTTTGACTTATTGTCATACAAGAAACTGTCACACAGCTTTCGGCGAAGACCTATGCAGTCCAGCTATTTTAACTATGCAATCCCTAGGTTGGTTGAGTTTTTCAGACTATGTACTTACTTTGCTTTTTTGTGTCATCTTACGCAAGAGCGATCGCTGAGATACTTAAAAATCGCTTTCCTCAATTTTTGAATAGCGGAGGATGTAGTACCAACTTCGTCAACCAAGCCGCGATTGGTAGCAGCAAAAATACTTTGATGTAATTATTTGTATATTATAATACGTTGCACCGTGTATTAAACGGTGATATATTGTCTGTAATTAAAAAATTGTTAACAATAGCGGCACACGGAGTGTTTTCACAAGTAGTTATGTCCAACCCTCCAACTAAAGCTTCACAATGCCAGCTAAAGTATCTATTTGATTTTTTAGGTAGCACTACTTATAACAGAAAAGATAAGCTCAATAAAAAAATGTTATTGTAGTGCTCATTTCTATTCAACTTTTGCTGATATCAGCATCGGCTATAAATTTACTCCTACTGCAAATCTATAAGTAATGAACTCCAGAATTTCGCAACCATTCCGCAATTTGTTAAGTGCTACAAAATTTTGGCAAGAGAACTACTTTTTAATTAGAGAATTCCGCAATTTTCGGAGTATTGCAGTCTTAGCGATCGTCTTTACTATAGTTGCTGCACTATTTGAAGGCATTGGAGTAGGATTTATTCTGTCGTTTTTGCAAAATCTAACGAATCCAAACGCTCAACCAATTCGCACCGGAATCGAGTGGTTTGATATATGGTTTTTGGGTGTTAATGTGCCTGCTTCTGAGCGTGTCTATCGAGTATGTGGCTTAATTTTATTGACAACTCTTTTGCGATCGCTCTTTACTTATTTGGGTCGCCTCTACACGCAAATTGCCCAATTTAAGTTAGTTTATTTCCTGCGCAAGCGAGTATTTGAATTATTTCAATCATTAAGCTTACGGTACTTTGCCAAAACAAGGTCTGGTGGTTTGGTACACAGCATTACGACTGAGATCATGCAGCTAATGCAGGCATTTAATTTCGTATCGGTAATCCTGACAAAATTTACGATATTATTCGTCTACATTATTTCGATGCTCTTGCTGTCTTGGCAACTGACAATTGTTACTGTTCTGCTCTTTAGTTTAGTATCCGTAGGCATGACAGCACTTTTGGGGCGCGTACGCGAGGCAAGTTTTGAAAGAACAAGAGCCGCAAGGCAGTATACTTCGATTTCGCTCGAATACATTCATGGCATTCGTACAGTGCAAGCTTTTGCGGCGTACAACTTTGAAAGAAAAAGATTTGATGAAGCTAATTCTAACTTTCTCAAAGCTACGACTAAAGCTGTATCAGTTTCATCAGTCATTGAGCCACTTTCTGAAGGTGTTGCAACAGCAATTTTGGTTGGGATGCTGCTATTAGCATTTTCAGTCTTAATTCCTAGCGGTCAACTGCAAGTATCCTCGCTATTAACTTTTCTGTTTGTATTATTGCGAATTATGCCACTGCGCCGACAAATTGATGGTGCCAGAGTACAGCTAAGCAATTGTCAAGGATCGTTCAATAATATCAGAGAATTACTGCAAACTGAAGATAAGCCATTCTTTCATAATGGCAACAAAAAATTTGTGGGGTTGAAGCGCGCAGTTGAGTTTGTTGGAGTAGATTTTGGTTACGATGCCGATGAAATTGTCTTACATAATATTAATTTGACAATTGAAAAAGGCAAGATGACAGCGCTCGTTGGAGCATCCGGCGCAGGTAAAAGTACTTTAGCCGATTTGATTCCTCGATTTTACGATCCTACGCATGGTCAAGTGTTAATCGATGGCGTTGATTTGCGAGAATTCAATGTTTACACTATCCGCAATAAATTAGCTGTTGTCAGTCAAGACACTTATATCTTCAACACATCAGTACGTGAGAATATTGCGTATGCCTTAGAAGGTGTAGACGATGCAGCCGTTGTTGAAGCAGCAAAGCTTGCTAATGCGTTGGAGTTTATTCAGGAGTTGCCACAAGGATTTGAAACACAGTTAGGCGATCGCGGCGTTCGTTTATCAGGAGGTCAACGCCAGCGAATTGCGATCGCGCGGGCCCTGCTGCGCAACCCAGAAATTTTAATTCTGGATGAAGCAACAAGTGCCTTAGACTCGGTATCGGAACGATTGATTCAACAATCACTCGAAAAGCTAGCTGTTGGGAGAACCGTGATTGCGATCGCGCACCGTTTATCGACAATTGTTCGTGCAGACAAAGTTGTTGTTTTAGAACAAGGTCGGATCGTTGAACAAGGAGGATATCAGGAATTACTCGACAAACGTGGCGAACTTTGGAAGTACCACCAAATGCAGCATGAATACAGCCAAGCAGGATAAGTGCAGCGCACTTTAAAAGACATTTCGCAACGACAGTACTATTTAGACTCCAACTTCTATTCACGACTACAGCAGTTAATCACATGAGTCTTCATGGGAACAATCAAATAGGACAAAATCAAAGTTCGTCGCAGGTTTCGATTGTTATTCCTACCAAGAACCGCTACTTACTTTTATTAGAAACAATTGAATCAATCCGCAGACAAACTTATGCCAACTGGGAAACGCTAGTCGTTGACGATGGTTCAACCGACGAAACCGCAGCGCAAATGTTGGCACTATCAAAGCAAGAACCGCGTATCCGCTTTATCAGACGCACTCAAGGTAATGCAGGTGCGCCCGCCTCGCGTAATGTAGGAGTTTCTCACGCGACAGGCGACTATATCATCTTTCTAGATTCGGATGATTGCTTAGCGCCACACTGCTTAGAAAAACGCGTTGCCATTATGGATAATCACCCCGATTTAGACTTTGGGGTATTTGCTTGTCAGGTGTTTTGCGATCGCCCAGGAGATCGCGCCTTGTTGTGGAATCGAGAAACCCAAGACCAAGAAAATGACCTCGATCGTTTTTTATCTTTAGATGTTCCTTGGCAAACAACGAGTCCCATTTGGAAAAAAGAAGCATTACAACGCTTAGGATCGTGGGACGAAAGCCTGATCATTTGGCAAGACTGGGAATTTCATCTACGCGCATTAGTTAAAGGATTAAAGTACAAACGATTTGCTCAACTCGATTGTTTTTGGCGAATGCCTGTAAAAGAGCGAGATTCCATTGGTAAAAAAGGAATCACGGCGGAATATCTGCTTTCTAACGAACAACTGATCGCGGATGTTTATGCGATGCTTTCCAAAGCACAATTGCTCAATTCGTACCGCCGCTATCTTGTCGCCGGACTTTATTTTTGGCTGGCAACGCAATGGTCAACTTATGTAAAGTCTACCTCTGAAGCTGTCAGAGTTTGGTCGATTTGTCGGGAGAAGAATTTAGTTAACGATCTAGAGTACTGGGAAGGTTTAGTTTATTTTAAAGTACGACGCACTCGCTATATACGACGCCTAGCGCGAGAATACCTCAGTTTTCGTTGGCCTGCATATCTCATGCGTCAAAGGCATCCTGTAACATTACAAAATACACCCATGTCTACTCAATTAGCTTAATTAAGCTCAATACGTCAGTCTATCTTTCCTGCCTTTTGACCGAGTAATGTATGAAAATCCTCTTTACTATTTCACATTTAATGACCGGAGGTGCGCAAACCTTTGTGATTCGATTAGCAAGTGGTCTAGCTAAAGATCACGCTGTCTATGTTTATAACTGTAATTTCTTCCCAATTACAGATAATTCTTTAATCGATAGATTTCCTGATACTGTTAAAGTTATTTCATTCTTTCCTCCTTCATCGCGCACGTTACTTAATCGAGCTTTATCAAAAGTAGAGCGCTGGACAGCAAAAATCGGTAGAAAAATAAAATTTCGGGAGGATTTACGGAAATTACACTTCAATTATATTCTCAAAAAACTCAATATTGACTTAGTGAATAGTCATCTCTATCACGCCGATAACTTCGTTGTAGAAACTTTAGAAACAGCATCTATCCCTATTATTGTTACCGATCATGGCGATTATAAATATGTTATAGAACAACAACTGAGCGATCGCAGTAGCACTGATAAAATTTTTAATCGAATTAACGGAATCGTTGTTTTGTCTGAAGATAATGCTACAGCAATTTCGCAGTATGTATCAAATCACTTGCCTATAAAAAAAATCTATAACGGTGTTGCAGAACCTCAGGCGGTTCAATATCCTGTTTCTGGACGAGAGAAACTAAAGATACCAAAAGAGGCGCTTGTCTTTGGTATGGTGGCTAGAGGAATTCCTGAAAAAGGCTGGTTCGAGTTAATTCAAGCATTTGAACAAGTAATGTATTCAACTCAGCAAGAAGTACACTTAATTCTTGTCGGTGACAGCGAGTATCTGCAAAATTTAAAAGCATCACTCGCTAACAAAGCTGCTAAAGTACACTTTGTCGGCTACTCTGCTGATCCTAATTATTGGATCGAGTGTTTTGATGTTGGGGTGTTACCCACTTATTTTGACGGTGAAAGCCTTCCCTACTCGATCATTGAATATTTGTCTTTTGGGAAACCAGCGATCGCCACTGATATGGGAGGAATCCCTGAAATGATCAAGCACAACGATCAAACAGCAGGCTTTATCATTAATCGCCAAGCGGGTAAAGCCGATGTCTCTTCTCTCGCTGATGCTATGCTGGCATACATTAATAATCGATCGCTCCGTGAAGAACACTCTCAAATTGCGAAACAAGCTTTTGATAAGTTTAATATTGAAAACTGTGTTAAAAGCTATGAATTATTTTTCCAACAAGCGTTAAAGCAGCATGAGTCTTCTATTCTCCCTTAACAGCCAATGAATGTACTACATATAAATCAATCTGATATAAGTGGAGGAGCAGCAATTGCCGGTTATAGATTGCATCAAGGTTTGCTAGCTCAAGGAATAGATTCTCGCCTTTTAGTTAAAAAAGCACAAACAACTGAGCGCGTAACTGTTACCCCCGAAAAAAACTATATAGAAAACCAACTACATCGTCGTATATCTAAACCTTTAGGCTTAAATTATATTCACTTTTTAAGTACATTCAATATTCCTAAATATAAAATTTATCAAGATGCTGATGTCCTTAACCTTCATAACTTACATACAGGATATTTCAATTATTTAGCAATACCAAGATTAACAAAGCATAAGCCAGCAGTTTTGACACTTCATGATATGTGGAGTTTTACCGGACATTGCTCATACAGCTATGACTGCGATCGCTGGAAAACAGGTTGCGGAAAATGTCCTTATCCCCAGGTTTATCCAAAAATTGAAAAAGATAATACTCACATAGAGTGGAAACTGAAAAACTGGGTTTATCGTCAGTCGAATTTAAATATAGTTGCGCCGAGTCGATGGCTGTACGAACAAGCCAAGCAAAGTATCCTCAGTCGCTTTCCGATTCATCATATCCCCTATGGTATCGATACCCAAACCTATCAACCCCGCGATCCCGAACAGTGTAAAGCACACTTAGGAATACCAAAAGGTAAAAAAGTACTGATGTTCGCTGCGGATAGCGTAACTGAACGTCGCAAGGGAGGAGATTTATTAGCGCAAGCATTGCAAAATTTACCGAGTAGCTTAAAAGCTGAAACCGTATTGCTCATCTTTGGTAGTAGTGGTGCTGCAATTGCTCAAACTGTAGGAATGCCAACAATTGACCTGGGCTATCTTACCACTGACGAATCAAAAGTAGCTGCTTATTCAGCTGCTGATTTATTTGTTTTTCCTACGCGCGCAGATAATTTACCATTAACCTTACAAGAGAGTATCGCTTGTGGTACGCCGATAGTTTCCTGCAAAATTGGTGGTGTTCCCGATCTCGTGCGCCCTGAGGTTACAGGTTACTTAGCTGAACCCGAAAATGCTCAAGATCTATCCAAGGGTATTATATATCTTTTAGAAGCGCAAAATTTGCGGGAACAGATGCGCCACAATTGTCGGGCGATCGCACTTCAAGAATATCCTCTAGAACTACAAGCTAAGCGTTACATAGAACTCTATTCTCAGTTAACTAAGAATATATAAAACATATAATCATAAGAATGATAAAAAATACGCGTTGGTCAAATTTTTTTTTAGAGTTAAATTCAGATTATAAACAGGCAATTCTTCTAGCAGGAACTGGAAGAAGTGGAACAACTTGGGTTTCTTCTATAATTAACTACAATAATAATTATCGAGATATTTTTGAACCTTTCCACCCTTACAAAGTTAGTAAGGTTGAGCATTTTAGATACCGACAATACTTAAGACCAGATAATAAACAACAAGAATTTATTCAACCAACAAAAGATATCTTATCCGGCAAAATCAGAAATAGATGGACAGATCAATTTAATCAAAAAAGATTCTGTCATAAACGGATGGTTAAGGATATTCGGGCAAACTTCTTATTAAAATGGCTAAATCAGCACTTTCCTGAAGTTCCGATTACTCTATTATTTCGACATCCCTGTGCTGTCGTTAACTCAAAACTTCACTTAGGATGGGGCGATCATCTCGACGAATTATTAGCACAACCTGAATTAGTCGAAGACTTTTTACAGCCGTTTAGACACGAAATTGAAGCAGCTAAAACTGATTTTGAAAAGCAGATTTTTCTATGGTGCTTAGAAAATTATGTTCCTTTGCGACAGTTTGCGCCAGGAGAAATTCATCTAGCATTCTACGAAAATTTTTGTAAAGATCCTAAAGCAGAAATTGAAAGCTTATTTAAATTTTTAGGCAAAAAATTTGACGATACGGTCTTTGCAACTCTTAACAAACCTTCGGCTACAAGTAGAAAAGAAAGTGCGATTATTACTACAGGGAATGTAGTAGACAGCTGGAAAAAACATATTACCAGTGAACAACTGCAAAGGGCAATGGAGATTCTTAGTCTTTTTGGATTAGACGCGATCTATTCGCAAGATCCTCTACCAAATGCCAAGGGTGCGTATACTTTAATGGCAAAATAATGGTGCAGTATCACTACTAGCTTTAGTGCTTTGTGTCATTTGTTGTATATTGGCAGCTATTATCAATTGCTGCTAGACCATCTCTTGACTATGACATAACATTTCTGGAAACTGCTTAATTGCCTTTGTAGAAATAACTATTCCCTTATTGTTCTAGTTTTGTCTATTTACCTAAAAGAAGATTCTCTTGATTTAGTGTTTAAGTTCTGTTGAAGATAAAGTCCAACTTTTGAAGGAACAATTAGATATAACTAATTAGCTATGCTTTAAGTAACGCTGAATAATGCCCCTACTTTATAAATGAAAGTTCATAAGTTATTATCATTATGTCGTTTATCGCTGCAAGTTCCACTGGCTAGCTTACTCTTGGGAATGGGCATGATTACGAGTGAGGTAACATCAGGAACATACTTAGCGATCGCCACTCCATCGCCGAATCATTCTCTTACTAAAGTATTAGACAAAGATACTTTTCAAGCTTTACGCGGAAAATTACCACAAAAAGACGGTGTGTATTTATATGGTAGAGCACCGCAGCCACAACAACTAGGGCAAGAATATATGGTGTTTGAATTACACCAAGGTAAGGTGACAGGGGCATTTTATTTACCTTACTCAGAATTTAGTTGCTTCGCTGGTAATATCGATTCGGGTGAACTAGCGCTGATGGTTGCGAATGCGCCCAGCGTCGAAGAAGAATCAGTAACACCGCAAAGCCCACAACAAATCGCCGCCGCAGGAAATAAACCGCAAATAGGGGAAGAAGCAAACGCGATCGCCTACCCGTATGCTGTCGCTTTGCAAGAATACTACCAACTTCCTGAAGTTAGTGACAGCGATCGCCAAATATTACAAGCTTGTAAAAATCACCATCCAAATTAAAGTATTACTAAAACAAAGCTAATATTAAAACTCAATTCCTGGTTGTGCTTTTACACCTTGTTCGCGAAACGGATGCTTGACTAAAGTCATTTCTGTTACTAAGTCTGCACATTCAATTAAAGCTGCGGGTGCGCCTCTTCCTGTCAAAATAACGTGTGAATCACTCGGCTTTTGCGCTATCCCAGCTAAAACTTTATCAACGTTTAAAAAACCTAATTTGATGGCGACATTGACTTCATCTAACAGTACTAATCTAAAGTCAGGATTACGAATGTAGTTTAACGCCGTTTCCCAAGCTTCATTGGCTTTTTGGATATCGCGATCGCGGTTTTGCGTTTCCCAGGTAAAGCCTTCACCCATTGCGTGAAACGTTAATTGATCTTTCCAATGACTGAGAACTGCTTTTTCAGCGGGTTCCCAAGCGCCTTTGATAAACTGAATAACGGCTACTTTATATCCATGACCAAGCGATCGCAACACCATTCCAAGCGCTGCTGTCGTTTTTCCCTTACCATTACCAGTGTTAACAATAATTAAGCCTTTCTCTTGTGATGCTTGCGCGACACGCTTTTGTTGTACTTCTTTACGCCGCTGCATTTTGCGCTGATACTGTTCTTCTGTTAATGATGAAGCCGTTGCTTCTTGATTCAAGCGTTCAGCTTCTATATCTGGATTTAAGTTTGTGGGAGTGTTTGCTGTCATTGGTTAAATAATTGCATTTATAACTTATTATTACTTTCATTAATAATAAATATATCATAACTACTGAACTTCGATAACGCAAACTATCATTATTTATATTTAATTTTACTTTTTATTATAACTAGGAAAACAATTTATATTAAATGTGTATCTTTTTAATTCACTAAACAGATTTTACTATATTTTTAAATATCAATCTCACAATAACAAAAGAGTGCTAAAGTTCATTTTTTATGAGTGTAAATAGTACGATTAAACATTTTTATAATAGTAAGAAAAATTGATATGAATCAACGAATCAACGTGATTATCGGAGATATTACGCAACAAAATGTTGATGCGATTGTCAACGCTGCCAATAACTCGCTGTTAGGTGGCGGTGGTGTAGACGGGGCAATTCACCGCGCAGCAGGACCTGAATTACTCAAAGAATGTCGTCAACTCCAAGGCTGTGCAACAGGAGAAGCAAAAATTACCAAAGGCTACAATCTTCCAGCAAAATGGGTTATTCATACTGTAGGTCCCGTGTGGCGGGGCGGACGCCAAGGCGAAGATGAACTACTTGCGCGATGTTACCGTAATAGCTTGGCACTCACTTTAGAACATCAAATTCAAACAATTGCGTTTCCCGCAATTAGCACGGGTGTTTATAGATTTCCTGTAGATCGCGCTTCCCGAATCGCAGTGAGTGAGATTCAGCAATTTCTCAACGAGAATTATACTCTTGAACAAGTGATTTTAGTTTGCTTTAGTCAAGATGCAGGCGATCGCTACCTAAGCGCCCTCCAACAAATTGCCAAAACCTAGCTACATTAGATCGGGGCGATCCATCAATAGGAGTGAATTCATGGCAATACCTAGCAAAAAAATTGCACCAGTACCAATAGCATCGGATATCGGTGTCGTGGAATTAATTGATAACTACTTCACCGCATACAATTCAGCACGACTACGCGAAATTTGTCAACTACTTAGCCGCGAAGTCTTGCGCGAAGGTGTCACAGTAGGCATGAGTATATCAGGCGCAATGACTCCCGCAGGTTTTGGCGTTTCAGCACTTGCACCACTCATTCGTCATGGTTTTATTGACTGGATTATTAGTACAGGCGCTAATCTCTACCACGATCTGCATTACGGCTTGGGAATGAAGCTATATAGCAGCAGTCCCTTTTTAGATGATGTCAAACTCCGCGAGCAAGGTACAATCCGCATCTATGACATTATTTTTGATTATGATGTCCTGCTCGAAACCGACGCTTTCATCCGCAAAATTCTCCAAGCCGAACCGTTTCAAAAACGTATGGGAACCGCTGAGTTCCACAACTTGCTAGGGAAATACGTCCGAGAAATCGAAAAACAAGTTGGCGTGCAGCATTCCTGTTTATTAGCAACAGCTTACGAATGTGGCGTTCCGATCTATACATCTTCTCCTGGCGATAGTTCGATTGGTATGAACGTCGCAGCATTGTCTTTATCAGGCTCTAAAATGACGATCGATCCATCAATCGATGTCAATGAAACTGCGGCGATCGCCTACTGCGCGCGCGAATCTGGTATTTCTGATGTTGAAGGGAAAAGCGCTGCTGTGATTATTGGTGGTGGTAGCCCGAAAAACTTCCTGTTGCAAACGCAACCGCAACTTCATGAAGTCTTAGGATTAGAAGAACGCGGACACGACTATTTTATCCAAGTTACCGATGCGCGCCCCGATACTGGTGGACTTTCCGGCGCAACTCCGAGTGAAGCCGTTAGCTGGGGTAAAGTTGACCCTGAAGAGTTACCAAGTACGCTCGTTTGCTATACCGACAGTACGATCGCATTACCTATCATCACCGCCTACGTGATGAATCAATGTCAGCCGCGTCCGTTGAAGCGCTTGTACGACCGCCGCGAGGAAATGTATAGTAAACTCCAGCACGACTATCAGCAAGCACAATTAGTCAGCGCTAGTTGAAATGATTGCAGCTTCTGAGTTGTCATTAGCCTGACATGGCATCACACATTACTGAGGACAAAAAGACAGCAAGAAAACATTTTCTGTACTGAATCATTGAGTAACTTTCTTGCTTTTAGGGAGCAGTCAAATCACGCTGCTCCTACTTTGTCTGTATATCAGTTTGATTAACAACTGATTTGTCCTACTGCGATCGCTCAATTTTGTCACAGCCTATCGGAATTAACCGCTCCCTCTTCAACCGTCAGGTGCATAGGCTTTGTTAGTTGTCTAGCAACTACTCTCAAATTGCTGAAGAATAGAAGGAATTTCGTCAAGTTCATCAATGATTGCATCTGCCCCTTTTGCCTCTTGCCAGTGCAAACTTCGTTTCCAAATTGCCTTCATCTCTACATTTTTCGCACCCATTATATCCGCTTCAGGATGATCTCCAATAAACACACTGTTCTTAGCTATCACTCCCAATCTCTTCGCGGCTCTGTGAAAAATTTCTGCTTGCGGTTTTCTCACTTGCTCAATTTCAGAAATTAGGATCACTTCAAAGTAGTCTTGAATCCCTAATCCTTCAATCGCACGAGTTTGAAACGTTCCCAAACCATTACTCACAATACCCAACGAGTAACCTTGTTGTTTCAATCTAGTTAACATTTCAACGAGAAAAGGAAAGGGGACACAATGACCCTGAAACTGTGTTTCATAATCCTGAAGCAACGCCTGCCAACTCACCTCCCTAATCTCAAATTCTGCAACTAGCTCTCGATAAACCTTATCCTTCCAAACATGACCGTGACAATCTAATTCGATGAATCTACTAATGTAATTGGCTTTAGAAATGTGATTCAAGTGAGTGATGAGCCTATCATATTGAGCAGCAACGAACTGTTTAATTGATGTATCGCGATCAAGTAGCGTTCCATCTAAATCGAAAAGAACTGCCTTAGCCATTCATCGAACTCCCAACGACTATCTCAAAACTGTACCTCAACGACCGAAACGAAGATAGCTAACTCTTTATTAAATTGGAACTTTCTAATTATCATATATGGCATAAAAAGTATGGATTTTCTAGATATCATGATTAATATTTATTCTATTAAGAATCTATTTGAATATAGTTTTACAAAAAACAGTCCTAACAAACCATGTTTGTGAACTCGCCTTGAAATTCACCTTCATAAAAGAGCGCTTGTGTTAATTAACACTTATAAAATTCAATTAATATAAATTCATCATTTAAACAAATAAGGTGAGCATTGCTCACCCTACATAATCTCGATTAAACCACTTGCGCTACGTGATATGGACTTGTTAATCGGTCGATTTTTTGTACTAACAAACTGAGGAATAAGCTAACATCGGTAGCAACACCAACTGATTCTACGGAACCGCGATCGCTCAATTTTGTCACCACCAATAGTTGGAAAACACCTCACTATCTTGCAAGATAACCCCTTAACTCCAAAATTCATCCAAGTTTACTTCCGCTATTTCTTGCTGCACTTCCTGAAAGTAGCTACTTTCAGTCAGCATTGCTACTTCTTTTTCCCGAGTTTTCTGGTCAATTTCAATCCTCAACTCTTCTAATTGCCGTCTCAGTTCATCTTCGCGACGTTTGCGGTCTGTAATGTCTTGCACAATGCCTTCATAGTAGAGAACCTTACCGCGGTTGTCTTTGACAGCGCGGGCATCAATCTGTATCCAAATGATACTGCCATCTTTGCAATAGCAGCGGTATTCAAAATCCATTGCAGCATCCTGCTTTTCTAGCAATGTTTTGAATTCAAATCGTTTTTCTGGATCGACATAAAGCTGCTTGCCAATGTCGGTGATGCTTTCGAGCATTTCACTGGGAGAATCATAACCATAAATCTTTGCTAATGCTGGATTCACATTAATGAATCGACCTTCAGGGCTAGATTGAAAGATGCCTTCTAGAGCATTTTCAAAGATACTGCGATAGTTTTCTTCGGCGATGCGTAACGATTCTTCGGCTTGCTTGCGATCGGTGATATCGCGCACCATAATTAATACTTCATCGTCTCCCAATACTAAAATTCGGACTTCTTCATCCTGGGTTTGATCGTTTATTGTGATGCGTTGCTCGTAAATCTGTAATTCACCTGTTGTTAAGGCTTGCTGGATGTAGTGCATTCGCTGGTTTGCCAAATCGGGCGGGAGTGATTCTTGCACAGTTCTACCAGGACTAAATTGTTTGACTCCGTGCACTCCCCGTAAGCGATCGCTACCGATGATCTCCAAATAAGTTCCATCTCCTTTGGCACGGATCATTAAATCGGGGATAGCCGTGACAATGGCGCGGTTCGTTGCTTCACTCTGTCGCAGTGCATCAAATGATTCCTGTAGTTGCTTTGCCATCGTGTTGAACGAACTTGCTAGCGTATCCAGTTCACTAATAGGACTAGGTTTCACATACTGATTGAGTTCGCCTTGAGCCAACTTGTCGGAAGCGTGGGAAACTCGGTAAATCGGTTTCGTTACCCAACGAGAGGTGAAGATGCCAATTGCGATCGCCGAAGCCAACGTTCCTAAGCTTAACCACAACGCATTACGGCGACTGGCATCGATCTGTGCCATGAAATCTGATTCAGGAATAGTAAGAACCACCAACCAATCCAAATTGCTGTCTTGAAAGGGAACCACCTGGATGTATTGCCGTTCTCTATTCAGGTTGAAATCGAGTTGTTGAACAGATTGAATTTCGTTGAGATTGCTAAAACGACGATTGAGATCCTCGGCTGTGGCTCGAATGATTGAATTAGTACTAGCAGTTGCCAATAGCCGCTCGCTTTTTTCTCCTTCTCCTGTCACCATCGATTCTACAGACGAGGTAGCAACCAATCGTCCAGATCGCTCCATAATAAATGCGCTGCCCGTCTTACCAATCTCTAGATTTTGCAAGAAAATACTCAATTGCGGCAAGAAAACGTCAGTTGCACAGACCCCAATCAGAGTGTTTGCTTGATCGTAGACCGGAGTACTTGCTGTCACCGTAGGAAACAGGGTAGAAAAGGCGAGGTAGATTTCACTCCAAACTTCCCCACCTGTTGCCTTTGCTGCTTGATACCAGGGGCGCACTCGCGGATCAAAGGGTTTATCGAAGTTGCCCATTGGCACCGTGCGATTGCCTCGAGCGTCGAAGCCGAAACCCTGGCGAATAAAGTTTGTATCAGAATTGCTCAATTGCAGGACAACCTCTGTGCTGTCTTGCTCGGCAAACCTCCTGACGCCAAAAAAGCCACCCTGCTCATCACCACAATACACAAAGCTCAAGGTTGGATAAATCTGCATTTGCTGCCAAAAGAGGTGTTCGCCTTTAGGGTTGCTGACATTAATATCTCCCTGAGCAAAGGCGATCGCATTCAAGCGATTGATCGCCTTCGGGATTTCAACATAAGACTCTAGCCTTTCTGTAATTCGATGGGTGAGTTCGGTACGAAGTTGGCTGGCGACATCATTGACAGCCCGTTGTCCGCTGCGGTAAGCAATCCATCCCACCAACCCGAAGGCGGCAATAATTTGCAACACGAAGGGCACTACTAGGGTTGTGCGGAGGCGAAATTTACCTGGGAAGTTCTTGGCAGTCTTACCAGTCATTGATACCATCCCCACCCGCAATCCATTCTTGCAAGTTGCGTTCTGGGGTGGCTACATTAAACAAATGCAACCCAAAATCTTTTGACAAGTCTTCACAAACCTTAATTCCGCGCAGGCTGTTGCCCTTCGCATCAAGCGGTGGAGAGAAGGTGCCAATGCCCAATTTCCCAGGAGCAACCGCCGTAATGCCACCACCCACACCACTCTTAGCAGGTAATCCCACCCGATATGCCCACTCGCCTGAGGCATCATACATACCGCAACTGAGCATCACACTAATCACATCTTGCACATAGCGTTCATCTAGCGCTCGTTCTTTGGTGACAGGATTGATGCCGCCATTTGCTAAAGTTGCTGCCAGCATTGCTAGATCTTTAGCATTCACCAAAATCGAACATTGCTGAAAGTAGAGATCCAATGTTTCATCAATTTTGTCGCCGACCATACCAAAGTTCAGCATTAAATATGCGATCGCTCGATTGCGATAGCCCGTTGCCTTTTCGGATAAAAAGACAGGCACGTTGATGTCATGCTCTCGTCCGGTGTAGCGTTTAAACATCTCCAGTAATCGTTTCAGGCGTTCGGTACCATTTTTGCCTTTGATCAGGTCGGTAGTGGCGATCGCTCCGGCATTGACCATCGGATTGTACGGACGATTGGTGAGTTCATCAAGCACGATCGCATTAAAGGCTTCCCCCGTCGGTTCCACACTCACTTTGCTGTTGACATACTCGCGACCATGATCTTCTAATGCCAAACCAAACACAAAGGCTTTAGAAATTGACTGAATCGTAAATAGTTTTTCACAATCTCCCACTTCAAAAAGCTGCCCATCTTGTGTTGCTACACATATACCAAACCACTCTGGTTTCGCTGTAGCTAATTCAGGGATGTAATCGGCAACAGCACCCTCATTGAGCGATCGATATTTCTCATACAAGTCATTGAGATAGTTGCGAAAGGGAGACGTAACGGCGGCGATCGAACTGGCAAGCGACTGCAAATCTCCTAAATTAGACATTACGCTTTTCCCTCCACAATCTGCTGTGCCACTTTGCGGAACTCTTGACTCACCGGATGTTCTGGAAATTTCACACAAAACACGCCTTCACTGGCAAGCTGTACTATATCTTCCGACAAAGGAAACACCCCTGCCACTGTTTCGTTGTAAGTTTCTTCTACTTTCTGTTTCAGTGCTTCTATATTCAGCTTGCTGTACGCTTTATTGATTGCCAGCAGCATTTTGCGAACTTTTAGTTGCCGTGCCACATCTATTGTGACTGCCGTGCCCTGGTAATCCTGCTTATCGGGGCGCAGAATCAGGATCAGCACGTGAGAGATAGCGATCGACAAAAAGGTTTCTTTGGATAAACCAGGATGGGTATCAATAAACAAGTAGTCTAGTTGCAATGCTTTCACTAAACTACGAAAGCCATCATTCATTTGCTTGACATCGTAGCCATCTTTTAAAATGCGGGCAATATCATCCGCTTTAACACTGGAAGGAACCAGATATAGCTTTCCATTGCCACTCAGCCCTACATTGCTACTGATATCGTAAGCTGCATCCTCGATCGCACTTTCCCCCCATAAGTAGTTATTCAGCGTTTTGCCCATCTGCTCTGGCTCTAGACAAAACAAACTATGAATCCCTGGCGAGGGAACATCTGTATCTACGACGCCCACACGGTTGCCTAAAGCAGCAACTGTGGTTGATAAGTTAGCAGTAAAGTTAGACTTACCCGTCCCGCCTCGATAAGAGTGGACTGAAATAACCTTCGGCATATACTTTCAGTATGTTGATACTAAATGTTGCTACTAAGAATATGTGAATTTTACTTGACAATCAACTTGATAAATTTTGACAACAGTGAAAGATTTAAATTCTTAACAATCAGCTATTTCAAGAAAAAACTGTATTTTGTGTAACGGATGTATTGAAGTAGTTATGCATATCTGTAGTTCAGTTACTTCACTTAACTCAATGCCAGATTCTATCGAAGTTTACTAAACAAAAATTAACGCTATTTCCCATAGAAATCACCTTCCTATCGATGCAGTAAGATGACCATTTATTATACAGAAACTATTTGGATGTTATGTTATTGTGAAACTTTCTAAATATCACTTTATCTATAGAAAAATCTTAAAAAAACTTAAGAGGAAATCTTAAAAAACTTAAGAAGAAATCTTAAAAAATTACTGAACCTGAACTGCTATAGATTTTAATTTAAACAAATAAGGTGAGCAATGCTCACCCTACATAAACTCGATTAAACCATTTGAGCTACATGATACGGACTTGTTAATCGATCGAGTTGTTGTACCAACAAACTGAGTAAAAGGATTTCGTGACGACGTAAGTAGTTACGACTAGTTTCAATTCCTTGACGAGTGATGAGGTCAATTTCTCTGCGAAAAATAGTTTTTAACTCTGCTTCCATTTGGTCTAGACTACCGAAAGTGGGGTGAGCCTCTGGGTGAAATTGCACCATTACATCAATGTCACTATCGGGGCGAAAGTCATCACGCAGAACCGAACCAAATAGGGCAAACTCGATAATTTGCCAGCGATCGCGTTGTTAGCAGCAATTTTTTCGATTGGCAGTTTTATGGTATTAAGCATAATGTTAGTTTTATCCCATAGCTTTTAGTAGCTAACTTATTTACGCTGTTGTCATTGCTTCAGTCTTTCTACTCCTGTTTTGGTAAGTTCCAGCAAATCACTACTTCGATGATATTAGTATCCAACAAATACCTACCACTCATTGATGTCTACCCGCTCGCAGTCTTGCTCAATTGCCTCGCGGATCGCCTGAAGATCATCAGAAGGAATTGAACCAGCAAAACGCAGTAATTGCTGTCCTGGAGTACCTCGAACTTCAGCTTTTACCAACGTCCGAGTGAACTCAAGTACCTGCCATTGTAAGTGCTGTGGCATAGCTCTTAAGTGTTCAATGACCTGATCGATGATAGAAATACTCATTTTGCTCTCCTTTCCACCATTCTATACTGCTAAGGAAAACCACTCTTTTATCTTCAGTTTACCTATTCAGCAGACACACAATTTTATCAGTAAGGCGATCGCGCATAGTGCAGCGTCCGAAGCGATCGCACCTAGTTTACAGAAAGTCCAGTTCACTGTTGTAGTATTGCAATCAATTTGTCAATAACCTCATTGTTTTTCGGGGTTAATGTTCCTGCTTTACAAGCAATAATTTGTTCGTTAGCGGTAAACACTCGGTTAGATTTAACGTAACTGGTTTTACTTAGCCCACCCGTTTCAAAATTATCGTCTTCAATTAATGTTGTATAACTATCGTTTGCAGTTTGGCTACTAATCAAGCAGAGAATCAAATCGTTTCTCGTTAACTCAGCAACCACCAAAGCAGGTCATCTTTTGGTACTGGTTAAATCTGAGAAGGGGAAAGGGACAACCACGACATCTCCTTTTACAAATGCTGCCATGCTTCATCCTCTTCTGGAGTCAACCAATCTTCTGCTAAAATCGACTCACTCAACAAGCTAATCTCAAGCTGTTCTTGCTGAAGTTCTCTAAACTGAATAAACAGCAAAAAATCTAACACTTTTTTCAAGGTGGAATCGGATGCTTTTTCTATCTCTTTTAATAATTGCTCTTTAATATTAATGCTCATGTTGTCTTCTTCTCCTGATGCTTTACAATTTAAATCTACTACAACTTGGTAGTAACAGTTTTTGTTAATAAAAAGCATTTTGGTTAATCGGTTATGGTGACTGAGCAATTACTTGATTGCACTACTCGGAGAATGTGAATTTTGTTTTGTGCGATGGGCAAAATAGCTACAGTAGCAGAGATTGCCTTTTATCCACTATTGCGCTACAACAAATCAGTTTTGACATAACTATAATTCTTTTTCTATAAAAATGTATTCTAAAGTACATTATTTAAATTACTTTAATAATAATTACACCTTGTAAATAATAGGTTGGCTAATCACTTTTACCTCGGTTAGCCTAAGAGTAAAGTTCAATAGTTTAGATATGTTCCTGCCTTATCAAAAGTTAATTAATCGTGCCAAGTCAAGTTTTACGCGTCATCAAGAATTAATTGATTTTGCAAAAGAGGCAAGTCTGTTTGCAAACACTATGGCTCTGCTAAGCTTTGCAATTGTTGGATCATTGGTTCCATTTAATCCAAACCCGAACCAGCAATTTGGAATTTCGCAAAAAGCAGGTGAAGCGATTCTTTTATTTTGGAGCTTACAAAATTTTCAAAAGGATAAACAAAGCAAAGAAGAACAGCAGGAGTAAATAGAAAAAGAAGGTCAACTTTGTTTAAATAGTAATAGCTTGTTAGTTGCTTCAGTTACAGCACCAATAAGCTGAGGAATAAGTTGATTAAGACTAACATTAATACCAGCTAAATACTATCGAAGTACAATTGTCTGTGAACTAATAATAATATCCTAACTCATACTTGCATAAAGAGTTTTTAGCAAATTTTTATTTAAATAAAAAAGGTGAGCATTGCCCACCTTATAAAATGTCGATTAAACCATTTGAGCTACATGATATGGACTTGTTAATCGATCTAATTGTTGCAACAACAAGCTGAGGAATAAGCCGACATCGGTAACAACACCAACGGATTCTACAGAACCGCGATCGCTTAACTTTGTCACTACCGCTGGGTTAATATCAACACACACCATCTTCACGCCTGCGGGTGTCATATTACCAACACCAATTGAATGCAGCATTGAAGACAGCATCAAAATCATATCTGCGCCTTGCAGTAATTGCGCATATTCTTGTTGTGCTTTAATTAAATCCATCTGCGTATCGGGTAATGGCCCATCATCGCGGATTGAACCTGCAAGCGAGAAGGGTACACCTGCACGCACGCACTCGTACATCACGCCACTATTTAATGCACCTTGTTCGACAGCTTTGGCAATATTGCCGTAACGACGAATCATGTTGATCACTTTCAAATGATGGCGGTGTCCGCCTCTTACTGCAACTCCGCGTTGCATATCGACACCCAAAGAAGTCCCCATCATGTTTTGTTCCATGTCGTGGACAGCGATCGCATTGCCACCGAGTAATGCTTGCACGTAACCTTCACGAATCAATCGTGATAAATGTTCGCCACCACCTGTATGAATCACCACAGGACCCGCTGTTACAACAACCTTACCACCTTGGTCGCGGATTTTCCGCAGTTCCCACGCAACTTGTTCGACAACCAATTCTACGCGACGTTCGCTAGAAACACCTGCTGACATAAAGCTGAATTCTTGGGCGTTGCGTTGTTCGCGCGATTCAGCTTTGCGAATTGTACGGATACCTTGAACATCAACAACAACGTGTTCGTCTACTTCTAGGTCACGTAGCAGTTTACATCTTGCCAAAATCCCATCAGCCATTCGCTTGATCGCGATCGCGCCATCCATCCGCTGATTTTGCACGCGTACCCACTCACCATTAATCCGTACTTCGGTGGGGTAAATCGTCGTGACGTAAAAGTCGTCGGGTGCAACTCCTGCTTGCAAGACAGGCTCTAATTTAGCATCGCGTTCGTCTTGTGGTAAATCGACTGCACCCAAGTCAATCAGTTGCGATATGATACTTTCCATCACATCGTGCGAAGGTGCAGAAACTTTTACTTCGGCGGTTGAGGTACTTTGTCGTTGTTCTCCTAAATTAAACTTGAGAACTTGGAAGCTACCGCTATTTTCGACAATCAAATCTAACGCGCGGTTGATTAAACCTGTATCGAGTAAGTGTCCTTCCAAACGAATCGTACGGCTTTCAACGGAAACATTCGCCGTTACCTCACTGCGTACTGGTTCAGTGACTCGCAATGTCAAGCACTTTGCTGCACCACCTGCTTTGAGAAATTCTGTTAGTGGTGTTTCAAGAACTTGGAATCCAGCTTTGGCGAGACGTTGTTTGAGATTGTCACTCGCCTTATTCATAATCACAACCGAGTCGATGTTAACCGCATTACACGCAAAATTTACTGCATCGGCTTCAGCGATCGCAATTCTTTTTTCTGGTGCGACGCGCATTTCAATCATGCGGTTGGAATACGAATCAAACGCAGGTGGATAATACAGCAGATAACCACCAGAAAGCGGACAAAAACACGTATCCAAGTGATAAAAGCGCTCATCCATCAACCGCAATGATATCACTTCGATGTCGAGCCCTTTGGCAATATAAGGATGCGAATCGAGTTCTGAACGAAAGCCATAACCCGCCCACAACCAGCGTCCTTCGCGATCTAGTAGAGCATCCCCCGCGCCTTCAAATGGTAAGTCTTTTGGCAATTCATACACTGTGTAGCCTTGTGACTCAAACCACGCTTTGAAGTATGGTTCCTCACCTTGTCGTTCTTTGTGGTAGAAGCGACTAAGAACGACATTATCTCCCAACACAAGCCCTGCATTAGCCGTAAATACCATGTCAGGAACGCCCTTTTCGGGTTGTACGAGGTCTACAATTGCATGGTCTTTAATAACATGGTGCAGTTTTTGCCACTGATCGACAGCGCGATCGCGTGAAGACTTATGGATATTTCCTTCCATCCAAGGATTAATAACATAGTCCACATCGTAGTGGTCAGGAGGACACATGAGGAAGCGGATCGAAGAAGTCATAAAGTAATTGTCAGTGTGAATAAATTCCCAAGCTTCTATTGGATACAGACTTTTGCTGCCCCAATTCTGTAGAACTCGCTACGATTTTGCCTCGCATTCGACACCAAGGCTAGATCACCATTCTATACCCAGGGCAACTTGATATAACAATAGTGGCTAGTAACTAGCTATGAGAAGTAATACCCTGCAACCAATACCAAAATGCCAGTAATAGGCAAAGAACCAACCACCAGCACGGTCAATTGCAGTGATGGTTTATCGCAGTCAATCATACGGGTAGTGCATCGCGATCAATCGCAGAGGTTTGGCATTGCCAAACCCTGACACGATGTACGATCGTCGCATCACATTAGTTTAAGAAATCGTCAGCATGATATCAGCATTCACCAACAGCGTCGCCGCGCCAGAAGTGAATTGATTGTAGGCAATGCCGTTGAGTGTCGTTGAACCACCACTCAGCCATCCTTGAGCAGTTGAGCGCAATGAATCACCCGCATTACCATTCACAATCAAAAGATTGGTTGTATCTGATAAGTTGAGCAAATCCAAGCGTGTAAAAATCAGACTGTTGTTGCCTGTACCTGTGAGGTCGATAATTTCAATATCGCGAATTAGATTGTTGCGCAGTGTTGTCAAATCAACCGTGACACCACTCGTATCGACTGTTAAGGTATCAATACCGCTACCACCGTCAATCCGGCGGTCAATTGCGCCAAAGCTGAGTGTATCATTACCCGCACCGCCGTAGAGAACGTCAATTCCAAGACCACCGATCAAACGGTCATTGCCGCGACCACCAATCAGGATATCATCGCCATTAGTGCCTGTGAGTGTGTCGTTACCTGCTGTGCCATTGCGCGTCACTAGATTATTAAAATCTTTGCCAAACACAACATAGGCTTCTCCCGCTACAGGAGAACCCACTAAGATGTCATCAAAACCATCACCATCAACATCACCCGCATCGCTAACCAATGTACTGGTATAGCCAGATGTCTCAATTTCTTTGAGGACAAAGCCATTTAGTCCATTTAAGTCAACCAAATTGAAATGAGCATTAAATCCACTCGCCTTGCCAAAGATAACGTAGCTTTCTCCAATGCCATTGAAAGGAGTGCTACCACCAAGATAAGAAGAAACACTTGTTCCAATAATTAAGTCGTCAAATCCATCACCATTGATATCTCCCGCACTACTAACCTCTGCACCGGATTGAGCAAATTCTTTCGTACCGTTGATCGTAAAGCCGTTATTACCGTTGAGTGTTGCCAAGTTCAAACTTGCGCCAAATCCACTTGCTTTACCAAACACGACATAACTTTGTCCGGCATTATTTTGACTGTTGGCATCTGCACCAGGTGCACCAATCAAAAGATCAGCAAAGCCATCACCATTAATATCTCCTGCATTGCTGACAGCACCCACTCCTGCAACACCATTAATCGTAAAGCCATTATTGCCGTTGAGTGCTGCCAAGTTCAAACTTGCACTGAATCCCCCTGATTTACCAAACACAACATAGCCTTGTCCTGCCGCGCTTGCACCTGGTGCCCCAATGAAGATGTCAGCAAAACCATCACCGTTGACATCTCCCGCACTGCTAACAGAAAAGCCTAAACCGTCACCAGCAGCAATACCATTGATCGCAAAGCCGTTATTGCCATTGAGTGTTGCTAAGTTCACACGTGTGTCAAAGCCACTCGATTTACCAAACACGACATAACTTTGTCCGGCAAAACTTTGACCATTAGGATCAGCATTGTTTGCACCAATCAAAAAGTCACCAAAGCCATCGCCGTTGATATCTCCTGCATTGCTAATCGATGAACCTGAACGGTCTAGTGCATTGATTCCTTCGAGAATAAACCCATTTTTACCGTTGAGTGTTGCTAAGTTTAAGCTGGCACCAAATCCACTTGATTTACCAAATACAACATAACTTTCTCCAGCACTATCTCGATTGTTAGGATCGGCATCGGGTGCGCCAATTAAGATATCGGTAAATCCATCACCGTTGATATCTTCCGCGCTAACGGATCTGCCTGCATCATCGAAAGCATCGCTGCCATAGATGACAAAGCCATTGCTGCCGTTGAGTGCCCCCAAGTCTACACGATTAAATTCACCTGATTGACCAAATACGACATAAGTTGCGCCATTGTACTGCCCATCGAAGTTAGCCTCAGATGCCCCAATTAAGAAGTCAGCAAAGCCATCACCATTGACATCTCCAGCGCTACTTACTGAAAAATCATAGTTACCATAAAAAGTTTGTCCCAAGCTATTGCCAGCGATCGCAAAGCCATTCGTACCATCAAGCGTAGAAACGTCAATTTCATCATCAGTAAACTTGAAGTAAGTACCGTTAAGACTCAGCGGAGTTGTCGAGCCTTGAATAATGGCGATCAGTTCGTCGGGTTCACCGCTTTTATCGCGAAAAATTGCGGTTCCCGCAGGCATTCCAGTGGGTGAGGTTAATAGAAAATACTCAGATCGCTTGCCGTTGAGTCGGATGTGATCTTGATTAGGATTGAAGTCTGTAATCAAGGCATAATCGCCAAAACCTGCTGTAGCTCGATTATTATCGTCGTAAAATACGCTAGTGATAGTACCGAGAATGAAGGTGTCTCTACCGCTACCACCTGTTAGCGTATCTTTGTCGAGTGTGCCATCTGTACCGCTTAAAGTATCATCGCCTGCACCGCCGTTGAGTGAATCGTTACCGGCTTGACCTCGTAAAATATTTCTTCTTGAATTACCTCTAATTGTATTATTGAGACCGTTACCTGTAATCCAGAAATCGCCACTGCTGTATTGAGGCTCAGCCAAGGTCAGATTTTCTACATTGTCACCTAGAACATAGCTACGGTAAGCAATAACTATATCAATACCACCGTTAACTGTTTCATTAATTACATCTCTTGATTCAGCAATGATGTAAGTATCATTACCATCACCGCCGTACAAGATATCTGAATTGAAATCGCCCCCATCGTAGGGGTCATCATCGCCAAAAGTTGCATATACCGAACTACCGCTGAGTGTGTCGTTACCATCGCCACCATAGAGTGTGTCACTTCCATTTTGTCCATTCAGGCGATCGCTTCCTGCCCCACCACGCAAAATGTTATTATTTGTATTTCCATTAATAACGTTATTAAGGCTATTACCTGTACCATTAATTGCCGCATTTTCTGTCAGGATTAGCTGCTCTAAATTATTACCTAAGGTATAGTTTCTCGAAGATAGAACGGTATCTATTCCACCATTTACAGCTTCGTTAATCGTGTCATTTGTATTATCAATCTGATACGTATCATTACCCGCACCACCATTGAGTGTATCAATACCTAATCCACCATTGAGCGTGTCATTTCCTACGCCTCCATTCAAAATATCGTTACTACCACGACCTAATAATAAGTCATTACCAGCAAAACCAAAGAGCGTGTCTGCAAATTGTGTTCCGGTTAAAGTATCATTACCAAAAGTTCCTTTAATAACTGCCATTATTTTTATCGTCTCCAATATCTAATCTTAGTAAATAATGCTTACTGCGTTGCAGTAAGCAAAGTTTTGCCGTAGGCGCAACGGCAAATGAATTAAACTTAAAAATTTGCGCAATTAAGAATAAATATATTCTTTTACTTTCTATAAATTCTAAAATGAAGCGAGTCGAAAAAATAACTTATATATAAAGATTGATTAAAGATAAGTTTCAAATAAAGCCTGTAGACTTAAGACTCAATAAAATTGCCTCGATTAACTTAACAGAAATTACTTATTTCTTAAGAAGCAAAGTATAATTTACTACTTAATATCTTTGTAAAATTAATTCAGTTTTAGCTAAAATCTATCATTAGAATCTCAGTATAAAATAGTAAATTGCTACAACAAAAACGTTTTAGTAATCGACGCAGCAAATCAGCTTTTGAATTTGTTATTAACGATCGCAAGTAGCAGCAAGTAATTCAAGTTGTCATAACGCAAGTTGAATGCAGTGCCAATCGCGCTAAAAGTCTAGATACAGAAATTAACATAAGTGTACGCTCGCCCCCACCCAGTCTGCTAAGTTAGTTAAGCTGGTTAACATAATTGTGCCGCTTTATGTTGGCACAGGTAAATTTAAGTTATTCGCACTTTAGTAGGCAGGATTAATCGCATAAAAGCTATGGCACTAATAGTCCAGAAATACGGTGGTACCTCGGTTGGTTCAGCAGAACGCATTATCGCAGTCGCGCAGCGCGTGATGCAAACCGTAAAAGCAGGAAACTCACTTGTTGTTGTTGTTTCGGCGATGGGGAAAACTACCGATGGACTAGTCAAATTAGCTAATGCAATCTCGTCTAATCCGTGTCGCCGCGAAATGGATATGTTGCTTGCGACAGGAGAACAAGTATCCATCGCGCTACTCAGTATGGCATTACAAGAACTAGGACAACCTGCAATTTCGCTGACCGGCGCACAAGTAGGAATTGTTACCGAAGCCGAACACACTCGCGCGCGCATTCTCAATATTAGTTCCCAACGCATTGAGCGACATCTCAAAGATGGCAAAGTTGTTGTTGTTGCCGGATTTCAAGGCATTAGTAGTACCACCGATTGGGAAATTACAACGCTAGGGCGTGGTGGTTCGGATACTTCTGCGGTTGCTTTAGCCGCTGCACTCAAAGCAAGTTACTGTGAAATCTACACCGATGTTCCTGGAATTCTCACGACAGATCCGCGCATCGTACCCGAAGCGCAACTGATGAGCGAAATCACCTGCGATGAAATGCTAGAACTCGCGAGTTTGGGTGCAAAAGTCTTGCATCCGCGTGCGGTGGAAATTGCGCGAAACTATGGTGTTGAGTTAGTCGTGCGTTCGAGTTGGACAGACGATCCTGGAACCAGAGTTGTTTCTCCTATCCCACAACCACGATCGCTCGTTGGTTTAGAAATTACGCGCCCTGTTGATGGCGTTGAAGCCGATACTGACCAAGCAAAAGTTGCCTTATTACGCGTTCCCGATCGCCCTGGTGTTGCAGCACGCTTATTTGGAGAGATTGCGCGGCAAAATTTAGATGTTGATTTAATTATTCAATCGATTCACGAAGGCAATACGAACGACATTGCATTTACAGTAACAACACCAATCCTCAAACGCGCGGAAGCCGTTGCACAAGCGATTGCACCTGTACTGCGATCACACACCACCGCCCAAGAAGAAGCGGAAGTGATGGTACAGCAACAAATTGCCAAAGTCAGTATTGTGGGTGCAGGGATGATCGGGCGTCCTGGTGTCGCCGCCCAAATGTTTGCGACGCTTTCCGATGCCAGAATCAATATTCAAATGATTTCTACTTCCGAAGTCAAGGTGAGTTGCGTTATTGATGCAGAAGATTGCGATCGCGCGATTGATGTTTTATGCAAAGCTTTTGAAATTGATCGCGTTTATAAGTCAGAATTACAATCAGCAATTTCCAATTCAACATTACCACCTGTTCGAGGTGTTGCGTTAGATCTCAAGCAAGCACAACTGGCAATTCGACAAGTCGCCGATCGCCCAGGAACCGCCGCGAAGTTATTTGGACTTTTAGCAGAGCGTAATATCAGCGTTGATATGATTATTCAATCACAGCGCTGTCGCGTCATTGACGGCATACCCAAACGCGATATTGCTTTTACGGTGGCGCAAATCGATGCTGAAGAAGCGCGTCAAGTGTTAGAAGCCGCAGCTAGCGAGTTTGGTTGGAGTGAAGTTATTGTTGATAGTGCGATCGCCAAAGTAAGTGTTGTTGGTGCAGGAATGGTTGGACAACCAGGCGTCGCTGCAAGAATGTTTGAAGCACTTGCACAACACCAAATTAACATTCAGATGATTACTACCTCTGAAATTAAAATTAGCTGTGTTGTTGCCCAAGAACAAGGCATTACTGCGTTAAAAGCAATTCATGCAGCTTTTGAACTAGGAAGCAATCAGCAAATTGAAGTTCCCGCTTAGCAATAACTCTCTAGCAACAAGACTCGGTGAATGAATTCGCCGCTAAATAAACAAAGTCCACCTCAGTGGACTTCAAACATAACTTACCCTTCATATCTCTTACCAACAGTGTGCCTCCGCACACTTGACTTGGATAACCCTGACTTCAGTCGCAGGGCAATTCATTTTCTACAAAGAGACAAAACCATATATTAGATTGCTCACAACCGAGAGTGCTAATGCTCCGATTAAAGCACTCCAAATTCCTGCACGTAAGCGAAATCCACTTACTAAAGAAGCTGCAACAGCTAAACTAATAGCACCAATAATGAAGGTGAAAACACCAGATAACAAACCAAATGTTACTACATTAGGAATAAAAAATACGGCTTTTAAAATGGGATTGACTACAGCCGCTACAATTCCCAAAACTGCTGCTGAAATAAAAGCCTTAGGAGTGCTATCGACTTCAACTCCTACAGGTAATTTGGTCACTAGTAATAAGCTTGATGCGCTTACCAACCATGCGATTAAAAGCTCTACCAACATAAGTATATCCTCAGCTTAAATTGATGATTTATCTAAAGTTCATTGTTGACAATAAACTACCTTAAGCAAAAGCAACTATACATCTACAAATTGGCAGAAATCAGTGCTTTTAGTGCTGACTAAATTATTCCTTATGGAACCGCAGGTGTTGTCGGAGAAATTGGGGATTGATTAGGAGCAGGTACAGAAGGAATTGTCGGAATCGGGGCGTTAAGATTGTTTTGCGGGATAGTTGGGGTTGTGCCTGGCGAAGGCACAACTCCAGGCACAACGGGAACCGTAGGGCTGACACCAGGATTATTATCGCCTGGTAGCGTTGCTAGAGCAACGCGATCGCCGCCAACTGCGCGGAGAAGATCGAGGACTTGAATGACTTCGTTGTAACTCGCAGTCCGCGAAGCATTTAACACCATGATGCCTTCTGGATTTGCCTGGCGGTACGTTTGCAATCGCTGCGTGAGTTGATCGCGCGATACTGGCTCTTGCTCAACATACGTTTGTCCGATCGCATCCAATGTCACAATTAAAGTCTGGCGAATCTCCGGTGGTGTCCCTGTAGTAGCTCTGGGTAAGTCTACATTAATCGCTTGCTGCCGAGTAAATTGTAATGCCGCCAACAAGAAAAACGTCAAGATACAAAAAATGACATCAATCAGCGGAATAATTTGAACTTGAACTTCTTCAATTGGAGAATGTAAATTGATTTTCATGTTGGAACATTGAAAATGATTTTAGCGACTAAAAGTTGACCTCAAAAGTCAACTTGCAAGTAACGTGTGAGGATAAAACTTATTAACGTAAGCTACTCGGATGAATGAGCTTACAGCGGTGAAGTATCAGGACCTTTCTTTTCCGAACGTGGAGGAATGCGATAACCTTCAGTTGTATCTCGCTGAACAATACTTGTGCGCGGTGTAGCGCTTTGAATATCAGCACCACTATCACCCCAAGTTTGGCGATACAAAACTTCTAACTCACTTCCTGCTTTACGAAAAACTTTGACTTGGTTAACAACAAAAGCTTGGAACAATCGATAAAATGCTAAGCTAACGATCGCGACCACAAGACCAGCAGCGGTACTAATCAGCGATTCACCGATACCCAAGGTAACGCCCGCCGCCGAAGCAGTTCCAAGATCGCCAAGACGAATATTTCGCAAAGACCGAATTAAGCCGAGTACAGTTCCCAGCAAACCAAGTAAGGGGGCTAGCGCAATTACTGCTTCGAGGATTTTTTCTCCTTGGCGCATTGCTGCTAACTCATCTTCTGCCGTTGATTCTAACGCCAGGCGAAAGAGTTCTGGATCAGGTCGAGATAAGCGCAAAGGCGCATAAAGAAATCTCCCAATAGGTTGATCTGTTGCTCTTTTGGCAAGCTGCGTCGCGCCAGCCCAATTATCGCGCGCTGCATAAAGAATGCGGTTGACGATTTCGCGTTCCTGGTTCAGAATCCTAAACCAAAACCACAAGCGCTCGATAATTACACTCAAAGACAAAATCGATAGCGCCAGCAAGGGTAACATTGCTGGTCCACCATTTCTAAATATTTCTATAACATCCACCGTTTCCGCGTGCCTCCGTTCACTAGACTTTTTGCAAAGTACCTCATTATGCAAGTCACGTCGTCAATAGTTATGCTCGACGCACCAGATTGCTTGTCATCCTGCTTCAGCGATATCGATCAGAGCCTTTACACCTCGGATTTAGAATAGACAAGATTGTCTTCAAAGCATATCCGATTTTTTAGAGAGACAAACTACGATCGCGTCTAACGAAAGTCGGAAGATCCGTTGGATCATCTTCAACACCGTAGTTTATATTTGTCTATCTTATAAACAGCTAGATCTATAACATCATCTCGCCAGTAGTTTAAAGCAATTAATTATTGTAGAAACTAGCAAATAACTTCAATTTCAGCCACACCTATCTGTAGGAAGGTCTTGCGAAATGTTGCGGGTAGCATTTTCCAAACAAAAAGCAGACGGTTATTTCTACCAGAAATTTGCTGTCACGTCTGTCAGGATAAAAGTAGCTGTAAGGTAATTATGTTTTATGAACTTTAGCATCCAAGCGGTTTATAACTGGTATCGGAATCTCCTGCGCAATCCTAAATATCGCTGGTGGGTAATCTTAGGGACAGCGTTTTATTTTCTGCTACCGTTTGATATTGCACCAGATTTTCTGCCAGTTGTCGGGCAAGTAGATGATGTCTTTTTGCTATCACTCTTAGTTGCAGAAGTTTCTCAGATGTTGATGGAAGGTGTCAAAGCACGTAAAGCTAACACTCAACAACAAACTGCTGAGGCAAATACGGGTACAACAGCAAGCACTATTGACGTTGATGCGGTATCGGTCAAATAGCGACTCAGTTTCCCTCCTTCATCACCAGCGATCGCACAAGATAACAGGAGGGACTTTTAACTAGTACAAGTGTTAAGCTTAATTGTCGATAAAATTCGCTAGAATTTTTCCAAAGGCGAGTTCAGTAAGGAATGTATGTATTCAGATCGCCCATCTCCACCTCCAGAAGACCAGTTTGATTCTGAAGCTATACCGACACTACAAAGAAAAACTATTCATCCAGATAGCCTTAAGTTTATGGATATGGCAAAAGACCTCCTCGATAAGCCAGAAATTAAACAGGCGATTACTGACGAACAACAAAAGCCAAAATAAGGCAGGAGTCATCATACTCGCTGCCCTATAGCTGTCTAATTGCTAAGAACCCAATGAACTAACGTGCGTACGCCATAACCTGTCGCACCAGGGTTGCTGCACCCATTTTCTTTGTCAGTCCAAACAGGACCTGCAATATCCAAGTGCGCCCAAGGCGTCTCCTTAACAAACTGTTTCAAAAACAACGCAGCTGTAATCGATCCACCTCCACGCGGTCCTGTATTCTTAAAGTCAGCAATTCCAGATTTTAGCCCTTCAAAGTATTTTTCTTCAAACGGCATCCGCCAGAGTTTTTCGCCAGCCGCTTCCGCCGCTTGGGCAAGTTGCTGCGCCAGTTCATCATCAGGCGAGAACAACCCAGCGATCTCGTCGCCCAAGGCAATAATACACGCACCCGTGAGTGTTGCTAAATCAACGATCGCATCAACACCCAACTTCTCCGCAAAGACAAGCGCATCGGCCAAAGTTAATCGACCTTCCGCATCGGTGTTATTCACTTCGATCGTTTTGCCGTTAGAAGCCTTGAGAATGTCGCCAGGATGCATCGCGCGACCGCTAATCATATTCTCGGTTGCCGCACTAATAAAATGAACTTCGACATCCGGCTTAAGTTGCGCGATCGCTTTTGCCGCGCCTAGCGTCGCACCAGCACCGCCCATGTCCATTTTCATCATCTCAATGCTGCTACCCGCGCCAGCTTTGATATTTAACCCGCCAGAGTCAAACGTTAAACCTTTACCAATAATCGCTAGTCTACGCTTTGGCGTACCTTCAGGTTTGTAAGTCAGGTGAATAAACTTAGGTGGTAAATCAGAAGCTTGGGCAACGCCTAAAAAAGCTCCCATACCCAGTTTTTCACACTCCTCACGTTCGAGAATTTCAACTTGTAATCCGTGATCTTCCGCGATTTTCTGCGCAGTTTCAGCGAGTGTAATTGGCGTCACTTCGTTGGGTGGTGCGGCGACTAATTCGCGTGCCAAATTGACTCCACTACAAATCGAATTCGCACGGGCGATCGCCGCTTCTTGTCCTGCAAATCCCAGTAAATCAACGCGTTCAACTAAAACTTTCTCTTCGGGTTCAGACTTAAAGCGATTGTCTTGATAGGAAGCAAGTTGTAAGCCTTCGGCGATCGCTTGTACAGTTGCAGCAGGATCGTTATCTACTGTCGGTAAATTCACGCCTACCGTTTTACACTTCTCTTTTTTGGCTAATCGAGCCACCGTAGCACCAGCGCGGCGCAAACTGTCTAATCTCAGCGTTTCTTGATTTCCTAACCCGATCAAGAATACTTTACGCACTGGGCTTGCGCCACCAATTCGCGTTACCGCACTACTCCCTTCTTTACCTTTAAATTCAGTTTCCTCAATGATTTCCTTCAGCGCCCCAGCAAACTTGTCGTTGAGTTGAGCTACATCACCCTGTAACTCCTCCGCTTCCTCAAATAAGCCAATAGCAAGACAATCCCCAGTCCAATCTAGAAGCGGGGTATCAATTGCTCGAATTTCCATTTCTATTCTGTATTAAAGCTTCTTGTACCAGTATCGCTCAAATTATAGGGATCAGGGGTCGGAGGTCAGGGGTCAGAGTAAGGAATTCTTATCGTCACTCATCCCTAGCCACTAACCACTCGCTCTTAGTCCCAAATTGTTACTTCACCATTGTGCGATTCTAAAGTCTTAGTAACATCAGTTTTCGTCTCATCCGCGATGTGATTGCTTTGTGTCGCTGCTTCCCAGTTCGCGAACAAGGCTTGTAGTCTCATGCGTTCAATATAAGGCCAGCCACCTTGCGATTCAATATCTCTGAGTAACGCGTATAGCGCTTGACGATTATCTGGCAAAGATGCTTGAAATATGCCATCGCGAATTTCTCGGTGTAGTTCCTCTAACTGCCGCAGTACAGCCAAAAGAGCAATATTATTACCTTGACAGTTCGCTGCCAAAGTACGTACAGCACCGACGATCGCTTGCAGTTCAGTTTGCTGATTGTCCTGACTCAAAATTAGGGTTCCTTCTTCAATCTGTTGCACTACTTGTTACGCAATCCTGCCCTGCGGTTTCAAGCAAAACAATAAAATAATTTAGAGCAAATGAATTAGGCAAATGGTTAAATTCTGTACAATCATGTTCTCCAGCGGAAAGTATCAATCACATCCATCATGCCCACTTCTATCGTGCGATCGCTCCTCTTTTTTGCAAATATACTACACATTTTGGGCATTTCGTCAACTTAAATTAACCGTAACTTGGGCGAATTGACAAAATAATTTACAAAAAAAATCGCCTACCTTTGTGTGGTTGAATTGTTTTTAATATCGACAGTATTACGTCAACTTGACAACGGTATTGTCTTAGTTTGTGTAATGTTCAATGTATTGGCGACATCGCCGTGTAAAATTTTGTATTGGGATCTGGGCTGATCCATTCTGCAAACCGTCAGACCTGAGCTAAATCCCAGCGGTTCAATGAATCTCTAAAGGTAAGTTCTATAGGTACAAGTAAAATGCCATTTACCCCCTATATTTTCCCACCGAGTACGAGCGTTGAAGCGCGACTGTCTATCGTCGTAATGACTGTCATGCCGTTGTGCTATAGCTCTTGGTGAAACAAGTTGATATGCGCCTAATATTCAATTCCCTTGGCAGATTATGTTTGCAGGTTAAATACAAAGTTAAAAGATTGAGGTTGACCATGAGGTATCGCGCTCTAATTGTTGCATTTCTGGCAATGTGCCTGGGTGTCCTAACCGCTTGTAGTGAGGGTCCTGCCTCTGCTAGCAGTAGAGATGTACTCACCTATGACCAGATCAGAGGTACAGGTCTAGCTAACAAATGTCCACAACTATCAGAAACAACGCGTGGTTCCATCGCCATAGATTCTAATCAGTCATACAGAATAGTTGAGCTATGCTTGGAACCAACCACCTTTTTTGTGAAAGAAGAACCCACGAATAAACGTCAAAAACCAGAATATATTGCTGGAAAATTGTTGACACGTTACACTTCGACAATTGACCAAGTACAAGGCAAGCTTAATGTTAACAGTGATGGCAGCCTAACCTTTGTTGAAGAAGACGGGCTTGACTTCCAAGCAATTACTGTGCAACTTCCTGGGGGCGAACGAGTTCCTTTTCTATTCACGATTAAGGATCTAGTTGCCCAAACCCAACCAGGATTGACTAGCATCAACACTTCTACCGATTTTGAAGGTGAATTCAAAGTGCCTTCGTATCGCTCTGGTGCATTCCTCGATCCTAAAGGTCGTGGTGTTGTAACAGGTTACGATAATGCAGTTGCGCTTCCCGCGCAAGCCGACAGTGAAGAACTCATTCGGGCAAACCGCAAGCAAACTCCAAACTTAAAGGGCGAGATTTCCTTGCAAGTTGCTAAAGTAGATAGCAGCACCGGTGAAATTGCAGGTACATTTGAGAGCGAACAGCCATCAGATACTGACTTAGGAGCGCGTGAAGCTCTAGATGTCAAGATCCGTGGTCTGTTTTATGCTCGCATTGAACCAGCAGCCTAGCACCTCGCTGTTAGCGTTATAGGAGATACGGAAGGATTCAAAAAGATGTCTCAGTGCATCCCTTTCCATCTCCTCCATGTGGGGCGCAAATTAAAGTGACTTTAGCGTAATTATAGATTTTGTAAAGAGGGTGTTTAGTCTCTCTTTTTTTATTGACCGCTGCTGTTGTAAAGTGGCTACTGACGGAGTATTAGCAATAGCCGTTCTCGTTGTTTATCACTATAAAAACTCATAATATTAAACAAGCTATTAACCATCCATATTGGTTATTAATGAAGACAAATTGTAAAAAAGCGATGAGCTTTTAGCAAAATTCCAGGATTAAAAGTCATAAATATAAATAAAGACGCTCTGCGTTTTCCTTTCTATAAGTTCATGTACAGGTGAACTCTTACGCAGCCTTGCTTATTGCTAACAACTAACAGCTAAATGCTAATGGCTTTATAGTCATAGTTTAGTTGTTTATTTTTTTGTAGCCTGATACAAATTCAATCTCACATCTCAAGTCACCAATTTCAGCAAAAAGTACGTATCTTACGGGTTTTTGAGGAGAACCTAAATCAGTACAGAGAAACTTCAGTGTTATTTCGGTGGTATCAAAACAGAAAAAATTAATACTCTAATTAGTCAGCAGCGAACAATCTAAGCTGAAGATAGTCAACCTTCTTTAGATGCTGTTATTGGCTAATTTAAGCGTTGAATAATTATTTTTAGCTTATTTAGGCTGGCTAGCGTGCTACTTAGCTTTAATGCTATCAATTGTTTCAGCAGACAAGAGCAATTAGTGGCGCGACGCAGTAGTAACGCCTTTATTGTTATTCAATTATTACTGTAATTATGGTGCTAAGTTATACCGCGAATCACAACGAATTGAAGCAAAAAAGTGCAACTCTACTGCGAGATTACGAGCAAGGTCGCTCTCAAACGATCCGCAACCAGCTTGTTACCCTCAATTTAGGGTTAGTACGAAAAGAGGCACACTACTGGAGCAATCAATGCACAGAAAGTTATGAAGATTTACTACAAGTGGGCTGCATTGGCTTAATTCGCGCCGTTGAGCGCTTTGAATTGTCTAAAGGTCATGCGTTTAGTTCCTTCGCGGTTCCATATATTCGCGGCGAGATTCAGCATTACTTACGCGATAAAGGCGTGATGGTACGCATTCCGCGCCGCTGGTTAGCATTACAGCAGCAAGCTGTAGGTGTCGCCCGCGAGTTACGTCAGAAATATAACCGTCAACCATTAGATACCGAAATCGCTGAAGCATTGAATATTTCTATTGAGGAGTGGCAAGAGGTCAAACTTGCGTGGGTAAATCGCGCTCCTTTAAGCTTAGATATGCCTGTTCAAGAATCTGACGAAGGAACAACCTCCTTAGGAGAAATCGTTCCGGATTCCGACTATCGTAGCTTTCAACTCGCACAAGAAGACCGACTTCGTTTACAACAATCGTTGTATCAATTAGAGAAACGCACGCACGAAATTTTGAAATTTGTGTTTTTATATGATTTGACGCAGAAAGAAGTGGCAGAACACTTAGGTATTAGCGTTGTCACCGTTTCGCGTCGCGTAAAAAAAGGACTTGATTCTTTAAAGCAGTTAATGGTAGGAGCGGAAGATTAAAATATCTTCGGACAACTCAAGTACTGTAGCTTAACTAATCTAAGGTATAAAAGTACCAGAATTCTGGATTTGAGATGTTGAAAGGTAGCGGGTTAGAAGGAAATTTTGATAATCAATGTGTTGGAGTAAGGGCAATGCGCCAACTTTCCGTGATCGCCGCATTCGGAATGATAGTACTGCCGATCGCAAGTTGTGGCAATAACAGCGAAGATATTAGCTCAACAACACCGCCGGAAGCACAAAGCGCACCAACTGCGGAGCCATTTCCGCAGCCGACGATCGCTCAATCACCTACCGTCGCCGTTTCTCCGAGCCTCATTCAACCAACTAACGGTAGTCAACGCGCCAAGCAAGTCCAAACTGGTCGCCAAGATCCTTTTGCTGGGTTGTTTATCCAAACAAGACCTAGGGAAACGACTTCACAAGTTGCGTCACAACCCTCTAGTCCAAGCAACACCCCAGCATCGCCATCAACAACCACTCCACAAGCAACAGGGAATCGTAATGGTCAGGGTTCAGATGCGATCGCTGCACGTCCTCCTAGTTCGCCGCCGAGTGGAGGCGCACCTGTCAATACTCCTCCAGTAGCGCCAGATAACGGTATCCCCTTCCCACCACCGGATGAGGGTGCTTTCCCGCCCGCGTTACCATCGATTCCTGAGCCTGAATTAGCTCGAAAAGTCGCGGTTTCTGGCGTCGTTCAAATTGGCGAACAGTTACAGGCGATCGTGCAAGTCCCCAACGAGGGAACAAGTCGCTACGTCCGTGTCGGACAACGGCTTTCTAACGGGGAAATTCTCGTTAAACGAATTGAGATGACTCCTGGGATTGAACCTGTGGTAATTTTAGAACAGTATGGCGTTGAGGTTGCCAAGGCGATTGGCGAGCAAGCTGTCGAATCAGATACTCCAGATGCAACGGCACCAACTCCCACACCAACACCATCGCCGTCGGAAGAAGCTGAACCTGATGTACCACCAGAAGTAACGTCACCTGCACCGCCAGCAAGTATCCCTACCCCTGTACCTGTTCCCATTAATCCGCCTACAGTTCCTAATGCAACTCCGATTCCATCACCTCCACCTGTTACGCCTGGTTCAGGAGAGTTTTAATCGTGCAAATGAGTCAAAATCAATCGAAGGATGAAATTGAATTTCCTGGATTACCGTTAGCCGTTTATCGAGAAATTGCCGCGCATTTGCAGCAGGTTGATGGAGTCGAAACGGGGCTGTATCCAGCAGCTTATCAGCAGTTTGATTACAGCCATAGTCAAATTGGGGGGTTGTGGATTCAGTACAACCAACACGCTAACTTGGTAAGTCGCCAACGAGTCGCGCAAATTTTGGCATACTATCAGAATCGTTACGGTGCATTTAGAAAACTCAATTCTGTAATTGCGCAGTAAGATTTTTTTCTTGCGATCCGTAACTGAAAAACGCAATTTAGATAAACAGTTGATGGGCGAAATTCAGGCATTACGAGGAACGCGGGATATATTGCCAGAGGAAGTAGGGTACTGGCATAAGGTGGAAGCGACAGCGCGGGATATTCTTTTCAAAGCAGCATATCGCGAAATTCGCACCCCGATTTTTGAGCAAACTGAGTTATTTGAGCGGGGTATCGGCGAAGCAACCGATGTGGTAGGTAAAGAAATGTATACGTTTCGCGATCGCGGCGATCGCTCGATTACGTTACGCCCCGAAGGAACAGCGGGTGTGGTGCGATCGCTGATCGAACACAGTTTGTATACCCAAGGCGGCGTGCAACGGTTGTGGTATACAGGTCCCATGTTTCGCTACGAACGTCCGCAAGCTGGACGCCAGCGGCAATTTCATCAATTAGGCGTGGAAGTTTTGGGAAGTGCCGATCCGAGAGCCGATGTTGAGGTGATTGCGATCGCAACACACATCTTACAAAGTTTGGGATTGAAAAATCTCCACCTTGATATCAACTCGGTAGGTAATCTCGAAGATCGCCAAGCATATCGCCAAGCGTTAGTAGATTACTTAACACCGTACAAAGATGAATTAGATGCTGATTCGCAAGATCGTTTGAGTCGCAATCCGTTGCGGATTCTCGATAGTAAAGACAAACGCACGCAAGAAATCGCCCAAAATGCACCCAGTATTTTAGATCACCTAGGTACATACTCGCGGCAGCACTTCGACAAAGTACAGCAGTTACTCGCCGATTTAGGAATCAGCTATCAACTCAATCCGCGATTGGTACGCGGACTCGATTACTATACGCACACAGCATTTGAAATTCAGTCGGATGACTTGGGTGCGCAAGCAACAGTTTGTGGCGGTGGCCGTTACGATGGTTTAGTTGCGCAGTTGGGTGGTCCTGAAACGCCTGCGGTTGGTTGGGCAATTGGTTTAGAGCGCCTAATTTTATTGTTGCAACAGTTGCAAGAACCTGCTGCACCAAGCATGGATTTTTACGTTGTTTCGCGCGGGGATGCGGCTGAAGCCCAGGCACTTGTTTTAGCACAGCAGTTACGGCAAGCAGGGTTTAGCGTAGATCTCGATTTGAGTGGGAGTGCTTTTAAGAAACAATTTGCCAGGGCAGATCGTAGTGGGGCGATCGCTTGTCTCATTTTAGGCGACGAAGAAGCCGCAAATCACACGGTTAAACTCAAGTGGATGGCATCAAAAGAACAAAGTGCGATTCCACAAGCTGAATTACTTGCCAACATTGAGGAACTGCGAAGCCAGCTGACTAGGCGTGAGGAGTGAGAGGTGAGGAGTGATCGCAGATAATATAAGTTGTAAAAATGGGTCATGATGAGTGAACAAATGATAAACTACCAGGCGCAACCGAGCGACTTTACCCAACTATTTGAGCAATTTCAAATTGAGTAACACGCTTATAAAGTGAAATCCACAAAACTACGCTAGAAACTCATTTGAATGTTGGCTTTAAGAAGGTTCAGCAGCTTCATTGCTTGGAAATCTTAAACATTAAACCTCCTGCATGAATGCTTGACGAATAAATTCGCAGCCAAACAAAAGACAATCTACCACTGTGAACTTATTGATAAAAGTCTTGCTTCAGTGTACGAAAGTACACTTTGCTTGAGTAGCCCTTGACTTCAGTCAGAGGGCGTTTGTGATTCATGCAGGAAGTCTATTAACTGAAGTTCATATGGAAGTACGGATTGAACCTTACAACGCGCAGCAACTTGATGAAGTCATTCGCCTTTCGCTGCAAGCATGGGCACCAGTCTTTGATTCAATTGAGAAAATGATGGATTTTGACGTTTATCGAGAACTTTATCCCGATTGGCGTGTGAGTCAACAAAAGGCTGTTGAGGATGTTTGCGCAGCAGAAGACACTCATGTATGGGTGGCGATCGCTGCTGGTGCAGTCGTGGGTTTTGTCGCCGTGAAACTAGATGTGGAACCCAACGTGGGTGAAATCTACATGATCGCTGTCGATCCAGGCTTTCAAGGTCGCGGCGTTGGCTCCGCGCTGATAAAATTTGCACTTGATTGGATGAAAGATGCGAGAATGTCGGTTGCGATGGTGGCAACTGGTGGCGATCCTGGTCATGCGCCAGCACGTCGCACCTATGAAAAGCTCGGCTTTAGGATATTACCACTTGCCCAGTACTACAAGAAGCTCTAGATAGGGTAGTAGGGTAGTTGAGTTGTAGAGTAGGTGGGTTGTAAAAAATCATAATTAAATCTCTCCCACACCCCGCACACTCCCACTCGCTCCTCCAGAATAGTATTTTTGTACTAAACTAGAATCGTTCCGGTTAATAACTGTGGTAAGGGTAGCATCAGACTCCTTACGGTAGAGGACTTAAGTGAAAACAACGCAGGTATTGTTAGTCTTTTGGCAGCAATGCCAAAATTTGCTCGATAAACTGTTGATGGTCAACAACAGGTTTAGAAATGTAGCCGTCAGCGCCACTTTGCTTGAGAAAACTTTCGCGATCGCCTTCCATCGCGTGGGCTGTCACCAGAATAATCGGCAATTTGGCAGTTTGTGCATTGGCTTTCAACATTTGGGTAATCTTAATACCATCAACGGCTCGACCCTGGTACACGCTACGCGAGAGCGAAACATCCATTAAAATGATGTCGGCTTCTCCCGCTGCGGCTATTTTCATCACTTCTTCGACATTTTCGGTATGCTTAACACCCAAGCCACCACGTTTAGTCAAAATTTTGGAAAAAACCCGTGCATTAATTAAATCGTCTTCCACAATCAATACAGTTTTCATGAGAGTAGTTGCTTCAAGTTTATTGAATATTCATAAATGAACAGATTATTAATATGGCAAAGAGTACCATCTTAATTAAAAACATTAAGAGGCATTTCAAGTTATAAAATAGTTGCCTCTAATCTAAGGATAATAGTACTGCTAATTGCTCAACGACTACCGCTGAAATACTGGCAAAAGCAATTTATCCTTTATGCTATTGTTCATTGTTTATAAATTACACGACGCTTTTTGTTGTTAGGAATCAGGGAACAGAATTCATGGCGAAACAGTTAAACCTTCTCTCGCAGGGACAGGTCATTCCCACAGCTTTGCATACAGAAATGCAAAGGTCATATCTTGAATACGCCATGAGTGTGATTGTCGGACGGGCATTACCCGACGTGCGTGATGGGTTAAAGCCAGTTCACCGCCGGATTTTATACGCGATGCACGAACTAGGGCTAACTCCCGATCGCCCTTATCGCAAGTGCGCCCGTGTTGTCGGAGACGTGCTTGGTAAATATCACCCTCACGGCGATCAAGCGGTGTACGATGCCCTAGTGCGATTAGTACAAGATTTTTCGAGTCGCTATCCTTTACTTGCAGGTCATGGCAACTTTGGTTCGGTCGATAACGATCCACCAGCCGCGATGCGTTACACCGAAACTCGCTTAGCACCGATTAGCCATGAGGCGTTGTTAGCGGAGATTGGCGAAGAAACGATTGAATTTATTAGCAACTTCGACAATTCACAGCAAGAACCTGTGGTTTTACCCGCGCAGTTACCTGTGCTGTTGTTGAATGGTTGTGCGGGAATTGCGGTAGGGATGGCAACAAATATTCCGCCGCATAACTTGGGAGAATTGGTCGATGGTTTGATTGCGCTGATCGATCAACCAGAATTATCGGATGAAAAGTTATTTGAACTGATTCCTGGACCTGACTTTCCCACTGGTGGCGAAATCATCGGAACAGCGGGCATTCGCGAAGCCTACAGCACTGGACGCGGCAGCATGACGCTACGGGGAGTCGCCAAAGTCGAAGAGGTGCCTGGAGGACGCGGCAGTAAGCGACGTACAGCGATTGTAATTACTGAGTTGCCGTTTCAAGTAAATAAAGCGGGTTGGATTGAAAAAGTTGCGGAGTTAGTCAACCAAGGACGCTTAGAGGGTATTGCCGATATTCGCGACGAAAGCGATCGCACGGGAATGCGTGTTGTCATTGAACTCAAGCGCGACAACAATCCACAAGACGTACTACAGCATCTATATCATCAAACCGCGCTACAAGTGAACTTTGGGGCGATTTTGTTAGCACTCGTTGATGGACAACCGCGTCAGTTAAGTTTACGCGAACTCTTACGTGAATTCCTCAAGTTCCGCGAAGAAACATTGAATCGCCGCTATACGCATCAGTTACATCAAGCCGAAAGCCGCATACATATCGTTTCAGGTTTGCTGCGGGCGCTATCGCATCTTGATGACGTGATTGCGATTTTACGTCAGGCGAGTGATGGTAGTACTGCCAAAATGACCTTGCAAAGTCGGTTTGATTTAACCGAAACCCAAGCGGATGCTATTTTAGCAATGCCACTGCGTCGCTTGACAAATTTAGAACAGGAGAATCTCAAAAAAGAATTTGAAGCTTTAAACGCACAAATTCAAGACTTACAAAAGTTACTCAACGATCGCCGCGAGTTACTCAAAGCCCTCAAAAAAGATTTGCGATCGCTTAAGCGGAAGTTTGGCGATGCGCGGCGCACAAAGTTAGCGCATAATGTGCAACCTTTCGCCGAGGAAAAGACGGGAGAAAAACAAAAATCTCAATCAAAACCTCAAGCCTTACCACTCGATGTACAGCCTGTGGAAGAAGTGGTTTTAGAGTTTACGCAGCGGGGATACGTCAAGCGATCGCCAAACGGTCAACGCGGAAGTCGAAAATCAAAAGCGGAAAATGGTAATTCTGAGTATGATTGTGTGATTCAAACTCAAAGTGCCAAAACTGACCAAACGTTGCTCGTATTGACCAGTAGCGGTAAGGTGTTTCCGGTACAAGTTGGTGAAATTCCTGCATCGGTACGCGGAGAAAAGCGTGGTAGTCCATTAATTGGCTTGCTTCCTAACTCGGCGGCTGCGGAAACTGTTGCAGCGCAATTCTTGTTACCCGACGATCCAGAAACTACACAACTTGTCTTGTTGACGAAATTAGGAAAAATCAAGCGGTTGGCGATGACTGAGTTTCTGAGTATTACCAATCGCGGTTTAACGATCATTAAGTTTAAAGATGACGATGAGTTACTATCAGCGCTTGTCGTACAACCTGAGCAAAATTTGGTTCTGGCGACAATTGGCGGGCGATTGCTGCGTTTTCCTGTAAATGATGAGCAACTGCCAATTATGGGGCGTACTGCTGTGGGTTTACAAGCATTGCGGCTACGCAAGCAAGAACAATTGGTTGGTGGTGTGGTGCTCGATAATTTGGGTAATAATGTGTTATTGGTGTCACAATCAGGAGCAGCTAAACGAGTATCGGCAAGTACATTACGTCAAGGAAATCGCGGTGATATTGGTACGCAAGCAATGCAGTTTACTTCTAAATCTGATGCTTTAGCGGGAATGGTGTTGGCGACAGATGAGGCGGCTTTGGTGACAAATACGCAAAGAGTTGTGCGGATACCTATTAATAAAGTGACGGTTCGGGGTAAAGATGGCGCAGGAGATCGCATCGCGGAACTGAATCCTGGAGAGAAAGTTATTGAAGTGGTGGCAATTGACTAAATGTTTTGTAGCTATTAGCCATTAGCAATTAGCTGTTAGCTCATTATTCAATGTTAAGTTAATTCTCTCGAAGTGATGTTAACACATCGTAAAATGGTTGCCAGTTGTCTTCTTGGGCGATTGGTTCCCAAACTGATTCGATAATTGGTCGGAGTAAGGCGATTTTAGGATTACTTTGCTGGAGTTGTTTTGCTACATTTGCCATTCCAGATTGAGGGATTTTTATCAAGTATTTATGATATAAATTACGCCAATTTTCTAGTAATTCAGAGGCACTATCCCAAGGTAAATCTGATGTGTCTAAAATTGAATTAGCATCTTCTTGCCATTTTGGTGAAAAATCTTGTGTTAGTTTACTGAAAAAATCGTGATAGCCTATTTGTGTTTCTTGTAGAAGTTGAATTGTTGTTTGTACAAGTTCTTCTTCTTCAGTAGTAGGTAATTGAGAAAAGCCTAATTTTTTCAACATTAATCGGCTGTATTCTATATAGTAATGCTCGTCAAACATTGACAGACTTACCTCCATATCTTCAGGAGAAATGACAGCTTGTAGAGGCTCTTGTAAAAGCTCTAAATTTAATTTACAAACATTTGATTGTCTGCCGTAACAGTAGCGACGATAGTAATCAAAATATGCGGCAGTAAATAGTGGGTCGTATGAGGGAATAAAAGCATAGGGACCATAATCGAAGCTTTCACCCGTGATGGACATATTATCGGTATTGAGCACTCCATGACAGAAGCCTGCTGCCATCCACTGGGCTGTGAGTTCGGCGACACGTTTGACGAGTTCTGCATAGAATAGCGAGTATTGATCGGCTTGACCCCAAATTGTGGGATAGTAGTATTCAATAACGTGGTCAAGTAACTTTTGAATTAAGTCTGGACGCTCGATGTAATAAAGTCGCTCGAAAGTTCCAAAACGAATGTGCGATCGGCTAAAACGGATCATTACTGACGATCGCGTTGGAGAAGGTTCATCGCCGCGCCATAATGCTTCTCCTGTTTCAATCAAGCTAAGACAGCGACTAGTGCGGACGCCCATGTGATGCAAAGCTTCCGCAGCTAGAACTTCGCGTACGCCACCTTTAAGCGTTAATCGACCATCTGCACTGCGCGAGTAAGGCGTTGTTCCAGAACCTTTGGTGCCAAAGTCATAAAGTTCACCATCAGTACCGCGTACTTGTCCGTAGAGAAAACCTCTCCCATCACCTAAATACGGGTTGTATTGACCAAACTGGTAGCCGTGATAGCGGAGGGCTAGTAATGGTTCGCGTCCTTGGAATTTACCAAAAGCTTCAATGAAGTGTTCGTCCGTAACAGCTTGTGGATCGAGTTTTAATATTGGTAGTAGCGCATCATTGCGAAAGCGAAGGATATGTGTAGGAAACTCCGCAGCGACAACTTGATCGAAGTAATCGTTCCCTAATGATTCTAAAGCGGGTTCGTAGTTGAGTGCGAGGAAGGGGTTACTGAAATCGGCTAAACTCATTGATGTTAAAGCATGACTATCCTCTAACTTTAGCTAACACTATTCAGGATATGCCCAGCCTACAATCTTTGCAGGATTTCCGGCGGCGATCGCGTACGCAGGAACGTCAAAATCAACCACCGCACCTGCGCCGACAATCGCACCATCGCCAAGTCGCGCACCACTGAGAATCACCGCACGAGTTCCAATCCAAACATCGTTACCAATGATGATGCTACTTTGGGGAGTGCTTCGTTGAGTTATTGTTAGAGGAACCGCAACAAAAGAGTCTGCTAGCACAACTTCGCGCGAAATCAACACATAGTTACCAATTTTAACGTATCCGTTTGTGGCGATAATGGGTCCTGCTAACGTACAGTAATTGCCAATCTCTACTTCGCCTGATGGTCCAACGTCGAAAAGTGTATCGATGTAAATTCCTGTATTGTGACCTACGCGCAAACCACGCTGACTGCGGTAATGCAGAAACGCATAAGTACTATACAACCAGCTTTGTTCGCCAAGGATGACATTTGATGGTAAGGGTTGCGGGAACCAATCGTGTGGTAGGTAGGTGGGCATGACAGAAGTTGGTAATGGGTAATAGATATTCTTTGCAATTACCAATGACTAGTTACCAGTTACCAGCCTTTAAGTTTCATATTTACAACAATGCCTGATTTTGAATTCTCGCAGGATTACCTGCGACTACAGCTTGTGCAGGAACATTCGCGGTGACAACAGAACCTGCACCAATTTGCGCACCTGCGCCGATATGAACTCCTTTAAGAATCATCGCGCCAATTCCGATTTGCACGTCATCTTCGACGATCACAGGTTGCGTTACTAACGACGGACGTGGTTTTTGATCGCCTGGAGGCGCGATCGCGATCGCATCTTGTCGCCGTAAGCCTGGTTTGCGGGGATGAAAGTCGCTATCGGCGATTGTCACATTGTATGAAATCGTCACGCGCTTCCCAATAGTAATACTTTGCGCGCACCAAAACATTGCACCCACAAGAATTGACTCATCACCTACAACTACTACGCCTTCGGGTTCCACAGAGAACACCGTCCAGGTATAAACATATACGCCATTCCCTAACACTAGCCCTGGATTGTGTCGGCTGCGAAATCGTTGAAAGCTGTCCTTACGCTCTAAGTAGCAATCTTTACCAATTCGTACATTGGCGGGAAGAAGTGAAGCATAGTCCCAAGTCCCAATAAATTCACTGATATCCATTTACCTAAATTCCGACGTATCTGAGCAAAAGTGCAGGAAAAAAATATTACCAATTACCGATTACCTATTAACTCCACCCAATTTGTGCCAGCATTTCGCTTAAAACACGTTGAGAGTCAAAGATGTGTGCGAGTTCCCAAGCGGCTTGTTGATGATATTCGTAGTTTTGTTCAATTGTCGCGATCGCTGCAACAGCTTCATCAAGATTAGAAAATGCAAACAAACCGTGACCTGTAGGAATATAATCAGAAAAGCCTGTTTCTTGGACAACCACAGGACGTTTAGCGGCAAGATAGCAAACTGAGCGACAGCTAAACCATCCACAATAGGTTGCAACGTAGATATTCTTGGCGACGCTGAATTCTCCGCGCGATCGCTCGATGTAAGTGCGGTAGGTATTGGCGGATGCTGATGTCGCTTGCGCATCGACAACTGACCATCCTAAGTGTTGCCAGTGTTCTAGAGGGGCGGAACCATTAACATTGATTGTGACTTCAAACGCAGCAGAGGCGTGTTTAGGAATCTCCTCAATGCGCCCGAACTCTAATTCTTTTGCGCCGTACATCACACCATTATGCACGATTGGTTGTGGGTAATTTCGCCACGTCATCACCGTTGTCCATTGCGTCGCGGGTGATTGAGGTTTCCAACAATCGAGAACGACAGGCGGGCGCGTGAAATGCCAGTTGATATCAAAGGTTGGTAATGGGCAATCCTTTTGTCCGAGGCGTAGCGCATAGGTAAAAAAGTGGTCGTGCGATCGCCATCCCCAAGCTTGTTGTTCAACCGGTTTGCTATCCCATAACCGAAAAATCGCGAAATGGTTCCAACCTGGATCGGTATCGATTAAGACTTTGTGCGGACAGCGTTGATATTCATCGCGCAGCAAGCTACCGCCGGAGATATTGAGGAATAACCTAGCTTCAGCAGCAACATCAGCGATCGCGTCGGAAGAAAGTCCATACGTTCGCCCATCTACCGCCCGATAGTGCCAACGTTCGGCTAAAGAAGGTGAGAGTACTTTGAGTGACTGTTGGAGAAATTGCACGCCGTAACTCGGATCTTCTTCGTACTCACCAGTGTTGGGGTTGTAAGTATGTGCTGGTAAACCCGTATCTTCGAGGTAATAAACTTCAAACCCAAGGCGTTCTAAGCCCAGCGCGTATTGTCCGTAATCCCACGCTACACCGCCCACGGGACTTGTGACAATCATACCAGTGACGATCGCTTTCACCGCTGCACCTCCAGCAATTTGCGATAAAGTGCTTCGTATTCATCTACCATGCGGTGATAGTCGAAACGGGCGACAACGGCTTGACGTACGCGAGTGCGATCGAGTGCTAAAACATCGGGAAGACACGCCGCAAGTGAATCGACATCCGCAGCATAATAACCAGTGACACCAGGTTCGACAATTTCAGAAACGGCACAGCGATCGCTTGCTAAAACGGGCGTACCACACGCCATTGCTTCAATCAGCACCATCCCGAAAGCTTCCGAGTAGTTGATTGGAAATAATAATGCTGCGGCACCTGCAAGTAATTCGTTGCGTTTCTCAACGCCTACAGGTCCAATGTATTCAATAGATTTTCCGTCAATTAAAGGCGCGACTTCGGTTTCAAAATAGTCACCTTGCCCCTGTCCTGCCATAATTAGCCGCATACCGACTTTTTGTGTTACTTTAATCGCTTCAACAGCACCTTTTTGCGCGTTAAGATGCCCTAGAAACACAAGATAATCGCCCTGCCCAGAACAAAATGGAAATGCAGCAGTATCAATGCCGTTATATATAACAGGTACGTTGCCAAGTGACTTAAATTTACTGCGATGATACCGCGAAACTGCGACAACTTGGGCTTCTGGATAGCGCGTATAGCTGCGGAGAATGTCGGAATTAGGATTAATGTGATACGTGTGAACAATCGGCGTAGGAACTAGACGAGTAAACGGCAGCGCATAATGGTAAGCATGGCTGTGGATAACGTCAAATTCTTGGGCGCGTTCAAACGCCGCCGCAACGTGAACAACTTCGTGAAATTCATAGTTGTTCCATAACATTGGGTCATTTCTATAGCCACGTGCGTAAACCGCATGTAACAGCGCAGATGTTTGCGAGTCACCTGTGGCAAACAAGGTGACTTTGTGTCCGCGACGCATCAACTCTTCGGTGAGTAACGACACAATTTGTTCAATCGAACTACCACTATCAGGACCTGTTCGACCTGCAATTGGGGAAATTAAGGCAATTCGCAACGTATCCACTGCTCTGTCCTCCTAATCCAATTCGTACCAGAGGTTTTCCAGTTTAGCGAGTGCAGTTTCAACAAAAGCAGGTTTTTGAAATGGCTTGATCCACCAGCGAAGATACCATAGCGTTTTTAAGATGTCGCAGTACACCAGCGTCCGGCTAAAGGTTTGCCGATCAAGTACAATATGTTGTTTCAGTTCATCGAGGTAAGCCGCGAGAAGATACGGTTTATATTTACCCCATCCTGAGAGTAAGCGGACAACATCCCAAGCAGCGATGCCAATTGATGCCCACTCCCAGTCAATCGGTCGAATTCCTACGTTAGGTTGAACAATAATGTTATGACACGACACATCACCATGAAGTAGTGTATGCGGTTGACAAATCAAGAATGCTACCAGTTCGTCAAACTGCGCCATGAGGCAATCAAAGCGCATAAGTAGATGCGCCTCGGCTTTTTTTTTGAGACTCTCGCGAGCAGTTTGGAGAAGATAGTAGTAGAATTCTGCGTTGTGTTCGCCCAGACAATCGAGCGATCGCAACTCGGCTTCTCGGTCGTAATAAGCGGCGTGTAACTGCGCCATCCAGCGGAAAGTCAGCAACCATTCAGATATCTCATAGTATTCAAGTTTCCACTCACCGACATCTTCGAGAAATAGCCAGTAGCGTTGTGCAGCGCGATCGCACAATCCGGCATACAACTGTGGTGCGCCAAAACGTTGTCCTACGAGTAATCTTTGATAAAGTAGCACCTCACGTCCTTGACGAACATCCTGCCGCAGCCGCTTGAAGATTGTAGATATCTGTTGACCCGTGTTCAGGGTGACCTGTAAACGATGAATCGGATGCGTACTGTAATTATCCAACGCTGTAGACGTTATCTGTTGAATTTGTACAGACTGACCAAAATACTCACATAACCCTTGCTCCAACACCGCCGCAACTGTGGGTTGCCCTTCCACCACGTTTAGTGTCATCTTACTTATTTAAGAACTACAAATAACTTCTCCCCTGCTCCTCTGCTCACGCCAGTTGCTACAACGGAGGGAGGAAGCTCCGCACCGCACTGGCTCCCCTGCTTTCTCTGCACCTCTGCTCCCCTGCTTCCTCTGCGGTTGTCATCTTCACTACTCTGCCATGCTCAAGTACGAGTCGTGCATCGCAATGCTCCAGCGTACTCAGTCGATGCGCAATCATGAGAGTCGTACGCCCGTGCATTAATCGCTCCATCGCTTCCATAATTGCGGCTTCGGTCTTGACATCAACCGAACTTGTCGGTTCGTCCAAAATTAAAATCGGTGCATCTTTCAAAAATGCCCGTGCGAGGGAAATTCGCTGACGTTCGCCGCCAGAAAGTCGCATTCCCCGTTCGCCAACTTTTGTGTCATAACCCTGCGGCATCTTCATAATAAAATCGTGCGCATTTGCGGCTTGGGCTGCGGCGATAATATCGTTGTAACTCGCATCAGAACGCGCGTAGCTAATGTTTTCTGCAATACTGGTGGAAAACAGCATTGGTTCTTGCAGCACGATCGCAAACTGAGAACGCAAATCGCGTAACTTGTACTCGCGCAGATCAACACCATCAAGTAAAATTCGACCATCGGTTGGGTCATAGAACCGCGTCAACAAGCTAACGAGCGTTGTTTTACCCGCGCCGGTTGTCCCCGCAATACCCAATCGAGTCCCAGGGCTTAGTTGAAACGAAATGTTGTGCAAAATCTGACTTGTGGCATCATAACCGAACGAGACGTTGTCAAAAGTCACCGCACCTCCTGCACGGTGTAAGGGTGTGCCATGCTGTTTTTCAATCACATCAGGTGGTTCGTCTAGCAGCGCAAAAGCACGTTCAGCACCCGCGAGCGAACCTTGTAAACTCGCAACGCGCTTACTCATCGACTCTAACGGCTTATACAACTGCGATAGATACCCCAACACTAACAACAAGTTTCCTAACGATAGTTCGCCATTTTGTACGAGTCGGACACCAAAATACAGCACCGCAGCCGTACCAACCGCCGTCGTCAGCGCTACGAATACGCCTAAACCACCTTCAACAAACGTCAAACGAATCTTTGCCCGCAAGCTTTCCCGCGCCTGGCGGATGAAACGTGCTTGTTCGCGTTCTTCTTGACCAAACGCTTTGACAACGCGTACCGCCGTCAGAACCTCTTGGACGACAGAGAATGCCGCGCTTTCAAGCTTTTTTGCACCACGCCATTGTTTGCGTAACCGCTGTCCATATAACCGCGATAGCCAGTAGAGAAGTGGTGAAATTGCGATCGCAATCAGCGCTAGTTGAAGATGAATCAACGCTGTGACGTACACCATCCCAATTAAAGTGACGGCTGAGGTGATAAAAGGAATCACACCATCAATGGCAATCCACTGCAAAGCAGGTGCGTCGTGTTGTACGCGATAGTTCGTTTCATAAGTTCCCTTCGCGTCGTGATACGCGAGTGAAAGCCGCTGTGCGTGGTTAAACAACCGCCCGCGAAAATTTAACACTAACTTTTCGCCAACATAAGTTTGCAGCACTGAGGTCACAAGTCCGCGCAGCTTACCGAGGACAACGACCGCGATCGATAAGAAGATCGCAAAAAAGAGAATTGCCTCATTTGAGCGCTGTAAACTTGCTGGAAGGATTGCTTGCAAGAAGCCTGGTAACGGTCGCGCGCCGAGTACCGTATCCACAATAATTGTGAGCGGTAGCGGAGTAAGAAGCGTAAACGGTGTTGACAGTAGGCTCAAAAGCAACAAAACTACTAAGTGCCAGCGAAAAGACCACGCCTCTTGAAATACTCTTTTGTAAAGTATTCGGTTGGTATATGGCTTTTGCACTACTCTTTGCCTCTTAATACAGGAGCGAGTGGGAGTGTGGGAGAGATTTGATGATTATTGCTCTTTAATACTCTACAACCCTACAACCCTCCTACTCCTCTGTTCAATCGCTTGCATCAGCAGGGACATGGCGATCGCACACTCGTAAAAACTACGAAAAATCAGAATTAGGGCAATGATACTTAGTTTAAGTACTGCACCCCATGCCTGGTCAATCGCTGCACCGAGAGTCAGGGTGACAAATAGCACGACAAGTATCCAGCCGAGTTTTGACCACCGCGACCAGATTTGTAACCGGACAAGCTGCTGACCGCCGCCATGTTCCTCGATTGCCATCAAAAGATGACCGACACCTAGTAAACCTCCAGGAACTTCGAGATCCCATCGGTCGTAGTTACCGCCGCGCTGTACGCGATTTCCTATTTGTTGAATCGTTGATTCGATCGATGTTAGCCATGCTTCGGGTGCTTGCCAAACTGTACTCCAAATCGTGCGTTGTTGCCGTCGGGGTAAAACAAGATGAGTCTTACCGCGCGATCGCCAAGGTTGTAATCCATAGCGCAAACGTCCACGTAGCCGTGCTAAAGGTTGGAGTAAATACAGTACGGTTGTTAAACAGTAGCGCTGCCAACGCTGGGATTTTGGTGTATGCAGAAACGCAGCACGCGCCGCACTGCGACTTGCTTGTATGAACGTAGTCACAACTGCAAGCAGCGCGATCGGCAACGCCAACCATAGCGGAGTCCATAAAAGACCAAGCAGCGCCAACCCGAAAAGTGCCAAAATGACAAGATACCATTCTGGCATCAACGGTATAGCGCCGAGTGTTCCTGGTGTGCGTTGATAAATCGATTGAAATGGAGCAGTTCCCCATAAACCATAAAACACTTGCTCTTTGGCACTCAGCGCGTGCATAACGCCTGCACCGTAAATACGCCCAGACCACGAAAGATGACCGGCGGCGTTATACTTTTCAGGAAACTTTTGTTCTAGGAGTGCTTCAGCCTTGCCGTAGCCTTGTTGTTGCTTCCAATACGCGCGTACCGAGTTGCGGCGATGATGCCAAACGACCGCCGCCGGATTAAAGCCAAGACTCCAGCCTTGTTGTTGCAGCCGCCAACAAATATCAACGTCATCCCCCGCAGTGCGAAACTGCGGATCGAAGCCATCAATTGCTTGCAGGCACGTTTTGCGAAATGCCATGTTACAACCAGGAATATGTTCGGCTTCTTGATCCGACAAGAGAACGTGTAAGGGTCCTCCTGGTGCATTCGCAACACATTCGGCGATCGCGCCGTCTCCTGGTGGTGCAATATTAGGACCACCAACACCAACGTAGGATGTATGCACAAACGTATATGCTAAATACATTAGCCAATGCGGATCGGGGTAAGCATCGTCGTCAATATATGCTATAATTTCACCCTGTGCAGCACGCATCCCGACGTTACGAGCGTTGCTCAAACCTCCTTGCGGAATGTTGATTAGCCGGACATTGTATTCACTCGCAATCTCAGGTGTGCTATCCGTTGAACCATCATTAACAACGATCGCTTCAAAATGCGGATACTCAAGTTTGGCTAAGCCCTCAAGCGTATCGCGAATTGTTCGCGCACCGTTGTAAGTACATACCACAACCGAAATAAATGGCAATTGGAGATTTGAGGAAAATGGTACGCGGGCGAAAGCACCACCCACCGCCGCCAGCGCGGGTTTTGCTCGTCGTTGCCGATCTGTTAGCCCAAAATCCCAATCTTCAATGTCGTAGCCGCCGCGATGCCATTCATCCGTCCACGCAAAAATAAAAGCCCCCGCACAGCCTGCCGCAAAGGCTGTCCAAATTTGCCAATCGAGGACATCGGCTTGCTTCTTTAAACCATTGCGCCGACTATCTAAACCAATTTCAGCCATCACTAAGGGGCGATCGCCAACCAGGTTTTGTAGACGTGCTAAGTAAGCTTGTAAACGGTCTTGCTGTTCTAAATACACATTGAAACAAACAAAGTCAACAAATGGCAGATGTAGATACTCGGTCGTGGGATAATTGACGTAAGTTACTAAACTATCAGGGTCTTCGCTTTTTGCCACCCAATACAGTTGTTGTAAGAAACGCTCGATGCGACGATGACCATACCACCGCACAATTGACGCTGGAATTTCATTGCCGATCGCGTAACACAACAACGCTGGATGACCTGCACAAGCCTGTGCGCCGACGCGTATGCGTTCTTTGATTGCTTTGATGCGATTTTTGTCCTCCAAAAATGCAATATGCTGTTCCCAAGGAAGCCCTACCATGACGCGCAGTCCGTATTTTGCCGCAACATCTAATAACCAACGTGGCGGTACCGTATAGGTCCGCACCGCATTGATACCCTTCGCTGCCATTGTGGCAAAGTCAGATTCCACCTTTAGAGGATGAGGATAATCATTGCCGTTTTTGTCAGGGCGAAAAGTTCCATAGGTAACGCCACAAATGTAGAGTTTCTCCTCACCGATAAACAGAAACTTACCCCGAACTTGTGGTCTTAGTGGCTGTGTTATGGAAAAAGGAATGGGTAAGCTTCTACGCAAAGTTACTTGTTGAGCAGTCAAATCGATCGCACCTTTTCAAAATCTATCGGGTTGCCCCAAGAGAACATAAACTCAAAAGTAATCACTCAAGCTTTAATAATGCTTAAATGAAGCTTAATATATCCTTAAATTTTCCTCAATTAGTTACAATTTATTTCCTGAAACGAAGATAAAGTAATACTTCTAGCAATTTTGCGCAACTAAGTTGCAATCACAAGCATACGCAGTCAACTGATAGCTTCGCAACTAAATTATTTTATTGTTTATTCTCCTCTGCTCCTCGGCTCAAGAAGCGGTAACTCTATCCAAAACACCGCCCCACCCGCAGGTTGATTCGCCGCATTAATTGTACCGCCATGAGCTTCTACAATCGCTTTGGCGATCGCTAAACCCAATCCTGAACCCCGTTCTTCATTCCGCTGCTGGCGATCGCGATAGAAGCGCTCAAAAATGTGAGGGAGGATAGTTGGAGAAATACCAGATCCTGTATCGGCAACTGTTACCCGTGCTTTACCTCGGACAATTTCTAGCCGGAAATCGATCTGTGTACCTTTAGAGGTGTGGCGAATTGCATTATCCAAGAGGTTCAGTAGCACTTGCTCGATGCGATCCACGTCAACAAGTACCATTATCTTGCGGGTAATCTGGGTTTGTAGCTGACGTTCTCCCATCATCAAGCGGACTTGTTCTGCGACGTCTGTACACAAGCTTGATAAGTCAATGGGTTGTAAGTCAAATGTTGCCGAGCGATCGCTGCGTGCTAGCAATAATAGATCTTTGACCAGCCGATTTGTGCGATCGACCTCGCGGCGAATTTTACGTAGCAAAGGCTTACCTGAATCGGGAGTCCCTGTGACTCCATTCATCAGTAGTAAGTCGGCATAACCACCGATCACGGTTAGTGGTGTCCGCAGTTCGTGCGACACATCAGCAAGAAATTGGCGCAGTCGAGATTCGGATCGCGTTTGTGCCTCAAACGCAGTTTGAATATGGTCAATCATTTTGTTGAAAGACCAAGCTAGCTTACCAACTTCATCGTGTCCCTGCGGTAGCTGTACGCGCTGCGAGAGATCGCCGCGTGCAATGCGATCCGTCACCACAATCATGCGTTCTAACGTGCGCAGATTAGCACGTACCATGAGAAAGATTAATGCTGCGGCGATCGCTAAAAAAACTAGGCTAGCTACTACAAATGACAACACGTGCTGGCGTATTTCAAAGAAGCGTTCCACAAGCGAGGTACTCAATACGACAACACCAAGTGGTTCTCGACGCGGTGGAATGGGGACAAGCGCTATCAAAATTTGCTTACCATTGCTACCATTTAGGATGTAATTTTGCTCTAACTTGCCTGCTAATGCCGGTGCATACCACTCTCTAGGTAATTCAGGTGGCATTGGTTCACCAATTGTACTGATATGCCGACCAATTACCCGACCATTGCGGTTAACAATCAATGCGCCTGTGTCTGCTGAAGTGAGATCAGTTGCAAGTTGTGGCGCTAGGGCTTGCAGCTTTTGTTCATCCACCGGCTGGTTGAGTAATTGTGCATCGATTGTTGGCTTTGCTTGCGCGCGAATGCGTACTGCTTCGCGATCCAACATAAAAGCGCGCAAATTGATGTAGTCATGCAAACCCAGTAATAGCAGCAAAGGAGTAATAGAAGCTAGAATACTGAGCGTCAATCGCCAGCGGAGTTTCATAATTATTTCGTCAACCTCAGCTAACTATTCCAACGCTGGAACGCGCAACATATATCCAATCCCGCGCACTGTCCGAATCATAAACGGTGGCTCGGTATCTAATTTGCTTCGCAAATAACTAATATAGACCTCGATGATGTTGGCATCACCATAGTAGTCATAACCCCAAACGCGATCGAGAATTGTTTGGCGCTCTAAAACTTGGTTTGGATGTTGCATTAGTAGGTGCAACAAGTCAAACTCTTTGCGTTTAAGCTCAACTAACACACCATTGCGCCAAGTTTCGCGGGTATTCGTATTTAATGTAATTGCTCCGACTGTTAGCACCTCACTTGACGGTGGTATATGGCGACGTAGCGCAGCGCGGATACGAGCAAGCAACTCAGGAAAATGAAACGGTTTAGTCAGGTAATCGTCGGCACCAAGCTCAAAACCACGTACCTTATCTGCAAGATCGTCGCGTACCGTCAGCATGATGATAAGAACATCGCTGCTACGGCGAATTCGGCGACAAACCTCGAATCCATCAATATCAGGCAAATTGTTATCAAGGATGACAAGCTGCGGTTTCCATGTGTTCAATGCTTCAAGCGCAGCGTATCCTGTTCGTACCGATTGCACCTCAAAACCTTCGTACCGCAAGCCAAGCTCAACAAAATCAATGATTAATTGCTCATCATCCACCACTAGCACTCGGATCGGCTGATTGCTCGTATCCTGACCACACATGGCGGTTAGCACTCCCCTAAGACTTGATTAATTTCAGTGTAGTACATCAAATTTTGTTACAACTGCTCAAGCAAATGGAAAGCAATTAGCTAACTGCTTTTGACCTTCTAACTTTTGATGGAGTTGCAAGCACGCTATGATTCACTATAGTCTTTTAACAAGTTAGGTTTCGTCCTGACTATCGCCGCCGCACCACAACTGAATACACCAAGCTGCACATAGACTGTGTTTAAGTTGTCACGACATAGAAAAGTGCTCAAGCAGCACACAACCAACTTATGTATAGTGCAGTGTCATCGCATTTTGATATATCGCGATCAATATTTTTAAGGAATGTTCAGCTTTGGCGATCGCTGCTATGCATAAGATTTCTAGTTGAAAATCATGAAGAAGTTTAAGAGTAAAGGTCAATGGCTAGCAGGGCTAGTTGCATTGGCGGGGATTGGTGTTAGTGGTTTAATCTATGTTTTAGTTATCAATCGCTCGGCTGAGCCAGTGCCAGTCAGCTTAGTTACTGTTGAGCGCGGTACTGTAGAAACGACCCTCAATGAAAGTGGTATCGTCGAACTGGGAAATCAACAAACAATCAAGTCGCCAACCGAAGGAGCCGTAGAGCAAGTCTTGGTACAACCTGGCGAACGAGTCAGCGCAGGACAAGTCCTGATTACCCTACGCTACCCAGAGCGACAAACAGCCCTTGGTAGCCAGCAAGCCAAGATTGAGCAGCAACAACGCATCCTCGCACGCAATCAGCAGAAAATCGGTGAAGCGCAAGAACAACTCCGCGCCGACGAACAAAACCTGCAAACGCTGGCGGCGGGAGCACGGGAAGGTGCGGTGGCTCGACGACAAGTCCAAGAACTTGCAGACAAGGTGCGCCAGACGCAGGCAACTTTGCGCGATGCTCAGACGGATACTCGTACAGCAGCACTTGAACTTCAGGCGTTACAACTAGAGCGGCAAAGAATTCAACAAGAACTGCGAGACACAGTGATTACTGCACCCGTTAATGGAGTCGTTCTTGGAATTGACGTCAAAAATAATGATGGCGTCGAATTACGCACCGACTTAATTACGATCGGCGATCCTCGGCAAGAACTCGTAAAGCTCCAGCTTTCCTCGCTCAATGCTGCCCAAGTTAAGGTCAATCAATTAGCACGCGTTAGTGTAATTGGTGCAGATACAAAAACTTTTACTGGAAAAGTTCAAAGCTTGTATCCTCAAGCTGTAATTCCGACAGAAGAGGAGGGGTCACAAAATCGCAGATCGAGTCAATCATCAGATGAACCAACAGTACCCGCGACAGTCAGGCTTGATACTCCAACAGGTTCGCTGATTCCTGGTAGTCGCGTGAATGTCGAAATTGTTTTAGAGCAACGCCAAAATGTTGTTGCATTAGATACTGAAGTCATTCAGCGTAACCCTGAGCCTTTCGTATGGATTCGCGACAGTCAAAGTCGTGCGCAAAAACGCAACATTAACTTGGGGTTAGAAGGTGTGTTGACAGTTGAAGTGACTTCTGGATTACGCGCAGGCGAACAAGTTATCATCCCGCCTGATGAGCCACTACAACCAGGAATGCCCGTCGTACCTGAATAAGAGCAGGGGAGCAGAGGGCGCAGAGGAGCGGAGGAGATGAAGAAAGAGCTAATTAAGAGTCATAAAGATTTGAGGGTTTATCAAATGGCATTTGATGCTGCAATCAAGATTTTTGAACTCTCTAAAAAGTTTCCTGTTGAGGAGCGTTATTCGTTAACCGATCAAATTCGTCGCTCCTCGCGGTCTGTTTGTGCAAATCTCGCAGCGGCGTGGAGAAAGTGCCGATATGAAGCAGCGTTTGTCGCTAAACTCAATGACTGTGAAGCTGAAGCTGCTGAAACCCAAATTTGGATTGAATTTGCTGTCAAATGCAACTACCTGGATGTTGCATCAGCAAGAGAACTATATGGAACCTATAACCAAATCTTAAGTGGTTTGGTAAGTATGATTGCTAACCCTTCACCTTGGTTAGTGAAACGTTGACATTCTTTCTCCTCTGCCCCTCTGCTATTATGAGTATTGCCCCAATTGACTTGCTAAATATCACTTATCGATCGCTACGTAGTAACCCTTTGCGCTCGGCGTTGACGGCTTTAGGAGTATTTATGGGTGTGGCAGCGGTCAGTGCTACATTGAATGTTCGCAGCATTAGTCGGGCTGTGATTGCACAGCAACTCGCCGAACGTGGTGCGCCACGGGTGTCGATATATCCTCGCTGGGAGCCAAATAGCCCAAACGTCGATCTGCAATCGGAAGATATGAAATTTCTGCGCCAGCGGCTCACAGGTGTACAGGCGATGAGTGCGTTTAATTGGGCGGGACCAACTTCTACGATTTTTCAAGATAACGAGGTGACTCCGCCGATGTCACTAGTATCGCAAGATTTTTTGATAACTTCGGGGCGATCGCTTGTCAAAGGCAGGTTCTTTACCGAGACGGATTTTGCTAATTATCGCGCGGTAGCAGTCGTTGATCAATTTCTCGAAAAGCAACTGTTTCAAGGAGAAGATCCAATTGGTCAGCGCATTTATGCTGGCAACCGACCTTATATTATCGTGGGAGTTGTCGAAACAAAGCTGGATGAAGAAGGACCACCCGAAGGTTTATTACTCATACCAATGTCGGTTCACAACGCCATACGCGGAAGCCGCAACATTGGTAGTATCCAAATGCGTCCGTATAATCTTAGCGATGTCGAAGCTTTGGGCGAACAAGCAGAAGAACTTTTACAACGGCGATTTCCTGGACAGAATTTTTTGGTATGGAATAACGTTGAAGATATCGTTCAGCAACAAGAAATTTTTGAACTTGCTTCGCGTGGGTTAACCGTAGTCGGCGCGATCGCTTTACTTGTTGGTGGTGTTGGTATTGCAAATATTACAATTGCGGCAGTTACAGAACGTACTTCTGAAATTGGCTTGCGTAGGGCTTTAGGAGCGACTAAACGGGAAATTATGCTGCAATTTCTCTTAGAAGCGGCACTATTGAGTTTATTTGGCGGAACGGTTGCTTTGGGTACGGTTCATACATTGACAGTGGCGATCGCAGATGCGTTTGATTTCCCTTACGAGTTTGAGGTGAATACCGCCGCGCTTTCGCTCGGTTCAGCACTTTTGGTTGGTGTCGGGGCGGGTTTTCCACCGGCATTGCGTGCAAGTCAACTCGATCCAGTGAAAGCTTTGCGATCAGAGTAAACTTTTAGTAGGAACTGTACGTAATGGGGCTTCAAGTTATGCCCAGCGAGAACCCGTTAGTTCTTGACCAAGAAGATAAAGTTTTACAGATTTTCCCACGTCCACCAATTCTCACAAGTTTTCAGGCAGGTTGGGATGGTGTTGTAATGGGCTATATGTGTCAGCCACCGTATGAAGTTCCTGAGATGTTTAGTCCGCGTTGGCATTCGATCGCGATCTTCACCCATGGCAATTATGCGATTCATGCAAATCGTAAATTGGATGGACGCTTTCATCGAGACGCGGTAGTTGGCGGAGATATCGTTATTGTGCCTGCCAATGTTTCAACGCAGGTGAGTTGGGAGGCTGAAGGTGACTTTATTTTGATAGCACTTGAGAAAAGTACATTTGCCAGCGCGGTTGATGAAAATTCTGAAGAGGTTGTAATTATACCACAATTTGCCACACCAGACCCACTTGTTTTTCAAATTGGGTTAGCACTTCAAAAAATACTTGCTAGCGATCAAAAAAATCGTCTCTATGCGGAGACAATGGCAAACACCTTAAGTGTTCATCTATTGCAGTACTACTCAGCACGAAAACCAACTTTACGTGAATATGCAGGTGGTCTATCAAAGCGTAAATTGCAGCAAGTAGTTGATTACATTAATGACGATTTAGACCGAGATTTGGGCTTAGCCGAACTTGCAGCCGTAGTGCAGATGAGTCCGCATTATTTTTGTCACTTATTCAAAAAATCAACAGGGTTAACTCCGCATCAGTACGTGATTCGTTGTCGAGTAGAACGTGCAAAAGCGTTAATTCTTGAAGGTAAACTAGCGATCGCCGATATTGCGTACAAAGTTGGTTTTGCGAACCAAAGTCATCTCAATCGTCACTTCAAACGTCTATTAGGTGTAACTCCCAAACAACTTCTACAAAAATAGCAAAAACGTACAAAAAATCGGACAAATTTACAAGACAGTTGGGTAGTGGGTAATGGGTAATAGGTAATGGGTGATTCTTAATAAGTATGTTTCCGCGTTCCCAGTTACCAGTCCTTTAGTTACGTCTATCGTTACCCACTTATACTTATGTCTTACGTTAAACGAATTGAAACAAGAACCGATCCCATGGTGTTGAACATGGGTCCGCACCATCCTTCGATGCACGGCTGTTTTAGATTAATTGTGACTCTTGATGGCGAAGACGTGGTGGATTGCGAGCCAGTGATTGGCTACTTACACCGAGGAATGGAGAAAATCGCGGAAAACCGCACCAATATCATGTACGTCCCTTACGTCAGTCGCTGGGACTACGCCGCAGGGATGTTTAATGAAGCCGTCACCGTCAATGCACCGGAGAAATTAGCTGATATTCCCGTACCAAAACGGGCTAGCTACATCCGCGCGATCATGCTGGAGTTGAACCGAATTGCCAATCACCTGCTGTGGTTGGGACCATTTATGTTAGATACGGGTGCTGGAACTCCTATTTTCTATATTTTTCGAGAAAGGGAGATGATTTACGACTTGTGGGAAGCTGCCACAGGTTATCGTATGGTAAACAACAACTACTTCCGCATTGGGGGAGTTGCAGTAGATTTACCTTATGGTTGGGTAGATAAGTGCTTTGACTTTTGTGACTACTTTGAACCAAAAGTCGATGAATATGAGCGCTTAATTACGAATAACCCGATCTTCCGCCGTCGTGTAGAAGGTGTTGGCACCATTAGCCGCGCAGAAGCGATAAATTGGGGATTGTCAGGTCCAATGTTACGCGCCAGCGGTGTGAAGTGGGACTTACGCGAAGTAGACCACTACGAATGTTACGATGATTTTGATTGGGAAGTGCAGTGGGAAAGTAGCGGAGATTGCTTTGCGCGGTACTTAGTCCGCATTCATGAAATGCGTGAATCCTTGAAAATTCTCCGCCAAGCGCTGAAGGGATTGCCAGGTGGTTCGTATGAAAACTTGGAAGCGAAACGTTTAGCTGAAGAGAAGAAATCGCAGTGGAATGGGTTTGATTACCAGTACATTGGCAAGAAAATCGCACCCACATTCAAGATTCCCAAAGGCGAACACTACGTCCGTGTCGAAAGTGGCAAAGGCGAACTAGGAATCTACATCATTGGTGATGATAATGTCTTCCCGTGGCGGTGGAAGATTCGTTCAGCGGATTTCAACAACTTGCAAATTTTGCCGCACTTGCTACGGGGTGTCAAGGTAGCGGATATTGTTGTGATTCTCGGCAGCGTAGATATTATTATGGGTTCGGTGGATCGGTAAAAGTTTTCTTGTCACAAATTTCGATTGAAATCAGTGACTACGAACAAGTCTTTACGTCCCCTTAGTTGCCAGTGTTGCTTGATGTCTGCTAGATTGCAGTGCTTCTTTGAAAACTAAAGCAACGATTTTAGGATGAAATAATGCGGTTGGTGTTTTTAGCATATGCATGACTTGGAGAAACTGCGATCGCACCTCAATATTCTTGGTAGATAGCAGCATGAGTCGATCCATATACCAGTGCATCAGCTTCGTTTTTTGATCAGGTGATTTGCCTTCAGTACCGCGATAACGGTAATCTTCACTTGTTGCGAGTGTCCAAGGAATCGCGTTAACTTGCGCTAATTGAGTTTGAAACCGTTTTCCTAAGCCAGAAAGACCTTGTTTAAGACATTGATCTAAAGTCTCTGCGGCGATCGCTGCTGTTGTCATTCCTTGTCCGTATACTGGATTGAACGCACACGCTGCATCGCCAGTCACGATCAAACCTTCTGGCATTCGGTGTAATTTTTCGTAATGGCGGCGGCGGTTTTCGGTAGCGCGATAGCTTACTATCGGTGAGAGAGGCTTAGCGTCTTTGATGGCATCGTAGAGTATTGAGCTACGTAGCGTACGGGCAAATTCTAAAAAACCAGCTTCGTCTGTAGGTGGATAGTCTCTATCTCCTCCGCCTAGCGAAACTAGCCAGTAACCGCCTTCAATTGGTAACATTAACCCCATGCGTGTCACATCTGGCGGTACAGCTTGCACATACAAAGCTTGCCAATCTCTTGCAACATTGGCAGGAAGTTGGTAAATACGACTAGCGTAGCCAACATGAGAATTTATTACAGTTTCTTGCGGTGCTTTGTAACCAAGTGTTATCAACCACTGTGGAGTTTTGGAAATTCGCCCACTCGCATCAACAACAAGATCAGCCAAGATTTGTTGTTCGCTGCTTCCAGGATATGATTGACGCGATCGCACTTGAACACCAGTAATCGCTGTATTATCTGCACTGGCAAGCAAACTCGTCACTTCAGATTCGGCAACAAAACGTATCTGCGGACATTGCATCAACTGTTGACGTACACCCCACTCTAGTAAACTGCGGCTACTTGCTAGCATTGTTATCCCAGAATTAAAGCGAATACCCCACCCCGCTGGATTCAGCCAAACGGTATCTTTTGCCATATCAAGCTGTGATGCCCCTACCGCGCACAATTGTGCCTGCAACCCAGGAAAAAGTTCTTCTAAAATCATTGCCCCCCGCATCAATAACACGTGGTTGTGATGCGATTGCGGAACACCTTGACGCGGTATCGGTTCGTCAGGAAAGCGATCGCGTTCAATAATTGTTACAGTATCAAAATGCTTCGTTAAAACTCGACCAGTCACCAGCCCAGCCATACTACCACCAATCACCACCGCATGGCTACCTTGGTTCGACAATAACTTCGGATACATTATGCTATCTCCCGTAAAGACTGTACTTCCAACAGCAAACCTAGAAGAACTCATCTTCAATAACACAAGTCTTGCTGGGTTCAGATCTCTACAAACTCTCTGTCCCTAATTACAGAATCTCCCCACTTTGCCTTCTTTGTGTCTTTGCGGTTTACCAAACTCCCTTTAAAATCCTACCCTGCAACACTCTTAATCATTTCTAGATGTTTCGACAACAAATCCGCCAAAGCATAGCGTTCTAACACCGTTTCCCTTGCCTTAACGCGAAGTTCTGCCATACGTGTAGGATGATCCAGCACTTCATCGACGCGGTCTGCAATTTGCTGCGGGGCAAAGAAATCAACAAGCAACCCATTTTCACCATCCTGAATCACTTCCGCAACAGGTGCAGTATTAGAACCTAGTACTAAACACCCCGTAGACATTGCCTCAATCATTGACCAAGATAAAACAAACGGTCGCGTCAGATAAACATGAACTGAGGAAGCTTGAATAACTTGCAGATATTGATTGTACGGTAACGACCCCGTGAAATGTACCCGCGATAAATCGAGCGGGACTTTTTTAAGCATAAACTCTTTATAGGACACGCCATCGGGTAAAGACTTACCATAGCAAACGCGCTCAGAACCTACAATAACAACATGACAATTGGGGCGGCGTTCTTGAATATAGGCGATCGCTTCGATAAACTGGGGGAAACCTCGATACGGTTCCATACCCCGCGCGACATACGTGACAAGTTCGTCAACTCCCGATAAATCTAAATTCGGTAAAACGAGCTTTGCACCTGGTTTAGGCTGAAAGTATTCGGTATCGACTCCATCATGCAGCACAGAAATTTTGCTGTGGAACTCTGGCGGAAACTGCGCGCGTTGCCAATAAGTCGGCGATAAACCGCGATCGCAACTGTACAAATCAATTAAAATCGGTGCATTCTTAATCCGAATCCGCGCGATATCATCAATATTTAAGGGATCGCTTGGGTCAAAATCGGCATCTGATCCACGCGCATGATAAAACCATTCAAAATAACAAATCAGTGGTGTAGTCGGAAATGCATCTTTAACAAATAATGTTGGTCCCCACCCCGAATGTCCGCAAATGACATCAGGAATGAATTGACGTGCTTTCAATTGTTCAGCTATTTTATAGACTGCTTGTCCGTGTAATACCGCACTTTCCAATGGTCTAACATAATGATGTGTTGATGGATGCGGGTTGCGACTTGGTTCAAAAATAGCTTTGTAAATACCTGGTAGCGAAACATCTTGATTTTTAGTACCAAAAACAACTTGATTGTTTGGATCGCTAGCCAGCGCTTGTGCAATATGACGATATTGCGCTGGAAAATTAGTATGAAGAAATAATATGCGCATCTATATTAAATAGTTTGAATTATCAGTAAGTTTTATGCAGTTATGACAGAATATTTGATTTTATAGAATTACCACAGCTATGTATACAATTAGGCTGGCGTTTAAGGCTATATAAAATCCCCAACTGTGGGCAGGGCAATTTCATTGTCAGGGTAAAAAAACTAAACTAATCTCAAAGCTCATCATCTTGGGAGCAATATTAGGTTACTGTTGAAACTCTACCAAGCGACTGAACAGATTTTCAATACTCAACGCGGTCATCGTCGCTTCTATCTAAGTCTATCGCCCTGCTTTATTGTTAATTCAGCAAGTCGCCTCGATTTCAACCGCTATGCGACGCTTGGCTAATCTAATTCAACCTTGTTTTCCTTCAGCTACAATGAAACAGCCCTGCCAGAATTGGGGGATGTTGATGAGCTTGAGTTCTCCCAGTTCTGAGCGAGAAGATAAGAGAAAAGGTTTATTCATGGAGTTAGGGGCAGACATACTCTGAAATGCTGCTTGTTTTAATCTAAAATCTTAAATTCAATTATGAGTAGTCAAAGTATAAATCAAACGCTAGAGACAACAATACCGATCGCCGCACCGCAACCACTGTTGGGTTTAAGTTTGCCCGAATTGACGGATTGGGTAGTTTCTCAAGGACAACCTGCGTATCGCGGGCGACAGCTATACGAGTGGATTTACAGAAAAGGCGTGCGATCGCTTGTCGATATTTCTGTGTTTCCCAAAACTTGGCGTGCGGCGGTTGCTGATGTTTCAATTGGGCGATCGCAAATCCACTACCGTTCGGTTGCACCGGATGAAACCGTAAAATATCTTCTGCAACTTGCGGATGGAAAAATTATTGAAACTGTTGGTATTCCCACTGAAAAGCGCCTCACAGTTTGTGTTTCTACGCAAGTTGGTTGCCCGATGGCATGCGATTTTTGTGCGACAGGGAAGGGCGGCTTTATGCGTAACTTAGCTGCACACGAAATTATCGACCAAGTTTTAACTGTTCAGGAAGACTTGCAACGCCGTGTTAGCCATATCGTTTTCATGGGTATGGGTGAACCTTTGCTGAATACTGCAAATGTTGTCGCAGCCGTCAAATCTTTAAACCAAGATGTTGGTATTGGACAGCGTGGAATCACAATTTCTACGGTTGGTATTCCTGGACATATCTTGCGCTTAGCACAGCATCAACTCCAAGTAACCCTTGCTGTCAGCCTTCATGCTGCTAATCAAGCGTTACGCGAAAAATTGATTCCCAGCGCGCGTCATTATCCCTTAGAAAATCTAATCGATGAATGCCGTCAATACGTACAAATTACTGGTCGCCGAATTACTTTTGAATATATTCTTCTTGCTGGAGTTAACGATAATACAAAACAAGCAGCCGAGTTAGCTCAGCTGCTACGCGGGTTTCAAACTCACGTTAACTTAATCCCCTATAACCCCATTCGGGAAGCGGACTACCAACGTCCCACTTTTCGCGGAATTCAAGCTTTTGTTGACGTCTTGCATCAACATCAAATTGCTGTTAGTGTGCGCTATTCGCGTGGTTTGGAGGCTGACGCTGCTTGTGGGCAATTGCGGGCAACGCAAGCTTAGACGATCAGCATCCACACCTGGCGCGTAAGCTTCCACTACTTTACCTGTTTCAGCACAAGTCACCATCAAGTAATCGCAGCAGGAGCATTGTGTCCGAATCAATCGACTTTGGGGTATATGATGGCGTTCACCCTCACTGCCGCAGTTAGGACACCTAATTTTTTGTACAAGCATTTTAAACCTCTGGAAGCAAGCAGTTTTAAAAAAGAAAATTTAACTTGGCAATTTAATGAACTTACAGGATTAAACAAAAAGCAACAAATCTTAAATTTGTAGCTAAATTGTGACCTACTTACTTAAGAAATCTGTTTCTCCTATATCTAGCTTGCCATTACACAAACGAAGTTGTCATATAACCTGGGGGATAGAAAGTAACAAACTAGTTTTGAGTTTACTTTTATTTTTTGCTGATCCCCGACTACATTTCTCTTGCATTGTACTGTTTTAATCTAATTTATGTAGATATTTAACTTTAAATTCAACTTTAATTAAATGGCTTAGCAAAAACTGTTGTTTGCATAACAAAGCAACCTCTAATCTGCCTTATAGTGGCGCTTTCGCTGTCTATATTTAACATTTACTTAAGATTTCGGTTCTGCCCAGGGATAGATTAACGAGTAATAAAAAAACTAAAAATGCCGATGTTTTCCGCATCGGTACATATCAATCATGCAGAACTCAGACCAGATGATTTCTACCTTAAGAAGGATGAAAATAATTATAAATTTCTTGCGCTAGGTGTGGACCGATTCCTGGTGCAGCGGCTAATTGTTCTGGGGTAGCTTGACGAATATAGTCAATCGAGCGGAAATGAGCTAAAAGCTGTTTTTGTCGGTGATATCCCAAACCAGGAATTTCATCTAAGCGCGATCGCCGTAATTTATCACTACGCTGCTGGCGGTGGAACGTGACAGCAAAACGGTGTGCTTCATCGCGCAAGCGTCGTAGTAATTGTACTCCTGGTTGTTCTGCTTCAGTTACTAAGGACTGCGACTCGCCTGGTAAGAAAATTTCTTCGCGCTGCTTCGCAAGGCTAACGACGCGCAACTCATCCATTAAATTCATTTCTTGCAATACCGCCACAACGGAGGATAACTGTCCCTTACCACCATCAATCATCACAAGATCGGGCCAATCAGGATTACCTACGCGCTGTAGTTGCGGATCTTCGGCATACTTACGAAAGCGACGCTGAATCACTTCCGCAAGGCTGGCAAAATCATCCGAGTGACCAGATGTCACCGTCGGATTCTTAATTTTATAGTGGCGATAGTATTGCTTCGCGGGTAAACCATCGATGAAGACGACTTGAGACGCTACAGCGTTTGAACCTTGAATATGCGAAATGTCGTAACCTTCAATCCGGTGCGGTAAATCAGGTAAGTCAACAATTGCGGCAAGATCCTCCATCGCTTGCGTATTGCGATCGCTCAATTTCTGCGCGCGTTGTAATTCGTATTGTGCGTTACGTTCCACCATCTCAATGAGTTCGGCTTTGGTAGCACGTTGCGGCGCGACAATTGTCACTTTTCGCGCTTTGCGATCGCTCAACACATCTACTAGCATTTCCGCATCGGGTAATTCATGCTGTACTAAAATCTCTGTGGGAATTTCTACCGAATCAGCCGTTTGGTAATGTTCCTCTAATACTCGTTGTAAAATTGCTCCAGGTTCAGCGTGCGCGTCTGCGACAAATCCCAAGCGTCCGACTAACTGTCCCGCCCGAATTTGAAATAACTGTACGCAAGCATAATTTTCATCAGCGGCAAGCGCGATCGCATCGCGCGACACTGTATCATCAGGTAACGATACCTTTTGCTCTGCACTCAATGACTTTAACCCCGCAATCTGATCGCGAATTCGTGCTGCGGATTCAAAATTCAGTGCGTCTGCTGACTTGTGCATCTGTTCAGTGAGAATATCGATCAGTTCCTGCGTTCTGCCTTGAAAGACCATCGCTACTTTTTGGACAGTTTTGCGGTATTCTTCTGGAGAAATCAGTTTTTGACACACACCTGGGCATCGTCCCAAGTCGTAGTTAAGACACGGACGATCTTTAAATAGTGGTTGGGGTCGTTGTTTCAGCGCAAAAATTCGCTTCGATAACCGTAAGATATTACGCAGTAACCGCGAGTCGGTATAAGGTCCGTAAAATTTATCTTCTTTTTTACCTTGACGACGGTTGCGCGTGATAAAGATACGCGGATATTCTTCTGACCAAGTAATACAGACGTAAGGATACTTCTTGTCATCTTTGAGCAGCACATTAAAATACGGCTGGTGCTGCTTAATTAAGTTTGCTTCGAGGGCTAGTGCTTCAGCTTCTGTATCTGTGACAATAAATTCAATCTCTGTTACCTGTCGCACCATCAGCGCGATGCGATCGCTGAGTTTCTGGGATTCGCGAAAGTAGGAACGAACCCGCGACCGCAATTTCCGTGATTTGCCAATGTACATAATGCGATCGCTAGCATCACGCATCAAATAAACCCCAGGTTCCGCCGGAACCTCTTTTAAACGTTGCGCTAAACGTTCTGGGTCTTTGACGAGTGGTAGTGTTTTTGTCACTAGTGTCTTGAATGGCAGTGCGTGCGATGTCATTTTGATACGAGAATTGAATATCTGTTGAATTACGCTTTTTGCAAGCTGGCTATTTGCAATATCAAAGACTTACTACCACGTGTCAGCTTGCTGAACCTCAAAAAAGCTTGAGATATAATTTGTAACCTTTGAACGCTGGTTCGTAAGCCTTATAGTTACCCTTTTCAGTTTAATTATGAGGATCTACGAATAACCCTATATCAATCCTAGAGGTAACTACAGCATTTGGCTGTTTAATTTTTGTAGTGATAATACGGATTTAAAATTTTGTGGTTGTTTGATATAATACTTGCAAAATTGGCGTTTAAAGTTGCTATCAAATTCAGGCTGGCAAACATGAAATTATAACGAGTAGGAGCAAGTAAGACTGACATTTATATTGTCAAAGTTTAGATTAGTATCTAGATCAGATATAAAATTTTATACTTATACGCTTCCCTAAAATACAAAGCACAGCCATGAATTTGGAAGAATTTGAGACTCAATATCGAAATACACTTGATCGCAGCCTCAATCAATTGCAAACAACTGTTTTGTTGTTAGCACAATTAGAAGCAAACATTGCTTCTGTTAGTAAAGATCTCCAAACTCTCAGCCAAACGGTAGAAGAATTTATCAGCGAGCAGAAAACAAAGTAACCAAGATTTACCTATTTAAGTAGTTAAGGTAGCCAATTCTTCTTTAATTGCTTGTTTCAACTCCGTCAAATTTACCGGCTTAACAAAATACCTTGTTGCGCCTAGACTTAATGCTCGCTGTTGATCGGCGCTAAAAGCAAACGCAGAGACTACAAATATAGGAATATGTTGCCAGTCGGCTCGGTTTTGCAGCTTCCCTAATAAAGTGTAGCCATCAATATCTGGTAACTTTAAGTCTAATAAAATAAGTTGGGGCTGAAACTCGGTCATCTTTTGAAAAAAGCACGTGCCATCAGCTAAGCTGAGAATCTCGTAACCGCAAAAACTTAGGTAATCATCAAGCATCTGGCGGTTCAAATCGTTATCTTCTACGATAAGAATTTTGCTACGGACGGTAGCAGACGAGATGACAGCACCTGCATCAACCGTAGAACTTTGCTGATCGCTATTCACAACTTCTTCAGATATAGTAGTCACTAACCGTAACATTTATAAGTAAGGTCTTCCTCATGCCATAGGATTAACATATTTTTTGAAAATTACTTAATCATAGAAAAATATTTATATTAATTTTATCTTTATTTAACAGTTATATACCTAAACAAGCAGAAAAGCTATTAATCTGGCGAAATTGCTATTTTTACAGCAAACTGACCCAATGTATAAAACTTATAAAACTAAAGTGTAAGTGGTGGTGACAGAAGTCATACTAAGTCAAAAAGTCTTCTAAATAAATGGCATGAGAGTGTACAAGAAATTGCAGGACTCTCGAAGTTATAGGGCAAGGCTTTATCGATTTTCAGTGCCAACCTCGCTGTAGGTTTATCCAACATTATTTTGTATAAAAAGATAAAAAAAAGAGATATTTAAGCTTAAATAGTTGAAAATAAGTATGTTTGGCTTTTAATCGGCGATTTTTTAGTTTCTACGGTGTCTTAGAAGAGATTTAAGCGAATAGCTGCTCAAAATAAAGTGAGCGATGTTTGTTGAAGAAGTTTACTAAGTAAATAAACTTTTGATTTGCGATCGCTAATTTAAGGTATTCTGAGCTTAAGATTTTAAAATTATTTAAGATTCTGATAAAAAATAATTATAGCTCGCTTGGAGAACAAAGCGATGGCCGCTGACTATCCTGATATTGATATTGCGCCGTTGATTGACCATGCGCTGCTAAACCCTACAGCAACCGCAGACCAAGTACAACAGTGTTGCGAACAAGCAGATCGCTTTCAATTCGCGACTGTTTGCGTGTACCCAACTCATGTCCGCCAAGCCGCCGAACTCCTGTATGGAAAAAACCCGCAAGTTTGTACAGTAATTGGATTTCCGACAGGCGCTACGACTTCTGCGGTCAAGCTTTATGAAGCACAAGAAGCAGTAGATAATGGCGCAACCGAGTTAGATGTTGTGATTAACCTCGGCTGGCTCAAAGCTGGTAAAACCGAGCAATTGCACCGAGAAATTGCTGAAATTTGCGAAGCAACAGGAAAAACAGTCAAAGTGATTTTGGAAACTACCCTATTGACAGATGCGGAAAAACGTCTCGCAGCAGAAATATGTATGGATGCTGGGGCAGCGTTTCTCAAAACAAGTACGGGTTGGAATGGAGGAGCGACAGTTGCGGATGTAAAACTTTTAAAAGAAGTTGCCAAAGATCGCGTAGGTATTAAAGCGTCTGGCGGAATTCGCACAATTGAACAAGCTTTTGACTTGATTATGGCAGGTGCGACACGGTTAGGTACTTCTCGTGGTCCAGAATTGATTCACCAACGCGATAACCTGGATAAAGAGGCAGTAGATTTAGAAGGATAAGGTAAGCGCTTAAAGGCTAAGAGTCTTTATTTATTACCTTTTACTTTTAATACTTGCTATTTTCTCTAGCCCTCAGCACCTATATTTATGAGCCGAACCTACAAAGCTACTGGAATAAATTTGAAAAGTATGGCGTTAGGCGAATCAGATCGCTTGCTGACAATTTTAACGCGCGAGTTTGGTTTGGTTCGAGCAGTAGCACCAGGTTCGCGAAAGCACAATTCTAGCTTAAGTGGCAGAAGTGGTTTGTTTGTCGTCAATGAGTTGTTAATTGCGAAAGGGCGATCGCTCGATAAAATTACGCAAGCCGAAACGAAAGAATCTTATCCAGGCTTAAGTCAAGATTTGGGAAAATTAGCGGCTAGTCAGTACTTAGCAGAAATTGCATTGTATCAAGCGTTAAGCGAACAACCACAAGAAGAATTATTTAGCTTACTTCGCGAACACCTTAGCAGGTTAGAACAATTACCTAGAAATCAGCCGCGTTGGGCGATCGCTTACCTTAGCCATGCAGTTTTTCACCTCCTAGCGATCGCCGGAATTGCACCTCAAGTACAACGTTGCTGTTTAAGTGGAAATCCTTTACAACCAGATTTGAGTGATTCACAGTGGCAAGTAGGATTTAGTGCAGCCGCAGGTGGAATTGTTAGCTTAGAAGCCCTGGAACGCCTGCAATCCCAGGGGCGCAGCCTCATAGCATCTGAACGCGGTACTTACAATCACAAACCTACTTCTCAAGTCAAGCGTGTAGCCGACCAACCTGGACAAAGCTACCAGACAATTGCGCACCGGCAAGAAACACCCGCGTTAATTAGCCGCGTTGATGCTGCGGAACTCAATATATTACAACAGTTATCTCAAGCTGAGTTAAATCAACTTACACCACTAGCAGCGGACAATTCTTTTGCAGACGGCAACTGGATATTTATTGAGCAAATTCTACGACAATATGCTCAGTATCATTTTGGTCGTCCAATTCGCTCTGCTGCCTTAATCGATAGTTATTTTGCTTTGCCGACTTCTACAAACGATGATGCAACCGCCTAATTTAGATACAGAAAGCTTTTTATCATCTCCTCGCTTACATAGCACCAACCGGAGGAAGGAGACATCATTTTATCATCACTATCCAGATACCTCGTATGTTTATCAAGTTTCGCACGAAAATACAACGAACAGCGATGTCGTCAGCAATAAAGTTGCTCAGGGAGCAACGAATGGTTCATTACTGAAACACAGCGGCGAAGAAGACACAACGATTGCAACGACACCAGCCGATGGCGAAGCTGCCGAGGTCGGTTTTTTACCTGTATTAAAAAATCGCAATTTCCTGGCACTGTGGAGCGGTCAAGTTTTTTCACAGCTAGCGGATAAAGTCTATTTAGTTTTAATGATTGCGATTATTTCCACCCGTTTTCAGGCAAGCAACCAAAGTATCAGCGGTTGGGTATCAGCAATCATGATGGCGTTTACAATTCCTGCGGTACTGTTTGGTTCCGTTGCTGGTGTCTTTGTAGACCGATGGTCTACAAAAGCCGTGCTGGTAGTGACAAATTTAGTACGTGGTGGTTTAGTGTTATCAATTCCAGTGCTGTTGTGGATGACGCAAGACTGGAGTGCAGTTGGTAGTTTGCCGGCGGGTTTTGCAATTTTACTTGTATTATCTTTTCTCGTTTCTACCTTGACACAGTTTTTTGCTCCCGCAGAGCAAGCAGCAATTCCCTTGATTGTGGAACGGCGTCATTTATTGTCGGCAAATTCCTTATATACGACAACGATGATGGCGTTAGTCGTTGTTGGGTTTGCTGTCGGCGAACCGCTGCTAGCAATTGCCGATGCCTTGACGATGCGATTTGGTTCTGAGATTGGTAAAGAACTCGTTGTCGGTGGTAGTTATGCGATCGCGGGTTGTTTATTAATGCTATTGAAAACAGGTGAGAAAAATCGCGAAACTGAGGAAGCGCCGCACATTTGGCAAGATTTACGCGATGGATTGGAATATTTACGGAAAAATCACCGAATTCGGACGGCTCTCATTCAGCTTGTCATTTTATTTTCTATTTTCGCAGCGCTGGCGGTTTTGGCGGTGCGGATGGCAGAGGTGATTCCGCAAATGAAATCTTCGCAGTTTGGCTTTTTACTCGCGGCTGGTGGTTTAGGAATTGCCGCAGGTGCAACGCTATTAGGTCAGTACGGACAGCGTATTTCTCCGATTCAACTGAGCCTTTATGGTTCCGTGGGAATTGCAGGGTGTTTAATTGGGTTAGCGATATTTACTGAACAACTTTTAGCTGTACTATTATTAATTACACTTTTAGGCGGCTTTGCGTCTTTAGTCGCGATTCCGATGCAAACGGCGATTCAAAAAGAAACTTCTCCAGAAATGCGAGGGAAAATTTTTGGACTACAAAATAACGTCATCAATATTGCCTTGACACTACCGCTAGCGTTAGCCGGAGTCGCCGAGACATTTATCGGCTTGCAGGCAGTTTTTTTGAGTTTAGCAGCGGCAGCGATCGCAGGAGGTGTCTTAACCTGGTATATTTGCCGTACAGAGACATAAACTCTCAAATAAAAAACACGGCAAGGAAATGAGCAGGAGGAACCTGTTTCAACTTTGCGCCCCTCATTGATCCCTCACTTACCTGAGAAAATCGCACCTCAACCTGAATGCATATTGCCTGGCTCGGAAAAAAATCACCATTTTGTGGCAATGTCACGTATAGTCGAGAAGTCACTAATGCCCTATTAGAGCGGGGACATCAAGTCAGCTTTCTTCACTTTGCGCAAGAGGAAGAAGAGCCTGATAACTGGCCAGATTGTCCAGAAGTTTCCCTACCATTTTTGTACAAATCCCAAGTTTACACAATTCCGACGCTAAAAGCTGCCAAGGTCTTAAGTCAATCTTTGCAGCAACTTAAACCTGATATCGTCCACGCGTCGTTAACACTATCCCCGCTTGACTTTCTCCTCCCAGACATCTGCGGAGAACTCAACTTACCGCTGGTTGCCACTTTTCATACTCCGTTTGCTGGCAAAGGCGCTAAGCTCAAATCGGGAACACAGCTTTTGGCGTATCAACTCTATGCACCTTTTCTGGTGAACTACGATCGCGTAATCGTCTTCTCGCAGGTACAACGCGAATTATTAGCACGTTTAGGACTAATACCCGAAAATGTTGCTGTTATCCCCAATGGTGTAGATATTCAAAAATATTCTCCTGGTTCGTCAAAAATTAAAGCAAAGCTAAACGCACAGCGTTTGTTTATTTACCAAGGTCGCTTGGCACCGGAGAAAAATGTAGAGCCTTTATTACGCGCCTGGAAGCACTCAGAAATGCATCCAGATAGCAAATTACTGATTGTCGGTGATGGTCCATTAACACCTTCACTAGAACCGTTCTATGGTTCTGAACATGGTATTCACTGGTTAGGATTTATCGCCGAGGAAGAACAGCGCATTGAAATCCTACGAGGCTGTGATGTTTTTATTTTGCCGTCTTTAGTCGAAGGACTGTCAATATCCTTGCTAGAGGCAATGGCTTGTGGTGTAGCTTGTCTAGCAACTGATGTTGGTGCAGATGGCGAAGTTTTAGAGGGTGGTGCTGGTGTCATTCTCACACCACGCCGCGTAGAATCACAGTTACGAACCTTGCTGCCACTCTTCCAAGACCATCCTGAATTAACCACTTTATTAGGACAGAAAGCCCGTAAGCGCGTTGTCGAACGCTATACACTGAGCCAAAATATTACCCAAGTCGAGAAACTCTATGCTCAAGTTTTAGAGCAACGGCGGTTTCATTTCAGTCGTGGGGCGTAACAAGGTGCAAACGAACAGAGGCGCAAGAAAGCATAAATACGAATTGATATAGAGCAGTTTCGTTGGGGTAGTTAGGACATTGAAGGTACGAATAACCATTACCTTAATTAATCTTCAACTCTGACCTCTGCTATAGCAATACCCGTTTTAGCTCTGAGTGTAACCTCTGCCATAAAATCTCTAAGCCCTTGGTAACAGCCATCCTAATCGTGTTGGTTGCTGATAAACTCGCTTGAGCGTGTTCACATCTCTAGCAGAAATTGGTGGTGGATTCCGCACTTGGGAAAAGTACAACGCATCGTTTGGGTTTGGGCTATGTCCCCAAATTCCTAATGCATGACCGAATTCATGGCGCGCTGCGGCTTGAAGATACTGACCTGTTTGATTAGGACTCAGCAAAATTGAACAACGATGAGATAAAACACGATTGGAACTTACATACAACTCGTAGGTCGTTTCAGCCGATCGCGCACGCGGAAATTTCTCGTTAGGGGCAATTCGCAACGGAGGAGATAAACGCAAAATTTTAATGTCTGCAACCTCAGGTTGTTCTACGACTTGCAAGGGTAAATAAACGTTCCATTCTTGAATGGCTTGCAAGACTTCGTTTGCCCAGCTTTGTAGTCTGTCAGCGTTGTGGGTTTCGGCGTGTGGTTGTTGGATGTAAACTTTAACTGGCAACTGCGACCATACTAAATAGCCGACTTCGGTTGGTTTGATTTCTGAAAAGTAATCGCCACTGTTACTTTGGTCTTGCCACTGTGCCAAGCTAGCAGGCAAAGGATGTTGCTGAAGTTGCGGTAATTTTGAAGCTTGTGCTACTTCAGTCAGCTTGGTATTGGCTTTAGAGGTATCATAACTAATAGCAACCACTAGCGCAGCGATCGCCACCAGAATAAATATAAAAAATTCCTGCCGCAAAGCAGATTTGATTCGCGTCAGCAAAATTAAACAAAAAACTTATTAAGCAACAGCGCTCGTAATTAACGAGGTAACCAGTTAGCACTCAGAACAACAGTTAAACCAAGAAAAAGTACTGTGAGTGCCCAGGTAACTCGGTTCAAAGTTGTTTCAGCACTTTTTGTACTGCTGAATAGTTGTGCTTGTCCGCCAATTGCTCCAATACCATCACCTTTAGGGCTATGTAATAGTACCAATACAGTTAAACCTACCGCAGATACAACCCACAGGATTTCTACAATGTTGTAAATTGTCATGCTGACACTCAATCCAAAAATGAACGTTACAAGGCTCTATAGTGCTGATTGTACAGGAGTACGTTGACTATGTAAGGTGCTGTACTCGGCTGGTGCGAGCAGCGAGCGTCCAGTCATTTCAAGAGGCTGCGGGATCTGGAGGATTTCCAGAATTGTGGGAGCAATATCACACAGACGACCGCCATTACGTAGCCCTACGTTGCCACCGTACCCTTGTATTTTAGCTCCTTCACCTTCGATTAAGATCAAAGGAACAGGGTTAGTTGTATGCGCTGTCCAAGGATTACCTTGTGGATCGCGCATATATTCAGCATTGCCATGATCGGCAGTGACAATCGCAGTACCACCTGCTTTGCTAACGCTTTCTAACAAACGTCCTAAACAACGGTCAACGGTTTCTAAAGCTTGAACGGTTGCTTCAATTTGACCTGTATGCCCTACCATGTCAGGATTGGCGTAATTGATGACAACCAAGGAATAGACGCCTCGTTCAATCGCTGCGCTAGCAACATCAGTCACGGCTTCTGCTGACATACTAGGAGCGCGATCGTAAGTTGCTACCATCGGACTCATCACCAGTTCGCGTTCTTCACCCTCAAATGGCTCTTCTAAACCGCCGTTGAAAAAGTAAGTGACGTGGGCATACTTTTCTGTTTCTGCCGTGCGGAACTGCTTCATTCCGTGTTCCGAAACGACTTGCCCTAAGATGTTGTTTAAGTTTTGCGGTGCAAAAGCAACTGCTACTGGTAATTCAGGGTCGTATTGGGTAAACGTTACAAAAAACAATTGGCTAATTTTCTCGCGCTCAAAGCCATCAAAATGCGGAGCTACGAAAGCTTGGGTTAGCTGTCTGGCGCGGTCTGGACGAAAATTGAAGAAAATGACGCCATCGCCCGATTCTACGGCTCCTGGTGCGACACGTTGGGGTACGAGAAATTCATCTGTGACTCCCGCATCGTAGGAAGCTTGTAAAATCTCATCCGCAGCACGACCATCACCTTCGCCGTCTTGGGTCATGACATCGTAAGCGAGTTTTACGCGATCCCAGCGGCGATCGCGATCCATCGCGTAATACCGTCCGCTCACTGTGACTATTTTTCCTACACCTAATTTCTCAGTGTAGTCTTGAATAAGCTGAATGACGCCGATACCCTCGGTTGGCATTGTATCGCGACCATCTGTAATTGCATGAATGCACACTTGGGAAATTCCTTGTGCTTTCGCAAAGTCAAGCAGTCCTAGCAGATGATTAACGTGCGAATGAACGCCGCCTTCGGAACAAAGACCGATTAAGTGTAACTTGCCATTTCGTTCGCGAACGTCTTGACACACTTGCAGCAATGCGGGATTTTGGTGGATTGATCCATCTTCTACCGCATCAGAAATGCGCACGAGTTCTTGTGGTACAACGCGTCCCGCGCCAATGTTAAGGTGCCCGACTTCGGAGTTTCCCATTTGACCTTCGGGTAAACCGACTGCTTTACCTGAAGTTTGGATAAGTGTTTTGGGATATGCCTGCCAAAGGCTACTCATTACTGGGACTTTAGCAGCAGCGATCGCATTACCGTCTGCTTCTTCTCGATAGCCCCACCCGTCTAAAATGACTAGCACCACGGGAGCAACAGGTGCTTGGGTCATAACTTTGTTGCCCTTCACTTTTTATGTAATTCACCGCAATGATACCATTGCTACTCGCTGCTGCAAGTAGATTTTTGCTTATTCTTGCAATTATCAGATATTTTTTGCTACTTTGACTACTTTTTTCCGTGGGGATCGCATTTTATGTCATGAACCTTAGATTTTTTGCAGTTAACATTGAAAATCTTATATTTTTCTTTGATCCCCAATAGTATGTGTTTATGATTTTCGTTTTGCAGTTGCTTTTGCAGCTTTCTTTGCGGCTTTTTCCGCTGCGATCGCGGCCAATCGAGCTTGTTCTTTCTCTGCGGCTATTTTCTCCAAATAATAGTGATAATCTCCGTTATACAGCCGAAATTCTCCATCCCGAATCTCGACAATTTTGTTTGCGACCTGAGAGATAAAATATCGGTCGTGTGAAACGACAATCACCGTACCATCATAGTGTTGAATCGCTTCTTCGAGCATTTCCTTTGCAGGAATGTCTAAATGATTCGTCGGTTCGTCTAATATCAATAAATTAGCCGGACGTAACAGCATTTTTGCTAACGCTAGCCGCGCTTTTTCGCCACCACTTAAGGCGACAACTTGCTTGAATACTGTGTCGCCGCTAAACAAAAATCGCCCTAGCAGCGTCCGAACTTCTTCGTTCTTCCAATCAGGAACTTCATCATGAATCGTTTCCATCACCGTTTTGTGAAGTTCTAGCGCTTCTGCCTGATTTTGCTCGAAGTAACCTGGAATAACGTTATGATTTCCTAACTTAACGGTGCCTTCTGAAGGCAACTCTAGTCCCATAATCAAGCGCAGTAAAGTAGATTTACCTGCACCATTGGGACCTAAAAAGGCGATGCGATCGCCGCGTTCGATTAATAGATCCGCACCTAAAAAGAGAATTTTCTCTTCGTAAGTGTGTACCAAGTCTTTGATGACTACAACTTCTCTACCACTGCGGGGTGCTGGCGGAAAGCGAAAGTGAAGGCTTCGTAGTCCAGCGACTGGTGCTTCAATTCGCTCAATTTTTTCAAGTTGTTTTTCGCGGCTTTTTGCTTGAGTACTGCGTGTAGCACTCGCGCGGAAGCGATCGACAAACGTTTGCTGCTTTTCTAGTTCTTTTTGTTGACGTTCGTAGGCGCTGAGTTGTGCAACTTGCGCTTCGGCTTTTTGCTGTAAGTAAGCCGAATAGTTACCTAAATAAGTCGTGGAAACGCCACGTTCGGTTTCGACAATTTGCGTACACAGTCGGTCGAGAAACTCGCGATCATGCGAGACTATCACCATTGGAGTGGTTAAGCTTTTTAAGTAATTTTCCAACCACTCGATAGTTTCTAAGTCAAGATGGTTTGTCGGTTCGTCGAGCAGCAACAAATCTGGCTTTTGCAATAGAATTTTGCCTAAACTCATGCGCATTTGCCAACCGCCACTAAAAGAACTCACTAAGCGATCGCCGTCGGTTGGCTCAAAGCCCATTTCTGGTAAAATCTTCTCGATTTGCGCTTCGAGTCCATAACCGTCTAATGCTTCAAAGGTACGTTGTAGGCGATCGAGCTTGTGAATCAAGCGCTCTAACTCTTCTGGCGTCGCCGTTTCCATATCACGCTGTACATGTACGAGCGATTGTTGCACTTCATTTGCTTGCTTAAAGACTGTCCAAAATTCTTCACGGACAGTGCGCCCAGGATCGACTTCAAATTCTTGTGTAAGATAAGCGACGTGCAAACTTGCTGGACGAATCACTTCTCCTGCTGTTGGTTCAATTTCGCCAGCAATGATTTTGAGTTGAGTCGATTTTCCTGCACCGTTAACCCCTACTAAACCGATGCGATCGCCACTTTTGACTTCCCAATTAACATCTTTAAGCACTTCACCGGTAGGGTAGATTTTACTGATATGTTCTAGTCGCAGCATTCAAAGTCTCCATGCGCAGAAAGGCGATCGCGAGTCGTCGCTTCCAATCGTAACAAAATTTAATCCTAAAATTTGGCTACTACTAAATTGACTGTCCTCTGTTGCCTGCTGACAGTGCCCAATTCTAGCGATCGCCTGCACCTTACCTGAGTAATATTTCAATATCAACTATCAAATTGATAGAGCTTTATAAACAGCAATTATTTCTTTATAGCTTCATCTTCATTTATTCAATAAGTGCTATGGGTAGATATTAAAATTGAGTACAATATGAATAATAAAAACACAATTAAAAAAAGATAAACAGGCATTTAATTTATAAAAATAATTGATTTATATCATTATTTTTGAAGTTTAATTTATTTATTTTACAACTAACAAACAAATGCCCTACCCAGGGATTGTATTGCGATTAACACACGGTTTATTTATAGCTTTAGTGCTTGATTATCATTCCCATAAATAATGAAGTGTATGGGGCAAGTACGCAATACAGACTTATTAGGAAACTCAAATGATCAAGTTTTTAAAAGAGTTAGTGCTAAGTGCAACACTGCTTCCGCTATTGATTCAACCTGCTTTTGCGCATAGTATTTGGATTGACAAAGGGGATAAACCAGGGGAATTAAAGATATTATATGGTCATCCAGAACTTAACGAGATAGACTCCTACGATTCAATTAAGTTCCAAGGGGCTAGAGCTTACGATAAAGCAGTCTTTCCTGTTCAGCTTTCAGTGCAACGCAGATACAACGGTGTTACTCTAGTTCCGCAAGGGAAAATTGTTGCTTTAACGGCTCGCCACAATAATGGCTACTTTGTTGTTAAAGACGATAATTATATCAATGTTTTTCGACCTGATGCACTAGCAGCTAACAACAAACAAACTAATGTTGTTCATACTTATAAGTATGCAAAAGCTTTTTATGAATCATCAGGATTAGTTTCATTGTGGTTTGGTTTACCTTTAGAAATTGTCCCGCAGCAAGATCCTTTTACTGTGGGCGCGGGAGGAACTTTAAAAGTTCTTGTATTATATAGAGGCGCACCACAACAGGGAGCTACTGTAGAATACAGAGGTAAAAAGTTAACAACAAATCAAAATGGTTTTGCGTTTGTGACGCTCGGACAAGGACCATTTCACGTCATTGAATCAGAGTATAGTACCCCTTCACAAGACCCTGCTGCGGATGAAATTGGTCACGCAAGCAGTTTAACAATCGATAAAAGAGGATTTTAATAATTAAATAGGGATAAACACTAGGGGTTTGATAATGCCAAACCCCCATAATTTATTTCATGGATGAAATTATTATTGTGGAATACGATCCCCATTGGTCGCAGCAATTTGAAGCGGAAGCCACAACGATTTGGCAAGTCTTAGGAAATGATTTAGTGACGCGCATTGATCATTTTGGCAGTACAGCGGTTCCTGGATTAGCTGCAAAACCAATTATCGATCTTTTAGTGGGCGTGCATTCTTTAGAAGAAGCTAGGCATAACCTTCCGTTACTAGAAGCATTAGGATATATTTACTGGCAAGAAGATCCCCGTCCTGAGCGAATGTTCTTAGTTAAAGGAATGCCCCCTTATGGTTTACAGCGTACTCATCATCTGCATATAGTTGAGGCAGATAGTGCTTTGTGGGAACGTGTTTTGTTTAGAGATTACTTGCGATCGCACCCCGAAGAAGCCCAACAATATACCGATTTAAAACGTCAATTAGCCAAACGTTTTCAAACAGATCGCGAAGCATATACCCTTGCCAAAAATGACTACATTCAAGCTGTTATGGCAAAGGCGCGCTTCTTCTACAAATTATCTTAACTACGAACTTGTACCAGAAGCAGCTAATTCTGCTAAGCGTTCTTGCTGATCTTGCGAGATGCAAGCTTGAATCATTGGTTCTAAATCTCCCTCCAAAACTGGAGCCAAAGAGAAATTTTGTCCTAAGCGGTGGTCAGTAACGCGATTATCTTTGTAGTTGTAGGTACGGATTTTTTCCGAACGCGATCCTGTCCCGACTTGCGATCGCCGCATCGAAGTAACAGCCTCTTGTTGTTCGCGCAGCTTCATTTCGTACAGCTTGGCTCGCAAAATTTGCATTGCGCGTTCTTTGTTTTGCAGCTGGCTGCGTTCTTCGGTACAGAAAATCCGAATTCCCGTAGGTTTATGGAATAGATCGACCGCCGTTTCCACCTTGTTGACGTTTTGTCCACCCGCACCACCTGATCGCGCTGTGGTCATTTCAATGTCTTTCGGGTCAATTTCAATTTCTACATCATCAACTTCTGGCATCACGGCTACGGTAGCTGTTGATGTATGGACTCTCCCACCTGCTTCAGTTACTGGAACGCGCTGGACGCGGTGGACTCCTGCTTCAAACTTCAGTTTGCTATAAACTTGATCGCCTTGAATTTCTAGTATGGCTTCTTTAAAGCCGCCCATTTCTGCTAGCGATTCGCTAATCAACTTGACTTTCCAGTTTTGGCTTTCTGCATACCGCGAGTACATCCGAACCAAGTCACCCGCCCAAATACTTGCCTCATCGCCACCTGTACCCGCACGAATTTCAAGCATGGTGTTTTTTTCGTCGTTGGGGTCACGTGGTAGCAGCAGGATTTTCAAGCGAACTTCTAGCTGTTCTAGCTGTTCTTCGAGTTCGGCAACTTCCAGCGCTGCCATTTCTTGTAGCTCTGCGTCACCGTTTGCTTCTTTCATAACTTCCCTAGCGCCTACCAACTCGTCTTGAGTTGTTTTCCAGGTTTCATAGGTCGTCACAACTTCTTCTAATGAAGAACGTGCCTTAGCAACTTTCTGATATTCGCCAGGATCTCTCGCAATATCGGGGTCAGCAAGGCGGCGGGTGAGTTCGTTAAAAGTTTGCTCGACAGATTTGAGTTTGTTTAGCAGATAAGTTTCAGGCATAAAGTGCGATCGCTCAAGCAAGATAGTAGAAGGTCACAAAACAGTATCCGGTTCGACTATCTAGCCTGGCTACTTTTTCTTGTCGTCGCCTGTAGAGTCGGCTTCCATCATGCCGTACTTCCGTAAGAAGCGTTCTACTCGACCTTCGGTGTCGATAATCTTTTGCGTACCTGTATAGAAAGGATGGTTGCCTGACCACACATCAACGTGTAGTTCGGGTTTAGTTGAACCAACAGTCGCAACAAGTTCACCATCACAGTAAACTTTTGCCTCAGGATACCACTGCGGATGAATATCAGATTTTGCCATTGTCTGTTTTCTTTGTAATTGCTTATATCTATTGTAGCTTTTAGCCTTCAGCGCTCAGCATATTGACGAGCCACAAACCTCCAAAAGCTGATCGCTGATAATTTTTATCGCTTGGAGAACTGAGGAGCTTTCCGTGCTTTGTGTAAACCGTATTTCTTGCGCTCTTTTGCACGGGGATCGCGCGTTAAATAGCCTTCAGACTTTAGTGGCGAACGGTTTTCTGGATCGAGTTGACACAGAGCGCGGGCGACACCTAAACGAATTGAATCGGATTGTCCGGTTAAGCCACCACCGTGTGCCGTTACTAGGATATTGTATTCATTTTCTAGCCCCAGAGTTTCTAAAGGAGCTTTAGCGACTGCGAGGTAATTCGGGTTGAATTGGAAATACAAATCGCCTGGTTTACCGTTAACAATCATTTGTCCGTCACCAGGAACCAAGCGGACTCTAGCGACGGAAGATTTGCGGCGACCAGTGCCTCTATACATCACGCGATCGCTTGTTGTATCTGTTGCTTGCATTAGTTTTGTTCTCCTGGAATTGTTTGAATTTTAATTTCTTTTGGTTGTTGTGCTTGGTGAGGATGTTCTGCACCTGCGTAAACTTTTAGCTTGGTAAATAATTGACGCCCTAAACTATTTTTAGGCAGCATTCCTTTAACTGCGTGTTCTACAATGCGCTCTGGTAGTCGCGATTGCAGTTGAGCAAAGGTTTCTGTTTTCATCCCGCCAGGACGTCCTGAGTGACGACGATAGAGCTTTTGGCTGCGCTTTTTCCCAGTAACAATCACTTTCTCAGCATTCACAACAATAACAAAGCCGCCTGTATCCATGTGTGGCGTAAATTCTGGTGTATTTTTACCGCGCAAAATCATGGCGATTTCAGTTGCTAATCTGCCCAAGCGCTGGTCAGTTGCATCGACAACATACCACTCGCGTTCGATGGTATCTTGTGCTGGAACATACGTTTTGTTCATGGGTGTTTTCGTGTCCTTTAAATTTCAAATAACAAATAAATCAATGGTGTATGATTTTGTTTACAAGCTCATTTGAAGCATCTAAGTGTTGACATTTGAAGAGAGTACTTGGTCTAGCGCTTGCCTTTGTCCCCCTGCTGAAGAAACGTAGTTTGTATCTGGTAGCACCAACTGAGGTAAGGTGTCATACCAAACTTCTGGAGGAAAAGGAAAATCGCTATAGCCAACGCGGAGTAAGCACAAGCCTTGCGGTGGAGCCGCATATTTCACATTTTCGCGGCGTTGCTGTTGCCAAAGCTCAGTGAATTTCTCAAGTGATAAGCTACCTTTCCCCACATCGACAAGTAATCCTACTATTAACCGTACCATTCCATATAAAAAACCATCTGCTTGAATTTCTATATGGATAAATGGTCCTTGGCGATCGCACGTTACTGCTTGGACTTCTACCCATGAGTGCTTGCGACGCGACCCTGCGCGATGAAAAGCTGCTAAGTGATGTTTGCCAAGTAACGGCTGTAACGCAGCCCGAATCAGATTTTCGTCTAAGTTCGCATAGTAATAATGCCAACTAAACGGCTGAACAAACAAGTTAGGTCGGGCATCGGTATAGAGCGTATAACGATAACGTCGCCACTTGGCATCAAACCGAGCGTGCCAGTCGCTCTTAACAGCAGCAGAACCGCGAATCAAGATGTCTTGAGGAAGATAGCTATTGAGAATTGCTGCCCAACGTTCTGCCGGAATGGGACCTGATGCATCAAAGTGTGCCACTTGTGCAGCAGCATGAACTCCTGTATCAGTACGCCCTGCACCATGCAGTGTGACAGGATAACCGAGTACGCGAGCGATCGCATCTTCGATTTCTGCTTGTACTGTCCTTAATTTTAGTTGCCGCTGCCATCCATGAAAATGAGTACCCAAGTATTGAATGACTAGGGCTACTCGTTTTAGCTCGGATTTTGAGGCAATCATGCAACTATCTCACTGCATCTACACGAGTTCAATAATCGCCATTTCGGCGTTATCGCCTCGACGTGGAACAGTGTGCAAAATTCGCGTATATCCACCAGCCCGACTACCGTAACGGCTAGGTGCTTGTTCAAACAAAGCATGAACAAGTTGTTTGTCATAAATATAGCCAAGTGCTTCTCGACGTGCAGCCAAGGAGCCATCTTTCGCTAAAGTAATCATTTTCTCGGCTTCTGACCGAACTGCTTTAGCGCGAACTGTAGTAGTCGTAATTCGTCCGTGACGAATTAACTCTGTTGTTAATGCTCTCAAAAGAGCGCGACGCTGATCAGCTGGTTTACCGAGTTTGTGAACACGACGACGGTGACGCATGGTGATGTTTACAATTTAAGGTGATGTGCAATGCTGTCTTGAGTTACTGCTAGCAACTTCATAACAGTCAACTACGATGGTTTTGCGGACTTTTCATGCGGTAGCGTGATGCCTAAGCGATCTTGTAAGGCTTCGATGACTTCTTCTGCGGACTTCTGCCCAAAGTTTTTGATTTCTAGCAAATCTTCTTGGGTGTAATCTAATAAGTCTGCGACTGAGTTGACTTGCGCCCGCTTCAAGCAGTTGTAAGCTCTTACAGAAAGCTGAAGTTCTTCGATGGGAATTTGGCTAGTCGGATCTTCATCGGTCGGCGACTCATCTTTCATCGCCTCCAGCGAAATATCTTTGAGTGGGTTAAACAGATCGACCAAAATATTTGCAGCCGACGACAGCGCCTCTTGGGGAGTTAAGCTACCATTTGTCCAAATCTCTAGAATCAAGCGGTCTTTCTGCAACGAACCATCAACGCGAGCATCTTCGACACTATAGTTGACTTTGCGTACCGGCATAAAAATCGAGTCGATTTGGAGAAAGTCTAAAGCAGTAGCTTCATCGCGCCCCCGCTCAACTGTACGATAGCCTTTACCGCGATCAATCCGAAATTCCATTTCGAGTTTCGCACCCTCAGCAACGGTTGCGACGTACTGACTTGGGTCGATAATTTCTACCTCGGATGGAAGGTCGAAGTGTTCAGCTGTTACGGTTGCAGGTCCTGTTACGAGTAAGCGCCCAATTTGCGGTTGCGAAGAGTAGCTTTTAAGAACAATTTCTTTCATGCGCATGAGAATCTCTAGCACATCTTCCCGAACACCTGGAATTGTGGCAAATTCATGACTGACGCCAGCAATCCGAACGGCTGTAATTGCTGTTCCTTCTAGATTAGATAGTAAAATCCGTCTTAACGCGTTACCTACGGTCGTTCCTTGACCGCGATCGAGAGGTTCCAGGACAAATCTACTGTATTGACTCCGATTCTCTAGCGTATTAGACTCGACACATTCAATTTGAAACTGCGCCACGGAGTGACCTCCCTTAGTAATTTAGATGCCAATCTAGGCAAATATGCCTAATTTAAATGCGCAAATGCCTCGTCGCCACTGTTTCATCAACGGCGGCTACCGCAAACGAGACAATGTGCTTTGTCTTTACAAAATGGGTTTTTGGCTTGCCTCAAAAGCTTGCTCAAGCAAAATTTAAGAATGCTGCCGCATTAACTTAAATTAGACTCGACGGCGCTTTGGCGGACGGCAACCGTTGTGAGGAATTGGGGTAATATCTCGAATTAGCGTGATTTCTAACCCTGCTCCTTGCAGTGCCCGAATTGCTGTTTCTCGACCTGCGCCAGGTCCGCTCACCATGACTTCAATTTGACGCATACCTTGGTCAGTTGCTTGTCGGGCTGCACTTTCTGCTGCTGTTTGCGCAGCATAGGGAGTTCCTTTTTTTGCTCCTTTAAAGCCACTCGAACCGGCTGAAGCCCAAGAGATAACGTCGCCGTTTTGGTCAGCAATCGTGACGATACTGTTGTTGAAAGTGGATTGGATGTAAGCAATGCCATTCGGAACATTGCGTTTTTGCTTTTTCGTACCTGATTTTTTCTGTTGTCGCGCCATAATACTAAGAAATAATTGGCTTGGTTTTTCGTGGGAGTTTCACTGAACGAGTTAAGTTTTACTTACCAGGGGCTTTCTTTTTACCTGCTACGGTTTGACGTCTACCACGGCGAGTCCGTGCATTTGTCCGCGTCCGTTGTCCGCGTACAGGTAGACCCATGCGATGGCGACGACCACGATAAGTACCAATATCGACTAAGCGCTTGATGTTCATTGCTTCCAAGCGTCTTAAGTCACCTTCGACTTGATAGTTGCTTTCGATCGCACTTCTTAATGCTGCAACATCGGTGTCGCTTAAATCTTTGACGCGAGTATCTGGATTAACACCCGTTTGTGCCAAAACTTCTTTTGAGCGAGTTAGCCCAATTCCATATATGTAAGTCAGACCGATTTCAACACGCTTATCGCGTGGAAGGTCTACACCTGCAATTCTTGCCACAATGAATTTCTCCCTGTTCCTGCGATCGCTACGATAATGTTTGAAGATGCCTCTAAGGACGTCACACTTGTACTGTGCTAGTGTTTAGCCTTGGCGTTGCTTATGTTTGGGATTTTCGCAAATTACCATTACCCGACCTTTGCGGCGGATAATACTGCATTTTTCGCAGATTTTCTTGACTGATGCTCTAACTTTCATTTTTTCCTTTATTACAAACTCTATATTATATCAATATTTTTATGAGTGAAGCAAGGAGCGAGGAGTGCGCTTATCAGCCAAAAACTGCTGCTAGACTTGAAAGAATGCTATTTCTTGCGCAAACGGTACGTGATTCTTCCTTTTGTTAAATCGTATGGCGTTAGTTCCACTTTGACGCGATCACCAGGTAAAATTTTGATATAGTTACGCCGGATCTTGCCAGAAATGTGTGCTAAAACATTAAAACCATTGTCAAGGTCTACCCGAAACATCGCATTGGGCAATGACTCGGTGACTGTGCCTTCCATCTCAATTAAATCTTGTTTAGACAATTTAAACTTTCCTCAACTCAACACGCTGCTATAAAGTAAAGCAGCTAATCGTATCATCTTCGTTATCGATTGATGACGAGTATTAAAATATCCCAGCATATCATTAATATATCTTATTAAAGATTGACTTGGGATTTGAGATATCAAACCAGAAGCTGGCAGTAAGCGGTAATATTTAATCGTACTAGATGTATTACTGCCAACTGCCATAAGCGCCTTTAAGATACCTTTCTTTAAGAATCAATTACAGCGAGTAATTCCGCAGTAACTTCCTCCAAAGATTGATTACCATTAACAGAGACAAGTTGCTGGCGATCGCGGTAATAGTCGATTAACGGAGCAGTTTGCTCGCGGTACACTTCTAAACGCCGACGAATAACATCTTCGTTATCATCTGCACGACCGCGCCCTAAAAGTCTTGCCATGAGTACATCGTCTGGTACTTCTAAATTGATAACTCGAACATGGCGATCGCTGTGCTTTTGTTGAAGCAATTCATCCAAGAAGCTTGCTTGACTCACCTTGCGCGGAAATCCATCTAAAATCCAGCCGTGCTCAACATCAGGTTCATCGAGCCGTTCCTCAACTAAGTCGTTGACTAATTGATCGGGAACTAATTCACCCCGCGAAACATAATCTTGCGCTTTCACCCCCAAAGGTGTTTGCCTTTGCATTGCTTGGCGCAAAATATCGCCAGTGGAAATATGAGGAATATTCCTGTGATGAGCCAAAGTTTGAGCTTGAGTACCTTTACCCGCGCCAGGCGCTCCCAGGAAAATCAATCGCGTCACTATTGTTTCACCATTCCTTCATAACGTTGGGAAATCACATAAGTTTGAATTTGCTTTGCTGTGTCAATAGCAACACCAACTAGAATGAGCAAAGACGTTGCGCCTAGACCTTGGAAAGTACGAACTTGAGTCGCGCTTTCTACAGCAGTCGGAACAATTGCGACCAAACCTAAAAAGATTGCGCCTAAAAAAGTTAAACGGTTCAAGACGCGTTCGACGTATTCACTTGTAGCTCTCCCAGGACGAATTCCAGGAATCGTAGCGCCCATTTTCTTTAAGTTTTGCGCTAAATCTACCGGATTAACGATTAATGTGGCGTAGAAGTAGCTGAAGAACAGAATTAAAACGAGATAAGCAAGCGCATAAACCCAAGGTGTAGGACCATTGGGGCTAAGATAATTGGCAATTCTTAAGAGAAACTCGTTACGGGTAAAACTCGCCAACGAAGCGGGCAAAATCAGAACAGCAGAAGCAAAAATGATTGGCATAACGCCGCCTTGGTTGAGCCGCAAGGGTAGGTAGCTACGCTGTTCTTGGAAAAAGCGTCGCCCAACTTGTCTACGTGCAGAAATAATCGGAATGCGGCGGGTTCCTTCTTGAACGAAGACAATCCCGACAATCATAACGAGGAAGACTAAGAGCAGAACAACAACGCCGCCTACCGCTTCTCTGCTACCCGTTTGCGCAAATGCGATCGTGTCTCCTAATGCTCTTGGAAGTGAAGCAACAATATTGACAAAAATCAAAAGCGATGCGCCGTTACCAACACCGCGTTCGGTGATTAATTCCGATGCCCACATAATGAACATCGAACCTGCGGTGAGTGCGATCGCCGTTTGAGCAACAAAAATAGGTCCTGGGTTGAAAGCATACGGTTGCAGCCAAAAAGCCGCAATAAAAATACTTTGGAGAATAGCCCAACCTAAGGAAACATAGCGCGTGATTTGGGAAATTTTCCGCCGTCCAGCTTCACCTTCATTTTTCTGAAGATTTTCTAAAGCTGGGATAGCAGCGGTCAATAATTGGATGATAATAGAAGCATTAATGTACGGCAAAATTCCTAGAGCAAAGACTCCCAGCGTTGAAAGTCCGCCTCCAGAAAAGATATCTAAGAAACCGAATAAAGCATTATTGCCAGATTGACTTGCTTGGGCGAACAAAGCGCGATTAATTCCTGGGACAGGCAAAAACACGCCAAGACGAGCCAAAATTAAAATACCAACAGTCACAAGCAGCCGCCTTCGCAAACCAGCTGCTTGTGCCATCTGCATAAAAGTTTCTTGTGCCGTTGGGGCTTTGTCTCTGCTAATCATAAAGAGGTACCTTTTTGGGAATCCAGCTGGGTTTGTTTAAGGTACTCGTCTACCAAAAAACAGGGCTTCGATCATTTGGATTCGAGGACTTCACAATTTCCACCAGCTGCTGTGATTTTCTCACGCGCTTGTTTGGTGAAAGCTGCGGCTTGAACTCGTAAGGGAATATTAATTTCCCCGTCTCCCAAAATTTTCAGTGGTCCCTGTACAGCAGTAAGAATACCAGCTTCGCGTAAGGAAGCTAGATTGACTTCTGTATTGGCAGGAAGTGATGCCAGCTTATATACATTGATCGTAGTGTACTGCTTACGATTAACGATCGGAAAGCCTTTGAGCTTGGGAATGCGCCGATACAGAGGTTGTTGACCGCCTTCAAAGCCTGGTCGGGTACTGCTACCTGAACGAGCTTTTTGCCCGCGCATACCTAGACCAGCACTTGCTCCTTGACCTGCCGAAATACCGCGCCCAACACGACGGCGGCGTTTTTTTGAGCCTGCTTGAGGCTTAGGATCAGTTAGTCTCATTAACTTGATACTCGTTTTGAGTTGGACAAAATTGATTAAGCGTAGAGGTTTTCAATTGGGACGCCACGCTCTTCTGCAACTTCGGAGAAAGTCCGTAAGGTAGATAGCGCGTTAACCGCCGCACGAGCGTTGTTGAGTGGGTTATTCGAGCCGAGTTGCTTAGCTAAAACATTACGCACGCCAGCAAGTTCTAGCACGGTACGAACCGCACCACCCGCGATGACTCCTGTTCCTGGGGCAGCAGGGCGCATCATCACTTGTGCGCCACCACCACTTCCATTGATAGGATGGGGAATCGAGTTGGAATTAGTGAGTGGAACATCGACAAGATGCTTTTTGCCATCGGCGACACCTTTTTTTACTGCCCCGATCACATCTCCAGCCTTGCCTACGCCGATTCCGACTTGACCGCGTTCATTTCCAACTGCGACAACTGCACGAAAGCTGAGTTTTTTACCACCTTTTACTACCTTGCTGACACGGCGAATTTGAATAACTCGCTCTTGCCAGTTCGTTTCTTTTTCTTTTACACGGTTACTTTTACGACGACCACCAGTTGCCATAGTTTGTATCCTTCTTAAGTATTTTTATGCTCTGTTGCTAATGGTTAGCTCCTGGCACAATTAAAAATCTAACCCTGCTTCGCGTGCCGCTTCGGCTAAGGCTTTTACACGACCATGATACAAGTTTCCCCCACGGTCAAAGACGACTCTGGAGATACCTTTTTCGAGCGATCGCTGCGCAATTAATTTGCCTACCTCAGTAGAGGCTTCACAAGTTGCGCCAGATTTCAACGATTGCTTCAAAGTCGGCTCTAGCGACGAAGCCGAAACAAGCGTGTGATGTTGTGTATCGTCAATCACTTGAGCATAAATATGCTGATGCGAACGAAACACAGCTAAGCGAGGACGTTCTTGAGAACCGCTAACTTTTCCTCGGATGCGGCGATGTCGAATCTTTTTAGATTCTCTACGATCTAACTTCATTACTTCTTACCTGCCTTACCAGCTTTACGTCTGACAAATTCACCAGAATAGCGAATGCCTTTGCCTTTATATGGTTCGGGCGGACGAACATCGCGAATTTTTGCCGCCGTATTGCCTACCAGTTCTTTATCAAAACCAGTCACAATGACGTTCGTATTGTTTTCTACAGCGATTTGAATTCCTTCAGGAGGTTCGATTTGTACTGGATGGCTGTATCCTACGTTCAGCGTTAGGTTGCGACCTTGAACCGCCGCACGATAGCCGACTCCTTGAATTTCTAACCGACGTTGAAATCCTTGCGAGACTCCATCGACCATATTGGCAACCAACGTGCGTGCCAAACCATGCATCTGGCGGGCGGTACGCGAGTCATCTTTTCTTTTAACGAGTAGCGTATCGCCTTCTTGCTCAATCGTTACTGCGGATGGCAGTTCGCGTGAAAGTTCGCCTTTTGGTCCTTTAACTGTAACTTGTGACCCGTCAAGAGTGACTTGTACTTTGGCGGGAATCGCGATTGGGCGCTTACCAATTCGAGACATGACTTATTAACTCCTAATCAACTAGCAATGTGTTGTGAGCTAGCTGTTTTACCAAACATAGCAAAGCACTTCACCGCCTAAGCCTTGACGTCGGGCTTCGCGATCGGTCATGATGCCGCTAGAAGTCGAAATAATCGCAATACCAATTCCACCGAGTACGCGTGGTAACTCTTTGCGGTTTGAGTAAACGCGTAAACCAGGTTTACTTATGCGCTTCAACGCAGTAATCAAAGGCTGGCGATTTTTACCTTTGTATTTGAGCGAGATGACTAAGTTACGTTTTACGCCTTCGCCCACCTCTTCAAAATCGGCGATAAACCCTTCTTCTCTTAACACTTGAGCAATGCTGCGGGTCATCTTTGTGGCTGGTATCTGTGTTGTCTGATGCCGCGCCATATTAGCATTGCGGATGCGCGTCAGCATATCTGCAATTGTGTCGTTAGCCGCCATCGTTTCCTCTTAATAAACTTTATTGATCCCGAAAAGGCATTCCCATTGCTTTGAGTAATGCGCGACCTTCTTCATCGTTTTTTGCTGTTGTGATGATGGAAATATCCATACCTCGGATTTGGTCGATGCTGTCGTAATCAACTTCTGGGAAAATAAGTTGTTCGCGGACGCCGAGGGTATAGTTACCACGACCATCAAAGCTTTTGGGGCTAATACCACGAAAGTCGCGAATGCGCGGTAACGCTAGGTTGACGAGTCGATCGACAAAGGCGTACATTCGTTCGCCGCGTAATGTCACCATCAATCCCACTGGCATACCTTGGCGAATTTTGAAGCCAGCGATCGCCTTTTTCGCGCGTGTCACAACGGGTTTTTGACCTGTAATTGTGGCAATCTCGTTAATCGACGATTCGAGCGCTTTCGCATTTTGTGCGGCTTCGCCCAAACCTCGGTTTACCGTTACTTTTACAAGCTTTGGCACCTGATGGATATTCGTGTATTGAAATTGCTCCATCAGCTGCGGGACTATTTTTTCTTGGTATAAGGTTTTGAGTCGTGCTGTCATAGTTTTTACTTCTACTACTTCCTGGTCTTGGTCAGGAAAACTTAGCTTTAAAGCTATTTATCAAGGATTTCACCAGTTTTTTTGAGCATTCGGACTTTACGACCTTGCTCATTAAAGGTGTAGCAAACGCGACTTGCAACGTTTTGCTTTGTCGAGTAGAGCATGACGTTAGAACTGTGGATCGGAGCTTCTGAGGTCACGATTCGACCGGATTCACCTTCTTGTGTCGGTTTGACGTGCTTGGTTTTGATATTCACGCCTTTAACGATGACTTTGCTTAACTTGGGATACGTCTTGAGGACTTCGCCGACTTTGCCTTTGTCACTACCTGAGATGACTTGTACCGTATCTCCGGTTTTGACGTGCATTTTGTGGCGAATCGGCGCATTCCCGTTCTTATGTGCAGCCATTACAGCACCTCCGGAGCCAGGGAAACGATTTTGGTAAAGTTTTTGTCGCGTAGTTCGCGGGCAACAGGTCCAAAAACACGCGTACCTCTGGGATTACCATCGGCATTAATAATGACCGCAGCATTGTCATCAAAGCGAATGCTCATGCCACTATCGCGACGCAATCCTTTACGCGTACGCACGATGACTGCGCGCACAACATCTGATTTTTTGACTGCCATATTCGGAATGGCGTCTTTAACAACGGCGATAATCACATCGCCTACATTGCCATAACGGCGATTACCTGCGCCCATAACGCGAATGCACATGAGTTTGCGCGCACCGCTATTATCAGCAACATTAAGGTAAGACTGGGGTTGAATCACGGTTTGTCTCCCGATTGTCTAGCTAGTAGTGGCACTACTCAGAATTTCTTTGACTACCCAGCGTTTTGTGCGACTGAGTGGTCTAGTTTCTTGAATACGGACGCGATCGCCTTCTTTACACTCATTTGCCTCGTCATGAGCTTTATATCGCCGCGTTTGGACGACGATTTTTCCGTACTTGGGGTGAGGAGCGCGGTTTTCTACGGCGACGACAACCGTTTTTTCCATTTTGTCGCTCACCACTACGCCAACTCGTTCTTTAATTGCCATAGTTATCTATTTTTCTGCAACCGACTGTGATGATTGTGCTGCTAACTTTCTTTCGTGTTCCACAGTGAGCAATTGGGCTAGCTGGTGCCGAGCGTGCTTGAACTGATGTGGTTTTTCTAACTGTCGCGTAGCTTTTTGCAAACGCAGTTGAAATAGTTGCTTTTTCAGCGCCGCGATTTGAGTCGTTAGTTCTTCGTCACTCAAGTTTCTCGCTTCGGAAATTTTCGGAAGTGGCATTGAATTAAACCTCCTCCTCAGAACGCACAATAAACTTTGTTTTGATTGGCAACTTGTACATTGCCAAGCGCATCGCTTCGCGGGCGGTTGCTTCGGGAACACCCGCGATTTCAAATAATATCCGTCCTGGTTTAACAACTGCTACCCAGTATTCTGGCGAACCTTTACCCGAACCCATCCGTGTTTCGGCTGGGCGCATCGTTACCGGCTTATCAGGAAAAATGCGAATCCAAATTTTACCACCACGGCGGATGTAGCGAGTCATTGCTCGACGTGAAGCCTCAATTTGACGCGAGGTGATCCAAGCGGGTTCTAAAGCTTGAAGACCAAAGTCACCAAAATTAAGGGTACTACCTCGCGTGGCGACTCCTTCCATCCGTCCGCGCTGTTGTTTGCGGAATTTTGTTCTTCTAGGACTTAACATGATTTAGTACCTTGTGTGCAATTAACTAACCGCTAACGGATTTTATTCTTCGTTGGAACGGTCTTCAAACTGCTGACGACGGCGCTGTTGTGGTTGGCGACGACGTGGCTGATTTGATGAAGGTGTTTGTACTGGTTCTTGTCCAGGAATAATTTCTCCTTTAAAGATCCACACCTTGATGCCTAGAATGCCGTAGATTGTTTGAGCAGTAGTATAGGCATAGTCAATATCTGCCCGTAACGTATGTAAGGGAACTCTACCTTCACGAGTCCACTCGGTACGTGCAATTTCTGCACCGTTCAATCGACCACTGACTTGAATGCGGATACCTTGGATACCAGCTTTTTGAGCGCGTTGGATCGTTTGACGGACGACGCGACGAAAAGAAACACGTCGTTCTAACTGCTGTGCAATGTACTCAGCAATGAGATAGGCATCAGCATCGACTTGTTGCACTTCGACTACGTTGATACGAATTTGGCGATTTCCACCGAGTAATTCTTGTAGTCCTGTGCGCAGCGATTCGATACCAGTACCACCACGACCAACAACAACACCAGGGCGAGCGGTACGTACTTCTAGATCGATTTGATCCGCTTTACGCTCGATCCGGACTTCTGAAATTCCTGCGTTGTTTTGTGCTAGCCTGCCCAGCTTTTGCTCGACATAATTGCGTAGCTTATGGTCTTCTTTTAAAATTTCAGGATAGCGCGCTGGTTCAGCAAACCACCGCGATTGGTGTTCCTGAGTCACTCCTAGACGAAAACCAACTGGATGAATTTTCTGTCCCACAAATACTTCCTCTAGTTACTAACTTTCTGCTGCCAATGCTGCATCTGTAGCAACGGCTACAGTAATATGACACGTAGGTTTACGAATTTGGTAAGCTCGCCCTTGCGCTCTAGGTTGAAAACGCTTGAGCACGGGACCTTGATCCGCGTACGCTTGAGTTATTTTGAGTTCCGCTGGATTTAATCCGGCGTTATGTTCAGCATTAGCAACTGCACTTCTGAGCACTTTGAGGATTGGATCGCACGCTCTGTAGGGCATGAATTCAAGAATAATCAGCGCCTCGCGGTACGATCGCCCGCGAATTTGATCGAGAACGCGACGTACTTTATAGGGAGACATCCGAATGTAGCGCGCACTTGCTTTTACTTCTGTAGTATCACTAGCCATAACCTTTCTCCTTTAGCTGTTAGCTGTTAGCTATTAGCTATTTATCTCCCTGCTTTCTTATCGCTTTTGGCATGACCGCGAAAAGTACGTGTTGGCGCAAACTCGCCTAGCTTGTGTCCTACCATTTGCTCGTTGATAAAGACTGGTACGTGTTGGCGTCCGTTATGGACGGCAATTGTATGACCAACCATCTGGGGCAAAATGGTAGACGCTCGCGACCAGGTTTTGATAACTTGTTTTTCGCCTTTTGCATTTAGCTTTTCAATTTTGCTGAGCAAACTGTCAGCGACAAAAGGACCTTTTTTGAGAGAACGACCCATAGCTCAATTTTGAATATTGGATGTGTTGGATGTGGAATTATGATTCTCTGCCACCGCGACCGCGTTTGGAGGACTTACGTCGGCGACGAACAATCAAAGCATTACTTGCTTTTTTCGGCTTACGTGTTTTAGCTCCCAGCGTTGGCTTACCCCACGGTGTCACAGGTCCTGGTCTACCAATTGGCGCTCTACCCTCTCCGCCACCATGCGGGTGATCGACTGGGTTCATCACACTACCTCTGACTTTGGGTCGCCGTCCTTTCCAACGATTGTGTCCAGCTTTTCCTGAACTGAGGTTACGTGCATCAATATTCCCGACTTGTCCAATTGTGGCGTAGCATTCGCGACGTATAAGGCGGACTTCACCGGAAGGAAGCTTGAGCGTAACGTAGTTACCTTCTTTGGCGACAACCTGGGCACTAGCACCTGCGGCACGGACAATTTGCGCACCACGACCAGGATACAGTTCAACATTGTGAACGGTTGTTCCTAGAGGAATGCGGCTGAGTGGTAATGCATTACCGTCCTCGAAAGGTGCATCAGGTCCAGAAATTACGGTTTGCCCAACTTTCAAGCCATTCGGTTGAAGAATGTAGCGCTTTTCGCCGTCTTGGTAATACAGCAGTGCAATGCGCGCGTTACGGTTGGGATCGTACTCGATCGCGGCAACTTTGGCGGGAATGTTGTGTTTGTTGCGTTTGAAGTCGATAACTCGATACAAACGCTTGTGTCCGCCGCCACGACGACGGCTCGTAATCACACCACGATTGTTCCGACCTTTGGCGCGGTGGACTGATACGGTTAGCGATCGCTCTGGCTCAGTTTTGGTAATTTCGCTAAAGTCAGAGACAACGCGTTGGCGCGTACTGGGTGTATATGGTCGATAAGAGCGTGTACCCATAAGTTGTTTTGTTGTTGTGTTGACAATTTTGAATTGTTTGTTAAATCAGCTTGGACTAACTAACAATTCACTAAACATCTGGGAACAGGACTTTTCTAATCTTGTCTTCTTCCCCAGTCGCTACGGTGACAATAGCTTTCTTGTATTGGGGCTTAAAACCAATGAATTTTCCGACACGGCGCTGCTTGCGCGGTTGTTGTTGAGTGTTAACTTGAACAACTTTGACTTCAAATAAGTCTTCGATCGCCGCTTTGATTTGTGGTTTTGTTGCTTTCGGCGTGACTTCAAAAGTAAATTTGTTTTCCTCCATCAGCCGCGTCGCCTTTTCGGTAAGGATGGGGCGACGTACTAAATCAGGGAGCGATCGCCGATCAATTTTAGGCACCGTAGACCTCCTGAATCTTTTCAATAGCAGCTACCGTCGTCACGATCCGGTCGGCGTTCAACAGGTCGTAAACATTTAACTGATCCGCAGCGATCAGCTTGACTTGAGCTACGTTACGCGCCGATAAGTAAACTGTTTCTACCATTTCTGGTAAAATCAACAAAACTTTGGTATCTGTATCGATTCCCCAGCGCGCGATCGCTGCGATTAAGTCTTTAGTCTTTGGTCTGGGTAGCTCACTTGCAAAGTCTTCCACAACGACCATATCTTCAGCCCGACTTACTAAAGCGGTGCGTAAAGCTAGCCGTCGCTCTTTGCGATTCATCTTAATTTCATAATCTCTGGGCTTAGGACCAAAGATGACGCCACCGCCACGCCATAATGGCGAACGGATCGAACCAGCGCGCGCGCGACCTGTACCTTTTTGCCGCCAAGGTTTGCGACCACCGCCACGGACTTCTGCACGAGTTTTGCTGCTTGCTGTGCCTTGTCTGGCATTTGTTGTTTGCCGTACTAATGCTCGGTGGACTATATGCGCCGCACTCTTTTCATTTGCGACCTGCAAATCTAGTGCTGCTTGCCCTACCTCTTCTCCCTGCCAGTTTTTTACTACACACTCTACCATTTCTTCTTTACCCCTTTTTTGTAGTCTCTTGGTGTATTAAGTAAACTTACACGTTCACCCTGAACACCTGTAGCGGCAATTCATTAGGTCGCCCTACTTTTGACTACCTCGCTTAGCTGGCACAATATTCAATAAAGCACCAGGCTTACCAGGAACGGCTCCTTTGATTAGCAATATGTTTCGTTCAGAGTCTACTTTGACGACAGTCAGTTGAGGAATTGTCACGCGTTTTCCACCGAGACGACCTGCCATCTTTTTCCCAGGATAAACACGCCCTGGAGTCGTACCCGCACCAATTGAACCAGGTAATCGATGGTTTTTAGAACCATGCGACATGGGTCCGCGACCGAAGTTATGCCGTTTTTGATAGCCAGCAAAACCGCGACCGATGCTTGTACCGATGACATCGACCATTTGCCCAGCGGTAAATATGTCTGCTTTAATTTCTTGACCTAGATTGTATTCACTCGAATTATCTAAGTGATACTCGCGCAGATGGCGTAAAGATGGAGCAGAAGATTTAGCCAGATGACCTAACAAGGGTTTGTTAAGCGCTTTCGGCTTGACTTCTTTATAGCCAACTTGGATAGCAGCGTAACCATCTGTTTGTTTAGTTTTGATTTGCGTAACTGTGCATGGACCGGCTTGAACTACAGTTACAGGAATTGCTTTTCCTGCCTCGTCAAACACTTGGGTCATGCCCAGCTTTGTGCCGAGGATACCTACAGCCACAGTAACTGGTTTCTCCTTTTTTCAAGGTTGAATTAGCACCGGATATCGCTGATTCGCTGTAACCGGTTTGACATGAACTTATTTACCCAAGCTATTGGGCAAGTAAGCCATTTTTGGTTTTGAGCCTGCGCGTGGAAAGACAATTTAAATTCAGCGCGATCGCTATTGCAGTTAACTACCCACCTAGACTTAAACGGCTTGCCGCTTAGTATCTACATCGGTGAGTTGACGAGCTTTAAACCATAATGCTGGTGTTAATACATTGCTGTCTACTTCTGCTATACTACTCGCTCGTTGAACTAAAGTTCATCACTCAAAAGCTTGGGCGATTCCAAGCACTCCAGCGCATCTAGCCTCACACAGCCTTTGTCGTAGGCGTCAAGCAATCGCATTGCTTTCTAACCTACTTCCCGATCAAGATTATAGTCTGACAGCTTAACGCTATAAGCTACTATAGCAACGCCTGCTAAACCTATAAATCACGTTTTTTACCACGCAGCTTGCGTTGTCAATAACCTAGCATCAAGGTTATTGCTGACTCAAACTTGAGGCATTTTGGTCACGATCTAACACTATAAACTAATTCTTTATTTTTGTCCAATAGTTGTCCCAGTATTCTAGATATAACATGACAGGTTAGTCTTGGCGCAAGAATTATTAATTTTTTTGAATAGAAAGATTAGGTATTTCTATCAATCACAAAAAACTCTAAAGAATAAGAAGTGACGAGCTTTCAGAAAAAATGAGAGGCATTAAGCAAGTCACGATATGAGCGATACTTAAAATTAGACACAATCCCCCGCGCAGGACATCGCAAGCATATTGCAGTACCTAAAATGTTGAGTAAGTGAGAATCACAAATTTATGGCACTCATTGTTATCGGTAATAAATTTATTAAAGACTTAGAAAAGTCGGGCGCTCTTGGTGTTTATGTACCACTTGAGGGAGGCTTTGAAGGTCGCTATCAACGCCGACTACGGGCAGCAGGATATACTACATTGCATATTACGGCGCGGTCTTTGGGTGATGTCGCTGCCTATTTGACCAAAGTCCACGGAGTTAGACCGCCACATCTTGGTAAAAAAAGTATTGGTAGAGGTGCTGCGGTAGGAAACATTTATTATGCACCACCGATAGTCAATTATCATTTGCAACAATTACCGCCGAAGTCAAAAGGATTAGTGTTGTGGATGATTGAGGGGCATATGTTGTCTAATCAGGAAATTGAGTACTTAGCGAAATTACCAAGCTTAGAGCCACGGGTAAAAGTTGTACTTGAGCGGGGTGGCGATCGCTATTTCCGGTGGACGCCTTTAAAAGATACGTTACCGACAAGCTATCAAAGCGCTTAATTGGTGTTTAAAAGTTCTTGATTAAAGGTAAGAAGATAACTTTCTTACCTTTGATAATATTATTGTTAAATTGCTATCTGAAATAGCTCTGATGAGGATAGTAACAGAGAATTTTCTATTTCTTGTCGAACTTCAGAGGACACTTGACACTTAGATTTAAGACAGTTAAGTAACAATGTATTGGCATAATAGTACTGCTTTAATAAATTTTTCTGGTGAGGATTAAAGTGCCAATTATGCGCAAAGTTACGCTGTGCAATTACTGCACTTTGTAGAAGTTTAATTTCGTCCTGACCAAACACTTTCCACCACTCGACAAACTTGCTGTCATTCTGAGTACATTTTGTAGCACGTTGTTTGAGCATTTTTAGCACCTGCTTTAACTCAGGAGCAGTGCTACTCGCACGTATAATTGCTCGGTCAAGCACGCGATGATAAATTAAAGAAGGCTTCGTCGTTCCTAATACGCTATTAATTGTAAGAACGCGGTCAAGAGCAAGATCGAGACATAGTTGATCGTTAAGGTAACGTGCAAATTCGCGATTACAAGCGCTAGCCAACTCTAATCTTCCTGCTGTGGTATCACAAACTCGCGCAAGTTCTAAGTCAAGATAAAATGCTCTGATGATGAACGAGGGACAAGAACCTCTCACGCTTTGAGCTTTTGTGCTTAGCCAGTTAAGAAACTGGATTAATTGAGGTTCATTAATCAATAAATCATCAATATGTTTCTTTGCTAGCAATAATAAATAATCTGCTTGCGGGAGCATTCCCGCGCATAGTATAAAGACTTCGTGCCAGCGTTTATCAGTGATACGGCTGACAAGTTGCGTTAAAGCTATCGTTAAAGCTTGAGGTTCGGTGTTAAAAACGATGTTTTTTGCAGTGAAATATTCCTGAAATGTAATATGCGAGAAAGAATAAATTCCTCTAGCACGTTCTATGAGTAAACCATGTTGTGCTTCGATTGCTTTAAGTAGAGCCTCAGGATCAATTGGTAGATTTACATGAGAACTTACGTCAGGTAGTTTGGCGATATACTTAGTAATGTATTGTTCTAAGTCTTGCTGTTTAAAGAAATATTCTCCACGCTCAAATGTATTACGTGCAATATGACTTAATAAATCATGTTTTCTCTGCACTGACAGATATTCATAAAGTTCGTCACGCTCAACATGGCGTTTAGCGTCCCATTTTTTAAGCAAAATACTTAGTGCTTCTTGATACAGTTTTGCACGATTTGCAGGGAAATCTCCCGCTTCTGCAAATACTAAACAAAGTAAGGTTAATAATAATGGATTTGTCGCAAGTTCTCTTAGCCGCGAATTTTGCTGTAACTTGAGAATAAACTGGTTACTCTTAGCTTGAGTGCCTACAAACCATTTATGCACAAACTCGATAATTTGCGATTGGTTAAAATCAGCAAGTTCTACTTCGGTGAATTGTTCTAGATTATAGTCTAGCGATGCTATACGACAAGTAATAATAAACTGATTGCTGTGATACTGAGTACTAAGTTGATTGATCTGTTGTAATACGCGATGAACCTCTTTTTGCCGTACTTCATCGAGTCCATCGAGTAGAATTAAGGCTTTACCTTGATTTAATATTTGAGAAGTAAAACTGGCATTGATATCATAATTAGTAAGTTCCTGATTAATATACGTAAGTAAGCTAGACGTATAAGCGCTTGCTGCAAAATTTTTGAGACCGATAAAAATGGGAATTTGGAAATGTAACTTTCCGAAAGCACATTCTGTAGCAAGATGTTTAAGAAAAGTTGTTTTGCCTGAACCAGGTTTTCCTAAAATTATCAACTTAGAATAATTCTGGACAGCTTGCAATCCAGAAATCTGCTGTTTATTAGCGTTACATAATTCTAGTTCTTTTTTGTCTGATACATTGTATTTTTGTTGTAACTGCTCAATTTCTAGCCAACGACGGCTACTAATGCTTTTTAAAACGTTTATGTTAGTATAAAGCTCTTGTAGTGGTCGAGGGTAGGACATATCCAAAGCTCTAATTCGGCCATGCTGGTGTTGAATATCAGCTTGGATCTTTCGCCATATTTCATTTTCAGTATTTACTTCTAGCTTAAACGTTGTTTCTTGCTTAGTGCTGACTGAGTAATTCTCTGGCAACTCTGCTATTTCTTGCCAAGGTAATGCTAGTTTTTCACAGATTTTATGAAAGTTTTCTCTGTCGATTGGCTTACCAGCAAAGAAATTTTGTACGGTAGCACGTGAGACTCCTATTTCTACTGCTAGTTCAATCTTTGTAGCAAAATTCAATATCGCTTTATTTGCTCTTTGTATTCCTTCTGTCGTAGCTTTTAATGAGCGGCTCGATCGTGTTTTCATACAGCATTAAAATTTTATACAAAACTAATTTGGTTTTGTATTTACCCCTTGAAAAAATATGTTTTTATTTAACTACTATAAGGAAAAAAATAAGGCTACATCTTCGCCTTCAACGCCCTTTCAAGTACAAAAAATACAATAACTTAGAGTAGGAATAATACTATAAGTTACATCTTTTGCTTCGCTCAACAATTGAACAAATATTTAATTTTTCCTTAGCTTATCTGGTTTATAAATCCTATTGTAGATTGCTTTTCTTCCTTATCTACTATCGTAGGACATAACTCAGCTGAGTACGAGTTCATGTATGTTGAGAAGTCTAGTACTAGAAACATGTAAATAAATACACTGGCACTTTGATTACCTACTGAATAGTGTGTAGCCACTCGGTTTGAAAAACTATAAAGAAATTTATAGGATTAAATATTAGATGAGGCGATCGCAAAACTACTAGAATTTTTGTAAGAATACAGACAAGCATTTGTGCTATTTATTCCTCTTCTGTACTACATAAACGTCTTATGCCGCCTAAAATTACAGATCCAATAGTTTGGCAACAAGCTGAACTATTAATGCAACCAGCATTTATTCGGGTGATCGACCATATTGGTAAGCAACTAGAAGGATCTGATTGGCGAGGAAAGTACGAAGATGTGATGGTGTGGCCTGAAGGAACAACAGACGAAACCAAGGACACGGTAACACAACTTGTACAACGCTTAGAAACAGCGTCTCCAGGTCAGGTTGTAGAGATCGAACAGGCTTTGATTCATTTACCAACACCACAACCAGAATACCACTTATGCTTGCAGCATCAAGGTGTACCAGAGGTAAAAGTAAATTTGTGGGAACTGTGCTATCAAATTTGCTTTCGTGATTACGATCCGGCGCAAACAGCAATAAATTATGGAGTGATTATTGATACTAGCTTGATTGATGAAACGGGAGATATTGACTGGCAGCGTTTGGATCTCAAAGCAGGACAATTAGTTGAGCAGATATTTGCTAACTTACCAGATGTATAAATAAGCTAGTGGCAAAATTGGTAGAAAGGTAAGTATCATGCAGCAACTGCGGAATATGCAAGCAAATACGGGAGCAAGTTTTAGCGATGATGCGACTGCGCTTCAAGTATCTCAACAGAAAGCTGTTTTATACGATCGCTCACACTGGGGAAGAATTGAAGTAAGTGACGGCGATCGCTTGCGGTTTTTACATAACCAAAGCACGAATGATTTTGAGCAACTTAAACCAGGACAAGGCTGCGATACTGTATTTGTCACGTCTACCGCCCGTACAATTGATTTAGCTACGGCGTATGTCACTGAAGATGCTGTTCTCTTACTCGTTTCACCAAATCGCCGCGAGTTTCTCATAGAATGGCTAGACCGCTATATCTTTTTTGCCGATCGAGTCCAGCTAAAAGATGTGACACCTGAGACTGCGGCATTTAGTTTAATTGGACCTGAGAGCGATGCCGTTGTACAGCAGTTAGGGGCGGGTACAATTATCAATCAGCCGTATGGACATCATACAGTAGTTCAGCTAGGAGAAAGTGAGGTAAGTATCGCGGTAGGTAGTGGTTTGGCGTTACCTGGATACACGCTGATTGTTCCTGTTGCAGCAGCCGCAACAGTATGGAATAAGATTGTGCAAGCTGGAGTGGAACCCATAAGCGATCGCGTGTGGGAACAGCTACGGATTCTTCAAGGTCGTCCTGTACCAGAATGTGAATTGACCGACGACTATAATCCTCTAGAAGCAGGTTTGTGGAATGCGATTTCTTTTAATAAGGGATGTTACATTGGACAAGAAACGATCGCCCGCTTAAATACATATCAAGGAGTCAAGCAAAAACTTTGGGGTATCCGCCTCGAATCCTTGGTTGAACCTGGAAGTGCGATCGCGGTTGCAGATGAAAAGGTTGGTAAACTTACCAGTTGTATAAAAACTGCGCAAGGTTATTTTGGACTTGGTTACATCCGCACTAAAGCTGGTGGAGTGGGTTTAAAAGTAAAAGTGGGAGAAAGTGAGGGAGAAGTGATTGATGTTCCCTTTCTTACCCATGAATACTATCGAGGTGAATAAAGCATATTTGCTACCGGACATCCACCACGAAGATGCCTTTCTACTACCGCTGGCACTTCAGCAGGTTGAACGCGACTGTACCAAATTTGTTCAGGCAAGACGAGTACCATCGGTCCATTACCGCATTGCCCTAGACAGTTGCTACTAACAACTGTAGTTTTAGGTACTGGATGCAATTGAAACGCAGCAAGAACTTTTGCCGCGCCTTGTTTACGACAAGTGCGATTTTGACACACCATAACGCATCTTGAAGATGGTGACTTATCAGGTAATATATCTGACATTAGTACTAAAGCGCTTTCGTTAGGTGAGATGATATAGCCCTAGTCAACAGAGTTAAGACACGATAAAAGCTTCTATTAATTTCCCTGAGGAGAATTTAACCCTGACCCCTGACTCTGCTATATTAATCAGGCAATAGCCCTTTTGCGGCTAACCACTCCTGATTAAAAAGTCGTGACTGATAACGTCCACCGCTATCACAAAGAATTGTGACTATCGTGTGTCCTGGACCCATTTGTTTTGCAAGTGCAACGGCTGCTGCAACATTAATTCCAGAAGAACCACCAACAAAGATTCCTTCCTCGCGTAGGAGTCGATAAACAACGCGGATACACTCAGGATCGTCGATTTGGATGGCGTCGTCAATTGGCGCACCTTCCATATTTGCGGTCACGCGGCTATTGCCAATGCCTTCGGTGATCGAACTACCTTCGCTTTTAGTTTCACCAGTTTTAATATAACTGTAGAGCGCACTTCCCATAGGGTCAGCTAAGACGGTTTTGATCGCTGGATTTTTTTCTTTGAGAAACATGGCTACACCCGCAAGCGTTCCCCCTGTTCCTGTAGACGTTATCCACGCATCAACTTGACCATCTGTTTGCTGCCAAATTTCTAATCCGGTTGTTTCGTAATGCGCTTGACGGTTAGCGAGATTATCGAACTGATTAGCCCAGATGGCGTTTTCCATCTCTGAGGCAATTCTTCCAGAGAGTTTGACGTAGTTATTAGGGTCTTTGTAGGGGACAGCAGGAACTGGGCGAACTTCTGCGCCTAAGGTTCTCAATGCATCCATTTTCTCTTGCGACTGAGTTTCTGGAATCACGATGAGACACTTGTAGCCTTTGGCGTTGCAGATATGCGCTAAACCTATACCCGTATTGCCCGCAGTTCCTTCTACAACAGTACCACCTGGTTTGAGTAGTCCTTTTTCTTCAGCATCTTTGATAATGTAAAGTGCCGCCCGATCTTTTACGGAACCACCAGGATTGAGAAACTCCGCTTTACCTAGAATTTCACATCCTGTTTCTTCACTGAAGTGTTTTAATCTAATCAGTGGCGTGTTACCAACAGTACCTACAAAACCATTCTTGATATCCACTGCACTTTAATTCCAGTCTTTTTGACAATATTAACTATTTTCTCATACTGGTTTTTGCTATTTTGAAGCTTGGCGATTTTAATTGCGCTTGACAAACCTTGTCTACCGTCGTGGACAACATCTGTTTTGTAGCAGGGGTCAGGGTTAAACTTGCCTGAGGGAAATCACTACGAACTTCGATAATGTCCTAATTTTATTGACTAGAGTTTTAGATTCTCTAGGTAAAAAAAGGTGGGCTTTTGCCCACCAGAATCACTCACAACTTTAAATTACTTATTCGGTTGGGGAGTCATCCGCAAGTAGGGCTTGAGTTCAGTATGACCTTTGGGGAATTTCTGCTTGATCTCTTCAGGATCTTTGATTGAAGGAACAATCACGCAGTCATCGCCATCTTTCCAGTTTGCTGGAGTCGCTACGCTGTAGTTATCGGTAAGTTGCAAAGAATCGATAACGCGCAAGATTTCATCAAAATTGCGCCCAGTGCTAGCAGGATAAGTGAAGTTGAGACGCAGTTTTTTGTTTGGGTCGATAATGAAGACTGAGCGGACTGTGAGAGTGTCATTGGCATTAGGGTGAATCATGTCATAAAGGTTGGAAACCTTTTTGTCAGGATCTGCCAAGATCGGATAATTAAGACCGACGTTTTGGGTTTCTTCAATATCTCCAACCCAACCTTGGTGCGAATCTACGTCATCGACACTTAGCGCGAGTGCTTTAACGTTGCGCTTGTCAAATTCTGGCTTGAGGCGGGCAACTTCACCGAGTTCGGTTGTGCAAACTGGGGTAAAGTCTTTGGGGTGGGAAAATAAAATAACCCAGCTATCGCCAGCCCATTCGTAAAAATCGATTTCGCCTGCGGTAGAAGCTTGCTTAAAGTTTGGTACTGTGTCACCTAGTCGAAGAGCCATAACTCGATTCCTATGCTCTGAAAGTCTGTAACTCGTTTACTTTGCGATCATGACATAAAACCCCGATTCTCCGGTCGGGGTTTAGCGGTTTTCAACAAAATTTTAGGTTTAGTAATTCAGTTTACAGATGATTAAGCAAGGTGTTGTTGAACGGCGAGAACTAAGTTATCTGTCCAATATTGCGTAAGGTCGGCACTCGCGGCTTCCACCATGACGCGAATTACGGGTTCAGTACCAGAAGCGCGGACAAGAATTCTTCCTTGATCTCCCATTGCGGCTTCGGCTTGCGCGATCGCTTTTTGCACAGGTGCGCATTGGTTCCAGTTCATGCGGCGATCGCGGCTCTCAACACGCACATTACGTAACAACTGCGGATAAGTCGTAAAGCTTTGATTCACCATTTCTGATAATGGTACTTTAGCGTATTGTACTAGCGCCGCAATATGCAAAGCTGTTAGTAATCCATCACCTGTAATACCGTAGTGGCGACAGAGAATGTGACCTGATTGTTCACCGCCGAGCATTCCACCAGTACGAGCCATTTCTGCTTGTACGTACTGATCGCCTACTGGCGTACGAATCATTTTACCACCAATTTTCTCCCAGGCACGCTCAAAGCCAAGATTTGCCATTACGGTTGAAACGATTAAGTTATCTGGCAGTTGTTTTTGGGTTTGTAACGCTTGACCCCACAGGTAAAGAATATAATCGCCATCAACAGGTCTACCTTTGTCATCGACCGCGAGAACCCGATCTGCATCTCCATCAAACGCAAAACCTAAAGTTGCGCGATGTTCTTGTACCGCAGCTTGTAAGGATGTTAAGCAGGTAGAACCACAGTCCACATTGATGCGATCGCCATTGGCGCGATCGTGTAAGCAAATGACTTCAGCACCCATATCCCGAAATACCACTGGTGCTAAGTCTACAGCCGCACCCCATGCTAAATCCAACACAATGCGCATTCCTGCAAAGTCACGATTGCGTAGCAAAGGTTTTTTGAGCGATTCAGTATAATTTTGTACTAAGTCGGAACGTAGATACGAACGTCCCCAAGCATTTTGGCTAATACAAAGGTTTGTCTGACTGCGCACGCCTGCTTCAATTTCAGCTTGCCAAGCTTGCGGTAATTTAGCACCATCTGAACCAAAGAATTTGATACCGTTATCTGCGGGTGGATTGTGGCTGGCAGAAATCATCACACCGCCGATCGCATTGGTGATACTCGTCAAGTAGGCAACGCAAGGTGTAGGACATAAACCGAGATGCCACACTTCTAACCCAGAAGACGCTAAACCTGATGCAACCGCCATCGCTAGCATATCGCTAGAATTACGCGAATCTTGCCCGACAATAATAGGTCCTAGTTCGCGCGAATTTTGGCGCAGTACCACTCCAGCCCAGAAGCCTACTTGCAACGCTAAAGACGCCGTGAGTAATTCTCCCACGCGTCCACGGATGCCATCAGTACCAAATAATGGAGAATTTGGTAATGCGATCGCGGCTTGATATTCTGTTGTTTTTGGCAGCGATATCACTTGGGTAAATTCAGTGCTTGCCGTACTTTGAATGCCAACGGGAGACGATACCATAATTTTTTTCACTCCTCACACAACTAGTTCACGCTAGGAGAATATCATTTTCTAATCTGGCGCTTAATATTGTTTTAACTTTATTCCAACTTTATTAAATAGATATAAAAAATTTATTGTATGTCAGATTATTTCACCTCAGTATAAGCCGCAATCTCTTTACAGATGCTTCACACTTGGGTGATAAGTTGATTCATCAATAACAAAGCTGACAATTTACTGCTATTCAAGCAAGTATGTGATTAATTGTACGCGTAATTACGTAAGAATTTGTCAAGCTAGTATGAAATTATTGCTAAAATTCTATGTAATATTACTGAAATTTTGAGTATTTGCTTACAGCTATCTGCTATTAAACTCCAACCTCTAACAAGAGTACTTGCATACTGTCCCACGTCAGTTCTTGCTCGATATAACGCGGTGATTGCGGGTTATAAGGACTTGCTACTCGATCAATCGTGAGAATTTTGGCATTATCTGATAGCACTGGTACTTCTGGATCAAAGGCTGTAGGGCGCATCAATGAGCTAGAAAAACCCTTGAATATCGCAATTTGATCGAGTTCTCCATCAACTTCTACTGTAACAACTAATACTTCTTGCGGTCGCTTTACTGTGTATTGTTCTAAACGTTTCCCTATAGAATTATTCATGCTTACTTGAAGGAGTTACGTACTAGGGCTAGGGGCTAGAAATCAAGATTACCGCATACCATTTCACAAACAGCACGTTCTAAGTAGGCTTTCTCATTCGTTACCCCTTACCCTAAGTCTCATTATTGCGGTAGCGCAGAACGTCCTTGCTTACCTAGTTTAAACAGAACAAAATAGCCGAGGCAGATAAAGTAGAAAATCAAGCCAACGATGCCTAAAAAGCCAAGGAACTGAGGTGTAGAGTTGGGGTGGAAATATTCTCTAAAGAGTAAAGGTGGCTCTCGCAGGATTGTACAAAAAGGATTGGTAGCAGCGCCGCTAATGAATGCGCATCTTAAGAAGGGTATGCTCGCGATCGCGCCTAACACACTATAGACTGTCATAGCCCAGCGCCACGAGTTAAACGTGAGTTTTAATGCGCCTGAAGGTTGATCGTCGATTTCTTCGTTGAGATCAATCCAAAACCACAGCGCGATCGGAATTAAAATTCGCGCGATCGTTCCTGAAATATACCCGACTGGCAGTGCGGCAATAAGTAAGTAAACGGAGATCGCAAGCAAGCTTGATACGCGCCAGTAAATTGTTAATAAACGTTGGATTGCTTCCGCTTTTTGAACAAATGCCCAAATCAGCAGAATGAGGGGGATGATGACTGTAAATAATACGGCTAGGCGGTAGTCCATCCAAACGAGAGGACGTAGCCAAACTTCATTTTGCATAGCTTCAGGATGATTGACTCAGCAGAAATTTGTATCTAACTCACAAATACGAGTAATTTTGCACAAAACTTGTTTGTTAAAGATGAACAGCAATAGCAACCTTTAAGTCCACAAAAAATGAAAAGGGACACTTTGTCAAGTGTCCTCTCGCATACGTTAAGCGTCTTGTCGAAAAGGAATTACATTAACTAATTATTCATCGTAAATACGGCATTCAGCAGCTTCTGGATTTTCGTCGCAGTATTGCTCTAGAGAGTTTTTGGGTTTCATTTGCTTTTGATGGGATGCTTCTGCTTGTAGTTCTTCTACAGCGTCCCAAGCTGCGGCACATTCACCAGATTCAGCACCAGCAGTATCACAGACAGCACGTGCCTGTTCACGTTCTTGTTCAATTTGTTCTTGGATGTTGCTCATAGATTTTGTCGTTTCTGTCATCTTTTATATAGTATAGAAAACCTACAATGCTCTATGTTCTGTGCGTTATGAACTTCTAACCTATTACAGGAGCATTGCACTTGCCTAAAAAGCGATCGCCTTATAGAGGATAACTCTATAACTAGGGATCAGCAACGGTAATCACCAGTACCACCTTTCATTAATAACAAGCAGTGGAGACGTGATTTGTAAATTGATTTTATGTTTTAATCTTTCAGCAACGATCCTGCAAAAGAAGGAATTTCAAAGCAGATTAGGTATAAATACGCGAGCTTGCTTAGATTTGTACAGCGAAGCTCTATCTTAGGTTATAGGTGGTTGAGGAAGTGAATGAAGGTGCGATCGCTTTGATAGCTCTTGACACAAAGTTGTCATTGAAGCGCAAAGATGCTGAAAAATTTGTCCAAAGATGAGCGAATATCGAATAGACTAATCTTGCCGCGATTGAATTGGCGCTATGCTCATTAGCTTAATTGCAGACTACGGAAACGGCGATCCAGCTTTTGCAGAAGTTACTCAACGTTTATTATTGGCTTTACCCAAGGCTCAAGTTAGCTTGTTGTCGGTTCCTCCCTTTAGTACCTTGGCAACTGGGTTTTGGGTAGCGCAACTTGGTCTGAATCCAGGTCCACAAGAACGTTTAATTTATCATAACTGCGCACCTCGTCAAGATAAGTCGGAACCAAGACTCGACAATGAAGGAGAGGGATTAACTTACGCCTTGCTAACCAACGGAGTGAAAGTTGTAGGTGTCAATGCGGGATATACACTATCTTTTATAAAAGACTATGCACAAGTTGTTCAAATAGTCAAGGTATCGCGCGGAGGGTCGCAGTTTCGTTCGCGAGATGTATTTCCGCAAGCAGCAGCGGCGATCGCCCTAGACGATTTTAGCCTTTTGGGAGACGAGTTACGTCCTGAGCAAATTCCTGATGCACCAAGCGATCGCGTAGCGTGGATCGATGGCTACGGTAATATCAAAACAACAATTCCTGCGCACAGTGTGAATCTCAATCCAGAGGATAAGGTGATCGTCCGCGTTGGTGACGTTGTAAGTGATGCGGTATATTCTGACGGTAGTTTTAAAGTTCCTGAAGGTACTTTAGCTTTTGCCCCTGGTAGTTCGGGCTGGCAAGGAAAGGACGGGAAACCTATACGATGGATGGAATTATTCTTACGCGGGGGGAATGCGTGGGAACGTTTTGGTAGACCAAAAGTAAATCAAGTTGTCACTCGGTTGAGTTAGGAGTTGTGGCAGCGGCTCGATTGTTCCAGATATTGCAGTGTTTACTTGGAGCCGGATTCCGCGCCAGGAAGATGGTGGAGTTGCTAATGTGTTTGCGATCGCACCTGATTGGGTAATTGAAATTCTCTCACCTGACCAAAGTTAAACGAAAGTCACAAAGAATATTTTGCACTGTTTGAAACACAACACACAGATAGGTTGGTTAATCGATCATAAAGAGCGATCGGTGTTTGTCTATTAATCTGATCAGCCAACAGATGTTTTTGATAAACCAGAAATTCATCTACCTGTACCCGCATTTGCCCAAGATTTTAGTTTATCAGTGAAAGCATTGTTTGATTGGTTACTAGAGTAATCCAACGCAGCAAGAAAGCTTCACACATCCACTATAGTAACGTTTTATGCTGCCGTAACCTGCTCAACAACTGACCAGATCCAGCTTTTCATGATGTAAAGTTGAGTGTCTAAGTCAATCTCTTGAAATGAATAATTTGTGCGCCCTGTCTCCTTGAAATCTCTGTTGCACTGGTCAATTTCTGTAAGTGAAGCCTCCGCTAAAGCGGGGCAGATTGCTAAAGGCATCTCTGAGGCTCCAATGTACTGAGGTTGAAACCTATGCATAACAAAAGCAAGCGAACTACCAGGATTAGGAGCACCTAAACTTTCAAATTTAGGGATATCTAGCTCAAAAAATCCTGATGACAAAGCGTTTTGAGAAAGTCCAGTTGGATCGTGAGACAATAATGAAATCCAATCTGGTGTTGTATTAGCAACTTGACTTGCAACTTGGCTCACCCAAACCGAATTAGAAGTGTTACCTACATAGAAAAATAACCCTGGACTAATACAATGGGCGGAGTGCAGAGAAAAATAAGCATCAACTCGGTTGAAACGCTCAATCCATTGGCGAATTGCTACACACTCAAGATAAGTATCTGTTGTGAAATGACCCTCCAAATCTCGTTGATGATTTAGATTAAGTAGAGCTTGCAAGGTAACAGTTGTGGGTAACTCACTGGCGTTCCGAGACACAAAATCTGGATCTGCCACAGGAACAATACAGAATTGTACTGTTGGAAGCTTATGACAAACTAAAGTTTGAAGAATGGATATAGCGGTTAGTGGTGCAATAACTTCAGCAGCATGAAGCCCAGCTACAATAACGACTCTAGGAGATGCCTGTTCATTTCCTACCGTCACTCCATAAATTGATCGCCCCTCACCCGATACACCAATTTCCTCAACATAAGCCCCCAAGGTTTTTGTCTGCTGAATTAGTGTATCTAGGTGTTTCAGATCAGCCCATTCCATGACACCACCCGTGAACTCCTCTTCAAGAATAGCGACAGAACGCTGATTTGACTTGGTTTTGTGTTCCGACACAATCTCTAAAGCACTTTTACACAATAGCTTGAGGTGGCATAACAATGCTTTTTGTTCTTCATCGAAAGTTTTGTTTTCGTCGCACTAATCATCAATACACGAGTTAATCTGCCAAAGTGCGATCGCGCTTCACCAAATGTGAAACCTTCTTAGATTATCAAGTGCGTTTCCGGTATAATGTGTGGCTTCTTACCACAACACCACTAATGGAAACGATTAAATATACACTTACAGAAGACCAAATGCCGACAGCTTGGTACAACATCCAAGCTGATTTACCGACTCCAATGCCACCTGTTTTACATCCTGGAACAGGACAGCCAATTACTCCTAGCGATCTTGAACCTTTGTTTCCGAGCGAGTTAATCGTGCAGGAGGTGAGTCAAGAACGTTGGATCGAGATTCCTGAACAAGTACAATCAATTTATCGTCAATGGCGACCAACACCACTTTATCGCGCCCGACGTTTAGAACAAGTTCTCGATACTCCTGCCAAAATTTATTACAAATACGAAGGTGTTAGTCCTGCGGGTAGCCATAAACCGAATACAGCAGTAGCGCAGGCATATTACAACAAACAAGCAGGAGTCAAACGTTTAACAACCGAAACAGGTGCAGGACAGTGGGGTTCTTCTTTGGCTTTTGCTGGCGCGTTGTTTGGGTTAGAGGTCGTGGTATACATGGTGAAAGTCAGCTACCGACAAAAACCTTATCGTCGGGCGTTGATGGAAACTTACGGTGCAAAAGTTGTCGCAAGTCCTAGTGAAGAAACAGCAGCAGGCAGAAAAATTCTCGCGCAGTATCCTGAAAGCAACGGTAGTTTAGGGATTGCGATTAGTGAAGCTGTGGAAGTCGCTGTACAGGATCAGCAAACGAAATATGCTTTAGGTAGTGTCCTTAATCACGTCCTACTTCATCAAACTGTGATTGGGTATGAAGCGATCGCACAGTTAGAACAAGCTGGAGACTATCCTGATATTGTTGTTGGCTGTACAGGCGGTGGTAGTAACTTTGCAGGAATTGCTTTTCCGTTCATCGGGGCAAAGCTACGTGGTGAGCAAAATAATATTAGGTTTATCGCAGTCGAACCAGCAGCTTGTCCAACACTCACCAAGGGTAAATACACCTATGATTTTGGTGATACCGCACATCTGACTCCGCTTGTCAAGATGCACACTTTAGGTAATTCTTTTATGCCTGAAGGCGTTCATGCAGGTGGATTACGATATCATGGCATGGCTCCTTTACTAAGCCATGTTGTCGAGTTAGGGCTAATTGAAACGCGTGCTGAACCGCAATTGAGTTGTTTCGCAGCGGGACTCACATTTGCGCGGGCTGAGGGTATCCTTCCTGCACCGGAAGCGAATCATGCGGTAAAAGCTGCAATTGATGAAGCGTTGCGCTGTAAAGAGGAAGGAACGAGTAAAACTATTTTATTCAATCTCTGCGGTCACGGTCATTTTGATATGCAAGCTTATATGGATTATCAAGCTGGGTTACTGCGCGATACAGAATACAATGCTGAGGAAGTCGCAATGGCGTTAGCAGGATTACCTGTGTTTAATTAGGTGTTGCTGGATAGTCTCTAGCCCCCTAAGTTCCCTACACATGGGGGACTTTGAAAGGTGCGGCTTCTTCGTAATTAAATACTGTGGGTTAGAGGTGACGATCAATACTTCTTCGTATTAAAAAAGCCTTCCGACTGAAGTCGGGGCTACCGAGCGAAGTGTGCATACGCACACTAAAACGAAAGAATCTCAGTAATTTTGCTGAAGATGACTTTGTTTAGACTTTCTGCATCAATGTTTCGCTTGCTAGCTATAGTGAACATAGGTTTGTCTTATCTTCTCGCTCAACGGCAAGATTAAAAGGAGGTTGAAGTCCCCCAGGTTGGGGGATTTAGGGGTTCTTTGTTTAGCAGCGAACTGATTCTATTCCGCAGCAGCAGAAGCTAATTCTTCTTTAGGGTTAGAATCTGTGATACTTGGTTCGACAACTTCCTCTTCTGGCAAACCAAGCATGGATTTATACAGCTTGATGTAATCTTTGGCAGATGTTGTCCAACTGAAATCTTGGCTCATACCGCGTTGTTGAAGGACTTGCCAGTAGTCTTTATAGCGGAAGCCTTCCCAAGCGCGTACCATACACGTATAAAGGTCTAACGGTTCGTAACGGTCAAAGCAATAGCCTGTACCCGTATGATTAATAGGATCGTGGTGCGATACAGTATCAACTAAGCCACCTGTGCGGCGAACAATTGGCACACAGCCATAACGAAGTGCAAGCATTTGGCTAATTCCGCAAGGTTCAAAGCGACTTGGCATGAGGAAAGCATCACTACCAGCGTAAATGCGTCGTGCTAGGGCATCGTTGTAGAGTAGATACGTTGCCATGCGACCAGGAAAACGCGATGCCATCTGCCACAATTGGCTTTCGTAAGCGCGATCGCCTGTTCCTAACACGACAAACTGGGCATCGGTATAAGCCAAGAAGCGATCGAGCGTTTGCAAGATTAAATCAATGCCTTTTTGCTCAACCAACCGCGTAACGATACCAATTAAAAAAGCACCTGAATTGACTTCTAAACCAACTTCTTCTTGCAGTGCGACTTTATTTGCCTTGCGCTTGTCTAGAGTTTCAGCAGTAAAAGTTTGCGCAATGTATTTATCGGTTACTGGATCGTAAACTTCGGTGTCAATGCCGTTAACGATACCAGATAATTTACCACTAATAAACGACAATAAACCTTCTAATTTTTCGCCATACTCAACTGTTTGAATTTGTTGCGCGTAGGTGGGAGAAACAGTTGTGACGCGATCGGCATATTGTACAGCAGCTGCCATCGTGTTGTGTCCTTGCATATACCACGGACACCAGGTAATTTTCTCTAAGTACCAGCGCCAAGGTCCTTGATATGCTAAGTTGTGGATTGTAAACACTGTTGAAATATCTGGAGATTGATGCATCCACACAGGAATCATTCCTGTATGCCAGTCGTGACAGTGAATAATTTCGGGCTTCCAGTAGTTCCAAGCAAATTCTGCTGCACCGTTGGCAAATAGCGTGAATCTCCAGTCTTCGTCCTCTCCAGAATAAATGCGACGCGGCCAAAAAGCTGGGTGTCCAAACAAGTACAAGGGGACATCAGTACCAGGAAGGACAGATTCGTAAACTGCGAAGGATTGAAACATCGCATTACCGTACCAAACTGGATCTTTAGGAATCTCCATTTTGTCGGGCAAAAAGCCATAATATGGCATGAATATCCGGACATCATGCCCCATTGCTCGTAGCACTTTGGGTAAAGCACCAACAACGTCTCCCATTCCACCAACTTTGGCGATGGGGGCTGCTTCTGCGGCAACAAACAGAATTCGCATCTTAATTTTTATGTCCCCTATTTGTATTGCGTCGAAATCATGATAGCGGATGTGAGAGGCGAGTGGGGGAGGCGAGAGAGGCAAGGCAATGCCTTGCCCGGACTATTTCCCCTGCATTCAAGCTGAATTCATCCGCGTTGCACGGTTTGGAAAATTTCTTCTAAAATTTCTTGTGCGCCTTGTTGACGTAATCGTTGGGCAAGTTCAGTTCCCAGTTGTTCGGCGTTACTGGCGCTACCTGTAACGGTGTCTTTGACAAACTTTGTCCCGTCTACGCTAGCAACAATGCCTGTTAGGGTAAGGGTATCGCCTTCGAGTTGGGTATTGACGCCGATGGGAACTTGACAACCACCTTCGAGAGAACGGAGAAAGGCTCGTTCAGCTAATGTGCGATCGCGTGTGGGTACGTGTTCAATTGCTTTAATTAATGACAGCACTTCGGTATCATCCGCGCGACATTCGATGCCTAACGCACCTTGTCCGACGGCGTGGAGCGAAACTTCTGCGGGTAAAACTTGGTGAATGCGATCGCCCATTCCTAAGCGTCTTAACCCTGCTACGGCTAAAATAATTGCGTCATATTCACCTGCATCGAGTTTTGCTAAACGAGTATTTAAATTGCCTCGGATATCTTTAAAAGTCAGATGTGGAAAGTGATGGCGTAACTGCGCTAAGCGCCGTAAAGAAGACGTACCAACGACAGCGCCTTCGGGTAATGTATCGATTTGTTTATCTTTATGCTTTTCGTGTACGACTAGTGCATCAGCAGGATCTTCGCGTTCGGTGACAACTCCCAACATTAACCCTTCCGGTAAGTTTGTCGGTAAGTCTTTGAGCGAATGCACGGCAAAGTCAATTTCATGGCTTTGCATCCCGACTTCAAGTTCTTTAGTAAATAGCCCTTTATCGCCAATCTTCGCGAGGGCGACATCTAAAATTTTGTCGCCTTGCGTAGACATCGTGTGGACTTCAAAGGTGCGATCAGGAAAGGCTTTTTGTAGTTGTTCTTGCACCCAGTAAGTTTGTACGAGCGCAAGTTGACTTTTACGCGAACCAATGCGAATTGTGCGTGTTGAAGTGGAAACAGTAGGAGAAGCGTTGGGGGACATATAAGCAGTTCAAAATTCAAAATTTAAATGTCTAACAGCGGATTGTGTTGTAGCAGCACAATATTAAATCACTTGATCTAGACTACCGCAGTGCTTGACCAACAAAAGCAGAAAGGAGAAATCAAGACGCACCACTTCGTAATTTGTAATTATCTCTCTTCGCTGTGTCCTACTCGCTTCCTAGTCCTATAGATATGTCTAACGTAATTAATACAAGTAAAAATACTGGGCGATCGCTATCAATTTACCGCCTCTATCTCCGCATTTGCACGGTTTTTACACTAATTTTTTAACTGATACATTAAGCTTAGAAAAACACTCTACAGTTGTTGCACGTTTGATAACTCTCAAGCCGCGTAGTTACTCTTTGCCATCTCTATTTTGATGAAAGCTTCTAACATAGCCATTACTACACTGCTCGTAATTTCTGTCGTACCTCCAGCATCGGCTAATACCGAGCAACTTCAACAACTTCTAGCGACGAAAGAGTGTCAAAACTGTAATTTGAGCGGTGCTGGCTTGGTTTTGGCGAATCTAGCAGGTGCCGATCTAAGTGGGGCGAATTTAAGTGGGGCGAATCTCAGCCGTGCCAATTTAAGTGGTGCAAACCTTGTTGGTGCGAACCTTATGGGTGCAAGTTTGTTTGGTGCAAACTTGAGTGGCGCTATTTTGAGTGGTTCGGATTTAAGTGCGGCTGACTTGCGAGAAACTTTTTTAGTAAATACTAATTTAACTGGTGCGCAGTTAGGTGGAGCAAATTTGCAAGGTGCAGTAGGTATACCACCTCAAATCGGGAATGCAGAAGATTTTTACGGTTGGGGTGTCGTGCAAGGTAAAAAAGGAGATCCGCAAGGTGCGATCGCGTATTTCAATCAAGCATTAAGTATTAAACCTGATTATGCTGCGGCGTATCTCGCAAGAGGTGTGGCGCGTTACCAACTTTACGATCGCCCTGGTGCGCTTGCGGATGCTAAACAAGCCGAAAAACTTTTCTTGACGCAAGCTAATAACGATGGGTTACAAACCGCACAAATTTTTATTACAGAATTAGAAAATCCTCCAAGCGATTCTGTACCAAAAAGTAAACCAAATTTTATGAACTTTCTGGGTGCGGTAGGTTCAGTTTTATTAAGATTTTTATTTTAAATATTTTTTGGGTAACGGCTCAAATCATCGGCAGCAGAGGGTTTGAAACGAAGCAGAAAGCATCTCGGTATGTCCACTGCATTTGAATTGTTATGCTGCGCTATAACTTGCCAATCAACTTGTCATACTCTGTATGTGTTCCAATCCAGAACCAGGAAATACCATTTTCGACTTCAACACCCAAAGCTCAATAACTTAGCCCTGCGCGAACTGACCAATACTTCTTGCCCAACTTCTTGAAATGCAAAGATGGATGGGATGAGTCAGCTTTGAGCAACTCGTAGCACTCGTCTGCTGTTCGCTGAACGATTTCGGGTAGAGCGTTGTAGCATTGCCAAAACCGTCGCGTTGTGTAGTGCATCAAATTTCTCGGCAATGCCCCGCTTCAAACTCAGCGATCGCCTCTTGAGCAAATACCTCTAATTTACCGTCTTCAATATCTTGCTCTATCTGTTCATCCCAGCGTTCGTAGTCTAAATCAAGGAACCACAGCCTTAACTTCTCGAACTCATTGGATGGCAATGAAAGAATTGCCGCCTCGATTTGCTCAAGGTTTGACATAACCAGTTGTACCTCTCTGCCCTTGAGGAAATTATAGCTTCACCAAAAAGGGTAGAACACTCTGCCCTTTTGGCTACCAAGTCTTCACTGACATCTCTTGAACACCGATAGATAAGATTACGGCTGCGCCCCCATCAAAGACTATCGGCATAACAATTTATTGTACAAAGTTTAGCTGTAGATTCACCCTTTCGATAGTGAATAAACAAACTCTTTGCTGTAGATTTACCCCAGATGGTTAGATCTACAGCAGGGCTGGTGTGTATCTGCCTTAATTAAGGTGGATCTGCATTACAGTTCCGTATATTCGTTCAGGCAGTAACAGTAAAATGACTACAACATAAAGATATATTTTATACAAAAAATAACAACCATCTGATGTTAGAACCTCGTCCTCGAAAACTGCTCGACCAGGTGCGGGATGCAGTGCGGGTTAAGCATTACTCTTATAGCACTGAGAAGACTTACGTTTACTGGATTCGCCGCTTCATTTTTCACAACAAACGCCATCCTAACGAGATGGGTACACCAGAAGTCACGCAGTTTCTAACTCACCTAGCTATGACTGAATATGTTGCTGCAACTATCCAGAACCAAGCGCTCAATACCATTGTTTTCCTTTATCGTGTCGTCGTGCAACAAGAGTTAGTCGGTATTGATGCAGTGCGGGCAAAGAAATCGCGCTATTTGCCTACAGTTTTGACCCCCGATGAAGTACAGCAAGTCATTTCTTATCTATACGGGGTGTACAAGCTGGTGGGTCAACTGCTCTTGTGTGTGTGGGCTACGATTAAGTGAGGGGTTGCAGTTGCGAGTTAAAGACATTGATTTCGCTCAACAGCAATTAGTGATTCGGGATACGAAGGGCAAAGAGAATCGGGTGACGATGTTACCGAACGTGTAATAGAACCGTTACAAACGCATCTTCAGACTGTACGGCAATTACACCAGCAAGACCTTGATCGCGGCTATGGCTCAGTCTATCTTCCGTTTGCCTTGGAGCGCAAGTACCCTCACGCTGATCGCCTATCACAAGACCCGCGCAGTGGTGTAACACGACGGCATCACCTGCACGAAACGGGAGTCCAACACTAAATCGTTAAGGCGATAAACGTGTTAATTGACGCCACGATGTTGTTGTAGAACCCATATTACTGACATTCTGATCTTGAGCCTACGCATATAAAGTGCTGATTGAATTAAGCTTTTATTTATAAATGCATTTTATGTTTACTACCTAATATTTCTTATGGTATCTGCTCAATTGTGGCAAGCAAACCAAGATTTAGCTCAAGCTTGTCTCGAACATCCGTTTGTCCAAGGTATTGGGAATGGTACGCTGGCGCGACATAAATTTGCATTTTATGTAGGACAAGATGCTTTTTTCTTAGAAGCTTTTGCCCGTGCTTATAGTATTGCAGCAGCGAAATCACCTGATTGGGAAGGATTTAGTATTTTTCATAATCTAGCCAATGGCGTGTTAGAAGAATTGCGATTGCACGAAAGTTATGCAGCGGCTTGGGGTGTTAACTTACGCGATGTAGAACCACAGCCTGCAACGCGGCGTTATACTGATTTTTTATTGGCGACTGCTTGGGGTAGTGATGTTGGGTTGATTGCGGCGGCGATGTCGCCTTGTATGGTTTTGTATGGTTTTTTAGGACAGCAATTAGCACAAAATGGCATTGCTGAACATTCTTACAGCGAATGGATTCGGACTTATAGCGGTTCTGAGTTTGATCAACTGGCGGCGCAGTTAGAAAGTTTATGCGATCGCTATACCAGCACAACACCTCTAGCACAATCAACATATCGCTACGCTATGTTATGCGAACGCGATTTTTTTCAAGCCGCATGGGAAGAAGGTGTACTAGAGAAACTGTAAGATAAGGTTGCTTGAGTTTGGATTACCATTCAATTTATGCCGAATGCTCATGTGATCGGATTAGGAAAATCCGGTATTGCCGCTGCACGACTGTTAAAACGGCAAGGTTGGGAGGTAGCGTTGAGCGATCGCAGTTCTGCTGCTTCGCCAGAACAACCGCGACTAGAAAGTGAGGGTATTGCTGTTAAACTCGGTTACTCATGGCATCCCGATGTTGATGATTCAACCCAACTTGTGGTTGTCAGTCCTGGGGTTCCTTGGGATATTCCAGCATTAATCGCGGCACGCGAGCAAGGTGTTGAAACAATTGGCGAAATGGAATTAGCTTGGCGCAACCTGCGATCGCATCCTTGGGTAGCTGTTACAGGGACAAATGGCAAAACAACAACAACAGCTTTAATTGCAGCTATTTTTCAAACCGCTGGGCTGAATGCTCCTGCGTGTGGCAATATCGGTTATGCAGCGTGTGAATTAGCTTTAGAATCAGCTAAACCGCTAGACTGGGTAGTTGCAGAAATTAGTAGCTATCAAATTGAGTCTTCGTCTTCAATCGCGCCTCGCATTGGTGTTTGGACAACGTTTACACCGGATCACCTCAGTCGTCATTACACTTTAGAGAATTACTACAACATTAAAGCGCGGCTTTTGCGTCAAAGTGCGTTGCAAGTGTTTAATGGTGATGATGCGTACTTAAGAGAAGTTGGCGCAAATTGGCAAGATGCCTACTGGACGAGTGTTAAAGGAAAGGCGCATTCGATTGGAAATACCCCAGGAACTTATATAGAAGATGGTTGGGTTGTGTTTCAAGGCGATCGCATTGTGCAAGTTTCAGCGTTACGCATGGTGGGAGAACACAATCACCAAAATCTTTTGATGGCAGTAGCAGCCGCGCGGTTAGCGGGAATTGATAAAGAAGCGATTTCTCAAGCTGTTACTAATTTTCCTGGTGTTCCGCATCGTTTGGAACACATTTGCACAATTGCTGGAGTTGATTTTATTAACGACAGTAAAGCAACTAATTATGATGCGGCGCAAGTGGGTTTATCGGCGGTAGTTAGCCCTGTCATTTTAATTGCTGGGGGTGAAGCGAAAGCTGGTGATGATACAAGTTGGCTGCAAACAATTCAAGAAAAAGCTGCGGCTGTCTTACTAATTGGCGACGCTGCACCTCGTTTTGCTCAGCGATTGAAAGATGTGGGATACTCTCACTACGAAATCGTCGAAACTATGGAAAGGGCTATCTCAAGATCTGCTGAATTAGCCCCACAAACGAATGCCCGTGTTGTGTTATTGTCGCCTGCGTGTGCAAGTTTTGACCAATTTCAAAATTTTGAACAAAGAGGCGATCGCTTTCGCGAACTCTGTCTAGCTTTAGCTTCATCTCAAGTATGACAGCCTATCTTTTAACAAAATCAATAAATAATTATAAGTATTGAAATAGTACCAACTCATTCAAATAATGTGCTGAGCAATATCTAGGTTTTAATTTATTAGTAAAACATAAAAGGTTGATATAAATCTAAAAACCTATTTAATCCTATTGAGTTGAGTTTTGCTTTCAAGAATGCTTCTCAAAATTTTGATTGCAGTCACTGCATTACTCGGTGTTACAAGTATTATTACTAATGTCGGAAATATAAGAACGCAAAGTATTATTTCTCACGATCCTAGCAACCATAATCAATCGGATAACCACGATCAAATTATGAAAATTTCTTCAGGACAAGCTGTGCCAACTGTTGATTTAGTTGTGCATAAAGATACCATCAAAGGCTATAACTTAGAAGTTAAAGTAACTAATTTTAAATTTGCACCAGAAAGAGTTAATTCAACAGCTATACCTGGAGAAGGTCACCCGCACATTTATGTTAATAATCAAAAGCTTACACGCTTGTACGGCTCTTGGTACTATTTAGAAAACTTACAACCAGGAAGAAACAAGATTACATTAAGTTTAAATGCTTATAATCATATGGCTCTAGCTCATAACGGCAAGCGAATTTCTGATACTAAAGTTGTTAATGTTCCTGGAGTAACTCAATCACAAAAATGATCAATGGTTGACCTGTTGTTAATGATAACCTTGGGATTTCTGGGGAGTTTCGGGCACTGTATAGGAATGTGTGTTCCATTGACGACAGCGTTTTCATTGTCATTGACGCAGCAGCAAACTTCTCCCCCTTGGCAGCAACAGTTTACATTTCATCTCTTACTAAATTTGGGTAGATTGCTAAGCTACACTTTAGTGGGTGCCGGAATTGGGGCTTTGGGTTCTGTCTTAATTGCTGGCGGACAGATGGCGGGGGATGGTAGTTGGCTACGCCAGGGAATTGCTATTCTGACGGGGTTGATGCTGATTTGGTTTGGCATTGTTCAGGTTAAACCACAATTTTTGCCACGTTTGCCGTTTCTGCATCCATTATCTCAGGGCAATTTACACAAGCGCTTAAGTGCTGCAATGGTAAGGTTATCGTTTCATACTAAGTGGTGGACACCAGCCGCTTTGGGTATAGTTTGGGGTTTGATGCCATGCGGTTTTTTGTATGCGGCACAAATTAAAGCTGCTGAAACCGGAAGCCTTTGGCGTGGCGCGGCGATATTATTTGCTTTTGGTTTAGGTACAGCACCTACGATGTTGGGTGTAGGTGTCTCGACTGCGGTTGTGGGTACAAATCGGCGCAGTCAGTTGTATCGTTTGGCAGGTTGGTTAACGATTTTTATTGGCGTGTTGACACTCGTGCGCACGGGTGATGGTCATGGGTTAATTTATATTACAGGTCATGGTGCATTGTTGTGTTTGATGCTTGCACTAATTGCGCGTCCGCTGCGGCGTGTGTGGGCGCAACCGTTAAAATACCGTCGCACGTTGGGGGTGGGGGCGTTTGTATTGGCGCTTGTTCATGTTGGTCACACGATTCAGCATACCTTGGGTTGGAATTGGGAAGCCGTATTTTTTATGTTGCCGCAACATCAAATCGCGATCGCTTGTGGAATAATGGCTTTACTGTTAATAACTCCAGCAGCTTTTACGAGTTTTGATCGTCTGCAAAAAACTTTGGGTAAGCGTTGGCGACAACTTCACTTGTTAAGTGTTCCAGCTTTAGTTTTATGCACAATTCATATTGTGTTGATCGGATCGCATTATTTAGGAACTTTGCAGCAGACGTGGCGTAATTATCTGTTTGTAGCTGCGTTGGGTTTACTAACACTAGGAGTCTTGTTAGTGCGATCGCGTTCGTTTTGGTCAATATTATCATTGGAGAAGTTTTATGCTCCCCCGCTACGCCACGATCAGTAGTTTTACTGTAGTAGTTTCGCTGGCGATCGCATCACCCGTTTTTGCGCACAAAGTTCAAACTGCTACAGATGTCGGTGCAACTTTACATATTGAACCAAATGATAATCCGCGTTCTGGAGAATCTTCACTAACTTGGTTTGCGTTGACTCGTAAGGGAGGACAAATTATTCCTTTATCTGAGTGCGATTGCAAGTTAGCCGTTTATTCAAAATCATCGTCATCTCAGCCGCTACTAGAACCACCTTTAAAATCCATCTCAGCAGAACGCTTTGAGAATATTCCTGCTGCTGAAATCGTTTTTCCGCAACCTGGCGCTTATCAATTAGAGTTTACTGGTTCTCCCAAAGTCGCAGGAAGTTTCCAACCGTTTGAATTAAGCTATCAAGTTAATGTTGCAAAGGGAGTCGCGCCATCACCATCGCCAACTGTAGCACAGTTACCGTCACAACCACAGTCAGCAGAAAATCAGTGGTTAATACCAGCGATCGCATCTACACTCGTCGTACTGGGGTTAATTTTGGCGGGGTGGATTGCTAAAAAGATATCGATAAAGTGATTTAGTATTTGAAGCTCACCCCACCTTGAAGAGGTAGGGGATTCTATGCTATTTGTGTCGAAAACCACAAATCACAAAGACAAGCCCAGCTTCTAGGCGAACGAGTAGAACTTTTGCTACCTCGTTCCTCACGATACTTTCGTTCGGTGAGTTTTTGCCAACCTCTAGCTGCTATGTTATAGCTGCCATTAAGGTCACAATTATAGTGTTTGCCTGTATTAAATGTAGCTAAAGTATAGTTTTTGCTATCTCTTTTTAGAAATCCCGAACCATCAAAAGCTAACTTAGAGGTGTAAGCAGCTATTACGGATATTATTTTTCCACCTAACTCAATCCATTTATTTTGAGTTAACGTAAAAATTAAAGATTTTAACCAACCGTGAAAACGTTGTTTTAAGTTAGAACGTTTTTTTCCACCTTTTGGTTTCCAGTTTTTAAGGTTCTCAAAAACTATAGCTTCAGTCTTAAAACTTTTAGCTATATTTACTATTCGCTTAGAAACGATATGACCTATTTGTTGATTAATATTTCTACATTTACGATATGTATGTTTGCAGAAACCACAAGATAATTTTTTCGTTTTCTTCGCTTTCATAGATATAGATTTCAGTCGCTTATCTCGTCGGTCTATGTCTCTTCCAGGGTGAATAAATTCACGATAGATTACAGTACCTTCTTGACTTACAACTGAAACAGTAGCTGTTGTATTTATTCCTAAATCAACAGCCAAAACTACTCCTGATTTTGTTATCTTTTCAGGATTGCACTCAAATGGAACTGATAAGTGACCTTGTTTACTACTAACAATTAATGAAGGAGATTTTATTTGATTAGTCTCTACTTGATGTCGTTCTCTTAGAGAGATAATAGGTACAGAAATCCAAATCCAATCTGAACCTGTAAAGACTTTGATCTCAACAATTTTAAACTCATGCAATTTATAACACTGACCTTTGTATAGAGAAGGATAGCAGCCAGTATCAGGATTAAGAACTGGTGGTTTTGCATCTCTACGTTTTCTAATACCACTTTGCCATTCATAATATCGTGTCATGTAACTACTAACTTGACCAACTGCAAACATAATTGCAGCACGTCTTAAGTAACTAGGAAATTTATGAAATGACTTATTGAATTGTGGGTATTTAGGTTTAGTGTTTTTACTAGTTGCGTGTACTAATTTTTCTACAGCAGGTACAACTTGGTCAGACTTTAGACCTCCTAACTCCACCCAGTGAGTAGACACGACTGTTACTAGAAATCTACACAGACGGCGATATTCTTTTACCGTTAAAAGCATTAATTCTTTCTGCTCTCTTGTTGGCGAAAGCTTCCATTTGTCTGTTCTGATAATTTTCTTGTAACTAGTTTTTTGTGTCATAGTAAATATAGTGTACTACATAGAGATAAGAATGGCAAGGAGTTTAAGGTCTTTTGCTCACAGTCGTTGCGACATTCAGATTCATATAGTGTTTGTTACTAAATTCAGACATCCTGTATTAAACGAGCAGATAGAGTATGAAATAATTGAAATGTGCAAAAATATATGTGAAAAGAATAGATGTTACTTAAAAGAAGCGAAAGCTGATTTGGTTTTAAAAGACCATATACATTTATTAATAGATTTTGCACCTGACGTTTCTGTTTCGACTATTGTTAATACAATGAAGACTGTAACAAGTAGAGAAATTAGAAAACGACACGCACAATATCTAAAACCTTTTTATTGGAAACCTTTCTTTTGGAAGCGTGGATATTGTGCAGTATCAGGTGGTGGAGCAAGCATAGAGGTTATTAAGCAATATATCCAGTCACAAGGAAATGAAGATTAATAAGAAAAGCGAAATCGGGCTAACTCCAACTTGTGCCGAAGTTAGAGAGTGCGCCCGACGTAGCGTTCAAATTAAAGGTTAGCAGGAAGAGGCGATCGCGGTAAGATTATTGATAATTGCTAGCAGCAAGCTCGACGTTGCTCAGTTCTCTAATGACTCTCATCCTTTCCGAAGCCAACTTCTGTGAATTGATGTCTGAACCTGCTCAATGCAGCAAATATCACTTTGATGGTGAAATGTTTATTGTGTCTCCTCGGATAGGTCAGGGATATCGCCGAGATGTAGAACTACTACAAGGGCTGTGGCTGGAAATTTTTAACTATGAATTGCATGATGACATAGAAGTTCCGGTACCTGTTCATGACCATCTAGTACAGTTTCTGATACTTTTATCTGGGTTATTTACTTATAACAACGTTTATCCAGCTATTGATGGAAAATGCTGCTACTTGTCTGGAAGTGGGATTTCACCTGCATTTGTAATAAAGAGGCAGAAGTTACAGCTGATAGCTGGAATTAATGTGCATCTATCACCAGAATTGCTTAGAGGGTTCATGGCTGGAGAACCAGAGCAAATTATCAAGCTATTTATTAAAGAGAACGAATGGAAGGTAGCAGAGTTTTTTTGCAGCGCGATCAACTGTCGTTAACACCATCACCGCTACCCACAAAGGTAACAAAGGAATAACTCCTAACTCATCCAAATACACCCGATACACTTGCTCGCCATTGAGCATAGAGCGATGAGGATAAATATCGCGTGATAAATGACTACTGCTTGCCAATCACTAAATTGATCGCGGTTGCGGTAGAAATATAAGGAGAATTCAGCAAATACTCGTTCACACAGCCATTCCTCTTTTTGAAATTGAACCTGCCGGAGGCACGCTTCGCCAACACACAAATACACCACACCTGGACTTTGATATCTGGTGGTAGAAATACCCCATCGATTTTAAACTTGGGTTCTTTGACAGCCACTGAATCAAACCGATATGCCTCAGCATTAACTGGTGGATTTGTCAATAGCTCAAATCGTAAGGTAGGAGATTGCTGAAACAGTTTATAAAATATTGAATCCCGCCGCATCAAGCATTTTACCCAAACAACAAATTAGTCATAAAAACAATACCAATTGAAGCGATCGCTAAACCACAAAGTCGCATGATTTGTCGATTTGGTGTTTTGTGAGTGATCAAATTACCTATCGCACGCGCTAACATTGCTACACCATACTGAATAATGGTGAATCCTAGTAAGTAAGCAACTAAAGGCATCATTCCGGCACCAATAATTGCTTCTGCGTAAGCGTAGCCGTGAAATAAACCAGCGATCGCACCTAAAATGAGTAACACAATCCAATCAGGTTTACGTGGAATCGCTAGCATTGCGCCAAAGATGACCACGGATAAGGCGATCGCAATTTCTGCTGCTGGTAAATCGAAGTTGAGTAAATGAATTCCTGTTCCTACGAGTGCGGCTAAAACAAATCCTGCTGGAATGACAGCGCCATTTACCTGTCCTGTGGCGATGAAACCAATTGCAATAACAAACGCCAAATGATCTAAACCAATCACTGGATGCGCTAAGCCTGAGAGAAATCCCTCAACAAAATTTGTTGGCGTTTCGCCTCCTGTGGCGTGATGTGCTAAGGCTTGTTGTACTGTGCTTAAAAAGATGATCCCTAGACTAGCACTTACAATAAAAGGATTCAGTCGCCGAAATGGCGCAAAATGCTTACTGGACATACTCTGTACCTCGCAGATAAATCGGTAATTGATACCTAGCTACTTTATGCAGAAATGATTCAAAACACAATGTTTTGCTTTCTAGGCGATCGCAGCTTGGTGTAAACTCCCTTCGGCAGGCATTCTGACTTTAAATTTTGAGTTCTCAGTTTGGAGTTAGATTGACTTACCTTTGCTCAAGTACGCGCTCTTGGAAAGACTTTGATTAATATAGTCCACCTCCGTGGACTTCTTTTGTCTAGAGGCGAATTCATTCGCCAAGCTTTCCCCGTTACCTCTGGTATCCAACCGAACCGATGGGAGAATCATTTTATCACTGTTCAGCAGTTGCAATGAATTTAGTTTTGAGAAGCTTTATTGCAATAATTCTTTCATTTGATGCTGGTTCCACAATGTACGGTATAGTCCTGGCTGTTGCACAAGTTCCACGTGAGTTCCTGCTTGCACAATTTGACCTTGATCCATGACAAAAATACGATCAGCAGTTGCGGCGGCGGACATTTGGTGCGAGATGAAGACAACGGTTTTTCGTTGTGTTCCGCGTGAGAGGTTGTTGAGAATTTCGGTTGCGGTTTGATTGTCTACGCTGGATAAAGCGTCGTCGAGAATTAATACGGGTGCATCGACTAACAAAGCCCGTGCTAAAGCAGTTCGTTGTCTTTGTCCGCCAGAAAGTGTAATACCGCGTTCGCCAACTATGGTTTTGTATTGATGCGGAAAATTGAGAATTTCTGGATGAATTTGCGCTTGTTTTGCACTATACTCAACTTCAGTTTGTTCGCTTAAAGGATCGCCGTAGCGAATGTTGTTTTTGATTGTGGTACTGAAGAGAAAACTATCTTGGGGAACGTAGGCGATCGCACTACGTAAGTCGTGTAGTTTGATTTGAGTAATATCGTTACCGTCTAAAAAGAGTTGTCCTGGTTCAATGTCGAGGAGGCGGGGGATAGCATTTGCAAGCGTTGACTTTCCTGCACCGATGGGACCAACAACGGCGACAGTCTCTCCTGGCATAATCTGGAAGCTAATTTCTTTTAACGCTGGTATTTTAGAACCAGGATAGGTAAAGCTTAAGTTTCTGGCAATGAGTTCACCTCGGACAGGTTGAGGTATCGCGATCGCCGCATTAGTGTCTTGAATGTTTGGTGATACAGTCAAAATTGATTCAATGCGATCAATACTGACTTCGCCACGTTGATAAGCTGTAATGGTAAATCCTAATAGTGCGGTGGGAAAAACAAGTCGCTCGACGTAGAGTATGAGAGCAATAAAATCACCTATAGAAAGAGTACCAGCAATTAGCTGTCCTGAACCCAACCATAAGAGAATAAGTAAGCTGACGTAGGCAAGTCCACTGACAAGCGGAAACAAAGTGTTGCGTGTTTTTGCTAACTTTAGATTCGCATCGAGTAACTGCTGATTTTTGTGGCGAAACGCACGGCGTTCGTTTTGCTCCTGTGCATAAATTTTGATCAGGGCAATACCGCTCATGTCTTCTTGGATCAGTTCGCTCACTGTAGAGAGTTCTTCTTGCACCTGTTGCTGTTCTTTACGGAGGCGATCGCTGAATAGCTGCACCAAAAACATCATGACTGGGTAAACGGCGATCGCGGCTAGCGTGAGTTGCACGCTAATTGCCAGCATGACGGGAAGTGTTAAAGCATAAGCAAATATCGTATTCGCGATGCTCAAAACGGCAAATCCTAATAACCGTCGAATATTATCAACATCGCTCGTTGCACGGTTAATTAAATCACCTGCGGTATTCGCGGCAAAATAGGATGGCTCAAGCCTTAATAAATGTTCAAAAATTTTTTGTTTGAGGTCAAACTCAACTTGGCGTCCCACACCAAATAGCGCTACTCGTGACACCATGCGGATGACCCACATAACGGAACTCAGCACAAAGATGAGTACGACATACTGAATAACTTGCCCAAAGCTAAACGTAACTTGCAGCGTGTCAATAATGTTACGAATCAGTAAAGGGATATAAACACCTAAAGCATTAACAATCAATAAAGCCAAGATTCCTACTGTACACGTTCGCCAGTGAGGACGTAAGTACGAAGCAAGTTTAGCCAGCCTTGAATTTGCCATTAAAGCCTATAAAAATAACTTTCTCATCCTAGAACTAGCATAAACAAGAGGTTGGAGGTCGGGGATCGGGGATTAGAGTATTTAATCTTGCTTTAGCAAAAAAAATCCCCCACAGTGGTTGTGAGGGAATTAGATTAATCTTCTCAACAGCTAGTTAACCAAACTTACCAGCCGTTGAAGCAATCACAAACGCTGCGTACGTCAGAACATAGCCAACGGTGAAGTGAGCTAAACCAACTAAACGACCTTGAACGATGGACATAGCAACTGGCTTGTCTTTCCAACGAACCAAGCTTGCAAGTGGAGTCCGTTCGTGTGCCCAAACAAGAGTTTCAATTAACTCTTGCCAGTAGCCTCTCCAGGAGATCAAGAACATGAAGCCGGTTGCCCAAACGAGGTGTCCAAATAAGAACATCCAAGACCAAACGGCTAGGTTGTTCATACCATATGGGTTGTAACCGTTAATCAGCTGTGCTGAGTACAACCATAGGTAGTCGCGTAGCCAGCCCATGAGGTACGTCGAAGACTCATTAAACTGTGCGACGTTACCTTGCCAAATACCTAGGTGTTTCCAGTGCCAGTAGAAAGTTACCCATCCCACTGTGTTTAGCGCCCAGAATAAAGCGAGGTAGAAGGCATCCCAAGCTGAGATGTCGCAAGTACCGCCGCGACCTGGACCATCGCAAGGAAACGCATAACCAAAGTCTTTCTTGTCTGGCATGAGCTTGGAACCACGAGCGTCCAAAGCACCTTTCACCAGAACGAGAACTGTGGTGTGAATACCTAGCGCAAACGCATGGTGAACTAAAAAGTCACCCGGACCAATCGTTAAGAATAACGAGTTTGTACCGTTATTGATTGCATCTAACCAGCCTGGTAGCCATGCTGCACCAGCGGTAGAAGCAACGCTATCTGGGTTAGATAGCAAGGTGTTCAAGCCGTAAAGCACTTTACCGTGCGAAGCTTGGATAAATTGAGCAAATACTGGCTCAATCAAAATTTGCTTTTCCGGTGTACCGAAGGCGACTACTACGTCGTTATGTACGTACAAACCTAAGGTGTGGAAACCTAAGAACAGTGATACCCAGCTTAAGTGCGAGATGATCGCTTCTTTATGCTGTAGTACGCGGTCAAGGACGTTGCCTTTGTTTTGTTCAGCATCGTAGTCACGTACCCAGAAGATGCCTGCGTGCGCAAATGCACCAACCATCAGAAATACAGCAATGTACTGGTGATGGGTATACAGCGCAGCTTGGGTTGTGAAGTCTTGACCCATGAACGCATACGGAGGCAGCGCGTACATATGCTGGGCTACCAGGGAGGTAATAGTTCCCAGTGCAGCGAGTGCCAAAGACAACTGGAAGTGTAGCGAGTTATTAATTGTGTCGTACAACCCTTGGTGTGGCAGGTTGAACTGACCTTCAGTTTTGGTGCCAAAGAAATTCTTGGCGTTGAGCATCTCTTTGATGCTGTGACCAATTCCGAAGTTTGTCCGGTACATATGACCAGCGATGATGAACAGCACTGCGATCGCTAAGTGGTGATGTGCCATATCCGTCAGCCACAACGACTGCGTTTGCGGATGGAAGCCACCTAAGAAGGTAAGAATCGCAGTTCCTGATCCTTGTGACGTACCGAAAACATGATTTGCTGTGTCAGGGTTAGCGGCGTAAACGCCCCAATTCCCTGTAAAGAATGGTCTTAAGCCCTCGGGATGAGGAAGTGTTGTTAAGAAGTTATCCCAACCAACGTGCTGTCCGCGCGATTCGGGAATCGCAACGTGAACCAAGTGACCTGTCCAAGCAAGCGAACTAACACCGAATAAACCTGCCAAGTGGTGGTTGAGGCGTGGTTCTGCACTCTTGAACCAAGACAAGCTAGGACGGAATTTAGGTTGGAGGTGCAACCAACCGGCAAACAAGAATACACCAGCAAGTATCAATAGAAATACTGCACCGCTGTATAAGTCGTTGTTTGTCCGCATCCCAATGGTGTACCACCAGTGGTAGACACCCGAGTAAGCAATATTAACAGGGTATGTCGCACCAGCTTGCGTAAACGCATCGACTGCGGCTTTACCAAAATGAGGGTCCCAAATTGCGTGCGCAATGGGACGGATATTGAGTGGATCTTTGATCCACTGTTCAAAGTTACCTTGCCAGGCTACGTGGAACAGGAGGCTGGAGGTCCACAAGAAAATGATCGCCACGTGACCAAAGTGGGTTGCGAAGAGTTTCTGATACAGATTCTCTTCGGTCATCCCGTCGTGGGTTTCAAAGTCGTGGGCTGTGGCAATCCCGTACCACAGACGCCGTGTTGTCGGGTCCTGTGCGAGATCCTGGCTAAATTTTGGAAATTTTGTTGCCATAGGTTTAGTGAATCCTCTGACCTTAAGCCATCAGCTGACATCGCACTGAAACGCTGTGCTGATGGCTAAATGCTAACCTACTGAAATTATGCGCGCCTCGAAGAACGCCCAGATTGTCACGATCGCTCCTAACAAGTAGTGAGCTACTCCTACCGCACGACCTTGGATAATACTGAGTGCGCGGGGTTGAATTGTTGGGGCGACCTTTAGTTTATTATGTGCCCAAACGATCGACTCAATGAGTTCTTGCCAATAGCCACGTCCGCTGAAGAGGAACATGAGGCTAAAAGCCCAAACAAAGTGAGCGCCTAAGAACAGCAGACCGTATGCAGAGAGTGCTGAACCGTAGGACTGAATCACTTGCGCTGCTTGCGCCCATTGATAGTCACGCAACCAACCGTTGATGGTGTTTGCACTCATCGCAAAGTTACCACCCGTGATATGCGCTATGGTTCCGTCTGGGTCAATCGTTCCCCACACATCCGATTGCATCTTCCAGCTAAAGTGGTAGACCGCGATCGCGATCGTGTTGAACATCCAGAATAAACCTAAGAACACGTGATCCCAGCCTGATACTTGACAAGTACCGCCGCGACCTGGACCATCGCACGGGAAGCGGAAACCAAGATTCGCTTTATCTGGAATCAAACGCGAGTTGCGAGCAAATAAGAAGCCCTTCAGTAGAATCAATACTGTAACGTGAATTTGGAAAGCATGGATGTGGTGGATCATAAAATCCGCCGTACCCAAGGCGATCGGCATCATGGCAATTTTGCCACCTACAGCAACCACACCACCACCGAAGGCATAGCTCACAGGCTCAAGCGCATTAGGTGCGGTAGAACCAGGTGCTAAGGTGTGGATATTTTGGACAAACTGCGCAAACACAGGCTGCAATTGAATTGCGGTGTCCGAGAACATATCTTGCGGACGACCCAGCGCTTGCATTGTATCGTTGTGGATGTATAAACCAAAGCTGTGGAAACCAAGGAACATACACACCCAGTTCAGGTGCGAAATAATCGCATCGCGGTGACGAATTACCCGATCTAGCACGTTGTTTTGGTTCACTGCTGGATCGTAATCACGCACCATAAAAATCGTCGCGTGGGCTGCTCCACCAACAATTAGGAAGCCGCCAATCCACATATGGTGAGTGAAGATCGATAGCGCTGTGGCGTAGTCAGTTGCCAAGTACGGATAGGGAGGCATCGCGTACATGTGATGCGCCACGATAATTGTCAACGAACCAAGCATCGCGAGGTTTGTACCTAGCTGGGCGTGCCACGACGTGGTCATGTTCTCATAGAGACCTTTGTGTCCATCACCTGTAAAAGGACCTTTGTGGTTCTCTAAAATTTCTTTAATACTATGACCAATACCCCAGTTCGTGCGGTACATATGACCTGCAACGATGAATAGCACAGCCAAAGCTAAGTGATGGTGCGCTGTATCGGTCAACCATAGACCACCTGTTACAGGATTCAATCCACCCTTAAAGGTGAGAAAGTCAGCGTATTGTCCCCAGTTCAATGTCCAGAAGGGCGTTAACCCTTTGGCAAAACTAGGATACAACTCTGCCATCAAACTATTATTCAGGATGAATTCGTGGGGTAGGGGAATATCCTTTGGTGCTACTCCAGCATCCAATAGCTTATTGACTGGTAAAGCTACGTGAATTTGGTGACCTGCCCAAGATAAACAACCTAAGCCCAGTAAGCCTGCCAAATGGTGGTTTAGCATCGACTCCGCATTCTGGAACCATTCCAGCTTAGGAGCGCGCTTATGGTAGTGAAACCAGCCAGCAAATAGCATCAAAGCTGCTGCCACTAAACCGCCAATTGCAGTTACGTATAGCTGGAAGGAATTTGTAAAACCAGCACCACGCCAAACTTGGAATAATCCAGAGGTGATTTGGATGCCGTGGAAACCACCACCAACGTCGGCGTTAAGAATATCTTGACCAACAATTGACCAAACAACTTGCGCACTTGGCTTAATCCCAATTGGGTCACTTAGCCAAGCTTCGTAGTTTGAAAAGCGAGCGCCATGAAACTCCATGCCGCTCAACCAGAGGAAGATCACAGCCAGCTGACCAAAGTGCGCCGCAAAGATTTTGCGCGAGATATCTTCTAGGTCGCTGGTATGAGTATCAAAATCATGGGCGAGAGCGTGTAGGTTCCAAATCCAGGTTGTTGTTTTTGGACCTTTAGCTAAGGTGCGGTCAAAGTGACCAGGCTGTCCCCATCTTTCAAATGAAGTAGGTACAGGGTCGTTATCGACGATAACCCTTGCCTTTTTTTCCTCTCGCTCCGGAGGACTCATCGTCATTTAGACTCTCCTCTCTAGACAAGGAAACAGAACTTGTGGACACCACCAGCTGTCTTCGGGCTGAATCATCCTATCTTCCTCAAATTAGGAGTCCGGTTGACCCAGCAATGAAGGTCACTCGTGGAAAGTGCTTTCTGATGAATTATAGGGTCATGATTACCTGAGTGTTGAAAGTTTTTTAACAATAATTCAAAAACCCTGGAGAGTAAGTCAATTCTGCTATGCGAGTTCAAACCAGTGGAAAAAAAGTCAAGAGTATCTTCATATAATTTACAAAGCTCAAACATTCGTAAAACTTATACTTCAAAAATAAATATTGTGCGTGTAAAGTAAAGAATTATTAATAAAAAGGCTAAAAGTTCTGCCACTCAGTGATTTTGCCGCGTACTTGTGCTTATTTTTTGGTTGATATTTGCTACCTATTTGCTAATGCTATTTTTACCACTGTCATACTAGTAACTATTACTGAGAATCAATTAGAGATAGCAGTAATAAACTAGGAAAGTTTGACGTCAGTTGCGAGGATTCAGCGACGTGTTGGATATAAATTGGTGGCAAAAAGTTATCAAAACAGTTGTGTCATTTTTACTGACAGGGCTAATTGTCTTGAGTTTAATTAGTTGTGGCGATCGCTTCACCGAGGAAGCACGCAACCCTAACGACACGCGCTCAGCTTCTAGTATTGCACCACGTTCTACGAAGATCGCTGAAGTCTCTCCACCTGAAGTGATTCAGCAGCTACGTCAAAGCTTAGAAGCTCGCCGCCCACAAGTATCTATCTTGAGTCCGCAGCCCGACGAAATTTTGCAAGACGATACAATTAACGTCCGCTTGCAGGTTCAAGATTTACAACTCTTTAAAAACAAAGAACTAAATTTAGGTCCTCACCTCAATGTCATCTTAGATAACCAACCATACATAAATGTTTACAATCTCAACGAGCCACTTGTTTTTTCAGATTTAGCTCCAGGAACGCATACTCTGCGTGTTTTTGCTACTTATCCTTGGAATGAAAGCTTCAAGAATGAAGGAGCTTACGCCCAAACGACATTCCATATCTTCGCGAAAAATGACAATAATAGCCCTAATTTTGAAAAACCACTGCTAACATACAACACACCTCAAGGAACAGTGAGCGCGGAACCAGTTCTCCTCGATTTTTACCTAACTAATGCGCCGTTACATCTTGTTGCTCAAGCAAAACAACAAGGAAATATTGCTGATTGGCGTATTCGCTGCACAATTAATGGAGAAAGCTTTATTATCGATCGCTGGCAACCGCTGTATCTTCAAGGTTTGCAACCTGGCAGGAATTGGGTTCAGCTAGAGTTTATTGACGAGCAAGGTAACTCTTTGCCGAATGTTTTTAACAATACAGTTCGACTCGTCACGTACGATCCTACAGCAACGGATACATTAGGAAAGTTAGTTAAAGGACAAATATCAGTCGCCGAAGCACGTAGTATTGTCGATCCAAATTACATTAATGAGTCTCCTAGCGTTGAACCTACTTCTACACAATCACCCTTACCAGTACCCGAAGTTATACCCTCCCCAGAAGTAGAACGAGAACTTCCACAACAAGCACCATTAGACGAAACAGAAGTTCAACAACCGCAGCAGGAAACTGAAACAGAATCAACCGAACCAGCAATCAAAGGTGATTCCAATTTAGAACGCCAAAAACCAGGTGGATTTTTCAATCGCTTCCGGCGTCGTGAAATCGAACCTACTCCCAGGGTGACACCTGTAGAACCGGAATTACCTGATGAATACAAGGAAACAGTCCCCGAAAAGCTAGAAATTCCTGCGCCAACGCAAGATATACCGGAAATAGAAACTTTAGAACCGCCAAGTTCACCTGAAGCCGAACCTGCGATCGCACCATCTGAAGAAACTTCTCCAGAAGCATCAGAACCTACACCGGTGCTAGAAGGCACACAACCCTTACAGAAACCAGGTGGATTTTTCAATCGCTTCCGGCGTCGTTCAGAAACTCAAGTATTGCCTCAACCACCATTAACGCCAGAAATTGACTTATCGCCATCACCATCAGAAGATGTTATCCCTCCAAATGCAATAGAGGAAGAATTAGAACCAGCTGCTACAGACGATAAAGTACAACTAGAACCGGATATGTAGAAAGAGGTTAATCTAAATTTACTTTTTAGACTAAGCGATCGCGCTGCACAATTGCAAACTTTCTAACCCTAGGGAGAAGATGTTATTCCTAAAAAAGTAAAAAGTTAGAAAGTTACAATCCAAGATCAATGGAGAGGAAAATGAAATCAATGATGAATTGGTTCAAAAATGTAGGATTACGTCACGTTATTACAGTTTTCTTGGTAGCTATTACATTCTTAGTAGCTCCAGTCTTCAATCAAAGCGTACTTCTACAAGCCCAGGCTGCTCCTGCTAATCCAGAATTAGACGAGAATCCTGTCACGAGTGAGACTATGAAGCGCATCAAAGAAAAAGCTGAAGACTTTGGTGATAGCGCTGAACGCCCTATCGGTGATACAGGGTTAAAGAATATTAAAAAGCTTGGAGAAAATATTCCTGAAACTTTAGAACTGAAGGCACGTCAGACAGGTGTTACATTTAATCCGAATGAGGCTGACAAAAAAGCCGCTATGGAAGAAGCCCAAAGCAAGGTTGAAAACAAATAAGCTCAAGTAGATAAAAGTCTGATACTTTTGAACTTCTTAGAGTTTTTATAGCTGAATCTGTAACCTGGAGTTGACACTGTAGTTCATTTCATAGAGTCAGTTCCAGGTTATTTAATTGCGCTACTATTTTACTAAATTTACGCTACAACGAAAGCATATGATGCGAGTGAGAGCGCCAGAACTCCCCCAAAACCAAGCTTGGCTAAATGTTGAGCAGCCCTTATCACTACAACAACTGCGAGGTCAGGTTATTATTTTGGACTTCTGGACGTACTGCTGTATCAACTGCTTGCATACCCTGCCAGACTTAAAATATCTCGAACGCAAATACAAGGATAACCTTACAGTAATTGGTATTCACTCAGCTAAGTTCGACAACGAAAAAGAAGTTGAGAATATCCGCCAAGCAATCTTGCGCTACGACATTGAACATCCAGTACTCGTTGATAGTGGGTTTAAAGTGTGGCAGCAATATGCAGTGCGTGCTTGGCCAACTTTAATGATAATTGATCCTGAAGGTTACGTAGTTAGTTATGTATCTGGTGAAGGTCATTGCAATGCTATAGACCAATTAGTAGCGCAGTTAATTCAGAAACACCAAGAAAAAGGGACTTTTTCGGCGCAAGTACTCAATTTAATTCTAGAGAAACAACGCCAACCATTGATAACACCGTTGGCTTTCCCTGGTAAAGTTTTAGCCACAACAGCCAGTTTATTTATTGCTGATTCTGGTCATCATCGCATCGTTGTAAGTACTTTAGCGGGAGAGTTGCAGTATGTCATTGGCACGGGTAAACCTGGATTGCGCGACGGTTCGTTTAGTGAAGCGCAATTTTTTAGTCCTCAAGGAATGTGTTTTGATACCGAGAAGCAATTATTGTATGTAGCCGATACAGAAAATCATGCAATACGCCGAATTGATTTTCAGCGTCAAGTTGTAGAAACGATCGCAGGTACAGGCGACCAAAGCCGCAATATCCAACCGCATCACGGTGCTGGTTTAGAGACTGCGCTTAATTCTCCTTGGGATATCCAACAAGTAGGCAATTCTTTATTTATCGTGATGGCAGGTTCGCACCAAATTTGGGAGTTACAATTAGAAACGTTGGCGATCTCAACTTATGCTGGTAGAGGTGCAGAAGCTTGTATTGATGGCGCTTTAGCAGAATCAGCTTTTGCTCAACCTAGTGGCATCACGACTGATGGTAAAGACTTGTATATTGCAGATAGTGAAGTCAGTTCGATTCGTCGTATCAGTTTGGAAAATTTACAAGTAACAACCTTATGTGGTAGTGGTGAGTTGTTCGGCTTTGGTGATGTTGATGGCGTTGGGGCAGAAGTACGCTTACAACACTGTTTAGGCGTAGAATATTTCCAAGAACAACTATGGATTGCAGACACCTACAACCACAAAATTAAGCGAGTAGATCCTCATACGAGTATTTGTCAAACTGTACTAGGAGATGCAGCGGGCGATCGCGATCACAAACAAACAAATGCTCAATTCTCTGAACCTTCTGGACTAAGCGGGATAGGTTCTTACATCTTTGTTGCTGATACGAACAACCATGCGATTCGACGTGTAAACGTTAATACGCTAGAAGTCACAACTATGCATTTTCCAAAACTATGTGCTCCAGACTTATGCTTTCCTATCGAGAAGGATTTTCATATTAATAAAAATTAAATCTCCTACCTCAAAATGACGCATTGAGATAGGAGAATCTTAAATACAAGGGATTGTTTGATAGCTGTTGTGATGAGTGTAAATTCTACTAAGGTATAGTGTTAGACTATAAGTTACTTTTGTTGAGTTTCCGCTTGATTTTGCATACGCGAAACAACGTTATAGTCATCTGCACCTGCTGGGGTTCTAGACTCTAAAATCCCTTCGGTAGGACCACCTACAGCTTTCCATGCAGGAAGTCCACCTTTGAGTTCTGATACGTGCTCAAATCCAGCAGTGCGTAGTTGTTGTGCTGCTTGCGCTGTTTGTTCGTCAGTTTCACCATAGATGTACAAATCGCGGCTTTTAGCCAGTGAACTTTCAGCGCGGTCTACCAATTCTTCTACAGGCATTGACATTGCGCCCATGATGTGACCGTCGTTGTAAGTGTTGCGATCGCGTATGTCTAAGATAGTGAATGCTGGTTCGCCCCATTCTAAACGCGACTTAAGTTCATGTACGTTAGACTGAGGTTCAATAGGTGGTTGTTCTGGAATGATACCGCCTAAAGGATTGTTCATGTAAGGTTCCTCTCTTATCTGCTCATTCGCAATTTACCAAGTAATACAAGCTATACGATCCTTCTTTAGAATGAACGTTTATAATATCTTTCTTTAGGAATAGTTAGAATTCTCAAACAAATGCGTGTTAATTTTTATTAAATTTATAGTTTATTATTGACTTTTTGTACGCGTTACGAGAAACAAAATCAAAGCGATGAGCTTGCTGAATTAGATATGGTTAATTACTTTATTTTGAGTGATATAATAAATAATCAAAAGCAATTTATTTAAGTATTTTAGTTGATTATTCGTATAAGCAAATATTTTTTAATTTAGTTAAGTTGTTAGTTAATCAAAAACTGGATTGTATGTTATCCAGTATTTACACTTTACCGGAAGAAGTTGTTAATTTAATTGCTGCTGGAGAAGTGATAGACTCAGTAGCAGCAGTTGTACGAGAATTAGTAGAAAATTCGCTCGATGCAGGTGCAACACGAATTGTTGTAGCTGTGTGGACACAGCATTGGCGCATACGAGTTGCGGATAATGGCTGTGGGATGAAACTCACAGATTTACAGCAAGCAGCAACAGCACACAGCACGAGTAAAATTCGCAATTGCGACGATTTGTGGAAAATTACTAGCTTAGGGTTTCGCGGTGAAGCGTTGCATAGCCTAACGCAATTAGCACACCTAGAAATTATGAGTCGCCCAGCCTTAACCGCCGAAGGATGGCACGTTTGCTACGATGCTGGAGGACAAGTATCTGAAGCAACAACAGTCGCGATCGCGCCTGGTACAGTTGTTACAGTATCAGACTTATTTGGCAATTTACCAAACTACCGCGAAGGATTACCTGCGATCGCCCAGCAAATGAAAGCCGTGCAAAGTACAATTCAGCAGATTGCTTTATGTCACCCGCACGTAACTTGGCAAGTTTGGCAAGACGATCGCGAGTGGTTTACGATCAGCGCTGGAAAAACCTCACAGCATTTATTACCGCAAATTCTTCGTCAAGTGCATATAAATGACTTACAAGAACTGACTGTTGAGGTTCCCAATCCAGATACTTTATCTCCTCAAGTACAGAGTGATAATTCTACAACACGCGCTTTTATCAAATTAATTTTAGGCTTACCCGATCGCTGTCATCGTCATCGTCCTGATTGGATAAGAGTTGCGGTAAATGGGCGTAGAGTAAAATTACCAGAAATTGAACAAACGGTACTGACTGCAACAGCACGAACATTACCGCGCGATCGCTACCCAATATGTTTTTTACATCTTCAAGTTGCGCCTAATCATATCAATTGGAACCGCCACCCTGCAAAATCAGAAATTTATTTACATCATTTAGATTATTGGCAAGAAAAAGTTGCGCAAGCCATTGAACAAGCTTTACGCGTTCATCCTGAAACAATTCCTGAATCTCTACATAATTCACGAGTTAGCAAATTAATTAAAGCAGCTGAAGCAACAAGTGGGTACAACTATAACCGCCAAATTCAAGACACTGAAGTAGAATCCCACAATAGTAGCCCTCCTACTTACATTCTTAAAGCTGTAGCTCAAGTTAACAATACGTACATTGTGGCAGAGCATCCAGGAGGATTGTGGTTAGTTGAACAACATATTGCACACGAACGTGTTTTGTACGAGCAATTAGTCGATAATTGGCAACTTGTGACGTTAGAACCGTCAGTTATTTTAAATAATCTCTCCCCAGCACAGCGATCGCAACTCGAACGCATTGGTATAGAAATTGAGCCTTTTGGCGAACAAATGTGGGCAATTCGTAATATTCCAGCAATGTTACAAACACGCGATGATTGTGCAGACGCCCTGTTAGAACTTAGCTTGGGCGGAGACTTACAAACTGCACAAGTAGCAGTTGCTTGTCGTAGTGCAATTCGGAATGGTACAGAATTAAGTTTAGAAGAAATGCAGACGCTTTTAAACCAATGGCAACGCACGCGTAACCCGCGAACTTGTCCGCATGGACGTCCTATTTATTTATCTTTGGAAGAATCTGCTTTATCTCGTTTCTTTCGCCGTCATTGGGTAATTGGTAAAAGCCACGGTATTTAACTTCTTAAACTTTTTGCCATATAAATATCAGGTTTTCCTACACCATTGGCATCGGGCATGACTCCCACAATGACAAAACCTAGCTTTTGATAAAATTCGTAAGGATGACCGCGTAAATTTTTGATATTAGCAATATGTTCCCATACATTGGGATACAAATCTATACCTGACAGTGACGTCATATTATCTTCGTCATCTGTACCTAACCAAAGTGTAATTCCACCACGTTCTCTTACTTTGTTTTCTAAGTCTAAAACAAGCGCGCTGCCAATTCCTTGACGTTGAAACTCACTATGGACAACTAAAGGATGAAGTTCCCAAACATTGCCACTGTATTGACTTATTCCACCAATCCATCCTAAAACTGTACCATTGTCATCAACTGCAACACGACTAATTCTATCAGGTGCTAATGATTCTTGTACTTCTTGAAAAGCACTATCAAAGTTTGTCCACGCAGTTGCCCAATGTTCTTTAAAAGAATCAACTAATAAGTCTGCTAATTGCTGTAATATATCTTCATCAGCAGCATCTAAGTTAATAATTTGCATCAGCTATAAAAGAATGGCTATTCTAGTTTCTGAACTAACTAAAATTAACACGAAATTGATTGACAACTTGGTCTAAACCTACCGAATGCGCAGCTTTAAAAAGAATTCGATCGCCTTCACTAACAATTTCTCGCAAGTACTCTACGATATCTTTATGACTAGCAAAGCACTCTACCGAAGTACTTTCGGTGCTTTGTGCGATCGCTTCTGCGTCTTCACCGTCAACTAAAACTATTAATAAATCAATCTTGAGTTGATCGACTAACTTTCCTACTTCTTGGTGCAATTGCAGCGATCGCTCTCCCAATTCTTTCATTGCACCCAACACTGCAATTCGTCGCTTTGCTGGCGTTTCTGCCAGTAGATGCAGTGCTGCTTTCATTGCTTCTGGTGCAGCATTATAACTTTCATCTAAGATTACCACATCATTCGGTAATTCATAACGCTGCGATCGCCCACTTGGCATATCAACGACTAAACCAGTATTTAAGCATGACCAATCGATTTGTAAAACTTTAGCAACAGCCAAAGCCGCGAGAAAATTAGTCGCATTGTGTCGCCCTGGTAGCGGTAACGTTACTTCTGTTCCATCGACTACGATGCGATCGCTGGCAATTTCACCACGTACATCTCCGCCTTCTAAGCCGTAAGTAACAGTTTGACCTTGCCAAACCGTTGCCGCAGTTTTCATGAGACGCGAATTATCATGATTGAGAATTGCTACCGCCGAATTTGGCATTTGGGCTAATAATTCGCACTTAGCCTCTGCGATCGCTTGTTCTGACCCTAATCTTTCGATATGCGCAGTTCCGACATTTGTAATCACGCCGATTGTCGGACAAGCTATTTGCGTGAGTAAAGCAATTTCTCCCTTTGCCCGCATTGCCATTTCAACAACTGCGTAATCATGTTCCGAACCAAGTCCCAATAAGGTTTTTGGGACACCAATTTCATTGTTGTAATTCGCTTGGGTTTTGAGAACAGAACCTTGTGTGGCTAAAACTGCGGCAATGAGTTCTTTAGTTGTCGTTTTCCCAACTGAACCCGTAATTGCAATCACTGGAATAGAAAATTGCTGACGCCACCAGTGCGCAATTTGTTGATAAGCCTTTAAAGTATCTTCTACTTGCAGAAATGGAATCGATTCATTTGGCGATTGAAAGCCAGAGTCAACAATCGCTGCGATCGCACCTTTTTCTAAAGCTGCGGATACAAATTTATGACCATCAAATTTTTCTCCACGTAAGGCAACGAAAACTTCGCCTGGTTTTATAGTACGGCTATCTGTATTAATACCCGTAAACTGTGTCGTTATCTCAGTCTTAGATAAAACTGGTTTAGCGGCTAAAACTTGAGCAAGTTGATTTAAAGTACCACAACAAGGCATAGGTACGAGTTAGGAGGAGATTAAAAGTCAGGGAAATTCCCCTATTGTTCACTTTACAGCGATCTGTTGCTATGTAGTTTTCAGGTTGTTTTCAATCAGGTTACTGAACATTGCGGACTTAGCTTGTGGATTCAACAGTAGTTGACTCTTCGCATCAATACTAAAGTCTTTTCCTGGAACGAAACCTTTGTTAATTAACTGCTTGTAAAAATGTACGAGGAATGTGTTTTGGATTTCTTGGTAGATATCAGTAGGGAGAAGGTGATTTACAGTCCACAGTATCGAGTTGGGATCAAACCAAAGTACACGCTCAATGCTAATGATGATTATCCCAGCGACTGCTTCGGTGGTGAGTTGGGCTTTGAGATGACTGATTAAATCCTTTCCTATCTGTGAATTTCGAGTCATCATTGCCATTGCTAATTTGGCGATTTGCCTTTCCAACTCTACGCAAGTCATACCCTAGGTTCCTTCTGTGGCGCAAATAACGGTTCAGATAAGTATATCTAAAGAAGGATAAAAATGTACCTTAGGGTGGATGAATTATTTTGTGACTGTTATAGAGCTATGACCAAGTTACAAACGCTGACTTGCTAGCTTAACTCGACAGGCTGTGTGCTGTAACCGTTACCAAAACCTTAAATATGATGCTGCTGATGTGTATCGGAAGTGGGAACGTCTCTTTCAATAAGTGCGATCGCGGCTAAACCTATTCCAGAAACGGAAATTAGCATCAATGCAGACGCAAGGTAGGCGTTTTTGAGCATCTCTAAAGCGGTTTCAAACAAAATATATGTCGTCATTACTTTTCACTCAACTTCAGGGGATAAATAGTGCTTACTTATTTCTCCACACTATTGCTGTTAGATTCCACAGAAAAATTACTAAATCCGGTTTCTTAACAATTCGTTACACCTGTAATTATACGGCTAAAAGCTTTTCTTTTCAAAAAAATTGTTTTTTCTGACAAGATTGCGGAGGATGTATCTAAATACACTGTTTATTACAGCTAGATGTGGTGACGAATTTATTTTGCTGTGCTAAATCTCGCGTCTCTAAATCCTATGGCGAATAAATTCACTACTAAACGAACGAAGTCCACCTGCGTGGACTCCTTGTGGTATGTCTACCGCAAATGCTTCTTAGATTTTACGTAGATTTAAGTTAAACGTGAACGAGGCATTTTTCTAACGTGGCAACAACTGATTGCGAGAGTGCAGAAAAATCATAACCACCCTCTAAACCAAATACAATTCTACGAGTTAGCTGTAAACAATACTCTGTAAATTTGCCGTAATCTTGAGGCTGTAATGCAATTTCTGCTAGAGGATCAGCTGCATTTGCATCGTAGCCTGCACTAACGATCAGTAAATCAGGTTGAAAGTTACATAAAAATGGTATAACTTTTGCTTCAAACAAAGGCTGATACGTTGCCATAGTACTACCAGGTGACACAGGTAAATTTAAAACGTTGTTGAATTTACCTTGCTCCGAGGCGTATCCTGTGCCAGGATAACAGGGAGATTGATGCAGCGAGCAAAAAGCAATCTGAGGATGATTTTCGACGATCGCTTGAGTACCATTACCATGATGCACGTCCCAGTCGAGAATAGCGACACGGTTGATACCAGGTTGTGCTAAGGCATAGTATGCCGCGATCGCCGCGTTTGAAAATAAACAAAATCCCATACCGCGATCGCTTTCAGCATGATGACCTGGAGGACGCGTGAGAACAAAAGCAGGATTTTGAGTCGCTAAAACACTATTCACGCCGTCTAGCCATGCACTGACTGCTAACAATGCTACATCGTAGCTGCGCGGTGAAACTGGCGTGTCTGGTTCTAGATAGCCGCCACCCGTATTAGCGATGTAACGAACGAGGTTAATGTATTCTGCTGCGTGAATTTGTTCAACAAGTGCTAATGCTGGTGATTCTGTTAGTGAAGTTGGCGATCGCCATTCTATTCGGTGGGCAAACTTTGATTGTTTGAGTGCGGTAGCGATCGCGCTTAAGCGTCCTGGTGTTTCTGGGTGGAATCGTCCAGTTTTATGGTCAAGGAACTCGTCAGAATAAATAACTGGCAGCATACAGCAAGCGGCAGTGGGATCTTCTATCAAATTGTATCCTTACTCATCGCGCTTCCAGTCGCTTCTGTCTTCCATCGAGTCATCAATTGTAGGTGGAGTCATCGCCGGATTATTCATCACTTCTTCCGTAGATAACTGCTGCATAGCATCATCTATTGCTGGCGGATGCTTAATTTTGTCTAGGACTTCGGGTGATAAAACGTCTTCTGGTCGTTCGTTTTCTGCCATGAGAATTTTCTGAATTTACACACGCCTCAGTTTAGATTGCTCGGCTGGAAAGCACACACTATCTTCAGACTTAAATTTTTAGTTTGTGAATTCATGACATTGCATAAGTGCGATCGCGAACGAACTTGCGCCTAAGCAAACGTCGTACTTTTAGTGCGCGATCGTCAACTTTGCTCATGTAGCCCGAACTTTAGTCGTAGGGCTTTAAGTAATGAGTTACCACTCCCCCAGCAGCAGGGAAAATATGCTAGAATTGTATCACTATTTAACAAATATTCAGCAGTAAATTGGAATAATTTGGCGTTTTTCCATTTTAACGACTGATAATCTCAGATTTTTGGAGTTTTTCACCGTATGACAAGCTCTCAGGATAGGATTATCCCGACTGATCTGCGTAATGAGATGTCGCGGTCTTACCTAGAATATGCGATGAGCGTTATTGTAGGTCGAGCGCTGCCAGATGCCAGGGATGGTCTGAAACCTGTGCATCGTCGCATCCTCTATGCAATGCACGAATTGGGCTTAACCGCAGACCGCCCTTTTCGGAAATGCGCCCGTGTCGTGGGGGAAGTTTTAGGTAAATATCACCCGCATGGTGATGGTTCGGTGTATGACGCACTCGTGCGCATGGCACAGGATTTTTCCATGCGATTACCTCTGATTAATGGGCATGGAAATTTTGGTTCTGTAGACAACGATCCACCAGCAGCAATGCGATACACCGAGTGTCGCTTGCAAGCATTTACAGGTGATGCGCTGCTACGAGATATTGAATCAGAAACAGTAGACTTTACCGATAACTTTGACGGTTCGCAACAAGAACCGATTGTATTACCCGCACGCGTTCCGCAACTTCTCCTGAATGGGGCTTCTGGAATCGCTGTTGGAATGGCGACGAATATTCCACCGCACAATCTAGGTGAGTTGATTGATGGATTGGTAGCGCTGATTCGCAATCCTGAAATTACAGATAACCAATTAATGCAATACATTCCTGGTCCTGATTTTCCCACAGGAGGACAGGTATTAGGAACAAGTGGCATTCGCGAAGCTTATACAACTGGGCGTGGTTCTATTACCATGCGTGGTGTAGCGAATATTGAAACAATCGAACAACGCGGACGCCCCGAACGCGAAGCAATTATCATTACTGAACTGCCGTATCAAACGAACAAAGCCGCGTTAATCGAACGGATCGCGGAAATGGTAAATGAAAAGCGGCTAGAAGGTATTGCGGATATTCGCGATGAAAGCGATCGCGACGGTATGCGGATAGTCATTGAACTTAAAAACAATGCTTATCCTCGTGTTGTTCTCAATAACTTATACAAGCAAACGCCTTTACAAGCCAACTTTGGAGCCAATATGCTGGCTCTTGTCAATGGCGAACCGCAATTACTAACGCTCAAACAGTTCCTTAATGTCTTCTTAGACTTTCGCATCGATGCAATAAGCCGGAGAACGCGCTACGAACTGCGCAAAGCCGAGGAACGCGATCACCTGTTGCAAGGATTATTAATTGCCTTAGCCAACTTAGACGGAATTATTGAATTAATTCGTCATGCTGCTGATGCACCAACAGCGCGTCACGAACTTATTGAAAGATACGGTTTATCCGATGCTCAAGCAGATGCTATTTTGCAAATGCAACTGCGGCGACTGACAGCGCTAGAAGCCGAGAAAATTCGTCAAGAACATGAAGAATTACAACTTCAGATTGCCGATTTGCGCGACATTTTAGCACGACGCGAACGTGTCTTAGAAATTATTGAAACTGAAGTTACTCAAATTAAAACAACGCACGCGACACCGCGCCGGACAGTCATTGAACCGGATGAAGGTGAAATCGGCGATACTGACTTAATTGCGAACGAGAAAGCTTTAATTCTGGTGACAGAACAAGGTTACATCAAGCGAATGCCCATTGATGCTTTCGAGGCGCAAAGTCGAGCAACTCGCGGGAAAGCTGCAACGCGGATGAAAGAAGACGACGGAATTGAGCATTTCTTGACGTGCTGCGATCACGATAGTGTTTTATTCTTTAGCGATCGCGGTGTTGTTTATTGCCTCAAAGCTTACCAAATTCCGCTTGGTTCGCGGACAAGTCGCGGTACTCCGATGGTGCAGATGCTACCAATTCCTAAAGATGAAAAAATTACCTCCGTTGTCCCAGTCAGCGAATTTAGTAGTGATGAATACCTCGTCATGCTGACGCGTGGAGGCTACATCAAAAAAACCGAACTCAGCGCCTTCAGTAATATTCGAGCAAACGGCTTAATTGCCATCTCATTAGAAGAAGGCGATCAATTGCGTTGGGTACGACGGGCGCGTGTCGAAGATAGCATCATTATCGGTTCGCGCTACGGCATGGCGATTCATTTTAGAACCGACCACGAACAATTACGTCCGCTTGGTCGCGCAACACGCGGCGTGAGAGCTATGAAACTGCGTGACGGCGACGAACTCATCGGCATGGATATTCTGCCGAGTTCAGTCTTAGCAAACCTTAATAGTAGCGTTACCGCTGATGCTGAAGCAGACGACGATGACGAAACCGAAGAAAACTCAGAATTGCTCGAAAACAACACTCAAGGACCGTGGGTGTTAATTGTAACGATGGGCGGCTACGGTAAGCGCGTACCTGTCACGCAGTTTAAATTGTACAATCGGGCAACTAAAGGCAAGATTGCGACCAAATTTAAATCCCGTAAAGGCTTTAAAGATCAACTTGCGGCATTACATATTGTCAACGAAAATGATGAACTGATGATAGTGACAAGTCGCGGGATCATCATTCGTCAAGCAGTGAAAGCCATATCACCGCAATCGCGTTCGGCTACTGGCGTGCGCGTTCAGCGTTTAGATGAAGATGATGCGATCGCCGCTGTTGCTTTAGTTCCACCTGATGTTAGCGACGCAGCTGAAACAGAAAATTAAGAGCTAACAAATCAGCAAAATGCCGATTGTTAAAACAAAATTGAGTAAACAACACCAGAGGTGGACATTACCCGCCTTTGGTTTTCTTGCTTTATCTAGCGGTATTTTAATGGGGTTAACCGTCGCCCCTGTCGAAGCATGGTTTCTAGCGTGGATTGCGTTAGTTCCCTTGTGGGTAATCGTTGCATCTTCCACACCACAAAAAACCAAATTACTCTCAGCTTTGCTGTGGGGAATTGGGTATCACGGTGTCGCTTTAGCTTGGATTACCGGCGTTCACCCGATGATGTGGATGGGAGTACCTTGGCTTGCTAGTATTGCGATCGCGCTGTTTTGCTGGGTTGCGATTACGCTGTGGGGCGCAGTCTTAGTAACGGCTTGGGCTGTCTGCATGACTATTTTTAGTCGAGGTGTGGGAACATTCACCCGCGTTCTCATTGGTGTTGCGTTGTGGTGTGGTTTAGAGAGTTTATGGAGCTTAGGACCTTTATACTGGACTTCACTTTCTTACACTCAAAGCCCCCATAACTTAATTATTCTCCATCTCGGTCAAATTTCTGGCTCCCTCACCGTCACAGCTGCAATTGTTGCCGTAAATGGTTTACTTGCAGAAGCATGGATGAGATATGAGAGGTCGGAGGTTGGAGGTCGGAGGTCGGGGAAGAATACAATTACACTACGACTTTTTGCTAGTAGCTGCCTACTTTTTGTGGCGTTGCATCTCGTTGGCTTTGGTTTATATAGCCGTCCGTTGGTACAGCCCCCAGAAACTGCTTTAAGAGTAGGAATTATTCAAGGTAATATCCCCAATACAATTAAACTTTATTCTGAAGGCTTGCGGCGGGCGATCGCGGGTTACACTGAAGGCTACATCACGCTAGCCGAACAAGGCGTTGAAGCAGTACTCACACCCGAAGGGGCTTTACCCTTTATGTGGAGTGAAGTGCTGCGTACTTCTCTCTACACTGCTGTACAAGAAAAAGGCGTTACCGCGTGGATTGGTGCATTTGGCGAACAAGGACAAAATTACACCAATAGCTTATTTACTCTGACTGGAGATGGCACAGTCCTCAGTCGTTACGACAAAGTTAAATTAGTACCAATTGGCGAGTATATTCCGTTTGAACAGGTTTTAGGCGGACTCGTTCGGCGCTTGTCTCCACTAGAAGCTAAGCTGGTACCAGGTGCGCCCGATCAAGTATTTGATACACCCTTTGGACGTGCGATCGCGGTTATCTGTTACAGTTCTGCATTTCCTGAACAAGTACGCTACCAAGCCGCAGCAGGCGGACAATTTATCCTCAGTGCAGCAAACAACGCGCACTACAGCCCTTCAATGCCAGCACAACATCATGCCCAAGATACCATGCGCGCCATCGAAACTGATCGGTGGGCAGTACGCGCGACAAACACAGGCTACTCAGGTATCGTCGATCCCCACGGTAGAACAGTGTGGATATCTAATTTAAACACTTACGAACTACACGCCGAAACAATCTATCGACGCACCACACAAACTTTATACGTCCGCTGGGGAGACTGGCTCACACCCTTACTTTTAGGATTAGCAGTAATATCTAAATTAATCTTCCTTCAAGCCAGCCAAAAATAAATCCTCTTTCTTCTTTCCTTACTCTTTGTGTCGACTCTGCGGGAAGGCTACGCCAATGTGGTTCGTACTAATTCAAATCTTGAATATAACCAGCTAAAACCTCCGGCTGTTCTAATTGTGGAACATGACCGCAATTTTTCAACCAAATTAATTGAGAATCTGCGATCGCCCGTTGAAACTTCGTTGCATCATTCACACTCAAAGTATCATCGCGATCGCCCCATAAAATGAGTGTTGGTTTATTAATTTTAGGAATCTTATCTGCTAAATGACCGTATCCACCACTTTTCATAAAACTCAGCATTGCCTCATACCAATAAGGCATATCTAAATGTAACGATGCACACCGGATAGCATCAATTAATTGAGAGGGATTAAAGTTATCCCAAAAGAGAGCTTGAAGTTTACGCTGTCGCCAATATTCTACTGCTAAATAATCAAAGGGTGGAAACAAGAATTTACCAACTGGAAAATCACCGCTAAAGCCTACGCTATTAATTAATATTAATTTCTCTACTGCTTGCGGATAATCAAGCACGAAATCAATAGCTGTAGCACCTCCCATCGAAGTCCCAATCAGTATTAATGGTCGATTAATTAATTTCCAAAAGCTATAAAGATGAGCTTTAATTGACGCTGGATTATAATCAATTCCTCTAATCCTTTCAGTAAAACCAAATCCTAATAAATCAACTCCCCAAGTTTCATATTTCTTAGCCAGCAATGGTAGAAGATAGCGAAATTCTAGTACTGAACTATCAAATCCATGCAGAAGTAAAATAGGCTTACCCGTACCTTGACGTACATAAGCTGTTGCGATCGCTTCGGGCGCTGCGCTACGCCTAATCGCCTGTTGACTCAACGAAGTGACAATCAACTCACGCTTGATACTTTGCGCTAAAACAATTGCTGCATCTTCCTTAAGCAACTGTACTTGAGGTGGTAGAAAGGCGGGAAACATACCTTTAGACAACTTTAACTTGGCTAGCAGCTTTTATTGCTTTTGCTCTGGCTACTTTTACCGTATCACCTTTAGCCAGTGCAACTCCCATGCGTCGCCCTGGGCGTGCATCTGGCTTGCCAAATAAACGCAAGTCAACGTCTTTTTCTGCTAAAGCATCAGCAACACCAGCATAATAAATTTTATCAGCATATTCATGGGCTAAAATGACTGCACTTGCTGAAGGTGCTAATAAATCAATTTGTGGTATTGGTAATCCTAAAACAGCCCGAAGATGTAACTCAAACTCATTGAGATTTTGCGAAATTAGTGTCACCATGCCTGTATCATGCGGTCTAGGTGAAAGTTCTGAGAAAATTACCTCATCTTTTGTTACAAAAAACTCAACTCCAAAAATTCCCGCACCACCCAAAGCATCAGTTACTTTTTGCGCGATCGCTTGGGCTTCAGTTAACAATTTATCGGTTATTTCAGCAGGTTGCCAAGACTCTTGATAATCTCCATTTTCTTGCCGATGTCCAATTGCAGGACAAAAAATTGTTGGTGCATTCCACTGCTTAATTGTTAAGAGAGTAATCTCAGTTTCAAAGGAAATAAATTCTTCGACAATAACTTTTTGGCTATCACCTCTAGAGTTTTTTATAGCATAGTCCCAAGCTGTTTTGACTTCATCAGCTTGATAAACAACTGACTGACCTTTTCCTGACGAAGACATGATAGGTTTAACAACATTGGGAAAGCCAATAGCTTGAGAAGATTCAACTAACTCGTCTAAACTAGCTGCATAAGCATATTTAGCAGTACGAATACCCAATTGGTTGTGCGCTAATTCGCGAATGCGATCGCGGTTCATTGTAAAGTTTGTCGCCTTCGCTGTTGGGATGACAGTTATTCCCCGCTGTTCAAATTCAAGTAACTTTTCAGTTCTAATTGCTTCAATTTCAGGAATAATAAAACCTGGCTGATGTTTTTGAACAACAGCTTCTAAGTCATCACCATTCAACATTGAGATCACTTCACATTCATCCGCTACCTGCATCGCTGGTGCATTTGCATAACGATCGACCGCAACAATATAATTACCCAAACGTTGCGCTGCAATGACAAATTCTTTACCTAATTCCCCTGAACCAAGTAATAAAAACTTTCGTGGAAGTGTTAAATTCATATTAAGGCTTCTATCTTAAACTTTTTATTGTCTTTTTAACAATATCTTTGTGTCCTACCCTACGGGAAGGCTACGCTTACGTGGTTCGTTATTTTAATTAAATCGAGCAGCGCGTAATATTAAATTTTCTCGCTGAATCTTCGTCAATCCAATACCCTCACCAAAAACACAATTTTCGACTTTAGCACCCCGCCAAATCGTTTCATTTAATGTTGCGCCTGTCAAATTAGCATTTCTCAAATCTGCGTTTGTCAAATTAGCAAATATCAAATCAGCATTAATAAGACTAGTCCCTTGTAAATTTGCTTCAGACAAATCGCCACGAATCAAATTACTACCATCCAAAATCAAATTTGATAAGTCTGCGCCTTGAAGCTGAGGAAATTTTACGCGACTAGGATTGTGTAAAAAGCGCATAACACAAAGTATGTTTACCTCATTTAAGCGCATTTGTGTTAAGAAATCAGCATAACGTGCTAAACCAAGCTGCTGAAGTTGTAGTAAGCGTTGACAACGGCTTTCTTGGAGAAACTGTTTGCACGTATCGTAAAGATCTTGAGTCGCAAAGTTCAACATTGTGCTAAAAACAATTAATTTTGTGCATAACTTTCCAATATCCTGCTGAGTTAAGTGCAAAAGTAAGATATGACCGTTAACAAAAAAGCTATTTCTGGGAATGATACACAATAGCAAGCTTGGCTTAAAGGCTAAAGCCGATGCTAACCCAGAATAGCCGAAGTGCTGGGGCTGGTGGGGGAGATTTAGGAATCAATTGCACCGCTATATAAATTAAACGCTCAGAAACCAGTGAAGGGATTGGTGGAATGAAGAGGCTACCATTATACGTTGTTTTATTACAAAGTTTATTATTTGTTGGAATTAAACCAGCGATCGCAGGGATCGCGTCTATACCTCCACTGTCGCAGTCAACCGAAATCCAAGCAGAAGATAACCCCTTACAAAAACTACCACCAGGAGTATGGGTACTTCAAGACGACAAACCACAGCGTCAACCGTTTGTTTGGGTTGTCGAGGATGTCAAAGCAACACGACAGCCATTTTTACAACCTGTTAAAGACGAAAAGAAACCGAATATTCCAGAACACATAGCAACAAAAAATACAACCAAGCAAGCTGACTTACAACCGTTTCACGAAGTCGTCAAAGATACGACAAAAGTCGAAGGGTTATATACGCTTTATACACAAAAAGATACAGGTAAAATCTATCTAGAAATCAAGCCGCAGCAGTTAAATAAAAATTTCTTAGGCACGATTACGATGGAATCGGGTATCGGCGAACGTGGAATTTATAGCGGAATGCCGTTACAAGACTTTCTCTTTTACTTCCGTCGCGTCAATAATAATTTGCATTTTGTGGTGCGTAATGTCAACTTTCGCACGCGGCCTGGAGATCCGCAAGCGCGATCGCTAGCACGTTCGTTTAGTGATTCCGTACTTTACGCTTTACCTATCAAAAGCATTCATCCCCAACGCCAAACAATTCTTGTCGATTTAGGCGATCTCCTCTTAAGCGATGTTCCAGGATTATCATCACAGTTGTCAGCAATGCTGTCAGTTCCTTATCAACTCGATAGCAAGAAATCACACTTTGGTGGTGCGAAAGCCTTTCCCTTAAACGTTGAAATCGAGTCCGTTTATGGTTTTTCGTCTAGCAACAGCACAAATCCTGCTAACTTATCGACAATCCCTGATAGCCGTGCTTTAACTTTGCGCGTCCGCTATAGTCTTTCTGAATTACCAAAAAATAGCAATTACCGTCCGCGTTTAGCTGACGAACGTGTCGGTTATTTTATTACAGCTTATCAAGACTTTTCCAGCGACGACCGTAGCGATCCTTTTGTGCGTTATATCAATCGCTGGGATCTTGAAAAGCAAGATCCTAATGCACCGTTGTCACCACCCAAAAAGCCAATTGTCTTCTGGATTGAAAATGCGGTTCCATTAGAGTATCGCGAGGCGATTAAAGAAGGCGTTTTGATGTGGAATCAAGCATTTGAAAAAGCAGGATTTAAAGACGCAATTCAAGTCAAGCAAATGCCTAACGATGCTAAGTGGGACCCTGCTGATGTTCGCTATAACACAATTCGTTGGATTAATACCGTCGATGGCTTTTTTGCGTTAGGTCCATCCCGTGTTAACCCTTTAACCGGAGAAATCTTAGATGCTGATATTTTAGTCGATGCTAGCTTTGTCCGCCGACTGAAGCACGAATACCGCAACTTAATTCAACAGCACCAAACACAACCAACATCATTACTATCACACATGATGGGGGCTGGAGGTAATCTCTGTACGAATGAGCTACGTCAACCTGAATCACAACCGAGTTTAGCAAGTGTTGTTGGTATTGCGAGTCCGGTTCCTTCGCGTTTGTCACCGTTATCGCAAATGGCAATCGAATACGATTTGTGTTATGGAATTGAAGCGGTGAATCAGTTTGCGATCGGTTCGCTAGCGCTATCTTTATTTCAAAATACGTCGCCTAACAGCGACCAGATGCAAGAGTATATTCATCAGTATCTACGTTTGGTTATTGCGCACGAAGTAGGACACACTTTAGGTTTAAGACACAATTTTCGGGGTAGCACATTATTGCAACCAGAAGAGTTGAACAATACAACTGTTACCCAAATTAGAGGTTTGACAACCTCAGTCATGGATTACATTCCACCGAATTTAGCGCCGCAAGGAATGCAGCAAGGTGATTATTTTCCTGCGGTTGTTGGTCCTTACGATATTTGGGCGATTCAATATGGATATACACCAACAAATGCTGCACACCCGATCGCCGAAAAGCCATTTTTAGACGAAATCGCGCGGCGTTCCGCACAACCAGAACTCGCCTACGCTACCGATGAAGATTTATTTGACCTCGATCCTGAAGTCAATGCTTGGGATAACAGTAATGATGTACTGCGTTACTCGCAGTGGCAATTAGAAAACTCGCGGGTAATGTGGGATCGCTTACACAAGCGTTATCCAAAAACAGGAGAAAGTTACGCAAAATTAAGCGAATTATTTGATGCAGTGTTCTTACACTATCTTCGCCATACGTATTACACCACAAAGTATATCGGAGGACAATCGTTTTCGCGCAATCATGCAGGAGATCCCAATGGAAGGCTACCGTTTGAACCTGTACCAGTAGAAAAACAGCGACAGGCATTAGCAACTTTAGAAAAATATATCTTTGCAGCAGATGCGTTTAATTTTCCGCCTGATTTGCTTAATAAATTAGCACCGTCGCGCTGGCGACATTGGGGTAGTGATGTAATGCTAGGTCGTCTTGATTACCCGATTCATGACAGCATTAACATGATGCAAAGCATGGTACTTAAGGAATTACTTTCAGGCGATCGCTTAGTACGGTTGCGCGATATCGAACTGAAAAGTCAACCTGGAACCGCATTAACACTACCGGAGTTATTTGATACGCTACAAAATGACATCTGGACAGAAGTTATCCACCCAGACAGACGCAGTGAGATTAACAGTCTACGTCGGGCTTTACAACGCGAACATCTCAAGATTTTAACCGCAATGGTGTTACGCAATTCTTCTGTACCCGAAGACGCACGAACGCTTGCATGGTATAAACTACGGCAACTCCGCAGTCACCTCAGTCGCACATTATCGCGCTCGAGTAAGTTTGATGAATATACAAAAGCCCATTTAGAAGAAACACGCGATCGCATCGAAAAAACGCTCAATGCTCAAATTCAATCGCGATAGCTAGATATGGCAGAGAAAGCAGAGGAGTTAAGAAAATTCTATAAACTCATCATTAGCAACTAGCCACATGACTTATCTGCCATCTTTGCTTCAACCATCAAATCGCCAAGTTTGGTTTCAGGCGATCGGTCGATTACTTTACCAAACAGGTTATGGATTAATTCAGTTTTACATCCCGCTGATATTTGTTAAGCAAGTGGGCTTATCTGCAACCGCAGTCGGGATTGGTATCGGTAGCGGTTCGCTTGCAGGTGTTTTAGGACATTTCTTGGGAGGCTACTTAGCTGATTCGCAATATGGTCGCAAAAAAACACTGTTAGTTTCTGCTATCCTATCGATCCTTGCTGCGTTTGTTTTAGTGTTCACTCATAATTTACCGCTGTTGATTGTTGCGAACTTGATTATGGGTTTGAGTGCGGGGTGTTATTGGACTGCGGCTGATGCAGCAGTGATTGATGTTACAACGTCAGAACAGCGTCATCATGCCTTTGCAATTTTAGTTTTGGCAGATAGTCTTGGTAGTGGATTAGGTGTTTTCAGCGGCGGATTACTGCTCAGTCTTATTCATCGCATTGAAGCACTTTTTGTGTTGAGTGGATTACTGTTTCTGGGTTTTTTAGTTTTAATTCAAGTTGCGATCGTTGAAACACGGCGAGGTAGTCCAGATCGTGCCAATACGCTGCAAGGATTTGCTGTTGCTTTCAAAGACCAAGCCTTGAGATTATTTGTTGTTGTTAACGTCTTATTTACGACTTATGTTGCTTTGGTAAGTAGTACCTTACCTTTATACTTCACGAACACAAGTTCGCATCTATCAAGTACAACGGAATCTACACAAGCTTCACTCGCTAGTATTGCTAATCTATTTACGTGGTGTTACGTCGGTTTAGGTGCGGTACTACAGTTGCCAATTGTCCAAATTCTTGGCTCGTTGTCAAAAGTTAGAGTTTTGATGATTTCAATGCTGCTATGGGGAACAGGGTTTTTCTTTGTTTGGGCGACTGGAATTGATTCATCAGTACAATTTGCTCTGATGATTGCTGTGTTGAGTATCTTGTCGATTGCTTCTGTCGTTTATAAGCCCTTTGCTCCTGCAATTATTGCCGAGTTAGCACCTCCATCTTTACGCGGAGTTTACCTTGCGATTAGCTACCAATGTTGGTCTATTGGTTATTTTATTGGTCCTATTCTCGGTGGTTGGGCAATGGATCAGCCGCAAAATGTAGCGCATTATTCCTGGTTAGTGGTTTCCTTCAGTACGATGTGTGGAATGTTCATTTTGTATTTTCTTGACCGGCGTAAAAATTCTGCGATCGCATCTGCGGAAGTCGTTGGCGAATAAGTTCGCTGCTAGCAAAACAAAGCCCACCTGCGTGGGCTGATTGGCCTAGTGTGCGCAGGCACACTTCGTTTACCTAGCCCCGACTGAAGTCGTAGGGCTATTCAGGAAATTTACGATCGCGTACTTCGGTTGCGAAACTTTGGACGGCTTGCACGATCGCTTCACTTAAGTTTGTGTATGACTTTGCAAATGGTGGTTGTCTTTCAGATAGCCCTAGGACATCTGCTGTTACTAAAACTTGTCCATCGCATTTTGATCCTGCACCAATACCGATTGTGGGAATTGTCAGCTTTTGGCTAATTTGGGCGGCTAGATCGTGGGGAATATGTTCTAAGACAATACTAAATGCTCCTGCTTGTTCGAGGGCGATCGCTTCTTGTAATATTCGTTCTCCGGCTTCTGGTGTTTTACCTTGTTGCCGTAAACCAAGTTGGCGTATCGATTGCGGTGTTAACCCAACATGACCCATGACCGGAATTCCGGCTTGCACTAGGTAAGCAACTGTTGCTGTCATTGCCGGATATCCGCCTTCTAACTTTACCGCATGAGCGCCTGTCTCTTTTAAAACTCGTCCAGCGTTCCGTAATGCTTGCTGCGGGCTTTCTTGATACGTTAAAAATGGCAGATCGACTACTATCAACGCTTGTTTAACACCGCGCCGTACAGCTTTGGCATGGTGCAACATTTCTTCAAGTGTCAATGGCAGTGTTGTTTCGTAGCCGAGAATAACGGATAAAGAATCGCCTACTAAAATAATATCTATCCCTACACTATCCAATAGGTGTGCGATCGCATAATCCCATGCTGTCAGCGCTACAATCGCCCTTCCCTGTTTTTTCCATTGAATTAGTTGTTGGATAGTTACTGCCATGTCCGTTTTTTACTGCTTAACGCCACTAAAATCAACGAATAGCGTAGCGTTAGCAACAATCTAACATAATGTTTAGTTTTGTTAAGCTTCCTTTCTTTTTATTTACTGCTCGACTCGACTACAACAGCGCTTTACCCTACTGTACAGATTTATTAATGTCAGTTTTTCTTGAATTTAATGTTTTTTTCAGGATTACTGCAATTGTAGTCTTTACTACATTCTTTAAATTATATCACAAAAATTAATAATTCGTAAGATTTATAAAGTTTAATTATCAAACAATACAGCAGATTTAAATCTTAACTTATCGAATCCTTGGTATAGTTTTCCTAAGAAGCTTGCCGCTTGGCAAGTGGAAGTGAGTGACTTCTTGGGAAGAAAATATGTCTTACGCTCAAACAAAGACTCAGACAAAGACTGGGTATCAGGCAGGGGTTAAAGATTATCGCTTAACGTACTACACCCCAGATTACACACCTAAAGATACGGATGTTTTAGCGGCATTCCGCGTCACTCCTCAGCCTGGAGTTCCTCCAGAGGAAGCAGGAGCCGCTGTAGCTGCTGAGTCCTCTACAGGTACATGGACAACAGTATGGACGGACTTGTTAACCGACCTCGATCGCTACAAAGGTCGTTGCTACGATATTGAACCCGTTCCAGGTGAAGACAATCAGTATATCTGTTACGTTGCTTACCCATTGGATCTGTTTGAGGAAGGCTCCGTTACCAATATGTTGACCTCGATTGTAGGTAACGTATTTGGGTTTAAAGCACTACGTGCATTACGTTTGGAAGATTTGCGGATTCCTGTCGCTTACTTAAAGACCTTCCAAGGACCTCCCCACGGTATTCAAGTAGAACGCGACAAACTGAACAAGTACGGTCGTCCTTTGCTTGGTTGTACAATCAAACCGAAGCTTGGTCTATCGGCTAAAAACTACGGTCGTGCAGTTTATGAGTGCTTGCGCGGTGGTCTAGACTTCACCAAAGACGACGAAAACATCAACTCGCAGCCATTCATGCGCTGGCGCGATCGCTTCTTGTTCGTAGCAGAAGCGATTCATAAAGCCCAAGCCGAAACAGGTGAAATTAAAGGACACTACCTCAACGTCACCGCTCCCACTTGCGAAGAAATGATGAAGCGGGCTGAGTTCGCAAAAGAACTAGAAATGCCGATCATCATGCACGACTATCTAACAGGTGGTTTCACTGCAAATACAACACTGGCGCGTTGGTGCCGTGATAATGGCGTTTTGCTACACATTCACCGCGCGATGCACGCGGTAATTGACCGTCAAAAGAATCACGGTATGCACTTCCGCGTATTAGCAAAATGCTTGCGGATGTCTGGTGGCGACCACTTACACTCAGGAACTGTCGTTGGTAAGCTTGAGGGCGAACGCGGCATCACAATGGGCTTCGTTGACCTGATGCGCGAGAACTACGTTGAGCAAGACCGCGATCGCGGAATTTTCTTCACTCAAGACTGGGCTTCGATGCCTGGTGTTATGCCTGTAGCATCTGGTGGTATCCACATTTGGCATATGCCAGCGCTTGTAGAAATCTTCGGTGACGATTCCTGCTTACAATTCGGTGGCGGAACCTTAGGACATCCTTGGGGTAACGCACCTGGTGCAACGGCTAACCGTGTTGCATTAGAAGCTTGTATTCAAGCGCGTAACGAAGGTCGCAGTTTAGCACGTGAAGGTAACGACGTTATTCGCGAAGCTGCGAAGTGGAGTCCTGAACTTGCAGTTGCTTGCGAACTGTGGAAGGAAATCAAGTTCGAGTTCGAGGCAATGGATACACTCTAATAATTTGAGATGGCAGATTTTGAATTTTAGATTAATCTAAAATCTAAATTCCAAATCCAAAATCTTAAATTCCTCCGGCTGGGGTCAAGCATGGATTTAAAACGAATTGCGAAAGACACAGCGAAGACGCTCTCTAGCTACCTGACTTATCAGGCGATGAGAACGGTACTAGCTCAGATTAGCGAAACTAATCCGCCACTGGCACTTTGGTTGCATCGCTTTTCCGCGAAAGAAGTTATTCAAGACGGAGAAGCATACATTCACAAGTTGTTTCAAGAGAAGCCTGATTTAGCTCTGCGGATTATGGTTGTCAGAGAACACATTGCGCAAGAAGTTGTAGACTTTCTGCCTGAAATAGTTCTTAGTGACATTCAACAAGCAAATATGGAGCATCGCCGTCAGCACTTAGAGCGAATTACGCAGCTAGAATCTAACCCCAGCCACGAGCAACAAGCAACTACTGAGTCTAATTTGGATAATCCATCCAGTTAGCAAGACAAAGCAATTAGCAATTAGCTAAGGGCTAGTCACTTCCCCTGACGTACATCGACAAAAGCAAATTCTGAAGATATGCAAACTTTACCCAAAGAGCGTCGCTACGAAACCCTGTCTTATCTCCCACCTTTAAGCGATGCTCAAATTACAAAACAGATCCAGTACATTCTGAACCAAGGCTACATCCCAGCAGTTGAGTTCAACGAATCTTCTGAACCAGAACAACACTACTGGACATTGTGGAAATTGCCTTTGTTTGGTGCTAGAAGTACCCAAGAAGTACTCAGCGAAGTTCAAGCTTGTCGTTCAGAGTATGGCAATTGCTATATTCGTGTAGTAGGTTTTGACAACGTTAAGCAATGCCAAATCCTCAGTTTTATCGTACATAAGCCAAATCAAAATAGCTACGGCGGCAGATACTAAATTATCTTCGTTTGAGCGCAGGGGAAAGCTGTAATTAAGTCATCTATCCCCTTGAAATAAGAGGTAGAAAACCTGCCTCTTTTTTTACTGAATAGAATTTATTGCGCTTTAGAAATTGAGTATTTAGTAAAAGTTTTGAATTCACCGAAAATACTTTAAGGTGAAAATGTATTAACTGGATTTGTTTTAGAAATAACAAACTGCATGAAAAGAATTGCGAATAAAGTCGCTACTATATAAACAAAATCCACTGACCTGGTCTTACTGCTAAAAGTAAAAGTCTTGTTTTAGTGTACGAAGGTACACTTTGCTTAGGTAGCCCCGACTTCAGTCGGGACGTATCTGTGATTCATGCAGGATATCTATTGTATGAAAAATTATTTATAATGATTAGTCATTGCTACCGCTAATTTATAGAAAAATCATAATAATTTATTGTAATTATTACCAAGAAATTAAGCGAGCTAAAAACTTGGTACAAGTGTGCTTGCAACTGCCAGAAAAAATTAAGATTGTCTTAAATCCTAAATTGGGTACTATTGTAAATTCATGAGTTACTATATCTCCCCCCGCTTTCTCGATAAACTTGCTGTTCATATCACGAAAAACTTTCTCGATCTTCCAGGAATCCGCGTACCGCTGATTTTAGGTATTCATGGTCGCAAAGGTGAAGGAAAGACCTTTCAATGCGAGTTAGTTTTTGAACGCATGGGAATTGAAGTTATTCACATCTCTGGTGGAGAACTCGAAAGCCCAGACGCAGGCGATCCAGCACGACTCATTCGTTTGCGCTATCGCGAAGCTGCGGAATTAATTAAAGTGCGCGGTAAAATGGTGGCACTGATGATCAACGACCTTGATGCTGGTGCAGGAAGATTCGACGAAGGAACGCAGTATACCGTAAATACGCAGTTAGTCAACGCCACGTTGATGAATATTGCTGATAATCCTACTGATGTGCAACTTCCTGGAAGCTACGATTCAACACCATTACACCGCGTCCCAATTATCGTCACAGGCAACGATTTTTCCACATTGTACGCCCCGCTGATTCGCGAAGGGCGAATGGAAAAGTTTTATTGGGAACCGGATCGCGACGATAAAATTGGTATCGTTGGTGGAATTTTTGCAGAAGATGGACTATCGGCGCAAGAAGTGACTCAACTTGTTGATGCATTTCCCGATCAAGCGATTGACTTTTTCAGCGCCTTGCGATCGCGCGTATACGACGAACAAATTCGCCGCTTTATCCATGAAACTGGTATTGAGCGCGTATCATTACGTGTCGTAAATAGTACCGAAGGGCCACCCGTCTTTCAAAAACCAGATTTCAGGTTATCGCATTTACTTGAATCAGGAAATTTCATGGTTCAAGAACAGCAACGTGTTGAAAGTTCGCGATTAGTTCATGAATACAACCAAGCTTTGTACTACGCAAACCGCAACCCGATTAGTGCTAATCGCGGACACGCGATCGCGCCAGCAGCAAATCCAACACCTACTCCCACACAGCAACCTACTCCAGAATCCAATTCTGAACATCATACAGTTGAAAAGACAAAGAAACCCGTTGGCTTTCAATCAACACGCTACGAACCTAGCTCATTAACTCCTCCGCGCTACAATGGATTTAATACTTCAACAAACCGCCATAACGAAGTTCTCACGCGTAGAGTGGGCTTAGAAACATTAGAGCAAGTCAAAAATTTGATTGCTCAAGGGTATCATATTGGTATTGAATATGTAGATAAACGACGTTTCAGTACTGGTTCTTGGCAAAGCTGTAGCCCAGCAATTCATGGCGAATCAGAAGCTGTCATCGCTTTGGAAACGTGCTTAGATGAGCATACTGGTGACTATGTACGAATTTTTGGTGTAGATCCCAAAAATAAGCGTCGGATTATGGAGACGATTATCCAAAGACCAGATAACAATTAAGCAGTGCAGCTAGTTGTTGAAAGTCAAAGGAAAATTAGCGTGGATTGTCCACTGTTTACCGTTATGAAGTAGTAACGTTAAATCAGTTGTTGTAAACTCAAAGTACAACTTTTGGTGTTGAAATTGCATCCACGCTGCTTTGAAATTCTGCCGTGTTAAGTCGCGAAATGCAACGGTCATGTGCGGAGCAAAAGGACGTGTTTTAGAAACAGGATCGACAATTCCTATCGATTCACACTGCGCCATTAAATCAGCTTGTACAGCTAATAACTCTGGAGATTTGCGGACATTAACGTAAATTACGCGCGGCGAGAAAGCACCAAATCCATCGGGCACAATTGGTACTGGCGATCGCTGCTGGGCAAAGTTGCCAAGAAGCGTTTCTAATTGGCTAACGCGCTCAACATCCCAAAGAAACGGCGGCTGTAATGTAATATGCGGCGGCGATCGCAACGCACCCTGACTACTATAATGCTCTGCAAAATGCTGCTGAATTTCTCGAACGCGAGTTTGAATTTCCAACGGCGGCAATAAAGCAATAAAATAGCGATTGGTTATTTGAGCCAAGGATTCTGATAACCTACGAAAACTTTCTCTGTATATTATTGCTGAGGATCAACATAAATGCCTTGGTTTGTCAAGATTGAAGAAGGCATAGTCGAAAAGCCAGAGTTTGACCTGCACGTACCTGCACATAAAGCTTATGTCAAAGAATTGATTGCCAACGGACATCAAGCCCGTAGCGGCTATTGGACTCAACGCGGTGGTGGGATGATGGTGTTTCAAGCTGCATCACTTGAAGAAGCCAAAGCGATCGTTGCCAAAGATCCATTAATTCAAAACGGTTGTGTAAGCTACAAGCTCTACGAGTGGCAAGTCGTGGTTGAATAATTAAGTTAATGGATGAAAAAAAGCTGGTCATCGGTAACTGGTAATTGGTAGAAAGATTAATCAACTTTCAATTACCTATTACCCAACCAAGAATAGTACAACTTAGCAATTGCGCTTCTAAAGTGTTATCCTAGATTTAGACCTGGACCCATGCAATCATAACGCCCAAATCTTGTCAGGACCGGAAGGTAGCAGCAATACGGGATGCTTGTGATAGGCGTGGACTCCGGGTCGCCTTAGTTTAGGGAGCAAATGACTACTATGCCTGGATTTGGAGATGTAGTACAAAGAGCTTTTTATCTCGGCGTTGGGCTAGCTTCTTATGCAGGCGAGAAAGCAGGCGGGAAATTATCAGAATTGCGATCGCAAGCCCAGAAGCTAGCAGAAGAAATGGTCGCTCGTGGTGAAATGACGACAGAAGAAGCTAAGCACTTCGTCGAAGACTTGATGCAGCAAGCACAACAATCGTCTGTGAATGAGCCAAGCGCTAGCAATCAAAACAGAGAACCACGTCGCATCGAAATTTTGACTGATGACGAAACAACGACGGTGCAGCAAGACGATCAAGACGTGGAGAAGCTGCGTCAGCAAGTATTGGGACTACAAGAAGAATTACAAAGACTTAAGCGACAACAATAACATTATTCTCAGTTGAAATTCTTCATTTGTTGCATTAAGTTGCGATTGATGGAGACTTTTGTCTGTCACTACTGTTTTTAGACTATAGATCGAATAGGGCAAGCTAACTCAATTAAGTTGAGTAGCCTATCCTGTTCCTTCGCGAGTTAATGAGGACATAGCCGTTTATGGAAAAGTGGCAAAAAGATTTTTTTGAAATGCTAGAAACAGTCGCAGACGAAGTAGAACGATTCTTCCAAGGAGTTTCAGAAGTTGTTGATTCAGTATTTGAGATTTCTGAAGAAATAACTGAGCAAGTCCACTATACAATTGCTACGGAAATTGACCAGTATTTGAACGACCTAGCCGATCCGCTACTTGAAGTTTACTGGGATTTAGAAGAATTTGTCGGAGAAGCTGAACATTCTTTTCCGTATGAAGTTGAACCGAGTCTAGAAAAGAATGCTGCGTGTATCGGTTGTCGTTACTACCACGGTCAAGTGTACAGCGGAAACTTGTTAGTTTGTGCAATGCATCCTTATGGTTGGGATGACAACAATTGTCCAGATTGGGAGCAATACTAGAAATTGGCAAGAATTGTGGTTTATGAGCAACGAATCAAGTTTAGTGCAAAGTGGAACTGAAGCAAGCTTAGCTGCTGATAATGAAACTGTTGAGCAACAGAAGTATGGTGAACGTCATATTGCTGAAGGAAAACTGATTACCTTTCCTAACCCGCGTATTGGACGCTGGTACAACATTTACATTACTTTGCCAGAATTTACGTGTAAGTGTCCTTTTTCGGGTTATCCTGACTTTGCCACGATTTATATTAATTACGTTCCCAACGAGCGCGTCGTCGAGCTTAAGGCAATCAAACTTTATATTAACAGTTACCGCGATCGCTACATCTCGCATGAAGAATCAATCAACCAGATTTTAGATGATTTCGTTGCCGCGTGCGACCCTCTCGAAGTTCACATCAAGGGAGATTTCAATCCTCGCGGTAATGTACACACCGTTATCGAAGTCACTCACAAACGCGAGCAAACGCCAGCACAAAGCACCATCCTAACTCGTAAAGAGTCAGACTTGAAGTAAGGGTATTTTTGACGACCTTTAGGCACTCTGCTTGGCGATCGCACTCGCAGCATCAGAAACTACAGTCGGTCCTAACTGATCTAACACAGATAAAAACTCTCGCTCAAATGCAACATGAGCGCGGTTTGTTTTACCGCCAATATATAGTTTGCCATCTTTCTGTAGTGCCCAAATTTGTGAATGCGAGATGTAACTCATGAGTACGCCTAGCATGAGTAAGCCAAAACCCGAATAAACAAAAGGAATACCTGGATCGGCTTTGATTTGCAACCCTGTACTACCGATAACTTCATCAATCTTTAACGTTACACCATTGACCTCAACCGCCATTCCAGGACGTACAGTATTAATTAACTGCCCAGTTGTATCGTAAAGAAGTAGCATTCCTTGTAAATCTCTGGCAACAAGTGAAACTCCAGCACTTAAATCGGGTTTTGTCGGAATCCAAGTCGCCCAAAGGCGTCCTTGACCATTCGTATTCAGCCGTGCCATTGGTAGCTGTAGAATTGGACTTTTATTCAGCCGAATGCGAATCGCCGCAATTCCCCAGTCGGTTTGATAAAAAGTTACACCGCGATAGCGTAGCGGTTCATTAACAAAAATCTTTTTATGCTTAACTTCTTGTCCTTGATCGTCGATGACAGACAAATCTGAATAAAACTGGTCGATACCGCCCGTAGGTGTGTAGTCGATCCAAAATCGATTGACTCGTACAGACCAATTTTGAGGAATTTGTGGTGCTGCCCAAGGTCCTGCGTCAACTATATTGTGGACTTTAAAACTATCTCCACTCGCAACCATTTCTTGCGCCATAAAGCCTGTCATCGCACCCCAAATTGCGCCTACAAGAATCAAGATCATGCTGGCATGAACGACGATAGGTCCAACACGTCCTACAAGACCTCGGCTAGCGTAAAGCGCATCTCCTTCGCGAAAAACTTGATAGCGTTTTTCTATTAAAGGCACTAAGTTATCGACTGTGGCATGACTGAGTTCTGCACTCAACGCAAACTTACGAAACTGCTGCGGCTGTTTATAAAATTTCCAGGTTCGCGAAAACCATTTCAGCGCAGGTAATTGGCGTCTAAATGTACAAGCCGTTAAGCTTGAACCGAACAAAATCAACAGTGCTAAAAACCACCAAGTACGGTAAACATGATCTAGCCCTAAGCTTAGCAGGACTTTCCAGTTAAGAAAGCCAAATAACGCAGGATCTTCAGGATAGTTTGCTTGATAGAATGCGACAGATTGTCCTTGCTCGATAACAGTACCAGAGATACTAAAAACTGCGATCGCCAACAGCAAAATAATTGCCAAGCGCAAGTCTGTTAATACTGGTAAAAACTCACGCCGAAAAAAGCGCCGCAGCGATAACCACAAATTTAACTTGGCAGAATCTAATGACATTGACTTAAATTTAAATATTTAAATACTTCCTACGGGAATGCGCGACAATAGTGAGAAGACGCCAAAACCAACAAGTAACGCTCCACTAACTGGTGTAATCCAACCTGACCAGCGGCGCAATTCCAACAATTTCTTGATCGCAGCCGTAAAAGTTCCTGCCAAGATTAAAGGCACGACATAGCCAACGGTATAAGCAAGAAGTAACGTTGCACCAAGAATTAAATCTTGCGTTGTCGCAACCCAAGCGAGTAATGTTGCTAGAACAGGTGTGCTACAAGGCGAAGCAACAACACCAAACGTCAAACCAATCAGGTAAGAACGAAGTCCTTGGGGTAAATCTTGCGAAATCCATTCTAACCCACCGACCGATGGTAATTGTAAGGGTAACGCCTCAAGTAGATTCAGCCCCATCAAAATCGCCACGATACTAACGATAAGAGGTAGCCCAATGCCTACTTGTCCGTAAACTTGTCCTAAGAAGGCTGCGACAATACCCAAAGTTGCTAAGGTTGTTGCTAAACCTAATGCAAACCAAGTAGACATCCGCATTGCGTGCCAGCGGTTTTCGGCTTCATAGCCACCGATATAACCTACTGTAATCGGTAGCATGGAAAGCATACACGGTGTCAAGCTAGTTAACAAACCAGCCGTAAAAATTACACCAACACTCAACCAGCCAAGATGTGTCAGTTGGTCAGAGACGAGTGTATTCGCAAATTGTTCAAGTTCATACAACCGAGTTTGCCAAAGTTCGAGCATGGAGCAGATATATTGAAAGGCTGATTCTGCTTCAATTTTAACTTAGTAATGCCTGACCAAGCTTCAGCGCCCTTTATGGTTGGTACGTCCTGGTAAGATGACAACGTTGGCATCCGCGTTTTCTCTAGCAACACGGATCAGTAATCCGGCGATTGCCAAGCTTGCAATAACTGAATTACTGCCATAGCTAATAAAGGGAAGTGGTAAGCCTGTTGTTGGTAAAACTCCAGTCGCAACTCCAATATTTAGCATTGACTGTCCTACCAAAAAAATCATTGCACCAACTGCAACTAACCTGTGGACTGGGTGCCAAGCTTTGAGTGCTACGATTAACGCTAGTGTCGCATACATAAGTAATAACAGCAGCATTAATACACCACCAACAAACCCAAATTCTTCGGCAAAAACGGCAAAAATAAAGTCAGTATCTTGAATTGGTAAATAATGTAATTTTTGTTGCGACAGTCCAAACCCTGCTCCCCACGTTCCGCCTGAACCTACGGCAAGCAAACTTTGAATCAACTGATAACCAGCGCCTGCTGGATCGCTCCAAGGGTTTTGAAAAGACGTAATTCGCTTAAGTTGATATGAATTATAACTAACACTGATAACTGCCGCTAAGATACCTAGTAAAGCTGTTCCTGCTAAGTGAAGATATGGTAAACCTGCGGCTAGTGCTATTAACCATAACGCCATGCCACAGAGCGCGGTTGTACTTAAATTAGGTTGAAGAAGAATTCCTACTAAAATCAGTGCAAACACTGCTAACCAAAACAAACGCGCTTGCCAGCGAATTCTCTCCCATTGCCCGAAAAGACGAGCACTTTGTAAAATTAAGAACGGCTTAATTAACTCAGACGGTTGAATCAGAATTCCTCCAATTGACAACCAGCGCCTAACATTTAAAATTTCTTCTCCTATAAGCTGGGTTGAAAAAATTAATCCTAAAAGAAGTAACACACTCCAATGCGCAATCTTAAATACAAAGCGTAAAGGTGTATGAACAAGAACGTTAAATGCCACTAAACCAATAGCCACCCCTATCAGTTGGCGCTTGACAAAATAAAGTCCATCATTTTGTTCTACAGCAGCAACGGAATAAGACGCAGAAAATAAAATAATTAATCCGATGCACAACCACAGCAACGTTAGCCAACGCAACAGGCGGGCTTCGTTAGCCCATCCAACCACAGATTTGTCAAAGAAAGGAATTAGTTGACGGATCTGCACGGCAGTTAATTTGAGATTATGACATTATGGAGTATAGCTGCTATTTCAATAATGCGATCGCCCTGGTTTTAAGAATTATTAATCGAACTCAAATCAAATAACGAGAGACCTTAAAGACCTCTCGCTTAAATCGAAAAATATCAGAACAATTACAGCAATCCTGTATTGACTCCTGGCTTTCCTGTTGCTAGTTCCACCTTCACAATCTTGCCACCCATTTTCATAATTCTTTGCTGTTCCCGAAACCAGTTGTCATAAGGAACGAGCTTGGTGAAATATGTATTTTGCAATTCCCGCTGTGTTCTAATTCGAGTTTGACTAGGAACACATGCAGTGACTTTAAACATCCGCATTAGCTGAGTTTCTCCTTGATTATTGAATTTGGAAAATTTTTGATTTCAAGTGGCTTAAGGGCAACAAACTACCACAGCTACCCTATTTTCCCATGTGTTTACGCAATTTTTTAATAATTGAACAATTTTGGTTAATTGCTCAAAGGCTGGAAGTCAAGCGTCAATACCAAACCTTTAACACTTATTGCCTCTCTCTGAAGCTTTGAATAAGCGATTAAAACGTCTTAGCACTCACGATCAACTTCCAGACCTCAATTTAAGGAGAGTTACCTTAAAGCTTTAGCTGCTACCTTGCTTGTGTAGACGAGGAATTAGCTTAAGCCAGAACAGATGTAGTCGAAATAAACACCCATTTCTTTACCAGCATCAGGACCAACTAAGCTAGCAGTGACTTCTTTCATTGCTTGAATAGCTTGTACTGTTGCTCCAATGGGAACACCCAACGAGTTGTAGGTTTCTTTGAGACCATTGAGTACGCGCTCATCTAGAATCGAAGGATCGCCAGCAAGCATTGCGTAGGTAGAGTAGCGCAGGTAATAGTCGAGGTCGCGGATGCAAGCAGCATAGCGACGAGTTGTATACATATTACCGCCTGGGCGAGTGATGTCAGAGTAAAGCAGCGATTTTGCTACTGCTTCTTTAACAATTGCTGCCGCATTAGCGCTAATAGTTGTCGCAGCACGTACGCGGAGTTCACCGGTTTGGAAGTAGCCTTTTAGCTTTTCCATTGCCGAATTATCGAGGTACTTACCTTGTACGTCTGAAGCATTAATTACTGCTGTAATTGCGTCTTGCATGGTTTTAATTCCTTATTTCCCACCGTGTTGCAATGATTAATTTAAAAGTAGGTTTTTCTACCCTACTGCATAGCGCCTACTAAGTAGTCAAAGTAAGAGCCAGCTTCAGAAGCATCTTCAGAAGACATCATAGAAGTAGCAACGTTCTTCATTGCGCGAACGCTTTCAGCAACAGCTTCGATCGGAGTACCGAGCGATTTGTACATTTCGCGGACTCCAACAACACCAATTTCTTCAATTGGGGTAACATCACCAGCAACAACACCGTAGGTGATCAAGCGCAGGTAATAATCCATATCGCGCAAGCAAGTTGCGGTCATTTCCTGACCATAAGCATTTCCACCAGGAGAAACGACATCAGGGCGCTTTTGGAATAACTGATCGCCGGCTTGCTTAACGATACGTTCGCGGTTGTCTGTTAGCGTTTGAGCAATGCGTAAACGACGCTCACCACTTGTAACAAAGCTCTTGATCCGATCTAGCTCACCAGGGCTAAGATAGCGAGCTTCGGCATCCGCATTCACGATCGACTTCGTGACGATACTCATTAACCGATTCCTCCAAAAACTAATGAAACCAGGTTTGTTTTGTTTCTCGTACTTACGTTGGCAGTAAGCCGAGGCTGCTAGCTGACATCTTAAGAGTAAGTGCGGGATATCACAACTTACCCACTGCTAGTAGCAATTTACTCAACTTTTTGGATGCTACTACACGGAATTCCGTTACGTTTGTGTTCCAATTGGGGAGAGTTCCCAGTTTTTTCAAGGTGTTTTTTATAACATCTGCTGCTTTATATGTTCTGACGTGCTAGTGAGTTCACTGCTTTCGTCTAGACATCTACCAGTTAGCTACGTAACTAGAAATACATCAGCTTGCAGACACAGTTACCTTCCGCAAATATTTTGCGGCATTTAGTTCATCTTCTGAGTCACCTGTTAACAGTTTTTAACATTACTTTTCAGTTTTCTTGTGGACAGAAACCTCTAACCCGTCATTTTTATTGACCGGTCAGAGGTTAAGTCTAGTTATTTACTCAGAATGAGCTTTGCTGAGACTTTAGAGGCGGTTTAAAACTGAAGGAGACAAATCCGACCACGATTGCTTAACAAGGTCTGCTGCTGCCTTCACGCTACCCAGGTAGTTACCTGCGGGTAAAGATGGATAGCGGCGATAGGGGACGACATCTTCGCCAAAGTATTGGGCATACTCAGCGCTGTCTACCATCGCGTCAACGGCTGCTTTCAACCCACCATCAGCTAACAGCTTGTTATATTGGCGAATTTCTTGCTGTGTCGCGGGTGCCCGACCCAAGATATGACGGAATAAGAATTCAATCACCTTGGTATTAGGGTAGGGCGTATAGAAGCGCCGTACGTAGATATCTGAACTTGCCAGCGCGCGGACAAATTCGCGTACTGAGATCTCACCGTTTTTGAGTTTGCTATCTAAATCAGAACGCCGTAAACTGGCAGGAACTTGACCGCTAAACAAATCCATGATTTGAGCATAAATCGCATCAACGACTAATGCCATTTCCGTAGCGCTTGTGCCTTTGGTAGCACGGTAAATGCGTGCTGGTTTGCGTCGAGTTGTGCCTACGCCGACTTCTACCGATTGTCCGCGACCGTCGTTAAACGAACGACCAAGCTCGATGAATAGCGGACGAGAGCGATCCATTTGTCGGGCTTTCGCTGCGGTATCGGCGATCGCCTTCGCTGTTAATGGCATCTTCGCCGCATCCATTCTTGGTTTGACTGGCTCAAAGCTGGGGACAACCAAGTCATCGTTTTGCTTCGTTAGCTGATTGTAAAGCTTCTCTGTATTCGGGAAGTTTGCTGCTGGTAAGGTTGGGAAGCGGCGGTATGGCACCGTGTCTTCCCCAAACACTTGGAGATACTCCATGCTATTGACCATCGCGCTCACAAAGCCCCGAATACCTTGCGAAGCTAGAATCTGATTATACTTGCGGATTTCTACCTGGTCTTTCGGCGCACGACCTAAGAAGTGTTTAGTTCCTAGCTCAATGACTTTTGTATTCGGGTATGGCGTATAAAACTCCTTAATGTAGAGCTTAGAACCACCTAGACCCTCAATAAACTCTTTAACCGTAATCTCACCGTTGCCGAGGCGACTTTCTAGTGACGTAAATTCGTTCTCAGCGATGTATGGTTCAATATCACGCTCAAAGATTTGACGGTAAGCAGCCCGAATAATGATTTGAACATCAGTTTTATCCGCATTGCTTCCCAGTTTGAAGATCTTGGTTTGCTCGCGTTGGCGCGAAACACCTTGATTAACTCGGAATTGAACATTGGGTTCCGAGCGAGTTTCAGTTACTGCACCCAACTCGACAAAGCGCGGAGTTTCTTCTGTTTCGACTTTGGCACTGACAATATCTTCGGCGATACTGCTCACGCGTAGCGATCGCAACGCGACACCCGCAGGCGTCAAATAACGCTCGTAAGGAACCGTATCTTCACCAAACGTCTCACTATACTCTGGACTATCCAGAATGGCGTCAATCAGCGCGTAGAAACCTTTCTTGGAACAAATATCAAAGTATTTATTTGTTTCTTGTCTACCGTAGGTAGGACGACCGAGTAAACGCCGATGAATATATTCAATCGCCTTGGTTACATACAAACGAGTCCAGTACAAACTCCGGAATAAATCCGACTTAGCTAGCTGGCGAATAAATTCGCGAACGCTAATTTCGCCGTTTTCCAGTTTAATTTCTGCGACCTTCAGCCGCTGTCCTTCATAGACATCGCGACCAAACACCTGAAGATACGCAGCACGAATGACTGCTTGTGTCGAACTTTCCGAGAATTTAACACTCGAAGTTGTGGGTGCTTTTCTGCTACCGACACCAGGTAACTGATCGAGACGGAAGACTTTTGGTCCAAGACTTCCAGGAAACTCACCGCGTGCTTTCGGATTGCTATTCTGGTTATTGATTGCGGGTCCTTGGTGAATCAAGATCCGCTTAGTATCCTTACCAAAAGGAGCCGGTCGCGTGCTAGGGTTGCGAGTTTCTTTCGGGAAAATTGCGCCGAACTGAATTTCCAACGGATCGTTGCCTGAGCCATAGGGATGTTGGTCGGGTAACGGTTGATTGTAATCAGCAAACAGCGTGATGAACTGCGGTACCTTGCGGAACGGCGCACTGTAGTTTAAGAGGTCTTGCTGTGCTCCCCAGTTGCGGCATTCTTGCGCTTCTTGACCGAGACCGCGAATATAGGGAACGGTTTCTTCACCGAAGTAGTCCGAATATTCTTTCGAGTCTACTAAGGCATCAACTAAAGCCGGTAAGCCGCCTTGCGAAATAATCGAGAAGTATTCTTGCAGTTCTTCGCGACTTGATGGACCGCGACCTAGGAAGTGACGAAAAGCTAATTCAACAACTCGGCTATTGATAAACGGCTCGTAGAACTGTTTGCGATAGAGTGGTGATTTACCCAAGCGGCGAATAAACTCTTTCATTGAGATATCGCCGTTTTTAACTTGAGACTCTAGATAAGAAATCGACTGGCTGTAAGCACGGGTAATATCGCGTTCAAAAACTTGCCTGTAAGCTGCTTTCACAACTTCTTGCTTCTCAGTTGCAGAAAGACCTGGCTTCATGACAAATTTTTGCCGTCTTTCTGCTGCATTGAAGTAAATTTGTGGTAGCTCTAAGCCTTGCTTATCTGGCGAATCAGTTTGACGTAGCTTATTTGATGGTGTTGGAGCTTTGAATTCTGTAATCAAGACATCCATGTACTGCGACACAATGTCTGTTGCTTCTTGGTCTCTACGGAAGTAAGAGACTGCGGCTTGCCGCATTTCTTGTAGAGCAACAATTGTCGCTTCCCCAGAACACGCATTTTCAATAATCTCGCGTAATCCGCGCGTGTTGACCGCGATAATATTTGGATCGCCAGCAACGATCGCATAAGTCACGTAGCGCAAAAACCACGATAAGTCGCGCAGTGATTTCTGCATATTGGTCGGACCGTACCGCGCCACGTTAATCGGGCGAAATCCTGGCGGAATTGCGCCACCGCCTCCAGGTGATGCACTAAAGAGCGATCGCAGTCCTTCTAAAAATCCACCACGACTTTCTACGTACGTGATATTTCCTAATCGAGAGGCATCTTGTACCGCTTCTTTTGCTCCTGCCATTGCCATTTCTGGCTCGCGTGGTTTTTCGAGATACGCCATTGGCGAACCTCCCACAAAGATGCGGTTAGCAGCACGAGACACGATTAATGCTGAATTTTGGGTCAGAGTCTCGGCAATTTGTAATCGTTTTGTACCAGATGCAAAATAACTTGCTAATTCATTTAGTTCGCCGCGTTCCAAAAAGCGGTCTTGTTGTTCCGCTTGGGAAATTGTGGCGACGGCTAGTGTTTGATATAGTTGCGGGCGTGCAACTGAGCTTCCACCACTTGCTTTAACACTCATTATTATTCCTAAAACTCCCTTGAGATCACAACAGCGATCAATCTGACCAGAGTACTAGTTTCTGTTGCTTACTATTTTCCCACTAGAATCTCCCGCCCAAAATATTTTTGGTAAAGAAAGTCAAGTGAGCGTGGTACTACTTTCCCACAAAACTTCATGATGTCCGTTTTTGATTGCCGCACCAAGAACGAAGCTGAAACTTGGACTACTTCTCCTCGCTTTACAACTTTCAACTAGAGTCAGTCGTAGAACGAGAGGAGGTTTTAACAGTCAACTATTTACTTAACAAACTTTGCTGTTTATCAGTCTCACATCTGTTTAGACAGTGCGAGAGTTGACTATGGCTTTTTCGTATACGTAACTTTATGGAGGTTACGTAGGAGATCATAGTGGATATAGGCAGAGCGCCTGAGAAAAAAGATAAGTTTTGTTACTTTTAAAATATGGATCGAGACATCAGTTCTGCCGTACAGCGGCTATATGACACGTACCCTTTTCCTCCAGAACCGCTTTTAGATAGTCCACCACCTGGGTATAACTGGCGCTGGAATTGGATTGCTGCTTACAACTTTTGTACGGGTCAAAAACCTAACAAGCAAGATATCCGTATTCTGGATGCAGGATGCGGCACAGGAGTAGGCACCGAGTATCTGGTACATCTCAACCCAAAAGCTTCAGTTGTTGGGATTGATTTAAGTGCAGGCGCATTAGCCGTAGCGCGCGATCGCTGCGCCCGTTCTGGTGCTGATCGCGTCGAATTTCATCACCTCAGTTTGTATGATGTCGCCCAGCTACCAGGGGAATTTGATTTAATCAACTGCGTAGGCGTATTACACCATCTAGAAGACCCGATTCGAGGCATTCAAGCTTTAGCCGCTAAACTTGCCCCTGGCGGTGTCATGCACATCTTTGTTTATGGAGAATTAGGGCGCTGGGAAATTCAATTGATGCAAAAAGCGATCGCACTTCTTCAACAACAAGGTGATTATCAAGATGGTGTCCAAATCGGACGGAAAATTTTTGCCTCCTTACCAGACAATAATCGCCTTGTCAAACGTGAAAAAGAACGCTGGTCCCTAGAAAATCAGCGCGATGCGAATTTTGCGGATATGTATGTTCATCCGCAAGAAATTGACTACAATATCGAAACACTTTTTGAACTCATCGACGCTTCTGGTTTGGAGTTTTTAGGTTTTTCCAATCCGAATTATTGGCAACTAGAGCGACTTTTAGGAAAAGAACCAACGCTGATGCAACGCGCCAAAGATTTGAGCGATCGCGCGGTGTATCGGTTGATTGAATTATTAGACCCCGAAGGCGCAACACATTACGAATTCTTCCTTGGGCGTCCTCCCCTACCCAAAGCCGACTGGTCAAGTGATGAAGCACTACTCGATGCAATTCCCGAACGTCATCCCTGTATCGAAGGCTGGGCAAGTCGTTGTTTATTTAACTACGACTACCAAATCGTCAACTTATCCGAGGCAGAATTTCAATTTCTCCAAGCTTGTGATGCGAACATCCAACAAAAAACCATAGGCGAGATTTTGTCTCAAGTAGAGTTAGAGTTAGCTAGAGTGCGATCGCTCCTCACATCTGGACTAATTATCCTAAATCCGATTTAATTGTTTTTTAAGTATTGTTACCGCAACGTGTTATGATTTCAACTGGCTCATTAGAGTCAAGTTAATCAACCGTAATGGTTTGCGTTTCCCGTGAACTTGGCAAACAACTCCTCAGAACCCGCACCTTCCCAGGGAGATAACCCTACTGGTTTTGCTTCGTCAAAACCTAGTGACTCGATGCAAGAGTTCTATCAACTCTCTCAAGAGTTGCTGTTTTGGACCATGGCATTGACAGCGATTATCTTTGTCTTTGTCTGGATATTTTATTCCCTCAATATTGCCTTAAACTATCTCATCGGGGCATGTACAGGTGTGGTTTACTTGAGGATGTTAGCAAGAGATGTAGAGCGACTAGGGGGAGAAAAGAAGCAGCTGAGTAAAACTCGGTTAGCTTTACTAATTGGGTTAATTCTACTAGCAAGCCGGTGGAATCAACTGCAAATTTTGCCTATATTTCTAGGTTTTCTCACCTATAAAGCTTCGCTGATCATCTACGTACTACGGACGACATTTGTCTCTGGCTCTCACAAAGTCGGGCAATCCTAGAAGAGTCTTATTCTCAAAGCTTGGGGAATCCAGTTGAAGGGAAAATGCTGAATATTTTGCACGTCGTCAACTTCGCTCACCTCGCCGAATTAGAAGTAGGTAAACACCTCTACTGGCAAATTGGCAATCTCAAAGTTCATGGTCAGGTCTTTTTGACCTCATGGTTTGTGATTGCTTTGTTAGTAATTGTGTCATTTGCCGCTACAAGAAATATCAACCGAATCCCCCGTGGGCTACAGAACTTCATGGAGTATGCCCTAGAATTTATTCGGGATTTGGCAAAAAATCAAATCGGGGAAAAAGAGTATCGCCCGTGGGTGCCTTTTGTGGGCACTTTATTCTTGTTCATATTTGTGTCAAATTGGTCAGGTGCGCTTGTTCCTTTCCGGCTTATTCACTTACCCGAAGGCGAACTTGCAGCCCCCACCAGTGACATCAATACCACGGTGGCACTAGCTTTGCTGACATCCTTAGCATATTTTTATGCGGGCTTCAGTAAAAAAGGCTTAGGATACTTTGGTAACTACGTGCAGCCTGTACCTTTTATGCTGCCGTTTAAAATTATCGAAGATTTTACTAAGCCCCTCTCCCTGAGCTTCCGATTATTTGGTAACATCCTCGCGGATGAATTAGTTGTGGGAGTGCTGGTGTTACTTGTACCCTTGTTTGTTCCTCTACCAGTAATGGCATTAGGTTTATTTACTAGTGCAATTCAGGCGCTGATCTTTGCTACGCTTGCCGCAGCTTACATCGGAGAAGCGATGGAAGACCACGGTCATGGTGAAGAACACGGGGAACACGCGTAAATGCAAGGACTAAGGAATGGAAATTAGGAACACCTAATACCCAAACTCAGCAATTGAGAACAAGTCCAAACAATTTTGTAAATTCAGTTTTGTCAAGGTAAGGAAAAATATCATGGATCCATTGATTTCTGCTGCTTCAGTTCTAGCTGCTGCTCTTGCTGTAGGGTTGGCTGCTATCGGTCCTGGAATTGGTCAAGGAAATGCAGCAGGTCAGGCTGTGGAAGGAATTGCCCGTCAGCCAGAAGCAGAAGGTAAAATTCGCGGTACGCTGCTGTTGAGCTTGGCCTTCATGGAAGCGCTGACAATTTACGGTCTGGTTGTTGCCCTCGTATTATTATTCGCCAACCCATTCTCGTAATTGATCGTTTATTCAACGTGTAGAGGCGTTTGTGATGAGCGTCTCTACATTATTTCGATCGTTAAAAATAACTCCTGCTCAACGAACTATAGCCCCTTAGAATAACATCAAAGGGGTATGAGACTATGACACATTCAATAATCTTACTCGCAGCAGAAACAGCAGGTAAAGAAGGCGGGCTATTTGATCTTGACGCAACCCTGCCTTTGATGGCTATACAGTTTCTATTTTTGGTTTTGATTCTGAACGCGACTTTTTACAAGCCACTGAGCAGAGCAATTGATGAGCGGGATGAGTATATCCGTAAAAATCAATTGGACGCGCGAGAGCGCTTGTCAAAAGCTGAGCAATTAGCTGCGCAGTACGAGCAAGAACTCGCAACAGCACGCCGACAGTCGCAACAAATTATCGCCGATGCTCAAGCAGAAGCCGAGAAAGTTGCCGCCGAAAAAATAGCAGCAGCACAACGAGAAGCACAAGCGCAGCGAGAACAAGCGGCTCAAGAGATCGAACAGCAAAAACAAGAAGCCCTAGCATCGCTAGAGCAACAAGTTGATTCTCTCAGTCAGCAAATCATGGAAAAACTGCTAGGAACGCAGCTTGTAGGTCAGCGCTAATTGTAGCTCAGATAAAAATTTAGAGTAGAAGCTTGATGCCACGATTGGGATAGGCAATTATTCACAAGACGAACTCAAGCAGCGCAGATGTGGACGGGTACAATGGAAACTTTTTTATTGTTGATGGCAGAAGCCAGCGCTGTGAATGCTGAATTGGCAGAAGGGAATCACGGTTTTGGGTTGAATTTCGACATTTTAGAAACAAACCTGATTAACCTTGCGATTATTATTGGTGTGCTGTTTTTCTTCGGGCGAAAAGTCGTCGGGAAAACACTAAGCGATCGCCGCGAACGCATCGAAACCGCAATTGTCAGCGCGCAAAAGCGTGCAAATGATGCCAAAGTAGCACTAGAAGAACAACAACAGAAGCTGGCTCAGGCGCAAGCGGAAGCTGAAAAAATCCGCAATAATGCCCAAGAAAACGCCAAAGTTGCTAGGGAAAAAATCTTGGCAACCGCAGTAACTGACATTGAACGCATGAAGGAAACCGCAAGTCAAGACTTGAATGCGGAACGCGATCGCGCGATCGCGCAACTGCGTCAACGAGTAGTCTCAATGGCATTGGAAAAGGTCGAATCCCAGCTACAAACTGGTGTAGACAACGAAACGCAGCAAAAATTAATTGACCGCAGTATCGCGCTGTTGGGAGGTCGTTCATGAAAGGCGGTGCCGCAACCCAAATTGTCGAGCCATACGCTCAGGCTTTAATGTCCGTTGCCCGTAATAATAATCTTACTGAGCAATTTGGCGAGGATATACGCGCTTTACTCAACATTTTAGAAAATTCTGAGCAGCTGCGTGATTTCTTGGCAAATCCATTTGTTAGCGTTGAGGACAAAAAAGCCGTATTACAGCGCGTAGTTGGTGAAGGGATCAACCCGTATCTACGGAATTTCCTCATGCTACTGGTAGACCGCAGAAGAATTCTTTTGCTAGAAGACATTTGCAAGCAGTTTCTCGCGATTCTCCGTCAGTTAAATCAAACAGTTCTAGCCGAAGTTATTTCCGCAGTAGATCTGACAGAGGAACAGCAACAAGCTGTCCGCGAGAAAGTCATCGCTATGACAAATGCGCGAGAAGTCGAACTAGACACTAAAATCGACCCTGATTTAATTGGTGGTGTCATCATTAGAGTAGGCTCTCAAGTCTTTGATGCGAGTATCCGTGGTCAACTACGCCGCCTTTCCCTACGTCTTAGCGGTAGTGCCTAAGGAATTAGTGTGTGAGTAGCTTGAAAATCGTAATGACAGCGTGCTAAATCCTAACTCTGAACTGACAACTCAAAACTTCTCATTCCTCAACACCTAACACCTAAAATGATCAGCATTAGACCTGACGAAATTAGCAGCATTATTCAACAGCAAATTGAGCAATACGACCAAGAAGTCAAAGTTGCTAACGTTGGTACCGTACTGCAAGTAGGAGACGGTATTGCCCGAATCTATGGCTTGGAAAAAGCTATGGCGGGAGAACTTTTAGAATTTGAAGACGGTACCGTTGGCGTAGCGCTGAACCTAGAAGAAGATAATGTAGGTGCAGTGCTGATTGGCGAAGGTCGCGAAATCCAAGAAGGTAGTTCCGTAACCGCAACCGGAAAAATCGCTCAAGTACCAGTAGGCGAAGCGATGATCGGGCGCGTCATCGATGCATTAGGTCGCCCGATCGATGGTAAGGGAGATGTTCAAACCTCTGAAAGCCGCTTGATTGAATCTCCCGCACCTGGAATTGTCGATCGCCGGTCGGTTTATGAACCAATGCAAACAGGAATTACCGCGATTGATGCGATGATTCCAATTGGTCGAGGACAGCGCGAACTAATCATCGGCGATCGCCAAACCGGAAAAACCGCGATCGCTATAGACACAATTCTTAACCAAAAAGGCGGCGACGTTATCTGTGTCTATGTTGCGATCGGTCAAAAAGCCTCGACAGTAGCAAACGTGGTTAACGTGCTACAAGAAAGAGGTGCGCTCGATTACACCATCGTTGTTGCGGCGAATGCTAATGACCCCGCACCATTACAGTGGTTAGCGCCGTACGTCGGTGCCAGCATGGCAGAGTACTTTATGTACAAAGGCAGAGCAACACTAGTCATCTACGACGACCTTTCCAAGCAAGCTCAAGCTTATCGTCAAATGTCCTTGCTACTGCGCCGCCCACCAGGTCGGGAAGCTTATCCAGGTGATGTATTCTACCTCCACTCGCGCTTACTTGAAAGAGCCGCGAAACTCAGTGACGAACTTGGTGGCGGTAGTATGACTGCACTACCAATTATTGAAACGCAAGCTGGCGACGTATCCGCATACATTCCAACAAACGTTATTTCGATCACAGACGGACAAATCTTCCTATCTGCTGACTTGTTTAACTCTGGTATTCGTCCAGCGATTAACCCTGGAATCTCAGTATCGCGCGTAGGTTCTGCTGCTCAAACTAAAGCAATGAAGAAAGTTGCGGGTAAGCTGAAGCTTGAACTTGCGCAGTTTGACGACCTGCAAGCTTTTGCCCAATTTGCCTCTGACTTAGACAAGGCAACACAAGACCAACTAGCTCGTGGTGAACGCTTGCGCGAACTGTTGAAACAGCCGCAATACTCGCCACTCGCAGTGTACGAGCAAGTTGCCCTACTGTATGCCGGAATCAACGGCTATCTCGATGATATTGCAGCAGACAAGGTTACTAGCTTTACCAAAGGTCTACGCGAATACATAAAAACAAGTAAACCGCAGTTTGGCGATATCGTCCAGAAAGAGAAGCAGTTGACCGATGATGCCGAAAAACTGCTTAAAGAAGCACTAACAGAGTATAAACAAACATTCTTGGCAGCTGCCTAATTTGTAGGGGTCAGGGATCAGAGGTCAGACGTCAGTTCCTAATCTGTTCTTGAATGTAAGGAAACAATTGAAGCCCAAAGCGCGATCGCGTGTGTTTTCGCTAAACTCTTATACTTGACACCTGAATCCCTAGCCCCTACCACCGACAACTGAGAATTGAAAAAACTATGGCTAACTTAAAAGCAATTCGCGATCGCATCCAGTCGGTCAAGAATACTCAAAAAATTACAGAAGCTATGCGTCTCGTGGCGGCGGCGCGGGTACGTCGCGCTCAAGAACAAGTAACGGCAACTCGTCCGTTCGCAGACCGCTTAGCGCAAGTCCTTTATAACCTACAAGGTCGATTGCGCTTTGAAGACGTCGATTTGCCACTATTAAAAAAACGCGAAGTTCAATCGGTAGGACTATTAGTGATCTCAGGCGATCGCGGCTTGTGTGGTTCTTACAATACAAACGTCATTCGCCGTGCAGAAAATCGCGCCAAAGAGCTTAAAGCCGAAGGTTTGGACTATAAATACGTTTTAGTAGGACGCAAAGCGATTCAATATTTCCAACGCCGCGACCAACCAATCGACGCAACCTACACAGGCTTAGAACAAATTCCCACCGCAGCAGAGGCTTCGAGCATTGCTGACGAACTCCTTTCCCTTTTCTTATCGGAAAGCGTAGACCGTATCGAGTTAGTTTATACTAAATTTGTTTCCTTAGTAAGTTCGAGACCAGTCGTACAAACATTACTACCGCTCGATGCTCAAGGCTTGGAAACCGCAGATGACGAAATTTTCCGTTTAACGACGCGTGGTGGCGAATTTGAGGTAGAACGCCAAAAAGTCAGCACCACAGTCCGTAGCTTTCCGCGCGATATGCTCTTTGAGCAAGATCCCGTCCAAATTCTAGATGCTCTTTTGCCTTTATATCTCAACAACCAACTGTTACGTGCGCTGCAAGAATCAGCAGCTAGTGAACTCGCAGCAAGAATGACTGCAATGAACAACGCCAGCGACAACGCTAGCGAATTAATTGATAATCTCACACTGTCATACAACAAAGCACGGCAAGCTGCGATTACTCAAGAAATTCTTGAAGTTGTCGGCGGTGCACAAGCACTTGGTTAGAAAAGAACTCTTTAGACTGCTTCTTTGACCCCGACATCTTCTATCACTTGTCAATTCCCATTTAGCTGATTATAATGGGAATATAAATGCACGGGGCTGTAATGGTTTCGACGTGGTGGCGAACGCTGCTCTGTGATACAGGTCGAGAGCGAGTCTTCTCTCGTTAATACCGGACTCAAAAGAAAAGTAACTGCGAACAACATCGTTCCTTTTGCTCGTAAGCAAGCTCTAGTAGCTGCCTAACAATCTCTCAAAGATTCGAGCGTCTGTAGTCTGACTCCGTTAAGGGCTACAGACCAACCCCCAACGGATGCCCTAGCGAAGTTTCTCTGGTTATTCGCTAGCTAAGACCTAACCAGTGCATCCTACCACTCGGGATAATGGGTGGTTCCCGCCTTGAGGATCAGAAAGGCTAAACCTGTGAATGATCGGAGGGTTAATACCCATTACGGACGGCAGTTCGATCCTGCCCAGCTCCATTAATAAAATTCTAAAAGTCTGCCTTAGATATGCAAGGTAGCTTTTTTTATGAGTTTAAATACTTTAAATACAAAATCTCGGTGGGAATTAGTAGTAAAAGACACTGTATCTAACGACTAATTGTCTTAATAATTGTATAGAACGTTTTACTTAAGATTTGGATAAAAATTACTAAGTCTGAAGAACACGCTGAAACGTAAACCCAAAGCTGTGAACTCCAGTCATGTCTTTTTATCGTGTATGCACAAGTCCTTTGGCTCAAGTTTGAGGTTCATTGTTCTCTAAACCCACGCCACTTGCAGACAAACCTAAAGGTGCAGTGGTTCTCGCGGGGTTCTACAACGTAGTTTACCTCCGCAATGAGCCTGCACCTCCTCTCACTTTCTCCCCACTGCTGAAGGAGAAGACAAGGAAGAATTCTTGTTCGCGAGGTTGGGGGGCGAATTCAAGCAAGAGCTTGACATTGATACAACAGAGGTGCGATCGCAGTTGTTTATATATTTAGAGGTAGCGAGCATTTTTTTTAAGACATAGCTGGAACATGAGTTTACTAGTTTAGTAAAGCCATTCTGACAAAGTAATTTAGCCAAAGCTGATCGCATAAGCTAGGTGAATTTAATGGAAGTCAAACCTCTAATCTCGCCGCAAGAACTAGCAAATCTTTTAGATCAAAAGTCTGTTGTTGTTATAGATACTCGCGCACCTGAAGAGTATGATATTTCGCACATTCCGCAAGCAGTCAATCTACGGGAAATATTTACTTATTTAGCAACTTCTACTCCAGAAGGATTAACAAGTTTGCGATCGCAATTTGCCGAACTTTTAGGCGCAGTGGGAATCTCTGGCACAGAACATATCATTATCTACGAAGATGCGCTCAACACTGGCTACGGACAATCGTGTCGAGGATACTTTTTATTAAAATACTTCGGCTGCCCTCAAGTCTCCGTATTACACGGTGGCTATCAAGCATGGCTAGCAGCAGGCTTACCAACTACGACAGAAATACCCACAACTGAAAACAAAGCTTTTGCATCCAACATTGATTCTTCAATCATGGTCACGACAGCAGAAATGCTGCAAGCATTAGATAATCCAGCAATTATCAAGCTTGATGTTAGAGATGCAGATGAATGGAGAGGAGAAAGTTCTTCACCTTATGGTGTAGACTTTTGTCCGCGTAAAGGTAGAATTCCTGGTGCAGTGTGGATTGAATGGTATCGGATGATGGAACCTGATTCAAAAACTCCGATGTTCCGTCCTACCAATGAGATTATGGAAATTTGTCAAGAAGTTGGTATTACTCCAGACTCAACAGTATACGTATACTGCTTTAAAGGATCGCGAGCATCAAACACACTGATCGCATTGAAAGAAGCCGGAATCAAAGACGTACGCAACTACTTTGCTTCTTGGAATGAGTGGTCGCGCGATCCATCATTACCTATTGAAACAGGCGAACCAAGCCAGAGCAAGATGCCTGCACAAGTTTAATCTTGATATAGGAAACAGTAATGCTGTAATTCACTTGGCTACTCTACTCTAGTTTTCTACCGCAGTTTCTGAAGACTTGTATTACGTAGCACAATTTACTGTTTTCTATAGTTTCTTCTGATTGAATTAGATAGAATGTTCTATTTGAATAGCAATGGCTGAAACGACGGTGACAACACAAGTAAAATCTCCACTGCGCCCAGTTAGCAAGGAGGGTTTGGAAAAGCTAGCAACTCATGCTAAAGCCAATCCAGATGTAGTTAAGTCGCTAAAAGTTAAGACAGTTTGTGAAGGACAGTTTCGTAACCTAACTTATGTACGCGATTTACCTGCTCATGTTATCGATGAACCACCAAGTCTCTTAGGACAAGACACAGCGCCAAATCCCTCTGAAGCCGTATTAGCCTGCTTGGGTTCGTGTCTCTCGGTTGGTATCCACGCGAATGCTGTGATGCGTGGTATTACCCTCTCCAAACTCGAATTGGAACTCGAAGGCGATATCAATATTACAGGTGTATGGGGAATTGGTGATTTGTCTGAAAAGCGGTTGGGATTTACAGACGTTCGCGTCAAAGTTGATTTAGAAGGCGATGCAACGCGTGAAGAACTAGAGGAACTCGTTGCGCACTCTAACTATTGGTCGCCTGTTGCTAATACACTACGGCTACCTGTAAACATGGAAGTTTCTCTCGTTTAGACTTTCGGTTCGCTCATCTCAGTGATTCGGCTCAATCTTCAAGAGCAATCTAGCAATAGCAGTGCATAGATTGAGCCTGTGTTTTTGTAGTTACTACGAAAGAGAACTCGCGATGCATTCTGATAGTTATATCGTTGAAGATGTTTCCATTGAGCAGACGCTATTACGCGATCGCACAAATACGGAAGCGATCGTGCAGGAACTACAAAAGCTAATTAGTTTAGAATTGCAGCCTAAAGTAAAAGACATCGATGAAAAAGGCGAATACCCTCGAACCTTTCTCCAAAAACTAGGTGAAATTGGTGGATTTAAGCAAACTGTTCCTATGCAGTTTGGCGGTACTGGATATCAAGGGCTAAAGTTTCCAGTACAGATGATTGAGGCAATTTCTCAAGAATGCTTAAATACAGGATTTATTACATGGTGTCAATTTGCTTGTACTTGGTACTTACAAAATAGCGAGAATGAATACTTACTAAATAACGTTTTACCTAAAGTTGCCAATGCACAGATTTTAGCAGGTACAGGCTTATCGAATCCCATGAAGCATTTTGCTGGAATTGAGAAAATTGCCCTAGTAGCACAACGACAAGCAGGCGGGTATTTACTCAATGGTACTTTGCCATGGGTGTCAAATATTGGCTCAGGACATTACTTTGCGATCGCGGCTCAACTAGCTGATTCAGACGACTACTTAATGGCGATCGTCAATGATGGTTTACTTGGGTTAACTTTACGCTGCAATACTCATTTTATTGCCCTCGAAGGCAGCAATACTTACTCTTGTATTTTCAAAGATGTTTTCATACCTGACGAACTTATATTAGCAGCACCTTGTAGCGAATATGTAGAGCGAATTAAAGCAGGTTTTGTTCTGACTCAAGTGGGCATGGGTTTAGGATTAGTCGCAAGTTGTATCGAGTTGATGAAAGAAGCCAACAAACGTCTAGAACATGTCAATTGCTTTCTCGACGACTGTGTTGAAGCTCTAGAGAATGAACTAGAAACTTTGCGTTTACACACTTACATATTGGCAACAGAAATATCCAACCATCAACGTATTCGAGACAATAAGTTCTTCAAAGAAGTTGTTCAAGCGCGCGCTACAGCTTCAGAACTTGCCCTACGTGCTGCACAATCTGCAATGTTACATCTAGGAGCCAAAGCATATTTGGAAGGTAGTACTGTTTCTCGAAAGCTGCGTGAAGCCTACTTTGTAGCAATTGTAACTCCAGCACTCAAGCATTTAAGAAAACTACTATCTCATATGAAGGATATTTCTATTGATTGAACACTCATGACTAGAATCATCACCTTTAAAGAGAAAAAACTCACTTTTATTCTCCCTGTGTTTTCTGTATGTGAAGTGGTTCGTTAAAAAGTAATTTTCAAAAACCACGTAAAATTGCTGTACGAGAAACATGACAGTTTCCTGTCTTTAAATAATAAGGAAGTCATGAATTCAACCTTGTAAGAAAGAAGACTTTACTCAATTGAATATAAGACATATGGCAACTTTATTGGAAGCAAAAAGTAGAAAAACTTATACTTTAGATAAATTGAGATGTTCTTGTGGCGGATTTCATGCCTCAGAAGATCATTGGAGATTCATTGAAGGAATGCCCCAAGATCCAGCAGATTTGGTTGCCGATTTAATTGCAATGGGGCAATATAAACCTGAAACACTGAAGCTAGCTGAAAAATTTACTCATGCAGAATTGAGAAAAACTTTAGTGCTACAGATGCTTGCCAAAGCTGAGCCAGAACAACAGCGAATATGTAACGACTTAATCAAACAAGCAGGAGGATTAGAAGAAGCGTTTGCGGCAGCATTTGGACCTCATGCAACAGAGTTTTTTAATGATACTTTGCGGGCGAGTAGATTTCGACGAAGAAACTTTTTAATAAAAGTAGCAGCAACAGCCGCAATTGTAACCTTAGCTAGTTGTGCAGGAGGAAACAACACAAATACCACACAATCATCAGGAGAAGCTAGCACCCCTGGAAACCTTGAAAAAACCGATTTAACAATTGGCTTTATTCCGATTGCGTGTGCAACGCCCATTGTCATTTCAGAACCATTAGGCTTTTATCAAAAACACGGCTTAAATGTCACATTACGGAAAATGCCGAATTGGGCAGCAGTGAGAGAATCAGCGATCGCAGGTGAACTGGATGCGTATCATATGCTCTCACCAATGCCAATTGCAGTGACTTTAGGTTTAGGTTCTACCACTTTCCCAATTCAACTTGCAAGTATCGAGAATATTAACGGACAATCGATCGCAGTTGCACTGAAGCATCGCGATCGCATTCAAGGTCCTGCGGACTTTAAGGGAATGACGATTGCAGTTCCTTTTCCTTATTCAATGCACAATCTGTTATTACGTTATTACTTAGCATCTGGAGGGTTGAATCCAGATACCGATGTTGCGATTCAAATTGTGCCACCGCCCGACTCTGTAGCGCAGATGTCCGCAGGGCAGATTGATGCTTTTTTAATGCCCGACAATTTTGGTCAACGTGCGGTATTTGAAGGCATTGGTTTTATTCATATGTTGACAAAAGATTTATGGGATGGTCATCCTTGCTGTGCTTTTGCCGCTAGTCAACAGTGGATCGACGCACATCCTAACACCTTCCGCGCAGTCAATAAAGCAATTATTGATGGAGCCGCACACGCCAATGCCGCTGAAAATCGCACCGAGATTGCGAAGGTACTTTCAGAACGTCGGTACCTCAATCAGCCTGAACCTGTATTGCAAGCCGTCATGACAGGCAACTTTGAAGATGGATTAGGAAATACTCTCAACGTACCCGATCGCATTGGATTCGACCCATATCCTTGGAAAAGCTTTGCCAAATGGATTTCCTCGCAGTTGGTGCGGTGGGATTTGATGCCAGCTGAGAAAGCAGACTATCCCCAGATTGCGGAACAGATTTACATGACCGACTTAGCAAGAGAACTCGCGATCGAATTAGGGCAAAATCCACCTACTGAAGAAACAAGAGTCGAAAACCTCAAGTTTGACACCTTTGACCCAGCAAATCCGGCAGCTTATTTAGAACAACAAAGCCAAAAATTTAACGTTTGAGGAGCTATGGCTAAGACAATATCGCGCCGTAAATCCGCACCCATCTGGCTTAATAATAACGTACAAGCATTTGTGCTATTTCTGATTTTACTACTGTTATTTCTGGGAGTTTGGGAACTCGGAGCACAGCTAAATATCTTCTCGCAACTCGTGCCATCGGCAAGTCAAACATTGCAAGCCTTTTGGGGCTGGGTTTCCGACCCATTCTTTGACTATGGTCCTAATGATAAAGGCATTGGCTGGCACGTACTTTCCAGTTTAAGAAGAGTCGTTACAGGCTTTTTGATTGGTTCGGCGATCGCAATTCCTCTAGGTATTTTAATCGGACTATCCGACGTCGTTTCTAAAGCTGTTGACCCTTATATTCAAATTCTCAAACCTGTCTCGCCCCTCGCCTGGCTACCGCTAGGACTAGGTTTACTCAAAGACTCCGAAAATACCGCCTTATTTGTCATCGCAATTACGAGCCTTTGGCCTACACTCATCAATACTAAATTTGGCGTAAGCAATGTCGATCCTGCCGTTCTTAATGTCGCGCGTACCCTAGGTGCTTCGCGCTGGCGCACAATTTGGAAAGTCATTCTTCCTGCTGCTGCACCTAGTATTGTCGCTGGACTGCGCATCAGTATTGGTATTGCTTGGTTAGTCATTGTCGCAGCAGAAATTCTCGTTGGTGGAACCGGAGTCGGCTACTTTATTTGGAACGAGTGGAACAACCTAGAAATTACGAGTATCCTCACTGCAATTATTGTGATTGGACTCGTTGGTTTACTGCTAGACCGAATATTTGGATTGCTGCAAACCTGGGTTTCTTTTGGACAGCAAAGATAGCAACATAGTGCGACAAACCGAGGAGTAAGCTGAGTCGTTGGTAACTTTAAGTAAGTCTTGACGCTATTATGATTTCTTCACACATTGATCCTGTTAATACAATTAGCGCTACTTCTGCCCAACTTGCTTTGAATCATGTTTTCAAAGTATATCCAGGGCGGCAAAGTTGGCAAGATAAATTACTACGACGTACTTCCTCAGATTTTGTAGCGCTAGCAGATATTAACCTAGAAGTCGAAGCAAATACCTTTGTCTCAATTATTGGTCCGTCTGGTTGTGGCAAATCAACTTTACTCAATATTATTGCTGGACTCACCCCACCAACACGCGGTTCAGTCAAGCTGAATGAAGTCGAAATTCACAAACCAGGTCCCGATCGCGGCGTTGTGTTTCAAAACTATGCCCTGATGCCGTGGATGACCGTTATCGAGAATATTCGCTTTGCGATTGAGACAGTATACCCGCAAATGCCGCTTGCCCAACAGAAAAACATTGCTCGCGATTACATCGACTTAGTAGGGCTACACGGCGCGGAACGCAAGCATCCTCACGAACTCTCAGGCGGGATGAAACAAAGAGTAGGCATTGCCCGCGCCCTAGCGATTAATCCCAAAATTTTGCTGATGGACGAACCATTCGGGGCTTTAGATGCGCTGACGCGTGGTTTTTTGCAAGACGAAGTGGCGCGAATTTGGGAACAACAGCGGCAAACTGTTATCCTCATTACTCACAGTATTGAAGAAGCGCTGTTACTCTCGGACAAGATTGTTATGATGACGCGATCGCCTTCGGCTCGAATTTCTGAAGTTTTAGATATTCCTTTTCCCCGACCGCGCAAGCGCGAGTGTTTAGACCAGTACCCAGCGTATCATGAGTTAAAAGCTGAATTAGAAATGCATTTATCGAGGGAAACGCGGGCTGTAGAAGAAGCACGAATCAAAGTGAACGCTTAGTAAGAATTGTAAGGAGTAGGTGATGTCAATCGAGATTCCTGAAGTTACGAAGAAATTGCTAGTTGCCAAGCAAGCAAAAGGTTTAAGCTTTGCCGATCTCGAAAAAGCTGTCGGGCGTGATGAGGTATGGATTGCTACTGTGATGTATCGTCAAGCAAGTGCTTCGGAAGATGAAGCAAGCAAGATCCTTCATGCTTTGGATCTCAGTCAAGATTTAATACCCGAACTCACGGCTTACCCTACCAAGGGATTAGGCCCTGTTGTACCTACAGATCCTCTTATCTATCGCTTCTACGAAATCATGCAAGTCTACGGCATGCCAATTAAGGAAGTCATTCACGAAAAGTTTGGCGATGGCATTATGAGCGCGATTGATTTTACGTTAGAGGTAGAAAAAGAAGAAGATCCGAAGGGCGATCGTGTCAAAGTGATCATGAATGGTAAATTTCTACCTTACAAGAAGTGGTAAAGCGATTTGCTGTAACACAAGTAACAGAAATAAAATAAAAAACTGTGGGATAGCAGCTACTTACGTTTATGGTCAATCTCAAGCGCACTCGCGAGGATATCTTGTCCTCAGTTGGAGAACTGATTCATCGTCAAGGCGTTCAATCAACAGGGCTGAAGGAACTCTTTGCGGTTAGTCAAGTGTCTTCTGGTAGTTTTTACAACTATTTTGAGTCAAAAGACGAACTGGCGCACGCACTCATTGACTTTAAATGGAGCGAACTTAAAGCTGCTATCCTGATACCCGCAATGAATGCATCTAGAGACCCGATCGCAAATCTCTTTTGGATGATTGATCGCTTAGAGGAAAAACATCTTTCTGACCCTAACTGCGCGGGATGTCTGTTAGGTAATTTGATTGTCGATTTAGTCGAACATGATACTTCGTTTCAAGAGCATTTAGTTCAAGTTTTCGACGAGTGGCAAAGTGCGATCGCTCAATTACTGCAAGCCGGTCAATCTCAACTGCAAACGCACATCACTCCTGAAGAACTAGCCGAACAACTGCTGACAATGATTGAGGGTGTTTTGTTGATGGAACGTTTATATAAGCAACCTGCGCGATTGCAGCGCGGTTTTAATATGATTCGGGCGCTTCTGAAAGCATCACTCGCTCAGGCGAACCGTTTCAATGCGTAATTGTTAATATAGTAATCTTAAATGAATTGTGAGAAACGGCTATAAGAAAATAGCTAATGAAGTACATTAAGAGCTTCTAGCATGAAGAAAGTCACAAACGAGGTTTGGGTCTTCCTAGACTCTCATAATTGAATTGGGATTGCTGTAGATATTTTTCGGCTACTACTACCACAAGTTTAATGATGTAGTTGAGTTAGTTTGCGAGATTCAAATTCATTCAGCAATATTACAAAATGCTAATGCCATAAATAATATTTCATCACAACCGCAAAATTACAGATTCAGACTCAAGATGATTTGAATATTCAGTATTCTTCACCAGGAAAAATAATTGGTTTTTATGGCAGGGTTGACGTAGCAGTAAGTTGTCTTTAAGTTTTTATTCTGATCAAAAACTGCCTATTGTCATAAATATCCAAAAATATTATGAGTCTAAAACATAGCATTGTAAACTTTCCATTGTTGCAATACTTGAATCAACCTTTGTTCGATCAAAAAACAGAATTTATATTAGATCCACGACGGTTTCAATATATATACAGAGTACAAATCCTTGAAAGCTGCTGGAAACAAGAATGCTACTCACAAGATCGCTTTAAGTAGAGAACTCACCTCTATTAAAGTGATTTTCGCTTAAGTAATAGTATTTGTAGATTTAAACTAACACGTCAGACGCTCAATGCATTAATCTTTAACTAATCATTAATTTAGTCTCAAGCTAGTCAAAGATTCCTTAAACTCATCTTAATCTAGTCTTCAATGATGACACTATAAAGATTCATAGTAAAGACAATGCGTTGTCATGATGATGGGCAACGCGATCATCAGGATGAGGAATTGCTAATGGTGACTAAGGTTAAGAAAGATATCGAGCAGCAGAAGCCACTAGGAAGATATCTGATTGAAGCTGGTTTTATCAGTTCTGAGCAACTAAAAGCAGCACTTGCGGCTCAACGGTCAGAAAAAAAACGTCTAGGGGAAATTTTAGTTAAAAAGGGTTGGATTAGACAACAAACGCTTGATTACTTAATCGAAAAAGTTGTTTTACCCGAACGTAGTTCGCAGAAAAATCTGCGTCTAGTTCAAAAAGATTATCAACGTCATTTGGAATCTGTAGATGCTAAGCAACTGGTACACATACCACGTCAAAAATTAGAAATTCCTGTTTCTCCTTACAAAACTACTCGGTTACTATTTTATATAGCAGTTGCCCTGCTAGGTGCTCACTTAGTGGGGCAATTTACTGAACACTTTTTACCTGATTACGTTTCCAGAGATTTTATTGCGGAACAGCTTAACTTAGATCGAGAGCTTAATATTCCAACAATTTACGCAATGGGTTTGTTACTCATAAGTTCAATATTACTTGCAATTATTGCTTACGCGAAGCACGTAAGAGGCGATCGCCAAGTGCGTCACTGGGTTGCACTATCGATTATTTTTCTTTGTCTTGCTATAGATGAGATTACAAGTCTTCATGAGCGAATGACTGATCCTTTGCGTTCCATGTTCAATGCTAGTGGTTTACTGCATTATGCTTGGATAGTTCCTGGTATTGTATTTGTTTTAGTGTGTTTACTTGCATTTGCAAAGTTTCTTAAAAATCTCCCAAGCAAGACTCGTCAACTCATTCTGTTAGCCGGTGTAATTTTTGTAAGTGGTGCAATTGGTATCGAAGCGATTGGTGGATACTATGCACAAGTTTACGGCGAACAAAACATGGGTTATGCGTTGATAGCAGGTATTGAAGAATTTTTCGAGATGCTAGGTGTCATTATTTTTATCTATGCACTTCTATCACATCTAGTAGATGCAATGAAAGGCTTAAGTGTGCGGTTTGAAATTGTCGCGCACCGCCCATCAAACACACAATTCATTCATCCTAGAGTCTAAATCAAAACAAGATTATCACGATGAACGACAGTTTCTGCACCTTCGTAGCCCAAAATTGCCGAGATTTCTTTAGAATGTCGCCCACGGATACGCTTGAGTTCGTTGCTACTATAGTTAACAATTCCTCTAGCGATTTCATTACCATGCTGATCGCATAACTGCACCGCTTCCTGGCTGTCAAATTCTCCCTCAACTGTGCTAATTCCTGCGGCTAATAAAGACTTACCACCTTGACTGATTGCGGTAATCGCACCAGAATCGAGGTAAAGCTTACCAGCAGGAATTAAACCATAAGCAATCCAGCGCTTTCGTGCATTTGTGGGCTGCGGTTGTGGTTCAAACTGCGTTCCCAGTGGTTCGCCTTGCAAGATGCGAGTAATATTGTAAGGAGATCGTCCTTCAGTAATTGCCGTACGAACACCCGCTGCTGTCGCAATTCTTGCGGCTGTGACTTTCGTAACCATACCACCGGTTCCCCATTGCGAACCGCGATCGCTGACTTGTAAATGAGTTAACTGTGCAATATTCTCAACAAGCATTATCGGTTTAGCATCAGGCACAAAACGCGGATCAGCAGAATATAACCGGTCTACATCTGTCAGTAAAAATAACCAATCGGCTTCAATTAAGCTTGCCACTAAAGCAGACAGCGTATCATTGTCACCAAACTTTAATTCTTCTACAGCAACCGTATCGTTTTCGTTAACTACCGGAATAACGCCTAGTCCAAGTAGCTCTTGAAAAGTGTTATAAGCATTGAGGTAGCGGCTGCGTTCCATCAAGTCACTACGAGTCAACAAAACTTGCGCGATCGGTTGTTGTAGCGTTGTGAATAAATCATCATACACGCGCATCAACCGTCCTTGACCGACTGCGGCGACGGCTTGTTTAAGCGCGATCGCTTTTGGGCGTTCGACTAAACCTAATCGCGCACAACCTACCCCTACAGCCCCAGAAGACACTAATACGACTTTGTGACCTTGCCGTCGCAGTTGGGTTAAAACTTCTGCCAACATCGCAATGGTAGAAAGCGCCAGTTGACCTGTTTCAGGTTGTGTCAGACTTGAGGTGCCAATTTTGACGACAAGGGTTTGAGGCATTATGAGAAGCGCGATTGTTCTAAATCTCAATTGTAAAGTGCCAGCTTCACGATTGGTAAAAACGAAGGCTCTATTAAGTTATGAAGAAACAGGCAGATAGCAGAGAAAGCTAATTTCATTAATAAATATCAAATTTAGCAGATGAGCGCTGAAGATATTTATCGTTTAGGTTGTTTATCAATGATTTTAAGGTCTTCAAACCATGAGGGTAGCGCAAGGAATTATTTTCTAGAACCTAAAAGCCTTTTTTCTGCCTTTTGACCTTTACCTCCTGCTTTCTTGATCTATAATGCCAGCAAGTTTTCTCAAGATTTCGGCTTTTTAAGCTATTCTAATTGTCTAATTTTTGTTTTTTTGCTGGCAGTGATATTCCCATCACCTGCGATAATACGACTTCAAAGTTGCGGATGGGATAAGAACGAACCGCTTCGCCAGGAGTCACAAATGGTTCTACCAAAATCGTAAACATCCCCAAACGATTTCCTGCCAATACGTCGGTAAACAGGCGATCGCCTACCATCGCGACTTGTTCAACGGGTAGCTCCATTGCCGCCAGCGCCTGCCTTAATTTGCGGCGAGAAGGCTTAACTGCGCCACAAATGTAAGGTAAGTTCAAGGAACGAGCAATACCGCCAATACGTGTATCACTGAGGTTATTACTCACCAACCACATTTCCGCGACTGTTCGGGTATGGGCTACCCACTGCTGCAACTCTGGCGATGCTTCAGCAGCTTTGATTGGTACAAGCGTTTCATCTACGTCTAACACTAGCCCTTTGATTTGATACTGCCGCAGAACATCAGGTGTTAGCTGAAGAATAGAACCTTCAAGAATGAGATCTGGCTGCAATAGTTCGTTCCAATCCATGTTCTGCTCAAAGTGACGGTAGAGGAATCAAGTATACTTTCTCGATAAAATAATCAGCCACAGTAAGTAAAGTATCTTTTTTAGCTAGATCCACCCCTGGTGTGCTGTAATTTTTAACTTAGCTTATTGTCTTTTTAACTGCTGTTGTCTGCGAATTGCAGCTTGTGCTGCCTCGTGTTCGGATAAAGTCCGACTAAAGACGTGCGTACCATCGTACCGAGCAACAAAGTAAAGATAAGGAGTATCTTCAGGGTTGAGTGTTGCTTGAAGACTTGCAATTCCAGGGCTAGCGATTGGTGTTGGTGGTAATCCAGGATTAATGTATGTATTGTAAGGAGAAGGTGTATTCACCTGAGCGAGCGTCAAGGGCTGATCGGCAGTTTGACGAATACCCAAGCCATACTCCACAGTAGGATCAGCGCCTAAAGGTAATCCTTCCTCTAACCGACGTACAAATACTCCGGCGATTGTTTGGCGTTCGTTTGCTACGACGGCTTCTTTTTCAACTATACTTGCAAGCGTTACCCATTCACGAAGGTCAAGTTGTGTTTGATTGCGTTGTTGTTCATACAAAGGTAGTGCTAATTGTTCAAAGCGCTGCAACATTTGATTAACCACAGCTTGCGCTGTAATTTGGTCGCCGTTTAACTTATAGGTATCTGGATACAAAAAGCCTTCGAGGTGGGGTAAATCCGCAGGTAGCCAAGGGTATTTACTGCGGTCAACCGTACTCGCTGCGGCGATAAACTCTGTGGCAGGAAAGAATCCTTGCGCTTCAAAGTACGTTGCCATTTGCTGTATCGACCAGCCTTCGGGAATTGTAAAGCTCAACTCGATCACTTTGCCCTGCCAAATTTGCCTAGCGATCGCTTCAAGCGACTGTGTTCGTGACAACGCATAAGTTCCTGCTTTAAACTCGCCGTCTGGATCTTGCCACTTCAACCAGCGCGCCCATAAGTCCCATGCTCTTGCAGAGCGGATCAGCCCTGCGGCTTCTAAATCGCGCCCAATTTGCTGCGTTGCTGTACCTTGAGGAATTTGAAACTTGACAATTTGAGCTTCAGGAATTTCTGGTACAGCGGATGCTTCCATTAATTGCGGTGGCGAACTTATGGAATTCCACCAGTTTTTACCTGCCAAAATACCTAATCCTAATGCCAGCGGCAGACCTAAAATGAGCGACCACTTAAATACTTTTTGCACCACTTTTCTTGCTAATTGAACTTTAGCTTTCAATAGCCTGGGATCTAGCAGAAGATGCAATACCGTTGATGCCCACGCTTATTTTTTTACTATTCCATTTCATCGAATAGCTGTTCTTCTAACTGTGGTTGGACTTTGCGAAACTCCTCAGGAGAAAGTAGCTCTGGTTTTCCGCTACCATTTGCTCTTGCGAAAAATAATAGTGGATCTAAGGGAGTGTATACCGCGTATTCTTGCTCTTCGTGGTAGAAACTTGCTAATAACTGTAATTGTTCGGGTTCTAGCTCGGTGCCGTCTTCCTCAATTTCCAGCGTAAATAATTCAGTTTCTTCAACAGGTGGTAATTCACCCGCAACAGTCAAAGCAAACGCGGTGTGCTTTAAGACTAAATTCTGCTCAGCGAGGACAGCTTCGGCTGTGCCGAAAATTCTGTCGATAGTTTCTTCGTCTTCGACAGGAACAGCTTCTTCTTCCTCGCCGTCACCTTGCCAAGCGAAAATTTCTACCGCAGAGTCTACGGGAAGTAGCAATAGATACTCTTGATTGTCTACGTAAAGCGATCGCTCTACATAACAAGTTAGTTCGCGTCCTGCTTCATCCGTCAGCGTGACGGAGCTAGCATGGGATTGCTCATTATCTTCAGAAAATTCAGATGGAAACATAGCCGATAGTAAGAACCGTCAACTTATCTGACAAGGACGTCGGTAATTTACTTACCTACACTAGAAAACTACCTATGGATGAACTCTTTTAGGCAGTGTTGGTTAGCTTTCAGAATATCACGCTGGTGTGACTAACCTCCTAATATTACAGGCTTTTTGCTAATCAGCAGCAAATCAATTTAAAAATGTGATTTGTATCAAGTTTGGTCATGCTAAACCCCTACCTACGTACGGCGTTCATCTAACCATTGCTGCAAAATCAAAGCTGCTGCTTTACGGTCAATAAGTCCTTTGTTGCGCGACGGCGAAATATTTTGTGCTTGTAGTAATTGTTCGGCTTGAAATGAAGTCAATCGCTCATCGATATATTCCAACGGCAATTGCAAAGCCTGAGCATATCTACTCGCTAATTTTTGTATTTCTTGTGCTTGTTTACCTAAAGAACCATCCATTGAATAAGGTAAACCAACAACTAATACTTGAACACGACGCTCTTGAACAAGCGACTTGAGTTGTGCCAAGTCCAAATCAAAAGATTTGCGCTCGATGGTTGTTAGTCCTGAAGCAATTAAACCTGTGCCATCGCATCCGGCGACACCAATTCGTTTACGACCGATATCTAATCCTAGCGCGGAAATAAAGCGTCGTCTGCTTATGTTTTCCATCGCACTATCCACAGTTTGACGGTTGCTAGTGACATGTAAATGACTAGCTTCTGACATTATTTACTTTTCTACCTCGTCGTCTAGCTGATGTTGCAACGAATCTTCTTCGTGACTACTTGTTGCGTGCGTTGCATCTGACACATTAAACTGATTGGCAAAATGCGCTTGTGAATTCATTTTGAGCTTTAATGGAGTGTCTGGCAGCCAAGACATACCACCAGGTACAGGTTTCCGCGCTGGCTGTAAGCCTTGGAGGACTTCAGGCCATTGTAGACCTTCTAAAGATGCGAATTTAGACTCACGAATTTTGTGCCAGACAGAGCGTGACATCATTAATGTATGTTCTACACGCTTGGCTCCAATTTGCTCTAGATATTCTTCGCGTTCTGGTTGGTAATCTGCCGAAGCGAGTTGTAAAGACTGAGGTGGTAAGTCTTGAACAATACGCGCTAGTTGAGATAATAATTCTGGATACAGCCAAGTATACGCAGGATGTACTGTTAAAGTCGCAACGTGCGGCTTTTCATTCTTGCGGCACATCCGTAACTGAAAATAACCAATTGCTGCTTTGCGTTGCGGTTCAAATACATAACCGCTCACAACCTCAGTTTTACTCCGCCATTGCCTTAGCCCTTCAATTAGTGCGCCGAGAAGACTTGTTTTAAAGTCGTGAATCTCGCGGTCAAACACTTGACGGACTAAAGGTGGCATCGATGCGGTATCTAATTGATAGAGCAACTGGGCGTCTGCATTGCTAACAGGGAGCAAGTTTGGTAAATCAGGTTCTCTCGCGGCTAATTCTTGTAATAAGCTTGGCTCGATTTCCCAGTATGTCATCTGTGCCAAGGTTTGAAACCCATTTTGACGATAAAGCGCCAAGGTTTCTTTGTCGTTGACATTAACTTCTAGTAGCCACGTGCGAGCTTCACCAATTGCTTCAAAACAGTAGCGCAAAAGCTGCGAACCAATTCCTTGAGTACGGGCTTTCGCATCCACAGCTACTTGCTGAACTTTCCACGTGCTACGCGTACGGTTAAAAGGTGCAACTTGGATCATACCTTGCACCTGGCGGTATTGCTCAGCTACATAGATGCAGAAGCGGTACTGTAGCGGATTAGGAAAAAGGCTTAAACACTTGAGCAGTCCAAACCAACGACGCAGTGGGCTGAAGTGCGATCGCATAGCGTTTTTGGCGGTGCTTGATTGTTCCGCCTCGAAGGATTCAGCACTTAGGCGTTCAATACCCTCCAGATCTCGGTATTGAACGGGTCTTATGACTAGGCTTTGATTTTGAGGAGGCATGGAAGTCATATTAGATCGGGCCGCCATTCAGCCTGAAGTTAAAAGGTGTCGCTGCAATTATCTTAACGGCAAAAGCTCGGCGATCGCTGTTCTGCTTAAGTACGGATTTCTGGCTTTTCCGAATTTAAACGCCGCAAGACCTTACGGAAATTGATTTTCAGCTTTAAATATCTGACAAAATTTTCTCAACATATCTCTAAAATATACCAATATATAAAAGACCTTAGCACTTAGTAGGTGTGTTAAGGTCTGGTATCTTGATTATGAATCTACACAATCGCCCGCTGCGCTTGATGATATAACAGCGGCACGACACTTACGATATTGCCTGGCGAGAAATAAATTTTTCAATCGTTGCTTGTGTTTGATGGAGTAGATGTTCGCGGCTGTCAATTACCTTGGGGTTGAGGTTAGGAACTAAATTCCGAGCTTGTAAAGTCATATGAAGCTGAAGATGTGCTACATACTCGCTGAAATCCTCACGCACTGAATATTGTTTTAGCTCCTTTGATTGCATTGCCACGGTGTTCTCCTTTACTAGTCCTGTGCGGGTTAATCCACATCCGAAATTATCACGTGCGGCTTCACCATTGTCTCATTTTGCAATGAAGTGTAATGCTTAATCCGGCATTTTATTAAAAAATGTTACAGAATCGCGGATAATAGAATCAAGATTAGGAAAGGTAGAGAAAATATAACTCCTAAAGAACTTCTGAATATACGTCTTAGCGCTTAAGCTTTGATCCATCTTTTGGTCAAGGAACATCGGCTACAAATATGCGATCCTTATTACAATAGGGAGTTGCACTTTCAACTTAATGATTTTATTCGGTGGAGATCCGCACGGTGATTTTAGATCTGTGATTCAGGCAGTCAAAACATATTCTCCGCAAGCAGTCGTGTTGCTAGGTGATTTTGACTTAGAGCGATCGCTAGATGAAGAATTAGCTGCCATCCTGAATAAAACCGAAATTTGGTTCATCCACGGTAATCACGACGCGGATCAAGACCGTTGGTACGACAATTTATTTTCATCAAAATTAGCGCACCGTAATTTACACGGTCGCGTTGTTAAGATCGCTGGCGTGCGTATCGCTGGATTGGGCGGCGTGTTTCGCGCGAAAATCTGGCGTCCTCCTGCTGCACCACGATTTCCTAGTCCGAACGACCTGTTGTCGATCTGCGGTAAAGGCGAACGTTGGCGTGGTGGCATTCCGCGTAAACATCATGCGAGTATTTTTTGGCAACACTATGCAGCGCTTTGGCATCAGCAAGCAGATATTTTAGTGACGCATGAAGCACCTTCGTGCCATCGCTACGGTTTTAAAGAACTTGATGACCTGGCTGTATCACTAGGAGTCAAAGCTGTCTTTCACGGTCATCATCACGAACATTACACAAAAGCAATCGGTAACGGCAAGATTATCGTACATGGTGTTGCTAAAGCTGGAATATGCGATCAAGAGGGAAAAGTCCTCATCCCTGGTCAATCAGATGCATACATTAAGCAAAAAGTCAATAGTTAGTTTGCCTTTATGATAGGGCGTTCTACAGCAATTCCTTCACGCAGTCCCACAGCAATTTTACTGTGCTTTTCAATTTGTCCCATTACTTGCTTGGCACGTTGAATCACGACAGTTGGCAATCCGGCTAAGCGTCCGGCTTCAATACCATAGGATTTATCCGCACCCCCTGGCTGGACTTGATGTAAAAAGATAATTTGGTCGGGTAATTCTTTCACAGTGACTTGGTAGTTAGCTACGTTCGTCAAAATTGAAGCAAGTTCGTTTAACTCGTGGTAGTGTGTTGCAAAGATTGTCCGCGCTTGAATTTCAGTTGCTAAATATTCTGCTACCGCCCAAGCAATCGAAAGACCATCAAACGTTGCTGTACCTCTACCAATTTCATCTAACAGCACAAGCGATCGCCGCGTGGCATGATTGAGAATATTTGCAGTTTCGTTCATCTCAACCATGAACGTTGATTGACCTGTTGCTAAGTCGTCTACTGCACCGACGCGCGTAAAGATGCGATCGCAAATTCCTAACCGTGCAGAACTTGCGGGAACAAAACTTCCCACCTGCGCCATTAACTGAATTAATCCTACTTGACGCAAATAACAGCTTTTGCCACTGGCGTTTGGTCCAGTGAGAATAATGAGATCGGGGGATTGATCGTCGCTACTACCCAAAAACGTAGAATTGGGGACAAAAAATCCCGCAGGCAAAGATTGTTCGACGACAGGGTGACGCCCATCGACAATATGAATTTCTCGCCCTTCCACCATTTCTGGACGGCAGTAACCTTGATAAACTGCTACTTCAGCTAAACCACATAGCACATCTGCGGCCGCTACCGCACGCGATATGTTGCGAATCAATTCTGCGTGTTCGGCAACTTCACTGCGTAATTGGGCAAAAACTTCATACTCTAAGCGATTTAAATCGTCTCTAGCGTTGAGAATGCGGCTTTCACGTTCTTTCAACTCAGGAGTAATATAGCGTTCTTCGTTCGTTAAGGTTTGCTTGCGGATGTAATGCTGAGGAACTTGATCGGCTTTACTGCGAGAAATACTGATGTAATAACCAAACGTTTTGTTGTAACCTACTTTTAGTGTGGGAATTTCTGTCTTAAGGCGTTCCTCGACTTCCAAATTCGCGATCCACTGCTGATCCGCTTCTACGGTAGTGCGTCTTTCATCGAGTTGTGAGTGAACACCAGGGCGAATCAAGCCACCTTCCGAAAGGAGAATCGGTGGTGATTCAACAAGATAATTGCGGAGTTTTGCGGCTAATTCTTCTAATACAGCAGGGACTTTTTGCAACGCCCGTAGGTAAGGCGATCTTGCTGTTTCTACAATCCGCGCGATTTCGGGAAGCCTGGCTAACGAATCTGCTAAAGCGACAAGGTCTCTTGCATTTGCACTGCCAGAACCTGCACGACCTGTTAATCTTTCTAAGTCATAAATTTGTCGCAAACAACTGCGTAAATCTTGCCGTAGCGAACTATCTTCGATTAATTCCTCAATTGTGTCTTGTCGGGCGTGAATGCCCTTGATATCAATCAGTGGTTGCAAAAACCAACGACGCAAAGCGCGTCCACCCATTGCGGTACTTGTACGGTCTAATGCCCACAGCAACGAACCATGAAACGTCCCATCGCGTACTGTTTGCGTAATTTCTAAATTGCGCCGACTTTGGTGATCCAGTATCAAGTAATCGCTAATCGTGTATGTGCGTAAAGCTTGTAACGCGATCGGGTTTTCTTTTTGCGTTTCTTCTAGATACTGCAACAACCCACCCGCAGCCCTTACTGCAAGCGGAAGATGTTCGCAACCTAATCCTTCCAGCGATCGCACGCGAAATTTTTGAATTAAGCGTTGTCGCGCTTCTGATTGCGTAAACGCCGTATGCGATCGCAAGGCGTAGCAAAATGCAGGTGGTAAACACGCTGGTAAATGCTCGGAAGTTTCTCCAGGACGTAGTAAACTGCCTAAATCTGGCGCATTTGTCGGAACTAAAACCTCTGAAGGTTGCAACCGCATTAATTCCTGCGTCAGTTGCTCTAAATTACTTTCTTGCGTTGTCAAAAACTCGCCAGTAGAAATATCTGCATACGCTAACCCCCAGTGATTACCCGCAATGACAACTGCTGCTAAAAAGTTATTGCGTCGTGCTTGCAGCATTCCGTCATCTAGAAGTGTTCCTGGAGTGAGTACCCGCGTCACTTCTCGGCGCACTTGACGATGTTGGGCGGCGGCGATTTCTGCATCTTCAACTTGGTCGCAAATTGCGATCGCATACCCCTTTTCAACTAGCATTGCACAATACCGCTCTAATGCATGATGCGGTACTCCTGTCATGGGTACGCGCCCAATTTCCTTTCCTCCCTCTTTACTTGTCAGCACCAGTTCTAATTCTCGCGACACTGTCAGCGCATCGAGAAAGAAGGTTTCAAAAAAGTCTCCGCATCGATAAAGTAGTATAGTATTCGGATATTGCTCTTTCACTTGCACAAAGTGCTGGTACATCGGTGAAAGTTTGGTGATATCCAGTTTCCGATAGTCCGCATTACGCAGCATCGGCTTGCCATCAAGTTCCGTGGAAGTAGATGCAGAGGAGGAATTGTTCATCGCAGTCAATAATCAGTTATACGCCGTAGCCTTGTACTTAATTTACTGTAGATAGTTTATAAAATTTTTACTGATAGTTATCATAACGTAGGGCAGGATATTTAGTTATATCAGATAACTTATTTCCTACTACACTTCTTGATTAAATCATGCGGCTCTAAATTTTTACTGATGAATTATACTATAATTTTACTGAATCTTAGTTCAACTCAATAAAAAATTAAAATAATATTTATATTTTGGAGAATATCTTTACAGTTTTTTTTCTTTTTGTCCTAGCTTAACGCCTTCGCTAAGCTAGCGCTGCGCTAACGAAAAACCCTGTGGAAAATATACTCTTTATGGTTCGTTTAAAACAATGACAATTTATAAAAACTGCTATCATTTTTCATGATTAATATAAATACTAATAAAGAATATAGGTATTAGGATTTAATATTGGTAGTTTATCTCAAATTAATATTAACAGCAGTAGTTTGGGGCGGTACATTTATTGCAGGAAGAGTCATTGTTCAAGATTTAGACCCTTTTTCTGCTGCATTCTGCCGTTTTGCTGTTTCTTCAATTTGTTTACTTTTTCTCACGCTCAAGCAAGAAGGACAGTTACCGCGTCTTCATCAAAAGCAACTCATACAAGTTATTTTACTAGGTATGACAGGGGTATTTGCCTACAATGCTTTCTTTTTTCTTGGCTTACAAACCATTGCTGCTAGCCGCGCAGCGTTGATTGTCGCTTTAAACCCGACATTTATTGCGCTTGGTTCTGCCTTATTTTTCAAAGATAAACTTACAGCTTTTAAAATAATAGGAATTATTGTTTCTTTATTAGGAGCCGCTTTGGCAATTAGTAGAGGGAACGTAGTCAATATATTGGATGATAATCTAAGTATAGGAGATCTATTTTTATTTGGTTGTGTCTTTAGCTGGGTTGCATATACGCTAATTGGTAAACTAGCCATGCAACAACTTTCGCCTTTAGTTGCTACTACTTATGCTTGTTTGATTGGCACTATTGCCTTATTTTTTCCTGCGTTATCAGAAGGAATCTTACAACATTTTTTTCAAATTAATTTCGTTACTTGGTTAGTGATTTGGTATTTAGGTTTTTTAAGTTCGGCGCTGGGTTTTATTTGGTATTCTGAAGGCGTTAGAGTAATAGGTCCTGCTAAAGCGGCTATTTTTATTAATTTAGTACCAGTATCAGCAATTTTGCTAGCAGCAGTTTTATTACGAGAAGAAATTACTTTAAGTCTTCTAGCAGGTGGGATTTTAGTAGTAATGGGCGTATTTCTTACGAATAAAGCTTAAGCTCAATAAAGTCCAGTAAAATTTTTTGGTGAGGTGTGCCTAAAGGTTTAGTATCTTGAGCTTTTTTAGAGTAGCATTCACCTTGTAAAATTTGCTCAGGTGTTAATAAACCCAAATCCCACCCTTCATGAAGAACCAGTCGATCGAGTTCTACGGTTAAAGGCGCGTGATAAACATGACGTACAACGCTTGTATCACAATAGCAGCCGAATTTAGATATTGTAGGTGGAGTGTAGCTAATTTCTTCTTGAAGTTCTCGGACGATAGCAGTATCAGGAAGTTCTCCAGGTTCGATGTGACCGCCGAATAAACCCCAATGACCAGGATAGAGGATTCCAGGAATATCGTCGCGTAATTGCATGAGAAATTGATTTTGGCGATAGAGAATGGCGATCGCAACACCAAATTGTTCACTCATCGATCATTTCGCAGGGATACGTTCGATTTGGCGGTGTTCTTCGACATAAGCTTCACCAAAATCTTGTTCTGCAACGGGAATACTGTGATAGCGTAGCTTTCCTTCGATTAAGACGCGATCTTCAAGTTGAATATTGCGTTGATTCGTTAATACCCAAATTGTGCCACTAGCGTCTTCGACTTGGTAAGCTAGCCAATCGACTAAAGGAACCAGCGCCGCGACTCTACCCTGAACGTAAATCGTTTTGTCTTGATCGCGTGTTGGTTCGATATCAGCAATTTGGGAAACATCAACTCCAAAACCTACATTCATGCTGTTGAGTGCAGATGGTACGCTGCTACAGCCTAGTAAACTAGTCAGCAAGAGAGAAGGTAAAACGTAGAGAGGTTTGAGTTGTGGCGCGATCGCCTGACGAAGAAATTGCATAGTCACTGGCACCATCACAACTAACAAAGTAGTAGATTTCAATCGTATGCAAAGAAATGGTGATCGCCCAGTATTGTTAGAAAAAATTCGTTTCAATTAAACATTCAGAGGAACAAGGCAATGCCTTGCCCGTAAAAATCAGAGTTAAATAGTAAGATTTTGATGCAAGAACGAGGCTGCATCAAGCAGCCTTGCGAAAGGAAGGTGCCAAAAATGGTTATGAAGCAAGCACAGTTACTCGATGGTAAAGCTTTGGCGCAACGTCTGCAAAGCGAACTCAAAGAACAAATTCAAAAACAAACTTCGATTGGACGCCCACCAGGATTAGCAGTATTAATGGTAGGCGATAATCCTGCAAGCGCTGCGTATGTGCGTAATAAAGAACGTGCTTGCACGAATGTGGGGATTGCTTCGTTTGGGCAACATTTCAGCGTAGAAGTAACGCAATCAGAACTAGAACAGACAATTCATCGCCTTAATCAAGATGACCGAGTTGATGGCATTTTAGTACAGTTACCTTTACCCGAACATTTAGATGCAGTTGCATTATTACATCAAATCGATCCTGATAAAGATGCGGATGGATTGCATCCTACGAACCTAGGAAGACTTGTGCGCGGGGAACAAGGGTTGCGTAGCTGTACTCCCGCCGGAGTGATGCGGCTGTTGCAAGAATATCAAATTCCACTCAAAGGTAAACAAGCGGTTGTTGTGGGACGCAGTATTTTAGTTGGTAAGCCTTTAGCTTTGATGCTCCTCGAAGCCGATGCGACAGTAACAATTGCGCATTCGCGATCGCAAGATTTAGGGACAATTACACAATCTGCTGATATTTTAGTTGGTGCTGTCGGTCGTCCAGGACTGATTACAGCAGATATGGTAAAATCTGGGGCGGTTGTTGTCGATGTCGGAATTAATCGCGTGACAGATGCGAGTGGTAGTAGCCGCTTAGTCGGTGATGTAGACTTTGACGCGGTGCAAAATGTTGCCGAATATATTACTCCGGTTCCTGGGGGGATTGGTCCGATGACAGTCGCGATGTTATTACAAAATACCTTTACAAGTTACTTACAGCGCCACTAGTAAACAATATCAAATTCAGTTATTGACTAGCAACTAACCACTCATAACAGCGTAACGATACTAATATTCTGGTTATTTCAACAGATGATATGACAAATACTGAATTTGTGATTCATAACTTCCCAAAGCCCCGTAAAATTGTTACGGACACCACAGCAGCTGAAGGAATTCGGGAATGGTAGTAACGGATAACCCACAAACGCCTCAAGAAAAAGTACCATTTGACCTACCAGCTTATTTACAACAGCGACAATCGCAAGTTGAAGCGGCACTTGATCGTGCCATTCCGATCGCTTATCCAGAGAAAATTTATGAAGCGATGCGTTACTCGTTGTTAGCTGGCGGTAAACGGCTGCGTCCGATTTTGTGTCTTGCAACCTGCGAACTAGCTGGCGGTACGACAGAAATGGCAATACCAACAGCTTGTGCTTTAGAGATGATTCATACGATGTCGCTCATCCACGATGACCTCCCTGCGATGGATAATGATGATTATCGACGCGGGATGTTGACAAATCACAAAGTTTATGGTGAGGATATTGCGATTCTAGCAGGTGATGGCTTATTAGCGTATGCGTTTGAGTATGTTGCGGCGAAGACCGAAAATGTGCCAGCACCGCGAGTTTTACAGGTGATTAGTCGTCTAGGGCGTGCGGTGGGTGCTGCGGGTTTAGTTGGCGGTCAGGTTGTCGATCTAGAATCAGAAGGAAAAGCGGATGTCTCAATTGACACGCTAAACTTTATTCATAATCACAAAACTGCGGCGTTGTTAGAAGCTTGTGTTGCTTGTGGAGCAATTTTAGCGGGTGCGCCAGAAGCTGACTTACAAAGATTAACTCGTTATGCACAAAATATTGGGTTAGCATTCCAGATTGTTGATGATATTCTGGATATTACTGCGACTCAAGAAGAACTCGGCAAAACTGCTGGTAAAGATTTACAAGCACAAAAAGCAACTTATCCGAGTATTTGGGGCTTGGAAGAATCGCAGCGTCAAGCACGCCAACTGATTCAAGCGGCAATTGCGGAACTTGATTCTTTTGGAGAAAAAGCCCTACCGCTACAAGCGATCGCCGAATTTATCACTAGCCGCACGCACTAAAAGCTATCAGCCTTTCTTTATAACTGACATCAAAACACCATGCAGGACTTTGGCGACATTCTAGACAACAGCGTACTGCTGGTTGCTGTAATAGCTTGTCTCATCGCTCAAGCATCAAAACTTGTAGTAGAGTTAATCAAAAATCGTAAATTGGATATGCGCGTTCTCGTCACAACGGGGGGAATGCCGAGCGCCCATTCCGCACTTGTTACTGCCTTAGCTACTGGGATTGGACAAACTGCGGGGTGGGCAAGCACCGAGTTTGCGATCGCAACGATTTTTGCGATTATCGTCATGTACGATGCGGCGGGAGTCCGTCAAGCTGCGGGTAAACAAGCACGTATTCTCAATCAAATGATTGACGAACTATTTCACGAAAACAAAGAATTTAACGAAGACCGACTCAAAGAATTACTTGGACATACACCGTTTCAAGTTATTGTGGGTTCAGTTCTTGGCGTTACCATTTCTTGGCTAGCAAGCCCAGCGTATTAGTTGGTGATTGGTAATAGGTAATGGGTAATTGTCATTTACAGTGAAGCTTTGGGGCGGATGAGCGTGACTTGACGACTGTTTACTAATAGAGCATAAAAGCCGCGATCGCTGAGCCTTTTTAAGGTTTCAGTCGCCTTGTTTTGGTCTGTTGTATGCAGTGCGAGTAAGTAATTGCGCTGGGCGTAGGAAGTTAAACCAACGTCAGTTCCTAAAAATTGCTGTACTTGTGCTGCGGTTTCTGGGCGGTTGAAATATTCAACTAACACCGCATATCCTGCGCCTAAAGGTTTGGGATCTGCTGCGGTTGACGCGGATGGTGTTTCTTTAGGAGAACGCACGACAAACGCAGCTAAACCTAGCGATCGGATCGATTGCACTTGTGCATTGGCATTGTCTAATTGTGTAAAAGTGCCAGTGCGCGTTACTGTTTCGTTGAGATAGCGGCAAACGATGCTATTCGTATTAGATGGTAGGGCGCGACGTAGTTTTTCTTGCGCTTCAGGCGTTGGCGATCGCACGAGTACAAGATATTCACCCGCTTTAGGTGGCTGGCAATTAGGCAAAGTTGTTTGGGCAGCTGCCACATTCAGGCTCATCATCCAACGAACAGCAGAAAGTAGAATTAAGCCGAATAGTGGCATTGCTCCGCGTTGGTAAATATCCCCCTGACTTCGGTTGCTTTTCATCTTATGACGACATTGACGCTAGCGAAGCTAAGGGATCGGGAATTGTTGCCGATGGTGCTTGAAATTCGCCAGTGATGACGTACTCTAAGCGTAATTTCAGCCAAGTGATAAATTGCGGATTGGTAGAAATCACCGCCGCTGCTGGTTGAGGACATTGAGCTTTAACTTGTGCCATTTCGGGCGCTTCTAAAAAGGCTGGCTGCGTCACTAACCAGAAATCGATTTCTTTTGCTTGTTCGTGATAGTTACGCGTGCGTTCTCTGAGAACTTCATCTAATGGTTCTTCTTCAACAAGAAAGCGTTGACTTGCTAATACGTAGTAATAGGTTTGCATCTCTCTAGAGGTTAACGACTAGGGAGTAGTTATTGTCTCACTTTTTATCTTCTGATTTTAGGAGAAATTTACACTTCTCCACGAATCGCTTGTTTCATCTCACGTACCGCACGCTCTAAACCGACTAAAGCTGCACGGCTAACGATAGTATGACCAATGTTGAGTTCTTCCATTCCTGGAATACAAGCCACAGGGTAGACATTCCAATACGTCAATCCGTGTCCTGCATTGACACGTAAACCGGAGGCGATCGCTTGTTTTGCACCTTGCGAAAGGATGGCGAGTTCTTGTTGTTTACTCGCTTCGTTATGGGCTTCTGCATAACGCCCCGTATGCAACTCAATAAATTTAGCCTTGACCTTGACAGATGCTTCAATTTGTGAAATATCAGCATCAATAAATAAACTCACAGGAATGTCGGCAGATTGTAACTTATCGACAACCTCGTTCATGCGGTCGAGTTGACCAACAATATCTAAACCGCCTTCGGTTGTGACTTCCTCGCGTTTTTCGGGCACCAGCGTCACGTAATCCGGTTTGATATCCAGTGCGATCGCCACCATTTCATCGGTAGCTGCCATTTCTAAATTTAGGTGCGTACGTACAGTTTCTCGCAACAAACGGACATCGCGTTCTTGAATATGGCGTCGATCCTCGCGCAGATGCACAGTAATCCCATCCGCGCCGCCAAGTTCAGCAAGGACTGCTGCTGCGACAGGATCGGGTTCTACAGTTCGGCGTGCTTGTCGAATAGTTGCGATGTGATCGATGTTGACTCCTAATGTAGGCAATCTAACTTCTCCTGAATTAATGAGGTAACAAAAATGTATAAATGCGATCGCGAATCAATTCACCGCTAGATAGTTAAGTGTGCCTCCGCACACTTCGTTTGAATAGCCTCGACTTCAGTCGAAAGGCGTCTATAGATTCATGCAACCGAGCGCATAGATATATTATTTTAATGACCAATTAAAGCGCGATCGCCGTTTCTTAAACTGGATATCAAACAACGTCCTACCTTTTTTGTCACTTCATCATCGCCAAAATTTAATTTGCCCTTCTTTGTCACCGCTAATTACGGTTTGATCGTCAGGGCTAATTGCTACAGCGTAAACATCGCCAGGGTGTCCTTGAAACGTGTGTAATAGCTGACCAGTACGCAAACTCCATAATTTAACTTCGCGATCTTCCGCACCACTTACCAGAAACTGACCATCAGCACTAATCGCTACCGAGTTTACATGGTCTGTATGCCCGTGCAAAGTTCGTACTAATCTACCTGTGCGGATATTCCAGATTTCAACGGTTTCGTCATTACTACCACTCGCTAATGTTTCGCCATCAGGACTAATCGCAACAGTGATAATTTTACTTTTGTGTGCGGCTAGCGTGCGGATAAGTTGACCAGTGTTAACATCCCAAATTTTGATATCTTGACCTTGACCACCACTCGCTAAGGTTTGTCCATCAGGACTGAGTGCGATTGTCCTTAACCTTGATGTATCAGCCGCAAAGCTTCTGAGTAATTTTCCAGACGGTAGATCCCAGACTTTGAGTGTATTGTTACCGTCAGCGCTAACTAACGTGTTACCATCCTGACTAATGGCAACTGCCCAAACGGTATCTTGCGATCCCGTCAGAGTGCGGATCGCTTCGCCTGTCCGAAGATTCCAAACTTTAATTGTTTTATCGCCACTACCACTGACTAAGGATCGCCCATCAGGAGTAATCGCCACTGACCAAACCGCAGCAGTATGACCTGATAACGTCCGGATCGGTTTTCCACTGGGTAAATGCCAAACTTTGATCGTTGTGTCCCCACTGCTACTCACCAGCGTTTGACCATCATGCGTTGTCGCGAGTGACCAAACAGTTTTTGCATGATCGAGGCGTGTTTGCGCGGTTTGACTGTAATCTCTTGGCGCAGCAACCAGCGAGTTACCAAAAGGTAATTGTAATAACTGCTGTCGTTGTAAAATATATGTTGCTCCAACTAAAGTGACTAGCGTTGTGAAGCTGACTCCTAAAAGCAAGCGGACGCTACGATGTTGGACGAGTGGTGCAAAAAGTCTTGTCCTACGGGTTGGTAATACGAGTGGTTCACTTTCTTGAGATTGCGTCTCGGCTACGGGAGCAATTAAAATTTTGTTGTTATGAGAATTTATGATAACTGGCTCAATATTGGCGGCGGTTGCTTCGGCTTTTCTGCTGATATATTCATGCAATTCGTCAACAGCAATCCAGCGATCGCCGTCTAAGTCTGCCGCACCTTCTAGACCTTCGACTAGGTAACGCGTATAAGTGGAAATATCATTTCCTTTGTGTTGAAAGAATGACTGAGTTGCAGACGATAAAAGAATCGTGCGATTTCCTCCTAGTTGACTTGCGATATCTCCTGAAGCACGATCCTGCGCAGCAGCAACACTAGCGGCTGAAGCTTGAGTAAAGCGACAATCTAAAATTAGGATCTGTTGTGTCGCACGGCTATCGTTCATGATGTCTTGCACAAAACTTGCCGATACGACTGTCGATTTAATCAGTTCTCTTTGCGCGTTTTTACTTGTATGACTTGTTGCAAAAAATAATTTATTGCTGTAGTCCTTGATACAATAACCCGAAAAATAAAGTAATACTAGATCGCCACTTTGATGCGCCTTATCTCGAAATAAAGCCTCAATTGCTGCTTGCATCACAAGGGGTTCAGGATCTTTTAAAGTTTTCACTTCATCAAACCCTAAACCTGGTTTTTGCAGTACGCGTTGCATTTCCTCGACATCTTTGACTGCACCAGGTAAGGTGTTAAAGCCAGTACCGTGGTGGCTAACTCCAATCAGTAGTGCAAATTTAGCCATTATAATTTCCTACACTGCCAGAGATGCTAACCCCAACAAAGAACACTAACGCAACTATTAGTAATTTGCTTAAAATTTAAGTTCTCTTTAAAACTTTAGCCGTTGCTTCATGAAATCTTTATCAAAAAATTATAAGGGTTAACTTTCGATGATTAAGAATTTATCAAAAAAAGCATCTCTGTAGTAGAGATGCTCGATTGATTTTCGTAAAAGTTATTTACAACTTATTTAGTTTACTAGACAAAGATAAAGTGACTCGGCATTAAACTACTCGCTGTTACGTTCATAAGAATCGCAATTTCTTCTCCAGAAACACTTAAAATAGTATTGTTTACGTTACTACCAGCGCCTTGTTTAATCGCCAACTGCTCAAAAGTTAAATTGTGAGTTAAACCAATACGATCGCCATGATTAAGGTTGAAATCACTAATAATATCGAATCCAGCATCATTCAAAACGAAGACATCGCTACCACTGTCACCAGTTATCGTATCTTCTCCTAAACCACCGCTTAAAGTATCATTACCCCTACCACCGCGTAGGAGATCGTCGCCACTCAAGCCAAAGATGCGATCGTTACCACCTTGACCATTAATAACATCATGCGAGTAATTGTAACCTTTGACACGATTATCTAAATCATTGAGAAAAGTAACACTGTTAGGATTAAAAATGCGATCGCGCTGTGCGTTAGCATCGAAAACATCAAAGTTATCTTGAATTTCACTTTGACTATTAAATAGAAGATTTCCTATTTTGAGATTTTCTAGGTTTTCTAGGTCAAAATTTTGCAAAATCACTTGCGGACTATCGTCAGACTCAAAATGAATCAATAAATCATCATTTTGCTGCGTTAATAACATATTTCTCGCAGTTAATTCTGCTCCTAAAAACTGAATCGTATCAACTTCTGCTGTAGCAATAGGTTGCTTTCCAGTACCTACACCTTGAAAATCAGTAATCGTGTCAGTTCCGTCACCTTGATTGACAATAAAGAAATCGCGATCGCCACCACCCGTTAGTAAGTCATGATTCAGCGCACCTGTAATCGTGTCATTTCCCACAAGTCCATTGATGTTGTCGCGTTGATGAGTTCCAACCAAGTTATCATTTGCGGGTGTTCCTGTAATTTCCTTAACCGAAGATTCGCGCGGGTTGTAGCTGCTAGGATCAATTGTCAGTGCATCAGCGAAAGCATTCGCGACATTTTCCCAAGGGATAAACTTAAAGTTAGAACTCGCGTTTTCTAACTCACCTTCATCTTCAACAATCACTGCTGGGTCATTATTACCATCTTGTAAAACAAGCATTCCTTTCGGAAAGTTTGCGCCTAAAGGGGCATTAATGACATCCGCGCCATCAGATTCTTGAACGCCATCGATACTCTGAAACTCACCGACAACAAAGCTACCCAAGTACTCGTTATTACCTTCACGCGAGTAAACGGCAAAAGTATTATCTCCCTGACTTGACGCTAATAAATAACCTTTACCATTGCCAGCGTAGTAAATTGTCAATCCCTCAACATCTGCTGTCAAATTGCTTCCTTCAGGTTTGACCGCATCAACTAATACACCTTCATCTTTTCCTGTTACTTCCGCCGCAAATTTCCAAATGCCAACTTTTTCTTGACCTACATAAAGATAACCAAGTTCGCGGTCTGCTACCATACCTTCAATCTGCGCATCAGCTAACTCACCGCCATCGGGTATCGGTAAAGTGAGAGTCCGCACTGTTTTAGCCGTTACTTTGCCAAAACCGTTATCGATTAACTCTAATTGCGCAACTTGGTTCGATTCGCGCTGGCTAACAAATACATACGACTTCCCTGAAGAACTCGTATAAGTTGCAAGTCCATACGCGGTTTGTTCGCCATCATCAATGCCAAAAATCGATGCAGGAATACTGCTAGCGGTGATATCTTTTAGCTGGCGTGTGGTTGGATCAATTTGAAAAATTGCTAGCGTATCATTGTTACGGTCGGAAGCGATCGCCAAATCAACACAGCGATCGCCAAGCTTGAAACCATACAGCAAGTCAACGTTATTGTAGCGGACATCACCAGGTTCGCCAGGTAAAATCGTCTGTAATTGCTTACCCTCCAAGTCATAAACCGCTAAACCGCCATCTTTTAAGCTACCAATCACCAAACTCAACGCTGAATCTACTGGATGAACGTAGATCGCCGGATCGTCAGCGTCTCCAGGAGGAGAATTTACAGGTGCGTCACTATCTACAACTGGCGGCGTTTCTACAGTGGGGACAGCGCCAGGCGTTGTATCTAAATCGACAGCAAAAGCTAAAAATTGTGTAAACTGAGTATCGCTAAAGTTATTGTCGCTGACAACAACTAAAGATTGCCTACCATCAGGTAATTGAGGACCAAAACTTATCCCTTCAATGTTATCTAATAGCGTTTCCAATTCAGCAAAGTCGAGTAACAACCGCTTTTGTACAGGTGCAATTTCTAAGCCATCAACGCTAGGAATACTGCGAATATCAACCGCGTTTTGAGTTTGGACTTCATAAAGCTTGATCGTATTTCCGACTCCTGTAGAAAACGATCGCTCTAAAGCTAGCAACGTACCATTATTATCAATTGCTAGCAAATCAACTAAACCATTTGTTTGAAATTCGCCTGGGGGTACTGACTCGGCTGCAACAGGATCGGTAACGTATAAGAATTCTCGTTGCATTCCTGTAGATACGTTGTACTGCAAAATTCTGGAAGGACTACCGTTTTCTAAATCTGCGGTAGAACCATCTTGAATTAATGCGTTTTCAGTCGCGGTGTATAGATATTTATTGTTAGGTGTAATCGTCAAGCTTTCAAAGGCAAGATTATTTCTTATCCCGCTTGTTTGATTCCTTGTTGGCAGATATTTCGACGGTACAGGTAGCGCTTGAAACTGTTTTCCTCGGATAGAAAATTGATTCACAAAAGGCGGAATTAATTGATTTGTATCGCCTTCAGAGGAAATAAATAAGGTTCCTTGATTGGTTAGTGTAATTCCTTCTGGATCGAGGCTATTTTCTGCAAAAAGTTGACCGTTTTCATCAAGTAACGCGGTGACGCTTTGAAACTTTATATCTCCTGGTTGCAGCTTACCATCTGTTAAGTCAATTTTCAGCGTGTAGAATCGTGCAGGATTAATCGAACTGCGATCGTCTGAGATGCTATAGAAAAGGTTTTTGGCAGGATCGTAGACAATTCCCGATAACCCGCCGACTTCAGTTTCTTGAAACGTCAAACCTGTGTCAAACGTGACTTCGCCAATAAAGTCAAGATCGACTACAGATTTTTGACTGACATCAGGGATAGCGATCGCCGGTGTCAATCTCACATCAGCCGCAACCAAACGATGATCGGAACTCGGAACACTCGCAAGATTCGGATCGAAGTCACCCACTAAACGAAATAACGGATCGTCACTTGTTTTCCAAAATACCGAAGCATCGGTAATTTCTAAGTTTTGTGAAGGTAAAACGTAATCTACCCGCAAGTTACCAGGTGTTGTATCCGCAAAATCAGCCGTATCGTAAGCAGGGTCACTGATATGATCGTCATTTGCACCACCTTGACGTATAGCCGCATCGACACCACCTTCACTGTTTGGTGTGATTCTCGTGTTGATTAAAGGATTACCGAGTAATTGCCAAATTGCATTATTTGTGCTGTCACCATCAAACGGATCGGCGTTTTGATCGCCCATCACAACAAAGCGCGAACCTGCGGCTAAACCGCCAAACTTCCCAGCGTCATCGTAAATATAATTTCCTTGACCAGGCGTAAAATAGTCCGACCAGAAGCGAATTTCATCATGATTGCGTCTTCCATTACGATCTTCTTCGCCATCGAATACAGGAGGAGTGGGATGACTTGCTAAGACATGAATCGTCTCGCCGTTAACTTGAATTGGGATATCCCAATGACTTTTAGAAGAAAGCCGGAAAACTTCGAGTTCTTCTGGCGAGTACCAATCGTCTGGTAACAAGGCGTTTGGCATATCCTTCCAAAGAAACTTTTGAAAGGTACGAATGTTTTCTTCATCAATAGGGTGTTTAGAGTAGAGTACCATGCCATATTGACCAGGGAAGAAACCAAAACCCAGTGCATCATTGGGTCCGCCTATCGTGCCATCATTATCTAAATCAAATCCTGAGGAAACACCTGTATTAGAGGGTGCAACGTAATAGTAGGGGTATTCGATAGGATTCGCACCATTTTGACCGACTGCAAGATAATTTTGCTGAAAAAGTTGTGCAGCCTTAGCGTCTGGATCGTAGTCAAATTCGTTAATTAAGATGACATCTGGGTTAGTACGTTGAATAATTTCGGCAATGTTTCGGGCTTGAGTATTGGTTTTTGTGGAGAGATCGCTGATAAGTTGTCCTGCTTCGTTGCGATTGAGAGAAGCATTGAACGAGGCGAAGCGGATATCTTGAGATGTTGTCATAGGGTTAAATAACAAACCACAAGGATGTAGAGATTGCAGAAACTATAGATAGCTGTGCTATTTAGCGATCGCATTTGCTAAAGCTTTCTGGGATAAAATGTCTATTTTTAACCAGCAATATATCGCTGCAAGATTCAACGTGTAGAGAAGATTAGGCTACGACATGTAATACCAATTCATAAGCCGTCATTAAAAAAGTTAGATAAAACATCATCTAACTTTATGAGAACTACAAAATTTTTCCTCCACTTCTTTGCTTACTTGTACAGCCATCAAGAGGATTGGTATAAACTATGCTAGATAGTTCCTCTTTTCCACTTAATCTTTTAAAATCTCATAAAAAAGTTAAGACGACTCTATGCTTAGATTAAAGTGCGGATAATCCAAAATGGATTATTCAATTAAAGCCAACTATTAGCAATAAATTCATAATAAAAAATCACCATTTTAGGTGATTAGCATAATTTTTTAAAAAATTGATATTTTTAACAATAGATATCAACAGGTAATTAACTCAATTCTAGATTTTTCTTGCTAGGTACTAAATCTTTTGCGCTTACTCAATACCAACCTAGTGGTTTTTACACTTTTGTGCAACTAACTTAGCCAAAGTAGGTCACGAGAATGAGCTAAATCTGAAAAGTTTTGCCATTATTAATTGGATAGGATACTTGCATAGAAACCCTATCTTAGGAGAAACGATATGGCAAGTTTCGTAGATGCTATTAGCACCCCTGGTGAGTTAGACATATTCCCTGTTGAGTTTATTGGTCAAGTGGACTACACAATATCAGCACTTGGTAGCTCGACTGCGGGTGGAACTCTAGCAGATCCTATAGTTGGTGTCTTTGATAGTGCCGGTAACTTATTAGCTTATCAAGACGACAGCTGGGCGTTGGGTTCTGATCCCATGCTGCAATTTACAGCACCTGTTAGCGGGATATATTATATTGGGGTTGCTGATGCGATCGGAAGTACTGGTACTTATACGCTAGTGTATGACCAGACTTTACCTCCACCCGTTGTAGATACCTCAACATTCCTCTTTTAACTATAAGCTGAAGTATGTAATGCAGTCAGTATTCCCATTAACTGGCTGCATTGATGTAAACTACACAGCTATTTCTCGATTGTCAAACACAGTAAAAAAGATTTAATCTGATGGCTACTGCTTTACAGACTAGTCACACCAGTGTCGTTGCTGGAGAAATTATTTCACTTTTGAAAAGTTGCCAAATATTACCGCAATTATGGCGTGAGAATATTATTGAGCAGGCGATCGCTACTATCGATTGCACTCCAGAGGAGATGACGAATGCTTGTCAGCAGTTTTATCAGCAACATCAGCTTGACAGCGTTACTAAACAGCAAGCTTGGCTAGAGCATTATGGCATAACTCAAGCACAATTAGTAGCTATGGCAACACGGGAACTCAAAATTGAAAAATTCAAACAACTGACTTGGGGTAGTAAATTAGAGTCTTATTTTCTCGAACGTAAAGGACAGTTGGATCGAGTCATTTGTTCGTTAATTAGAGTTCAAGATAGAGGTCTTGCTGAAGAAATTTATTTCCGAATCCATGAAAAAGAGCAATCGTTTATTGAATTAGCGAAGCAATTCTCTGTAGGGCTAGAAGCACACACTGGCGGTATTGTTGGTCCCGTTGAATTAGGAACACTTCATCCGCAGTTAGCAAGAACATTAAAAGTAAATCGCCCAGGACAAGTATTACGTCCTATCTTGTTAGGAGAATGGATTTTTATTGTGCGATTAGAAAAATTTATTCCGGCTCAATTAGATGAAATAATGCGCCGGAAGTTACTACAGGAACTATTTACTGCTTGGTTACAAGAGCAAATGCAGAAATCACCTAGCTTCGATAAAATTTGGTTAAAAAATTTAGGTTACATTCATTAGCCTCTCACTTCAACCGTCCTGAACGGATAGTACTAAAAACGAGCCATAGTCCTAACAAACTTGCTGTAGCAAATAAAATCGTACTCAACCACGATAACTCACTTGTTTGAGCATTATTAGAAATGAGTGCTGCACCGATAATTAAAGAACCAACCAAAACACTAAATGAAAGCCGGCTTGCGGCGTCATCCATTGTGCGACGCAAGTTATCCAAGCCACGTACGGATAAGTTCCATTGCAGTGTTTCTGAAGTGACTCTATCTAAAAGTAACTCGATTTGGCGGGGTGATTGTAGCGAAAGACTTTTGAGATCGAGCGCGGTTCTTAGGAGTGATTGTAGTGGATTTGCCCCAAGTAACTGACGGCGAAACAAATCAGTAATGAGGGGCTTAATTTCATCTAAAAGATTAATTTGAGGATTAACTAATCGCGCAACTCCTTCTAAATTTGCCAAAGTTTTGGCATATAAACCTAGATTACTTGGCAAGCGAATTTTATTGTTACGGGCTACTTGCAATACTTCATAAAATACTTGGCTGAAATTAATCTGCGATAAGCTCAGATTGTAATACTTCCGCAGCATTCGGTCGTAGTCATTTTCCAGTCGTGATAAGATGACTGGCTGTGCAGAATCAGCAAGTTGTAGCGTTAATTGCGCGCATCTTTGAGCATCTAAATCGACGATCGCGAGTAACATTTCGGTTAAAATTTGCTGCGATCGCGGGTCTAAGCGTCCTACCATGCCACAGTCGAGTAGCGCCACGCGACCATCGCGAAGGTAAAATAAGTTACCTGGATGCGGGTCAGCATGGAAGAAGCCATCGATGTAAACTTGCTGGAAGAAAGCACGAAACAATAAACTTGTGACAGCGGCACGTTTCGCCTGAGGATCTTGACCGTTTTGTTCGCTACCAAAATCAGCAGCGAGAATAGGAACGCCATCTAGCCACTCCATAACGAGTAACTTGGCTGTCGTCAAGTCCCAGTAAATTTCCGCTACGACTAACTGTGAAGAATCAAACCAGCGGCTATTTGTTAAATTGCGGCGTAATTGGTCAGTAAAACTCGCTTCTCGGATAAAATCTAACTCTGCCTCTAATGCTTTGGTAAATTCTTCAGCTAGCGAATCAATATCGTACATTTGCCCGAACTCGGTTCTTGCTACCAAGTCGGCGACACCCCGAATCAGCGAAATATCTTGCGCAACGACCGCATCAATTCCTGGGCGTTGTACTTTAATCGCTACTTCGCGTCCATCAATGAGTATTGCTTTATGCGTTTGCGCAATCGAACCTGCGGCAACAGGACGCGGATCAATCGTGCTAAAAGTAGATTCAAGCGACTGCGGAAGTTGCTGGCGAATCACAACTTCAATATCTGTCCAGTTGACAGGTGGTACTTCATCTTGCAGCGTTGACAATTCCTCAATATAAGCTGCTGGAAGCAAATCAGGGCGAGTACTTAGCAATTGCCCAAACTTGACATAAACAGGTCCCAAATCGACTAGGATGTTGCGTAGAACAGCAGGTGTAGGTAATTGGGGTTCGTCAGTTTTTCCCCCAGTTAACAGCCGCCGCATATAGTCCCAGCCATTGCGCAGGAAAACTTCCAGAATTTCTCTTTGCCGAGATGTCGTTTGAGTTAGAAACACAGCTATTTTTTGGGATCAGGGGTTAGAGATACATAGCAGGGGTCAGGGCTAAAAGCTAGAATATCTGATGATTCTAAGCTTCCATCAAGTCCTAAGCATCCCTTTAATTGCTATGGTATGTTGAAAGCAGCATGGGTATCTTACCCGCAACAGACAACAGTTAAGTTGTAACGTATCAAACGGCTAAAATTCCTCTGCCATGAGTTTTACAGTTTCACAATAGGTCAGTAAATTTAGGGTTATCCTGCAAAAGTTTGAGGACTTGTTTAATTTCTTGCGTGCGATCTTTGCGGGCGATCAGCGTCACATTGCGATCGCGTACCACGACAACATCTTCTAATCCAATAGTGACAATCACATCATCATCGCTTGTAGAATACAGCAACGTATCTTTAGTATCTAGCCCGACGTGATTTGCAAGTTCGACATTCGTCGCATCTTTTTTAAGCAAGCGATCAATTGCGTTCCAATCTCCCAAATCATCCCAACCAAAATCGACTGGTAAGACATACGCGATTTGGGTTTTTTCCATCAAAGCGTAATCAATACTAATTTTTGGCAAATTTGCGTAAGCTGATACTCCCTGAGTTTCCAAAACTTGCATCATTTCTGGCGCATGAGTACGGAGTTCATCTAAGACAACTCCAGCGCGAAATACAAACATACCGCTATTCCAGCTAAACCGATTTGTCACCAAAAACGATTCAGCGGTTTCACGATCTGGTTTTTCCGTAAAGCGATTAACGCGATACACAGGCAAGCCACCAAACGAACCTGCCAAGTCTCCTTGTTCGATGTAGCCGTAACCTGTCGCAGGATAAGTTGGTTTGACGCCTAAGGTGGCGATCGCATTTTCACTCGCTGCTAACAGTGTTGCCGCGCAAAGTGTTTTCTGAAAGCTAACTTGGTTATCAATCCAAGGATCGGCAGGAAAAAAGCCAACAATCGCGTCTGCGCCGTAACGTTTGGCAACTTCTAGCGTACTCCACGCCACTGCTGGGGCGGTATCGCGTCCTTCGGGTTCGGCTAATAAGTTTTGCGCGTGTAAATCTGGTAATTGTTCTTGTACGCCCTGCGCTAGTTGAGTTGAAGTCACAACCCAAAGATTCTCCCAACTTCCTGCTAACGGCAAAAGTCGGTCAGCCGTTGCTTGTAATAAGCTTTTGCCGCTCCCATCCAAGCTTAAAAATTGTTTGGGGCGATGTTTGCGACTCAAAGGCCAAAACCGCTCTCCTTTACCCCCAGCTAAAATAACCGGTATCAGTGTGTTCATGTTCTGTAACTGTCAATTTGCATATCTTAAGAAAGTTTACCCACAACGCTGGCGATCGCAAGGATTTTCATGACACAAAGCGAGTGGTGAGTAGATAGTGGCTAGTGGGAGAGATTTAATGATTGTTATTCGTTACTACCCGCCTACCCGCTATCACGCTCGATAGCTACCACAATCGGTTATTGGGAGGGAAACACTACTTCAGGAACTATCTAGCGCCAATAGTTGGTCGCTAAGATCAAGAAAGATGAAGTTTATTAACAGTGCGATTGCGCGGAGTGCAGCGCCAAGGGCGATCGCAACAACTTAACGGCAATTCTCTTCTGATAACTTGGCAAAATATCCTGCCCACTTTTATGACCACTTACATGGAAATTCCCTTAATTGGCAAACTAAAGCATCCACGTCGCTGGCTGATCGGGCTAGTAGCAGCTGGTGTTGTGGTCAGTGGTGGTACTTATGCGGTTGTAAGTCGAACAACACCCAGAATTAATGTTGCGGAACTGACAGTACCTGTAGAATCGCAAAACGTGACGTTACGCATTACGGCAAGCGGTAAAGTCGTACCGTTTCAAAGCGTAAACCTTAGCCCTAAAACCTCTGGACGATTAACCGCATTGAGTGTCGAGCAAGGCGATACAGTTCAACAAGGGCAAATCATTGCGCGGATGGATAATGCTGAACTGCAAGCCCAACTCGCACAAGCACGGGCTAACTTAGCTCAATCTCAAGCTCAACTCGACCAAGCCTTAGCAGGAAGCCGCCCTGAGGAAATCGCGCAAGCCCGCGCACGACTTGCACAAGCTGAAGCTCAACTCAACCAGGCGCGTACTGGAAATCGTCCTGAAGAAATCGCACAAGCCCAAGCACAAGTAGATGCTGCCCAAGCGCGAGTCAATTTGACAAGTAGCCGCGTGCAACGAAATCGTACACTATATCAAGAAGGCGCAATTTCGCAAGATCGGCTTGATGAAGTTATTGCAGACGATCGCAGCGCGCAAGCAGCATTGCAAGAAGCCCAACGACGCTTAGCCCAACAGCAAAGCGGTAGCCGATCCGAAGAAATCACTCAACGCCAAGCCGCAGTCAATGAAGCTCGCGCAGCCTTGAGACAAGCGCAAAGTGGCTCGCGCCCTGAAGAAATAGCCCAACGTCGCGCTGCTGTTGCTGCTGCTGCCAGTCAAGTGCAAGCAATTCAAGTACAATTAGAAGACACAATTATCCGCGCTCCTTTCGATGGCATTGTGACGCAAAAATATGCAACCGAAGGCGCGTTTGTGACACCAACGACTTCAGCTTCGAGTACAGCATCGGCAACTTCGACGTCAATTGTGGCGATCGCCCGTGGTTTAGAAATCTTGGCACAAGTTCCCGAAGTAGACGTCGGACAAATTAAGCAAGGACAAGCTGTAGAAATTGTTGCTGATGCTTATCCCGACCAAGTATTCAAAGGTCGCGTCCGCTTGATCGCCCCTGAAGCCGTTGTCGAACAAAACGTTACTTCTTTCCAAGTGCGCGTTGCGTTAGAAACTGGCACGCAAGAACTGCGCTCAGGAATGAATGTCGATGTGACTTTTCTTGGCGAACAAGTACCGAATGCCTTAATGGTTCCTACCGTGGCAATTGTCACCGAACAGGGTGAAACAGGCGTTCTTGTTCCTGGAAACAATAATCAACCGATCTTTCGTCCAGTAACAATTGGACCAAGCCTGCAAGACCGCACGCAAATTTTATCTGGATTGAACGAAGGCGATCGCGTGTTTGTCGATCTTCCGGAAAGGCAACGACCAAGACAGAACGAATCAGTAGTGAGTGAGTAGTTGCACTATAGCTAAAAAGAAGATGAGTTACTACCCATTACCAATTACCTATTACCAATTCACCAATAATGGACATTCTTGAAAGCGTTAAAATGGCATCAAAAACGCTGCTAGCGAATAAGCTACGCAGCACGCTGACGATGTTGGGTATCATCATCGGTAATGCGTCAGTGATTGCAATGGTGGGTATCGGTGAAGGCGCGCAGCGTTTCGTTTCTGGACAGTTTGAATCGTTAGGAACCAACGTACTATTTATCGTCCCAGGCAACCGCGACGCGCAACGGACGACGGTTGATTTACCAAAAACGTTAGTTTTAGAAGACGCAGAAGCGATCGCCACTCAAGTCCCGACAGTCGGCGCAGTTGCCCCACAATTACACTCGCGCGAACTTGTCACCTACCGCAACCGCAATACGTATAGCTTGATCGTCGGTACAAACCCCGATTTTTCTGTAGTCCGTAGTTTTGATGCGCAGCGCGGTAGATTTATCACCGACCTTGATGTCAAGCGCAATAACCAAGTCGTTACGCTGGGTGTCGATTTAGCCGAACGTCTCTTTGGCAATCAAGATCCTGTTGGTCAGCAGGTGCGAATTCGTAATATCAGCTTCTTAGTTGTCGGTGTGATGGAAGAAAAAGGCTCGGTTTTAGGAACAAACTATGACGACAGCGCCTATATTCCTGTGACGACAATGGCAAGCCGGATTATCGGCGAAAATTCTCCCTATGGCGTGAACTTGACGTTTATTTCCGTATCCGCCCAAAGCGAAGCCAGCGTTGATGCAGCGCAGTTTCAAATTACCAACTTGTTACGGTTGCGGCACAACATCACCCGCGAGGATGATTTTAGCGTCCAAAGCCAAAAAGATGTCTTAGAAATTGCAGGTACAGTCACAAGTGCTTTGACGATCATGCTAGCCGCGATCGCAGGAATTTCCTTGTTGGTCGGCGGTATTGGCGTCATGAATATTATGCTCGTATCCGTTACCGAAAGAACGCAAGAAATCGGATTGCGTAAAGCGATCGGTGCGACGCAGGATGATATTTTGATTCAATTTTTGATTGAAGCGGTGATTCTTTCTGCTGCTGGTGGTGTACTCGGTACAGTGTTAGGCGTTGGTGGAGTTTTATTAATTGGAGCTTTCACTCCGTTTCAAGCAGGCGTTTCACCCGTGGCGATCGCGCTTGCGGTTGGCGTTTCTGGTGGAATTGGCATTATTTTCGGTGTTGTTCCTGCGCGTCGCGCTGCCCAACTCGATCCAATTGTTGCTTTGAGAAGTGCTTAACTCTACAATTCTAAACTTTGGATGAGAAGCTAATTCGTAAAGTATTATCAACTGATGGCAAAAAACGACTTCTTGCGCGATGTTTGGTACTACGCCTTACCTGGAGGCTCACTCAAACGCGGAGCTATGGTAGCAAAAACTCTGCTTGGTGAGCCAATCGTTTTCGCGCGCAGCCGCGAAGGTAAAGTGTTTGCGCTTTGCAACATCTGTCCCCATCGCGCAGTACCACTAAGTTGTGGACGATTCGACGGACAAGAAATCGAATGCTGCTATCATGGCTGGCGTTTTGACCAAACTGGACGCTGTACAGAAATTCCCGCATTAGTAGAAGGCGATTCGCTCGACCTCAAGCGCTTTCAAGTCAAGCAGTATCCCGTACGCGAAGTGCAAGGCAACATTTGGATTTACATGGCATCGAACGAGCGTAAGGCACCGCCAGCAACAGATATGGAAGTTCCCGTAGTGCCTTTTTTTGGTGACAAATCGTATCAACTAGTTGTCACATTGCACTTTCCATGTTATGTAGATCATGCAATTATTGGTTTAATGGACCCTGCACATATATCATTTGTCCACCGTTCTTGGTGGTGGAAATCAGGGCGATCGCTGTTTGAAGAAGTCAAAGCCTTTGACCCCTCACCGTATGGCTTTACGATGCGGCGGCACAAAATTCCTAACGTCGCACTTGGTTATCGACTCATTGGCGGTGGCGCACCCGAAACCGAAATTGCGTTTCGTCTCCCTGGCGTCCGCATTGAACACGTCAGCACCGAACACCATAATGTTTGTAACCTCACCGCTGTCACTCCCCTATCAGAAACAGAAACCGAAGTCACAACGCTTCTCTACTGGACAACACCCTGGATTACCGCAATCAAACCGCTAATCAAACCTTTTGTCCGAGCATTCCTCGACCAAGACCGTCAAGTCGTCATTAAACAGCAAGAAGGCTTAAAATACGATCCGACATTACTCCTCATTCGCGATGCTGACACACAAGCACGTTGGTACTATCAGCTAAAAGCCGAATTTACCCGCGCCGCCGCCGAAGGTCGCCCGTTCAACAACCCAGTAAAAACCCAAATTTTACGTTGGCGATCTTGATATGAGAGGTCAGAGGTCAGGGTTATCTCTACGTAAACTCTTCTTGAAATCTTAGTCACTTTGTGTCTACGGATACTTGGCTCAACGGGGTAAACCCCCGCACGCAAGAGTCCTCCTCTGTGTACTTTGTGGTTCATTTTTTTCAGATCTTCATACCTTAAGGACAACTACCTGCATGGAACACAACTCACCACACTCTACCGTAGCAATTGCCCAACGCGATCAAGGCAATACTACTGCAACGACAATAGTCCGCCTAGAAAACGTCTCTAAAATTTACGGCATAGGCGAAACTGAAGTTCGAGCGCTATCAGACGTTAACTTAACAGTTGAACAAGGCGAGTATTGCGCGATCATGGGCGCATCCGGTTCAGGAAAATCGACCGCGATGAACATTATCGGTTGTCTCGATCGCCCAACAGACGGTCACTATTACTTAGATGGCGTTGATGTCGCCGATTTGAATGATACTGAACTCGCACACATCCGCAACCGCAAAATTGGATTTGTCTTTCAACAATTTCACCTGCTACCGCAATCAACCGCACTAGAAAACGTCATGCTACCGATGGTATACGCGGGTATTTCGACAGCAGAAAGACGCGATCGCGCCGCTGAAGCATTACGCCGCGTTGGCTTAGAAAAACGACTGAATAACCGACCAAATCAACTTTCCGGCGGACAACAGCAACGAGTTGCGATCGCGCGTGCCATTGTTAATCAACCCGTACTACTGCTTGCTGACGAACCAACAGGCGCGCTTGACTCAAAAACAACGCAAGAAGTGTTAGAAATCTTCGGTACACTCAACGCCAGCGGTATCACAATCGTCATGGTGACGCACGAACCCGACGTCGCCCGCAAAACACAACGCATCGTCTGGTTTAAAGACGGCGAAGTTATCCATTCGCACTTGACTCCCGCCGACATCAACCGAGTTGCCACCTCTTAGCGATCGGAGGTCAGAGGTTTTCTCAGTCTTGTTCCTTCTTGAGTTCACGCAGGTGGACTTTGTCCATAAGCCGCGAATTTATTCGCCAGGCGGCGTTAATATACAGCCGCCAACGAGCCAGCGATCGCCGAAACAATAGCAGACAGAAAAATTGTACCAAATAACCACCAAGCGGCAGTCTCCGCGACTTTCTGTGCTGCTTCTGCTTGTTGTTGCGCCTGCTGTTGACGAGTCGTTTCAATCAATTGTTCGAGTTTAGGCGTTAACTGACTTGGTTTTAATTCTTCTGGTGCAACTAACTTGTGTCCATTTAACAAGCCACCATTGAGTACTTGCGGTTGCGGTTGATTCCAAGCTTGCTGCCAAAAACTCTCCCAAGAATCCAAAACTTGATTAATCGATTGTTTCGAGAATTCTGTACGGCTATTAACTAAATCTACAAAAGTTTGACGACCCATTTGCCGGAGATGATTCTCCCGCGCCAGTGATTTCATTTCTGGTTCAGCAACTAACCTTTCAAATTGCGCGCGGATTTCTTCGCGATCTGCTTTTTCTAACTGTAGCTTTTTAAGATAATTGTCGATAGCTTCACGAGTTGTCACCGAGTCTACTGCTGAACTGAGTTCTTGTCGAATCGTAGCAGCAGCGGTTTCTGCGGTTGAAACCAGCTGTTCGCTGACATTTTTTGCACCAATCGCTACTGCTGCTGTTCCAATAATGCCTTGCAAACCCGAAGTTGCTGTTTTCAGCAGCGTACCAATTACCGAACTAACCGTAGTTGAACTTACCCAAATGAGTAAAGATAAGTAGGCAGCCCAGATAATCAAACCAAGAATTGCTCCCAGAAGGCGATCGTGCATAAAACTCAGTTTAACTGCCAAAGAACAGGCTGCGAATAACGTAATACTGAGCGTTCCTAAGGCTCTTAACCCAACTACCATCCCAATTTTATCGATTTTGGTATCCAAATCTTCAACGTCAGGTGCTGGTTCTGATTCTGAATAAGAAATTCCCAAAGCAATAAAGAAATTACCTAAAAGTAATTGGAAAGCAAAAGCTAGTAAAACTCCTGCGATTAAAACTAAAAAACCTTGTGAACCTGAAAAGGTAGGTGAACTATAGTTTGAGGCTGTTATTTGTTCAAAGGCAACAACTGTTACCAGATGTTGATGCATAATCATTTGTCGTATCGTTACTAATTATTTCTTATATAATTTCTACTCACAGCTTGCGCTCTTTCTGATAATAGAGAATTATAAATTTTGGATGTATTAAAGACTACAAGAAGCTTTTAAGAATTATGCTGTATATAAACTAAGCCCGCTAATACGGGCTTGCATAAAACACAACGAATAATTAAAACTTCTTAAATCTAATGCATTTAGAGGCTTGACGTTTTACCAGTTTGTGCCTGAGTTTCAATTGGTTTGATATTGGTGTAACCCATGTTGCTAGCGATCGTCCGAAAAATGGAAATTTGATCGTCAAAGTCCAGCGCTTCGATTTGTGATAACAGATTGTTAATAGCTTCTGTAGGTTGATAATCACCTGGCATACCTACCACGGTATCACCCATCGCTTGCGCCCACGCATACCAAACCATCAACTGATTATTTTCTTTCAAAGCACCGTAAGCGTGAGAATATTCTGTATCTTCGCGGTTCACAATCTGCCGCATAATCGCTAGTTGCTCGTCGTCAGATAGCTTATAGTAGTCTCCTAATAGCATTGGTGCTAATTCTGGATCAGTTGCAGCGGGAGCAGCTGGGGTAATTGAGCTACCCATCTTTTTATAAACTAAATAAAACCAAGCTAGTTTTGCGTCTGTTTCTAACCCATCAAAAGCTTGGACTACCTTTTGTGTTTCGTCACTTAATGCTTGGGGCTGATTCGTGTTTGGGCTAGAAGTCATAGCTTATCTCCAGAATTTAAAATTGTTCTAGCATCAGGAGTAACAGAGTTTATGATTGCAAATCGCCCTCCAAGAGAGAGAGTTTAACTTTGTCAGTTTATATACGCGCGTATTTCTTGAAATAGAGAGACAAAATCTATCTCAATGAGGTTATGGAAGTGTAGCAGCGCTCTGGTACGATCGCAGCACACTTAAAAATATTTCCATAGGAGATTCTTATGGCTGACGAAGAATTAAAACCTAACCCTAGCGAAGCCGTTACTCAAGAAGCCCAACTTGCCGCAGAAAATATGGCAGCAGGCAAAGAAGAAGCCCCGAATATAGACTTTGACGCTGATTACGCCGCTGCACAGCAAATGAGTGTGAGTGATATTGATCGTACAGAAGCGGGAGCGCAAGCAGCCGAAGAAGCAACTGCGCCGCAGTTTGAAGTGTCGCAACAGCAGGAAACAAATACAGAAACCCCACCCCCACCAACAGGTAATCCTGACGATTACAAACAAATGGCACAAGAAAGCGTGGCAGCAGATGAACCAGTTTCTGAAGTTTCTGACGATCTCCTCAAGAAAGCTCTTGACTTGGGTAAAGCTGGTAACTCTTAGTCAACTATATTCTATTAAGTAGGTGGACATAATTAAATATCACACGTAACATTTGTCAGGTAATAGGTAATGGGTAATAGAGGCTCTTTCCAATGACCAATGACCAGTTACCAAATACCTGCCCTTAAGTTATGTTTGTTTTTACCCACTTACTTAGAACTAATAACTATTACTAGTTTCTAAGTTGTATTTGCTCAACTATTCTTTAGTTGAGCATTAATTGTATCAGTTAAGAAATACTTGGTTGCTCAACGAATAGGAATCTATCATTTCTTCAGTCGTATGTAGTGCCATTACCGCTGATAATAACTCTTGCGGCTGCGATACTAAAAAATCTGGGTTTTGCTGCGCTAAAACTTCTGCGGAATTAAATCCCCAAGTTACAGCGATCGCCTTAATATTACTTTTTCTCGCAGCTTCAATATCTCGTGTCTCGTCGCCTACATAAATAATTTGTTCGCGATTTATTTCTCTTTGTTTAATTAAATTATTGATAATTTTACTCTTACCAAAAAGCGTGGTTCCTGAGTAAACAAAATCAAACAAATGTTGCCATTCATTTTTCTCAAGAAATTCTACGATATTCTCTTTAGAATTAGACGTAACAATTCCCAACTGATGCCCTCTAGAACTTAATTCGTGCAAAACATCCTTAATTTCACTAATGGGTTTGATGTTCTTGATTTCTTTATTAAGTTCGGCTCTGACTTTCTTAATCAGAAAAGGCAGCTTTAAAATTGATATTCCTGATTGCTTAACAATTTCTCGCGAACTTAAGTTTTTGAGTTCGTCAAGTTCACCTTGAGTTGTTTGTTTATAGCCAAATTCTAAAGCTAAACGATTTGTAATATCAACAATTACATCAATCGTGTTGGCTAATGTACCATCAAAATCAAAAATAATCACTTTCGCTGTCATTATGGGGCGCGTTTTACTCTTGGCTTGTGGACATAATCGCTGCGCCCTGTAAATTTGCTTTGGCGTTTCGCCGCAACATCTCTGGTTTAATTCGCCGTAGTGCTGAAGCTGGAAATCGCTTATCCCACTCGGCGTCAGAAATTTCAGCAAGTTCTGCAAGTGTAGGTGAAATATTCCAGGGATAGGGCTGAAATTCCGCTACATCTGTTTCTTTAGCAAACCGCTGATTCCAGGGGCAAACATCTTGGCAGATATCGCAACCCGCAACCCAACCATGAAGTTGCGCTGCTACTGCATCGGGTAGTTCTTCACTCCGATTCTCAATTGTATGATAAGCAATGCAACGATTTGCATCAACAACAAAAGGTTGTGCGATTGCATCTGTAGGACAAGCATCAAGGCAACGAGTACAAGTACCACAATGTTCGGTGTGCGGCTGATCGGGAGTTAAACTAAGGTTTGTCAGCACCTCACCTAAAAATACCCAAGAACCGTATTCGCGGGTAATCACGTTTCCATTCTTGGCGATCCAACCGATTCCAGCTTGTTGCGCCCATACTTTATCTTGCACTGGACCTGTATCTGCGTAGTAACGTGCTTTGATGCCTTCAGCTTGTGCTTCTAACCAAGTACTGAACAACTTTAACTTTTTGTGTAAAACCTTATGATAATCCCTTCCCCAGCCATAGCGCGATATCTTGGCATACTTGGCTTCTTGAGGGCGCTGGTGGGGAGTGTAGTAGTTTATGGCAACACAAATGAGCGATCGCACGTCTGGCATAACTAATTTAATATCTTGTCGCTTGGGGTTTGCCATCCATGCCATATCTGCTTGATAACCGAGTGCTAACCATGCTTGCAGATGCTGCGGTTCTGTAACACCTTTATCTACAGCGGCAATTCCTACTCGATGAAATCCCAACTCTAAGGCTTTTTGCTTGATTTGAGTCGTATCGATACTCATCCTCTTCGATACTAGATACTTACTTCTACGCTAACATTCCTCGATTCATTCATTTTTTTTATCACTCTTGAAGCGACTAACATCGGTACATAAGCCTTTGTGTAGTAGATTTCAAGCTTGATTTATATGTTTAACATTGCTGAATTGTTTCATTTGTAAATTTTATTTGCGTTTTGTAAAGAAACGTTGCATACTAGAAATCAAGGAGGAGAGATTCATGCATATAACCTAATCCTTGTCAAGAATCTCTAGAGCAGACATGACATACACAACCGAGTCAGCTTCCATATTTTCTTCTAACCGCTTCGACTCCAGCACCCAGTTCGCTGACGCCGTGCCTGCCACCATAGCTTTATTCAAGCGCCTCAGTGTGGACGATCAGCTAGCGTTACTTTGGTACGCCTACACCGAAATGGGGCGTTCAATTACACCTGCTGCCCCTGGTGCTGCGCGTTTACAATTAGCCGAAGGGCTACTCAGCCAAATTAAAGCAATGTCTCACACTGAGCAATTGCAGGTTATGCGCGATCTAGCGGCAAACAGAAACACCGCAATCAGCCGTGCTTATGGAGTGTTAAGCACAAATACTAAGCTTGCTTTCTGGTATGAACTTTCTGTGTTAATGGATCGCGGTATTGTCGTACCGATGCCCCCTGGATACCAACCTTCCCCAGCAGTCACCGAAGTCTTAGAAGCAATTAAGTCGCTCGATTTTGGTCAACAAATCACGGTGTTGCGTAGCACAGTCGTTGATATGGGCGTCGATCCTTTAGCTGACTAATCTGAGTCAGAATTGAGCGTTACGAAATTTTCCCCTTCCGTTACTGTTCTCTAATACAATCGACTTTATAAGGGCAGGATTATTCCCTGCTCTTTTTGTTGTGTAACTCTCGCCTGCCAAATAAGAACTTGTCTTATGAAGCCTGAATCTACTTCCTCAGCTAATGATTCTTCAGAACGCTCAATTAGCATTGAGGGTATCACCGAACCAACGATATTGCGCTACTTTGAAACGCTCAACGCCGGCGACTTTGATGCAACCGCGACACTTTTTGCCAGCGATGGCACACTTAAAGCCCCTTTTGAATCTCCCATCGTAGGACAAGAAGCGATCGCCGCCTACCTTCATAAAGAAGCACAGGACATGGTACTCTCACCGACTCAAGGAGTTATTGAGCCACAAGAAGATGCATTGAAGGTACAAGTTGCCGGAAAAGTGCAAACTTCTTGGTGCGGTGTTAACGTTTCTTGGACATTCTTACTCAACCAGCAACGTCAAATTGTTGCTGCGACTGTAAAACTGCTTGCTTCTCCGCAAGATCTATTAAATATGCAGCGTCCTAGTTCATAAACGCGGAGTTTAAGCAACAAGTGATTGTGCGAGCGATCGCATTAACATTTGACGTCCTAAATCTACGTCACGTTCAGCACATTGCCAGTCAGGGTGTGCCGTCATCAACAAGCTTTCTAAACTTTCTTGGTCGAATAGATGCCATACTGGTATCGCTTCGTTATCAACTTCGACGGCGTAGCAGTTTGAGCTAATGCAGTGAATTGTAAAGCTACTAGCAGTCCTTGTTATTTGCATTTGCTGTTGTGGTTGCAACGCGCGGAACTGACGAATCGTTTGTTTGAATTCGCTGAGTGAGGACACTATTAGCCCTGGAATTGCAATCGCATTTGTATCTGTCTCACCATTGACCTTAATCCAGTAGTGCCGCGCTGGGTCAATTCCTAATAACCAGGGCGATTCATCGTCTAGGCGATACCGAGGTGCTAAAGAAAGTGATGGTGTCATAACAACAGCTTGAATAACTTGATTTACAACCAACCGCTAGTAAGCAATTACTCTTCGTCGAGTAGAATGTTGCCTACCATACTTTGTCCAGTAAGATCAAGTTTTCAATAAAAGCTTGTATTTATAAACTCTTTTTAATAAAAGTTATAATAATAATTAATAAAGTGTCGGCAGAAATTCAAAACATCTCCTAATACACCTATAGGCAGTCTTCTTATACCTCTAAGTATAATTTAATGCTTTATTCATAAGTATTTCCTAGTAAAAACCGAAAAATCTGATTATGCGATCGCCGTTTTGACTGCTAGCACAAGCATCACGAGTTATAAATTATAGAAATGCTGAAAAGGGAGATAGGAGCAGCGCAGCTTCAAGGAATGATCGTGAATCGTCTGCTTATCTCCTTGCGGATCTTTATCCTACCAAGCCAGAACGCAACGCCCGAACCGCAGCTTGAGTACGGTCATCAGCGCACAGCTTATTAAGGATGTTGCGCACGTGTGTTTTTACTGTGCCGACTGTAATATACAACTTCTCGGCAATAACAGCATTACTGCAACCTTCGACGATTAGTTGTAAGACTTCAAGTTCGCGTTCGGTAAGCGGGTACGCGGCGATCATTTGGTCATATTCTGCATCAGCCGCATTGATCGCAACTGTTTTACTGTCCACCGTGACTGGTTCAGCAACTTCCGGCGTTTCTCTTGCTTGTTGTAAAACAATCCGCGCGATCGCTGGATCAATCCACGAGTTACCACCATGCGTCACGCGTAACGCTTCTAGCAAGTTGTCAAAGCTAATATCCTTCATGCAGTAGGAGTCCGCACCCGCAGCAAAAGCCGCTAGAACAGCTTCTTTGTTGTCGCGTAAAGTTAAAATCAATACCTTAGTATTACTATCATCTTCACCATCTTGACTGGCTTTAATTTGCCGTGTGAGTTCAATACCATCTTTGTCAGGTAAACCAATATCAACGATCGCAATATCTGGATGACTTGTTTGCAACAGTTTTAGCCCTTCACTGGCGTTAGCTGCTTCTCCAATCACTTCAATTTCCTGTCGCTGTTGCAGGGCTGTACGAATACCCACGCGGGTGAGGTCATGGTCTTCAATTAGAGCAACACGAATTTTATTCATTGTCAACAACCGCTTCTACAATTTTTAAATTTAAAACCGAAGTTAGTAATCTGAGAGGACTAGTGTAGTTAAGATCACCCATCAACAGAAGTAGAGATTTCTCTAATCTAGAGCAATTTAATGGCGAATTTGCTGGGTTTCCCCAAAATGCTGCCTCAACAAGCTGTAGTCCAAGGGTTTGCGCTGATAAAGTATAAAAAATGTATTATTCGTTACTTTTTCCGCGATTGTGGAAGCACATCAACAATGCTAATAACTAAACTTGTCTTACACATCATTGAGTCAGCTGAACTTGTGGGATAAACTCAATTTGCCATCATTAGTTTCTATCCAAGCGCTGGCGTTTGCTACTAAGTCTTGTGGAGATTATTGTATCAATTTGAGAAGAGAACAGACTAAGTAGAACTGATAGCAGCAGCTAAAACAAAGAATTCCTTAATTGTCTGTGTATTAGCGGTTCAGTCATTTATGTTGAATTGTAGCTACTTTTCTAGTGTTGACGACAGTACGCAAGGCGATCGACTCATTTTGCGCAGCGTGCCAAGTATATCAGGTTTTCAAAGTTGATGGTCAAGCTACCAAACTGCTCAAATTGCAGCTAAAAGCTACTACAACAGCACCATATTGTTGCATAAATTAATAAAAACTTTACATATGGATACTACACATGGAGACGATCGCCAGTCGATGACAGTAGAGCAAGGATGGGGATTTACCAAAGCACTACATCCAGAAGACCGCAATCGTTATACGACGCAACAATCTTTAGCGATCGCCAAAGGGCAACCTTACGAAATCAAGTATCGCTTACTCGCTGCGGATGGTCACTATCACTGGTACAGCGAACAAGGGACACCAGTGATTGCAGCAGGTCAAATTCAAGATTGGATCGTGAGTTGCACTCCCTACCACGAAGAACTAGCAAATTCTACTGTACAGCCACTCGAAGAACCTTTAAAAGCTCTACAAGAAAGCGAACAGCGCTATCGCTCGCTCGTGATTGCAACATCACAAATTGTGTGGACAACCGATGCCGAAGGTAGAGTAGATGATATGCCAGCTTGGCGGGCATACACTGGTCAAACTGTCGCCCAAGTCAAAGGCTGGAGTTGGTTAAGCGCCGTACATCCCGAAGACCGCGATCGCACTGCTTTGACGTGGAATCGCGCAGTACAGCAAAAAACGCTTTACGATACCGAATATCGAATTCGCGGTGCCGATGGCAACTATCGTTATTTTTGGGCGCGGGGCGTACCCGTCATTGCTGAAGATGGCTCAATTCGCGAATGGGTCGGCATTTGTGCTGATATTCACGAGCGCAAGCGCGCGGAAGAAGAACTGAGAATTAGTGAAAAGCGCTATCGTGACTTAGCCAATGCCATGCCGTTGATTGTCTGGACAGCACAACCCGATGGCACGATGGATTATTACAATCAATGGTGGTTTGACTATACAGGATTGACACCTGAGCAAAGTGCTGGATTAGGATGGCAAACGATTATTCATCCTGATGATTTAGCCGAGTGTCTTAACCGCTGGAACTATGCAGTCAGTACGGGAACTTTCTACGAAATTGAATATCGTTTCCGGCGTCAAGATGGTGTCTATCGCTGGCACATCGGTAGAGCCGTACCTGTACGCGACAATGACGGACAGATTATATCGTGGGTGGGAACTGCGACCGATATCGACGATCGCAAACGCTTTGAGGAAGCCCTCAAAGAAAGCGAAGCTCGCTTCCGCAGTATGGCAGACAATGCGCCTGTCATGATTTGGGTATCTGGAACCGATAAGCAGTGCAATTGGTTTAATCAACCGTGGCTCGACTTTACAGGACGTAGTATGGAACAGGAAGTAGGCGACGGTTGGATGCAAAGAGTTCATCCCGACGATAAAGAATCGTGTTGGCAAATTTACCTAGAAGCATTTACGGCGCGTCAGCGCTTTGAGATGGAATATCGCTTTCAGCGGGCTGATGGTGAGTATCGCTGGTTAATTGATACCGGTGTACCGCGCTTTACACCAAACGGTGAGTTTGCAGGGTATATTGGCTCTTGTGTTGATATCACCGAGCGCAAGGCGACTGAAGAAGCATTAAAACAGCGCGCTGAGGAATTGACTTATTTAACAAAAGTGTTGGCAACTACTAACGCTGCTTTAGAAAAGCGCAACCAAGAATTAGATCAGTTTGCTTATGTCGCCTCGCACGATCTAAAAGCACCCTTAAGAGCGATCGCCAATCTGTCGCAGTGGATCGAAGAAGATATCGCCGATCAACTCAGCGCCGAAAACCGCCGTCAAATGGAGTTGTTGCGCGGACGCGTCCATCGGCTAGAAGCCTTAATTGACGGCTTGTTACAGTACTCGCGTGTCGGACGCACAGCAACCAAACCTGAATGGGTGAACGTTCAAACGTTGCTCAATGAAGTACTAACAATGCTCGCACCACCACCAGAATTTACAATTGCGATCGCCACCGAAATGCCGACACTGCACGCGCAAAAGTTGCCCTTATTTCAAGTATTCAGCAATCTCATTAGTAACGCGATCAAACATCACAACCGACCAAACGGTAACATCACAATCGCGGCAACAGACAAAGGAAATTGTTATGAGTTTACCGTGACTGATGATGGTCCAGGAATCGCACCTGAGTACCACGAAAAAGTTTTTGGCATCTTTCAAACCTTAGAAGCTCGCGATAAAGTCGAAAACACGGGTGTTGGGCTTGCGATTGTCAAAAAAATCATTGAAAGTCAAGGAGGACGAATTTATATTACTTCGCAAGCAGGTCAAGGAGCCACTTTTCACTTTACTTGGCTAAAGTAGCGACGACTTCTCAATTTCTACACCCAAACTATTCCTCTCTCATGACCAACCCAAACGCGATCGCCGGTACGCACAACATCAGTTTAGTGATTCTCTCAATCGGGATAGCGATCGTTGCTTCTTACACCGCACTCGATTTAGCAACATACGTTAAAGTCGCCGCAGAGAGGTGGCGCGTTTTCCTGTGGTTGACAGGCGGTGCGCTGGCGCTGGGAATCGGTATTTGGTCGATGCACTTTATCGGGATGTTGGCTTATGGTTTACCCATACCCGTCAGTTACAACTTTCCCATCGTGGGGCTATCGATGGCACTTGCTATTGTTGCCGCTGGCGTTGCGCTATTCCTCGTCACTCGTGAAAAATGGAGTTGGCTACAGTTAGCTGCTGGTAGCGCATTCATGGGGTTGGGAATTGCGGCGATGCACTATACAGGGATGTCCGCTATGCAGTTAGCAGCAACGCCATTATATGACTTGCCGCGTGTTGTTATCTCGCTCGTCGTTGCGATTGCTGCTTCGCTCATCGCTTTATGGTTAACGATTCAAAACCAAACAGAGACGATCGCCCAAGGAACAATGCGTAAACTTGCGAGTGCGATTGTGATGGGCATTGCGATCGCGGGAATGCACTATACTGCAATGGCAGCTGTGAAATTTCAACTCGCTAGCCAATCTCATGCAACATTGACTCAAATCGATAACTCTACGCTTGCTGTCTCGATTGGTGTTGCTACCTTAATTTTACTAGCGATCGCCATCATTGCCACTGCAATCGCGCAACGCCTTACCGCTGAAACTGCCCGCACCGAAATTTTACGCCAAAGTGAAGCGCGGTTTCGCGCCCTCGAACAAAACTCTTCAGACGTCATCCAAGTTATCGATGCAACTGGTAGCATTACGTATACAAGTTCCTCAATGCAGCGAATTTTGGGTTACACGCCAGAAGATTGGCAGCATAAACAGGCGATCGCACTCGTGTATCCAGACGACCTTGCCTTAGCACAGAAATTGTTACAAGACGCTTTAGCGCATCCTGCTGCGAATATTGTTGCTGAGTTTCGCTTGAACGATGTTAACGGAAAACCGCGTGATTTTGAGGCGATCGCGTGTAATTTACTCGCGGAACCGAATGTGAATGGTATCGTCGTCACGTACCGCGACATTAGCAAGCGCAAGCAAACCGAATCAGCGTTGTGGAATGCACTCCAGCGACTGACGTTTCATGTCGAGAATTCGCCGCTCGCGGTCATTGAATGGAATCGCGACTTTCGGGTAGCGCGATGGTCGCGCGAAGCAGAAACGCTTTTTGGTTGGCAAGCCGCAGAAGTCTTAGGTAAATTACCAAGCGAGTGGAAGTTTATTTTTCCAGAGGATCGCGCCGCTGTTAGTCAAGCGATCGATCATCTCATCGATGGTAGCCAACAGCGCAACGTTTCGCTGAATCGTAACTATACAAAAGATGGCAACGTTGTTTACTGCGAGTGGTACAACTCAGGCTTGCTCGATGAGGCTGGTAATCTTGTATCGGTGCTGTCTTTAATTTTAGATGTGACGCAGCAAAAGCAAACCGAAGCTGAACTTGTCCAACGCGCTGCTGAACTTGTTCGCTTGACTGCGGTACTAGCACAAACAAATTACGACCTGCAAAAGCGCAACCAAGAACTCGACGAGTTTACTTACGTTGTGTCGCACGACCTCAAAGCACCTCTGCGCGCGATCGCCAATTTGTCCGAATGGATTGAAGAAGACTTAGAAGACAGTTTAACCGCCGAAACGCGCCACCAAATGAACTTACTGCGCGGGCGCGTTTATCGTTTGGAAGCGTTAATCAATGGTTTATTGCAATACTCGCGCATTGGACGCATCGAAACGCCCGTAACTTCTGTATCCGTTGCTACCCTTCTTGCCGAAGTCATCGATTCATTAGCTCCGCCTGCGAGTTTTACGATTGAAGTTGCACCCCCTATGCCAACATTACTGACTCATCGATTGCCCTTAGAACAAGTATTTAGTAATCTCATCAGTAATGCGATTAAACATCACCCTAGGTCAGATGGCAAAATCAAAATTGCAGCGTTAGAGCGTGGAGATTTCTATGAGTTTACTGTTGCCGATGATGGCGATGGAATTGCTCCAGAATACCAAGCTAAAGTGTTTGGTATTTTTCAAACGTTATCCGCGCGCGATCGCCAAGAGAATACAGGTATCGGATTAGCAATTGTCAAGAAAATTGTTGAAGGTCAAGGAGGTAGTATTTGGGTGGAATCTCAAGTAGGACAGGGCGCAACGTTTCACTTTACTTGGGTAAAAGATCAAAACTAAGTAATAAGAAATATCTCTAAAGCATTAAGTATTTATTGTCAATAACAGAAATCTGGCTAATGATTGAGGCAGATTAACAAATTAGCAGCAAAAATAAAATTAAATTGTCCTCACTAATGAATAACAAAATGACAAACATCCTACTTGTTGAAGATGACGAAGTGGATGTAATGAATGTCAAGCGTGCGTTTAAAAAGAATAACATTACCAATCCACTTTATATGGCGGCTAACGGTTTAGAGGCGTTAGCGCTTCTGCGTGGGGAAGGCGATGCGCCGATTCCTCGCGAACGGCGGCTTGTGCTTCTTGACTTAAATATGCCAAGAATGAATGGCATCGAATTTTTGCGCGAGTTACGTGCTGATCCCGAACTGCGTTTTACTCCGGTGATTGTTCTGACAACATCAAATGAAGACCGCGACAAAGTAGAAGCTTACAACCTAAATGTAGCGGGATACATCCTCAAGCCTGTAACATTTGCCAATTTTGTCGAAGCCGTCGCCACCTTAAATAAGTATTGGACACTGAGTGAAATACCTTGAGTAGCGTAGCCAGCACGGTTGGTAAAAATCGAGGAAAGTTGTGAAAACCCGAATCTAAAAACAAAGAAATGCGTCTGAATACACGCTATACCGAAGACAGAAGAATTTGTTTTAACGAAGCAGGGTTCAACAAGCGTGACAATTGTCAATCTCAACACTTGAACCAAAGCTCTGCACCGCTCATCCCCGCTCAAGCTCCGATAATAACTATGGAAGAAACTATAAAAATTCTAATAGTTGATGACGATGAAGTCGATCGGATGGCAGTGCGCCGTGCGCTCAGAGCCGCTGGGGTGCAAACTGAACTATTAGAAGTGAGTGATTGTGCAGAAGCGATCGCGACGCTGCAAACGCAAGATTTTGATTGTGTCTTCCTTGATTATTTTTTGCCCGATGGTAACGGTCTAAATTTAGTACAGCAGCTACGCGCGTTAGAAATTACAGTTCCTTTAATTGTACTCACAGGACAAGGCGACGAACAAATCGCCGTACAACTGATTAAAGCAGGCGCACACGACTATCTTTCTAAAGCCAAGATCTCACCAGAAAATTTAGCTCAAGTTCTGCGCCAAACAATTCGCGTTCACCGTGCTGAACAAGCAGCAGCGATCGCCAACGAACGTTTAAGAGAAAGCGAGGAACGTTACCGCCTAGTTTTAGAAGGTGCAAATGATGGAATTTGGGATTGGCATTGTGCGACTGATGAAGTGTATTGTAACGATCGCCTCTTGGAAATTTTAGGCGTGTCGCGCTCAGAATTTGATTGTACCACCACCGCATTTCTGCAACGGATACATCCAGAAGATTTACCGCGCGTCCGCGAAGTTATCCGCAACCACTTGACAAATAACGAAAATTGTGAAGCAGAATTTCGCTTTGTTCGCAGTTCAGGAGAATATCGTTACTGTTTAGCACGAGGTAAAGCACAGCGCGATGCTAATAACTGCCCAATTCGTATGTCAGGGGTGATTAGCGATATTACCGAACGCAAGCAACTCGAAAACGCCCTACGCGAAAGCGAATCGCGATTTCGCTATCTCGCCGAATCAAACGTGCTGGGGATTATTGTCGCAGATATGCAAGGCAAAATCCTCGATGCGAATGATGCTTTTTTGCAAATGGTAGGTTACACCAAGCAAGATATCGTCGCGGAAAATTTGTCTTGGAAAGCGATAACACCACCAGAATACGCAGAAATTGATCGCCAAGCCGCAGCCGAAATGCGATCGTCGCGCATTCTCACGCCGTTTGAGAAAGAATTTATCCGCAAAGACGGTAGTCGCGTCCCGATTCTAATAGGTGGGGCGTTGATTGATAGTGTTAAGGAAATTGGCATTTGTTACGTATTAGATTTAAGCGATCGCAAGCGATCCGAAGCCGAAATTGTCAAACTTAACCGCGACTTAGAATTACGTGTCAACGAATTACAAACGTTGTTTGATGTCATTCCAGTGGGAATTGCGATCGCGCAAGATCCAGAATGTCGTTATATTCGACTTAACCCCGCACTTGCCAAACTCCTTCATCACCCGATTGACGCTAACGCTTCTAAAAGCGCGCCGCCTGAAGAACAACCAGCTTTCAAAATCTACGCGGATAGTCGAGAAATTCTCGCCGCCGAGTTACCCATGCAATACGCTGCTGCAAACGGCGTTGATGTTTTAGAGCAAGAAATAGACGTTATTACAGATAACAATTCTGCAATTAAGCTACTTTCTTATGCGGCACCGCTATTCGACGAGCAAGGGCAATGTAGAGGTAGTATTGGTGCATTTCTCGATATTACCGAACGCAAACGTGTAGAAGAACAAGAACGCTTCTTAGCCGAAGCAAGCGCTTTACTCGGACTTTCGCTAGACTACCAAACAACCTTAGAGAATCTCGCTAACCTAGTTGTACCGCAGTTAGCAGATTGGTGTACTATCTACTTAGTAAACGAAGATGGCACGCTACGTCTAGCTGCACTAACGCACGCTGACCCAGAAAAAGTTAAGTGGGCAAAAGAAATCATCAGTCGTTATCCGCTTAACCCTGATGCACTCATTGGAACACCCCAAGTTATTCGTAGTGGCAAGTCAGAGTTATACTCAGAAATTCCTGACTTTCTCTTAGCAGGACTTGCGCGCGATACCGAACATTTAGAAATCTTGCGTCAGGTTGGTTTAAAGTCGCTCATATGCGTTCCGATGAAAGCCCGCGATCGCACATTAGGGACAATTGCCTTTTTCTCAGCGGAATCAGGACGCACCTATACACAAGCCGATCTTGTTTTTGCTGAAGATATTGGACGCCGTGCAGGGTTAGCAGTAGATAACGCGAAATTATTTCAGCAGGCGAATGACATTGGCGAAAACTTGCGTCAAGCGCTAATTATTTTAGGCGAACAGCAGCAACAGTTGCGCGTATTGCAGCGCATTACAAATCTCCTGAACCAGCGTCTAACAAACTTACCAGGATTGCTGCAAGTTATGGTGCGAGCAATCTATGACGGCATTAGCGATGCACAATTTGCCTTGATTTTGTTGTATAATCCCGAAACCTCGCAACTTGAATTAACTGCGACAGCGGGTGTCGGTCGCGAAAGGTTATTGTTGATGGAGTTGTTTGATAGTGGTGACGGATTTCTTAATCACGTCTTCCAAACAGGTGAAGCGCAACTATTTCAAGCAACAAAACAAAGCGATCGCCAACAGAAAACCGCTGGCGCAGAAGAACCCCAAGCGGTCGAGTTACCCGCTGCGATTCATGCAGTGGCGATCGAATCAGCATCAGCCGGACGATTAGGCGTTTTAGCAATTGGTAACTGGGAAAATCCAGAAGCTTTTGACGCAGAAGACCAAAATTTACTCATGGCTGTCGGCGAACAAGCCGCGATCGCTATCAATAATGCGCGGATGATTGGCGTTTTAGAAGAACGCGAAGAACGCTTAGCGATTCAAAACCAAATCTTAGCACGGCAAAACCGCGAACTCGAACTCAACCGCCAGCGCATTGAACAACAAAATCTGCAACTCATCGAAGCTGCACGACTCAAATCGCAATTTTTGGCAACGATGTCACACGAATTGCGCACGCCGATGAATGCCATTATCGGTTTTGCTCAAGTTTTACTGCGACAACGTACTGCATCGCTGAGTACTACGCAAGTCGAAATGGTCGAGCGCATCCTCAATAACGGTAAAAATTTACTCGCGCTGATTAACGATATTCTTGATTTATCCAAAATTGAAGCTGGACGCTTAGAACTTGTCCCAGAAGAATTTGACCTGGCGCAATTAATTAACTCAACTGTCGCTGAATTACAACCGCTTGCCGAACAAAAACAGTTAAAGTTGAATACTATTATCAATATTGATGACTCGCAGGTCGTGAATGACAGCGTTCGCTTGCGGCAAGTACTTGTGAACCTGCTATCGAATGCGATTAAATTTACTGAAACTGGCTCAGTCGAAATTAGCGTTTGCGAACCTGCGCCGATGCAACTACTCCTCAGCGTTAAAGACACGGGTATTGGCATTGCTGAGGCTGACTTACCGTGCATTTTTGAGGAATTCCGGCAAATTGACCAGACAACAACGCGTAAGCATGGCGGTACTGGTTTAGGACTCGCTATTACAAAATCTTTAGTACAAATGATGCAAGGAACAATTTCTGTGGAAAGCAAATTAGGTCAAGGCTCTACGTTTCAGATTACCCTGCCCCGACAAGTCATCTCTAAGGAGATAGGGTAAAGCTGCATAGTTTCTGATAGGCTGGAATTAATAGAGCAAATAAACTGAGCATTAATTAAAAATTACTTCTGAGCGTCAACCGAATTTTCTTTACAAACTAAAAAATGTCTGGATGCGACATTATCGTCGTTGGAGCATCGGCGGGAGGCGTTGAAGCGCTAGAGCAACTTATTCGTCATTTGCCTACCAACCTACCTGCTGCAATATTCGTTGTGCTGCATATCCCAGCACATAGCACAAGTGTACTACCAAGTATTCTTAACCGTTGTATTCAGAGGCAACACAAAAACAAATCTTTGCTCAAAGCCGTTCATCCTCAAGACGGTGCAGAAATTCAACACAATCACATTTATGTCGCGCCACCTGATTATCACCTACTCGTTAAAAATGGGTACATTCATCTAGCACGCGGTCCTAGAGAAAACAGCCATCGCCCCGCAGTTGATCCATTATTTCGTACAGCCGCAAGAGTGTATGGACAAAGGGTTGTGGGGGTCGTTTTGTCAGGTACACTCGACGATGGGACAGCCGGTTTAGCCGTAATCAAGCAACAAGGCGGAATCGCGATCGCACAAGATCCGCAAGAAACACTTTATTCAGGAATGCCGCGCAGTGCGATCGAAAATGTTGCGGTTGACCATATTTTACCCGTAGCCAAAATCGCTGCAATCTTGGTGGAATTAGCGAATCAACCGATCGCCACAGAAGTACAATCTGTGTCGCGCGACATGAATATAGAAGCCGACATGGCAGAATTGGAGTTAGGGGCAATGCAAAACCTCGATCCCCCAGGCAAACCATCAGCCTTTGGCTGTCCTGAATGTGGAGGAGTTCTTTGGGAACTCAGCGAAGGAAATTTGATGCGTTTTCGCTGTCGTACAGGTCACGCCTACTCTAGTGATAGCTTACTCGCTGAACAGTCTGAAGCCTTAGAAGAAGCACTGTGGAACGCGCTACGCGCCTTAGAAGAAAAAGCAGCACTTTCGCAACGATTAGCAAATCAAGCGCGCGATCGCAATCGACCTTATTCAGCACAACGCTTTCAAACACAGGGAGAAGAAGCACAAGCACAAGCAAAATTAGTTCGTAACCTACTCCTCAAAGGTGAAGACAATGGTCACTTGTCAACTGTCAATGGTCAGATAGCAAGTTCAATTGAAAACGCCACGCCAGTGACACAAGCGCAGAGTAACGAAAATCTGAACTTGGCTTCTACTACGTTTCCCGTCGTCGCGATCGGTGCTTCCGCAGGTGGACTGAAAGCGCTTAGCGAAGTTTTATCCGCGTTAAGCGCAGACTTTCCCGCAGCAATTACCGTAGTACAACACTTGTACCCCTATCATCCTAGCCAGATGGCAAGTCTTCTCAACCACCGTACAGCTTTAACGGTTAAGGAAGCAGAACAAGGCGAACAATTGCAGCTTGGTAAAGTTTACATCGCACCACCAAATAAGCACTTACTTGTTACGGCAAAGGGTACACTTTGCTTGTCGGATGCTCAAATGGTACATTTTGTGCGTCCTTCAGTGGATCTCCTCTTTGAATCAGTCGCCGCTAGTTTCCAAGCGCAAGCGATCGCCGTCGTTTTGACAGGAATGGGAAGCGATGGCGCTATGGGAATACGCGCGGTTAAACAAATGGGTGGCAAAGCGATCGCGCAAGACCGCGCCAGTGCAGAATTTTTTGGGATGCCAGGCGCAGCAATTGAAACAGGGGAAGTTGATTTTGTTGTTCCTCTACAAGAAATTGCTACTATCTTGATGCAGTTAGTGACGCACGATGGAGAATTGTAGCAGAGGGGCAGAGGAAGCAAAGGAAGAATAGTGTTTTCTATATAACTAACCACTCAGCACTCAGAACTAATCACCAGCCACTCTCCTTTTGACTGTTGCTATGTGAGATTCATAAATTAGCGCGCGAATGAACCCAGATTTTGAAGCTTTACTCAATTACATCAAGCGTAGTCGTGGAATTGATTTTACTAGTTATAAACGACCAAGCTTAATGCGTCGTGTCGGAAAACGGATGCAAGCCATCGAGGTTGATAACTACAGCAATTACATCGATTACCTAGAGGTGCATCCCCAAGAATTTGTGCATTTGTTTAACACAATTTTAATTAACGTTACCTCTTTTTTTCGCGATCCTACGGTGTGGGAATATGTACAGACTGAGATTATTCCCCGCATAATTGCCCGTAAGGAATCCTCCGAACCGATTCGAGTTTGGAGTGCAGGCTGTGCTTCTGGACAAGAAGCCTACACTTTGGCGATCGTGCTAGCAGAAGCACTCGGAGTCGAACAGTTTCGCGCGCGTGTCAAAATTTATGCGACCGATGTTGATGAAGAAGCGCTCAATTCCGCGCGTCATGCAGTTTATAACGTAAGAGAAGTGGCAGGGCTTTCGCCAGAACTTTTAGAACGGTATTTTGATCGCTACGAAAATCTTTATACCTTCCGTAAAGACTTGCGCCGTTCCGTAATTTTTGGTCGTCACGATCTAGTGCAAGATGCACCGATTTCGCGCATTGATTTATTAGTTTGTCGCAACACGCTGATGTATTTCAATGCCGAAGCCCAAGCCAGAATTATCAGTCGCTTTCACTTTGCCTTGAATGATAGTGGATTTTTAGTATTAGGCAAAGCAGAGATGTTACTCAGCCATAGTAATAGTTTTACTCCAGTAGACCTCAAACGACGCATTTTTAGCAAGCTGGCAACTGCAAATAATCGCGATCGCTTTTTGTTAATGGTTCCAAACAACGATATAGACACAAATAACTATCTAACGCCTCATGGGTATCTCCGCGATGCCGCTTTTGATGCGACTCCACTCGCACAAATTATATTTGACGTTAATGGCCTCTTAACTTTAGCTAACGAGCGATCGCGGAGTTTGCTCGGTTTGAACTACCGAGATATCGGTCGTTTACTACAAGACTTGGAAATATCGTACCGTCCGATCGATTTACGTTCGTGCATTGAGCAAGTGTATCGCGATCGCCGTCCTCATCTTTACAAAGATGTCGAATGGACAACGGGTGGAGAACCGCAATATTTTGATATTCAAGTCGCACCGCTTTTAGATGTCAACAGTATCATACTCGGTTTTAGTATCACCTTCAACGACGTGACGCGTGCTAAATGCTTACAAGATGAACTTGAGCATTCTAATCAAGAATTAGAAATGGCTTACGAAGAATTACAATCCACAAATGAAGAACTAGAGACAACCAACGAAGAATTGCAATCTTCTAATGAGGAATTAGAGACAACCAACGAGGAACTTCAATCTACAAACGAAGAGTTAGAAACCATGAACGAGGAATTACACTCTTCTAATGAAGAACTCCACACAACTAACGAAGAATTTCGCTTGCGCAGCGAAGAACTCAACGCCGCTAATGCGTTTTTAGCGTCAATTTTAACAAGTCTTCGTTGTGGTGTCGTCGTTTTAGACCGAGACTTGCTTATCCTAGCTTGGAGTGACAAAGCCGAAGATTTATGGGGTTTACGCGCCCTTGAAGTTCAAGGACAACACTTCCTTAATTTAGATATTGGTTTACCCGTACAACAGATTAGACAACCAATTCGCACCTGTCTTACGGCAGAATCTGATTATACAGAAATTACTGTAAACGCAATCAATCGCCGTGGCAAACTCATTCAATGTAAAGTTACGTGTACGCCATTGTTGAGTAGAACACAAGAAATTCAAGGCGTCATTTTGTTAATGGAAGAAAAAGCAAGCGAAGAGTTACAATAAGGCAAAATATCTAATTATCAAGCTTATCTAGCGCAATCTAGACTTTTGTTCGCCACGAAGAGTTGATTCAACCCAATTGTTAAGTAAACACTACCTAAGACTCAATTTTCATACTTTCAGTGTATTTTCCTCTCATCTAAAATAGCTAGTATTTCAAGCACGGCATTAAAAAAAACTTAAGAAACAAAAGTTAAAAGTGAATACTGAGCAGTTTTCTTACCAACTTAGGTTTATGTACGAGCGCGCTGCTAAACTGTATCAGCAAACAAGTGCATCTTTTTGCGAAACACCAGAACTCGCTGCTGACTCGCTAGAAGAACTACGCATAGCGCTAGAAGAGTTGCATGTCGCCGAAGAAGAGTTACTTCAGCAAAATGAAGCGTTGGCAAGTATGCGCGCGCAACTTGAAGCAGAAAGTCGGCGCTATCAAGAATTATTCGAGTTTGCGCCTGATGGTTACTTAGTAACCGATGAACTAGGTATCATTAAAGAAGCTAATCGCGCTGCGGCAACAATGCTGAATGTTCCACAGCAGTTTCTGTTAGGCAAGCCAATCATCAATTTTATTCCTTACGAGGAGCGCAGCGCATTCCGCAGCCGACTGCAACAACTCCGCAACACCGAGCGACTTCAAGAATGGGAATTACGCTTGTTTCCGCGTCATGGTGCAGGATTTGATGCGGCTTTCACCGTTGCGACAATCCGTAACAACGATGGTAGTACTACAGGTTGGCGTTGGTTGATGCGAGATATTACTGCGCGCAAGCAAGCCGAAGCAAAACTACGTGAGATTGAATTACAAAACTTACAACTGCGCGAAACCGCACGCATAAAATCGCACTTTCTAGCCGTGATGTCTCATGAACTGCGCAGCCCGATGAATGCGATCATTGGCTTTTCGCAGCTGCTACTCCGCCATCCTAGCGATCGCCTGACTCCTCAACAAGAAAGTATGGTACGGCGCGTTCTCAATAGTGGAAGACACTTGCTACACTTGATCGACGAAATCTTAGACTTTTCCAAATTAGAAGTAGGTCGTCTAGAACTACAACTTGAAGAGTTTAGTTTAGCAGAATTCGTTAATGCGACTACAGAAGAAATGCATCCTTTGGTGGAGCAGAAGCACTTAACGCTACAAGTGCAATTAGATTTACAAAATCCTATAATTTTGAACGACAAACATCGCTTGCGCCAAGTCTTGATTAATTTACTGTCAAACGCGATTAAATTTACAAACGCTGGTAGTATTCGAGTTTCTGTTTACGAACCTGCTAGCGAACAAATTGCGATCGCAGTTCAAGACACCGGAATTGGAATTGCAGCAGACGATCTCAAAGATATTTTTACAGAGTTTCGCCAAGTCAATCAAACGCTCGTTCGTCAACACGGCGGTACAGGTTTGGGACTCGCAATCACCGATCGCTTAGTCCAAATGATGCGCGGTTCAATTAGTGTTACAAGTGAGTTAGGTCAAGGCTCGACCTTCTGTGTTGAAATTCCTCGACGAGTTTCTTTTTAATGAGAAGCAGTATTTCTTTGTGCAATTCGCAACTTTGCCGAACGCGCGCGGGGATTAGTCGCTAACTCGTCTTCTTGAGGTGTAATCGGTTTCTTTGTGAGGACTTGTAATTGAGGCGCAGCGCGTAAAGTATGTTTAACGATTCGGTCTTCTAAGCTATGAAAGCTAATAATCGCGATTCTACCTTGTGGTAATAACCAATGCGGGGCGCGGTGTAAGAAAGTTTCTAATACGGTTAACTCATCATTGACAATAATCCGCAAAGCTTGAAAAACACGCGTAGCCGGATGAATTCTACCGTAACGATATTGACGAGGTACACATGATGCGATCGCTTCCGCTAATTGTGTTGTTGTCTGAAACGGACGCTGTTCGACAATTCGGCGCGCAATTCTGCGTGATAGTCGTTCTTCGCCATATTTAAAGAAGATATCTGCAAGTTGCGCCTCCTCCCAATGATTAATGATTTCAGCCGCAGTGAGCGATCGCTGCTGATTCATCCGCATATCTAAAGGTGCTTCGTGGCGAAAACTAAAACCGCGATCGGGTGCATCAAAGTGATGCGAACTCACACCCAAATCGGCAATAATGCCATCAAATTGCGTTTGAGGTTGATATTCAGCAAAATTCCCGTGCCAAAATTCAACCTGCTCTTTATAAGGTGCAAGTGTTGCTTGCGCAGCGGCGATCGCCTCTAAGTCTTGGTCAATTGCTGTCACGCGCACATCTGGAGCGGATGCTAAAATCAAGCGACTATGACCACCACCACCCACCGTTGCATCAAGATAATGTCCGCTAGGACGCACGGCTAACTCTGCAAGTAACTCCCGACTTAAAACAGGTACGTGAACAAACGCAGGTTGGCTATCAATTCCAGTTTGGGATGTGGTCATCGGTTAGTTGTTGTTAAAAACCCTTTTTCTACTGTATTCAATTCCTCGCGATTATTGACAACACGTAATCGGAGCTTAGCGGTTGAAACCACAGCGACACAAACAAAACCTGTCTTCACAGGTTTTTACTATGCTGATTGATGGATAAGTCCACGCAGGTGGACTTTGTTTTTCTCGCCGCGAATGAATTCGCCAGGCGATCTTAGCTAACCACCAACATCTCACCTTGAAGCATTCGCGCAGCACCATCAAGCAGAACTTCTTCTAAATATGGCTTGGTAAAATAACCACTCGCACCGAGTTGAATTGCCATTTGGCGATGTCTTTCTGCACCTCGCGAGGTCAGCATTGCAATTGGAATCTCATTGAGGCTAGGCTCTTGTTGTAAGCGTGATAGCAGTTCCAATCCGTCCATTCTGGGCATTTCGATATCGCAGAAGATGAGATCGCACGGTAAACCATCGCGTAGTTTGTCCCAAGCTTCTTGACCATCGCGCGCTTGTTCAACACGATAGCCAGCTTTGTTAAAGGTGAGTGAGAGCAACTCGCGGACTGTAATCGAGTCGTCAACAATCAACACCGTCGGTTCAGTCTTGACGGGTTGTGTCATGATAGGCTTGCTAGGAGTCGCATTTGTAGTCCATAGCGCTTCGTTGTTTCTGTGTTGAATGCGTCCCAGCGATAAATCAATTAATTCCAACACGTCAGCAATTGGCATAACGTGACCATCACCAAGAATCGTTGCGCCAGCAATACCAATTGGTTTTGAGATCGGCGCTTCAAATTGCTTAATCACAATTTCTTGTTCGCCTAAAACTTGATCTACTTGCAGTGCGGTAAAAGTTCCCGCCGATCGCAAGATAATAACCGAAACTAAATCCTCTTCACGGTTAGTACCATAAACATTACCACGACCTAAGACGCGATTGTAATGTAATAGCTCTTTCAATGGTCGCAATGGCAATACTAAATCCCGCCACGCAACACAAGGTTGACCCTCTTCCGATTTGAGTAAAGCAGACGCTGGTATATCCAGCATATCTTCAACCCCATCCATCGGAAACGCGATCCGCGCTTTATCGCTTAAGCAGCACAGTGCTTTACAAATACTTAAAGTCAGTGGTAGGCGAATTGTAAATGTTGTTCCTTGACCTAGGGTAGAATCAGTGTTAATGATGCCCCGAATTTCTATAAGGCTGGTACGCACAACATCCATACCTACACCTCGACCAGCAAATTCATCAACTTTGTCTTTGGTACTAAAACCAGGGTGAAACAGCAAGTCGTACACATCTACACGGGACATTGTGCGTGCTTCGGCTACTGTAATTAGCCCTTTTTGAATTGCTTTGGTCAACACGCGGTCAGGATCGATACCCGCACCATCATCAGATACCGAAATCACTGTTTGGTTTCCTTGATGGAAAGCGCGGATCGTAATTGTTCCTATTGGTGGCTTACCTTGCGCAATACGTTCTTCAGGAGTCTCAATACCGTGTGTAATTGAATTATTGACCAAATGCGTCATCGGGTCGTAGAGTTGCTCAAGAATCACCTTATCGATTAAGGTGTCGCGACCCTCGATTTTGAGATCAGCTTGTTTGCCGTATTTGAGCGTAATATCTTTTACTGCACGCGGCAAGCGATCGGCAATTTGCGAAAATGGAATCATTCGCGATCGCGTAATTCCTTCTTGCAGTTGAGTTGTCACCTGGCGAAATTGACGCGCGACTTGTTCGGTTTCATCCGTAACAAACTCAATATCCGACGCTGATTCGCGCACGCGGACAATCATTTCGATCATCTCTTGCGACAATGTATGAAAGCCGGTGAACCGATCCATTTCCAAAGCGTCAAAATCCATCCCAGTGGCGTGACGTTCGGGAGTTTTGTCCGCATCAACCGATTCTGAACGCGAGTGCGAACGACTGCTAAGTAAAGAAGCTTCCAGCAGCGATCGCTCGTACAACTCCTGCATTCTGATTCCTAGTTCGTTGAGTTGTTGCACTCGATGTAAGAGATTTTCGGTAAACTGACGCAATCGCTGTTGGTCTTGTTCTAAACTATTACGGTTAACAACAAGTTCTCCGACTAAGTTACCGATTCCATCTAATTGCTTAACTGAAACCCGCATCGTTTGCTCAAAGGCTGTGCGGGCTACAGAAGGAGATATTTTCGTTATGGATTCGGATATAGGTTCTTCGGACTTTTGATTTTGCGGTTCGTCTTCGAGAAGGCTTTCAAGTTCAGCAAACTCGTTTTCTGGTGCGATCGCCTTTGGCGCTGCGCTGTGCGCAATCGCTTTTGTTTCTAACAGCGCATCCAGTTCGGCAAAATCTTCTGTAGTTTCTACTTCGATTGTATCAGTCGCCAGTAATGCTGCTAATTCGTCAAACTCATCGTTAACATCGACAGTTTGTTCAATCGGCTCTGATTCTCTATCTAACGTATCTTCTACATTAACTTCATTATCTACTACGTTTTCTTCTGTTAAGAGTAATTCTAAATCTGTAAAATCTACTTCTGAAAATGACTGAATAACTGTTTCTTTTTCAAGTTGTACGTCAATAGAATCAGTAGCCTGTTGGTTTATGCTATCAGACAGAGTACTTACTGCATTTGTACTCACTTCTAGTTCAGAGATTGTTAGTAATTCAATATCTTCTATCGTTTGAATATCTAAATCTGGTTCGAGCGAATCTTTAATAACATTATTCAATGCGTTACTACCATACAGATTCTTTTGTAAATCACTATGTTCGTCAAACCAAAAATCTACTACATCAAATTTTTCTTGGTTTTGTATAGTTGTGGTATTCTGCTCATTTAAAGAAGATACTTGATGAACTTCTTCTGAGATGGAGTCATATTGAGGAGTGTCTAAATTATTTGTTTTTACTGTATCCTCTAGAGTCGAAAATAAGCTATAAAAGTCAAGATTTACATCATCTGATTCAATTAAATTCTCTTCATTTTTATCATCGAACAAAGTATTAAAATTAAACGCATCATCAGATAAATCAGATAATTTAAGTTCTACTTCACCATCTACGTTAGCAAAATTAGAGCCTAATGTTTGAAAATTAGGAGATAAGTCGAGTTTTGCTAACTCCTCTGGTGTTTCTAATGTCAACCATTCACTAAGATCGCCTTCAGGTTCTATTTCAAACAAACTATTAAGCTCATTCTCAATATCTACATTCGTTTGTTTGGCGGTCTCTGGTGGAGCTTCAATATCCTGTTCAGCAGATTCTTTGTTAAACGCTGAAATGTGCTGTTCTGACTCTGGCAGCATAGTATTTGTACAATTAAAGTTAATATTTTTGTAGTTTATTAAAGCTAGTTAAGATAAGTATATATTTTTAATAGTAGTTAGTGAGGAATTTGCTTTCCTCACTAATATCTGCTTGTATCTATGAGTTTTCTAATTCTAAGAACATATAAACTTGAGATTTTGCCTACTCAATACTGGTGTTCTAAAAGAATTAATATTCATAGTTAAACAACTTAGTTATAATGTTGCTAATTGTGTATATTCTTAGCAGAAAGTGCTTGTAGTTGTTGGGTTGTGGAAACTTCGGAAATGCGGCCTGCTAAAACTAATTCTTGGGATTGCTTGAGGTCTTTAATAACAACAGGAGCAAGGGTACGATAGTTGTTATCTTGATTCGCGATCGCTTCTGATGCGGTTTCGCACACTTTAGACCAGCTAGGTAGTTTAAGTTGAGTACCTAATTGTGATAGCTGCTGACAACATTCCTGTAGTTGTTGGCGGCTTTGCGGAGTTTCGGGTTGCTTGAATAGCTGTAACATCTCGCGCAGCTTTTGCATAACTTGATTTTGAAAAACGGGTAGCAGATCATTTCTAATTGATTCATGGGTTGGTAAATCAGCTGAACGGCGATCGCTACTTTTAGCTTTTTGTACAAGTAATTCTAAATGATCATTTAGCTCAGTAAATGTAGGCTCGGTTTTTGCCATTAAATCATCAACAACTTTCTCTGGAAGTGATAGGTACGTTTCCAGATTCTTAATTAATTCTTGTAACGTATCAAATACTTTCAGAAGTAATGTTTCTAACTTTTGGTCAACTTGAACTGTTGAGTTTTCTTTGAGAACCTTAAAATAGTCTTCTAAACGATGCGATGTTTGCTGGATGCTATCAAAACCTAGCATCGCAGCACCACCCTTTACTGAATGTGCCGCCCGAAAAACGGCGTTGATCATTTCCGCATCTGTAAGTGTATCTTGAAGATTTACTAATCCTTGCTCAATAGTATTTAGATGGTCGTTAGCTTCATCAATAAAGTAGCCTAAAATTCGCTGTTCTTGCTCTTGTACCATAGGAATTCTAATGTATGATTTAAACAAAAATAGACTTATGTTGTTAAGTTGCCAGTTTAACTAAGCTACTCACTATTTAGCTTTAGTTCGATTCTGTTGTTTCTACACGGAACCGTTCAACTGAGTTCAGTAGATCGCCTGCGACTTTCACAAGATTTTTCAAAGATCCAGAAACACGCTGCGCTTCTTGCGAATTAGCTTGCGCGGTTAATTCTACAGATTGCATAACCGAAGCTACAGCAACCGAAGTATCGGTTTGCGCGACGGTTTCTGCTGTAATTGAGCCAACAAGTGTATCAATGCGATTAGAAACTTGCACAATGTCTTCGAGCGATCGCTTAGCTTGTTCCGCTAGGTGCGTTCCTTGAATAACTTGTTGCGTACCTTCTTCCATTGCCGTCATCACAGAACCTGTTTCGCTCTGAATTTGCTTAACGATTTGTTCAATTTCGCGTAATGCTTTAGCAACACGGTCTGCAAGTTGGCGAACTTCATCGGCTACAATTGCAAAACCGCGTCCAGCTTCGCCCGCCCGTGCCGCCTCGATACTGGCATTAAGTGCTAATAAGTTTGTCCGTGAGGCGATTTGCGAGATTAAGGCGACGATTTTGGAAATCTCCTGCGATGATTCAGCAAGGCGCTTAACTTTACGTGTCGTTTCTGCAACCGTTTGGCGAATTTCTGAAATGCCTGCAACCGTTCTTTCTACCGCTTCTCCTCCTTTCAATGCAGTTGTTGAAGCCGAACGCGCCACCAACTCTGCCTCGCGCGCACTTTCTGCAACGCGTTGAATTCCTTCAGTCATCACCTGTACCGAATTAAGCGTCACCGCGAGTTCTTCAGCTTGGCGCAACGCTTCTGAAGATAAGCTTTGTGCAAACGTTTCGCTATCGGTAGCACTCTTACTCACCTGCTTCGCGGCAATCTTCACTTGTTGCACAATTTCACGCAGGCTTTGAATTGTCAAGTTGAACGAGTCTGCAACAGCACCCATCACATCAGCGCTGACCTCCGCACGCACTGTTAAATCTCCACGTGCTGCACCTTCAACATCATCAAGTAAGCGCATAACTTGGCGCTGCAAATTTTCTTTCTCTTCCTCCTGTTGTCGCGCTTTGTGCTGCGCTTCACTTGTCGTTGCTTGAATGACGTGCGCCATTTCGTTGAATTTAGCAACGAGTTGACCTAATTCGTCTTGCGCAGCAGGTTGTGGAGTGAAATTACCTTCTCTAAGAGCATCAAACTGTAGATAGAGATCTGCGGTTGTGCGTTTGATTTGTTTGGTTGTGATTTGTCCCAAAAACCGAGTAGTCGCAAAACCCGCAATTCCCGCTGCTGCTGCTAGCATCCAACCAGTGTTTCTTACGGCGGCTCTATTCGGTACAGGGGTGAGAAACGAGCTACTTAAGCTGAGTGCAGCAACTACAACTGCTGAGACAACGCCGACGCTACTTGCTGTTAACCATTGTTTTTTCTCTAAAGAGGCGTTTTCAAAATGCTTACGCCACCCTTGAGCATGAGTGCTAGGTGGGACTGAAGCATTATCTGTGTGAGGGAGAACAGATTCATTCGCAGTTGGCGTGGCTGCGACTTCACTTGCCAAATCGCCTAAAATGACATCTCCTCCATTGGTGTCTTGCGGTGCAACCTCAGTTGCTGAATGCTCAAATTCAGGAACACTGCCCAAATCATCAAAAGCATCAAATTCAGCAATAGAAAATTCCTGTATTGATGTACTCGCTGCATGACCTGCTGTCGGATGCTCGTCTTGTATAAAGTTGTTGACAGGAACTTTTGACCCAAAGGTATCTTCAATTGTTGGATCTTCAGCAGAAGGTGATTCGGCTTCTTCTACTTGCAACTTTGTTGGAGACAACAGCAATGTCTGGTCTTCAACTTCTTCTACTTGCTGCTGCTGTGAGGCTGGATAACCAAAAGTATCTTCAATTTCAGAGGTTTCTGTGGCTACTGACTTAGAAAAATCCGCCTTTGAGTGTTCCGTTGCTGCGGTAGTTGCAAAGAAGTCTGAATTGCTTGGTAAATCCTCGTCTTGTAGTTTTGTTCTACCAATTGACGACGGGACTTCGGCTTGAGCCAAAGCAAAAGGATCGACAAACGCCTCGATTGATGTTGCTTCCTGCGCGCGATCGCCTGACGCAGAACTAAAAGCGTCTTGAAACGGCGACTCAACTTCTGAAAGCGATGGTGTGTTGTAGTCAAAATGCTCAAAATCAAAGCTGCTAGGGTTGAATTCTTCAAAGGCAGCAAGTTCGTTATCTTCAGGTTGCTGGTGGTTAAATGGTGTTACAGCGTCGTTAGCAACATCCATCAACAGATAAGTGTCTTCAAACTCTTTTTCAGAATTTGTATAGTGACTTGCTTGCTGTGCGCTTTCGTATTGACCAATCGATTCGAGCGCCTCGTTTGCGCAATCAATCAAATCTGTATCTTCTGTAAGCTCGATAACGGTGCGATACTCTGCTTGTGCTTGGGCATATTGTTGATGTACGCAGTAAATATGTCCCCGTAATAGATGACTATTTGGATCGTCAGGAAACTCTTGAAGTAATCGTTCCAAAATTGCGGCTGCTGCTTCGTAGTTGCCTTGAATATAGGCTTTTTGTGCCTCTTGGTATTCCTGATCTTGATTGATACTTAATGTCATTTGCCGTCTCCGCTTGCCTTAATTTCATACTGCTGCCCATCGATTACTCCGGATAATTGCTTTTTGGTCGAGCAGTCGAAGACACTGATGGGTGCGATCGCTTAATAACCACTCACCGCGCAAATATGGAGTGATATTATCTGTTGTCGTTGGCTGCTGAATTGCCTCAACATCTAGCCACTCCATACCTACAATTTGTTCTACAGCTAACCCTATAATTGTTTCTTGATCTTCTACGGCAATAATCGGAATTTCTGCTCGATCTGTGTTAACCGCAGACGTTTCACCTAAAAATTGCCCTAAATCAGCTACCCAAATGACTCGCCCGCGTAAATTTAATGTCCCTAGCAGTAAAGGAGAAGTGTTAGGAATTGGTGTAATGCGATCGGGTGGTGCAGAAATGACTTCTCTAATCGCCATGGCGCTGAAAGCTAATTCTTGACCAGATGCTAAGTAAAATCGTAAATGTAGTTCTCCCTCTGGTCTTTCTAATTCTTGCAGCTGATTTGCAACTTGCTCTTGGCTAGGACTTGTTGTTAATAATTCTAAATTACCGCTCATCAGGTTGATTTATCCTTGCAGCAGTTGTTTCACTGTTCCTAAAAATTCATTTGATTGAAAGGGTTTAACAATATATGCATCTGCACCTTGTTTCATTCCCCAATGACGATCAAATTCTTCTCCTTTTGTAGAACACATGATTACTCGTACATTTTGAGTTTTTGGATCTGTTTTTAACTTACGGCAAAGCTCATAACCATTCATGCGTGGCATGACAACATCAAGTACAACAATCGATGGACAAGATACTTGAATTTGCTCTAAGGCTTCAACTCCATCATGGGCTACGGTAACTTGTAAACCACTTTTTTGTAAGAGTTGTATGATAATTTCCCTTTGCGTGGGACTATCTTCCACAACTAAAACTGTTGCCATAATTATTAACTTATCTCCTAGATAAAATTTGCTAGCTTAAGAACTAGCCACTCTAAAATAATTTTCAAAATAAAGTGTGATGAGATATTAATATTCTCTTTACATATATGCTAGAAGAAACATTAGCTGAGTATTTTATATTTGATTTGATAAACTAGCTTGAAGTTACTTAACTACAAGACTAAATTAACGCTATCTTGGTAGACGACCAAGCGAAAATCTACTGATTACTTTATTGCAAATAGCTTAACAAGTTTCCTGCCTTCAGTAAATACACGGTAGTAGCTATTAATAAATTGTGATAATGCTATTAAATATAGTCTGATTAAGTATACTAGCTATTAAATCTTTTATGTTAACAGAACAAATAATACGTTTTAGCCAACTAATAATTTACAACAAATATTTCACAAATAAAACTGATATTCAATTTAGTTAATAAACGTTTTTTGAATATTTAATTATACATAAAAAATGAATATATATGTTTCTGGATTCTAAAATACTAACAATCTACACTTAATTTAAACAACTTTAAATCATTTGCGATACTTCAGTAATTAAGGTAATTTAAGAGGGCGATCAGAGTGCTGTATTTAGCAGAAGTTCAGAAGCAAAAAAGTGGGTTTATGGGTGCTGGAAAGGCTGAAATTAAATTACTAGCCTTTCAGCGAGGCGATCAAAGTTGGAATCCCGTACCAGGCGAAGAAGTTATTCCTGCGGAGGAAGCTAGTAATTTTGCGACAGGGGCTTTAGTATTAGCCGATTTAAACGCAAATCGACAAGTCCAACGTCTGCAAGAAGCAGGGCGTCCTTTGGTCAATATTCTACAAAGCTTCTCTCGTGTACTTGAAAAATTTAAGCGTCAGGAGGAAGAAATTGAACAGTGGAAGCAGTCTTTGACTTACCAAAGTCAGGAAATGAATCGCCGCAACATGGAAATGGAAGCGCGCTTAGAGCAACTTCAGCAAATGGAAGCTGAATTTAAACAACTAGAAGCACGACACCAAGAACTTAAATCTGGGCAAGAAAAAGCAGAAATGCTGCGCCAGGAAGTTGAATCTAGCCGTCAAGATTTAGCAAAAGCTTGGGAACAGCTACAAAATGAACGGCATTGTTGGGAAGAATCTCAACATCTAGGAATAGATGAATTTCAAGTACGTCAAATACAGGAATTAGTGGAGCATTTGTCTTGTAATGTACCAACCACATCAGTACAAGAAGAACTTACACTTTTGTTAGCAAACATTGCTACTGGACAAAATACTTTAACTCAACACTGGCAACAACTAGAACAACAGCAAAGTTATACTCAAGAGCAACAACAAGAGTTTGAAAGTATCGCCCAAACATGGCAAGAAAGCTTTACTGAGTGGCAACAAGCCCAAAGCTTATTAGAACAATCTTTATCTGAGTTAAAGGTACAAACTGCTGTTTTAAACTATAAACAAGAGTACGCGCAAACACTGAAATGGCAGTTACAAAAACATGAGGAGTTATATCGAGAAGTGTCTCGCATTGCAGAATCTGTTACGCAAGTTGATGTTAGCGAGAAGGTTAAGGTAGTAGATTTAGAACAAATGCCAATCGAGCAGTTACAGCAGATTGTAAAAGACTTGCAGGAGGATTTAGCTAAGAATTCTCAGTTTGTTAACGATCAAGAAGAAGAACTTAAGTTGCAAAAGCAAGCTGTAGAACAATTGCAAACACAACTAAGTCAAAGCGGCTCTTCAGAGCGATCGCATATAGAGAATGAATTAGCTGAAGAGTACGATCGCTACCAAATGCTGAATGAAACTTTGGTTGGGCAACGGCAAAATTTGCGCGAGCGTAAGGCAATTTTACAACAGCATCTGCACGTTCTCTGGCATCGGCAAGGTTGTCACAATTTCACGACGATTAGTGATGAGCCAAGCGTAGATCTACAGCCAGTACTAGCACAAATCGAAGTATTTAAGCAGCAAAAAGCTGAGGAACTGCAAAAGCTAGAACAAGAGCTTTCTCAAATAGAATCGAGAATTGTCTCTTTACAGAGCTTAGTTGATTCGCAGACCGAGATGCAAGCGCTCAAACAGCAACAATGGCAAACTTTAGAACAGCAACTACACTCGCTACAGGCAAGCATCGCAGAAACTTTGGGCAGAATAAAGCTATCGCAAGAAGTATTGCAACCACTTCAAGATAACTGGAACAGCCTACAACAGCAACTAGAAGCGATCGCCGCGACACTCAATAACAGTAGCGAACAGCAAACAATCGCGCAGATCCGCCAAGTTCTGCAAAACCTTGTCCCAAGTTGAGTGTCAGTGTTATTGCGGAGGAGTTAGTAGTTACTTCCTTCTTATTTTTATTTTTCTTCTACCACGCTGCTGTAAATCCAAAGACAGTTTTGTTTGATTTGGGCGATCGCCCCTCCAGGTAATGGATCAGTTTGCGAACCATTTGGGGCTGTTATCAAGGTTATGATTTTTTCAATTTGCACAAAGCTAGGCGCAGTTTGTAAGGTTTGTTGCAACACTCGCCGAATGACGCGGCGTTGTAAAGCTAAAGGTGCATTACGTAGAACAAAGCAATCGAGTTTAACCGTTGCATCATCGTTTGTGATTGTTGCCTTCTGTTGAAGTTGGTGCGCGACTGATTCTAGGTATTCTACCTCTGCATGGAAAATTTCTGCGGTCTGAGCTAAAGTTTGCTCAACTTTGGGATTAAATTGATGCAAATATGGTAGCAGTTCTTGGCGAATTCGATTTCGCGCATATTTGAGGTCTTGGTTAGTAGAGTCTTCCCAAACCTCTAATTGCATATCTTGACAGAATTGTGCTGTTTCCTCCCGCGTTACTTCTAATAGAGGACGTACTAAGCTAATCTCTGGCGTTAGCGCGCGGTACCACGTGAGAGATTGCAAACCATCCGCACCACTCCCGCGAATTAAGTTATATAGCAAAGTTTCGGCGCGATCGCTGGCTGTATGACCTGTAACAATGTATTGGTATTGGTGTTTCTGTGCGATCGCACTCAAAGCTTGATAGCGCCATTGTCTGGCTGCGGCTTCGCTACGTAATACGCGATCAGTAGTTTCGCTGTAGAATGGTGTGTTCCATGCTTGTGCTAGTTGAGCTACGTAGGTAGCATTTGCTGCGGCGTCGCTACGCCATTGATGATTACAGTGCGCAATGCCTAAATGCCATCGCCATTTAGATTGTAAATCTAGAAGGAGTTTCATTAAGCACAGCGAATCTTGTCCGCCTGAAACAGCAACAAGTATCCGCCGATCGCGCGGTAAAAGACAACGCGATCGCAATGTCCGATGCACTTTGGCGTGTAATAAACTCCAATCTGAGCAAGCCATTAATCAGCCAAGAGTGACATCAGAAAAACCAACCGTAAGAATGTAGACCTTTACCCAAAAGATTCACACCCAGGTAGCAAACCCAAACGACAACAAAACCAGTTGCTGCTAGAATTGCTGGGCGGCGTCCTTGCCAACCACGAGTAATTCGTGCATGAAGATAAGCTGCAAACACAAGCCACGTAATCAACGCCCAAGTTTCTTTCGGGTCCCAACTCCAGTAAGAACCCCAAGCTTCGTTTGCCCAAACTGCACCCGCAATGATACCGATTGTAAGTAGTGGAAAACCTAAACCAATTATACGGTAGCTAATATTATCGAGCGTGTCTGCTAAGCTGAGGCGCTGAGGTGAGAGGGGTTCGGAAGAAACCGTAGTTGGAGTTTGAATTGTTGTCACTGCCTCAATCACTGCGGTACTGCTACCATTACTTTGAAAAGTTGCAACGCCGTTAGCTGAATTAACTTCCTCGGTTGGCTTAACTAACTCACCCGCTTTGTGCAAACTATAACCATTGTTGCGATAACCACCAGTTCCTACTGAACTACCTTGAAGGACAACTTTTTGACCGCGAGTGACGACAAGAAACGCGATCGCCAAAAGCGAACCAACCATCAAGGCTGCATAACTCAACATCATCACGCTGACGTGCATCATCAGCCAATTTGACTTTAATGCTGGAACTAAAGGCGCAGCAGATTGCATATCGTTAGGTAATGTGAGCGCAGCAAAAGCCGTAATTCCCATCGCAACGGGCGCTGTGACAACTCCTACTAAGCGACTGCGAGTATTATTTTCGGCAATCAGATGGACGGTTGTCATTCCCCAAGTGAGAAAAAATAAAGATTCATATAAATTACTGATGGGAAAGTATCCAGCTTCTAACCATCTTGCGCCTAACAAGGTAGCCATACACAAATTTGCGATCGCCATTCCTGCGGTTCCTAACGCTGGAAGATAGCTGATATTTGGAAATGCTGCTCCGATCCAATAGATCAACATTGTCACAAAGAGAATCGCAAACGAAGCATTGTCTAATAAGTTCTGTAGTAAAACGAGATTCATAATAGTTTTTTTGTGTTCTCTCAATCTTTTATAAAGTCTTACATGGTGCTAAGGACGCCTAGCGAATAAATTCGCGACTTTGTAGATCTTGTCCACCTGCGTGGACTAACGAAAATACAAGCGTTGTAGTAGAAAAGGTGTTGTTGATGTCACTGTGGTTAAAAACCACTACTTTGATCCTATCTGGTAGCGTAGCTTACTGTCCTATCAAGACAAAGCAAATTCAGTTAGTCGCTATTGACGAGTTGCTTTCTTTAGAACCTTCGATTTGAGACTCGTCTTTTTCCAGTGAAACAAAAATATCGTAGCGGATAGTGCGCTCGTCGCTTACCGCAGCGGTTCCACCAATAGCGCGTGTTGCTTTGAGTAAGGTACTTTGTCCAGGAAGGAACTGCGGCAAGGGTAAAGCTTTAACTGTAGGATTAACGTTGAGGAAAAACTGACCATTGTTTGGATTGAGTTCGCTAGGAACCGTATTTTGAAATTCTGCTGTATTTGATAAATTCGTTGCGGGTTGCGGTAGCAGGCGATCGGCAACCGGCGCACCAAGTGCAATAAAAGCGACATTATTATCCAACCAGCCACGTGTCGCTGTCAGCGTTCCAAACGGTGCGATCCAGTTAGTTACTGTATTATTGCCTAATTGTGTTTCTTGCGTTTTAAATTGATAGCGACTTTGCAATACTTGCTCTAGCTGTTGAAATGATTTGTTAGCGGCGGCGCGATCGCTTGTCTCGATCATCAGTACCAATGACAGCGCGAAGTCTTGTTGTGCTTCTTGTGTTGGTGCAGGGACAACGGCGATCGAAAACTCACGATTCATCCAACTCAGTAAATCGCGATCTAAATCTAAACCTGTCAGTGACTTAAAACCGGCTCTTAAATTCTCTGGTGGAAACGGCGTTAAAGGATTTGATTGTGATGTTAATGTATAGTCTTGCCACAATTGCTGAAAATTACCACCAGATAACATCATCAAAGTTTCTGCGGGTAAACGGCGCTGCATTTGACCTGCGCTATTTTCTACGCGATGTACGCGCTGGCTATTCGGCTTTAACCATGAAATACTTCTTAACCGAAGTCCTTCTGGTTCTATGGTGATTGTACTGGCGAGTCCTTGATTTTCTTGAAGACGGGCTAAGCCTTGTGGAATCGCTGTCGGTGTGGGATTCGTACTCGCGACTCGAACGGCTACTGGAATATTAATATATACTTGAGCAAAGCGATTTTGTTGTGTAATTTTACTGATAGCTGCTGTGTATCCTGGGATTTGTGCTAAGGACAGCCCACTTTGATAAGTATCAATTGCTTTTTCTGTAATTTGAGGATTGTCACTGACAACAACAAAACGTTGATCGAGAACTGCGGCTGAATAATTTGCGTTACCTGTACTTTGTGTTTCTTGAATTTGAGTACCTTTATAGTTGCGCGAAATCAACTTAGTTTGTTGCGATCGCGGCGTTTCCCATATTTGTCGTGCAGCTGTTTGATCGGCAATTGGCAGTATCATTAAGACTGCTTGATTTTGGTTAGTCGCATTGAGTTCAGGCGGTAAAAAGGCGATCGTTGCTTCTTTACCGATCCAAGGTTTAACATCTTGCTGGTAGTTGTAGCCATAAGCCGTTAAGAAGCGATCGCGCAATTGTGTTACATTCTTTTCTAATTCGGCTCGCGTCTGCACTGTACCAAACTGTCGTAATTGTTGCCAGTGATTTTCATCTGTAGACACTGATATCGTCAGCAGGGCATCTTGCGGAACAACGTTGGTTCCGACAGGCATTTCTGCTAATCTATTTTGTTGAGTCAATACCCAATAACTGACTGCTCCAACACCAATCAAGCAGCTAGCAACAACCAAAGTCGGGAGAAATTTTTTACTTTTTTCAGGCATGGCTGAACGCAAAATAAAGATAAGCTTTCAGCGACGTTATTGCGATTACGTCACTCAAGGCAATTGAATTTTGGAATATTTTGTTTGGTCTAACAAGTCAACAGAACAACAATATCTTGATGTATAGCGCCGTTTTTTCCTAAAAGCAGACAAAGTTAATTTTAACTATTTTCATCTCAATTTGTTTTTTCGACTATATCGTACCCGTACTTAAACTTGACTTAACCTAAGTCTGCAAAGTTATTTATGGTGCCTAGACTTACTGAATACGAAAAACATCAGTACACTCACTTAGGCCAAACCTGAGCTTGTGCTACTAAACGTTAGGTAAATCGAAGTTACTTCTAAAGTAAGATTGAAATGTGTGGGCTTTTATGCAAGTGAAGGTGACTTAAGCAATTAATGACAGTTTGTCTCCACTCTGTGGTGACTTTTCTTATAAACAACCTCGATTATTTCTCGACTTCCCTCAAAAACTTTGTGTTGAATTTGTTGAAAATTGTCAAGAACCATATGCCGTTACAAATCTCTAAGTCAAAAGCCTTTATTGCACCTTTAGCTGCTTTAGCTTTAGGTCTAGCTGCCTGTGGACAACAAACAACCACCACACCTGGTACAGGTACGAATGGAAGCCCAGCAGCACAACAAGGTCCTAGTGCCAATATTAGCGGTGCTGGTGCGAGTTTTCCCGCACCGTTGTATCAGCGATGGTTCACCGAATATAACAGAAATGTTAATCCAGGCGTACAAGTTAGTTATCAATCTGTTGGTAGCGGTGCTGGTCTAGAACAGTACATCAACGGCACAGTAGATTTTGCGGCGAGTGATGCGCCAATTCAGGGCGATCGCTTAGCATCTTTCAAGCAAAAGTACAACGCCGATCCAATTCAGGTTCCAATGGCTGCGGGTGCTGTTCCCTTGGCTTACAACTTGCCAGAAATTGAAGGGCAAGAATTAAGACTTTCGCGCCAAGCTTACTGTGGCATTGTTACTGGACAAGTAACGCGGTGGAACGATCCTCTGATTGCGCAAGCCAATCCCAACTTGAATTTGCCAGACAGAGAAATTATTTTTGCCCGCCGTGCTGATGGTAGTGGCACAACATTCATTTTTGTCAATCACATTGATGCTGCGTGTCCAAATTGGCAGGCTGGAGTTGGAACGTCAGTTGACTGGCCTGTAGGTGTTGGCGCTCAAGGTAACGAAGGTGTTGCGGCGCAAATCCAACAGAATGAAGGTACAATCGGCTACATTGAGTACGCATATGCCAAGCTGAATGACATTCCTACAGCAGTACTAGAGAATGCATCAGGTCAGTATGTTGCGGCGACCCCTGAGTCAGCTGGGGCTGTATTTGAAAATGTAGAAATTCCTGATGACTTCGCCTTGCTAGTCCCAGACCCCCAAAATCCAGAGGCATTTCCTATTGCAGGATTAACCTGGATTCTGGTGTATCCCACCTATCAAGATGCCAACAAGTGGCAGGCGATGCGCAACGTGTTCGAGTGGTCTTTAACTGAAGGTAGACCAATTGCCGAGGAGTTAGGTTACATTCCCATGCCAGATAGTGTTGTTCAGCGTATTCGTCAAGTTTTTGATGAAAGAGTTAAAGCTGGGTAAATAGATAGTAATAAAGTACGGCTAGTAGCTATTGTGCTGCTAGCTATACAAATCTCTTGTTGTTAAGGCACAGCAGATGTAAGGGATAAATCATGAGTTCGTTAGCTGAACATCCGCACCGGAAAGATATATCTTTAGAAAAGCGAGTTGACACAGTACAAATATTTGACCGTAGCTTTTTTTGGTTAGCAGTAGTCGGCGCGATCGGAATAGGTGCAGTTTTATTTTGGATTGCTGTGCAAATCGGAATTAGTGCTTTGCCTGCTATTCAGAGTTATGGCATACAATTTCTGACGACGACAACTTGGGACCCTGTTCGCAACGTCTACGGTGCGTTACCGCAAATTTATGGTACTCTCGTGACTGCGGCGATCGCTCTTGTTATTGCCATCCCCGTGGGTATCGGCGTAGCAGTGTTTTTAAGTGAAGATTTTTTGCCAAATTCTATCAGAACTCCAATTGCCTTGGCGATCGAGTTAATCGCTGCTGTACCAAGTGTGGTAATTGGTCTTTGGGGTATTTATGTCTTGATTCCGTTTTTACGTCCTTTTTACAATTTTCTCTACGACAACTTCAGTTGGATTCCTTTATTTAGCACACCTCCTAGAGGCAATAGTCTTTTAACACTCGGTCTTGTGCTGTCAGTAATGATTTTACCGACGATTATCGCAATTTCTAGAGGAAGTCTAATTGCACTGCCTCGCGATTTACGTCAAGGTGCTTTAGCATTAGGCGCGACACGTTGGGAAACAATCTTACGCGTGTTAATTCCAGCGGCTTTTTCGGGAATCGTTGGTTCCATTATGCTGGCACTTGGTCGCGCTATGGGTGAGACAATGGCAGCCGCCATGCTAGTAGGCAATGCAAACCAGATTACACCTTCACTACTTGCTCCTGGTGCAACAATTGCCTCACTGATTGCTTCTCAATTCGGTGAAGCTGGTCGATCGCAGGTAGCGGCTTTACTATACAGCGGTTTAATTCTCATGATTTTGACCCTGATCGTCAATGTTCTGGCAGAAATTATCATCCAGAAGTTCCAGAACGTAGAGTAACTGGCTGTAGCCGACACAAAGAGGCATAGATTATGACTACTAATAATGATGGAATTGGCAGAAGAGACAAAATTAATCTCACTCGTTCGGCACGAACACCTTTCAGGAGTTATTTTGACTTTTTCATGACGATCCTGACAGGTGCTTTCACCATTTTGACAATCGTCCCGCTTGCTGCTCTAGTGTGGGATGTCGCACGGCAAGGTATTAGTCGGTTAGGGATAGAGTCTTTCACCGAGTTACCACCACCACCAGGACTAGAAGAAGGTGGCTTTGGTAACGCTATTCTTGGTACGCTGATTACGCTAGGAATTGCTGCATTAATTAGTGTTCCCTTCGGAGTCTTAGCAGCAGTTTACTTGTCTGAATTTGGACGAGGAACAAGACTCGCTTACGGAGTTAAATTTGCGACTAACGTGTTAGCCGGAGTCCCAGCAATTTTAGCAGGCTTATTTGCTTATACTGTTGTTGTTTTGACCACTGGTGGTTTCTCTGCATTTGCTGGAGGCGTAGCGCTGTCAGTCGTCATGATGCCAATTGTGGTGCGTGCAACCGAAGAAGGGTTACTACTTGTTCCTCAGGAAATGCGCCAAGCAGCGATTGGAGTAGGAGCAACTAATTTTCAAACAATCAGCCGCGTTGTCATACCAGCAGCACTACCATCGATCGCCACTGCTGTTACTTTAGCCTTAGCACGCGCTGGTGGGGAAGCCGCACCTTTATTATTCACAGCTTTGAATAATAACTTCTGGTCAACAGATCTTTGGGCACCAATTGCCACATTACCAGTGCTCATTTATTTCTACGCGATTATTCCCTATCGAGCACAGCAAGAAATCGCTTGGGCAGCAGCTTTGGTGTTACTCGGTATTGTTTTGATTGTTAGTATTTCTTCGCGTTTGTTAGCGCGGCAGAGAATCCAGTAATGCTAGAAGTTAATGAAATCATGTTGAAGTTAGACATAACTCTTATCAATTTCTAAAATACCCACACAGCCATGAATCCTGACACAATCAATACACCAAATTCTAGAAGTACTAGTACGACGCAAGAAGCAATCTTACGTGCTGAAAATGTTTCAGTGACATACGGTTCTTTCCAAGCCCTACGCGGTGTCAGCTTAGATATCCCTAAGAATCAAGTCGTCGCTTTTATCGGTCCTTCAGGCTGCGGTAAGAGTACGCTAATAAGATGTTTCAACCGTCTTAATGACTTGATCCCTGGGACAAAAGTTGGTGGAAAAGTGACCTACCAAGGCGTTGACATCTATGGCGATAAAGTAGACCCAGTACAAGTACGCCGCAGGATCGGGATGGTGTTCCAAAAACCAAATCCTTTCCCTAAATCGATCTATGACAACATCGCTTTCGGTGCCAAAATTAACGGCTACAAAAAAAGCGAAATGGATGAAATTGTCGAGCGATCGCTCCGCCAAGCCGCATTATGGGATGAAGTTAAAGACAAACTCAAAGAAAGTGGTTTATCTTTATCTGGTGGTCAACAACAGCGTCTGTGTATCGCGCGGACAGTTGCGATCGAACCTGATGTCGTTTTGATGGATGAACCCGCTTCGGCGCTTGACCCTATATCTACCCGTAAAGTAGAAGAACTCATTCAAGAACTGAAAGAAAATTACACAATTGTGATTGTGACGCACAATATGCAGCAGGCGACACGGGTTGCTGACTATACTGCATTTTTCAATGCCGAAGCTGAAGAGGGTGGAAAACGCTTTGGCTATTTAGTTGAGTACGATAGAACAGAAGCAATTTTCAATAACCCGCAAGAAGAATACACGCGACAGTACGTCAGCGGCAGATTCGGTTAAAATTGCCATAAATAGCTGTAACACCTTGTCCATCTTCATTCGTTGTGACGAGGTTTTTTATAAGCTTACTTGGTTTGTCAAAGTCAGTTTGTCACAAAAGAGCTTAGTGCATAATACTGTAGCTATGCCGAAGAAGCATTAGACGAGTCCACGCAGGTGGACTTAGTTTTTGAGCCGCGACTTCAGTCGCCAGGCTAAAACCATTAAATAATTCCCTAACAAAAATTTGTTAGCCACAGTACCACAAGACTTCTAAGGTAGTAGTAGATAATGAGATGATGAATCAAGCCGATTGGTACTCTTACTACGATCCTTACGAATGTGAAGAAAATAGTGGCTGTTCCCCGTCAAATACTATGGTCTTTAGTTGGTTTACTCCTCACCATTGGTGGCACTTTTATCGAAGCACATTTTACGAGCGCCCCTTGGAGTTGGAACCATTACGGCATTCAGGCGACTCCTTTAGGAGTAACATATCAAATTGGAGCAGTGCTGCTTGTAGGTTGCTTAGGAGGTAAAACAGCTGGCGCACTTTCTCAAATTGCTTATATCGTGCTTGGCTTAACTTGGCTACCTGTATTTTATCAAGGTGGCGGAATTAGCTATCTCAACCAGCCTAACTTCGGCTACGTGCTAGGCTTTGTTCCAGGAGCCTGGATATGTGGTTTTCTTGCCTTTAAAACTTCAAACAAACTAGAGTCACTTGCTTTTAGTTGTTTGTGTGGTCTACTAGCGATTCATTCAACTGGGGTAGGGTATCTTATTTTAAAGTATATTATTGGTGCGGGGTTTACACAATTAACGCTTTTAGAAGCAGTATTGAGATATTCTGTTTATTCGCTACCAGGACATCTAATCATTACTTGTGCAGTAGCAGTTTTATCTTACTGTTTACGATTCGTTATGTTGTACTAGCTTCAAGTAGATTACTCTATTTTTTAGATTTTAGATGCAATCTAAAATCTCAGCTTTTGTAAATTCTCATGCGTGTAAAAAATCGTCTTTTCTGGATCGTTGCTGTTATTAGTTTAGTTATTGACCAGTTAACTAAATTTTGGGTAGTACAAAACTTTTATTTATCAGAAACCCAACCTCTCATCGAGGGAGTATTTCATCTCACGTATGTCACTAACACTGGTGCAGCTTTTAGCTTATTTAGTGGCAAAGTTGAGTGGCTGCGCTGGCTGTCTTTAGCTGTGAGTTTAGGATTAATGGCATTAGCCTGGTTTGGGGGAGTCATGCGGACTTTTGAACAACTAGGTTATGGATTAATTTTAGGCGGCGCGCTAGGAAATGGAATTGATCGCTTTGTGGCGGGAAGCGTTGTTGATTTTCTAGATTTTCGCCTGATTCAGTTTCCTATCTTTAATTTTGCCGATGTATCTATCAATATTGGCATTATTTGCTTACTTATTGCTACATTTGCACAGCCAAAAGATACTCCTCGCAGAACTCGCTAAAAATAAGGGGATCTAAGCTTAGATCCCCTTAAAGTCAGTATTCGTTAGTTAGGACTTAAACCATGCCTTAGCGTTAATTCCTAAGGTGTCACACCTTCACTAGGGCTGCTAGGTGCAACGCTATCGGTTCCAGGCGCAGGCATCATTGTTCCACCTGGTAGAGGCTCAGAAGGGCGAGATTCAATTTGGTCATCAATAGGCGCATTAGGGTTGGTGGGTGCTACTGCACCGTCCGGAGTTGTGGTGCTATCTGTGCCAGGTACTGGTGTTGTTGCATCTGGAGCATTAATTGGGCTTTCAGGTGCTACTCGTGTACCACCACCTGTAGGAGATTCTGGAGGTAGCGTCGTGCCATCAGTTGGTCCTGCCGGTGGAGTCGTAGTATCTGGAGTTATCGTACCATCTGGTCCTGGCAGCGGTGTTACTGGTGGTGCAGTTGGATCGAGAGGAGTTGTACCTCCTGGGGTCGTGGGCGTTGTCGCATCTGGGGTAGTAGGCGTTGTTGCATCTGGAGTAGTTGTCCCTGTGGGTGCTGGACCTGTCAGCGGTGTACCACCTTCGCAACGTGAGTTGAGTGGGAAACGCTCGCACAGAATTTCTAAACCTTGTGGTGAAAGCTCAATTTCTGGAGTTTGAGTTGTTGGTTCTTGAGCTAAAGCATTGCTAGATAATGCCAGAGTCAGAGCAGTACCAAATAAACCTACGTATCTTATTTTCACACCACTTAACCTCAACACATTTTTTGGATCATTAAAACAGAGGAAAATATATCAAAAATCTACCCTAATGAGGATATATATGAGATCTTTGTATGCATAAGAAAGCTCCCTATAAGGAGAAGCATTGTCACAAGATAGTTTCAGGAAACCGATAATATTGTTTTATCGTCTTAATAAGTTTAAAGAATATATTAGCGATCGCGCTAACCAATCAATAACTTTAAAGCAAAACATGAATGTGTTAAAGACAGCTTGTAGCGAATCGTTTTGCTCAGTAACTATTATGAGCTTGTGAGTAAAATGTTTTCAGTAGATCAACATCGAGCTTCAAAAAATCTTCTCGGATGAAAGAAGCCGCTTTGGGCGCTGAGCTATGAGCGATCGCATCTCAATTACTGGAAGGTAAAAGACTAAATCATTTGCTGAGAAACTTCCTCATTTTTGCAATGAGTCAAAACTTTTACTGACAACTTGGTAATGCAAACAGAAAATGAATCAACCCCAACCACCGCGCAAACCACAAACCGTTTTCGGACAGGTAACTCAAGCAGTAAAAACGATTCAAGCCAAAGTAGATTTTTCCAAACTAGCCCTCAAACCAAATGCTAGAGTCCCTGAGCTTTGGTTACAAGATGCAGGGGCTGATAAAGCCGAAGTTTATCCATTGCTTGGCGATCGCTATCTTCTCGGTCGCAGTTCGCGCTCTTGCGATATTGTCGTCCGCAATCCTGTTGTCAGCCAAATTCACTTATCAATTGCACGTCATCCCAAGCGGCGATCGCCTTTTGTGATCAAAGACGAAAACTCGACGAATGGTATCTATCGCGGTAAAAGACGCATTTCATCGCTAGCACTGCGTCACGGAGATATTCTGACACTTGGTCCGCCAGAACTTGCGGCAGCGGTGCGGCTACAATACGTCGATCCACCACCTTGGTATGTTCGAGCGCTTAATTGGTGTGCGTATGGTATTGGTGGCGTGACGCTGCTTTTAGCACTAGGAATTGGGATTGAATGGACAAAGTTTTCTGTTGTCCCTTTACCAGGTGCGACACAAGCGCCCGTCGTTGTTTATGCGCGTGATGGAGAAACGCCCTTACGTCCACCGCGAACAACTTCTCACGTCGATCTACCACGATTATCAGACTTTTCGCCTTATCTACCCGATGCGGTTCTTGCTTCCGAAGATAGTCGCTTTAATTGGCATTTTGGCGTCGATCCGATTGGAATTCTGCGCGCCATAGTTGTAAATGTACGCGATCGCGAGTTTCAGCAAGGTGCAAGTACTGTGACGCAACAAGTTGCACGGAGTTTGTTTCGCGATTATGTCGGACCCGAAGATTCTTTAGGGCGGAAGTTGCGCGAAGCGATTGTCGCGCTGAAGCTAGAAACGTTTTACAGTAAAGACTTTTTACTACGAACTTACTTAAACCGAATTTACCTAGGTGGAGACACTTTAGGTTTTGAGGATGCGTCGCGATATTACTTCGATAAGGCGGCAAAAGATTTAACTTTAACCGAAGCCGCAACTTTAGTCGGAATTTTGCCCGCCCCGAACAGTTTCAATTTTTGTGGTGATGCGCAAAGTCATCAAAGTATTATCGATTACCGCAATCGCGTACTCACTCGCATGCTCGCGCAGGGGAGAATTAGCACAGAAGAGGCAAATCGCGCGCGGCGATCGCCTGTAGATGTCAGCCGTCGCGTGTGTGAAGAACAAGCAAACACAATCGCGCCCTACTTTTATAGTTACGTTTTTCAGGAACTTAGGCAAATCTTGGGCGAGCAACTTGCACGCGAAGGTAATTTTATTATCGAAACGCAGCTAGACCCCAAAATTCAAGCCCAAGCAGAAACTGCACTACGCAACGCGGTAAGTAACAGTGGCGGAGCGTATCGTTTTTCGCAAGGCGCAATCGTCACGCTTGATGCTGATACAGGCGCAGTATTAGCACTTGTTGGCGGAACTGATTACAAAACAAGTCAATTTAACCGTGCTACGCAAGCACAGCGACAGCCAGGTTCAACGTTCAAGTTATTTGCTTATACCGCCGCCGTCGAGCAGGGAATTTCCCCCTACAAAGCTTATTCGTGTGCGCCTGTTTCTTGGAGAGGTCAGAGGTATCGTGGATGCGAACGCTCCAGTGGTAGTATTGATATGTATACTGGGTTAGCACTGTCTGAAAACTCGGTTGCTTTACGGGTTGCTCAAGATGTGGGATTGGATCGGGTAGTGCGGATGGCAAGGCGGTTAGGTGTAGAATCACCGCTCAATCCTGTACCTGGTTTGGTTTTAGGACAAAGCGAAACGACTGTCCTCGAAATGACAGGCGCGTTTGCAGCAGTCGCTAACGGTGGCGTATGGAATCGTCCGCACTTGATCAGTCGCATTTTAGACAGCAGCGATTGTAGTGATCGCCAAAACTTAAAAACTTGCCGTGAGATTTATTCTTTTGAGCAGAGTAATGATGCGAATATTCAGGCAATCCCGCCTAATGTAGCTGAGACAATGACTTCAATGTTACGCAGTGTTGTCCAGCGTGGCACAGGAAGAAGCGCCGCACTAGGGTTAGGTGTTGCCGGAAAAACTGGTACAACCGATGATAATCGCGATTTGTGGTTTATTGGTTTTATTCCCGATCGCCAGCTTGTGACCGGCGTTTGGTTAGGGAACGACAATAGTTCTCCCACAGCAGGTAGCAGCGCGATCGCGGCGCAATTATGGGGTAACTATATGCGTCAAGTTGTCCAGTAACTGCTAACTTTGCCAGGGAGTCACCTGCAATACCCCGTCACGACCGAATACTACGCGAAACTGCGCGAGGGCTTCTTGTGCTGTTTCTGGAGTTGCGACGGGATAAACAAGTAAATTAGGTAACGGAGTTTGTGCGATCGCATCGTTGGCAATCGCATTCGTCGATCGATATCCGACAATTGCACCATTAGCTGTGGTACTCACGCGGTAGATCAAATCGTGATTGATCGCACGAGTTGTCCAAACGCGATTGATGCGGTTGTAGAGTGTTTGTTGCAGCCAGGCGATTTGTTCGGTGTCGGTAATTGCTGCGGCTAAATTACTGCTACGCGATCGCGATTGTGGTTGTGGTTCTTCGGGACGACGAACTTCGGGAATGGGGACGAAAAAGAATGCGATCGCCGCTAATGCTAAACTCGACACTCCAACTGCGGCTGGTACGGCTTGTTTTGTTAACTGTGGCGTGTGTCCCGCATAGCGTTTAGAAACAGGAGCTAGCTGCAACGACATTGTGGGTAACGTTTGGCTATCCGCAAAAAATTGATCGACAGCTTCTACCAAATCAAACAGTTGTACTGTCGTTAAATCAATTGCTACAGGCGTAGACGCTGCTTCTACACCAGGATTTGAGGCGTTTGAATGGACAATTAAGCGATGACGATTAGAATCAATTTGCTGCAATTGCACTAAACCTGACTCGTTTCGATGCGCTTCAGGATGGGGAACTTTGCTCAAAAATTCTTGGGCATAACCACTTACCGCCGTGACTAAGCTTTCAAAAAATTCTCGCCCTCCCGTCAACGGTTGTTTAGCTCCTGCTAAATGACATTCTGCATTCACCAACATCGAAAGCACGGGTCTAACACTTGGAGACTGCTCGTTTGTAGGCTCGCTTAAACCCTCTACAAAGAGAGTGCAATTAGGCAAACTGTACTTACGTTGAATTGTCTTCATTCTACTTCCCCGTCAAACAAACTCATCCACAACCTCTGAGTTCCGGCAGTTCCAGTACAAAATAGTAATTGTCCTAATAAACTGAGTGCGAGTTCGTTTAACTTATCATCAGAATTGTAAGCTAAGACTCCTGAACGGCGCGGGTTCATGCGGCTACGGAAATGCGCGCGAAACCGCTCTAGGTAATTCGCTAAACGTAAGTTTTGCTCTAGAGGAATTTGCTTATCGCTCATCTGTTGATAAGCTAACAGCAATTGGCGTAACAAAACTGTCAAGCGTCTTGCTATATGACACGCGATGACGACGAGCGCTTTTGCCTCAACAATACTTAACAAACGGCGTGTATGTGCTCTACGTAATGGATTTGTACTGCGTAGCCGCCACAAATTCACCCGATTTTTGATAATGTCTTGAAGTTCTAGTTCTCGCGCTACATCCAGAAGAGCTTCAGAACCACCTATTTCTAGAGCTTCGATTGCTAGTAGAATCAAGTCAATTTGCAAACAGGTGCGGCGGGGACACCCTTTTTCTTCAATAGATGGATAAGGTAAATAATCTAAAATCAACGGATTGGACTGGATAGCAGCCGCGTCTATTGGTACTACACTCACAGAAGCATTCATGTTATCAAGCGATCTCGGGTGAAGAGGAATTTTGCCATACAAACTTCCACTAGATTGCCAAATTACACGACAAAACGTCCACTTTTGGCATGGGGCAAGATCCCCTACTGGTTAAATTGACGGATCTTTGTATCAATTAGCTCCCAACTTCGCCGCAATCAAGCAGGAGGCTGAGGATCTGTCTACTGTAGTTCGCAAGTTGGAGTGAGATTCAGCGATTCTATGTTTGAGAATCATTTACCAACTTACAAATGTCAGCAACAATTCAGATTTATCTAGATTTCTAGTGTACGATTTTTCAGGCATCATTGAGGAATTGGGAGTTAGGGAGTAGAAGCTATAACCTGATAACCTTGTCTGACTCAATAAAAAATTAATTTTTTGTTGAGAACAACGTGCCACTTTACACTAAGTTACTCTTGGCAACACGCTTATGGATCTCAAGTCCTTAATTCGTGATATTCCCGATTTTCCTAAACCTGGAATTTTATTTCGAGATATCACGACACTATTGCGCGATGCAGATGGCTTACGCTATACGGTTGATTCCCTAACAGAGAAATTTCAGGCTGCGGATTTGACAGCTAATTATGTTGTCGGGATGGAATCGCGGGGCTTTATTATTGGCGCACCTTTAGCTTATAAATTGGGTGCTGGCTTTATTCCAGTTCGTAAACCAGGAAAATTACCGTCCTCGGTTCATGCTGTCGAGTATCAACTCGAATACGGAATGGATCGGTTGGAGGTGCATCAAGACGCTTTGCAGCCAGGTAGCCCAGTGTTAATCGTTGACGATCTGCTGGCAACAGGGGGAACCGCAAGCGCAACTGCCAAATTAGTACAACAGATCGGCTGCAAGTTAATTGGCTTTGGGTTTATTATCGAGCTACGGGATTTACAAGGACGACAACAGTTGCCTGATGGTGTACCTGTCATCTCGCTGGTTGAATATTGATGGTAACGAGATTGTCTTGACTTCACTCAGGCTACGAGCGAACTGCGATTATGACTTCGAGTAAGGTTTCTGCGATTGCGAATTGGGGCTGGCTGAATCGGTTATTTGATAGCGAAACGGTTGTTTATGTGGTCAAGCGGCTACTACAGGCACTCCTGACGTTGTTACTCGCATCAGCACTTTCCTTTTTTATTATTCAGTTGGCTCCTGGCGATTATCTCGATACGCTAAGGCAAAATCCGCAAATTTCGCCCGAACGCATCGAGGAACTACGACAGCAGTTTGGTTTAGATCGCTCGTGGCTCGAGCAGTACGGACGTTGGCTGTGGCGGATCGTGACGCAAGGCGATTTTGGGACAAGTTTTGTTTATCAACGCTCGGTGGCTTCGTTATTGTGGGAGCGCATTGGCGCGACGTTGTTACTCGCGATCGCCTCGCTCGTTCTGACGTGGGCGATCGCCATTCCGCTGGGAATTGTAGCCGCAGTCAAACAAAATCATTGGAGCGATCGCTTGTTACAAGTTATCAGCTACACAGGACAAGGTTTTCCTAGCTTTATCACTGCGCTTTTACTTCTCATTTTTGCCCAAAATACTTCGCCCCTCTTCCCTGTGGGTGGAATGACAAGTATTAACCATGCTGACTTTTCGCCATTTGGCAGAATTTTGGATGTTGCTTGGCACATGATCCTCCCCACGATCGCATTAAGCATCACCAGTTTTGCGGGTTTGCAACGCATCACGCGGGGTGAGTTACTCGATGTTTTGCGACAAGACTACATTCAAACGGCCCGGGCTAAAGGCTTGCCAGAAAACCGCGTCATCTATGTTCATGCGTTACGCAATGCGGTGAACCCATTGATTACAATTCTCGGTTTTGAACTCGCTAGTTTATTGAGCGGTGCATTTATTGCCGAATTTTTCTTTAATTGGCCTGGTTTGGGGCGCTTAATTCTGCAAGCGGTTTTGGCGCAGGACTTGTATCTAGTCATGGCAAGCTTAACAATGGGCGCAGTGATGCTCATTGCCGGTAACTTGATTGCCGACCTACTGCTGAAAGCCGTAGATCCCAGAATTCGTTTAGAGAATATTAATTAAACCAAACTAGAGTCAGGAGTTAAAAATAATCTGAGATAGCTCCTGAGGTTTTCTGCTTATGTCACAAATATATTATTTAATCCGCTCCAGAGCCGATGGACGTTATCTTGTCGCTCATCCTCAAATTGCGACTGAAGCTACAAAAAAAGATGGCTATTTGTTAATGTTTCGCGAAGATTTTGACGCACTTAGCTATCTCAATACGCATGGTGCAGACGTAGCAGAGCAATTTGCTGTAGAATCAGTTGCTGGTAGTCAAGTTAAAAGCCTACTTCAAAGATGGGGTTTTGTCGGTGTCGGTATTGTGCAAGATCCTTTACTACCAAAAGTAGACTTTTTAACTCATTTTTAGGCTACAACTTGGTGATTAACATATCTATCTCGCTGTAGATGTATCTAAATGAACATTTCAAGATACAACTACAAGTAGTTGTATAGGATTCTGCTTAGTCTTATCCTGTTAATAACCTAGTAATGGTCAATTGCTATAACCAGGAGAAACTTGGTATGCGCTCTATTCGTTTCAAATTTTCTGCTTTGCGTCCAGTCCGTGTTTTGCTAGCTCTGTGTGCTTGTGTTTTTCTAGTTTTATCTAGTGCTACACCTGCTTTAAGTGGTACAGAGACTCCACAACCAAATGCTGCTCCATCCGCGCCCCAGCAAGGTGAGGCGAATCTGACAGCAATCGAAAAGGAAGCACAGAAAGCAGTTTTAGACGATCCCTATTCTCGTAAAGAAACGCAAGTTAAAGCCAATGAAGGTCTTAATGAAATTCAAGGCGCTGCTGACGCAGAAAAAATGAGTCGTCCAGACAACGCTCAGGCGACATCAGTTGAGGAAAATTCTAAGAGTTTCCTCGAAGCCTTGACTGGAAAGAAAAAGTAACCTTTGAGATTAGTTAGTTCTTAGTTGTTAATACTTCATAATAAAAGGGTAGAAATTTCTACCCTTTCTTTAATGTTGGTTAACGCAATAAAAAAGGGTTAACCTCACAATTCTTGGTCAACCCGCATACTTGGGAACGCGCTGTATAAGCTATTGCAATACCAATTTAACATTGGCATTTTGCAAACCACGCTGCTTAACTTCAGCTAAAGTTTTGTTAACAGCATACTTTTGGTTAATTGAGTTGATTAACTCAGTTTGATTGTGCTTCTTAGCAACGCCCCAAAGGTCAGCAATCAAATCGAACGAACCATCGCTATTGCGGGACCAACCAAGGTCATACTCACCTTCTAATACTGCAACTAAGTCGGCACGAACACGCTGACCATTGTATCCGCGTACATCGGCTTCAGTTTTGGTAGTAATACCCAAGTCGCGTAGAGAAGCCTTGAGGATTTCTACATCAGTAATTTTGGTGCGTAGGGTGCTAAAGTGAGACATTTTAGTTTCCTCCTAAAGGGAAAATTGAGAAAAACAACGTTTGGGATCAGATGGGACCGCGAGCCTTTTGGGAAGTTTGTATTCGCGGCTTTTGACTAAACTGCTAGCATTTGCTAGCCTTTGCTCCTGTTGGTAGCAGGAGAAAGCTTTTAAAACTCCATTCGCTGATACTCAGCAACGGAGGCTGCTGCGGGTCTGGCACGCTGCCTAGCCCAATCTCTGAGGGCTGTGACCTGTTCGGTCATGGTGCGCGATAGTGGCAACGTCGCTTTTATCGCAGCAATAATATCTAATTGCGTAAACTCGCGGTCTTGCGCAAAGGCTTCGTACATCGCAGCAACTAACGCTTGCTCGATTTCTGCACCTGAAAAGCCGTCAGCTACTTTGGCAAGTTGTTCAAGGTCAAATCGCGAAATGTCGCGTTTACGCTTGACAAGGTGGATTTGGAAGATTTCTTTACGCTCTTCAGCATTAGGAAGATCGACAAAGAAAATTTCATCAAAACGACCTTTTCTTAAAAATTCACCAGGTAGACGTTCCACTCGGTTAGCGGTTGCCATGACAAACACTGGAGAAGTTTTTTCTTGCATCCAGGTTAAGAACGAACCAAAAATTCGACTTGATGTTCCGCCGTCTGAATCAGCAGATCCGGTACCACCCGCGAAGGCTTTATCGAGTTCGTCTATGAAGAGAATTGCTGGCGAAATCGATTCTGCTGTCTTTAAGGCATTGCGTAAGTTAGCTTCGGATCGACCTACCATCGAGCCGTCATAGACTCTACCCATATCGAGGCGGAGTAGTGGTAAACCCCAAAGTCGAGATGTTGTTTTAGCAATGAGTGACTTACCGCAACCAGGGACACCAAGAATCAACATTCCTTTCGGTTGAGGGAGTCCGTACTCGCGCGCTCTTTCGGTAAAGGCGTTTGAGCGTTGTTTTAGCCAACGTTTGAGTTCTTCTAAGCCACCAACAGCCTCTAGCGTTTCGTCTTCCTCGATAAATTCTAAAATACCGTTACGGCGAATTAACTGCTTTTTCTCTGATAAAACGATATCTACTTCGTTCTCGGTCAGTTGACCTTTGGTATAAACTTGAGCCTTACGGTAAACTTTCTCGGCTTCGTCGCGCGTTAAACCCAAAGCCGCTTTGAGAAGTTTTTCTCTTGCCTCGGTACTTAACCGCCGGTTTCGGCTTTGCTCTAACTGCCGAGATAGCACGTCGTTAAGCTCGGTCATGTCGGGGAGCGCAAAGTCAAGAACGACGACTTCTTTTTCTAACTCGATGGGGATTTGCTGTAATGGCGACATCAAAATTATGGTTTTCTGCGTGCCCTTGAAGCTAGCGATCGCATCTCTTAACCATCGTGTTGTTGCGGGCGAATCGATAAAAGGATGTAAATCTTTGAAAATAAATATGCTTGCTTCGCGTTGGCGAATGACCCATTCGATCGCGGCTTCTGGCGATACGGTATTGTGTTGCGTAATATTCCGGGGTTGACCATACTCAACAATACCGTGGGTAACAGTCCAGACAAAGATTCGCCGTTGGGGTCGCGTTTGGGCGATCATCGATATTGCCTGCTCAGCCCGTTCTTCCTCGGAGGTCACAAGGTAGATTAGAGGGTATTGAGCTTGTATTAAGACGTTTAGCTCTTCTTTCATTGCCGACGACCTACTTGGAACCTTAGTTGATGCAGACAGACTTTTGATAAAAATTCGTACTAGGATTGAATTCTTAGCAAGGAACTAATTCTTCGCCCTGCGGACTCGTTCCTACTTGAGGAACCTGTTCTACGGGGACTTCTTCCCGAACTCCAGGTTGTTCGCCTACTGGAACCATTTCTCCGTCTCGCATTACAAGCGCCGTTTCACATTCAGGGCAGTTGTATAAGCGATGGTTTCTACCGTGGTTTGCTTCTGTTTCTTCTACTACTTCAGAATGATTGAGATAGAAGATCAGAGCTTTTTCGGCGATGTCGGACATTGGTTCTGAATCGATTGCGGCTCGAATTTTGAGTTTTCGATGCAATTCTGGCGACAAATACAAAGTAACTTTTTGCTTAGCTTGCATATAACTTTTGAGTGGTCTTACCCGGGTATGCATATTACGTTATCGACTCTACCATTAGTTGTCAAGACTGCAAAGCGTTTTGACGTCAATAATGTTACATATCTTAATATTTAACGCGAAGGAAATAGCTAGGGTAAAAGTTAAGAATTCGGTGTCAGAAAGTTTGCTAAGCTTAAGCATTCTCACATCGAGCTACGATTCCTAAGCTCTAAATGTAGGGGTGACGCTAGTTACGGTGGTGGAGCGCATACCTCCACAACACAGTAGCTGCACAAGTTGAGAGACCTATTTGCGTAATAGCGCTTTCTCATCCTGGTGATGACTTCTACATTTAGTGGTTTATAGGGGTCACAAACCTGATAGATTTAGCGAAGATCAGCGAGTTAGCACAGTTTGAAGATGAAAGTCCTGGTTATTGGTGGCGATGGCTATTGCGGTTGGGCAACCGCACTGTACCTTTCTAATCAAGGGTACGAAGTTGGCATTCTAGATAGCTTGGTACGGCGGTACTGGGATCTGGAATTAGGCGTAGAAACATTAACTCCGATTGCGCCGATCAAACAAAGACTACAGCGATGGCACGATTTGACGGGAAAATCCATCGACCTATTTGTCGGTGATATTAACAATTACGATTTTCTGAATCAGGCGCTACATAAGTTTGAACCAGATGCGATCGTTCATTTTGGCGAACAGCGATCGGCTCCATTTTCGATGATTGACCGCGAACACGCCGTTTTGACCCAAGTCAACAATGTTGTCGGAACATTAAATTTGTTGTACGCGATGCGCGAGTTTCCTGACTGTCACTTGGTGAAGTTAGGAACGATGGGTGAATACGGTACGCCTAACATCGATATTGAAGAAGGCTATATCACGATTGAACACAATGGACGCAAAGACACACTACCTTATCCAAAACAGCCAGGTAGTATGTATCATCTCAGCAAGGTCCATGATAGCCACAATATTCACTTTGCGTGTCGCATTTGGGGCTTGCGCGCAACCGACTTAAACCAAGGTGTTGTTTATGGCGTGTTGACCGAAGAAACAGGGATGGATGAGTTACTGATTAACCGCTTAGACTACGACGGTATTTTTGGCACCGCGCTTAACCGTTTTTGTATTCAAGCCGCCATTGGTCATCCGCTGACAGTTTATGGTCAAGGAGGTCAAACGCGGGGCTTTTTAGATATCCGCGATACAGTACGGTGTGTGGAACTCGCGATCGCAAATCCGGCACAACCTGGAGAATTTCGCGTATTTAACCAGTTCACCGAACAATTTAGTGTTGGTGACTTAGCGTTAATGGTGAAAAAAGCGGGACAATCGTTAGGACTGAGCGTCGAAATCAACAACATTGATAATCCGAGAATCGAGAAAGAAGAACATTACTTCAACGCCAAAAACACGAATTTACTCAACTTAGGATTACAGCCGCATTATCTTTCAGAAGCATTGCTTGATTCGTTACTTAACTTTGCGGTCAAGTATCAGCATCGCGTCGATCACAACCAAATTCTGCCAAAAGTTTCTTGGCGGAGATAGTCAGGAGTTAATCGTCAGTGGTCAGTAGTAACTTATCGCTGACAACTGACAGCCAAAAAATAACAACTGACAACCTACAACCTATGCGAATCGCCTTATTTACAGAAACCTTTTTACCCAAGGTCGATGGTATTGTCACGCGCTTAAGTCATACCATCGACCATCTCCAGCGTAACGGCAATCAAGTCATGGTATTTGCCCCCGAGGGCGGAATTGCGGAATACAAAGGCGCGAAAGTTCATGGTATCTCAGGCTTTCCCTTGCCACTGTATCCAGAGTTGAAATTAGCACTGCCTCGACCCGCGATTGGTCATGCGCTAGAGAACTTTCAGCCAGATATTATTCATGTTGTGAATCCAGCCGTTTTAGGCTTAGCTGGGTTGTTTTATGGCAAAGCGCTCAAAATTCCCTTAGTCGCTTCTTACCACACGCATTTGCCACAATATCTACAGCACTATGGCTTGGGAATGCTAGAAGGCTTGCTGTGGGAATTGCTCAAGACGGGGCACAACCAAGCAGAAATTAATTTATGTACTTCAACTGCGATGATGCAGGAGCTAGCTGCACATGGTATTGAACGCATAGCATTGTGGCAGCGGGGTGTCGATACAGAATTATTTCATCCTGACCAAGCAAGTAGAGAAATGCGATCGCACCTCAGCCAAGGTCATCCTGACAGTCCACTACTACTTTATGTCGGGCGTTTGTCGGCAGAAAAAGAAATTGAGCGGATCAAAGCAATCTTGACAGCAATTCCTGAAGCCCGTTTAGCATTAGTTGGTGATGGACCACACCGCACTGCATTAGAGAAGCATTTTGCTCAAACACCAACGCATTTTGTGGGTTATCTGACTGGCAAAGATTTAGCAGCGGCGTTTGCTTCAGCAGACGCGTTTATTTTTCCTTCGCGGACAGAAACGCTAGGATTAGTACTACTAGAAGCTATGGCAGCAGGTTGTCCGGTTGTGGCAGCCAATTCAGGTGGTATTCCCGATATTGTGACTTCCGGCGTCAACGGTTATTTATTCGTGCCTGATGCGGATGATGCAGGCGCGATCGCGGCTACAAGACACCTATTAGAACAAACACAAGAGCGAGAAACCATTCGGCAAAATGCCCGTAAAGAGGCAGAACGTTGGGGCTGGGGAGCAGCGACGCGCCAGCTACAAGACTACTATGCGAGCGTGTCGTCGCGGAAGTTAGCTAGCGTAACCCGCTAAGCCAAAATTCGCCTACGCTGGCGGATTCTCGTCATCCTCTTGAAAGGGGCTTTCTCCAATACCCAGTTGCTTTTTCGTGCGTTTGAGATCCTTCCAAAGCGCATGAATTTGCTTATAAGACTCCTCAGGAGATAGTTTCCCAGCCGTTTCTAGATTACATATGTAGCTGACGCGCTGGGCAAACTCTTGTAGGTTGGCATTGAAAACCAGGTTCTCTGGCTTAACTTTGCCATAGTAGCGACTGCGCGGATAGAGAAATTCGGATTGATTCGCCATCGCAGATCCAGTTTTATGAAACGCCCTTATTGATCTAACACCAAGCAATATAAACAGCAATACGTATTTTGCCGACAACTTTTAAGATGGCGGCTACCACTTGTAGTTAGATTTTAATCGATTCTATCTAGTGTATCGTTGATTTGTTAACCTTTACTTAACCAACACTTAACTTCACTTTAGCGTGGCGGCTGAAGTCGCAGCTTGAAAACGAAATCCACCTACGTGGACTTAATAGAAGAATGAGCGTTGTAAAAATTGTTAAGGTTAAGTGTCAGGGTTAAGAAAATCACCCTAATCTCTTCTTCATTACTCCTCATCAAGTAAAACCGAGTCTTGCAGGTGTTGCGGGGGAATAGCCGCAATAATTGCATCAAGAACTTTCGCCACAGGAATAATTTCCAAATTGACATCGGGGAGGTTTTGCCCTTTGGGAACGATCGCGCGTTTGAAACCCAGTTTAGCGGCTTCTTTGAGGCGGAGTTCCATTTGTGAAACGGCTCGTAATTGCCCACCCAAGCCAACCTCACCGATTAAAACTGTCCCTGGATCGACGACGCGATCGCGAAACGAGGCGACGACAGCGATCGCCACACCAAGATCTACAGCGGGTTCTTCAACACTCAAACCACCCGCAGATGCAACGTAGCTGTCTAGCTTAGATAGCGGAATACCGACACGTTTTTCTAAAACGGCAAGAATTTGTAACAAACGGTTGTAATCGACACCTGTTGTCGATCGGCGCGGGGAAGCATAGCTTGTGGGACTTACCAAAGCTTGCAACTCGACAACAATCGGGCGCGTTCCTTCGCACGCGACAACGATCGCGGTGCCTGGTGCAGGTTCATCACGATTTCCTAAAAATAACTCAGATGGATTCGGAACTTCGCGTAAACCACGATCGATCATTTCAAAGATGCCGATTTCATGCGTTGCACCAAAGCGATTTTTAACAGTTCTTAAAAGTCGATGCGAGGCGAAGCGATCGCCTTCAAAATACAAAACAGTATCGACTAAATGTTCTAAAACTTTAGGTCCTGCTATTGCTCCTTCTTTAGTGACATGACCCACAATTAACATTGTCACGTCGTCGCGTTTTGCGACTTGCATCAAAGCTGCGGTACATTCGCGTACTTGTGCAACTGAACCTGGTGCTGAAGTGAGTGCGGGAAAATAAACTGTTTGAATGCTATCGATGACAGCAACATTCGGTTTAAGTGAGTCAATTTCTCTTAAAATTTCTTCAAGATCTGTCTCAGGTAAAACATATAAATCGGCACCAACAGCGATTTCAGTTGCCGCAGAATTAGGCTGTGGTAAATTAATATTTGCCTCGTCGTTATTTGAGTCATTGACTGGTTTCGCAACTCCTAAACGCGAAGCGCGCAGCTTTACTTGTTGTCCTGATTCTTCGCCGCAAACATAAAGTATGCGATATTTTTGTGCGAGTTGATTAGAAACTTGCAACAAGAGAGTTGATTTCCCAATTCCAGGATCGCCGCCGATGAGTACTAAAGACCCAGGAACAATACCGCCGCCCAAAACTCGGTCGAGTTCGCCATAGCCAGAAACCCAACGCATTACTTGGCGATCGCTAATTTGGGCAAAGGTGAGCGAAGCTCTTGGTTTCGCTGGTTTAGCTGCCGATTTATTATTACTTCGTGCAAGTTGTAAGCCACCACGACTGGGTAAAGTTGCTGATGTTGTAGACTCGATTTGTTCTTCTAAAGAATTATAAGTTCCGCAGGCGGGGCACTTGCCAAACCACTGCGGAGACTCTGCACCACATTCATTGCATACGTAATAAGTTCGAGGCTTTGGCATTGGCTATTTGTTAATTGTTAAAATATGTTTAGAGTGAAAGTTTAAAAAAGTTTGAAATCAATTTTTGGTGAAGATTTCGATATTTTTTAATACACAAATCAGCTAAAATTTTAAATTAATGGTACTAAAAATTAAGTTTCATAAAATCCAATTAAGGAGCGCGAAGAAGATTGGAAAGTCATAAAGAAAAAATCTTAGTAGTAGATGACGAAGCAAGCATACGTCGTATTTTAGAAACCCGACTGTCAATGATTGGTTATGACGTTGTTACCGCAGCTGACGGGGAAGAAGCACTCGACACATTTCGGAAAGCGCAACCCGATTTAGTTGTACTTGACGTCATGATGCCAAAGCTAGACGGCTACGGAGTTTGTCAAGAGCTACGTAAAGAATCAGACGTCCCAATCATTATGCTAACAGCCCTGGGAGATGTCGCAGATCGCATTACAGGTTTAGAACTCGGTGCGGATGATTACGTCGTCAAACCGTTTTCGCCTAAAGAACTCGAAGCACGAATTCGTTCGGTATTGCGGCGAGTAGATAAAACGGGCGTGACAGGAATTCCGAGTTCTGGCGTGATTCACGTCGGACAATTGCGGATAGATACAAACAAACGGCAAGTTTACAAAGGAGATGAGCGGATTCGATTAACCGGAATGGAGTTTAGTTTGCTTGAGTTACTCGTAAGTCGTTCAGGCGAGGCTTTCTCACGCTCAGAGATTCTCCAAGAAGTGTGGGGTTACACCCCTGAAAGACACGTCGATACTCGCGTAGTAGATGTTCACATTTCGCGGTTGCGTGCAAAACTAGAAGACGATCCGAGTAATCCAGAACTTATTTTGACCGCGAGAGGTACAGGGTATTTGTTTCAACGCATTATAGAACCAGGCGAGGAGTAACGTAAAAACTTAATTGCTCATTGCTAAACGATGGCTAAATCAGACCAAAATCAATTCTTCCGGCTGTTACCAATTGTTGTAGGTGCGCTAGGAGGAACATTACTTCTGCTTAACCGTTTGTTGACACCAGAATTGACGGGTTCACAGGCGCGAGCAGATGCGCTAGGGATTATGCTAAGCGCAATATTAATTTTGACAGGTTTGCTGTGGCAGCGAATTACACCGCGATCGCCCGATACCGTCAGTTTAGTCGGGCAAGAAGGTTTTGAGATTGCACCATTGCCAGAGCCAGCAAAAACAGAACTAGCTTGGGCATCGCACTTACTGTTAACAAATACCGCAACGCGATCGCTAGTCGTATTCTACCAAGGTAAAGTATTGCTGCGGCGGGGTATTTTGGGTCAACAACCAGAAGTCAAACCAGGGGCAATTTTGCAACGCGTGCTAGAAAAGCACAAACCTGTTTACTTAGTAGACTTAAAAATATACCCAGGACGGATTGAATTTGACTACTTGCCAGAGAATACTCAAGGTGTAATAGTACAACCAATTGGTCAAGAGGGGGCGTTGATTTTAGCAGCTAATGCACCACGTAGCTATACTAAGCAAGACGAAAATTGGATCGCTGGAATTGCTGATAAGTTAAGTGTCACGCTCAAGAACTCTACAAATGTTGCTCCTGTCTCTGGATAAAGCTTTATGTTGTTAACGCTGTATTGGGTGCTAGTTGCCCTGATGATTGTTGGTGTCATTGGCGCTGTGGTTCCAGGAATCCCTGGAACCAGTTTAATTTTAATCGCCATTATTATTTGGGGGGTTCTCCAAGGCTCGTTGAGTAGTATTGCTGTCCCACTCACTGTTGCGATCGTTGTCTTGCTTGCGAGTATCGGAATTGATTTTCTAGCAAGTTACTGGGGTGCGAAACGTGCTGGTGCAAGTAAATGGGGACAAATAGGCGCAATTGTCGGTTTAATCTTAGGCTTTTTAGGCTTATTACCAACTTTACCCTTTGGTGGACCTTTACTCGGTATTCTCCTCGGACCATTCCTTGGAGCAATTATAGGAGAATATCTTTATCAGCGTAATTGGCAACTAGCCGTCAAAGCTGGAGTAGGAATTGTCGTCGGTTCTTTGATAGGCAATTTAATTCAGGGAGCGTTAGCAATTGTTACTTTAAGTGTTTTTGTATTAACAACTTGGTCGCAAATTGTTGGCATCTAAATCATGTTTTAGAAAAGCATGAGTGTTGTTGATGAATTCTACAAGCTAGCTTCTCGCTTAGCAGTACTTCTAAAAATATAAATTCCCCGTTCTGATGGATATTACTATTTTCAATAACGTATTTATTGATTCAACAGAAACGTTATAGTTAAGTTAGTCATGGTATTTAGTTGCATTTAACGGGTTTTAATCGAACTTGAAGATGACGAGTGAGTACGTGACATTCACCTTGAGTTACCTCGACTTTCTCTAAGACAGAAGTTTCATAACCATCGCTTGATGTGGATACGGTATAGACTCCAGGACGTTCAAACACTCCTCCATATATAAATTGTCCTGTTGGTGTTACACCGCTAAGTTGAAGTTCCTCTTGGAAGTTCTGCTTTTGGACAACAACTTTAGCTTCTAGTGGTAAATTTGTTTGAGCATCAGAAATTGTTACTGTAATTGCAGGTTCTATGCTAGGAGTGCAAAAAGTCATAGTGTCAGGTTCAGGAGATTGAGCAGATACAAAAACTATTCCAAGAAGAGATAGCGAGCTTAAATATCTGTCCACGATCGCAGTCCTCTCCTATTAAATCTTTTCATGTAGAACTGTTAACTGGCAGTCATCTAATTGTAAAATAAAAAATTCTAAAAACGGGTATCAAAGTTTTTGCTGTTATGTAGTCTCTTCTCTTAAGTTTTCCTGGTTTCTAACCCCTGCTATCCTATACAAATATGGAACGACCGGAATAGAGATTTGCTAAGTCAGCACTACGCTGGAGTGCTACTGCACGACGCACAGCAGCATCTGCATTGACTAATCCGTGACCAAAAGTATTATCTCGTCCCTCTGCTCCTAAATCCATTGCTGTATCGATTAAAATCTGACGTACTTGCCCTCCTGTCAAGCTGGAATTAACACTCCACACCAAGGAAGCAATTCCAGCTACGTTAGGATTAGCGCCAGAGGTTCCGCCAAAAAAGCGCATATTACCGAATTTATCAATCGCTGGAGAATCGGTTGCTGCTACTAATGTTAAATTAGAACCACGGTTAGAGTAACTAGCAAGATTGACAGAAGAAGCATTAGTCAAGCCATCTACCCTCGTTGTAGCACTTGTGTTCCGTAGTGCGCCAACTGACATAACATTGTCATGCGTTGTTTCTAATTGCGCAACACCACTAACGCTTGTTAAGTAATTAGGATCGGAAAGATTGCCATTAGGACCACCATTACCGGCTGCGATCGCAAAAATAGCAATGTCAGAGTTATCTCGAATTAACTGTTCAAGTTGTTCGCGCGTTCCACCACTATTAAACCAATCACCTTGAATTCCGCCTTGGAAAACAACTCGTTGATTTCTAGCTCGTGCATAGCTAATAGTATCTTGAATCGCTTGCTGTAGAGATACACCTCTGTATACGTCATTCACGTACACATTGCTGTTCCAGTTAATTCCTGAGATACCAGAGGAATTATTGGCAGTCGAAGACATGATACTAATTGCAGAATGTCCATGTCCGTAGTTATTAAAGTTGTCATCATCACTAGGATCAGTAATCAAGCGATCTATTGCAATATCAACAATATCTCCGCTCGCACCGGCTGCTGTTAAAATTCCTGTATCTAAAGAAGCTAGTAAGACATTACTAGTCCCTTGAGTAAAGCGCCATGCGCTACCAACATCAGATATATGTAAGTTCCATTGAGAACCGAAGAAAGTATCGTTAGTGCGTACTTGCAACTCAAAGATTGAGGAGTCTAAAAAGCGCAATCTTTCAATACCTTGTAAGTAAATTTCTCGACCATCAGCAAGATTTATATAGTCGAATGCTGTACCTCCAAAAATTGCTTGGTTAGCAGTTGAGCCTGACAACGGATTAAAATCGGCGAGGCTTATGCCATTGATACTAGTAATACTAGAAGGAGAAATTCCAGATAAGTTTAACGTATCTGTACCCCCGCGTCCAATAATGACTGCACCTATCCCCAAGTCTGCTGTATAGTCGATAGTCTCACCCTTAAAAGAGCCATTAATTCGGTTCCAAGATAGTACATTTATGGCTTGAGAAGCAGAAGCAAACTCTTGACCGTCAGTAGTACGAGCTACTGCACGCAGTTGATAACTATCTCCAGTAAAATTGGAAAAGCTAGCGAGATTAATTAACTCATTCGATAAGTTAGCTTGATTCCAAGTTCCCAGAGTTGATACAACACCATTGCCTTTTAGGGCTTCTAGACGTACATCTAATAAAGAAAAAACGTTGTCTAAATTATAGTTGAGACGTAAAGCTCCACTTTCAAAGACGCTATTTAAAGTATTGTCTCCCGAAGCATCAAATACACTAAATTTAGTAAAGATAGGATGAATACTTGTCGTAGCTAATGGATCGCTAGTACTGTCATTCGATAGGTAACTTGTGATATGTGGGTAATTATTAAAAGCTGAGTATGTGCTTTCTTGAATTTCCTGGTCTGTAATTATCTGAGTTAATAAATTATCTTGGGAAGAGCTTAGATATGTCGGAGCAGGTAAGTTAGAAACATCAGGAGAACAAGTTGCTGAGTTACTCGATCCGTTGTTTCTGTTTATTACTGGTTCAGTAAGTTCTGAAGTTGTATTGTGCGGTACGCCTGATGAGTTTGGTTCTGAAGCTAGGGAAGTATTAAATATATTTGAACTAAAGCTTTCTAGTAGCTTTAAATTGTACGACATATTTTTCAGATAGGTAAATCAATTCTCAAATTTCTAATAATTTGAGGCACGAAAGATTTAGCAGACTTGTATATCTGCTTGATGAAATTAGAACTAGCAGAATTAAATCCTTGTAAGCTTGGCTTAATAAGTTATTGAATTTTTCACTTTATTTTGCTAAACAAGGAGATTTTAGTGATTCTATACATAGAATTACTAGTAATTTAGCAAGCATTTTGCGGATAAAAATAAAACATTATTGAGTTTTTATCTAAATTCTTTAAAGATTTGATTAAGAAAATATCTCTAACAAATAAATAATTTATATTTATTCTTGAGCGGAATATTAGCTATTTGTAATTGATTATCATTTTCATTATTAAACTGCGTGGCATTAGTTGGGAAAAGAGTATTTATGCAAGAGATGAACCTTTACCCTACAACACATACCACGCAGATTCGAGCCTGAATACGATCGCGAATTTATTCGCTACTAGATGAACTCTATCCGCCTCCGTGGACTTACGCATAAAACTATTACGTAGTACGACGGAGAAATAATTGCAGTAGATCGCCAACTTTTTCTGACCAATGCTCTTGCGGATAGTGTCCGGCTTCAGGTATTTGAACGAGTTCGACGTTTTTTAAAGACTCGACTGCGTTTTGTGTATCAGTAATCGAGAGCCAAGGATCTTTTATGCCCCAGATAACCATTGTTGGCTGATGCCACTCGCGCAAGCCTGAGTCGATTTCTGCAAGTGATTGTTGAAGTTGGAGATTACGTACAGTAGCTAAAAGCGATCGCCCTGCTGCTGAACTTGTCAGAAAAGGCTTGCGGTAAATATTCAATTCTTGTTCGCTGATTTGATAACGGCTGCCAGTTTCTAGCGTACGGTCAACCAACAGTGGGTCTTGCGTGAGCATATCACCCATAAAGGGTAATCCGAGTTGTTTCAGCCTCCAAGGGAGTTTAGCGTTAGGAGAAATTGGTGCATTAAGAATCGCTAAGCGTTCAATTTGCTGGGGATTGCGTAAAGCGTATTGCAAACCAACCGAACCCAAAAACCCTTGAACAACTAAGGAAAACCGCGAAATTTCTAGGGCTTGGATAAATTCGGCAAATGCAGTGATAAAAGCATCAGGCGTGTAGGCGAAATCTCGTTTATCAGGCTTAGCAGAAAAGCCACATCCAATCCAATCGGGGGCGATCGCCCGAAATCCTCTTTCGGCAAGAGTTGGCATAATTGCCGTCCAACTGTAGCTTTGGGCAGGAATACCATGAAGTAAAACAACAGGTGGCTTATCTACACTTTGAATAGGTTTATTTTCACGATAAAACCACTCCAATTTGCCTACTGTAATTTGATTTTCGGTATTCACGACACCTGACCCTTGCTACGCTAGTTACCATCCGCAGCTGTAACGCTCGATGGATTCTCTAAAATTGCTGCTTGAAACACTGCCAAGTCGAACCAGAAAGTTGTGCCGACGCCAACCTCACTAACTAAGTGTACGCTGCTATGGTGCTTGTCGATAATATTTCTGACAATTGATAGCCCCAGCCCTGTTCCTTCTAGCGTATGAACGCGGTTTTCTACACGAAAGAAGCGACCAAAAATCTTCTCTTGATGTTCAGGATCAATGCCCATACCCGTATCAGAAATCTCAATACGGACTTTTCCAGCAAGTGGCTGCGAATTGAGCCGTGGCAAGCTTTGCTTTGTTTTCGTATTCTCTATTAAGTAAGCACGAATAACAACTTTGCCGCCAGCGTTTGTGAATTTCAAAGCGTTACCAACTAGATTCGTAAACACTTGTAATAACAAGTCGTAGTTACCGAGTACGGGAGGTAATTTTGGCTCAATTTCTTGAATTAATTCAATTCCTTTATCTTTAGCATTTAACTGATAGTTACGCAGCGTTTGGTCGATCGCCTGCGCGACATCTACCGCATCAAAATGATAGATACGGCACGATTCTAAGCGCGACAAATCTAAAACATCATTAACAAGGCGTGTCAGGCGATCTGTTTCATTGTTGGCTGTTTGGAGAAATTCGCGGCGCTGTTGTTCGCCGAGTTCTTCACCGTAGTCGTGTAAAGTTTCGATATAAGTTTTTATGTTAAATAAAGGCGTTCGCAGTTCGTGCGAGACGTTACTAATAAACTGACTTTTCGCTTCATTCAGTTCAACTTCGCGCGTGATGTCTTGCACCGTCATCGCGATACCTTTAAGACTTTCGCGATATTGATCGAGAACCGTTGTTAACAGAATCCGAATCGTGCGATTTGTCGGTTGATTAAGCGAGACTCGAAATTCAGCACTGTCGCGTTCGCCGGCGGCAAGTTGATACAAAGGACGTGTTAACTCCATTTGTAGTACTGGTGGCAAATGATGCAAAATGTTATTTCCAACAACAGGCGCACCATCCCAACCAAACATCCGGCGTGCGATCGGATTCACTAAAATGACGTGCATATTCGTATCGAGTAATATCGCACCATCCGCAATTGTCGAAACGAGGGTTTCGAGCTTCGCTTTCTCGGCGGTTAATTCCTCGATGTTTTGTTCCTCATAGCGTTCTAGACGCTCTGCCATTTCATTGAAGCTAAAAATTAACTCTTTGAGTTCGCCGCCGACGGGTAAGTCAATTCGCTGCTTGAAATTTCCGGCGGCAATGTTTTTCACACCTACGAGGAGTTCTTTAATTGGCTTAGTGATATATAATGCGTTAAAAACTGCGCCAAGAATCACCATTACCCAAATTGAAATAAACACGGCGATCGTGACATCCCGCGTCAGATTTGATGAGGTGATGACAGTAGGGTTGGGATTTGTGCCGATTGCCAAAACGCCTAAATAAGTGCCGTTGTGCGTTAAAGGAACAAAAACATCCGTCACAACGCCATCGGGTGTGCGATGCTGCCGCACCATAGGTAATTCAGCATTCGCAGCGTAGTCATCGGGAAGTTGAATGCGGCGTTCGATTGTCAAAGAGTTTTGAACTTCTGAATCCCAAAAAGGAATGCCAAAGAAGATTTTGCCTGATTCATCTGCGTAGAGCATATAGCGAACGCTAGAAGTGCTGCTGTAGAAGCGTTGTGAAAACTGGGCAACTTCCGTTAAATTATCTTCGGCAATTAAGGGAGCGACATTCGATGCCAGCAATAGACCAAGATCGCGACCAAAGCGAGTATCGTTAAGACGGGCATCTTGTTGAATCGTGTTGACCGCCCAAAAGGTAAGACCGCTCATAATTAAGGAAACCACCAACGTGGCAGCAGCCATTAGCTTAGTCTGGAGCGTGAACTCTGACCACCAATGGGCGATCGCCTCTCGAATTTTCTTCAGTAAAGCTAGCATCTTCTCTACGTTGTTAGTGGTGGCTTCTGTTAAAACCTAACAACTAAAAATTAACAGCTTTTGATTTGACTCGGTAGCCGATGTCACGCCGATAGTACATTTTCTCAAATTGAATACAATTAACTGCTTGATAAGCAAGTGCGATCGCTTGCTCAAAATTTTCGCCAATTCCCGTAACACCGAGAACTCGACCGCCATCAGTCACGAGGTTTGATAATAGTTTGGTACCTGCATGGAAGACGTTTGCGCCTAATGCTTCTGCAAAGTCGATACCAGAAATGACTTTTCCCTTTTCATAGCTTCCAGGATAGCCACCCGCAGCAATGACAACACAAGCTGATGCACCGGATTTCCATGCGATCGGCGGCATTTGCGCTAACCGCTGTTCTACACAAGCGAGTAATAACTCTTCAAGAGGTGTTTCGAGTAGCGGTAAAATTGCTTGAGTTTCAGGATCGCCAAAGCGACAGTTAAATTCTAAAACTTTAAAATCGCCGTTGGGGGCAATCATCAAGCCAGCATACAGGACACCGCGATAGTCAATACCTTTTTTTTTGAGCGTAGCGATCGCCGGTTGTAAAACTTTTGCTTCAATTTCTGCTATCAACTCTGGCGTGACAATTGGTGCAGGCGCATAGACTCCCATACCGCCTGTATTTTCTCCTGTATCGCCTTCGCCAATGCGTTTGTGGTCTTGTGCAGGTAATAGCGGACGAATCGTTAAACCATCGGTAAGCGCTAAAACTGAGGCTTCTTGCCCAACTAAGCATTCTTCAATAACGACAAACTCGCCTGCGCCAAATTGCCCTTGAAAAATGGCGTCTATTGCACTGTGGGCTTGCGCTACCGTTTCAGCAACTGTCACCCCTTTACCGGCGGCTAAACCATCAGCTTTGACTACAATCGGCGCGCCTTGCGCTTTGACGTAGTCTTTAGCAGCAGCTGCGTGATGAAATACAGCAGCTTTGGCAGTAGGAATTTTGGCTTCCTGCATTAAGGCTTTTGCCCAAGCTTTACTTGCTTCGATTTGTGCGCCAGCACGCGTAGGACCAAAAACTTTAATGCCGAGGCGTTGCAAGTTATCTGTAATTCCCAATGCTAGGGGAACTTCAGGACCTACGACGACAAGATCGATGTTGTGCGATCGCGCAAATTCGCCCATACTGGCAAAGTCTTCAACGCTTAATGGCAGATTTTGACAGCGGTCTAGAATTGCCGTTCCACCATTACCAGGCGCACAGAAGACTTGTTCAACTTGCGGCGATCGTAACAATTTCCAGGCGATCGCGTGTTCGCGCCCTCCACTACCTACAACTAAAACTTTCACTTTGATCCTCGCAGCACTGTGGTAATCAGTGATTGGTAACTGGTAATTGGTAAACGTTACACCTTCTATTACCTAATGACTCATTCTCTCACATCGTTTCACTACACATCAGCCGATTTACAAGTAGCAATTATGAAAAAGTTTGTTATAGAAATGATTAACCTCCCATTACCTATTACCCATTACCGTTTTTTTGCTGTGCATAGATTGCTTTAAATTGCCTTTGTTGTCGTTTGTGATCGACGATTGGTAGCGGATAGCCAAGGGCTTCTCTTTCGAGTGCTGGAATATCACCATTAAGTAAATATTCGGTATCTACCGAACGTAATTCGGGTATCCATTCGCGGATGTATTCGCCTTCAGGATCGAATTTTTGGGCTTGGCTAGCAGGGTTGAAGATGCGTACAGGTTTGGGGTCCATACCACTTGATGCACTCCATTGCCAACCGCCGTTGTTAGCCGATAAGTCACCATCAATAAGTCGCTGATAAAAGTATTTTTCGCCCAAGCGCGGATCGATTAACAAGTCTTTGGTGAGGAAGTTTGCGACAATCATGCGACAGCGGTTGTGCATCCAACCGCTTTCGTTCATCTGACGCATCGCAGCATCAACAATTGGGTAGCCAGTTTTACCTGCGCACCAAGCTTGAAAAAGTTCTTCGTTGTTTTGGTAAGGAAAGTTTTTGAAAGCTTCGCGATAAGCTCCTGTTGCTAGTTCAGGAAAATGATACATTGCGTGTTGATAGAATTCCCGCCATGCGAGTTCTTGTTGCCAAGCGCGGATACTCGTATCAGTTTCGTCGCTGCGGCTATTTTCTAATGCGGCGACCGTTGCAGCCCAAACTGTACGAATGCCGATCGCGCCAAATTTAAGCGCAGCGCTGAGTTGCGATGTACCATTCACCGCAGGAAAATTCCGCTGTTCTTTGTATTCGGTAATTGCTTTATAGCTAAATTCTTCTAACCTTTCTTGGGCTGCTGCTTCTCCTGGCGCAATCACTAAATCGCGATCCCAAACGAATCCTAAATCTTTGGCTGTAGGAAGTGGAATAACGCCTGCTTGTTGGGCAATGTCGCGTTCTGTATCTGTTAAGCCTGTGACACCTTGTAGCGTTGCGACAGGTTCAGCTTTAGATTTACTGCTCCAGTTACGCCAAAATGGAGTAAATACGGTGTAAGGCTGGTGAGAACCAGTGCGAATTTCGTCAGGAGAGTGAAGAATTTGATCCCAATTTTCGTGTAAAAATTGAATTCCTTTTTCTTTTAAAGCTTCGATAATCGTGCGATCGCGCTCCTGCGAATACGGTTCCACGTCCCAATTCCAAAATACTGCTTGAGCATTGAGCGCTGCTGCGAGTCTGGGGATTGCTTGTGTTGGATTGTCGTGCAGAATTAAGAGTTGACTGCCAACTTCGGTGTATCGCTGTTGCAGGGCTTGCAAACACCCAATCATGTACGTCACGCGTACAGCAGCTACGTCGTCGCGTTCTAGAATATTCGGATCGAGACAAAATACTCCTACAACTTTTTGACTTTGCTTTCTTGCGGCTACAAGTCCAGTGTTATCCGCTATGCGTAAGTCACGGCGATGCCAAAATAAAATGAGGTCAGACATTTAATGCTTAATAATAGTTCTTTTGTACTAATAGTTTAGATGCGTTGATTTAGATTTTGCATCAATCGGGCAGGCTGAAAGTCTACTCTTAATGTTCTTTTGTGAGATGGGTATGTTGCTAATCAAAATCTGGCTGCCATTCAGGGTGACGATAATGCTCGAAGAGGCGCGAAATTTGCGAAGGAACAACGCGCGTTAGAGAAAGTTCGGGAATTTCTTGCTCTTTAAAAAATACTGCACCTGCTGTTTCCGTGCTTTCTGCTGCACTCCCACCAGTAAGTTGACATTGAAAGAAAAGTTTGTAAACGTGATGTCTTAGGGGTGGATGATTATGACGTGGATGATTGCGATCGTAAAGTGCTAACAATTTTATGATTCTTGTTTGATAGCCCGACTCCTCATAAACTTCGCGGATGACTGCTTGACTTGGTGATTCTCCGACATCAACCCATCCTCCTGGTAATGTCCAGCAGCCGTCTTCGCGTTCTTTGACCAAGAGAATTTGATCGTTATGAAATACGACACCTCTGACATCTACTTTCGGAGTTGCGTAACCTTCTTCTTTACTAAATAGGTTGTAAACATAGGTTGGAGTTTCATGAGCATAAGTTGCCATGATTTCAGCTGCGATCTGACGGATTTGCTGATATCGCTCGATATCATACGGACTTTGAGTATAGGTAAGTCCGGTTTGGGCGATCGCCTGTAATTTTTGTGACCATTCTAGCCACTTTAGCGACATAATTATCTCCTGTAGGGGGAGCTTAGCGAATGAATTCGCGGCTTAATCAATGAAGTTCATGGAGGTGGACTCACAAAGTTAGGATTTATGTCAACTTAGAAATGGTTTTGCGAGTAAAAAGCTAGAAATCGATTTGGCATCAACAGCTTCGCCGTCTAAAATTGCTTGTTCCAATTCTTGTGGACTCATCAAAACAATTTCGATATCTTCATCAGCGTCTTGATGCGGCGGTTTGTCGAGTAATTCTAGATTTTGTGCCAAAAAAGCATAAATGACTTCATCAGAATAGCCTGGAGCTAGAAAAAATTGTCCCAGTTTCTGCCACTTGTGCGCCCGATAGCCTGTCTCTTCTTGAATTTCCCGCTGAATTGTCTCGAAAGGTTCTTCGTTGAGTTCTATGGTCCCTGCTGGAAACTCTAAAAGTCGTCCTTGTACGGCAAAACGATATTGCTTGAGAAGAATCAGCTTCCCTTCAGGAGTGACAGGTACAGCTAAAGCACCTCCTGGATGGCGAATACATTCCCAGTCTCCTTCGGCTTGATTGGGTAGGCGCAGACGACTGACTTCAAAATCAAATTTGCGTCCGCGATAGTAAAGGCGCTGTTTGAGTAGTTGTGGAGGTTCTTTACCTGGTGGCATAAGTGAGAGTTCAGGGGTCAGAGGTTAGAGGTTAGGGAAATATAAATTTACCGTTGAATATACTTTCAAATCAAATACGAACAACACCAGAACAGTCTACAGCTTGAACGAGTTCAGCGATCGCTTTACCCGATACAGGATCGATCCAATTTGAGGCAATTTCGGCTAGCGGTACTAGCACAAAAGCGCGATCGCGCATTCGCGGGTGGGGAATTTGCAGTGTGGGAGTATCGAGAATTAAATCATCATAAAGCAATAAATCCAGGTCAAGCGATCGCGGTCCCCAACGTTCGCGTCGTACCCTACCAAATCGAGCCTCAATCGACAACAGAGTTTCTAACAGCAATTGTGGAGACATTTGTATCCGTAACACCGCACACCCATTAATAAAATTCGGTTGCGGGGGACCAACGGCGGCAGTTTGATACCAACTTGATTGAGCTACTAAGGCGATGTCTGGTGTCGCTGCTAACGCGTTTAACGCAGCTTTTACCGTGGCGCGCGAGTCTCCTAAATTACTGCCAAGTGCGATCGCACATAGCGCGTTCGTATTCAACTTCAATTTTCCTTCAATACATATATTTTTAACTCTAATCACCTCGGAACGATGAGCGCTGAGCTTGCTCCAAAAAAGTCAAAAGCCTTCCTATATTAAATCTGGTTGATTAATGACGATAAAAATGGTGACTAGTAGACTTCTTGCATGAATCACAAACGCCCTCTGACTGAAGTCAGGCGCTACTCAAGCAAAGTGTACTTTCCTACACTGAAGCAAGACTTTTGTCAATAAGTTCACAGTGATATAGCAGTCTCGTTGGGATAGTTAAGACATTGAAGGTACGAATAACCATTACCCTAACTGATTTTCAACCCTGACCTCTGCTATAGATTGTCTTTTGTTTAGCTGCAAATTTATTCCTCAAGCCTTCATGCAGGAGGTTTAGTGGTTAGTTGTAATGACATACCTTAGGAACAGAAAACTTGGTATTCAAGGTTTTTAGAGTTGGACACGTATGCTAACTTAATTTGCTATGACAACTCGTTACTAGTCATTAACCACAAAGAAAGGTTATTTAACCGGAGATGATATTAGATGTACACTGAGTAAAGATTTGTGCTACTTCCTAACCGCACTCAAGAGATTTCAGTTGTTAGAGTAAAAATTGTACTTTCCACCAAGTCGTAAAATAGGCAAAAGTCAAAGTAATACTGGGCTGCATTTGAAGTGGAGTGAAGCGAGGAAGTAACGTGCCGAATATGCCCTGGTTCAAGGAACAAGACGCAATCAGTAACACTGAATCAGCAAAAAAGAGCAATCCCAGCCGTAAGCAACCGCCTAGGCAAAAGCAACTTCCCCGCCGGAAAGTTGTTCAGATTCTGACTCAGATCAAGCAACTACCGCGTCAACTGGTTTCTCCTGCGATTAACAAACAACCATGGCACCGTCGTCAATCGCTTTGGCTAGTAGGTGTCGGTGGAAGTGCGATCGCCTTAGGAGGAATAGCGTTTTCCATTGAGCAGAGTTTACCAAAAACTGCTGAATTGTTTACGGTAGTACGCGAAGGGACTTTAACGATTAAAGCTGCTGATGGTACTATCTTGCAACAATCTGGACCAGCAACGCGCGAACAACTCAAGTTAGCAGAAATCCCTAAACCGTTAGTTCAAGCGTTTATTGCCTCAGAAGATCGCCGATTTTATCAGCATAATGGCATTGATTATCAAGGAATTGCCAGGGCAACCGTGTCTAACTTACGCTCGGCGAATGTTGTTGAAGGCGGTAGTACAATTACACAACAACTTGCTCGGATTCTGTTTCTAAATCAAGAGCGTACGCTATGGCGCAAGCTGAAAGAAATTCGATTAGCGCAAAAAATTGAAGCAAATTTAACGAAAGAGCAAATTTTAGAGCGCTATCTCAATTTAGTGTATTTGGGAGAAGGCGCGTATGGTGTTGCCGATGCCGCTTCGGTATACTTTAGTAAATCAGTCGATCAGCTAACGCTACCAGAAATGGCGCTGATTGCAGGTTTAGCACCTGCACCAAGTCGCTACTCGCCCTCGGTAAATTTAGCAGCAGCGCAACAGCGGCGTAATCTAGTATTGCAGCGAATGCGAGAAGATCGAGTTTTGTCTTCTGAGACAGCAACAGCCGCGATCGCAACTTCAATTGACATCAATCCTAGTTCGCCTAAACGTCTTGAAGTAACTGCCCCCTACTTCACGAGTTATATTCAAAAAGAACTACCAAAGTACGTTGCACCAGAAGTTATTGAAGCGGGTGGCTTAATTGTTGAGACAACGTTAAATCCAAAGTGGCAAAATGCGGCAGAAACCGCAGTAATAAACACTGTTGCGAATAACGGTAGATGGCAGAACTTTGAGCAAGCTGCTTTGGTAGCGATTAACCCGCGTAATGGTGAAATTCGGGCGTTAGTCGGCGGTAAGGATTTTGGCAAAAACCAATTTAACCGCGTGACTCAAGCACAGCGCCAACCAGGTTCGACATTTAAAGGATTTGTCTACACAGCGGCGATCGCCACAGGTTTATCGCCTTATAAGTCTTACCAAGATGCTCCGTTTGTTGTTGAAGGATACGAACCGCAAAACTACAGCCGCGAGTTTCGTGGTTGGTTAACAATGCGCGATGCACTCAGAAGCTCAATTAACACAGTCGCAGTTAAGGTAATGATGGATGTTGGCTTCGATCCAGTTATTCAACTGGCGCGCCAAATGGGGATCAAATCCGAGTTAAGACCAATGTACTCGCTAGCATTAGGTTCTTCTGAGGTAAATTTACTGGAACTGACAAGCGCCTACGGAACGCTCGCAACACAAGGGATGCACGTAGAACCGCACGGAATTCGCCGTATTCTCAATCGCAGTGGGGAAGTTCTCTATACTACAACACCTCAGCCCAAGCGAGTCTTAGACTCTGGTAGTGCCGCGATTTCAACCTGGATGCTACAAAATGTGGTACAAGCAGGTACTGGACGCCCTGCATCTTTAAACCGTCCCGTTGCTGGAAAAACAGGAACTTCGGATGAATCGCGCGATCTGTGGTTTGTTGGTTATATCCCGCAACTTGTTGCCGGAGTTTGGCTTGGTAACGATAACAATGAACCAACTTGGGGCAACAGCGGGACTGCTGCTGCTACCTGGCGACAATTCATGATGGCAGCTGTAGAAGATATGCCAGTTGAAGACTTTCCAGAACGTCCGAACTTAACAGGGCGCAAAGGTAGTATCAAAGCCCAGCCAATCAAGCCCAAGCGAGTTTCTTCAGTGAGAAGATCTCGATCGCGTAGGGAATTTCAAGAAAGTAATTCTGATTTCAACAACAATCGTCCTCGCCGACGTTATCGCCGTAGTTACCAACAAGAAGCGACTGTACCTGAACCAAGACGGCGATCGCGTCGTGATGAACGCCCAGCCGCGACTCGAAGAACCCGCAACGCGCCAACACCGACACCACAAACACAAGAAAGACTACGCGAACGGTTACGCAACCTCCGCCAGTCTGAGCCACAAACGCAGCAGCCACCGTCTCAAACCAATAGTTCACAATCTACCGCAGGATCGTACGTTGTCCCAACGAAGGAGTGAATTGTGTGTGAGCGCTTGCGAATGAATTTGCTGGTAAATAAACCTTGTCCACCTTGTGGACACACTTTGTTTAAATAGCCGCGACTTTACTCGCAAGGCTTCCCCCGATCCCCAATCTCCAATCCCTCGTACTGGGATCAAACTTGGGGTGGATGTAAGTTATATTGTGTTTTTATACGGTCTTAAAAGCAGTATTGAATCACTACAGGAAGAACAACTATGGAAATCCTCATGCAAGCAACAGCAGCAACAGATAACGTTCCTCATTTTCCCGTTGCTGCTACCGCAGCTATTGTTGTTGGCTTTATCGCTGCTACTACAATTGGCTCAATTGCTTGGTACAACTCGAAGCGCCCCGTTGGTTGGGAAGACAAACAGCGTCCAGATATTGTGCCAGAAGTTAAAAAAGAAGAAACACCAGGTATTGGCGAGCCAAAATCTTAATTTTATTCGCTATTTTCTTATTAGCTTTGACTACTAACCCAACGTCGATAAAGCGTTTGAATTCCTTTGAGTACGCTAGAATAAGCTCCTTGAGGAGAACTGTCTGTTGTGTCTAAGGATTGCAATTTGGTGAGAAGGCGTGCTTCTTCGGTTGCAACTTCTCCATCACGGTAAATCAAGCTACTGATAGATTCTAGCAACTCTTGATAAGCTTCAGAACCAGGGTGCTCTCCTAAATACTCCTTTATCCACTCGTAGCATTCACTTGGCTGCACAGTCTTAAGTTCGTTAAGTAGAGGCTGAATTTCTGGATCGGCAGCCACGTCTTTTTCTGTCGCTACGTGATGTAAATATTCTCTTTCTTCTGGCTGAATTCTACCATCGAGCCAAGCAGCCCCAATTAAGATTTTTACTAACTTCTTGACACTAGTTTTGTCTTGTTTCATATATTACTAGTCCTTGAGTTTTTCAAATTAGCTAATTTTATCTTTAAGATACAAGCTTATTGTGATTCTTTCTGTAAGCGAACAATAAAAAAACCGTCCATCGATTGGTGATGTGGTAAGACTTGCATCCAACCCGATGATGTTGCATAAGGAACACCAATAGAATTTGCAGCAGGATGTTCAATTCGCCAGCATGGATGTTGAGTTAAGAAAGCTTGAACGATCGCTTCATTTTCTTCAGAATTTAAAGTACAAGTTGCATAGACAAGCACGCCTCCAGGTTTTATCCAAGTCGAAACGTGAGTCAAAAGTTCTGTTTGTAAAACAGTAAGTTCTTTAACTGTTTCTGGTGTTTGTCGCCAGCGAGCATCGGCATGACGATGAAGCGTTCCTAGCCCTGAACACGGCGCATCGAGAAGAACGCGATCTGCGATATTAACAAAATGAGGAAGATTACGACTATCGCCTGGGCAAATTTGAATTGATTTGAGTTGCAGCCGTGCAATATTTTGTTGAAGTTTTTTTAAGCGCGAGACGGTGCGATCGCACGCCCAAATCGTACCTGTATCTTGCATCAATTCAGCAATGTGTGTTGTTTTTCCTCCTGGTGCTGCACACGCATCAATCACAACTTCACCTGGTTGAGGATCGAGGATATGGCTCACAAGTTGTGCGCTACTATCTTGTACTGTCCACCAACCTGCATCAAATCCTGGTAACTTTTCAATTGCACCTGTACTAGTTGTAAATCTTAAAGCTTGTGGCAAATTGGCAACACGAGTGACACCGACTTCAGCTTCTTGCAATGCAGTTGCAACTTTCTCAACAGAAGCACGTAAAGGATTAATACGTAAATCAATTGCTGGTGGTTGGTTGAACCACGCGCAGAGTTGTTCAGTTTCTTTGTAGCCGAATTGTTTTAGCCAGACTTCAATAATCCAATCAGGATAACTGTGTAAAATGCCTAAACGTTCTACAGAATGAGCAGGTAGTTTTAAAGGATCTTCCCTAGTTGCTAACCGCAAATATTGACGTAACAATCCATTAACAAAATTCGCAAGTCCTGAGAAACCGTTTTTTTTCGCCAACTCTACAGTAGAATTGACCGCAGCCGCATCAGGAATATGGTCAAGATACCGCAACTGATACAGTCCTAAATGCAGAATAATTCGTAAATCGGGTGGTTGTTGCTGCGCTTTCTTTTTCGCTAACTGATCGATTAATGCATCAAGCGATCGCTGTCGGCGAACACTACCATAAACTAACTCTGTCGCCAAACGGCGATCGACACTACTTAAGTCAGTTTGACGCAGTACGCGGTCTAAGGCAACATCAGCATAAGCCCCCCGCTGCACCCAACGGAGGGCGATAAAAGCAAGCTGGCGCGGATTGTCCATATTAGTAGCTAGTGACTAGTGACTAGTAACTAGTGATTAGAGTGATTAGCTAGCAGTTCTATGTGTAATAACTACAGAAACTAGGCTATGGATGAAGCTTTTGCGATCGCCGCTTCAGGTTGTAATAGCTGTTTCGGTGGTTGTTTTAAATCCCAGACGATACCGAACCACGACAGCACAACCAAAACGTAGTAGCTAATATCAATTTCCCACCAAAAGAAACCTTGACAAGCTGCAAGAGGATAGCGGTGATGATTATTGTGCCAGCCTTCGCCTAAAGTGACCAGGGCTAACCATAATGAGTTTTTGCTTGATTCTCCGGTTTCATAGCGTTGGCTACCGAAAACGTGACACAAGGAATTAATGGCAAACGTCGTGTGATAGAGAATCGTTGTACTGACAAAGAAGCCCCAGAACAACCCCAGCCAGCCGTAAGCTAAGTAACAGGCAACTGCCAGTAAGATAGGTGGTAGAAAGTGATATTTTTCTAGCCAAACAAGTTCTGGGTAACGAGTTAAATCTTTGACCAATTTTTCGTTATAGTCGTCATACTCTGGAGACAACACCCAGCCTACGTGTGACCAGTAAAAACCTTTTTTTTCAGCCGAATGGATATCTTCGTCAGTATCAGAGTATTTGTGATGATGACGGTGTTGTGCAGCCCACCAGACGGGTCCTCTTTGTCCAGAAGTTGCACCCAAAAAGCCTAGCAAGAATTGAAATAGACGACTCGTTTTGTAAGCGCGATGCGAGAAATAGCGATGATAGCCGCCAGTAATGCCAAATTTGCGGACAAGAAACAGTGCAACACACATCCAGAGTGCTACTGAGTCTACGCCTAGCCAAAAGACTGCGAGACAAGCAATATGAATACCTACGAAGGGTAAAGCTGCATAATTAAATTTTGAGCGATCGGGCATACAAAATTTTCCTATTTGGATTGCAGACAGCACGTATCCTCTCCTCAAACCACCATGACAACTTAACAGAATTGACATGATTTAGCAGTTTGTGATACGGTGTGCCAATTGACAATCTTACAATCCATAGGGATTTTTGTACCTATACATTAGGGCAGTTTATCGATTAGTGTGGTTTTAGTTGTGAATCCTAAATTATTCAGCAAACATCTCAGCTAAAGTACTAAGAACTACGTGTTGTGCTTCTAAACTAATCTGCCCTAAATGTTTGACCAAGCGAGTTTTGTCAACAGTACGAATTTGATCGAGGACAATCTGTCCATCTTTGCCTTGAAATTGACAAACTACACGTGTTGGATAAGATTGACCTTTTGTTGTCATCGGAGCAACAATAACAGTTGCAATATGCTTATTCATCTCGTTTGGCGATATGACTAAACAAGGTCTTGTTTTTTGAATTTCACTACCAATAGTAGGGTCAAGATTGACGAGGAAAACATCAAAACGCCTAACTACCATTCCCACTCAGCTTGATCCCACAGAGTCGTACTCACATCGTCTAACAAAGTATCATCTTTCTGTTCTGCCATTGCTGCAAACGCCTCGTCCCACCCTATACGCGATCGCGATGCTGAACGAATTACCAAATGATCGTTCTCAAGTTCGATTTCAACATCTGTGGAAATCCCACTTTGTTCTAGCAGCGTTTTGGGAATGCGAATTCCTTGAGAGTTACCAATTCTCACTATACGAGTTTTGATACTTGTACCCATAACAGTCTTTTTGAAGTAATTACATTGTATCTACATAATAACTTACAGTTACGAAATTGCAAAATATTGCAAAAATGATGGTCTTAGTACAAGTCAAACCAACTCTCATGTATCGTTGGGTAAAGATAGTTATGTATCAATGCTCCTCAACTCATGACATCAGTGACCCCCCAAGCCAAGCATAAAAAAGCTAAAGCCCTAAAATCATCGAGTCGTCGCCCTGCAAAGGAACTTTGTAGCGAATGCGGGTTATGCGATACATATTATATTCACTATGTCAAGGAGGCGTGTGCATTTCTTAATCAACAAATTGCGGAATTGGAAACGCGATCGCACACTCGCGCACGCAATCTCGATAATTCTGATGAATTGTACTTCGGCGTTCATCAAGACATGATGGCGGCGCGCAAAACTGAACCGATTCTAGGGGCGCAATGGACAGGAATTGTCAGTTCTATTGCAATTGCAATGCTCAATCGCGGTGTCGTTGAAGGTGTCGTCTGCGTGCAAAATACCAAAGAAGATCGCTTTCAACCGATGCCGATTATTGCGCGTACTCCAGAGGAGATTTTAGCAGCGCGGGTGAATAAACCAACTCTATCGCCGAATCTTTCGATTTTAGAACAAGTAGAACAGTCAGGAATGAAGCGGTTGTTAGTTATTGGTGTGGGATGTCAAATTCAAGCTTTGCGGGCTGTAGAGAAGCAACTAGGCTTAGAAAAGCTGTATGTGTTGGGAACTCCTTGTGTCGATAATGTCACGCGCGCTGGGTTACAGAAATTTTTGGAAACGACGAGTCGTTCTCCTGATACTGTCGTGCATTATGAATTTATGCAGGATTTTCGCGTACACTTCAAGCATGAAGATGGTTCAGAAGAAACAGTACCTTTTTTTGGTTTAAAGACAAATCAACTAAAAGATGTTTTTGCACCCTCGTGCATGAGTTGCTTTGACTATGTAAATTCGCTTGCTGATCTTGTTGTCGGTTATATGGGTGCGCCGTTTGGTTGGCAATGGATTGTGGTACGTAACGATCGCGGACAAGAAATGCTAGATTTAGTGCAAGATCAGCTGGAAACGCAACCTGTAATGTCGAAAGGCGATCGCACCGCCGCAGTCCAACAAAGTATCCCCGCCTACGACAAAGGCGTGACACTACCGATGTGGGCTGCCAAACTTATGGGTGTTGTTATAGAAAAAATTGGTCCTAAAGGTTTGGAATACGCACGATTTTCGATTGATTCGCACTTTACGCGCAATTATCTCTACGTCAAGCGTCATTATCCTGAAAAATTAGCCGCACACGTGCCAGAATTTGCCAAGCGAATTGTCAATCAGTACAAGTTACCATCACAGTAAGTGCGACAGAATAACATCATAGACATCAGTTGCGTCTAATGTCGATCCTGGAAGCGAATTGTGCGTTATTAATAGCGGTGCATCATCTGTAGAAGCGGGAATTCGTCCGTGCGAACCTTTGACTAAAGAAGCATCTAAAGGAATAATATCCATCAAGGTACGAAATCCAAGTTGCTTTTGTAGCAAGATTTTTGCGACTTTTAGTTGTTGCCATTGAATCGTCGGATCGATAAATAATTCTACAGGATCGTAACCTGGCTTGCGGTGAATATCGACAGTACGAGCAAAATCGGGTGCTTTGTTGTCATCGAGCCAATAGTAATAAGTAAACCACGCATCAAGGGCAGCAACGGCAACTAATTCACCGGAACGTGGATGATTTAAATGATACCCTGCTTTACCTTCTTCACCTAAAACGAAATCAACTCCTGGTACTTGTTCGATCAGTTGTTGTATTTCTGCTATTTTATTGCGATCGCTTATATAAATATGTGCAATTTGGTGATCTGCAACAGCAAAAGCTGTACTTGCGCCTGGATCTAAAAGTTCTCTTCCAAGTTCTTCCCTGACTGTCAAATAACCATGTTCGCGTAAAACTCGATTTAAGGAAACGGCGCGGTTCACACGAGTAATGCCGTATTCTGAAAAAACGATGACTTTGGCAGAACGCGATTCGTAGAATTGAATTAAGTCTTGACATACAGCGTCTATTTCTTGCAAGTCACGCGCGATCGCACTTATCTCAGTTCCTACCCTTTGTAAGCAGTAATCTAAGTGTGGTAGATAGATGAGAGTTAGCGTCGGCGAAGACATTTCTTCGATAGCGATCGCGGCTTGTGCGATCCACTGCGTCGAACGTATAGTTGTTTTTGGTCCCCAAAATTCAAATAAGGGAAAAGTCCCTAAACGTTCTTGCAACTTAAATCTTAATTCCCCAGGCTGCGTATAAATATCAGGAATCTTTCTACCATCTGCGGGATACATCGGGCGCGGCGTGACCGAAATATCAACCGAGGAGTACATATTGTACCACCAAAAGAGATTCGCGCAGGTGAAACTAGAGTCTATATCGCGTGCTGCTTCCCAAATCTTCTGGGCTTGAACTAACTTATTCGACTGTCGCCAAAATTTTACCTCACACTCATCTCGAAAGTACCAGCCATTCGCAACGACGCCGTGATCTTGAGGATACTTACCAGTTAAATAACTTGCTTGTACCGAACACGTCACCGCCGGTAATACTGGATTAATAGAGGCTATTTGTTTTGATGCTGCCCATTTTGATAAGAATGACGTGTGTCGTAATAAACTGGACGTTAATCCGACGACATTGAGAACTACGGTTTTGTGCATAGGGTTCAACAAATTCTCTCATATTAACGTTTGTGGCTGATTCGGTTGAAACCGCATCTACAAAGGCAAAACCTATTTTGTAGTTAGTCCACGCAGGTGGACTTAGTATGTTAAGCGGTGACTTCAGTCGCCAAATGTTGCAATACCCATTCGTATTCCCGCTGAATTGAGGCGAGTAAATCGAGTTTCATTGCTGGTGGTAGTACATCCCAGGTGTAAGTTTCAATTTCTAGATGGTGACATTGTTGTTTCCCTAACAAATTAAGAACCGCAACAATATCATCTTGGGTAGATTGCAGCGTTTGGTAATCGTGAATAAAAATAGGAACGTGAAAATGCGTTCGCCACTCTTGGGCTGTCGATTGTTCTAGATGAGGTAACGCTGTGCTTAAATCGGAATAGTGGTGTAATGTGCCATCATGCGATCGCGCGATAACTTGGTGTAGATAAGTCGATTCTGCAAAAAAACTCAATTTATCAGCAATAGCTTGGCGCTGGGTAATTTCTTCGGGTAATAAAACTCGAATTGCTGCACTAATTTGAATTTTACCAATAGAAATTCCGGCGGTTTGTAGACGTGTCAAAACTGATTTAGGTTCTTCGTACTCTACCGCAAAATGACAAGTATCATAGCAAACGCGGATGTGTTCGCGTAACAATTCTTCGGCTACAGTGTGAGAAATACCTAAAGTTTCTGCAAGATAGCTTCCGCCAATTGGTAATAGCCAAGAGTGGAAAAAATCAACGACTTCTGTTGTATTTTCAATTAATCCATCAGGTTCGGGTTCTAAATCAAGATGCAGTAATTTTCCTGTTGTCTCGCGGATGCGGATCATGTCTGCGGCGACGGCGGCTACATTGCGAGTAGCACTTTTAAATACATCATCTGTACTGAGTTGCGTAAACCAAGGTTTGTAAGACAAGGGTAGTGTAGAAATTCCACCATCGATACCTTCGGGTAAAAACGCTGCGAGAATTTGAGTTAAACGTAAGGTGTAGTCGAGGCGATCGCGCGATCGCCAATCGGGTGCATACACTTTGTCTTTGACAACTTGGTGATGAAATCCGCCGTAAGGAAAGCCATTCAAGGTAAAGACATATAAGTTATTTTGTTGCAACCAAGTTTGAAATTGGGCAAGATAATGACTTTCTAGTAATTCGCTTGCTGCTTTAGCAGATAACCGCAAACCAATACCAAAGGATTTATTGGGTGCTAGCCTAGCTTTAAGTTCAGGAATATATTTCTCTAAATTCGCAAACACATCCTGCCACGATTCCCCAGGATGAACATTTGTGCAATACGTTAGGTGAATATTTTCCAGCTGCATTTTCCTGATATGTAATTGTAGTGCTTAATGATTAACAGCGGTTGAAACCGCAGCGACACAAACGAAACCTTGATATCATTAGTCCACGCAGGTGGACTTTGTTTATGTAGCGGTGAATTTATTCGCCAAGCTGATTGTGATGTTGCAATAGCGCGATCGCACGTTCATACACCAATAAATCGACGTGATGCACCTCAACGCCTTTACCAATTTTTTCTAGCAGCATCAGCGTTAATTCTCCTCCCAAGTGTTCTTGAAACTCCCGCAATCCTCGGAAAAGATAATCAGGATGTTCAAGTTGATGCAATTGTGCGACTAATTCCGGTACGTATAAACTAAACCCCAACGCTTGCAGTGTATTTAAAATCTGCTGCCAATCTGATTTTGCGAGTAATCCAATTAAATAAGAATAGGTGCTATCCAACGCAATTCCGATCGCAACAGCTTCGCCGTGACGTAGGTTGTAATTCGTCAACTGTTCGAGTTTATGCGCCGCCCAATGTCCAAAATCTAAAGGGCGTGAGGAACCTTTTTCAAACGGATCGCCACTTGTGGTAATGTGTTCTAAGTGTAATTGAGCGCAGCGATAAATTAACTCTTGCATCGCCTGCATATCGCGTTGTACTAATGCAGGTGCGTGTCTTGTAATGAAATCGAAAAAATCTGCATCCTTAATCAGTGCAACTTTCACCGCTTCAGCGATTCCAGAACGCCAGTTGCGGTCATCAAGCGTTGTGAGAAAATCAAGATCGTTTAATACTGCGTATGGTGGTGCAAAAGTTCCTAAAAAATTCTTCTTCCCAAATGCATTGATGCCATTTTTAACGCCAACGCCCGAATCATTTTGCGCTAATACTGTTGTGGGAACGCGAATTAAGCGAATTCCTCGATGTGCAGTTGCTGCTGCATATCCTGCCATATCTAATACTGCACCGCCACCAATGGCTAATATATACGAATGCCGACACAATCCAGCACGATCAATAATATGGTGAAGTTGTTCGACTAATTGAGGATCATTCTTCGCTGCTTCGCCACCAGGTACGATCGCTGGTTGCTGAACAAATATCAATGCATCGCGATAAAACTCAGCATAGGCGGCTAAGTTATCTAATAGTGCGGGTTGATGAGGCATCAAACCCGCGTCAACTACCGCCAACACTTTTTTTGGGCTATCTCCCGCAGCGGTAAGAACTTGCGCGAGGAGAGGATTATTTAACTCAAACAGCCCTCTCGTGAAGTGAACATCGTAATTAAATGTCACAGGGACACATTGCTTGAGCGAACGCACATTAGATGCACTTTTAATCCCAATCGTCATAATTATTATTAAATTACGTAACAGCAAAAATTCGAGCTAAACTCAATGAAATAGGCAGTAGACCGAGAACTAGCAAACCATAAGGTAAACCTGCAAAACCTGCGGCGATCGCTGCATCTAAAATAATCAGCGACAACACACCTGCTTTAACAGCGGTACGAATGTTTTCTGGAGTTGCTTCGCGCCAAGCTTGCAAAAAAGCAGGAACAACACGCCAAGCAAATAAGGCAACAAAAGGTAATGCAGCAAGCATTTGATATTCTGGCAATAGCCCTAGCGTGAAGACTCCACTAATAACTCCTGCAATCAGTACCAATGCAGTCATTCCAGTACTATTATTTCCTCCGCGAACTTCGCCTTGGCTAATCAGGGTAATTGCAGCGATATAAGCAATTGGAATTCCTGCTAAAAACCACAGGTGTTCTACCATCGCCGGAACCGCACTCACACCGAGTAGCAGATTACCACCGCGACAGATTCCCATATTAATAGGACCAAAAATGGTATGGTGTTTGCTAAACGCATCGTAGACAATCGCTGCCAAAGCAACCGTAGTAGCAATCACAAGGCTTGTAACTGAAACTTGGGTAGCGGCGACAATACCAAGAACTAAAAGAAGAGTTCCTAAAGCGATCGCATTTTGTTTAGCAATCATACCACTAGGTATCGGTCGCTCTGGGCGTTCTTGCGCGTCTAACTCGGCATCAAAGACATCATTAAAAACAACACCACCGCCGTACAAACCACTGGTTGCAAGTAATAGCCAGACTAATGACATATCTACTTGTTGCCATAATCCTGAACCGGATGCCGCAAAACCAACTAAAATATCTGCCCAAGCTGTAACAATATTCGCAGGGCGCATAAGTTGCAAATAAGCCCTTGTTTGGCTTTTCGCTGCTTGCAACATTGGTGTCTCTCTCAATACTAATGGGTAATTGGTAATTGGTATTACCTGATACTGAAAAATAATGAACTCTTACTCAATCAAGATCTGATCGCGGCTAGCTTCAACAACGGGTGTTTGTCCGCGTAAGACTGAGTTACCGTAATAAAGTTCGCGTTGGTCGATTGTCGATGTTAGCCAATCACTTTCACTGAATTGATGACTTTGGCTGTATGCTGCTAGGGCATTTTCGTAACATACTGCCTTAACGTGTGCTTCAGGAATTCCGCGTTCTAGCATCAATTGTGCGGTTTTTGGGACAGCTAATGGATCGCTGACGCCCCAATCCGCGCTACTATCAACAATAATGCGATCGCATCCGTACTGACGAACAATTTCAACCATCCGCGCATTACCCATTTTGGTGTGTGGGTAAATTGTAAACGCTGCCCAAAATCCCCGTGCTAATACTTCTTCTACAGTTTCTTCGTTGTTATGGTCAATAATCACTCGTGAAGGTGCTAAACCATATTCAATACAGCGATCCATACTTTGACTAGCGCCAGCTTTTTTGTTGCGATGTGGCGTATGAATCAACACCAACATATCGAGTTCTTGCGCGAGTTCGAGTTGTTGGCAAAAGTATTTATCTTCTGCTGGTGTCATATCGTCATACCCAATTTCACCAATCGCCACGACTCCTTCTTTACACGCGTACAGTGGCAATAGTTCCATCACTGCTGCGGCTAAAGCTTCGTTGTTTGCTTCTTTTGGGTTTAAGCCAATCGTACAATAGTGCTGAATCCCAAATTGACTGGCGCGAAAGCGTTCCCAACCAATTAAACTACTGAAGTAATCTTTAAACGATCCGGAACTAGTACGCGGTTGCCCTAGCCAAAACGACGGTTCAATGACAGCGACAACACCATACTCGCGCATCACCATGTAATCGTAGGTTGTCCGCGAAACCATGTGGATATGAGGGTCAATGAACATCATAAGCAAATTGGTAGTGGCTAATGGGTAATGGATGGAAATGACTGCGGATTAGTTTCATGCGTCAGCGCCCAGGCGATTGCGGCTAAAGCTACTCCATGTCAAATCACCCTGCTGAATAGCTGCTTGTAAATGAGGGTAACGTGCTAGTAATTCTTTGGCTTGTGGTAGTGGAGAGTGCGCACAGGCTAAAGCTGCGGCTTCTTGTTGAACAAGATCATCCGCTTGTAACACTTTTGCCAAAGCTTGTAACTCGGTGTCGGTGTACCCTACAAATCGCCATATTTCAGGTGTGACAATCCGTTTTGCTGCCCAGCGTTCGCGCGCATAATCTAGCAACATTTTGGCTAACTCTGGGTTAGCGCGGCGATCGCTATTATGAATAAGATACAACGGACTACCCACAAACACTGCTTTGAGGATCATTTGATTCCAAGCAAGATCGTCAAAATACTCTGCTGGGTAAGGATTACGTAAAGCAACAGCATTGAATACGCTTGTCATATTACTGCGTACTCCCTCGGCGGCTCTAGCGCAATGCTTTTCTGGATGCGGCATTAAAGGTAAACTTTGATACAGCGCAATCAACTCTCTGACATCCGCAGTTGTGAAAACTTGTTCGAGTATCCAAAGATATTTCTCAACATCTGCATGAGGCAAAGACAAAACTATCCATGTTCGCCCCGCTTGATCTACACTCCAATGTTGAGGATTCCAGCCTGGGCGAATTGCTGCGGCTGCGCGTAAATCCTGTGTTGATAAAGTTAATTGCTGCTTACCGAGATATCGAGGAACTGCACTAAACGCTGTATAAAAGAGTCGCTGCATCGCCCCTTGGCTAATCTGGTTTGTTTTTTCTTCTAGCCAAATTAATGCTTCGTGAGAAATCTGCCTAGATAAGCAGTTGTGCAGCAATTCAATTGCCTGAGCCACATCGTAGTCAGTTCTTAAGTTCATAAAACTTATTTAGTTACTTACTTATTTAGATTGCTTACGAAACTATTTGTGTGACATCCATAGCGCACTAAAGGCTCTTTATATTTCTGCTAGGCTCAGAATGATGAAATTGTAGTCCTTAGGAAAGAATTATGGCGTAACAAAATCCGTACTCGAAAAGCCTTTCCCTCCAAATGTAAAATGATTCTGCTGGAGATTGCGCGGTTTAGCAATCTTGGCTACCGATACCAATTAAAACTCTGTGCAAAAAACACTGAACTATGCAGAACTCATTTCCAGTTGAATCGTAACTCATTTTCTTTAATAATTCTTTACTTAACAAACTTATACTTGAATTTTTAGTATAGTGCAATCCCTTTTTTAGGGAGAATTAAGTGTTTATACTAGTAAAAAACGCCTGCGATACACAACGATCGCTGATATCTGTGCTGACCTAGACATAACAACTTTTGAGCAAAACAGTACTAAGGCTGTGCCACTCTCGATAAGAAGGCGATCGCTCATGCCAAAATTTTACAGCGAAAGACCAAAAGCAGTGCGTTTGCAATCCACTCTCTACACCAAAAGAAAGGACGTGCATAATTTTTTTGCTTGCTGCTGATAAGTAGGTAGTCAGCGCGTTGAGGAGTAATAGCCTTTATAGCCAGCAGCCAAAATAGTGGTTGCTTTAAATTTGTGATTTGTACTTATCGTAGCCAACTACTTTGAAATAGATATGTATATTTATTTCTGGATTTGTTGACAATCAACTTATTGCTTCCTAAAAATGACTCATTTTAATTATGTTAAAAGGTGATTAATTTAATAATCACCTTGGATTAAAGTAGGAAAATAACGTTTAAATTTGCTATGTCGCAATTAAATTTAAATCCTACTTGTATTCAATAAAGCTCATATGGATCAACTAGAAGCGAAAATACGTGAATTAGTTACAACAACTTGCAAATATAAGCACAATAGTATAGAGCGGCAGCAAGGTTTAACAAAGATTGTGCGCATGATAGTTAAATCAGGCAAACTTTGGAAAGATAGTTCTCTTTATTATGAAGATGCACTACAGAAAACTTGGCTATATTTTTGTCGCAATTTATGTGAAGCAAATACAGGGGAAAAGTATGACCCAAATCGCAGTAGTGTAATTACCTGGTTAAATGCTTACCTGAGGCGAAGGTTACAAGATTTCCGTGAAGAAGAATATGAAACTCGCTCTCGTACAGCTTCAGGCAAAACTGTGGAAGAAGGTGAGGTGATTGATCCGATCGCCGCCTTACCAGCCCCGCCCGATATTCCACCAATTCTTGAAATGACAATAACCTGGGCAAAAACTGATAGTGATGGAGAGTTACGCCGAATTCATATTCAAGGGCATCCGCGCGTGAATTGTCAAGTATTAATCCTCCGAAGGCTACCTCCTGAAACAAGTTGGGAAAAGTTGGCAGAAGAATATGGGCTTTCGATTTCGACTTTAACAAGTTTTTATCGCCGACAATGCCTTCCTCGTTTACGTAGTTTTGGCGAAATGCAAGGATATTTGTAAAGAATTGATTAACAACAAAAGCTGAGGTGTACTAGTCCTTTAATCTTTGGAAATAATTGAGAAGATTAAATTTGCTAAAGCTAATTATTCAATGAGTAAAGAATTAAATGGAACAAAAGTAATCTATTTTATGACTAAAAATATGAATCGAATACAAGATTTTTCTTTACCTTTACCTATTACTGAAGCGGCGCGAGAGACTGCCCAAAGATTTACTCATCAAGTAGAGTTTTCTCCAACGAAAGTAGAGCAAGTAACGTTAAACACACTGGCGGTTTGTGTCGTAAATAACTATTTAAATATGATGGGTATCGGCACAGATATTGCGGCGAGTGATAGCTGGAACCCTGTATTGCAGTTATGTGCTGATATTGCTGACTTAGAAGTTCCAGGAATTGGGCGCTTAGAGTGTCGCTGGGTGCGATCGCCTGCTGAGCAGTGCGATATTCCACCAGAAGTATGGGAAGATCGAATTGGGTATGTTGTCGTGCAGTTTGACGAAGCACTCCGCGAAGCGACGCTATTAGGGTTTACGCCACGCGCGATCGCGCAGTTGCCAATTAATCAATTGCAACCCCTCGAAGACTTACTTGCGCACTTGGGTCAACTCAAACTTACAACTGCTGCAAATCAGCAACCAATTGTGCAATTAAACCAATGGTTTAATCATGTTTTTGAAACAGGATGGCAAGGCGTTGAAACGATTTTAGGACCAGCACGCGCTAACTTGGCATTTAGTTTCCGCCGATCTGATACAGCTATAGGCGGAACCAACGAGAATCGCGAAGATCGTATCCGACGCGCCAAGTTGATCGATCTGGGAATGCAACTCGCAGGTCATGCCGTCGCGTTGATTGTTGAACTGCGATCGCTACCTGAGCAAAAGGTCGATATTTTACTACAAGTTCATCCCGCAGGAAGTCAAATCTATTTACCGCCGCAACTTCAGCTAGCTGTCTTAGATGCTACTGAGCAACTTTTCCTTGAAGCTCAAGCAAGAAAAGCAGATAATTATATTCAGTTACAGTTTAGTGGAAAACCTGGAGAGAAGTTTAGTGTCAAAGTAGCGCTTGGTAACGTCAGTTTTATAGAAAATTTTATTATTTAATTTCATCTTTGCGCCCGCAGGAAGATTGTTGTGGCTAAGTTAGTTGTCTTGAAAGTAGGCGAAGGAAGCTTTGATGAGGGATTTCCTGTCACAATGCAAATAGGAGAAGAAGGCGATGCTCCGGCGATTCAAACTTTAGGTAAATTGCCACCTGCTCCTGAAATTCCTCAGTACTACAACTGCTGGCAATCAGCGTACCTCTGTTTGGGTTGGTCTACCCGCCTCGAAGCAAAACCTGTTCAAGTCACGAATGTCTCAGTCATTGAAGATTGCTGGCACGCCGTACAAGTTTTACGCAACCGTTTAAATAGCTGGATACACTCCGAATCTTTTCGGGCAATTCGGGAAAAATGGCTAGAGAAATTACTGCCATCAGACGAGATTCGCGCGATCTTACAAACCGAAGATTTAGTTTTGCAACGATTACCTTGGCACTTCTGCGATCTCTTCGAGCGCTACCCTAAAGCAGAACTTGCCCTCAGCGCCCCAGCTTACGAGCGCGTCAAACAAATCTCGCAAACCAAAGACAAAGTTGCCATCCTCGCAATTCTAGGCGATAGTACCGGAATTGATACGCAAGCAGATCGAGCTTTATTAGAACAGTTACCAGGAGCTACGGTGCAGTTTCTCGTAGAACCGCAGCGCCAAGAACTTAACAATCAACTCTGGAGCCGAGGTTGGGATATTCTCTTTTTCGCAGGACATAGCTCAAGTTTAATCAATGGAGACGGGCGAATTTGTATTAATCGTACCGATACTTTATCAATTAGCGATTTGCGATACGCGCTCAAAACTGCCGTAGCGCACGGATTAAAGCTAGCAATTTTTAATTCCTGTGATGGTTTAGGATTAGCACGCGAACTTGCTAACTTGTATATTCCGCAAGTGATTGTGATGCGCGAACCAGTCCCCGACAAAGTCGCGCAAGAGTTTTTAAAGAATTTTCTCTACGCCTTCGCGGGTGGTCAGCCGTTTTATCTATCAGTTCGCGAAGCGCGCGAGCGACTTCAAGGGTTAGAAGATGAGTATCCGTGTGCTAGCTGGTTGCCAGTCATTTATCAAAATCCCGCAGAAACTCCACCACGATGGGCAGCATTGTCGCGTCCAATTAGTGTTGACAAAAGTGAAAACAATCACAGCCGCCAGCGATCGCTTAAAAAAATTGGCTCGCAACATCTGCGGAGGATGCTGCTGACGAGTGTTTTGGTAACGTCTGTAACGTGGGGATTGCAACAGATCGGAGCATTTCAGCCACTCGAACTCAAGGTTTTTGACCAGCTGATGCGCCTGCGTCCTCAGGAAGCAACTGATCCGCGATTGCTAGTTGTTGCGATTACCGAAGAAGATTTCAAACTGCCCGAACAGAAAAATCGCACAGGGTCGCTATCAGATCTAGCGCTAGCGCAACTTTTAGAGAAATTAGAGCAGTATCAGCCACGCGCGATCGGCTTGGATATTTACCGCGAAGATCCGGTAAATCCTCAATTCAAAAATTTAGCGCAATATATGCAACAGAGCGATCGCTTTATTGCGGTGTGTAAAATTAGCGAACCTACCGCGAGTGAAGATCCAAGTGTTGCTCCACCGCCTGAAGTTCCCGAAGCGCGTCAAGGCTTTAGTGATGTTGTCGTCGATCCTGATGGTATTCTCCGGCGATATCTTGTTGCAGTTAATCCGCATCCGGCGTCAATATGCAGCGCACCATATGCCTTCAGCGCGCAACTGGCGTTTCGTTACTTAGCTGCTGAAGGTGTTTTCCCTCAATGGACACCTCAAGGGCATCTACAGCTAGGTAACGTTATTTTACCGCGTTTACAACCACATACCGGAGGTTATCAAACGATTGATACAGCTGGCTTTCAAATGCTACTCAATTATCGTTCTTACAGATTGCCAGAGAATATTGCGAATAAAGTTACTTTAACCGATGTTTTGCGGAATCGAATCAGACCTGATGATGTTAGAAATAGAATTGTTTTGATTGGTGTCACTGCCCCAAGCGTTGGTGATTATTTTGCGACACCTTATAGTACGAGTGGAGGAGCGTATCAGAAAATGGCAGGCGTGTTTGTCCATGCACAAATGGTCAGTCAAATGCTGAGTGCTGTCAAGAATCAGCGACCGTTGTTATGGGTGTTACCCCAGGGGAGTGAATTTTTATGGATTTGGGGATGGTCAATTGTTGGTAGTGTGCTGGCTTGGCGCTATCGTTCAGTGTTACATCTAGAGTTAGCACTAGCAATTACCCTTATCGTACTGTACGCGCTGTGCTTTGCACTTTTTGCGTATCAAAGCTGTTGGGTGCCGTTTGTACCATCGACCTTGGCATTAATTGCGACTAGCGCTAGTATTGTTGTTCAAAATGCCTCGCAAAAACAGGGACAAAGTACAAAACTCTACGCAGGGAGTAATTAATTATGATGGATGTGCGGTTTTGTCGATTTGCCCTGGTTGGGTGCGTTATTCTGAGCTTACTACCCACAAAAGTTAACTCTATTCCCCAAACAAATACCAAAGAAGTCGTAGCAACGGCAAGAGGACAACTCAATTTTGTTCCGCCTCCACCTCCAGCGGATATTGGCATTCCAGGCGATCGCACAGGTGCAGGAAGGCGCGGCTGTATCGTGAATAACTCTGCAACGCGTGATAAACAGCTAATCGCATTAGTGCCAATTACCAAAGCTGCGACAGGTGTTGATGTCGTGTGGGGGCTGACGAGTGCTGAGCATCCTACATTCTGGTTTTACGTTCCATATCGCGCTCAAGACATCCATTCAGCAAAGTTTGTTTTGCGCACAGCAGACAATCGACTGGCTTATCAAACAATCGTTCCACTGCCAAATATGCCTGGAGTGATTAGTTTAACTCTACCGAAAACAGTAGCTCCCTTAGAAATTGCCAAACAATATCACTGGTACTTCAACATCTACTGTGCCGACCGTAAGCCACCAACGGCGGTAGTTCATGGCGGAGTTCAAAGACGAGCAATCACTCCTGCCCTCGCCAGCCAACTAGCACAAGCAACCCCACAAAAGCTTGCAGAACTCTACTTTGCGAATGGGTTTTGGTATGACGCAGTAACTGTACTTGGTGAATTGTACTATCGCAATCCAGGAAACATCGCTTTAGCACAAAATTGGACGAATGTATTGCACTTTGTCGGCTTAGATGCGATCGCTTCTGAACCCATTGCCTCGTGTTGTCAACTTCTCCCTCAAAACTCATCACTCATCCCTCAAAACTCATCACCCTTAAATTAGAGCCAATTCCCCACAAGAACATAAGCAGACCAATACATCGGATGAGCGTAATTAGGATTTTTTAAGAGCGACAACTGTGCTTGACGTAAGGCATTAGCTTTATTAACTTGATTGCTTGCTAACTCTGCATAAAATTGGCTCATCAATAAAGCTGTAGATTGGTCATCTACCGACCACAACGATGCTAGCGTGCTACGCGCTCCGGCTCTCACGGCAATTCCTGCAATACCCAAAGCCGCACGTTTATCGCCAGCTGCGGTTTCGCAAGCACTCAAAACGAGCAGTTCAATTGCGCTAGATCGGTTTCGACTGCGAGTGCGCAACAAATCATTTAACTCATTGACATTAATCGGTTTATCCCATGCGAGGATAAAAGTCTGTTCGATGTTAGAACTAAATTGACCGTGAGTTGCCAGATGTACAACCGGAAACGACAGCGAGTTGACTTGATTTTGTAGTGCTTGACTAGTGAACTCTTGATTGAGCAATACTCGGCTAGAAACTTCAGATGTAATTTGCTCAATTTCGCGCTCGACATAATTTAGTCCTCCAAAGCCATAACGAGGTTGGCTGAGTCCCGCAGTTAATGCTTGTAATCTTTGCCGTTGTAGTGGTTGCGGATTAATTAGTTGTAATCCTGGTGCGAGGGCAATACTATATTGTTCTATAAGATACTGCTGACGTTGCGCGTCATACAGTGCTGCCATTGGAATGTTGCGCAGCGCACCATCTAAAACAAAAACTAAAGTTTGAATATTACTCGCATTGAGCGTGGTTAGTTGGGGTCGTATTAACCATTCATAGACTTTCTGAGATAGTGCTTGCACTTCGGTAAAAGTGTCCGGCTCAATGAGTTGTTGTTGGAGTTGCTCTAGCGTAGTTTCAAACTCGGCTTGTGAAACGATAATACTATGATGCCGCAGCGGTTGTTGTGGTAACTTAACAATGACTTCGAGGCGATCGCGCAAAATAATTGGATAAATCACCGCTGCGGTGCGATCTTGTTCGTCTACGACTTGATCGATCTGACGGTTAGCATCTAAACACGCTGCACGGAAAAAGTTATTCAGTTCTGCTAATTGCAGCGATTCGATCGTTTGACGCGCTTTTTGAAGATTTTGTTGACTAGGTTGCGCAGTGTCGTTTGATTGCAACAACAAACTCACAAGTTCGCGATAAACAGGTTCAACTTCTTCTTGAAAAGAAAACTGAACGTCAGGATTAATCGCTACTAAATCATACCGAAGCGTCTGAAGTGTTTGAACAGCTTCATCATAAGCTGCGATCGCAAGTTGTGTTTGTCCCTGCGCTTGCAACAAGCGTCCTAATTGCCATTGCCAACGATACGCAATATCCAGCGCGTTGATTCCTTGCGCTAATACGAGTGCTTGCTGCGTTAATTCTTGCGCATTTGTCCACTGCTGCGTTTGTTCGTACAATCCCCCTAAATTTCCCAAAGCATAGCTTGTCGCGCGTGGATCTTGGAGGTACTTTGCTTCTTGTACAGCACTAGCAAGGAGTTTACCAATTTCTAACCACGAAGGAACCCCTGTTTGTGCTTTCGACTGCGCTTGCTGCAAACGAATTAAGTTTTGTGCCAAGGTAATGCGAGCATAAACTTTTGTTTGACTTGTCGGTACACTAGCAAGTTGAGATTGAATTTGAGGTAATAGCGCTTGTGCTGCGCCGAGATCGCCTGTCTCAAGTAAAAGGCTGAGTTGATTGAGTTGTGCTTGGAGTTGCGTGCTTGCTGTTGGTGATACGCTTGCGGCTTGTTGATAGTAGGCTAGCGCGGCTTGTGGATTTTGCTGCGATCGCACTGTATTTCCTAAGCTTGCTAATGTTGCAGCGATTTCTTGTGGCGATCCTAGTTTTTGAGCTAATTGCAGGCTTTGCTGTAATACTTGCTGTGATTGACTGAGATTTCCCACAATACGCAACGCATTTCCTAAACTGCGCAATCCAGCGACTTTAATTACCGAATTTGGCTGTTGTTGTAAGGTTTGATTCGCTTGGTTGAGTGTCGTTACAGCACGGCGAAACAGCCCTAAAGCTTGCTGTGCTTGCGCTTGATTGATTAAGCTGCGTGTTATGCCAATCGTATCTGCTGCTTTAGTGTATGCAGCGGTTGCTTTTTGCCAAGTACTCAGTGCTTGTTCAGTTTTTCCTTGCGTAAATTGTAAGCTTCCTTGATTATTCAACGCTTGGGCGAGAATTTGTGCGTGTTGAGAATTTGTCCGAGACGTTGAATTTAATAGTTGTAGACTTGTCGCGATCGCCTGATTTGCTGGCGATAAATTTCCTAGTTGTTGATACGCTAAAGCAAGATTACTCAACGCCATCGCTTGATTTAAGCTGTCACCACTCGCTTGATAAGCTTTTGCGGCTTGTTGCCAAACGACTGCGGCTTGGGCATATTGTCCGGTTTTATATAGTTCTCTTCCTTGCTGAATCGATTCAGATAAAGATGCGCTCAATGAAACAACTGCTACAGCTGGCGAACCGTCTAGTACTCCCCCACACCAAATGAGAAAGCTAACACTCAGCGCTAAAACGGGCTGGCGACTATGGAAAAATACACGCCGTTCTCTTGCCATGTTCTTTTCTCCGATGCGATATCAACTAACGGAATTCCCCAGTCAAGGCGGGCGGTAAGGTTATTACCTACTTGCAAGCGTAAGCCAAGTCCGAGCGAAACTAACGTACTCGGATCAGGATTTGCATCTCCTCGATTCCAACTTGTACCCACGTCTACAAACGGAGTTAATTGTAAAAGTCCTTGCCATTCAGGAATGCGCGAGATGGGGACGCGCAACTCAACCGAAGCAAACGCGCCATTATCAGTTAATAACGTATCTTGACGATAACCGCGAACGCTGTCAAATCCACCTAAGCTAAATTGTTCTACCGGAACTAAAGCTTGATCGGCAAGTTGCACATCACCGCGAACTAAAAGTAAAGTATCAGGAGCTAAAAGACGTACCCACTGGGCTTGTCCCCGCCAGGAGAAAAAGCGGCTATCAGGTGCATCATCGTTGATTGTGGCATCAAACGCACCAATTCCTACACTAAACTGCGATCGCGCCGCAATGACTTGACGACTACCGCGCTGCGTCCATTCCTGAAAGAAGCGCAAGGCAGAAACGCGTGTACGTCCGCTGTCATCTGCCCCAGGAGAGAGTTGAGATAAAGGAAGATTAGCATTTTCCAGGATCGGAGATGCCAAATCGCTTTCGCGGCGTGACGCGGTTAATCCTAAAACAAATTCTTCGGAAGGACTTTGACTAATTGGCTGACGGAATGTGAGATCGTAGTAGCGCGAGTACGAGTCGATTTCTAAGAAATCAAATGGCGGCTCGATAATGCGACTATCTGCTGCACCAATATCTAGACTAATCGTGCCGTTGCGTGGGTTGATTGGTAGCGCGTAACTGACATCAAATGTATTGCTACCGTCAGTGTTGTTGTATCCAACGCTGAGAGTATCACCAAATCCGAGTAAATTTGCTTCATTAATTTGCCCGCCACGCCGAAAGCTTCCAACACTCGGCGATCGCCTGTTATCTCCAATCACTTGCAAATTTAACGTTCGTGCTTCTTGCACTTGCACGTCAAGGATATTCGTTCCAGGGCGCGAACCTGCGGATAATTCGGCAGATAAGGTTTGAATGCGCGGATCGAGTTGTAAAAGTTGCAGGGCTTCTAAGAGGCGTTGTTGATTTAACGGTGCATCGGTACGGATGGCAATGCGCGATCGCACATAATTCGGATTTAGCCTGCGCGTACCACTAATATTAATTGCCTCTAGTTCGCCTTCAATAACTTGAATTGTCACAACTCCTGCTTGAAGTGTCTGCGGCGGAATCAACGCGCCCGAAGTGATATAACCGCGATCAATGTAGAGTTGAGTAACCGCTGAACGTGCTTGCAAAAGTTCTGTAAACGAAATTGGTCGATTTGTAAACGATGCGAGTAGCTGCGCAAATTCTTCTGCACTAAATACTGTACTCCCGACAACATTAAAGCTTTTAACAATGATGGTATCGGGTATTCCAGGTAAAGGTGTGGGTGGTGTGGGGACTACTGACGGTGGTTGTAATAATTCTTCTGGTGGTGGTAAGGGTTCCGTCGGTGGTTGCGGTGGTGGTGTTGGGCTAGGTGGCGGAATGACATCCTGTGGCGGTGGTAGCGGAATCGCTTGGGCAAGAACGTTTTCTGCGGCTGATGTCGCAGCAATTTGAGTGTTGACAACTAGTAATAAAAGCCCACTCAGCGAAAATTGCAGGCGGCGAACGAGGTTATGGGGCATTGCAAGCAACAGGCGTAGACCAAGAAGTATAAGTTGTAGCAGTTGGGACTTGAGCCATCAGTACTACTTCGCCATTGGAGCCTACCATCCATCCCTGTGCTTCTACAAGCGATTTTGGCTGAGAATTGTTAAGGTTGGATACAGTATTTAATGGTGTAGCGGCTTGAGTTTGTACAGGAGTGCCTAAATCTGCTAGCACAGAATTTGCATTAATCGCTTCGCCTGGTGTTGGTGGTAATCCACCGCGCCCAGTAATGATAAATTCACTCGTGTTTGTGGCAATGTTTGTATCCGCAGTGCATCCTCGCGCGACTAAGTTGCTAACATCGACAGGTTGTTCGGGTAAAGAAACTAAACCGCGACTAGGTTCATCATCGACAACAATAATTTCGACAACACCATCTATTCCTTGTGCAGAACTCGCGGTAATCACACTATCGGGAGAAAGAAAGAATCCTTGCGTTGCAATGCGAATGTTGCCACCATTGCCTGTAAAGGCGTTAGCAGTAACAGCACTGTTTCTCGTCGCAAAAAATAGTTCACTACTGATATCAATATTCCCACCGTTACCACCAGCATTTGCTGTACCAGCGGTTGCTGTAATGCTGCTATTGTCGTTTAGAGCAACATTTCTGCCTCGGAGTGAGATTTGTCCGCCTGCGCCTTGAGTTGTTGCGGTAGAAATTGTGCCTTGATTGTCAAGTGATATCGAGGGCGCGGTAACGTTGATTTGTCCTGCATCAGCGATCGCATCTCCCCGCACTCGTGCCAAGAAACCACTCGCCGCACCATCATTATCGATGCGATCGGGTGTTTGTTGCAGTCTATCGTTGTAGGTGCGATCGCTACCAGAAATACTCACACTGTTTGTGGCATTAACTGTAATATTACCTGCCATACCCTGATTAAACGCACTCGTTAAAATTTGTCCGCCATTCGTAGCAGCAACATTCGTTGCGTTGACTGTAATATTTCCTCCAGGTGCAATACCGCGAGTCCGCGCGCTGATAACTGCACCATCAAGAATGCTTAAATTACCTGTGTTGACTTGAATATTCCCACCACGTCCAGTAGCATTTGTGTCAGTAAAGGCGAATAAACCACTAGAAGTCGTGCTGGGAATGTTTCTTATTATTGTTATTGCATTAGGATTAGTGCCACTAAGCGTAACAAATTCCGAAGCATTTATAAAAATACTTCCTGCATTACCAGCACCATTCGTACTCGTGCTAATACTTCCACCATTGCTAATATTTAAAGTTCTAGCATTAATTTGAGTATCTCCCGCGTCTCCTAATCCAATAGTATCGTTGTAAATAGCACTATCTGCTAAGGAAACTGTATTTGCGGTAATATTTATGTTTCCAGCACGCCCTGCTTCCTCAGTAGTACTAGAAAATAGAGTTGCGCCATTGCTTAAAGAAACTGCATTAGCTTGAATATTGACTGCACCGCCACGGCTCGCAGAAACAAGGGCGGCGGTTCCAATCAAGCTTCTATCTCCTAGTAAGGAAACATTATTAGCATTTATAGATACGTTTCCTGCCACGCTTCCTGGTGCAATCGCTCGAGCGTTTAGACTACCATTTTCTAACAGAAGAGAATCTGCATCAATTTGAATATCTCCTCCGTCTCCTTCACCAGATCCCAGCATTAATGTATTGATACTTGCATCATTTGCGATCGCTACATCATTCGCTTGAATTAATACATTACCCGCATTACCACTCGCACGTGGATTCACTGTGGAATTTATATTAGAAAACTCATTTAATAAAAGCGATCCTGCTTTTATCTGAATGTCACCAGCGTTACCTACTGCCTCTAATTGCACTTCATTAGTCAGTGTAGCTCTTGTAATTTCTATACCTTCTGTAGCATCTAGATTAATAGTTCCTAGTTGATTATTAGTTGCCTCAAAGTCTGGGCTAACACCAGCTATAATATTACTTTGAGCAATATTTATATTCCTAGCATTGATCGCAATGCTTCCGCTACCATCTCCAGCTACACTAGCAATTACACCGTTGCTAATTGATACATCACCTCTTGCTATATTTGCAGGAAAACTTAAACTTAAATTTTTGCCATTCACATTATTTAAGCCTACTATTCCTGCGCCTAATACTCCTCCTAACTCAATTCTGCCGCTAGGTGCAATTAAATGTTCTATATTGAAATCTCCAGCTATGTTAATATTTCCACCCAATAGTACTAAACTTTGAGCATCAGGAAGAAAGATTAATCCATCGTTAAGTTCTATGCTGGGTGGAGATTGGGCTGTTATTTGATTAAACAATAGCGCTGAAGGATTTACAGTTAGTAAGTCGGGGCTATTAGCAGGGTTAACATTAAAGCTTCCTTGATTACTAAACTGAATTGCATCAGCAGTAGTAGCAACAAAAGAACCGCTAACATTCACAAAAGCTGTCGAACCAAAAATAATTCCGTTTGGATTTATCAAAAATAAATTAGCATCTCCTGCAACGTCTAACGTCCCTAAAATATTAGAAGGATTACCACCAGTTACACGAGTAATAATGTTAGTTACACCTGGATCGCTAAAAGTAACTTGTTGATCTGAGTTAATATTGAATTGCGAAAAGCTATGAAAAAGATTTTCCCCCGTTTGTGTTCCTCCTATAATTTCACAAACTGCGGTACATAATTCAGATGTAGTTGGTGTTGTACCATCGGGAATAATTTGTGCTTGAACTGACTGGGAGAAAATACTGAAGACAAAACTTCCAGAAATCCAAAAAAGATTTATGCTCTGCTTCATAACTCAAGACCTATTATAGCTTTGTAAAGCATGTTGAATTTTCAAAAAACTAAATTTTAAATATAATACATAAAGCTTGCTTTAATGATTAAAGCATATTCGTAAAAAAAACGAGCCGTAAAACTATCTATTTATAGATGTATTACAACTCGTCTCTACTTTTTAAGATTGTTTAAGAGTTACATTACATTACAAGATAATGTGTATGTTGCATCGGAAATTGGAAAATGCAACGTTTTAGGACCTGCGGTAGCGTGGAGATTTTGATTATTGCTTAATATACTCCCTGTCCTAGTCTTGACTGATAGTGTAACTGTACTTGTAGCACTAAAGGATCGATTGACGCCTATGCTTATAGCTACACCTGCCGTCATCCCACTGGGACCCCATACGGGATTAGGTAGTACTTGAAAATCTAGGGTTACTGTTCCCAATGATTTATTACATACAAGTTGCTGAAATGTTACTGTAGCCATTACAAGTAGTTCCTTATAAATATTTATACTTATTTAGACAAGAAAACAGGGATTTCTCCCTGCATTGCCGTCATAATTAAACTCAATGCAACTACATTGTATTTCGGAAAAATTTGATATTTTTTTTGCTGAAAATGTATGCTATATAGCCTCAAACTAAGGCGCAGCAAAGGTAAAGAGACAATTATCTAACTTGTTTTGTTAGCATTTTTCTATATTTAAAATATGAAAGCTTTAACTTTATAAAGATTAAAAAAAGCCTGGAAGTAAAAAAATCTTCTGTGTATTCAGACTGCGACAGTAGACTTTGTTTGTGTAGCTGCGACTTTAACTGCTAAGCTAGCAACAAAATTAATTATCTCGATGGTTATTACTGTAGCGAATTCTCGCGCCTGCCCACTGTAGCTTTTCGCGTAATGTTTGATAGTACGAATAATTTTCGCGTAAAATAATAAACTTGGCGCGGTATTCTGCCATGCGGACATCGACTCGTTGACCAGGCCAAATCGAAGTTCCGAGGACGCTATCAGTCCATAACTTTGTATTTAACTCGTAATCTGCTAAAGGCCAAATACTAACAACGGAACCCGCAGGTAATACAATTGGACGACTCGAAAGACTCATCGGGCAAATCGGAGTTACCGTAATTGCTTGCATTCCATCGTGGACAATCGGACCATTCGCCGCTACGGTGTACGCGGTAGAACCTGTAGGTGTAGCGATAATAAGTCCATCACCTTGATATTGATCGACAACCTCGCCATCGATTTCCATTTCCAGGATCGAAGTAATCATCCGATCCGCCGATGCCGGTTTGACACAAATTTCATTCAGGGCAAAAAAGCGATCGCTGACAGGTTCAAGATTGTTACTATTTCCCTCAAATACTTGGGCTTGAAGCATCATCCGCCGCTGAATCGCATAAAAGTCCGAGGCTAACCTATCCCAGACTTGTTCCGAATCTTTAAAGACATCAAACGACTCAGTTAAAAATCCTAAATTTCCGCCGACATTCACCGCCAAAATCGGGATACGGTCTGCTGCTAAATTTCTCGCCGCCGATAGCGCTGTACCATCTCCACCTAGTACCAAAGCCATATCAATCGGCTGCGTTGACGACGCCAAAAATACCGGATAAGGATTATCTTGCGGTCCACTTGGTCCCATAAGGACGCGACAGTTGCGACTTTCCAACTGCCGCGCGCATTTTTCCGCCCAGCTTTTACTTAACGAATCTCCAGCTTTGTGAGCAATAATGACTTGATTAAGCTGCACGCACTTACCACTTCAAGAGGTTAAATTGCTCCATATCTACAGTATCGCGGTTGCGATAGATTGCGAGAATAATTGCTAATCCTACAGCAGCTTCGGCAGCAGCGACCGTAATCACGAATACTGTAAATACTTGACCTTTAATTTCTAGTGGGTCTAAATAGCTAGAAAATGCCATCAAATTAAGATTTACCGCATTGAGTAGCAATTCGATCGACATCAGCACGCGGACGGCGTTACGGCTAGTAATTAAGCCGTAGATGCCGATACAAAATAAAGCCGCAGCTAGCAAGAGAAAGTACTGAAGTTGCATATTTCTTGATCTATCCTCAAACAAATCATACACAAAAGCCTGCGATCGCAGGCTAAAATCAATTCGCCAGTTAAGTAACGCTACTCACTGCGACGATTATCGTCTAAATTACTTGTCTTATCGCTAGAAATGCCCACTAACTCGCGGGGACGTTCGGGTAAAGTCAATACAGGTTGCTGCTGCTTGTCAGGCGTCATAACTTGGTCAGGCAAAAATTCGCGCCGTGCTAAGATAATTGCCCCAACCATTGCCATGAGTAGTAGAACAGATGCTAGCTCAAAAGGCAACAAAAAGTCACTGAAGAAGTGCTGACCAATTAAAACAATCGTAGTATCGGTGGATACTGACTCGGTAGAATATGCCCAAGGCGTAACCAAAACCATCGTACTTAATAAAACAAACAACCCCGCACTAACGATCGCAGTTACAACCGGACGTAGCCAGGCATTTGGTAGAGGTTTAAAGTCTTCGCGCTTGTTCACCAACATAATGGCAAACAAAATCAGGACGTTGACTGCACCGACATAAATTAATACTTGGGCTGTTGCCACAAAGTCAGCATTTAGCAACAAATACATTCCCGAAATACTGACAAACACACCCGCCAACAAAAAGGCAGAATAAACAATATTAGAAAACAGTACAACACCGAGGGCTGAACCAATCATCATCACAGCCAAGATGCCGAACGAAACAAGTTGTACTCCTTCAGCTAAATTCACAGCTTTTTGTCCTTTGCTAGTTGCTAATTGCTAATTGCTAATGGCGCGTTCCATTAACAATTAATGCTCCTCACCCACTCTATTAAAAAAATACTACTTTTCCTGCTGTTCTAAAATTTCTTCAGGATGTAGTCCCGCGCCACGTGTGTTTGCAGGTAGATCGTGAGGTGAGACAACGCCTTTTGGTAGGTAAACAAGTTCGCGCAACGGTGTCACCATTGGGTCATCAGTCACTTTATAAGGCAAGCGTCCTAAGGCTACGTTGTCGTAGTTCAATTGATGGCGATCGTAGGTACACAAGTCGTATTCTTCGGTCATCGATAGACAGTTTGTCGGACAATACTCCACGCAGTTACCGCAGAAGATACACACACCAAAATCGATGCTGTAGTGCTTCAGTTTTTTCTTTTTACTTGCTTTATCAAATTCCCAGTCAACGACGGGTAAATTAATCGGACAAACCCGCACGCAAACTTCACAAGAAATACACTTATCAAATTCAAAGTGAATGCGACCTCGGAAGCGTTCGGAAGGAATTAGTTTTTCGTAAGGGTATTGCACCGTAACTGGTCTACGCCGCATATGGTCAAAAGTGACAGATAACCCTTGACCGATATAACGACCAGCTTGTACCGCGTCTTTCGCGTAATCACCAACTTGTTTGAGGAATTTTAACATGGTGTGTCTCTCTCTTTATGTAGCTGTTAGCAATCAGCTAATTGCTATCCACCAAAGGCAGCGGGAAAGGCAAGCTTCAAGGCTGCGGTTAACAGTAGATTTGCCAAGCTAACTGGTAATAAGAACTTCCAGCCTAAATCGAGCAACTGGTCAATGCGTACCCTAGGTACTGTCCAGCGTAATAAAATTGCTGTGAATACAAGGAAGTAGGCTTTGAGTACGGTCATTGTGATACCCAATGAAGCGTCTACGATCTCTAACCAAGGACTTGTTTCACTGACACCGAACCAACCAGCAAGTAAGTCTAGTGGAATGGGAGATTCCCAACCGCCTAGATATAAGACTGTAACGAGGAGCGCGGATAGCACCAAGTTGACGTAGGATGCAACATAGTACAGCGCGAACTTCATTCCTGCGTATTCGGTTTGATAACCTGCAACGAGTTCTTCTTCGGCTTCGGGTAAGTCAAAGGGCATTCTTTCGCACTCTGCTAATGCCGAAATCCAGAAGATAATAAATCCAATCGGCTGTCGCCAGACATTCCAGCCAAGAATGCCATAGCCTGATTGCTGTTCGACAATATCGATGCTACTGAGGCTATTCGACATCATGACGACTGCGAGGACTGCAAGCGCTAAGGGAATTTCATAACTAATCGATTGTGCAGCCGCCCTTAAGCCGCCGAGTAGCGAGTACTTGTTGTTTGACGCATAGCCTGACATCAATAATCCAATTGGTTGCACGCTGGACAACGCAATCCACAAAAATACGCCTGTAGCCACATTTGTCACTGCCAGATTTTCGCCAAACGGCACAATTAGGTACGACAAAAAGACTGGTAGGACGACGATAATTGGTCCTAAAGTAAATAGCCAAGGGTCAGACTTGGCAGGGATGATGTCTTCTTTAAAAACGAACTTGATTCCATCGGCAACCGGAGATAATAAGCCAAAAGGTCCCATAAATTCTGGACCAATACGCTGTTGGGCGGCGGCTGAAATCTTTCGTTCTTGCCAAATGGTTACTAGTACTCCTACAGTCGCGCCAATTAACATTAGTACCATCGGGACTGGCATCCAAACAGCTTTGGCTGCCCCTGCTGGTAGCCCTAAGTCGATCAGCGATTTGATGAAACTTCCTTGGAGGTCAATTCCTGTACTCATGTTTTCTGTGGTGAAGTTGTCGCATGATGGCGATCGCCATCGCCGCTGTAGATAATATTTGTAAATTCATTCCCGACTTTTTTTCAGGATATGCCTTGATTGTGAAGATATTTTTACCTTTCAATGCCTAGTATATCGCTGTCTGGTTAGCTCCAAAAAACCCTCAATCAGAAATTCTACTTATACCTGTGTTTAGTTTTACTGTCCCTGAAAGAAGAGCAGGAAAGGCTGGGGAGAATTAGTGACTAGTTGTTAGCCACTTTTGACACTAGCCTCTCTTTCAACGTTGCTCAATTGGTGTATAGGAAACATCATGATCGCCTGTATACACTTGGGTGGGACGGAAAATGCGGTTTTCGGCGATTTGCTCTTTCCAGTGTGCTAACCAACCTGCGACGCGGGCGATCGCAAATACTGGTGTAAACAAGTCTGTAGGAATTCCCATTTTTCTATATACTAAACCTGAATAAAAGTCAACATTAGGGTAAATTCCTTTGTGACCGAGTTTCTCGGCGATCGCGCGTTCTAATTCAACTGCAATATCGTAGTACTTGTCGTAGCCAAATTTATCAAACATTTGCTCAGCAAGCTTCTGTAGAATTGTTGCTCTTGGGTCTTTGACTTTGTACACGCGATGTCCGAAGCCCATAATTTTCGCTTTGCGTTGCAAGCGATCTTCTAAATAAGGGCGGACGTTTTCTACCGAGCCAATTTCTTCTAGCATTCCGATGACTTCTTCATTCGCACCACCGTGTAAGGGTCCGCCTAAGGTTCCGACTGCGGAAGCAACAACCGCATAAGGATCGGTAAGCGTAGAAGCCGTAACTCGTGCCGAGAATGTCGAAGCATTCATTGTATGTTCGGCATGAAGTGTCAGGCAAACATCAAAAATCCGCGCCATCAAGGGGTCAGGTTCGCGTTCGCTGAGCATATAAAGAAAGTTCGCCGAGTAATCTAAGTCATCGCGCGGGCGTACGGGGTCATTTCCTTTGCGCATCAACTGAAACGCTGCAACCATTGTGGGAATTGTCGCGAGGAGTCGAACGACTGCATCCCGAATATAAACAGGGTTATCTAAGTCGCGGCGCGAGTAAAATAAACCAAGGGCGGCGGCGGAAGCTTGCAACGCGTCCATCGGATGACCGCTTTCAGGAAAGCTTTTCATCATGTCCCGAATGCGATATTTAATCCGGCGGTGATAGCGGACTTCGTGTTCAAACTCGATCAATTCATCTTTTGTGGGCAGCTTACCCCAAATGAGAAGATACGCTGTTTCCAAAAAGGTACTATTGTCCGCAAGGTCTTCAATGCGGATACCACGATACTCCAGTATTCCTTCTTGTCCATTAACAAAGCTAATACTAGATTGGGCGGCGGGAATGCCTTCTAAACCTGGCTTAAATTCGCAGACGGACATAGCTACACCAGCTGCTTGTGTGTAAGTACAATACTTTACGCTAACTTACCAGAAACTGATGATGTGTCGCTCTTTTTACCAGAATTATCTTTTGGAGAAGTTAGAGGTCAGAGGTCAGAAAAATATTCTGTTTAAGATTAAAACTATGGTATTGAGATGAACGCGTTGCGTCGTAAAACAATGCTGTCTCTTAACGAATAAAGCTACATCAAACCTCTTAAAATTAGTTTTTCGCTTACCTCTAACCCCTGACCCCTGACCTCTTCCTTGGTTACAACAAAAACTTGGGTGGAGTCAACCAAAATAACTGAGCTTGACCGATAGGTGAATCTGTTTCTGGTAGTGCTAACCCAATGATACCTGCTTTTTTTAGTATTAGCCTAGCGCGATCTTCACCCCAAACAAGAATTTCTGCCCATTGTCCTAAATTCGGTTGATGACCGATGAGGGCTAATTGCGTTTGCTGGGGATATTGTTGCGCTTTGAGCCAGTCTAACCAATCATAGATACTACCATTAGGTGCAAGGTGAGCCGATTCCGCAATGTCTCGACTCAGTTTATACTCGTGTAAAATTGCTGCGGTCTGCCGCGATCGCACTAAAGGACTGGTCAATATGACATCAAACCGCACGCCCAAATCGTACAAGCGCCCTGCAACTTGTCGCGTTTTATCTTGCCCTTTAAGAGTAAGCGATCGCGCTTCGTCGGGGATACCAATTTCTCTTTCTTGCGCGATGCCGTGTCGAATAAGATAGATTTCCACTGCCGTTCTGATCGTAGGCTACAAGTAGGACACTCAGCTGATCTTGTCTTACTTTATTCGGTTTGAATTGGATTATCTTTAGGGTTGACGAGCCGCAAGAGTTTTTGCTTGATTTGAGCGTCAAAGACTTCCCACTTTTTCTTCGCGTACTCTGACGTTTCTATGTAACCTGACAAAAAACCAATCGGAATTTCAAAGCCGCCAGCACTCGTACGACCGCCACCAAAAAAGCGTCCGTGACTGTCTTGTCCAAATGCTTCTTTGATAAACTCATCCGGATCGAGCGTGAGTTTTGTTGTGCGTAACGAACCGACAACGATTTCGAGTTCTTCGTCTTCGTCGTGAACAATTCCGTAAACAACTGCGGTGTGTACGTTCTCTTCAGTCACTAGAAAATCTGCCGCTTGGGGGATGGCATCACGGTCATCATAGCGTAAATATCCAACACCTGCGATTGAAAAGTTGTTTTGCACCATGCGGTTTTTAAGCGATCGCTCGATGACGTCCATCACGCGCTTTGAGCGATTGGCTTGTAAAATGGCGTTGAGTAACTGCGCGTCATAAAACCGACTCAGATAGGCAGCCGCTAAGAAATCTTCTTCTTGTGCTTGCATTAAGCGGTCTGTATCTGAGCGCAAACCATGCATCAAGGCCGTCGCACACTTGATATGCTGAGGAACACTACTATCTAGTTTGAGTAATCCTGCTTGGAGATATTGGGTAAAAATTGTTGCTGTTGCGCGAACCGTCGGACGTAAATCAACAAACTCAGCTTTTAAGTCGCCCTGGAAGCTGTGGTGGTCAATAATTGCTGTAATCGGAATTCCACTTTCTTGGACAACTGACAATAACTGGCTCGTTGTCCCTTGATTATCTATCAACGCACAACCTGTGTACATTGATAAATCTTTGCTTTTGGCTGCTTGTACTGTCCAGCGTTGTGCGGGTAAGCCAGTTAACTTAACAAGTGCGATGTTTTCTTGATGGCTAAGCGTGCCAGCATAGACAATATCACACTGAATCTCGTATTCCTGGGCAATTAATTGATAAGTCCAAGCACTAGAAAGTGCATCTGGGTCTGGAAAATCCTGTAGAATAACAAGCTGACGCTCTTGTCGATGTTGCTCTAAAATGTGCCGCAAAGCATCCGCTTTTTGCACCAACGATAAGTGATTTCGCTGGGCTTGATGATTGCCCAGTTCACTCATTGTCATTGGGGAGGTATCAGGAGCCGGTAATTCCACCGTTGCTACTAAATGAGGGTCTTCTGTAAGCTCTTGAGAATACGAACTATTTGACAAGTGAGACGAATTCAAATTCATAAACTGAATTTTTGTGAGTGTGAGGCGCGATTTAGGCAGTCAATAACTTTTTAATATGTAACTAGCTATTGAGGCTACACACTACAATTGTCGCAAAAATCTCGGCGTGCGACACTAATCCTTCTAGCCTATCTCTTATTAGAGATAAATTCTGTATTAAAAGTTGCGATTAATTTATACCATAAACTGCTTTCTACTTGACAAACGATTACACGTACTATTAAGTAGTAATACTCAATTGAACTTTAGCTTGTCAAAGCATTATAAGTATATAAAAAGAACTAGCGCTCAAAACTACAGTTTATTTATGATTTAAAGACCAATAATGTATTTTTGCCATTCATCATGTAGCCCACTTTTGAGATGCTTGCTGACTTCAAAATATAAGCTACTGTAAGGCTTGCGAGGTAGGTGATGAAGGTACATATGTGCTTCAACGGGTGTGCGATTACCTTTTTTGACGTTACAACGAACGCACGCGGTAACGATATTTTCCCACGCATCACCCCCACCGCGCGATCGCGGTACAACATGGTCTAGCGTTAAATCATCTCCCATGTAGCCGCAATATTGACAAGTATGACTGTCACGGTGAAGAATATTACGGCGGGTTAAAGGAATTTCTTTGTAAGGCACTCGTACGTAGTGACGCAGCCGGATAACAGTTGGCAGGGGAAAATCGGCATAAAGATGCTTACCGTTATGTTCTACCTGCTCAGCTTTGCCTTTGATTAACAGAACAACTGCGCGCCGCCAGCTCGTAATATTGAGCGGTTCGTAAGAGGCGTTCAGGACTAGAACCTTAGCCATTGATGGTCGCTCAAGCCAATATTTTTTACAGATAGTAACACAACTACACTACGCTATGCAGCTTTTAGCAGCAAGTCCGGTTAATTCTTTTATAAACTTGGGCAAGCAAAACTTGCGATCGCATTCTTATAAATTAAGGCAGTACTTGTGACAATCGCGGTTTGAAAGCTAAACTTCCTAATCAAATCAGCTAATATGCCAAGCGCTAAATGCTAACTGCTTTAATTCGAGTGTGGATGTGGAGGAGCAAAAATGACTTTAAGTCGGCAGCAACCAATAGCAACAATGCGATGCGATCGCGCCTGGGTAGAAATTAGTTTAGGAGCTTTAGCACACAATATTCATCAGCTACAAAGTTTATTATCTGCAAAAACGCACTTAATGGCAGTCGTCAAAGCAGATGCTTACGGTCATGGCGCTGTTACGGTAGCGGAGACTGTCTTACAAGCTGGGGCGAGTTGGTTAGGAGTAGCAACGGTTCCCGAAGGTATCGAGTTAAGAGAAGCAGGAATTAGCGCACCGATTTTGATTTTAGGCGCAACGCATACACCAGAACAAATCAAAGCGATCGCGCATTGGCAACTCCAGCCGACAGTATGTAGCTTTAAGCAAGCGCTGGTTTTTGCGGAGACATTAAAGACAACAAACCAAGTCTTACCTGTACACCTCAAACTCGATACAGGAATGTCGCGGCTTGGACCTTCTTGGCAACAAGCTGTTGAGTTTGTCCAATTAATTCAAGGGTTGCCTAACTTAAAAATTGCCAGCATTTATTCGCACTTAGCAACCGCAGAAAGCTCCGACCAAACAATCTTAAGGCAGCAACAGCAAAATTTTGAGCAGGCGATCGCGCAAATTAAACGCTCAAACCCCCAACTTTTTCAGCACAAGCAAATCCGACCCGCGTTGCACTTGGCGAACTCAGCTGCTACGCTCACGGCTCCCGATTTGCACTACGATATGGTTCGTGTCGGTTTAGCGATGTATGGACTTTATCCTGCTGTTCATTTAGCAGCGATTGACCTCAAGCCTGTAATGCAAGTCAAAGCGCGCATTACACAAGTCAAAAAAATCCCTGCGGGAACCGGAGTCAGTTACGGTCATAAATTTGTAAGCGATCGCGCGATGCAGATAGCCGTAGTTGGTATCGGTTATGCGGATGGAGTTCCGCGCAACTTGTCGAATCAAATGACAGTATTAGTTCGCGGTCAGCAAGTTCCGCAGATTGGCGCAATTACGATGGATCAACTGATGTTGGATATCACTGCGATCGCAGATGTTCGCGAAGGCGAAGTCGTTACGTTACTCGGTGAAGATGGCAGCAAAAAAATCTCAGCTGATGACTGGGCAAACCAGTTAAGTACAATTTCGTGGGAAATTCTTTGCAGTTTCAAGCACCGATTACCACGCGTTGCTGTGCCATAAAGACGCACTTCGCAAACTGCGATTGAACAAATATTTTGTTGTCTGATCCTCCAGAATTCATACAGTGTATACTTAAAGTCTTTTTGCCCCCTCAATTTCCCACGAGTGGAGGACTTTAAGCGATTTGGCGAGTTTTTGAACTTGAACACATTATTTGTTTACCTCCTAGTTTTCACAAGGAGGCGAAAATTTGTTGTGGGAACTGGCGTGGACAGCAAAAGGTTCGCGCCAGACTCTGGAAATTGGATATTTAATCTACAAAGTCTGTGGATATATCAGATAAAGCTTCGTCTGCGGCGATCGGACGATTTCCATCAATGTTTAATCTACCTTTGACTTCAAAATTATCTGCGGCGATCGGGCGTTCTCCATCCATGTACACAGTGTTTTGCACTTTCAGATTACTTGGGTCAATTGGACGTTTACCATCAATATTGAGTGTTTCCTGACCGCTAAATTCATTCGCGGCGATCGGACGTTCGCCGTCTTCCTCGTAGGTATCCTTAACAACAAAATTGTTGGCTGTCACCGGACGTTCGCCATCGTCAATGATTTTGCCCTGAATTTCTAAGTTACTTGAGTCAACAGGACGACCATGAGAACCAACTTGCTTGGAGGTTTGATCTTTTTCCATTTTTGGTAACCTTAATACTTCGTTTTAACGGTTGGATATCGTACTAGCGTAGCTAAGTAAGCGGCGTACCTGGAAGGTAAGCCATTGGTAATTGGTAATTAGACAGCGATTAGCTGTTTTCCTCTTGCCAATTGCTAAGCGCTAAAAGCTTTTCCATTACCGATTACCAATCTCAACAAGCGTGATGTTTGTATTCGATTTAACTTATATTGCCTTCTAGCTGTTTTTATGCTTTGTTGGAGTTACTAACCGATAGTGCATTCCTGGCTCTGGAGTTGGGGGAAAAGGTTCTCCCTTTGTTGCAGTGACTTCTTGTCCCTTAGTACCACCGCGAGGACCTGTCAGTTCATACAAACCGCTTTCAGGAACTATCTCGCCAGGTTTATATAATTCATCGCCAGTAGAATTTGATTTTTCGGTTGTGGCTGTAGAAGTTTTGTAGCTAAGACGAAATTGGCGTTCTATTAAAAAGCCAGGAAGAAAGCCGCCGTGGTAGCGAACTTCTTCTAGCCTGCCAAAAGAACCTGTGATTTGCGTGACAGGGGAAAGTAGTTGTGTATTCTTCTGACTCCATGCGACCAAACAGTTATCGATCATTTCTTGAAACTCTAATGCCAGAATCATCGCATCATCAGCACTGAGGTGAGGATCGACAATAATGGAAAACTTTAAAGAAATTGACAGCGTTGTTTGTAATTGTGAAGCGCGATCGCCATTGACATGGGTGGAAGATTCTTCTGCATGACAACCAAACTGCGATCGAAAGTGGGCGAATTCATCGGTTGCGAGTTGGTGATGCACATAAGGCAATAAACCTTGTTCTGATGACAAGATTTGACGAATAGTTGAGCTAGCGGTCATAACTTCTTTCAGCAAGTGAGTATGTATTGCAACTTTAACCTCAACAATTCCATAAAGCGTACTGCAATGCTACCCCCCGATTGGAGAAAGTATGCAAGCCAAGCGACAAAAGCCCAAAATATAGGAAAAGCAATGCGCCTGTTTACCTTGCTGCATGACGATCGCCAAAATCAATTCAAAAAACATTAGCTGACAACTATTACGGCTGTCAGCTAATGTTTCGTGTAAGCTATGAGTGCTGAATATTAAGTTGTAAGGAGCATAATCAAACTAAAACTCAAAATTCAATGCTCAGAGCTTAGTTTAAGCTGTCGCTACAGCTTCATCTTTTGTAGAAACGACAACTGGTTCTTCTAGAAGTTTGACGTACAATTTGCTAAGTTGAGCAGCTACGCCATCCCAACTAAATTTATCTTCTACGCGTTTTCTAGCAGCACGACCTAGTTGATTTCGCCACTCAGGATTACTCAATATGCGGTCAATCGCAGTTGCAAAAGCATCGTTGTCTTTTGGTGGAGCAAGTAATCCAGTTTCTTCGGGTACGACAGTGTATTGTAAGCCGCCAACATCGCTAGCAATCACTGGTGTTCCGCTTGCCATCGCTTCAATAGCTACTAAACCAAAAGGTTCGTAGTGGCTAGGAACAACACAAACGTCTGCTGCTGCATAGTAGATAGGTAGGTCATCGTCACCAAGACGCCCAGGAAAAACTGTCATGTCTTGCATTCCCAGTTCGTTGACAATACCTTCGATGCGATCGCGTTCTTTGCCATCGCTTTGACCAGGACGGCTACCACCACCAATAATTAGCTTGAGGTCAGTACCTCTTAGTTGCGATTGGGCAACAGCACGTACTAGGGTTTCAATACCTTTACGGAAATCAAATCGACCTACATAGAGAATAACTTTAGTGTCTGCGTTGATTCCGAGTTGCTCTCTTGCTTGCTGTTGTTCAATCTTACCGAAGCGATGAATGTCTGTACCACAAGGAATAATATCGATATTGCCTTTTGTGGAAACGAGCGATCGCATATGTTCTTGTTCTTGAGGACTTGTGGCAACAATGCGGTGTGCTGTCTCTAAGACTTCTTTTTCTACTGCTAAACGCGTTTTAGCAATGAGGGGAATTGTGGAAATTGATTTGTACTTAACTGCTCCTAGTGAATGATAAGTATGAACCTGTCTACAACCTTGGACTTTTCTTAATTCCATTCCTACCCAAGCAGAAAGCCAATAGTTTGTGTGGACGAGTTCGTACTCAATACCTGATTCTTGCTGAAACTTCAGCATTTGCTCTACAAATTCTGGCGCATACTTAAACAAGTTATCGCGCGGAACGAATTCTTCTGGACCTGCGGTAATCCTAATTGTCCGGCAATTCGCAGTATGTTCAACAATACTTGCTTGGTCTGCACTTGCTTTACGGGTAAACATATCAACTTGCCACCCTAACTCAGCGAGTGCCTCTCCTACTTGGCGTACATAAACATTTTGTCCTCCGGCTTCTTCCTTACCGATTTCAACCGCTGGGTCTCCGTGGACTGAAATCAGGGCAATGTGCTTTTGGCTTGCAGAATTCATGGTGTAGTTATTGCAACAATTTAGTTAGGTTTAAACTGGTTTTTCCGGTGGTTTTACCTGCCTTTAGAAACCAAAAAAGAATATTGAATATTCTCAAGTTTAATTTAAGCGATAATGTACTTCTTCACATCCCCTACGGGAAGTACTGTAATCCCCACAAGGTTAAAATAATCAGCGCTCATTGATGCTAACTTTACTTACGCAACGACTATGCTTCTACCTTGAGTAAGATCTTTTTTGTCATACCGTATCTACTTTACACGTCAAGTATGTAAGTTTTTTTGATATATCAATACTTAACTTAGAGAATCTACAAATTTAAATTCAGTTGCCTGTTTTCGCTAGCGGCTGATAAAACTCTTGACAAACTTTGCAGGATGTCACTTCTAGCTTGAAGTCTCATGACAGACGGTTTCAACTCGAAGTTTGTCTATCTTTCTGGGCAATTTATTTGTAAATAATACACTATATTCAAGGATCTATAAATGTTTTATCAGCTTAATTAATAATAAAAATAAGTTTATCTTAACTTAATTATCAAGACGGCAAGCGTGCTGAGTACTTTAGCATCAAACTTCTGACAAAAGTATTTAAATTGTTATGTTAAGTGCAGCGAAACATCTCCTGCGATTCTAGCCTACAGCAACGTTACACAAATACTCCACGGAGCTTACTCTCGAAGATAGTGAAAGGTTTGGTTTGCGAATGACATCGTAGCTTTTTAACTTATGCAAGAGGCGTATACCTCTGTCAAGTAAAGAAATCAATCAATTGTATAGAATCTATATCAACTTATGCATTGCTAAGTTTATGCCAAATGGCAACATGAGAGCCAGCGCTAGTCATGTAATTGATAACTGCTGTCATGCTTCAAGCACTGGCTACATTCAGTTTCATATAGCAGCACAAGCAAAAGGATCTAATGCGTAAGCCTAATAGTTTTGGCTTCTCGCTAAGCCCTTATTACCCTAACAAAATTTATCCATTACTTGTTTGTGCAGATAACATTTGCTTGAGTTTTTCAAGTTCAGACGCCCAACGCGGATCGGGTTGAATCGTATCGGAAGTATTCGACGACTGATGGCTAGTATTGCTGCTGCGACGTGATTTTTTGTTGCTGCGACGATTTGAGGTTTTTTCTTGATTTCCTCCCTCTAGATTGTTAACAGCACTATTTGAATTAGATTGCTCCTCATCCTCTTGTCCCTTTGAACGGGGTAGAGCTTTCTCAATTTTAAGAGGAGTGTCTTTGAACATATAACCATTGAATTTTTCAATGATTTGATCAGCCTGTTCGTCGCTGTTAACAGTTACAAACCCAAAGCCACGACATTTACCAGTTTTCCGATCTTTGATAACTTTGGTAGTAACTGAATCGCCAGCTTCTGCAAAAACTGCTTGTAGTTCTTGACGTTCTAACTCTTCTTTCGGCAAATTGCCAATATATAGACGAACTGACATAGGAAGATACCTCCGGACTTGGGTGCGAATAGAATTGGTAACAAAACTGTTTACATGAGGAAGGCTAGATACCTACTGGAATTGACGCACATTGCAACAAACCAATTTTTCACTTTGATAATTGCCAACCTTTAGAATATAGTTCTTTGCCTAACTCAAGGCTATAGTTTTTTGTAACTAATCTGCTAATTAACCGGCTTCTAAGTATATATTCCGCCAGTTACCAGCTGTTTTGCTACGAGTAATGCTTTTGAGTTGCTGGAACATTGACACCATTCTTTACAGTATCACGGCTTTTGCTATACCAGCACCTAAAAATAAACATTTCAGCCCTTAGCAATATTTTTAACTCGGTAACAGCAGTGTTATCCCTCCGTAGTGAGGGATTTTGTACCTTTTGAGGATGAGAAATAAAAACCAGCCGTGGGCTGGTTAAGCTGCTGTGTTGGAACAAGGAAAAGATAACCGTAGATTGAGCTTTATCAGGCAATTGAACTAAGCTTGTCAGCTGTCATTTACCCAAAAATAACTTTTACTCTAGTGTTAAATAATGTAACATAAACTAACTATTTTGTGCAATGTTTCTTTACATTAGGTGGTATTGCCTTGCCAAATAATATAAGTTCCCCAAATAGCAGTTGCACAAGCTAAGAGTGTAGACCAGACTTGATGACTACTACGTCCAATGCTGCTTTGCGTACGCCAAGTATCAATGTCCAACCATAGCGCAGCACCACGACGGCACCAACCAGTAATGATCGTATCTTGACCAATCAGCTTCTCAATCGCGTACGCCTGGTTGTTGAAATGACGGATTCTGATCAGCAGTGATTGGTGATGTAGTCGAATCAAACTAGTGTTTGATTTTAAGATTAAATCTTGTGCTAGCCAGTTACTAATGCCATAGCGTCCTAGAAGCTTACCTTGAATGCGTGTGGGTTTGCTGTCTAAAGGTAGTGTATTGGGATTAGCTAAGAATTCGCAAAGATCTAGAGACTTTAAATTAGAAACTTTGATGTCTGGAAAAAAAGCATTGAGGCGAATAAACGTGCCAAGACTAAAGCCGATTGGTATAGAGCCTAAAATTAAAGACCAGTCACCATACATCCATGCTAATTGCGGTATTCTTAACCAAATTCCAATTCCACCGATAAGCCAAGCTAGACAGCCGAAAATAAAACCGAGGATAATGCCTAAAAATGGCGCACTCTGTAGAAAAAATGCCAAGCGAGAAGTAAAAGCTTTGATTTGGGGATTGAGTAATGCTAATTCTGGTTCCAATCGCCAATTTTGAGCAATCTGCGCAAGACGTTGCAAGCGATCGCCCACAAGTGGATGAGTTTGAAGAAGATTGAACCAATAGCGGTAAGGATTGTAACAGTCCCAAGCGAGGACAGATTCAAAGTCAGTTGGTGTTTGACAACCGCTGAGTTTCAGTGCTTGCGTGCGATCGAGGGGAAGGAGTAATTGCCAACTTTCTAATAGCCAACTCGTACATTCTTGCTGGCGAATGTCTGTAGCAATACCTTGAGCAATTTTGAGTAAAGCACGAGTTAAGCCATTCGGATGACCAGTCATTTCGGCTGCTAGGCGATCGCTGTAGTAAATTCGTACCTGTGATAGCCAAAGCGCAGGAATGCAAAGAAGATACCAAATGATATAGGCAATATTAGCGATAACTCCAGCAATTAACTGTAAGTAAGAATAAGAAATTTTGTTACCCCATCGCGATACCTGGGAATAGACGAGATAAGGTAATTGCGTCACAACCATAACGAGAGACATCACCGCAAAATCTTTGTGGGTAATATGTCCTAGCTGAGTTGCATAAATCGTGGCAATTTCATTCGCTGCTAATTGTTCGAGAAGTCCTTGAGTGACGACAAGACGAGCATTTCTTGGTAAGTTACCGTAGGTGAGAGCGAGTGGTACTGATATTGGCAGGAGTTTGAGTTGTGGCGATCGCCAGTTTTGCCGCTGATAGTAGCGTTTGAGTAATTGGCAAGCTTCTGGGCTATAAGTCGCTAGTGTATCAAAGGATAATGGTTGTAAGTTATCGAAGCGTAGCAATCCATCAAGTAACCAGGGAGAGAAACTGACAAATAGAAGCAGTGTGACGAGAACAAACTGTGTCGGATCGCGGTAAAAAAGTTGAATCGGTTCTAAATATGGCAGGTTGACTAATACGTCATTTGTGACGCGCATAAATAATCGTAACAAGTCGCGGATGAGCCAAAAAAAAGCGATCGCCGATCCTGCTTGTAGCAACCACAACGGTAGTAAATTGATCTTTGGCAACCGTTGCAGTTTTTTTAATCGTTTGGCACGCTGTCCTATGAGAGGTAGCGTGTGGGCAACTTGCGCTGGCGTACTTGTGCGATTGGATAATTGAGCGGTATTCTGTTGTGTTTCTGTTGTTAGTTTAGGCTCGACAGAGCGTTTTAATTCATTAAGATGACGTAATGCCCACGCTTGAATTTGCGGATCGTGATGTTGTATCAAAGTTTCACACAGCGCGATCGCGCGTTCATCTCCAACATTTTTGTAGGCGATGACTAAACCCATCTGTACTTTCACAAGCGTTGTTGGATCGCTTGGCGTTTGATACGCAGCTTCAAGTTGTGCGATCGCTTTGTCATAATCTCCTTGATTTAAAGCTGTTAATCCAGCTACTACAGATGAGTTGGGAGAAGCCATGATCTTAATTGTGTCAAATTGATTAAATTTTGATTTTATGGATTTCTCTTGTAGCAGCGCGTTTGTAACATTGGCAGCTAATGATTTAGAAAAGTTAGTTCTTTTCTACAGCAATTTACTAAATATGACACCACAGCAGTACACCCCAAATCGTTATGCTGAGTTCAAGTTACCAGGTTTGCGATTAGGTATTTTTCGACCAAAACAATCACATCAAGCTGAGTTTGAGAACTCTAGTAGCGCCATGAGTTTGTGTTTAGAAGTCAGTCACCTAGAAAATGCCGTTGCACGCCTTACTCATCTAGGCTACCCACCACCAGGGGAAATAATAACAGCTTCTCACGGCAAAGAAATCTATGCCTACGATCCAGAAGGCAATCGCTTAATCTTGCATCAGTCGAGCTAATGTCAATTTGATAGAAAAGGCTTAACAGTCAGTAACCGTAGCTTCTGGGGTTGATAGACTACTATTATTTTTATATTAGTCCACGCAGGTGGACTTAGTATTTTAAGCCGCGACTTCAGTCGCTAGGCGGCGTCCCCAGCGATTCCTGTCACCAGTTAAAAATAGTGAATCACATCTGCCAACCCGTAGACACTAATAATCAGCATCAAAACTGCGGTGACTTGAGTTGCACGGATGTATGGTGAAGGTGCGATCGCTTCACGAATCAAAATTGAGATTGATGAGCCAATCACAAAACTGAGACTTAACACTAAATAAGGCCAAAATGGTGAAATACTCCAAACTGCTAATAGGGCTAGCGCTATCCACAGCATCACAAGTTCCACAAAGCGAGGTGGGTTGTACTGACTCGATAAAATTAAAGTATTTAGCCAAAAGCGCCAAATTGCCATTTTGTCCCTACCAACAAAAGATCATTAGCGACGTCCACTCATTTGAGCAGTACCGTTTGATTGAGCCGCTTCCGTGGTATCTTCGATTCCAAATACGCGATTGAAAGCTTTTTCTACTTTGTAGCCAGAATCAATTGTTTCCAAGGGATCTTTGCGCAAGCGATGGCGCAGACACAAAGTAATGACGCGACGAATATCATCAACGGTGACTTCGGTACGTCCTTCAAAGGCGGCTAAAGCTTTTGCGGCACGGTTTGTGACAATATCACCGCGCAAGCCATCAACATCAAGTTCTGAACAGACTTCTGAAATATTAACTCTTAGGTCGTAATCGATATTGACTGAAGGTAAAAGTGCTTGAGCTTGAATTAATTTTTGTTGCAATTCTTGCTGCTGGGGTTGATATTTTTCTAAGAACTGCTGCGGATTTTGGTCAAATTCGGCTCGTTGTTCGACGATTTGGACGCGTAATGCAGGTTCTTTGACGGTGTGAATTTCTGCGTGCATTCCAAAGCGATCGAGAAGTTGCGGACGCAGTTCACCTTCTTCAGGGTTTCCCGAACCCACTAAAACAAAACGTGCAGGGTGACGAATCGAAATTCCTTCGCGTTCTACCGTATTCCAACCACCTGCTGCGGAGTCGAGAAGGACGTCTACTAAATGATCGTCGAGGAGGTTAACTTCATCAACGTAGAGAATGCCGCGATTTGCTTTAGCAAGGAGTCCTGGTTCAAAGGCTTTGACGCCTTCAGAGAGTGCTTTTTCAATGTCGATCGTGCCACACACGCGGTCTTCGGTCGCACCCAAGGGCAAATCCACCATCGGCACCTTTTTGTGCGCGACAGGAATTTCGATTTGCTGTTCGAGTTGCTGCCTAACAGCGTCACTCATCAGTTCAGGATCGTGCGGATCGCTGTTAAAAGGGTCATCTGCAACAACTTCAATTTCTGGAAGCAAATCAGCTAATGCCCGAATTGTTGTTGATTTACCAGTACCGCGATCGCCCATGATCATGACACCACCAATTTTAGGGTCAATCACGTTCAACAATAAGGCAAGTTTCATTTCTTCCTGACCAACAATGGCAGTGAAGGGAAAAACGCGGCGGGTAGCTTGGGCAGTTGAACTCACAGAGATTACCTGAAAATGTCGGGACACCGTTTTTCATTGTGCCATAGTATGAGGGTTTAGGGGTGAGCAGTGGGGTGAGGGTAGAAAAATTGATCGAGTTTAGTCAATGCTTGTCAAGCGATCGCAAAAAGTAGTTGCAGTGCTTTTTGAACTGCTAATTTATCTGTTTGAGCCAAAATACCGATTTGTTTTACAACTATTGAGTCATCTAGGGTAAACAACTTCATCCTTACTACAGAAGCTGCTTTAAGTCCAGTACTTGCCAAGTCAGCGATTGCAACATCAAGTACCCATGGAGAATGACTTGCGGTCGTAATCATTGCCATTACGCTTCTATGGGAAGGAGTATTGAAAATTTCATCACTTAACACAAGTGCTGGACGTCTTTTTGTCGCGGAAATATCAGTAAAGGGAAACGGTACGACGACAACATCGAACTGGCTATAGGTCACTATAGGCTTCCTCGTCTGCAACTGATTCCCATTCGCCTAGAGTTTCTGCTACAGCATTCAGATAATTCCAATCAAGCGATGGCGCTTTTTTTAATATCACTTGTCCTGACTCAATTTCAAACGCTACACAATCACCTTGCGCAATTTCCAGTACTTTTCTGACATCTTGAGGAATCGTTGCTTGGTATTTCTTTGTCACTCTAGACACGAGTGATTTTCGTCTAGCCATAAAACAAATCTGCTCTCGATTTGTGACAATAATATTTTATGGTAATACGGTATTACTTGAGTTGACTAAGGCAACCAAAAGTCTGGGAGTAAGTTTTGAGTTAGGTGGCGTAGGGTGTAGTTGAGCGATCGCCCAAGCTGAATGTGTGGTTCATCAGGTTCCACAGGAATAATTGTGGCTGGAGTACCGCGTCCAAAACGCGAAATAACTAAATTAGCAGCTTCTAACCCTGTAACATAGGCTTTTTCCTGCGACCAAGAACCGTGACGATTAATAATCCAGTCGCCGCACATAAATACATTTGTGATACTTGTGGTTGCTGGCAGCATATATCGATAGCTACCAGGCGCAAAATGCGTGACAGCGCGTGGTAGACGAATCACATTACTGTCGATAATTTTTGCTGTGCCAAACGCAGGAATACACGTTGCTAAGTCACGTTGAACTAAAGAGACGATTTCAGCATCGCTTAAAGGCAAAAACTGATTGGCGTGGTAAAAGTCAGCTTCAACAACTGTACCAGGTGCATTGCGGTACTCATCATGCAGCGCGTTTAAATCGAAAAATGTCCAGCCTGTTGTTGCATTAAACCCAAAACACGCATTCGATGGTCGAGGAATATCAATTTTGCGGTCAAACCACAACCTCGTCGCTAAAACATCAATTGCACCTAGATTCATGACATCGCGGAATTCTTGGCGGCTTTGCAGCGAGGAACTACTGCTAATAATCTTTTTCATTCCACTGATTCCTACCGCGAAGATGACTGCATCAGCTGTAAAAACTTGCTCTCCACAAACAACACCTGTTGCTTGACCATTGTCATCAAGAATCAAATCGCTAACTCGCTGATTTGCTACCAACTTGCCACCAGCTTGTTCAATCTGCTTTACCCAAGGTTGAAAAATCATTTCGCCGACGGTTCCGCGACACCAAACGACATCAAAATTTGGTTGATGCGCCAGGATAAAGTAATACAGCATTCCTAAAGTTGCCGCAGCAGAACACTGTTCGCCAGGAGCAAATAAACCAACTAAGAGCATCGGCTCAAAAGAATCGCGGTATAAACGTGCAGAAACGCCAAAATCTTTAAATAACTCTCTGGCGGTCACAGAATCGTAGCGTTGCCATGCTGCATCAGAGTTATCAAAATCAATCACAGCATAGAGTAGCGGTAAAGCACTCAGGCGATCAATCAGCGGTAAACGCTGAAACTGCGTATACAAAAATGTTCCAAGCGGTGAAGGTAGTCGCGGTAAATCTTGAAAAATCGGCGATACGACTTCTAATCCGGCTGGCGAATATTGTGAGGAACGCGTAAATGGCGTAAATGGATTGATGTTTAATTCGCGAACGAGGGAAAAGGTATTACTGTAGGGATACCAAAAGCCGTGAATTCCGGCTTCTACCGAACGCCCTGCGGCTTGCCAACCTGCGACTAGCCCACCAGGATAGGGACTTGCTTCTAAAAGCGTGACATCGTAGCCTTGCTTTGCTAAATGATAAGTTGCTCCTAACCCAGCCCAACCAGCACCGACGACAATGATTTTGGGAGAAGGTTGTGATGTTGATTGCATATGTGGTAGTGGGTAATGGGTAATTGGGAGCTAGGGCGTTGCGGAGGCGAATTGGTGGTGAGACGAGTTGGCACGGTTGTAATTAGATCATAATTCTTATCTCACCTGCACTTTGCTTCATTGCTTGGTATTTTCATAGCCTTAAAGCTGCAAAATAATTATGCTTAAATTGGGAAACGCATACGAGAAGTAAAGTTGGTGATAGAGCCGTGATGAATTCAGGTGCAACCGATTTGACAACCACAGATACAGCTACAGATGCCGTAGTGGAAACTTGTACGCCGCAGGATTTAGAGGGTTTGAATGCTTGCGTTCAAAGCTTAGGATTACCACAGATTCAACGGCACATATTTATTTGTGCTGACCAGACGCTTGCGCAATGCTGCTCTAAAGAAGCTAGTTTAGAATCTTGGGACTATCTCAAAAAGCGCTTGAAACAGCTAAAACTGGATAAACCGACGGCGACGCGTCCGAGTTGTATCTTTCGCACGAAGGCAAATTGTTTGCGGGTTTGCACTCAAGGACCTATTTTAGTCGTCTATCCTGATGGGGTATGGTATCGACAAGCAACTCCAGAAGTGATTGAGCGCATTATCCAGGAGCATATTATTGGCAATCGAGTTGTTGAGGAATATGCATTTTTAACGCATCCTTTACCTGAACCTGCTGCAATGATTGAGGATAGTGTGGCGGTTGAATAGCGATCGCTACCGATATTAGTCAACTTCAACCAAAACTCAGATAATTGCTAACTGGATACTAACAATTCCTGCGAATGCAGATATAATATCGCGTTAGATATACTTCAAAATTTTCGTACCATTGTTAATATCTCACTACCTCTGTCCTCAGTTACAGCTTGCCAACCCTCTCAAAAAACATAATGTTAATATACTTCAACCAGAAAATAATATTATTAACACCATGCCAACAAGCAGAAAATATTGTAGAAAAGATTATTGATAAATACCTTTAGCTCAATTGTAGTGAGTAGCAGACATCATGAAAGAAACTACTGCCAAAGACAACAAGCGACTACTCCTGATTGACGATGACCCGAACTTGATTTTGCTCGTCAAAGATTATTTAGAATTTCGCGGTTATGAAGTAATCACCGCCGAGAATGGACGCGAAGCTCTGCAAATTCTAGAGCAAGAAATTCCAGATATGATTATCTGCGATGTGATGATGCCCGAAATGGATGGCTATACGTTTGTTAATAACGTACGTCAAGACGAGCGCATTAGCTGGATTCCAGTTCTTTTTCTTTCAGCTAAAGGTCAAAGTCAAGATCGAGTTAAAGGTCTAAATACAGGTGCTGATGTTTACATGGTCAAGCCATTTGAACCAGAAGAACTCGTCGCACAGGTAGAAGCATCGCTAAAACAGGCATATCGCCGCACGCAGCAAACGAACAATGGTAGTGACATTGCACCTAAAATTCAAGTTCCTTTTGACGTTCATCTCACTCAAACCGAGCTAAAGGTTGTGCAATTTGTTGCTAGAGGGTTAGCTAACCGTGACATTGCTGAGGAACTGAATGTGAGTCAGCGGACGGTGGAAAGTCATGTTTCCAATATGTTGGGCAAAACAGGATTACACAACCGAACCGAGTTAGCACGCTGGGCGATCGAAAATCAGATGGCGTAATGAATTACTGAACAACTAGCTGAGCATAAAGTTATGATCTACTACCTTAGTAGATCAATGCTTTCCTATATATAGAACCCCAAAGCAACACAGCATTATAGCCCTAGTCTATAGAGTTAGGACATCAAACACGCTAAGTTGACAGTTGACAAAGTCTTCCCACACTCTCTTCACTGTCCACTGACCCCTGCTATAATTACCACCCATCTTGTTCGGAAGACGATTGATTCCAAACTTCTAGGTCTAACTCATTAAGGTAAATCAAGGCATTTTGAATTTGCTCGCTGGTTCCTCGAATTTCTAGATCAAACCAGCCGTCATCGCGTCCATTAGAACTAAGTAGCGCAGCAGCGATATTGACAGTCACACCGTGCTGAGAAATCAGATGCGAAATAACTGGTTCTTCGTGTAGCTGCTTGGGGATGCGAATTTTGATTCGAGTTTTAGTTGGTCGGTTTTCAGCTTGGCTAGAAATTGCCATTTCAATCACCTATTCCACTTCTTTGATGCTAGTTTTGCGCTCTAGAACTTCTTTAAGAACCAAAGTGACCAATGCTAAACAAGCAAGTAGTACTGATGCAGCAAATGCCGCTTGAGATTCATACTGCTTATAAGCTTCTTCAACATACAGCGGCAGTGTTTGTGTTTTACGGATAATATTGCCTGAAATGACAGCCACAGCACCGAATTCACCCATAACTCTAGCGTTTGTTAGAATCACACCGTAGAGTAGTCCCCAACGAATATTAGGCAGTGTGACACGCCAGAATATCTGCCAATCTTTTGCACCTAAGGTTTTAGCAGCTTCTTCTTGATCTGTACCAGCTTCTTCTAGAACAGGAATAACTTCTCTGGCTACGAAGGGCATCGTAATAAAAGCACTGGCAATAATCATCGCGGGTAGGGCAAAAATAATTCTGATATTCAGCGCTTCTAGCGTTGGTCCTAACCAACCACTTCTGCCGTAGAGTAATACGAGCATTAAACCTGCGACGACAGGAGAGACAGCAAACGGTAAATCTATAATACTAATGACTAAAGCACGACCAGGGAATTTGTGCCGTGTGATTGCCCAAGCCGCACATAAACCAAAAACAGTGTTGATTGGTACAACAATCAAAGCAATCAGTACTGTCAGTCTAATCGCATTGATAAATGCTGGATCGGAAAAATTGTGAAAGAAAGGTCCTACTCCACTTCGGAAAGCTTGGACAAAAACGTTAAGTGCAGGCAAAAATAGGACTAAGCCAAGGTAAATAACTGCAATGCCAATTAATGCAATTCTTACCCAGGGGGCTTCTCGTGTTTGAGAACCTGCTTTGTTTTGGGCAACTATATCACCACTTAAGGCATTAGACCTCATAGCGTCTCCTCCAAGCTTGTAACAAATTGATCCCCACGAGAATGAGGAGCGAAATTAGCAATAAAACAGTGCCAATAACAGTTGCACCTGCATAGTCGTACTGTTCTAAACGCTGGAAAATTAGTACAGATGCGATTAAATCTTTAAATGCAATATTAGAAGCAATAATCACAATCGAGCCGTATTCTCCTACGGCACGAGAAAAGCCTAAGGCGACACCTGTTAATAAGGCTGGTAACAATGGCGGTAGAACAACACGCCAAAAGGTTTGAATTCGAGAAGCACCTAAACTCCATGCAGCTTCTTCGACATCGATATCCAATTCTTGTAAAACAGGCTGTAGCGATCGCACGACAAACGGTAAGGAGATAAACAGCATTGCTACACCGACGCCTAATCGTGTAAACGCGACTCTAATGCCTAAAGGCGCAAGTAAAGAACCAATCCAACCCGTTTCACTATAAACTGATACTAAGGTTAATCCAGCAACTGCCGTTGGTAAAGCAAAAGGTAAATCAATCGCGGCATCAATAAACCGCTTTAGGGGAAAATCGTATCGGACTAAAACCCAAGCAATTAAAGTCCCAAACACGGCATTCACAGAAGCCGCGATAATTGCCGTAACAAACGTGACATCATACGCTGAAAGCGCTACAGGACTTGTTGCAATTTGCCAAAATTCTGCTGGTGATACCGTCGCTGCTCTTAAAAATAACGCGGCAACTGGAAAAAGCAACATAAATGTCATGTAAGTGATCGTAATCCGCCAGGGCCATGACAAGTGAAACTGTGGGTTATTGCGTACAGGAACTGGGCGCGTCGAAGATACAGCCATAAATTGAATGAATGTAGGTGGAGTTGATGTATACGCGTCTAATATTGTGGTGTCTGCTGCTATGGAAGAAAGCGATCGCCCTTAGTAGAACTATCTCGCTCTAGCTATACTTGCTTGAATCTTGTCAAACTCAGCACCATCTTCAAAAAATTGCTGCTGTACAGTATTCCAGCCTCCGAGATCTTGTACTGTAAACAGCGTTTCAATCTTGGGATACTTGTTAGCAAATTCTTGTTCTACTGTAGGGTCAACTGGTCTAAATCCTACTTTGGCAAACTCGCGTTGTGCTGTAGGAGTAAATAGAAACTGTACAAAAGCTTCTGCTACTTCGCGATTGCCGTGTCGGTCAACGTTTCTATCGACTACAGCAATCGGATTATCAATCGAGATATTGACTTTTGGAACTACATATGGTAGTTTTTCACCACGTTGCGCTGCTAATATGACTTCGTTTTCGTAATTAATCAAAGCATCGCCTTCTTCTTGATTGAAAAAGACATCACTCGCTTCGCGTGCGTCTCGCGGTAGCACAGGAGCGTTCTGATAAACTTCGCGAGTGAAGTTTAACGCTTGCTCGTCACTTCCTCCGGTTTCTTTAATTGCGCCCCACAACGCTAAAAAGTTCCACCGCGCCCCGCCAGAAGTTTTCGGGTTAGCTGTGACGACTCTAACGTTGTTTTTTGTTAAATCTGACCAAGTTTGAATAGCTTGAGGATTGCCTTCACGAGTTACTATAGCGGCTACAGATTTATGCACGATCGCGTTGTTCGGTGCTTCGTTTTCCCATCCTGGTTGAATTAAGCCCGCTTTTTCAACTTTTTTCATGTCTAGGGCTAATGCTAACGCGACAACATCGGCGTCTAAACCATCTACTACCGCACGAGTTTGCGCGCCGGAACCACCGTAACTTTCGTTGAACATTACATTTTGGTTATGTTGCTGTTTCCACATCGCCGTAAACTGCGGGATGATTTCTTTGTACGCGGCTTTTGTCACAGCGTAGGAAACAAGTGTTATTTCTACATCGCGATTTTGCGCACTCGAAGGCGCGCACGATGCGATCGCAACGCTCAAACCAACTCCTACGAGAAAGAGAGACACAAACTTCTTCCAGGATGCTCTTAACCCTAGAATATTTCGCCACAGCCCCATGCAACCCTCTCCTTTAAACTCCGGTTATTCGGTCGGGATACCGGATTTAATTCCCTGGAAGTTGATTATACACAGCAAATAGGAGAAAAGCAACGAAACTCAGCGATCGCACTTGCTGAGTTTTTGTAAGTAAAGTTCGGTTTAGCTTTAAGCTTTTTGGTAAGGAAGAACGACAGTTTTGTTAAGGCTTCTCAGTAAGAAACTGCCTCTGGGCGATCGCTCAAGTAATCAATCAGTATGTCCGTATCAAGCAACAATCGTGCAGTCATGAAAAAATTAAGTTTTATGCATAGCCGATGTTGAATTATCATCCACGTACTCTAGACCTCCTGCATGAATCGCAGACGCTCTACAACTGAAGTCGGGGCTATTCAGGCAAAGTGTACCTTCGTACACTAAAATAAGACTTTTAAAAAGATTAAGGTATGCCTTACCTATACCTGCGGGAAGCCCTTCCGCGTTTATAGTGTGTGAATTCATTCGCCCAGTATTCTATGGTTCTGGTTCGCCCTGAATTTTGCGGCGAAAAGCTTCTTCCATAATTTTGATCCCTGCTTCGTCTAAAGGGGCCGGATACTTTTTGGCATTAGGATTTCGCCGATTTACAAATAACTCGTAAATCGCTTCATCATCATTGCGATGCTCCTTGACATAATCTCGTAACTCTGCTAAAAGCATAGCTTTAAAATCAGGTTTCATTAAAAAAACTCCCAATTACCGTCACGCCTTACAATTACCTGGATATTGTCTGCTGTGAGAATGAACACTTCTCCTGTTCTTTCATCAAATCGGAACAAAACGATATCCCGCAACAAACTGGAAAGCATCTGACATACACGCAAACAAGCAAAAGCTTGATCTACAGTCGGTTGAATGTGATTTACCTCCTACTATGTTAAAATTCTGCACTTAATGGCGATCGCGGGAAAGGAATCACATCGCGGATATTACTCATACCCGTCATAAATTGCACCAAGCGTTCAAACCCTAAACCAAAGCCGGCGTGAGGTACAGTACCGTAACGACGTAAATCTAAATACCACCACAAATCAGCAGGGTTCATTCCTTGAGCTTGAATTCTCCGCTCTAATACGTCTAAGCGTTCTTCTCGCTGCGAACCGCCGACAATTTCGCCAATTTTGGGCGCAAGGATATCCATCGCTGCAACGGTTTTTTCATCGTCGTTGAGTCGCATATAAAATGCTTTAATCTCGACAGGGTAGTCAGAAACAATGACTGGCTTTTTAAATAACTGTTCGGCTAAATAACGCTCGTGTTCGGATTGTAAATCTAAACCCCACTTGACAGGATACTCAAACTGTGCGTCAGCTTTTTCTAGAAGTGCGATCGCTTCAGTGTAAGTAATGCGCTCAAATTCGTTGTGAATAATATTTTCAGCTGTGGCAATCACCGAGTTATCAATCCGCTGATTGAAGAACTCCATATCTTCAGGGCAAGTTTCCAAAACATACTTAAAAATCTGCTTGAGAAACGCTTCGGCTAAATCCATATTTCCCTGAAGATCGCAAAACGCCATTTCCGGTTCAATCATCCAAAATTCGGCTAAATGGCGCGATGTGTTAGAATTTTCGGCGCGAAAAGTGGGACCAAATGTGTAAACATTACTAAATGCCATTGCCATAACTTCGGCTTCGAGTTGCCCACTGACAGTGAGATACGCCTTTCCACCGAAGAAATCTTGGCTAAAATCAACTTCCTGGGTTTCTGTACGCGGGATATCTTTGAGATCAAAGCCTGTAACGGTAAATAATTCTCCCGCGCCTTCGCAATCGTTGCGCGTGATAATTGGCGTATGTACCCATAAAAAGCGGCGTTCTTGAAAAAATTGATGCACAGCAGTTGCACAAGCATTGCGCACGCGAAAAACGGCTCCTAGCGAATTGGTGCGCGATCGCAAATGTCCAATTGTGCGTAAAAATTCAAACGAATGACGTTTCTTTTGCAGCGGGTATGTTTCGGGATCAGCTTCCCCGTAGACTTTCACGCTTTGTGCTTGCACTTCAATTCGCTGTCCTTTACCTTGCGACGCGACGAGTTTTCCGGTAACTTCAACGGAAGATCCCGTATTAGCTTGCTTTAAAAGCGACTCATATTCTGGAAGTTCAGCATTGAGGACAACTTGCAGATTCGCGAGTGATGAACCATCGTTCACTTCAATAAAAGCAAATCCTTTCAAATCGCGTTTTGTCCGCACCCAACCTTGAATCGTCACAGACTCATCTGGTTGACCTTGGCGCAAAATATCAATAATTCGTCGTTTCATGATCGCAAGTAGGGAGGAGTGGAAAGCTTCACTTATTGTGCAGTAAAAGCAGGAAAGGAGGGGGAGAATTAGTGACTAGTGATTGGTGACTAATTGCTAGCCTCTCTTGACACTAGTCACTAGGCACTAGCTTGTACAGGACTTTAACATCCAACCGATCAGCATTCCTAAGCCACCGAAGCGCACAGCTTGCCAAAATGGTTCTTTGAGACTTCCCCAAGAAAACAATTGACTTTCCAAATTTACTTCGATTTCGTCAAGTTCGGCTTGAATGCGTTTCAATTCAGCTTGAAACTCTGCGTTTTTCGTTTTAACAAGTTCTTTTTGGCGCTGATGAAGGTTTGCTTGACGTTGTAAGTCAATTTGCACTTGAGTATATCTTTGCTTTAACGCTACGAGCGATCGCTCAACCTCTGCAAGCGATCGCTCAATTTCACTGAATAATGGTTCTTGGGACGACTGCGCCATCTCGGATTTGGAATGAAGGTTCGTGTATCTTGTATAGCAAACCTAAAACTAATTGGTATGCATCCATGCATTATAAGTAAGAATAAATAAAAATACCTTCTAATGAGTATGTTGCAAGCTGACCAAGATAAGAAAACTTCTGATATCCAAAACTTGAGTACTTTAGAACTAGCGCAAGCTTTGATGGAAAAACTCGCCATATCGCCCCAAGACTGGCATCGCTTAAAGTCTAACCGCAAAGTGCGTGCTAGCGAGCAAGCTGCGGCGGCAATTGTATTTTTACTGAAGGATCAACCTGAAGAAGCTTTACAACGACTCAACCAAGCATCCGGCTGGCTAGATCGCTCAATTTCTGCGCCACCTTGTCCCACACATGGACACACAAGTAAAGGGTAAGCACACAGCTATATATGGATTTAATGTAATAATGGTAGGCGGAAACGATTATTAAAATGCTTACCAAGTCTTAACTCTGTTCCATTGGCGTTCCAATGAACGCGATCAAAAATTTCGTGTAGAATACATAACCCCCGACCATTTTCTGATTCTTCTGGAGGTAAGTATTCGTGAGGATTTCCGTTGCATTCGCACGGAGGAGTAAAACCTCCACCTTCGTCTGAAATTAACCACCAGTAGTGGTCGTCTTCGATCTTAAACTTAACGATGACTAGCTTACTGGGATCAAGATTGTTGCCGTGCTTTGCTGCATTCACTAAGGCTTCTTGTAGCCCTAAGCGTAGTTCTGCTTGCCATTTACAGGGGACTTCTGCCAAAAGTAAGTCCAAAATCGGACACAGATAAAGAGTTGAGGCAAAGCTAATTGTACCCCAAGGACGTCCTACTGGACGAGGTGAAATAGTAATCACAGATCAAAAACCTCGTAGCTTTTAGCTAGTAAATATCAGCCTTTGTTTGGCAGATTTTAGTTACTTAAATCCAATTCGCTTTGAGCAAAAAATAATTTGTTCTAAAGAAATTGGAACATTTCACTGAAACACAGTTTGTGATCTGATCGTGTAGTCTATTGTGATAAATATGATTGTGCAGTCATTTGGTTGTATCAAGCTTTCAGCCTTCAAAAGCATAGATTCCTCGTCAGTTTTCTGCCAATCTATAAGTACATAAGCCAAACTAAAGTTGACTCGCTTGCGAATATACCTGTAACCGGTTTTTCTAGCTAAAAAATGCAAGTTTAATTTTATTCTAACATTTATAGGCGTAGAGACAATACTTGAAGTATTGGTATGTGCGATCGCAAGTTGCGATCGTGTTCAACAAAATATAATCGTTCTCAATTGTGAATTATGGTAACGCTGCAACTCAGTCAAATTGATATCTCACCAGGACAACGTATAGTATTGCGAAATGTAAGCTGGCAGCAATTTGAGAATATTGTAGAAGAGTTAGGCGAACACCGTGGCTCGCGAGTTGCCTACAGCCAAGGTACGTTAGAGATTATGTCACCGCTGCCAGAACATGAAGTTACTAAGGAACTTGTTGGGGATCTTGTAAAAATCTTACTCGAAGAATTAGAAATAGATTGTGAGTCTTTTGGTTCAACGACTTTCAAGCGACAGGATATGGAACGTGGAGTTGAGCCGGATGAATCGTTTTACATCGCCAATTACGCACAAATGATTGGTCGTAGTAGAATTGACCTCACTGTAGATCCTCCACCAGATTTAGTCATTGAGATTGACATCACTTCTAAAACTCAGCTAGAAGCTTACAAAGCATTAAAAGTTCCAGAACTTTGGCGGTTTGAGAATCGCCAGTTACGAATTGATGTGCTGCAAAATGACCAATACATAGAGTCTTCTATCAGTCCAACGTTTCCTGAACTGCCAATTATGGCATTGATTACAGAATTTGTTGAGCAAGCACGTTTGATGGGGAGAAGTCGTGCTTTAAAAGCATTTAGACAAAGGATTCAACAATGGCGCCGCAGTTCGTGTTGATGAGAATGAATGTGACTAGTTGCTAGTGACTCATGAGGTTAGCTTTCAATATGCTTCTCAGACGCTTTTGATTCAAAGATAGAATTCGGCTAATGTCCAAAGTCAATATAACTCACTACTAACCACTCACAAGAAAGGCTGCACACTCTACGTGCGATGTCTGTGGGAAGAAATCTGCGGGTTGGACGCGGACTAGATGATATATTCCTGTTTGACATAGTAATTTGAGATCGCGGGCGAGCGTCGCGGCTTTACAACTAACATAGACAATCTGTGATGGTTGAACTTGCAATAACGTTTCAATAACTGTGCGATCGCATCCTTTACGTGGCGGATCGAGTAAAACAACATCGGGGACAATTTCTAGCTGTGGTAGCAATTTTTCAACCCTGCCCGCTTGAAAAGTCACATTATTGATATGATTTAAATCTGCGTTGCGTTGTGCTTGCTGTACTGAGGTTGGTTGTAATTCTAAACCGATGACTTGCCTGGCTTGCTGTGCTAGAGGTAAAGTTAAAGTCCCAATTCCACAATACGCATCGAGTAATACTTCGTGTCCTTGTAAATTCAGTTGCTGCGCAATTTGCTGTAATAATGCTTCTGCGACTTCGGTATTGACTTGAAAGAATGTCTCAGGGCGGATTTGAAATTGCAGTCCGGCAAATTCTTCAATAAGATAGTCTTTGCCTGCAATACAGCGAGTTTCTTGCCCAAAAATTGCATTAGTGCGATCGCTGTTGCGATTTACGGCGACGCCAACTAACTGTGGATAGCGCTGTAACCATTTCTGGGCTTGAGTTGTCATTTCTGGTATCCAATCTTTGACGACAAGCGTCAAAAGCATTTCACCAGTACGACGCCCAATGCGTAGCGCTAAGTGACGAATTTGCCCTTGATGGCGCTTTTCATCGTAAATTTGCCAGTTTTGGTGTTGAATATCTTGCTTAACTTCGCGTAGTAGCGGGTTTAACCGCGAGTCTTGGATTGGACATTGATTAAGATTAATTAATTGATGGCTATTTTTTTGAAAGTAACCTGCTTGAACTTGTCCGGTTGCGGAAATTCCTAAAGGATATGTCGCTTTGTTACGATAGCTTAACGGTGACGGTGCGGCGAGAACCGAATCAACTGGGGGATGCTCAAAGCCACCGATGCGTTGTAAAGCTTGTACAACTAAATTGCGCTTAGCTTCTAGTTGATATTTATAACTGATATGTTGCCACTGACAACCGCCACACTTATCAGCAACGATACAACTCGGACGAATGCGGTGAGGAGAGGATTCGAGTAACTCGTAAAGCTTAGCCCGCGCGAATTCGGGTTTAGTATAAGTAAGGCGTACTAAGGCGCGATCGCCTGGTGTGGTATCGGGAACAAAAACAACGCGATCGCCAAATTTTCCCACACCGTCACCAGTATCACTCAAGTCATGAATGACAACTTCAACTAAATTACCCTGTCGCCACAAATTTTTTGACTGATTTTGAGCATCGATATTAGATAATTCTGTTATAGACACAGTATTCTCTCTCTTTCTTTAAGTGCCACTGACTCGTTAAACTACAAGTGATATTCTTTTGATCTTTGAGATACCCTTAATCATGAGCATAGTCAGCAACGTTATTCTTAAAGCCGACGACGAACTGCGTTATCCTAGCAGCGGCGAACTAAAAAACATCAAAGATTTTTTGCAAACCGGCGAACAACGGATGCGTATTGCAAGTACGCTAGCAGAAAACGAAAAGAAAATTGTACAGCAAGCCAGTAAACAACTTTGGCAGAAACGCCCCGATTTTATTGCGCCTGGTGGAAATGCTTATGGCGAACGCCAACGGGCTTTGTGTCTGCGTGACTATGGTTGGTACTTGCGCTTGATTACATACGGTGTGCTTTCTGGCGATAAAGAGCCGATTGAAAAAATTGGCTTAATTGGTGTCCGAGAAATGTATAATTCGCTCGGTGTACCTGTCCCAGGAATGGTTGAATCGATTCGTTGTCTTAAGGAAGCATCTTTGGGCTTATTAAGTTCAGAAGACGCTGCCGAAGCTGCGCCCTACTTTGATTATATTATTCAAGCTATGTCTTAGTGCTAATGTCAATTCGACGGAAAAAGCAGCTACAGAAACAAAATCTGTCTTCACCGGTTTCTTTAGCACGAGATTCCGTTAACGACAAATCATTTGTTTGCGGTTAAAACCGCAGTTACAGAAACAAAACCTGTCTTCACCGGTTTCTTTAGCACTAAATTTCATTAGTCCACGAAGGTGGACTTTGCTTATCAAGCCGCGACTTTAGTCACCAGGCTTCACAAACGCCCCACGATCTACGACTGTTGCTAGCATTTTTGTTAGAGCGATCGCAGGTGGTGGGGACTGTTTTAATTCACTCAACGTAATCAAATAATACTGTCGTCATATAGCGTTCTGCCCATTCTTTGCCAAAAGCTTTTTCTAGAACGCGGCGGGTTTTATCGTTTTGCTGTTGTTGCGTACAGTAGTGGCGTTGACCTGCTAAGATCTGTGCTTGTTGTGCTGCTGATACAGGTTGCGCGGCGATCGCCTGTGTCACGTGAATTTCTAAGTAATTTTGGACTTGCTGAAGAAATTTTGCTTCTTCGACTTCACCATTTGGGCGAATAAAGAGACAGAATTTTGAGAAAATGTGTCCCCATTCGGGAAGTTCTCTTGGTTGAGAAAATTCAACTGCGGGAAGCGCGGCTAATGCTTGAGAATAGGTATCAGGTAAGTTACCATCCGCAACAGGAGATAAATCGGCGATCGCTGCACTAATTTGCCCTCTACCGCCGACTAAATCGCAACCAAACATCGGTAAATTGTATTCAGGGCGAGGAAACATGACGCAATGCAGAATATCCAGCGTTGTTCCTACTTTGGCAAGTTCGAGGTGCATTTTGCGAAACTGCGGCGTTTGGTAGCAGCGATTTTCAATCGTGAGTTTTTCGCCTTCTAATCTTCCTTCGACATACCCAAATTCCTGCGGTAATTGGTAAGGCGATAGTTCTAAGCGCCGCCACGTTGACTCGATGGTATCAGCTAATTGACGAATTAAGGGATGCTGTTGCGATCGTAGCGAGTAGGTCGTGGATGTCATAAAACAACACTTGTGTTTACTTGTTGTTTTAACTAGATTACCGCTAGCAGGAGTGCGGCTTGCCTAAAAGTAAATTTATGAAACAACTTCCTGCTGAAAGCTACGCTATTTCTGTAGCTTATGCTACAGAAAATATGTAAAATATTTGTATTCAGCCGCCTGGCGATTGAAGTCGCGGCTTGACGTACAAAGTCCACCGGCGTGGACGAATGCGGTTTCAACCGCCAAGCGTTATTTTTGCTAACGAAGGAAACAGTAATGAAGCTTGATGTCCGCAAAATCCGCAACGAACAATCGCAATGGAGTATCAAACCTTTTCTAAATCAAGTAAAACCAGAATTTACAGCAAATAGCTGGGTACAGTTGCGCGAACTTCTGTGTCAATTATCAAGTGATGAATGGGTTGCGTGGGTTCCGCAATGTGGAGAAACCATACTTCACGCGCATCAGTTTTATGCATTGTATTAGTGCCAAAAATCTACAATGTCATAGCCCAAATCACTCAGCATCTGACGTAGTAGCGGTAAACTCAAACCGATGACGTTAGTGTGACAGCCTTCTAGCTTTTCTACGAATAAACCGCCTTTACCTTCTAACGCAAAGCCACCTGCACATTTAAGCGGTTCTCCTGTCGCGACGTAAGCTTCAATTTGGCGATCGCTTGCAGAAGCAAAGTAAACTCGTGTCACTTGGCAGCGTACTAGTGTATGGTGTTGATGCAAGTGCAAGTCAATTAAAGCATGACCTGTGTAGAGTTCGCCAACATTACCCCGCATTTTCTGCCAACGGGCGATCGCTTCTTCTGTATTAGTCGGCTTACCATGAATTTCACCGTTGATGAGTAAAACCGAATCGCACCCCATAATCAATCCAGAATCAAATTCAGGTGCAACAGTTTCTGCTTTACTACGGGCTAAAGTTTTAACTAATAACCGAGGATCGCGTTCTTGAATTTGAGATTCGTCGAAGTTACTAGGGGAAACTATAGGATCAATTCCGACGCTTTGTAGCAAACGACGTCGCGCGGGGGAAGCAGACGCAAGAATAAATTGCATAGCTGAGGTCGGGGATTTCTAAAGTAACTTTACAAGGAAGTTAATGCATAATGACGCTTTGTTGATTTGCACAAGGTACATTTGGCGCAGGTTGGAAATTAGGGGTATATTCTTCTGGCGCTGCTGATTCTCAGTCCTTAAGTGCTTGTTGTGGTTGACTAATAAACTGTAAAAGATTTAACGACTGCATCTAACGTTGGTTTGACTTTTGTCCAACGTCGTTCGGGGGTAGAGGCGTTGAACGTGAATAATTTACCACGACTGACGGCGACACTGGCAATGTTGTGGCGTTGTTGTTGATTGGGAAGCTTGACTGTGTATTCTAGAAGGTAGTACGTTTTTGCGTCTGTTGCTAATTCTTCAGCGTTAACTAACTCAGCTTCTCGCCCAGATTCGGGAGGTGCGATCGCGCTTTTTCCTAGTTTATAGCCTACCTCGCTGGGGCTTCCCAAATCAGCTAAAGTTTTACCTTGAGGAACATCACTAATGACGACAGACACGTTTTCGGTTGTTTCGATTAAATCGTGAAGTACGACATCAGGGCCATTCGAGACATTGACTGGAACCCACCCATTAGGATACAAAAACTCATATCCATCGGTGCTATCGACATAACTTTTTAAGCCAGAAACGGCTGATGAACAGCTTGTCAGACTGACGCTGAAAGTGATTAATAAAATTACCAAAATTCGTCTCAACATTTCTCCCTTTGAGGTTGTTACACCTATTCTCTATAAGATTTTCTGTGACAAAGAATTGCTCTAGCGCGGATTGAGCGAACAAATCTCGGTAACAAATATACTCCAGGCAATTTTCATTATCTCACCTTGGGATACTCGCCTTGATACGTGTTGCTTGTCATGCTGGGGATCAAATCGACAAGGAATATACGTATGCTGACAACAGCAGAATTACGTTGGTTTTATCCTGGTAAACTACCACAACACGTTTGTCAATGGTTTGAGCAAGATCAGCTTGGATATTTAGCACCAGCGGAAAAACGCGAAGATATTTATTTATACGTTCCCGAAAGTGATTTTGTGGGTATTAAACTACGACAGGGAAGATTAGAAATTAAATGGCGTAAAGCCGAATTAGGTGATTTACAATTTGGCAAAACTACAGGTAAAGCAGAAAAGTGGGCAAAGTGGTTGTGTGAAGATGCAAATAATGAAAGCTTTCAGCCACAAGAGGTTATAGGTAAAAAAGCTTGGGTGAGTATTAACAAGGTGCGTACTCAGCGAAAATATCAACTTTCTGCAAGACAGGAAGTTATCGCAATTGAGATCAATGATTCAAGCAGCGATCGCACTTGTAATGTAGAAATAACTGAGTTAGAAGTTAATCGCAATCCTTGGTGGAGTTTAGCTTTTGAAGCTTCTATTGATGATGAATCGCCACTTGAGAATCTTAAATGTGTCGCCGAGTGGATTTTTAAAACGTATCCTGGAGAACTAGAAAGCGAAAATTCTTATGCTTATCCTACTTGGTTGGATATTGTACTTAAGTGAAGCGATCGCTTGTCACCCTCACCCTAAATTTCTCTTCCAAGTTTGAGTGTTTGAAAAGCCCCATAAGTCCCCCATTTCTGGGGGACTTTGCTAGGTAGAGTCTGTTTATAAAATATCTACTCTTATTTCTCGACGAATGTTATATCAAGTAAATCGGCTTGGAAGACAATTTTGTTATTACGTTGTTTAATTAAGTCACTTAGCTTGAGTTCCATATTATTACCTACAACAACGCGATCGTTTTCGTTGCGCGAACCAGAAGAAATAGAAATCAGCCAATCTTTTAAATTACCCTCGAAGCCTTTATCGACAGCTTTTAGGTAATCAATACTGCGACGGAATAATTTAGGTAAGATAAGTTGTCCATTAGGTGCAGTAATCGAAGTTTTATCTTCTAATTCAAATTGATTTGTTACATCTTCCGCCCAGATACTTAGTTTATCTGTCTTCGCTTTTGTAGCTGCTTTACGGAGTAACTCACGATGTATCAAGGGTGTAGAGGTATAGACAGTATAATAGGCGTTACCTTCAAGAAGCATTTGATAATTGATTGTTTTTTTAAGTTGTTTTTCCTCAACTCGAATCCAATCCGCATCGTCTAGTTGTTTCGCATCTTCTTCTAAGAAAATATAGGAGACTGGGCGACCGTTTGCATCCGCAGCTTTTGATAGAATTGCCCCAGGGATGCTATCTGGGTTAGCAGACTCAACGCGGTTTCCTGCAAAAACAATATTTTTGAAACCCATCCAATCTAGAAGGCGATCGCGAGTTTTGTCTCCCAAAATCTGCGCATCTTTACCATAATGCACTTCAGGCGCGTCAATACCTTCAAATCGTAGTTGTACGCTGCGATCGCGTGAAGGTTCAATGCGATAACTGCGATGCAGTTCTTCATACAAATCTGGATGATCAGCGATAAATCTGACTGAATCGCCATCAGGTTCTTTACCTTTGATGACAAACTTACCTTTAATGACACGATAAAATGGTGCTGACATAACAATGTGTCCCAAACACAACTACTTCTTTCATCAACACGTTGTTACTATTTTCCGTATATTTGTAATTTAATTTTATGATTATTAACTTAATGATTATCGCAGTTTAATTGCAATTACTTGAAGGAGTTTAGACAGAAAGAGGCTTCCTAAACAAACAATAACTACATCGATGAAAAATACATGAAAATAAATTTGTATTGGATGTTCCCAAATCGAGCTAATAGAAGTTTGCCAAGGAAAAAATGGTGGATGATATGCTTGACTTTGAACAATAAACGAAAACGGTAAACCAAACTTAACGCCTGCTAATTCTGCCTGACTCAAAACTGTTGTAGGTAGATAAACAGATACAAATACCAGTATAATACTTAAAATAATGGCAACACTCGTGACAGGTTGCCTCATAAAAGAGTTTTCCTAGCTAATCGCTACTTTGACTTAAATGTAACTTATGCGCTGCTCTTAAAATTTGTCCAGCCAAAACCGCCGCGCCAAAGCCATTATCGATATTTACAACACCAACTCCCGCAGCACAAGAATTGAGCATTGTCAAGAGGGGCGCTAATCCACCAAAACTTGCACCATAACCGATGCTAGTGGGAACCGCAATTACAGGACAATCGGCTAAACCTGCAACGACACTAGGTAACGCGCCTTCCATTCCGGCGACGACGATTAAGACATCTGCTGACTCAACAACATGGCGATTATTCAGCAAGCGGTGAATTCCCGCAACACCAACATCCCACAACCGATGAACGCGAAAGCCGGAAAGTTCCGCAGTCACAGCAGCTTCTTCTGCGACGGGTAAATCAGCAGTACCAGCGGAAAGAATACTGATGACACCAGGACATTGCGGTTCAATCGCCGTCGTAATCGCACAGATTCGCGCCATCGCGTAGTAATACAAATCTGGCACTTTTTCTTGAAGTTGTGCGTAAACTTCAGGTTCAATCCGCGTCGCCATGACAACCGAACCGCGATCGCGCATTGCGTGCATAATTTGAGCGATCTGATCGGGTGTTTTTCCTGGTCCCCAGATGACTTCAGGAAAACCTGTGCGTAAACGGCGATGATGGTCAATTCGGGCAAAATCGCCAACAGGTTCGTAGTTTAAATGTTTTAGCTTATCAAAAGCTTCTACTGGATTCACTTCACCAGCAGCAACAGATTCTAAGAGCGATCGCAAAACTTCGGGTTGTGTCACCGTTTTCTCTTCTTTAACCACTAGCTACTAACCACTCACTATTCTGTCACTTTTAGTTCATACTTGTTCCACAACGTACCACTAAGCGAACCGAGGGCGGAGTATTTTACGCCTTGAATGCGATCGCGAATTGCTGCAATTGAAAGTGGATTAACTAAATAAATAAAAGGTAAATATTCCTGCGCGATACGCTGTGTTTCTGCATAGATTTCTTCACGCCTAGCTTCATCAAATTCCTGCGACCCTTGAATATAAAGTCGCCCGATTTCTGCTTCCCAATCGGCGATTTCCCAACCTACTAGCGGTTCTTGTCCTGCTAAAGGTTTTTGATTAAAAGTATGCAATCCACCATCTGGTAGCCATATATTTGCACCATCATGAGGTTCTACGGTTCCAGAAACAAAGCCTAAAAGATGACATTCCCAGTCGAGGGAATTAGAAAGGCGATCGACAAGTGTATTAAAGTTAATTGGGTTGAAATCTACTTGAATACCAATTCTACTTAAATCTTGGCGAATTTGCGCTCCCATTGCTACGCGTGTTCGATTCTCTGCATTGGTAATCAGTGAAAAGCGGACGCGGTTACCATCAGCATCGAGTAGTTGACCTTTAGGATTGTATTTAAATCCAGCTTTTAATAATAAGTTCCTCGCTTGATCTTGATCGTATTCATAAGTTTTTAAGCCTTCTTCAGGAGAGAGGTAATAAGGACTTTGCGGGAAAATCGGTGAATTTTGAATCGTTCCAACGCCACGAAAGGTATTATTCAGCATTGTCTGACGATCAATTGCATAGGCGATCGCTTGGCGAAATTCTAGTGTATTAAACCAACGCGATTTAATTGGATCAACCACAGTTCCATTTTGTCTGCGACCTTTGTTGAGATTAAAAGAAATGAAAGTTTGCGTAAATCTTGGTCCTCCGTTGTAGACAGTAAATCTTCCGCGCTTTTCCTCGCGTTTCAGTAACGAAAAATTTTCTGGTGAAACTTCAACGCTGTCTAGTCCTCTTGAACGAAATTGTAATATCGCTGTATCAGTTGATTCAATAATTTGCCAAACAACACGTTCAATATAAGGTAATTGATTTCCTTGGCTATCTTTGCGCCAATAGTAAGGATTACGTTGGAAAATTACACGTTGACCTGGAGTATAACTTGCAATTTTATATGGACCATTAACAATAATTTGACTAGGATCTGTATTCGTTCCCCACATTGATAAAAATTGGGGTTTTCCTTCACTATCTTTAGTAGTGAGAGATTTATATAATGCGTGCTTTGGTAAAATTCCTACCTGATTAGTAGCACCTCCTGTTGTTGCACTTAAAAAAGGCGCAAAAGGTTCTGGTAGGAGAAATTCAACGCGGCGATCGTCGATTTTATTGACTTGAGGAAAAGTCCCGCTTTTACCAACTTTAAAAGAATCTTTCCAGTCGGTAGGAATTGCTGGATTAGCAATAATATCTCGATAAGTAAAGACAACGTCATCAGCAGTTAAAGGTTTACCGTCAGACCATTTCAAATTTTCTCGCAGTGTAAAAACTATACGCTTTTGATCATTAGAGATTTCCCAAGATTCGGCTAAAGCTGGTTCAATTTCAGTTGTCATCGCATTGAGTGAAGTGAGTCCCTCTGCGGTGAATAAAAACACATGAGGAAACTCTTGATTAAACGCGTAGTTGAATGTTTTTGGGTCAGATAATGTACTAACAACCCATTGCGATCGCGCTGTTTCCGCTTGCAAAATTTGTGGCTGACAACCAGTAAGTATAAATTGAAATACTATAAAAAAAACTACATTTAATAATAATGAAAGCCGACGAAAAGTTAAGCGAGAAAAAATGTTAGCAGTTAACATGAGCTAAAAATGAATTCTTGGAGATGCTGTTGATATTAGCTGAGTTGCAGCAGTATCTTACTAAGAATGTGAAAATTAAGGTAATCAAACCTTCAACCAGATACCACAGGTTTTGCAATGGTACTCAATCAATCGCCAAAGAAACAGCAACCTGATGCACAAAATGAGTATAAATCCATTCCTCCCTTAGAAAGTGGCGATCGCCTGTCGCGTCACGAATTTGAACGCCGCTATACCGCCATTCCAGATATTAAGAAAGCAGAACTGATCGAAGGAGTCGTTTACGTGGCGTCACCGTTGCGTTTCACCAATCATGCTGAACCTCATAGTCATCTTATAGGCTGGATGTGGACATACCGCACCGCTACACCAGGAGTAAGATTAGGTGATAACGCAACAGTCCGCCTGGATTTAGACAACGAACCGCAGCCTGATGGAGTGTTATTTATCGATTCTACTGCGGGAGGACAAGCGCAGTTGAGTGACGATGACTACATCGAAGGCGCACCCGAATTAATTGTAGAAATTGCTGCAAGTAGTGCAGCGTATGACCTTCATGATAAGAAAAATGCTTATCGTCGTAATGGAGTACCAGAATATATCGTCTGGCAAATCTACGAAAATAAACTTGAGTGGTTTGAGTTATCTGAAGGTGAATATCGACAACTCGAACCGGATAGCGAAGGTATCGTGCGATCGCGCGTTTTCCCTGGATTGTGGTTAGCCGTCGCCGCACTTCTTGAAGGAAAAATGACGCAAGTGTTAGCCGTGTTACAGCAAGGATTGAATTCTCCTGAACACGCTGAGTTTGTGCAACATTTGGCGAAGTTTAGCAGTTAAAACCGCAGCTATACAGACTATTACAAAGATAGATTGTTACACAAGTCCACCTTCGTGGACTTAGTCTTTTAGCCGCGAATTTATTCGCCAGGCGATCGCCCAAATTCGCATTAATCTACCATTCTAAGTTCGTAGATATTCCAGAAAGCACCACCCAATGCAGAATATTGCACGCCTTGAATGCGATCGCGTACCGCTGTCATTGATAAAGGATTCACGAGATAAATAAACGGTAAATATTCTTGAGTTAATTGCTGAGTTTCTGCATAAAGTGCTTTGCGTCGTGACTCGTCTAACTCCCGCGCCGCATCTACATAAAGATCGGAAATTTGCTGTTCCCAATCAGCGACTTCTCGCCCTTCAAGGGGTGGTTGTCCTGGAAGTGGTTTTTGATTGAAACTATGCAAACCGCCGTCAACTGACCAAATGTTAGCGCCACTGTTAGGTTCAACGCCACCCGTAAAGCCTAATAAATGACAATCCCAATCAAGCGTATTTGAAAGGCGATCTACTAAAACGCTAAAAGCAATCGGATTAAAGTCAACCTGAATACCAATTTGGCTAAGGTCTTGTTTAATTTGTGCGCCCATTGCTTCTCGAATGCGATTACCTGCGTTTGTAATTAATGAGAAGCGGACGCGATTACCATCAGCATCAAGCAACTGACCGGCACTATTGTACTGAAATCCGGCTTGACGAAGTAATTCTCTAGCGCGATCGGGATCGTATTCATAAACTTTTAGTCCTTCCTCTGGTGACAGGTAATAAGGACTTTGTACAGAAATTGGTGAATTTTGCAATTCGCCCAAACCGCGAAAGATGTTATTAATCATCCGTGGGCGATCAATTGCGTAGGCGATCGCCCGTCTGAAATCTGGAGAATTAAACCACCGCGACTTGACTGGATCGACTAATGGACGACCGTTTCTGCGACCTTTATTAAGGTTGAATGAGATAAAATTCGTTCTAGGTGCGGGACCATCTTCGTATATTGTAAATCTGCCGCGATCTTCTTCGCGTTTGAGCAGTGAAAAGTATTCAGGTGTAACGGCGACAGAATCTAAACCTTGCGAACGAAATTGAATCAAAGATGTATCAGTTGATTCTACAATTTGCCAAATGAGCCGTTCAACATACGGTTGTGGATTTCCTTGAGAATCGCGCCGCCAGTAGTAGGGGTTACGTCGATATACGACACGCTGACTCGTTACATACTCCTCAAGTTGATAAGGACCATTCACAATAATTTGCTGCGGCGGTGTATCAACTCCCCACGTTGTTAAAAATCGAGGATTTCCCTGCGAATCTTTTGTTTCGACTGCTTCGCGTAAAGCATGAGCAGGTAAGATAGGTAAACCTGTGTTTCGTAAAAAAGGCGCAAACGGTTCTGGAATTGTAAATTCGACTCGACGTGCATCAAGTTGACGAACATTTGGTAATTGTCTACTCTCACCAATACGTAAGATATCTCTAGTATCGGTGGGAATTGCTTCATTAAGATAAATGCTATTATAGGTAAACTCTACATCATCGGCGGTGAGCGGTTCGCCGTCAGACCACCTTAGTCCTTCGCGGAGTGTAAAGGTAATTCTCAGGTTATCCTCGGAGATTTCCCACGATTCGGCTAACGCTGGTTCAACTGCACCTGTCAGTGGATTTTCTGTAATTAAACCATCGTACGTTAAACCAAAGATGTTTGGTGATTCTTGATTCAGCGCGTAGTTAAAAGTTTTCGGATCGCTAAGAACACTAACAACAATTTGCGGAACTTGTGCGGCGACTGTTTCAAAATTAGCAGGATTACAACCCCCAAGCGCGATCGCCAAAACAAAACTCAACCCAACGGCAATCCACCGACGTAAAATACCTTTGACTATAGCGTTCATCCTTTACCCTGCAAATTCGTAAGTAGGCATACCCGAAATATTCGTAGCGAGGCTAAATAAGTCTCCTGAATAGAAGCTTTTTTGAATTTCTTCTTCGCTTAAACCGACTGACGCAGTTGTAATATAAAGTGTTGCTAAATCTTGATTACCAAAAACACAACACGTAGGACGTTGCACAGGCATAGAAATACGCGCCATCTCTTTTCCCGTAGGATCGAATTTGACAATGCACCAGCCATCCCAAATCGCCGACCAAATGCACCCGTCGCGATCTACGGTTAAGCCATCAGGAACGCCAGAATCAATATCGATTTCAGCAAATACGCGCTGATTGCTGATATTGCCACTTGCTACATCAAAGTCGAAGGCGTAAATCTTTTTTGTGGGTGAATCAGTTAAATAAAATGTCTTGCGATCCGGACTCCATCCAAGTCCGTTTGACACGGTTAACCCTGTTAAAAGAACGTGTAACGAACCATCAGGATCGTAGCGAAATAACCGCGCCGTAGGTCCACTCGTAGACATGGAACCAAACCAAAAGCGTCCTGCTGGATCGCATTTACCATCATTCAGACGAATATCCGATGGCTTTTCTGTTTCCACATCAATAATCGGTGTCACATCACCATTATTGGTATCTAAAAAAGCCAAGCGATGGCGCAGCGCCATAATCAAGCGATTTGTTTTTGCTGGTGCAAGGCAACCGACAACTTCACCGACATCAAAGAATTTTTGTTCGCCTGTTGTAGGGTTAAACTCGTGGACTCGGTGATTATAAATATCCACCCAGTACAGTAACTGCTTTTGTGAATGCCAAATTGGACCTTCTCCTAGCCTTGCTCTAGCTGTGAGAATATTTTTGGGCGATTCATCAATAGAATTCATAACAGATTTTACACCCAGTTTACATTTTAGTAATTTCAATAAAACAATTACCCATTACCTAACCTCGTTGCAGTAATGCTACCGCATACGCGGCGATGCCTTCTTCTCTACCGACGGGACCCAATTTTTCGTTTGTTGTTGCTTTGATGCCAATTTGTTCGGGTTGGACTTCTAAAACTTCTGCAAGCCGCGATCGCATTTGTTGAATATGCGGTTTTAACTTCGGACGTTCCGCGACAACAACCGAGTCAATATTACCAATTTGCCAACCGCGATCGCGAATTAACGAATTAACCTTCGCGAGTAACACTAAACTATCCGCGCCTTTCCACTGCGGATCAGTTGGCGGAAAATACAACCCAATATCACCTAAACTCAAAGCACCCAGCATCGCATCCATAATCGCGTGGGTAAGAACATCAGCATCACTATGTCCGAGTAAACCGCGATCGTGCGGAATTTCGACACCACCCAAAATTAAACGCCGATCAAAGCTGAGTTGATGAATATCGTAGCCATTCCCAATCCGAATGTTCATCACAGTTACAAAAAACCCTCTTTTAGTTAACGATACCGCAGTTGGTAATTGGTAATTGGTAATTGACAGTTGCCGATTACCCATTACCTTTAGCGATCGCATTTAAGTTCTCACCCGATTACCCATTACCTGTCTATTCTGATTGCGATTTGGTATTTTCTAACCATTCAGCGTATAAATCAGGGCGGCGATCGCGCGTGCGTTGAATTTGTTGTTCGTATCGCCACTGCGCTATTTTTTCATGGTTTCCCGAAAGCAGTACATCAGGAACTTTCCATTCCCGAAACTTTGCCGGACGCGTATATTGGGGATAGTCTAATAATCCTGCTTCAAAACTTTCGGCTTTGAGCGATTCAACTTTCCCAACGGTTCCAGGAAGTAACCGCGTAACGCCGTTAATTAACGCTAGCGCTGGAATTTCACCTCCAGTGAGTACAAAATCACCTAAAGAAATCTCGCGCGTTACCAAGTGCAGTACGCGCTCATCAACGCCTTCATAATGACCGCAGATAACGACTAATTGGTCGTAATTCGTTGCTAATTCTTGTAGTAAAGGCTGCTTAAGCGTTTGCCCTTGGGGAGTCATGAGAATAACTTCCCGTCGCGGTAAAGCGGGTAAAGATTCAATCGCTGCAAAGATAGGTTCCAGCTTCATCAGCATTCCCACACCACCGCCATAAGGTTCGTCATCAACTTTGTGATGCTTATCTGTCGTAAAATCGCGGGGGTTGATTAAATTGACTGTAGCAATTTGTCGCGCTAAAGCTTTCCCTAACAATCCTGATTGTAGGGCAGAGCTAAAAAAATCGGGAAATAGAGTAACTATATCAAATCGCACAATAATTCAAAAGCGAAACAGTTAATCTGAAGCAGTGGTTAGCGACTAGTAGCTAGTAACATAGGCATCTCGCCTGTGCCTGTGACTTGTGTCTGAGCTAAAAGTTTTTCTAATTGCTTAAATTATGTTTAAATATTTTCACATCTTGCGGATTATTATTGAAGATTCAGGGTCAAAAATTGCTCGGCTTTGGAGCAATCCTCAGCAAAGAAGTTGCTTATCAGAGTGTTTCGTACTTGTGGTGCGGTAATGAGCAATCGCTGGAATCTGCTAAGCAAAAAAATCAGGTCACGCACGCGATCTGAATATATTGAGTTGCGGTCGGGTTTATCCCTGAAGCTGAAGAGAGGAAGACACAGAATGGCGCAATTAGAAGCTCAGTTGCTAGGAATGAGAAAGCCCCAAGCTACCACAACCGCCGTATTAATTATAGGCGGTGCTGAAGACAAAGTTCACGGACGAGAGATCTTACAAACATTTTTTTTACGCGCTGGTGCCCAGAATGCACATATTGCGATTATTCCTTCGGCTTCGCGCGAACCAGCCATTATTGGCAGTAGATACATGAGTATCTTTGAAGAAATGGGGGCGAAGCAAGTGGAGTTACTCGATATTCGCGAACGCCAACAATGTGAAGATCCTGACATCCAAAAGTGCTTAGAAACCTGTACCGGAGTTTTTTGGACGGGGGGAGACCAATTGCGCTTGTGCGGCGTGTTGGCTGATACTCCCGCGATGGAGACAATTCGCCAGCGCGTCCAGCGCAAAGAATTAACCCTCGCAGGAACGAGTGCTGGAGCCGCCGTGATGGGACACTATATGATTGCCGGTGGTGGCAGCGGTGAATCGCCGAATCGCTCGTTGGTTGACCTGGGAACCGGCTTAGGGATTATTCCTGAGTTGATTGTCGATCAGCACTTTCAAAACCGCAACCGCATGGCACGCTTAATTAGCGCGATCGCGTGTTATCCAGACCGCCTAGGAATTGGTATTGATGAAGATACCTGTGCGTTGGTAGAAAACGATGGCACTCTCCAAGTCATGGGTAAAGGTACGGTGACAGTCATCGATCCTGGTGAATTAACGCACACGAATCACAGCGACGTAAGTGCGACAGAACCGTTGAGTTTACATAATCTCCGGTTACATATTCTCAGCTACGGCGATCGCTATCACTTGCACAAACGGCAAATTTTACCGACCAGTCATCTGCAAAAGTAATTGGGTTCCTACAGAACTATCATTAAGGAAGTCACATAAGGCACAAACGCTTTAAATTTCCTGACCCCCGACCTCAGACCTCCGACCCCTCTAAAAATATAGCTGACAAACTGTTCACTAAGAACAGTTTCCTGCTCAAGCCCAAGTGGAAACTAGAATATTGGATGCGAATTCAAGAGCGCACATGAGAATCCTCAAAATCCAGACTTTACGCGGTCCTAACTACTGGAGTATTCGACGGCACAAACTAATCGTCATGCGATTAGATCTAGAAGATTTAGCAGAGAAACCCTCGAACGAAATATCAGGTTTCTACGAAGGATTAGTCGCGGCACTACCAAGTCTGGAATCACATTTGTGTTCGCCTGGCTGTCATGGTGGTTTTTTAATGCGCGTGCGCGAAGGTACAATGATGGGGCATATCGTGGAACACGTCGCCCTAGAACTACAAGAACTTGCCGGAATGCCCGCAGGCTTTGGCAGGACACGAGAAACAGCAACTCCTGGCGTTTATCAAGTTGTTTTCGAGTACCAAGAAGAACAAGCTGGACGTTATGCAGCTAGGGCAGCAGTGCGACTGTGCCAAAGTATTGTTAATAAAGGCTATTATCTTCGCCAAGAGCTTGAGCAAGACCTCGAAGACCTTAGAGAATTACAGCGTGATGCAGCCTTAGGACCAAGTACCGATGCGATCGTCCAAGAAGCCGAAGCGCGAGGAATTCCTTGGATGTCTTTGGGAACGCGCTTTTTAATTCAACTCGGCTACGGTGTCCATCAAAAACGCATTCAAGCAACGATGACAGCCCGAACTGGAATTTTGGGCGTAGAACTTGCTTGCGACAAAGAAGGAACAAAACGCATTCTTGCCAACTCCGGTGTACCCGTTCCGAGAGGCACAGTGATCAGCTATTTTGATGAACTCGAAACGGCAATCGAAGAGGTCGGTGGATATCCTATTGTCATTAAACCCCTCGACGGGAATCACGGTCGCGGGATTACAATTGATATTCGCAACTGGGAAGAAGCCGAAGCTGCTTACGATGCAGCTAGAGATGTTTCGCGTTCAGTGATTGTCGAACGGTTTTATACAGGTCGCGATCATCGCGTATTAGTTGTTGATGGCAAAGTCGTCGCGGTTGCCGAACGCGTTCCAGCACACGTTATTGGCGATGGTGTGAGTACAATTGAAGAACTCATCGACCAAACGAATCGCGACCCGAATCGCGGCGAAGGACACGACAATGTTTTAACCCGCATCGAACTTGATCGCACAAGCTATCAACTTCTAGAAAGACAAGGATACACGCTCGATACAGTACTCCCTCAAGATGAAATTTGCTATCTGCGCGCGACAGCAAACTTAAGTACCGGTGGAATTGCGGTAGACCGTACTGATGACATTCATCCCGAAAACGTCTGGTTAGCGCAGCGTGTCGCTCAAATTATAGGTTTAGATATTGCCGGAATTGATATTGTTACCCAAGATATCACGCGTCCTTTACGCGAAGTCGATGGCGTGATTGTCGAAGTGAATGCGGCTCCTGGATTTAGAATGCACGTTAGCCCCAGTCGGGGGATTCCACGTAATGTTGCAGGTGCTGTGCTGGATATGCTCTTTCCACCCGAAAAACCCAGCCGCATCCCCATCTTGGCGGTGACGGGTACAAATGGCAAAACAACAACAACGCGATTACTTGCGCATATTTTTAAACAAACTGGTCAAACGATTGGCTATACAACAACCGATGGTACATACATCGGCGATTATTTAGTTGAACCAGGTGATAACACAGGTCCGCAAAGCGCTCAACTGATACTACAAGACCCGACTGTAGAAGTTGCGGTGTTAGAGTCGGCACGCGGCGGAATTTTACGCTCTGGGTTAGCGTTTGATGCGAGTAATGTCGGTGTTGTGTTAAACGTCGCGGCGGATCACTTAGGTATAGGTGATATTGATACAATCGACCAAATGGCACACCTTAAAAGTGTTGTCGCAGAAGCAGTGTTACCGAATGGTTATGCGGTACTCAATGCTGACGACTCACGCGTTGCGGCGATGCGCGATCGCGTCAAATCCCAAGTAGCTTTCTTTACAATGAACCCTGACAACGAACTTGTCAAGCAGCATACGCAAAAAGGCGGTTTGGCAGCAGTGTATGAAAATGGCTACTTATCAATTCTTAAAGGCGATTGGACACTACGCATCGAACAAGCGGTGAATGTTCCCCTCACAATGGCAGGCAAAGCACCGTTTATGATTGCGAATGCGTTAGCCGCAAGCTTAGCCGCATTTGTCCAGGGAGTCTCGATCGAGCAAATTCGCGCAGGGTTAAATACATTCAAAGCCTCGGTCAATCAAACGCCAGGGCGGATGAATTTATTTAATTTAGGTCGCTACCATGCGCTGATCGACTACGCGCACAATCCGCACAGCTACGAAGCCCTTGGCGGTTTTATCCGCAATTGGCCTGGCGAAAGAATTGGTGTTGTTGGTGGTCCTGGCGATCGCCGCGACGAAGACTTTATAACGCTTGGTAAACTCTCCGCAGGCATCTTCGACCGCATTATCATCAAAGAAGACGATGATACTCGTGGGCGATCGCGTGGTTCGGCTGCTGAACTTATTCTTAAAGGGATAATGCAAGTCAAACCTGATTGTCCTTATGAGTCCATTTTGGACGAAACAACGGCGATTAATAAAGGATTAGATAGTGCTTCTGAAGGTAGTTTAGTTGTGATTCTACCTGAGAGTGTGAGCCGTGCTATTAGCTTAATCGAAGCGCGTCGCCCCATCAAAGATGAAATTCAGCAGCTTAATGAGTCCACGACAACCAATGACACGCAAATTAGCGTTCAGTCTTCAGTTGCTAATCAGTTCTAAGAAGTCCCCTAAATCCCCTAATAGTTGACAGTTGACAGTTGACAAAGTCCTCCCACACTCTCTTCACTGTTCACTGTCCACTGATCTCTGACCCCTGCTATATCAAGAATCTTTCTGGTCTTGCTCTAAATCCTCATCTTGCGCGCCTTTCAACTCTTCTTTAAAACCACGCAAGGTTTTACCCAAGGCACTTCCCATTTCTGGAATCTTCTTAGGACCAAAAATTAAGATTGCAGCGATCGCAATCACACCTACCTCTGCCCATCCTAAACCGAACATACCTGCCTCCTGGAAACCTTCCTAACTAAATATAGATAGGAAGTGAGCGTTTGTTTGTATATTACACCTACTCTTTTGTCACTGGTAACTCTAACCATTCGCTGAGTTCGCGCGCTAGCCAATCAATTTCTGGTTCGGTCAGTAAACCATGCGCGCCGAGTTCATATTTTTGCGTTCCTACCCAGATATTGATTTGTGGCTTAATTTCAACGCGATCGCGCTCACTTTTGTTAAAGATACTGACAAACTTTGATGTCCGTTCTAATTTCGTAATACGCTGCATCGGGGCGACACGCGGACGACGATACCGCCAGCCAAATATTTCGTGACTGAGCGAAATGTGTTGTTGATCGATTCGCAAGCGAACGCGGCGAAATAAGTTAGAGACAATTTGCCACACCATTCCTGCGCCTGCACCCCAAAACGGTAGGGAAAACAACGTAAAAAATAGATTCACAGGGAAAGGGGCTACAAGAACCGCAAAACCCGTCCACACGACGATAAAAGAATTCCAGGCAACGGCAAACAGCGTTAAACCAATGATTTCAGGGCTAAATCCTTTTGGCGGTAAGGTAATTTCTAAAACGTTTGTATTCTTGTGAAGTAAGACTTTACTATTGAATGGCTGACTAATTGTTAAAGCTGTGTCGTTGATTATTGGCTGCTCAAGTGCGTGTAAAGCCTGTTTAGCTGAGGCGAAGCGACGATCTAGGCTAGGTTCGGTCATGCGTTTTAACCACCGCTTAAAGCCAGCGCTCAGCGTTGTTGCTTGCTCAAATTGAATTCGTCCGTCGCGGTATGGTAAATCAGCCGGATGCGTACCTGTGGCTAATGCGATCAAAGTAGCACCTAGGCTGTAAAGATCCGATGCAGGAACTGCGCGATCGCCAAATTGCTCTGGCGGCATATAACCATACGTACCAACAATTGTCATCGTGCCACCTTCGCGGGCGGCAAGCGTTTGTACTGAACCGAAATCAACAAGATAAACATCTACACGATTTTCTGAACTTGTCAATAAAATGTTACTTGGCTTAATATCGCGATGAATAACGGGTGGTTGATGCCCGTGGAGGTAAATCAGAATCTCTAAAAGTTCTGTGGCAATTTGCTTGACATCAGATTCGCTAAATATTACCCCTGCTTTGAGATGTTCCTCTAAAGATTTTGCCGGAAGATACGTTTGTACGAGCGCAAATCCTTTAAAATGCGATGCATCAAGCTCAAAATAATCTAAGTAACGGGGAATTGCCGGATGGGTAACGGTCTTTAAAATTTCTGCTTCGCGCTGAAACAGTTTCAAATCGTCCCATTCAAAATCATGACTAAACGACAGTAACTTCACGACAACAAACTCTTGAGTTGTCAAATCGCGCGCTAATAACGTCCGGCGTCCAGATTTTTTTGCCAGTTGTTGCTGTACTTCGTAGCGATTCCCTAATATCTGATTAACCATGAATGCTGTTTTGAGCTTCTACCAGCCTTTATAGCTTTGGACTATAAGCGATCGCAATGGTATCTTTTTCCTATGCCTTCACAATTGTGGCCTTATCTTACTCCTGGAATTCCTGACGAGTTATTTGAACGCTTACCAGGAATTCCCCTCAGCAAACGCGACATTCGATTATTGCTCATAGCGCAGCTACGGATTCAACCTGATACCGTTTTATGGGATATTGGTGCAGGAACTGGCACAATTCCTGTCGAAGTCGGGTTGTTGTGTCCTCACGGACAGATTGTTGCGGTGGAACGCGACGTTGAAGTTGCCAATTTAATTCGTCGTAACTGCGATCGCTTTGAAGTGAAGAATGTCGAAGTTGTAGAAGGTAGCGCCCCAGAATGTTTATCAAGTTTGCCCAAACCTCCCCATCGCGTGTGTATCGAAGGCGGTCGTTCGATTAAAACAATTATGCAAGAAGTCTGGCGCTACTTATTACCTCAAGGTAGAGTTGTTGCTACTGCAAGTAATCTAGAAAGTCTGTATGCTGTATCTCAGAGCTTTGCAGAGTTACACGCTCGCAATGTCGAAGTTGTTCAATCTGCTGTCAACCGTTTGGAGACGCGGGGTTTTTCCCAGACTTTTGCCGCTGTCGATCCCATTTTTATTCTGAGTGGTGAAAAGTTAGACTAAAGCCAATTATTTAAAGGTTATTGCATAAAATGTGGGGAAATCCCTCACCCCTCACCCCTCACCCCTCACCCCTCATGTATGCCCTGGTCTCGGATTGTTAGTGGAATCATTGCGATCGCGATCGCCCTCACCGGTAGTATTTTGGGAGGGTGGTATTTTACGATTATGTTTGCTGTTATTGTCTATTTAGGGCAGTTGGAATACTTCCAACTTGTCCGCGCGAAGGGAATTGCTCCTGCTGCAAAAACAACTTTGGTAGTTAGTCAAGCTTTACTTGTTATTGCTACAGTTTCATCGACACTAGCAGATGCTGTCATGCCTGTAGCCGGAACATTTATTTGTTTTTATCTATTATTTCAACCAAAACTTGCGACTATCGCTGATATTTCCACATCAATTTTAGGTTTATTTTATGGTGGATATTTGCCAAGTTACTGGGTACGGTTGCGATCGCTTGGTAGTGCAACAACTGCTAATATTCCTTTAGCAGGTTATGTACCCGAAACGTCGGTTGATTTTCGCGCTTTACCCGAAGGTTTAATTTTTACCCTGCTGGCATTTTTCTGTATTTGGGCAGCGGATATTGGTGCGTATACCATTGGTCGATTATTTGGTCGCACGCGACTTTCGGATATTAGCCCCAAGAAAACTGTTGAAGGCGCGATTTTTGGCGTGGCTGCGAGTGTTGCGGTTGCGGTCGCGGGTGCTTGGTATTTGCAATGGTCTTTTTGGGCGATAACTGGGTTAATTTTAGGGCTACTAATTGGTATCGCCAGCTTACTCGGAGACTTAACCGAATCGATGATGAAACGCGATGCGGGAGTTAAAGACTCCGGACAGTTAATTCCTGGTCATGGTGGGATTTTAGACCGTGCAGATAGCTATGTGTTTACTGCACCATTAGTTTATTACTTTGCAACCTTGATATTACCTTTACTTAGAAGCTAGTTCGGTTTCAATATTTCAATATTCACAAGCAGTTTCAACTTGCGCAGAGTATTGAGTCGCTTAGCAATTCATTCGCGGGAGCGGTTTTCTTATTGTTCCTCCACGCTTTTGGTGACATTCCATAGTATTGACGAAACTGCTGACAGAAATAACTTGCATCTTGATAACCCACCGCGTCAGCAATTTGACTTACTGATAGTTTTGTTTCTGTTAACAAAGAAGACGCTGCTAACATCCTTCTTTTAATAATCCAGTTGTGTACGCTGTTGCCCGTATCTTGAGCAATTAAATTGGTTAAATAAGCAGGTGAATAGCCAACCGCTTTTGCTACTTCACTCAGTGTAATTTGTTTATGATAGTTAGACTCGATAAACTCGAAAACTTCATTCCACTTTGTCCCTGATGGAAAAAGTGAGTGAGTGATTGTAAGTTGTTTGTTTTTTGCCGGTGGCTGGCTGACAATAACTTGGTTTCGCGCTGCATACAAGCTTTGCAATTTAGCACGTTTTTCCAATTGAATGTTGATAGCTCGCACTAAATCTTTTAACAAACATGGCTTGATTAAATAATCATCCGCCCCCAATTCCATACCTCTACGAATGTCTGCATAACTAACTTTACCCGTCAAGAAAATGAAAGGAATAACGGCTGTGACTGAATCTTGACGCAAAGCCTCCAAAATATCGTAACCGGAGCGGTCTGGTAATGAAATATCACAGATAATTGAGTCGGGGTTTTGTTGTGCCTGCTGAATCCCAAGCAAACCAGTGTTGGCACCAATTGGGTCAAATCCCTGATCTTCTAAACATTCTACAAGCAAAGAAAGTGTTTGAGGCTCATTTTCAATTACCAAAATCTTGCTCTTTCTAAGCTCCCTCATCTGACTTATTTTCAAAAGCTAAGTGAATAAATACTTGGTCGGTTGATTTTCTAGATGTTAAATTGGCATAGCAATACTTTGCATAATAAATGATAAACAAAATATCATGCTTATTTTAACTATAGCCATGATCTCAAGCAGACTTAAACCAATTAAATACACCCTGAGCGCGATTGGCAAAACATTTTTTTTGGTTGAAGTTAAATAAATTTAGTAACTTGGTGTTGATCGCTGCAATGCAAATGGTTTGATAAATTATTTTTTTAGCGAACAAATAAGCTCTCAACAACTAAGATTCTATACCTAAGCGAACAAAAAAAGCAAGCGATCGCGATCACGTCTATACGTATCGAAATACAATTTTTACAGTATTCAATATCTATATAAGTGCCACTTTGAAGTGTTAGCTCGCATTGATAAAACGTATTAATACATAGTAGCAATATCTTTAATGCTTAACCACAAAAAATAAGATTTTTTCGATTGCATAAATATCAAGATACAAGATTTTTTTGAAATATTGAGCTTGACATTTTATAATTTGCACACTTGAAGCTCCAGAACTCTGTTGCACCAAGGCTCATCTGGAAAATTTAATATTTATTGCTTTAATATTTTTTAAATTAAACGAAATAAACTTACATTTTTTTTGAAAAAAAATTACTTGTGTGCAAGATTCATATCTCGTATATTCATTCTTGCAATTAGTAAAACTAATACCTAAGAATTTCTATAAACTCTCAATAACATTACATTTGCAATTCTGGCTCCAAAAGCCAGAGTTCATTGTTAATTGAGACAAATTGGTATCAGTAGTTGAACTGATATTTTAATGAGGTTTGTTGTTTATAAGAATAACTTAAGTATTAACAAATAAACATCAACAATAAATCTTACCTTATTTACGGAGTTAGCTATGCCAGCGATAGATTTTAGCAATCAAACTTTGATAGGCAATAATTTTAACAATCAAAACTTGAACGGTTCCAACTTTTTTAAATCTCGCTTGGAAAATGTCAGTTTTGTGAGTACGCTTTTAAGAAGCACCAATTTTGAAGAAGCGTTTTTGCTTAATGTTAATGCTTCTAATGCTGTTTTCGCGCCCAATAACAACTTTCCGCAACCAGCCAATTTATTCAAAGCTAAGCTAGAGAATGTCAATCTCAGTGGAGCAAATCTCAGACGCGCGAATTTAACGTTGGTCGATACAACAAACATTAATTTATCCAATGCTAATCTCACCGATGCAATTTTAAGAGAGGCAAGTCTCAGCGGCGAACAATCTAATCGACCAAACTTAACCAATGCGAATTTTACACGAGCCGATTTATTTAAAGCTGATTTAAAAGCTGCGGATTTCACAGGAGCCACCTTAGTCGATGCAAATCTGCAAGAAGCTACTTTAGAAGGTGCCGTTTTAGCCAATATCAATGCGACAGGTGCTGACTTTAGACTTGCCAACATTACAGATATTGACATTGGGGGTACCGTTAATTTTAACCTTGCCAATTTGAGCGGTGTCGCTATCACTGATGTCAGTCGCGTGCTTGATCCACAAACCGGGCAGCCGATTCCATTGAGTATTAGTTTTCGGGGCGCTAATTTATCACAAGTTAGCTTGGAAGACGTTTTTCTCGGTGGTGGTGATTTTCGTCCTTTTGATGGACTGCGTAACGGGGTACGAGTTATTCAACCTACAGATTTAGCTGGGTTGAATCTTGCTGACGCTGATTTAACTGGTGCGAGGTTTAATGGTGCAATTCTCAACAACTTCATAGGAGGTGATCTCAACTTAAGCGGTGTGAATTTTAGCTCCTTCGTTGCGTCTAATGGTCAGGTGTTTGCAACGCAGTTAAACAACGCGAATCTGTCTGATAGCCAACTGATAGGTGCTAATTTTAGTAATGTTGTTGCCGAAGATATCTTTTTAGAAAATGCGGATCTCAGTGGTGCAGACTTGAGAGATGCTGATCTCAGCGGCGCTAATCTTAAGGGAGCTAACCTCAGTGGGGCTAACTTAACTGGAGTTGAACTCGATGGAGCGGACTTGAGCGAAGCTAACTTAGCTGGGGCAATCCTCAACGGAGCCGTACTCGACAATGCGTTGGTTCAAAAAACGGACTTAACAGGAGCAGACTTTACGAATGCTACACTCACAGGGGCTGATTTAAAAGAAGCCATTGGAGATAGTTTAACCAACTTCACAGGTGCAAATCTCAACGGAGCCAGCTTGGAAGTCGGAAGCTTTATCGGAAGTAACTTCACAGATGCGGCTTTGAGAGATACCAACTTGATCAAGGCAAACTTTACTGATGCACTCTTTATCGATGGTAGTGATGCAAATTCAGTGGGTGCTGATTTGACGAGTAGTACATTTATTGACGGAATTGCGATCAACGGTGATTTCCGTAACGCACTTTTGGTCAATGCTAATTTGACCAAAGCAAACTTTACGGGTGCTAACTTAGCTGGTGCTAATTTAAGTGGTGCAATTACAACAGACACAATATTTTGATTTTGCTGCTGAGTAGATAACTCGGCGGCTCAGTTTAGTAAAAGTTGAATAGATGCAGCAGTATCCCATACGGTAGAGATTCAGAAATGACGAGTTTAGCTGAATCGCTGCTGTTGCCTGTGTTTAGGGATACTGCTTTTTAGTGGCTACAAGCATAAATCAGACTCACTTTTGCAGGTTTTACCACGCTTTGATTTTGAGTAACCGTTCTGGTCTTTTTAACTTGGTGTTACGGTGACGAGTCACGCTTACGACATTTTATAGCGATCGCAGAACTACATTTGCGTAATTCTTAGCAGGCGGCGTGAAGTTTCTCTCGTATGGATGACGGGATCAGATTTATCCTGAATGACGCAGAGAGTGTATGTTGTATGCAAGATTTATTGATGTCTGCTGAAGAAGCTTTAGCGCTGTTAGATACACTTATAGCAGGACAGAAGCTTAAAGATATTCAAGAACTTGTCTTTCGTTACTCTTGGCAAGGGTGGACTTATCCGCAAATTGCGGCACACGCTGGATATGATACAGGGCACATTCGTGATGTTGGTGCTCAACTATGGCAACAACTAACACAAGCATTCGGGGAACAAGTCACAAAAAATAATCTGCAAGCAGTAATACGGCGGCGAGTACAGCAAAGCGGTACAAATTACAATGCGATCGCACTGACGCGCCAAAAATCTCAGTATTGGGAAGAAGCAATCGATGTTTCGGTATTCTACGGACGCAGCACAGAATTAGCACTATTACAGCAGTGGATCGCTCAAGATCGCTGTCGGTTAGTTGCAATTTTAGGTATGGGTGGTATTGGTAAAACCGCACTCGCAACGAAGTTAGCAACCCAAATTCAAGGTCAATTTGATGTTTTGATTTGGCAATCGCTACGCGATGCACCACCGATTGTAGAAGTTTTGACGCAACTACTTCAGGTTGTTGCGAAACACGATGCATTACCGGAAACTTACGAAGCTCAAATATCACTATTAATGCAATATTTACGCGACTTGCGATGTTTAATTGTTTGGGACAATGTTGATGCAGTACTAGGTGACGGACACGCTGGACAGTATCGCCAAGGTTATGAGAATTATGGCGAGGTTATGCGGCGGATCGGTGCGGAACTTCATACAAGTTGTCTGTTGCTGACAAGTCGCGAACAACCGAAAACCATAACCGCACTAGAAGGAAATCTTTTACCAATTCGTAGTTTACCTTTAATTGGCTTAAGCACGACAGAAGTGAAAGAAATCTGTCAAAGTAATAACTGTTTTTGCACGTCAGAAATCGATTGGCAACAGTTACAGACAAGTTATGCGGGAAATCCTTTAGCACTCAAAATTGTTGCCACAACTGTCCGCGATTTGTTTGATGGAAGCGTCAGCGAATTTTTAGCACAGGAGGCGATCGCATTTGGCGATATTAGTGCGTTATTAGATGAGCAGTTTCAACGCTTATCCGAGTTAGAAAAACAAGTGATGTATTGGCTCGCAATTAACCGCGAATGGGTAACTTTAGCAGAACTGCGTGAAGATTTTGTTCCCCAAATCTCGCAATCAAAATTATTAGAAGCTTTGCTATCTTTACGACGGCGATCGCTCTTGGAAAAAAATCATAAATTATTTACTTTACAACCTGTTGTAATGGAGTATGTAACCGAACAGTTGATCGAGCAAGATCGTGCAGAAATTCTTACACAGCGGCTACAATTGTTCTTATCCCATGCTTTAATTAAAGCTTCTTCTAAAGACTACATTCGGGAAAGTCAAACACGAGTTATTCTTGCGCCACTTGCAGCTAGACTCATGACTGATTTAGGCTCTCTTCGGCAAGTGGAACATCAACTCAGCGATATTATTGTGCAGTTGCGATCGCCTCCCTTTTTGCTAGGCTACGGTGGGGGAAATATAATTAATCTCTTACGTTACTTCCAAGTCGATCTTTGTAGTTATGATTTTTCGTCTTTAAAAATCTGGCAAGCGTATCTTATTGGGACGAATTTACACCAAGTTAACTTTTCTGGTGCAGACTTAAATAAATCAGTTTTTACAGGTGTTTTAAATAGTGCTTTATCAGTTGCTTTTAGTCCTGATGGTCGCCTTTTGGCAATGGGTAATGCGGATAGTAAAGTGCGCATATGGCACACAGCTAACTATACAGAATTATTGACTTGTGAAGGTCACAAAAGTTGGGTAATTTCAATTGCGTTTAGCCCTGATGGACAAACCTTAGCGAGTGCGAGTTTCGATCAAACCGTGCGACTTTGGAACTTAGCAACAGGTGAATGTCTCCATGTATTACAAGGACATACGGGCTGGGCGCACGCGATCGCGTTTCATCCTCAAGGTCATCTCTTAGTAACAGGAAGTTTTGATTGTACGCTTAGATTATGGAATGTCTCAACAGGCGAATGCTTAAAAATCCTTAGAGGACACACAAATCATGTCACAGCCACAGCCTTTAGCCCTAATGGTTGTCTACTCGCCAGTAGCAGCTATGACCAAACCGTGAGGTTTTGGGATCTTGACACTGGAGAAACCATTAAAGTTTTACAAGGACACGCGCATTGGGTAAGGTCGATTGCGTTTAGTCCTGACGGTCAAGCGATCGCAAGCAGTAGTTGGGATTGTACTGTTAAGCTGTGGGATGTCAATACAGGTCTATGTCGCACAACATTTGAGGGACATACTGAACCCGCCGCATTCGTTGTCTTTAGTCCTGATGGAACAATGCTGGCGAGTGGTAGCTACGACTGTACAGTGAAGTTGTGGAATGTGGCAACGGGACAATGCGCAAAAACCTTACAAAAGCACTCTGGTTGGATTTGGTCAGTTGCGTTTCATCCTGACGGTCAAGCGATCGCAAGTGGTAGTTTCGATAGCACCGTCGTTGTGTGGGATGTGAAGACAGGGCGATCGCTACGCACATTGCAAGGCTACAGCGCCAGTATCAAATCAATTGCGTTTAGTCCTGATGGTCAGTTTTTGGCAAGTGCGAGTGATGATACAACGATTAAGTTATGGCATATCCAATCAAGAGAATGCGTTCAATCGCGTTCAGGACACGATAGCTGGGTGTGGTGTGTGGCGTTTAGCCCCGATGGTCATACTTTAGCTAGCAGTAGTAACAACGGCACAATCAAATTATGGAATACTGCTACAGGTCAACTCCAACGGATTCTGCAAGGTTTTCAAAGCCGCGCTAATACAGTATTTTCTGCGGTTTTTAGTCCGCGTGGTGATATCATTGCCAGTTGTGATAATGACCGCACGATTAAATTATGGGACGTTCGTACAGGTAAATGTTTACTCTTATCGAGTGATTGTCGCGCATGGGCGATCGCATTTAGCCCTGATGGTAAAACTTTAGCGAGTGGACATGATGACCAAACTGTCAAGCTATGGAACTTAGAGGGAGATTGCATCGCATCTTTAGCCGGACACACCAGTTTAGTTTTTGGCGTTGCGTTTAGTCCTGACGGGGAAATGATTGCAAGTGCAAGTGATGACAAAACCGTTAAGTTGTGGAACAAACAAGGTCATCTCAAGACTCTACAGGAACATAAGGGTGTTGCTTGGTGTGTTGCGTTTAGCCCTCAAGGTAAAATTTTAGCTAGCGGCAGTCACGATAAAACGGTGAAATTGTGGGATGTTGCAACGAGTACGTGTCTTAAAACTTTGAGCGGTCATTTGGGGGAAGTGTGGGCGATCGCATTTAGTCCTGATGGAAAAATGCTAGCTAGTGGCGGAACAGATCAAAACATTAAACTCTGGGATGTTAACACTGGAGAGTGTATTACAACACTAAGAGCGCCGAGGCTTTATGAACAGATGAACATCACAGGTACAACAGGTTTAACCACAGCGCAAAAATTAACACTAAAGGCACTAGGAGCGATAGAAATTTGAAGTAGAGCTAATATATTGTGCCGCAACGATCAGTGAAACAAAACTGCAAGATTCAAGGCAATGCTTTCGATACTCTATCGTGGTCAGCCGTATAAAACCCTGAGGTTGCATAAATTAGCTATAGCAACAATTAACTTTAACGATAATTGCTGATAAAACCTTAATGACTCATTAATACCGCAGCAAGAAGGTCAGGACACGACAGATGCGGGCAATGTCCAGAAGCTAGCTCAATCGCATCGACTCCTAGGCGTTGGCGCGCAGCATAACGCGACCATGTAGAAGATATTATGCGGTCATTAATACAAACAATATATTTGCGCTCGACCGCAGGCAAAGCGGTGAGTGGATTTGGTTCAAAAATATATGCTAGAGATTGTTGCGAACGACTTTTCGCGATCGCCCACTGTACTACCTCTGGTTGACAATCAGAATAGAAAAACTCTCTTAATACGGCTGCATCTGAAAAATCTTTCCCTACCGAAGCAGGTTCAAACATATCAGGCTCAGAATGAAACTGTTCGAGTTTAGTTGGATCTTTTGGCTGATACTTGAATGATTCGAGGGTTTCAGAATCAAGATGATGCGAAAATTGATCGAGTGTACTGACTCCAGGATACGGAATCAGCGCAGCTACGAATATGAGTTGACGCACTTCGATGGCTTCGGCGACAAGAGGAATGATAGTACCAGCCATTGAGTGACCAACTAAGACAATATCATCATCGGTTTTTGGTAGTGCTTGTATAACTGCATCCGCAAACTGAGACAAAGTAGCAGATGCATTTTCAATTGGCAAATCCATTGCGACAGTTTTGTGACCTTGTGCTTCTAATCGGGGAGTGAGTAAATCCCAACACCAAGCCCCTTGAAAAGCACCATGAACAAGACAAAATAGACTCATGTTAATAATTAAAACTGTTGGTAACTAGTCATTGTAAAAAATATCTATTTACCCATTCCCCATTACCTAATTTCAAAACCCAACTCGTACAGGTACACTTGTAACACGTAAAACTGATTCTTGTTGAAACTGCGTCTTGTAGAGGCTAATAATTTCCTCAATTGCACGTCTTTTTGCAAGGTTATTCGGATAAATCAAAATTAATATCTTCGTTGGTTCTCTAATAATTGCTCCTGTGCTGGTACGAAACTGTCCACTAGCATCAACGACTGTCAATCCATCAGGAAAACGCGGCGTGACGACATTGCGTAAAAATCTTTGAAATTGTTCCTCAGAAACAATACCGTCTGGTCGAGATCTGCCAAAATACAACTCATCTTGTAGCAGAATATTGGTGCGGCTCAAGCTATCTGCTGGCGCTTCTGGAATTTGGGCGCGGGCTTCGGGTAATGAAGCCACCGAGCCTGTAAACAGCAGACTAGTAATAAAAAGAGCGCTAAAACTTTTTCGTAAAGCAAGCATAATTACATTTCCTCATGTGTTAAGTCACAATAGTGTCAGCAGTACTGAGGGTTAGTAATGGGTAGTTGCGATTCTCTCCAGAAACACTTCGCGATCGCGCTCTTACCCACTACCAGCAAAGTCAAAAGAATAAAGTGTTCAGTTTTATACCTAGGCGACAATTAGGATGTCTGCGGCACTGATATTAGGAGATCCACCAGGAGTATTGCTAGGATTAAGGTCAGCAATGATATTCCCTTCCGCATCGCCGCCCACAACCACTGAGCCATTGCGGTTAAAACATAAGTTGCCTCTGACCGAGTTATAGGTAATCTTGGCATTACTGGAGAACTGTTCAGAGAAGCTATCGACGACCTCAAACTCAGACGGATTCAAAGTACCGCCAGCACCACTAAAGAGCGTGTCAAATGTGGTTTTGGATAAAACAATTTTGTCGCTACCCACACTAAAGTTTGTAATGGTATCTACACCAAGATCGTCAAATCGAAAGGCGTTGCCTGTGCTAAACAAGAACTGGTCATTACCAACACCGCCAATCAAGACATCGTCACCTTGACTGCCTTTGAGAGTGTCATTGCCAACTCCTCCGTTGAGCATATTATTAGCTCGGTTGCCATCAATAAAGTTATTAAGCTCGTTGCCTGTGCCATTAACCGCGTCAAAACCTTTGAGATCCAAGTTTTCTACGTTGGCTCCCAGCGTAAAGCTGCCGTCAGACTCAACAGTATCGATGCCACCACCAGGGTTCTCTATAACGGTATCGTTAAAGCCAGTGACTTCGTAAATATCATTGCCCAAACTGCCTCTAAGCGTGTCGGAGCCTGATGAACCCGCATCAAGTTCGTCATTACCGCTGCCACCAAAGAGGAGATCGTTGCCATTTCCACCGCCAATATCAACAGATCCCAAGGTGAATTGAGAAGCGTCAACGACAGTCCCATTGTTACCTCCACGTAGTAACGCGGTTTCAATACTATTTAATTGATCGATGCCCTCACCCACTAAAGCATTGTTGGTCAAAGTGAGGTTAAAATCGCTGAACTCGGTAACTCGGTCAATGCCTGCGCCACCATTCAATGTGTCATTGCCAGCCTCGCCCTCTAAGTTATCATTACCATCACCACCATTGAGGACATCATCACCAGCTTGACCATCAAGCAGATCGTTGCCAATTCCACCGTTGAGCGTGTCATTGCGAGTACCACCTCTTAGTTGATCGTTACCAGCTAAGCCATTAAGAGTTACCGATCCAAGGGTAAATTCAAAGGCACTAATTGAGTTATTACCTTCACCTCCCGTGAGTGTTGCTGTTTCAATGTTGCTGAGTGTATCAGTTTCATTACCGATTCTTAAACTGGTGTTGTTCAGGCGGATAGTCGCATCACCCGACTCAGTAACGCGATCAATGCCCTCTCCACCATCGAGAATGTCACTGCCTAATCCACCTCTTAGAACGTCATTACCTGTATTTCCTAGGAGAGTATCGTTGCCTGTATTACCGAACAAACTATCATTACCTGTGTTGCCGATTAGAGCGTCATTACCACCACCGCCATCGACGCGATCGCTGCCTGCAAGTGCATCAATAATGTCATTAGCTCCATCCGCAACGATGACATCGTTTCCGTTGGTTGGGTTTCCTGAAATAATCGCCATAGTTTTATCCTTTCTTTTTTGAGTTTGTATGTAAACTGTTTGTTGCTGCCAACGTTATTTGACGCAGCACAAATCCACCTGCAACCTGCTTCTGTAGCAGCGCTGGTATAAAAGTATTGGCTGAATGAATTCTTTGATTAGCGATCGCTAAATAGAAGCTTTAAAGGTTTAGCTGCGTGTCGAGTTATGCGCGATCGAGAGTAGGAGAAAGCCAATTTTGAACGGGGTGGAGCTTCGCATAGATTAACATTTCATTTAACCAAGCTGTGAAGAGATCGAAGACATCATTGACAACATCTAATGCTTGTTGTCTCATCTCCAAACTTAAAGGAATAGATGCGAGTTGAAACTCGCTATTGCCATCTCTAATAGTGTGCCCCGTTTCAACAGTGAGATGAAACTTACCAAAGTAAATATATTCTTGTTGCGTGATGCTTTGTAACTCCTGAGCAACTCGTGTAGTGTGGCTAAATAAAATATTACCTGTGGCTTCAATAGCTTCAATAGCTGCCATTTTGACAATTGGATCGGCATTTAGGGTATATGCAGAGAGTTGATAGGATAATTGCCGAGTAATGCAAGTGTCGTTACTCCAGAGAAATCGTAAGGTATCCACAAAGCTTTTAGGACAGTCAAATCCTAGCACCTGCAAATCTCGCAGGAACCAATGCCAATGATGGTCATCTTCATAGGTATGCTCGTTGATCGCGTTTTGAACTAGATTAAAGTTGCTAGTCTCGTCACGAAATACATATTTATTGAGATCCCCAAAACTCATGATGAAATGGGCAATACAAGGAGAAAATCCTAGTCGTTGTAACGGAGAGATACTGCTATCTTGCATGAATTGAAATAAAGGAGCTTGAGCAAACTCTGCTTTTTTGGTTTCAATGAGATCCAAAACATCTTGAAAGGATGCGAATTCGATAGGAGGAGGAACCATATTTACTCTTAGTTTTAAGTGCTTGATTTACAAAATCGTCAATATTTTTCAGTAGGGAATAAATAGATGTCAGGTAACTTTCCTTTATGTCCCTGTGTTTGTGCGTCAAAAGCAATTTGATCTGAACACGCTCACTTGAAGAACGAGTAATAACTGTAAATCCCACTATGTGGTGCTAAGCTGCAAAAAAGTCCATAAATATTTCTTTTAGCGACTCTCGCCGTACTCATGGATGACATTCCTTGAGTACTTGTGCTCGCACTCTGACTACTTGCACCACCGCTATCTGACCAGTAACCTGAAAGAGTGCAAGTCACTGTTTGATTGTTGTAATTTTTAAGGACATAAACAGTTGTATAAGGTCCAGTCGTAGTGCCTTCATCGTCTCCAGGAACTCCCCGAACAATGGGACAAGCTACATACGCATACGAAGTACTAGAGTTATATATGTAATTTGGTCCTCGAACCAGCTTGGGAAGATCGGTAGAAGTTGAGTGCTGACACATACTACCTGGGAATGCTTTATATGAGTCAGCTAGTGCTGGACTAGTAGCAATTGCTGTAGTAGACATTAAAGTTGCTGTTAGTGTGACGATCGCTTTCGTCTTTTTAAGGATTTTTTCCGAAAAAATAGTCATAGTTTTGCCGTTTTGATAGTTGTGGGTTTAAATATACGTACTAGCTATTGCGCGATCGCTCTAGCACAAATTTACCTACGACGTGCCTGTACAAGCAGCCGGAATGAAGTTATGCAATCCAAATGAATGTCAAGCCGTGCAGTAGAATTTTGTAACTGTTAAAAGCGATCGCACTTATGAATCGCTGACATCATCTAGCTTAGAAAAATCGATGACGATTGGCAGTAGGAAAAGATCGGCTCAAATGTCGGAAATGATCGGATCGTTGCCCAAAAATCCCAGATGCCTTCCGACTTTAGTCGGGGCTATATAGACGAAGTGTGCGCAGGCACACTAAAACTAATAAGCCCACCTGCGTGGGCTTTGTTTGCTAGCTGCGAATTCATTCGCTCAATATTTAGGGAAGTACGTTAATACGACCAGAACATACCAACTGATTTGAGTTTAAAGTCAGTTTTTCAATCGCAACTTCCGAACCAAGATCGATTTGATAGTCGTCGATCTCGTGTAATCCCAAATGCGAATGAATTTGCAGTTTTTTTAGCGCTAATTCTTGACTACCAACTAATCCTAATCGCGCGTCAAGCATGAGTGGCATTTTGCGATCGCTTATGATTGAACCTTGAATTGTTAGGCGATCGCTTCCCAAAGTAACTTGCTCCCAAGTTACCGTTTGATTTTTAATACTATTTTCTGGCAGAAAAGTTTTTAGTAACGTCGTTAGTGCTTCTGCAAGTAGCGGCGACTGAAGCGAAGCATTCAGATCTGATTGATGAAGAATCGCTTCTCCAAAAACTGGTACAGCTTCAAGTAATCGTAGCGGTTGACCTCGCAAGACTCCACCTAAATTAGTCCGAATTTTTTTACCTTGAAGTTGAATGTTTGTCAAGTGCAATCCTTGATAAACTGCGTTTTGCGCGGATATTGATACGTGGGGAATATAGCCACTCAGAATTTGGCGATCGCTTCCTGAAATTTGAACATCGAGATGCGCGACTTGCTGAACTTGCGATCGCAACCACAACCGCACCGCAGGCGATAGCACTTTGGCGATCATGCGACTTTGTTTAGAATGGTTGTCTGAAGTCATGCCCTCGGTTATCGATGTACGGCTGTGTTCCGCTTCTACTTCTGTCTTTTGACTCCCCACGTTTTTGCCCCTAGCTCTTATGATTGAACTCGTAGTGATTCTTTAATATTTGTACACAATCTGCTACATACAATGACAAAATTTTGTATGGGCAGAACTCATTAATTTTTTTTATCATGGAGGAAAGAATTCAAAAAATTCTCTCCCAGTGGGGTGTTGCGTCACGGCGACAAGCAGAAGAGATGATTCGGCTGGGACGGGTGCGGTGCAATGGAAAAGTCATTGAGTTAGGACAAAAAGCCGATCCCCAAGTTGATGCCATTACAGTTGACGGGAAACTGCTTCAACTGCGATCGCGTCCGCAACCAGTTTATCTCTTACTCAACAAACCAGCTGGAGTTATATCTACTCGTCACGATCCCCAAGGACGCCGCACTGTTATGGATCTCCTGTCGCCAGAATTACGTGTCGGTCAAGGCATTCATCCTGTTGGACGCCTAGATGCAGATTCTACAGGAGCGTTACTGCTGACTAATGATGGCAACCTGACACTCGCACTAACGCACCCTAGGCACAGTATTACAAAAACTTATCGGGTGTGGGTAGAAGGTCATCCACCACCAGCGGTATTACAACAATGGCGTCGTGGTGTGATTTTGGATAACCGTAAAACTCGACCTGCGCGTGTCAGCATAGTCGATCAAAATCATACTCATACTTGCTTAGAAGTGATTTTACAAGAGGGGAGGAATCGACAAATACGACGTATTGCTCAGCAATTAGGGTATCCCGTACATCAGTTACAGCGTACGGCGATTGGCTTGATTCAATTACAACCGCCGCCTTTACCTGAGGGCTGCTATCGTCCGTTACAAGATTTTGAACTACGTTTTTTGCGCGATCAAACAGACCGCATACGTATTCAGGAATCAAGTGCAATCAAGGAGTGACAAATGATCAAGTGGTGTAGGAAGCAGAAAGTTAAAATTGAACCGTCGCTAGAACAACAAAGCGCCGAGAAGTTGTTAGAAATAGGCGCGCAATTACGTCAAGCGCGCCAAGTTCAAGCTTTATCCTTAGAAAGAGTCGCGTTGAGAACAATGATTCCACGACATTTACTCAAGGCAATCGAAGCAGGAAATAGAGAAGAACTCCCCGAATCAATTTATATTCAAAGTTATATTAAGCAATACGCTGATGCTCTTGGTTTAGATGGAACTGAGTTGGCGCGCAACTTCCCTATAGAAGATCGGCGACTACCACTTAAACCTACGCAGCGAATCTTACCCGCAGCACAATTACGACCGATTCATCTTTATTTGTTATATTTATTTGTTGTTTTTTGGGCTGTTAATGCTTTATCACACACTTTGAGTCGTAATCAACTGCAAGATAGCAGTTTTCAACGCGTACAGCAGTTATTACCTACACAAACGCGATCGCAACAATCAGATGTCCAATCTGTTAGTACTGCGAATCAAGATAGCAAACCAGTCAGAATTAGCGTAACGCTCAAAGCCCAATCATGGTTAAGGGTTACGGCTGATGGTCAAACGGCGTTTGAAGGAACTCTTCCCCAAGGAACCCAACGCACTTGGGAAGCTGAGGAAGAACTCACACTCAAAACAGAAAATGCTGGTGGCGTGCTAGTGCAATTTAACCAAGAAAAAGCCAAACAAATTGGTAATCCAGGTCAAATGCAGGAAGTCACCTTTGCAGCAAATCAGCGACTCTGAATATGAGACCTCCGTGGACTTTGTTTATATAGCAGTGAATTTATTCGCAATTCTTTTCATGCAGGAGGTCTATTGAGAGGTCAGGGATCAGGACATCCTCAAGCATTGGTCAATTGTCAGTAGTCAGTACCAACTAACAGCTACATTCTTCCCTCACCCCTCGTCCCTCGCTCCTACTCCCTACTTATGGGGGCACGACCGTATAATTCTGTCAAGGATTTGAGGCGATCGCGCAACTCAGAAGTGAGATCGTCTGAAGTATAGCGCCATTCCCAGTTACCTTCGGGTTTACTGGGATAATTCATGCGTGCTTCTGTCGGTAAGCCCAATAAATCCTGGAGTGGAATCAGCGCTTGATTTGCTACCGAACTTAATGCTAGGCGAATGAGATCCCAGTGAATACCATCAGAACTTAAACAACCCAAGTAACGCTGTAATCTTTCTTTTTCGTACTCAGAAGCACTGTTAAACCAGCCTACTGTTGTATCATTATCGTGCGTTCCTGTGTATACGACGCAGTTACGCGGAAAGTTGAATGGTAAAAAAGGATTAGCCGCATCCGAACCAAAGGCAAACTGCAAAATCTTCATTCCAGGAAATTCAAAGCGATCGCGCAGCGCCTCAACTTCAGGCGTAATCACGCCTAAATCTTCGGCTAACACAGGAAGCTTACCCAACTGTTCGTTAATTGCTTGAAATAACGCTTCCCCTGGGGCTTCAATCCACTCTCCATTCATTGCGGTAGTTTCTCCTTGTTCTACCGCCCAGTAAGCTTGAAATCCCCGAAAGTGGTCAATCCGAATAATATCAACGTAATCTAGGATTGCTTGAAAACGCTGCACCCACCACTTGAAATTGAGTCGCTGTAACTTCTCCCAGTTGTATACAGGATTGCCCCACAATTGACCTGTTTCACTAAAGTAATCTGGGGGAACTCCCGCCATCAAAGCGACTTCGCCCGTCGCTTCGTCCAAACAAAAAATCTCTGGATTTGCCCAGACATCAGCACTATCATGCGCTACATAAATCGGGATATCACCAATGATGACGATACCCTGCTGATTCGCGTAGTGTTTGAGTTCATTCCACTGGCGGAAAAACTCAAACTGTACAAATTTGTGGTAGAAAATTTCTGCTTCTAGCTGTTGCTGCGATCGCGCTAAAGCCTCTGGATGACGACGCGCGATTTCTGGTTCCCATTGATACCAACTGACACCTTCATTCGTATCTTTCAGCGCCATGAATAGCGCATAATCATCTAACCAATCAGCTTTGGCTGTACAGAATTGCGCGAATTCTTGCTGTTGTTGCGGTGTTGCTTTTGCCCTAAAATTTTCGCAAGCTTTCTTGAGTAAAGGAAGCTTAATTGGTACAACTTGGTCAAAATCAACTTTGTTGCGCGGAAACTCTGGTAAATTAACGAAGTCCTCGGCTGTCAACAACCCTTGTTTTTCTAAGCTTTCTGGGCTAATCAACAGAGGATTACCCGCCATTGCCGAGTATGAGGCATAAGGAGAGTTACCATAACCTGTAGGTCCTAGTGGTAAAACCTGCCACAACTGTTGCGCGCTTTGTACTAAAAAATCAATAAAGGAATAAGCAGATTCGCCAAGATCGCCGATGCCAAATTTACTTGGGAAGGAGGTGGGATGTAGCAGAATACCACTAGCTCTGGGAAAAGGCATATTTCATCTAAAGTGTTAGAAGCAGTCGCCATGAATTTAACATGCTCGACTGTGTTTCAAACCTATCTGTAGTTAGGAAAAACACTACATTACTTTAATACAGATAGTAATGCTAGTATCTCAGCAAGTGAAGGTAGTTTATAATACAGGAAATAATAGTTATTTTATGGTATAATATGTAGCACTTTTTATTTACAGAAATCTTGTACTTCTGCGCAGAATACTATTCGTCTTCCAAAAACCAAAATTAGTCGAAGGTGTTACTTTATGTACTTGCGGCAAACAATTAGAACAATATTACCTAATAAGCTAGTGAAAGGAATCAAAAAAAACTATAAAAAAAAGGAAAATTATAGCAACGAAATTAAGTTATTAAGAGGCAGGAAAATATCAACTAGTGACCAAAATAGCGTGTTATTTTTCACTACACGAAAATGTGCATCTACTTATATGAATAATTGCATAAGGTATTTGAATGAAAAATACCTTCATTTAATATCAGTGGATTTGGCTAGCTATATTTGGCACTATTCAACTCAAGAAGTGTATAAACTCTTAGAAGAAAAGCAAGCTGAAGTCTTTCGTACTAACGGAATTTTATATGGTCCACTACGGCAGTATATTCCAATTAATAAGTTGGAGAAATATTGTATTGTTTTAATGCTGAGAGATCCCCGAGATGTTGTTGTATCAAACTACTACTCTATAGGCTATAGTCATACTTTACCTTTCAATGAAAGGCAGCAGAAAGATTTTTTGCAGTATCGCCAGAGAGTTCAACAGCAAACAGTAGATGAGTACGTAAGAGAAAGGGCAGAACGTTTCCATCAAATATACAGCGAGTATTGTAATTTCCTCATTAAGGATAGAAATATTAAGTGGCTGCGATATGAAGACTTTATTCAGAACTTTGATTCATGGGTTAAACAATTAGGAGAATGCTTTAATGTCGATATTGAAGAAAAAGATATTAATGCTTTATTTGAGCTTAAAGGTGGAGGTAAAAAAGTAGAAGAAAACAAGTTGAATCATATCAGAAAAGCTACCCCAGGCGATCATAAAGAGAAATTGAAGAAAGAAACTCAAGATTTTCTTAATACAAAATTTAAAGATATATTGTCAACGCTGAACTATGACTAAATCACTAGGTTTTTAGGAACTTAAATTTAGTATTAAGTCAAGTACATAATATCTAATTACTGGAGAAATAGTAAAAGCAGAAATTTGAATTACAGATGTAGCGTAGTTATGAAAATTCCGTGGTTTTGAGTAATACATAAGTTAAAAGTACATAATATCAACTGATTATATGTACTAAAAATACAAGCTTCAAAATGTAAAACATTACAAGAAGTCATTTAGAAAAAAAGCATATGAACGCGTACGGCTCTTTTTTAACACCTGTTAATGATTCGCTGAACAAGATCAAGTATTTAGTATATGGCAAATACTACCATCATCCATATCTTTTTCCACGAGTAACGAGTGAGGAAACCTACTTAATATCTTTCCCACGTTCTGGGAATACTTGGCTAAGGCGCTTGCTCACTGCGTTGATACACAAGGAAAAAGCTGGTTGGCAGCTGATGGAGAGTACAGTTCCCGATATTCACATTTATAAACCAGAGAACAAAAAGAAACCCAGCATAAAACCACTTATTGTAAAAAGCCACACTCCTTTTGTAGATATACCAGCGAAAGTAGTTTATGTCGTAAGAGATGGTAGAGATGCACTTCTATCCTATTACTTTCTGCTTTTGAAAGAAGGAAAAATAAAACCAGATACATCGATACTTGATATCTACTTTGATAATAATATTTGGCCTTGTCCGTGGCATAAACATATTGCAGGTTGGCTAAATGGATTGGAAAAGCGAAGTTCTGAAAGTTATAAAATAATCTATTATGAAGATTTAAAAAAAACAACTGCTGAACAACTGTTTTCAGTTGCAGAGTTTATTGGTTTACCTGTTACTTTGAAAGATGCAGAACAAGCTATAGCATTACATCCTGTTAGAAATCAATCTAAATCTGATGAAGTTAGTAGTAATCAAGAAAATACTGACTCTGTCATTAGAAAGACCAAGCTTAAATGGCAAGATATTCTTGTGGGCGAAAATCTAGTTAAATATGAGGCGATCGCTGGAGCAGAGTTGCAACGTCTTGGATACCCACTGATGAGCCTTAAATAAATCAAATCTGTAAGAAAATTATTGATGAATGAACTACCGCAACCCCGTTCCTACGGTTGATATTATTATTGAGTTAGTTAACAAACCCCATCGACCAATTATCTTAATTGAGCGTCTCAATCCACCACTAGGTTGGGCGATTCCTGGCGGCTTTGTTGACTATGGCGAATCTGTAGAATCAGCCGCCCAACGCGAAGCCGAAGAAGAAATAGGTTTGCGAGTAGAACTGATAGAACAATTTCAGGTTTATTCTGACCCACAGCGCGATCCACGTCAGCACACGCTCAGTGTGGTTTTTTTAGCAACCGCAACAGGCGAACCACAAGCTGGAGATGATGCGAAAAACTTGGGAATTTTTGAGTGTTGGCGAATTCCGACCAATCTTTGCTTCGATCACGATCGCATTTTGCGCGATTATTGGCACTATCGCCATTACGGTATCCGACCTCGTTTGTCTTAATTAGAACTAAATACACAATGACGCGAAAAGTTATTCGTACAGATTCTGCGCCTGCGCCCGTAGGACCCTATAATCAAGCGATCGCAGCAAGTGGTCAAATGATTTTTGTCGCTGGTCAAATTCCCCTCGATGCGTCAAGTGCGATCGTTGGTGAAGATGTCGCACAACAAACTGCACAAGTTATGGCAAATGTCAAGGCAATTTTAGCAGCTGCTGGCGCAACATTTCAAGATGTCGTAAAAACGACTGTATTTTTATCAGATATGAATAATTTTGCGGCAATGAATGCAGTGTATAGTCAATATTTTGACGAGTCTACAGCGCCTGCGCGGGCGTGTGTCGAGGTGTCGCGTTTACCGAAAGATGTATTGGTAGAAATTGAGTGTATTGCGGTGATTGCACATTGAGGGGCAAGAGGGGCAAGGCAAGAGGGGCAAGGCATTGCCTTGCCCGTACTAAGGAGATAATTTATATTTAGTCTCTATCTGCGCCCAAAGCCCGTTTTCGATTTTAATGTACGGCTTCGGGAGGTAATTCTCCGGATGGCGATCGCAAGTCTTCTACCATTTCTTGCACCGCGAGTGGTGGTGGTGGTGTCAGACGCGAAACAACTAGGGTGACGATAAAGTTAATGATCATCCCTAAAGTGCCAATTCCTTCGGCGGAAACGCCAAAGAACCACGGTGTCATTCCAGAGAATTTGACACCAACAATGTAGAAGATCGTAAAGAGTAAGCCAGCAATCATTCCCGCGATCGCGCCTTCGCGGTTTGTGCGTTTATCAAAAATACCCAGAATAATCGCAGGGAAAAAGCTAGCAGCGGCTAAACCAAACGCAAAAGCAACAACCTGCGCGACAAATCCAGGAGGATTAATACCAAAATAACCTGCTAGCGCCACAGCAAACCCTACCATAATTCGTCCAACAAATACGCGTTGTTTTTCTGTGGCGTCGGGTTTGAGAATGCGATAGTAAATATCGTGCGCGACTGAACTTGAAATCACCAAGAGTAATCCTGAAGCGGTAGATAACGCTGCTGCTAATCCTCCTGCTGCAACAATAGCAATAACCCACGGCGCAAGTCGGGCAACTTCTGGGGTAGACAGCACAATAATATCAGGGTCAATCGTAATTTCGTTCGTTGCTGTATCAGGAGTTAATTCAAAACGCCCGTTGTTATTCTTATCGTCAAAAGCCAGTAGTTTTGTTCTTTCCCACTTGTTCGCCCAATCAAGCTGACGAACTTCCTCAATGGTTTGATTGTGTAAAGAGTTGATCAGGTTATACCGCGCAAAAGTCGCTAATGCTGGGGCGCTAGTATATAGCAAGGCGATAAACAGCAATGCCCAACCCGCCGAATAACGCGCAGCGCGAACATCAGGAACCGTGTAAAAACGCACAATCACGTGCGGTAATCCCGCAGTTCCCACCATCAAGGCAATTGTAATGAAAAGGACATCCAATTGCGTTTTATTCGCAAACGGCCGCGTGTATTCCTGAAAACCTAGATCGAGTTGAACTTGGTTCAAGTTTGCAACAATATCGCTAAACGTAAAAGCAAGTTGCGGAATCGGGTTTCCTGTGAGTAAAAGCGCGATCGCCGACGCCGGAATCAAAAATGCAACGATTAATATACAGTACTGTGCAACTTGCGTCCAGGTAATGCCTTTCATTCCGCCTAATACCGAGAAAAAGGCGACAATCACCATTCCGATAATGACACCTGTGGCAATATCTACTTGTAAAAAGCGGCTGAAGACAATACCCACACCGCGCATTTGTCCTGCAACATAGGTAAGCGACACAAATAAAGCCGCAACCACCGCAACCAAACGCGCAACGTTGGAATAATAGCGATCGCCCACAAAATCTGGCACAGTATATTTACCAAACTTGCGCAGGTATGGCGCTAAAAGTAACGCTAGTAAGACATATCCCCCAGTCCAACCCATTAAATAAATTGAACCGTCGTAGCCCAAAAACGAAATTAGCCCCGCCATCGAAATAAACGAAGCCGCCGACATCCAATCCGCTGCTGTTGCTGCGCCATTAGCAATCGGGGGAACACCTTGTCCAGCAACATAAAAACCCGAACTATCGCGCACGCGCGATCGCCAACCAATATACAGATACAATGCGAAAGTCAGGGCGACAAATCCAATTGTCCAAAGTTCAACTGACATGATTTACCCTCACTTTCTAATTCCGTATTTGCGATCGAGGCGATCCATCTGAACCGCGTAGATAAAAATCAGCACAACAAAAGTTAAAATTGAGCCTTGCTGTGCCATCCAAAAACCGAGGGGAACTCGACCAAGTTGTATTGCGTTGAGTGGTTCAACGAGTAAAATGCTGAAAATGAGTGATACTAGCGCCCATACAATCAAAAGATTTCGGATTAAAGCTATATTAGCCCGCCAGTAAGCTTGACTTCTGTCTTTATCCATTTTTCTCAAAAAAACATTCAATATTACGTACGAACACAACCTTGACAAATCATATTGATATAGCTATCAACACTCTTTTTGTTTTAATTCTGTTGTGAGCAAGACAAAATATTGTATCAGTTGAACCGAGAGAAAGGAATTTTGTTAAGTTAATAGGTTTTCTGTGTTACTACACACTTAATAGTAGAAGCAGAGGAGAAATGATTTGTAGTTTTTATTTAGTGAAATGGTATGAGATCAGTCCTGGGATTATGTTAAACAATGCTTATGTGTGAGTCCACGGAGGTGGACTTGGTTTGTTAAGCTGCCGCATTCACGTTAATTTCTGGGAAACCTTAAAGGTAACTGCTGATGAGTTCCTACTTTGTTGCTGATGAATTCAAACGCGATCGCCACCCACACACTACGAAACACCTTACAAAAAATTTGGGGATATCCAGAATTCCGCCAACCCCAGGAAGAAATTATTCGTAGTGTATTGTCGCAGCAAGACACCCTGATCGTTATGCCCACCGGTGGGGGAAAATCAATTTGCTTTCAACTTCCTGCATTACTTCAGCTTGGGCTAACACTTGTCGTGTCACCGTTAGTCGCTTTGATGGAAAATCAAGTCAAAGAATTACGCGATCGCCAATTACCTGCTGCTTTGTTACACAGCGAATTACCAACATATCAACGCAAACAAATCTTACAGCAACTCGAACGACAGCAGCTAAAGTTACTATACCTCTCACCCGAAACACTTTTTAGCGCACCTGTATGGGAACGCTTGTGCCAACCGCAACTGCAAATTAACAGCCTGATTCTTGATGAAGCGCATTGTTTAGTACAGTGGGGAGATACGTTTCGCCCTGCATACCGCCGTTTAGGTATGGTGCGACCTGCACTGCTACAATCAAAACCCAAAGAAACAAAAATCGCGATCGCCGCCTTTACCGCCACCGCCGATCCAACGGCACAAACCACGATTCAACGAGTTTTACAACTCCAACAGCCCCAAATTTTTCGCCAAAATCCCTATCGTCCAAATCTTCATCTCAAAGTGCAAACGGTATGGACACCACGCGGACGAAAACAACAGTTATTAAAATTTATTCAAGCTAAACTCCAACAAGCTGGATTAGTCTACGTCCGCACGCGCAGAGATAGTGAAAGCCTCGCCGCATGGTTAAACCAACAAGGTTATCTTACTGCTGCTTATCATGCTGGATTAAGCCCAGAAGAACGCCGAGAAATTGAGACTGACTGGTTAAGCGGTAAAATCCCTTTTGTGATTTGCACCTCAGCCTTTGGCATGGGAATTAATAAACCTGATGTTCGTTGGGTTATTCACTTTCATGCACCGTTGCTACTTTCAGAATATGTCCAAGAAATTGGACGCGCAGGGCGTGATGGTAAACCAAGCATCGCGTTAACCCTTGTAAGTGAACCAACAGGATGGCTAGATCCTGAAGATAAACAGCGTCAAGAATTTTTTACGCAAAAACTGCGATCGCAATATACTAAAGCTCAGCAATTAGCTAAAAAGTTACCTAAACAAGGTAAAATTCCGCGAGATGCTGAAAGTGCGATCGCCCTTGCCCTGCTTCACAGTAATGGTCAACTCGAATGGCAAGACCCCTTCCATTACATTATTCATCAAACACGCTTACAATCTCCACGAAAACTTAATTTTGGTCATCAAATCAACGAATATCTTAATATCCGTTCTTGTCGCTGGCGATTTCTCTTAAGTGCGTTTGGCTTTGACCAAGCAGAATTTAAGTGTGGACATTGCGATCGCTGCACTCAATAAACAGTCCCTCTCCACCTCCTTCCTTCGTTTCCTTTGCGCCTAGTAAGGTTCGTTTTCTATCTACTGCAACAACTTACAAATCTTGCCATAAGCAATATAAGAACCGCCATTCCTAGCTTCTTCCACAGCATCAACAACATACAACACACCCTCCTCACGAATATTCCGAGGAAAGCGGATATTATAATTCGGGTTATAACCATCAGAAACAACTCGCGCTCTTAACTTACTACCTTCTTTAACACACTGCACAAGAACTTTACCATCAACATCTGTCGTTGTTTCCAAATCAGCCACCGAAGCGGGTGCATTAACTGGTTGACGTTTTTGGCTGTAGCGCACGTTACTTGAGACTGCGGCGCGTTCTTCTCCTGGTTTTACTAAGCGGCGAATTGTGCCACAAGCACGATAAAAACTTCCATCCGCCGAAAGCTTAATTTCATCGACGACATAAGTTACTCCTTCCTCGCGAATGTGTCGCGGAAACTGCACATTAAAGTCACTGTTGTAGCCGTCAGAAATCACGCGTACGCGCAATTTTCCACCTTCTCGAAAACACTTAACCAACACCCCACGATCGACACTAGAAACAGCTTCTAAGCTATTAGCAGATCCCGCAGCAATTCCCCGTAATTGTAAATCGCCGCGATCGCGCGCTTGCGCTTGGTAAGATTGATCGCGCATTTCCTTACGAATCATCGCATCATATCGGCGCGTCTCTAACCGTTGCGCGTAATGATCGATTTGATCCAATTCCTCGGCGAGTGCAAACGACTCGCATAACATTTTACATTTCAAATCGGCGATCGCTTGGCGTAATTTCTGCGCTGCGCTGTTGTAGTCACCCCGATCCGCACTGGCGATCGCTTCTTCTTTGACTTTGGCAATGCGCAGTTTACTTGCTTGTTCTATAACACCTGCATCCGGTTGAATGCTACTCGCTTGTTCAGCAGAACAAATAGTTAAGGCGATCGCGATTTTGTCGCTAAATTCTTGAAGACTACCACCAACAACCGCATGATACTTATACGCAACCGTTGCTACATTTCTCACACCAAGATCGCTAAATGCAGGGATCGCGAGTTCTACCGCTAATTGCTTTGGTTCAATTTCATAAACATCGCCTAAAAAAACTTCTAACTGATTGGTATACGCTTGATAGCGATAATTATTTAAAACGCCCGCAACTTGCACCGCATCGGCTTGCAAAGTGACGTTAAGATTTTGGGCAACGACTGATGTTAAACTTTCCATCTCAATTTGAAAGACATCCGCAGCATCGTCAGGCGATTGAATAAAATAAAAGTTTCCTTCGGCTGCATTTGCCATCCCAATCAGCAAATCTTCATTAAAGTAAGTTCCAAAACCCAAGGTTGTTGTCATAATTCCTTGGGCGGCTTGTTGTCTAGCACTATTAATGAGTGTTTGCGGATCGGTAATGCCAACGTTAGCTTGTCCATCAGTTAACAACAAAACGCGGTTAATTCTTTCCGTTGTTTGGTGCAATCTAACGCGATCGCATCCCATCAACCAACCACCACTCAAATTGGTACATCCACCCACACGAATTTTCCCCAAACGATTCTGTATCGCAGCTTTATCTTGAACTTGTTGCGGCATTAATATTGTTTCTGGGTAATCGTCGTAAACAACGACCGAAAGAATATCTTCGGGTGTCAGATACTCAACAAGCTTTTGCGCTGCTTGAATTGCGTGTTTGAGAGGAACTCCCGCCATCGAACCGGATCGATCAATCACCAAGCTGAGATTGAGAGGGCGACGCGATGCTTGGCTGCGATCGCCTTCCCCCTGAAAACTTACAATTAAATCGATATTCGCAGGCTGATTCACTGCAATCAACGGCTGGCTTAAAGTGTAATTTACTTTCATACTTCAGGATGTACGCAACGAATTGAAGAAGGTGGATGAAGTGCAGTTTATAAGTACATTTGTACTGCAATAAATAATACAATCGCTTTAATTCATTTGGAAATAGCAAATATCGCCGAGTCAGCGTTTGCTTGATCCGGCTAGCGTTGGATTCCAATTTATTGAACCCAGCAAATTATGTTTTCCAACAATCTTGCAAAAACGTTTAAATTGAGTTGCGTTCCTCAAACGTTTTATTCGTCTCAGTTGAAATTGTATTGAAGATGCGTGCCATCCAAGCACGAGTTAACAAAAGTGCCGCTAAAACCAACAAAAAAGCACACACTGCCAAAATCTGTTGCCAAGGAATTTCTAAAACTTCTCGAAGAATGACTTCTCTTAACACAGAGACTATTGAAACTTCTACTGCGACACCGACAGAAATACGCTGTTCTTGTAAGTAGATAATCAGTAAACGAAATAACTCAACTAAGATTAAAATGAATAAAATATCTGAAGTGATACTCTGAAACTTTAATGGCTGTAGAAGTGCGAGAAATATGCCACTCAGCCGAATTAGCATAATACAAAATAAGCTAATACATAATAAAACCACAATCAGATTTTGCACAAGTTCTAGACTATGAACTATGCGATCTCGGTCAAACCAATTATAAAAAGATTGCGTGTTGTTTTCTGAAATCTTCAGCATGCAGTTACCTCCTGGCTGGTTTAGCTATCATTAAGAATAGCTACCCTGCTTGTAAATATAGTAGAGGTCAGGGGTGAAAATGAGTTAGGGCAATAGTTATTCGTACCTTCAATGTCCTAACTACCCCAACGAGACTGCTATATTGTGTAAATGTAAGAACTCATGAGCTAATTGCTAACTGCTAAAGCATGAAAAAAGAACCACATAGGCGTAGCCTTCCCCCAGGGTAGGACACAAAGGACACGAAGGAGTAGAAGTTTCAGAGAGTTTTTGCGTAAGTCCTATATTTATCACTGTTAGCAATTAGCAACTCTGCTCAAACAAATACGACTATTCTAAAACTGTTGTAAAAATCGCAAGTCGCTATTGTAGAAACGCCGAATATCATCAATTTCGTGCAACACCATCGCCAATCTTTCTACACCCATTCCCGCAGCGAAGCCAGTGTAAACTTCAGGGTCGTATCCTACCGCTTTCAGTACGTTCGGGTCAACCATACCACAGCCCATCACTTCCAGCCAACGACCTTTCCATTGCACGTCAACTTCAGCTGATGGTTCAGTGAAGGGAAAATAACTGGCGCGGAAGCGAATCGGTGAATCGCCGAATAATTCTTGCAAAAATATTTTAACTGTACCTTTGAGGTCAGTAAAAGTCAAACCTTCATCGACTGCCAAAATTTCGATTTGGTGAAATACTGCGGCGTGAGTAGCATCTACAGTATCGCGACGATAGCAACGTCCTGGAATTGCAACGCGTACTGGCGGATCGTTGTCTTCCATGTAGTGAATTTGCACGTTGGAAGTATGCGTCCGCAATAGATTTCCATCAGGAAGAAATAAAGTATCCTGCATATCACGTGCAGGGTGATCCGGTTGGAAATTGAGTGCTTCAAAGTTATAGTAGTCAGTCTCCATTTCTGGTCCTTGAGCTACAGTGTAGCCTAGACCAACAAAGATATCCAGCACGCGATCCATTGTACTGTGAAGCGGATGAACGCGACCTAGTGGGCGATAAACACCAGGCATTGTCACATCAATTGTTTCTGCTTCTAATTGTGCTTGAATCGCCGCCGCTTGTAACTTGTGACGCTGGTTTTCGATTTCTGCTTGTAGGGCTTCTTTAACAGTATTAGCGATCGCCCCAATTTGCGGACGTTCTTCAGCACTCAATTGCCCCATGCTGCGCAACAATCCTGATAACTGACCCTTCTTACCGAGGTAAACTACTCGAAGTTCCTCTAAACGATCCAAAGAATCAGCAGCAGCGATCGCGCTTATGCCTTCTTGTCGTAAAGTTTCCAGTTGAGCCTTTAAAGTGCTAGGCTGATTGCTCATGCTTGTCGTATTCAACAGTAATTCTCTGAAAGCCAGCTGTTCAAATCAATATAAGTGTATCGTATCAGTTTAAAAGGGAGTAGGGGCGAGGAGCGAGGGGTGAGGGAAAAATTAGTTGTTCGTTTTTACTGACCACTGACCACTGACCACTGACCTCTGACCTCTGACCTCTATGAAACTACTTATTTGTAACGACGATGGTATTTACGCGCTAGGAATTCGGACTCTAGCCGATACTTTAGCAGCAGCCGGACACGAAGTCGCGGTTGTTTGTCCAGATCGCGAGCGATCGGCAACGGGACATGGATTAACATTACATCAACCGATTCGTGCAGAACTCGTCGAGTCGGTATTTCACCCTAGTATCAAAGCTTGGGCTTGTTCGGGAACGCCTGCTGATTGCGTTAAACTTGCATTGTGGGCATTGCTCGATAGTCCACCAGATTTCGTGCTTTCTGGTATCAATCAGGGAGCAAATTTAGGAACTGATATTCTTTATTCTGGTACTGTCTCAGCGGCTATGGAGGGGATCATTGAGGGTATTCCTAGTGTGGCATTATCACTCACAAGTTTTACTTCTAAAGAGTTTCAACCTGCTGCGACGTTTGCAATTCACTTACTCAAACAATTGAAAAGCCACCCTTTACCTGAGGTTATGTTACTCAACATTAATATTCCGGCGGTCGAGTTAGCAGAAATTGCAGGAGTAAAAATCACGCGTCAGGGAATTCGTCGCTACGTTGATGTTTTTGAAAAGCGTGTCGATCCTCGCGGTAAAACTTATTACTGGTTAGCCGGAGAGTTGCTTGAAGATCTCGCGCCTGCTGAACAGGGCTTAAATTTACCTCAAGATATTCCAACGGATGTTGAAGCAATTCGTCACAACTTCATCACCATCACGCCTTTACATTACAACTTGACGTATCTCGACGCGCTGCATCCCTTATCCGAATGGAAATTTGACCAAAAGCAAGACTGGGGGTCAACAATTGAAGAACAAAATTAGCAAAAAACTTCCCTAACCTCCGACCTCTGACCTCCGACCCCTCATCAATCTGCTACCATTGACCTATTTATGTCAAAATGTAAAGCGTGTGGGTTACTTCGTCTCTAACTAATGCTTTGACACCAACCGCGATCGCCCTAGGAAACTTTGATGGCATTCACTTAGGGCATCAAGAGGTTATTCGTCCAATTTTGCATCGTAGCAAAAATCAGGAAGAGGTTAGAAGCTTACTGTCTTACCCCTTATCAGTTCCTGCGGACACGCAAACGCCAATATCTAGCGCAGATCGTCCTGAACACATTTATAGTACTGTCGTTACTTTTAATCCGCATCCGCAAGAGTTCTTTACAGGGAAAAAGCGATCGCTGCTGACACCTTTAGATGAAAAAGTTCAGCAACTTCAAGCTTTAGGTGTAGACCAACTCATACGAATTCCGTTTACATGGGATTTAGCTTCTTTAAGTCCGCAAGACTTTGTGGAAAAAATTCTCATTCAACAGTTGTGCTGTCAACAAATCAGTGTGGGTGAAAACTTTTGTTTTGGGAAGCAGCGCACTGGTACAGCAAAAGATTTAAAAGCGATCGCAGCAAGTTTTGATATTCCGGTAACGATTGTTCCTATTCATGCGCGAGGAGGCGATCGCATCAGTAGTTCAGCAATTCGTCAAGCCCTCGAACACGGCGATTTACAACGCGCCCAAGAGTTATTAGGACGTCCCTACACCCTCACAGGAACCGTTGTAAAAGGACAGCAGTTGGGTAGAACAATTGGTTTTCCGACTGCTAATATCGCCGTACCACCCGAAAAATTTCTACCAGCTAACGGCGTCTACGCTGTTCGAGTTTTTGTTCAAGGCGCAGATAATCATCTAGGCGTGATGAATATTGGTGTTCGTCCCACAGTTAGCGGTACGCATCCATCTGTAGAGGTATATTTATTTGACTGGTCGGGAGATTTATACGGTGAAACGTTAACTGTACAGCTAGAAAAATTCCTACGCCCCGAAAAGAAATTCGCTTCATTAGATGAATTAAAAGCACAAATTCAACTTGACTGCACTGCTGCAAAAGAGGCGTTACAAGGGAACACTAAGTGATGAACTTGCCAAGTGTTCTCAATCTGTAACACTTCATGGCTTATTTAAAAAAAACGACAGTAGTGCATGAAAAAAATTGAGATTCTGACGCAAAACCTGAGTCGTACGATTGTTGGTAAAGCTGAACCCATCCGCTTAGTGTTAGTTTCCCTACTTGCTGGAGGTCATGTACTGCTAGAAGATGTTCCTGGCGTAGGCAAAACGTTACTCGCAAAATCATTAGCGCGTTCGGTTGCGGGTAAATTTCAACGCTTACAATGTACTCCCGACTTGCTACCAACAGATATTACCGGAACGAACATTTGGAATCCCAAAACAGGCGAGTTTGAATATCTTCCAGGTCCCGTATTTACAAATGTCCTGCTAGCAGACGAAATCAACCGCGCGACACCGCGTACGCAATCGGCGCTATTAGAAGTGATGGAAGAGGAACAAGTCACCGTTGATGGCGTTTCGCGCCGCGTTCCCAGTCCTTTTTTTGTGATTGCGACACAAAACCCGATTGAATATCAAGGAACTTTTCCCTTACCCGAAGCGCAAATGGATCGCTTTATGTTGTCGTTAAGTTTGGGTTATCCCAGCGAGACAGAAGAATTAGCGATGCTGCAACGGTTACAAGAAGGCGTTACCGTAGCTGATTTACAACCTTGCATTACACTTGCAGAAGTTACCGAATTACGCCGCAGTTGTGCGGCTGTTAAGGTAGACAAATCGTTACAACGCTACATTCTCGATCTCGTTCGTGCGACGCGCGAGTCGGAAGAGATTATGCTAGGCGTGAGTCCGCGTGGTACGGTAGCATTACACAAAGCAACACAAGCACTCGCTTTTTTGTGCGATCGCCACTACGCGATTCCTGATGATGTCAAGTATCTAGCACCATACGTCTTGTGTCATCGTCTGATTCCGGCTGGCGGACATAAAGCTAAATCTATTGTAGAAAGGCTATTGCGATCAGTTCCCATTCCCTAAATTGCGTGATGTCTGAATTTGATTTTACTGCTTTATTTAGCGAAGACTATTTGTACTTCTATGAACCGCATTTAACACCAGAACGCAACGAGCGTGAAGTCAATTTAATTTGGCGTTTGTTGCAACTGCAAGCCAAAATGACGGTACTTGATTTAGCTTGTGGACACGGAAGGATTGCGAACCTACTCGCACAGCGCGGCTGTAGTGTCACAGGATTAGATGCTACAGCGTTGTTTTTAGAAAAAGCGCGTCAAGATGCTCAAGCAGCTAAAGTTAAAGTTGAATATGTTCAAGGCGATATGCGATCGCTTCCTTGGACAGAATACTTTGATTGCATTATTAACTGGTTCACCGCCTTTGGCTACTTTGACGATCGAGACAATCGTCGGGTGCTAGCCGAGGCTTACCGCGCACTCAAACCAGGTGGTAAGTTGTTAATAGAATTGCAAAGCCTGTACCGAATCTTAAAAGAATTTCAGGCTAATTCTGTTACAGAACGCAACAATAATTATTTGATTGATCGTACTCGATTTGATTTATTTACTAATCGAACATACACTGAACGTACTGTAATTCGTGATGGACAAGTGCAGCGGATGAATTACTTTGTACGTCACTTTACTTTTACTGAATTACGCGATTGGTTATTACAAATTGGTTTTCAGGAAGTACAAGGCTATGGAAATGACGGTGCGCCACTGACACTCGATAGCCGCCGAATGATTGTACTAGCAATTAAGTAAGCTCCTCAAGAATTATAGTTAAGGCATTAAACTTTTTGATGTTAGGTAATAGGTCATCAAAATGCAGTGAGCATTTAGCCATTACTAACTATGGCAATGGTCACAATAACCCTAGTTTTAACTCTAATCTCTGACCTCTGATCTTTGAACCCTATTATTTACGTGTTGAGGAAGTGATCGAAAGATATGATGCAACCACGCGCTAAAACTCAGAAGCGATCGCATTTCATTCTTTTGCTAGTCATTTTGCTGTGGAGTATGACGATGGGTTGGGGGCTAGCACTTGCTACCAATGCCCAACCTTCTCCTAAACAAGCGGCGACAGAAGAAATTGGCACTGTCGATATTGTGCCATCGCGCTATCAATTAGGACAAGAGCTTTACTTAGAAAACTGTGCGACTTGTCATATTGCCTTACCACCCGCAGTAATGCCAACGCAAACTTGGCAAAGATTATTACAAGATCCACAACACTACGGCGTTACGCTTCCTCAACTCGTCGATCCACCACGCTTGCTGATATGGAACTATCTGCGCAATTTCTCACGCCCTTTACTTAAAGAAGAAACCATACCCTATCGCCTGGGAGAATCGCGTTACCTCAAAGCGTTACATCCTAATGTGAAACTACCCCGCCCTGTGAATGTAGGTAGCTGTGTGAGTTGTCATCCTAGTGCAACAGAATACAACTTTCGCCGTCTATCACCTGAGTGGGAAGCGACGCAGTAAACTGTCGTGTGGAGTTGCCCCCAAAATCGAAAATGGCTATGAGGAGTGTTAAAACGTGAAACGAATTAAAGAAATTTTAGCAGCTTCAGCTTTGGTAGTATTAGCTGCACCCTATCCAGTCAATGCACAAATTATCCCCCAACCGTGGGTTTCGGTTGGTGGTAGAGAAGGGGACGTCACTTTTTCAGTAGGAGCAAGAGCATTCGATTTCGGTGTGGAATTAGGAAGAGGACCAGATGGCGCTTCTGGCGTGGATGTCCTTAAATTTTTGAGTTTGCCGGTGATATCTCCTTACGTTGGAATTGGGCTATATTCTGAGGATCAGGGTATTGCATTATCGGGTGGTTTACAGGTGAATACAGCAAGTAACCTCGTTGTTGGTGTAGGCTATAACTCAGTTAGAGGAGTGAATGGTCAAGTAGGAATCCGATTCTAGTTGCAGGGCGATCCACACCTCGATCGCCGCCCTAGCTTTAAGCAAGGTGATACGATGGATATAGTCTAAACTTGGAGCGTCTAGCCAAGAGCGACTGCAATTATGTTTGAGTTTCTAGGAATGCTTCACTTGTAGACGTGTATTCAATTTTGATAGAAGGTGTGCAATTGCGCTCATTCAATCAGAAATCAAGTGCTTGCAGCAAACTAAACTCAATATTTAAGCTCAAAAATAAGAATAATTTCTAAAGTTTCCCGAACCCTACCATGCTGAAAAACTTGCTGGGCGATCCTAACGCTCGTAAGCTCAAAAAATTCCAGCCTTACGTTACAGACGTCAATCTTCTTGAGGAAGATATTCAAGCGCTTTCCGATCAGCAACTTAGTAGCAAAACAGCGGAGTTTAAGCAGCGGTTGGATAAAGGCGAAACCTTGGACGATCTGCTTCCAGAAGCATTCGCGGTTGTGCGAGAAGCTGGAAGACGCGTATTAGGAATGCGCCACTTTGATGTTCAACTTCTCGGTGGGGCGATCCTGCATCATGGACAAATCGCCGAAATGAAAACCGGTGAAGGTAAAACGCTGGTATCAACGCTTCCTGCTTATCTCAACGCGCTTTCTGGTAAGGGAGTACATATCGTTACGGTCAACGACTACCTAGCACGCCGCGACGCGGAATGGATGGGGCAAATCCATCGCTTTTTAGGGCTGAGTGTAGGACTAATTCAGCAGGGCATGGGACCATCCGAGCGTAAGAAAAACTATGATTGTGACATCACTTATGTTACGAATAGCGAGGTAGGCTTTGACTACTTACGCGATAACATGGCTTCCTCGATTCAGGAAGTTGTACAGCGTCCTTTTAATTACTGCGTGATCGACGAAGTTGATTCGATTTTGATTGACGAAGCGCGCACACCGCTGATTATCTCTGGACAAGTCGAACGACCTACAGAAAAGTATTTACAAGCCGCGCAAATTGCCGCTGCGTTACAGAAAGAGGAACATTACGAAGTTGACGAGAAAGCGCATAACGTCATTTTAACGGATGAAGGTTTCGCGGCAGCAGAAGAAATGCTGCAAGTTAAGGATTTGTACGATCCTAACGATCCTTGGGCGCACTACATCTTTAACGCACTCAAAGCAAAAGAACTTTTCACCAAAGACGTTAAATATATCGTCCGTAATGATGAAGTCATAATTGTGGATGAGTTCACAGGACGCGTTCTTCCAGGAAGGCGGTGGAGTGACGGACTACACCAAGCAATCGAAGCAAAAGAAAGAGTTGAAATTCAGCCAGAAACGCAAACTCTAGCAACGATTACGTATCAAAACTTGTTTTTGCTGTACCCCAAACTCGCAGGGATGACCGGAACAGCTAAAACCGAAGAAGCAGAATTTGAGCGAATTTACAAGCTAGAAGTCACAATTGTTCCTACAAACCGTCCGACCAAACGTCAAGACTTGTCTGACATGGTTTATAAGACGGAGGAAGGAAAATGGCGGGCGATCGCCGAAGACTGTGCGGAAATGCACGAACTTGGTCGCCCTGTCTTAGTGGGAACCACGAGTGTCGAGAAATCTGAATATCTCAGTGCTTTACTCAGTCAACGTAACGTACCGCACAACCTCCTTAACGCCCGTCCTGAAAACGTTGAACGCGAGTCAGAAATTATCGCCCAAGCCGGACGTAAAGGCGCGGTGACAATCGCCACAAACATGGCAGGTCGCGGAACCGATATTATTCTTGGTGGTAATGCGGATTATATGGCGCGACTCAAACTGCGCGAATACTTTATGCCCCGCATTGTCCAACCGGAAGATGAAGACGTTTTTGCGATAGAAAAAGCATCAGGATTACCCGCAGCGAGTAGCAGTAGCGGTCAAGGTTTTGTTCCTGGCAAAAAAGTAAAAACGTGGAAAGCTTCACCGCAAATTTTCCCCACGCAGCTATCGCGCGAGTTAGAACAACAACTTAAAGCGGCTGTAGAATTTGCTGTACGCGAATACGGCGAACGCAGTTTACCCGAACTCGAAGCAGAAGATAAAGTTGCAGTTGCCGCAGAAAAAGCACCGACAAACGATCCTGTGATTCAAAAGCTGCGGGATGTTTATAACGCCTTGCTACGCGAATACGAAAAATTTACTTCGCGCGAACACGATGAAGTTGTCCAACTAGGTGGTTTGCACGTCATTGGCACTGAACGTCACGAATCACGGCGCATTGATAACCAATTACGCGGACGTGCCGGAAGACAAGGCGACCCTGGCTCAACGCGCTTTTTCTTGAGTTTGCAAGACAACTTGTTGCGGATTTTTGGCGGCGATCGCGTTGCGGGATTGATGACGGCGTTCCAAGTCGAAGAAGATATGCCGATTGAGTCTAAGATGCTGACTCGCAGTTTAGAAGGCGCACAAAAGAAAGTCGAAACCTACTATTACGACATCCGTAAGCAGGTGTTTGAGTACGACGAGGTAATGAATAACCAGCGTCGGGCAATTTATGCCGAACGTCGCCGCGTCCTCGAAGGTCTAGACTTAAAAGAATTGGTGATTAAGTACGCCGAAAAAACGATGGATGAAATCGTGGATTACTACATCAATCCCGATTTACCATCAGAAGAGTGGGATCTGCCAAATTTGGTGAGCAAGGTTAAAGAATTTGTCTATCTCCTTGCTGATTTAGAACCGAATCAGATGGAAGATCTCTCAATCAGCGAAATTAAAACCTTCCTGCACGAGCAAGTGCGAATCGCGTATGACGTCAAAGAAGCGCAAGTCGATCAAATTCAGCCAGGATTGATGCGCCAAGCTGAGCGATTCTTTATCTTGCAGCAAATTGATACACTATGGCGCGAACACTTACAACAAATGGATGCGTTGCGTGAATCGGTAGGATTGCGCGGTTACGGACAAAAAGACCCGCTAATTGAGTACAAGAGCGAGGGATACGAGTTGTTCTTGGATATGATGACTAATATTCGTCGTAATGTGGTATACTCGCTATTCCAATTCCAGCCGCAAGTTCAACCAGCAGTGCAAGCGCCATCAGGGATGGTTTAAAGTAATGCCCGTAATGATGTAGCTTCACTTAGACCGCTTCGGCGGTCTTCTTTTGTCTATGTGTGGTTTTAGTGATTAAGGTATGCTAGGGCAATGAAGATCAAAGTCATCAATCCTAACACCACTGCTAGCATGACGCAAAAGATTGCAGAGGCGGCGATCGCGGTGGCAAGTCCTGGAACTGAAATTATTGCGTGTCATCCAGATATGGGTCCAGTTTCGATTGAAGGACACTACGATGAAGCGCTGAGTGTTATTGGCATTCTTGAAGAAATTAAAAAAGGAGAAGCCGCAGGTGTTGATGGTTATGTAATTGCGTGCTTTGGCGATCCTGGATTACTCGCTGCGCGGGAATTAGCAAAAGGTCCTGTTTTAGGAATTGCAGAAGCCGCGATGCACGCTGCGAGTTTGATCGCGACTGGGTTTTCGATTGTGACGACGTTGAGTCGTACGCGGGTGATTGCCCAACATTTGGTTGCTAACTACGGTATGACGCATTTTTGTCGCAAAATTCGCGCGATTGATTTACCTGTACTTGAACTTGAGGATGAAAACTCTAACGCACGAAAAACGATTTTAGCCGAATGTCGTCAAGCTTTGATAGAAGATGGGGCTGGTGCGATCGTTTTGGGATGTGGCGGGATGGCTGATTTATCAGCGCAACTAAGTCAAGAATTAGAAGTTCCGGTTATTGATGGCGTGAGTGTCGCGGTTAAGTTTATTGAAGCTTTGGTAAGCCTGGGCTTGAATACGAGTAAGAAGGGCGATCTAGCTTATCCAATCGCGAAGCCGTATACTGGAATGCTTCATGCTTTTGCTTTTGAGATGCCTTACGACTAAGTGGCTATTCAAACGAAGTGTGCCTACGCACACTACTTAACCAAAATTTTGCGATTCAGTTCACAAAGGTGGACTTTCTTTTGTTTACCTGCAAATAAATTCGCTCAGCATTTATACAGGCAGTTTATGTAAATAATGACATTACCGCAAATCAAAGCACATTTCATTGCTTGGGGTAAAGCCTAAGCTAGAGTACACAGGTTGACCAAGAGGAGAAGCATGAAGAAGTGCTCTTGTACAACCAAGCGATTTGAGGTAGTTGAGTGATTCTAGCGTGAGTTTTTTGGCAATACCTTGACGGCGATAAGCTGGCTCAACGTAGACACCCCAAATGTAGCCACTTTTACGATACTGCTCGGTCAAAACATTAGGATAAAGTCCAGCAAATAACTGACAACCTACAGAACCAACAACTTTAGAATCAACTTCGGCGACAAAAGCTTGGTAGGACAAATCTTGACGTACGCGTTCGATAAACTCTAGCGTGATTTCTCGCCAGTCAGACTTAACTGCATCAACAGAAATAATATCGTGCCACAACAAACAGAAATGCTCCGCAATGATTGAATCCTCTTGCGGAGTTGCTACGCGAATTGTGTAGGGAAGCGATCGCATTGCTACCCTAACTCGCAGCCTTATAAGCCGCCCAGCCACCGTGATGCGAAATATCAGGCCAATTATGTTTTTGTACTAACTCTTGCGGATAAAGAAACGCAGTCAGAACTTCGCCATCTTCTAAAACAATATCACTCGGATACATATTCGGTGGTTCATTGACGGATAAGTAGTCAAACTCGGCTTGAGTTAATTCATATACTTCGCCAGGAATCGAAATTCCGCCTTGTTCTACTTCGTAAATTGCAGGATGCCAACCATCACCTGCTGCATGAAGTCGATAGCGAGGTTGAGTTTTTGCTTCTTTGATAAACTTCGCCGATTGTAGGTTTTGATGATCGGGTTGTCCGCGCAATGCTGAACCACAGATAAATATTCGCTTTGTGCTTGTGTTTGAGTTGGTATTAGTTTCGGTCATGTCTGTTCTAAATAATCGCCAATTGCAAGTTGAACTGATTTAAAAAATGAATGCAATGTATAGATCGTCTAAGTTATCCAAAATCTAAAATACATTAACCTTCTTGAACAATACTGCTGGTTTGTTGCAAATTCTGCATTTCACGTGCGACTCGCTCTTTACTCGCAACAAGATGCGCTTTAATCGCTTGAGTTGCTGCATCGGGATTCCGCGCTTGTACGGCTTCATAGATCTGGCGATGCTCCGTCCGAATTTCTAGCACGTCGCGGTTATTTTGAATCGTATGAATTCTCAAAAGCATCATTTTATCAAATACTTGATCGAGAAGCGATCGCAGCCATAAATTCCCTGAACTCTCAGCGAGTAGCCGATGAAAACGGTAATCTAAATCAAGCAGTTGAAAGTTAGTGAGTTGAGATGGTTTACTATTAATGAGCTTCTCGGCTTGCATCACCATCAAGTTCAAGTTTTGAATTTGGGACTCGGTGGCGTGTTCGCACGCTTCGACTACGGATAATTGCTCTAGTGCGAGTCGGCAATCGTATAACTGTATCGCATCGGTCATGGAAATTGTCGCGACACGTAAGACATTATTCGGTTCAGCGATGACTAATTCCTCGCGTTGCAGTTGCCGGAGTGCTTCTCGAATCGGAGTTCTGCTCACCTGTAGCTTTTTGGCAAGATGAGTTTCGATTAACCGCTGCCCTGGCGTTAGTTCACCTGAGAGGATAGCTGTGCGCAATGCTTGATAAGTTTGCTCCTGTAGCGATTGACTTCGCTGGAGCGATCGCGGTGACAGGGGCAATGTATAACTCCTTAATTCTTTACAGGATAAATTGCAGCCGCTAATTATTTTAAGTCGAGAAGGTTCGGCAAAAAATGAGAATTCCGGCAACTGTATACAGAATACTGTAAATGGCTGCTTTGATAAATACTACATAAGGTAAGACTTTAAACCTGATTATTAATACCTATAATATTTAATCTCTTCGCTACTGTGTGGCTAATTGAAAAAGCACTACGGGTGTAACGTTTTAATCGCAGCGTCTATTCATATACTGTTTTAGGGCTACTAAGCAGTGTATATGTAAAGTCTCTGCAAATACATTTCTATTTGGCTAGCGATCGCACTATGGAGCAGTTCAAACTCGGCTCAGTTAGTAACACGCCTCAAGATTTGATCTCAAATGGATTTGCTGCGATCGCGCTGGGAATGGCTTTACTCGGAATTGCGTTTGCTTCGATTTTAACGGTTGTTGCTCAGTATGAAATTGGACCAAATGCAACAACTTTTAATCGCTTGGGCATCGCGGCGATCGCATTTGCAGGATGGAATGGATTCAGGTTTGTTAGTCAAATTCACGCACATTCTGTATCGGCGCTGGTTTATACCTGGCGCGATCGCAGTTTACTCGCAATCGCGGGAACGAGTTTCGCCGCTTCACTCACATTATGGGCATGGTCATTAACGCAAACGAGTATTGCTAACTCTACATTACTGAATAATATGATGCCGCTGTTTACAACTTTGGGTGCGTGGCTCGTACTTGGTCAAAAATTTTCAGCTAGATTTGTCTTAGGAATGGCGATCGCTGTGTGTGGCGCGATCGCGATTGGAATTGAAGATTTTCAAGGCGCAAATAGTAACCTTTTCGGCGATAGTGCGGCGTTAGGCGCAGCGATGTTAGCAGCAGTATGTCTTTTGAGTTTAGAGCAACTCCGCCTTAAATTTGCAACACCGACAATTATGCAATGGACGTGTTTAATCGGGAGTTTGGGTGTATTTCCCGTTATCTTACTGACGCAAGAGCCATTGTTTCCTACGTCTGGGGTTGGTTGGTGTACAGTTATTTCTTTAGCGATTGTCTGCCAAGTTGTCGGTCAAGGATTACTAACGTATAGCTTGGCAAAATTTTCCTCTGGGTTAGTTGCTGTGTCGATGCTGGCGATTCCGGCGATCGCTGCTGTACTCGCGCTGATTATTTTTGCCGAAAAGTTGAGTATTTTGAATTTATGCGCGTTTGCGGTTGTTCTGGCGGGCGTTTACTTAGCCATATCCGCACGGAGTGATTAGCATTGGTGTGCTACTGGGTAATGGGGAATAGAGACTCTTTCCAATGACCAATGACCAGTTACCGCCGTTCCTTCTTTAGAGACCTCTTTAGGCGTGCGGCGGCTTCGCCAATTACCAGCCCTTAAGTTAAGTTTATTTTTACCCACTTACTTACCGATAACAAGTGCTAGAGTATTCAGCTTTACTGTATACAGAATACAATACGTGCAATGCTAGGAAATAGGACGTTACCTTTAGAAATTTTGGCATGACGACAAACGTAACTCATGGTGTTATATGCATTAGGAACACTGACAACAGAGTTTGCTGTTTTGCTGACTGGGATTGCGATCGCTTCGTTTCAATTTTTCTCGTGCCTTCTTGAAGGCGAGAAACTATCTTTTACTCGACACAATAAGTAATTTCAAAGAGGGTTTTATGACTGTTGCATTAATACCTGTCGTGAATGGCGATCGCTTGAATCGAAATATTTCGCAGTTAGCTGAAATTGGCAAACTCCCAGGAGGAGGCGTAAGCCGCGTAGCGTTTACAGCTGAAGATATACTCGCGCGACAACTTGTACAATCGTGGATGATTGAAGCTGGAATGACGGTACAGATTGATGCCGCAGGAAATATTATCGGTACTTATGCAGGAAGACAAGAAAATGCAGGGGCACTCGCTACGGGTTCGCATATTGATACTGTTCCTGTGGCGGGGAAGTTTGATGGCGTTCTTGGCGTTTTAGCAGGAATTGAAGTTGTACACGTCCTTCAAGAAAATAATATTCGCCTGCGACACCCAATCGAGGTGATAGTGTTTACTGACGAAGAAAACAGCGTTCTTGGTTGCAAAGCAATGGCGGGGACTGCGGTTCTCGATCCTGGATGTTATCGTCGCAATGATGGTACGCCAATTGAAGCTTGCTTAGCACGAATTGGTGGTGATTGGTCGCAATTGGCAACTGCAAAGCGCCAGCCAGGTGAAATTGCGGCGTTTGTAGAATTACACGTCGAACAAGGTGGTGTTTTAGAAAGTACAGGAGATGATGTTGGGGTTGTCATTGGCATTGTCGGACAGTATCGTCACCATGTCACTGTTACTGGGCGTCCGAACCATGCGGGAACAACGCCGATGAATATGCGTAAAGATGCTTTAGTCGCTGCATCGCAAATTGTCTTAGCTGTCAACAAGTTAGCAACCGAAACTCCAGGAGAACAGGTAGCGACAGTAGGTTACTTTAGTGTTTCTCCCAACGCAGCTAACATTGTACCGGCGAGGGTAGACTTGAAAATTGACTTGCGCGATATGTCCCAGACTCATTTAGAAGATATGGTAGCGCAGATCAAAAATCAACTTGTAGACATTGCGGCTGCAACGCAAACAGAAATCGAAATGACGCAGATGCTGCACGTTTTACCAACATTAGCTGCACCAGATATTCAAGCGGCGATCGCGCAAATTTGTCAGCATTTGGGCTTAAGCTATACCTACTTACCAAGTCGCGCGGGACACGATGCGCAAGAAATTGGTCGATTTGCGGATATGGGAATGATTTTTGTCCCTAGTCGCGCTGGAATTAGCCACGCTGAGGATGAATATACTTCGCCAGAACACTGCACGCAAGGCGCGAATGTCCTTTTGCAAACTTTTTTAAAGCTGGATGAAATTTATTGAGGAGTAAGCAGGCGTCTCGCCTGCACTAACTTTTTAGGCGGCTACAAATTTATTCCATGTTTAAATCTTAAGTCTTTTTCAGCTTGCGTACAAATTTCATTGATTTGGGAAACTCCTGTTCCAATCAAGCGTAGAGTACTACCATGTCACTTTAAATTTACTACAAATAGGCAGCTTCAGGAGCCTGCGCCGTGCGGGGATCGCCGAGTCCTCCGTTGTAGCAACTGGCGTGGGCAGAGGAGAAATGATTTGTCGTTTTTATTTGGTGAAAGAGAATTAAAAACGCTGAAAAAAGTGAAGAAATTTTTATGAAGTATTTGAAAGGGCTATAAGCAATACTACACAACTCATACTTCATTAAGTGCCACTTCATAAAAGTAGTAACGCATAGCGGAAAGCTACACAGCTTATTTTTAAGCTGACACGCTTAGTCGAGCCGAAAGCAATGCAGCACTACAACTTTTATTTTTTCTTTAGAAGATTAACAATTAATGTTTGAGTAAGTATCTTATTACTATATGCTTATTAAGCCATTTAATACTTGATAGTTATTTAAATAAAATAGTTTTGATTATTTGTATTTTCACCTGAATGAAATGAAATTGCTTGTTCAACTCTAGCTTGTGCGTTTTGATTCTATGTTCTGTAATATCTGCAAGTAACATCATTGTCCCTGAAAAATAGAGTTTTTGAGCATTAATTTCCTGAAGAAAACATAATTTTTCAGTAACAATAATCCAGAATACAAAGAACATCTGCAACAGCGATTAGCTCTGTAACAAAACGTCATGTATCGCGTGATTTGTAAACTTAAGTACATACGATTTATTCAGTAGCTAAAAGTTTGTTGTATTAGTTTACACAAAATCAAAGCATAAGTTATGTCAGCCAGCGAGTAAACCAATTTGCGTAAACTTGCTTGTGGTCTCGAGTTTGCAGCCAATTGTTGCCCTTGACGACATGAATTGCAAGAATCAGCACTCGGCTACTAACTTCTAGTCAAGGAAGTCTTGTAAATTATTAAGAGGATTGGCAACAGCTAGCGAGCTAAAGCCGATCGCAGGTTGAAGCGAAGGTGGGAAATATGTCGATAACCTCTGAAACTTCTATAGTCGGGCTGATTGTATTAGCAGCTTTTATGATACTGGGCTGGGGCTTTTATCGCGCTAGACCGTATGGCAAGCTAGGAATCATTGCCTGGTTACAGTCAGTGGTGTTAATGGCTCCGTGGTTACTGTTTTTTGGTTCATTCGCTGCGGGGATTTATATAAATATAGTGGGAATATTGTTTTTGTTAGTCGCTTCAGCCGCAGTCTATATTTTTCTGGGAAGACAACTGCGGGCGGCTGGTCAAGATGCGATTTTGCGATCGCGCGCAACCGAACGCCTTGCGAATGCAACTCAAGCCAACACCCAAACTGAAGAAACGACTCCACCCGCACAGCTACAACCCGAAGTCGTACCGATCGCTGATGCCGACTTAACGGCAATTCGCAGCATTTTTGGAGTTGATACTTTTTTTGCTACCGAAACAATTCCTTATCAAGAGGGAATTATCTTTAGGGGTAATCTGCGCGGAGAACCCGAAGCGGTTTTCCAAAAACTAAATAGCAATCTTCAACAACAATTAGGCGATCGCTATCGTCTGTTTTTAGTCGAAAACCTCGATGGTAAGCCGGTTGTGATTGTACTGCCTAGCCGTAACGACCCTCAGCCGACGACTGTACCACAAACAATCCTGGCAATTGCCTTACTCGTCGCCACGATTGCTACGTGTCTTGAAGCTGGGGGCATCTTGCTAGGGTTTGATTTCTTTACAAACTGGCAACGATTTTCAGAACCTTTACCAATTGCAGCGGGTATTTTAGCCGTTTTACTAACGCATGAACTCGGTCATCGCTTGATCGCACGGCGTTATCAAGTGCGTCTTAGCCCACCCTTTTTTCTGCCAACTTTACAAATCGGTGCTTTCGGTGCCATTACTCGATTTCAGTCAATATTACCCAACCGGAAAGTATTATTCGATGTCGCTTTCGCCGGACCTGCATTTGGCGGTGTTTTATCTTTCGTTATCTTGATCCTTGGTTTATTACTTTCTCGCTCTGAAAGTTTATTTCAAGTACCAACCGAGTTTTTTCAAGGGTCGATTTTAGTAGGAACAATTGCTCGTGTCATTTTAGGTTCGGCGCTGCAACAAAATATTGTTGCAGTTCACCCACTCACAGTGATTGGTTGGTTAGGTTTAGTTATTACAGCACTAAATTTAATGCCAGCAGGACAATTAGATGGCGGACGGATTGTGCAAGCAATCTACGGGCGCAAAACCGCTGGACGCGCCACAATCGCAACCTTAATTGTGCTGGCGATCGCCTCATTTGCGAATCCGCTAGCTTTATATTGGGCAGTTGTGATTGTCTTTTTGCAACGCGACTTAGAACGCCCCAGCCAAAATGAACTCAGTGAACCCGACGACGCCCGCGCGGCTTTGGGATTACTCGCTTTATTTTTAATGGTTGCAACCCTCTTACCGCTTACCCCCGCTTTAGCAGGACGTCTGGGGATCGGTGGGTGAGCGTATGAAAAGAGCAGAGGAAGCAGAGGAGCAGAGGAAGAATAGTGTTTTAGATATCAAAACTCGCGCACTAAGCACTATTTACTAGCTACTAGCCGTTTTTCCAACCTTTGTAAATATTTGGTCGCGCTGCTGCTGCTGAAAAAATTCTTTGAAAGACGGATTGGCGATCGCTTGACTTTTCTTGCGAAAGGTTCCACAAAGTTTCGTAGAAGAAAAAGGAAACTCCGGCAAATTTGCGCTGGCGGACTGCTGCTACTTGATCTTGAATCTGTTGAATTGGCACATGGCGGTTTTTTAGCCCGCTTAAAATTCCAATACTGACTGGAATATGACGTTTTGCTGCAACAACTTCAGGGTACTGCAATTCGCTAATAAACACGTTGATGTCGTTGCGATAGACTTGCAAAATTAATTCTTCGACGAAGCCTTTACGTTCCCACTTTTCCCAATCGGCTAAAAATAAGTCGTAGGAAACGCGTTGCGGATTTGGCGATACAGATATTAAGCAATTTTGCTTTCTAGCTTTGACAGCACGAAAAACTTGTTGCATATACGCTGTAATTTTATCAGCACGCCAGCGTACCCATGCTGCATCTTGGGGATCGCTTGGTGGACGTTGACCCTGGTGTTCTTTTTGATAAAGCGCTACCGTGTACGCATCATAGCCAAACTCGGATGGTAAGCCGAAGTGATCGTCAAATTGAATACCGTCTACATCATAATTGCTGACAATTTCGACAATGAGATCTAATATAAATCGCTGTACATCAGGACGAAAGGGATTCAGCCATACACGTTCGTGCGTTCCCTCTTGCCAAATTTTGCTACCGTCACGGCGACTCGTTAGCCATTGTGGATGACGTTGGGCAAGCAGTGAATCTGCCGGTGCCATAAAGCCAAACTCAAACCAAGGAATGACCGCTATCTTTTTTTGATGTGCTTGTCGCACAATTTCGTTTAAGATATCGCGCTGTTGTAGCCCTGGGGTGGGATCGAGCGATCGCCCAATTACGCGTTGTGCGATTCGGCTAGGGTAAAGCGTATAGCCCCAATTCCAAACTGTCGGATAAATTGTATTGAAGTTGAGTTGATGTAAGCGGGCGATCGCTTGCGTAAGGCGATCGCGATCAAATAAAACATCACTATCTATATTTGTTAACCATACACCCCTTAACTCCGGTGCTGAAGAACTGCGAGTGCTAGCAATGGTTGTTTGGTGCGATAGTGGCGTAAGTACTAAAGTTATAGCCAGGCTCACCGCACAGAGTAAGAGCAGTAGATACTGCGATCGGTGCAATTTAAGCATTTTAAATCAGTACCAATGATAGGCTAATCTGTTCAAACTCTGAAGTATACAGGGATTAGCTCCTCAAAAATATTAAGTTCGCGTGCTGGTTATTTGCGACGCAGGCTAGTTCGCCACAATTTAACAAATATAATGCGTCTTCACTAAGTTTTGTTAAGGCTTAAATTTGCTAAGTACAGAATTATCTTTTTACAAACTTAATTCTTCTACTTTTTCTGACTCTGCTTTATATTTCTTAATACAGAGTTTTAGCAGTATTTGTTCTACATGAAGAACTGAACATAGTAAATTAGCCAAAAGTCATAAATACAGCAATCATCTCCAACGCTGTGTTGTTTGTCGAGCCTCTTAACCACAAGCACATTATCTCGATAGTAGTACCACTCAAAAGTAATTCTCTATACACTAAAGCAGAGTAAATCTTTTAAATTTTATTTTTTTATAACCTAAGTTCAGCAAAATTAGGTAGTATAGTTTTGTAACTCTAATTGAACATTTTTTCGTATCAGCATATTAATCTTAGATTTTTCTTTACGAAAAGTATTACTCAGCTTCATCAAATCTTTAACAACAACTTCATCAAAAATTTAAGTACCGTCCGAGAACTTGCCGCATAAATACATACACTAGTGCTGAGAAGTTCATAGACTTTTTAAAATTAAGTTGTATGAGAAAAAACTTAATTTTAGAGCCGAGCTAATCAGGAAAATATGATGAAAACCGTAGCTAATATACACACAGAAGCAATTGCTGATACGAAGCAATGGATGACTTTGAGCAAAGATAAAGCGCGACATTTTGTTCCGTATAAGTGCTGTTATTTGGACAGAATTGAGGCAAATTTCGTACTCGGATAGAAAAAAGATTTTGCAATCCTTTCAATTTTGTATACAAGACTACAGATTTTTTTGAGTTGGTATGTACATACTGTAATTACACCTGAAGAAAACCGAACATTTCAGTATATTTCCTGCCTACAAAAAAGCTAAACGCTAAATACTAACTACTTTCTCCAGTGTTTTACGCTGCGGGTTGTTCAAGAAGACACCATATGAGTGCACTTAAGCAACCTAAGTTAAGAGGATAGATCTGCATTAATTCAAAGCGTTCTACACCCCGCTTTAACAGTGCTTGACGCGTTGCAAGTTATTGAAAATAATGCAAAAGAGGTATTTCTTAACAACCAATTGCAGTAAAAATTAAAATTTAAAGTAGTATTCCAAGTTGAGTCAGTAATTAGTAAGAGCGATCGCTAGTAGAATTTACAACAGCGTATTTGGAAGAGGGATTAAGAATACGCATTTAATAAAAACAACTTTATAGTTGGATGGTTATTTTCGTGCCTATTTGAATTAAGTGTGTACGTTTTATTTCTTCGCTTGAGGATTTTATATGTTTTTAATATAGAAATAATTTGTAATGTTTTGATAAACGTAGAACTCTAATTTTAATCGCCAAAGATCGTACTTAGGATATGACAATCAAGCAACTAATCAAAGATATTAATTTATTTACTTTCTGGAAAATCTTTACTTAGTCTTGAAGTATTCTAAGGCACAAGAAGTTAATTAAAAACGCGCATTATCGCGGAGTGTCTATAAGGTGGTGTGAATCTCGTGTTTAACTTGCAGTGTAAGGATCAATTCTTCTAGAGCAGTAATTTTTGTGAGAGGTTTCTAATGCCTGGCAAACGTAGTAGTCGTAAAAATGTAACACGCTTTTTTTGCCCTTATTGCGAGCAGCGATTGTGGCGTAGAGGTGGAGAGAAATATCACTTATTTTATACAGGAGCATTAGAGATCCAACAAAATGTAAGTATGCCTCGCCAGAGCGCAGTGATGTTAGCAGCAAAAGGCGTGTATGTTGATAATAATGTTTGGATTGAAGCGTTTACGTGTGGTCGACACGGTAAAATGTGGTTGAAAGTTTGTCGGAAAGAAGATGGAAGAACGGTGACTTCGCTGGCAACTGATAAAGACTGGAAAAGAACAAGTCGTACAATTCATCCTGAAACTCCTAACCCTTCGGTAGGCGAGTTTACTTACCGCATGAGTCGTCAGACTTCGACAAAACTTATCTACCACAAAGAATAATTTGGCACTTTGCAAAAAAATATCTACTACTGCAAAGCTTAGCTAAATCTTCTGATTCTTTCTACCTATAGCTTTGGTGAATGATGTGATTGATACATTTTGTGCGCGTTGTGAAACCATTCATAAAGCGAAGTCAAACGATTTTGATGTAATGCCAAGCCTGTACTACTAAGATTGTAGTTATATGCTATCTCATCTAAAAAAGCCTGTGTGGCATGTAAACAAAGATGCGCAGTATCTCGTAAACGGGTAAAATTAATACTTAATTCTGAACTACTAGGATGCGAATGAGAAGAGTAAGAATAATTAAGTTGCAGATCTAACCAGCTTGCTGGTACGACCCTCAAGCTAAATTGCCTAGCAGGACTACAGATAAAGTTAAACCCTAACACATCTGCACGCTTAGAAGTGGTATCCGCCTCAGGAGAACCCCATTTTATTTTGGGTTTTGAACTTGAAGAATATCGAGTAGGATACTCTTTATGTGTAGCAATAAACACCTCTAATTTTTCTTTTAGCTTTATTAATTCTAGACGTTTAGGAGACTCCTTCAGTTCCTCATTAATGTTAACCAGTAAACTGCAAGCTTGCTCAATCGAAGTAGAAATGTATTCATAGAAAAGAGCAGGATCTGCTTCCTCCAGCAAATACATTAACGTAATAGTAGCATCACATAATTGCTCTACTAAAAAATTAATTCCTACCTGATCTTGTTGGTATATCTCTAATAAAACGTAAGAATAATAATGGCTACACATTTTGGTATACAAACCTAGAATAGCTGAGTTGAAAGGCTCATCTGTAAATTCTTGAATAGCTTTAACCGCTGATTTGATTTGTTCCAAATACTGATGTAGGGTTTGTGCAGTTCTGAGAAAGGCATCAGCAAAGGCTTGCTCAGAATTCTCAAGCGAGTCTAAGTTCGGTAAATAAAATTGAACTTGATTAGATGGCAGTTTTGTATTCATCAAAGCCACAGCTCAGCTACTTTACATTTTGTGTAGCACACGTCAAAGATGATAGAGTCGAGAGAATGATCTCGCCTTTGACCAAGATCACACCTTATAGCTAACAAACATCACATTAAGCACAAATCTTAGAGATTTAATTGGTCAAAGTGTAGCTTACAGATGTGAAATTTGAGATGTACAACACTCACACAATAGATATGGTGCTCTAAAATAAATCTACTTGTATTTACATCTTACCTAAGATAAGAACGAAAATAGAACTCAGCCCGTTCTACTTTCTACGATCAATCACTCCTGCTCTCCCCAACGTCTACCAAAAGATGGGAATTACATTGAGTTACAACCTTTTTGAAAGACAAAGGTTTGAATACCAAGTTTTTCATTACAATATACCAATAATAATCATTCCTAATCTGAAGCATAATTTCGCTAAGTATTGAAACCTAACCTAAGTAGGTAGAAATTCAACAGAACACAATTATCGTAGATTTGCCTATTAGTTCGCTTCCGTGTTGTCTTTCTTAATAAATAAGATAGGCAATTTAAATGTTCAAGAGCTTATCACTAGACGAAATCTTCGTCAAACGGAAATATAATGACTTATTTCTGGAAATTTAGGTAAAAATCAGGATTTTGTAGCGTGAAATACAGCATAAATGTTCTTATTTATATATAATTGTATGTCATAAATTAAGTTTTCAAGGTAACACACACCTTAACATAACTTAAAATTACCAGCGGAGTACCTTCGCTGTAGTCTGCTAAAGAAGACACTGAGAGTGCACTTGAGCAGCCTAAAGAGAGGGGAAGAGTATGCCTTTTTGAGGTGAAGCTTGTGTTTGCGAAAACAAAATAATACTTTCTCTTGACAACTGCAAGCTTTTTAGCAGTAATGCAGAGAATAAGAAATTGAATTAGACAACTATAACTCTTTATCAACAGCCCATATTCTCTAGTATTAGAGGCTATGGGTTGCTTTTTTTTTACATAAGTTGCCGCGTTGATTTCTGGCGGCTTCCCGCTGGTGTATTAACAAAGACAACGATAGGAACCCTTTTTTCATGTATATAGATGTGTCAAACAAACAGAAGCAGTGGATTACGTTCAAAGTTTCAGAAATGGAAATGAGCGCACTTGAAGCTTATTGCCAGCGAACCGAAAGAACCAAGACCGATGTTTTGCGAGAATTAATCCGTAAGTTGCCAACTTATACAAATTCATCTAATCCTCGCAATTCTTTTAATAATCAGTAAGCAGTCTCTTAATGGCATTGCGGTACTAGCGCGGCAAGATTTGTCATTATTTATGACTTTGACACATCGATGTACAACCTCCTTTTCCGCAGCAGTGCGGAAAGAGATATTTGTATTCGCTGATAGCCTGAGAAAAAATACTGCATTGCCTCGACCTTTTCTAATTGCGCGTAAGACAATGACTCAAGTACTTCAACAGCAATCAACACCTTCTAGCATTGAAAAGACACCACTAGTCAGTGTCATTATTAATAATTACAACTACGGTCGGTTCTTAGCTCAAGCCATTGAAAGTGTTTTAAACCAGACTTACCAAAACTGGGAATTGATCGTTGTTGATGATGGGTCAACAGACAATTCTCGCGAAATTATTGAAGCTTACAAAGAGAATCTGATACCGATCTTTCAAAAGAATGCAGGACAAGGAGAGGCTATCAATACAGGAATTGCTCATTCGCAAGGAGATATAATTTGTTTTCTCGATGCTGATGACTACTTTCATAAAGAAAAACTTGTGAAAATCGTTACTGGCTTTCGCGAGAATCCTGAATGGGTACAAATTTCTCACTATTGGACTGCTGTAAATAAAGACGGTTTGCCAATTAGTCAGAATCACGCAACTCTCAGTCGCGGGGACGTACGTAGTCTATTGCTGCAAAGAGGAAGATACGGCATGGGAATTACTTCTAGCCTTGCTTATCGTCGCACAGCTTTACAGCAAGTTTTGCCAATCCCTACTAAACGCTTTCGAGTTGAAGATAAATACTTTACTGAGGGTGCAGATACATATTTGACAGTGACCGTCCCTTTTTACGGTGCGATTGGTTCAATTGATGAACCTTTAATGTTCTATCGAATGCATGGCGAGAACGTACGCGCTCATAGCGACAATTTGCCTTATTTAATTCGTCAGCACGAGGATATATGTGCCTATATTAATCAGGCATCTGCCAACGTAGGATTAGTCGAGCGATTCAGTTTACAAAGGGATGCAGATTACCGTAGTCTTAACGCGCTACAGCAAGGCGGTGTACCTTTAGTAGAGGCAGTTGAGATTCTTTGGCTTTCATTACAAGAGAGTTTTGAGATTGGGCGGAGTCCTAAGGATACTCTAGAACGGTTGTTGCGGCGTGGTATCTGTACTCTATTTCCTTCTGAAGGTAGAGCAGTTCTGCGTTTAGGACTGCGTGGCTACTTGCGTTTCAAGTTATTCGGTCAATAGCTGAGAAAGAATATGAACCACATAGTCAATATCATCCGTAGACACTGGATGCCCTTGTTGCTCTTAAACGGTGTTGTACTTGCTGCTACGCTTTATGCAGTCATTTATTCCAAGACAAGCGTTCCTCCAGTTTGGAAAGCAAATGCTGAGTTAAATCTTCCGCAATCAACAAATAGTATCAATGCCAGTCTTGGTACATTAGGTCAACTACAAAACAGCGGTCTTGGCTTTTCTAGAGAATTAAATCCTTTGCAAACTCAGCTATCGATTTTAACAAGTGATACTGTAATGCAACGGGTACTGTCTGTCGACCCCGAAAAATCTTCGTATCTCAGACTCAGCGACTACAAATCGTTATTTACGGTAAGTCCTCAGGAGCAGACAACAATTATTGCCTTAGAAGTCAAAGCCTCCAGTCCAGAGATTGCTCAGCAGCGGTTGAATAATTTAATTAACATATATCAACTGCGTTTAAATGAACTACGGTATCAAGACACATCAGTTCGTGAAGAGTTTTCGCGAGGAGATATCGAAAAAGCGCGGCAACAATTAGAGCAGGCACAAGCTGCATTAGCTAGCTTTCAAGAAGCTACTGGAATTAGCGAAGCTGTGGAACAAACGCGATCGCTCATTGCCCAACTGCGAGATTTAAAAACGAACTACACAACAATTTTAGCTCAAGCGCAAGGCAGTCAAGCGCAAGCAATCGAAGCATCAGGACGCTTAGGGATGAACGCCCAACAAGCGATGAACTCACTTCGTCTAGCTGAAAACAAAGAATATCAAGCTACCCGACAGCAACTCTCTGAAGTTGAAACAGCATTAGCTGAAGCACGTAGTAGATACACAGACGAAAGTCCACAAGTGCAATCATTACTCGCACGCCGTCAACAGTTAATGCAGACAATGAATCAGCAGTTAGCAGTAGCACTTCCGAATGCTGCTAGTAATCAAGTCGATCCAACTTTGAGTGGCAGCGGGACTAGAGATAGTCGTATCGACATGATTGCTGAGTTAATCAGGGCGCAAAATACTGCATCAGGCTTACAACAACAAGCCAATCAAATTAGTAGTGAAATTAATCGAGTCAGCACGGAACTGAACAATATTACTAAGAATAGAGCACAATTGTTGGATTTGCAGCGGAGGTACGAGATCGCTGAAGGCGTTTATAAAAGTATTATTGCCCAAGTTGAACAAGCAAAAACGAATCCCTTCAACGTCTATCCAAATGTGCAAACGCTTGATGCACCGACCATCGATCCTAAACCAGAAGAACCTAGCCGTCGAGTTATTGCGCTTGGTGGTATTCTCGCCGCGCTCTTTGGTAGCGTCAGCTTAATTTTATTCTTGGAATCGCGTAATCCAATGCTGAGTCCAAGAGATTTACGCCAGGTGGAATTTCCTGTACTAGGTCGAATTTCACGTTTGAAACGCCCAGATATGGAAAGAGCTTTGTCAGCTGAGGTACCTATTGACTTACAGCGCTTGGCGTCTGCTGTTTTGATGCTCGAACATCAACGCATATTAATCACAAGTCCGACTGCTGGAGAAGGTAAGACAACCATGACTTTGGGCTTAGCTTTAGCTTTAGTCAATTGCGGTTTTCGAGTTCTCATGGTCGATGGCGACCTCAGACAAGCCGAACTTAGCCGGCGTTTGGGTCATTCTAAAACGGAAACCACAATGAATGCCAAACAATCTCCAGTATCTGTATCGCTAGGGCTTGATTTAATACCGGCACCAGCAGTTCGTCGAGAAAAAATTGCTGAATTCTTTGCGCGTGGCAGTTTTGAGCGGAATCTGAATCAAATTCAATCTTCTGGTGGATATGATTTTGTTTTGGTTGATAGCCCTCCAGTTGGTTTGGCTAGTGAGACAAACTTAATGAGTTCTGTTATCCAAAACGTTTTATTCGTAGTGCGTGCTGGTAAAAGCGATCGCTTCTCCGTCATGGATAGTTTTGAACAACTCGTACGGCACAATGCTCAGATCATGGGCTTGGTCGTTAATTGTGTAGAGTCACAAGCGACAGGCTATCGCTACGGACGTCAACGCGAGTTAATGGAAACTGAGGCGTAGGTACTGAAAAACTAATGACTCAGCTACTTAAATCTAAATTTGCACCAACTAATACTGACAACCTGTTCTCTGGTATTTGGATTCGTTGGCAAGCTTTGACCTTAGGAGAACGCCTAGCCTGTGCCAATATCGTTCTGATTCCAATTTGGTGGATAAGCGGTATTTATAGGCACATGTCGCCCTTTTTGTTATTGGGTGTTATCGGTTATGAATGGCAAAAATACAAAGAAATTCGACTCAAACGTCCAACGATTGCCGTAGTTGCTTTGTTGCTTTTTGCTATGTATCAAATAGCAAAAATTTTGTTCGCTTATGATGTACCAGGCAGAGAAAAATTCTCTAACATTTTTGTTATGACAATTTGCCCTGCGATTTGGCTTTGGTACATTGGGAGCAATAATGTCAGGCTACGTTTAAAAGCGATCGCTTGGGCTTTCACATTTGTTGTAGTCCTCATGCTTGGGTTCTGGGTTCTTCTCCAGTTCGTTTTACCAGAAACCCTCTTTTTTCCCAATAACATACCTACACTTGCCACATTAATCACAGGTCAAACAACAGAGGAAACTGGTTTTACACAGACTAATAACCCCTATTACTTATTGCCATACCAAATCGCCGGAGAAAGCTTACGCCGCTATAATTTCTTCTTTGTTTATCCCGAATATACGGCGTTAATTGTTGGTTGTATTGGTTTTATGGCATTGGATCTCAAGAACCGTCTCTGGTCTTGGTTATTACTTTTAGCTTGCGTTTTTATCATTGTTTTAAGTGGAACGCGGATTGCATGGCTGGCTTTTCCGGTTGTAATTGGCTCACGTTACATAATCGGCAATTTCAGCAAACGCTACATACCCGCGATCGCCTTTGCACTGATTGCAGTTGTTAGTTTCACGGCATTATCCGTTCCACCAGCAACTCGCCTGCTAGAAAACCAAGTCACCCAGTCTACTGAGGCGATCGGTGATGTACGTTCAGATTCAACTGAGGTTCGCGCTGAAATCTACTCTAAAACTATAGAAGAACTACGAAGTAATGAGGATGCATTAATTTGGGGTCATGCTGCTAGAGGGAAACCTGTTCAGAATATCTCCTTTGCACGTGTCGGTTCCCATAGTTTCATCTTGGGTACGCTGCTGTATCTCAACGGTATCGTAGGGACTGTGATTTTTCTGGTCTTCTGGGGAGCGCTATTTTACTGGCTTTATAAAACGCGATCGGGAAGACCCTTGGCTTGCTTTTGCATATTACTGTTTTACTCGCTGGTATCTATAACCTTAGAGTTAGTGTATGGAAATTCTACCTCTGCACTTATGATTGTGCTGTGCGCCGCGCTTCGCGAACCTAAACCAAGTCTTCAAGGAGTACATCATGCGTAAGCTCCTAGTTGTACCAGTGTTTCATCATGCGTTAGGCGGCGCAACCGTATCTCTTGCCTTAATGTTAAAAGGATTTCAGCAGTGCGGTGCCCTTGAGCAATTGCGGGTTTTGGTGAGAGCCGATTCCTTAATGGAGCAGTATTTGCGTCAGGCAGGTTTGGGAACTTGTTTGCACATCATTCCAGAAAAAGACCTCGGTCAGTTTATGAAACAGGCACTACGTTGGGTCAACCAGCAACCCCAAGATTGGCCTGTTCTATTAGAAAACTGTGTTGCGCGTCAAATACTGCCACCTATGGCACTGGCTGCACCTGCACTCCGTCTTAGTAGACGTCCAATTTATATTGTCTTTCGCGATCTTGCACATTCACCGCATCTACTGGGTAGCTTAGTGAGAAAATTAACGCTGACTAGCCTCGCTCCGCGTGCAATTTGTAACTCTAAATTCACTGCTCAGCATATCCAGCGATTAATTCCTCGCATTAACGACGTTCTTTACCCACCAGTCGATCCTGAACAGTTCAACGATCGTCCTGTGGCTCCTCCGCAAAACTTACGACCGATCTTGAGTTCGGGAGCGCGAATCATACTGACTCCTTCACGCATTAGTAAAACAGAAGACAATATAAATGATAAGAATTTGAGGTCACTGCCACTGGTTTTAGCTCAGCTTAAGGCTAGCGGTCACGATTATCATGGAATCATTATTGGTCAAGATGCATCGCCGGAACAAACTAATATTCGGGCTTTATTGGAACAAGCTGAAAGGTTGAAGGTTGCAGATCGTTTCACGATTTTACCGCCCTCGTTTACGATTGAAGACTACTATAAACACGCAGATATCGTTGTGACGCTAGCTCCTCGCGAACCTTTTGGTCGTACGGTGGTAGAAGCGATCGCCTCAGGTGTTCCAGTAGTGGGTAGTCGAACTGGAGGAATTGGAGAAATTTTGCATAACTTTGCTCCTCAATGGACGGTTGATCCGTACGATCCAAGCAGTGCAGCCCAAGCAATTATCCGTGTTGCCAACGACTCCCAAACATCAAAAATTCTTGCTCAAGGTAAATCTTGGGTTGCAGCTAATTGCAGTCTGATTAATTACGCACAGCGGATGATGAAGATTACTGGTTTAAATTCCACGCTTACTTGCCAAGCTATCTCTGTTTGATAAAACCAAATGGAAGAGCAAAACAATCTAAAAATGGTAAAAATTTTAAGTTAGTTCGACTGAAAACTTAGTGATTGTAACTCTAGGGCTTGTAGATATATCTATCTTCATAGTTTGCATTTAACCATTTCATTTACTTTGTTTCACCAGTTGTTCTGCGCGAACTCATCTGCAACTTTGATTGCTAAGCTATCCAAGCGGATTGCTAGAAATGTTTATCACTTTCGGTTTTCTGAATTCTTCCTAAAATTAATAACTATCATCATGAAACAAGTTGGCATCTACCGCAGAGTTTTTCCTCTAGCTTCTGAAGCCTTTATAAATGAGCAGACTGCTCATCTAAAACAATACCAGCCTACTTTCATTGCTAATACCCTTCTAAAGGAAATACCTTTTGAAAGTATTGCGCTCAGTCATCATGATTTTTTAGGAATTAAACAAGCTGCCTTCCTTTTAACTCGCTCACCAAAACTATTTAATTGTATTGAACCGCTTAAAAAAATTGAATTAATTCATGCTCATTTTGGTCCTGATGGCGTTTATGCAATGTCGCTAGCTGAAAAACTACAAATTCCTTTTATAGTGACTTTTCATGGTTATGATATTACTATTTCGCGTAAAGATTTATGGCGGAAAGGTAAGTTTTTGTATTATCAATTAATTTTTCATGAACCAGAATTAAAAAATAAAGCAGCAGCTTTTATTGCTGTTTCTCGATTCATTCAAAATAAACTTATAGCTCAAAAGTATCCTCAAGAGAAAATTATTCAACATTATATTGGTGTAGATACAGTCAAGTTCTCTCCAGGAGAAAAAGGAAATGAACGTTATATTCTCTGTGTTGGTAGACATACTCAAAAAAAAGGTATTGATACACTTTTACGTGCTTTCGCTAGAATAGCTAAAAAGCATCCGACCGTTTCACTTATGCAAGTAGGTCAAGGTGCTCTAACTGCACAATTAATCGCTCTAGTTAAAGAACTTGGTATTGAGCAACAGGTAAAATTTTTAGGAGCGCAACCTCACGAAACTGTTTTGAACTTAATGCAAGGCGCAGAAATTTTCGCCCTAGCAAGTCAAACAGCAAATAATGGAGACTGCGAAGGTCTACCTATTGTACTTAATGAAGCATCAGCTTGTGGTATTCCTGTTGTCTCAACTTGGCATAGTGGAATTCCTGAAGCAATTAAAGATGGAGAAACAGGATTCTTGGTACCAGAACGAGATGAGGTAGCCTTAGCAGAAAAGCTAGACACTCTACTTCGCGATCGCGCTTTAGGGAAGAAGATGGGGCTGCAAGGACGGGAGTTTGTCTGTGAAACGTTTGATCTGCGTAAACAAACTATCAAATTAGAAACTATTTATCAATCGCTTACGTAGTTTGTTGTTAGTTTAATGCGATCGCCTATTTTTAAGCTGTATCAATATCCTTTAAAGAACACTTGTCATAAAGTTCATTAGAGCTATCAATCTTTATCTCTTTTTTACATTTTTGTATACCTATTCTCTTAGTAAAATAGCAGTTCATGATTATTTTTATAATAACTTCATTATTTTAGATTTCAAAGAAACTGTCATTACTCCTTAAGTATTAGGGTACTAGGTTATTGAAATCGCAATTATTCACCTTTTATCTTAGGAATGAAGCAAATGAAGTTACTTCTGGTATGTAATCCAGGTGGGCATTTTTCTACAATGATGGGGTTAAAGAGCTTCTGGTCTAGCTATTCAAGAGAATGGGTTACGTATCCAAACTATGATACACAAAACTTACCAAGTAAGGAAAGAGTTTATTGGGTAGAAATGCAGGAAGCTAGAATGTTGAAAAAAGCATTAATCAATTTTGTAAAAGCATTATTTATCCTGCACAAAAGCCAACCTGACTTAGTAGTTTCTACCGGAGCGAGTTTAGCAGTTCCTTTTATTTTGGCTAGTAAGTTGTTTGGTATCAAAACTATTTTTATTGAGAGTATTACTCGTGCCACTGACTTGAGTCTTAGTGGAAAAATCGTCTATAACTTAGTAGACGAGTTTTATGTCCAATGGCCAGAGTGTGTAGAACGCTATCCTAAGGCTCAATACAAAGGCGTAGTTGCTTGAATTCTAATGCTGTCATCGCTCATTTCAGCTTAGCTGCGCTTGTCTTTAAATTTTAAAGAGAGTTATGAAGCTCTCTTTATTCAGTGCAGGTTGACTCAACTAATGTTGATAAACCTTTTAACTTAACACAAGTTAAATAGAGTCAACCTGCAACTTTATTAATAAGGATTTCTCGATGATTGTCTACACTCTTGGAACAATATTTTTTCCTTTCGATCGAGCAATAAACTGGCTACAAATACTACTAGAAGAAGAAATCATTGTCGAGCATGTCTTACTTCAGCATGGTGCAACTTCTACAGCTAAATTAACTCACCCTCTCTTAACTAGTGTTACTTCACTTAGTATTGAGGAAATGCATTCTGCTGTGAAGCAATCCTCACTCGTAATTTCTCATGCTGGTCAAGGTTCTACTCGAATGTTGGCAGAATTAGGCGCGTCCTTTGTTCTTATACCTAGATTGAAGCGTTACGGAGAACATGTTGACGATCATCAGCTACTCTTTGCCCGTGCAGTAGAAAAATTTGGCATTCAATACTGCACAGAACTCGATCAATTAATAACATACGTCAGGGAGCGACCGTCTCCTATAGCAACTAGATTGTTTAATGCACCTTCGCTTGCTGATCATCTTACAGTGCGGTACAAATTAGAATTATTGAAACCGCTCCAATAAAAATACTGTTGTATCTTTACTAATCAAAAAATGGTAATAAATAATAATCGACCAAGAATAAGTATTGGTATGCCAGTGTATAATGGCGAACCCTACCTCAAAGATGCTATAAATTCCATCTTGAACCAAACCTTTGAAGATTTTGAGCTTATTATTTCCGATAATGGCTCAACTGATAGAACTGAAGAAATTTGTAGAACGATTGCTTCTCAGGATCAGCGGGTTCGTTATTATCGTAATGAGCAAAATCTTGGTGCTGGCTGGAATTTTAATCGAGTCGTTGATTTAGCTACTGGAGAATATTTTAGATGGGCTTGTCATGATGATATACAGCCTATTGCAAGTTTATGAGGTACAGTAAGAGGAGTACACAAATGAAGTCTAATGAAACCGTACTCGCTCGACTTGCGAGAAAAAATAGTTAAGGCATACGCACAAGGTGACACCTCAATCAGAAAAGTTGCGGCTCGATTTGGAGTAGCCAAAAGTTTTGTGCAAAAACTGATAGCCATGAAGAAAACTCAAGGTCATGTCCAACCGAAAAAACAGGGAGGAGCAATCAAGGGAAAGTTGGATGGTTATAAGGCGCAGCTAGCGGCAATGGTGAAACAATATCCCGATGCAACATTGAGGGAATACTGTGAGTATTGGGGGACAAATTATCATGATTGGCTGAGTACAAGTACGATGTGTCGTGCATTACAAAAACAAAAACTGACACGAAAAAAAAGACACTGCGCAGCACTCAAGCAAAAACACAACGAGTACAGCAATTGAGAACGGAGTATTGGCAGCAAGTGCAACAAATCGAGGCAGCAAACTTAGTTTTCATCGATGAAATGGGTGTACTGCTGGGGTTAACACGAACTCATGCCCGAAGCTTTTGTGGAACTCGAGTGTATGATGAGCAACCATTTTATCGCGGGTCGAAAGTCACCGTCATTGGCGCAATTAGCACAAAACGAGTTTTAGCTGTAATGACCTTGAATGGTTCAATGGATGGTCAAGCCTTTCAAGTGTTTATTGAAAAGTGTTTACTGCCTCAACTGTGGCAGGGTGCTGTGGTTGTTATGGACAATCTTCCAGCACATAAACTCAAACAAATTGAGTCTTTAATTCAATCGGTGGGCGCAACTATTCAATACCTGTCACCTTATTCTCCTGACTTTAATCCAATTGAACTTTGGTGGTCACAATTAAAAGCTTTTTTGCGCTCCTTTTCCCCAACTACTGCATTCAGGGTTGATCTTCTCATTGCCACTGCACTCGATTTAATTAATCCCGTGCATTTGAAAAACTGGTTTACTCACTGTTGCTACTGTGCCTCATAAAACTGCAATAGGCTGTATGTGCTCCTAATTTGTTAGAGCAGTCTATTAATGTATTAGACGCTAATCCATCCGTTATTTTGTGTTATCCAAAAACAATTATTATAAATGAACATGGACAAGAAGTTGAAAAGTACGTGGATGGGTTTCATCTTCGTTCTCAAAAACCATATGAAAGATTCGCACAGTATCACGGTCTGATTCGCTATGGACACGGATGCCACCCACTTTTTGGATTAATTAGAACAAATATTTTACGACAGACAGCTTGTATAGGTGCTTATCCTTCATCAGACCTGATATTATTAGGAGAATTAACTCTTTATGGAGAGTTTTATGAAATTCCTGACTACCTATTTTACAAACGAGATCATCCTAATAATTCAGTGCGAGCACATCGTTCTTTTAGAAACCGTATTGCATGGTACGATCCATCAAAAAAAGGAAAACTGTATTTAACAAGATGGAAATGGTTCCTTGAATATCTGGCTGCTATTAAACGTGCTCAATTAAGCTGGAGCGGAAAAGTTCTGTGTTATTTAGAAATGACAAAATGGGTGGTATGGAATTCAGTTTTTCTTGTGAAAGACTTACTAAAAGCTACATTTTGGCCTTTCCTACAACCTTTTTTGCGATTGGAGCTAGGTAAAAATACATAAGCAACATTCAACATTTTTTATAAAGGTCTTACATATTATTTCTATAACAGAAGGATGTGTAAGACCTTGTTTTTTCAATGCTTGGGTTCAAAAAGGAAATCAAACAGAGTAAATAAAGTGGGAACCAATAGTTAATACACTTTTACTTGATACAATAAAATGTTTTTAAGTTCAACATTAAAGAAATTTAGTTATGTGGCTTTATTGTCCTCTATCGGAGTTAGCTTTTTGGGAGTGCGGGCAATTACTGGTAATACAAGTACTTCAAGAAATGTAATTTTTAGTGAGACTTTTGCAGGAGGAGATCTACAAAATTGGGGAAAAGATATTGCCTGGAAGCATGAAGGTAAAAAATTTACGGAGCCAGGTACAGAAATTTGCTGTAATCACTCAGTTAAGTTAGATGACTCTATTGCAAGAGAAGGTCGCCACTCAGCACGCTTTACTCTTTATAAAGACGATCCTCTTGCCACTAATAGCAAAAGGGCAGAGTTAAGATTAGGGGCTGTTCCCACAAAATCTGAGTATTGGTATGGTTTTAGTATTTACCTTCCCCCTGGATACATTAAAGATCCATCTTTTGAGATTGTTAATCAATGGAATGCTAGACCAGATTTTAAGCTGGGCGAGAAATGGCGCAGTCCACAGCTTGCGTTAGTAACCGCAGATGGCAAATGGCACGTACATCGACGCTGGGATCATCAACAAGTCACTAAAAATAACACTCCTGCTGGTAAAGAAACAATTACTTTAGGAGCATATCAAACCGGTGTATGGACTGACTGGGTGTTTCGTGTTAAGTGGTCATATGAAGCTGATGGTTTAGTTGAAGTATGGAAGAACGGTAAGCTTGTTGTCAGAAAAACAGGACCAAATACTTATAATGATGAAGTTGGACCTTATCAAAAATTTGGTGTCTATAAAACTGATTGGAAGCATCATCCTGAGAAATCCAGAGCTAGTGTAAGAGTTCTTTATTTTGACAGTATACGCATGGGTGATGCTAGTGCGGAATATGCAGATGTTGCACCTGGTGAGCGTCGTCCATAGTGTAATTTATTAAGAGATTGCGGATTAAACAAAATTACGACATCTCGTTGGATTTGTATTTCTTGACGGAGATGTGCGCTTTAAAAATATAGACTTGAGGTTTTCTTATGCTGTTTATAACTAAGTTTAAACCAGCTAATTTTTTGACGAGTTTGGCTGATGAACGAAATGCTAAATCTTGGTCGAACAAGCTAAGGCAAAAAAGATTCTTATTATTCAAAACGTTTCTTTTAGAAAACTGTCATCAAGCAAATAGTGCATTAAGAATTATTGATGTAGGGGGCAGACCTACTATTTGGGAAAAGAACTTATTAGAGCTAAAAAGACTAATTCCAAAAGCAAAGTTTGAAATTACAGTTGCTAATATTCAAGAATATTTGTCTGATTCTGAAGACATTCAATGCATTATCGCAGATGCAAGAAGAATGAATCAATTTAAAAACAAAGAGTTTGATGTTGTCTTTTCAAACTCTGTGATTGAGCATGTAGGAGAGTATAAAGACCAAGAAGAAATGTCTAAGGAAATTCTAAGGATAGGTAAAACATACTTTTTACAAACGCCTAATTATTATTTTCCTATAGAACCTCATTTTCTCTTTCCTTGCTTTCAGTTTTTACCATTAAAAATTAAAGTTTGGCTGATTGCGAATTTTGATTTAGGATGGAGAAAGAAAACACCTAATAGAGAAACTGCAATTATGTTGGCTAATTCAGTTAGATTGCTTACCAAAAGACAATTAATGGCATTATTTCCTGGAGGAAAGATCTTTGAAGAAAAGTTTTTAAGTTTAACCAAATCTTTTGTAGTATATGGTAAATCACCATAAGTTCTCCAAGTTAGTCTTAAAAATAAGATCTTTTACATGAATATTAAGTGCGAACAAATTTGCAACTAAACAAAGTTCATGGAGATGAAGTGCAGGTAAAGTCAAGAGGCAGGGTAGCCCCAAATTTGGTGATAAATCATCCCCGATATCTGTAGCAAGTTAATTCATGATTCCTCGTAGAACATTGCTTAGTGCAATCAAACTGGAAGGCATTGACGCAAACTCATACTCTTAATCACTGAACTATCAAGTTATCAAAAGTTGCAGAATCATTACGACTACCGAAACCAACCTTACCCCCACTGAAGGTTGTATCTTCAACTGTTGCTTCTAGGCTATTGTTGCGATATACCTTGATAGTATTGCCTGTTTTTTCTACCTTGATATTATATGTAGTTCCAGCAGCAATTAAGGAGCTAAAGTTGGCTATCTTACTTGCAACTCCGTTTTCCACTTTGAAAATACCATTGGTGAAATTATCACTACTTTCGTTAAAACTAGCAAAGTAGTAGTTGTTCAAGTCTTGGTAATTAAAAATAATTGAGAAATCATTCCATCTATTTGATGTTGGTACGACACTTGCATCAGCAGTTAATGTAAAGTTACCCGCAATCGGTGTCTTATGTACAGATATATTACGATTGGAATAGGGAGTTGAGCGTTCTGGATTTGTATCTGATAGGAGATACCTGCCATTGCTGACTGTCCAAGATCCTCCTAGTTCAACATCAAAGTTTCTAACAGAAGTAGAAAAGTTTTCTGAAACTCTTAGTTGTGGATTTTCCGGTTGTGGCTGTGGATTAGCAACTCCTCCAGGAGCGACATCTTCAAATTTAGCATTAGCGTCGCCTAAGCGATATTCATCAGTATACAAATATCGAGGAGCTGCGCCACTAAAGTTGGGTTCGCCTTTGTACAATCCCATTTTAAAGTATGGTCCATCACCTTCATCGTTCCAAAAAGTACGACCTTTGTAATCGACTTTTTGAGTGTATGCCCCATTTCCCACTTTTACCCAGAGTTTAGCAAATCCATCTGTGTTTCCTGTCCATTTAGCGTGCATGACAAAATCAACCCATCTTCCGCGTGCATCTGCAAGTTTTACCAGAGGATAGCGGATACATTCTGAGTCAGTTTTCTCTCCTTTGAATTGCAATTTAAATGTAATATCTTCGCCATTTCTTACTATGTATGAACCGTTTGCACCACACGCGAACTTTCCATTGCGAGGAGTTGGATAAGTTGCCCACTGAGTAAGAATATCATATCCATCCGACGGATCTTGCCAGTTTGAAGGAATATACATTGACCACCCGTACCAGTAAGTGCTACCAATTGCAGTTCTTCTCATTGCTAACTCAGAACGTTCCCCGCAACGATTTACCCAATGTCTAAAAGCTTGCCTTCCAGCACGGACTGGATGGCTTGTATTCCCCATCAAACTTGTGACATTTTCTAATAGGTTGCAAGTAGGTCCTCCTTTAGAAGTTGAAGCTTCACGTAGCCATGCTGAACTAATATCTTCTGTAACTTCCTCAACAATTGCCGCAGAGGCGAGGTTTGTTCCTAAAGGGAAAAAACAAGCTGTACCTAAAAACAAACCTAAAACTGAGCGTAATGATTTTTTCTGTAAGTTTTTAGACTTCATTGTATTTAACGGTAGAGAATGCATTGAGTCATGCGCTTCTAGAACAAAAGCAGTTAATGCTTCTGTTTATGGCAAAAATAAAGATTGAAAATAATTGAAGAATCGATACTTTATTTGTGCTTTAAAAAACGCAGTACAAATTAAAATTAATTCTTGTATTACTCAGAGTTCTAGAGCAATTCCACTGAATTTAGCGCGTCCGAGTTTTCATCGAGTTATCCGCTCGATTTATCGACATCCATGAAATTACTTAAGTAGATACACAGAAGTTATTTGTAACCAAGCAAAATGTATTCAGTAAGATGAAATAGCAGAAAATCGCCGATTATGTTAGAGATGAATACTTACTCTACTAGCTCCCTTGGATTGAATCCTCCGAGTGTAAGAAGAAAAAGTTTTTTGTATACTCTTCTACACCTCAAAGTTTTTCAATACAGATAAAGTAATTTTATTAATGGAGATTTTGGTATTACCTAAGATAAAACATAAAAATGATTCTTTTTTATACAGCTACTAAGTAAGTTCTTGCAATTTCTGTAGCAAATATAGATTTAATCAGCAATTTTACTTATAGTATGTTTCGCAATAAATTGTAGAAGATTTTATTTTGAGTAAAGTCAATCAAAGCTCACAATTTATGGAACTAGAGTTCACTTAATTCAAAACTCTATTTCTAGCAAATATCGAGTGCGCCAACAAAAACTATCTGTCAATTAGTGAGGAAAACCTATGAAAGCGGTAATACTAGCAGGGGGATTGGGGACAAGGATCAGTGAAGAGACAACAATCAAACCAAAGCCAATGGTGGAGATTGGGGGAAAGCCAATCCTGTGGCACATCATGAAAATCTATGCAGCGCACGGGATAAACGATTTCATCATTTGCTGCGGATACAAAGGATATGTCATTAAAGAATATTTCGCGAATTACTTTCTGCACATGTCCGACGTGACATTTGATATGCGATTCAATCAAATGAACGTCCACTGCGGGTATGCCGAACCGTGGCGCGTGACATTAGTCGATACGGGCGAAGCGACGATGACGGGCGGTAGACTCAAGCGCGTCAAAGAACACGTGGGTAATAGTACATTCTGCTTCACCTACGGCGACGGCGTCAGCAACGTCAACATCACGCGCTTAATCGAATTTCACCGTCAACAAAAAACGCAAGCAACACTCACCGCCGTGCAACCGCCAGGCAGATTTGGCGCGATTTGTCTAGCCGAAGAACAAACAAAAATTACATCATTCAAAGAAAAACCAGGTGGTGACGGCGCGTGGATCAACGGCGGTTACTTTGTCCTCGAACCGGAAGTGATCGACTACATCGCCGATGACACTACAGTGTGGGAACAACAACCACTCGAAAAACTCGCGCATCTCGAACAGCTATCCGCGTACAAACACGACGGGTTCTGGCAACCAATGGATACACTGCGCGATAAAAACTATCTCGAAGACCTGTGGAAAAAAGGTACTGCACCTTGGAAGATGTGGTAACTCAAACTAGCTACAGCGAATCTCCAAAGATTTGCGATCGCCCGTGTAAGTATATTGCTGCCAGGAGTAAAAATACGAATGTATGATTTTGCAATAATTGGTGGGGGGATTGTTGGTTTATCTACCGCTATGGCAGTAGGCAAACGCTATCCAGATGCTCGAATTGTAGTTTTAGAAAAAGAAAACGCTTGGGCAAGCCACCAAACGGGAAATAATAGTGGTGTCATTCATTCTGGTATTTACTACAAGCCAGGAAGCTTTAAAGCAAAGTTCTGCCGCGACGGAAGCCGCGCAATGGTGGAATTCTGTCAAGAACACGGTATTGCTCATGAAGTTTGTGGAAAAGTGATTATAGCGACTTCTGAGCAAGAACTACCACGATTAGAGAATTTGTATCAACGAGGTTTAGAGAATGGCTTACGGCTTGAGAAGCTATCAGCAGCAGCAGTTCGAGAAATTGAACCGCACGTACACTGCTTAGCAGGAATTCGCGTCTTTACTACGGGCATTGTTGATTATAAGCAAGTTGCGCAGCAATATGTCAGTATTATTTTGGCGCAAGGAGGAGAGCTACGCTTAAATACCACAGTCAAGGATATTCATACCTATAGTGATTCTTTGGTGCTTATAACTAACTCAGGTACCATCGAAACACGCTATGTGATTAACTGTGCAGGTTTATTTAGCGATCGCATTGCCCGCAAAGGACAGGTTAATCCTCAAGCCAAAATCGTGCCATTTCGCGGCGAGTATTACGAACTCAAGCCCGAAAAACGTTATCTTGTTAAGCATCTCATTTATCCTGTCCCAAATCCGAACTTTCCGTTTTTAGGAGTACATTTCACACGCATGATTGATGGTAGCGTTCATGCGGGACCTAATGCAGTACTAAGTCTGAAGCGCGAGGGGTATCGTAAGACTGATTTTAACTTACAGGACTTCACCGAGGTGATGATGTATCCTGGGTTCTGGCGGCTAGCAGCTAAACACGCGGATGAGGGAATTAAAGAAATGATTCGTTCGCTATCCAAAGCTGCATTTGTTCGGAGTTTGCAGCAGTTGATTCCTGAAGTAACCGCAGAGGATGTGATTCCTACCCATGCGGGAGTCAGGGCACAGGCACTCGAAAACAGTGGCAAACTCGTAGATGACTTTTTAATTGTCCCAGGCGATCGCACACTTCATGTTTGTAATGCACCTTCTCCAGCAGCAACGTCTTCGTTGGAAATTGGTAAAGCGATCGCACTAGCAATTCCAACTCCAACTCATCTCCAAACTAAGAGTCCAGCTAAGGTAAGTTAATCAAAAATTGTCCGCGCAAGACAATTTAGTTGGTAATAGGTAATCTTAAATCTTTTTTATTGCCTATTACCAAGTTCAAATGAGCATTTTAATTGACTATTGAGGAAGGTTAAAAAGTAACCATATACAGTTGATAAATATTTCATTGGCTACTTTTGGTGTAATAGACATAAGCTTTTAAATGAAGAGACCTTCTAATTCTAATTGCCAAGCCTCAATTTTAAGAAGCTAATAAGGGATGAGATAAAGTTAAATGCGCAAAAATAAGTTGTTCAAAAAATACGGAAAAAGCTTAAGACCTTATATAGATCTTATTAGTTACCTATTTGCGAGAATTTTAAGTGCTTTACCAGTTAGTTCTGAGATTATTGGTTCTCCTAAAAAAGCATATAAATCAACTTATGATTGGATAATTCAATATAACTCAAGAGCTAGAGTAGCTAAAAGTAGTTATCAAGAAATCTATCCCAGCTATTTTAGAAGTTCATCAGAAATTAGAACGACAGACAAGAAAATTCACGCTGAATTTCAAAAACAGCAAAATCGAGTAACATCTAATGCTATTCGTTCAGCATTTGTTGCATCAATTCCGAATGGGCGTATTTGGGGGTACCATCAGCACGGAATCATTATTACTCCTGATGATGGAGTTTTAATAGACATTTCTTATGAAGGTAGGACGAGTCAAACTAAGCTTATTAATGATGAAACCAATCATCCAATTTTTCGGAAGTTCAAGTTAGAACCAGTGACGCATCTTAATGAAACAGTTGCTCTTCTATCAGTCCGAGGAGGGCAAGTATATTATCATTGGATGTTCAATTTATTACCAAAAATTCATCTACTTAATCGTAGTATTGGCATAGACAATATTGACAAATTTGTTATTAATAAAGTTTGTACAAAATTTCAAGAAGAAACTCTAAGAATTTTAGGCGTTCCTCAAAGTAAGTTAATAGAAATTGATGGCGAGAGCTTTCATGTAAAAGCAAATCAAGTTGTGGTAACTTCATTCACGCAAATATCAACTTGGTCGTGTGAATTTTTGAGAAGTGAGTTTCTGAAGCATACATCACCGAAGGTAGCATCAGAAGAATACATTTACATAAGCCGTGGCGATGCACGTAAGCGTCGGGTAGCTAATGAAGGCGATGTCATTAACTATCTTGAAAAGTTTGGATTTAAAATTGTAACGTTAGAGTCGATGTCAGTGCTAGAACAGGCACAACTCTTCTCCTCGGCTAAAGCAATCGTTGCTCCGCATGGTGCTGGACTGACAAATGCTGTATTTTGCCAGCCAGGAACTAAATTAGTAGAATTTTTCTCGCCAAATTATGTACATCCATTGTATTGGGATCTTAGCAATCACGTTGGGCTTGAATACTACTATTTTTTGGGTGAGCAACAGCATTTACCTAGTTATCACAATCCTAATGCAGATGATATTGTGATTAATCTCAATTCATTGGCAAAAACGTTACAACTTGCTGGCATTAGCAAACAATTAACTTGTTCAACTTAAGCTTTGCCACAGGAGTTAGACGACACTAGCGTAAACCTTCTTGTTTGGGGTTAACAGTTACAAAAGCAGTCAACGAGATAAAAAAAGGAAAAGTCGCGCGCCACCTTGGAATGAATTCTTCCCTAAATAAAGCTACGCCTGCTCGAAATCTAAATCGCGATCGCAGCATTTTTTACTAAATTCTAACTTCTGACTAGCACTTTTTTAGTCAAAGTCAAACACACTCAGAGAATTGGACATTTATGAAAGTCATAGTAACTGGTACTGAAGGCTATATTGGTTCGTTATTTGCCCCAATGTTAATGCAACGAGGGCATGAGGTTTTAGCAATTGATACAGGCTTTTATAAAGCTGGCTGGTTATACAATGGCACTGACGCCACTGCAAAAACGCTCAACAAAGATATTCGCCAAATCACAATCGAAGACTTGCAAGGTGTAGATGCTGTCGTCCATATGGCAGAGTTGTCAAACGACCCCACCGGACAACTCGCACCTAACATCACTTATGAAATTAATCATAAAGGTTCAGTCACATTGGCAAGTTTGGCTAAAGCCGCAGGAGTGCGACGCTTTGTGTATATGTCGTCATGCAGCGTGTACGGTGTCGCCACTGGCGTTGATGTCACCGAAGAATCGCCCATCAATCCGCAAACTGCTTACGCCGAGTGCAAAACGCTCGTTGAGCGAGATGTTCAAGTACTGGCAGATGATGGTTTTTCGCCCACATTCATGCGTAACGCTACCGCGTTTGGTGCTTCTCCAAGAATGCGGTTTGATATTGTGTTAAACAACCTCGCGGGGCTAGCATGGACGACCAACGAAATCAAAATGACGAGTGATGGCACTCCTTGGCGTCCTTTAGTTCACGTCCTTGATATCTGTAAAGCAATTATTTGTGCATTGGAAGCACCGCGCGACATTGTGCATAACCAAATTTTCAATGTTGGAGATACTGCACATAACTACCGCGTCAAAGAAATTGCAGAGATTATTGCAGATGTCTTTCCCAATTGCCAAGTCAGCTTTGGGGACAATGGTGCCGACAACCGCAGCTATCGTGTTTCCTTTGAGAAAATTAACACCCTCTTGCCAGGATTCAAATGCGAATGGGATGCCGCACGTGGTGCAAGGCAGCTATACGACTTATTTAATCTCACAGATATGTCAGAAGAAACCTTTTTGTTCCGAGGTTTCACTCGCCTTAAGCAATTGGAATACCTCATTCGTACACATCAAATCGACCAAGATTTTTACTGGACAGCCTAATCAACAAGATCGAGATAAAACAAGGTTGCAGAAGTGTCGGGATTTAGGATTGAAGCTGAAGCTATGACCCTGGCAGGCTTTCGTTTAGAAGCGAATTCCGCAGCATCAGGGGGACAAGTGGTTAGTTTAATAGGAGATGAACTTACAGAAGTTGGCAGTGCAGCTTTTGTATTTAATGCCTCCTCTGGTTTATACAACGTAGTTGTAGGCTACTTTGATGAAGCTGATGGCGTCAGCCGTCTAGAGGTGCGTAAAGAAGGGTTGGTAATAGATGCTTGGGATTTTGACCTGAATTTAGGTAGCCCTATAGTCAATACTCAAACACGCACACAGCGTGCGATCGCCACTGAACTCGCTATCAACACCGGAGAAACTGTAGAACTTTACGCCGCTGAGAACAATGGAGAACCTGCAAGGATAGATTACGTTGAATTTGTGCCTACAACAACTAATGAGGTACCGCAGCCGATGCGCATTGAAGCAGAAAATATGAATCTGACAGGCTTTCGCATAGAAGCGAATAGTGCTGCTTGGGGTCAAGAAATGATTAGTTTCGTCGGTGGCGGTGTAGCAGAAACAGGTTTTGCCTCGTTTAACTTTACAGGTGTTTCCGGTTTGTACAAAGTTGTTGTAGGCTACTTTGATGAAAATGATGGTGCTAGCCAATTAGAAGTGCGCCAAAAAGGCACAATTGTAGACGCTTGGAGTGCTAACCAAAATCGAGGTAGTAGTTTAGCTGATAGGCAAACTAGAACACTGCGTACGATCGCGACAAACTTAGCAGTTAGTCAAGGTGATACCTTTCAACTCAAAGCGACAGAAGATGCGGGAGAACCTGCCAGGATAGACTTTATCGAGTTTATTCCTGTTACATCGACGGTAGTTAATGGTACAAGCGGAAACGATCGATTAGTCGGCAATTCCAGTAATAATACGCTCAATGGTTTTGCTGGAAACGATACCCTTGATGGTCGAGGAGGTAATAACCAGCTTAACGGCGGTAGTGGTATTGATGCGGCTGACTATACAGATGCCCCCAATGGTATCATTGCTAACTTAAAGACAGGAACTGTACTCAAACCCCTGTTTGGCACAAAAACGCCAAAAATCATGCCTTTAGGAGACTCGATTACCGAAGGCGGACACAGAGTTGAGCCAACTCCAGGAACTTATCGCACCCAGTTATGGAAAAATCTGCGTACTGACAACTTAAACGCTGATTTTGTCGGTTCGCAGTTTAATGGACCGCCCATTTTAGGTGATAAAAACCACGAAGGACACGGTGGATGGACAATTGATCAGATCGCTGGCTTGGTCGATCGGGACATCATGAAAACGTATCAGCCGCAGATAGTTTTGCTGATGATTGGCACAAATGATGTTCTGCGTGGCAATTCGCTGAGCGAGATAACGAGTGATTTGAATAATCTGATTGATCGCATCAGTCAAGATTCGAGCAACACGCACATTTTGGTTTCTTCGATTGCGCCTATTGACCCTGCATTTCTAGGTCCAACGCGTGCAAATCGTGCAAAAGAGTTAAATGCATTGCTTCCTGATTTAGTCAATGACAAAGTAGCGGAAGGTAAAAAAGTTACTTATGTCAATGCTGGAGGTAGCCTCAACTTTAATGATTTAGTACCAGATGGTATTCACCCAAATGTCGCCGGATACAACAAGATCGGAAATGCATGGTATGACACACTTGTCAAGCGTGATGTATTGACTGGTATCGAAAACATCATCGGTTCTAGTTTTGCCGATCGCTTAATAGGAGATGCTACTTACAACACACTTAGAGGTGGTCGTGGTAGAGATACGCTAACTGGTGGGGGCGGTCCAGATAATTTCTTTTATAAAGAACCAAGCGACAGCGGGGACATTATTACCGATTTCAGTTCAGATGATCGCTTGACATTTGCTAGCGCGGGTTTTGCTAATGGTTTAGTTCGTGGGGTCAAACTTAGTACAACAGCCGCAGATACAGGCATGTTTGCCAGCGGTACTAATCCCACACCAGTAGGTAGTAGTGCCAACTTCTTATACAACACCAACATCGGTGTATTGCAATTTGATCCTGATGGCATTGGATCAGGTTCAGCAACGACAATTGCAACCTTAGCTGGCGCGCCATCGTTGAGCGCTACTCAAATTTATATTTCTTAACAATTTTGGAAGGAGTTTCAGAGTGATTATAGTAGACCGCGCATTGCAAGAACGCGCAGCAGCAGGAAACCCAATTCGCGTCGGGATGATCGGCGCAGGCTTCATGGGTAGGGGGATTGCCAACCAAATCATCAACTCCGTCCCAGGAATGGAACTGGTAGCAATTGCCAACCGCAACATCGAAAAAGCAATTCGCGCCTACAGCGAAGCCGGAATTGACAACATCCACACTGTCAGCAGCATCAATCAACTCGAAGACGCAATTCACACAAACCGCTACGCCGTCACCGATGATGCACTGCTACTATGTCAAGCCGACGGCATCGATGCGCTGATTGAAGTGACTGGTGCAATCGAATTTGGCGCGCGCGTCGTCATGGAAGCGATCGCCCACCACAAACACGTGATTTTGATGAACGCCGAACTCGACGGCACAATCGGACCAATCCTCAAAGTGTATGCGGACAAAGCCGGAGTCATTTTGAGTGCGTGCGATGGCGACCAACCTGGTGTCGAGATGAACTTGTATCGGTTCGTACAAAGCATTGGTTTACGACCACTATTGTGCGGCAACATTAAAGGATTGCAAGACCCATACCGCAACCCGACAACGCAAGCCGGATTTGCGCAACGCTGGGGACAAAACCCGACGATGGTCACAAGCTTTGCCGATGGCACGAAAATCTCGTTTGAACAAGCAATTGTCGCTAACGCCACGGGTATGAAGGTTGCACAGCGGGGAATGTTGGGCTACAACTTCACGGGTCATGTGGATGAGATGACTTGCATGTACGACATCGACCAATTGCAAGAACTCGGCGGGATTGTCGATTACGTTGTCGGTGCGAAGCCAGGTCCTGGGGTGTTTGTGTTGGCAACGCACTCCGACCCGAAACAACGGCATTATCTCAATCTGTACAAATTAGGTGAAGGTCCGCTGTATAGCTTCTATACTCCTTACCACTTGTGTCACTTTGAAGTACCGCTATCGGTGGCGCGCGCGGTGTTGTTTGGCGATCGCGTCTTATCACCACTTGCCGGTCCTGTGGTTGAGGTGGTGACGACCGCCAAGATTGACCTCAAAGCAGGGGAAACACTTGACGGCATTGGTGAGTATATGACGTATGGTCAGTGTGAGAATGCAGACGTTGTCCAAGCACAGCGCCTGTTACCGATGGGCTTGGCGGAAGGCTGTCGCTTGAAGCGCGATTTACCTAAGGACGCGGTCTTGACGTATGATGATGTTGAATTGCCTCCAGGCCGTCTTTGTGACGAGTTGCGTGCCGAACAAGATGCCTTATTTGCTTCTCGTCTTCCTCTTGCTGTTGGTTAAAACTAATTTCTAGACTTTATGTTAAGAACATTGCACCCTAACAGTGTTCTTAACCCTCACACTTTTGCACGTTGGAAGGCTTGGAGAAACTTCTAGCAAAAGTAGATGTTGCCTGAAGGTAAAATTGAAGATTTTTGAAACCACGTTAGGTCGATTGACATAAATACAATCAGTTATTTATGAGTAGGTCAATCAAATTTGCGTTGAATAGAACCGATTACTATTTTGCATTTAAGTTCAAAAATAGACCAGACAACGAGGTTATTCCAAAATGCTTGATATCTACCACGATAGAAGATTTCTAGCTTTCCTAGTTGCGTTTTCTCGCATTTTACCCTTACTTTTGTAGAGCCAGAAAATGAGAAGCCTGTTATCCAAAGTACAAGCTAGTGGCATTATTACCGAACCTTTTCCTCACATTGTTGTTAAAGATGCTCTAGATGAAGATTTATGCGCCAAGTTAATGGCAGAATATCCATCGATTGATACCCTAAAACAAAGTAGGGATAATCTACTATCAACAACTTATAGCAACGTAAGATTTCATTATTTAGCAGAAGATGCCTTTAATGACGAACAAATAAGTTCAACGTGGAAAGAATTTATACGACTTCATACATCGACTCTATTTCTTCAGCAATTTATTGCTTTATTTAAAGAGCATATTTTCCAGTTTTATCCTAATTTTGAGCAAGACTACGGTTCCTTTGACTCGCTAACTTCTGGAGTTAGAAAAATTGACACATTTGAAACCTCAGATGTATTGTTGGATGCACTTATATGTGTAAACACTCCTGTAACTAATAGTCCAACTTCAGTAAGGGCGGCACATATTGATTTTGCTGATAAGTTATTCGCTGGCTTATTTTATCTGCGCGATACAAAAGATGATTCTACAGGAGGAGATTTAGAACTTTATAAATTCAAAAATGGTAAACCTCAGGGATTTAGAAGTAATGCCCTACCAGATTATGCTATTGAACTTTGTAAAACAATTAAGTATGAGCGTAATGTACTTGTACTGTTTTTAAATTCAATTAATGCAGTACATGGAGTCACAGTACGTTCAATAACAGATTATCCAAGATATTTTGTAAATCTTGTTGGAGAAGTTAACAAACCTTTGTTTGATAACTCAAAATACCAAGAGGCTAATCACATTAAGTATTGGAGAAAAATTAAAAGTTTTATCAGCACAGCTAGGTAGATTAATCGATAGAAAACTTTGGGATTAAAAACAAGAGTTAACTTACGAGCAGGGAGCAACAGTATGCAATGTATTGACAATAAAGCTTATGTTTTACAAGTTGTAGAACTGCTCAAGCTAGAAGCAGAAGCAATTACTAAAGCCGCAAATCGTCTCCAGTCAGAACAAGTCGAAAAGGCGGTTGAAATATTAGCAAATTGTCGAGGGAAAGTGGTGCTGGCTGGCGTTGGCAAGTCAGGAATTGTTGCACGTAAAATTGCTGCAACTTTAACAAGTACAGGAACGCTAGCTGTTTATTTGCATCCTGCTGATGCGCTACATGGTGATTTGGGAATCGTCACATCAGATGATGTTGCCATGGTTTTAAGTAATAGTGGTGAAACAGATGAACTTGTCGTTATGTTACCGCACCTAAAAGCTCGACAAGTGCCTATTATTGCTTTAGTTGGCAATCTGCGCTCTACTTTAGCTCGTAATGCTGATGTCGTGATGGATGCTGCGGTAGACAAAGAAGCGTGTCCCTTCAATCTTGCGCCGACGACGAGTACAACAGTTGCTTTGTCGATTGGCGATGCGCTAGCGATGACTTTAATGCAAGTTAAAGGATTAACACCCGAAGGTTTTGCGTTGAATCATCCAGCAGGGCGTTTAGGAAAGCGCTTGACCTTGCGAGTGCGAGACTTAATGCACACTGGGGTAGAAAATCCCACTGTGTCGCCACAAGCTTCTTGGATTGAAGTATTAACCACAATTAGTAAAGGAGGCTTGGGTGCTGTCAATGTAGTTGACGAGTTAGGTCATTTGCTAGGGATTATTACAGATGGAGATTTGCGGCGCTTGCTGCAAAAATCCCAACATCAGGATTTGGCATCATTAACCGCGATCGCAATCATGAGTGCAAATCCTGTTGTCGTTTCCCCCGAATTACTCGCGTTTCATGCGCTGGAATTGATGGAAAATCGACCATCACAAATCTCAATGCTACCTGTTGTTGATGCGCAACAGCACTGTATCGGTTTGATTCGCCTGCACGATATTGTGCGGTGCGGAATTTAATGGTTCGCAAAAAATAAGGGCAAGATATTACCTTGCCCATCATACACGCCTGTCATGTCCTCAGCAGAGCGCATTACTATTTACAAATCACATCAAGCACAAAAAACTATGCGACGTCCTCTAATAAGCACTTTGCTGGTAGTGGGCAGTAGTAGTATGCTGTTCGTGCTACCACCATCTGTTACCTACGCACAATCTCCGGTAGTTTCTTCAGAAACTTACGCAGCGAACTTGAAAGCATCCAGAGAAACTCGTGTTGGAATTGCTGGTGATAAGTTTACAATCAACGGTCAGCCAACTTTTCTACTAGGCGTAAGCTACTTTGATGCGGCTCACTGGCGAGTATCCGATTTGGATCGATTAGCAGAACTTAATTTCAACTTAATTCGTATCTTCTTAGATTGGCAAAATCGCGGTTTTTTTGATAACGAAGGCAATTTAACCAAGTCAGAAGAACTTCTAGCGCTGGTACGTGCTGCTAATGACAGAGGTATTGTTGTTGATGTCACCATTACAGGATACAGCGAAGTTCCGCGAGATAAGGCAGTTCAAGCTGCTGTACGAACATTGCGCAATGAACCAAATGCGATCTTTGACTTGCAAAATGAATATAATCTTGGCAGAGAAGCCGCACTTTCGCCATCAGAGATTCGCCAACTTTACTTCATTGCCAAAGCTGAGAACGCCCGCGCTATTATTTTTGCTTCTAACTATGCTGCGTGGATGCGAGGTAACACGCTTAACCCTGGAAGATTGACGCAGGAGGTTAAAACCGGTGTTGATCTCGTTGCGCCGCACTTTACGCGAAATCCGAGATGGTATAGCGACACCGGTACTCGTGTTGCTCAAACTAAGGAACATCTACGCAGCATGAATCGCAATATTCCTGTTTATGTCCAAGAAGAGCATCGTAATGGTTGGCGCGGTGGAGAATTTACCAAAGAGCAGTTTCTTCAAGCTGCACAGGAAGCAAAAGCGCATGGTGCTGCTGGATGGGTATTTCACACCGATGCGGGATTTTCGTTAATCGATCAAGAATTTTTTGCTGAGTTAGATGCTACGGAACGTCAGGTAATTCAAAAACTAGGTGCTGCGGTCTTCTCTGACGCAACTGCGTATAATACGCCTGGCGACTAAAGTCGCGGCTAGACAAACAAAATATGTCTACGCAGACTAACAAAAAAGTAGCTGTGGTTTTGATTTCTAAGCTTTTTTCCCATAATACATTACTATTTTGGAGTCATCATGAAAATCTTGGCTGTTATTCCTGCACGTTACGACTCACAACGCTTTCCTGGTAAACCTTTAGTGATGATTGAAGATCGTCCGATGGTGCAGTGGGTTTATGAAGCAGCTAAGAGTTGTCCTGCATTTAGTAAAGTTGTCGTCGCAACTGACAGCGATTTGGTAGCAGAATGCGTACAAAAATTTGGCGGTGCGGTAGAAATGACAAGCAGCGCACATCAAACAGGTACAGATCGCGTTGCAGAAGTTGCGCAAAGATATCCACAGATGCAAGCGATCGCTAATGTTCAAGGAGATCAACCTTTTGTAACGGCTGAAATGCTCATGCAATTAGTTGCGCCTTATCTTGAAGGTCAAGCACCAGATATGACAACGTTAGCTTGCCCATTAGAACACGAAGCAGATTATCTTAACCCAAATGCCGTGAAAGTGCTATGCGATCGCAACGGTCGCGCGCTATACTTTTCGCGTTCTCCGATTCCCTACTTTCGCAATCAAGGTTTGGCTCCAGTTTTTCACCACCTTGGACTGTATGCCTTTAGACGCGACTTTCTTGCGGACTATGCTCAACTAACACCGACACCGCTAGAACACTGTGAAGGGCTAGAACAATTGCGCGTTCTAGAACACGGATACTCAATTATTGTTTGCCAAACACAAAAAGCTGTACTTGAGATTAATACTCCTGGAGATTTGCTGCAAGCAAAATCCTTATTTGCCAAAAGCACCGTTTGATCGTCTTTCCATTATTTAACCTTCATCATGGCATCCTCCTCAACACAAGATATTTGGACTCGCCTTTTCAAACGGCAGACGCACGACGACCTACAAAGTATTGGTTTAAGTCTCTGGTCGCGCTTTTGGATGAAGTTTGCTTGGTCGGGCTATTTCGGGCGTTTTGCTACTCGCTTAGCTAGTTGGACTGCTCCACCTTACAGACAACGCCGTCGTTTGGCGCGTTACCATCGCAAAGGTTACATCTCGCCTAGTGCTAGTATTTGCCATCACAATGTGCAACTAGGTACTAATGTTTTCATTGGCGATCGCGTCACGATCTATCAAGATGATCGTACTGGTTCGGTGAAGATAGGCGATCGCGTCCGCATTCATCAAGATGTTTGTATTGAAACTGGCGCTGGTGGTAGCGTTGCGATCGGAGCAGATACAGGTATTCAACCTCGATGTCAGTTCTCCGCGTACAAAGCGCCAATTCACATTGGTCGTGGGGTCATGATTGCACCAAACTGCGCTTTTTATCCCTACGATCATGGCATTGCACCTCATGAACCAATTAAAAATCAACCCTTACAAACAAAAGGAGGCATCACAATTGATGATGATGCGTGGTTAGGCTATGGAGTCATCGTTTTAGATGGAGTCCGGATCGGGAAAGGAGCCGTAGTCGGTGCAGGTGCGGTTGTCACTAAAGATATTCCCGATGGTGCGATCGCCGTCGGCTCGCCCGCGCGTGTTATTAATATGCGCAGCACCCTCGTTAAGAACAATATTTCATAAACTCTAGTCTACTTCTAAGTTTGTTTTGGCGAAGATAATAACAGTTGTCTTTTCAAAAGACTAATAATAGACAGCTTACTCACAATTGCTATTCCAACCTTCAATCGCGCACACTTATTAGAGCAACAGTTATCCTGGCTAGCTAACTGTCTCAATAGCTTTGAACCTGAGTGCGCAATTATTATCTCAGATAACTTTTCGACTGATACAACTTTAGAAGTCATCCAAAAGTGGCAGCCTATTTTTGCTTCTACTCAGCTACATATCAATATATTCTCAGTGTAGTTAAATTATGCTTTCAACTCAAACTACAGAAACCTTACACGCGAGTCATTATTCTCATATTGATAATTCTAGTAATAAAGCATTACCACCAATTTATTTTTATATTGCGCAAGAGCATTGGCCAGAGAATTTTTCATCCGACAATATTGAACCACAATGGATCGATCAGCATTGGCAGCTTTTCAACCCAGGTATATTTGCTTGTACTTTGCAAACTTATCTGCGCTTGAAAGCCGATGGATTTCCTTGTCAACTCACTGGAACTATGCCCACCGAAGGGATTGTTATCGCATATCACAAATCCGTTTTTTGGCAAAAGTGGAAACCTGATTCTAAAGTCATGTTGGTGTGTATTGTTGCTGACCGATCGCGGCGACACCCTTGGGCGCATTTTCATGTTGTTCTCAATCCTCAAGAATTACTTTCTCAAGACGGTTACTCAATTAAGAACACCTACTATATTCCGCATTGGGCACCTCAACCTGGTTTAATTCGGCGCGATCCCGCACGTGGCGATCGCTTTGAAAATATCACCTTCTTCGGTCGCGAACAAAATTTAGCACCTGAACTCAAGCACCCGTCTTGGGCTGAACAGTTGCAAGCTTTGGGTTTGCGTTGGCAAATTGCCGGCGAAGAATCCTGGAACGACTATAGCAATGTTGATGCAATTGTTGCGGTGCGCAGCTTTGATAATCAAGACCATACGGTCAGACCCGCTTTAAAGTTATACAATGCTTGGCACGCTGGCGTACCAGCAATTCTTGGTCGTGAATCTGCTTTTCAAGCCGAGCGCAGAAACGAGTTAGACTACTTAGAGGCAACATCACCAAATCAGGTGTTAGCGATGCTCCAGCGCCTCCGAGATGATGTCGCCTTTCGTCGCGCTATGGTTGATAATGGTCACTTACGGGCTAGAGAAACGCAACATTACATCCTTTTAAATAGCTGGCGTTGCTTTTTGATGGGTACAGTAGTTCCCGCTTACAAACATTGGTGTGATGCCCCATCCATAGCACAACAAGCATTTCAAGTTAAAGGTAGGCTGACCCATTCTTTAGAACGCGTCACCCGCCGAATGCTAAAGCTAAAGTTAACATAGTCTTTAACCCAAGCGGCTTATAAACTTACTTTATCTCAACATCTTGAAGTTGGTGTTTCTAACTTGATGCTTCAGGAAATAATACACAATCGCTACTCAAGACTAATTCTAATTCGAGTTTATGCTGCTATCTACTGATTAAGAATACCCAAAAGTTATCCATCCTCTAACAATTTAAAAATCAATACTAGCAGCTAAATTAAGACGACAATTACTCTAAACTAGATACAATATTTTCGGCGGTCGTAGCATATATTCATATTCCATTCTGCTCGATATCCATTGCTAAAACAATATGGGTATCAATATCAAATACTTAGATTAAGGAGAGCTAAAAATATGAAAAAAATACTACTAGCTACCGATCGCAAATTCTGGCATCAAGAGCAAGGTTCAGCAAAACGAATTTCTGACTTGTATGAGTATCTAGTTCGAAAAAAGTTTGATGTTTATATCTTTTTCATTGGAAAAATAACACCCACAGAAATCGATTCGATTAAACTTGCTTACAACGGCGAGTTCAAGATCTTTAATAAAGGTTCTGGTTTTTTGAGCATTGATTGCGATATCAATGCTAGATTTGCTGCTTTGAAAAAAGCAGAGCTTTGGCTGAAAAAGAAGGCAAGACCTTTAAAAAAGTTATTACTTAGTCACTCTTCACAGGTTCAAATTAAACAAGATAAGCTAATAAATATGACTGATTTTTTCAGTCAAGAACATCAAGATTATTTTCGTACTATATGCCGAGAACTAAATCCTGAGGTAGTTATTGTTGAGTATCTCAGAATAGCTTATTTAGTTCGAGACTTTGATAAAGTTGGCATAGAAGCGTTAACTTTGATAGATACGCATGATGTAGCACATCAAAGATATCAAAGATTTCAAGCGAATGGCGAACAAGAAATAAAAATTACGGAAGACCAGGAAAAACAACTTTTAAGTATATTTGATGTTATTATCGCAATTCAGAGTAAAGATAAAGAAACTTTTCAGAAAATGCTACCTGAACATCATGTAATTCAGGTAAGCTATGCCTGTGAGCCTAAGAAATATGAATATTTAAATAGTTCACCTATTAATATTACTTATGTTGCAGGTCCTAATTCTTCTAATAAACGCGCGATCGCGGACTTCCTTCATAAAGTTTGGTGTAAACTTGTAACAAAATTTGAACAAAAAATACAATTGAATATTGTAGGCAAAATTTGCGAAGAATTAACTGATGTTAAAATACCTGCTAATGTTAAACTAACTGGATGGATTGACGAGTTAGAAACTGTATATCAAGAAGCAGATATTATCATCAATCCGGTGTATTTTGGAACAGGGCTTAAAATAAAAAACGTTGAAGCTTTAAGCTACAGTAAACCTTTAGTGACTACTACAATTGGTGCTGAAGGGCTAGAACACGGAATCAACAAAGCTTTCTTAGTAAGCGATCGTCCTAAAGAGACGTTTGAGCAGTTATCTACATTAATTACGAATGAGAAACTAAGAAAAGAATTATCAGATAAAGCTTATGCTTTTGCTTGTCAAAACTTTACTGAACAGCAGGTGTATCAAGAACTTTATCAAGTATTAACGCAGCAAAATTCTAATTTATAGCTTTTCATAAGAGTGTCTTCACAAATGATTCAAACTCAAATTACAAATAATATTGCAATTGGTGACAACTGTCCTCTTGCCTTAATTGGCGGTCCTTGCGTGATTGAGTCTGGGGACTTTACGCTATTTATGGCAGAACAGATTGCAAAGGTGTGCGATCGCTTAGGAATTTCGTTCATTTTCAAATCTTCATTTGACAAAGCTAACCGTACCTCAATCAATTCTTTCCGAGGACAAAACTTAGAAACCGGACTGCAAATTTTGCAACGAGTTAAAGAAGAAGTTGGAGTTCCTGTCCTGACTGATATTCACGAAAGCTATCAAGCTGCACTTGTAGCCGAAGTTGTGGATGTTCTACAAATTCCTGCTTTTTTGTGTCGCCAAACCGATTTATTACTCGCCGCTGCTGCAACAGGTAAAGCTGTCAACGTCAAAAAAGGACAATTTTTAGGTCCTTGGGATATGAAAAACGTTGTTCGCAAGCTAGAGACAGGCGGAACCAAGCGTATCTTATTAACTGAACGCGGCACAAGTTTCGGCTACAACACCTTAGTCGTCGATTTTCGTTCATTACCGCAAATGCGCGAGTTTGGCTATCCTGTTGTTTTTGATGCAACGCACAGCGTCCAAATGCCAGGGGGACAAGGTGACAAATCAGGAGGACAGCGCCAGTTTGTCCCCTACTTAGCCCGCGCGGCTGCTGCGATTGGGATCGATGCCTTATTCATGGAAGTTCACGAGAATCCTGACATTGCACCTAGCGATGGTCCCAATATGATCCCCCTAGCACAACTAGAATCAGTTCTTAAACAAGTTCTTAACGTGCGTAATAGTTTGCAAGCTGTCCCCACAACCGTGTAATGACTATGACAGTTACTACCTCAGAACTGCGATCGCGGTTATCACAAGTTAAACTTTTAGCACTTGATGTCGATGGCGTACTCACTGATGGCGGACTTTACTACACCGAAACAGGAGAGGTTCTCCGAAAATTCAATATTAAAGATGGTCAAGGAATTAAGCTATTAAAGCAAGCTGGTGTAGAACTTGCCATTATTACCGCTAAATCTGCATTGTCAACACTCAATCGCGCTCAAGATCTAGGTATTACATATACCTTCTTAGGAGTAGAAGACAAGCTTTCGCAGTTAAAAACTCTTTGTCAAAAGTTAGATATCTCACTAGCGCAAGTAGCATACATTGGCGACGATTATAACGATCTTGAAGTTCTACAAGCTGTAGGTTGTCCGATGACAGTCGCGGATGCAATGGCTGCTAATCAAAGTATGGCAATTTACATCACTAAACTACCTGGAGGACACGGGGCGGTTAGAGAAGTTTGCGAGATGCTAATTGCTAGTTGTTAATAGTTTTGTAAGCCAATCAATATGTCACAAACAAAAACAATCAAGCGCTTGGTAGCTTGCTTTGGGAGTATTCAGCTAGTTACAGCTTTATCTGTTCTCAGCTATAGAGCCAAAGAACAGCAAGAATTAAACTGTAGCTATGAAGATTATCTTGTCATCACGCCTTTATTTGCACCTCAAGGACAAAATGAGGAGTTTGCTGCTTTTATTAAAAAGATGGCTAACTCCATCTACTCATGGAAAAAAATTGTTTATCTTTCAATGGAACAAACCAAGTTCCTCACGGACAAAATTAATTCCTCTAATTTATCGGAAGTTGCCAAATTAGTCTACAAACTTTTAGACCTTGAAACTCCTGACGAAATCTATCTTTCCAGAACCTGGAATTTAGAAAATCAACTTTTGATGAATGTTTATGAATCTGCTGAAAAAATCTGTTACGGAGACGGTATCGGAATCTACTTTTCTTATACAGCTTTCTTACCACAAAATACATCACAAGAAGCTACGCTCACTTTAAGTAGTCTATATAAATCCTTTAAAAAACAAATTAAAGGCGTTCTTCCTAAAAAGAGAAAGTTTCGTCAACAAGAGTTTGATATTGGTTATTTTTCATTACCGTATGCTTTTGGTGAAATTCCACCTATGGAAACAGTTGTTTTGGATAGGTCAGTCTACTTAAAAACTTTTCAGAACCTTAGAAAAGGATTAGATAACTTAATTGATGCTAATTACATCAACAAGTTAAAAGCAACTATTCACAATCATCCTGTATCAATTTTGCTATCTTCCAACTTTTCTGAAGCAAGTAGAATGCCTTTAGAACAAGAAATTGAAGCGTACAGAAAATTTATTATATCTCAAAAGATACCAGAAGATTCAATTCTTTTAATTAAACCGCATCCTAGAGACTCAAAACAGAAAATACTACAATTAAAGTCTAATTTGAGCGATCTTTACACAAAGATTGTTCTGCTCAATGAGGACTTTTTATTTTACCTTCCGTTTGAGGTTTTGTTTATGGAGCTATTCTTAAATGCTGAATTAGCCCAATTACAGAAACCTAAAATATTTACTTTTAGTTCAGCCTGCTTAACACTTGAGTTTCTCTTTGATACTGAGTGCATTGTAGGGTTTGGAAGCGAGATTGTTGAGAAATACTTTTATCCAGAGCATATTGAAGGCAGAATTAAACACGAAGTTGATTTGCAATCGACGATTAACGAAGTTAGAGGGTTAGTTGCTGCATAAGAGAATGCCAACAATCCTGAACATTAATCTCATCTGCAAATTTACCAAGTTATTCAAGTTGATAATCAGTTCTTAACCGACTTGGTAAACCACTAAATTAAGTGACAAATCATCATGATCGTAGACGCATTAACCGTACCTGACAATACAATCATCGAAAAAGATATTTGTATCGTTGGCGCAGGAGCCGCAGGCATTACAATCGCACGAGAATTATGTAACCAACCTTATGAAGTGTGTCTTTTAGAAAGTGGAGGATTCGACTATGAAGACATGACACAATCGCTCGCCACTGGTGAAAATACTGGCATTCCGTATTTTCCTATAAAGGAAACTTGCGCGCGTCAATTCGGTGGATCTACTAACCTCTGGGGTGGCTGGAGTAGACCACTCGATGAAATTGATTTTGTTCATCGACCGTGGATGCCTTACAGTGGTTGGCCATTTACAAAAGCCGAGTTAGAACCGTATTATGCTCGTGCGCAAAAGTTCTGCGGGCTAGGAGAGTACGAATATGACTTTGCTTACTGGGAAAAACTCCTAGGCCAGATGGATCGCGAGCAGTTACCGTTTGCTGGCGAAGATATCCTAACGTATCTATGGCAAATTATTCCGCCGTCACACTTGCGCTTCGGTCAAGCGTATAAGGCCGATTTAGAGCAGGCAAATAATATCCAGGTCGTTCTCCATGCCAACGTATTAGAAATTGAGACAAATGATAATGCTCAGAATGTGAAACGACTACGCGTTGCTACTATAGATGGCAAAGAGTTTCAAGTTCAAGCAAAAGTTTTTATCTTAGCTGTCGGGGGAATTGAAAATCCACGATTGCTGTTAACCTCGAATAAAGTGCAAACCAACGGACTGGGTAATCAGCACGACTTAGTTGGTAGATTTTTTATGGAACATCCTTACCTGGTGTCTGGTAAGGTTGCCTTATCCCAAGCCGCGCCTTTGTATACTCAGAAAGATTTGCAAGTAAATGAAACATTCATGGGAGCAGCATTAGGTTTATCAAATGCTGTTCAAGAACGCGAGGAAATTCTGAACTTTGCAGCGCGACTGTTACCAATACCCGAAGAATGGGTAGATGCCATTAACCGTTTACGGTGCAAAATTAGGCATCTCACGACACCAGAAACCAGTCAAAATGTTTATCATAAATCTTTTCCGAGCTTGCACGAGGGACGTAGAGATTTTGGTGAAGCGCCTGTCAGTGAAGATATCTTGAAAGTTTTGACTAATCTGCATCGCGTTGCTGCTAGAGCATATGCGAAGTTTTTTACAAAAAACTTTTATTCTCGACAATCGAACTTTTGCAGCACACACTTAATTGCGGAACAAGCACCGAATCCAGATAGCCGAATTACGCTCAGTCGAGAACGCGATCGCTTCGGATTAAACCAAGTCCAACTTGATTGGCGCTTGAGTGCCATCGATAAGTACACAATTGTGCGATCGCAAGAATTAATCGCCGCAGCGTTTGAACGTTCGGGTGCTGGTCAGTATCAAATTGAACTTGTAGACGATGAGACAACTTGGCAATCCGTTATCGGTTCTTACCATCATATCGGTACTACCCGCATGAGCAGCAACCCAAGGCAAGGCGTTGTTAATGAACGCTGTCAAGTTCATGGAATCAACAATTTGTACGTAGCAGGTAGCTCAGTCTTTCCCACGAGTGGTTTATCTAACCCGACACTCACGATTATTGCACTGGCTATCCGCATTGCTGATGATGTCAAACAACAGATGGCAACTCACGATCTCACCAAAGTTCTAGAAACGACTTCTACATAGCGCATGGGTAATGGGTAACACTAGCCATATGAAAATCTTAGTCCTCGAAAATGAACCATCTTCTCGCCGAGGCGGACAAGAGTGGTGTTTGCTGAATACTTGTCGGGGCTTAGCTCAACGAGGACATGAGATTCACCTCGTCTACAACGAACAGGGCGATTTTCTGCCAATTTATCAGCAATTTTGTCAGTCAATCATTAAGGTAAACTGCTACCTAATTGCCAAAGGACGACTCAAGAAATTTACCTCTGCGATCGCGTGGTTTTTATCGATTCTGCAATTGCTGAAAACTGAACCCGACGTCATCTATATTAATCAAAGCAAAGACGCTTTTTTCGCAGGCACCATTGCACAGCTTAAGAGTATCCCTTTAGTTTGTCACCTGCACACGTTCCCCCGCAAACAACGGTTTTGGCGGCAAATTCGTACGGGATTGAAGTTTGTAACGCGCTTTTTGACTGTCTCAGAAGCCGCACGAAGTTCTTACATCAAAGCCGGATTCGCTCCCCAAACCATCGAAGTTGTGTACAATGGCATCGATTTACAGCGGTTTACAATCGAAGATGACCGCGACAACACGCGTCAAGCATTAGGAATTCCACCGGAAGCGTTTGTAGTCATCTACGCAGGGCGCATCGATCGACCGAAGAATATTGAAATGCTGCTAGCGGCTTTTATGCAGCTAAAACTAACAGTAGAACACGCAAAGCTTTTAATCGTGGGTAGTCCAGTTGTTCATGGAACCGCAGGTGGTGGCGAAGCTTATGTTCAAGAACTCAAAGGTTTGTGTCAGCAACTCCAGATCGACAGCAACGTCGAGTGGTTGGGAAGGAGAACCGATTTACCAGAGCTATTTAGAGCCGCTGATGTTTCGGTACTGCCTAGTATGTTGCCAGAAACCTTTGGGTTAGTCTTAGCCGAATCAATGGCGTGTGGAACTCCCGCGCTTGGTTTACGCTATGGTGCGATTCCTGAAGTTCTGACCGGCGAGTTTGAATGTTTTCAATTTGGCGAAGGCGATGTGTCGGGGTTAGCTGATCTATTGCGATCGCTTCAAGGTTGGCAACAGCAAGATCCCACTCTCGGTCAACGGTGTCGCGCGCATATCACGCAAAACTTTCCCCATGCCCAAATGATTGTCGGTGTAGAACAAGCACTACAAGCTGCGATCGCCTTAGGCGCAAAGCGTTTAGGTCCGTCAGCCGATAGCCTGCAAGCCTGGGATCGCGAAGCATCATCAATTTCCGCAGTACAGTTCTGAAATTTAATTATGATATGAAACTTAGTGTTGTCATTCCTTGTTTCAATGCGGCTAAAACAATTGCTGCTCAACTAGAGGCATTAGCTAACCAACAATGGTCCCAACCGTGGGAAGTGATTGTATCTGACAATGGCTCTACGGATGAAACACCGGCAATTGTAGAGCAATACAAGGCAAAACTACCTAATTTAAAAATCATTGATGCATCAGATCGCCAAGGCGCATCTCATGCGCGAAATGTAGGTGTTTTAGCAGCTGCGAGCGATGCTGTCGCTTTTTGCGATGCCGATGATGAAGTTGCTGCGGGTTGGGTTGCGGCGATGGGTGAGGCGCTGTCTCGGCATGACTTTGTTGCTTGCAAACGCGAGTACAATAAGCTCAATGAACCTTGGGTACTAAAATATCGTCCACTGTCACAACAAACCGGATTACAAGATTACAACTATCCTCCGTATCTGCCCCATGCTTCGAGTAGTACCCTCGGTGTCAAACGTGCGATTCATATCGCAATTGGTGGGTTTGATGAAACAATGGCGCAGTTAGAAGATACTGATTATTGCTGGAGAATTCAACTTGCAGGAACGCAACTGCACTTTGTTCCCGATGCAGTTGTTCACTACCGCTTTCGCAATACCTTGGCAGGGTTATACAAACAGTCTTTGCTGTGGGGTGAGCATAATGTCTTACTCTACAAAAAATACCGCCCAAAAGGTTTACCTAAAATTGCTTGGTATTCTGGAGTGATTGCTTGGCTGCAAGTTTTGAAGCGATCGCCACAACTTCTATTTCCCAACCGTCGGGCGCGATGGGTATGGACTTTTGCTTGGCAAATGGGACGCTTGCAAGGAAGTCTCAAGTACCATGTCTGGGCGCTTTAATTGGTGTCTGCTCAACAAATGACTAGAAATATGTCAACTACAACTCACAACGGTTCAATAACTACAGAACAAAACTCCCCTATTTGGAGCCGTTTTTGGAAAGTCTGGAATTCTAGAGGTATCAGCGGTATTGTCGCCACTAGCTGGGCTTGGTTGTGGATGCAATTCTCTGGTTTAGCTTTTTTCGGGCGCTTAGCAACTTCAATAGCAACTTGGTTTACTCCACCCTACTACGCCCGCCGTCGTTTGGCACGTTATCATCCTAGAGGCTACATCGCGCCTAGCGCAGCTATTCATCATTCGCAGTTGCAACTTGGCAAACACATTTTCATCAGCGATCGCGTCACAATTTTTGAAGATAAAAAAGAGCCAAATATCGATAGTGGTTCGGTTGAAATTGCCGATCGAGTTCATCTTTATGACGATACTATCATTCAGACAGGTGAAGGTGGCACTCTTAAGATCGGTTCTGATACACACATTCAGCCCCGCTGTCAGTTTTCTGCCTACAGAGCACCAATTCAAATTGGTCGTGGTGTCCAAATTGCTCCTAACTGTGCTTTTTACCCTTATGACCACGGTATTGCACTAGGCGAACTTATTAGTAAACAACCGCTGCAAACAAAAGGTGGTATTGTTGTTGAAGACGATGCCTGGCTAGGTTTTGGTGTTATTGTCCTCGATGGTGTCCGTATTGGTAAAGGTGCGGTCGTTGGTGCAGGTGCGGTTGTGAATCGAGATATTCCTGATGGGGCGATCGCTGTTGGTGTCCCTGCCCGCGTTATCAGTATGCGTCGTAATTGTTAACTATTCATAATGGTTTAAACACTATTGATTATTATTGCGTTTCCTATTGCATTTTTGCTTAATTTGTGTATCTACTTCATCTAAAGTCAATCTTTTCAATAAAATCATGCCTTCTAAAATTTCTCTGCCACTTCGGCGTTTATTGCAGACTACTAGCTTTTGGCAAGATAACTATTTTATCTTGCGCGAATTCAAGTATTTTAGAAAAACAGCCATCTTAGCTGTAGTTTTTACAGTATTATCGGCAGCTTTTGAAGGCTTTGGAATTGGGTTCATCTTGTCTTTTCTACAAAGTCTGATCAGTCCTAGTGCAGAGCAAATCAGAACCGGTATTGAATGGATTGATATTTGGATATTAGGAATTAATGCTCCGGTCGCCGAACGCGTGTATCGGATATCAGGTTTAATTTTAATTACAACCTTCCTACGTCTAGGCTTCAGCTACTTAGGACGACTGTATACGAGAATTGCAGCTTCTAATTTGGCATATCGGCTACGAAGATTATTATTTGAACAGTTGCTTTCACTAAGACTGAGCTACTTTGCTAAGACACGCTCAGGAGAATTAATTAATAGCATCACATCTGAGGTGTTGCAACTCCAGCAGGCTTTTGACATCAGTTCTACGCTCATTACCAAAGTTTTAACACTTTGGGTATATATTATCTCCATGTTCTTGCTATCGTGGCAGCTAACGTTAGTTTCAGGTATGCTCTTTAGCTTGCTATCGGTAGGAATATCAACTTTACTCGGCAGAATTCGAGAAGCCAGTTTTGAAAGGTCAAAAGCAAGTGGTTGGTATACCTCAGTATCGCTCGAATTTATTAATGGAATTCGTACGGTTCAAGCTTTTGCTGCCCAAGACTTTGAGCGCAAGCGGCTTTATGACGCCAACTCGCGACTGTTGCAAGCCACAATTAACTCGATATCGGCGCAAGCATTAGTAGAACCGTTGCGCGAAGGAATCGCCACTGCTATTCTCGTCGGAATGCTCGTGTTAGCATTTGCTTTGTTGATTCCACAGGGAAGTTTACAGGTAGCTTCGTTGCTTACATTTCTCTTTGTTTTGTTTCGTTTGATGCCAACATTGCGCCAAATTGATGGCGCAAGAGTGCAGATGAGCAATCTTCATGGCTCGACGAGAAATATCAAACAGCTGCTCAGAACTGACGACAAACCTTATATCCAAAATGGTAAAGTTCAGTTTGCAGGCTTGAAGCAAGCAATCGAGTTCGTCGCGGTAGATTTTGGTTATGACGCTGCTGAGCCAGTGCTGCATAATATTTCGCTATCAATCAAGCAAGGACAAATGACAGCATTAGTCGGTTCTTCTGGGGCGGGTAAATCGACACTAGTAGATTTAATTCCCCGATTTCACGAACCAACCGCCGGTCAGATTTTCATCGATGGTGTTGACTTGAAAGAATTTAACACCAACTCCTTACGCCGAAAACTCGCTGTTGTTAGCCAAGATACATTTATTTTCAATACTTCGGTGCGTAATAATATCGCTTATGCGGTTGACGATGCAGATGAAGCAGCAATCTGGGAAGCAGCCCGACTGGCGAACGCACTTGAGTTTATTCAAGAGATGCCGCAAGGTTTTGATACTCAATTAGGCGATCGCGGCGTACGGTTATCTGGCGGTCAACGCCAACGCATTGCGATCGCGCGGGCGTTGTTACGCAATCCAGAAATTCTCATCCTCGATGAAGCAACAAGTGCGTTAGATTCTGTCTCCGAACGATTAATTCAAGAATCTTTAGAAAAACTAGCTGTCGGTCGTACCGTGATTGCGATCGCTCACCGCCTTTCCACGATCGTTCGCGCGGATAAAGTTGTTGTCCTTGAAGGAGGACGGATTGTGGAACAAGGGGGCTACCAAGAGCTACTTAGTCAGCGTGGTAAACTGTGGAAGTATCATCAGCTACAACATGAAATGAGTCGCGCATCCTAATATAATTGTGGTGTAACTACTTTTCTAATTCTCAATAGTCTGTTAATCTATACGACAGTAGTCTAGCGCCGCAGCGCTATGGGCAGTTAAAGAAGGTACCATGAGTGAACTTTGGCTGCTCTGGAAGACAGAATAAGTGTGTCTAAAGCTCAAAACTTTACGTAAAACTTTTTAATTTTTAAATAAAGCGCTACTTCGCGTGTTCGTCTATATGAGCGCGCGAAATTTTCATTTCATAAAACTTGATTATGAAAATTTTAATTCTCCTCAATATTGTCTCTTCAGATGGCGGTGGAGCCGAATGGAGCCTTCTCGATGTCTGTCGAGGTTTGGCTGAGAGGGGACATGAACTACATTGCATCTACTGTAAAGAAGGAGATTTACTGCCACACTATCAACAGTTTTGTAAAACGGTAACAAAAGTTTCTACTTATCGCATCCAAGGCTGTAAACCATCATCAAGTATCCGTTTTATTACTTCGCTATTACAAGTACGTCATACTCAATTCGACCTCATCTACGCTAACTACTACAGTCAAACATTTTTTGGTGGCATTGTCGCGCGCGTCAAAGGTATACCTTTGGTGTGTCATCTACGTTCATACCCGCCACAAAAACGTCATTTTCCTGCGCAAATTCAGATCGGGTTAAATTCCTGTACAAGCATGATTGCTGTATCCCAAGCAGCACGTAGTTCTTACCTAAAAGCAGGGCTGAATCCCCAAACTATCAAAGTTGTGTACAACGGTATCGATTTAGAGCGATTTGTGCTGGGTAGCGATCGCGATGTCACTCGTCAGGCACTGGGTATACCGCCTCGCGCATTTGTCGTACTTTATGCTGGTCGAATCACGCCACCGAAAAACATCGAGATGTTGATTCATGCCTTTGCGCGTTTAGGTTTACAATGCGACCAAGCACGACTACTCATTACAGGTTCTTCTTTTTCCTTTAGCTACAATCCTGTAGAAGGTGATTTATACCAGCAGAAACTTGTTGATTTATGCCAAAAATTAGGAATTAGCGATCGCGTTCATTGGTTAGGAAAGCGTACCGATGTACCCGAACTCTTTCGCGCTGCGGATGTGTCTGTACTTCCGAGTTTGCTACCAGAAACCTTTGGACGAGTCATCGCCGAATCAATGGCGTGCGGTACTCCAGCAATTGGCTTGCGCTACGGTGGTATTCCTGAAGTTCTCAGCGGTGAGTTTCAACGCTTTCAAGTCGCAACAGGCGATGTTGCAGGTTTAACTCAGCAGCTACTCGCACTCAAGGATTGGCAAAAGTTCGATCCAACGCTTGGACAACGATGTCGCGCGTATGTCGAAGAGCATTTTTCTAAAGAAAGAATGGTCGAGGAAGTTGAACAAACTATGCAAGCGGCGATCGCATCGCACCCGAGGCAATTTGGTTCTCCGCACTCTAAAGCTGTCAAGTTTCATCCTTGGTATCCTGACAGTCTTGGTGTTTAAACGAAAAGTCAATCTAAATTGCTATGCAGTTAACCATCAAAAATCAAATCTTATGGCAACTCTTGAGTATCTATGCTGCTACTCTAGGATTTTTAAGGAAAACTAAAATCCGCAGTCAGATTGACGCATCAGCTTTGTTTCTACCACCTTCTGATCCTGGTAGTGTTGGTGATGAGGCGATGCTAGCTGCTAGCATGGAATATCTTGCTGCTCAAGGCGTTAAGCGGATTGGTATCATTACTTTGCAACCTACCGCGCGTTGGGAAAATCTTAAGCTGGTTACTGAGACAGTTAATATCAAAGGTTTTTTTACTCGTGGTTGTTGGTGGGAGCGTTTTCGCTTTGTTAACAAGGTTAGCCGTTATGAGCGTTTCTATTGCCTTGGGGCAGATGTTATGGATGGTTTTTACTCAGATAATGTCACCCTACTACGGCTCCACCTTGTGGCGCTAGCGGCAAAGACAGGAGCCGATTCTGCCATTCTTGGCTTTAGCTTTAATCACCAGCCAACTGATACTGCGGTGCAATCCCTTTCTCAGTTGCCTGCGAATGTGCGGCTTTGCTGCCGCGATCCAATTTCTCACCAGCGGGTTAAGCAGTGTGTCCAACACCCCGTCGAATTAGTGGCTGATTTAGCCTTTATGCTCCAACCAGCGGAAGATTCTGATCTAGCAGTAAGTGTATCAAGGTGGGTTCGCGCTCAAAAAGCTCAAGGTCGAATCGTTCTCGGAATCAATGCAAATGCGTTGCATCTGACGAAGGTAACACGGTTAAACCGTAATGAATTCATTCAATTTTATGCTAATGCCTTCATCAACCTTTTTTCTAGTAATCAGATTAGCTTGCTCATGATTCCCCACGACTTTCGTGGAGATGATAGCGATGTCTCAATCGCTCAAGCGATCCTCGAAGCAATGCCAGCAGCGATTAAACCTTATTGTATGCAGGTGCCAACTCCGTGTAGTGCAGCAGAAATCAAATCAATATGTGCTGAGCTTGACTTAGTTCTGACTGGGAGAATGCATCTTGCGATCGCCTGTTTAGGTCAAGGAATTCCCGTCGGTGGCGTTACCTACCAAGGTAAATTCGAGGGTCTTTTTCACCACTTTGAGTTACCAGGAATGACAATTGAGCCTGAGAAGGCATTTCAGCCAGGTGTTCTCACTCATTTTATCACCGATCTCCTTGCCAAACGTGAAGACATACGTCAGCAAATTCTGTGTCACCTAGCTAATGTGAAAGCTCTATCACGCTTTAACTTTGAGCGTCAACTGGAAAACGCTCTTGCTGACCCTGTGCTTCGATAAGGCACACAACCTGAGTCATGCCTAATTGTGTCTATCTACTTAAAGCGGATATGTCGGTTTACCAAAGCTATATTTGAGTTTGAACGGAACACCTATAAAAGTTTAGTTCATCTTCAAGATATCGAGTTTACAAACAGTAAAGAACGCGCGCTCAAAATGGATATTTTGCACCCCAAAATATCAGCAAAGTCAATGCCTGTATTAGTTTGGATTCATGGTGGTGCTTGGCGCGAAGGTAGCAGAAAACAAGGACTCAAGCACTTCGTTTCCTTTGCCCGTCAGGGCTTTTTTTGTGCCAGCATTGAATATCGTTTGAGCCACGAAGCCATCTTTCCGGCTCAAATTGAAGATTGTAAGTGCGCCATTCGTTTTCTTCGCGCTCATGCGCAAGAGTTTCATATTGATCCCCAACGTATTGGTGTTTGGGGAGTTTCTGCTGGTGGACATCTCGCAGCACTTTTAGGAACAACACATCAAATTCAGGAGTTTGAAGGAAACGGCGGCTGGGCTAACTATTCTAGCTGCGTACAAGCTGTATGCGATTGGTTTGGTCCAACTGATTTTTTGCGAATAAATGACTTTCCCCGTAACATTGACTTTGCTCCTGCAGACTCACCGGAGGCGGCTTTGATTGGCGGAATTGTTGTAGAAAACCAAGAAAAAGCAGCAAAAGCTAACCCAATTACTTTTGTTAGTAAAGATGCTCCTCCTTTTTTAATTATGCATGGCGATAACGATTTATTAGTACCACTCAACCAAAGCCAATTACTATTTGATGCCTTGAAGAAAGCAGAAGTAGAGGTAACGCTTGAAGTTGTCAAAAATGGCGGACACGGAAACAAAAAGGAGTTTAGTTCGCGGGCTATTACCAAAAAAATGGAGAAGTTTTTTAAGAAGCACTTAGCTTAGCAGATTCATTAGAAAAACTATGAATTTGCAAAACAATATAATTCTCGATTAAGTGCTGTAATTATAATTATAATTTTTCATCTTCCTGAACTTTTCCACTTTACTTCATTCCATAACAGATTTTTAATAAAGATAAAAAAACATAGTAATATTATGCGAATATTATTCATTGTCGGTTCATTTCCTGCCCTGTCAGAAACTTTTATTCTGAATCAGATTACAGGATTAATCGAGCGGGGTCACGAAGTTGATATTTATTCGCTGCATAGACCAAAAAATACTCAAAAAGTTCACCCAGATGTAGAAAACTACCGTCTCCTTGAGCGAACATACTATGCCCCCGAACGCGCTACAAACGCTTTTGTAAGGCTGTTGCAAGCTGGTAGATTAATATTAGTGAATAGCGGCAAACATCCTATAGCACTGCTGCGATCGCTCAGTCGTTTCAACAACAGAAATCAGCTAAAACCTATAGAATGGGTGTACTCAACGATGCCTTTTCTGGGCAAGCAGCCGTATGATATTATCCACTGCCAGTTTGGGGTGTATGCCCTCAAGGGTATGATACTCCGCGATATTAGTGCTATTCAAGGCAAATTAGTCACATCATTTCGTGGCTTTGATATTAGCTGGTATGTTCAAGAATACGGAGAGCAAGTTTATAACGAACTCTTCAAAAAAGGAGATTTTTTTCTATCAAACTGCGAATATTTTAGGCAACGCGCTATCAATCTCGGCTGCGATGCCAAAAAGATTGTTGTGCTTGGTTCAGGAATTGATTGCGAACGGTTTTTCTTTAAACCACGTTTTCCCGGCTCGGATGGTAAAGTTCGCATTACTACAACTGGTCGCCTTGTAGAAAAAAAAGGTATAGCTTACAGCATTCGTGCGGTTGCTCAATTAGCCAAAACTCACCCGCACATTGAGTACAACATCATTGGTGACGGACCGTTAAAAACAGAGTTGCAAACTCTCATTGAAGAACTCAATGTGAGTCACCAAATCAAACTACTGGGTTGGAAACATCAACAGGAAATTATTGAAATTCTCGACCGAACGCATATTTTTGTTGCGACAAGCGTGACAGCACAAGATGGTAATCAGGACGCCCCAGTTAACACTTTAAAAGAAGCAATGGCGATGGGTATACCTGTTATTGGTACAAGACACGGTGGTATTCCTGAATTAATTGAAGATGGTGTTTCTGGTTTTTTAGTGCCAGAACGCGATGTCGAGACTTTAGCTGAAAAGATAGTTTATCTGTGCGATCGCCCAGAAATTTGGCAACCGATGGGTCAGGCTGGTCGGGCGTATGTAGAACAGCACTACGACACGAATAAGCTCAACGATCAGCTAGTCCAAATCTACGAGCAACTCCTGATTAATGAAGATAAAAACGGTGTAATAAATCCTAATTTCCAAGAGGCTATTGCCTAAATAATCATAATTTTTAACCAATGCTACACGGACAACAACGTTACTGATTAACTATAAACCGCAAGCAAACAGGAGCTATTTATGACCGAGCCACAAGTTACGATTGTAGTTTCTCCCCGCGAGCGTTTTAGCTATACTCGCGAATCTCTAGAAAGTATTTACGAGCATACAAAAACTCCTTTTAATTTAATTTATGTTGATGGTGGTTCGCCAACACAAATCAAACACTATTTAGCTGCACAAGCGCGCGAGAAGAAGTTTCAACTTATTCGTACTGAACACTATCTTTCACCTAATCATGCTAGAAATTTAGGGCTAGCTCAGGTTAACACCGAGTATGTTGTCTTTATTGACAACGACGTGGTTGTCACCCTAGGCTGGCTGGATAAACTAATTGAGTGTGCACAGACAACAAACGCAACAATAGTTAGTCCTCTGATTTGCCAACACTTACCCTTACATGAGATAGTACATTGCGCTGGCGGAGAATCTGGCGTACGTGTTGAGGCTAAAGATGGAAACGTCCGGCGGCGGATGATTGAGAAAATCTATATGCAAGGGCGTAAAGTCGCGGATGTCCGCCCGAAACTGCAACGCAGCGAAACAGGTCTTGCTGAATTTCATTGCATGATGGTGCGTACCGATATTTTCGCTCAAGTTGGAATGCTTGATGATAAGTTGCTGAATACAAAAGAACACGTAGATTTTTGCATTTTAGTTAACGAAGCTGGCGGTAGCATCTATTTAGAACCAGATTCGATCGTCACCTATGTACCAAGTTCCTCACTAACGTGGGCAGATACGACTTTTTATATGCTGCGTTGGAGTGACGCATGGGAATTGGCTAGCTTACACCGCTTGCGTGACAAATGGAATTTAACCGAGGACGATTATTTCAAAAATAAGTATAAAAAGTTAGGATGGCGACGCTATATGTCCATTATCCAACCGCTGAGTGCCGACCTTAGCTTGGGACAGCGCGGGCGTGTTCGTCGGATAATAACAGATACTTTAATATCTATAGATAAACGACTTAATAGATATATTACTACGCGTTACGCTCAAAAACATTTGCCGTTAAAGGAACAGCCTGTATTACAAGTGCAGCAAAGACCAATGGCAGTAGCATCGCATAAGTGATGTGAAGCGGGACGCTAACAGCAACATTAGATACACTAAAGCTCGTAAAAGCGACTACTTACTCATTGGCAATTGAGTTAAGACATTAGAAGCACAAAAAAGTAAGCATCACGCCTATAACATTTGCGGGCTGTCTGTTTAAAAGCAGTACAGTCCGCTTTTTGCTGACAATTTTTAAGCCAAAAGAACCCTTTCGCGGAGAAATTCCATTAATGATTGTAGTTTTGAAAGCAGGTACGCCAAAGGAAGAAATAGAGCGAATTTGTCAAGAAATACATAAGCAGAATGCGATCGCAGAAAAGAGTATTGGTCAGCATAAAGTTGTCATCGGTATCCTCGGAGATACAGCAGCGCTTAATGTAGAACACATTCAACAAATTAGTCCTTTTATCGAACAAGTTGTTCGAGTCAACAAACCCTATAAACGCGCAAGTCAAGAATTTCGTCATGGACCAAGTACCGTAGTTGTCTCGACACCGAATGGCGATGTTGCTTTTGGACAAGAACATCCGATTGTCGTTGTCGCGGGACCTTGTTCGGTCGAAAACGAGCAAATGATCGTTGAAACTGCGCAACAAGTCAAAGCCGCTGGTGCGAAATTTTTGCGTGGAGGGGCTTACAAACCACGCACATCACCTTATGCGTTTCAAGGACACGGTGAAAGTGCCTTAGGGTTACTTGTACAAGCGCGGGAAGCTTCGGGTTTAGGCATTATTACTGAAGTTATGGATACCGCTGATATTGAGAAAGTTGCCGCAGTTGCTGATGTGTTGCAAATCGGCGCGCGAAATATGCAGAACTTCTCGTTACTTAAAAAAATTGGTGCTACAGGTAAGCCAATTTTGTTGAAACGCGGTATTTCAGCAACGGTAGAAGAGTGGCTCATGGCTGCTGAGTACATTTTGGCAGCAGGAAACCCGAATGTGATTCTTTGCGAGCGCGGAATTCGCAGCTTTGACCGGCAGTATGCCCGCAACACGCTTGATTTAGCCGTCGTACCCGTGTTGCGATCGCTCACGCACCTGCCAATTATGGTAGACCCCAGTCACGGTACTGGCAAAGCCGAATATGTGCCACCGATGTGTTTAGCAGCGATCGCGGCGGGAGCAGATTCACTTATGGTCGAAGTTCATCCTAACCCAGCTAAGGCACTCTCCGATGGTCCGCAGTCGCTCACACCAGCAAAATTTGAGCATTTGATGCACGATATCGCGGTTGTCGGTAAAACCTTTAGTCGCTGGGTGCAACCACCAACGCCTCATCAACAGTCATTTATGCCTGCTTTTGCCAGCGTGTAAACTTCATTGTCTTAAAAACCTTTCAAGGAACTACATGAATACAGCAGTACAAACACAAGCGTCTACAAACTTAAACGCAGATACGATTTTATTAGGCGATCGCAACCTCACAATTGATGAAGTTGTGAGTGTGGCACGTCATGGTGCCAAAGTAAACATCAGTACAGCAGACAACGTTGCACAACGTATTCAAGCATCATGTGACTATATCGCTGAAGCCGTCGCCACAGGTAGACCAATCTACGGTGTCACAAGTGGTTTTGGTGGAATGGCAAACGTGGTCATTTCGCGCGAGTATGCAGACCTTTTACAACATAACCTCGTGTGGTATCACAAAGTCGGTGCTGGACGAAAGTTGCCACTGACCGATGTCCGCGCCGCAATGCTGTTGCGTGTGAATTCACACTTGCATGGTGCTTCAGGAATCCGCCGCGAGATCGTCCAGCGAATGGAAATGTTTCTCAATGCTAGGGTGACACCGCACGTTCCTGAATACGGTTCAATTGGTGCTAGTGGCGATTTGACACCGCTATCGTACATTACAGGTGCTTTGATTGGTTTAGACGATCGCTACAAGGTTGACTTTGATGGCGAAGAAATCGATGCAATTACTGCGCTAGAACGATTGGGATTACCGCAGTTGCAACTCCAAGCCAAAGAAGGGTTAGCCATGATGAATGGCACCTCGGTGATGACCGGAATTGCGGCGAACTGTGTTTACGACACGCGGCTACTGATGGCGCTGACAATGGGCGCGCACGCACTTATTTTGCAAGGGTTGAACGGGACAAATCAATCATTCCATCCCTTCATTCACAAACTGAAACCGCATCCAGGGCAAAAATGGGCAGCATCGACAATGCTCGATTTGCTCGCCGGTTCGCGCTTGATTCGTGAAGAGTTAGACGGTACGCACGAGTATCGCGGTCAAGCCCCAATTCAGGATCGTTACTCTTTACGGTGTTTAGCCCAATACATGGGACCAATTGTTGATGGTGTATCGCAAGTTGCGCAGCAAGTCGAAATCGAAATGAACTCGGCGACAGATAACCCACTCATTGATGTTGAAAACCAAGCCAGCTATCACGGTGGTAATTTCTTGGGACAGTACATCGGTATGGGGATGGATCACCTGCGGTACTACATCGGGATGATGGCAAAACACCTTGATGTGCAAATTGCCTATCTCGTTGCACCTGAGTTTAACAACGGATTACCTGCATCTTTAGTTGGTAACAAAGAACGCATTGTGAATATGGGGCTAAAGGGATTGCAAATAACCGGCAACTCGATTATGCCGTTGTTAAGCTTCTACGGAAATTCGATCGCGGATCGCTATCCTACCCACGCCGAACAATACAACCAAAATATCAATAGCCAAGGATTTGCTGCTGCGAATTTAACGCGCAACGCGGTTGAGATCTTTCAGCAGTATATGGCGATCGCACTCATGTTTGGCGTCCAAGCGGTTGACTTAAGAACGTATGCGTATGCAGGACATTACGACGCGAGTGAGTGTTTATCACCGACAACACGACGTTTGTATCAAGCTGTGCGTGAAGTCGTCGGACAGCCTTCGTCTGCCACTCGCCCGTACATCTGGGACGATCGCGAACAACCCTTAGACGAACACATCGCCAAAATTGCCGCTGATATCGCGGCGGAAGGTGTCATTGTCGCAGCAGTAAAAGATCTCTTGACTAGCTTGAAGTAAGGACTCGTAGTGATGAATATTGCCCAACACGTCGAACGCGGTCATCATTTATTTCCTGATAAGATTGCGCTGATCTTTGAAGAAAGATCTTACACCTACAAAGATCTTGATTTACTAGCGAACCGCGTCGCTAATGGATTACGCGATCGCAACATTCATCGCGGCGATCGCATTGCCTTATTTTTGCCGAATATTCCCGAATTCATCATTGCCTACTTAGGCATAGTCAAGATCGGTGCGGTTGCGGTATCGCTTAATGCCATGCTCAAAAGCACCGAAGTTAGCTTTATTCTCAACGATTCTGGTGCGAAAGCCGTTGTCACCACCGCCGAACTTGTGGAGAATGTCCCCACAGCTGATTTACCTGAGTTGAAGCATATCTTAATTGCCGAAGGCGAAAGTGATAAGGGAATTAGCTTAGCGGAAATGATGGCAAGTGCTTCACCCCAAGCCAAAGCGATTGAAATGGATCGCCATGCACCTGTTGCGATCGTCTATACTTCAGGCACGACAGGCTTTCCTAAAGGTGCGACGCTATCTCACGGCAATGTTATTTCTAACAGCTACTCACAAAACCGCTGTTGCGGGATGAGTGCTGAAGATCGCATCTTACTATACCTACCTCTATTCCACTGCTTCGGTCAAAATGCCGTCCTCAACGCTGGGCTAAACGCTTGCGCGACAATCGTTCTTCATCGTCATTTCGACTTAGAGAAAATTCTCAACTCGGTCGCTACTGAGAAAATCACGATGTTCTTTAGCGTACCGACAGTCTATATCCTACTCCTCAACATGGGGACGTTAAAGTATGACATGAGTTCGATTCGCTACTACTTCTCAGCTGCTGCACCACTTCCTGTAGAAGTTGCCCAACGCTGGTTTGACAAGTATGGACTAGAAATTCATCAAGGCTACGGATTAACTGAAACCTCGCCGTGTGCTAGCTACAATAATGACTTTAAATACAAAGTCGGGTCAATTGGCACGCCGATTGAAAACGTCGAGATGAAAATCGTGCATGCGGATGGCAAAGATGCCTTACCAGGAGAACCAGGCGAAATTGCAATTCGCGGACCAAACGTCATGCTGGGATACTGGAACCGCCCGTTTGAAACCGCAGAAGTGATCAAAAATGGTTGGTTCTACACCGGTGATATCGGTCAAATTGATGAAGATGGCTACTTCTACATTGTGGATCGTTCCAAAGACATGATCAATGTCGCAGGATTCAAGGTCTATCCAACTGAAGTAGAAAACGTCATTTATCAACACCCAGCAGTTGCCGAAGTTGCGGTTTATGGCGTTCCCAACTTGGAAACGACGGAAATCGTCAAAGCCAATATTGTCCTCAAACCAGACCAAACTGTTAGCGAAAAACAAATGATTGCTTTTTGTTCGGAACGTATGGCAGCGTATAAAGTACCTAAAGCAATTAAGTTTGTTGATTCGATTCCTAAAAACCCTACAGGAAAAGTCTTAAAACGCGTTCTGCGCGACGAGGCTGCTAGCGAAGTCTTGGTTAAACCAAGCCGCTTTCCTGCAAAGCCTACGGTTGCAACTACAGCACCAGTAGCAACACCAGCCACTACTAATAATTCCAATAAAGGTGTCTTGAAAGCTTTAGGTAACTTGTTTAAAAATCGAAATTAGCTCGAACAGAACCAACGTAGCGAAGCAAAAAAAAGATTAGCTGTTAACAATTAGCTAAACATTACAGATGAACTTAAGGTGTGAACGAGCTTTTGGCTCTTAGCAATTCATTGACTTTACGCAAATTGAAGAGAAATCATGAAATCTTTAGAAGAAATGAGTGTCTCCCAAGCAGAACAAAACTCGACGCTAGAGCCAAATACCTCAGAAGGAGAAGTGTATATTGCGCCCCGCAACTCTATTGAACTCCAACTTGCCCAAATGTGGGAGCAAGTGTTGGAAATTCAGCCGATTAGCATTATAGACAACTATTTTGATCTAGGAGGAGATTCTCTACGGGCGCTGCGCCTATTCGATCTGATTGAGCAAACATTTGGCAAAAAGTTATCTTTAGCAACTTTAATCCAAGCACCAACACTCGAACAACTCGCTCAAGTCATTGGTCAAGAAACTGAATCTGTACGTTTTACCTCACTAGTGCCAATTCAGCCGAGTGGTTCTAAACCACCTCTATTTTGTATGCATGGAAATGGTGCTCATGTTCTTGCTTTCCAGGATCTAGCCCAATATCTAGGTGCCGATCAACCATTTTATGGATTGCAAGCACGTGGAGTAGATGGAGTGACAACTCCTTTAAACCGAATTGAAGACATGGCAGCTGCCTATATCGAAGAAATTCGCGCAGTTCAACCCGAAGGGCCGTATTACTTAGCTGGCTTCTCTTCTGGAGGAGTAGTGGCGTTTGAGATGGCGCGCCAGTTACACGCTAAGGGTGAAAAAGTCGCATTTGTAGGCTTACTCGATACTTTTGTTCCAGGTTGTTTCAAAAAAGTGACTGTACCAGAGTGGTTCTCGCGCCAATGGCGTAACTTCTGGCGTTTCGGGTTGAAACACCCAGTAAAAATGGCTTATCGCAGTCTTCAAAGAAAATGGTACTTTGTCTACTGGAATATTTATCTTTTACTAGCAGGCTCTCTACCTTATTTTTGGCATAGAAAATACGTAGGATACAGTATCAGAAAAGCAATGCGCACCTATAAATTCCAACCTTATGCAGGTAAGTTAACGCTGTTTCGTGCCACCGAAGTGCCAGGAAAAGGGTGGTATTACTACCCCTCAGGAATGCCGACGCCTGATGATTGGTATACCAAAGATCCTGAATATGGTTGGGGTAGCCTTGCCGAAGGAGGATTGGAAACTCACGATCTTCCTGGTAATCACTCAACAATTCTCAAAGAACCGTATATTCAAGTTTTAAGTAATACATTGGAGGCTTGCTTGGAAAAAGCACGCGCTGAGGCTACTCGCGCTGAGTTGAATCAAATTGCATAATGTATGCCTGTTGGGGAGTATTACAAGGCTTTAGATGTGACAGAGAATTAACATAGAAAGCGATCGCCTAATTTGCCACTAGATTCTCTCTGCTTTCATAAAGATTATGAACTCGCATAAAAACATCACTAGTAATTGCCACCTCCCCACTTCTCTCAGCACAGCCTTGAGTGATCTAGAGACGACGGTAACGCAGATCCAAGCAGAGGTAACAGAAATAGCGGACTTGTTACCGCAGCCTTTGGATGAAAACTCTGTACCCCTGCCTTCTCTACTGCAAAATCTGCTTTATCCACTGCTTGATTGTCTTCGCCAAGTTCTCCAAGTCGATACGGTAGCAGTATTACTCTGTTCGGCAGACAAACAATATTTAACTGTAAACGCAGCTTGTGGGTTGGAAGAAGAAATCACCGCAGGAATTCAAATTCCTATCGGATACGGCTTTGCAGGTAATATTGCTGCCAAGCGCGAGTTAACAATCGTTGATGATTTATCCCAAGTAGACGTTTTCAGCCCGATTCTACGTCACAAAGGACTTCAGTCGATGTTAGGTTTACCATTACTAGCCAACAATAAAGTTGTGGGAGTTTTTCACGTAGGGACGTTTCAGTCGCGCCAATTTCGTGTAGATGAAGTGCAGATCCTCAAGTCTGTTGCTGCTCGTATTGGAATAGTCAGCGATCGCATATTGGCATTACACGTATCAAGTCAAGAAAACTCGAAAATAAAAGTACTGCAACAACAACGTCATCAACTTATTAACTTTCAAAATTGCTTGGAAGCAGCAAAAGAGTTTCTTGTATATCTCATGGAGTTGTCTAACTTAGAATACTCGCTCGTGTGAAGTTTCAAAGATAAACACAGCTTTATGTTGTTATGCATAGCAGGATAGTCGTACTAAACATACGGCTCTCCACTTATTTTTGAGTATTTGACACTACTCACCATATATGAGCAGACAAATCTTACGTCGATTGATTCAACATACTGTTTTTACAAAAGTCATCTTTCTATTGTATTACAGTCATGTAATCAAAGTTACTATTATTACTCTCTCAATTAAGAATAAGCTAACAAAAAATCAGGATAACTTTAGTCGTTATTTTTTAACCCCAGTCAAAGTTAATATTTCTACTAATCATAGTAAGCCTAATTTCAGTGGTGATGTACTAGCTACTAAGGATGCGATCGCTAATTTGGAAGAAAATTGTGCGTTTATTCCTGAATACAACTCACCATTAAAAATTATGCTTTTGGGTGACTCTATTACCCACGGAGTCAAAGGAACAGATGACAGAGATAGTGGTGGCTACCGCCCAGAACTATGGCAAAAGTTTATTGCTGATGGATTACCAGTTAAGTTTGTTGGCTCAAGAGCCAGTGGACCTGAAAACCTTGGAGATAAAACGCATGAAGGTCATCCAGGCTGGACAATAAGGCAGATTACTGCGTCGATTGATAACTGGCTGAATGTCGCCCAACCCGACTTGATTCTATTGATGCTCGGTACTAATGATACGAGTAGAAGTTCGCTCAGAACAATGATTGAAAATTTTAGTAATCTACTCGATAAAATTACTGCACGTTGTCCTAACGCCCAGCTGCTTGTTGCTTCAATTCCACCTATTCATCCTACAGCCAAACCAGCCATTCGCAGTTTACGCGGAATGTATTTTAATGCGGCAATTCCTAGTATTATTACCTCTAAAATCGCCCAAGGTAAAAACTTGCACTTTGTAGACATGAGAAGCTTGAGCATTCAAGACTTAACATCATCACTATCTCTTGATTTAGATAGAGGACTACATCCTAATACTCAAGGCTATCATAAAATCGCTAATTTTTGGCACGATGCTGTACTAAAAGCTCTTAGCGATCGCCAAGCTTACTTAGCTTTTTCGCGTTCTCGTCACTGACTTATTAACCTTGATATTTCTATATTTTATGCAATTAAATATTCATGAATCTTCAGCGATGAAAGAACAAAGTAATCGCCCCCTCGTTAGCGTTGGTTTACCTGTTTATAACGGTGGAGATTTACTGGAAAAAGCCTTAAATTCACTTTTGGCACAAACTTATTCAAACTTTGAAATAATTATTTCAGACAACGCATCAACAGACAAAACGCGAACAGTTTGTGAAACTTATGCAACTAAAGATTCGCGAATTAAATACTATCGCAATGAAAAAAATATCGGAGGACATAATAACTTCAACCGTGTCTTTGAGTTAGCAACAGGTAAGTATTTTAAATGGGCTGCACATGACGATTTATGTGCGCCTAACTTTATAGAAAAATGTGTCAATATTCTAGAAACAAATCCATCAGTTGTTTTATGTTATCCTAAAGCTAAACTTATTAATGAATTTGAAGAAGTTTTACCAAACAATTGTGACGAGAATCCGTTACTGACGCACTCATCAAAACCTCATGTACGGTTCCGCAATCTTATTATTGACTCTTTTGCTAAACCGCATCGCTGCTTACAACTATTTGGAGTAATACGCCGAGATATTTTGACAAAGACTCCTTTATTGGGAAATTATCCAGGTGCAGATAAAGTTTTACTAGTCAAAATGGCGCTTCTTGGGCAATATTACGAAGTTTCTGAATACCTATTTTTTAATCGTAACCATGCACAACGTGCGAGTAAAGCGCTATCAAATCCTTATTTACGCGCTACCTGGCTTGACCCAACACTTAAAGCGGGAAAACTCGTATTTCCTCAAGGAAGAGTCTTTTTAGGATATATCAATTCTATCAACACAGCTTCTTTAAGCTTACAACAGCAAATCCGTTGCTATCTGCATTTGTGTAATTGGTTGTTGAAATACAAAAATGCACTTCTCAAAGAATTAATTAAAGCAGCAATATGGCCTATTTACTTCTCGATACAACGTAGAAGAATTGTTAAATCGAATCCCGAAAATGTTCCTTCTAGCTAACTTAATAACTGGTAGTTGGTAATTGATAACACGCGATTATCTATTACTAATTATCAACAAACCAAAGATTTCTATTGGAGAAAAGCATGAGATTTATTGAAACCTCACTCAAAGGCGCATACATCATTGATTTAGAAGAAAAACCTGACCATCGTGGCTTCTTTGCCCGCACCTATTGCGCTGAAGAATTCGCCGCGCATGGACTCAAAGCCACCGTCGCCCAATGCAACTTATCGTTTAACCACTACAAAGGAACACTGCGCGGAATGCACTATCAAGTCGCACCTGCGTGTGAAACGAAACTTGTGCGTTGTATCGCTGGGGCAATTTATGACGTGATTGTCGATATGCGCCCCGACTCACCGACGTATTTGCAACATATCGGTGTCGAGTTAACTGCGCAAAATCGTCGCGCGTTGTATGTCCCAGAGATGTTTGCGCACGGATATCAAGCACTCACGGATGGTGCAGAAGTTGTTTATCAGGTGGGCGAGTTTTACACTCCTGGGTATGAGCGCGGGTTGCGTTATGATGACCCTGTTTTAGCGATTGATTGGCCGTTACCTGTCAGTGAGATTTCTGCCAAAGATGCTTCTTGGGCTTTGTTGGATTCTTTGCTTGTGGGTAGCTATGCTTAAGTCTAGGCTCAGGTTCTTGCAAATAATCAGGGACGACTATTATCTATTAATGTTTACCTAAATCGTGCCAGAAGTAGGCAGATGCTTCTGCGTCATATTCTTGAAGGATACTCATCGCTCCTATCTCCTTTCTCACAAGAGGCTCATTGAATTTAGCTAGATAGATAAAAGCCACTATGGCATTAGTGGCTCAAATTCACAGTATAAGGTGTGAAAACAGAGATTTTTGTAGGTTAGATGACCCACGAGCCTTGCCACTGACTAGCTCTAACCCTACCTAGACTAGCCTGCAATAGGCAAGCATATTAAGCATTGAGAATACCTGTAGTGCATTTTAACATTGACCGTGCATTTTTTGGAGATAGGTATGTCCTCCCCAAATTTTATTCCTAGTCCCACATCTGAAGTAAGTGTAAGCTCTTTGTATCAAGAGCCAATTCTGCGAGTGCGATCGTGGCACTACACACTGCAATGTCTTAGTAAAAGAATTCTTGATTTTCTTGGTGCTGGATTAGGAGTACTGCTTTTAAGTCCACTTTTACTCGCGATCGCCTTACTTATTCGCTTAGATTCTCCTGGACCAATTTTCTTTCGTCAGCATCGGATAGGACGAAATGGCAAAGCTTTTGTTATTTGGAAGTTTCGCACCATGGAGGTGAATGCAGAGGAACGACTCAAAGAACTTGAGCAACTAAACGAGTCAGAAGGTGGTGTCTTATTTAAAATGAAAGAAGACCCGCGTGTCACTCGTGTAGGTAAATTCCTGCGCCGGACAAGTTTAGATGAACTACCACAACTATTTAATGTGTTACAAGGTAGCATGAGCTTAGTAGGTCCTCGCCCTTTGCAGCTAAGAGACTACTACCTTGCGATCAAAGACTATAACGAAGATATGTCGCAAAGAGCAACAATGTTGCCTGGTGTAACAGGATTGTGGCAAGTCAGTGGACGTAGTGAAGTCACTTTTAACGATATGCTCCAAATGGATCTGTTCTATCAAGAAAACTGGACTTTCTGGTTAGACTTACGTATCCTCTGGCAAACAGTTTTAGTTGTTCTATTGCGTAAGGGAGCTTATTAATTCACTTAAATTAGTGTTGAATTTGCTGAAAGATAGAAACAATGGAGTTAATAAATAGCTAGCAAATTTAAAGTTGCTCAAAACTCAAACTTAGGTGTGGGGTAGACAACTTGCCTGCCCATTGGTTTTACCAAGAAAGCTATCTCACATTTAACTAATTTGACCTAATTGCAAACAATCAAATCATCATGAAAAGGAGAATAGTTTATGTTTATCTAGTTAAACGACACACAACTTCACTTACAGTATCATACACTGACCAAGCTACACAAGTGTTTTTAGTTTCTATACAGTTTTTAGTAAAAAACAAAAACTTACGAGTCTACTTCAAAGATAAAAACACGTCAGTCTTTTAAACATCAGGGTATATTAGCCATGAAAAACAGCATAAAAGGAAAGGCAAAACACTATGGAGAAGGAGCGAGTTAGGGTTTTCATCGGTTCAGGAGAAGCGAGCCTCTTAGAAAGAAAAACTTTGATTTACTCTTTACGCAAGCATTCTCAAAGAGAACTAGATATCTATGTATTAAATGGTACGCATAACTCTATTACATTAAATGATGGCGAACCTTTTTTGGCTCCAATGCCCTTAAAGATTAAGTATCGTAATGCAACTGAGTTTAGCCTTTATAGATTTATAATTCCTGAGGTCTGTAATTATCAGGGAAAAGCAATTTATGTAGACTCTGATATAGTCTCCTTGACTGATATAGGTCAGCTATTTGATACTCCCATGAATAGTTGTGATTTCTTAGCGAAAAAAGGAGCACAAAAAGGATATCGTGGTAGCAATTTTTGGGGTCTCAGCGTCATGTTAATTGATTGTGAGAAATCTCAATTTAATTTGGAAACAATTTTCAATGAGATTGACCAAAAGTTGTATACTCAAACCGATTTCATGGTGATGAACCAAACCTTTCTTACCCACCATCCATATACTATTGGAGAGCTAGATCCTGGTTGGAATATGCTTGATAGTTGGGATAAAAATACTAAGCTTATTCACTATACAGGACTTTTCAGTCAACCTTGGAAATATCCAAATCATCCTTATGGCGACATATGGTTTAAGTACTTCAATGAAGCGATCGCATCTGATTATATCACCAAGGAAGATATCTCTATAAGCTTACATCGAGCTTATGTGAGAAAAGACTTGTTAAAGGGAAATTATTCGTTATTGGGACGTGAGCAGAATTATATCAAACAATTCGTGCGATCGCTCAAGCCATCAAAAAAGAAGAAAGAGATAGAATCTAGCATGAAAGCTACATCAGTCTAGTTATTTTACAAATTTATAAGAATGCGTTGTAGTGATCTGACATAATACTAATGCTACAACGCTTTTCTTTCATATGTTATGCTACTCATTATTGCTAGATGCAATAGAGATTCAACTTTTAGCAGAAGCTTTATTTTGGCTGTTGTGTTCTTGCTGAGTGAGTATTACTTGCAGTATTTCCGCCAATAACTTGCAGGCGTTGAGTAACCATTGTCATTCCATCACCCCGAACAACGATCGCAGAAATCCAACGATTATTTCCAGCAGCTGGCGCGCGACCTTGTTTAAAAATACCGCCAGCAGAAAGTAATTCCAAATCAACGGGTACAGGATTTAAATAGCTTCCTGGCTTTATTGGTTCCTCAATGACTGCGCCTAAGAGATAATCATCACCAAGCGGTTCTTGGACGATCGCATCAAAGTTAAACAGTTGTCCGGCTTTGACTTGTTGCGGCAATCTTACCTCGATTGTCGGTGGCTTCGCACCAGCCCTTAACAAGCTGCGTTCCCATAGAATATCTTGGCGAACAATTCTGTCATTTTCAACTCGCTGTCGCGATCGAATCGTTGCATTGAACAGTAAATTGCGATTGTCCTGCACCTGACTACCGCTAATATTTGTAATTGTCTCAGCAACGATCGCGCGTCCCTCTGGCTTCCAAGATTCAACGCGTGTTGTATATCTCAGTTGCGGGTAGCGTTGCCAAAGTTGCGTTAATGACTGCGCCATAGTTTGGCGTGTTAAGCCGTCAGTATGGGTGAAATTAGTTCCATAGTATTGCATTACGGCTTGAGGATTATGCGCGTTAGCAGCTGCATCAATGCGTGCTAGTAAGTTTGTCAGCGCGGGAGGCGCGGCGGGTGTTGTTTGCGCTTGAGTGCGGTGCGATTGTAGCACTAAACCTAAAGTGATTAAGAAAAGTGCTAGCCAATTGCTCGTTGACAACTTATTTTTTTGAAAAATCATGTGGAGGCGGCTTAAAAAAAGCATAAAGTTACGCATCGGTGATAGCTTGATATTTGATTACTATAAAACAGTTAATTGTTTCATCTTAAGCTAACCTGGGCGTTGACTTGGTAACTCAATGGCAACAAAATTATTAATTGCGGCGAGTGGTACTGGCGGACATCTGTTTCCAGCGATCGCGCTAGCTGAACAACTACCAGATTATGAAATTGAGTGGTTGGGCGTTCCCGACCGCTTAGAAACGCAGTTAGTTCCCGCACAATATCCACTTCATAAAATTTCGGTTGCAGGATTTCAAGAGCGCTTGGGTTTCAGTACGCTACGCAATCTGAGTAAAATTGCGACTTCTGTTTTTCAAGTACGCCAGCTATTGCAACAAGGCGCATTTCAAGGTGTCTTCACAACTGGCGGTTACATCGCCGCCCCTGCTGTGCTTGCGGCGCGATCGCTCGGAATTCCGGCGATTCTCCACGAATCTAACGCGATTCCTGGAAAAGTTACGCGCTTTTTTAGCTCGTTTTGTACGGCGGTCGCGCTGGGATTTGAACCCGCAGCCCAGTACTTACCACGAATTAACACAATTTATACAGGGACACCCGTGCGATCGCAGTTTTTAAGTGCAAAAGAACAATTACCGCCGCTCGATCTTCCCATTCCCGAGGATGCTTTTCTCGTTGTTGTTGTCGGTGGTAGCCAAGGTGCGGTTGCAGTTAATCAAATTATCCGCCAATGCGCGCCTGCATGGTTTGACGCTGGCGTGTGGATTGTACATTTGACAGGAAACAACGATCCTGATGTCGCAAGTCTGCAACATCCGCAGTATTTTCCGTTACCTTTTTATGACAATATGGCAAGTTTGCTGCACAGAGCAAATTTAGCGATCGGGCGATCGGGGGCTGGTACTGTCACCGAGTTAGCAATGACTTGCAAACCCGCTATTTTTATTCCCTTCCCTGCTGCTGCGGAAGACCATCAATTCTACAATGCCCAAGTTTTAGCTGCATCCGGTGCGGCGATCGTATTTCGCCAACAAGAATTAACTCCTGAAGTGTTGCAATCTCAAGTATTAGAGTTGTTAAAATCACCCGCTGACTTACAGAAAATGGCTGCTGCTGCGGAAAAAATAGCAGTTCCTGACAGTGCTGAACGATTGGCAAAGTTAGTGCGCGAGTTAGTACATTAGTATTATTGCAAGCGAAGCGTTAAAATGTGGAATAACAATTCGACGCAGCACTGACAAACTTTGCTAGAAAATTATGCAAACAGCACAGCGATACTACACTCCAGAAGAATACTTGAAGTTAGAGGAGGCTGCTGAATACAAAAGTGAATATCTTGATGGGCAAATAGTTCCAATGGCAGGCGGTTCAACAAATCATAATCGAATTGCAGGTAATCTATATGCTGCGCTAAATTTTGCTTTTAGACAGCAAAACTACGAAGTTTTTATCACAGATGTGCGGTTGTGGATACCCGACAAGCGGTTTTACACCTATCCAGATGTCATGGTGACAGCGGGAGAACCCGAATATTACAATAACCGTACAGACACAATTACTAATCCGCAAGTTATTATCGAAGTCTTATCAGAATCGACTCAAGGTTACGATCGCGAAGAAAAATTTCGTGCTTACCGGACGATCGCATCTTTTCAGGAATACTTACTCATCGATCAGAACTCAATTCACATCGATCGCTTTTCGCAAACAGGAAAAAAACGTTGGGAACTGCGCGAGTACGATCAAGAAGATGAAGCCCTCACTTTAACAACAGTCCCTTTTGAGATTTCCCTCCTCGATTTATACAATAAAGTTAAGTTTGAACCTGCGGATGCGCAACACAACAGTGCAGATTCTGAAACATAAAGTGCGATCGCTGCAATTTACTCGCGCTTAACATTGAATCTTTCACAGTATTGCTCGAATTGAGCGTTTACCCTTTCAGGATCTAGCCCAAACTGATCTAAAGAGTACCGATGCACTCCATGCTTATGCTGAGGGTTTCGCGCCAGCCAAGTTTGAATATTTTCTGCCATTTGTGGATTAAAATCATAATTAAAGTATGCATAGATCTGGCGTACTGTCCCAATCGGATCTTGCACAAGGTTGTGGTAGTCTACATCATAGAAGCGCGAAGGCGCTTGAGAATCGCGGACTTGCATCTCGCGTTTTAAAGCTTTAGCTATGCGATCGCACCAGTAGTTTCCTAAAGTTTTTGGCTCGATGCGATCGCTATAAATTCCGCGCACAATCGCCGTTAAACTGCATATTGAAGGAAGTACTTTCAGCGGGTCGCGGTGCGTCTGCACGATGCAAGCATCAGGAAAAACTTTAATCAATGTATCTAAATAAAATATATGCGCTGGTGCTTTGAATACCCAATGACTATCTGGCGGATAGCGCCATGCTAAAAGTTGCAACTGCTGGCGATAAAATTGATACGCTTTGAGCATATCATAAGTTTCCATCCACGTGACATAACTCTCCACATTTGCCCGAATCTCAAAAATTAAGCTAGTAAATTCATGCTCAAACAAAGGATTACATTCTTCAGGTCCATGAGGATTTAAGTTGTGTGCTGTCGCCAGTTGCGGTGCTAAAGCATTATATCGTTGAACGAGTTTTTCCACCTTTTGAATTCGCGGATCGCTATGACGATTGTGATATTCAGGTGGTGGTGAAGGGCTTGCCATTTCCCACAAATGTAACCAGCGACTTTTAGGATCTTGCGCTAACAAATTATGAAGTAACGTAGTTCCAGTTCTGGGCATTCCTAGAATAAATAATGGTCGCGCGATCGCTACTTGTCGTATTTCAGGATAACATTTGATATCTTCTTGAATACGCAACCGATTGATCAGCAGTTGAATACACAACTTGCGCATAAAATAGCGCCCAAATAAGGTAAGTTCAGCATCTTCTTCTAAAGATTTGAGTAGCATCTGTAGTGGAAGCCGAAAACTTTCATCTCCCCAGTCAGCTAATCCAGTTTTCCGAGTTGCAGCAGTCAACAGTGATTCTTCTGCAAGGTTAACTAACGAAATTTTATTCTGTTTTAGCGTTTCTCCTGCCCAGTTTACTCCGCGCAACCACAAAGGACGATGGGGTTTTTCAAATGTCAAGTTGTGTAAAGTGTCTGTCATAGAAAGTTGTCAAGTTCCACTAGTTCACTTGTTACTACAAAAGATTTTTGCGAAAATCCTTATAAATCGCTCTTAATTGCATATAAAGTTTTGCATCAAAATGATATAACTATGCAAGAGTCCTGTTGCGATCGCTGCAATGTCCGAGCAAAAGCCTGCTAGTGTCTGGAACTATAAACCTTGGTGGTGTCAGCCTTGGTCAATCTTACTGACTGGAGTGACACTCATCAGCGGTAGTTGGATTCTATTTCAAACTCTTTGGTTAACGATCCTCGTCGCTATTCCTGTACTAACGTGGATGGGATTTTTCCTATTAATTTATCCAAGAATAGGAGTATATAACGATCTCTTAGATAAGCCATAATAGTAACTTAAAAGCGCTTTAAAAGTTTTGATTATCAACAAGTGAAATTAAAGTTTGTTCTTCGTAGATTTATTCCCAAAAAACCTGAACTGTAACATTCGTTCGCGTTTTTTTCGGGCAGTTTCTTGAAGATCGATAATACGATCCGTTTCATCTACAATCTCTCCAGTTAGCACTTCTAGCACATCTTCTAAAGTTACAACTCCCGCAACATTACCGTACTCATCAACAACAACTGCTAAATGTTCGCGCGCTTCTAGGAAGTTTTTAAGCAATTTATCTGCTCTAATCGTCTCAGGAACAAAGCGGACTTTACGCGTGAGACTCGAAATTTTTTGGTCATTATTTCCTTCAACCATTGCTGCTAGCAACTTTTGTTTAAGCGCAAATCCTAAAACTTGATCGATAGATTCTCCTACTACAATAATCCGCGTATGTTGTGAAGCAATAATTTCTCTTTTGCACTCTCCTAATGTGAGATCGCCCGATAAATATGTGACAATGGTTCGCGGGGTCATTAAATCCGCAGCCGTGAGGTCATTCAACCGAAAGACGCGCTGAATCATTTCAGCTTCATCGTCTTCAATAATGCCTTCTTGATAGCCAATATTGGCTAATAATTTAATTTCCGCTTCATTGGTAGTTGGTCTTCTTTTACCCTTAGTAAAAGGCTGTGTTGCTTTTTCAACAATCCAAACTAAAGGTTTTAATAAAAAAGTAAGCCCTCTAACAGGTACTGCTGCAAGTAAAGAGATTGGTTCAGCGTATCTTTCCCCAACAGTTTTAGGAACAATTTCACCAAAAATAATAATCAGAAACGTGAGAATTGCCGAAAAAATTCCTAACCAAGCGTCTCCTAAAACATTGGTTGCCACACTACCGATGACAATGCTCCCAACGATGTTGAATATATTATTGAGAATGACAATTGTTGCAATCGGACGACTAATTTTCTCTTTAATCGACAGTAGTGCGATCGCTGAAGGAATATTACTCTGTGCTAACTGACGCACCCGAATTGTCGATATCGATAGTAGCGCAGTTTCTACACCAGAGCAAAATGCTGAACCGGTAAGAATGACAAGGACAATGATAGCCAGAGTTAGCATATTATTTGATTTGTCGCAGACAAACTAGAAATTTGCCTGCAATAGTATTGGAAATATTCTAATTGACGACTTGACTACTGTGCAGTCGCGGATCGTCTGCATTATCCGCAGGTGCGACAGGTGCAGTAAACTTAGAAACTTGACCGCTGCTACGTTGGGCGTAAGGTAGCGGTGACTCAGCAACTAAAGCATCTAAATTCGTTGCCATAACCATACGAGGTTGTTCGCCAATGCTTTGCGCGATCGCTTCGCCTTCTTTGTTCAAAAACACAAAATGCGGAATGCCATCAACGCGATATGTTAAAATCTCCGGCAACCACTTGCTGTTATCGACATTCAGCATCACAAAGTTAACCGATTCGCCATACTCCTGCTTGAGTTGTGCCATATCTGGTGCCATTGCTTGACAGCTAGTACACCAGTTCGCATAAAATTCGATTAGCGAGGGTTTACCGTTACTTAGCGCTACTTCTAGCGGTACTGACTCTTCGTCAAGGTGTGTCAACGAAACCGCACTTGTTTGATTTCTCAAGCCTAAAACTAAGGCGACACTCAGCGCGATCGCCACTAAGACAATCAAAAAATTTCTAACGCGCTTTCCAGTATTCGCTTCTGGTGAACTCACACTCATAAGACTTTGCTTAAAACTTGTTCAGCCATAATAATTTCAGTGTAACCGAAGCCGCGAAAACCTCTAGTCTTTCCTCGCATCGCTACACTAGAGTGAATGACACCATAAATTTGAAGTCGTGAAAAAGCGAGTTACGCTGACCTTTCCCAAACGCGCGGTACAAATGCCCGTTACTTATCGCTTGGCAAAAGATTTTAACGTGGCAGCAAATATTATCCGCGCCCAAGTAGCCCCAAATCAAGTTGGTAAACTCGTTGTTGAACTATCCGGCGATATCGATCAGCTTGATGCGGCGATTGAATGGATGCGATCGCTGCATATTAATGTCTCGCAAAGTATCGCAGAAATTGTCATCGATCAAGATAGCTGCGTTGATTGTGGCTTGTGTACGGGTGTTTGTCCCACAGAAGCCTTAACGCTCGACCCCCAAACGTATCGTCTCACATTTACGCGATCGCGCTGCATTGTCTGCGAACAGTGTATCCCTACTTGTCCTGTGGAAGCTATTTCAATAAATCTGTAACTCAGCAGTGCAGTTAAGTCAAGTCATACTTCGAGTTTTAAGCGAGCGTAGCTTCACGCGTTTGGTTGACAGCTTGTGAGATAATGTTTGCTGCCTGGTAAGCTTCTTGCTCAGTTGTAAATTTACCAAGACCAATGCGTAACGCTCCATCAATTAGATTATTTGGTAAACCTAATGCTTGCAAGACATGCGAAGGTGTTTCTACTCCAGAAGAACAAGCAGCACCAGTAGAAATAGCTAAGCGCGATCGCACTCTAGCAATGATTGCACTATTGGGAACATCGGGGATAGAAATGTGGAGACTTCCTGCGAGACGAGAATTCGGATCGCCGTTAATAACTAAGCCTGGAATATTGTTGAGCAATAGCTGCTGGAGTCTGTTTCGCAAGGATGCGATCGCTTTTTCATCTGCTTCCATCTCTCGTTGTCGCAGGCGACAAGCTTCCCCTAATCCAACAATACCAGGAACGTTGAGAGTTCCAGATCTCACACCCCTTTGATGACCGCCACCAAAGAAAATTGGCTGTAGATGGTATCCTTTCCTGATAACTAACGCCCCAGAACCTTTAGGACCATAGAGTTTATGCGCTGAAATTGCCATGTAAGTGATTCCCCACTCTGCAAATTTTAACGGGATTTTTCCTACAGCTTGGGAGGCATCGCAGAGGAAGGGAATGTCATAGTTTCGGGCAATCTGTCCGATTTCTTGAATGGGGTAAATATTACCCACTTCGTTGTTGGCTGCCATAACACATAACAGGGAAATGCCGCTAGCACAGATTTGCTTAAGATATTCAAGGTCAAGCCTACCTTTCGAGTCAACACGGAGGCTGACGATATCAGCCGATTCCTTTTTGGCTAGGGCATCACAGGTATCTAAAACAGCCTTGTGTTCGACTGGCGATACCGCAATGCGGGGCTTAGTTTTAGCACTTGCATCGGGAGATATGCTGCCCTGAATTGCTAAGTTAATACTTTCAGTTGCCCCTGAGGTAAAAACAACTTCTTTAGGTGATGCTCCCACTAATTCAGCAATGTAAATACCTGCTTTTGCAATGGCTGATAAAGCTTCATCACCGTAGGTGTGGTCAAGACTGCTGGCGTTGCCAAATGCTGTTGTCATGTAGTGCAACATCTGGTTTGCCACCCTTGGATCGACTGGGGTAGTTGAGTGGTAATCGAGGTAAATAGAAGACGTTTGGCTCTGCAATTCAGCACTCATGTGAAACAGTTGATTATTCAATCAAGCTTTTCCTCAAACTACCACTTTGCCTTCAGTTATTCCTCGCGCTCTAGAAATTGTCTTGCCATACGTCCCCAATCCCCCCGCGCATCCTGAACCATTTGCTTTCTCCTACCATCTGGCTGCTCGTCCTCATAACGCGCCCAAGCCATTAGTAGCAATTTCAACCCTTCTAGAGAATTTGTTAGACGAGAGCGCAAAGTTTCCGCATCTACTCCCTCTACATCCTCTTCTAAAATTTCAACGAGATTGTTGTATGCAGGATGGTTGGTATTCAAAGTGACAATAATTGCTCCACCTCTAGGTTTAACTGAAAAGAAAGCAGCTGTTTCTAAATCGGCTTCTGCAAAAATATATTTTAAGCCATCATCAACGGTAGTTGCTGCTAGTTGAACTGCGTGACTTTCTGTGATTCCCCCGTCTGTTAAAGTTTTTTCAATAGCTTTTTGTCGCTCTTCTTTTGGCAAAGATTCGTCTTTGTCACTTTGTCCTGTATGTCCTCCCTTCTTACGCTCTTCTGTCACGGCGGTTGCTACTTGTTCTGCTGTAGGACCTGTGTGACGCTTGGGACCGCTACGAGATCCTTTTGTTTGTACGTCAAGCAGACGACGAATAATGCCTAGTTGAGACTTGATTTTCTGGGCAATTTCTAGTAACGGTCCTCGTGGATCTCCATCTTCTTGCAACTCATCTTTTAACTGATGTATAGTTTTTCCATCTTTCAGAAGAGATTCAATATCAAATTTTAATAATTCACTGAAGTTACGGGCAGACTGTTTATTATTAGTGACTCCAAAAAGGTCATCTAGTGCTGGTGGAAATTCTACCTCAACTCCCCACCAACGTTCTGTAGGATCGTATGTATTAACTAGGGTTTGATCGAGTTCGAGTTCGCGACCTGCACGAACTACTGAAATACCAATATTCTTGGCAGCGTGTTGTCCGTGGGGAAGACTTCCTGGATTTTTCCCAGGAGAAGCTTGACGTGCTTCTTCTTTAGCATAGGAAAAGCGAATTTTTACTTCATGTTGCTTGCCACGGAAGTCGATTGTAAAAGTAGCTTCGTAGTGGTTTTCCCCCTCCCACGGTTTAAACATTGGAGTATTGTCAAAAGGAGCAGGACAAGAAGTTTTTGCCATCAAATAACCAGGATCGTTTGGTAAAGCAAACTTTTCAGCAATAACGTTATCTGGATAGTCAAAATCAAAAGCAATCATCCGAATCGAAACTTGACCATTTTCTAGGAACCTACGATACATTCTGCCAATTAGTAACTCAGAATTATTAATGATGGCAGTTCCAGTTCTCCAAATACAACGGTCAATATTCGACCAAACTACCAATGTTCCACTTTGCTCGAAATTGCGTCCAACTCTTCTCCAAATATTAGGAATAGCTCTAATCTGTGGTTCTGGAACTTGTGTCTGAACTTGATTTTTGATTTCATTCAGATCGAGATAAGTATACAAGGCATTTTCCACTCCATTTTGCCAACTCCAGACATCAACTCTTTGGCATTGAGAAACAGAAGAAGATGGCAAGCCCATCCCAAAGCGCCCAATTCCTGTATGTTTGTTTTCTTCTAAATATGTTCCATTGCCAAACTGGAGAGCTAAGCGCAGAATGGTTGCATCCATTCCACTGCCATTATCTAAAACAGCTATTTGATAAATACGCGATCGCCTTCGCTGTTCTAGTAAAACCTGCTTCTCACCACACAGCAGTTCTACCTTAGTCGCTCCAGCTTGTATAGAATTATCTATTAACTCTGCGATCGCATAAGCAGCATTTTTATAACCATTGTCTCGCATTGCCTGCACTGCTAAATGTGCAGGAACAATATCATGGGAATTTGTTGCCATTAGTCTTTCCTTCTAAGAATCTATTGACTGAGTTTTTTAAGGGGCTACAGTTATATAGTTCCCTACAACCCTGCCAAGGTGGTTATTTCGGCTAGCCTCAAACTTAAAGACTTTGACAAACTTTTTAGAAAGGAGAGTTAAAACAGTTTTTCCTTGTATCAGATCCAAACATCTTCCCAATTACTGAATGCTTCTGCCACAGAACCGAAGCCAGGTAGTTCGCTATCAACGACAGTGACAATCTCAGCAGTTTCGTTGCCACCCGCTTTAACACCACGAATGGCACGCCCTACCATCTGGCTGTACAAAACAAGCGACTTGGTGGGACGTGCAATTACCGCCGCACTGGTTCGCGGTGCATCAAATCCAGTCGTAAGAACCCCGTAATTACATAAAATTTTAGTTTCGAGAGCGTCGTCTCTATAAGTGCTAATCAAGCGCGATCGCTCTTCTGGAGGAGTGTTGCCAGTGATAGCATCAGCTCGCCAACCTCTAGTTCGTAACACGGCAGCAAGAAGTTTTGTATGCTCTACAGATATAGCAAATACCAAAATTCTCTGGTGACGCTTGCCAAGGTCTTCAACTTCCAAAATGATGCGGAGGTTGCGCTGTTCGTCTTCTGCTAAGTGGTTAAGAATATTCTTTGGTAACTCAAGTTCCTGTTCTATGTGTTTTAGGTCTTTGTCGGATAAATTCAAGCCACTTTGGTAAAACAGCGAGCGGTAATTTACCCGTGCTAGATACTGCTCTGAAACTAGGTAATCTATAGGATTGTTGTAGCCAGAAACCTGGAGAGTGACTTTGCGCCGTGCGAAAAATGCTGATAGTTCTGTATCAACATTAATGTCTGCCCAAGTCCGCCCTGGTGTAGCTGTTAAACCAAGCAGTGCTGTGTGCTGGTAAGGCACAACAAGCGTGTCGAGAACTAGCTTGTATGTTTCTGCGATCGCCTGATGCGCTTCGTCAATTATGACAAGTGACGAACGACTGCCTAGTTGGTTAATAAACTGGATACTGCGTTTAGCACGATTGTAGACTTTAGATAGTCCTGCAATTACTATGCCATCCTGCACCCCGTCAAGGTCAAGTTCGCGATCGCCCCAGAAGCGATAAACCGATATTTCGCGATCGCCCAGATATTTCCATGCCTGCTGAAATTCAGTAGCAGCTTGTTCGCAGAGTTCTTCACTATATGCCAGCCAAATGACTAGAGTTGGTTCGAGCGATCGCAGATGATCGGCGATGATATTCATGGCAGTGCGCGTCTTGCCTGCTCCGGTGGGCATGTGCAGTAATACCCGTCGCGGTTCTTGTTTGAGTAAGTATTTGACTTTTCGGGCTGCATCGCGTTGATGGGCAAACAAGTGATATGCAGATGCAGACAGTTCTAGTGCGGGAGTCTCGACATAAATCTCATTTTGCGGCACTGCCAATTCAAAGAAGTCAAACAAAGCGCGTTCCCGCTCAGAACCACGACGCACTTGAGCCTCTTTCAATGATTGAAAAACATCGCCACTCACTGGAACTTGCATAATTGCAGCCAATATTCTGGCTTGTTCTGGGCGTAGCAAGTCTAATAGTAAAGTACGGCTGTCTTTTGATAGGAGTAAACTCTCGCGAGTGTACAAACCAAGTAAAACTTCACGCAAATAAGAAGGAGTGGCAAGGCTAGCGTCTAGAAGTCTGAGCAGGCGAACTACCGAATTTCCAAGCAAAGCTTGCAACGTTTCGTCATCTGCTCGTGATAGCAAATCATCAAATTGCAAATAGCATACTCCTTTATCGAACAGCAATTTGTACTCAAAACAGCTACCACTATGTACAAGTAATTCTTGTGCAAAAGAAAGACTTAATCTTTCTCAATTAAAGATTCTAATTCTGTTTTGACACTGCGCTTAAGAGTATTAAATCTATCCCTTAGAACGTTTTTATAAAACTCAGGTTCGTATTCATCTGGACAACCATGAAGTAATTCAATCATATGAGATGAAATTTCATGACCAGTCACCGTTGCATCTGTCAATTGTTCTAAGTATCTTCTGGGAGCTAAGTCGCTTATCTCCCTGTTAGCATCCTTTGAAATATATGTTAGATTCAGAGGGCTATTTAATAAGTGACGAGGATCTTTCCTAATTGTTGTGGTACTTTCTCCAATAGAAGTTGCAGATCCTAAAGGGATAATGTGATGTTCTTCAATCTTTTCATTATTCTTTGCAATATTACATGCTTTAAGTTTCTGGATAGAGCTACTGCTTTTGTCAGTTGATTGAAACTGAAAATCTTTCGGTTCTTTGCTTAAAACATACTGTAAAAGACTAGATTTAACAGCTTTAGGAGCTTGAAACTCTTCATTCTCAAGAAGAAGCGTTGCTTCATCTGAATACTCAGGTTTTTCAAAAATACTATCAACGAAGGATAAGAAAGGATTATTTGAATTTTCAATAACCCAATGATAAAGTGATTGAATATCTTGAACACACCGCTCATTCTGTTTTTCTTTATACCTTCCACTAAATAAGCTAGCCCAATACCAATACTCAATTTTGTCCAGACTTTCTTTGTCAGTCCAGACTTTTTTACTAGATTCAGATTCGCTTTCCTCTAAACTCTGCGAACTTTCCTCAGAAGTTTCTCTATAACCAGTCCCTTCTCTGTCAATCTGTCTTTCAACCGGTTCTTCTAGGGAAAAAAGATAAGCAATAGGAAGAAGCATTAGTTTGTATGATATGTCATTAACAGAAATGATTCCGCAACGATGCTGGAGAAAAGCAAAAGCTTTCCTTAAAGATTTAATAGTTCGCTTAAAGTTTAAGGATATTTGTTCAGGCTTGAGTCTAAGAATTTTTGCTTGCTTAATATGTTCTACTTTAATATCATCGATTTTATTAGTTAAGGTAGTTTCATAAGATAGAATAGAAAGTAAGTTCAAAAACTGATCTGTTACAAAACGAACTATTGAGTTTTCTTTAATTGCTTGCATATCAGCTAGCTTCCAATTATTATTGGAATTGCTGATAGAATCCGGAATTACCATTTCTTCATTTATGAATTCTTTGAATGTTTGAGAGAGCGATTCTATACCAATAGCAGCACTTTTGGCAACTATCAAATCAAAGTTGCTAAGAGGAGTTCCTCCTTCGTTAATTGTTTCAAATACTGATGCAGCTCTAGTAATTTCATCCGCTGGCAATGTCGTTTTTATCACCTTTTGTTCTAGAAGCTTTTCAAGAGCATCACGCACTGCTGATGCCCAAATTGAAGAGAGTTCTGACCACAGATCGTTTAACTCTGTTTGATCTGTAATGCTTGAAACAGTTGGATTAATGTGTCCCAATATCTCTTCAAGAGAAAATTCTCTATCTTGTACTTTTGCTTTCAGATCATCCCTTCTTCTTCTTGCTATCCTTTGCAAGGTTAAATAGTGTAATGAGTTTTGGGTTTGATTTGAATAAATTTCAAACAAAGGTACTACATCTGCATATGCAAATTTTTCAGCAATCATTGCTCTTCTTTGAGCATCAGCAGTAACTTCTCCTTTCAGATTGTTGAAAACCTTGTGAGCAGGATGATACCAAGCATGAAGGTTATTCTCATCTTTAACTAAGATTTTGTGAGGAATTATAAAGTCTTGTACTTGTTCAGGATCGTATTTACTGAGTTCGTCAACAAAGTCCAGTTTATTCCATCCCCAAATATCTTCTGAGCTTTCATTTGGCGGAGAAATCTTAATGAACCATCGATTTCTTAGTTGACCATATAAGTCATTCCATACACTTTTCCAAGATTCAACTGGGAATAAGTCATCAAAAATGCTTTTGAGACAAGACAGACGTTGTTGACCATCTAGGAGAAATCTACATTCATCCTTTGGTTCAGTCACTTTTGTGAAACCTAAACTTCTTGCTGGAAAATCATCTTTATTGCCTTCAACAATAAGAAGACTTCCTATAGGAAGACCTACTAATACAGAAGCCAGTAGATTAGCTTGTTTTTCTCGGTTCCAAACAAAATCTCTTTGGAAATTGGGCAGTACTAACTTTTTATTCGTGTCTGCCTCAAAGATTGAACGCAAAGTTTCACTGGAGTATTCCATACTTGACATCACTATTATCTAAACTTTAAAGATGACAAATTAAACAAGGCAGCTCATCATCTTCATCCAGAACCGCAGCTAAAACCTCAGCTAATAAGCGATTGGGTGCAGTTTTTTTCTCTCTAGCCATTGCCTTTTCATGTTGAGCAATAATTTCATTTTTGCGGGCAAGGAGTTCTAATAACGTCTCGCCTTCTGTCCAAGTGTAATTTCTTCCGTCTTTATGTTCCTGCTCGTATTTGACTGCCTCAGCAAATAAATCTGGATGTTCTTGTGCCAACATTACCCACTCATACTTACGTTGGAAGAAACAGAAGAAACACCCAGAGCGGCTGCGCCAACGATAGTAGTCTGGAAGTCCAATTCCGCTCTCTTCTAGTAAACGGATAATATCTGCCTTGACAAGTCCTCTTTCCTTGAAGGGAAAAACAGGTTTGATATTAGGCTTAGTAGAGATATATCCCTCACGATTTTCATCAGCGCGGATACCGATGTAGCTGATAGCTTCGTCGTCACCGACAAAATCCTCCAGAGGAATAATTTTCATCTGCTTGGTGCACCACCGCATTTTAGGAGAAGGTAGCACTCCTCCATACACATCAAGCCAGTGATCAAATCCGCGCCTTGCTTCAAGGTACTTGATTTTGATTCCAAGGCGTGCTTCTATTCGCTTAAGGTACTCATAAGTCTCCGGTAATTCCTTATGAGTGTCACAAAAGAAGTATTCCAGAGAGGGAATCTCCTTGTGCAACAAAACAGCTAAAGCGGTACTGTCCTTTCCCCCCGATAGACCGAGAATGTGTCTAACCTGTTTCTTGCTCATCTCTCCAATCCTGCCGCTTTTTTCGCATTTGAGCAACTGCATCTTGAGGTAACGAACCTAAAATTCGCTCAGTCAGCTTAGCAACAACTGATTGTTGTAACTGACTGTTATCGTACTTGTTTAGTATGCCCAAAATTTCATTTAGTACAGACTCGATCTGATCTTGATTTTCACGATCAATCCAAACCATACCGTGAGTCTCTTGTCCATCAGGACGAGTCACTGTTACTTTACGTGCTTCAAAGCCCTCACCTTTAGTTGCTACCTCTTTCTGTAAGGCTTCTAAGTTTTTAAAGCGTCTAGCCAAATCGCTGAGCTTAATCTCAAATCCTGTAACATCTTCATCTGTCCAAAATTCAGCAGGCTTATCAGCCACAATTACTAATAAGGCTTCTACCCACTCTGAGTCTGTTTTGCCTTCATCTATAGCTGCGATCGCAAAACTTTTGAGAGTTTTTTCAACACATTGCCCCACTATATAACTAGCGCGAACTCGCAAATCTTCCCGTAGCTTGGTCTCACTGCTACTCACCCCAAAAGCATCGTACAGACGTGCTTTGCATTCAGCTAGTAGGCGATCGTAAGTCGTCTGTATTTCGTGAAGCGCTTGTACTAGCTTTTTACGTAACGTTTTTGCCGTTGTGCCATCATCCGTTTTACTTGTACCAATAGGCGGTAAGCCACACGCTTGTGGTAATGACGTAAACAGTAGTTCGTCGGGTTCTTGTGCTTGCTGTAAAGTTCGTAAAACAGCTTGTGCTTCTCGACTTAAACGTTTGGTTTTGAGTGTGTAAGGGGGGAGTTTTTTCACAAACTGAAATAGTGGTTTAGCTACCGCCAGCAGCGTAACATTGCGTACTCCTTGAGGTATGCGAGTTTTTGGCGATCGCAATATAGTTTCGAGTTCTTTAAATACTTGCGATCGCAGCCCCACTACTTCAAAATACTTGACTGCAAACCGCGAAGGATCTTTAACTAATAGCTCGAAGTGTTCCGATCCCAAAACTGGAACAAACGTTCCATCCTTATAAAATCCTACGTCATCAACGTGGTACAACAAAACTGCCGCGATAATTATAGGAATAGCACCCTGCTTTACCCCATAGGGTGGTGCTTCTAGAAGCTGATAGAGTTTATCTAATGTTTGCTGTTTTTCCTTGGCTTGTAAACAAAACTGGTCAATAGCTTGCCATAAAGTCCATAGACCAGATTTTTCGTCAGGCGGGTAAAATCCCCACTCTCCCTCAACAGCACGATGAATTCCCGTCTCATCTAGCAGGGAGTAATACATAGCAACTTCAGGACCATATCCTTGTAATCCTAATCTTTCCTCGCCGGAATGCTCTAGCATCGCCTCAATTAATTCTCGTCTGGCTTTTGCCCCTTGAGAAGTCAGTTCGCGGCGGTTAATTAGCTCATTCCAAAGAATTGGAGATTGACGATAAACGCGATCGCATACTTCCGACAGTTTGGCGTTGAAGTGTGTAACGTGACTAATAACTTCTTGTTTCCCTTGAATCCAGCACACGTTTTGATTAATAGACAAATCGAAGGCTTGACTCAAGCTTTGATCGAGTAACTGCTTAGTATGAAGTAATCGATACTGCACTTCACGCCTCGCAACCGTATCAGTTTGCAGTTCAGCAGCAGTTGCTAGAATTTTCTTCAAGGCAGCAAATTCTAATGCTTGAATTCGCAACACGCCCAGTCGTTTGGCACATAGCACAATTAGTGGCTTGCCATCTACAGTTTCGGCTGGAACTTGGGTAGGTATTTTCTCATCTAACCAGCAAGCAATTAATCCATCACTATTGCTGTTAGTACAATACAACTGAGTTAAATCCGCTGTAGCATCAATATATTGCCGCTCAAAATACCTTAGCGTTCCGGTTTTATAACTATGGCGTTGCGCTACCAATGGTTTGAGAGGATACATTTCCGACAAAAGAGCCGCTAAAGGCGATCGCGTTTGCTCGATATAAGCAGCAACCTCACCTTCCACATTAAAATCTGAACCTTCCCAAATTCGTAGTTCGTCGAGCAGCTTGCGATGAGTAATAATGTTACGTCTTAAAAGACGATCAATAATGTCTTCCCAGTACTGCTGTTCATCTTTATTGGGTGTATCGCATAATGCAAGCGTTACTAGCTCGCGGGTTGCCTTAACTGCACCTGTTGTAGTTACTATATTTAATGTTCCAATTGTTTTCAACACTCTTAAACTAGAAGAATCAAGGTGCTTAGCATCTGCAATTAAATCCTGAATTTCCACCCATCGACTCAGATTTGGTCTAGACCCCAAACCCATGCCTGCTGTTTCAATGAAGTAGTCGTAGACTCGATCTAGCTTTAGAGTTGGTAGTGTATTTCCCTCAACTACTTGCTCTTCTAAAAAACTTCTCAACGAATAAGGTTCTTGACTCGTCAGGAAGGTAAACAGGGAACGGTCATTTTGCCCATACTTAGTACACAACATTGGTAAAACCAATGCAGCTAGTGGATGCAAAGGATAAATCGCACTCAATACTGCTGGTGTTAATTCTTCTATTGTCGTTATGTTTTTTAAACACTCATCAAACCATTCTTCAGCTTGGTTAGAAATTGCACAATGAAAAGGCTCTGCATTTGATTGATCGATAACTTGACCAATCAACCGTACCATTTGACTAGCTGATTCCGTGAAAGGAATATCTTCAAATCGTCCCTGAATTTTAGCCCATTCATTTCGTTGAACAGTGGCTAACCTTTGCCCATATTCATTAAAAGATTGGTGTAATATTCCTAGTAGAAAAACAGGAGACTTGCTATCTTTCGGCAGTTCAGCTAATTGCTGCAATAAGTATAAATCTTCTGCTCCTTCATTGTATACAGCAAATTCTAAATTTTTTCCTAGTTCATCAATAATGATAAATACACCTGTGTTTGCTGCTTGTGCAACTTCCTGTACTAAGCTAGGAATGTCTAGGCTATCAATTTTTCTGGATGCTATTTCGACTTGCAAGTCAACCAACTTTGATGCGATCGCTGGTTTCTTCTTTGAATCTTGCCAAAATCTTTCTGCTCCTTGTGCTAAGGCGCGGATAATTGTATGACTGATTGGTTCTCGTTGCGCTACAGCAACAGCACGAAATAAACCTGTGCTAGGTATGTCGTTTTTTAGTTGCCGATACTCAGAACTATCAGCACCGAACGCTTTTTGCGCGATTTCTAGTGCTGTTTGACGCATAACATCGTCTGCTGGCGCACAAAGCGAAGTCAAATAATGAGCAAATGCAGATTTGCCTGTACCATAAACACTCGTCAAAGTCCAAGCACGACTCGCTTGTTGATCTATAAACCCTGCCAATATCCGTCTAAGAGTATCAACTGCTCTTTCGGTAGGAACATAGCCAATCAATGCTTCTAGCTCGTCTAAATCGCGAGCCAAGTTGATCGAACGAGAATAACGACGATTGAGGCTAAAAAATTGGGATAGTGTTTGTCTCACAGGTTTGCCCCACTGCGTCTAGTACTGTAGTACTTGTCTAGGATATCGTCTGCCAGATGTTTTGCATCCTTTGTAAAGGAAAATTGAATTAACCCAGCAGAATCAACAACATAGATGTCATTTGACCAGCGCCCTACCTGCTCAATTGCGTCATATAGAGCACTTTCAGTTAATTTGAAAGCCCTGCCAGGACTACTTGGATCGAACGTGAGACTAGAAATAGAAATTGTTTTCTGCTTACCTTTTGTGCTAGCAAACTCTAAACAAGCTGATACGATAATCTCAGCAGGTAAGTTTGTTTTTGAACCAATTTGAAACGCGTAGTGTTTTGCATCTCCTGCCGTCTGAATCAGTCCTAATTCAGCAAAGGGGCAATCAAGCGAATCCTCGCTGACAGCAGTTTTAGAATTCTGCTCCACGTACATCCGCAAAATGCAGGTGATGTCTTTTTTTAAGGATGAGTCTGCAATACGAGGTGCAACGAGATCTCTATAATTGCTAAGCGCTTTAAATAATTCATCTACAGAAAATTCTATTTGGTGAAATTCATTGAAAATGAAATACCAAGCAGCAGCCCTACAAGTTGGTTTGAGTAAGTTCCAATGCAATAGCCACAAAGAAGCTGGATCTTCTATAAACTCATCCCAACCATCATTATTTAGTAGCTTTTTGCCAAAATCTGATGAATTAGTAAAGCGATTTCTATTCGTCTCAGGCTCGTCTTCAAGAAGCTTAAATGCCGAACACCAATAGCGAATAGAACGAACCATATTTTTACCAACACCCAAACGTACAGGTGCATCTTCTCTCAAGAAAATTTCTGGATCTTGATTTACCCAATCAAATCCCTTCTTTAACCAACCAAATCGAGGATGAAAAGTTTCATGATGAGCAAAGAGAGGTTTCAAAAGAAGAGTTTGATTATAATTCTCTTCCAAATCAAGACTGATTTGCCTTATCATAACCGCAACAAGTAATTAAATTATTATACTTTAAAAGACCTGGAATTACTCTAATTAAAAACTCTATACTTTGCCTTTATCATATTGTTTATTAAATCCTAATATTTTGATACTTTTTTGAAATTTATTCTGAATATGTAGCTGATTTCATCATACAGAACAATTTGATAATCTAAGCAATTAAGTCTTGAATCTTACGCCAAATGAAATACATCTGCAACGACATCGCCTTCGCCTTGTAGACGCGATCGCGCTGGCGCATCATACAAAACTAGCAAAGAATGGACAGAAGTAACGTCATCAAGTAAAGTGATACCCTCCGCATGATCGTCACCATCTCCATAGGGAATATCTAATTCCGCTTGCGGTTGTGACAAACTATTTTCAGATAAATGTACGCCCTTTTCTAAACGATATACTTTTACAGGTCCATCCAAGTCCATCGTTGGTCCTGCGAGTATTAATAAATCCTCTCCATCGAGACACAAATCCCGAATGCCTAAACCTTTCAAGTAGATAAAATGTTTTTTGTATTGCTGTCCTTCTGTACTAATCGCTTTTAGAGTTATCGTTTCTGGGCTACTATTTTCTAATTCGATTTCCAGCATCACAGCCCAACCACGCAACACAGGACCGCGCATTCCTAAATAAATACGATTTTCATAAACAGCTAAACCCTCAATATCAAATCCATTTTCTTTTCCTGGAATTGCTGCATCGATATAAGAACCTAGATGTGGATCGTTGGCTAGTGCATCCATTAACACATTGCCGCGTGGTGTAATTTCTAATTTAGCAGCAGTGAGCGTTTCTGCACCTTCTGGGGTAAACGTTTTGTATAATTCACCATTAATTAAAGGAATTTTACCGAGTAGATAACGATTCGGTTCGGATTCTAACTTGGTTAATCTGCTAACATTTTTTTCATTTGTCTTATCAGGTTTAGGCTTTTTACGCTTCCAACTGTGCGAACCTACAAACCATAAATAAGGCTTTACATAAGCCATACCTTCGATATCAATTTCTTGATCTTCGGTTGCTGGTAAATCTATAAAATCTTTGACTCGAAACTGCTTATGCTCTGTAAATAATTGTAGAGCAGAATTGTAAGTTAATCGCTCGATTGATGATGTTTCATCTGAGCCTAACCATAAATATTTATCAGTGGTTAAACGTACCGCAGAAATATCTTCTCGATGCTCTCTAAATTCATCCTCAAAGCGCAGAATAATTTGGTTTTTATTATGTTGGTTAGTCATAAATTATAAAATTAATTTGTTCTTTATCAATCTTACTAAAAATTATATTTTAGCTTTACTGATTGTAAAATTAGTCTCTTTACAAAGTAGCGTTTTGGTGGTAAAGGCAGCAAGCGGCTAAAATGCTAATTGGTGTAACAAAAACCGCAGTCTTTTCATAAGCCTAACCACACAAAGGCAACTAATGCAAAGATGTTCTCGCAAGCTCTACATTAAATTAACTCAAAAAACTTTCCGCAGGTGACAATGATGCTCTAATCTCTAAAATAAGAAACGTACCTCAGGCACTTATCGGAGACTTAACTTATGGTTGCAGGAGAATTATTCATCTCAGAAGAGATGATGACTGCGCCGGAACATCCTTTAGCGAATCAGTTAGAAGCCTCTGTAGCAGATCCTTTGCAAGAATCACTCGTTAAAATTCGGGAGAAGCAAAAGCGCGATCGCATCCCTGGAATCGTTAAACGGCTTGTACCCATTGATAATAGTACGACTTGGGAGTACTGGTGGTGCGTTCCTGGACGCATGATTTTACCCGAAGACTTAGAAGTATTGCAAAGCGATCGCCCGCGTGTCGAAGCAATTTTATCGCGAATGGTTTGGCTGTGGGGAGGGCATTGCTTCGGCGAACAATCAATGCATAGTCTTGCCAACAGCGAACCAATTTACGATTGGCAGAAAGTTTTAGATTTTGCCCACCAACAAAACCTCACACCAGAAATTCTCGATATCGATTATTTACCTGCGGTCGTCAATCGATTGTATAGTCAAGAATCTAATGTCGTCTCCAGTCGCGCTACTCCTGAATATGTAGGCGTAGAACCCGCCCATTGGCATATTGAATTTTTTCAACTACAACCTGTTGAAGGCGGCTACGAATTAAAAGAGCCAAAACAACTCTGTAGTTGCCAAATCTGGACAAGTAAACCTTTTCTCAAACATATCGCCACCGGCGAGGTAAAGTTTCCAGAAAAAAACTTGTGGCTGTCGCGTCCGCTTGACTTAACAATTCCGCCTTGGTCAGCTTCTGAAATTGCTGTGTATTAGTACAGTATCGCACCAGCACTTAAGCAGATAAAATATTTATAATGGATGTCTTTGGCTATTGCCATTACCTCGTTCACTCACACATCCCTATCGAGCTTGAGTAGTTTAACTCAAGAGCGTAACTACCATGATATTAAGTACCCATAAAGCTCATACTCTGGGAGACTGGGCATCGCTAGCAATTCAAAAGCATTTTGAGAAATTTCTCAAGCACGAAGCCAACGTCCTCAAAGACAAACATCCTGAAGACTTACACCAAATGCGTGTGGGGATGCGTCGATTACGCAGTGCCATAACAGGGTTTGCGCCAGCAATTGATTTACCAAAACCCGCACAACAAAAAAAGATCGGCAATATTGCTCGTATCCTAGGTGAATTACGCGACCTAGATGTATTGCACGAAGCCTTAGAGAAAAAATATCAGCCGACTTTACCAGGAAAAGAAAAAAAGTCGCTCGATAAAGTCCTCAGTCAGCTAGATAAAAAACGTACTCAAGCATTTGCTCAAGTTAAAACAACTTTAGAAGGCGATGCTTATCAATCCCTCAAGCAGTCTTTAACAAAATGGCTTAAGCAACCCTCTTACCATAGAATTGCTCAAATGCCAATACAAGAAGTATTACCAGATTTACTTTCACCACAAGTCAGTCAATTACTCCTGCACCCTGGCTGGTTAGTCGGTACTGAAGTTAAAGACGGCGAAATTCATATTTTACAAGACCTCTCGCCAGCAATGGTAGAACAGCAACTTGCTGATGATGGTCCGCTGCTGCACGATTTACGCAAAGAAGCAAAACGTACTCGCTACCAAATGGAAGTCTTTAGTGACTTCTACGGCGACACTTACAATACTTATCTCGAAGAAGTTAAGCGCATTCAGAGCATATTAGGTCAAATTCAAGATAGCTTTATTTTGTCTGAATTTATGACCGATTCTTTGCGTTCAGAAATGAAAAGCCATCTACCTAACTTGGCAAACCAACTCACAGGTGCAAACTACCAATCATGGCAAGAGTGGCAAAGTATCCATCAGCGGTACTTGAACCCCGAAACTAGAACAAACTTTCGGGCAATGATTTTGCAACCAAATGCAGAAATCACTCAATAAGCTTGGTGACTAAAGTCGCAGCTAAAAAAACGAAGTCCACCTGCGTGGACTTGTAGCAAAATCTATCTTAGTAGAAATCGATGAAGATCGGTTTTGTTTGTGTAGCTGCGGTTTCAACCAAATTAGCTAGAAAAACGAAGTCTACCTGCGTGGACTTGCTAGCCCAATTCTAGGAGAACCTCTCAAAGTCCCCCACAAGTGCAGGGCTGTTTCAAAGTGCATGGAGAAAAATTAGAGTGAGGTTGACCACATGGCAAGCTCGACATGGAACTGCTGGCATTGCTGAACACTGTTGCTGACCCCCGCGCCCCGCGAGGCAAACGTCACCCGCTCTCGCTGGTGCTGCTGATTATTCTGATGGGAACGATGCTCGGCTACTGGGGCTATCGTCCTTTGTCTGAGTTCATCAAGCACTATGGCGATGCCCTGCGAGCGCGACTCGGATTGAGTGATGAAGTGGAATTTCCCTCCTATTCCACCCTGCGGCGGGTGATGATGCAGCTTGATTTTGCTGAGTTTGCGGCGGTGTTTTCGCAGTGGGCAAAGCAGTTTGTCCCGCTCGATCCGGCTGCGGTTGTTGCCATTGACGGCAAAAGCATCAAAAGTACGGTCAGCGACTGCCACCAAAACACTCAAGCGTTTGTCAGTGTGGTTTCGCTCTTCAGCCACGAGTGCGGCTTTGTCTATCAGATGCAGGCGATGGACAATCACAACACCAGTGAACAAACCGTGGTGCAGCAGTTGCTCAAAACGCTGGCACTTGATGGGGTCGTGGTCACGATGGACGCACTGCACTGTCAAAAAAAACCTTAGCGCAAATCATCGAGCGGGGAGATGACTATCTGGTGTGCGCCAAGGCGAACCAACCGTACCTGTACCAGGCGATTGAGCAAGCTTGGCAGCAGGGTCACCCCTGGAGTTGCTACGACTACACACAGCACAGTCATGGTCGCACCGTGCATCGTCGGGTTCAGGTCTATCGCCCGTCGCAAGCGCTCCAATCGCACTGGAGCGGACTCGCGTCGCTGATTGTCGTCGAACGCTCGGGCACCCGAGCGCAGCAGCCCTTTTGCGAGCGGCAGTATTACATCAGTAGTTTGATCACCTGTGCGCACGGCTTTGCTCAACTGGTGCAGGGGCACTGGGGGATTGAGAATCGCTTGCATTGGATCAAGGATGTCTCGCTGGGTGAAGATGATGCACCCTACCTCGATAAGCGCGCTGCTGCCAACTGGTCAATCGTGCGGACCTTTTTCATCACCTTGGCAAGACGCTTGGGCTTTCATTCCATTGCCTCAGCGAAACGCCAGCTTGCCAACCAGTTTGAGCAGGTCTTTCTCTCTCTACAATGAAACAGCCCTGCCCCACAAGTGGGGGATTTAGGGGGCTTAATGCGCTAACAATTCAAACCTTCGCTTCTTCCTTGGCTAGCTTGGCGACTAAAGTCGCAGCTAGAAAAACAAAGTCTACCTGCGTGGACTTGCTAGCCCAACTCTAGGAGAACCTCTCAAAGTCCCCCACAAGTGGGGGATTTAGGGGGCTTAATACGCTAACGAGTCAAACCTTCGCTTCTTCCTTCACAAGCTTCTCCCAACCCAAATCTTTCAAATTATTATTACGGCGCAGCGGGCGAGTTACCAATTCTAGAATGTCACGCGCGTTAGTAAAGCCGTGAATTTGTGCAAAAGTAAACTCAACTGACCACTTAGTATTAATTCCTCGTGCTTCTAAAGGATTAGCGTGCGCCATCCCAGTAATGACTAAATCGGGATGAAGTTCTTTAATGCGTTGAATTTGATTGTAGTTATCTGGCTTTTCGACAATTCTAGGTAACGCTACGCCCATTTCTTGGCAAGTCTTCTCTAAGAAAGCCAATTCCGCAGCTTGGTAGCGCTTATCCATGTAAGGAATACCAATTTCTGGCACTGTCATTCCACAGCGAATTAAGAAGCGCGCTAGCGAAATTTCCAGCAAATTGTCGCCCATAAAGAACACCGACTTGCCACGAATTAATTGAAGATAGTCTTCCAAGCTTGCCCAAATTTGAGCTTCGCGTTCTTCTAATCCTTGCGGCGTGACACCAAATACTGAGCAAATCTTTTCAATCCAAGCACGGCTACCATCAGGACCAATTGGAAAAGGCGCACCAATCAGTTTACACTTGCGTCGCCGCATCAGTGTTGTGGCTGTTCGACTCAAAAAGGGGTTAACACCCGCAACGTAGTAACCTTCTTCTAAAACAGGCAGTTCAGTATAGCGCTTTGCAGGTAGCCAGCCAGAAACTCTTATTCCCTGCTTTTTGAGTTCCAACGTTAATTGCGTAACAACCGGATCGGGAAGCGAACCAAATAAAACGAGTGGTGGATGATTGACGTACTCAGCTTCTTCTTGCGCAACTTCTTCTTTTTTCTTGCCAAAGTTGAGTAGTTTTTGAATCGCGTTGCGATCGCTTTTCTCCGCTTCTGGTGCTTTATCTGGACAGCGTACCGCCATTGCGGCGAGTACCGTATCTTCCCCTTGGGTAAACGCATAATCTAAACCATTCGCCCGCGCTACCACAATTGGAATTCCGATTTCGGCTTCCAGCTTTGGCGCTAAGCCTTCCAAGTCCATTTTGATGATTTCGGTGGTGCAAGTCCCAATCCAGACAATCACACTAGGGTTGCGATCGCGCTTAATTTGCTCACACAACCGCTTTAATTCGTCATAGTCATTCAACTGCGCCGAAATATCACCTTCTTCTAACTCCGCCATCGCATAACGGGGTTCGGCAAAAATCATCACCCCCATGGCATTCTGCAAAAAGTAGCCGCAGGTTTTTGTCCCAATCACCAAAAAGAAACTATCTTCGATCTTCTGGTACAACCACGCCACACAGCTAATTGGACAAAAAGTATGATAATTTCCAGTTTCACACTCAAAATTTAAAGCTTCAGTTTGAGCAACGCTCATAAACTCTCCTCTTATTTTTCTAATATCGGCGCGCGAAAACAATGTGCTATTAGCACTCAGCTATTAGCCATTGACTATTAACAATGTCGTCAAATTATTAAAAGTTAGGAAATAAACGCGAAATTACATCACCATTACTACGCTGATTACTTTCAGGCATTTCTTCTGGGCTAGATTCTTCATAATAAGGACTGATCGTCTCCTCATATGGCATATCGCTTAACTGTGTCAGCGTTTGAACAACTGTGACACTCTCTGTGACACCTGCATTTTGCGGTGGTAGCATCTTCGCGATATCTGCATCCGACAAAGGTGCTTCTTGACTTGGTTCAGCTGCGGGCTGTTCGGTAACGGGTATCGGGTTATTTTCTAGCGCTAAATTAGGGTCAAAATTTAACTCTAAAACCTCAATTAAGCTATCCACATCTGGATTCAGCTTAGAAAACGGCAGCATTAACTGCGCTATCTGCGGTTCTAGCGCATTAACAACACCTAGGATGAGGTAAGATGCTGGTCGTTTGCCACCATCAGGAGTTGCGACAGACGCCGCATCCATGTACAAGTTAAGCCAAGCACGATTTGCCTGAAAGAAACGTAACCACTTTTGTCTTAAAGATATTTTCAAATCTTCAAAAAAAGCCATGATCTCTTTTCCTCATCCTGAGAACTAGCTTGATGATAGCGACTAGAAAGTAACAGTTAGCTGCTTACGATACCACTTCACTAATAAATAATGTAAATTACCAACCGCACCACCCTCTGTCTACGTCAGTTCCTACAGCGAAAACCCCCAAGCGCACAGTGGCTCCCAAATTCTAGGTAGTTCCTAGTTCCGAAGTCCCCCACTTGTGGGGGATTTAAGGGGCTATCACCAGCATCTTTAACACTTCTCAGCCATCCTCTTAAACCATCATTAAATCTAGTTCCTCTTCTTGACTCGTCACCGGTGGTTTCGTGGGATTGAGGTAGAAGTCAGAAAGCAACGAGAACAACTCGCGATCTGGTGCATCATTCGGGACAACGCCCTCTGGACGTGCCAAGATCTGATCCGCAATATTTAAGTAGTAGTCACAGACATACTCTAACGACGAATCAAATTCTGCCATCTCAAACAAAGTTTTGCCCTTGACGCGCGAAACGCGAATATCTTCAATTAAAGGTAGAACTTCCAATACCGGCATTGGTACTGATTCTACGTATTTATCAATCAAATCGCGCTTTGCTGTGCGGTTGCCAATCAAACCAGCTAAACGCAAGGGGTGCGTGCGGGCTTTTTCGCGAACCGAAGCCGCAATCCGGTTAGCTGCAAATAAAGCGTCAAAGCCATTATCGGTAACAATCATGCAGTAATCCGCATAGTTGAGTGGTGCAGCAAATCCACCGCAAACCACGTCGCCTAAAACGTCGAATAAAATCACATCGTACTCATCAAACGCGTTGAGTTCCTTGAGTAGCTTGACGGTTTCACCAACGACATAACCACCACAGCCTGCACCTGCGGGAGGTCCTCCCGCTTCCACACAGTCTACACCACCGTAGCCTTTGTAAATCACATCTTCAGGCCAAACATCCTCGTAGTGGTAGTCTTTTTCCTGAAGTGTATCGATAATTGTGGGAATCAAAAACCCTGTAAGCGTAAAAGTACTGTCGTGCTTGGGATCGCAGCCGATTTGCAAAACCTTTTTGCCGCGTTTAGCCAGCGCGACCGATATATTACAGCTTGTTGTGGATTTACCGATGCCACCTTTTCCGTAGACCGCAAGTTTCACGTTGAGTTGGCTCCTATCGTTGTGTCAATTCTGTGAGCTAGAGAAGAAAATTTAACTAGCTTGTTTGATCGCATTATTGTCCAACTTACACGCAAAAGAAAGAGGTCTTAAGAGTAAATATAGATTTAAGTCAGCTTAATCACAATTATTTGGCATCTTAGGGCTGAAGATGCTACATAATCCTTGCTCAGCTTTTAAAAGTTTTATTAAAGCAGTTTTATGTATTTATTTTTATAAAAAAAGTTACAAAATACAAAATAAGTATTTCTTACCATATATAGAAGCCATCAGACGCATCATAAAAAAAAGCACGTGTCAGCAAACGAACAGTTTAAGGTAACACTGAAGCGTGCAATCATTGCCAGGAGGCGCTACAGGTTCAAAATGCTATAGTCTGTTATGACTATCCAAACCAAGAAACTGCGTACTTCTGTTGAGAAAACCAGGCGCGAATATCAGTAAAAGGCGATCGCCCAAGCCTTAAGTTAAAAATAATAAATTTTTAGTCAAAAGCCAAAAATCAACCTCAATTTAGTTTTGCAGTTCGCGACACTGAGTTGCTGTAAACTCCAACTTCTGCGCAAAGATATTGTAGTGTTGCTGGCAAAATTGAACAACAGCATCCGCCGCTAAAGGTTTACTGAACAAGTAACCTTGCATTCCGTCGCATTTAACTGCGTGTAAAAACTTCAACTGTTCGCGGGTTTCGACACCTTCCGCGATGACATTTAACTCTAACCCATGTCCGAGCGCGACGATTGATTTAATAATCGCTGCGTCTTTTTGATCCGTTGTGATATCGTTAACAAATTCGCGCGCCACCTTGAGCGTATGTAGCGGAAAACGCCGGAGTGTCGCCAGCGACGAGTAACCAGTTCCAAAGTCATCCATCGCAATCGAAACGCCCATATTCTGTAACTCTTGAAGGACGCTAATTGTGAAGTTGACATCTTGCATGGCAATGCTTTCTGTGATTTCAACTTCTAAATAACTCGGATCGAGTCCTGTTTCAGCAAGAACGCGAGCAATAGTTTTTGATATTTTCTGTTGAAACTGTCGTGCAGAAAGATTCACCGCAATCCGCATTGGTGGTAGCCCTGCAAGTTGCCAAGCGCGGTTTTGCGTACAAGCAGCTTGAAGCACCCACTCGCCAATTGCGCCGATTAAGCCTGTTTCTTCTGCCAAGGGAATAAACTGATTAGGAGAAACTAGCCCTAACTCAGGATGTTGCCAACGAATTAATGCTTCAAAGGCGACGATTTGACCTGTTTTTAAATTGAGTTGTGGCTGATAATACAATAAAAATTCATCGCGATTTAATGCTTTATAGAGATGATTTGCTAAAACAAGTTGCTCTAGCGCTTTCTTATTCATCTCCGGCGCGTACAACTGAAAGTTATCTTTCCCTTGCTGCTTAGCGCGATACATCGTCGTATCCGCGTTTTTGAGCAGTGTTTCTGTATCTTCGCCGTCGTAAGGCGCTAGCGCAATACCGATACTCGTTGTGATGTGTAGTTCGCGATCGCTAATCCGAAACGGAGTTTTAAACGATGATAAAATTCTTTGTGCGAGTTTAGCGGCTTCTTCTGGACAACTAATTTGCGGTAAGAGCAAGGTAAATTCATCGCCTCCCCAGCGGGCGATCGTATCGCCTTCGCGCAAACAGCCCAGCAATCTTTGCGCCACACTTTGTAGTAGCTCATCTCCCACCGCATGACCCAGCGTATCATTGATTGTTTTGAAGCGGTCTAAATCAAGAAACGCCACAGCTAACATTTCACCACGTCGGTACGCTTGAGCAAGTGCTAGCGACAACCGATCTTCAAAAAGTATTCGATTTGGTAGCCCTGTTAAAGGATCGTGCGACGCTTGATGGCGAAACATATCTTCAACGCGCCGCTGCATTACCGCCATATATAAATGGTTTCCTAGCGCTTGTGCAAGTTTAACTTCATTAGGACTCCACTCTTGCGCTTGTCCTTTTTTAATTTCGCGCCATGCTGCAAACGACTCACGCGGACGAAGGTTGCGTTCATCATGATTGACTCTTCCTGCCCACAAAGTTTCGGTTTCGATTTCATTGCGAAAAATCGTAAAACATCCGACACAATTTTGACGATATTGCAGTGGCATAATCAAAATCGAACGAATCGCAGTTGCAGCAAAAGCCGAAGCTAAATCAAACTGGGGTTCTTGATACAAGTCACTAATCGTTCGTAAGAAAGGCATTGCCGAAGGTATAATGCATTCAGTAGATAAACCTCCGAAATTTTCTTGTGTCGATAAGTTCGGTAAACGCAACTCTTTATATCGATACTGAGGAGAGTTGACAGCCGCTTGCGGAAAACCCATAATTTGCTGCCAATAAGCACTTTCTTCGAGTTCACGGCAAGGTTGCTCTCCATAGGTATACAACTGCGCTGGCTCACCCGTAGGTTCTGCGGTGATGTACAGCCTACCTCCAGCACCTTGTAAAGCTTTGACAATCTCTTCTAAAACAGTTTGACGAATTTCTCTCACACTGACAGGAGAATGAAGCAAGCAACTAATTTGATTAAGCGTTGCTTCGTGCTGCACTTGTTGGCGTGTTTGCTGTAACAGATTTGATTGCGAAATCGCGATTGATAGCTGATCGACAAGCAATTGTACAACTTCTAATTCTTTTTGAGAAACTTGTCGGCGTTGGCTATGGTGCGAAACAAGCAATCCCCAAAGCTGATTTTGGTATAAAATTGGCAACGTGAGTGACGAGTACACGCCCATATTAGAAAGATATTCTGCATGACAAGGATCGATCGGGCTATAGCGAATATCTTCTACTAACAAACTTTCTCCCGTTTCCGAACTATCAAGTTGGTTCAGGGCTTTTCTTTGGCCTATCACATCTACAATGACACGTTGACGGGTTTTTACAAACATCTCGCGTGCTTGTGGCGGTATATCATCAGCAGGAAAATGTAGCCCTAGTAGTGAAGGAAGCCGCTTACCATGAATTGATTCTGCAATAACTTCACCACTTCCATCAGGATGAAATCGATAGATTTTAACTCGTTCTGTATTGAGAAACGCGCGTACTTCCTCAACCGTCGTCGTCAAAATCTCTTGCAGTTCTAAAGATTTGCGAATACGACTGGTAATGCGATTTAGTACTCCTTCGTGAGCGCAAACACGGTGTTTGCGTTGCGATCGTCCCATAAATACAGCACCCTCTCCGTTAGGATAAACTCTTACCCTATTTTTAAGAAAAATTAAGTTTTACTTTATACAATATCAGCAAGCTACAAACAAAAGCAATCTAAGGCTTTGCTCTGAAAGATATATCGTAAAAATGTCAATATCCTAGTAATATTTTGTAACTCACAAAACTAACAATTCAAAACCGCAATATTACGTATGTCATTACTCAATACTCGCCCGTCGCAAGTTCATTAAGTTCAGCAAGATCTTTTAAGGATTGCCAGCCAGCTTGCCACTGCGAACGGTCTTTAAGTAATTTAGCATTCAGCCAAAACCGCACATTAGGGTCACACGCTGCAACCATTTCTGCGAACAACCACTTACCCTCATTTTTGCGATTAACCACCACAAAATGACGCCAGCCATCGACTTTTTGCTGTGCAGTCCACTTTGAGCCAACTAAATAAGGAAACTTCTGCTTTTTTTTAGCCATGAGAGGAGGAAGGAGAGTGAGGAGTGAGGGGTGTAGGGCTTTGCCTTTATCGCAGAGTAGGGTGAGGAAAAAGTAGTCGAAACTTTTCTTCTACGCTGATTTTGCACCACGTACAAACTAGATGATTGCAACCGGAGATTCTAGGATACCTCATCGAACGAAAATACCCACGCAGAAATGCAACACCGATCCAAGCGATAGTCAGCTTCTTTCTACAATGACCTGTAGAGATAGCAGTTAGCAAAACTTCAACTAATGACAGGGAATAAGCTATGTATGAACGTTTTACGGAAGAAGCGTGTAAGGTAATTATGCTAGCTGAGGAGGAGGCACGCTGTTTAGGGCGGACTTCTATCGGAACTGGGCACATACTTCTAGCCCTCATTAGACAAGGAAGTGGCAATACTACCGAAGTATTAAACCAACTAGGTGTAAACCTTACAGAAACTCGGATAGAGGTTGAAAAAATTACTGGCTTTGGTTCTGGAGCGACAATCGATGAAATTTTTGAATTTACACCAAAAGTCATTCGTGTTCTAGAGCTATCTTCTAAAGAAGCTTCGCAACTTGGATGCAAGTTCATTAGTACTGAGCATCTTTTACTAGCTCTCATCCAAGAAAAAGAAAGCGTAGCAGTTAGAGTGCTAAAAAGCTTAGGAATCGAACTTTCGCAAGTCCGAATACAAGTAATTCACAAAATAAATGAATAATTCTCTAGATCTCTATATTAGATTATTAAATATAGATGCATGAGCAATAATTAGGGTTCTGTTACAAGCAGTTTTAATAGTCCAATAGAAGTATTAATGCAACCAGAAATTCTAGGATACCCTATTAGAACGGAAATACCCACGCAGAAATGCGTGAACACCGATCCAAGCACTCCTTAGCTTCTTTCTACAATGACTTGTAGGGATAGCAGTTAGCCAAACTTCTACAATTAATCACTCTGTGCTCTCTGCGTCTCTGTGGTTGAATCACACCAGCACTCAGAGGGAATTCAGAATATGCAACCAACAAATCCAAATCAGTTTACCGAAAAAGCGTGGGAAGCGATCGCCCACACGCCAGATATCGTCAAAGCCGCACAACAGCAGCAGATCGAAAGCGAACACTTAATGAAAGCGCTGCTCGAACAAGACGGCTTAGCGAGTAGTATCTTAACAAAAGCCGGAGTTAACGTTCAGAAAGTCCGAGAACGCGCCGAACAATTTATTCAACGTCAACCGAAAGTTTCCGGTAGTGGAAGTTCCGTATATTTAGGACGTAGCTTAGATACACTACTTGACCGCGCCGAAAACTATCGTAAAGAATTAGCCGATGAATATATTTCAATCGAACACTTATTATTAGCCTACGTAAACGACGATCGCTTCGGGAAAAGCCTATTTCAAGAATTTGGTTTAGACGAAGCAAAACTCAGGGGTATCATTAAACAAGTTCGAGGAAGTCAGAGAGTGACTGACCAAAATCCAGAAGGCAAATACGAATCACTAGAAAAATACGGGCGCGACCTCACCGAAGCCGCGCGTCAAGGTAAACTTGACCCAGTGATTGGGCGCGATGATGAAATCCGCCGCACAATTCAAATTCTTTCCCGCCGTACTAAAAATAACCCTGTCTTAATTGGCGAACCTGGTGTCGGTAAAACCGCGATCGCTGAAGGACTTGCACAACGAATTGTTGCAGGTGATGTCCCGCAATCGCTCAAAGACCGTAAACTCATTGCCTTAGATATGGGCGCATTAATCGCGGGTGCAAAGTTTCGCGGTGAATTTGAGGAACGTCTTAAAGCCGTACTCAAAGAAGTTACCGAGTCGCAAGGTAAAATTATTCTCTTCATCGATGAGATTCACACCGTTGTTGGTGCGGGGGCAACGCAAGGCGCAATGGACGCAGGAAACTTGCTTAAACCAATGCTCGCACGCGGTGAGTTGCGGTGTATCGGTGCGACAACGTTAGATGAATACCGCAAATACATTGAAAAAGACGCAGCGTTAGAACGCCGTTTCCAGCAAGTTTATGTCGATCAACCTTCAGTAGAAGACACAATTTCGATTTTACGCGGACTCAAAGAGCGCTATGAAGTCCATCACGGGGTAAAAATTTCTGATAGTGCGGTAGTTGCAGCTGCAACACTGTCGAGTCGTTATATTAGCGATCGCTTCCTACCAGATAAAGCGATTGACTTGGTAGACGAAGCCGCCGCACGGTTGAAAATGGAAATTACTTCTAAACCCGAAGAACTCGATGAGATTGATCGCAAGATTCTCCAACTCGAAATGGAGAAACTATCCCTCCAAAAAGAAAGCGATCCAGCTTCTAGAGAACGCTTAGAAAGACTCGAAAAAGAACTTGCAGATCTCAAAGAACAACAACGCGCCCTCAACGCACAATGGCAGTCTGAAAAAGATGTTATTAATCAAATTCAGGCAATAAAAGAAGAAATCGACCGCGTTAACGTCGAGATTCAGCAAGCCGAACGTGACTACGACCTCAACAAAGCAGCAGAGTTGAAGTATGGTAAGCTAACAGATTTACATCGTCAGCTAGAAGAAGCCGAAACAAAACTCGCACAAACTCAAACGACAGGTCAATCGCTGTTGCGCGAAGAAGTCACCGAAGCGGATATTGCGGAAATTATCTCGAAGTGGACAGGAATTCCGATTAGCAAGTTGGTGGAATCGGAAAAAGAGAAACTGCTACATTTAGAAGATGAACTTCACCGGCGCGTGATTGGACAAAACGAAGCAGTAACAGCCGTTGCGGATGCAATTGCGCGATCGCGTGCAGGATTAGCCGATCCCAATCGTCCAACGGCAAGTTTTATCTTCCTAGGTCCCACAGGCGTTGGTAAAACTGAACTTGCCAAAGCATTAGCGGCGTATTTATTCGATACCGAAGAAGCAATGGTACGAATCGATATGTCGGAATACATGGAGAAACACGCGGTTTCGCGCTTAATCGGTGCGCCTCCAGGATATGTCGGTTACGACGAAGGCGGTCAGTTAACCGAAGCAATTCGCCGTCGTCCTTATGCGGTGGTTCTCTTCGATGAAATCGAAAAAGCCCACCCTGACGTGTTCAACGTCATGCTGCAAATTCTCGATGATGGACGTGTTACCGATGCGCAAGGTCATACGGTAGACTTCAAGAACACGATCATTATCATGACGAGTAACATCGGTTCGCAGTACATCTTAGATATTGCTGGCGATGACTCGCGTTATGAAGAGATGCGCAGTCGGGTGATGGATGCTATGCGTAATAGTTTCCGTCCAGAATTTCTTAACCGCATTGATGAAATTATTATCTTCCATGCGCTGCAAAAACAAGAACTACGCCACATTGTACAACTGCAAGTTCAAAGACTCGAAAAGCGGCTGGCAGAGCGTAAGATGTCGCTGAAACTCTCTAATGCAGCCCTTGACTTTTTAGCTGAAGTAGGCTACGATCCTGTATTTGGTGCAAGACCGCTAAAACGGGCGATTCAGCGCGAGTTAGAAACTCAAATTGCTAAATCAATCTTGCGCGGTGAATTCAACGACGGTGACACTATCTATGTCGATGTCGAAAACGAACGTCTGGCATTTAAGCGTTTACCCGTTGAATTACTCACAATGTAATGTATGGTAGGGGTCAGAGGTCAGAATTAAAAGTTAGTTGAATCAATGGTTCTGAGCTTCCATACCTTTGCTCTAATCTTTGACTCTGATCTTCCCTAGATCCCTTACACTTACCTACGGGTAGCCTTATTTATATAATTTTTACCGTGACGGGCAAGGCATTGCCTTGCCCCTCTGATCCCTGAACTCTCTTATCTACCACAGATCATTCGCCGCATTTGCCGCATATTTTCTGGTAACTCTAGATGCATTGCTTGTTGAATGAACATCGTTGGTATCGGAAGGTTAGGTGTCGCTTGTACTGCATACGTCAACACTGTACCAACACCGCAATCTTGTAATTGCAATTCCGCAGTAAAATCGTTAAACGTCCCTTGCTCTAAGCGAAACTGAATTCGCTGCTGTAGAACTTCAATGACGTTGAGATAAACCTCAACTTGCGCGGTAAATAGAAAGAAGGCTTTTTTCGCAACTTGATATAAGCGCTTGGTTTCACCACGCTGTAAAACTTCGCTTTTAATCACATCAGGAAAGTATTGCACCCAGCGCGGATAATCAGTAATTTGCTGCCAAACTTGCGATCGCTTTAGTGGTAAGTACATCGAAGCCGTTACCGCGCCACCCCATGCGGAATGCGATCGCGTTTCTACTAAAATTTCACCTTGCAAAAGTGCTGTTTGCTGAACTTGACTCCAGGAACACGAAGACTCGACTAAATTGGATACAGAAAGTGTATTCATCTGACTTCAGCTACTCCTCAACACCTAACAAATAATCTAAGTATTTATACTTAGTTGATTCTCGTTTACAGCAGTTGCTCATACTGCCCAATTTACCTACAGAAATATAAAGAAATAGTAAAGACAGTGTAAAGGTTCAGAGAAATTACAGCAATTTGACTGAGACATCAGAAATCTGGAAATTTCAACTCTAATAAATCACAGATTTCCAAATTTAGCCACTCTAGAAAATGTTATAAAGTATACAAAACTGTCAGTAACATCCAGCAAAAAATAGCACGGTGGCTCATTTTAACGATCGGTGTGTAAAGATATAATATAGTGAATAAAATTAACTCATAACTCAAAACTAAAATTTTAAAGTAAGTATATTTAAGAGAAAAAAGTGAGTCGAACTCGTCGCCATCGTAACATTCGCGCTGCACAACTATTTGTCATCTTCGCAGGAATTACAATTCTTGTTTGGGTTCTCCGAGGATTAGGAATTTTAACATTTCTTCCTGGGGGAATCCTTTGGATATTAATTCTGTTATCGGTCATCACTGGAATTTGGAGCCGATTTCAAAGATAATATTGTTTATTAGAAGTGTTCAGCCAATACATAATTTTTATTAGCTTTAACTCGCACAAGCGCGATATTTCTTTTTAAAAGAAAAGAGGAAATTAGCCTTTTTTATATAGAATTTTGCATAGATGTAGCACAAGGCACAGCAGAAGAATCAATCTTATGGACGAAGATGTTGAATGCAGTCACTGATATCCTTCGTGATTAGTCGGAAACACAAGGGAAAAATATGACTGCAACTGATACAAGTATGACGCAGGCTAATGCTGCTGAGTTTCGCAGCGTTTCTGCGATCTTCAAAGATCGCGAACAAATTGATGGTGTCATTCGTCGCTTACTCGACCGAGGAATTTCACGCGACGATATATCAGTCATCGGAAAAAACTTCCACTCTGAAACTAAAATTGCTGGTTTTATTACTAAAAAAGATGTGATACTCGGTGGATTGAAACAAGGAGCAATCTTTGGCTCGATCTTTGGTTCGGCGTTAGCTTTATTAACAGGAGTCGGTGTACTATTTGTACCGTTTATTGGTACTTTAGTTGCCGCAGGACCATTGGGCGCGGCTTTGTTAGGTGCTGCGGGTGGTGCGATCGCAGGGAGCGCGGGTGCGGGTTTAGTATCTGCATTAGTGACACTAGGAATGCCAGAAGAAAAAGCCGCTGTCTATCAAACTCGCATCGAAGCCGGTGACTTTTTGGTAGCGGTAGAAGTCCCCGCCGACAAAACAGGTGAAATTCAATTACTGCTTGAAAGCGCAGGTGGTGAAGAAACGCACGTTAATGAAAAAGCCTTACCCCGCAGACGCACAGGACAAATTGAAAGTGCAGCAGACTTATCGCCAGAAGTGCGATCGCACCTCTCAGAAGATGCACAGCGCGCGTTTATTGCCAACTATAACAAAGCGTTATCAGAAACAGGTGACGAAGAAAAAGCAGAACATCATGCTTGGGATGCAGTTTGCGAACAATACGAGCAAGATGAAAATGGCATTTGGTCTAAAGCAAAAGCAAGTATCTAGCGACTGTTCTTTTACTTTTAGTAGTTAATTAACTAAAAGCCTCTGAAATGAATCAGGGGCTTTTGATGTTTTTGCATTATAGCAGGGGTCAGGAATCAGAGGTCTGAGGTCAGAGATCAGTAAACAGTGAACAGTTGACAGTGAAAAAAGTGTGGGAAGACTTTGTCAACTGTCAACTTAGCGTGTTCGATGTCCTGAGCATCCCTTGAATTGCTATATCACATCTTGATGAAGCTTGGCGAATGAATTCGCAGCTTAAAAACGAAGTCCACGGAGGTGGACTTAATTCATAGTGTGCCTGCGTACACTTTGTCATGTAGCCCCGACTTCAGTCTTGGGCATATCTGTAATTCATGCAAGAAGTCTAATATTTTGAAACGTACGTGAATCTACACTTAAATATTAGGGCTGCTGAACTTTACACTGTGTTAGTCCTTTAGCTCGATTCGCAAACTTAGCGTCAAATGTGTAAAGTACAGAACAGCTTTGACTTTGTGACAAATGAAGTGCATCAGCAAAATCCAAACCATTCTCGTACCACTGCAAAGCTTGCGCTATTAAAGTTGCGTTTGTCAGATGAATATTAGGCAAACCGAGAAGGTTCCTAAATGCTTGGCAAATTTCACTAGGTTTGAAATTGTAAGCAAAACGTAATACCCATTCAGTTTCGAGTAGGACTGTATCTGGAACAAAGATGTCTTGTTCCTGAAATATTTGAAGGCTTTTATCGTATTGCTGTTGATCATCTTGGATTAAGAGACGTACAACAATGTTTGTATCAACTGCGATCGTGACATTGTTGCATCACTCCTTGGCGAATTACATCTTCTAGCTCATCGAGACTTTTCGGTTTTCCCTGATAGCTTAAACAGCCTGCAACCTGCGCTAAAGTTGTTTCCGCAAAAGGTTTTTTAGGTTTCAGGAGAATACCATCGCCGACATCAATCGCAATTAGTTCTTGACCAACTTCCCAATGATGAGCAGCACGTAAGGCTTTTGGAATGATCACTTGCCCTTTACTTGACAAACGAGTGACTTGCATCAAATTTAGCGACGAAATAGTAAGAAATATGTAAGAATTCTAGCATGAGCATCTCGAAAATCGTTGCAACAATCGACATTAGAGACGAGTAGATTGAATCTACGTTCACTAACCCAGGCAGATATACCCTCAATACAGCGCTGCGCCAGTGTTCGGGCGATCGCCGATACAATGATCTCTATTCCTCATCCCTATCCTGAGGGCGAAGCTGAGCGGTATGTGTTAAGACGACTTGCAGAATTTGAGGCGGGGCTTTCGGTTTCATTTATCATTGAGCGCAAATTTGAACCAGCATTTTGTGGAGCGATCGAGATTCGCGATATTGAGTCGGAACATTCTCAAGCCGAATTAAGTTTTTGGTTAGCGGTTGAGATGTGGGGAAAAGGATACATGAGCGAAGCATTACAACCCATACTCCGCTTCGGATTTGAAGATTTAGCACTCAATAGGCTCTACGCCTATCACATGGTGAGAAACCCAGGTTCAGGCAGAGTATTGCAGAAAAATGGATTTGTACAAGAAGGAGTGTTACGCCAGCGAGTTCGCAAGTGGGGAATGTTTGAAGATGTCAAGTTATGGGCAATTGTACATAGCGACTGGCAAGAGGCAGCAGCATAACGCTAGGTTGATATGTAGAAGGTAGATTTATAGGAAATTTTAGGTAAATTGCAACCGTTAATTGTTGTTATTGGAGGAGGCGCGGCAGGTTTCTTTGGTGCGATCGCGGCAGCACAAGCGCATCCTCATACGCAAGTGATCATTTTAGAAGCAAGTCACCAACCATTAGCTAAAGTCCGCGTTTCTGGCGGCGGGAGATGTAATGTTACCCATGCGTGTTTTGAACCAACCGCCTTAGTACAAAATTATCCGAGAGGTGGTAAAGCCTTGCGTGGGGCATTTACGCGATTTCAAAGCCGCGATACTGTTAATTGGTTCGCCGCACAAGGAGTAAAACTCAAAACTGAACCTGATGGCAGAATGTTTCCACTCACCGATGACTCGGCGACGATTGTTGATTGTTTAAGGGAAAAGGCAATCGCTTTAGGAATCAAAATTCGTATAGGCGCAGCGGTTGTTGCTGTCAAGGCACTTGATGGCACAACTTCCAGATTTGCAATTCAACTGAAATCAAAAGAAGTGATAACGTGCGATCGCGTATTACTCGCAACAGGTAGTAACAAAGTCGGTCATCAAATCGCTGCGTCTTTAGGACACCACATTGAATCGCCTGTACCATCGCTGTTTACATTTAATATTCTCGATCAAGATCTGCGCGAATTAGCTGGAGTCAGTGTCGATAGCGTCCGGTTAAAGTTAACCGTTGGTAGCCATAAACTCGAACAAACAGGTCCATTGCTGATAACCCACTGGGGCTTAAGTGGTCCTGCGGTTCTCAAACTTTCTGCATGGGGGGCGCGGGTACTTTATGACGCGAAATATCATGCAACTCTAACAATCAACTGGCTTCCACAATGTAACCCTGAAGATATCCGCCAAAAATTGCTTGCTGTTAAAACCGAATGGGCAAAACGGGCGATCGCGAGTAACTGTCCTGTTGAATTACCGCGTCGTCTATGGCAGTATTTAGTATCGCGGATTAATCTTGGCAGCGAAGACCGTTGGTCGGGAATATCGCATAAAAGCTTAAATCGACTCGTCCAAGAACTGACACAAGGACAATACTTGATTCAAGGGAAGGGAGTTTTCAAAGAAGAATTTGTCACCTGCGGTGGCGTCAGTCTCAAAGAAGTCAACTTTAAAACGATGGAAAGTCGGCTGTGTCAGGGACTTTACTTTGCTGGCGAAATCCTTGATATTGATGGCGTTACCGGAGGATTTAACTTTCAAAGTGCTTGGACAACGGCTTGGTTGGCGGGTCAAGCAATGGGAGTCGTCTAGGAATTATTTTTGAGTTTTAAGTTTTGATACGATTCATTCGCCGATCTCTGACCTCCGACCTCTGACCTCTACATTAGTTTTTGAAACTATAAAAGTCAAAGATGAAATTTAGCGAAGTTGTTGAAAAACTCGGTGAAGCTGCTGCCAATAATAGCCTTAGTTTCGATAAAGATTGCGACCCTGACCTTCCTAGATTAGCACCAGTTGAAGAAGCTACAACGGGAACTTTGAGCTATATCGAAGGTGCCAAATTTGCCTCGTACGTTGCGACAACTGGTGCTAGTGCGTTAATTTTGCCGCAAGATGAAGCTCTACAAACACAAGCACAATCACGGGGTATCGCTTGGATTACAACCTCCCAACCACGCTTACTTTTTGCACAAGCGATCGCACTTTACTATCAACCGTTTCACCCTGCGCCTGAAATTCATCCGAGTGCAGTGATTCATCCTTCCGTAAAACTTGGTGAAGACATATATATTGGCGCGCACGTTGTTATTCAAGCAGGTGTTAATATTGGCGATCGCGTCTGCATTCATCCCAACGTTGTTATTTACCCAGAAGTTCAAATCGGCGATCGCACGATTCTTCATGCGAATTGTACAATTCACGAGCGCAGCCAGATTGGTGCTGGGTGTGTCATTCATAGCGGTGCAGTTATTGGTGCAGAAGGATTTGGTTTTGTTCCTTCACCGACAGGTTGGGTAAAGATGGAACAATCGGGCTACGCCGTATTAGAAGATGGTGTAGAAATTGGCTGCAATAGCACGATCGATCGCCCCGCAGTGGGAGAAACACGCATTGGTAAAAATACAAAAATTGACAATTTAGTACAAATTGGTCATGGTTGCCAAGTAGGTGCAAATTGTGCCTTTGCTGCGCACGTTGGTTTAGCTGGTGGTGTGAAAATTGGCAATCAAGTTATTCTTGCAGGTCAAGTAGGAATTGCCAATCAGGTAAAAGTTGGCGATGGGGCGGTTGCTTCTGCTAAAGCTGGTGTTCACAGTGATGTTCAACCTGGAACAATTGTTTCTGGGAATCCTGCCATACCACACAAAACTTTTCTCAAAGCATCTGCTGTCTACACGCGTTTACCAGAAATTTATCAAACTCTCAAGCAGTTGCAACGCAGTTTGAGCAGAAAAGAATAAATGTACTATTAGTCCGACAAGATAAGTAGGGTTATCCGCACTCGTTCATTTTTTATTTAGTTAATATAGAAGTAAAGGTGCAAGCAGAAAGTATCGAACGCACCATTTTTCTCCTTTTGTATTGAACAGTTCATTGTTGAGTGACAAATTAATTCAGCCGCTGGCGCTGAGTTGTGGAGGTGACTTAACTATGGCATTAGTACATTGGCAACCATTTCAAGAAATTAATGCTTTGCGGCGTCAAATGGACCGGATGTTTGACGAAATTGCAGGATTTAATCGAGAACTAAAAGCAAACTGGATGCCTGCAATTGAAATGCAAGATCGTGAAGACCATATTATCTTGCGTGCTGAAATTCCAGGAATAGACGCTAAAGATCTTGATGTGCAAGTAGCCCGTGATACAGTCACAATTTCGGGTGAAACTCGTCAAGAACAGCAAACAGAAGACCGCGGATTCTGGCATTCTGAATTTCGTTATGGTAAGTTTCAAAGGACGATTCCATTACCAGTAGCTGTTGAAAACGAACACGTAGAAGCAAGCTACAAAGACGGAATTTTAACTTTGACGCTACCCAAGGTCGCTGAAGCAATCAACCGTGTTGTACACATCAACTTGACAGGAGATAAAGAAGCGATCGCCGGTTCTGACTCAACTCATACACTAGATATAACAACTGAATCTGAGGCTCAAAATAATAGTTAGCTTAATTCAGTAATAGTACCAATTATCTAGCCAAGGTACTGTCACTATTTGATTAAAGAAAATTGCTGAGTAGTTATTATATTCGTGATTTACTCAGCATTTTTTTGTCATAAAAATTGCTACTAAAAACTTTATTAATTATACCATTTCACCCAATAAAAACTACAAATCATTTCTCCTCTGCTCCCTCTGCTCCCTATTTGTAGTAACTTCAAAATGAAATGGTATTAAACCTCCTACGCAAATACTTAAAACTGTCATGTTGAGCAAAACAAAAATTTTCTAAGATTTTACTCTGCGGTAACACTGCGCAAACACTCGCCTACGTTTTGTTCAGGATCGCACTCATATTTTTTATACTTTATACAAGAGGTTTATTCAAAATTAAAAGCCTAATTTTTCTAATAAAGGACGTGTGGAGACAATGTGTTTTTCTAAACCTAATTCTTTAGGTTCAATACCCAATGATAAAGCAATTAATTGCGGTAGGTGTAATACAGGTAAACCCAGTTTTTTACCAATGACTTTTTCAACTTCGGGTTGACGCGAATCAAGATTAAGATGACATAAAGGACACGGTGTCACTATACAATCTGCACCAGATGCCAGGGCTTCTTGAATATGCATTCCTGCCATTTTAAACGCTTGGGTCGTAGCATAGCTAGAAAGCGGCCAACCACAGCACTGAGTTCGTCCACGGTAGTAGATCGGTGTTGCGCCGATCGCCCGAAAGATATTTTCCATGGCTTGCGGATTATAAGGGTCATCGTAAGGCATTGATTTTTGGGCACGGAGTAAATAGCAACCATAAAACGCCGCGCACTTGATATTACTTAAGCGTCGCGACACGCGCTTTTCGATTTCATCTATCCCGTAATCGGAAACAAGCGCATAAAGCAGGTGTTTAACCGTAGTGCTACCGCGATAAGGTAGACAGCCTTGTTGCGTCAATAAGTCGTTGACTTGTTCGAGGTAAGCGGGTTGAGTTTGCTGAAACTCTTTTAAACGTTCATCAACATGACCAATCACACCTTGACAGGTGCTGCAATGTGTTAGTAGAGGAAGGTTTAATTCTTCAGCTAGCGCGATATTACGCGCGTTAACGGTGTCTTCTAGCAAAAGCGAATCTTCTTTGAATGTGCCAGAACCGCAACACGCAGCTTTTTTGAGTTCGATCAGTTCAATATCTAAGGCTTGAGTTAAAGCTTGCGTAGATTGATAAAGTTCTCGACAGGCACCTTGTGCAACACAGCCAGGGAAGTAGGCGTATTTTAGATGAAAAGACATAAAAAATTAAGAGCTAGAGGCTAAAAATTAGGAAATAAACCGCTGCTTTTCTATCGTAACCCCTAAGCTTTTAGTCGTTAGTTCCTGATTAGTCGCTAGTGACAGTAGGAAAACAGACCCTATGATATGTTGAAGCGATCGCGCTTTTCGATAAGATAAATATGATTTTAAGCATATCGACCCGATCGGGGGATTGTTTTTGCAACTGCTTGAGGACTTTATATTTATGAGCGAAGCGGAAATTTTAGAGAAAGTCAAGAAAATTGTGACTGAGCAACTCAGTGTAGAAGCCGAAAAGGTAACGCCAGCCGCGAACTTTGCGAATGACCTAGGGGCTGATTCGCTCGATGTTGTTGAACTCGTGATGGCTTTAGAGGAAGAATTCGATATTGAAATCCCCGATGAGGCAGCAGAACAGATTACAACGGTACAACAAGCGGTAGATTATATCAGTAACAAAGTGACAGCATCGGCTTAGGTGTGAACCACGTATTAAATGGCGCGAAATACGCGATTGCGCTTTGCGCAGCGCCAAGGGCGATCGCACTTTTCGATAAAAAATCGTAGAACGCGCCAATCCTCAAAACTAGAAATTCATTTGTTCTGCGTTATTCAGTCAGGAAGCTGGCTCAACTGAAGTATGACAGATAAGGAAAAAAAACGTGTTGTCGTAACAGGTATCGGCGCGATTACGCCAATTGGCAATACTCCAGGTGAGTACTGGGAAGGGTTGTTAAATGGACGTAGCGGCATAGGTCCGATTACCTTGTTCGATGCCTCCCACCACAAATGCCGCATTGCGGGTGAAGTCAAAGGATTCAATCCTCACGATTACCTTGACAACAAAGATGCCAAGCGCATGGACCGGTTTGCTCAATTTGCGGTTTCAGCCAGTTTACAAGCGCTTGCGGACGCACAGTTTGTCATTAATGAACTGAACGCAGAACAAGTGGGCGTCATCATTGGAACTGGCATTGGTGGCATTAAGGTATTAGAAGACCAACAAACGGTATATCTCAATCGGGGTCCGGATCGCTGTAGCCCATTTATGGTGCCGATGATGATCGCGAACATGGCAGCAGGCTTAACTGCAATTCACGTCGGTGCTAAAGGTCCTAATACGTGTCCCGTAACCGCGTGTGCTGCGGGTTCTAACGCTGTTGGCGATGCATTTCGGATGATTCAGCGCGGTTATGCGCAAGCAATGCTTTGTGGTGGTGCCGAAGCAGCGGTGACGCCGTTATCCGTTGCAGGTTTTGCCGCAGCCCGAACGCTATCAACGCGCAACGACGATCCAGCGCACGCGAGTCGTCCTTTTGACCGCGATCGCGATGGCTTTGTAATGGGCGAAGGTGCGGGAATTCTACTTCTAGAAGAACTCGAACACGCCCGCAGTCGTGGCGCGCGGATTTATGCGGAAATTGTCGGCTACGGCATGACGTGTGATGCGTATCATATGACATCACCCGTACCAGGCGGCGAAGGTGCAACGCGGGCGATTCAACTAGCGTTGAAAGATGCATTGTTGAATCCAACGCAAGTTAACTACATCAATGCGCACGGTACAAGTACCGCGATGAATGACACAACTGAAACCGCCGCGATGAAAAAAGCATTGGGCGACCATGCGTATAAAGTCGCAATTAGCTCAACAAAGTCGATGACTGGACACTTGTTAGGTGGTTCGGGAGGTATTGAAGCGGTGGCGACAGTGTTGGCGATCGCGCATGACCAACTACCACCGACTATTAACTTAGACAACCCCGATCCAGAGTGTGACTTGGATTACGTACCTAACGTTGCGCGCACCCAAAAAGTAGACGTTGCTTTGTCAAATTCGTTTGGCTTTGGCGGGCATAATGTAACTTTAGTGTTCCAGAAGTTTACAGGCTAAAGAATGTTTTAGTTCTGTGCCTTACGGTTTCGCACGATCAGTAGGGAAAAGGTAAAATCGCACGTGTTTGCATCTCTTCGCGCGATCGCCTTTTCCCACTTGGACGCTAAGAAAATCGTCGATTCAATTAAAATTATCTTGACATCAGTAGTGCTGCGGTATGTCTTTCTAACTTTATCAAAGCAATGCTGCGAGCGATTGCACTCAATAATTAGGTGCAATTGAACAGTGAGCTACTGTAGTACATCTCAGCGCTTTTGTAGCAAAAAAACTCAAGGAGAGCAACTTATTACGCATTGTGTGAGCAAGGATGCTTGCCTGTCAATCCAGAACAATGGGATGATCGTTAATAAGTGCTTAGGGCAATCTCTGAGGATTACAATTTCAGCCCACTCCATGAGCGTGCTAACCCGTCGTTAACAATAAGAGACTATGGCTGTTGCAACCCAATCCCTCGAAGAACTTTGTATTAATTCAATCCGCTTTCTCGCAATCGATGCTGTAGAAAAGGCAAAGTCAGGTCATCCAGGGCTGCCGATGGGCGCGGCTCCAATGGCTTTTGTCTTATGGGATCGATTCATGCGATTCAATCCCAAAAATCCCACTTGGTACAATCGCGATCGCTTTTTGTTATCCGCAGGACACGGCAGTATGCTGCTGTATGCCTTGCTGTACCTCACAGGCTATGAGGATTTGACGCTCGAAGATCTCAAGCAGTTCCGTCAGTGGGAGTCAAAAACTCCTGGACACCCAGAAAACTTCATGAACCCTGGAGTAGAAATTACAACAGGTCCTTTGGGTCAAGGTATTGCCAATGGTGTTGGCATTGCTATGGCGGAGGCTCACTTAGCAGCTAAGTTCAATAAACCTGATTTTCCGATCGTTGACCACTACACCTACGTTATTCTAGGTGATGGATGCAATATGGAAGGTGTCTCAGGCGAAGCTTGTTCGTTAGCAGGACATTTGGGACTTGGTAAACTGATTGCTTTATACGACGACAACCACATTTCGATCGACGGTTCAACCGATCTCGCATTCACCGAAGACGTTGGTAAGCGCTTTGAGGCTTACGGCTGGCACGTTCAGGTAGTCGAAGACGGTAATACCGATTTAGATGCGATTCATAAAGCTATTGAAGTTGCTCAATCTGTCACCGACAAACCCTCTTTAATTAAGGTAAGAACGACAATCGGTTACGGTTCACCTAAAAAAGCCAATACCCGCCATGCGCACGGTGAAGCGTTGGGCGCGGATGAAGTCAAAGCAACGCGCGAACACCTAGGGTGGAATCATGAGCCGTTTGAAGTTCCCGAAGATGCGCTGAATCACTGGCGTCAGGCGATTGATCGCGGTGCAAAATTAGAACAAGAGTGGAATCAATTATTTGAGCGCTACAAAGAGCAATATCCTGAAGAAGCGCGTCTCTTAAAGCGGATGCACGAAGCTGAACTACCCGAAGGTTGGGATTCAGTACTACCTACCTATAGTCCAGAAGATAAAGGAATTGCCACCCGCGTACATTCGGGTAATTGCTTAAATGCGATCGCGGAAGTTCTTCCTGAACTTATCGGTGGTTCGGCTGACTTGGCTCCTTCAAATAATACATTACTCAAGTCTTCTGGCGACTTCCAAAAAGGTCAATACGAAAATCGCTACATCCGTTTTGGCGTGCGCGAACATGGCATGGGCGCAATTTGTAACGGTTTGGCACTCGACGGTTCTGGACTTATTCCTTACTGTGCGACTTTCCTCGTGTTCACCGATTATATGCGTGCGGCAATTCGTCTTTCGGCGTTGTCTGAAGCTGGCGTCATTTATGTCATGACTCACGACTCGATCGCCTTGGGTGAAGATGGTCCAACGCACCAACCAATCGAACACGTTGCTTCTTTACGCGCAATTCCTGATTTGTATGTGATCCGTCCTGCGGATGGTAATGAGACTTCTGGCGCTTACAAAGTCGCGATTAAAGCTGCACGCGGTAAGCGTTATGGCAATAAAACACGACCTTCAGTTCTAGCGCTGACACGCCAAGCTGTACCAAACCTTGCAGGTTCTTCGATTGAAGGTGTAACTAAAGGTGCGTACGTCTTATCTGATAGTGATGGCACGCCTGATTTGATTATGATTGGTACTGGTAGCGAAACTCAACTGTGTGTCCAAGCTGCTGAGCAGTTGCGCTCTGAAGGCAAGAAAGTGAGAGTCGTTTCGATGCCTTGCTGGGAAGTCTTTGAAGAACAAGACGCAGAATATCGAGAATCGGTACTCCCCAAAGCGGTGAAGAAGCGCGTATCAGTCGAAGCTGGCTCGACGTTCGGCTGGTGCCGTTATGTTGGTGATGAAGGTATTGCGATCGGTATTGACCAATATGGTTCTTCGGCTCCTGGTTCAGTTTGTATGGAGAAATTTGGCTTTACTGTTGATAATGTAGTTGCCAAAGCAAAAGCCGTCTTAGGCGAATAGTCAGCAGAATCTGCTCAAACCATTAAAATTGCATAGCAAGTTGGGGGTTCTTCTAGAACCCCTATTTTTTTGCTTTATTCCAAAAACAGGTTTAATACCATTTCACCAAATAAAAACTACAAATCATTTCTCCTCTGCTCCTCTGCCCCTCTGCTCCTGAAGCTGCCTATTTGTAGTAAATTCAAAGTGACATGGTATAACCCTAAAGCAGAGATCGGTAGGGTTGATCGTAGTAGGTGAATTCGTTCAGCCAAGCTTGCTTAATTGCGAGAAGCCCCTCGTGTGCCACTACGGTGTTTTAACCCTTGCTGCCTATATGTATCACACTGACAATGCAATGGTATTACGGGGTTGAGGACAAGATCTGTCTGATTCGTACATGAAGTATCGCAAGCCATAAATTTAATTCTCTGCCTCTATCTGTATTTTTAACTAGCAATATTGCCGACTATGCCTAAATAGCTATTTAGGAAGATTTAATATGCATATATTTTTAGGTAAAGAAATGTATTTTAAACTACTTACAAATATTTATACTGAATGATATCTTCATTCCCAATTGTCGTAGCTTTTTTAAATACTTGATTAGCTTAAAGTCAAGTTTTAACTTATCCAAAAACGTCGTTTTTATTTCATAGCGAATGAACATTTTAGTGGTGAAATGCTTTACTGACGGGGCTTACGGGGTTTTCTAAGAAATGAGAGAAGTGATAGAAGTAATACTTTTATTACTGAAATTGAGTATAAATCTATTGGTAAATTTTGAAGAGGAAATTGCAAATGCTTCAGCTATTAATTCGTCTGTCACCTCCTCCTTACAAAAAGAAAATAAGAGGGATTTGGTTGCAGTATTTGTTTCAGCGTACGATCAGAGAAATTATGTTGATGCCAGTAGGACAAGTTCCGACACGCAAAACGTTAGCGAACTTGCAACTTGGTTGGGGAAATTATGGTTTTGTGGCTAATTTAGACTATCTTGAGGAAGTTGCAAAAAGAGCAATTCAGGCGTCGGGTCCAATTTTAGAGTGTGGCAGTGGATTAACAACGATTATTTTAGGATTGCTTGCCGGTCGTCGTGGAGTTGAAGTTTACTCATTAGAACATATGCCGCAGTGGCGATCGCACGTTCTCAATGTATTGCAAAAACACCAGATACCCAAAGTTCATGTTTGTTTAGCGCCACTCCGAGATTATGGGAATTTTGCTTGGTATGAGCCGCCTTTGTGTATTTTACCGCAGCAATTTGAGCTAATCGTTTGTGATGGTCCTCCAGGTAAAACGCCTGGAGGACGTTATGGGCTTTTGCCTATCATGAAGGAGTATTTTTCCAGCGAAAACACAGTTTTGCTTGATGATGCTAATCGCCCTGGTGAGATGGAAACACTAGAAAAATGGATACGCGAGGCAGAAGTCAAGGTAGAAATGCAACAAATGCCCCACGGAACTTATGCTGTAATTACTCACTCGCACTAGGCGGCGTTGATGATTGCTCTCTACTACGGCGCAGCGTATCGCGTAAACTACTTTGACCTTGGTTCGCGGGTGCTGCTTGTCGTGGCTGAGGTTGTTGCTGACGCCGCAGTGATTGTCGAAGATTGGACTGTCTTGGCGGTGCAGCTTGTTGTACGGGTCTAGCTGGCTGTCGAGGTTTTGGTGAAGCGGCTTCTACACGTCGCCTTCTTTGTTGCGGTGCAGGATCGCTCGCGCGGCGTGGGGGTGCGGTTTCTACACGTCGCCGTTGTTGGGTTGCGGCTTGTTGCGGAGGTCGCTGTGGTGTTGAGGCTGGTGCGCTTGCCGATCCGGTCGTTTGTCTTGGGGGTGTTTGCGGTGTATTCGCCTGTACTGGGCGTTTTTTCCGCGCGGCTTCGCGTTGTCTGCGATTTTGTTCGAGTTGGCGCGATCGCCGCGATCCTTCTAAGGCAAAATCAACTTTTGCAGAAACTCCTTGTCTTCCTTCACGGGTCGAACTAAATTTCCAGTCGCGGGCGGCTCTAACTGCGGCTTCATCGAGTTCTCTATTACCACTCGAACGCGCGACTTGCACGTTCGTCACATTCCCTTTCGCATCGACATCGACTTTAACTTCGGTTCGCCCTTCAACACCTTGACGTCTTGCGCGTTCTGGATATCTTGGTTTACTGCAATCGCGACACGCTAAACGACCTGAACCCGAATCAGTGTTGCCACTACTAGGCGCACTCGGTGCAGGTGCTGCTGGTCTTGGTCTTGGACCTGCTGCTACAGTTGCGTTATTCGCGGGTGGCGCTTGCGTAGGAGTACTCGGAACACTTGGTCGAGCAGTATTTGCGGGTGCAGGTTGCGAACTTGGTGCCGGAATTGTCGTTGTTGCAGCTTGTCGCGTGTCACGCAGCGATCGCAATTCAGCCGTGAGTTGCTGGTTAGGTTGCGCAGGCTGGGGTACAGGTTGAACCGCAGGTGTCGTAGGCGCGGTTGGTGATGGTGCTACTGCTACTGGTGGTGATGGAACCGGCTGCGGTGCTGGCTCTGGTCTCGCACTTTCTACAGGTTTTGGTGGCGTTTGCGGCTGTTGTACTGGTTGGGGCGGTGGGGGAACGACTGTTGCGGCTTGCGGTTGGGCTGGCTGTGGTGGCGCTACAGGCGGAGGCGGTGCAACTCTAATCACTGGTTGCGGTTGCGGCTGCGGCTCCTGTTGGGGTTCTGGAGATGGCGTTGGCGGATCGACAAGCACTACCTCGATGGGTTCTTCTTCTAGCTCGGCTGTCCGATTCCAAATATTGTCAATCGTCAAGCTCAAAACTCCAACATGGAACGCTAGTGAGCCGATCAGGCTATACATCAAAAAGGATCTTAGTGACTTTACTTCCTTTTCTCGCTGCGCGATCGCAATGTTGGAAAGGCTCATATTTTAGTTGCTACTTTTTCTCACTAATTGCCTATCCTACATTTTGTAATTACCTCTGTCAAGCGTATGTTGGCGATAATTTCGGTTTAACTGTGTGGATAGATAATTAATTTAATGAATGCATCTTCATAAGTTCAACGATGCTTATAAATTATATATGCTTGTTGCATTACATAAGCGTAAAACGATAAAGGAATTCATGGCTTTGACCGCGAATGAGAGGTGGGCAGTTATACCAAATGACAAAAAAGGTTGCAATTTACCCTGCACTCTGTAGCGATTTTAAAGCGATATAAGGTAATAAGGCGTTTTCATAACTTTGTGACAATTATGTAATAAAGTTAAAATTATTTTCGACTTGATTTAATTTACTATTGAGAAGTTGTATCAGTTTTGATAAAAAGTGACAGGACTGAACCTGACTTGATTTGTGAATCTAGAGACAATACATGGGAATAAGTAATCTATTTGCGGCAGGCGGCATTGTGATGTGGCCGCTGCTGGCGTTTTCTATCATAGCGATCGCGCTAATTATCGAGCGGATTGCATTTTGGGCAAGAATAAATCGCCGTCAAGGTCGAGTGGTGCGAGATGTATTGAATCTCTACCGTAAAGATAATGTTGTGGGTGCGATCGACAAACTGAAGCAGAATGCAGATTTACCCATGGCGCGAATTTTTTTGGCAGCACTCGAACTCGAACAACCGAATCCTGAAGAATTTCGTTTGGCTTTAGAAAGTGAAGCGCAAGCAGAAATACCGCAACTTAAGCGATTTAATACGATATTTGACACAATTATCAGTCTGTCTCCGCTTTTAGGTCTTTTGGGCACCGTATTGGGTCTAATCAACTCGTTTGCTTCGCTCAATTTAGGCGATCTTGGCGGTACGCAGACTGCTGGGGTAACATCAGGCATTAGCGAAGCGTTAGTTTCAACGGCTGCGGGACTTGTTGTTGCGATCTTTACGTTGTTTTTTGCGAATACCTTTCGTGGACTTTACCAACGTCAAGCCGCACTGATTCAAGAATACGGTGGGCAGATGGAATTATTGTATCGCCGTCGCTACGAGCAGCAGGAGAGAACTTATGCGCCTACCAGATGAGCCAGAAAGTAGTGCAACGATCAACATCGTACCGATGATTGATGTGATTTTTGCAATCTTGACATTCTTTATTATGTCTACGCTGTTTCTCACGCGATCGCAAAGTTTGCCTGTAAATTTGCCGAAAGCAACGACAACGCAAGTTCAACGCTCGTCTACAATTACTGTGACGTTAGATAATCGCGGTCAAATTGCCTTGAATCGCCAACCTGTCGATTTAGCGACATTGGAAAGTCGAGTCTCCGGCTTAATTGCACCAAATCAAGAAGCAGTTGTCGTGCTCAATGCTGACGAACAAGTCAATCACGGTCAAGTGATTGCGGTGATGGATCAAATTCGCCGAGTTCCTGGAGCAAGACTGGCGATCGCGGCGCAAAGACCTTAGTCGTAATAAGTTGCAGGAAAATTCCCTCTAAATTATTGACAAATAATCTCATTACGCTTAAAGTAGACCTAAGCAACAACTAATAATAGTGGGTTGATATTCAGTTAGGTGCATTCGGCTAAAAGTTGCCTATTCATTGCTCAGTTACGATGATGATTCGTAATTGTGTTTTGGCGGCAACTTAATTTTTTTACTCCACCACATAGCAAAACCTGTCACCATTAAAATTGTCGGCGAAAGTCCAACAAAAATATAAAAAAAGCGCGTCAGCCAACCGCCAAAAGTACCATAATGAACGAGAGTAAAGGCATTTAAAATAGCTTCAGCTAAAGGTAAAGCGCGCGAATCGCGGACTCGCAAAATTTCACCAGTATACTGGTCTAGATAAACTTCACTCCGACCATAACTTTTCTCATAGGGAAATTTTTTGCTAATTATAAAAGTCCCCTTAGGTGTACTTGGTAAATTGATATTTGTTGTCACCGCACCTGGTAGCGCTGCATCTGCTTTAAGTAAAACCTCATTGAGTGTGACAGGTAATGTTTGCGTAGTAGGCGGTGTAGAAGTTGGTTCCGCAAGTTGCGGAGTTTGAGTCATAACATAAATGATGGGTTCAGTGAATGCAGCGAAATTCCAACAAAAGCCTGTAAAAGCAATCATGGCTAAGAATAAAGCAGTAACAATCCCTACAACTTTATGAACATCAAAACTCACGCGTTGGGGATGGGCTTTCCATTTAATTTTGAAGCCATTAATCAGCTTTTTCCATCCTGACCACAAAATAATACCTGTAATGCAAAGAAGAAGTAGCAGGAAAGCAACGATTCCAACAACAGTTAAGCCTATATCACCTGCTAAGAGTTGGTAGTGCAAACGATAGACGACATCATAGAGTGAGTTTTCCCATTGGCGCGTACCTGAGATAACTCCTGTATAAGGATTAATGAAAACTTCTGTCCATTTGTCATCAACTGATGTCACCCATACTGCGTAAGGTGCATTAGCTGTAAGCGGTATACTCAACGAATGAAGGACAAGATTGCGATCGCGCAAAGCTGTGCTAACAGTTGTCAGTAATGTGGTTGGTGATATGAGTAATTGTTGCGGAACAACTTCTCCAAATTGACTGCGAACTAAAACGCGATCGATTTCCTGGCGAAAGACCAAGAAACTACCCGTTAGCCCCACAATTACGATAATTAATCCTACAAATAAACCAATATAGCGATGGAGTTGAAATACAAAATTACGTATTCTTTTGACTTTCATAGGCTGATTTTGCATCAAAAATAGACTTCATTAAAACTCGTGCAGAAAATAGGCTTGACGCAGCAGAAGTGACTTTCCATTGGTTTAAGTAAGGAGCTAAACTAGGAATTTTTCTTTTATAGCTCTCGTCAATAGAGTTAGGACATTGTACAAGCTCGTAGTAGAGGGAAGTATAACCCTGATCCCTGCTATCAGCCTATTGATAATTTTTATCATATCTGGCAAAATAACACTATTGAGAATTCATATCAATTTTTAAGCTTTTAGGATTGTCAGAGCAACAGAGCTATTAGCTACTGAGGGCTATTTGCACTCATTTTTTGAACTATCGCAAATATTTATATTTATCGCAAGCTCAGGGAAGGCAAACATTGAAAGAGTTACTATTTGTCTTAAACACAGTCTTTGTTAGTTGGATATCGCTGTCGGCTGCGGTTGCACAGCCAATATCACGCGAATTGCCTCGGATGCATGACATTGAGTTGCATCAAAAGTCAGCGCAATGGTTAACATCGCAATCAACAGAAGCAGAAGAACCAACTTGTTCTCCAGCAGGTGAAAACCAACAGATAGAGGATGACGAACTAGAAGTATGTCCTGAGGAAACGGCGGAAACACCAGACATTCAAATTACCGTCACAGGAACTCGCACACCGCGTTCAGTCCAAGATTCACCTGCATCGATTACGGTTATTGACTCGTCAGAAGTACAACAAAATCTTGTTCAGGATTGGGACGATCTTGTACGCTACGAACCAGGAGTATCAGTACGCAATAACTTGCGCTACGGTTTGCAAGATTTCAACATTCGGGGAATTGACGGTAATCGAGTTTTGATTCAAGTTGACGGAATTCGTCAGCCAGGAAGATTTGAATTTGGTGTATTTGAACTAGGTAGAGATTATTTCGATTTATCGACGCTACAAACGGTAGAAATTGTTAAAGGTCCAGCATCAGCGTTGTATGGTAGCGATGCGATCGGTGGCGTTGTTACTTTTAGAACAATTGAACCAAGCGATTTACTCGATGTTTTTGGGAATTCATTCGTCAGTTTAGCTAGTAATTTTAATGGCGAGAATCAAGGTTGGGGACACACGGTTAGTTTAGCTAATAGAGTTGATAATTTAGAAACTTTGTTTAGCTTCACTCGCCGCGATAGTAGTGAAACGCTAGTTAATGGGAATAACGATTTTGTCGATCCGCAATACACAGGTAGAAATAATTACTTTGGTAAATTAGTTTATCGTTTTAACGATCGCCACGCGCTTAATTTTACAGGGGAAGCTTTAGACGAAACAACAACGACGAATACAACAGAAGTAAATCTACTACCTGGTATTCGCAGCTTTGTCGAGGATGTCGATGTGAATCGGACTCGATTCAGTGTGGGGTATGAATACAATAATTTAGATGGCTCGCCTATAGAGTTAGCACAGCTACAAGTTTATTACCAGGATGCACAAACACGCGAAATCGGTGAAGAAGAACGTTTGTTACGCGATGGAACTGCGGTATTACGCAATACGCGAAATAGTTTTGTCGATCGCACTTATGGTACAAGTTTACAATTACAAAGTAGCTTTGCCACAGGTAACAATGTTGACCATCGGCTAACGTATGGCGTTGAGTTGTCAACAACCCGTAACGAAAGACCGCGCGATCGCGTGCAAACAAACTTATTGACAGGCGAAACAACGCGGATTATTCCACCTGATGTCTTTCCTACCAAAGATTTTCCAGATTCTGACACTTTACGCTTGGGTTTATATTTACAAGACGAAATCGAAATTGGCGAGACATTGAGTTTGATTCCAGGTATCCGCTACGATTACTACAACTTAGTTACCGATCCTGATGAAACTTTTCTGCGTGGTGGTGCAGAAGCTGCCAACTTAAGTACGTCTTCGGTATCACCTAGTCTAGGGCTAGTTTACCGCTTAACCCCAGAAATTGCGCTTGTTGGACGTTATGCACGTGGTTTTCGCGCACCGCTTTATAGTGAAATTAATAGTAATTTTAGTAACCTCCTTAACCCGTTTTTTCGCTATCGCACGCTGTCAAATCCAGATTTAGAACCTGAAACGAGTCATAGTTTTGAACTGGGCGTACGGGGCGTTTCTCCTCAAGCTAATTTTAGTTTGACTGGGTTTTACAATACTTACAACAACTTTATTGAGACATTTGCACCTGCGGGAGTCGAAGAAATTCCTGGTGTGGGAGTTGTCAATTTGTTTCAAACACAGAACGTGAGTGAAGCACGAATTTATGGTGCAGAAGCACGCGCTGAGTATCGATTCAATCGTAACCTAGATGGTTTCAGTTTAATTGGTGCTTTAACTTATGCTGTTGGTGACGATCTCACCGCCAAAGTTCCTTTGAGTTCAGTTGATCCTTTTAAAGCGATCGCTGGTTTACGGTATCGTGGTTTAGGCGATCGCTGGGGTACGCAATTAATTGCAACTTTTGTAGGTAAACCGCGTGTTGAGCGCGAAATCCAGCAAGTTCCAGGAAGTCCCCCGCAAGTTCCGTTTATTCCTAGCAGTTATACAGTGTTTGATTTGATTGGTTATTACAATATTTCTCCAAATCTCACGATTAATTTAGGCGTTTTTAACTTGTTCAATCAAAGATACTTTCAATATGCTGATGTCCGTAATATATTTGAAAGACCTGATATTGACCGTTTTGCCCAACCAGGAAGATCGATTGGAGTTGGTGTAGCGTGGCGATTTTGAAAAGAATTTAAAAAATTCCAATTTTCAATATTAAGGAACCAAAATGTATCAGCGCCTAATAATGAGTTTCATAGCGTTGCTCATAGTACTTGTAGCAGGCTGTAACTCAACACAACAAGTTTCGTCTTCAACCGCTGTCGATTCTTCGGCTGCGGTAACACCACAACAATCAGTCACGCGAGTTGTTGCACTTTCTTCACTCACAGCAGATATTATTTATCAGCTTGATGCAACAAAGCTTGTTGGTATTCCAGGAAGTCGATTATTGAGGAATGACACGCGGTTCAAAGATATGACTCGCGTCAGTGAAGGACGCGTTCCTCCTAATTTAGAAAAAATAGTTGCGCTCAAACCTAACTTAGTTGTAGGTGCGGCGGGTTTTGCTGAACAAACGACTCAAAAATTAAAAGAATTAGGGATTCCAGTTTTTTTAACTACCGTAGATAGCTGGGAAAGTTTAAATGAAACAACAAAATCTTTAGCGCAGCTAATCGATGCCGATCCGCAACCTTTATTAAACCGCTATCAAACTTTTTTAGCAAATAAACCAAACCAAAGTCCTTCTACATTGGTACTCGTTAGTAGACAACCAATATTAACACCGAATAAATCGAGTTGGGCAGGAGATTTATTAAATCAGTTTCAAGCGAATAATTTAGCAGCCCAACTGCAAGGGAAAAGTAGTTTTGGTGGTTATATTACACTTTCACCTGAGAAAATTCTTGAGGCGAATCCTGATGTTTTATTAGTTGTTGATACCGAACCAGGAGTTGCAGAATTTTTTAAATCTCAATCTTTCTGGAAACAGTTAAACGCAGCTAAGAATAACCGAGTTTACACGTTTGATTACTACGGACTCGTCAATCCTGGAAGTATCGATGCAATTGAAAAAACTTGCGAACAACTGCGCCAAGCTTTATCTGAGACAGTATAACATTGCTCACTCTACATAATGAATATTGCTTACTTGTTAAAGTCTGGTAATCGGTAATAGGTAATAGGAAGTTGAGCAATATCCTTACCAATTACTAGTTACCAATGACCAACCTTTTAAGTTACGTTTATCTTCCTCTACTTGTAATAAGTTTAGGGGGCGAATGCAGCTTAAGAATGCAGAACCACGGTAAATAGCGGTAAACAGGCGAACACAAACCAACTCCAGGATTGTAAATTGGGTTTGGCAATATCTTGCTGCGGTGATAGCAGCGCATCGATTCTTTGTTCTAGGCGATCGCCAACTTGATACGAAGCCAAAGCCGCGCAAAAGATATCCGGTTCAAGCGTGCGATCGCTCACAACCATCAGTAAAGATTCCGCAAGCAGAAGCGGATCGACTTGTTGCGCTGCCCAACAATCTGCACGCAGTTCTCTTAAAATTAACAATTCTTGCCACAACGCATCAGTATTCGGAAGCCAAGCTGTGCAATCGCGAATCCAACTTAGCCAGAAAAACCAGAATGTATCGCGATAATAATAATGTGCTTGCTCGTGCGTTAATACAGAATGCAAATGCTCGCGGGAAATTTGAAGTAATCCTTGACTGACGACTAATTCCGGTTGCCAAAAGCCAATTTGTGCTGCAAATAAAGCTTCTGTGTCGAGAACGCGAATATCTTTCGCTTCAAAATGAATTTTAGGACATTCCCGCGCGCGGCAAACTGCTTGCCAACCTTGCCAACCGAGTTTCAAGCAAAGCAATGCCGCAATTCCTAACCAAGCTGCTGCAAGAATATAGCTAAACCAGCCTGCTTGTAACCCTACCATTTGTCCTTGCGGTCCCATACACAGGACAGCGATCGCCGTCATGAATAATAACAAGGGGGGAAATAAAAACAAAAATAGCGTACGTTCAAAGCGCTGCTGCCAACCTGTTTTTAATATAGGTAAATGCTGTCTTAACGACCAAGCAACTCCGAGCGCAACTAAAATTATGAGTAAGTGCATTACTTCTCCTCCCGTGCTTGACGTGCAGCTTGAATTCGTTGGGCGATCGCTTGTAATTTTTCTAGACTTGTTTGATCGAGACTATCAGCAAAAGCCGCGACAACCTCAGGATTTCCCACCGCTAAAAACCGATGCAATTGATCGTGCGCTTTGATAACTTGCGCTTGCTGCTTGGTAACTAAAGGACGCCAATAGAACGCTTTTGCTTTTTTATCACACGCCAACCATCCTTTTTCGGTCAAGCGTCGCAATACTGTCGTAACAGAAGTATACGCGAGTTCGCGGTTGGGATCGGCAAGAATGCGATCGTGAACATCCTTAACTGTGACAGAACCCAGTTCCCAAATAATATCTAAAATTTCTGCTTCTAGGGGACCTAGTGATAGTTGTTTTGGACTGTAGTCAGGTAATGGAGACATATCAGGTGGCAAGCTTGTCAATTTTGAACAATATAACTGCTACAAACTCCACAATGGCATAGTTCCAGCATTCTTCCACACTATCAGAATTTGTGTCCGCATCCACCCTAATACCATTTCACTTTGAAGTTGCTACAAATAGTGAGTAGAGGAGAAATGATTTGTAGTTTTTATTGGGTGAAATGGTATAACTCATGTTCAGCGAAAGTCTCCCACAAGTGGGAGATTTAGGGGAAATGTCACTTTGACAACGTGTCTTTTGACGCTACTCACTTCGTTGTCGATAATATCCAAGCGATCAATATGCGTGCATTGTGCATTGATATTTTGATTGAAGGAGGAGAAGCATGAAAAAAATTTTAACAGCGATCTTACTGAGCTTAGCGATCGCTAGTCTGGCTTTTGTTCGTCCAGTATTAGCTGCTGATACTGCAAGTGGTGCGAAAATTTTTAGTACGAATTGTGCGGCTTGTCACATGGGTGGGCGTAACGTTGTTGTTGCCCAAAAAACCTTGAAGCAAGATGCTTTAGAAAAGTACAGCATGAACTCGATCGAAGCAATTATTCATCAAGTGCAAAATGGTAAAAATGCTATGCCAGCTTTTAAAGGACGTCTCAGCGATCAGCAAATTGAAGATGTGGCAGCATATGTGTTAGAACAGGCAGCTAAAGGCTGGACATAATTGAGAGAGATGCGGAAAATTCCTACAGCCTAGAACGCAAAGCTATTTATTCGATACTAGCTAAAAGCTAAGTGCTTTAGTACGACAGCTTGTCTTTTGACTGCAAGAGTTACATCCATTAATTTAGTTTAGGCGATCGGCGATGTACGCGATCGCTTCGATGTTTTCTTGGTGTGAGTTCTTGAGATAACAATAGTGAAACTATCTTTCTCTTTATTTTGGGTTGTACTACTAAACTTAACTTTTACAAATGCATTGTCCGCTATCGCTGAAGAAGCGCCGCAAAACTCAAATCCTGCTGAAGCTAAAGAAACCTTATTAAAACGTCTCCGACAGTATCAATCTTCTATTCCTCAACTTAGTGAAGTCAAACAACCATATACAAGCGCAGAATTACTTACTCAGCAATCAACAAATCAAATCGATCCTGTCATCGTAGACGATGAAATTTTGATTGAGGTAGAAGGTGAAAGAGATATTTTTCCTGCTACTTCGACTCCCATTTACGAAATTACCGAAGAAGAAATTCAAAAACAAAGACCTAATAGTTTAGCTGAAGTCTTGCGTAACTTACCAGGATTTGCAATTAATGATGTTGGCTTTGGCGCAGATATTCACACCGGAACATTCTACCGAGGAAGTTCAATTAATCAGTCTGTATTTCTCCTCAATGGCAGACCTATTAATACAAATATCAGTACTTATCACGGTGGTTTTGACTTAAATAGTATTCCTGTCGATGCAATCGAACGAGTTGAACTTTCGAGTGGTACGAGTTCAACTTTATACGGTTCAGAAGCGTTTGGCGGTGTTGTCAATATTATCACAAAACAAGGACCAGAAATACCGCAATTCAATGGTTTAGCAGAATTTGGTTCCTACGATCGCTCGAACTATCGTGCCAGCTATGGTGGCACTTTTGGTTCATTGAGGCTTAATTTTGGTTATGAAGAATTCTCGGCTGAAAATCGCTATCCGGTTCCGGAAGGTGCAGCTAACCGCGATGCTGAAGGATTATTGTTCAATGGAGATACGGCGACAAGTAATTATTATGGAAGCGCCATTTTAGACTTAGATGCAAACAATACACTGAGTTTGGATGCGTATAAAATTAGTAGTCGTCGGGGTTTGCTTTACTTCGGCTTTCCCTTACAACGCGATCGCTTAGACCACGATGTTTTAAATATTGGGTTATCTTTGCGCAGCTTACTCGGTGGTAGCGAAGATTCTATTTTAAGAACGACACTTTCTTACAATCAAGACTATTTTAGTACTTACGGTCCTACGCAAAATATTTTTTATCGTCAAGGTATACTTGATTCGCAATCAATTGCTGCTAGAGTAGAACATGAATGGCAATTTAATCCAACAAATAACTTGCGGTGGGGATTAGATTTACGCAATCGATACTTAAATGGCGATGTGTTCAGCACGGCTCCTAATAGAATAGACCTTAACGAAACCGAATACCGCGAAAGATTTGAAGGGGCGTTATTTGCGTTGAACACCTGGAGTATCAATCAGACTTTGCAAGCTGAACTAGGGTTCAGGCAAAATTTTACGAGTGAATATGGTAGTTATTTCAATCCTAGTGTGGGCTTACGCTGGGCTGCTAGTCCTAATGTCGCGCTACGCGGTAGCTGGGTGTCAGTACAGCGCAACCCTGGGTTAGATCAGTTATATGTTTATGATACTGTTCACAATTGGCTACCAAATCCAGACTTAGAACCCGAAACCGGTTCGTCGTGGACAGCAGGCGTTGATGTGCGATTTGCTGCAAATTTAACAGGGCAATTTACGTATTTTGGTAGTAGTTTGAGCGATCGCCTCGGAATTCAGTTTGGGCGCTGGGCAAATATTGGCTTAGTCAATACTAATGGTTTAGAAGCGGCGCTAAGATGGCAAATTGCTCCCCAATGGTCAACATTTCTGAACTATACTTACACTGATGCCAAAATTGCGAGCGGTATCGAACAAGGATTACAGCTAGGTTTTGTTCCTTACTCAGTCGCACAATTAGGAATCGGTTATCAATCACAAGGATGGCAAGTTAATTTATTTGCAAGTTACTTCAGTGGATCGCGGCGGGCGTTTTTCAACAATCCAGGCGAAAGTAATACTGATTTCTCTCCGTCGTGGTTAAATTTAGACTTAGGCGTGCGAGTGCCATTGTTTAGCAATCTTGCGCTAACATTGTTTGTAGAAAACTTGGCAGATGTTGCCTACGAAAAATCCAACCGCATCTATCAACCTGGAAGGACGTATCGTATCGGTATCACCTCTGATTTTTAACAAGTCGCTCATTACCGCTTTACCATCCTTTGTCTATAACACTTATGCGAGCCAGAATTGAAAATATGGTTCTTTTCCTTCACCATGAGGATGTGCCAAGTTTCAAAAAAGGTGGCTCCGTAGTACGGAATAGCTATTTTTGGGCATTACGTTCAATTGCGGGTCAAGCATCGCGATATCGTGATTGGGAATATGAATCCGAAGTTTGGTTCGCACTCTGTCGTATGCTATTATCTTTCTCAGAATCGGGTTATCTTGGCTTGAAAGAAACAACCTTAGAGTTTCCCTTATCACAAGGTGAAATTCCGCAAGTTCTGCGACCGATTGCGACTTGGGAAGCAGATTAAAATTATATTGAGACTACACTAATCTTGGCAGTGTAGAATGAACCTAAAAGTTATGAAAGCTTAACTTAGCTGCCTCGCCTACTGTGTCGAAAGGTAGAGGATGCTATTAGACTTTTGTGCAAGCGTTTAATTAAAGATACAAGCCCTTCAACTCAGTTGTGAATCAATAAGATTTGTGTTGAGGTATGAAGGGCAGACAAGCGAGGCTTCTCAGTTAAAAACTTGTGTATTAGTATATAGCAGTCGAAGCATAGGTTAGAACATCGAACACGCTAAGTTGATAGTTGACAGTTGACATCTTCTCACACTCTCTTCACTGTCAACTGATCTCTGCTATACAACTCAGTGTTTCTACTTAAGATCTTTACTCTGCATGGATTTTAATAAAGTTTTTAAGAATCCAAGCGATCGCACATAGACAGATATAGTAAATACACGTATATTTTTATACATTATCTTATTGCTAATATTACTGTTATGCCTATATTAGAAATTCAACGCGCCGAAAAGATTCATGACTATATTCAGAAACTAGAAAAACTAACAAATATACCACTCAGAAGTTCTCCGATTCTTCTTAGTTCACCTCGTCAACAAGTTTCTTTAGAACTTCCTTCTGAAGGAATCAAACAATCGTATGAATATGTTGAACAATTATACGAAGATGTTGGCGAACACGAAATAGTTTTTAAAGCAATTAAAACAGGGTGGGAGTATCTTAATTCAGGATACAAAATTGTCCCTACAAGTAAAGAAGAATACTTTAAACAAATAAATGAAGCCTATGTTTTTCAAGCTGCTAGAGAACGAGGCTACACAGTAAGTGAAGATTATTTTAAAGAACATAAATTTTGTTATGGACAGTATGAAACTTACTATGCTGTGCATGAAATAATGCAGCGTAATGCCTTTGATTTTTTATTGAGTAAATCCTATTCACCAAATTTTATTCATACTTATGCCAACTGGCATAAATGTATTAAATTAATTTCTTCACAATTTATTATCCCAGCAACAACCATAGACAAAAAGATTCCTCATATACTCGATCAATTGTGGATTATTTCACACAATATTAATCAACTTCGATTGTTAGGAATAGAAATTGTTGGTGAAGGTAAATTCTTAAGTAGAACCCAGCCAAGAACAACAGTAACTAATGACTTTTTAAATCAACTAGGATATGAGATCTATCAAGTTGCTAGTTGGTGGTGTCGTGTAGATCCTTATCGAGTCATTTGTGAATTTCTCAAAGCATCAGGTATCTTTCCAGACGCTACTAAATATCTCATCGGTTCCGAACTTAATACTATCGATGAGTACGTATGTGGAATTTGTCATGCCCCTATGGTACGGTGGGGTTGGGATTGGATTCAACGCTATCAAATCGGTAATTCTACTGTATTAGCGCATAAAGATTGTGTCATGCGCAAGCAACACAGTAGCAGATAATGTTAATATTAATTTTAATTCATACTGAGGATAAGAGTAACTAGCGTGTAGCATCCACTGGGTGGGAGGAAAAATTGCGATCGCCTCAAGAACATTTTAGCGACCTAGAGGCAATTCTTAAACGCCACGCCGAAGCCTTAGAAGCAGAAATCCGCGCCTTACAACAGTCTGACGAAACTGCTCAATGGTCAAGTGCTTGGAAACAAGTTTATAACTGGAACTTTGCTAAAGCTTTTGCACGGCAAAAAGTGTTTCGTAACTGGGCTGCGGATGCTGCTGCATGGAAACTTTTACCTCAAAGAAACTATCCTAATCAGGGTAATCGTCAAGCAGATTTTGGCGATTAGAAGTTACGGGCGATTGCAAATACAATTGCACCTAACAATGCACCAGCAGGAACTGTAATTAACCACGCCATAATGATTCCTCGTACAGTTTTAAATTGAATTGATTTATTACCTTGAACTAACCCAATTCCAACAACGCCACCAACAAGCGCATGGGAAGTAGAAACCGGAATGCCAACGCGCGAAGCGAGTAAAATTGTTGTCGCCGTTGCAAGTTCCGCACAAAAACCGGCACTCGGTTGCAGCGGGATAATACCCTCCCCAATCGTTGCAATCACTTTTTTACCCCAAATTGCTAAACCTGTAACAATCCCTGCACCACCTAAAACTAAAATCCACAGAGGAATCGTAATGCCATTCAGAGGAACAGTACCTGTCAAGCTAATGTAGTTAATTGCTGCTAAAGGTGCGATCGCATTCCCGACATCGTTAGAACCATGTGCAAACGCAACAAAACACGCACTCAGTAGCTGAAATTTTGCCAGTTGTTTTTCAACAATATTTTGTGTAGGCGAAAGAGATTTCCGCACAATATTTTGATCCAATTGCCGCCAACTCACCATTGCTAGCGAAACTGCGGCGATCGCGCCAATTCCAATCGGTAAATCGTGTTTGGGAATGTTCCAATGCAGTTGTTCGTAAAAAAATGTATTGATGGGTTGACTCAGTTTAGGTAGCACAATAATGCCAAACACACTCAGAAGCGCAACACTCAGCCAAGGAATCCACTCATTTAACTGCTGTATCGAGTCTTGGCGATCGAGAATCGAGTGCTTGATAATGCGATAAAACAACGCAGCGATCGCACCACTCACAAGCGGAGTGACAACCCAAGCTAAAGAAATAGTCCTAATTAACGACCAATCAATTGCTTGAACGCCAGCAGCAACCCAACTAAAACCAGCGATCGCCCCGACAACTGCATGAGAAGAAGAAACAGGAAAGCCTCTTGATGTCGCGATTTGCAACCATAAACCAGCCGCTAGTAATACAGAAAACATTCCTATTAACAAAACTTGCGGTTCTGCGGCAAATAATTCCGGATTGACGATTTCTGTTGCTAAAGTTTCTGATACTTCATGACCGAACAAGACAGCACCAGTAAATTCTAAAACTCCAGCGATAATTAAAGCTTGGCGGAGGGTGACAGCTTTCGATCCTACAGAAGTTCCCATCGCATTAGCGACATCGTTTGCCCCCAAATTCCAAGCAACATAAAATGCGAGTAAAGCGGTTAATCCTAACTGCAACATTAATTACAACTCAGTTTTACTATCTCGGTTATTCATCTTTGCTTTCGCCAACGCGGATTGATAAACTCACTTAAACCTTCACCCAGTAACGATAGCCCAACAACGAGTAAAGTTAACGCCATTCCTGGGAAAAATGCTGTCCACCAAATGCCTGTTGGTAGTGCTTGCAGCGCTTGACGAAGATCGTGTCCCCATTCAGGAACGCGTGGCGGTAAACCTTGTCCGAGAAATCCCAAACTTCCCAGCGTTAAGATCGCATCAGCAGCATTCAGCGTAAATAATACAGGTACACTCTGAATCACATTTAAAAATAAGTATCGCGAAATCACCCGCCAAGGAGATGCTCCCATAGCTTGGGCAGCTTCGATAAATAATTCAGTTTTAACACTGACTGTATGATTGCGCACGACACGATAATACTGCGGTATGTAGGAAATGCTGATTGCGATCGCTGCATTTAATATACCTCTTCCTACAACAAACGCGAGTGTAATCGATAGTAGCAACCCAGGTAAAGTATAAATTGTATCCATCAAAAACAGCAATACGCGATCCAAGCTACCACCGAGATACCCGCTGACAAGTCCTAATGGCACGCCGATCGCTAAACTCAATACTGTAGCCAGAACAACAACTTGCAACGCCACTTGCGTACCATATAGCGTGCGCGAAAAGACATCGTAACCTTCGCGATTCGTGCCAAACCAGTACTGTGCTGAAGGTGGTACGTGACTAGGATTATTGAGTGATTCGAGTGGATTTTGAATCCATCCCCAAGCTTGAAATACAGGAGCTAAGATAGCAATCAGCACAAAAATCAGAGTAATAATGAACCCGATGCGCATCAGTTGCATCGAGACGCTGGAACTACCAGACACTCTAAAAAGTAGCGGAAGTTGGCGTTTAGTTAAGGTCATCAGTATTCGTTCAACAAGCAGGATCTGCTGACCATTTTTACAGAATTGTCTGAGTTTTTGACAACTGTCGCCGCACGCGTAACGATATCAAATATTAAAGAAACCCACGCCGGTGGGTTTTGTCTATATCGCCGCGAATTTATTCGCCCCTCCATGAGGAAATCAAATATTAGAGAAACCCACGCCGGTGGGTTTTGTCTGTGTCGCCGCGAATTCCTTCGCCTCTCCATGAGGAAATCTCGCATATTCGGCGATTGAAATTGCCGCTACAATAACAAAGTCCGCCTGCGCGGACTATTAGCAATGATTTTGATGAGCAAAATTACAAATTAGCTTCAATCAACTGGCGGTAGTAACTTTTTTGTTTGATGCCTTTAACTTCCATTAAGAGTTCTTGATCTTTGAACAGTTGAATGGTGGGTGTTCCTGTAACACCGGCAGTTTCTGCAATGTCGCGCTCTTTATCGATGTCAATTTCTACAAAGTGAATTTTGCCATCAAACTCATCTACTACTTTGTTCAAAATTGGTTTTAATGTGTGGCAAGGACCGCACCCAGGTGCAACGTATTTGACCATCATTAAGCGATCGCTGTCGTGGAACAATTTCCGTAAAGCATAACCGCCTTCATGACGCGTTGCACTCACATCAAATTCGCCATTTTGTTCTGTCTTGACTGCTTCGTGAACTAACTCGTTATCTAAGTGCAAGTTCTCTCCAGCTTGATGGAATTCTTGAATTAAACCGTTAGAAGATAACCAGCGTTCGGCTAACATGGCTGCCATACAACCTGAACCCGCCGCCGTAATTGCTTGACGATACTCGTGATCTTGCACATCACCTGCTGCAAAGACACCTTCAACGCTCGTTTCTGGCGAATCTGGCTTTGTAATAACGTAGCCAATATCATCGAGTTCGATTTGTCCTTGGAAGAGTGATGTATTCGGTTTATGACCGATCGCGTAAAATAGCCCCTTGGCATGAATCTTGCTTTCTTCGCCAGTTTGTGTATTCCGAAGTTTGACCCCTTCCATGTGGTTATCATTCCCAAACACATCGATTGGTTCGGTGTTCCAATGGACTTGAATTTTGGGGTTACTCAAAACGCGGTCTTGCATCGCTTTACTGGCGCGCATTTTGTCACTGCGGACAAGCATATGGACTTGCGATCCATACTTGGTGAGATAAATTGATTCTTCAGCTGCGGAATCTCCACCACCCACAACCGCAAGTTCAGCACCATGAAAAATCGGTGTTGCCCCATCGCAGATTGCACACGCTGAAATTCCGCGACTCCAAAATTCGCCTTCACATGGCAATCCTAACCGCTTTGCTGTCGCACCAGTGGCAATAATCACGCTATGTGTTTTAAACTCGCGCTCATCAGAACGTACTGTGAACGGACGCTGACTTAAATCAACATAAGTGACATCTTCCGTATATAACTCAGCCCCCCAGCGTTCGGCTTGCGCTTTCATCCGATCCATCAAATTTGGTCCGGTAATACCTTCGGGAAAGCCTGGAAAATTTTCTACTTCTGTCGTTGTCATTAGCTGTCCACCAGGCAAACCCCCAGCTTGAAAGCCTTCAAATACAATCGGTTTGAGGTTAGCTCGTGCAGCATAAATTGCGGCGGTATACCCAGCTGGACCAGAACCAATGATTACTAAGTTCTCTACTGTTGGATTTGTCATGGATGCTTATACAAACTCATAATGACTACGTTTAGCTTAGTATAACAAAAAGTTACACAGAGAGCTAGTCGTATCGTTGCGGATTTTAAATCGAGATTGAGGTTAAAGAATATTTTGTAAATCCAAAACAAACCCTGGTAGCACGTCTTCACCGGATAAGCTGACAGGTGAGTTTAATATTTCTACTGGTTGTCCTTGACGATAGATTTCCACACGCTGGTTTTTCGAGTCGATTAACCATCCTAAGCGTACGCCATTGTCGCAGTATTCTTGCATTTTCGCCTGGGTTGTTTCTATGTTGTCACTTGCAGACATCAACTCCACCACAAAGTCAGGGGCTAAAGGTAAGAATGTATCAGGATCTGCGTTGAGAGTATCGATTCTTTCTTGTTTTACCCATGCTGCATCGGGAGAACGATTTGCTCCATTAGGTAATTTGAAACCAGTAGAAGCATCAAATGCTACTCCAGTTTGATTGCGATCAGCCCAAATTGCTAATTGTTTTGTCAGTTGAGTGTTCTTCTTTCCCGTTCCCCAGCCAGTTGGTGGTGTCATCACAATTTCCCCAGTCGCGGTGCGTTCTAATTTGAGATCTGGGTTAGTTTGACAAAGTTGATAAAACTGCTCGTCTGTTAAGTCAACAACCGAATGTAGATTAAGAGTAATAGCAGTCATTGGTGCGACTCTCCAATCAATGCACATATAAATATTGTGTGCCACTATCAACTACAACATTGCACTAAATGGATGCGATCGCACTTCTGCCACACACTATGAAATTATTGCTAAAGTATATGGCTTTTCAAGAATTACATCAAAATGCTAGTCTTATGCTACGACCTTGCTAAATTAAAAATCTTAAATTATGGCGAACCTAAGTTGACGTGATGTTCCAGAGGATCTTTATCAGCAAATTAAAGAAATTGCAGATCGGGAACGTCGCTCGGTAAATCAGCAAATCATTGTACTCTTAAAGCAGTCATTGCGGCAAAGGCGATCGCGAGGAGAAGTATTAGCAAGTATCGATCGACGAAACGCGACAATTGCCAAACGTGTCGGTATCACACCTGACTCGGCTCAAATGATTGCAGAAGATTGCCAGCGTTAATGCTATGAGGTAACTATCAAGGGCTAACAGATAGAGAATAGGAAGCGATCGCACTTTCTATGCTTTTATATCTACCATCTGCATCAGAAATACACCCGTACGTTTGCAAGATTTTTATCATATCTGGGCATATTAGCAATTGAGGTGAAGTAGGGCTTACCTTCGTTGCGGTTACAGTAGGAATTGCAGGATATGAATCAGATTTTGACTGAAATAAGTGAGAAGATTCGGCAGCAGTTTGATACCGGACCTTACCCTAGAATTGCGTTAGAGAAGTCGCCGAAGAACGACGCTATGGCGCTGTATATCCATAGTTTGGTAAATGCGTATTACTTGCGCAATCAAAAAGTCATTAGTACTGAGGGTAAGTTAATTTTAGACGCAGGATGTGGCTCAGGGTATAAATCATTGATTTTAGCGGAAGCCAATCCAGGGGCAAAGATTGTTGGTGTAGACATCTCTGCAAACTCGATTGAACTTGCGAAACAACGGTTGCAATATCACGGCTTTGACAATGCACAGTTTCACGTATGTAGGATTGAAGACTTACCGAGCTTAGGTTTACAGTTTGACTATATTAATTGCGATGATGTACTGTATTTGTTGAGTGAACCAGCGATAGGCTTGCAGGCGATGAAGTCGGTTCTCAAGCCTGATGGAATTATACGCGCTAATTTACACAGTTCACTGCAACGCACTTACTACTACCGCGCCCAAGAAGTCTTCAAAATGATGGGGTTAATGGATGAAAACCCTGAAGAATTAGAAATTGACTTGGTGCGAGACACGATGAATGCTTTAAAAGATCAAGTAAAGCTTAAAGCTTTGACATGGAGTCCGCAACTAGAAGCTGATCCAGAACGAATTTTGATGAATCTGTTATTTCAGGGAGATAAAGGCTACACAATCCCTGAGACATTCGCTGCAATTCGCAAAGCTGAGCTTGAGTTCATCAGCATGGTAAATTGGCGACAATGGAATTTGATGGAGTTGTTTAAAGAACCTGACGATCTCCCAGTTTTTTTAGCAATGAGCTTACCGGAGATTAGTATCGAAGAACAATTGACTTTATTTGAATTATTACATCCGGTTCATCGCCTGTTAGACTTTTGGTGTGGTCATCCGCAGCAAGAACAAGATTTTGTTTTGGTTGCAGATTGGACATTATCTGAGTGGGAAACGACACGCATTCATCTTGTACCGCAACTAAGAACACCGGAGATTAAACAAGAGTTGCTGAAATCCGTTTCGCAGTTAAACACGTTTGAAATTAGCCAGTATTTACCAATTGTAGAAAAACACGTATCGATAGATAGTACAGTTGCAGCTTGTTTGTTACCTTTGTGGGAAGCACCGCAATCAATGCGATCGCTTGTAGCACATTGGCAGAAAATACGCCCTGTGAATTTGGCAACACTAGAGCCATTTAGTGCAAATGAAGCTTTAGAAGTGCTGAGTAACGCGCTTATTGGGTTGGAAAGTCGCGGTTATATTCTTGTAGAACGGTAGAGTCATAGCAAATCTGGTAGATGAGTGTTCATATGTTCTAGTTATTTAGCCGGAGATGATATTATTTTTCATAAGCGATCGCACTTTTATTACCTAAAAATAGATGTCATCAGCTTGACTGAGGATGAATTTTTGACGGTTGGATATGTGAAAACCTCGATGAGTGGGCAAGCTAAGTTTAATTACTAGCAAAACATTTTACCCACTCTATAGCTAAAAGTACTATGAATACCCAACTTAAGGCTAAATTTCTATATCGGAGGGACAGAAAACACGAAGAAGGTTTCACGCTCATTGAGATGCTAGTGGTTATTATTATTATTGGTATTCTCTCTGCTACTGCAATGCCGTCGTTTCTGAATCAAGCAGCGAAAACTCGGCAGTCGGAAGCAAAAAATAGTACTGGCGCTTTGAACCGAGCGCAGCAAGCTTATTATTTAGAAAATCAAGTATTTGCAGACGATGTAAATAAATTAAGTGTAGGCGTTGTCAATAGCGTTAGTTATAACTACGTAGTGAGTGGTAACGATTTCATCAATCAAGTTGCAAACTTGGCAACTGCACAGCAAGCAGATTTGAAAAGTTATGCTGGTGGCGTCTTTAAGTCAGCAAATAATCTAACAACTGTAGCAATTTTGTGTGAGGCAAATAGTGCAGGAAACGCACCGATAAACGCGCCAACGAGTGCGAGTGCTTGTGCTAACGGTTCGCAGCGAATGCAATAAGTTAGTTTCGATATAGAAGCTTGTAGTGACTTGCCTGAGGGAAGTTTAACGCTGACTCCTGCTATATTTCTGGTAGTATAGCAGTTAGCGATTAGCTATTAGCTCTTATTTTAAAAGCTTTATCGAGAATACATTTACTCAATATACTTGTCCTAAGCTGAATGCGTTTTGCTATATAAGCGATCGCATTTCTATAAATGACTCTGATTGAAGAGAGCGATCGCACTTTCAATTCATCAACAGCAAAACTGTACTTTGGTTAACTATTACAGTAATACAGGCGATCGCCCGCATTGCTTGTAAGGCTAAAATCAATATGCTATTTACGTAAATGTCTACATATTAAAAATTTATGGGTATTCGCGAGCTACTTGATCAACAACGATCAGAAATTCTCCGCATTGCGGCTCAACATGGAGCGTACAATGTGAGAGTTTTTGGTTCAGTAGCACGAGGTGAAGCACAACCAGATAGTGATATTGATTTATTAGTAGAATTAGAATCGAGCCGCAGTCTTTTAGATCGCGTGGCACTCATGCAAGACTTAGAAGATTTATTAGGCATAAAAGTGGAAGTTGCAACTGAAAAAGGACTACAAGCAAGTATCCGCGATCGCATTTTGAGCGAAGCATTGCCCTTGTGAAGAACGATCAGTTTTACTTAACTGATATCATTCAACGGATTGAGCGATTGAGACATATACCCAAGAGGGTAAGAATGTTTTTTTAGAGACTCCGATCATTCAGGATGCGGTAATTCGTAATTTTGAAGTGATTGGAGAAGCTGTTAAAAGACTATCTCAAGAACTACGGCAAAGTCATCCTGAAGTTCCTTGGCGGCGGGTAGCTGGGTTACGAGACGTCTTGATTCACGGATACTTGGGTGTGGATCTCAATGAGGTTTGGAACGTAGTAGAGCAAAATTTGTCTGATCTAAAAAGAAACATAGTAATAATACTACAGGAATTGAGTGAAACTTAAGTCCTAAAAAGACTTTGTTTTAATTGCGCATAGCGCACCACTAAAAGCGATCGCACTTTCAATTTATCAACAGCAAAGCTGCACTTTCGTTAACTATCACAGTAATACAGGCGATCGCGTTACGTTGATGCTAGGTGATTACTTGGGAGTAATTTTAAACCACAAGCGAGCAATTAACCAGAGACTATTGATGATAAGTATTGAACAAACAGTTGTAGAAAAGCTAAAAACCGCAGATTATTAGATATGGGTTTATTGGTAGCGATCAATTCACAGTCGAGTTATCTGTGATTCATGCTCAACAATAAACGATATAATTAACTCAACTGTGCAACTGTCAACTTATGAATACTCTCGCTCAAGTGTTGGAGACGGCTTCGCAGCTACCTAGAGAACAGCAAGAAATGCTGATCAACATTCTCCAAAACCGCCTTAACGAAAGTCGTCGTATAGAAATAGCGACAGATGCTCAACAAACCTTGATGGAGTTTCGCGCAGGTAGATTTCCACACCAATCAGCCGAAGATGCCATTATCGTGCTGCGCGAGTGTTTGCATGAACCAGAAGCATGAGACAGTTGGTTGTAACTCCCTAGTTCAAACGCGCTTTTCGCAAGTTTGTCAAACGAAATACTGATCTTCAGCAACGTATTGAAGATACTCTCAAGCAAATGGAAGTTGATGTATTTGCCCCAACACTAGGCACTCACAAACTCAGTGGCAAACTCGATGGTTTTCAATCCTGGTCGTGTGGTTATGATTGTCGCATTGTCTTCTCTATTGAACAAGACACAGAAATGAATATTGAAGTTATTGTTCTGCTCGATATCGGGACGCATGATGAAGTTTATTAGTTGCAATGTGTGGAGTTATAACTTAGTCACGAGTTAATACTTGCGATCGCCTAGAAGCACTGCAATACGTGCAATCGCTCTTTTCTATCACCGCTTCTGATTTTGCTTCTCCCCTGTTATTAATGACTGTCTTTGTGTAGACTCTCATACGCGATCGCACATCAATTGATTTGAACTTACAATCGTTGGAGTAACTCATTATACGCTGCACTCCAATCCAAAACCAATAAATACGCTCTGACTCAATCAAACCTAGTGCGCGGTAATTGGTGTAGATGGGAAAATGTCATCGAGTGGAACCGTTTCACCATTGGCAATCTCTTGGCGGATCGTAGCAGCCAGTCGATCCCATTGTTGATCGGTTGTTGCTTCAAAGCGAGTTTTCCAAGCTTGTTCATCTTCGAGTTCATTGAGAAGCTTAAGCGCGATCGCATCTTGTTGCTCGTCTGGGAGTTTTTCGATTTGTGCAATTGCACGGCGAAGTAGTTCAGTCATGTCTCAATCACAAAGCATTGTACAGTAATATATTGAGTCAATTTTACCTAAGCTGTGTTGTTTGTATGCGAACTCAGGCGATTGCTGCTACTGTGCTTTGCGCGATCGCACTTCCACGAACTAGCTTCAGTGACTCTTGAATAAGAAAAATGCCATGATGTGTTAACTAGAGTTGTTACTTGGCTCGTTAAAATAGATGCAATAGGCTGGATTGAGGAGAATGCTGATGACGCTGCCAGAATTGCAAAAACAGGCATTACAATTACCAGTTAGCGATCGCTGGCAGTTGGTACAAGCTCTTTTGGAGTCTCTGAAACGGGAAGCACATCCCAAGCTGAAACAGAGAAACTTGTCTCGATTGCGAGGAATTGCAAAGAGTTCAACTAATACAGGGGAAACTGATCCTCAAGAGGAGTACGTAACTTATTTGACCGAAAAATATCAGTAATGCGGATTTTGATTGATATTAATGTGGTTCTTGACTTCTTGCAAGAGCGAGAACCGTTTGTGGAAAATGCAGCAATATTATTTGAGCGTATTGATACTGGAGATATTGAGGGATTTATTGCAGCAACGACAATCACCAACATCTATTACATCGTCCGTAGAGCAGCAGGAAAAGTAGTGGCTCAAGATGCTATTACGCAAGTTCTGTCAGATTTAAACATTTGTACAGTCGATCTAGAAGTACTGGAACAAGCGCTTGCACTGAATTTTCAAGATTTTGAGGACGCCGTGCAATATGTCTGTGCGGTAATGCATAACGTAGATGCAATAGTAACTCGCGATCCATCTGGATTTGTTAAGGCGGAGATTCCTGTAATCTTGCCTGAAGAACTTGATACTATCAGCAGGGGTGAACGAAGAAACCAAAGCAACATTTTGTACAGCAGAAGAGGCGTGTTACCCCGATCGCATCACCATGACTACCTCCGCGATCGCCTAGAAGCACTGCAATACATGCGATCGCGTCTAGCGTAGGCAAAGCCCAATCGCACTTTCAATTTATCAACCGCAAAACTGCACTTTCGTTAACTATCACAGTAATATAGGCGATCGCGTTATGGTTAATGTTAACTGATAAATTGGAAGTAATTTTAAACCACAAGCGAGTAATTATTTAGAGATGATTAATAATGAGTATTGAACAGACAGTTATAGAAAAGCTAAAAACCCTTCCTGTAGAAAAACAGCAGGAAGTCCTTGATTTTGTTGAGTTTCTCCAAAGTAAAAGACTTGAAAATTCTTCTCATCAAGAGCGCGTACCAGCATCTGTGTTTACCCTTGCGCAGCAGTATATTGGCTGTGTGGAAGGAGCAGAAGATTTATCTACTAACAAGAAGTATATGGAAGGTTATGGTGCGTGAGCAAGCCGCAGATACTATTAGATACAGGACCACTAGTAGCTGCACTCAATCGCCGCGATCAGTTTCATGGCTGGATAACAGTAGAGTTAAATAAAATTGAGCCACCTTTGTTAACTTGTGAAGCTGTGTTGTCAGAAGCTTGTTTTCTACTCCGAAATGTGTATGGTGGTAGTCAAGCTGTCATTTCTTTGATAAACACAGGAGTCATTCAGATACCGTTTCGCTTAGATGAAGAAGTCGGCTTGATAGGTGAACTGCTAGCGCGTTACAGTCTGTGCCAATGTCTTTAGCAGATGCTTGTCTGGTTCGGATGGCTGAACAGTATACAGCAAGTATGGTGTTGACGCTTGATAGTGATTTTAGAATTTACCGCAAACATCGAAATCATACTATTCCTGTAATTATGTCAAGCAATGTGTAGCAAAGAAGTGTATTAAGTGTCAAATGCTGTTCTTCTTGGCATAAAGCCTTTAGTACGATCGCATTTCAATCACTCTCATAGGCGATCGCACGTAGCGCACCACTAAAAGCGATCGCGCTTTCAATTCATCAAAAGCAAAACTGCACTTTCGTTAACTATCACAGTTATATAGGCGATCACTGCTCATCACTTCATTCGGTTAGCATAGACACAGTTGCCTTGGCTAGACAACAAAAGACTGATGAAAATACTGTTGTCAGTAAAACATTTTATACACAACCATTTTTTTGAAGGGTCGTAAAACTCCACAAGGCTCTGTAGATAAGCATTACAACCTTATGTATCAAAATTGCAGCTAGAAAGTCAAAAAAAATTTCTGGAGGTGATATGTATTTGGTAATAAGTGGGCAAGTTATATCTAGAGGTTAAAAGTTAAATATATACCGAAAGGAAGAACTCACCATGAAAACCGAACTAAAAGTAAAGTTACTACAACACTTGAGCGGCAAGAAAAAAGAACAAGGTTTTACGCTAATTGAATTACTCGTAGTCATCATCATCATTGGTATTCTATCCGCTATTGCTCTACCTTCGTTCCTCAACCAGTCTGCTAAAGCACGTGCATCTGAAGCGAGAACAAACGTAGGTGCGATGAATAGAGCGCAGCAAGCTTATTATCTGGAAAATCAAGCATTTGCTGTAGATGGAACAGGGGAAGGAGCAAAAACCGCGATTGAGCAAATGGGTATTGGTATTAAAAACAGTGCCAATTATAAGTATTCAGCAGCATCACCTACTAATGCAAATACAGATGTTGTCAATAAAGCACAAGCGGAGAATGCTGATCTCAAAGGTTATGCGGGTGGTGTTTTTAAAACTGGAGGAGCTACTCAAGCTATTCTTTGTGAAAGTAAAACTGCAAGCACAGATGCACCAGCCAATCCAACTAGTGCTGGCTGTGCTGACACTCAAACTCAGTTGAAATAAAAATTGAAGTTAGCTTCTTTGTGTAAGGTGGTAGAAGTCTTTCTACCACCTCTTTTTACTACCTTCAGTTTTTGCTTTAAAACTCAATAAGATTTTTATTACTAAATTTAGATTTTACGTATAACTCATTAACTTAAATGAAAGTCAAATTTAAGTGTCATTACTTAGAGTATTTCAGGGTTATAAATAGGAAGAATGAAATTAATACAGGTTTTACGCTAATCGAATTACTCGTTGTCATTATTATTATCGGCATCCTCTCTGCAATCGCCATGCCTTCTTTTCTTGGTCAAACCACAAAAGCACGGCAATCTGAAGCTAAAACTAATGTTGGTGCTATGAATCGCGCTCAGCAAACGTACTATTTTGAGAATCAAACATTTGTAGAAGATGCTGAGAGTACAAATGCTATAGAAAAATTAGGTATTGGCATAGAAAATAGCGTAAATTATCTTTATTCAGCAACAGCGGTTACTAATATTCAAAGAGGCGTTGCTAACAAAGCACAAGCAAATAACGCTGAACTAAAGGGCTATGCAGGTGGTGTCTTTACTGATTCAGAACTTACTCAAGCTATTTTGTGTGAGGCAAATGAAAAGGGAATCGACTTAGTAGCTAGTCCAGATAATGCTAATGATTGTGGTACTGGGTCGAGTAAGATTAGGTAATGGGTAATTGGTAATAGGTTGAATTGTAGCTGAGTTAATTAAGTTAGCGGTTACTATTTTTTGGTTTTGTAAGAGCAATCTGCCCACCTCTACAGCAAATTTACTAAAAGCGATCGCGCAAACTTCAAGCAATAGATTCAACAAAATGCGATCGCTTTAATGCTGCGCTTCGTCGTGCGATCGCCCATTTCGTTATTAAGGTAAAATATCAAATCTTTCGCAATGCTGTGGACGAAATATACTAAAATCTCGCTGATCTAATGTAAGAATAGTTTTACTGTTTAAACGTTCTGCCAAAGCCATAACGCTAGCATCTACAAAGTCAATTCGACTATCAGCATATTTCTCAAGAATTGCAGCTATACGCTCCAAGCCTAAAGCGACTAGTAGCCATTCCTCGTAAAAAAGCAACTACAGTTAAAATTCCTGCATCCCTACCTAATAAATAGGTAACTTCAGCTAAAACAGTTTGAGGAAGTAATACTTGTGTATATTTTTGATAAACTGCAACAACTTCACTATGTCTAATATCAGAACGATTGAGCAATGCAACAACAAAACCCGTATCTGCTACTACGATGGCTCTTTCCATGTCCATCCTGATTTTTGAGTAATTTCCTGCTGTAAAATAGCCTCTGACTGGGTTGCTAAATCAGCAGAACTAGAAAATAATCCGATAAGCGGATCTGGTTCGGTAGCTTGTTGAATTGTTGATGTTTCAATATACTGCTTGACGGCTTCGGTAATGATTATTTCTGGTGGTTGTCCTGTTTGCTGAGCTAAAGCAATTACTTTTTCCAGTAACGATTGTTCGGGCTTCCAGTTAAATACGTGTTCCATAATTTTTTAACTATCTACAATAAAATCGAAAATTAGGATAATTAATGATTGCATACATTATTTTAGTGGCTACTTATAGATGATCGCTCAAACTACAACCAATGAATTTTCAAACAAAGTGCGATCGCCTGTCATTAGTATTTTGCTTATGAGTGTGATTGGGCGTTACCTACGCTATACGCTACCGCTACACTGCGCTTTGCGCGATCGCCTGTGGGGGAGATTTTCTGATTGGGTGCGATCGCTGATAAAGCTGTGCGTAATTAAACCTCCAATTACCGCCCTACAGACTCAGGAGTAGAGATTTTGCGAGTCATTCATAGCGTGCGAGACATAAGGGGAATTTGAGATGAGGGCTTAGGAGAAGATAGTAGTGATACATTTGAACTAGAAGAATTGCTTACAGCAATGAACAGCAGCTTGACTATAAATTCATTAAAGCTTTTGGATGCAGAATTTGAGCGCATTGTCCGAGCAAACCCAGAGTAGAATTTTGAACAAACAGCAGGAGATTTAGTTGTTGCGCCACCGACAGGAGGAACCTCTGGAAACAAAAATAGCAACCTTAGCTACCAATTAGAAGCTTGGAAATAGAACGCTATTTTTGATTAACTTGTTGTTTGACTTGCGCTAGTACATTTTGATAGTCCTGGCGATCGGGGTGTAACTGTACGAGTTTTTCTAAGGATGCGATCGCTGCATTGGGGTTATTCATCTGCAATTGTGTGAGTGCTAATCCTTCTAGTGCAGCTTGGTTGTTGGGTTCTCTTTGCAAAACAACATCATAGCCTTGGGCTTGCGCTTGCAGTTGCGATTCTGGCGAGACGACTGTGTTATTTGTGGGCTTCACAGCCTGATTGATCGCGCCGATTGCGCCATACGCGGTTGAACCAAAGAAAGCAACAATCGATACCCAGGTGACAATCTGCTGAAAACGCTGGCGCGAAGTATTCTGGTACGCATCCATAACTAAATTAATAACAATCTGGTATTGTGTCTATTGTTAAGCTACCCACTTGCCTGCAAAGCGCGATCGCATTAATTGCCCAAAACCGTTTTGCTTGATTGCGATATATGAGTGAGTAGAAAGGCATCGAGCATAATTTTGTATCGCCTCTACTCTGACGTGCTTTAATAATGAATGTTCCGACTAAGTAGCATTGCGGCTTACATGAGTACACAAGGCGATCGTGGTAGTGATTTCCGTACTTTGGGGCAAATCGACATACCATCTAAAAATCTTTGTGGTACTCTAAATAAATAGAAAATGCTTTTCGCGCTAAGGGAAGCTTGAGCATTGCAGATTAAATCAAATTGAACGCGCTTCTCTAGTCGAGAATTGACCAAACATTATTAACATCAAATCGAGGTTATGTCTCAGCAAGTTATTCACCCGATGGTGAAATTGCAACATCACGTGCGATCGCTGGTAGAATCAAATATTCTTAAACCAAGCGATAGTATTTGGAAAATCGCTCTGCTCTACGGTAATGAATGGCATTACTGGAAGCAAGAATTATTAGAATTCGGATTTACGATGCAAGATCCTGTGAGTGAACTACTCGCAGTTGAAGCATGGGATGAAGAGTAAAGGCATTTAACAATTAGCTGATTTGAGGGCAGCAGCCAATTCGGGGGCGGTAGCATAGCGATCGCTTGGAATTGGTTCTGTTGCCCGTTCAATCACTCTTTGTAGTTGGGGTGTTATTGTGGGTACGGTGGAAAGGTCGAAGCGGTATCCGCGACCGCGTTGTTTGAGAAACTTAAAGGGAGTTTCTCCAGTCAGTAGAAAAATCAGTGTAGCGCCTACAGCGTAAAGATCCGACTGTGTTAATGGTTGTCCGCGTTCTTGTTCAGGGGCGGCGAATCCTTCTGCACCGATGCGAGTTCCAGGAGTTGTACTGCTTTGTTTGACCGCACCAAAATCTAAGACAACGATAGAGTTATCGGCGCGGCGGACGAGTAAATTTGCGGGTTTAATGTCGCGGTGGATCAGCGGTGGGTCTTGCGTGTGGAGATAATCTAAAACATCACAAGTTTGTACCATCCAGGCGATCGCTTGTGCTGGTGTTACGGGTCCGCGTTCTAGTACGCATCTTTCGAGGTCTTGACCGTGAATTAATTCCATCGCCAAATACTTCTTACCGTCTTGTAAGAAGAAATCGTAATACTTGGGAATTCCTGGATGCTGTAGAGTTGCGAGGGTACGTGCTTCGCGCTCAAATAACTCTTGCGCTTTGGCGATTTTTGCCATATCCGCGTTCATTTCTTTCAAAACGAGAAGTTGTGGATTGGTAACTGTTTTAGTCGTATCCCACGCTAAATAAGTTGTTCCCATACCGCCTTGTCCGAGGATACGTAGCACTTGATATTGCCGAATTTGCCGCAAAACGGTAAGCGGTTGACCGCAGCGCGTGCAAAATAGGCTGTTGGGAAGATTGCCGCTATGATCGCATTGCAAGTTAGCAGGTACAGTTGTTTCTTCTAAGTGAAATTGCAGGATGGGACCGCCGCGCGCCAGTTGAATCATCGCGCGATCGCGCACAAGACCTTGCGTCATTAAGATTCCATCAACAAAAGTGCCATTCGTACCGCGATTCGTCAGGTGCCAACGTTGAGGATCTCCAGTATGAACGCACTGCAATTCGAGGTGGTAGCGAGAAACCATCGGATCGCTCAATACAATGTCATTATCAGGAGAACGTCCAATCCGAATCTGCGACTCAGAGTCAAATTGCCACTGCTGTAGTGGTGTTTTTCGTTGAGGATCTAGTAAGTACAGTGCGACCACACTAAGCCTAGTTGAGTAGATTAAATTATCGTCACGAGCATCATGCCAAAGGCATTGTAGGTTCCGAATCATCACTTGTTGGATGAACTTTTGCGCGGATGAGAATCGCGGTGATATTGTCGTGACCATTGCAATGATTTGCTAAATCGACTAAATTAGCAAGCCCTTGCTCTAAACTTGCTTCTGACCTGAGTAATGGTTCTAAGTGCGTATGCCAGTGATGTTCTAACAAATTATTATCCGAAAGACCATCCGAGGTAAGGATCAGTAAGGTATCTTCGTGAAGTTCGAGAAACTGAACATCAGGATTAACATAACTCGCTTCGCGTGGTCCTAAAGCTTGCGTCAGTTGGTAAGCATCTGGACGTCCATACGCAATCTCAGGTTCTACTCCGCGTAAGATTTCGCGTTGTCCGACTTCATGATCTGTCGTGATTTGTTCAAGTTCGCGCTGACGCGATAAACGATAGAGGCGACTATCACCGACATGAGCGACGGCAACTTTGGTATTTTGGATCAAAGCCATGACTAGAGTTGTCCCCATGCGTCCTACGCCGGAACGCGCTTCCTGTTGATTGAGTTCGTAAATTGCTTGATTGGCTAATCGCACCGCTTCGCGGATTGTGGTTTCCTCCGGTAGCTTGTCAGGTTCCCAGTGCGTTTCAAAATACTCTTTGATTGCGTGTACCGCGAGTTTGCTAGCAACTTCACCGCCAGCGTGTCCGCCCATACCATCACAAAGAATATATAACCCACGCGCTTGGAGTTGGCGATCGCTTGGAGTGTTTTGTTTGTTAATTGTTGTTGCAATCCCAAAAAAATCCTCATTGTGTTCGCGTTGGCGACCGACATCCGTACTGCCTGCGTCTTCGAGGCTAGATAATGTCATGGGTAACAATACTGTTGGCATATTCTCGGCAGAAATTTGAGTGTCTTCGATTTCTACTAGCGAGTCTTGAACAATGTTTGTCGATTCGCTTTGATCTTGAAGTTCTGCGGCGATTGCTTCTAGACGCGATCGCAACGTATCAATTGCTTGAAGTTCTCCGCTTTGTAACTCGTTGAGAAGTTCAACTATCGCGCTAAACTGAGTTTGTTGCGATGCTTGAAATAACTCAAACCAAATCTGTCCTAAATCTTGTAAAGTAACCTCAGCTTCCTCAGCATACAAGCGTTGTAGTGCCAAAACACCGTCTTCATCGACGCGCAAATTATTGAGTTTTAACAAGCTTTGCCGACATTGACAAGGTTCGAGTGCTACCCAAAGTTGCAGCATCTCGTGCAACCAGTGCAGAATTTGTAGCAAAGAAGTATTGTCCTCTTGCCACAATGCGATCATCGGTTGCCAATCAGAACGATCCTCAATCAACACAATTTGTCCGCCGTCACTTTGCCACGCATCGTGAATCGCAGGTAATGTTTGATGCAGCTGCGCTTGAAGTGTTAGATAAGTTTGCGCGATCGCCGGAATTTCTGTGACGGTGGCTGCACCCGCGAGGAGGGGTGATACTTGCAATGGTTGACAATCGAGGACGCGCAAGCAAACTTCGGTGTCATTGACTGATTCGCTTGCGGGCTGTATATCAAGAATTTGATAGCGCTGTTGTTGATCTAAAAATGCCCCAACGGTTAATTGTTGTGGTGCGAAGTCTGAATCAGCAGTTTTGTCTACAATTGTCACTGCGGTTTGGACTGTTGTCTCGGTAACGGTAGCAGTTGTCAACGGCGGCTGCAATTGTTGTGCGATCGCGAAGTAGATCTTTCCAGTAAGCGCGTTACACTTTTGGCACCGTTCTTGATTTAATGCCACAGTACTACCGCACTCTGCACAAAATTTATGCGTTAGCGAAGTACCGCACTGTTGGCAGAATTTGTTGTTGTTGGGATTCTCAAACTGGCACTGGGGGCAAATTAGCATATTATAAACTTTGAAGCACAATAGCACTTTTGTAATCGGCTACAAATCCAACTTGCCACAATTTATTCCTCATGCCCACAATTACTCAGGACTGATGCACTTAATTGCTTTATTGTGACTGACTAATTATTCCCTAAATTCAGCGCTGCGATCGCGGCGATAAGAGTTTTAGGAGTGATTGTTGTTCTGGTGGTGTTAAATTGCGCCATTGTCCTGGTTGTAGATCGCCAAGTTTGAGATCTGCGATCGCGACTCGCACTAATCTTAAAGTCGGAAACCCTACTTTCGCCGTCATTCTACGTACTTGACGGTTTTTACCTTCGGTGAGTGTGATTTCTAACCAAGCGGTGGGAACATTTTTGCGAAAGCGAATCGGATGCGATCGTGGTGCAATTGCTGGTTCAGTATCGAATAAACGCACAATTGCTGGTCGCGTCTGGTAATTGTCAATGATAACGCCTTGCTGTAATTGAGCCAACGCCACAGCATCAGGAATTCTTTCAACTTGTACCCAATACGTGCGGGGATGCTCAAATCGTGGATGTGAGAGACGATGCTGTAGCTGTCCGTGGTTCGTTAATAGCATCAACCCCTCGCTGTCCCAGTCTAAACGCCCAACAGGATACACCGCAGGAACCGCAATATAGTCCTTCAGTGTACTTCTTGCTTCGTTACTGCTATCAGTAAATTGGCTTAAAACACCATATGGCTTATTAAAGAGAATGTAGCGATACTTGCCCATAGGCTAAAGAATAGCAGAATATCTACACAATCATGGCGATGAGTGCGTTGGAATGTAGATTATGAGATTACTCTACTAAGATATCAAAATTGAATGCAATGAATCAGATTTGCAATTTACGTGTTTAATATGTATTTAAATGAGCGTTGACAAACTTCTTTAATGCGCTTCATTTTAAGAAGAAAATAATTGTTTATTAATTTATACCCCGCTGAAATTAAATATTTATAAGCAACAGATTCAAACGTATAAATTTCGCTCTTTGACAAAGATTTTTTCCATCCATCTATGCGATCAGTTATTGCTTCTTTATCAATATTGCTATGTAAATTGCCATATCGTTCAGGAACTACATATTTTTGGCTTACCTCTAGATTGCCTTGATAAATAACACCTAAAAAAACACATAGCAATTTAACAGTTTCCTCTGGACAATTAACTAATTCTTCATAGTATATGGTGGTTGTATCTTTTGGATATTTATTGCTAAGTTGTTTTAGTAAACTTATAGTTGTACACCAGCGTTTTGCTCCTTTATAAGGATCTGTTTCAAATGGTTTGCCAGTAACTGAGTATATGCTATTTTTTTGCGAGTTAAAAACTCCTCTTCCATCTCGGATAATTCCAATAAATTTAGAATTTGGAAACATTGATTTCATTTTCTCAAATTCTGATAAATAGTAAATATGCTTTAATCCAAATAGTTTTGCTTTTGGAAAGTTCTTTTCTTTGTAAACTGTACATATAGATAAAATAAAATCTTCTACACTAACTGGTAAACTTGGTTGAACAAATTGAATTATTTCCTCGGCATGAATTTGCCAATCATTAAACTTTGCATCTTTATATAAAACATTGATTATTGTGTGTAAATCTTGCTCGTTTTCTATTAGCTCCTTAGAATAGTTTGTTAAAATAACTTTAATGAAATTACTTTCTGGGGGCAAAGCTATGTCCGCAAATTTAACTAGCAAATTTGCCAGCAAAGTAGAGCCGGATCTTGGTTCAAAAACAATAAAGAAAGGACAATTAATTAAATTATTTATGTTCATAAATGGTTTATCTTAATTATTTTTTAGCAGTTACCAAGTAGCCTGTTGTTATAAAGTCTGAAGGAATAAGTTTGGATAACAACAAATTAAAAGGAATAAAAACATAAGAAGAAATAATTAAAAATGGTGCAATTATTTTAGTAAGTTTTTTCTTCTCTTTAACTAATCTTATAATTAATACATAAATAGCATCTGCCCATGAATTTCTTTCAATAATATTTAAATCTCTAAAGTCCTTTAATAATATTTTTAAACCATACTTTGTGAATCTGTAATAATCGTAAGGACGACAATGAATAGGAAAAATAAAAGGAACTGTCAAAATTAATTTACCATTTTGTTTTAATAAAGTGTGAATTTGTTCAATAGCTAAGTGAGGTGCACTAACATGTTCAAGAACTTCACAAATAACAATAAAATCAAAAAAATCCTTACAATTAAAATTGTGAGTACATATATCTCCTACAATATCGGGTTTAGTTCGCTCGTCGATATCAAAAGAAACTATTTGAAAATCCTTTTTCTGAGCATATTTTTTTAATAAAAAACCTATATCTCCTCCTGCACCAATATTCAAAACTTTTTCTTTTGCTTGAATTTGATCGAACTCATTTTCTAAAAAGCTGTAAATGCCTTTCCGAGATATCTTCTTGGAAATGTTGTTAGCATAACTATGAGAATTTGTCGATATCTTTTGAAGCATATATTAATTCCTTAATTTTGTTTTAATTTACATTGACCAGATTTAAAAGCTAGCTTCCTCAAAACTTAAGGATAAAAATTCGGCTGGGTAGAGTAATGATTTTCCTGTAGTTTCTTTGTGAAAAACTGAAGAATACGTTCAGCACGCTGTTCCCAGGTATAGTATTGAACATCTTGGAAGGCTTGTTCTGCAAGGGATTTACCCATTTGGGGATTAATAAGTAATTCTTCTACAGCTTGCTTAAATGATTGAGGACAATCGGGTTCAGCTAAGAGGGCATTTTTCTTATGTTGTAGAACAGTAGTAATATTTGGTAGGGCAGAAGCAACGATAGGTCTATGTGTTGCCATATATTCAAACAACTTGAGTGGTGAAGTTGTCGCTGACCAAACATGCTTGCCACTATTTGGCAGGATCAAAACATCACTGGCATATAGATAAGTCGGGAGTTGAGTTTGAGGTACGTGTCCAATAATTTTTACATTAAAAAGGCGATCGCGTTGACATACTTTTCGGGCTTGTTCAATATCATGTTGCCAGCCTCCTAATAATAGAAATAAACAGTTTGGCATCAACTGCGCAACCTGATAAATCGTTGGTATTCCTTTAAAGTCATACAAATGACCTGCATAGACTACTATTGGTATACTTAAAGAAAGTTGTAATTTTTGCCGAGCTTCTTCTTTTAATTGATAAGGAAGAAAATGTGTTAAATCAACACCATCATGCTCAACTATTACTTTTTCCAGAGGAAGCCCTGCTGTAACATATTCGCTTGCTAATTGTTGAGAGATCGTCACAAGTCCTAGAAAATTGCGTTTCGTCAAGGTTTGTTTTGGGAAAAAGCCATCTTTTACAGGTAAATGCCATTCGTATAAAATATTCAAGCCTAAACTTAGTGCAATTTTTGCTGCTTGCTTTGACCTAGTATAAACTAAATCAGGAGATTTCATGGCAGCATAGAATGCTGCCCAACGCGAGAAATGCTGACTGCGAAACTTGTTGCGATATTTTCGGGGAAATGGATAACTATTTCTACAAAGTAAAGGTAGTTGCGTAATTTTATATTCTTTTGTTAATCCGTACCAATTCTGAAAATCAAACCTATTGTTTTGCACAAGTGACCATAAATCACCTAAGGTAATGAGTTCAAAGTCTTCAACCTTTTGAGCAAAAGCTTGAGCCATTTTGGCAACTTGTATAGAGTTTGCTTCTTGCGAGGGTAAGTTGCCTTCTGAAATGTAGATTATTTTCAAAATTCTCTCCGAATAATCGAGCCAAACTTTTTTTGATAACTATCGTTAATCAGTGACTCAAATATTTTGTTTAAAACTTTGATATTTTGACTTATACAGAGTAATAATTCTTTCTTGCATAAATACCAAATGAACCACTAGTTTTTAAACGGTGTTTGAAAGCAAAGTCATTACCCCAACGTAGGCGTAGGAATGCATCAAATAAATCTTGTAGCTTATAAGTATATTTTTTAAACTTTCTTAAATCTAGAGCATGCGAAGATATACTTGGGATAAATCCCCAGCCAGACCATAAATCTTCTAGTGTAAGTCCTGCTGAGTTGCAGAGTATGAAAAACCCATTTGGGGTAAAGTGAAAACAAGACTGATCGTGCCAACTCTCCCAAAAACTACCTGAAGCAATTAAAGCCCCACCAGGCTTTAAAACGCGGCTAATTTCAGCAAAAGCAATAAATGGATTATAAAAATGCTCTATAGTGGCTGTCGTCAAAATGAAATCAAAACTAGAATCTTTAAAAGGAAGACGGTGTGCATCAACTAAAATATCTGCTTCAGGCGATGAGTAATCTACTGAGATTACATTTTCAATTCCTACAGAGTTAAGATAACTTCTATTACCACCAGAGCCACATCCAAGATCTAAAGCTTTTATATTTGACCCCAATTCACTTCTAATTTGAGCAATGTAATATAATATCTCTTTCTGCAATTTTGTTTGATATTTATCTCTAATCTCCTCACGCGATATGCATTTGTATTCTACTCTTGTTGCATAACCAAGGTTTTTGATTTGTTGTTCGCTCAAAAAAGGTTGTGGTATCTGAAACTCAATGCTAACTTGAGATTTATGACTAAGACAACGAAAATCTAGATTATTAGACTTTGAATCAACTTCAGCTTGATAATATTTTGTGTTGCAAACTTTACAAATTAATCCTTGAGGCTGTGGTATGAGTTCACCTTTGTCAAGTGGGCAAACTAATACTTCATCTATTAGCCTCAAATTTGAATCGTAAGAATATTTGTTTGATGAATGTAATCCGCTAGTTGTATCTTCTAATTTTTTTTGAGTAATATGCGTTGCCATTCTAGCTCTCCTATTTTATAAATAGACTGAGTAATTTATTTTTGTCAATGTATAAAAGCAAATTAAATATGAGTACGTACCCGTTGTTTTCAAAGCTAGATTTTTATATTCTGCTGAAGATTAGCATAAATTAATATGTAGAAAATTAGTAGTTTATTTTTTTATCAAAATGTGTTGTAACTATTTAGTGTTTTTTTATTATTTCCTAGAATGTTCTTTCATCATTTGAACTACCAGATGCTGTAATTTATCAATCTTGACTACTAATCCTTTAAACTTTTCACTATACTGATTGTTTATCTCTGGTTCTGATAGCAAACATCCATACTGAAAACCTAATGCTTGCGTTAATAAGAAATAAAAAGGAGCAACCATTGAACCGAAAAGTTCGATAACGATCAATTTCTGCGCAAATACTATATTTGTGAGACCAGCACCATGAGCAGCGACTACTATTTCTGCCTGTGAAAAGAGGGCTACCTGGTCAGTAAAGCTCATATTCTCTAAAGTGTATGACACAAAGCCGAGCGGAGTTAAAGCCTTTAAAACTTCCTCTTCGTTAATAACTTGACGACCTGCACTTTTTGGGCGTGATATATATATTCTTGAAGAGTAAGACTTTTTATCCTGTGATTTAGGAAGATTGCTGAGTACGCGCTGACGTAGCCAGTGACATGCTACTGGTGATATAAGGCTTTTCTCTCTACGGAAAGAGGATACTACTAGTCTTTTAATGTTAATACCAAATCCATTCCAGTAGATATAATCTTCAGGCTTGTACCCCAAAAGTTTCAGGGACTCTATCTTCCAAGCTGGAGGATTTGAATCAATAATTAAAAGTGGTTTTCTTCCTGTTTGTGCATGGTAATATTCAATTCCTTCAAGTCTAAGTAAACAATCTACTATCCAGTGAAAATAGTTGCGGTTGTAAATATTGACTAAAGAACTAGCTGTATCTATTTGAGGAATTTCGTGACGAATTAATTTTCTTGAAAGTATAGTATTGATGGGTAAAGTTTTACTCAAGCGATTTGGAGAAACTGTTTCTGAAATAACATGACCATTTTTGTTAAAGCCCACAGCTGTAGAGCCAACAAGCGTGGCTTCTGTAAATTCAGATATAAATGGCTTTTGTAATGTAAATTTACCAATGTGATTCGTCATTAGCTTTGGTAAAATATCTGAACCTTCAACTGGTTTTCTGGCTACGATTGTTTCTCCTACACCAAACCTAATAACGTTGTATTTACTACTTTTTTCTAGTATTTTTTCTTTTGAAATTGTCTGTAAACCAAGGTTTGTTGTAGCAAAAGAAAACACCCATTGACGTAAGGGATAGTTAACCATTCCAGGCAAGGCTCGAAAGCGATCGCCTACGATTTTTCGCTTGATATCTTTCGGTTGAAATATCAACATTTTCTCACCTCTCTACAACTACAAGTTTTGCATCTTACGATGCTCTTAAATAAAAAATACACGTATCCGAAATGCATAAAATTCTTTGTGTATTGTGAAAGTACTCCTTTAGGTGTTATTCGGTTTCTTCTATCCTCTGACTATAGTCAACATTTGTCTATATATAAAAAGTTGGGTTTATTCAGGAATAGTAGATAACACAACTATTTTAAATAGAACTTAGTTGGATACAACTGAACTTTTCTATAATTGCATAAAATCAATTTTTCATAGAATATTAAGTACATATTCAAGTTAGTTTTAACTGTTTTGTAGATGAAGCGAATGAAAAGTTTATCAAGTTTGATTTATCTGTCAAAAGGTAATTTACCATCAAAAATGGCTCATACAATACAAGTAGCTAAAATGGCACAAGCCTTTTCGGAAAATATTGAAGATTTTGAATTGGTGACTTCTGGAGATATTTCGTCAGCTATTCAAGGAATGAATTCAGATTTTCAAACATGGTATGGGTTGCATCATAAATTTAAGCTTGTCCGCTTACCAATGCACTTCAAAATTAAGTATCCATTTCCTTATAATTATGAAAATGAAATTTTCTATAAGCTAGCAATTTTATATGCTTGTTTGAAGTCTCCGTCGGTTGTGTATACTCGTACTCCTACTATCGCTGCGCTTTTGTTAAAAATTGGTGTACCTGTTTTATGGGAATGGCACGAACCAATACCCGAAGGAACTACTTCTTTTTATCAAGCACTTTTAAATAATAAAAAATTGCTTGGTATTGTGACGACCTTACCTCAGTTAGCTGAAAACTATATTCAGCATGGATTTCTAAGAAGTAAAATACTAGTTGCACCTAATGCAGTTGATCTGAAGAATTTTCTACCATATCAAGATAAACAACTAGCCCGAAAGAAACTATCTATTTGCCAAGAAGATAAAATAGTTCTGTACTCAGGACATTTGTATGAATATAAAGGGATTCCAACAATTTTAAAAACTGCCCGTCTTCTACCAGAGTATAAATTTGTACTTGTTGGCGGTTGGGCTGATGATATTCAAAGAGTACAAGCGGCTTACAAAAAGATTGGTTTAAGCAATATAATACTCGTTGGTCACGTCAATCAGACGAAGTTAGCTTCCTATTTATATGCAGCAGATGTCCTAATTCTGCCTACAAGTAAGTACTGGAATTTAGCGGGAGCTACTTGTCCGCTTAAGCTTTTTGATTACATGGTTTCTCGAAGACCAATTGTAGCTTCAGCCTTACCAACAATAATGACAGTAGCAAGAGATAAACAGAATGCTCTTTTAGCAGAGCCAGATAATCCTATTTCCTTTAAAGAAGCTATATTGGCATTATTTGAAAATCCTGTGCTAGCTAATGCTATTGCTGAGTGTGCTTTTCAAGAAGTACAAAACTTCACTTGGGATAATCGAGCAAAGCGAGTTCTGCAATTTGTAGCAGAAAGATTACAAGCAGCAGATGAAGATGTAGTTACCTATAGAATGGGTTTAATGAAATATATTAAACAAAAAGTTTTTTCACGGGTAGATAATTATCTACCTTCACTACAATCATCGCAAGCAAGGTAAGTTTAACCAGTGTATTCTTATCCTTCAACTCATTTTCTACTGTGGACACATATCTCTAATATCAACTCCAAAAACCTGCTTTTGCTCCTCAACCTCTGCCATCTCAGCGCTACGTGTTTCAACTTTTGCCAAGGCTCCCCAATTCTGGAGGGCTTCTCGCTATCTTAAACTTGAGTTATAGGATTGATGTGTATATCGTACCCTAAACTTAGGAAAGGAATTTATGGTGAGGGCGACGATCGCTTGCTGAGAAGCAGATCTTTGATTGAATCACAGACTATCAGTATTGTTGCTATTAGTTAATAGTTAGTAGAAAAGTTACTAAGTAGGTGGGCATAATTAAATATCACACTTGTTGAGGTCGGTAATCGGTAATCGGTAATGGGTGATTCTTAATAAGTAGTTTTCCAATGACCAATGACCAGTTACCAATTACCACCCTTGAAGATACGTTATATTTTTACCCACTTACTTAGTCATATTCATGTCCTATCTTAAGCATCATTCATCAATCAAAAACGTTTAATAAGGGTTTAGTTGTTCTAAACCCTTATTGCTATTGATATGTTTGTCCGTTTGATTGGATAGCTGGCTACGATCGCTCGACGGCTCCTAACGCTTTTAAAGCTGCTTTTTGAGCATCGGTTAAACCTTCAATATCAGTAATGTTCATATCTTCGTAAGGTCTAGCAGTTCTTAATGTTTTCTGGCATTCTCCAGTGGTGATGTGCCAAAGCTTGATTGTTTCATCTTGGCTACTACTTGCGATTAAACCATCAGAACTAAAAGCGATCGCCCGCACCCAACTTTTGTGTCCTTGTAACGACTTGAGACATTCACCAGTTTTGACATCCCAGAGCCTCACACTAAAATGATCGCCATTCGTTGCTAATATGTGACCATCGGGACTAAACGCAATTGCCCAGATCGTACTGGTATCTGCTTGGAACGACTGCAAACATTGACCTGTATGAACATCCCAAACTTTTACGATCCCATCATCACTGCCGCTTGCTAAGCGTTGACCATCAGCACTTAAGACAACTGCCTTAATATGACCGGTGTGTTCGCGTAAGGTTTGATAGCACTGTTGAGTAGAAACGTGCCAAAGTCTTATAGTGCGGTCTTTACTACCACTGATGATGACTTGACCATCAGAACTTAGCGCAACTGTACGCACCTGGCTGGGATGCTGCATTGTACTCAAGCATTCGCCGGTTGTGGCATCCCATAACTTGACAGTGCAATCGTCACTACCACTAATAATTGTCGAACCATCGGGATGAAACGCGGCTGATCGCACTTGGTTTTGATGTCCGTACAAGGTTATTAGGCATTCACCTGTGGTTACTGACCAGAGTTTTAGTGTATGGTCGTTACTCGCACTCGCTAAAGTTTGACAATCTGGGCTAAAAGCAACCGATTGTACTCGGCTAGTATGACCTTGCATGACTCGGATTTCGCCATCTTGAGGATTCCACAGCCTCACAGATGCATCATTGTTACCACTCGCCATTAATCCATCAGCGCTAAAAGCAAGGGATACAGCCCAATTTGCATAGGCGCGTAGCGTTCTGATACATTCACCAGTACTAAGTTCCCAAATTTTGATTGTTTGCTCATTACTACTACTAGCAAGTGTTTGACCATCGGGATTGAACGTAACTGCGCGGATTTGCCCTGTGTGTCCTTTGAGTGTTGCGCGACATTCACCAGTGCTGATTGACCAAAGTTTAATGGTGCGATCGCTACTCCCACTTGCGATAGTGTGACCGTCGGGACTAAACGCCACTGATTGAACTTCACTAGTATGGTCTTCTAGGGTTTTGAGACATTCACCGGTGCTGAGTGAGTAAAGTTTAACGGTGCGATCGCTACTCCCACTCGCGATCGTTTGACCGTCGGGACTAAACGCCACCGATTGGATCGCGCTGGTATGCTGGTGTAATAATGTGAGGCATCTTTGCGAGCTAACAGACCATAGCTCAATTGTTCCAGTGCTGCTACCACTAATGAGAATTTCACTGTTAGGACTAAAAGCCAAGGAAGTTATATAGCTTGCGCCTCCACGCCAAGTTGTAATAGATTCGCCAGTATCCGCAGACCATAATTTGATGATGCCATCATAACTTGCACTCGCAAGCATTCGACTATCCGAACTTACCGCGACTGCGCAGACGGGATGACGATGTCCGTGTAAAGATTTGAGGCATTGACCAGTATGGACATCACCTAACTTGACTGTGCGATCGCTAGTACAAACGAGCGTTTGCCCATCTGGACTCAAAGTCGCGACGCGCAACCAAGAATTGTATCCTTTAGTGAGGTGCCGTAGCTTCATTTGCGGAACATGCCAGATATATGTTGCCCCACTTGTGTTGACCGCACTCAAAAATTGTCCATTAGAACTAAATGCGATCGCCAGAAGACTACCAAAATTTGCCAAAAAGACCGACTTATCTAAATCTGACGATGCCAAGTTCACCTGATGTAAATCGACATCAAGACGCGCTTGCCAGATTTTTAGGTGTGAGAAGTCATAGCCGTCGAGGTCAACTTGCATATGGCGAAGGAGATTCAGAATATTACCACTGGTATAACCAGGTTGCAATGGCGATCGCTCTTGCAAGTTCTTGATAATTTTGCTGAGGTGATGAGCAATACTCTTGCGACTTCCCATATCAGCAAAAAGCTGATTAACTATCGGTTGCAGAATGTAGCGTGTTTGCGCATTTCTAATATACTCTTTGGCAGAAGCTTTTACTAAAGCATGACTTTTGAAAAATACGAATTGTTGTGTCTTCAACTCTAAACAGATTTGCTTAATAAAACGATCAGTAACGTATTCGGCGATCGCGGGTTGTTGCGTAAACAGTCCTGACGTTTTTTCAATCAGCGCGCGTTGTCGCAGCGACTCTAAAGCCTCGGCTAATTCCAACGGGTGTACTTCTTGAAGAATATCTTCTGCCAATTCTCGCAATGAAACTGGTTCGCGGTTAATTGCTAACCAGTACATAATATCTTGCTCCATCTGTGAGAGACACTCAAAATCTTGATCGAATAAATTTTTAATATTGCTAAAGACTGTTTTACCTGAATTTAAGAATTCTGTAATGTCGCGATCAAAAACATCTTGAACAATAGGAGCAACCATCTTTAATAATAGAGGATTACCACCATAAATATTCATAATTTTTGCATAGCTTTCCCTCGTTCCATGTAATTGGCTATCTTTAAAAATTTGCTGTCCTTCTTCTAGATTTAAGCCACTTAGTTGTAAGGTTTTTAAGCGCTGTTCGCCTTCTTTGAGATAAAAATCTCTTGGCTTCTCGCGGCTAGTTAACAATAAACAACTTTGATGCGCTGTTTCGCCTATGCACCGAATCAACTGCGAGTAGCCTTCGTATTCTCGGTGAAATTGTTCCTGATCTCGATGACGTAGAATCGCATCCAAACCATCTAGAATAAGTAGACAGCGATGTTTGCGTAGATAGTCGAGTAGGCGTAGCGTTCGCAAACTAATATTTTCCGGTAGATCAATTTCTGTATTGTGCGAAAGAAAGTAAATGAGTTCTGCCAAGATATCTTTAATCGGCACTTGGTCTAAAGAGCGCCAAATAACATACTCAAAATTGTTTTGAATCTGCTGAGCTAATTTAACCGATAAGGCTGTTTTGCCAATACCTGCCATGCCTAAAATAGTGACGACACGACAGCGATCGCTGACAATCCATTGCTCTAATACAACCATCTCTTGGGTACGACCATAGAAGATTGCGACATCAGCTGCTTCTCCCCAATCCCTGCGAGTGTCAGTAATTTTTTTCGTTTGAGGTGGTGTCGATTTTGCTTCTTCTAGTTTTCGTTGCAGAGCAGTGCGAAAATTCTTTTTACTAACTTTTTCCCCTAAAGCATCAGAGAGGATTTTCCATAATCTAGGTCCAACATCGCGTTTCAAGTAGTTATCGCTGTATCCTTCTTTGTCAGCAATTTCTTCATAGGTATAACCTAGCCACGCACCTTTAAGAATAATTTTTTGAATATCTGTTAAGTAACTACCTTTTACAGCATAAACAGCATTGTCTGCGGCTTTAAATTCTTCTTTTTTGTCTAAATCTAAGTCAGATTCCGAATAGTTCATCTTTACCTCTATCTGCCTAAAGTTTATTCCTTTCCCAAAAAAACATTTTTTTCTTCGGTTCGATAAAATCAAGTTGCTAAAGAAAATTTAGATTATTTGGTGTTAGGAAATAATATTTTCTCTGCTATCGGAAGGACAATATTTTACGGGAAGCTGCAAAGCATTAAATCATACTTTAGTAAACAAGAATATAGCAAATCTGTTCTTTTGGAAACAATTAGTAAGTCATTTCGCTTAAATTCATAAAAAAACTCGCATTTCCCAGAATTTAGCAGTTTTATTGCTACAAAATCATCAAGCAATTACTCATAACTCTTCATTTTATTTTGTTCTTTAGAAGTTTTGTACTTGATTATCAGAGTTTATTAAGTGGATTTCCAGAACTTTATTGACTAGCCATATTTATAAAATTGATACATAAGAAAGTAAGTGTTTACAAAAAAGAAGCTCAATGTATCCTCCATATTCAGAAGATAAAGCTATGACTAATGGTTACGGACGACACAATCCTGATGCAACAAGTCGCCCTACCTTTTATATGTCAGAAGAATTACTAAGAGCTATCCAGATTCAAGCACAGCGCGAACGCAATTCTCGGTCTGGATTTATATCTGGTTTGTTAAGTTTTCTGCTTCTATCACCCATTGGTCAACAATTACGAGAAAATGCTCGTATTAATAACCGCACTTTGGCTCAAGAGTTAGAGCAGTCTTTGGCATTACTACAACAACAGATACCCCTTGAGCAAGTCAATCAGATAGCAGCGACGAGCCAGCGATCGCAATTAGAAATGCTTACTTATTTAGTTTTACTAGGATTACAAACATATTCCAGAGAGTAATGCTTGATTATTAATAGGTATTAGTTATCCGTAAAAGATAACTAATTGGCTATAAATTCATACCTAACTCACAGATGTATTCCAATAATGAAGTAGTTGAATTATTGAAATGAAATAACAACATATCATCAAGATATTATTAGGTGAGAATTGAGTTGATTTTAAAGGTAGTGGTTTCATAGGTTTTGAGAGATTGAGTAGAAAATAGGTTTACTACAGCCAAACTTCTTGCATCTAGCAGACAAATAAAGCAGGGTACTTAGCTACGAAATGCTATAGAATCCATTTTCTAAAAGTTAATATCTCCGTCGTCAGATTAGCTGAAGTTATCGGTAAGCTTTATCGGAGCTACTACTACTATCCAAATCAAGGCGGAAAGAACAACTCGAAGGAAGACATTTATGCAATCCTACCATTACTACATTCAACTCACTCACCACCATCTAAACTACTACTATGTTAATCGTCTCTTAATGTCAGTGATCTACATCACGAAGCTAGGGTATGATAACTAGATACACGCGTGTTCTGAAGAAACTGACTAAGTAGAAATCTACTTCCTTAAAGAATCCTAGTTAGAAAATGTAGATAGTTGTATTGAGACTTACATATATTTTTTACCAAAATAGTTTCCAAAGCAAGCTAATAAGTACTACATTAAGCTGTACTGCATTTCTAAGTATGTTATCTAGAAAACTTTTCCATAGAGTTAATAAAGATTAATTAACTTCTAATATTTTTTACTTTGAAATGATAAAAACTTGATACTCATATAGTTAGCATAGATATCAAAACTGACAGCAATAACATCGATAACATCTATAAGATTTTGGGCAATTGAATATATTATGTGAAAAGAGCTTACTACATAAACATACTTTTTTTACATTATATAACTATATCGCTGTTGCTTAGCATATATGCTGTATTAGTTATAGTGTAAAGTAGTAAATTTATATATTCACTTTGTTTTCATAAGAAGCTCTATTGAGTGAGTTGTATAAATTAAGATTTTGCACATATTTACAGATAGTAATGACAAGGCAATGTTAGCAACTAATACTTGTATAAAAAAGAAATAAACTGTTTGATATATACTCTACCAGGGAAACGAGTTGTAATTTAATAAGAGAGCTTACAATACTGAATTAAATAGCATAATAATTTCTAGCAGTTATCTCACAAATATATCTATGTTTGTCTTTCAGTGTACTAAAGTACGTCTTAAGTTCAGTAATCTAAAAACAAGCAACCTCTGAACTTCTCTGTATAGACAATTATTTGTTATTACTAGAACATATAAAAACTAACGAATTGAGTTATGTTTATTGAGCAAGCTGTAGTGAATCTACTGCACTCGTAACATCACCATAAATTCAGTTTTATATTTCAGTCCTATTTCATAAGCACTTTGGCTGGGTAGCAAACAATGAAAGTTATACTCGTTTGCTCTACTGGGGGACATTTTCAGGCAATGCAAAGCTTATATCCTTTTTGGAGAAATCATCAGCGGATCTGGGTGACGTTTTATAGTGAAACCACCAAAACAACTCTAGATGCAGAAACAGTGTATTGGGCGTGGAGTCCTACAAATCGCAATCTAGTAAATTTGGTACGCAATGTTTTTTTAGCCTGGCAAGTTCTTTCTCAGGAAACACCGCATTTAGTTATTTCTACAGGTGCAGGAGTAGCAGTACCTTTTTTAATTTTAGCAAAGCTGTTAGGTAGTCAAACAGTTTTTATCGAGTCTATTACACGAGTAAAGCAGTTAAGCTTATCCGCTAGATTAGCTTTACCATTCCTAGATACTTTATATGTACATTGGCCACAATTGCAAGCACGGTATCCAAAAGCAGAAATAATAAGTTCTTGAGTATGAATTTCTCCTTTCATATCTAATACTATGATTCTTGTTACCGTTGGTACTGAGCAATTTCCTTTTAACCGCTTAATGTCATGGATTCAAGTCATGACTAAGCGTGGGTTTATATCTGAAGAAGTTGTAGTTCAGTATGGTAGTTCTACTACTGTACCTACTGGAGTTAAGAGTTATCCTTTGCTAGCACCAGAACAGTTTCAGGCACTTACTAAACAAGCCCGTATAATCATAGGACATTGCGGAGAAGGCTCTATTCTTGTCTTATCTGCTACTGCTAAACCATATATTTTAGTGCCTCGAAGCCAAAAGTTTAAAGAACATATTGACGATCATCAAATTGAGCTAGCAGAAGCTCTTGCTCAATTTGATGTTCCTATTGCTTGGTCCCCAGGTGATTTAGTAAGATTTTTAGCTTTACCTCGAATAGTTCCTGTAACACTCATTTCAGCTACAACTATTTGTGAGCGTCTGCATGACCGTTTTAAATAATGAAAAAGCTATATTTTACTCAAACAAATAGTGAGTTTTTCAGATTGAATTAAACTAAACTACTTAAGGAAATATCTATGGTTTTAGAAACACCTCCATTAAGTAAAGATGTGCATTTATCAATTTTGAATAAGGTTCCTTTAGTTCAGCTACCTGTTAACTTAAATTTGGCTTATGCTGTCAATTTAGAAAAAGTTTTTCAACACCTTTTGCTGCAAACTCCAGAACATATTATCCTTGATTGTAGTCAAACCACTTTTATTGATAGTAGTGGTATAGGCTTACTAATTCAAATTTTCCAGAAAGCTCAATACCAAAATACTAATGTAATAATTTGGAGTATTGACTCGCACATTAAGACAGCGTTAATTGCTGCTGGAATTCAACCAATATTTTTTGATACCGAAAGTAATGCTATTTCCTTAATTGAGCGCAAAAAGATAAAAAATCCGCTAGTAAAAGTTCATCTGTCAGTTGATTCTAGGCTTAAAAGAGCAATAGATATCATAGGAGCAATAGTTGGCTTGGGGCTAGTATTAGTTCTATTCATACCTATTGCGATCGCGATCAAACTTGATAGCCCTGGTCCCATTTTTTTTAGTCAAACCCGCTGTGGTTTACTAGGAAGACGTTTTCGCATCTGGAAATTCCGGTCGATGGTTGTCAATGCTGAAGATTTGAAAAAGCAAGTTGAAAATCAAGTCAAAGGTCCTTTTTTTAAAAGCAAAAGTGATCCAAGGATTACGTGGGTTGGTAATTTTTTGAGGCGGACAAGCTTAGATGAAATTCCTCAGTTTTGGAATGTTCTTAAAGGAGATATGAGTTTGGTAGGCACTCGACCTCCTACCTGTGATGAAGTAGATCAATATACTGTGCAGATGTGGCAGCGTCTTAATGTTAAACCAGGTATCACTGGTCAATGGCAAACTAATGGGCGTTCAGAAATCTGTGATTTTAATGACGTATTAGAACTAGATTTAGATTATCAAAAAAAGTGGAGTATTCTCTATGATATTAAGCTAATTTTGAAGACATTATTAGTTGTTTTTCAAGAGAAAAGTAGTGCCATATAGAACAATCTTTATGTACGCGATAGACCTAGTTTTACAGAAACATTATTAAACCAGCAAGCTTTATGCCAAAAGTATCAGTTATTATTCCAGTTTATAATGTTGAAAATTTTATTGCTGCTACAGTGTCTTCAGTGCTAGCGCAAACTTATACAGACTTTGAACTTCTAATCATTGATGATGAATCTCCGGATCAGAGTATACAAATTTGTCAACAGTTTAGAGACTCCAGAATTAAAATTATTCATCAGAAAAATCGGGGTTTAGCTGGAGCAAGAAACACTGGTATTTATCATGCACAAGGAGAATATCTAGCTTTTTTAGATGGAGACGATTTATGGTTGCCAGAAAAGTTAGAACAACATGTGAGCCATTTAGATAATTCTCCTTCTGTTGGAGTAAGCTTTAGCTGTTCTGTCTTTATAGATGAAGCAGGGCAGGATTTAGGTGTCTATCAAATTCCTAAGAAGCTACAAGGAATTACACCATCATATATCCTTTGCCGTAACCCGATTGGAAATGGTTCTGCACCTGTCATCCGAAAACAAGTGTTTGAAGCAATTAAGTTTTTTAAGCAGCAAGGCGATCTAGTAGAAAGTTGTTATTTTGATCCTCAATGCCGGCGTTCAGAGGATGTTGAATGTTGGCTACGTATTGCAGTTCAAACCTTCTGGCAATTTGAAGGGATTCCAGAAGCTTTAACGTTATATAGAATCAATTCGTGTGGGTTGTCAGCGAATTGGGTAGAACAGTTTGAGTCTTGGCAACAAGCCATTGAAAAAATACGTACTTTTGCCCCAGAGTTAATTTCTCAATGGGAAAAGCCTGCTAAAGCCTACCAGTTGCGTTACTTGGCACGTAGAGCCATCACCCTGCGATCGCCATCCATAGCAGTAAAGCTAATTAATCATTCTGTGGCTACGTACTGGCGTATTTTATTCGAGGAACCACGCCGAACACTCCTCACTTGGGCAGCAGCCTATTTTCTTTTCCTGCTCCCAGATTTTATTTATAACTCCACAGAAACTATAGCTTTAAAACTAATCAAAATCACGCATAAATGGTATTTATTTAAGCAGGAATTATTTGTGAAATCGTCAATTTGAAACTAAATTTTTAAATAGTTAATTAGAATAAAAAACTGCTCTGTATAAATTATGCCTAAACTATCCGTTATTATTCCTGTTTATAATGGCGAAAAAACTATACTAAAAACTGTTGAATCGGTTCAACAGCAAACATTTTTTAATTTTGAACTGATTGTCATTAACGACGGTTCAACAGATTCTACATTAGAGCTACTAGCCCACCTACGCGAACCGCGCATGAAAGTGTTGTCCTATGAAAACGGTGGATTGCCTGTAGCCCGAAATCGAGGTATCGCCAATGCAACAGGAGAATTTATTACATTTATTGATGCTGATGACTTATGGACGCCTAATAAATTAGAGTTGCAATTAGCTGTTTTACAACAGCATCCAGATGCTGATGCAGTTTATAGCTGGACACTGTATTTAAACGAAGAAGGTACAGCTTTTCATCAAGGAGAGCAACTGCATTTTCAGGGCAATGTTTTACCTCAATTGTTGTTGAGTAATTTTATTGCAAGTGGTTCTAATATAATGATACGCAAACAGGCGATCGCATCCGTAGGATACTTCGATCCAACATTACGCTCTTGCGAAGATTGGGATTATTGGCTACGTTTAGCCGCTCACTGTGCTTTTGTTGTCGTACCTAAGTATCAAATTATTTATCGCCAATCTACCACTGCCATGTCATCTAAAGTTGAAGTCATGGAAAAACATCTTTTAATTGTTCATGAACGTGGATTTCGCCTAGCGTCTTCAGAATTACAATTTCTGAAGAATCAGAGTTTAGCCAATATCTATGAGTTTTTAGCTCACTTATGCTTGAATTACATTTCCGGTACTAATGGAGCTAAACAAGCATATCAAAAACTTCGGCAAGCAATTGTTTTACAGCCTTCACTATTGTTAACAAAAAAAACACAAGTATTACTAATAAAAATTGGCTTATTACTGCTATTCTCACCAAAGTTTTCTGAAAGAATATTACAGGAAGTTAAGACACTTCGAGCTAAAAATCTTGAATCCATTAATTCTTACTCATAACTCAAGTTTATTCATATTCCTTCAAAGCAATATATAACGGTGAATACTTAATGGATATTTAATAGTGAGTTGCAAATGAAAAAAATTTCAGTAATCATTCCGGTTTATCAAGTAGAAAAGTATATAGCAAAAACAATAGATTCTGTGCTGGCACAAACTTATCAAAATTTTGAAATTCTTGTTGTTAATGATGGTTCGCGCGATCGCACTCAAGAAATTTGTCAGCAATTCACAGACAAGCGAGTTAAAATTATTAGTCAAGAAAATGGAGGTCCATCTAAAGCTCTTAATACTGGTATTCGTTATGCTCAAGGAGAGTATCTAGCTTTTCTTGACGGCGATGATCTGTGGCTACCAGAAAAGCTTGCTAAGCACATTGCTCATTTAGAAAGCTCTTTAGATGTTGGAGTTAGCTTCAGTCGATCAGCATTCATTAATGAAACTGGGCAGCTTTTAGGGAGCTATCAAACGCCAAAACTCAAAAATATTACGGTGTCCGACTTACTATGTAGTAATCCTCTTGGCAATGGATCATCCGCAGTATTTCGCCGCGAAACACTAGAAGCAATTAAATTTCAAAACAATTTCGCTAATTCCTTAGAAAACTGTTATTTCGAGGAACGTAACCGCGCATCGCAAGATAATGAAATTTTACTGCGGATCGGACTTTTAACCTCTTGGAAAATTGAAGGCATATCTGAAGTGCTTACTCTCTATCGGGTGAAACCTGGGGGAATTTCTGCTAATTTCTTGCGAACTGTTGAAGTTTGGGATGAAGTTCTTGCGCGATCGCGCTGTTTAGCACCAGAAATCATTGCTAAATGGGAAAAGAAATCTAAGGCATATCAGCTTAGAATAACGGCACGTACAGCAGTTCGGATGCAATCAGGTGCTGTAGCTGTGCAATTATTAAACAAATCCTTGCTAACTTACTGGCGCATACTTATTGAGGAGCCACAACGTATGTTTTTAACATATATAGCTGCCTATTCACTCTGGGTCCTACCGTTGCCATTAAATCGCTTACTAGAAAAGCTGGTTTTACAACGAATCAAAGTTACCCAAAATCCTATACTTCAAGATTATCCAGGTCACTAGCGGATTAGATCCATTGTTTAAATTTCCACAAAATAGTTAAGTTATAAACCCAGACTGAACCTAAATCTAAGGCACCTTACTTAAAAGCTTTGAGCTAATACCATAACTTAATTTGTTATTCCTGTACAATATAGTGTTCATTATGCAAGTCAATAAAATTAAAGTACTTTATATCGCTGGCTATTCATTTAGTGGTAGTACTATCCTTGCTAATATCCTAGGAGAAATTGAAGGTTTCTTTTCAGCGGGAGAATTACGTTGTATTTGGGAGGAAAATTTAATAAAGAACTTTCGATGTGGATGTGGAAGTAGATTCCATGACTGTAGTTTTTGGCAAGAAGTTTTTAATAAATATCCTGGAGGTATGCAGCACATTAATGCTCAAGAAATAGTAGGTTTGCAAGAGAAACGCAAGCATTTCCCTTTCATGCTGCTTCCTGGAAATAAACAAGTATTAAAACCAAGGTTTAAAAAATATTTGTCAAGTATTGAGAAACTATATCAAGCAATTCAGTCAACTACTAGTAGTAAAGTTATCGTTGATTCTTCCAAATCTCCTTTATATAGTTACACGCTTAGTATGCTGCCGACAATTGATTTATATATTGTTCATCTCGTTCGCGATCCTCGTGCGGTGCAGTATTCATGTATAAAACGCAAACTGCGTAAAAAACATCGTTGGGAAGAGCATAGTATTGTTGAGGGTTGCCTTACTTGGAATGCTTGCAACTCAGCAGTAGAGTTATTTTGGCGTTCCTCTCCAAATCACTACCTAAGATTACACTATGAAGATTTTATCCAAAGACCAAAAGCAGCTTTACAACAGATTCTTCAGTTGGTTCAGGAGGATATAACACAATTACCTATCGAAGGAGAAAATATAGTAAATCTTACAACTAATCACACAGCAATAGGAAACAATAATCGGTTCAACGCTGGAGCTACTCAGCTTAAAATAGATGAACAATGGAAAGAAAAAATGAGTGTCGAAGATCGGCAAAGTGTGACTAATTTAACATTGCCTTGGCTTTTATATTATGGTTATTTAAATAAAAATAAATTCACTTCAAATTACCTTAAAAGTACCTAAGAAATAATTAAGCATGGGGGCATACTATGCTCAATATAAGTTGGTCGCCTCGTATAAAAAGCAAAAAATTTTGGATTTTTTTTTCTATAGGATTATTATTTGTAGGAATATTAACACTTAACTCATCACCTACCTTAGGTGTGAAAGAGGAGCGCTTTTCTCGCCTTACTCAAGGTATTAATCTTTCACATTGGTTTGCTCAAGCTCCTTTAACTCATAAAAACTTTCAAACCCGTGTCTCTGTTCAAGATATACAGCAAATAAAAAAGATGGGATTTAGGCATGTGCGTGTACCTATAGATCCCAACGTCTTATTCAATGAAAAGCAGCCAGAAAAACTCAATCAAGATAATTTAAAAGACTTTGATAGAGCATTGGATATGATTCTGGCAGAAAATCTTGGAGTAATTGTAGATATTCATCCACAAGCTCGATTTAAACAACGCCTCTATAATGACGTTATCTTTGTAAATAATGTAGCTAAATTTTGGAAATCGTTGGCGCAGCATTTGAGTACAAGAGATCCGGAACTTGTTTTCTTGGAAGTACTTAATGAACCAGATGTCAAAGATCCTAAAGTTTGGTATAGTATCCAACCCAAACTACTAGCAGCAATGCGCTCTGGTGCGCCTTTACACACTTTAATTGCTAGTGGGAACCTTCGCGTAGGAAGAAATTGGGATGGTATCGAAGCCTTACAACTTTTATCTCCAATTAAAGATCTTAATGTAATCTATAACTTCCACTTCTACACACCAAAACCATTTGTTAGCCAAGGTGCAACTTGGGGATGGGATATGTTGCGGTATTTTCGTAGTGTTCCTTACCCTTCAAATCCAGTTTCAGTTGCGTCGATTTTGCCACAAATCAAGAATGAAACTGCGAGAAAGCGCTTACAAGAATATGGTAAACAACGGTGGAATGCTCAAAAGCTTGAAGAACTTATTAGTAATGCTGCTGCTTGGGCAAAAGAACATCAAGTACGCTTAACGTGTAATGAGTTTGGTGTTTATCGCAGAGTTGCTCCTCCAGACGATCGCAATACATGGATCCGCGATGTGCGATCGCTGCTTGAAAAATACAACATTGGTTGGTCTATGTGGGATTACAATCATGGCTTTGGTGTGATGAAACGAGTTAACGGAAAGTCTGTTCCTGATTTGGATACCTTACAAGCGTTATTTACTGAGATAGATTACTGAAGATTTATCTATTCTCTTGTCAGCAAGGCAAACTTAAAATTTCCTTACTCACATTTTCCCTATTTAATAGCTAATTAACGTTGATTAGCTTGTATAGATTTTTACAAACTCTGAGAGAAATCCTTGAATAAAGCTGTGCGCCTCAAACCAACATTATTGAGCTACAGGCTACTGAAAGCTACGAGATTCTGGAGAAATAACCACCTTATTCTCCGTCAGTTTAAACACTTCCGCCTCGTTGCGATCGCTGCCATTACATTTTCTTTACTTGCAGCAGTCTTTGAAGGAGTTACAATTGGTCTAATCTCGCTGTTTCTATCGAACTTTGCCGAGCCAGATAATCTTGCCAATATTCAAACAAAAATTCGCTGGGTAGACACTTTATTTTTAAGTGGAACTCTATCACCATTGAATAGGCTTTACCGAGTAACTGCTTTGATTTTTCTGGCTGTGTGGCTACGTTCTAGTTTCATTTATTTGGGAAACTATTATACTAGCCTTTCTGAAATTAATTTGACATATCGTTTACGCAAACAATTATTTGAACAGCTACACAGCCTGAGTCTAAGCTTCTTTGCTAAAAAGCGCCTTGGCGAGCTACTAAATAGCCTTCACAATGAAGTCAATCAAATTCGTTTAGCGTGTAATGTTGCCTCTATTTTTATCGCTAAAGGATTCACCTTAGTAGTATATGTAGCATCGATGTTTTGGTTGTCCTGGCAGCTAACTATTATTTCACTTTTAATGTTTATTTTGTTAGCTACAGGTTTAGCGACACTGCGAAGACAGGTAAGGCAAGCTAGTTTTGAAAATGTCCAAGCATCGCAAAAATTTACATCGATTTCAGCAGAATTTATCAGCGGAATACGTACTGTAAAAGCATTTTCATCACTTAAATATGAACGCAAGCGCTTTTATAATGCTCTTGATGAATTATTTAACGCGAATTCTAAAGCAAAAGCAGCTGCTTCAGTAGTACAGCCTCTAACAGAAGGAGTTTCGACAACTGTTTTATTAATTATTTTAGCTGTAGCAGTTACGCTTTCTTTTTCTGATCGAGATTTTCAGCTTGCCTCAATATTAACCTTTGTTTTTATATTATTACGTTTAGCACCCGTCGTTGCGCATTTAAACGGAGCTTGGTCAAGATTTACTAGTTTTCAGGGTTCATTGGCAAATATTAAAGAACTTCTAAGAACTGATAATAAAACTTATTTACAAGATGGTCATATTCAGTTTGATGGACTTAAAAAAGCTATTGCTTTTAAAGCAGTGGATTTCGGTTATAGTCCTCAAAACTTAGTATTGCAAAATATTACATTAACAATCAAAAAAGGACAGACGACTGCATTAGTTGGTGCTTCTGGTGCAGGTAAAAGTACGCTGGCAGACTTGATTCCGCGCTTTTACGATCCAATTCACGGCAAGATTTTAATTGACGGCATCGAGTTGCAGAAATTTAAAATGAATTCGCTACGACGCAAAATGGCAATCGTGAGCCAGGATACATTCATTTTTAATACTTCTGTACGGGAAAATATTACATATGGTACAGAGAATGTCGATGAAGCAGCTGTTTGGGAGGCGGCACGACTTGCGAATGCTTTGGAATTTATTCTCAAGCTACCTGATGGCTTAGATACGAGGCTAGGAGATCGCGGAGTGTTACTGTCTGGAGGTCAGCGCCAACGAATTGCGATCGCGCGTGCTTTGTTGCGTAATCCAGAAATCCTTATTCTCGATGAAGCAACGAGTGCGTTAGATTCAGTTTCAGAAAGATTAATTCAAGAATCGTTAGAAAAGCTTTCAGTTGGACGTACTGTGATTGCGATCGCACATCGTCTTTCTACTATTGTCAAAGCTGATTCTGTAGTAGTGCTTGAACAAGGTAGAATTGTGGAACAAGGAGGCTATCAAGAACTTTTAGAAAAACGAGGTAAACTGTGGAATTACCATCAGCTTCAGTACGACTTTAGTAAAACAAAACTTGATTAATTTTAACTAAAAAGCTTTAAAAATAGCATCAATAACGACTTGATTTATTTGTGATTATATCATAATTTATACAACGCGTCTTTAGTTGAATATACAATATATTTTTATAATTTAAGTTCAAAGGTAAACCCTGAAATATTTACCTATTTCCTGAACTTATCTGTATTGAAACATATAAGTCTTTTTAAGATCATATGCATAGTTGCAATAATTCTCATTCTTGAGATAGCAATCTTTATTTTCACTCTGAATCACCACATTGAAGCAACAGCACATCAAATTAAATTACTACATTCTCTTTTGCATAGCTTGAACGTGATGATTGCAATTCTAATATTGGCACAAACAGCGATCGCAACTAGATAACCCAATCAAAACACTACATAAACAGTTGTGTCAGTTTGTGAAGTCTTAGACAAGTTCTACTCCCAATTTTTTGTCTATTCAATCAAAAGCTTTATGAAGACTCCTGTGATTGCTATTGGCTTAGATGCGGCAGATAATTCGCTGATTGAGGCATGGATGTCTCAAGGTCATCTCAAAAATCTTTGTCGCCTTCGCCAGCAGGGAACTTATACCCATTTACGCAATTTTGACCACTACAGAGCCGAGACGCCCTGGACAACTTTTTTGACAGGTTGTTCTCCGCAGAAAACAGGTTATTGGGCACCTGTAAAATTGCGTCAAGGCAGCTATGACATTACAGAAATTGGTGCGTACGATTTTACGGAATATCCTCCGTTTTACGCGCTTAACGAAAACTACCGAGTCGCAATTTTTGACGTACCGCACTCCCGACCCAGCGAACGAGTCAACGGGATACAGGTTCATGCTTGGGGAGCGCACTCTCCCTTAGCATCGACCGAATCACAACCGCCACAAGTGTTGCACGAGCTAGAACGTCAACATGGTAAACATCCCACCTTACACAAAGATTTTGCTAGCTGTTTAGATATTTCTGCTTTGCACCGTCTCAGTCAAGGGCTGATAACAGGAATCTCTCGTCGCGCTGCTATTTGTCAAGATTTGCTGCAACGAGAATCATGGGACTTATTTTTAACAGCCTTTGGTGAAACTCATTCAGCAGCACATTATTTCTGGCATCTTAGTCAACCAGATCACCCTTTATACTCCTTATTAGCTGATACGACTGACGATCCTCTACTCGCAGTTTTCAAAGCTGTCGATCAAGCGATCGGTGAAATCTTAACGCAAGTACCGGAGAATGCTTATGTCCTGGTGTTTTCTGGACACGGTATGGGTAGCAACGTCATGGATCTTCCCAGTATGGTGTTTCTACCAGAACTGCTGTATCGATTTAACTTTCCAGGTCGAATAGGAATAGCCGCAGGCGAATTAGAAACACCTCTTGCACCACCATTGATAACAGGACGTGCTCAGCGAGGTTCTCTCGGAGCACTTTGGAGTTTAAAGTACGATCGCAACCCATTGCGAAGCTTCTTGCGGAAAAATACTCCAGGTAAAATCTTTGGTCGCTTAGAGCCATATCTTAACTATTTCCAACAACCAGATTTAGTTTCTCCGTTTCAATTACAGCAGCAATCTGAGCCTCTGTACTATCAACCAGCACTTTGGTATAAACCTTTGTGGTCGCAAATGAAAGCGTTTGCACTACCAAGCTTTTCTGAAGGATATATTCGGATTAATCTACAAGGAAGAGAACCCACAGGAATTGTTACAACCGCCGAATATGAAGCAGTATGCGATGAACTGAGCCAACATCTGTATCGGCTCATCGATGCGCGCACGGGTAAGCCAATGGTTAAACAGGTCATTCGTACGCGTCAAGATGCCACTGATAACGATCCTAAGTTACCTGATGCTGATTTAGTCGTGATTTGGCAAGAAGAACACGCAACAGATGTCGTCGATAGCCCTACTTTTGGACGGATTGGACCTGTTCCTTATTTCCGCACAGGCAGCCATCGTTCCAGAGGCTTTTTCTTAGCAAAAGGTCCAGATATTGTTCCTGGTTCTAGTTTACCAGTAGGTCATGCACTCGATTTAGCACCGACAATTCTCAACCTTATGGGTGCTGCAATTCCTGAATATTGTGAAGGTAACTCAATGTTGAAAACAGCCTCTGCGTTGGTCGGCTAAAAACACCATATAGAACCTTACATCAAGTATAAATTGTCATTCTGAGTGAAACGTTTGTGCGATGCTTCGTGATGCGTTGCTGCACTCAACATGACAAACCAAAGATCGTTCCACAATCAGCAACGCTAAACCTACTTTTGTTCACTAGTTAATCAAGATCAACCAACATGACAGAAACTTTAAGAATTCCTCGTTTTGTGCCGACAAACTTGAATTGGAAGGCTTTGAATTATCTAGGTTTGGGTATAGTCAATGCGACTATTTGGGGCATCGCTTTTTTTTATTTGCAAACTGCACCACGCACATACACGAGTTCTTGGACAGTTGCCTTGCCTAAAGGCGGTGAGCAAGCTAATGTTAACTTACCTGGGATTGGAACCGCTTCTTCATCTGCTCAGTCGCCATACAGTAGTAAATATGACGATCCCCGCGCCAACTATCAATATATCGCTACAACCCAGCCTGTACTAGAAGTTGCAGCTAGCAAGCTGAATATGGATGTAGATGACTTTGGCGAACCTCGAATCAAGCTTATGGATGATACAATGCTTCTCCAGTTTGAATTTGAGGGAACAACCCCCAATGAAGCACAGCTAAAATCTTTAGCTCTGCATGAAGCTTTAGAGGAAAGACTCAACGAACTCAGAACTCAAGAAGCGGCTCAAAAAGATGTTAGGCTACAATCTGCCCTTTCTACAGCAGGGCAAAAGCTAAAAGAAGCTCAGCAGCGCCTTTCTACTTTTCAAGCTCGTTCGGAATTAAACTCTGACAATCAAATTGCCCAGCTTTCTTCTAATATTGAAGCTTTGCGCAAAGAGCAAGTTCAAATAATCGCACAACATCAATTGTCAGACGCTCGTTTGCAGCAACTATCAACGACTTTAGCGCTATCACCGCAACAAGCGGCAGAGGCTTTTAACCTGCAAACTGATCCCTACTTTCAACAAATTTTAAGTGACAACGGGAAGTCTAGTGCTACTTTAGTCGATTTAAACTCGCGACTAACACCCAATAATCCGTCAGTGATTAACGAGCAAGAGAAACAAGCAGCTTCTCAGACAGCAATGTTAGCACGCAGTCAGGCACTGCTTAATAAACCCGTAACTGTAGAATACTTAGAGCAACTTAACCTCAATAACAGCCCATCGCGACAGCAGTTGCTACATACGTTAGTTTCAGTGCAAGCAGATAAACAAGGACTACAGTCGCAAGCACTCGAATTAGATAGACAAATGGGAATACTTGAGAATCGGCTCAAAGCTTTGACGCAGCAACAAATTGTAGAAAATAACCTCCGGCGAGATGTACAAATTGCAGAGGCAATCTTCTCCTCAACAATCACTCAACTCGATCTTCGCAGTTCTGATGTCTTTGGTTCTTATCCTCAAATTCAATTAATCGAAGAACCAAGCTTACCAACCTCGCCGAGTTCGCCTAAATCATTCTATGTTTTTGCAGGTGCTAGCTTTGCTTCTCTATTTTTGACTACTGGACTCATACTCTTCGGGCTAAGTCAGTCCCCCTCAAGACTTCCTAGACAAGTTGAGCCAGCTTAATCACTGTACCAAGCTGGCAAAGGTAAAACAGTTTAAGTGCGATCGCTTATACTTGCAACGTCATTTTCTAAGCAAGTGAGGTGACGCGAAAGTAAGTTTCGTCAATGATTTTAGACAATCACTTGTGCCAATGAAACCTTGTAATTTTGAAGAGAAAGTAATTTGGTATTCTATTCTGGGTACTTACGGGTTCTATTTTACTGGCTTACTTTACTACGTTCCACCCGCGATCGCTTGGATACTCGCTTGTTATCTTATTAAAAAGCTGTGGCTGCAAAAAAACAATGCATTTGAAGCTGACAAGATCGCTATCCCTTGGGAAGTTTGGGTGTGGATTATTGCAATGGCAGCGATAGAATTTGCCACGATCTTTGGTCATGCCGATTTCAATTTGGGAAAAGCAAGTCTCATAAAAGCTACGTTCGGTTGGGCTAAAGGATGGGCACTTCTAGCCATATTTCCTCTAATTGGCTGCTTAAATATTAGACCAAAATTAGTTTGTCGCGCTGTTTGCCTTTTAAGTCTTCAATCTCTCGTTTATCTAGTTTTTTGCTATTTCGCATCATTAGTTAGCCTAAATATTTCTTATACTGCCCCCCTGAATTTTTTTGGTGGGGCAAGATTAGGTTTTTTCGTAACTTTGTATACCATTGAAAATGGCTGGCTTCGCCTTCCTTTATTTGCCCCTTGGGCTACTGTTATTGGGTTTGTTGGCAATGTATTTTTACCTTTATGTCTTTTAGAAAAAGACCGAAGACTGCGATGGATTGGAATCGTTGCCTCAATTCTGATGTGTTGGTTTTCTGGTTCTAGAGTCAATATGTTAGCTCTACCTACAGCCTGGATCGCTACGCAAGTTCTATCTAGTTTCCAGCGCCCATTTTTTTGGCTGACAGCTGGTTTTTCAAGTTTAATTACTGGATTATTAGCACCAAGTTTAATTAATGCGATCGCATCATTTAAACATTGGATGCGGAGTTTGCGTGCCAATTCTAACAGCGATCGCGAAGCTTTAGACAGAATTGCTATCCGACGTTGGGCAGAAGCACCAATTACTGGTCATGGTGTTACCGATTCAGGTCCTAGTAGGATTGTAGATGTCAATATTGGTACTCATAATAATTGGACTGGATTATTATTTATTAATGGAATTGTCGGTGTTCTAGCGCTTGGTGTGTCTTTGGTCTGTAGTTTTATAAGCTTAGTTGTTCGTTCCCAAGAAAGCCAAACAGCTAAAAGTGCGCTTCACATTCTCTTAATTATATTTTGCAATACATTTGTTGATAGCCTCAATATGACTGCCTATCTCGTAGCTCCTAGTTTAATTTTTCTTGGTGCTGTCTTTCGGGAGCCTTTACAGAAACAGGAAAGGAGATTACTATTACCAATTTCTAATTAAACCTTCTGTTATACAAGTACAGTTTTTGAAATTACATCAAAGTAGTTCTTAGGAGTATAATTATGAAAGATTCTGTGAAAATATTGCAAACCGAGATCAGTAAAGCACAAAAAATACTCGACAAAGAACTAGCCAATAAAAGTTATTTAAAGGTGTTAGAAGTAGGCTGTGGCTCTTGTAGTCGCCTTCAGATTACTCAAAACAGAAATATGGTTGGTATTGATATTTCAGAGAAGCAACTTCAAAGAAATAATACTCTCAATGAAAAAATACAAGGGGATATACAAAGTTATAGCTTCCCACAGTCTAGTTTTGATTTAATTGTATGCTGGTGGGTTTTAGAGCATCTACCACAACCCGAAAAAGCTTTACTAAACTGCCAAAAAGCTCTCAAAGAGGATGGAATTATTATTATTGCTTCTCCTAATGTATTCTCTTTAAAGGGAATAATTACAAAGTATACACCTCATTGGTTTCATGTCTGGGCATATAGATTTATCTTTGGTCAGCAACTGGCAGGTGTTGAGGATAGGGCACCTTTTCGCACTTACTTAAAATCTTCTATTTCGGCAGCATCAATTAAGAAATTTGCCCAAGACAATGAACTTTCGGTTGAGTATTTTAGTCCTTATGAGTCGCCCAAACAAATTAGACTCCGAAAAAAATATTTCCTTACAGGTTTCTTATGGTGGTCAATTAAGTCAATAACTAGGTTATTGACTTTAGGCAAAATCGATGCAGAAAATACCGAATATATCACGATTTTGAAAAAGCCCACACAACAGCACAAAATACCATCTGATAAACCTTTAGAAACTGTAGCTGTTTAATAGATAAATATACTCTTAGTTAAGGATATAACAAATTAACCCCAATTCAATATTGGGGTTTGTTTTTCCGAACTAAACTGAAGGAATTGTGCTCAACGTTAACCAATCACTAAACGTAATCGCCGCCAAAGATATTGAGGTATATTACTAATTCTATTCGAGTTAGCTAATAAAGCTCGTAATCCAGCAAAAGGTAAAGTTAACCATAGCCAAATAATGAGAATAGCTGGAATCTGAACTTGCTTCTTTGTATAGCCTGCTTTGAGCAACTGCTGTCCACAGCAAAATTGAAAAATCGCAACTTCTGCATCACTAAGTTTTTCTTGCCAGCGATATGCTGGTTCGCTAGATAAACCAGAACCATTACTCCAAGAGTTTGAGTACGAGCTATTTACTAAACCAACTGTATGCATCGAGGGTTCATAATCTAAAGTCAGCCAGTTTGTTAAGGATTTAAGTGATGGCTCAGGACAGGTAACTAAATTTTCAAATTGCTGAATGTAAACACGGCTTTCCCCAAATTGATCGCGTGCCTTGAGTGCTGCATTAAGAGCCGCTTTCCAAATTAAACTAATAATTATCAAATTATACGAGTTCTTTATTCTTCGTTTTTCTGTAAGTGACTTGCTACTACTATCAGATCTCCATTGACTCTTCCAAAAGTCACGATAGGAAGCAATGACTCCTCCTGGATTACGAACCATACAAATAACTTTCGCATCAGGATAGCAATTTAAAATTTCAGCAATTTTAAAGATATGCCTTGGTGTTTTTTCTCCAAATATAGTTTTGTTTTTCTTCTGAGCGCAAAGCTGGCAATATGCCTCAAAATAAGAATCTGTCCCACAGCCTATTTGCTGAGCTAAGGAACGTAACTCCATACGATCCATCCAGCCTTGCTCCGGATCTCCTTTTGCTTCATATGCCTTATGGGTTAGAGCAAGAAAGTAATCTTCAGTAACTTGTATCTCTTGAGAAGATAATGGTTTTTGCTCTCGCCCAGACATTTTGACACGTAAATCATCAAAATAATGAGTTTCTTTAGAGATGTAAACGTTTGAATGTTTGCTAAGAATTTGCCTCATTAAAGTTGTGCCAGAACGAGATGTTCCAACGATGAATATCATGCTCTTTTTTGCTATTTCATTTTTACTTTCTTCCATAAGTCAAAGTCCTTAATTATATCAAATATTATTAGTTTTTAGCTAAAATTATTGTTTAAGCAACTATAAAAATCTAGTGGATAATTAAGTTGCCAAAAGCAAAGGATAATGTTTATGCTTTGAAGCAAAGAAGGATTGCTATGCTGTATTCTTTTGACATTATCAAAGCTTATTTAAGAGCAGGAAACAATGTTGAAGTACCTCACATATAACTATATAAATTATATATAAGTACAGATCTATTAAAATAGATAAAAATTAAGCTGCTTTATAATACGATCTACCTGAAGGAAGATAAGTAACTGATTTATCTGCAAGTAATTTTTGATAAATGTCAACTAGCTCATTGTTAAGTTTTTGTATTTCATATTGAGCTTCTACAGATTTTCGAGCAGCTAAACCGATATCTGCCCATCTTTCTGGATGTTTAATCAGATAACTTAATTTTTGGGCGATCGCCTCAGCATCACGCTCAGGAACTAAAAACCCAGAAACACCATCTTCTACTAACTCAGAAATGCCACTATGTTTAGTTGCAACTACTGGTAAACCCATTGCCATTGCTTCTTTTAAAGTGTTGGGTATACCCTCTTGATTTCCATCTTGCGCTGTTACACTGGGAGCAACGAAAATATGTGAATTATTGAGTTCCTCAATAATCTCCTGCTGGTTTCTTTGACCTAGTAACGTGACAACATGACTGATACCAAGATAGTGAATCAGGTGCTGTAACTCTTGTTTTAACTCACCATCGCCAATAATATAGTAATGGATATCTTTGTGTATTTGAGATAGTTGAGCAACAGCTTCAATGCTGTACTCTATTCCTTTTTTTTCAACTAAACGACCTACGGTGATAATTTGAATCGAGTTATTAGAACGTAGATAGCGAGGCGTAAATGTGAACTTATCGCAGTCAATTCCTGATCTATGGGTAACAATCTTTTTGCTATCGTAACCACGCTTAACTAACCAAGTACGGAAATAATCGCAAACAGGAAGAAATAAGTCTCCCTTAGCTAAAAGTTGGTCGTAAACACAATCGCCATGTTGCTTGACATAGCGGCTAATATCCCAACCGCGAAAAGACGTGACAAGTTTTCCCTGTAATGCTCCAATTTCACGTAACGTCAGAATTTCGAGCGCGTAGCACGCAAATTGACAGTGAATAATATCGTAAGGTTCTTGCTCAAGCAATGGTATTGCACTATACAGAATTTTCAAGGAAATGGCATCTCGACCATATTTGAAAAAATTAAGCGATCGCAAACAAATTAAAGGAGCTTTGTGAAAATTGGTAAAGAGTAACGCAAAACCTTTCAATTGACGCCAAAACACGTTACTTGGTATAGCAGGAGTATAGTAGGTACGAGCGAGAAGATTATATTTTTCTACATGGGGATGCATCTTGCAATTAGAGAGTGGATGTCGTAGAGCATAGATATCTACCTCATGTCCTCGATCGATTAAACCAGTAATTTGATTCAAGACAAAAGTTTCGGACAAAAGAGGAAAAATCCCAACAACAAAAGCAATTCTCATAATAAACTCCTAAACAACTGCAAAATTCATCTAAATAAATAAAATCCTACTAAAAGAAAGTAGGACTTTAGGAAACAGGATATTGCTACTATGCCCTTAAGTTACAAATTAAGTCGATAGAGCAAAGTTCATGTTTTATGTAAAATTGTTAGTAAGTTTTGTTATGCTAAAAAATAGTTGCCTCAAATCTAAAAGAACCAATTTTAACTACGCTTAAATTTAGTAAATAAGCAAAAACTATCTTTATATCAAAGAATAAATAGTGTGAATTTCTGAATTTGTATTCGGAACAAACACTTAAAAATATTAGTATTAAGTTCTATTCAGTAAAGCTCCCTAACGCTGTTGAATGTAGTACAATATTTACCTAATTTTAACAAGTTAAAGCAGTCTAAGGCTGAGCAACTCAGCAATAAAACAGAGTGTAACCGAAGCGCTATTATTGAATCTATAAAATTGAGTTTTAAATTCCAGCTTATTCAATTCAAAATTCAACATTCATAATGCAGAAATTTGCGTGGTAATGACGTTCGCATTTTCAAGAGTTAGAATTCTATTGACAACAGATTCACGAAGGTGGTAGTTTGCCTAGCAGCGAATTCATTTGTAAAAAAAATTACCCATTTGGTACAGCGATACATGGCATATTTATGCATATTTACCTTGTGTAAAAGAATTGCAATGATGCCGCCATAATGGATTTAATAAACAAGCCAAATTAGACCACCAGTATAATCCTTCTGAAGCTTGAGATACATTAGCTAATGTTATCTCAGCACGAGTAACCAGAAACGCAATACAGTTTGCCATAAGCTGTATAAGCTTAATTTCATCGCTAGTGAATTGACGCGGAAGAGTCGTACCAACATGAAATACGCCAACGACTTGTCCATTAATCTGCAAGGGAACACCAAGTATTGATCGCAGTCCCTTATTGCGGAGAATTGGACTAAAAATCTCTATTGTTGATATATCTTCTACTATCATTGGTTGGCAATCAACCGCAACGCGACCAGCAAAACCCCGCCCAAACGGAATTTTAATTCCTGCTGCAATCTCATCTTCAAGTCCAACAGAGGCACATACTTCCAGATGTTGCTGATCCTCAGTTCGCAATAGAACAGTGACTGTGGTGACATTCGTAACCTTACCAGTGCATTCGAGTAACTGGTGTAGTAGGTTTTGTAGAGTCAAACCAGCGATCGCACTACTTTTAGGCAATATATATTGAAACTTCTGCTGAGAAGTTTTCTCTACTTCAGCCAAGATACAACTCTGCGATACAGACAACAGATTATCGTCTGTAGCAATATCCTCAGGGCTACTTGTCATGCCTTGAGCGCCTGGCTTTCGGCTTTTGATCACCTTAGCGGGTACACCCACCGCAATCGAATAAGGCGGAACATCCTTAGTTACAACTGCTCCTGCACCAATAACACTACCCTGACCAACCGTTACACCGTCTACAATTCTGACTCCACTAGCTAACCAACAATCATCTTCAATGACAATTCCTTTGTAAGTGCTACCTTGTTCTTTAATCTTACGGTTAGGATCAGTGAAGGTATGGTTATTTGCATAGATACCTAAATGCGAAGCAATCCGGCAATCCCTCCCAATTTTTATATATTTTCCAGATAGACAAGTATAGGGACCTATATATGTACAATCGCCAATTTCTATTTCACTATCAATGTGAGTTTTAATGATAACTCCAAGATCCAGTTTGACCGAGTTGCCCAGCTTAATTCTACTATTTTGCCCCTCATTTCTCAAAGCAACGCCACGGTCAATTTTGACTTTATTACCAATAGCGATACTACTCGTGTGAATTAATTCAACCCCAGATTTAATTTGTACAGCATTTCCAAACTGTGCAAAAATAGAACGATATAGTAGCCCACGTAGAGATCTCCCTAGTGATAGGGGTACCCATCCTACTAAGGTAATAACTACAGCTTCTTTCCAGCGAAACCACTGTGAAGTAGATAGAGCTTTTACGGCGTTCATACTTGTAGTCAACAAAGTTTAATAATATTGAATAAGCATACTTTTCAACGTAATACAGTTAAGAATAATTGCATATTTTAACGTAGTAAATTAATTTTTTTACTGTATCGCAGCTATCTTCAATAATTGCTTAGAAACTACATAGTTCCAACCACTTGTGTAAAATTTAGTCTATCACTAACGCTACTTTTTGCTTGTGACGCTTTTTCCTCTAAAATACTTTGATACAGATTTACTGTGTCTATAGCCTCCATACTCATAGTCCGAATAGGTTGAATTCCTTGGCGAAGTTTAGATAATAAATTTGGGTTAGTAGCTAGTTGCATAAAAGCTTCAGCCCAAGCTTTAACATCAGTAGGAGGTAGTAACAAACCATCAATATTATGTTTAATAAGTTCATTAACACCCCCGACATCCGAACCTAAAACAGGTAGCTTGGCAGCATAGGCTTCTAAAATAGACATTGGTCTTACATCAAACCATTGTGCAGGTAAAGCTAAAATATCGTATGTTGCTAAAATAGAGGGTAACTCTGCACGCGTTAAAGTTTCAGCAATACGAATGCGTGGTTCAGTTTTTATACTTTGTATAATTTGTTGTTGATATTTATCATCATCAACTGCACTCCCATAAATTGTTAATTCAATTGCCACTTCAGCAGGTAGAGACTTGATTGCTTCTACTAAAATATGAATTCCCTTGTTGCGGTTCCAGCGTCCAAGAAACACAACTTTTAAGGCTTTGTTTACTACTTTTTTTATGTTTTGAGTTGATGCTAGAAACACATCAGGTACACCTGTTTTACAAATTATCAACTTCTCTTGAGGAACGCCGTTGAGTAGCAGTGTTTCATAAAGCCGATCGCTCAACGTCACTATGCGGTCAGCAAATTTCGCCATTTCTAATAAACCCTGTCTACGAGCAACTATATAAGCTGGTAGCGAAATAGGAGTAAACAATGCCGTTGCAGCAGTATTGATTGGTGCAGGTGCTTTTCTAAATTGATGTAGTACTTTACTTGCTATATTACTTATGCCCAAAGGTGTGTAAGCTAATCTTTTAATTACTGTATCTGATATTGCTGAAGGCACGCCACAACAGTGGCTACATCTTACTTCATCTATTTTTCCGTCACATACTTCTTGCCCGTTTAGCATCAAAGTTTCTCGTTGACAAACAGGGCTAGGTAAGCGAATTGAAACAACTGTTGCCATACCTAACTCTTTGGCAAGGCGTAGATGAGGTAAGCCACATTTTGGAGTCCATTGATGCTGATGATAAATATCTGCTTTTTGCTCTTTCAACCAGCGTTCAAAACACTCAAATCTGCCATGTGGTAATTCTCCATGATTTGGTTCTGCCTCTGGTTGAGGAAACACAGGATAGCGATATACTTCTATTCCATTATGTATGTATGTATTCTCATGTTTACTATTTTGAGCCGCTGCTATTTTACTTTCTACTCCATACGCTTGGAGAACTGGCAATAGTTCGCTAAGACGAATTTGAATTCCTCCGCATTTTTCTGGTAAGTAACGAGCAACAGCTTGAATAGTTTTCATAAGAGTTTTATCTTCTGTTAAAATAGTTAGTAAATGTTTAAGCTAGAATAAGTAAATTGTAATTTGCTGGGGTTAATATTTAAAGTCTTCTCATTACAAACAAATCAATTTTATTTAGTCTTACAACACTTAACTATAAAAATATATTAATAATTAATTAGCAATTCTTTGTTAATAAGAATGCAGCCAACACTATAAAGATATAAAAAATTTTCATAAATTGTCGATACAGAGAAGTTCAGGTTTTTGTTATTCAATAATTATATAGGTTATTTAATAGTGTATTTTTAGGAAATTTGATTTGTATTAATGAGCTATTTTAATAAATTTAAATTAATAAGGTTATAGATTTAGTTGATTTATTCTGGTTTATTTATATCAATATTAGAAAGAAAAAAACTATGTAGCAGATGCGATCGCACCCCAACTCAAGCCGAAAGCGATCGCACCTTACTCTTAGCAACCCAACGAATCGCGCGTCGCTACACCTGTTTTTGAATTGACCCCGCTTGCTTGCGCGCAAAGTTTTTTCACCACGGTTCTATCAAGAACCGCATTAGTAAAATCAGCACCAGTAATGTCAACATCATTAAATATGGAACGCAGCATCATTGCCTCTTCCATCACGGCATCACTTAAGTTAGCGCCAGTAAAGTCAACGATATAAGCAATCCCATTTGTAAAATCGGCTCCATGCAAATTTGCTTTGATCAACTTTGCACCATTAAATACCACACCGCGCAAGTCGGCATTACTAAAATTAGCTGCTTCTAAATCTGCATTAGCAAACTCAGCTGTTTGCAAGTTTTGCCCTGAGTAATCTTTACCGATAACTTCTCCAGTAGCCGCACCACGCGAAATAGAAGAGGAACTAGCTGCGCGTGCATCCATAGGAAACATGACAATAAGTAAGAACACGAAAGCAACTACTGCAAGTCGATAGAAACGTTTCATCATCCTTTCAGAAAAACAATAAGATCTACTAACGCGGTAAATAACTATGCACTAGCAGGAAGTCTATTCAACTCCTACTGCTAGTACAATAACCTAACTATATTCGCAGGTAACACGGTGATAGGTACTGAAAAATAGGCGTAGAGCTAATTGTATAGTTGATTGAGACGAGACCTCTAGAAACCTAGTCAAATAAATCTAGCGGGAGATGCCCGTACATTTCGTTGATGATTCCTGATTCTGGAGAGTGACACGACACAAGAACACCTCGATGCTCTCCAGAATAAGGATTAAGATAACACAAACTGGTAACTGGATTAAATTTAATGTAAACAGCGCCATCAACCGAAGTTAAATTAAGATTAGGCTGATAACCCAAGGCTTTTGCGTAATTTGCCAAGGCTGCAATACCTTGGGTTGCTGTATCAGCACAAATTCCCAAAATTTGGTAATCAGAAAAACGACTGACAACCAATACAGCCTGACGAATCAGCACTTTTTCGACTTCAGAAGTGACCGACTTACCAGCAATACAGTTAAAGTCTTTCAAAAGTGCCTGCGCTGCTTCGACAGTAAGATCAGATTGCTGCTGCGGGTTAGACATAACTTTTTTGCCTATCGACTACTTAACACTTATTGTGATATCGTTCGCAACTAAAAAAAAGCGGTAACACTTGAGTGTACCGCTTGGTTGCAACGATTATAGTTAAACGCTAAGCAGCTTTAGTTAAGCCGCTGTGTCTTAGTAAAGGTTCGGTACTTGGTTCGCGTCCTCGGAAAGATTGAAAGACTTCCATCGGGTGTTTGCTACCACCTAACGCGAGTACTGTATCGCGGAAGCGCTTACCTGTAGAAGCGATTTTCTCAGGTTCTAACCCCGATTCCTCAAAAGCTGCGAAAGCATCCGCGCTGAGAACCTCTGCCCACTTATAGCTGTAATAGCCTGCGGCATATCCACCAGCAAAGATATGACCAAACGAACACAAAAACGCATCTTCTGGTAGCGGTGGCAATATTGTTGTATTTTTCGCGATTTGGTTACGCACATCGTTAGCAGTTTTACTACCGCCTGGTTGATAGCGATGATGTAATTCTAGATCGACTAAGCTAAAGTGCAATTGCCGTAACATCGCGCTACCACTCATGTAGTTACGTGCAGCGACTAGCTTTTGATAATAATGTTCAGGTAGAGTTTCACCAGTTTCGTAATGCTTCGCCATTCCTAGCAAAGTCTCGCGGTGATAGCACCAGTTTTCCATAAACTGGCTCGGCAATTCGACCGCATCCCACTCAACGTTATTGATTCCTGCTGCCCCAGCATAATCGACTTTCGTTAACATATGCTGCAAGCCATGACCAAATTCGTGGAATAAAGTTTCCACTTCGCTGAAAGTCATTAAGCTTGGTTTGCCATCGACAGGAGGAGTTTGGTTGCAGACAAGATAAGCTACAGGTTTGCGCGTTGAAGTTGTTCCTGCTTCCGCGATCTTGGCACGACTGATGCAATCGTCCATCCAAGCCCCACCACGCTTTTCTGCGGGACGACTGTAGGGATCGAGATAAAAATAGGCGATCGCTCCCGTTTCATCCGCAATCTGGAAATATCGCACATCAGGATGCCATACCGGTGCTTGACCATCCGCAGCAGTCACCGTGACGCCAAAAACTCGCTCAACTAAGCCAAATAGCCCGTCTAAAACTTGTGGTAAGGGGAAATAAGGACGTAATTCTTCCGCCGTAAAGTTAAACTTTTCCTCGCGTTGGCGTTCTGCCCAATAGCTAATATCCCAGTGTTTCAACTCACTATCAGCACCTTTAGCCGCAGCAAACGCTTTTAATTCTTCAAATTCTTGCAGCGCCGCGTCATAGCTTGCACTCCGTAATTCTTCTAAGAGGTTTTCTACTGCCTCAATACTTGGAGCCATCTTACTCGCTAAGCTTAACTCTGCATAACTATTAAAGCCGAGTAATTTAGCTTCTTCCTGACGTAGTTGCAAAATCCGTTCAATCAGCGGTGAATTATCTAAATCGCCTGATGATGCGCGACTAATGAAAGCTTTGTACAGTTTCTCGCGTAAATCGCGGCGAGTACTGTGCTGCATAAAAGGACCAAAACTAGGAAAGTCCAAAGTAATCCGCCAAGGACCTGCTTCGGGGGTGGCATTTTCTTCACCAGCAGCCCGCGCGGCTTGTGCCGCTAAACTTTTGAGACTCGGAGGTAAGCCATCAACTTCGTCTTGTTCTGTAAGTGTCAAGCTAAAAGCCTTCGTCGCGTCTAAAACGTGATTAGAAAACTTGGTTGAAAGTTCAGCAAGTTCAAGTTGAATTTCGTTAAAGCGCGATCGCTGTTCTCCTTCTAATCCCACGCCAGAAAGTTCAGCATCTCGAATCGCGGCTTCCACAATTCGCTGTTGTGCCGTGTCTAAGCTATCCCAGCGATCGCTTTGCCGTAAAGCTTTAAACGCCTCATACAGTGGTTTACTTTGATTGAGCTTGTTGTAAAACTCGACAACTTTCGGCTGTACCGTTTCGTAGGCTTCGCGCAGTTCAGGACTATTTTTGACACCCATTAAATGCCCAACAATACCCCAACTCCAGCGCAAACGCTCTGTAATGCGGTCTAGTGGCTCAACTAAACCACTCCAAGTGGGACTGACATTCGCTTCTAATGTCGCAAGTTCGGTTTCCAACTCGCCTAGTAGCTGTGTCATTGCTGGCACAACATGATCAGGCTTGATTTGCTCAAATGGCGGCAAACCTTTACCGATTAGTAATGGATTGTCAGTAATTATGGTTGCACTCATAACTTGTTTTGGGTTGCTGTATCTTAATTATCATGAACATTTGCAACCTTTGCCGAGTGCAGAAGACCGTAATATCGTTTGATTTTGAGGTTAATTAAGTATAGATAGCAGAGGTAGAGGGGTGAGGCAATTGGTAATAGAAAAGCTTTTAGCACTTGGCGATTAGCACTTAGCAATCAAACATCCGCTAATAGCTAATTGCTATTTAATCGCCAGTTACCAATGACCAACCTTTTAGTTACATTTATATTCACCACTTACCGAGAAATTTCAATTACTCTTTCAAGCTTTCTTCTAGCTGTCTGCGCTCAGTAATTTCTTTTTCCAGTTCTTGTTTGACAAGTTCAGCCACTGTCGCACGCAACATTGCATCTTTCATCTGCTTGAGTACAGTAATATCTCTAATCATTACCTGCGTTGCGGGTTTGCCTAAATGAATAATCGGTACTTCTGTCATTTCCACATCAACAACTTGACCATCAAGCCGAATTAATTTTTCTTGGTTAATAACGACTGCTTGGTTTTCTTGCACTTGATTTTGTCGCGCTTCGACAGAAGCTGTCGAATCAGGGTGAACAAAATCTAAAAACCGTTTGCCAATCAGTTTTTCGGGAGTAACTGCACCGAGTAATCTAGCTCCCGCAGCATTAATATATTCAAGTTTTCCCTCAATGTGAACAGCGATCGTTTCCGAAGAAAGATCCAGCAAACTACGATATTGTTCTTCACTCGCTCTTAGGGCTTTTTCCGTTTCTTCGCGCTGGCGCAGCGCTTCTTCTAACATGGCTACGTTGCGGCGTAGATTTAGTTGTGTCACTACCTGGCGACCTAAAATTTCGAGCGCTTCTTGTTGTTCTGGTGTTAAATTGCGAGGTTTATAGTCGATCGCACACAAACTACCAACCGCAACGTCTTCTGAAGTCATGAGCGGTGCGCCAGCGTAAAATCGAATCTGGGGACCTGATGTTACCAAAGGATTATTCGAGAAGCGCATATCTTCATGAGCATCTGAAACAACAAACAAGTCAGATTGGAGGATTGTATGTGCGCAAAATGCAACCTCACGAGAGGTTTCTGAGGCATCTAAACCTACTTTTGATTTGAACCATTGTCGGTCAGAATCGACGAGACTGACTACGGCAATCGGAGTTTCACAAATTTGCGAAGCTAAGCGAGTCAAGTCATCAAATGCTTGTTCGGGATCGGTATCAAGAATTTTATACTCGTATAAGGCTTTCAGCCTAGCTTCTTCGTTACTAGGTAGTGGAGCTTTCATTTTTATATTCCTTTCTATGTAATTAGACTTAATCTAGGAAGATGGCAGTAATTGATCGACATCAAGTAAAAATACTGTCAAAAGTGTGTCTGCTTGAGGAATGTGACAAACATGAGTTGCGATCGCCAGTAAATCGGCATGACGATACGAGTCTGGCAAAACTTGAATTCTCGATAACGGAACATCCATCAACGTTGGTACCGATGCAACAGGGATACCATAAAGTTCTCCTGCTTTGCTCTCAGCAATGATTAAGTATTTGCCTTTAGCGGTAAAGAAGCGCCGATGTAGCTCAACAATTGTAATTTGGCGATCGCCAAGATGCGCTAGCCCCACACCATTAAACCCTGTGCCATACACTGGCATTTGGTTGGTTACTTTATATACAGCGTCGCTGGGTAGTGCTAAGTGAATATTACCCATGCTAAACACAACTATTTTTTGTGACTTAACAGTACTTTGGCTGTGCGAATGCTTTAAGCTATAAAGTCTTGAATTGATGAATGCGTTCTTCATTTCAAATTACTTATTTTAACCTTTAGAAAAACTCTGATAATTAAGTAGGTGAAAGATTGGTCATTGGTAACTGGTAATTGGTAAAAATATGAATTAAGTTCCCATTACCTAATATCAATACATATAATATTTAAGGATACCTACTTCAATTAGCTAAACAGTCGATACTATTGTTGCTATATTTTGTTGAATAACTTCTTTAATTGCTGTCACAAATTCTTGCTCAATATAAGGTTTGGTAAAGTAATTATTTGCGCCTAAATGCTTTGCTAATTGTCGATGTTTATCACTGCTGCGCGACGTTAACATGACGACAGGAATTTGGACAAGTTGAGGATCTTGACGACGATGGCTAAGAAACTCAAAACCATTCATATTCGGCATTTCCACATCACATACTACAAGTTGAACCGCCGATTGTTGCAATTGTTCAATTGCTTCACGTCCATCGCGTGCTTGCAAAACGCGATAGCCCACCTTCTGAAGTGTAAGTGCCAATGTCTGGCGTAGGGTAATTGAATCATCAACAACTAAAACTGTCGTAGTTGTATCTTTTTTAACAGACGCCATTGGAGGACTATCACTAGCAGCAACGACAGGTAAATCAGACCCTGAATCAGAGGACATAGTTATAGAAAACTCTGTTTTAGTTCCAGTAAAAGATGCTAGTATTTCTGCACCATCAATTACTGGAATGAGACTGCCATTACCTAAAATTGTACAGCCGTAGATGTAATTTGGCGGTGCGATCGCCTTACCAAAAGGTTTAATAACCAATTCTTGCTCAGTCACTAGACGGTCAACTTCGACAGCAATAAGATTATTTTCTTGCTCCAACAACAACATTGGAGATGCCCAATCTTCTGGCGTGGGAACGGCTTCTAAGTTAAGGTTAGGCACCGTTTCAGGTAGCGGACAGCTATATCTAATCACTTCAGCTAGACGATAGATCGGAATAATACGGTCTTGCCAGTGCAAAAAGCGATACCCGCTTGAGTTTTTGACTTGGTTAGCTTCAGGAATTAAAATCTCTGCGATACTGTCTGAAGGCAAAGCATAAGCATTCGTACCCACAAAACAAACAAGTAACTTTGCAATTGTCAGTGTCAGCGGAATCCGCAAACTAAATACGCTACCCTTTCCAGGTTCAGAAGTTACTGTGACGTTACCTTTAAGCGATCGCAGTTGTGCGCGGACAACATCAAGTCCGACCCCCCTACCTGATAACTCACTAACTTGCTTGGCGGTAGAAAACCCAGGCTCAAAAATCAAATCTAACAAGCGTGCAGATGATGCTGTATTGACTTGTTCTGGAGACAACAAGCCCATTTCTAAAGCCTTAGCACGAATCCGCTCTAAATTTAAGCCTCGACCATCGTCCCGAACTTCAATAATCGTTTGATTACCCTGGTGGTAAGCACGAATTTCAATTTTGCCTTGAGTCGATTTACCTTGCTCTAAACGGATATCTGAAGGTTCAATTCCATGATCAAACGCGTTACGTACCAAGTGCAACAAAGGATCGTAAAGCTTCTCTAATACTGCCTTATCAACTAAAACTCCAGTTCCACTTAGTTTTAAATCAACAGGCTTATCATACGATCGCGACAAGTCGCGTAACATCCGAGGAAAGCGGTTGAGTACCTCACCCAGAGGCAACATTCTTGCCCACATTAACTCATCGCGCAAGTGTGCGAGCATTTGGCGCTGTCCTTCAATTGTTTCGCTCGATTGTCCCGCGAGAAGCACAACGTCACCTACAGTTTCTTCGAGTTGCACCATGTCTTCTAACGTAGCTTGCAACAACGAGTAAACCTCGCCGTAACTGTCCATCTCTAATGAATCAAAAGATGCCAACGAGGGAAGTAGTGTAGTAGCGCTAGAAGCGGTAACTAGGTTCTCTGAGCGTTCTTTTGCAGGTAACGTAACGCCATGACTTGCAGTGCGACCCCTAGCATTATGCTCAGGTGCAACTACCATTAAATCTGACAGATCGCGTAACTGCCGTGCCATTGTTTGGAACTTAGTAAAGCGGCGTAAGAGTTCTTGAATCGTTGCTTGTAGTTGTTCGTTTTGCAGCGAAAGACTGTTACGATTAATCGCTAACTCACCGACTAAGTTGTTCATGCGTTCGAGTCGGTCTAAGTCAACTCGTACCGAAAGCTGAGTTGTCGTTCCAGGATTTGTGCTGAGTTCGGGTTTTGGCGATGCAGATAGTTTCGTTGTCTTAGCAGCGTTAGCTTTTTGCGGTTCTGCTGGTGTTGCTACCGGAACTGATACATCAGGTGCTGGATTTGCAAATATCTCGGTAATATCTGCTGGTTTAGCAGTTGATTGCTCTACCGTTGCGGCTGAATTGGTATCAAAAATATTAGTTGCTGCTTCTCCAAAGCTACCAAAAACATCATCCAAACTTGCCGCTGGAGCCACTAATTCGGGTGCAGCTTGTTGTGTAGATTTTTGTTCATTTGTGGGCGATGCAATTGCGGGTTCTACAGTCGTTCCACCAAACAAATCATCAAGCATCAAGCCTGCGGCAGGAAGATCATTGCTGGGTTCAAAGAGTGATGGTTGTACTGGTTCTACAGTATCCGTCGTAGATTGCTTAAGAAGTTGGGTTAAAGCATCTGACGGAGTTCCACCTTGCGCGCGATCGCCTGCGAGAACTGCTAAACGTGCTGTTTGAAAATCAGTTAATGCCGTTTGGGCGATTTGGATGGCTGCGTGAGGATGCGCATCGAGTGCAGCGAGGGTTGTTGATGCAATCGCACCAAATCCAGGTAGATTAAGAAGTTCGGCGATACCTGCAAAAACTTCTGCCTGCGCCCGTATTTCTCCTTCAATAATTTCTCGATCTTGTGATTGAGCTAAAACTTGCGCTAAACGCTCGATGCCTTGTGCTACGTCTACTTCAAAAATTGAGGCGGCAATATCAACACCTAATTCGACTGAGCTTGGAATTTCTGTCGAGCCTTTGAGATATTCTCCAATTTGTGCTTCAATTTGCGCAAATACTGGTTCAGCATTTGCCATAGCTTGCTCTGCATCAAATTGCCCACTATTGAGTTGCTCAATAAGTGGTAGCCGCAGACAGTCGTAAGCTTGAAGTAACAAGTTTTCGACTTCAGCATCAATTTCTAATTCGGGATTATGCAGCCCTTTAAAAATATCTTCGAGGCTATGCGCCAAAGTTTTAATGATGTCTAGCCCCACACTCGCAGCACCACCCTTAATTGAGTGTGCGGCACGCATCATGTTATGAATTTTTGCAGTGTTACGGTCTTCTCTTAAGGTCAATAAATCTGTTTCAATTGCCTGTAGTAGTTCAGGCGCTTCTTGAATAAAAAACTGATAAGCTTGGTCGCGGATATCAGAATCGATTGCCATATTTATAAAGATCTAAATATAAAGAAATAAAAATAGAGCAGAGGTTAGAGATCAGGGGTCAGAGATTAGGGAAAGGAAACCAGGATAAACTCTAATCACTAGCCGCTAGCTGCTACTTGACTTTAAATTGCCCAACGCTTGTTTGCAGTTGATCGGCCACTGTTAGTAATTGCTGAAAGGCAGTTGATACTTGAGTAGCCTCATCTGAAGTATGATTAGCGATCGCGGCGACATCGTTCATTGTTCGTGTTACCGCGTGCGCAGCGTGCGATTGCACAAGCGATGCTTCGCTAATCGCTTGCACTAAGTTGCCAATTTCTTCACTAATCGCCGTAATTTGGGTGAGATGTTGGCGCGTTTCGTCTACCAGCATTGTACCGGTGGCGACTTGTTCGGTTCCCGCTTCCATCGCAGCGACGACAGCATTCGTTTCTGCTTGAATATCCAAGACAAGCTTTTCAATTTCTCCTGTAGCTTGGGCAGATTGACTTGCTAAGATGCGTACTTCATCCGCAAGTACTGCAAATCCACGCCCTTCTTCTCCCGCGCGTGCGGCTTCGATCGAAGCTTTGAGCGCTAATAAGTTCGTTTGTGCGGCAAATCTGCCGATCAAGTTGACGACTTTGGAAATTTTCTGAGAAGATTCTCCAAGTTGCCTAACTTTCTCCGCCGTTGCTGTCACGGTAGCGCGAATTGCCTCGATACCATCCACCGTACGGTTCATCGCCGCATCACCCGCAGCTACAGTCTCAGTTGCTTTGTGTACTGCCACTTCGGCTTGTTTCGCACTTTTTGTCACTGCCCGAATTGAGTCATCCATCGCTTGTAACTGGTTTAGTGCGGTGCTAATTTCTTCGGCTTGTCTTACAGCTTCTTGTGATAAAACTTGTACTGAACTTCCGCTATTGTTAGTTGTTGCTGTAACCTGCTCCGCCGCAGCTTTCACATTATTCACAATTTGTCGCAGGCTGGAAATCGTCGCGTTGTACGAGTCGGCGATTGTCCCGATTTCGTCTTCAGTAACATTTGCACGAACCGTCAAATCTCCTTTGTTCAGCGGATCGACTTCCATTAACAATTCAAGTGCGCGTTTTTGCAGTTTTTCTTTCTCTTGGATTTGCTTTTCCAAAAGCTTAGCGCGGTCGAGTGCAAAGCCGACTTGTGTCGCTAATTGAGAGAATAAATCAATTTCACCTTGTTGCCAATTCCGTGGTGCAGAACATTGGTGCGCAATTAATAAACCCAAAAGTTGACCGCCCTGAACAATCGGAGCAACTAGGTTAGCTTTAACCGCAAACTGTTCGAGTTGTTGGAGATAGCAATCGCCAAGCCCTGCTGTATGAATATTTGCAGTCGCTTGTACTCGACCTTGACGATAGCGTTCAACGTACTTTTGGGCAAAACAGGGATCGTCGATATCTGCACCTAAAGCTTGCGGAAAACCTTCAGCAACCGATTCAGCAACAACAGTTCCTTGCCACTTGTCGTTGAAAGTATAGATAACTACGCGATCGGCTTGGAGTTCTGCACGGATTTCTTTAACAGTAGTATTAAAAATGTCTTGTACTTGTGAAAATTGCCCTAAGAGCAGAGTGATATCTTTAACAATACGAGTACGTTCGGCTTCTGCTGTTTGGTTGTTGAGTAATTGTTGCAGTCTTGCTGCCATGCTGTTGATGTTATTACCTAGCATTGCCAGTTCATCTTCTCCAGAGACGACAACACGAGTATCGAGCTTGCCTTGTTTAATTTGAGTAACAGCTTCATTAGCTTTTAAAATTGGTTTCACTGCACGGTTGGTGAGATAAGCAGCAAGCAAACCTACGAGCAATGTTGTTAAACTTGTTCCTAGTAAGAAAGTTAATAATAATTGACGTTGAGGTAAAAATACAATGTCGCTGGGTGTACTAACAATTACTCCCCAGTTCAAATTATATAATTCTTGTAAGTCTTCAGCAGTCGCATAAGAAACTAATTTATTAGCTGTTGATTGAGCCTCAATAGTTGATGAAATATCTAGAATATTACCTGCTTGTACTTGATTAAATAGCTTGGGAAATTGTAGCTCAAAAGATTTGCCTATAGTTTCTTCGTTTGATGTTAAGAAAATTTGACCAGCCGAGTTCACTACATAAAATTGCTCTTGGCGTCGGTTATCAACGTCTAGTAATTGATTAGCAGCAAGTGGCATTCTGGCGCGAATGACACCAATATTGTTTCCTGTTACACTATCCTTAATTGGAGCGGCTATTGTGAAAGTACGAACTACACTAGATGATTTGTCAGCAATTTTTGGTTCACTCAGATAAGCGCGACCCGTTTTCAGTGCTTCCTGAAAATACACTGACTGACGATGATTGTTAATTGGTTTACCTTTTGATTGCGCTACAACATCGCCATTGAGATCAAAGACTGCAATGCTGTCGTAAATTCCGTTGTATGCTGTAACTAAGTTATTGAGAGTTGTATCTTTTGCCTGGCGAGTCGTAATCGAACGTGTCTGTGGATTGGCGAAGACATCGAGATTAGACATAGCTTGAACATCTAAAAATCTACTCTGAACGAATAGCTCTAATCTGTCTTCAAGGTCGATTGTCGTAGACTGCTGCTGACGAATAATTTGCTGGGTAATTGAACGATTAGCAAAGTAATAAGCCGTTGCACCTACCGCGATCACAGGTAGCGTACTCAGCGCGATCGCCAAGGCAGTTGCTTTAGCCCGCAAACTGATGCGACGCGAATGTGGTTTTGGTGGTGGCGATGTTGATTTGTTGCTATTGTGTGCAGGAGGCAAATGTATGGCGTTTTGCGCTTGATCGTGAGCGGTAAGCTTGGGAGAAATCTGAGTCATTGGATCGAAGCCTCTTTAATTCACTTTGAATTGACTAGCGTTAGCTTGGAGTTTTTGTGCAACGGCTAAGAGTTCTTTGAAAGATTCCGCGACTTGCGTTGCTTCAGTCAGAGTTTTATGAGCGATCGCGGCAACATCCGACATGGTTTGTGTCACTTCTGCGGAGGCTTGGCTTTGCTCGACTGTAACTGTCGCGATCGCTTTGACGAGTTCATTAATTTGGTTGCTAACATCAGAAATTTTGTTAAGGCTTTGACGCGTTTCATCGACAAGCCGCGTACCGGCGACGACTTGTTCTGTACCAGCTTCCATTGCTGCGACGACTTCGTTCGTTTCCGTTTGAATGCCTGTCACCAGCTTTTCAATTTCTGCGGTTGCTTCGGTCGATTGGCGGGCGAGGGCGCGGACACGTTCAGCGACAACAGCAAATCCACGTCCTTGTTCGCCAGCGTTTGCAGCTTCAATTGCGGCGTTGAGTGCGAGTAAGTTTGTTTGGTCTGCGAACGTACTAATCAGGTTGACGACTTTAGAAATCTTTTGCGAAGATTCACCCAATCGCTTGACTTTTTTAGATGTTTGTGCAACAGTTTCGCGAATCGCCAAAATTCCATCAACGGTGCGGTTCATCGCGGTGTCGCCTTCAGCTACGGTTTGGCTTGCTTGTTGTACCGCCGCTTCTGCTTGTTCCGCACTCGCTGCAACGGCGCGAATTGAGTTTGCCATTTGTTGAATTCGCGCTAAAGCACTCGTAATTTCTGCGGCTTGGCGCGACGCTTCTTGTGAGAGTTCAGCAACCGAACTTTCTTTCGTCGTCGTCGTTATCGCAACTTGCTGGGCTGCTTCTTGTACCTGCGTAACGATTTGGCGGAGGCTGGAGATCGTTGCGTTGTATGAGTCAGCGATCGTTCCGATTTCATCCTCAGTGACACTCGCCCGAATCGTCAGATCCCCTTGCGTGAGCGGATCAACTTCCATCAAAAGTTCTAAGGCGCGGCGTTGTAGCTGTTCTTTTGCGGCTTTCTGCTGTTCGAGAAGGTTAACGCGGTCTAATGCAAATCCAACTTGAGTTGCTAACTGCGAAAATAAATCAATTTCAACTTGTTGCCAAGCACGCGGTGCAGAGCATTGGTGCGCAATGAGTAAACCAATTAACTTCCCATTGGTGATGATTGGCGCAACCAAGTTTGCCTTCACTGCAAATTGTTCGAGTTGCTTGATATGACATTCGGTTAAGCCTGCTGCATAGATATTTTCAGTCGCTTGCACGCGCCCTCGACGATACTTATCAACGTAGCGATCGGCAAAGCAAGGATCGGCAATTTTAGCCCCCAAAGCTTGCGGAAAACCATTGATAATCGCTTCTGAAGTGACCGTACCTTGCCATTTTTCATCAAAGCTATACACAACAACGCGGTCGGCTTTAAGTGCTAAACGAATTTCTTGTGCTGCGGTATCTAATGTATTTTGCGTGCCAAGCGCTTGGCTGAGGCTAACAGTAATATCTTTTAAAATCTTGGCGCGTTCAGCTTCTTGACGACGGGCTTCTAAGTTGGCGGCGATGTTCTGCGCCATGATATTCATTTCGCGCGAAAGAACGCCGAGTTCATCTTGGCGATCGCTATCTACATCTAAATCAAATCCCGCTTCCCCTGAAGCAACCTGCTGCGCAAACCCTGATAACTTCCGCATCGGACGCGCAAACGAATTCGCGATCGGAATCGAAATCAAACCAACGATGAAAAGTATACCACCTCCCATGCTGTAGGCAATCAGTTGTTGGTTTGCCAACTGGTTTTCCGCTTCTAAGAAAGATTCGCCAACATAAGCAATTCCTACAGGCTTTGCTTGTTCAGGATTAAGAACTTGCTGATGATCGTAAAGCGGCGTATAAAATGCGAGATACTGTCTACCAACAATACTAGTTTCACCAATAAATTCTTCACCTTGATTAAGGACTTTTTCTGCTACTCCACGCGCAACTCGCGTACCAATCGCTCGTGTTTTATTATCTGTGTAAGGAACGTTGGTGACGACCCTCCAATCTTTAGCAAATACAGTTGCTGTAGGTACATTATAATTTTGCGAAAACTTATCGACTAAACCATAGTTACGATTAAGTAAAGTACCAATAACAACCGCGCCAACGACTCTATTATTTGCTTTGATGGGGTGAACTGCCATTGTTAGCAAACCTGCCTTTCCACCATCAATTTCATACGTTCCCTCAGGAAATGGAGTTTTTTCTTCAGGCAAGTTTCGATTAGGTTGTTGCCGCAAACCAATATTTGCTTGTTTATCTAAGCCTAGCTTTTGCAGAGATTGACTTTTAACTAGTTCTATACCAGCGAGAGGTTGTCCTGTTTTCAGAGCATTTTGGACAATCGGAATATCAGTAAGAGAAATCCCTGTAGGTAAAGATAGCTTGCGATATTTTGGTGAATTTATTTGTTGATTTGATGTTGGTAGAAGTGGTGGATTGGTAAAGTTATCATCAATGACAAAAATATTTTGTGCAACTGTTCTACCTTGCGCATCGGTAATAATTTTAAAATTTTTAGTTAACTCAGGATTTTCTTTATTCTCGTTAATGACTAAGTAATCTTCTATAAATTCACGTCGCGCTGCTACTTGCGCCGAATTATTGAGGTCAATTCCCGTTGCTTGTAAGATGTTAGCTAAATTTTCCGCTTGCGTTTCTGTATCGACTTGTGTCCAAAGAACATACTCATTGGCAAAAGTTCGCCCTTGTTGCTGCAAAGTTTGTTTCAAATCTTCTATGGCGCGATCGCGATTCAGGGTAATTAAACCTTGCGTCACCACAAGTACAGGTATTGCCGCACTACCAACTAAAAGTAGCGTCAGCTTAGTTCTAAAAGTGAGGTTATCCCAACCACGACGCAGCCACGAAAAGGCGTTTTTAGACTTGGGCTGCAATGGTTGGGGAGAAGTTGGTTTTGATGTTCTTAAGTCTACTGCTAGTGCTTCAGAGTCTAAGCTGCTAGACGCCGAAATTTCACTAGTTCTACTATTATCTACAGATTCTTCAAGGCGATGATCTAACATAGTTATAAATAAATATAGAAATTAGAGTGCAGGAATTGGGGGAGGATCGAGAAAATAATTAGCCACTTGCCCTGATTCCCTAATTAACTTTGAATTGACCAACACTCGTTTGCATTTCGTCGGCGACTGCTAGTAGTTGCTTAAAGGCAGCAGATACTTGCGTTGCTTCATTAGAAGTGCGATCGGCGATCGCTGCCACATCTGACATTGTTTTTGTCACTTCATCAGAAGCTTGCGATTGCATGGCTGATGCTTCGCTAATGGCTTGTACCAAAGAACTAATTTGAGCGCTGACAGCTGTAATTTTGTTGAGATTTTGACGTGTTTCGTCAACCAAACGAGTTCCAGTAACAACGCGTTCGCTTCCAGCTTCCATCGCAGCGACGACAGCATTGGTTTCTGTTTGAATTTCTGCGACAAGCTTTTCAATCTCTGCTGTAGCTTCAGCCGATTGTCGTGCTAGCGAACCAACTTCATCGGCAACGACAGCAAATCCACGCCCTTCTTCTCCAGCGCGTGCCGCCTCAATCGCTGCATTAAGTGATAGCAAGCTTGTTTGTTCAGCAAAGGAACTAATTAAACTGACTACCTTAGAAATTTTTTGTGAAGATTCACCGAGTTGTCGTACTTTAGCGGATGTTTCTGCCACAGTTTCGCGAATCGCCTCAATACCATCAACCGTGCGGTTCATCGCGCGATCGCCTGCGAGTACGGTTTCATTCGCTTGTTGTACCGCAACTTCAGCTTGTGCAGCACTTTCCGCAACAGCTTGAATAGATAGTGACATCTGGCGGATTTTTTCGAGTGCCAGCGCAATTTCTTCAGCTTGCCGCAATGCTTCCGTAGATAACTCAGCGACAGCGACTTCATTACTTGACGTTGTATTAGCAACTTGCGCCGCTGCGTTTTGTACTGTAGCAACGATCTGCCGTAAGCTATTGATAGTAGCGTTGTAAGAGTCAGCAACTGTGCCAATTTCATCCGCAGTGACTTTAGCGCGGATTGTGAGATCGCCGCGACTAACGGGGTCAACTTCTTGCAGTAACTCTAGCGCCCGTTGTTGTAGCTGTTCTTTAGCGGTTTTTTGCTGTTCTAGCAACTTAGCACGGTCTAAAGCAAAGCCGACTTGCGATGCAACTTGGGAGAATAAATCAATTTCAGATTGCTGCCACGATCGCGGTGCAGAACACTGATGCGCAATTAATAAGCCCAAAAGCTGCCCGCCTTGCAGCACTGGGGCGACCAAATTTGCTTTGACCGCAAACTGCTCAAGCTGGTTGATATGACACTCAGTAAGACCTGCTGTGTAGATATTATCTGTGGCTTGTACCCGACCTTGTTGATACCCTTCGACATATTTATCTGCAAAGCACGGGTCATCAATATCTGCACCCAAGGCTTGCGGAAATCCGGCGACGACTGATTCCGCAACCACTGTACCTTGCCATCGCTCATCAAAAGTATAAACAACTACTCTATCTACCTTGAGAGCCTGACGAGCTTCGGTAACAGCAGTCTCAAAAATATCTTGCGCCTGCGTATACTGGACCAAATTAACTGTAATATCTTTTACTTGTCTTACGCGTTCGGCTTCGGCGGCTTGCGTGTGTAGCAATTGTTGTAATCGGGCTGCCATTGAGTTGATGTTACTGCCAAGCGTGGCAAGTTCGTCATTGCCTTTAACGGGAATCCGGCTGTTAAGTTCTCCTTCCCCAAGGCGTTCTACGGTATCGGCTGCGGTTAAAATTGGTTTAGTTGCACGGTTGGCAAGATACGCAGCCAGTAAACCCACCAGAAGCGCGGTAAGTCCGGTTCCTAATATGAGTGTTGCTTCTAAACGTTCCAAGGGCTCAAACGCCACAGAGGTATCTTTGAGGAGAACAACTTGCCAATACAAATCGGGTAGCCCTTCAAGCGATTGTGTTGGAGTATAGGCGGCGATTTCTTCCTCGTTATCTTCTAGATCAGTGACAATTTGAGAGCCAGATTTTCTAGTAATGAGCGGTTTGGTTAATCCTGGAAAGTGTTCAAAAAATTCTCTGCCGAGATGATACTCGTCGCCAGTTGCAATAAATACTTCCCCTGCCGCATCGAGGATATGATATTCATCTTCAACACCTTCGGTTAAAAGAAAGTTGGCAAGTTGCTTGACAGGCATCCGCGTACGCAAAATCGCGATCATTTCGCCTGTGGTGCGATCGCGAATTGGTGCCGCAGAATGAATAACGAGTTCTTCGGATGTTGGCGATTTTGTGGGAAGATCAATATAGGATTTTGCGTTTTTCTTAACTAACTGAAAATAGAGTTGATTGCCCTGATTTGGTAGCGCAGCACCTTGCGATTGAAATAAGACATTACCATCAAGATCAAAGACAGCGATACTGTCGTATACTTTGTAATTTTTGACATACGTATCGAGAATTTCTTGCTTTTGTTGCAGCGTTGATTGCGATCGCAATTGCGGATCGGTAAAAATTGCTGAACTTGATAGCGTTTGTAAATCTCCATAGCGCTCAAACATAAAGCCATTGGCTTTACTCGCGACGAGAGAGGTTTTTTCGACTTGCCCTTGAATCACCTGTTTGACAAATGCTTGGTGCGCAAACTGATATGCAGTCGCCCCAATTGCTAAGACAGGTAAAGTACCCAGTGCGATCGCCAGTGCGGTTGCTTTGTACCGCAAGCTTATTCCCTTTGACTTACGCGGCTTGGGAACTTGCGGTTCTACTGGCGGTGGTAATTCCGCGATCGCATCTGTATCTTGTTGAGGCGTAACCCATTCGGTTTGCGGTAACTGGTTATGAATTACCACTGTACCTTGCTCAGAGGAATTCGGAGCATCAGTTGTAGAGGTATTTGTATGGGGTTCAGAAGAGGGAACCATAGGTAAAAACTAATAAAAAATATAGTTATTGACATCAAAACCTGGAAACAAAGGCTTGATGTGATGTATGTTTTAGTCACTTGCATATACGGCAAGCACGCGAATGGCTAATTGCGCATTGCTGTTGGCAAATAACAATTAGCGAAAACAAAAATTATGCACAAATTGAGCTAAATTTAGTAAAAAGACCATGTATGAAAAATTTAGTTTTGAGCCATTCCCGCAATAATTGAGTTACCGTCAAGCACCACTGTGATTTCACCTGTTGGTTTGAGCCAATAACCACGCAGAAAAGGAACTAATTCAGGTTTAACTGCTGATTGTGGAGGAGATTGAATAATATCTGGGTTACAGGATTCGAGATCTTCTACACGATTAACCAACAACCCCAGCATCTTTTCACCGGTATTTTGATTTCCTGGGGTAAATTTCTCTGACTGGGCATTACGAATAACGACAGCGGTATAAGTCGAATAATAGGTTGTTTGTTGTGACAATGGAGTCAGCCCTAACAAATGTCCTAAATCGACAATCCACAAAATTTCACCCCGCCAGTTATAAACACCTAACACCCAACCTGGCATATGGGGAATCGGTACAACTTGAGCGATCGGGATCGTTAGCACTTCGGTGATCTGATTCACTGCCAGCATAGCTGTTGTATCAGGAACGAGGTGTACTCGCAAAAACTGTTGAGTGACACCTGTGGTTTGTTCAGTTGCAATGCTAGGTGTCGTGCCTCTCGTCAAAAACTCCGATATCATGGCTTATCTCCTGGCGAGGCGATCGTGATTGCCTTAACCTTGAATTAGTTGTTTAACAGTACGTACGAGTTCTTCTTGATCGACAGGTTTGGATAGATACGCGTCTGCACCTTGCTTTTTACCCCAGAATTTATCCATATCACTGCCTTTGGTTGAGCAGATCACGACAGGAATTTTACTGGTGCTTGCTTCGGCTTTGAGATCGCGGCAAAGTTCAAAACCACTTTTATCAGGTAGTACGACATCTAAAATAATCGCATCTGGTTTTTGGCTGCTGAGTTTGTTCATTGCATCGCCACCATCACAAGCTGTGATGACATTTAAGCCGCTACGACGCAGACAGCTACTGATAATTTCGATCTCAGTAATCGAGTCATCAACAACTAAAACTGTACTCATCGTTTAACCTCAGAAATAATAACTAGTTGTGTTTATCGTTGTGCTAAATGCAGCGCTAAGCCGCCTGACACGAGGGTGTTGTCAGGTAAATCGTCAAAGCAACAAAATTACGCCTGTGGAGTTTTGTTGAGGTGCATTTGTGTTACTTCTAGTAACGTTTGGGCATCCACTGGTTTACTTAAGAAATCTGTGGCACCAACAAGTTTGGCTCGAACGCGATCAATGATGCCATCGTTACCAGTGAGAATAATAATTGGCGTATCGCGAAATACAGAAACTTTGCGTAATTGACTGCAAATTTCATAGCCATTTGTATTCGGCATAACTAAATCTAAAAAGATTAATTCTGGTTTGCGAGTCAGTAATGTCGCGATCGCGCGTAACGAGTCTTGAATCGAGACAAATTGATAGCCTGCGGTTGTTAAAATCTTTTCTAAACTTTGACAGACTAGCGGACTATCATCGACGCAAGCGATTAAAGCTTTTGAGGAAGCGATAGTTGGTTGTGATACGACGGTTGCAGGTGGGGAAATTGGGGGTGCGGCATCAGGAATGTCAACAAATTCAATTAACCCTGATTGAATATAAGGTAGAAGTGAAGAAGTAACTTCCATCACATCGCGCTTCATTCCCGCTGCAATATCGCGTAGCGATCGCTGTCCGTCTAATAATTTTGTCAAATTTTGAAAGACTGCTGGTGAGACTTGCTGTTGTAACTGTTCGGGTTCGCGAATGATCGGGGCGCGGTTGGGCGAACGATCTGCGAGTTTTGCTTTTTGCCAGTTTTGCCACGCGTTTTGGGCTTCGGCGATCGCTTGTCCTGGTTCGAGCAATACGAGTTGCGGAACCGAGAGATTATCTGGCTTCACTTCACCTGTAATATTTGTTGCTTGAGTGATGTCAAATAACACTTCTGCCACAATTGAAGCAATAATTTTTGCTGCTTGATCGCGCGTTGTTTGTTGCTGTTCGACTGCCGAATACAACAAAAGATATTCCCAAGAGATCTCACCACTACTATTGTCAGTATTCTCTGGAAACTTGAGAGCATTCACATCAAGTTGGGGGCAGTAGGTCAGTAGATTTCTTCGCCAACGCTTGACAGGATGATTACCACCTGTAGCATATAAAATCCGCCCTAGAAATAGGTAAATATTCCACTCTTGACCTTGAATGTCTTTGAGTATTAATTTTCCACTAAATCTTTCTTGCTTTAATATTGCCAGTTTACTGACAAAATCGGTATTATTGATTGTTTCAGCAAGCATAATATTGAATTCTCGCTACATTTTTGTGTACTACCAGTTGTCATAAATTGAATACTTAACTGGAATGGCTTACTAAAATTCCAAGCATTTAAATATCGTTTCTCATTTAAATTATTCAATAATATTAATCATGTAACTATGTCAAAATATGCGTTTATTTTCACTCGCAATTCAGAGCGTGAAGCAAACCACAGTTCCTACTCTGTTTTGATTGCAACAAACACCACTCCTCGTTAAGTTGAGTCGATCATGACATTGCTATAATTAACTCAGTAACCGTATCAATACTGAAATTATCTAAGCAAGAAAGCTAGATATAAGTGTTATCGCGGGATAAGAAAACGATGTATTAGCGTGCAATCATCGTTATAACTTCTCAAAAATGAGCTTTCTGGATTAAATTCTCAAAAAGCTTAAATATTTGCGACTTAGGAGTGAGCAACAAGATGAGAATTATGCTGGGCTGGTACGCGATCGCGTTTTACGCATCACGCGTCCTACTTATGCTTTGTCAGCCCAGTTAGTGGAGTTACCGTTTTTTAAGTTTCCCCACAATTTCCTCAAATTCTTTGTTTATATACATAAATTAGAAGTATACCGCACGGTTATTGCGATCCTGCTTTCTGGTAAGACGTGTCGCAAGCAGGTAACTACGAGTAACGATGCATAGTTGGAGGCAGTCTATATGTTCGACCGAATTCTCGTTGCAATGGATACCTCTGCAATTGGTAAAGATGTATTTGAAGAAGCGCTGTGTCTGGCAAAAGTCAGTAATGCGCGATTAATGCTGTTGCACGTTCTATCAGGGGAAGCAGAAGGAAGTGCAAGTGTCCCCATATTTCCCACAATGGGATATTATCCTGGCGTAAGCGATCGCACGTTGGAACTTTATCAACAGCAGTGGCAAGAAATGGAAAGACATGGCTTAGATTTACTGCGATCGTATACAGACCAAGCAACCGTTGCAGGCATCACCACAGAATTTAATCAATGTGCGGGTAGTCCTGGTCGCACGATATGCAATACAGCGCGTGATTGGCAAGCTAACTTGATTGTCATCGGGCGTAGAGGTCTTTCCGGCTTAAGTGAGCTACTTTTGGGTAGTGTGAGCAACTATGTTTTACATCATGCACCTTGCTCGGTATTGACTGTTCAACATCGGGTAAGCACTCACCCTGAAGCAACTCAACAAGAACAAATAATCGAAAAATTAGAAGTTAGTAGTTAGTAGTTTTTGGGTAATGGGTAATAGGTAATGGGACAATTAGCCCAAAAAATTTAATAGCAAATTGCCAATCGCAATTAACCATCAATAACCAATGACCAATTACCACCCTTGAGTTACGTTTGTTTTCACATTCTTACTATAGTTTCATTTCTACACATAAGTTGGATCAGTGGTGTGAGATCCTAAGAAAAGCTTAGAAGCAGTTAACGGAGTTGGAACATAGCATGGAACAACATCACAAGTCAACAGTTGTCATTACAGGAGCATCGTCAGGAGTTGGTTTATACGCGGCAAAAGCGTTTGCTCGAAGAGGATGGCACGTAGTGATGGCGTGTCGGAATTTGGAGAAGGCAAAAGACGCTGCTGAAAGTGTAGGAATACCACAAGACAGCTACACTGTTATGCATATCGACCTTGGTTCGCTCGATAGCGTTCGGAAGTTTGTAAACGACTTTAGAGCAAGCGGCAAATCGTTAGATGCTTTGGTGTGCAATGCTGCGATTTATATGCCTTTGTTAAAAGAGCCACAGCGCAGCCCAGAAGGTTATGAATTGACGATGACGACGAACCATCTTGGTCATTTTCTGCTGTGCAACCTTATGCTTGAAGATCTCAAGAATTCACCGGCTACGGATAAGCGAGTCGTCATTTTGGGAACTGTGACGCATAATCCTGATGAACTGGGCGGTAAGATTCCCCCGCGCCCTGACTTAGGAAACTTAGATGGTTTTGCTGAAGGCTTCAAAGCCCCAATCTCAATGGTTGATGGTAAGAAATTTGAACCTGTAAAAGCTTACAAAGATAGCAAAGTGTGTAATGTCTTGACGATGCGAGAGTTACATCGACGTTATCACGATGCAACTGAAATTACTTTCACTTCGCTTTATCCAGGTTGTGTTGCTGATACTCCGCTCTTTCGCAATCACTATCCGCTGTTTCAGAAACTTTTCCCTTTGTTTCAAAAGTACATCACCGGAGGGTATGTATCGCAAGAATTGGCTGGTGAGCGCGTCGCAGCGGTAGTCATCGATCCTGAATACAAACAGTCGGGTGTTTATTGGAGTTGGGGTAATCGCCAGAAGAAAGATGGTAAGCCATTTGTGCAAAAGGTTTCTCCCCAGGCGAGTGATGATACAAAAGCTGAGCGGATGTGGGATTTGAGTGAAAAGCTCGTTGGGCTTGCATGAAGATAGAGAGGGGTCAAAGGTCGGGGATCAGAGGTCAGGAAATGCTGACAACGATTCATTGTGCTGATCCTTGACTTTTACTTTGTGACATCTTAATTGGTCAAGCGGAGCGCAATATCTGATTATGAGTGTAGCGCTGTTGTAGTTGATGCATATGATTGAATAAATTCCAGCAGTATTGCTCGGTGAGTCCACACGTCACTGCACCACGCAGCACAACGTTAAAGTACCAGTCGTTTGGAGCGAGTTCTTCGGTTAGTTTATCGACAACTACGTAAGTACGAACGTTTTGATATAGGCGATCGCTGCTGGAAACGCTAATAATTTCTTGACGATACCAATTTTGTAGCACGCCTTCACGTTCGTCTAAATGAGCGCTTAAGCGCCAGGGTAATTGATACAATACGCCCTCTACAACACCACTTTTGTCTTTAATGATGTCTAAAACTCCCGAATGACGCAGCGCCGAATACGAATAAAATCCCAGACGATATCCTTTTAGCTGGGCGGGTCCGATTACGTAAATGTGCGTTTTTTCACCGAGCGATCGCTTAAGATCTACCGGACACATACAAGAACCGTACGCAAAGTAGTAAAACATTGCGTCTGCGGGGTGCTGCGCTGCTTGTCGTACCGGAAAGCTCATATAGCTGCTATCAAAGTATTTATCGTTCAGCCAATTTTAGCAGAACTTTTTTGATATAAAACCACATATTCCGACCGATAAAGTGTATTTTCTCTGCGTTGCCAAACGGTGTAGTGCGGAGGAACTTGTGAGGCTGTCAACCGGATTGGCATTGTATTAACTGTGCGATCGCAGCTGTCATTGCGTTTGTTAAATCAAAGTAATTCTTGAAGAAAAACGGCATTTTTGTCGAAAAAATTCAGTAAACATTATTTAATGTTTATGTATTATTACTGAATAGAGAATAAATCCAAAGTAACAATAATTACTACTGCCTTGAAAAATATAATGACATATATAAATAGAGAATTTGATAAAATTCGATCTACAGCGATTATTAGGAGAAATCAATCTTAAACTATCTTAAATGCTAATTATCGCTTGATTGTGGGGAAAGCCACATATATAGAGCAACATACTTCTTGGGGCTTATAGACTGATGCAACCAGAAACAAGATAATACGGGTATCTATATTGCTAATTTAACTACGTCTATGGCAGCTCCGATTGAATTTGAATTGTTTGCTCCATACATCAAAGGAGCAGCCTTGATCGGGGATTTCTCAAATTGGGAAGATATCCCCATGCAAAAAGGTGAAGACGGTTATTTCCGTACGCAAGTAGAACTTGAAGACGGTAGTTATCAATATAAATTTCGCGTTCAATCCAAATCTTGGTTTTTTGAACCAGATCAATGGGTTGAGGTTGTCGATCCTTATGCGGTAGATATTGATAACCCTACTCAAAATGGAGTTGTACGGATCAAAGACGGACAACGCATCGTTGACACCTATGTTTGGCAACACGATGATAAGCCATTACCCGCAGACCATGAGTTAGTCATCTATGAATTACACGTAGGCGATTTCTCTGGGGGCGAGGATGACCCTTATGCGCGTGGTAAGTACAAGCACGTTGTTGAGAAACTCGACTATCTCTGCGAATTGGGTGTCAATGCAATTGAACTCATGCCCGTTAAAGAATACCCAGGAGATCATAGCTGGGGATACAACCCTCGGCATTTCTTCGCTACAGAATCGAGTTACGGTCCAACAGAGGGATTAAAACATTTGATCGATGAATGCCATGCGCGAGGAATTCGCGTCATTATGGATGGTATTTATAACCACTCCGAGGCATCAGCCCCACTTACACAAATTGACCATGATTATTGGTATCATCATGCTCCCCGCGATCCTGATAACAACTGGGGACCAGAATTTAATTATGAGCATTACGACGAAAATTTAGAAACTTATCCAGCACGGCGATTTATTGGTGATAATGTCCGTTTCTGGATTCAGGAATATCATACAGATGGTATTCGCTTCGATGCCGCACGGCAAATTGCTAACTATGACTTTATGCACTGGATTGTGCAAGAAGCCAAAAAGACGGCTGATATGAAGCCATTTTATACCGTTGCCGAACATATTCCTGAAACCCCCAGCATTACTAACGCTGATGGACCAATGGATGGTTGCTGGCATGATAGCTTTTATCACTGTGTTTTAGAACATATCTGCGGTGATACGTTTGATTTAGAACGCCTCAAGGATGTCATTGACTGTAAACGTCAAGGCTTCATGGGGACAGTGAACGTCGTTAATTATTTAACGAACCACGACCACAACCACTTAATGGTTGAGTTAGGCGATCGCGAAATTTTTGATGAAGAAGCATTCAAGCGGATCAAACTTGGGGTTGCCATTTTAATGACAGCGATCGGCGTTCCCTTAGTATGGATGGGTGAAGAGTTTGGCGAATACAAGCCTAAAACTCCTGATTCTGCCAAAATTGATTGGACTTTGCTAGGCAACGACCTCAATCGTGGTTTATTTGAGTACTATAAAGGAATGATTGGGCTACGCAAGCAAAATCATGCACTTTACACCGAAAATATTGACTTCTTTCACGAAAATCCAGAAGCTAAAGTTCTCGCTTACACGCGCTGGAATGAGGAAGGTTCGCGTGTTGTTGTCATTGCGAACTTCTCAGAAAACTTCCTTGGTGGTTATCATGTGCCTAACTTCCCTGCGGCTGGTAAGTGGCATGAATGGACAGGAGACTACGATATAGAGTCTGGAGACGATGGCATGATGCTTGACATTGGAGGTTACGAAGCCAAAGTATTTGTTTGGCAACAGTAATGAGTTAGCTAAATGCGTTAAGCATTCCTCAAGTGAGCTTCATTCGTGTAGCTCACTTTTGGTTTTACGCACATTATCCTAACGTCTGTTCAATGGAAATGAGCGTAGCGGTTGACATCGCAGCTATACAAACGAAACCTATCTTCATAGGTTTCTTAACATTGTTTTTTAGTTGAGCGAGGTGCGATTTTAATTGCTAGGCTTTATAATATCGTGCCGATCTCCTTAAGATAGACTCGTGTGAATGGCTCACCTACACCTAACGTGTAATCTTCAATCAAGCCTCGACGACGAATAGAAATATTGTCTCTTTCTTTAACAACGATAGTTGAGTCTTCAAAGACATCTCGCGTCAACATCATTTCTGTTTCCGTTGGATCGTTGAGGACAACCATGTTACTACCGTAGTAAAACATGCCTTCTTTTTCTAAAACGTCTTCGTTATACTCGGCAATGAGTAAATCAAGCTTGGGATTGCGTAGTAAGTTTTGAACGTTGTTGTTGTAGATTTTATTCAAAACTTTTTGCGAACGATTGACAAAAACACCATCTTGGCAAACTGCACCGATTGTCCAATCGGGATGCTGCAAGAGAATGTGGTCAATTGTTTCTTGGAGTTCTCCTACAGAAACGCGATTGAATGTAATAATCGGTATTCTGGCATGACTGCCAGACTCAAAAAACGTTTCGAGAATATGCGATGGGACATCAACGCTTTCACCAACAGCAGGATTAAGGTGCATAAAAATTCCAGGCGCTGCATTAATTTCGATGATGCCAAAATTACCTGATTTCCAAGACTCAGCAAGACTGCGCGTAATGACGTCAATACCAAGACAAGTCAACCGAAAATGCTGGGCAATATCCTGTGCCAAAATGATGTTGTCATGATGCACATTGCGCGTTGCATCAATACTAAATCCGCCAGCAGAAAGATTGGCAACTTTACGTAGATACACCGTCCGATCTTTCTCTAGCACGCTATCTAATGACAAACCTTGTTCTTCTAGGTAAAGTTCCATTGCCTCATCGCACTGAATTTTACTCATTGCAGAGGTGGGTGTATCAAGACGCGCTGGTTTACGATTTTCACGCTCAATTAATTCGGCAATTGTCGATTCACCGTCACCAATAACCGATGCAGGACGCCGTTCGGTTGCAGCTACAAACCTACCATTAACACAAAGTAATCGAAAATCTGACCCTGAGATACTCTTTTCAACAATGATCCGAACCGGCTGATCTTCGGGAATCGCGTTGACTGCCCTATTGTAAGCGGATCTGAGTTCCTCAGAATTTTGCACATCTGCGGTGACGCCGATTCCTTTATGTCCTACTACAGGCTTAACTGCAACGGGATAACCAATGTCTGTGGCTACTGCTAAGGCTTCTTTCAGCGAAGTTACCAGATCGCCACTTGGAACAGGAAAACCAAGCGTAGCGAGAAAAGCCTTACAGTCATCTTTGCGTGTGGTAAAGTCTGAATCGAGGTGACTATCAGAGTCAAAAGTTGTGGCTACACCGCGTACTTGCTTTCTGCCATAGCCATATTGCATCAAACCTTCATCCCACAGATAAAATGTCGGAATGCGTTTTTGATCAGCGGTGCGCAATAAAGCATAAACTGTAGGACCACCGTAAACTGATTGCCGGAATTTATCTTGAAGGACTCTAATCTGCTCATCGTAGATGATTTCTCGATTTTGTGTAATAGCTTCAAACCAATCCCAAACAAAATAAACAACTGCGCGGACGGTTTTACCATGCAATGATTGCACTGCGATGCTGGCGTACTCTGGATGGTGTTCAATACTCCAACGATTTAAATGTAAGCCCATGTCGAGTTTCCCGACTTCGGACACTGTGCGGGCAAACAAATGTGCGTGAGATTGATACTTTTCGCTACGCAGTTGCGGATAGCGATCGCTTACTGCTGCAATATAATCTTCTATGGCTAAAGGTTCCTGATACTCTGTCAGCGCTAAATCAAAGACTAATGCCCCTGTTTCTAAATAACGATTAGGACCTTCGTAATGTTTAAAATTAAAGATATCGAAGACATCAGTTGCTCTAGCATTCACTCTAACTACATCTGTACTTGCGCTTTGTACCATCGAGTTTCTCCCAAAAATCATTATGGACGCTCAGTTGCGCCTCAACTTCACTACTTACTAATTACCTCTGGAGAAGCCGAAGGCTAGAGATATGTGCAATTAATGCACAAGTTGTTTTGGCATGGCTAGCATTCTCTTGCGCGTGAACGTCCTTGAATATCAAACCAAATATGACTAGCCACGTCTGCGACCAAGATTAACTTTAATAGCGCTATTTTTTAGCTATCTGAGGGTATAGTTTCGCTAAAGCTTTTTTCCAACTCAGCGTTTAATCTCGTTGATTTTTTTTACTTAGATATATAACCTGCGAAAGGTGCGCTCTGACTACTGCTATGAGTAAATATAAATATTAATTAAAGAAGTTTAGGAGACAGCACAATTATGAACGATATGGAAGCTGCTCTTCGAGAAGAAATTCGGCAACTAGCAGAAGAAGCATTTCATAGAAAACTCATCTCAGGTTATGGCGATGGTCCAACCAAAAATGAGTATCAAATTGTTTTTAAAGGAAAACCAAGGCACCTTCCGCTTAAACGCGCGCGCGCTTTCCTAGACAACTTAATTTTGCGAAGCCGTGTTAGAGAAGCTTCTTCAGTGTAGACAATCAATAAGTACTTTGTAGTAAAAATTTTAACCTTAAATATACCCGCCGTTAGTAACAGATCCTAGTTTTAGGGTCTTTTTTATGTCCATAAAAGTTGTAGCCATTCTGCAATGCGTGTTAACTCAAACACTGGAGATTTTAATCTTCTGTATATAAATCTACCAAACGGGTAATAGCACAAACAAAATTATTATGGTCTAGTTAATATGTATAAGCAGGATTTATGCAAGTTCTTGTTCTTTTCTACGTAAGATTATTTTGTCATTAGAAGTAGGTGAACAGAGAACTAACAAAGGTTGAAACTTAAACGTCCGTCGATGATGCTTAAATCCTGATTCTCAGCAACAATCGGAGGAAATATGGCACAAAGCCAAGCAAAAGGTCAATTGGTGATTATCGGTGGAGCCGAAGATAAAGAGGGAGAATGCACGATTTTACGTGAATTTGTTCGCCGCGCAGGAGGAACAAAAGCTAGAGTTGTGATTATGACAGCCGCAACCGAACTACCACGCGAAGTCGGAGAAAATTATATTAGAATTTTTGAGCGTTTAGGCGCTGAAGATGTACGGATAATAGATACAGAAACACGTGAAGATGCTAGCTCTTCAACAGCATTGGAAGCAATTGAAAAAGCAACAGGTGTATTTTTTACTGGAGGGGATCAAGCCCGTATTACAAGTATTTTAAAAGATACAGAAATTGATGCAAAAATTCACGAACGCTTTCAAGCAGGAATTGTTGTTGGCGGAACAAGCGCGGGAGCGGCGGTGATGCCTGATGTCATGATTGTAGAAGGCGACTCTGAAACAAACCCTCGCATGGAAATTGTAGACTTAGGTCCTGGTATGGCCTTTCTTCCAGGAGTTGTCATCGATCAACATTTCTCACAACGCGGGCGCTTAGGACGCTTAATTGCTGCGCTAGCACAACAGCCTGCTGTTTTAGGATTTGGTATTGATGAAAATACCGCTATAGTTGTCAGTGATGACCAATTTGAAGTTGTTGGGGAAGGTTCAGTTACAGTTGTAGATGATTCCAATGTTACGCACACCAATGTTAACGAAATACTAAAGGATGAGGCTTTAGCTGTTTGTGGTGCTAAACTGCATATCTTACCTCATGGCTACAAGTTCAACCTCAAAACTCGCAAGCCCATATTAGATAACGTTTCTTCAGCTTCTACTGAATTACAAAATAATGGTTCAAATGATAACCAAACAGTAGAAGTATCAACTGAGCAACAATTATTAGAGCAATTAGCAACATAAAATAAATTAAGCAATTAATCTGTTGGAGAAGAAGCGCTACCCACTTCTTCTTTTTTGTATAATTAGATAAATTAATATTTAAAAGTTAGTAAATATTTTAATAAAAACCTTATTGATAGTTTGTTTTAACCTGAGTTCGGGTTAAGCACTTTGAGATAAAAGCCAGTCCATCTGAAGGCTGGGTTTCTTAGGTTGATGGCAATAAGCGATTAATCCACACAGAACGTTAACGCAAAAATTCACAGGACTACGGTGCCTGGAATGTTCAATCTGAGAAATATTCTTGAGTTGGTCGTTAATAGTCTCAATAATGGAACGTTTACGGGATAAAAGCTTGTCATGCAGAAGCATCAACTTGTTTTTCATATTGCGCCGAGGTTTAGCAAAAAACTGAATACCGAAGTCTTCTAAAAGTTGAGCTGCCAGTTTTTGAGAAACATAACCTCTATCGGCAAAAATCTTGCCAAACAGCTGACTAAGTAAATCAGGAACTGGCTGACGGTCATCAACATTACCAGGAGTGATAGTCACATTTAAGAGTTGACCAAGTTCATTGACGACAATATGAAGTTTGAAACCATAAAACCAGTCCACAGAAGTTTTGCCACGAGCCGCTAAACCTTGAAACACTTTGTGTTGAGCAATCCGTCGATTATGACAGACTTTTAAGCTTGTCGAATCTATCAAACCGATACCTGTACATTTTCCAAAACAATGCTTGAGGTAAACGCACAACGGTATCAAGGTCGATGGTAGCCATTCAATAAATCTTTGATAACTCGGAAGACCTGGAAAAGCATCACTCCAATATCGTTTCACTTGATTCAAATAAAAATACTTAAAATTTCGGTAGTGATTCTGATGAAACGCAATCAGTATCGTCATTATCTCACTCCAACATAGACCTTTTGAACGATTACGTTTTATTCCTCCATGACTTAATAGCTTTTTGTGCCACTGCGCTTCAAAAGCCTTACAGAAATCATCTACATGGCAAAACAAAGCCTCTAAACTAAACATAGGGCAGGTTGCTGGATTTGTCGTTATTTTCAGCTTACTACCTGCCCCTTTCCTTATCCCGAACTCAGGTTGTTTTAGGATGTTTATACTAACTTTGAAGAAAAAGAATTGCGCTACGTCTTTAAAATTCGGCTTACATACAGAAAGTATTGTATATCTGCAAGAGGTTCTAGATCAAAAGTTGCTGGCTGACAACAATTGTTGGGGGAATTCATGAGTGCAGTTTATTACTGTGAGTTTAGGCGATCGCCACTTCACAAATTGCTAAGTATAAATTTATACAGTAAAAACCGTCGTGCGTGGCTGAGTTAAGCCATAACCGAAGCTCAGGAATAATAGCTCATACATCATGTTCGTTCATCAATATCAACGGTGGTTCCAACAAAAAGACGAAATTTCTTTTCTAACCCCGACCTTTGAACCGCAGGTCTGCGTAGCATCCTCCGCTCTTTGCCCCCTCTCACATCTGTGAAGGCTGTGGTAACATGAGAGATTGCTGCAATAAATCTATTTAGTCTTAATCGAGTAAACCATGGCTTTGACGCAAGAGCGCAAACAAGAGTTAATTTCTAACTATCAACTGCACGAAACTGATACTGGCTCATCGGCTGTTCAAATTGCGATGCTGACTGAGCGCATTAACCGCTTGAGCGAACATCTCAGGAGCAATCAGAAAGATCATTCTTCTCGACGAGGATTATTAAAACTGATCGGTCAGCGCAAGCGTTTGCTATCCTATCTGCAAACAGAGGATCGAGAACAGTATCAAAATTTAATTAGCCGCCTTGGTATTCGCGGTTAAGGAGTAATCGATTGCATGGCACCTGAACCTAAAAATAAGCGTTTGCCCTTTGAACCGAGTAAAAAAATTCAAAAAACGGCAAAAGCCAAAAAACAAGCCCCAGTCGTCAAAAAAACACAAGAAGTAGCAACTAAAAGCGATCAATCACCACCGGTAACACGAGCGCAAATGGCTGTGCCAAAAGTAGTGAGCGATCGCATGGCGCGACGCATGGCAGCTTTTTGTGGTATACCAACGGCGTTAGGTATGTCCACGTTTATTGTCAGCTACTTGATAGTCAGTCACGGCTGGTTTAAATTGCCAAACGTAGCAGTTTTGCTAGTCAGTATGGGCTTTTTTGGTTTAGGTGTATTGGGTCTATCCTACGGTGTCCTTTCTGCTTCTTGGGATGAAGAAATTGTGGGCAGTATGCTAGGCTGGCAAGAGTTCACCAGCAACTGGGGACGAATGCTGTCAGCTTGGCGTTCAAGACGACAGAAAAACGTGTAACGGCTTTAGGACTTGACTTTAATAACTGCGATCGCCCAAGATTGCTGCGCTCATTCGTAATTCATGCGGTGAGCGAATGGGCGTTATATTTGAATTGTGTAGGATTTATTTTTACAGAGCATAGAGCAACGAAATACTGAGCAAGGAATTTACACATGATTGTAGTCATGAAAGTCGGCTCTCCCGAAGTTGAAATCACTCGTGTAAGCGAAGAACTCGCTACGTGGGGTTTAACACCGGAAAAGATTGTTGGCAAGCACAAAGTCGTTTTAGGCTTGGTGGGAGACACTGCAAGTCTAGATCCACTGCAAATTCAAGAGATTAGCCCTTGGATTGAACAAGTGTTACGCGTAGAGCAACCTTTTAAACGAGTCAGTCGCGAGTTCCGTCATGGCGAAGCCAGTGAGGTAGCTGTTGCCACTCCTAACGGTACAGTTTACTTTGGACAACATCATCCTGTCGTTGTAGTAGCAGGACCTTGCTCGGTAGAAAATGAAGCAATGATTGTCGAAACGGCACGGCGCGTCAAAGCCGCAGGTGCAACGTTCCTACGCGGTGGTGCATATAAACCTAGAACTTCGCCGTATGCGTTTCAAGGACATGGCGAGAGTGCTTTAGAATTACTCGCAGCAGCACGCGAAGCGAGTGGGTTAGGAATTATTACCGAAGTCATGGATGCGGCTGACCTGGACAAAATTGTCGAAGTTGCAGATGTCGTTCAAGTCGGGGCGCGCAATATGCAAAATTTCTCGCTGCTCAAAAAAGTCGGCGCGCAACCTAAGCCCGTGCTACTCAAGCGCGGCATGTCTGCAACAATTGAAGAGTGGTTAATGGCAGCAGAATATATCTTAGCTGCCGGAAATTCCAATGTTATTTTATGCGAACGCGGAATTCGGACGTTTGATCGGCAGTATGCACGCAACACACTCGATTTAGCAGTTATTCCTGTATTGCGATCGCTGACACACTTACCAATCATGATCGATCCCAGCCACGGTACAGGTAAAGCAGAATACGTTCCGGCGATGTCGCTTGCCGCAGTTGCAGCAGGAACCGATTCTTTGATGATTGAAGTCCATCCCAACCCTGCAAAAGCTTTATCAGATGGTCCACAATCGTTAACACCAGAACGTTTTGACCGTTTAATGCAAGAACTCAGCGTCATTGGTAAAGCTGTATCGCGTTGGCAACAACCAGTGATCGCTTTGTCGCATTAGTTGACTGACCCCTGCTATAACAACAAAAAAGCCTGAGATTGCACTCAGGACTTACCACACTTAGGTTGTATTTATCCAACAGCCTTAACCAATATTTACTTTCACAACTTTGTTTTTCTCAGCTTCCGCTTTGGGTAGAGTCAAGTTCAAGACACCATTTTTGTACTCTGCTTGAACTTCGTCATTTTTAATTCGAGTCGGCAAAGGAATCACTCTTCTAAAAGAACCATAACGAAACTCTGAGCGAGTCATGCCTTTTTCTTCGGTTTTCGTTTCTGACTTGCGCTCTCCACTGACTGCAACCGCTTCGGCTGTAATTTGTACATCCAAGTCTTTGGCTTCCATTCCTGGAATTTCCAACTTGAGATGAACAGCTTCGGGAGTTTCTTCGATCTCTGCGGCGGGGACAAACGCCATACTGCCGCCTGGCTCACCGTCAGTTGCACGCATTAAGCTGTCAAATAGGCGATTCATGTCCCGTTGTAAACTATCAACTTCGCGAAAAGGCTCCCAACGAATTAATGCCATTTTCTTTACCTCCGCATCTGGGCTTTCTCTTAATAGCTAAAGATCTTGATTTGAAGTGAGTACTCAAGTCTTAAGGAAACTCTAAGCGCTGATTTTTCAGTTAGTTGAGTTACTTAGCTCAACCTGATAACAAGGTATCAAATGCAAGAAAGCGAGTAGGTTCGGTTGTTTGCACAGCAGAAGTTCATCTTTCCGTCCCCATTGTTATAGCAGCAAAGCTTCGGTGTAGAGGAGGTAGAGATTTATGAGTTCTCAATTCTTTGAGTGTTGAGTTAAGAAGTTCCGCAATTCAAAATAATTGCCTCCGGCACCTTATGTTCGCGAACAAAACTCATCACGAATAACTAGCTACTCATCACTCGCCCCGTAAATTCTGATAACGATAAAAAGCGTAGGTATCAAACAAGGCTCCCACAAGGCTACAAGTCATTGAGATGACAAGCAATCCATCAACAGGACTACCGCTACCGAAAGTCGCTAAAAACAGCAAAACTTGATTGGCGATCGCCTGAGAAATCCCATGCAAGCCAGGGATATAACCAACGATCGAAGTACTGACTAATACCGCACCAATAATCAACATCGGTACGATAAAACTCAGAATAATGGAGAGTAGCAGCGAACGGAGGAAGTTGGACAAAATGCTCATGCTCATGCAGGCAATTTCCGTTGTTGATAGCCAAAGGACATTTGTTACTTTCTACAATACGAGCGATCGCGCTAAACGCGTGCAAATTTCAACAATCTTAAATTTCTATTAAAAGATTTATCTACTTGTTCTAAGTGTCGTAAAGTTTCATAGCCCTCTTTGCGCTTTAGCAATAGCTAAAAAATGCCTAATGAGTCCTTGTTTTACAGGCGTTGCGTTCATATTTGAGTGACTCACTATGACTTTGAGAATTCTGAAAAGTTTTTTACAGTAAATTAAGCTCGGTTCTTGTGGGATGTTGGCGATGGGAGTACTGAGCTAAAGCTGCTATTGTGTTGAAGAGATACAAGGGAAACTTTTCCTCTAAAACCATATTAGATTAACATCAACACCTTGAGTGATACGCGCAGTAATTCAAGTTTAGGAGTATGGAGTCAGCGGCTGCTAGCAGCAATTTTGCTGTGTGGACAGGTCATCGTTCACTTGCTGCAAGGTAAAATTCATCGCCGTAACACACTCGATCAGATGGTGGCTGTAGGTCCCGAATCGCTCTTAATCGCCTTGGTTACAGCGGCTTTCGTCGGTGCTGTGTTTACTATCCAAGTCGCGCGGGAATTTATTCAATTTGGGGCGGGAAATGCTGTGGGAGGCGTGCTGGCGCTTGCCTTAACGCGCGAACTTGCCCCCGTACTGACAGCAGTTGTTTTAGCAGGGCGTGTTGGTTCGGCGTTTGCCGCAGAAATTGGCACAATGCGAGTAACCGAGCAAATCGATGCGCTGTATATGCTAAGAACTGATCCGATTGATTACCTCGTTATTCCGCGTGTTATCGCTTGCTGCGTGATGTTACCAGCTTTGACACTCTTATCGTTAGTAACAGGGATGATTGGGGGATTGCTGATTGTTACCAATGTGTACAACCTTTCTCAAACCACATTTCTCGATTCAGCGCGGAACTTTCTCAATGTGTGGGATGTTTGCAGCGCTGCTATCAAAGCAGCTTGTTTTGGCGTTCTCATTGCCATTATTGGTTGTAGTTGGGGCTTAACAACAACTGGAGGCGCTAAAGGTGTTGGACAATCAACGACAGCTGCTGTCGTGACAGCATTACTTGCGATTTTTATCAGTAATTTTCTCTTGACTGCTGTGATGTTTCAAGGAACTGGTAGTGCAGTGCTACGGGGTATCTGATAACTAAAGGTTTTAAGATAGGAAGTAAGTTAAAAAGTGTACTTGTAGAACAGGATGCAAAATGACTCCTTCCTCTCCAATTTCATCAACAACGATTGAACTTGCGCCCAGCTATAAGTTACCTGTTGCGATCGCGATCCTGGCTATTCCCCTCTTACTCGTTTCACCTTGGATTGGCGGTGCGATCGCTTTATTTGGTCTGTTTCTCATGTTCCAAGCAGGAACTTTGCGCCTACAATTTACAGACACAGCACTTGATATTTATCGCGGTGAAAACTTAATTCGTCGCTTTCCCTACCAAGAATGGGAAAATTGGGAAATCTTCTGGTCTAATGTTCCTATCCTGTTCTACTTTAAAGAAGTTAAAAGCATCCATTTTTTACCCATTCTATTTGACCCAAAAATGCTCACAAGCTGTTTAGAGCAACGCTTTCCGAAAGGAGCAGCGAGAAGCTAGAAAAAGAAAATAGTTTTTAGTAACTAGCAGATAGTAAGATGATATTTCTTAATTAATTGCTTGCTGAATTTCAAATTCATTTTTATGAATCAAGACGAACCACAAACCCCAGAAATAGCTAACGAAGCCTTGAACGAAGCACAAGAGCAAGATTCTACACAAGAATTTGTACCAGAAGCAAACGCTGAAGAAACACAAGAATTTGTACCAGAAGAAGCTTTGAGCGGTGAATCAGAAGCTGGAGTAGATTTCTTGGTTGAGTTAGAACAACTTTCGCAAGTAGAAGCCGATTTAGAACGCGATCGCGCCATCAAAGCCCAACAACAATTAAGCGAGTTAGAAAGTCAAGCCGCAGAACTCAAAGCAGAAATCGCCACACTCCAATCGCAGCGTAAAAAACTGTTTGAGCAAGTTAACCAAACTCAAACTGCACTCGAACAAGTCATACAAGAATCTTTAGCACAACTCGAACAACGCAAACAGTCGTTACAAATCGCCGTAGAACAACTTGAACGTCGTCAAGAACGAATTCGCGCAGAGATGCGTACCACATTTGCAGGAGTCTCGCAAGACTTGGCAATTCGTGTCCAAGGCTTTAAAGACTATCTCACAGGTAGCTTGCAAGATTTAGCCGCAGCCGCAGAGCAATTGCAGGTTGCACCAAAAGCTTCAAAAGTCAAGGAAGAACCCGCAGAAATCCCACAAGCCAAACCTGTCGAAGAACCACAACCCGCACCACAATTTGCCGAACCGCGCTTTCAATCGACAGCAAAGCAAATTCGCCGTTTGTTGGATGAATACCGTTCTGAACCAGATTACTATGGTCCACCGTGGAAGCTGCGTCGGACGTTTGAACCCGTTCATGCTGAACGCGCCGCGAACTGGTTTTTTACCCAAGGTGGGCGCGGTGCCCTACGGACAATGGGTAGCCGCTTACAGAATATCCTGATTGCTTCGGCGGTGATTTCTGTCTTACATGAATTACACGGCGATCGCCTCCGCACGCTCATTTTAGCCAACACTCCCGAACGTCTCGGCGACTGGCGACGCGGCTTACAAGATTGCTTAGGAATTTCGCGCCCTGATTTTGGTCCCGATCGCGGTGTTGGTTTGTTTGAAACTCCCGAAGCGGTAGCCGTAAAAGCTGAACGCCTTGTGAAAGGCAACTTCATGCCATTGATTATTATTGATGATTCCGAAGATAAAATCAGCTTGGGGCTGCTGCAATTTCCCTTATGGTTAGCCTTTGCTCCCGATCCTCAAAGAATGGCAAGAGAAAGAGAATACGATTTTTGAACATGGGAGCGAGTCGAATGAGCCTACTGGAATGATTGGCTGGCTGAAGCTGCATTGTAAGGAAGAAAAAATGAATGTCAGAATCAATATATGTGTTTACTGATACTCAGCATTCGCAAGAGCTTGAACGACTTCGGGCAATTGAACGAATATTCGATCCCGCCAGTCAGCGGCGAATTCAAGCAACAGGTATGAGTCCAGGGTGGCAATGTCTTGAAGTTGGCGCAGGCGCAGGCTCGATCGCGCAATGGCTAGCAGCGATCGTAGGAAGCGATGGTAAAGTGACAGCGGTTGATGTCGATACGCGGTTTATTGCGAACATTCAGCTATCGAACGTAGAAGTGCTAGAAGCAGATATCCGGTATTGTTCGCTAAAAAACGGTAGCTTTGACTTAATTCATGCGCGGTACGTTCTCATCCATCTTCCTGACTTCCAAGTTGCACTCTCCAGAATGATCGATTTACTCAAGCCTGGTGGATGGCTTGTGATTGAAGAACCTGATTTTTCGGCTGCAAGAGCGATCGCAGGTAAAGCAGCGGCTTGTCACTCAGTTAACCGCGTCAACCGTGCTATTTCGCGAATGTTTGCAAGTCGAGGTATGGATTATGCGCTGGGGGTGAAACTCCCTGCAATATGTCAACAGTTAGGCTTGCAGCAACTGTCTGTAGAAAACGATGCGCCTCTATCTCAAGGAGGCTCAGGAGTCGCAACCGTTATGAAAATGTCTACTGAGCAACTTGCAGAAAAATATATTGCAACGGGTGAAGCAACGCAGCAAGATATTGCGCAATATTGTGAATTTGCAGAAGATCCGCACACGTGGGCAATATACTATTCAACTGTAGGGGTTTCAGCAAAAAAAGTAGGCTAATGAGGTAATAGGTTATGGGTAGTTGTTGATTGCTAAATGTTTTTCCCGCTTACCAGTTACCAGTGACCAATTACTAACATTCAAGTTGTGCTAATTTTTACCTAGCTATACTTATTATGACAGTTTGGTTAATTTTGTGTGCAGCAATTTTGCTAGTGGCTTACCTGCTGGGTTCAATTCCTACAGGCTACACCGCAGCAAGAGTGTTGAAAGGTATTGACATTCGCGAACATGGTTCGGGTTCTACTGGCGCGACAAATGTACTACGGACGCTTGGGAAAGGTCCTGGTTTTTTTGTGTTAGTGATTGATACGTTGAAAGGTATTTTAGCAATTGCCCTTGTTCGCTGGAGTTTCAATTTTGCCGCAAGTCAAAATCTGATTCCTGCTGATGTCAATCCGACAAACTGGTTAGCATGGATGGTAGCATTTGCGGGAATTTTTGCCATTTTGGGACATAGTAAATCGATTTGGTTGGGCTTTACGGGTGGCAAATCGGTAGCGACGAGTTTAGGCGTATTACTCGCAATGTCGTGGCAAGTTGCTGTGTCTACTGCTGCGGTATTTGGTTTAGTTTTAGCAATATCGCGAATTGTTTCACTCAGTTCGATTGCAGGTGCGATCGCAGTTTCACTGTTGATGCTTGTCTTTGGTCAGCCTTTACCTTATCTGCTCTTCGCGATCGCTGCTGGTGTCTATGTGATTATGCGCCATCGCAGCAATATACAGCGCTTACTCACGGGGACAGAACCTAAAATAGGGCAAAAAATTCCAACAACAGAAGAAAGTGTTGAGCCTTAATTATCATCTCCGGTCAAATAACTAGAATATCGGTATCGTTACGCTGTTGTTAGTGGCTAGTGACTAGTTAATAACCACCCTTCACTTTTACTGACCAGTTGCCATTTCCAAAATTTATTGATACAAATTCAAAACTGCCTTCAGTTTCCTGCCTCCTTAAGAAAGCAGCTAGAATAGAAGACTGAAGCTTGCAGCTATAACTATGTCTTTGCCCATTGTTGCTATTATTGGACGCCCAAATGTGGGTAAATCAACGCTAGTCAATCGTTTAGCTGGCGCGCAGGATGCGATTGTCTACGATGAACCTGGCGTCACGCGCGATCGCACTTACTCGAATGCGTACTGGCGCGATCGCGAATTTGTCGTCGTTGACACGGGCGGACTCGTTTTTGATGATGATACTGAGTTTTTACCTTTAATTCGAGAACAAGCAAGCTTAGCATTAGCAGAAGCCGTAGCCGCAATTTTTGTCGTAGATGGACAAACAGGACCAACTCCCGCTGATGAAGCGATCGCCGAATGGCTACGACAACAACCGGTTCCTGTACTTGTAGCCGTTAATAAATGCGAATCACCCGACCAAGGTTTAGCCCAAGCCGCGCAATTTTGGGAATTAGGACTTGGCGAACCGTATCCTGTTTCTGGAATTCATGGTAGCGGTACGGGAGAATTACTCGATCAATTAATTACCTTCATACCACCCGTAAGCGAACTTCCCGAAACCGACGAAATTAAAGTGGCGATTGTGGGACGACCGAATGTAGGTAAGTCGAGTTTGTTAAATGCCTTTGTTGGGACGCAAAGAGCGATCGTGAGTCCTATTTCTGGTACAACCCGTGACTCGATTGACACTGTGATTGAACGCGAGGGAAAAGTTTACCGCTTAATCGATACTGCTGGTATTCGCAAAAAGAAAAACGTCGAGTACGGTCCCGAATTTTTTGGGATCAATCGCGCATTTAAAGCAATTCGTCGTGCAGATGTCGTTTTATTAGTCATTGATGCGCTTGATGGTGTGACGGAACAAGATCAAAAGCTTGTAGGGCGGATTGTAGAAGAAGGGCGGGCTTGTGTCATCGTTGTGAATAAATGGGATGCTATCGAAAAAGACTCGTACACAATCTACGACTACGAAAAGCACACAAAAGAAAGACTGCATTTTGTCGATTGGGCAGAAATGATCTTTGTCAGTGCGAAAACAGGACAGCGTGTCGAGAAGATTCTAGAACTTGTGATGCAAGCCGCTGAAGCGCACAAACGCCGAGTTTCTACCTCGGTGATTAATGAAATCTTAGAAGAAGCTGTGAGATGGCATTCACCGCCTACAACGCGTCAAGGGCGTCAAGGTAAAATTTACTATGGCACGCAAGTAAGCACCCAACCTCCATCAATAGCCTTGTTTGTGAATGAAGCTGAGCGCTTTAACACGAACTATCGGCGATACATCGAACGTCAATTTCGACAGCAACTCGGCTTTAATGGGACTCCCATCCGTCTACTATGGCGTAGTAAAAAAGCCCGTGACGTAGAAAATACTGCAAATCGTGCTACTCGCGTGTAAAGAGAAGTGACTAGTGGCTAGTGATAAGTTTTGAGTAGAAGACGTAAAAGTTGTGAGTTAACCATCTGTCATTATTTATTCTCCCCTGCTTCCTCTGCACCTCTGCATCCTCTGCTTCTTCAACCCTCTGACCTCTTCAAAAGATGGATCTACTGCGATCGCTACCAATGGGGCTTTACCTAGAACAACCGCTAACGTGGTTGCATCGGCTCGATCCTAGGGTAAAGTTGGCTTGGTTATTGAGTTTCTTACTCATGCCCATTCTGGCAAATTCTGCTTGGCGGATTATGCTTGTGGGATTGCTTGTGCTGATTACGCTTGCAGCTAAAATTCCTTTACGAGTATGGCGTCAGCAGATGGGCTGGCTATTGACAGTAGCTTTTTTTGTCCTATTACTCGGTGCTGCAAGTCCAGATACGCTTAGCATCGATTATCAACCTCGCCTTCCCAGTGATGAGTTAAGTTTTATACCGCAACTTTCGGATTATCAGTACGTTCTGTTTCAGCGCGGACCAATTACTGTCACTCGTCGTTCTTTGGTTTTGGCAATTCGCTTAAGTACGATTCTGTTTACTTTAATTTACAGTACTAATTTATTTTTATTAACAACTGCCCCTGAGGAAATTACCGCTGGGATGGAAAGCTTGATGCGACCTTTACGCTGGTTCAAGTTTCCTGTAACAGAAGTTGCTTTGACACTGACGCTATCATTGCGGTTCATTCCCTTAGTATTAGAAGAAGTACAAAATTTAGCGCGTTCAGTGCGTACGCGAGCAATTAATTGGAAAAAACTGGGGTTGAAAGGTGCAGTAAAAGTCTGGATGATGGTAGCAGAACGGTTGCTAGAAAATCTCTTACTCCGAGCCGAACAAATGGCTAATGCGATGATGGTACGCGGTTTTACAAGCCCGAATGAACATCGCGTGCAGTGGCACGATTTACGTTTAAGAAGCCGTGACTGGATTGCCATAGTATGTTTAATAGCTTTCTGGAGCGCAAGATTTGTTTGGGGTAACGAAGCATAATGCAACCATGGTATTGGCGATCGCTTCCTCTCAAAAATCGTACTGGGGCACAAATTTTTGCTGCCTTGTTTGCAAGTGATACTATTGCAACGCTGTTGGAAAGTCCTTATCCATCACCTCCAGATCGCTTACCACAAGCTCGCTACTCGATCTGTGCAGGTAAACCTCGGATAATTAACGATCGTCTGCAAATGTGGACTCCAGCAGTGGGCGAAGTTCTATCGTGTCTTCGTCAGCGGCTCCTAAGCGCTGCAAATTGGCTCGTCATACCACCCTACCCAACGTTACCATTTACAGGAGGTTGGCTGGGGTGGCTAGGCTATGACTTAGCTTGGGAAATCGAAAAACTGCCAACTCTCAAGCAAGATCTATTGCCATTTCCGGTAGCATTTTGGTACGAACCTGAGTGCTTTGCAGTCCTCGATCATTGGGAACAAGTTCTTTATCTCGCAACCTCCGATCCGCAGCAATTAGACCAGTTAGAACATCATCTAGTAGAATCTCCCTCTGCCCACGCCAGTTTGACGCCACTTCTCTCAACGGGGGGAACCCCCGCACGAGAGTGGCTCCTCAACGGAGGACACCTCCGCACGAAAAAAGCGGCTCCTCTGCCCCTCTGCCCACGCCAGTTTGACGCCACTTCTCTCAACGGGGGGAACCCCCGCACGAGAGTGGCTCCTCAACGGAGGACACCTCCGCACGAAAAAAGCGGCTCCTCTGCCCCTCTGCCCCCCTGCCCCCCATCTCCCCCACCACTCTTTCTCACGTCTCAAACCGAGTACGAAAACGCAGTCTGGCGTGCTAAAAAGTACATCCAAGCTGGAGATATTTTTCAGGCAAATCTTTCGCTGCGGTTTGAAACCGAGACAACCGCTTCAGGCTGGGAAATTTATCAAACATTACACAAAATCAATCCGTCGCCGTTTGCGAGTTACTGGCGATCGCCGTGGGGAGAAATCGCGAGTTGCTCGCCGGAAAGATTAGTGCAGCTTGTCGGACAACAAGCAACAACACGACCAATTGCAGGAACGCGATCGCGTGGGACAACACCCGAACGCGATCGCCAGCTTGCCCAAGAGTTGCGCTCAAATACCAAAGAACGCGCCGAACACATCATGCTCGTCGATCTCGAACGCAATGACCTAGGGCGCGTATGTAACTGGGGTTCGGTAGTGGTTGATGAATTACTCACGATCGAGCGCTACAGCCACGTCATGCACCTTGTTAGTAATATTAAAGGCACTTTAAATGCAAACTACAGCCCAATAGACTTAATTCAAGCAATGTTTCCTGGTGGAACGATTACAGGTTGCCCAAAAGTTCGCTGTCTGGAAATCATTGAAGAACTCGAACTTGTCCGCCGCAACTTATTTTATGGTTCGTGTGGTTATCTCGATTGGCGCGGTAACATAGACTTGAATATCTTAATTCGCACACTGCTACTCGCTCCTACACCTTCTACGGCTACCCCCGTAACTCAAAAAGTTTGGGGTCAAGTTGGTGCTGGGATCGTTGCTGATAGCGACCCAGAAAAAGAATGGCATGAATCGCTGTATAAAGCGCAAGCACAACTTACAGCATTGAATGAAACTAGGGATGAGGGGTGAGTAAGAGAGTGGCTAGTTTTAAGTTTTGAATTCTAAAGAGTTTTGAATTGTTCGCGCTCATAGTTGGGAAGCATTAGAATTTCTTAACTTTCTTAAACTCAACACTTCACGACTTTTCAACCCCTACGGGCAAGGTAGTGCCTTACCCTTCTGACCTCTGACTACGGGCAAGGCACTGCCTTGCCCCTCTGACCTCTGACTTCTAATATAATGATTCGACTAGGAACTGATATTGTTTATATTCCCCGCATTCAAGCAGCGCTTGATCGGTTCGGCGATCGCTTCTTGCACCGCGTCTACACTGCAACTGAACAATACGATTGCGGATACGCGATTCATTCACCTAGTCGCCCTTCGATTCATCAGCTAGCTGGGCGTTGGGCGGCGAAGGAAGCCGTGACCAAAGCACTAGCAACAGGTTGGCGGGGTATTAGTTACACCGAAATTGAGATTCAACGTCACACGAGTGGCGCACCTACAGTATACTTACACGGGAAAGCTGCTGCGTTAGTTGCAACTTGGAATCATTTATCTTGGCAGTTGAGTTTAAGCCACGATCGCGATTATGCGATCGCTACGGTGATTTTGATTCATGAATAAGTGAGTAAAACTCAACACATTGTTAGCACAAGGCTAGTAATTGGTAGCAATTTCCATAGCTAAGCTTTAACAGCTTTCTTTTCGCCAATTATCCATTACCCAATAGTAGAATACAGAACCCAAATCAAGATATCATCAGCACTGTGAAGCGGGTAGTCTCAACAAAGCTAAATCTTCGTTATACCAAGAGGGAATGAGTACAGAACATTACATCAATCATCCAAATTTCGGTCTATTGTACAGAGTCTGTTTTGTTGAGGAACACCAGGAACTGTTTACGACGCTTTATGCGCAAAGACTATTTTTTTTGGTATCGACTACAGCATCAGGAATGAAGTTTGAGCCAGTTGGTCGCTCTGAGGCTCGCCTATTATTAGAAAATCGCTTACGAATGCTACGCCGTACCGGACAAACGCAAGAATACGACCAGCTACAAATAATTTTGCAACGTACCTTCCAATGAGTTCGATTGCTGAACAAATTGCCCAAATCCGCGAAAAACTACCGCACACAGTTCGTTTGATTGCTGTCACCAAACAAGTCTCAGTCGCAGCGATGCGCGAAGCCTATACCGCTGGAATACGGGATTTTGGTGAGAGTCGCATTCAAGAAGCCGCGAGTAAGCAAGCACAGCTACACGACTTAACAGATGTCACCTGGCATATGATCGGACGGTTACAGACAAACAAAGCCAAAAAAGCTTTAGAGCAATTTCAGTGGATTCATTCGGTTGATAGCTTAAAACTGGCACAACGCTTGAATCAACTGGCACTACAGATGTCGTGTCAGCCAAAGGTGTGTTTGCAGGTAAAATTGCGCAGCGATCCGCATAAAACAGGATGGAGTGTGTCTGAAATGCTTCAAGATTTACCCGCGCTTAACGAATGCGATCGCTTAAATATTCAAGGTTTGATGACAATTCCACCGTTAGGATTGAGTGATTTAGAAATTCTTAATCTTTTCGAGCAGACGCGCGAACTGGCGACGAACATTCAAAAACAACATTGGTCTAATATGCCAATGCACCACCTCTCAATGGGAATGTCTGACGACTATCTCCTCGCAGTGCAAGCCGGAGCAACGATGGTGAGACTAGGGCGTATTCTGTTTGGTGCAAGACCAACCACACACAATTCTACCGAATCGGAAAGTCAATTATGAGGGTATAGCACGAAAGTAACTTAAAAAGTAGGGAAAGTTCAGTGGGATTGCGGTTGAACTACAGATAAAAAAGATAGTATTAACCAGAGCACTATGTAATTTAGATCAAAGCGACAAGTTAAGTTTTTAACTTTAATCGGTTTAAAGCTTCTTACGCTTGATTGCCTCATACTCTTTAAAAGAGCTTTTCTTAATCGAAAATGCGGCAAAATCGGGAGAAATCCTGGGTTTGCGAATGCACTTCAAAATTAAGAATCTCGCTGAGCGTATGACATAGATAAAAAAGGATGGCGAATAAAGTAATCTAAATTAGGCGATCGCATTTCTACTTGATAAAAATAAGTTTTCCCAGTTAACTAGATAGTTGTGAATAGACAGGGAGAGTGAAACAGTGAGCAAAATTTTTACGAAGATCAAAAAGATTGTTGGGTTAGACGACGATCCGTATATCGATGATGAAATTGAATACGAAGTCGATGATAATGGCTACCGCCATCCTTATCAGGCTGAGGCTCCGCAACCAGTCGAAGAAGAATTTCGCCCACGGCGGCGCGTACGTGAAAGAATTACATTAGAACCTAATCCCGAAGTAGGAGCAGCTTCGATGAACAACGTGATCGGCATGCATGAGGCTGGAAATCGGATGTATGAAGTGATCGTGATGGAACCTCGCTCATTTGAAGAAATGCCGCAAGCAATTCAAGCTTTGCGCGAGCGTAAATCAGTTGTCCTGAATCTGACAATGATGGACCCCGATCTGGCTCAACGCGCGGTTGACTTTGTTGCTGGGGGAACTTATGCAATTGATGGTCATCAAGAGCGTGTCGGCGACAGTATTTTTCTGTTTACTCCTATTTGCGTCCAAGTCACAACTCAGTCGGGAGTTGTGCAAGAAGTTCCCCAAACTCAAGTGCGCACAGAACGGACAACAACGGTCAACAGCCAAGTTTGGTCAGCAGATTCGACTCGGATTGCGCAGTCGAGTTAAGATCGCACTTTGAATCTAACTCTATTGAATCTGTTGCTAATACTGTTTTAAATACAGGAATCGTTCAGTTGTCTGTTAAGCTTGGCATGATTGGTGGCGGGGTAATGGGAGAAGCGCTCTTATCCCGCTTGATTTCTCAAAAAATTTATCAACCAACCGAGGTGGTCGTCGGCGAGAAATCAGCCGAACGCCGCGATTACTTAGCGCAGCAATACGGTGTATCAGTTACGGATGATAATCAAGTTGTTGCGCAGCAGGTATCTACACTCTTGTTGGCAATCAAACCACAGGTATTTGCTGCTGTTACGGCTGAGTTAGCAGAATCACCTCTAGCCTCAGCGCCCTTGATCATTTCCATTTTAGCAGGAGTCTCGTTATCGCAGTTAGAAACGGCTTTTCCTCAACTTCCCGTAATTCGCGCGATGCCCAACACGCCAGCTACTGTAGGCGCTGGAATGACCGCGTTTGCCTTGGGTAAGCTTGCCGGTGCGCGTGACAAACAAACGGCACAGCAGCTATTTTCTGCGGTTGGAGAAGTCGTAGAAGTATCAGAAACGTTGATGGATGCAGTCACAGGGTTATCAGGTTCGGGACCTGCGTATGTTGCCCTACTCGTAGAAGCATTATCTGATGGTGGCGTCGCCGCAGGTTTACCACGCGCGATCGCAACTCAACTTGCACTACAAACTGTACGCGGAACAGTACAATTGTTACAAGAAACCAAAATACACCCAGCCGAACTGAAAGACCGCGTGACAAGTCCAGGCGGCACAACGATCGCCGGAGTCACCGAGTTAGAACGTGGGGGATTTCGAGCGGCGCTGATTGCAGCCGTTAAAGCCGCAGCAGAGCGATCGCAAGAATTAGGCGCGAAAAACTAGAAAAATTATGCAATGCTTTTAACGTTTATAATTTAATCAAGTCAAGCTGCTCATCGCTGGCTTGCAAGTTAGTCGCATCAGCAAATAGCCGAAAAATTATTATTGAGTGAACTCGCAACTGTTTCCAGAACTAAATTTAGAAAGGATATTTCCGTTTCAACTCGATGAGTTTCAGTTGGCGGCAATTCGAGCGTTAAACGCTAATCGCTCGGTTGTGGTATGCGCGCCGACAGGTTCAGGAAAAACATTAATTGGGGAATACGCGATTTATCGGGCATTAAGCCGTAGGAAAAGAGTTTTCTACACAACTCCGTTAAAGGCACTTTCTAATCAAAAACTGCGAGATTTTCGCGATCGCTTTGGGGCGGACATGGTAGGACTCCTCACCGGCGATGCCTCAATCAACCGCGATGCGCCAATTGTAGTCATGACTACAGAAATTTTCCGTAATATGCTCTATGGAACGCCCATCGGAGAAGTCGGAACTTCTTTAGTAGATGTCGAAGCTGTCGTCCTCGATGAATGCCACTACATGAACGACCGCCAGCGAGGTACGGTTTGGGAAGAATCGATTATTTACTGCCCTTCGACAATTCAGTTAGTCGCACTTTCTGCAACGATCGCCAATAGCCAGCAACTCACCGATTGGATCAATCAAGTTCACGGTCCTACAGAACTCATTTACTCAGAATTTCGCCCAGTTCCTTTAGAATTTTACTTTTGCAACCCCAAAGGCTTATTTCCACTTCTCGACAACAGCAAATCTAAAATCAACCCGCGTTTGAAGCCCAAGCCAGGTAGCGGCGATGCAAGTCAGGCGCGGGGTGGGCGCAGAAATGGAGCGCGACTCGAATCACCGAGTTTAGAATACACAATTTCGCGGCTAGCAGCAAAAGATATGCTACCAGCGATTTACTTTATCTTCAGCCGTCGAGGATGCGACCAAGCTGTTGCTAATCTAGAAATGTCGCTAGTCAACTCAGCGGAAGCTGCACAACTGAGGCAACAAATTGATGAGTTTCTCGCCCGCAATCCTGAAGCCGGACGCGCGGGGCAAATCGAACCACTTTATCGCGGAATTGCCGCACACCATGCAGGGATATTACCGACTTGGAAAGGGTTAGTCGAAGAACTGTTTCAGCAGGGACTGATCAAAGTTGTATTTGCAACCGAAACGCTAGCCGCAGGAATTAATATGCCGGCGCGGACAACCGTAATTTCAACGCTTTCCAAACGCACCGATCGCGGACACCGACTGCTTAACCCTTCAGAATTTCTCCAAATGGCAGGGCGTGCGGGACGTCGCGGTATGGATAAAATTGGTCATGTTGTTACGTTACAAACACCATTTGAAGGTGCTAAGGAAGCTGCGTATCTTGCGACAGCCCAACCCGATCCACTTGTGAGCCAGTTTACACCAAGCTACGGTATGGTGTTGAATTTGCTGCAAACGCATACGCTCGAAGAAGCAAGAGAACTTATTGAACGCAGCTTTGGGCAGTATTTAGCCACATTGTACTTGAAACCGCATTATGAATCTCTCGCGCATCTGCAAGCGCAAGTTGCTCAAATTGAGGCACAGCTAGAGTCGATAGACATGGAACAGGTGGCGAAGTATGAGAAATTACGCCAACGCATTAAAGTAGAACGCCAACTTTTGAAGACACTTCACGAACAAGCGCAAGAAGCACGGGTAGAACAATTAGGCTTAACATTGAGTTTTGCCGTGTCAGGAACGCTGTTGAGTCTGCGAGGAAAACACGTACCCACCGCAACACCAATCCCCGCCGTTTTAGTCGCCAAAACACCAGGTGCAGGTCAAGCGCCATACTTGGTTTGCTTAGGACAAGATAATCGTTGGTATGTGGTGATGACGAGTGATGTCGTGGACTTGTACGCAGAGTTACCCCGACTAGAACTCGCCAGCGATCTGTTACCACCGGCAGAAATGCCATTAAAGCCAGGTCAATCGCGGCGGGGAAATCAAGAAACTGTGGCGATCGCGCGGCAAATTCCTGATGTCGCACAATTGAATATTGCCCCTGAAGTCTTGGCACAACAAGCTAAAGTCGCCGCTTTAGAAGCCCAGTTAGAAGCGCATCCGGTACACAAATCGGATAATCCCGCAACAATCCTCAAACGCCGCAACAAAATTTTGCAGTTGCAAGCAGAAATAGTCGAGCGACAAGCCGAGTTAAGTCAATTATCTCAGCACCATTGGGAAGAATTTTTACATCTCATTGAAATTCTGCAACGGTTTGGTTGCTTGAATGAGTTAGTACCGACGCATTTAGGACAGGTCGCAGCGGCGATTCGCGGCGACAATGAATTATGGTTAGGACTCGCTTTAAGCAGTGGGGAATTCGATCAACTCGATCCGCACCACCTCGCCGCAGCAATTGCTGCCCTTGTAACTGAAAATACCCGCCCAGATAGTTGGGTACGCTACACTTTAGCTTCTGAAGTCGAAGAAGCACTTGCTGGATTGCGTTCTATCCGGCGTCAATTGTTTCAACTGCAACGCCGTTACAATGTCGCTTTTCCCATTTGGTTGGAATACGATTTAGTAGCATTAGTCGAACAGTGGGCGTTAGGAGTCGAGTGGTCAGAACTTTGCGCAAATACTAGCTTGGATGAAGGCGATGTCGTGCGGCTGTTACGCCGGACACTCGATTTGCTATCGCAAATACCTCATATTCCTTATTTATCCGAAGCTTTACAGCGCAACGCCTATCGGGCAATGCAATTACTAGACCGCTTCCCTGTTAATGAAATTGTAGAGTAGTAAAAAGCGCAAAAAAAAGCAATTAGCCTTGATTGCTAATTGCCCATTGCTATAGCACTTGAAGAGATGCTTAGGACATGGTCGAGGCTCAAGCCTCTTTCTCTATCTTGCTTTTAACCCTGATCTCTGACCTCTACTAAAGTTCAAGACGGGAAATTTGCTCTACTACGACCACCATTACGACCTACTGCGGGCAGTTCCAACAGCGTACCATCGGTGGCTTGACCTGTACCGTCATTCGTAACCGATGCTGCGTCTCCAGGATGTCCGTTAGGAATGAACAGTTGCGGGTGATCAAAGGGGGCTTTATCTAACCGCACGCGATCATCAGTCAGCGCTTTGAGAAATTCCACTAAGTCATCTTTATCTTGCTCGCTTAAATTCAGATTTTCAATATCTGGGTCTAAGTTGTTGATATTCTGCTCGTGGAAATCACCACCGCGATTGTAAAAATCAATCACTTGCCGCAGTGTTAATTGTCCGCCGTTGTGGAAATAAGGAGCGGTAAGTTCGATGTTGCGGAGTCCTGGAGTTTTGAAAGCACCATCAACTGCGACGCGATCGCCTGCTCCAACTGCAATATTAGGACTTTCGCCCAACAGTGCGTTAAATTTCCCTTGCTGTGCTAGTCGTGTTTCCGATAGCGGATTGCCAAAGGGATCTTTCCCACCTACGCCTAAGTCTTCTTGCGTTGGTCGCACGCCAATGTTGTAGAAGCCATTGTCATAAACTGCGGGTTGTCCGTTACCCATTTCCATCAGTTCGAGCCGTTCGTTCCGCACGTTTCTCACCGATGCATTTGTAAATTCTGCACCGCCGTGGCAATTGATACATTTCGCCCTGCCTTCAAATAGCTCTTTACCGCGCACTTGTGCAGCCGTCAAAGCACCTGTATTGCCTTCGAGGTATCGGTCAATTGGTGCATTATTCGAGACAAGCGTAGACTCGTACATTTGAATCGCGAGTCCCATGAACAGTGAGAAGTTGTAGTCCATCAGCGTATATTGCTGAGATGGTAATTGACCAGGATCGACAATTCCATCTGCATCTGCGGTTTGCGAAGCTTTTCTGCGCACAAAACTACGATTTCCGTTAGCGTCAACGTTGATGAGATACGCAGATCTCCACCACTCAGGCTGAAACGCTGCCTTAATCATTGCCGTGTAGGTCGTTTTCAAGCCTGGTTGTCTTCCTCGACTTAAACCACCAAGTACGCTATCATCAGCCGCAACCAGTTGTTTACCGAGTGGTCGCAACGCACGTAATTTCTTACCTGTCTCTCTCGGAAGTAGCCGACGCTTGACTCTACCGAGTTTATTACCGATATCAGGAAAAATCCGACCTGTTGCCGATTCTTCAACCGAACTGAGCGGTGGTCCTACTGCTTGTGAAGCAAGTGAGGCATTTTTTAAGCTAATTTTGACTTCTTGCGGTAATGCTGCGGGTCTAGATGCTTTGATCACGCGCGCATTCGGATCGCGCGAACCAAAGGGGTTGACTCCATTAAATTCATCCTGCGCTCTACCATCCCAGAAGTTACGGAAGTTAAATACTGCGTTAATCGTACTTGGTGTGTTGCGTTCAGTAACCTGGCGGACGTTGGTTCCATTGACATGGAATACCGCGTCGGGTTGTACTGTAACGTTATCTTGTGCGTTTCCTGGAGTTGTACTATTGAACTTGGTGAGCGGTACACCTTGCGAACCCGCGACGTCATTACTATCCGCAAGGACTGCGGAAGAACGATTATTCGGATCGGCAAGTTTGTGAAATGGAAAGTCTTCCGGTTTAAGCGTGTAATTAGGTCCACTACCTACACTAAACGTTTGATCGGGATTAGGACTACCATCAGCATTAACACGCAATAATCCTGGACTCAGCTGATTTTTGGCTCGCGTATCGGTTCCCGCATGAAAGTGGCAGCTGGCGCACGCTTGAATTCCATCACTGCCAATTTGCATATCCCAGAACAACGCCTTTCCCAAGCGGATCGCTGCGGCGCGATCGCTTACAAATTCTCCTAAATTTGCTGGTTCAGGAATCGGTACGGTTTTGAGCGATGTTAACGGCTGCGAAGGTTCTTGCGGTACCAACTGCGCAGATACGGTATGACCTGCAAGTACTGCGATCGCAACTATAACCGTCACTGCTACATTTCCCAATACTTTTCCTGTCAAGTGATTTCTTTGGTGAAAAGTACTATTTTTTAAACGATTAGTTTTAAGGGTTTTTAATAGATTTGCTCTTAGTAAATGCAACACCCGCAAACTATGACTAAATCTTTTTCGGCATTTTTCTATAAAAATACCTAATGATAATTTTCGACTCACTCTCTCCGTCCTACAACATTTTCAAAACCTTTGACAACATCATCATCTTGAGTTGTTTTATTCAAATACCAAGTTCAGTTTGTTAGTAACAGTATCCTTGGTAAATAGCTTACTTATTGGTTACCATTACAAAATTTTCTCGACATTATATGTATTCTTCAAGTTGACATAAACAAGAATATAAACTACCCAAATAATTCTAGACATTTTCACTGATAAATGTTGCCTCTACATAAAAGCCATACATAACTCATACACAACTTATACATTTAATTTTTAGTTCATTTATTTTTAAAACATCCTAAAAAAAATGTAAGTAAATTGTGTAGATATAGGATTTCTCCGCAACTTGTGATATGTACTAAGCTTTGAGCGTAAACTCTTAACGCCAGCGCCGAATTCTTAAGTTGTTTTTCGGTAAAATAAGCGTAAGAACGCATTATTAGAGAATGATTATTAAAATCTAAAATTAAGAAAAGATTTAAGTTTTAACTGAATACCTAACAGTCTCAATCTAACGTAGAGAATAGTCTTTGATTAACCCAACTCGTCATTTATGGCTCATTCTTCACCACGAACCATTATCATAAAGGCACTAAGTGCTGATACTTACCTGCTTAGCAAAAATCCCACCCGTAAGAGGTATGGGATTGGCAACAGATTGAGTTTTTAAATAGCCGAATTGCTCTCGGTTTTTAAAGCTTGCACAATTAAAGATCTACGCACTTACAACCTTCAAGCTCAATTGTTAGCGTTGAAACAAAACAATGTAATGTATGCTTACCTTGGGACTATATGACGCCGAGGAGAAACGCCAGGATTAATCACCGCCGCAAATTCTTCTGGTGATAACTTGCTAATAGCTTGATCTAAATCTTCTAAAGTGAAGTTATAGCCCCTTTGTGCAGCAATTTTGATGAAAGCTTCTGGATCAGATGTTGCTTTGAGTCTCTCTTGTAAGGCGTGATCTTGTTGTACAGCTTTAAAAAATCGGGCAGCGGTTTCTTGTGCCATGACAATAATCTCCTTTATATGAGTTTTTTCTGCACTTCTCAGTGCAACCGCACGCTCATGTCATGTCGGCGCTGCTGCAACTACTTTGAGCATAGCTCGCTCATCTACAATTTTGCGGAAATCTTGACAGAAGTTAAAGCAACTGTAATCTAGTTAACTTACAAATGCTCGACTTACTGCTAAAGAAACTTTTTATTAAATACGCAAAACACAGCGCCAAAAGCGTATTAGCGATATTTGCTTACCGCTGGTTGCCAAACTACTGATGTTACAGATTGTTGCAATCTGCACGTTGTTGCTTAAAGTCGAAGTCATTTCGAGTACGATATTAAAACAAACCCATAACGACTACGAATAAGGGCGTAGAGAATGAGTTTGCATCGACCCTAAATAGACATTGCAGCGTCTCAGAAGATGGAGAAATCAACTTATATGTCAGATCGCAATACTTTGACAACCGCGAATGGAACTCCTGTTGCAGATAACCAGAACTCCTTAACCGCAGGCGATCGCGGACCTGTGCTTATGCAAGATTTCCACTTGATGGAGAAACTGGCGCACTTCAACCGCGAACGAATTCCTGAGCGCGTTGTTCATGCGAAAGGAGCCGCTGCATTTGGTACATTTACTGTTACCCACGACATTACTTGCTACAGCAAAGCGAAAGTCTTTTCCGAAATTGGCAAGCAAACTCCAGTTCTCTTACGATTCTCTACCGTTGGTGGCGAAAAAGGGTCAGCCGATGCAGAGCGCGACCCTAGAGGGTTTGCGGTTAAGTTTTATACCGGAGAGGGCAATTGGGATTTAACAGGAAATAACACACCAGTCTTTTTCATCCGCGATCCGCTCAAGTTTCCTGATTTCATACATACACAAAAGCGCAACCCACAAACAAACTGCAAAGATGCTAACGCCATGTGGGATTTCTGGTCACTCAGTCCCGAAGCACTGCACCAGATTACAATTTTATTTAGCGATCGCGGTACGCCAAAAACCTATCGCCACATGGATGGATTTGGTAGTCATACCTTCAGCTTGATCAACGATCGCGGCGATCGCGTGTGGTGCAAGTTCCACTTCAAAACTCTGCAAGGTATCGAAAATTTCACCACTCAAGAAGCCGTGCGAGTCAAGGGTGAAGACCCCGATCATGCAACGCGCGACTTATTTGATGCGATCGACCACGGTGATTATCCACGTTGGCGCGTTTGTATTCAAGTGATGACTGAAGAACAAGCGATGCGTCACCGAGACAATCCTTTCGATTTAACAAAGGTGTGGAAGCATTCTGAATATCCTTTAATTGATGTCGGCATTCTCGAACTCAATCGCAATCCACACAACTACTTTGCAGAAGTCGAACAAGCCGCCTTTTCTCCCTCAAATGTCGTTCCAGGAATCAGCTTTTCACCAGATAAGATGTTGCAAGCGCGGATTATGTCCTATCCCGACGCGCAACGCTACCGTCTCGGTGCAAATTATCAGCAATTATCGGTGAATCAGCCCAAGTGTCCAGTCATGCACTATCAGCGCGATGGCGCGATGGCGTTAGGCAATAATGGCGGTAACGCACCCAACTACGAACCTAACAGCTATGACAATACACCAAAGCAAAATTGTGCATACGCTGAGCCAGCGTTAGACTTAGGCAATGTCAAAGTCGATCGCTACGATCGCCGTCAAGGAAATGATGATTATACTCAAGCCGGAGATCTCTATCGCTTAATGACACCTGATGCACAAGCGCGCCTTGTCGAGAACATTGTTGATAGTTTAAGTAGTGCGCGACAAGATATTCAGATGCGTCAACTGTGCCATTTCTTCCGCGCTGATGTAAAGTATGGGATGCAAGTTGCCCAAGGTTTAGGCATTCACATTGATCCGGCGATGGTTCCCGCAGCGCATCAACCTGTTGGTGTTTAGTCGATTCTAAGGGTTCGGGTTCTCATTTATGTTTGGTAATCGGTAATTGGGAATATAGATATTCTTGTCAATGACCAGTTACCGCCGTTCCTTCTTTAGAGACCTCTTTAGGCGTGCGGCGGCTTCGCCAATTACCAATTTTTTAACTACAGTTATTTTGTCAATCTCCAGGTTAGAAAAGTTTGCGCGTAACGTTGCTTTACCATTTTGTGCGTGTTCGCATCAAGCGCAAGATAATAAAAGTGTTCTAGTTTGCTCTGAAATTAAGTGCGATCGCATACCGACAATGACTGCCTTAGTACTCAACTTACACCCAGCGATTGAGCTAACCGATGAACAATTCTTCCAACTTTGTCAAAATAACCGCGATTTGCGGCTAGAGCGTACAGCTGAGGGAGAATTGATTATCATGCCACCCACCGGCTGGAAAAGCGGAAATCGAAATGGTAGACTTACGCAACGCTTATTTAATTGGACAGATGCAGACGGTAAAGGAATAGCGTTTGATTCTTCGACTGGTTTCAAGTTACCAAATGGTGCAGATCGTTCTCCAAATGCAGCTTGGATCAAAAAAGAACGTTTAGAGGCGCTAAACCCAAATCCCGAGCGATTTTTACCACTTGTCCCTGATTTTGTTGTGGAATTGCGTTCAGCTTCCGACAACTTAAACACACTGCAAGCAAAAATACAGGAATATATCGATTGTGGTGCGCTTCTCGGTTGGTTGATCGATCCGCAAAACCAACAAGTCGAGATCTATCGTCAAGGCAACAATGTTGAAGTATTACAATCGCCTTCAGCGTTGTCAGGAGAGGATGTATTACCTGGATTTGTACTCGATTTAGGACAAATTTTGAACTAAGCTTTCAGTGAGTTCTTAGATGTCATGCAATGCGATCGCCTAGGGTTTTAGTTCAAGGTAAATACTTTTGCACAACATCCCAGCCTGTCAACGATACCCAAACTAACCCAAGGAAAAGAAGAATATTTGTACCGATGTGCAGCGATCGCATCCAAGTTAAACGATCAATTAATATCGCGCTGACTGCGGAGAGTAAAACTAAACCTACAACAAGTAAACCTGCTGGAAGATGCGAAGAGTGACCTAGACTACCGAAGTGACCGAGTGTACCTACAATTCCAATTGCTAGTAAAAGTAGCACCAAAAGAACTAAGCTACCACCAAACATAAAATGCAGCGATCGCAGCCAATTAGGACGCGGTTTGCGTGTCGTCCTGGCGCGAAACATCCAAACACCAGTTACAGCCAACAACAGATAGGCTAGCAGCGATAATCCCATCGACCATGCTGCTATTTTCCACAACCACAGGAAGGAAGGCAGATTCAATTTAAACCAAATCCTCAGCAAGTACTACATCTTACCTTAGCGTCACAAAGGGGTTAGTAGTTGTCCTTCCTGCGAGGGAAAAGTGAATTAAACGTTTTATCAAAAATGAACTGTTTATTATGCTTGACCTTCAAAATGGAATTGTCTAATCTACCGACGTTAAAACAGCCGCTGCTAAATTTATTTTTTTCGTGCTGATTTCTGGCGCTTCTTCTAGCTTGCCATCTTCGCTAATGCAAAGGCGATCGCAGGGGATCGTATCTGAAAGAATCGCACTCGCCATCATACCCGTATGAATTTCCAGCATTGATTTGGGTGGCGCTTCAAACACCAACCGCTGTCCTGGAAATACCACGCGCTCAAAATACCAGTTGGGAATATTAGAAATCCGCGCAATCTGAATTTTGCTTGTCGCATTGACGTAGCAGCAGACAAGTTGACTAGATTGATTGGGTGGTAAGGGATCTAAAATTTGAGCCATAACCGCCAAGTAGCGTCAAGCCACACCTATGAGATTACATTAGCCAAGCTAACACTGAGCGATCCCCAGCTGCTGTAACCCCGACTACCAACTGATGGCTACAATCAGAATTCCTTTTAAATCCAGAACTACGAGTTTAATTCTGTAGTTAATTAAACTCAATTTTTGCACAATTAGCAATCACTTCGCGCCATCGACAAAAATTTCCGCGCGATGCAGCAAACTGAATGTTATCGTAAAGTTATATGAAAAACTCTTTCATAAAGTCTACAAATCACCAGGCATCTATCTGGGGATCAGTGTTTTATCAGAGGTCAGAGGTTAGAGGTCAGAGGTCAGGGTTACAACAAGGGCGAAGCACTGCCTTGCTCATCATTGAGTCAATAATTCTGAGATTCTCTCTCATCTTCTAATCATGTTGACTATCGCTATAAATACCCCGCAGCTAGTTGCACGTAAGAACAAGAGGATTCCTTACTTGCTCCTGTCCGACAATTGCTAAGATTTAGTCCTAAATAAGCGCTATGGAAAACCGGATTCTCTACGTTCGCCTTCCTTGCAACCCCATTTTTCCGATTGGAGTTGTCTACCTGGCAGATCATATCCACAAACAATTCCCCAGTGTTGAGCAACGCATTTTTGACTTAGGAACGGTACCACCTCTCGATTTTGCGTCTGCGCTTGATACTTGTGTTGATGAATTTCAGCCGACATTACTCGTCTTTTCGTGGCGGGATATCCAGATCTACGCACCTGTGGGAGGTAGAGGCGGAAATCCGTTGCAAAATGCCTTTGAGTTTTACTATGCGCGCCATCCCTTCATTAAATTACGCGGAGCAATCGGCGGACTCAGACTAGCAGCATCATACTACACGGAACTGTGGCGAAATTTAGGATTGATCAAACGCGGACTGAGCCGCGCCAAAAAATATCAGCCAGAAGCCCGTGCAGTCGTCGGCGGCGGTGCAGTAAGCGTATTTTACGAGCAATTAGGCGATAAGTTGCCCAAAGGCACAATTGTTTCTGTCGGCGAGGGAGAGTTACTGCTCGAAAAACTGATTCGAGGTCAAGAGTTTCGGGACGAACGCTGTTATGTTGCTGGCGAAAAATCGCCACGCGATCGCCTCATCCACGAACAACCGACGCCGATTGAAAAAAGTGCCTGTAACTACGACTACATCGAGAGTATTTGGTCAGAATTTCAGTACTATCTTCAAGATCAAGATTTCTACGTCGGCGTCCAAACTAAGCGCGGTTGTCCGCACAACTGTTGCTACTGCGTCTACACCGTAGTTGAAGGCAAACAAGTCCGCATTAACCCAGCAGATGAAGTTGTTGCGGAGATGCGCCAACTCTACGATCGCGGGATTCGTAACTTTTGGTTTACTGATGCACAATTTATTCCAGCGCGACGCTTTATCGATGACGCTGTAGAGTTACTACAAAAAATCCTCGATGCGGGAATGCAAGACATTCACTGGGCGGCGTATATCCGTGCTGACAACCTAACCCCAGAATTGTGCGACCTCATGGTCAAAACAGGGATGAACTATTTTGAAATTGGCATTACGAGTGGTTCGCAAGAACTTGTACGCAAAATGCGCATGGGTTACAACTTGCGGACAGTTTTAGAAAACTGCCGAGACTTGAAAGCGGCGGGCTTCAACGACTTAGTTTCTGTCAACTACTCGTTTAATGTGATTGACGAACGTCCAGAAACAATTCGGCAAACGATCGCCTATCACCGCGAACTTGAACGCATTTTTGGCGCAGATAAAGTTGAACCAGCGATCTTCTTTATTGGGCTACAACCGCACACCCACTTAGAAGAATACGCGCTGAAAAACAACATTCTCAAACCAGGCTACGATCCTATGAGTTTAATGCCTTGGACTGCCAAGAAACTACTGTGGAACCCTGAACCCCTAGGTTCCTTCTTTGGCGAAGTTTGCTTAGAAGCATGGCAGAAAAACCCCAACGACTTTGGTCGAGAAGTGATGAACATTCTCGAAGCGCGTCTTGGATGTGCTGATTTAGAAGAAGCCTTATCCGCACCGATTGAGAGCAACAAAAAACAGCTTGTCACAGTTTAATTAAGATTGGTAATGGGTAATAGGTAATGGGTAATGGGTAATATCAATCTGCGCTCACCCAATTACCAGTTACCAGTTAAGTTCCTGATCCCCGATCCCTCATGTTAGAAGGTTCCATACTCCAACAGCTAGCCACCGCTCACGCTAATACTAAGCAACCCCTTAATTTGGGCGTGTATTACAAAAATACCCTCGTCGCGCTTTGTCACGCCTTAGAAGACTGTGTTCTGACCTCGAATAGTCCACCATTAGTCATTACCGCGTTTCAACAAGGAAAATGGTATCTCCAAGAGGCAGAAAGATACAGTCAAATCGCACAAAAGGCAAGACACATCGCGATTATGGCAGCACCGGATACGGGTTTTGCCGAACATCCGACAAGTCAACTTGCAAATGTCGATTTAGTCGCCTTAGACCCCAAAGATCCTGTAGCGCAAGAGTGGCATTTAATTATTTATTCTCCTAGCTACACCGCGATGGTGTTGTGTCAGGAACTATCTGCTGCTGATTATGGAACAGCAGGTAGACCGACAGTAGACCTTGAGCGGAAGTTTTACGGGTTTTGGACATTTGAGCCAGCACTCGTGCGAGAAACAGTCGATTTAGCGATCGCCCACATCGGCAAATACAACCCTGAACTTCGCCAACAACTTGTGACCCAGGTCGCCGCGATCGCCAAAGCAACACCAACGCAATTAGATGATTTGGGTTACACCGTCTCGCGCGTTGTCGATTATCTACAAATCAGTCAAAGCGGCGTTCATCAGTTAGCACCCGACGCCCAACAAATACTCGATCAAAACTTAGTTTCCAACGAGTTACAAGCCTTTTTACGACTCGCGCAACTGATTGATTTAGCCGATACCGATAATCCGATGGCGGCAGCAGAAACCGCCGCTTTAGCCGAAACCATCGGGCAATTATTAGACTTACCCGCGTGGCAATTAAAACGCTTGCGCCTTGCGGGATTACTGCATCGCATCGCCCCTGCAACGGTAGGAGTACAATACGGTGACGAAGCACCAAGTTGCCCGTTAGTCCCCGCAGCCCAAGTATTGCGAACAATGCCGCGAATGCAGGCGATCGCCCACATCATCACGCACCAAAACGAGTGGTGGGACGGTAGCGGTCAACCTGCGGGTTTATCAGGGCAAGAAATTCCTTTAGAATCACGCATTTTGGGCTTAGTTGCAGCGTTTCAAAAACGCGTTACCCAACTCCAAGCATCACAACCACAGCAAACTTCGGTTTTGACACAAGCGTTAACTGAATTTAAACAACAGCGGGGACAAGCCTGGGAACCAAAACTGATTGACACGCTAGAACTATTAGTGATGGGTTTGCAACAAGGCTTAGAATTGCCAATAGCAGCACCAAAAATCAGTGCAGGAATGTGGCTCGTCGAGCCGCAAACGAGTGATGATAGCAACAATGCGAATCAATCAGCAAGGAGTCAGGTGTGAGTAGCGATCGCCCCACATTCAAGCAAGAAAAAAGCATAGATAAAGAAATTACAGCGCTGCGTTCTGGAGCAAAACACTTACCAGGAGCCAATTTAGAAGATGCGGAGCTTGCAGGTCTTGCCTTAGAGGGAGTCAATCTAGCAGGCGCAACGCTTGTAGGTGCAAATCTTTCCGGCTGCAAACTAGAACGCGCGCGATTAGAAGGTGCAAATCTTTTAGGAACGCAGTTAACAGGGACAGACCTACGCGCAAACCTCCTCGGTGCGAATTTGATGCAAGCAGACTTGACAAGTGCAGACTTACGTGGTAGCAACTTGCGAGGCGCAAACTTAATGGGTGCAAAACTATCACAAGCATCTTGCGCGGGTGCTTTCTTCAGCGGTGCCAATTTAATGAGTAGTAACCTGCAAGGCGCAGACTTACGCGGTGCAGATTTACGCGGCGTCAACCTCAGTGGTGCTAACCTGCACGGAGCCAATTTGAGTCAAGCCGACTTACAAGGCGCGTCGCTACAACAAGCCAACCTCGAAGAAGCAGATTTAAGAGGTGCAAACCTCACCGGCGCAAACTTAACCGGAACCAACCTCTTATGTGCAGAACTTGAAGGAACTCATCTCACCGGAGTCAACCTGACAGGTGCGTGTTTAATTGGTACTAATATCGTTTTACCTTAAAGTTGCTACATAGAAGAAAGTAAGAAAGGAGCAGGAGTACAAGGGGGAATTATGATTTATTACACCTTCTTCTAAATTGATACAAACACCCTCCCAATCATAAACATATTGCGTTACTCTGCTTAAAATCTTCCTCTGCGACCTCTGTGCCTCGGTGGTTCGTTAATCCCTTAATTCATGCATTCCCACCCGCAGTATAACTTTCTCCATCGCTTCTTTCGACTAGCAAGCGTCAACATTGTTTCCAACCTTATGGTACCCATCGCGGGTTTGGTAGATGTTGCCTTCCTCGGACACTTAGCAGAAATTCGTCATCTAGCTGGAGTTGCTTTAGCCACCGTGCTTTTCAACTACATCTACTGGACATTCGGTTTCTTACGCATGGGAACAACTGGCACAACAGCCCAAGCCGTAGGACGTCAAGACGAACAAAGCGTTGTCCTCATAGGATTACGTAACGCTTTACTCGCGGTAGGCTTAGGACTCGCGATTTTACTCTTGCAGCATCCACTAGGCGAACTAGGATTTACCTTACTAAGTGCAGCACCAGAAGTCAAAGCGGCGGGAAGAGATTACTACAATAGCCTGATCTGGGGCGCACCTGCGACTTTGTGCAACTTTGTTCTCATCGGTTGGTTTCTCGGACGCGAACAAAGCGGTAAAGTCTTGCTATTGTCGGCAGTCGCGAATGGAGCTAATATCGCGCTTGATTATCTATTTATTGTACACTGGGGGCTAGAAAGTACAGGCGCAGGGCTAGCAACTGCGGCAAGTCAGTATCTGATGTTGGGCGTTGGCGGTATTCTCCTTTTCTGGGAACGTCAACAGCTATTATTTCGCCTCCAGATCAAACAACTTTTAGACTCGACGGCGTTGAAAGCTACTTTTACACTCAACCGAGATATTTTAATTCGTACCCTGGCACTCGTTTCCATCTTTGCTTTATTTACTAACCTCAGTTCCGCACTTGGAACAAATGTGCTAGCAACAAATACATTGTTAATGCAAGTTGTCACTCTTGCTGCCTACTTTATCGATGGACTAGCATTTGCTACCGAAAGTCTAGCAGGAATTTTTCAAGGTCAAGGTTCGAGTCTACTGCTGCCATTGCTTTTGGTTTCTGGAAGCGCTAGCCTCGTTGTCGGATTCGTGTTTGCGATCGCCTTTGCGCAATTTCCACTGCCTCTCTTCGGGCTATTGACAAATCATACTACTGTCATTGCTCAAATTAGCAATTATGTGTGGTGGCTGTTACCTGTTCTCGGTTTTGGTTCTTTAGCTTATATGCTCGATGGCTACTTTTTAGGTTTAACCGCAGGGCGCGTTTTGCGTCAAGCGAGTCTAGTTGCAGCGATGGTTGGTGCGATCGCGCTAGTTACCGCTTATCGCTTCCAAAGTAACCACGTGTTATGGTTCGCACTATCATGTTTTATGGCAGCACGCGTTATCTCGCTTGCTTTCCAGATACCAAAAAGTTTAGCCGCTGCCGTATCCCCAACGCCAGTATCGCCAAAAATAACAACCCCATAACCCCAGCAAGTGGGTTACGATCGACACCCGTTATCCAATCAGGTACTTGACCAGAGTATTGCGTCAATTGCCCGACATTAATGATGTAATATCCCCAGATTAAACCTGCGTGTAAACCAATTGGTAAGCCAAGGCGATTTCGCAATCGTTTCGCCCAAACTAAAGTGAGTCCCAGGACAATTAATGCGGGAAATTGTGGTAAGGTGCGCAAAATTTCTGGTAGCGGTTTAATAAAGTGCAACAGCGCAAATAAAATAGCATTCACCCACAGTGCTACTGCTGGGCGATAATCGCGTTCTAACTCATCAAGCAACCAACCGCGAAACAACAACTCTTCTGCAAAACCAACGGCGATCGCAACGATCAAGCCTTCTAAAATGATTTGTGGTAACAAAACAGTGCTAGGAAGCCAAACTAACCAACCTAGCCAACCTTCCACTAAAAATAAACTAAAAACTAAAATAACTCCGATAACAAGTCCACGGAGTAAATCTAACCAATTGCGTCGCGTTCTGACTAAACCATAATGCTGTAAAATTCGACGCTGATGATAAACGCACTTTCCCCACCAGCGTAGGAGGAAAATAAACTCTCCATACAACAGCAGCATTGTCAAAATGCTAACAGTATTAGGATCGCGCCCTAATAAATAAATCGGGATGGCAATTGGCAACCACATCAGCAGTAATGCCAATATAAAAAATCCCAGTCTAATAGGAACTGGATAACGCGCGATACTACTAATCTTATGCCGCAACGATGTTTTAGTTATTCCTCTGGTTCAATCGTGCTGGTTAAACCGTGATTTTTCAATGTTTCACAGTAAAACTCAGCGTGTTCTTGCGCGCAGGTAATGACAAGCGCCATTCCATTTGTGTGCGCTTCCATCATAATGCTAACCGCCTGCGGCTGAGTAATACTCGGTACGGTTTGCATTAACACCTGCACGACATACTCCATACTGTTGTAGTCATCATTATGAAGTAGTACGCGGTATCGAGGTGCGAGCTTTCTGTTCGTTGAACGCTTCTCAAGAGTTTCGACAGACACTGCTATCCACTTTTTTCATTCACTACAACAAACTGTTAAAACGTTGCTTAACAGTTATTCATTTATTTTATCTCATCTCAACTGATTCGCAAGCTGCCGGTTCCCCACTACCCTGAGGATAAAACATCGCGATCGCTCTGAAAGTGTGATTGACTTTGGATGACTTTGTAAAATTGGACTAAGCAGCAACAAATGTAACACAGCTGCTGTGGAGTCAGTATTAATGGACTTTAACTGTGACTTTCAACCGCGACAAATTGTTTACTTAGAAAATGACAATCAACGTTTGTATGCAGAAGTCATTCAAGTCGTAGAGTCGCGTCGGATGTGCTGGGTACGTCCCTTGGTGTTAGTGACTTATTCTGGCGACGTTACTTCCGAACAGCCACCCGTAGCTACTGATTTACGCTTTGCTGCGGACTTACTTTGGCATAGTATCTTGTTTCGTCCTGCTTTAGATACCGAGGTCATTCCTTTTTTAGTCGAACCATTAGCTACAGAACCTGCTGCGGAGACTCATTCAGCTAGTGTGGCGCAACTCAATCAGTTTATTCGTCGCGTCTGGCAAATGTCTGAGGATTATCCTCGCACAGAACTTGACAGTGGCTAAGGGCGCGTACTAGCAGCTTTTATGCCGTTATTTCAATATCGAATAAGTCAGTGTTGAACCTTACACAGCTTCAAAAGCTGGGCACAAGCTTGATTCTACCTGCGTCCATCTCTGCCATTAATAACTCTAGCGCTTCGTAATCTATATCAGAAATATGACCTTGCGCGGTTAACTCAGAGTTAATTGCATTTTCAATGTCAGGTGTTAAACGTTTGATGTATAGTGCTTTTTCTACTAATTGGCGAATGCCATATCTACTTTTCATACTAAGTTTTTTATTTTATTTTCCTCTATTTTCTAGTATCTATATGGTAGCAAAAATGTATGAAATCATGCTGTCTACGTGATTCATATCACTGAAATCTAACTAACTATTTATGCCGCAAGATAGATGCTATGAGAAGCATAAAGAATGAACTTTACTTAATCTTTATATAAACTCCCATACATCGCGAATTAACTTTAACAAACGCTTATAAAAAAAATACTGCTTAGTGATTTTACCTTAATTTACGCACAAATTGATCTTCTTTGTAGTAGAAGCGACATGAATTTCTTTACCGTATTCTAGCGATACAAGTAGGACGTGTTAAAGGTAAGCAAGAACTTAAAGAAATTTTCGATGCAGTTATGAAAATGTTTTTTCGTATAAGTGTATACTTTATATTTTTGTAGATTAATGATAGGTTTAAACAACCAAGTTGGAAAAATCAAGATTCAGTACTTCACTGTATACACATTTTCCAAACGTATCTCTATTATCAAGTTGTTAACTATCAGGTAATTGGTGAGTAGCTTCAGCAAAAACGTATGATGCAAACAATGATTGCCTATCCAAAGATTAAGCTAATTAAACCTTACGGTTTTTTTGATGCTGCAAATGCGGCAGAATTTCAACGACAACTAAAAATAGCAGTTACCCAAGATGACCACACTGGTATCTTAGTAGATATGGAAAACGTGGAATCTATTAATAGTGCGGGTCTAATCGCGTTGGTTCAGAGTTTAAATCTCGCGAAAACTTGGGGAAAAAGATTCAGTCTGTGTGCGGTGTCACCAGCATTGCGGATAATTTTTGAATTAACTCAGCTTGATCTTGTATTAGAGATCTTTGAAAGTTTTGCGGCTTTTGAAGCAGCGATCGCGATTCCAGAGGTAGCAACAGCGCATAGCTACTATTCACAGCAAAGTATGTGTGCATAGTCAAGCTGTATTATGAGAAAGCATTAAATTTAACAGATAAAACTGTTAACGCTAATAGTGTTAAGGTTGAAATGAGTAGCGCCTATTAGCTGATAAGTACAGTGACAGTTGCTGTTGAAAGATTAATTACATCTGAGATCTCACGACCCGCGCGTTATCTAGGAAACGAGCTAGGGGCGGTTCATAAACCCTGGGATGCTGCTAAAGTCCGCTGGGTACTAACTTATCCAGAACTTTATGAAGTCGGTGCATCTAACTTGGGGCATATCATTCTGTACAATATTCTGAACGCGCAACCGCGAGAATTATGCGATCGCGCCTATTTACCTGCGCCCGACTTAGCGGCTAAACTGCGTGCAACGCAAACGCCTTTATTTGCTGTCGAATCTAAGCGCTCTTTACAAGAATTTGATATTCTCGGCTTCAGCTTAAGCTATGAGCTTGGTGCAACCAATATTTTAGAGATGTTGGATTTAGCCGGAATTCCGCTGACATGGAAAGATAGACAAGCTTCAAATACCTATCCACTCATTTTTGCAGGCGGGCAAACCGCAACCTCAAATCCCGAACCCTACGCGGACTTTTTCGACTTTTTTGCCCTAGGAGACGGTGAAGAATTACTTCCAGAAATCGGCTTAGTCATAGAAGAAGGTAAAACACGCGGATTAAGCCGTCAAGATTTATTACTCGACTTGGCACAAATCCCAGGGGTTTATGTGCCGCAATTTTATGATATGGCAGCCGATGGCTCAATATACCCAAATACTGTAGATGTGCCAAGGCGAATTCTCCGCCGCGTTGCTGCCCCAATACCTGCATATTCAATTGGCTTAGTTCCTTATGTAGAAACCGTCCACGATCGCCTGACAATTGAAATTCGGCGGGGGTGTACGCGGGGTTGTCGTTTTTGTCAACCAGGAATGCTGACACGTCCAGCACGCGATGTCGAACCCGAAGCAGTAGTCACCGCAATTGAGCAGGGAATGCGCGCTACAGGCTACAATGAGTTTTCGCTGCTATCACTATCATGTTCGGATTATCTATCGCTACCAGCGGTAGGAATGGAAATCAAAAATCGCTTGCAAGCGGAGAATATTTCATTATCGTTACCCAGCCAACGTGTCGATCGCTTTGATGAAAATATTGCGCAGATCTTAGGCGGCACGCGACAGTCAGGGTTAACGTTTGCGCCCGAAGCTGGAACGCAACGGCTGCGGGATATTGTCAATAAAGGGTTAACAAACGAAGAACTGCTAGGCGGTGTGAAAACAGCTTGGGAACAAGGTTGGGATAAAATCAAGCTGTATTTTATGATCGGTTTACCAGGCGAAACAGATGTAGATGTTTTGGGAATTGCGGAAACCGTAGCTTGGTTGCAACGCGAGTGTCGCGCTAAAGGGAGAAGACCACTCGCATTTAATTTAACGATTTCTAACTTTACACCGAAGCCGCATACTCCATTTCAATGGCACTCGGTTTCTACGGCTGAGTTTGAACGGAAACAAGAACTATTACGTCAGGAATTTCGCCGGATGCGGGGAGTCAAAGCGAACTTCACCGATGTGCGCATTTCAGCGATGGAAGATTTTATCGGTAGAGGCGATCGCCGACTTGGTAGTGTGATTCGGCGGGCGTGGGAACTCGGTGCAGGTATGGATGCCTGGTATGACAGTGTAGAACGAGCTTTTAATGCTTGGGGCGAAGCGATCGCCGAAGCTGGATTAAGTTGGAAATATCGTCAAATTGAAGGGGTCAGAGGTCAGGGGTCAGAGGTCAGCGAAGAGATAGCTGAAGGACAACCTGCGCTTGATACTCCATTACCTTGGGATCATATTGATACCGGAATTAGTAAGCAGTGGTTAAAAGAGGATCTGCAACGCGCTTTAGCAGCAGCCATAGTACCCGATTGTTCATTTGATAGTTGTTCGCATTGTGGAGTGTGTAGTACTGATTTTGGACATAATATCGTTATTGAACCACCGCCGATTCCCGAATTTATAGGTGATTTTGTGCCAAAAACAACCAAGGTGCAGCGCTTACGCGTTCATTTTGGCAAGCTGGGCGATATGGCTTTAGTCGGTCATCTTGATTTGGTACGATTGTTTGATCGGGCAATTCGTCGAGCCGCGTTACCAATTTCGTTTACAGGTGGCTTTCATCCGAGTCCGCGCATGAGTATTGCGCAAGCATTACCGTTAGGTGCAACCAGTAGCGGTGAGATTATTGACTTTGAGTTAACGCAAGAAGTAGCTCCGCAGGAGTTTCAACACCGATTAAGTCAACAATTGCCGAGCGATATGCCAGTTTACAGCGTAGCTGTTGTCGATTTGAAAGCACCCGCCGCAACTCAAATTTTAAACAAAGCTGAGTATTTGATTACTGTTACGACAACAAACCAGACAACTTCTGCACAATGGCAAGAATGGGTAGCAGCGATCGCCAACTCAAAAGTAATTTGGTTTGAGCAAACAAGTAAATCTGGTAAACGCCAAAACGTCAATTTACGCGATCGCTTGTTTGAGTTATCCGTTGAACCACGCGAAGCAAATACCATAATCCGCTATGTCGGTAGCTGTCGTAATGATGGTACGCAACTTCGACCAGAGCAAGTTATCTTTATGTTGGAGCAAGTTGCGCCTCAGCAAGAATTTTATATCCGGCACATCCACCGCCAGCAGTTAATCTTGGAAGAAAACTCAAGCGAAGCAGTATCTTAGTAGGTCAATGCGACAGTTAATTGCTTTTTCTCAACGTTGAGTTAAAATTGAACCAATAGAAGTTTTTCTAGCGCCGCACGTTGAGTGACCTGACCACTCTCCTGTTATCAGGGCTAAAGCGAAGATGAGTAAAGAATTTGACAATTCTTTTGCACAAAAGCTAAGGCGGATTGAGTATTTTCTCTATTTGTCCCTATAAGTGGTATAACCAAATCTAGGCGCAGCCATTGATATCTCGCTATGAGTTGTTGCAGAGTGTATTCCTAAAACTTCCTTAATTTAGGAAAATGCATGAAGCTCAACAAAAGATGGTTACTCAAGTGAAACGCTAGGTATGTGCCGATTCGGGAAGAATTGACCGAATTGAGGCTAGAACTAGATTAACTTCTTGGTTTCCATCACGAGCAAAACTATATTCTATGTACCAGTAGAGAAGTTGAAAGCTGGTTTTAAAGCTAAAAATCTGCAAATTCGGGAAGGACGCACTGAGCAACAAAGGTAACGAGATGATCGCAGTTCAGCATAATCGTAAGGAAATGATTTTCCCTTCTACCTTCTGCTGTGTTAAAACCTGATTTTGTTTCCTTGTGTAACTAAAATTTAAAGCCAAGAATTGATGGCGATTTTGAGGGAATTGAATGCCAAAACAAATTATCATAGCGGAGCAGCATAATATTGCCGCAGTCTTTTCAGAAGACCAAATTCAAGAACTTGTCGTTGCTACAGGTCGGCACCAAATTGGTGATATTTATTTAGGTGTTGTCGAAAACGTCTTACCAGGTATTGACGCAGCATTTGTCAATATAGGTGATACAGAACGTAACGGTTTTATTCATGTCACTGACCTAGGACCACTCAAACTCAAGCGCACAGCAGGAGCAATTACAGAACTGTTGGCACCACAGCAGAAAGTTTTGGTGCAAGTGATGAAGGAGCCGACGGGAAATAAAGGACCGAGGTTAACAGGAAACATTACTTTACCAGGTCGGTATGTGGTGTTGATGCCGTTTGGACGCGGTGTGAATTTATCACGACGCATCAAAAATGAAAATGAGCGCAACCGCTTACGAGCTTTGGCAATTCTGATTAAACCAGCAGGTATGGGCTTACTGGTTCGCACCGAAGCCGAAGGCAAGCCAGAAGAAGCGATTATGGAAGATTTAGAGTCGCTACAACGGCAATGGGAGGCGATTTTACAAGAAGCGCAATCGACACGCGCCCCTTCACTTTTGAACCGAGATAATGATTTTATTCAGCGCGTCCTGCGCGATATGTATGGCGCGGATGTGAATCGAATTGTTGTCGATTCTAATACAGGGCTAAGGCGCGTCAAACAATACTTAATTAACTGGAGCGGGGGTCAAGCTCCACAGGGATTGTTAATCGACCATCACCGCGATCGCATCCCCATTTTAGAATACTTCCGCATCAACGCCGCAATTCGCGAAGCGCTTAAACCAAGAGTTGATTTGCCTTCGGGTGGGTACGTGATCATTGAACCGACCGAAGCTTTAACTGTTGTTGATGTAAACTCTGGGTCGTTCACGCGATCGGCAACAGCACGCGAAACCGTACTGTGGACAAACTGCGAAGCGGCAACCGAAATCGCGCGCCAACTGCGCTTACGTAATCTTGCAGGAGTAATTATTGTTGATTTCATCGATATGGAATCGCGCAAAGACCAATTGCAAGTGTTAGAACACTTTAACAAAGCGCTTAAAGCTGATAAAGCACGACCGCAGATTGCGCAGTTATCCGAGTTAGGGTTAGTTGAATTAACTCGTAAGCGCCAAGGACAAAACATTTACGAACTGTTTGGTCGCCCGTGTCCTACTTGTGGTGGATTGGGACATCTGGTGCATCTTCCAGGAGAATCGGAACGCGATCCGATCGCGTTGCGTAATGGGGGAGAACGAACTATGGGTGAAACACTGCGGTTCGCAGAATCGCGAGATTATACCACCGAACCAGCCGCAGATTATAATGTTGAACCAGGCGACAATGAAATTGCCAATCTCAATATTCTGAATCATCCTAGTTATCAAGAACTGGGAGAGAATAACAAAAATCGTCGGACTCGGCGGCGCTTGATTGGCAGAGTCGAAGGTCCTGTCAAAGATGAACCTCGGATGCCTGCTGCACCGATTAACTTAGTCAGCGATCGCGACCAAGATTTTGAACCAGAGTCTGAATCAGCGCCCTCAGAGGTATCGTTACCGATCATTGGCAAAAACAATTGGATCGAACGCGATCGCAGCGCTCGACCTACAAAACCAGAACCCGTAAAACCGGCTGTCGTCGAACCACCAGAGATTGTGTCGGTGGAAATGACCCCAGAAGAACAGGAAATTTATGCAATGATGGGTGTTTCTCCGTTGGTACACTTGAATCGGTCAGTTAAAAATTCGCGATCGCTGATTATTAACGTGGTACTACCTGGACAGGCTCCTTCAGAAGTTGCTAAGGAGGAAGATGTTCCTGTACCCGCATCATCAGAATCAGAACCAATGACAATCAGCGCAGAAGTGCCATCAGAATCTTTTGTCACCAATACTGAGGACTCTTCAGTTGCGACTGTGACCGATGAAGGTGATAATGGCGGAGGTGTTGTCACTCGCAGGCGTCGCCGTCGGTCTTCGGCAGTAGAAAGAGGTGAAGAATAAGAAACGTAAAATGATACGTCCCTACCAGAGTGCAGAGCAAGGCTGAGCGTGAAAAACGATTATATTAACTTAGACCTTGACTTTGCACTCAGCAATCAACATTCAATTTCGCTGGCTGGGGTAGATGAAGCTGGACGCGGGGCGCTGTTTGGTCCAGTCGTAGCAGCAGCGGTCATTTTACCTCCGGCTGCCTTACCAGAATTAGCCGCAAGCCAAGTGCGCGATAGCAAACAACTATCGAGTTACCGCCGACAACAGTTAGCGGCAAAAATCTGTACGTTGGCTGTAGATTGGCGAGTCGGCTTTGCGTCTACAGCCGAAATTGACAATATCAATATTTTGCAAGCGTCACTCTTAGCAATGAAGCGGGCGGTGACTAAGCTTAAGGTTCAGCCAGAACTGTGTTTAGTTGATGGCAATCAGGCGATCAAGGATTTGCCAATACCGCAACAAACACTTGTCAAAGGCGACGAGCGATCGCTTGTTATTGCTGCTGCGAGTATTATCGCGAAGGTATGGCGCGACGATCTGATCGTGCGCCTCGCTGCTAAGTATCCGATGTATGACTTGGTAGCAAATAAAGGTTACGGTACGGCACGTCATCTGCAAGCACTGCAACAATATGGTTCTTCGCGATTGCATCGGTTGTCATTTCGTCCTTGTCAAATGAGGGCAATGGCAACTAAGGAACTTGCGGAATAATTAAACCAGCGTCGGTATCTTCCGTATCACTTGCCCAAGCATAGTAATCTGCTAGCAATTGATGTTGAAGTCTTTGTTTAATCGTTAATAGTACGCTCTTAAGTAAACCATTACCTGCCGTCTCTAAGATTGGCTTGGGCGTTAACCACAATGGCGGTGGTAACTCTACTTGAACTTCTAAATCAGCGTTTCCGTGTAAACCTGTGTTACTTCCGACTTGGCATGGAGATAAATAGCCTTTGAGGTTTAGCGCAAAACGTTGGTTGATGTAGTCAACTCCCCGAATTTCACAGCCTTGGGACTGTAAATAAATTGTGCCATTAGCTTCTGCCCACACTTTAATGTCTACTGTTGGTTGAATACTCAGTGTCATAAAGGTCAGCGGACGCATAGTCAAGCGAAAACGCTCAGAACTTAAATGCTCAACTCGACTAGGATCGACTAAAGCATTAACAAGACGCTGCGGCTGTCGCAAATAATGTTGAATAGGAATTGGTTGTTCGGGAACAACAATTTCGACTGCTTGGGAAGCACTAAACCGAGTAGACATGGGCGGTTAAAAGGAGCTTTTACATAATTTTACATTCTTTTAAGCGAGATGCAGATACTCCTCAAGAAGCAAGTCCTCATGACTCATATTGGCAAAAGTAAACGTAACATCAAAGCGGTAATTGGTCATTGGCAGAGCTAACTTTCTTCTATCGCTAAGTGCTAATTACAAGTTTCCGCGTTCCCGATTACCCATTACCAGTTACCAGTTACCAGCAATATGAGTCATTTTTTTACGCAAGCACTCAGTTTGTAAAGATTTTCCCGCGTAAGATCAAAAGTAAGATGTTTGGGCTGAAGGTATGCAACGCATTGTTTTGATTGCGGGGTTTGAATCGTTCAATGCTGACTTGTACCGCAAAGCAGCACTGTTAGCAGAAGAACGCTGTCCAGAGTTAGCCATTGAGGTATTTAGCGATCGCGATATCACAGCAAGACCCGATGCAGTCGCCGCCGCGCTGGCAGAGGCCCAAGTGTTTTTTGGTAGTCTACTATTTGATTACGACCAAGTTTTGTGGCTGCGCGATCGCGTTGAACATATTCCGATTCGCCTTGTTTTTGAATCAGCACTCGAATTAATGAGTTTAACGCGCCTGGGGGCGTTTGCGATCGGTGATAAGCCCAAAGGAATGCCCAAGCCGGTAAAGTTCATCTTAGATAAATTTAGTCAAGGACGCGAAGAAGATCGCCTCGCTGGATATATTAGCTTTTTAAAAATTGGACCCAAACTCCTCAAATTCGTTCCTGGGCAAAAAGTTCAAGACCTGCGCAACTGGCTGATTATTTACGGGTACTGGAATGCAGGCGGTGTAGAAAACGTTGCTGCCTTATTTTGGACACTCGCACAAAAGTATTTAGGTATCAAAGTTGGTGAGATTCCACCACCTGTGGAAACACCCAACATGGGATTGCTGCATCCTGATTATCAAGGTTACTTTGAATCTCCGCGCGAGTATCTTGAATGGTATCAAAGTAGAAGTCAGAGGTCAGAGGTCAGAGGTCAGAGTCGTGTAGGAATATTGTTATATCGAAAGCACGTTGTTACGCGACAGCCGTATATTCCACAGTTGATTCGCCGTTTTGAAGAGGCAGGATTCATTCCATTGCCAATTTTTATCAATGGTGTCGAAGGTCATGTCGCAGTCCGTGACTGGATGACGACCGCGTATGAAACTGCACAACGACAGTCGGGGAATATTGAAACTCCTTCGTTATCACCGGAAGCTGTAGAAGTTGATGCGATCGTCTCGACAATTGGCTTTCCGTTAGTCGGTGGTCCCGCAGGTTCGATGGAAGCAGGACGACAGGTGGAAGTCGCAAAGCGAATTTTGAGTGCAAAAAATGTACCGTATATTGTTGCTGCACCGTTACTCATTCAAGATATTTATTCGTGGACACGCCAAGGTGTAGGGGGATTGCAAAGTGTCGTGTTATATGCATTGCCAGAACTTGATGGCGCGATTGATCCGGTTCCCTTGGGTGGATTGGTAGGCGAGAAGATTTATTTAATTCCCGAACGCGTACAGCGGTTGATTGGCAGGGTCAAAAAATGGATTGCTTTGCGTCAAAAGCCAGCGAGTCAGCGCAAGATTGCGGTTATTTTGTATGGTTTTCCTCCTGGTTATGGCGCAACAGGAACTGCCGCTTTATTGAATGTACCGCGATCGCTCCTGAAATTTCTCCAAGCGTTGAAAGAGCATGGCTACACTGTTGGAGACTTACCCGCAGATGGCGAAGAATTAATTCGTCAGGTGAAAGCCGCTGATGAAGATCCATCCCTAGGCAATGTTACAAATACTCGCACTTTAGAAACGTGGCTTGGTTATCTCAAAACATCTTGGATAGAAAAACATTGGAAATCATTAACAAGTAGTGGTATCAAAACCTATGGCGATGATTTTCATATTGGTGGCGTACAACTTGGTAACGTTTGGATTGGCGTACAGCCTCCACTCGGAATTCCTGGCGATCCGATGCGGCTAATGTTTGAGCGGGACTTGACACCGCATCCACAATATGCAGCATTTTATCAATGGTTGCAGCATGAATTTCAAGCTGATGCGGTTGTTCACTTTGGGATGCATGGCACAGTCGAATGGTTGCCTGGTTCGCCGTTGGGAAATACTGGTTACTCGTGGTCAGATATTTTATTGGGTAACTTGCCACATTTATATGTATATGCAGCGAATAATCCTTCAGAATCGATTTTGGCAAAGCGTCGGGGGTATGGTGTCTTAATATCGCACAATGTTCCGCCTTACGGTCGGGCAGGGTTGTATAAAGAATTAGTCGCATTACGGGATTTAATTGCAGAGTACCGCGAAGATCCTGAAAAGAATTATGCTTTGAAAGCAGCGATTTGCAAGAAAATTGTCGATACAGGAATCGATGCCGATTGTCCATTTGAGGATGCAAAACGCTTAGGCATTGCGTTTACACCAGAAAATGCACGGATGTTTAGTAACGCGGCATTCAACCATTACTTAGTGCAAATGTATGAATATTTACAAGTACTAGAAAACCGCTTATTTTCCTCAGGATTGCATACACTAGGAGAAGCACCAACCTCCGAAGAATTAGCAAGCTACCTTCAAGCTTACTTCGGCGAAGAATTATCCGAAGAGATAATAGATGCGATCGCACAAGGCAATACCATCGAGTACGGGCAAGGCAATGCCTTGCCCCAACCTCACCAAAAATCTCATACCTCGCCCCAACCTCACCAAAAATCTTATACCTTGCCCCAACCTCACCAAAAATCTTATACCTTGCCCCAACCTCACCAAAAATCTCATACCTCGCCCCAACCTCACCAAAAATCTTATACCTTGCCCCAACCTCACCAAAAATCTTATACCTTGCCCCAACCTCACCAAAAATCTCATACCTCGCCCCAACCTCACCAAAAATCTTATACCTTGCCCCAACCTCACCAAAAATCTTATACCTTGCCTCAAGAAGCTTTACAAATCCGCGATCTCTTAGCACAAAATACTGATGAGATCGCAAACCTACTTAGGGGACTCAATGGCGAATACATTCCGCCTGCGCCTGGTGGTGACTTGTTACGCGATGGAATTGGTGTTTTACCAACAGGGCGCAATATTCACGCGCTAGATCCTTACCGAATGCCATCACCAGCAGCGTACGAACGCGGCAAAGAAATCGCGCAAAATATCATTGCCCAACACCTGCAAGAACACAAAACATATCCTGAAACGATCGCTGTAATGTTGTGGGGATTAGATGCAATTAAAACACGGGGTGAATCGTTGGGAATTCTCTTAGAACTTGTTGGCGCTGAACCCGTCAAAGAAGGAACTGGAAGAATTGTGCGCTACGAGTTGAAACCTTTATCGGAAGTAGGACATCCTCGAATTGATGTATTAGGAAATCTTTCAGGGATTTTCCGCGATAGCTTTGTGAATATTATCGAACTACTCGACGATTTATTTCAACGCGCCGCAACGGTAGACGAACCAGAAGAGCAAAACTTTATTCGCAAGCATTATTTAGCCCTGCGATCGCAAGGAGTTGAAAACGCTTCGGCACGGTTATTTTCTAATCCAGCGGGCGATTTTGGTTCAATGGTGAATGAAAGAGTTGTTGATGGTAACTGGGAATCGGGTGATGAGTTGGGGAATACTTGGCGCGATCGCAATGTCTTTAGTTACGGTAGACAAGATAAAGGTCAAGCACGACCGGAAGTATTGACCCAATTATTGCAAAAGTGCGATCGCATTGTGCAGGAAATTGATTCGGTAGAATACGGTCTGACTGATATTCAAGAATACTATGCTAATACGGGTGGCTTAAAAAAGGCAGCAGAAAAGCAACGCGGAAAGAAAGTCAACGCCAGTTTTGTCGAAAGCTTCTCGAAAGATACAACTCCGCGAAATTTAGATGATTTATTACGGATGGAATACCGCACAAAGTTACTTAATCCCAAGTGGGCGGAAGCAATGGCAAATCAAGGTTCTGGCGGTGCGTTTGAGATTTCCCAACGGATGACAGCTTTGATTGGTTGGGGCGGTACTGCTGATTTTAGCGATTCTTGGGTTTATGACCAAGCGGCGGATACGTATGCACTCGATCCAGAAATGGCTGAGAAATTACGCAAGGCAAATCCTGAAGCTTTTCGTAATATTGTTGGCAGAATGTTAGAAGCCCACGGGCGAGGTTTTTGGCAAGCTGATGCAGAGAAACTAGAAAAATTGCGAGAGTTGTATGAATTAGCTGATGAGGAATTAGAAGGTGTAACGATTTAGGTAATTTAGTACGTTAATTTGAGTTTTGAATTAAAAGACTTTTTATAAATTATAACTCAACACTCTTAACGAGTAGCTCTTTGCTCCCCCGATCTCTCACCTCTGCTATATATTATAATTGCTAGATTCAGTAAAGAATAGGACTTTATATTTACAACACGACTTCTTTGAATAACTTACCGTCTTCCATATATATTGTGCGATCGGCAATATCTAAAATGCGGTTGTCGTGCGTCACCATCAAAATTGCACAGCCTTGTTCTTTAGCCAATTGCTGCATCAAGTCAACGACATCTCTTCCTGATTTACTGTCTAAAGCAGCGGTGGGTTCGTCGGCTAAAACTAATTTGGGTTGACTGACTAAAGCCCGCGCGATCGCAACACGTTGTTTTTGTCCTCCTGATAAATCAGAAGGGTAATAATTCACGCGATTTCCTAACTTAACAGCATGAAGCATCGCTTCGGCTTTTGCTTTGGCGATGCGATCGGGTTCGTTGTGCAATTCCAATGCCATTTGGACATTTTGTCTTGCTGTTAAAAACTCTAGTAAGTTATGTGATTGAAAAATAAAGCCAATGTGACGCCGTACTTGAACTAATTCATCGTCACTCGCGCCATAAAGTTCCCTTCCTAAAACTTTCAAACTTCCTTCCTGAACAGAACGCAAACCACCAATCAAAGTTAATAAAGTACTTTTTCCTGAGCCGGATGGTCCTGTCATTATAATAACTTCTCCGGCTTTGATTTCCAAGTTTATATCTGATAATACTTGGCTACGTATCGATTTGCCACCAAAGTAATGATTGAGATTTTTGATGTCAACAATATTTCTTTCATTCATGTGAATTGCAAAGCATTAGCTTCATACAAAATGAATAAAATTGCTTTTAAAAAATATCTGCTGGGTCGGCTGAACGTAGTTTTCCAATTGAAAAGAATCCTGAAGTAAAGCACATAAGCGTAGCCGAAACTAACACTGCCAATAATTTATTTGGACTCATGATCACTGGTAATTGAGTTGCATTGCTAGCAATATCGTACAAACCATAAGAAACAATAAGTCCTGGAATATAGCCCAAAATTGCTAACAGTAATGCTTGTTGAAATACAACATCAAGTAGATATTTATTTTTAAATCCCATTGCTTTTAGGGTTGCATATTCCATTAAGTGATTGGAAATATTACTGTATAAAATCTGGTAAACAACAACGACACCAACAACAAAGCCCATGAACACCATCAAACTGAAAACAAAACCTATGGGAGTTCTCACTGACCAATAATCTTTTTCAAAAGCCATGTACTCGCGGCGCGTAAAAACTTTGACATCGTTGGGTAAAATCTTAGTTAAAGCGGCTTGCATTTGCTTGACGTCAGCACCTGGTTTTAGCGTGACTATACCAATATCAATTCGGTCTGGGGTTCGGTCTTGAAAAACTCTTAAAATTGTTGCATAGTTGACAATCAAATTTCCATCAACTCCAAACGAAGGACCTAATGTAAATAGTCCGCCGACATTGACTTGATAACCAACAGTTCCGTTATAAGGAAATATTTCAACAGAAACAGGTTCATTCTGATGAAAATTTTCAACAACAGGACCAAACTCAGGTCTTGAAGCTTGGTCAAATAAAACTCGGTTGGGAAACTTGAGAACGTCGAGATTTTGTGCAACTTCGGGAAGATCAAAAGCGGGAAATGCTGGGTCAACACCTAAAACATAAATAGGATTTTTTTCGCCGTTTTCAGGGTTTTTGAATTTAGAAAATTGCACGTAGAGTGGACTAACTGACTCAACTCCTTCAAAACCAAGGACTTGATACAGACGCGATCGCGGAAAGCTTTGTTGAGATGTCAGCGATTTGTATTGCGAACTAATGATAAATAAATCGCCTTTGAGTTTTTGATGGACTTGTGTCGCACTCTCATAAAGTGCATCTTGAAAGCCAAGTTGCATGAACATCAAGACAACGACAAAAGCAATACCTGCCAAAGCTACAATGAAACGTACTCTTTGCCGTGCTAGTTGTAACCAGGCTAAAGGAATTTTGAGCAGCATGAGATATGGTAGCCCTAAATCTGTTGTGAGCAGTTGTGGGTAACTGGTAATTGGTAATAGAATTAAAACGCTGGTAGTTTTCCTATCTATTAGTTAAATGTTAATTGCGACTTGAACTTGTAAGTTTGTTAAACCAGCAACTCTTTGGTTATCCTCTGGGTTATCGATGCGAATTCTGACTTCAACAACTCGATTGTCTGTATTAGCGGTTGGGTTAGTACTTAAAACTTCTTGCGAATTGACTTGTAACCCAATGTGAGTGACTTCTCCACTGAGAGTGTCAGACAAAGCGCTGCTCGTAATTGTTGCTTTTTGTCCTAGACGAACTTTAGCAATATCAGTTTCATAGATTTCGGCTACGGCGTACATTTGGTTTGTTTGACCGAGTTCCGCGATGCCTCGATTACTGACAATTTCTCCAGGGCGAGTATGGATGTTTAGCACTTGGGCATCCTTGGGCGCGCGGACATACGATAAGTTTAGATCAGCTTGGGCTTGAGTGACTGCGGCGATCGCACCGTCAACTTCTGCTTGGGCGACTTGCACATCCACTGGGCGCACTTCGGAGGTTGCGGCTAAGGTGGCTCTTGCTTGGCTAATTTGTTCGCGGTAACTTGATGTTGTCCGATTTAAAGTAGCGCGGGCTTCGTTGAGTTGCTGCTGTAGGGTGGCGACGGGTAAGCGTTTACTATCAAATAAAGAAGCCGAAATTGCGCCTTCTTGATATAAGTTTTGATAACGCCGATACTCAGCTTGAGCATTATTCAACTCCGCTTCTAAGCGCGCGATCGTGGCTTGTTGTGCTGGTATTTCTCCTTGTAACTCAGCTTCTAAGCGCGCGATTGTAGCGCGTTGAGCGTCGATTTGTCCGGTTTGTGCGCCTGCTTGAACTCTTGCTAGCTGTGCTTTGGCAATTTTAACTTGCTGCTGGGCGGCAATTAAAGCTGCTCGTCGCGGTTCGTAGGTATCAAGAATCGCAATGATTTGTCCGGCTTGAACGCGATCGCCTTCTTGAACTAAAATTTGCGATACTCGCGCGCTTTGGGCTGACGTTGGCGGTGATAAGCGAATGACTTCGCCTTGTGGCTCTAAACGTCCTAACCCAGTCACCGCAATTCTTACTGGAGTAGGATTCTCTGTAGTGGTAACGACACTCGGAGCGCTTGCCCTAAATCTTGTCAAATTATAAATTGAGAAAATCCCATTGAGTATAGTCAAAAGCGCAACTACACCAATCAACCACTGATCCTTTATTTCTCGCTCACGTTTCTTCTGAACCATAACTTTTTTTCCTGATCCGGTAGTTCAGATAACAGCGTAGATCTCATCAGAGACTCCGCTACAGAAAGTTTCGACATGGATACATCAAGCTTTATCGACGTCATTACCTAAAATCTAGCAATAGCTTGACAGGTTGCAACCAAAATATTTGTTAATCTCATCACCATTACTTATTTTTATTGAGTCGGATTGCTAACAAGGTTGCGGAATGAGCCGCAATGATTGGTAACTAATTACACAAGCCAGTAGCCAAGACGACAAAAAACTTTATTCGAGGGAAACGAATCCTCAATACTTACTTATTGCCCAAATTGATCCGTGAGAAGGACTAAAACGGTCTTACTCCTGGAGGAATTATAACTAATTTTTTCCATTTGTAAATGAGTATAGCTGAGCAATTTTTAAAGTATAGTAAATGGGTCGATAACTAAGCTGCCTGAGAAAACAAGCGGAACGTAGCGCAGAGTTGCTCTACTAAAGCTTGCAAAAGAATGTATTTGTCAGCCTCAACTCGGTTCAGGATCGTGAAGGTTCGGCTTTGCTGAAAAGAACAATTTTAATTTTTAGATTGTGTGCGGTCAGGGAGTATCTAACAATAGGCAAGTAGAGAAGATCCTTAGTTTGTTGTAATGAAATGATGTCTATCGTTGTTTGAGCACAAGCGATTAGAGAAATTTGAAGATAAAATTAATGATTTGTAACACAACGATTATTCATAAATAATTGATAGTAGTTATGTGCTTTTTAAACTTAATAACCAGCTTCACCACGTAGCAAGAATACGCGAGAATATGTAGCTAGATGTTACTTAGCTACTGCTATGAAATTATCTATAAGATAACTTTTTGATATACAATGATTCTGCGGAGCTAGCCTATGTAGGGACTTTACGAAATTAGTATTGTTCGTATATATTGGAGCTTAATTGTATAAACTAAAGCTGTACTAATGCGGTTCACACTGAAGAAAAATGTTACAGTCAACCAACTGCGATCGCACTTATAAGATTTGTTAAAGTTCAGATACTGAACATAGTGTTATTTAAGGGTGCAGCCAAATTTATTAATTATTTTGATTAGCGTGTTAATTACTATAATGGGGATACACAACACCAATGCCTATTGTCACCATCGCGCAGATTAAAGTTGGTCTCAATAGACGCCCAATCAAGCAACAAAAAGTTATTGAACTGATAGAGTCAATTAAGGCTAATGGGCTGTTAAACCCAATTACTGTCGATCAGGATTTAAATTTAATTGCAGGACTACATCGGCTAACCGCTTGTAAAATGCTCGGACTAGAGCAGGTTGAGTGTAATATAATTAATTGTGCAGATTCAGCGCACGCGCGGTTAGCAGAAATTGATGAAAATTTGATTCGCAGCGAACTAGATGCTTTAGAGCGCGCAGAATTGTGGCTAGAACGCGATCGCATTTTAGAAGGCTTGCAACTTCGAGCCAAACCAGGAGATAATCAATACACCTATAAAGGTAAAGGCAGTGAAACGATTTCACCACCTCCAAAGACAACGTTTGAGCTAGCACAAGCGGTAGGATACACGGAACGAACGTTTCAACAAGGAAAGCAAATTGCCAAAAGCATTTTGCCCGAAGTGAAAGAAGCAATCAAAGGAACTGCGATCGCCAAAAGCACAACCGCACTACTAAAAGTGGCGCGCGCCGGAAGCAAAGAGCGCGAACAAGCAGAGAAAGCAGAAAAAGCAATTCAGGAAGCTCAAAAGCAAGAAGAACGCCAACGCCAAGCGCAATTAGCAGATGAAGCCAGAGCCAAGCAGCGAGAGCTACAACTACAAACACTGCGCAATGTGGCAGCACAGAAAGCGGCGAAGCTGAAAAAGAAAGAATTACGCAAGCACTTACAGCCACAAGCAAAAGAAATTACCACTCAAGACGTTTTGAATACTCAACCTGGCGATCAGTGGCTTTTAGCACGACACTTAGTCTATTGCGGCGACACCGCGAGTGATGAGTTTATTCGCTGTTTACCGTCTCATGCGGCACTTGCGATCGCCACTCCCTCGACAATTTGGCGACATGATTATTTAATCGACGAAGCGCGCGTTGTTGCTGTGTTGCGCACGGCGGGGTACATTCATCAATTCTGTACGCAGCAACGGATGCCTTTTCAATACGAGTTGTTGATTGGTGGGATTTATGTTGCGCTGTTTTCTTACTCTTCGCTAATGGCACCCCAAAACCCGATTGAAGTTGAAGGCGTCGAAGGCATTGTCGCATTTTTGATAAGTTTGTACTCGCAAGAAGGCAACTTTGTGTTAGCGCCATTTATTGGACACGGCGAAGCGTTAATTTGTTGCGAACGAATGGGGCGGATTTGCTTTACAGGTGATTTAGAGCCGCAGCACGTTAGTCAAGCGATCGCGCGTTGGCAACAATGGACGGGAAGGCAGGTGCAAAGAGGAAGCTGACATAATTCGCGGCAACGCTTCCGGAAAACTGCTGAAACTTCATCAAATCTTTACACAAATCCCCCAAAAAAGCCGATTTTTATAAAGATAGTGTAAAGCTGTGGTGACGTACCTAGATATCGTGATAGTTTCGTAACCAATCTATCGACCAGCATAACTACTCCAACTTGCCGTCACCGATTGTTAATTAACTGATAGAACGATAGAGAAAAACTTGTTGTAACTATAGTAAGTTTTGAACATAGTTAAATAAATAAGTCAAATCTCTGTCACGTTCAATACAGAAATTAGCAAAACAGCGCAACTAAGATGCTGGCTAAAGCTTAGAAAATTGTATAGCCGTCCAGATAAAGTGCGATCGCCCCTTGTTCGCGTTCAATTCCTTTCGTCAACATGAGTAGGTAAACCGACACTGAACAAGCACGAATAAATACTGAACAAAACTGAATAAAGATATCTGACGAATTCAGCACTTTTGAGATAGTTTAGGAACCAATAATTTTTTTGGCAAAGCCAAATGACAACAAATAGATAAAAAAAATTGTTTTTATCTCAAACGTTTGCTAGAACACAGTATTTATATTTGTTGAGAATTATGATAAGTTCCATAGATATGCCAGTTCAGGTAGCTAAAAACCTACTACTTTTTTTAAAAGGGTCATTTATGGCATTCATCAAAATTGAAAATGTTGTCATCAATACCAACTATATCGCTGCGATTAAGCTTGATAATCAAACGATTTCTGGTGAAAGCAGCGTTTCGCTCCTGATGGCTACCCCGAAGCTTCCTTTGTTTCAAATAGAAGGTGCTTTCCCGAATCACTATCACTACGAATGGATTGACTTTGTAGGTAGGGAAGCAAAAGCGCTCAAAGATTATTTTACTAGCTTTAATAATGTAATTGATTTACTACCACAGCCTTGTAAAGTCAAAGAAATGTAATCTCATTCGTCATTACTAAATAAATCATTTAAGTTTGTGCTGCAAACAAGTAGACCTAAGCCTATGTTTGCCTGCAATATTACTGTTGCATTATCACAGTTACACAACGAAATCAGAAATTGTGAAACAGCATTGATGAAGCTAATACAAAAGAAAAAAAGCATGGCTGATAAAGTATTAGAACAAGACCCCATCAATACTCAACTTCAAAAGAATCCGATTGCCATTATTGGTATCGCTTCGCTGTTCCCACAGTCGAGAAATACACAACAATACTGGCAAAAAATTATCGAAAAAGTTGATTGTATTACTGATGTGCCACCTTCGCGCTGGGATGTTGATGCCTATTACGATCCAGATCCGAAAGCGCCTGATAAAACGTATTGCAAACGCGGTGGTTTTATTCCAGATATTGACTTTAATCCCATGGAATTTGGGCTACCGCCTAATATTTTAGAAGTCACCGACGTTTCGCAATTGCTCGGCTTAGTCGTTGCCAAAGAAGCAATGGAAGACGCAGGGTACGATGAAACGCGGCAGTTTAATCGCGATCGCACCGGAGTCATTTTAGGCGTTGCCTTAGCAAGACAGTTAGCCATGCCTTTAGGTGCAAGATTGCAATATCCCATCTGGGAAAAAGCCCTGAAAAGCAGCGGTTTATCCGATGCAGACACGCAAAAAATCATCGACAAAATTAAAAGCGCGTACGTCAACTGGGAAGAAAACGCCTTTCCAGGAATGCTTGCCAATGTTGTCAGTGGTAGAATTGCGAATCGCCTTGATTTTGGCGGAACAAACTGCGTCGTCGATGCGGCTTGCGCAAGTTCATTGGGGGCGCTGCGCATGGCAATGAGCGAGTTAGTCGAACATCGCTGCGACATGATGTTGACAGGCGGTGTCGATACCGATAACTCGATCGTCGCGTATATGTGCTTTAGTAAAACTCCGGCGGTATCCCCTAGCCAAAACGTCAAACCTTTCGATGCGGAATCAGATGGGATGATGCTAGGCGAAGGCATCGGCATGATCGTCCTCAAGCGCCTTAGCGATGCTGAACGTGACGGCGACAAGATTTATGCCGTGATTAAAGGCATTGGAACTTCCAGCGATGGCAAGTACAAAAGTATCTACGCGCCGCGCCCTGAAGGACAAATCAGCGCGTTGCGCCGCGCGTACGAAGATGCAGGCTGTGCGCCGGAAAGCGTAGGCTTAATTGAAGCGCACGGAACAGGCACAATGGCAGGCGATCCTACTGAGTTTACCGCTTTAAAAGCCTTTTTTGAAGAAACAAACGTCGGTAAACAAAAAATTGCCCTTGGTAGCGTTAAGTCGCAAATTGGACATACCAAAGCCGCAGCTGGTGCAGCAAGTCTCATTAAAACAGCTTTGGCACTGCATCATAAAGTCTTACCACCGACAATCAACGTCACAAAACCGAATCCAAAACTCAAAATTGAGGATTCACCATTTTATCTCAACACCGAAACGCGTCCTTGGTTATCCAGCGAAACGCCGCGACGGGCTGGCGTGAGTTCGTTTGGCTTTGGCGGAACGAATTATCACGTCGTTTTAGAAGAATACACCAAAGAACATAACAACTATCCTTATCGAATTCATCAAACGCCCCAGATTGTCTTACTATCCGCCGCGACACCCGAACAGTTACAGCATAAGTGTGCTGATTTACTCGCACAGTTGCAAGGAGAAGCCGCAGAACAACACTTTGCCCAAGTTGTTGGTGCATCGCAAACGCTAGAAGTTCCGGTGACAGAGGCAAGGCTTGGTTTTGTTGCTGATTGCGCAAGTCAAGCGATCGCCTTACTGCAAATCAGTATTGAACAACTTAAAAACAACTCAACCGATTGGGAACATCCCCAAGGCATTTATTATCGCCAAAGCGGTATCGATCCGACAGGTAAAGTCGTCGCGCTGTTTTCTGGGCAAGGTTCGCAATACCTTGATATGGGTAGAGAATTGGCAATCAACTTTCCCTGCTTGCGACAGGTTTACAGCCAGATGGATAACCTGTTAACTCAAGACGGATTACAGCCGATCTCCGAAATTGTGTTTCCGCCTCCGGTGTTTGATAACGCGCAACGCCAAAAGCAGCAAGAAGCTTTGCAGCAGACGCAATACGCGCAGCCAGCAATTGGAGTATTTAGCGTCGGATTGTACAAAATATTTCAACAAGCGGGGTTTAAACCTGATTTTGTCGCTGGACATAGTTTTGGTGAATTAACTGCATTGTGGGCGGCTGAAGTTTTAAGCGATCGCGATTATTTATCGCTTGTCAAAGCGCGGGGACAAGCAATGGCAACTCCCAAGCAACCCCACTTTGACGCAGGGGCGATGCTAGCAGTGAAAGGCGATGTCAGTCAAGTGACAACATTCATCAAGCAGTTTCCGCTAGTAACGATCGCCAACTTCAACTCGACAAAGCAAGTCGTTTTGGCGGGAACCAAACTAGAAATTGCCCAAGTACAACAAGCTTTGAATGCGCAAGGCTTCTCCACTGTTGTTCTCCCTGTCGCCGCCGCGTTTCACACGCCGTTAGTCGGCTACGCACAAAAACCTTTTGCCCAGGCGATTGAAGCAACGCGTTTTGCAGCACCAAAAACCGCAATTTACTCGAATGTAACAGGGAAACCGTATCCCGAAGCACCCCAGGCAATTCAAAAAATCCTCAAAGAACACTTACTTAATTCGGTGTTATTTAAGGATCAGATCGAGAATATCTATGCAAGTGGGGGTTACTTCTTCGTTGAATTTGGACCAAGAAATATTTTGACGAATTTAGTCAAAGAAACACTTGGCGATCGCCCGCACTTAGCTGTGGCGGTGAATGCACACAAACAACAAAATAGCGATCGCACGCTGCGATCGGCAGTTCTTCAATTGCGCGTCGCAGGATTGTCTCTGAAAAATATCGATCCTTACCAATTAGAAACGAAAACTCCTACTCCAAAAGGCAATAAATCCCTCAACGTCCGCTTAAATAGTGCAAACTATATTTCAGAAAAAACACAAGCCGCATTCGCGCAAGCTTTAGCAGATACACACATCTCAGTCGCCCCACCCGTGCCATCTACACCAGTGACAAACGGACATCATCCGCAGCCAGTACCTGCTTTTAGTCAACCAGAAGCAGCCACCACTGTAACGCCACCACCCACCACAGTGGACTATCAAAAAATGTTGGACAGCATCGAATCTACGCTGGCACAGTTTAACGATCATCACGGTGACATCTTACAAGTCCACGAAGAATCGCTAAAACACCAAAGCGAATACGCGCAAACGTTCTTTCAACTTACGCAGCAGCAAAATGTCTTACTCGCCGACGCCCAAGATGCTGCGGTAAGAGATAGCTTGGAACGCAGTATGATGCGGTTTCACGATCATCAAGCAGAAACTTTGCGAATTCACGAACAATATCTGCAACAGCAGATGGAACATTCGCACAGCTTTTTTCAACTGATTGAACAAAAATACGAATCCGCGATCGCACAAGGCGTAACGAAAGCGTTTCAACCAAAACCATCTATCAGCAATGGTAACGGTAACGGACATCACGCGAATGGTCATGGTGTTTCCTTCGTAGAACAAAGCAGCAAGCCTGCTGAGAATATCGCTGTCAAACCGTCGCCTAGCGAAGCGCCATCTGAACCCCTACTACCAATAACACCCCCTGTCACCGAACCATCAATTTCTGCACCCACAGCATTAATCGATGTTGCCGATTTAAGTCAAACACTGCTGAATGTCGTCAGCGATAAGACAGGTTATCCAGTGGAAATGCTGGAGTTAGAAATGGACATGGAGGCTGATTTAGGGATTGATTCGATTAAGCGCGTCGAAATTTTAGGCGCACTGCTTGAATTGTACCCAGGCTTACCACAACCAAATCCTGAGGAATTGGGCGAATTGCGTACTCTCGGTCAAATTGCCGAGTATATGAGCCGGATCGCGACAACACTTCCGGTAAAAGCTGAAGTGACAACAGTAGACGCAGTTGTTCAGGATGAAGTGACGACACCTGTAGTATCAATTCCGAACCCTCCCATCGAACCATCAATTTCTGCACCCACAGCATTAATCGATGTTGCCGATTTAAGTCAAACACTGCTGAATGTCGTCAGCGATAAGACAGGTTATCCAGTGGAAATGCTGGAGTTAGAAATGGACATGGAGGCTGATTTAGGGATTGATTCGATTAAGCGCGTCGAAATTTTAGGCACACTGCTTGAATTGTACCCAGGCTTACCACAACCAAATCCTGAGGAATTGAGCGAATTGCGTACTCTCGGTCAAATTGCCGAGTATATGAGCCGGATTGCCGGTAATTTAACTGCAACGGAGACACTGCCAAAAAAGCAGGATAGCGGACAACCAGAGATCAGCCACAATATTATGCGCAGTGTGGTGAAGTTGAAAGTTCTACCGCCTCCCGATCGCTTGGAATGTCACTTACCCCAACAGCACGTTTGTTTAATTACCGATAATGGTTCGGCATTAACATCACAATTAGCGCAGGCTTTAATTGCCAAAGGCGAAAAAGTTGTTGTTTTGAGTTTTCCCAAATCTGTAATTCCGCAAAGCGCAGGTGTAGAAAAGCATATTCCACGTGTTGTTTTGGAGGACTTGAGTGAAACACATCTGCAACAACAGTTAAATGCGATCGCGCAACACGGTTCTATTGGAAGTTTTATTCACCTTCATCCGACGATTCACAATGAACGCGAGGAGATTGCTTACCTTAATTCAGAAACCGCCTTACTCAAACATATCTTCTTGATCGCCAAGTATCTCAAAGAACCACTTAATTCCTCCGCCACCCAAGGGCGCAGTTGTTTTATAACAGTAACGCACCTTGACGGCGAATTGGGTATCGGACAAAAAAATCACTACAGTGCGATCGCTGGTGGGTTGTTTGGACTGACCAAAACACTGAATCAAGAATGGGAAACGGTATTCTGTCGCGCTATTGACTTCAGCACGAATATCGACGCACAACAAGCCGTACAACACATCCTCGCAGAAATTCAAGATCCCAATCGTTTAATTAGTGAAGTAGGCTACGGCGCTAAGGGGAGAGTCACGCTTGTCAGGGACTAGTGACTAGTGGAAAAGACATCCTACCTGTCATGAAAACTTTCAAGAATCGGAATAAACGCATGAAAAGCCAGGTTGACTCAAATTCTGTATTTCTTGTCAGCGGTGGTGCTAAGGGGATAACTGCACAATGCGTTATCGAATTAGCGAAAGCGAAGCAATGCAAATTTATTCTTTTAGGACGTTCTTCGCTCACGCCAGAACCTGTATGGGCTACAGGATGCACGAGTGAAGCGGAACTGAAAAAGCGCATTATGGAGTATCTGATTGCGAGTGGGGAAAAACCAACTCCCGCTACGGTGCAGAAACACTACAATGCGATCGCATCAGCCCGCGAAATTCAAGCAACTCTCGATACCATCGCTCAAGCGGGTGGCGAAGCCGAATACCTCAGTGTTGATGTCACCGATGCAGCAGCGTTACAAGCGATCGCCGAACGTCTGGAAACAGTCACCGGAATGATTCACGGCGCGGGTAATCTAGCGGATAAGCGGATTGAAAAAAAATCTGCGCAAGACTTTGACAAGGTTTATAACGCCAAAGTGACGGGTTTAGCCAATCTGTTGCGTTGTATTCCGATAAGTCAGTTACAACACTTGGTTTTATTTTCTTCGGTTGCAGGGTTTTATGGCAATGTCGGACAAGCTGATTATGCGATCGCTAACGAAGTTCTCAATAAATCAGCGCAGCTTGTCAAATACTACTATCCTGATTGTCATGTTGTGGCAATCAACTGGGGACCTTGGGAGAGCGGGATGGTTAGCCCTGAATTAAAAAAAGCATTTGCTGAACGCAACATTGAGACAATTCCGATCCAAGTTGGTGCCAAAATGCTTGTGGATGAACTTGCCTCAACTCATCAAGATACCCAAGTTGTGATTGGTAGTCCTTTAATCTTTTCGGAAACCTTCAATTCTCAACTACAAACTTTTCGCATTCAGCGTCACCTCACTTTAGCGGCTAATCCATTTTTACAAGATCACGTCATTGCCAATCGTCCTGTGCTTCCAGCAACTTGCGCGATCGCTTGGATTGCGAATACTTGCGAACAACTTTATCCTGGTTATCATTTTTTAAGCTGTAGAAATTACAAAGTTCTCAAAGGAATTGTTTTTGAACCTACCACGCCCAATGAATATACACTTGAACTGCAAGAAACTAACAAAAACAACATAGAAATTGAATTTGATGCTAAGATTTGGAGTAAGAATTTAGAAGGAAAAATTCGCTATCATTTTAGCACGCAATTAACTCTAAAACGCCAAATTTCTTCTTCCCCCAATTACGATTCTCTTAACCTCAATTTCGACCAAAGTTATTCTTCTGAATCTTTCTATCAGGATGGTTCCGCCAGCTTATTTCATGGCAAAAGCTTTCAGGGAGTTAGGCGAGTTCTCAATATAACCCCAGAAAAAGTAACGATTGAGTGCTTACTTCCGCAAGTCAGCGAACAGCAACAAGGGCAATTTCCCGTCCAAACATTTAATCCCTATATCGTTGATGTCCAAATTCATTCTTTGTGGATTTGGTCGCAATATTTTCATCAGCACGGATGTTTACCTTCAGCAATTCATCTTTACGAACAATTTACTCCGGTTTCTTTTGATGAAATATTTTATGTCTCTTGTGAAGTCAAGTCTAAAACAGATAGTAGCGTAGTTGCTGAGGTCATTACTCACGACAGTCTAGGAAAGATTTATTCGCGCATGACTGAAGCTAAGGGAACTTTATTGCCTTTAAAGTCATAAGAACCAAAGAGTAGAGGTAAACGATGTTGACGCAAAAACAAGCTCCCAAAATAGCTATCACTGGGATGAACTTGATTGCAGGTTCGTGCCAAGATTTAGACAGCTTTGAGCGAATTGTTTATGAAGGAAAACAAAATTTTATTGAGTTACCTCTAAGTCGCTGGCAAGGTAAAGCAGAACAGCTTCTTAAGGAAAATAAAATTGAAAATAATCAAGTGCCTTTAGGAGGGTATCTACCATTCAAAATTGATGAGCAACTAGCAATTGACAATATAGAAGAATTAAATCCGCAAGAACTATTAATGCTTAAAGTTGCAAATAATGCTTTGCAAGATGCGGAAATTAAGCCTGGTGAAAAAGTTGCTGTTATTATTGCTACGGCAACTCAAATTTCGCTACAGAAACTTTATAGTAAACAGCAGTTTACTCGACAACTACAAACAATTTTGGCGGGGAAAACGACAACGAATCATTCGGCGTTGGCTACAACAAATATTAGTCAGACACAAAGTGAATATCGTAGTCCTCTAGAAAACACGATCGCAACTCGCATTTCTGCGTTGTGGCAATTTGAAGCACCCGCGTTTACACTAACAGCCGAAGAGAATTCAGCATTTAAAGCGCTAGAAGTTGCCCAAAATCTTCTTGTACTCGGCGAAGTCGATGCGGTTGTTGTTGGTGCAGTCGATTTAGCTGGTAGTAGTGAAAGTGTTTTATTACGCAATCAGTTAGCCAAAATTAATACAGGTGTTCCTACTTTAAGTTATGACGAAAATGCTAATGGTTGGATCGTTGGTGAAGGTGCGGGTGCAGTTGTTTTAAAGTTACTCGATACCGCGATCGCCTCATGCGATCGCATTTATGCGGTGATTGATGCGATTAGTTTACTGCCACAGCATACAACTTCCGCGTACGATTCCGCAGCGGTTACGCAAGTTTGTCAACGCGCTTTTCAAATCGCCGATCTTTATCCCCAAGATATCGACTATCTCGAAGTGCATGGTAGTGGAGTAGAAGCAGAAGATACCGCAGAAATAGCAGGTTTACTCGCCGCGTATCAAACATCGACTGAACTCAGTTGTGCCATTGGTAGTGTCAAAGCCAATATCGGACACACCTATGCAGCAGCTGAAATTATGAGTTTGATTAAAACTGCGCTATGCCTATATTACCGCTATATTCCTGCAACACCGCAGTGGAGTCGTCCCAAAAACCCCGAAATTTGGCAAGAAAGTCCTTTTTACGTCGCGACAGAATCGAAACCTTGGTTTAGCGCGTTAGAGAAGCCAAGAAGCGCTGCAATTAATAGTATTTCCTTGGATGGCAGCTACGCTCATATCATTTTATCTGAAGACACAAGCAAAAAGAACTTGACGCGATTTTATGCAGATAGCAATCGGTATTTGACTCAAATGCCATTTTATCTGTTTGCGATCGCTGCTGAAAATCAAACTGATTTAATTGCGCAACTGCACGCACTAGAACAAACAATTAAAGATAGTAACGCTTTAACCACAGCGGCAAGTCAAACGTTTACCACCTTCCAAAAGCAAGCAAATGCAGCTTATACGCTAACACTTCTCGGACGCAACAAAGACGATCTATTACGGGAAATTCAACGCGCCTTTACAGGTGTAGAACGCGCATTTGAGCAAAACGGCGATTGGCACTCACCTGTAGGCAGTTATTTTACGACAAATCCCTTAGGGAAAAAAGGTGCGATCGCCTATGTTTATCCTGGGGCATATAACTCTTACGTTGGTATTAGCAGAAGTCTATTTCGCTTGTTTCCTCAAATTTACGACGATATTGTTATTAAAAGTGCCTGTAACCGCGTTGCCAATATTGAAAAGCTTCTCTATCCGCGCAGTTTGCACAAGTTATCAAAACGCCAATTAGAAAGTATTGAACAGCAATTGCTAAACGATCCTTTGGCAATGCTAGAGTCAGAAATGGGCTACGCTGGACTTGTCACAACAATCTTTAAAAATTACTTTCAAATCAAACCACAATGCAGTTTTGGCTACAGTCTTGGCGAAACTAGCATGATGTTTTCTCACAGTGTTTGGACGGATTTTCAAGAATGTAGCAACGCGTTAAATTCCTCATCCTTATTTAGTACTCGGCTTGCTGGTTCTAAAGATGCTGTCCGTGAATTTTGGGGTTTACCGCTAGTAGAAAATCCTGATGAATTTTGGAGTACCTATGTTTTAATAACTTCAGTTGCTGATGTTCAAGAAGGTATTAAGCAAGAAAATCAAGTTTATTTAACTCAAATTAATACTTCCAAAGAATGTATTATTGCAGGAGAAACTCAAGCCTGTTTGCGATTCATTGAAAAATTGAAGTGCGACGCTTTCCGCGCTCCATTTAATCATGTAATTCACTGCGAAGCAATGCGATCCGAGTATCCTGAACTTGTCAGAATCAAAACTTTACCTGTTCAAAAGATTCCAGAAACTATCTTTTATTCATCCGCAAAATATGCACAGATCGCACTCAATAGTGAATCTATCGCGCATCATATTGCAGAATGTCTTTGCCAGCAAGTTGATTTTCCTCGCTTAGTGAATCGTGTTTATGCTGATGGCGTACGCGTCTTTATTGAAGTAGGCGCGGGAAGTCATTGTTCGCGGTGGATTAGCGAAAATCTCAAAGGTCAAGAACACGTGACAGTATCCGTGAACCGCCGAGGTGTAGACGATCATACATCCATTCTCAAAGCCTTAGCAAAGCTTCTGAGTCATCAAGTTTCTCTCGATTTATCCTCCCTGTACGCGCGATCGCTGGAAACATCTTTAGAACCACAACAAGAATCCTTAAGTTTAACTTTACCTTTAAATCAAGCCAAAAGTGACGACAATCAAATTGAATTAGATAGTGTAGAAAATTCTGCTGTAGTTAATAAAAACATCGTCATTGAGCAAGTACCTATGCAAGTTTTACAAAGAGATAACACGACAATTTCAGTAGAAGCTATTCCCACATCAGCCGAAACTATCAAGGTTATCAAACAGACAAATCCAGTCATACCGTTGGTATCACAGCAGACAGTCTTACCTAAACGCAATCATTGCCTTGAAGATAACAACACCTATTTGAAATTAAAAGAAAACAATCAACGCACAACTCAAATCCATACACAATTTCTCCAAGCACGCCAAAAAGCTTTACAACAAATGAGTAGAATGATTCAGCTACAAATGAACTACTCGCAATTAGTAACTCAAGATATCAATACAAATCCTCCAGTTAGTAAACCAGTTAGTTTATCTATCTCTTGAAGATGATGTTAATAAGTCACTAACAGGTATTGATTATCGTTAGAGGATTAACAAACGTGGTTAATACAATTAATAAAAGCGATCGCCTCAAATTCACAGGTGCATCAACTCAAGCTTGGTATGGTTCGCTAGATACCGTTGCCTTTGATGAAGCAGGAATCAAAGCGAAACTGCTCAATTTAGCTCAACCTTGTTACATTGTGCGCTCAAATAACCAAATTGGCGCTACGAATGAAGGTTACACCTACACAGCCAATAATGGCAAAAGCGGACAAGCCGAACTCTTAACCGCTACTCCCCCTTTATCTACGTCACAACTAGGTGATGCGAGTTTTCTCGATTTTCATCAGGTGAAATATGCCTACGCCACAGGTGCAATGGCGCACGGAATTGCATCAGAAGAACTCGTCATCGCTTTAGGAAAAGCAAAAATATTGAGTTCCTTCGGTGCTGGCGGTTTAGCGCCTTCTCGTGTAGAGTCTGCCATCAACCAGATTCAGCAAGCACTACCCGCAGGACCATACGCTTTTAATTTACTGCATAGTCCTAGCGAACCTGCGATCGAACGACGTGCAGTCGATTTGTATCTCAAATACGGCGTGACAACCGTAGAAGCTTCAGCGTTTCTCGATTTAACTCCTAACGTTGTTTACTATCGTGCGGCTGGATTAAGCCTTAATTCTCATCAACAAATTCTTACCAAAAATAAACTTATTGCTAAACTCTCGCGTCGAGAAATAGCGATTAAATTTCTTCAACCCGCCCCGACAAAAATTCTTAAAGAATTAGTCGCTCAAAATCTAATTACAGAATTACAAGCAACTTTAGCCGAAAAAATTCCTGTCGCTGATGATATTACAGTAGAGGCAGATTCGGGCGGTCATACTGATAATCGACCATTAGTTTGTTTACTGCCTTCAATTTTAGAATTACGCGACGAAGTTCAAGAAAAATATGGTTATCAACAACCTGTACGAGTCGGTGTTGCAGGAGGAATTTCGACACCACAATCTGCACTTGCTGCTTTCATGATGGGTGCTGCTTATGTTGTCACAGGTTCAGTAAATCAATCGTGCGTAGAAGCGGGAACTTCGCCCCACACAAAAGAGTTACTCGCGCAAGCAGAAATGCCAGATGTGATGATGGCTCCCGCCGCAGATATGTTTGAAATGGGTGTAAAATTACAAGTTTTAAAACGAGGAACGCTATTTCCTGTACGCGCCCAAAAGTTGTATGAATTGTACAAAAATTACGACTCAATTAATGAGATTCCAGCAGTAGAAAGAGAGAAACTCGAAAAACAAATCTTCCGTAGAAGTTTAAATGACGTTTGGGAAGATACCGTCGCTTATGTATCGACAAGAAACCCAGATAAAATCCATAAAGCGGCGAATAACCCCAAATTAAAAATGGCGTTGATTTTTCGCTGGTATTTAGGTTTATCTTCGCGTTGGTCTAATTCTGGTGAAAAAGGAAGAGAAATTGATTATCAAATTTGGTGTGGGCCTGCAATGGGAAGTTTCAATGATTGGGTTAGAGGTTCTTATTTGAGCGAACCAAGTAACCGTAAAGTTGCTGATGTTGCTGACCAAATTATGACCGGAGCAGCCTATTTATACCGCATTCAAATTTTGAAGATGCAAGGTCTTCAGTTACCAATAGCTTTTCACCAATATCGTCCATCACAATTTTAGGTTTCGTTATGGTATTATCCGATTCTCATACTCTACAAAAAACATATACAGCAACAGATATTCAAACTTGGTTAATTGCTCAAGTTTGCGAACAAGTAGGAATTGAACCTGAAGAAATTGATATTCAAGAATCATTAGAAAGCTATGGATTGGATTCAGCCCAAGCAATGACAATCGTCAGCAAAGCTGAACACTTTTTAGGCTTTTCGTTATCCCCCGTTTGGCTATGGCATTATCCAACAATTGCAACCTTATCACAACGCTTAGCCGAAGAATTTACGCTAGAAAGTCAAGCAAAGCAAGAATCATTCGCGGTTGATACGATACCTAAGTTAGATTTAAGTGCGGAAGCCGTTTTAGATGCAACTATTTCTCCTGAGGATGCTTTTTTAGATGCAGTCGATGAACCTGAGAGCGTTTTTTTAACAGGCGGGACTGGATTTTTAGGCGCTTTTTTAATTCAAGAATTATTGCAAAAAACCGCAGCAGATGTGTACTGTTTAGTTCGTGCTGCTCATCCAGAAGAAGGCAAAAAAAGACTTCAACAGAATTTAGAAAGATACAATTTGTGGCAAGATGAATTAAGCGATCGCATCATTCCAGTTTTAGGCGATTTATCGCAACCATTACTAGGATTGTCTTCTGCCCAATTTCAAATGCTGGCTGGAAATATTGATGCTATCTATCATAGCGCAGCGTTGCTCAATTACGTTTACCCCTATTCTGCACTCAAAGCCGCAAACGTTTTAGGAACACAAGAAATTTTACGATTGGCGTGTCAATTTAAAGTCAAGCCCGTTCATTATGTTTCTAGTGTTGCAATTTTTGAGTCAGCCAATTATGCAGGTAAAGTTGTCAAAGAACAAGACGAGTTTGATCATTGGGCGGGAATTTACCTTGGTTACTCGCAAACCAAATGGGTTGCAGAAAAGCTAGTTAAAATCGCACGCGATCGCGGACTTCCTGTGACAATTTATCGACCGCCACTCATTGCTGGACACAGCAAAACAGGTGTCTCCAACGTTGATGACTTTATCTGTTTGATGCTGAAAGGCTGCATACAATTAGGCAGTTTTCCTGATATTGATTATATGTTGGATATGTCGCCTGTAGACTATGTAAGTCAAGCAATTGTTTACTTATCGCAGCAAAAAGAATCTATTGGGAAAGCTTTTCATCTACAGCATCCGCAACCAATTCACATTCGTGAGTTTTTTGAATGGGTTAAATCTTTAAATCATTCTATTCAACCTATGCCCTACGAACAATGGCAAGCCGAAGTATTGAATAGCGTATGCTCTGTAGACAATCCTTTATACACATTACGACCTTTCTTGCTAGAAAAATGGTCTGATGAGCAGCTAACTATTCCAGAATTGTATATGCAAGCAAGAAGACCACAAATAAGTTGTGAACAAACTGTAGAAGCACTTGCTCATTCTGATATTTCTTGTCCTTCAATTGATGCACAGCTATTCGGTAAGTATTTATCCAACTTAATCGATAATGGCTTTCTACAAGTTGCTTAGTTAATCATTCATATCAGCATCTGCTGCATTAGGGTGCAAGATTGCTCTAAATCTATCCTTGACAACTTTCTATCAGTTAATAGAATTTATTTTTGCTTGCAGGGATACTTAAATGAACCAATCGCAACCAAATTCAATCAAAAATACATATACCGCAGCAGAAATTCAGAATTGGTTAATTGTCCAAATTTCAGAGCAATTGGCAATTGAATCTGATGAAATAAATATTCGAGAACCTTTAGACAGCTACGGCTTAGATTCTGCACAAGCCATGCTCATAGCTGGAAAAGCAGAAAAACTGTTAGGATGTCAAATCTCGCCTGTTTTGATATGGCATTATCCAACCATTGAAGGGCTATCTCAACGCTTAGCCGAAGAATCAGAAGACTCAGAATTTTTTGAGATTTAGTATTTCCTCAGTAAACTATTAGGGTTTTCTTATCATGAAAGTCACTGAGCTTCTGCACAATCTTAGTCAACAAGGTGTTCAACTCCAGGTTAACAACGATAAACTTAGTATTCGTTCTAGTAAAGGGGTATTATCATCCGAAATTCGCGCAGCCTTGGTTAAACATAAAGCAGAAATTATAGCATTACTTCGTCAACAAGAAGTTGCCACTGTTTGTGGTTTAGAACATGAATTAAGTTTGCCAACTATTGGACGTTTAATTAGTGGTTATTTTCAAGCTGCAACAGATTTTAAACCACCAATTATCAACCCCAAGTTTATGGCAACAAAGCTAACAGTGACATTTAAACCATTACCAAAAGGATATAACAATCTGCAAGTTATTCAATTCAGAGAGGAGTTAGAAAGTAAGCTAATAGAGTATGGAGTTAAAGTTTTACCTTGGCAACAAGCAACAAAAGTACTTCGCTACAAAATCACTGTACCTATACTAGGTTGGCAAAAATCTTTTAGTAGTAAAGTTGTCAAAATGGGTGTTGATGCTGTTATTGATGTAGAAAGACATTACTCTTATCTGAGAAAATTTGGTATTTGGGTAGCAGAGAAAGGATATGAAATCTATTCTCACTTTGTAACCAGGTTGTCTGTTTCTAGAATTGCTAAACTTAGTAGTTGGGCAGAAGAACACGCGGCTAAATATATAGAAGATCCCACTAATACTCAGGTTATTGTACTCACAAAACTGGATGAAGAACTGACAAATCCTGACTTACCTTATACTAGAAAAATTAAAGTAGGCTTAAGCACATTAGTACGCACCTTTAGTGAAATAGTTTTAGGAGTTTCTGAGCAAAACATTTCTATTTTAAACATGAATCTTTCAGACTCTATACACTCAAGAAAAGACATTGATAGCTTTGTATTAAAATCCTTAATTCCTAAAATTTTTGTTCCAATATTCCCTTTACCATTAAGTAAATTTGAAATAGGAGAATATGCTCCCAAATCATCTATTTACGCTGCCCATTTAGTGAAGCTTGGTAATAAATTAGCATCGACTGAATTATTTCCCCCTGGTGCTCAACTCAGTCAAATTCTTAAAAGAAAATCTCATCGTGATATTGTTAATGTTATTGTTAATGGCAGAACAGGAGTTTCTTATGGATTTGTTGCCTATGTAGAAGCTCCTTATTATATGGGTGCTAGAGAAATTAGTGCGAATCAATGGATAAAGCTATATCCTGTTGAAGGATTTAACAACGATGAAGTTCGACAAAATGAGATAGGAAGAAGATATATTCGCATCAAAGTAGCAGATGAGTATTTATATAAGCAAATCCCAGATATATGGCTTGTCAGTTCGCGATCTGGTGCAAACAAAACTAACTTGAATCTAGAAACTGATGTGATTCGAGTGGGTTTGAAAGAGAAGTTGTACCTACAGTTACCTCAAGGTATTACTCCAGAGACTGACATTAAACCTTCATATGATATTTATGTCATGCTTGCTATTGCTTTAGCAGCAGCTTTATATGTACCACAATTAATTAAATTAGGTGCTCCAATCGTTCATTTTCATGGTTATCCAGCACAAGCTTGGCTACTTCCAAATGAGTATTGTGTCGGAGTGAATAACCCTTCGGTACCTTGCGGTACTTACGAATCAGGAGTGTTTAATTTCTTAGGAATATCAAGCTTAGCACAACGGAAAGATATAGCTTTGATTAGCTTGATAGAACCGGATCACGGAACAAATATAATTGCTGCTGATCTAGACTATTTAGTAGCAAGGTTACAAGCAGGATGTAGCAAAAAACAAATTGAACTAGGAGGAAAAAATTTTGCTTCACTGCAAGAAAAATGAAAGTGACACTATTAAACTAAACGCAGCGATCGCCCTGCAATTACTTCTAGTCACTATGTCGGTATTTGATCAATGAACCTCATCCGCCTACTTCTGCAAACTTCTGTCATTCACCTTGCTGTAGCTGTGATGGCAGGAATTTTGAGTGGGGCTAGTGCGGCTGGTTTGATTGCTTTAATTAACACTACCTTAACGCAGAATAGTACATCAACTGCAATAGTTTGGACATTTGCAGCGTTGTGTCTACTACGACTTGCAACAAATTTAACTTCTCAAGTTCTGTTGATTCGACTTTCTCAAACTGCGATCCTTGATTTGCGGATGCGGATGAGTCGCCGTATCCTCGCTTCTCCCTTAAGTCAACTCGAAAATATTGGCGCGCCGCGTCTTTTAGCTGTTCTCACCGAAGATATTCAAGCTATCTCGAATACTGCGTTTGTTATTCCCTTCTTCTGCATTAACTTTGCGATCGTAATTGGTTGTTTGGTGTATTTGTGCTGGCTATCTTGGTCTGTATTTCTAATCGCTGCTTGCTTTATGTTTTTGGGAATCTGCACTTATCAACTACCAATTGTTAAATCTCGCAGTTTTCTCAAGTTAGCCCGCGAACAAGAAGATCGGTTGTACGATCATTTTCGTGCGATTACTGAAGGAACTAAAGAACTCAAACTGCATCAACAACGACGACAAGCATTTTTTAGCGAAGCGCTTTATACGACCGCGCGATCGCATCGACACTACAACGTTCTCGGTATGAGCATTTTTGCAGCTGCTGCGAGTTGGGGACAGATTCTGTTTTTCCTTGCAATTGGTCTTATCTTATTTGTCTTACCAACGCTAACAAGCTTAAACACTGTAGTTGTTATTGGCTATGCACTGACAATTATCTACTTGATGACACCTTTAGAGTACATCATGAGTATGCTATTGCCCTTGAGTAAAGCAACAGTAGCATTGCAAAAGATCGAGTCTTTGGGATTGTCGTTAACATCTTACTATCCTGAGTGTGCAAATACCTTAACGCAACTGCCTGCTTGGGAATGTCTTAAACTGGTAGGTGTCACGCACACATACTATCAAGAACGCGAAGACACTCATTTTATTTTAGGTCCAATTGACCTCAAAATTTATGCCGGAGAACTACTATTTATCATCGGTGGTAATGGTAGTGGTAAATCGACTCTCATCAAGCTGATTACAGGGCTTTATCCTCCTGATACAGGTGAGATTTATTTAGATGACAAACGAATTAGCGATCGCGAGGATTACCGCCAGCAGTTTTCAGCAATATTTTCTGACTTTTATCTATTTGAGCGCTTTCTTGGTATTGAAAATCTTCACATCAACACCCAAACACATAACTATCTTGTGCAACTGCAACTAGACCATAAAGTTCACATCGAAGATGGTATTCTTTCTACCACAGCACTCTCACAAGGACAACGCAAGCGCCTTGCTTTACTCACTGCTTACTTAGAAGATCGTCCTTTTTATGTCTTCGATGAGTGGGCTTCCGATCAAGATCCCTTATTTAAGAAAATTTTTTACACTCAACTTTTACCAGAACTTAAAAAGAAAGGTAAAACTGTAATAGTCATTAGTCATGATGACCAATATTTTGGTATTGCCGATCGCATCGTTAAGTTAGAATACGGCAGTTTAAAATTCTATAAAAAGCCTCACAACGTTACTATTTCAGGTTGATGAATTTATAATCTGCGATTTTATTTAAGCTCTGTTGAAATGTAGCAAAATAATCATGTATGGATTTGGCTCATTTACTGTTTTAGTTAAGTTACTTTTTCGTCATGGTGCTGATAAAAAACACCTGCTTAAGGTGCTGCGGGTATTGTGGCTAAGTTTTTTGACAATTCCAATCAAGCTTTGGGAAAATTTTAAATTTCAGTCAAAAATAGACCAACAAGAAATTAAAGAGCCACCAATATTTATCTTAGGGCATTGGCGGAGCGGGACAACATATCTTCATTATTTGATGAGCCAAGATCCGAAGTTAGGATATGTATCATCATTTCAAGCTTTTGCACCTGATTTCTTTATTACAGGTAATCAAACACTCATTCCGTTCATTTCTAAGTACTTTCCACAACTACTTAAAAAAGTTGTCCCTGAAAAAAGGAAAATGGATAATGTCAAATTTTCCCTTGACTATCCAGCAGAAGAAGAATTTGCTATCGGAAATATATCTTGTTGTAGTTTATATCACGGAGCTTTTGTTTTTCCAAAACATATTGAATCTTACTTCAAAAAGTATGTTTTATTTGAAGATGAATTTAAAGATAAAGAAGAATGGCAACGGGTATATATAAAAGTTTTAAAAAAAGCAACTTTTTCAATGCAGGGTAAGCGTCTAGTTTTAAAAAATCCGCCAAACACAGCCCGAATCAAAGTTTTGTTAGAAATGTTTCCTAACGCTAAATTTATTCATATATATAGAAATCCTTTTATCGTGTACAACTCTAGGTTGAAAGAATACAAAGCTTCTACACAACTATTCGGATTTCAAAAAATTGAAGATGCTGAAGTAGAAGAGAAATCTTTGAATCTCTATCAACAGGTTATGCATAAGTTTTTTGTCGAAAAGAATTTAATTCCCCAAAACAATTTTGTTGAGGTTAAATTTGAGAATTTAGAAAACAATCCGCTTCAAGAAATAGAACAAATTTATAATAAATTAAGCTTGCCTGGATTTAATTCAGCTAAAACTTATTTTCAGTCTTTTATTGACCTGCAAAAAAACTATAAAAAGAATGAATATAGGCTAGATAGAGAAACTATAGCAAAAGTGCTATTTCATTGGGGATTTGCAATTCACACATGGAATTATAAAGTACCGCAAATTCAAAGCCAGAAAGCTAAATTGTAGGAATTTGGCAATAACAATGTATTAAATGACAAAAAGTTTGAGGTAGACACATGAATGTTTTGGTCTTGATCGTAATCCTGATTTTTGTAATTTTGGTGGCTATTCAAATCTTTTTTACAGTGGCGATGAAGTCATCGCTGCGATCGCCAAGCCCTAAACCAGTTCCAGATAACCAATTACCCAAAGTAGCAGTCATTTTATGTTTGCGTGGTGCTGATCCATCTCTATCAAACTGCTTGCGATCGCTCTTACAACAAAACTACCCTGACTATGACATCAAAGCTGTCATTGATAGTCAAGTAGATCCAGCTTGGGACATTATTAACGAAACACTCCAGCAGCAACCAGCCCCAAATATTCAAGTCAGTTTATTGCAAACTGTGCGCGAAACTTGTAGCCTCAAGTGCAGTGCTTTAGTGCAAGCTGTTTTAGAACTCAAAGATAAATATGAAGTAATCGCTTTAGTCGATGCAGATACACTTCCCCACCCTGATTGGTTGCGTCAATTAGTTAGCCCTCTTGCAAATCGTCGTGTTGGAGTTGTCACCGGAAACCGCTGGTATGTACCTATGGGGCGTTGGGGTACAGTTTGTCGGTATCTATGGAATGTAGCCGCTGTTACCCAAATGTATTTCTACCGCATTCCCTGGGGTGGAACTTTAGCCTTGAAAACTGAACTTTTTGCACAAACACAGTTACTCGAAAAGTGGAAGAATGCGTTGTGTGAAGATACAATGCTGCGTCAAGTTTTGCAAGAAACAGGGATGCGCGTTCAGTTTCTTCCTGCGTTGATTATGGTAAATCCAGAAGAGTGCGACTTACCTAGCTTTTATCGTTGGGTAAAACGTCAGTTACTTTGTTCTCGACTGTATCATCCAGCTTGGCGGGCGATCGTAGGTTACAGTCTTGTAACAACTTTAACTCCTGCTTTTACTGCAATTTTATTTTGCGCGGCGCTATTCACAAACCAATGGCATTTGGCTGCTTGGCTAGGCGGCGGATTGACGATTTACACGCTGGTGCTTGTTTTATTGATAGGAATTTTAGAACGAGACGTACGTCAAGTCGTTCAAGCGCGTGGTGAGATAATTGCACCGTTTTCGATGCGCGCGATCGCGCGCATCGTCATCGGTATTCCTTTAACTGAGTTGGTTTATGCTACCGCAATACTAGCAGCCATTTTCATGCAGCGTGTTGAATGGCGTGGTATCACCTATCATATCAAAGGTCCTTGGAATATTAAGTTAGTTAAATACTCTCCTTATCAGCATCTCGACCAGCCTGTTGATGCCAATGCTTCTTTATAAACTACGATGGCGCAATCGCAACTTTAATCACCTGACGCGCTTTCATAGCCTGAAAAACTTGCTCTAGATCCAACAAGGGGCGTTGTTCGCTAATCAGTAACTCAAATGGAATGACTCGACTTGCTAGCAATGCCAAAGCAGCACGAACGTACTTCGGAGTATTGTGAAACACACCTTTCAGTGTCAGTTCGCTGTAATGTAGCTGTTCAGTATTAACTGTAATTGTCGTATCTCTCGGACAACCACCAAACAAATTTACAGTTCCACCAGGGCGCGCACACGCGATCGCACTTTCCCACACCTTGGGGCCTCCTGTTGCTTCAATCACCACATCTGCACCCCAGCCAGCGGTGTATTCTTTCACAACTGAGGGCGTATCTCGAACTTCTTTGTAATTAAAAGTCTTGGCTGTACCCAACTTTTGCCCAATTTCTAACCGCTGTGAATTTCCGCCAAACAATAAAACGCGACATCCTTGCTGGGCTAACACCGCGACAAACATTAAGCCAATCGCACCATCACCCAGAACTACAATGTTATCACCTTGCTGAACGTTAGAGCGAGATATACCATGCAACACGCAGGCTAGCGGTTCAGTCATCGCCGCTAATTCGTACGGCAATTCGTTAGGAATATGCAACATATTGTGCTGCACAATTAGTGCTGGAATTTTCAGATACTCCGCAAACGTTCCGTTGTTCCACGTTAAATGCGGGCAAAGCGAGTATTCTTGACGTTGACAAAAAAAGCATTTCATGCAAGGAGCCGAATTATTCGCTACAACGCGATCGCCCACTCGCCATTCTTTAATACCTTCCCCCACCGCCACAATCCGCCCAGATGCTTCATGCCCAAACAAGGTTGGCAGTTGCAGCATTTTAGCATGATTTCCGCGACGCCAAACTTTTAAATCAGTACCGCAGGTTGTTGCGACTGCTACCTGAATGACAACTTCGCCTGCTGCTGGCGTCGGTTCAGCAACTTGTTCTAGACGTAAATCTTCTTGCCCATAGAGCAAAGCTGCAAGCATTAACTATTGATGTGATGTAGCTCCACCTCATTTTACCAGGTAGAGACTACCTACACAGACACCTAATTAGCGTTAACCACTTGCTTGGGCTGCGATCGCTGTGCTACAGCTTCTGATACAGGCAACTTACTCACCGCCAGGATTGGGACTTCTTGCCAACAAGAGGTGCAAAACCAGTACATTCCGCCTTGGCGTGCGTGGCGTAGTAGCGGATTACCGCAACAAGGACAATTATTATTACTCCTATTCATAGCACCATCGATTCCTTCTTCAAAGCTGTTGATTTAAAATTTGATTTAGCCGAAATTGACGTTTTGATAGTTAGCGATTCACCCTTGCAAATACTTTATGCTACATACTTCTCCAATCCCCAATCAGGAGACGCATCGAAAAATAACTTTCTTCTAAGTGTAGGGATAAAACTATTAATGGTATTGCTTGTTTTTTCATACCTCTCGTCTGCCAAAATAGCAGAGCAAACGGTTTTATTAATTGGAATTGAAAATCTACCAGAAGTCAGCAACTAGTCTGCTATAATCTCTCCTCTTTTATTATAAATTCAGAGTCAACTAGTAACAGGTTTAGTAAACTATCTTTATGGTATGCTCCCACAATAAAGCTGATTCGGGATTCTTCCCATCTATCCTAGGAATCATTCTGTATCTCTTAGCTCGTATAGCGATCCCCATCCCTATCTGTAGGCTTTTACATTATTTATTCGGCGTTACCTCTGTAGTAAAATTTCATTTTGAAAGGCATGACATTTGACTCATTCATACAAGAAAAGCTTTTTATGAATGTCTTTAAAAGTTTTTCTGAGTTTTAACAATATACTCGTCAGCTTTGAATAAGCAATAACTGATATTTTTATTTTCAAGTAAAGGTATTATGATACAGCAAGAAAATGCAATGAATATTAAAATAAATAGCTTCTAACTTGAATTGATAAAAATAGATGAATTGTTTAAATGAATATTTATTTGGTGTTTTTAGAAAAAGTTCAAAGCTAAGTGATAGCTTCTTTCTTTAGGAAGTGCGATCGCCCTGAATGCCCAATCTTAGCGACTTGGCAATCGAACATAACAAATATTTACCGTCCTCTACAAGTAAGTTTTTGGCAAAATTCCGTCATTATCAGAAATAATATTACATTTATTAATATTTCTTTAAAATGACTTATAACTACTTTACTTACTCAGCTTTACTCAATCTTTAAATAGCCTCAAAAAAGAGTATTTATTTTTACTAAAGATTTATCTTCATCAGTTCTTTTTAAAACTACGCTTGATGATGAAAGTTGAATTAAGTTTCTCTGCTTTTTACTAAACAAACAAGACTATTGCACTGTGAAATTTTGTAGTCTTGTATTTTTTCCAGATGATACAAAACTTTACTATTGTTAACTGATCCTATGGCAACGATTCAAGGAACTTCCGGTAACGACACCCTTACAGGTACTCAGTTTGCAGATGCAATCTTTGGATATGCTGGGAACGACAGCTTACTCGGCTTGGGCGGTAATGATACCCTAGACGGCGGTACAGGGATTGATACTTTAGTCGGTGGTGCAGGAAACGATACCTATCTTATAGACAGCATCAACGATACGATTAGCGAGGCAAGCAATGAAGGTATAGATACTGTTCAATTCTCAGCAGAAGGCTACTACGATCTACCCGACAATGTCGAAAACCTCACTCTGATAGGAACAAAGGCGCAGGGAGGTTATGGCAACTACAAAAAAAATCTTATTATGGGCAACGCTGCTGACAACTATCTCAACGGGAGAGAAGATAGTGACACGTTGTACGGCAACGATGGAGATGATTTCCTTACAGGTGACAGTGACGAATATCAATTTGCTTTTGAGTACTTTTTTGGCAATGATGTTCTTTATGGTGGTAATGGCAACGACACGCTATCGGGTATTAACATCGGTGTAGGTGCTAGAGTCCCTGAGGTTGACTCTGCGGGGTACGATACTTTATACGGTGGCGCTGGTAACGATATTTTCTATGGTTGGGATGATGTCCTCACAGGCGGTAAGGGTAACGATACTTATTATCTTTACCGTAACAATACCGTTATTGAGGCAGCAAATGCAGGTATAGATACCATAGTGTCTATTGACGAAAACTATACATTAGGGAAACATCAAGAAAACCTGATTTTAAGTGAAGATTATTACCTAGGGCTAAAAGACTTAAATGGAACTGGCAATAGCCTGAATAACGCGATCGCTGGCAATAGGGCAAACAATCTTCTCATCGGGCTTGCAGGTAACGATACCTTAAAAGGTGAAGAAGGTAATGACTATTTAGTAGGAAGTTTCGGACTACCAGGTGACAAAGATATCCTGACAGGTAGTGCAGGAATCGATACCTTTATATTGGGAGATTTCTCGCAAGACTTCTACGATGACCTTAATCATAAAACCTCAGGATTTGGAGATTACGCCTTAATCACTGATTTCAAGCCTAATGAAGACATTATTCAACTTTCTGAAGCAAAAAGTGATTATGTGCTTGGCGCTTCTCCTACTGGCTTACCATCGGGTACAGCTATTTACAAACTTAAACCTCAAGGTGAACCAAGAGAACTAGTTGCCATCATTCAAGGTACGTCTACGCTAAATCTTAATGGCAAGTACTTCCAATTTAACTCTGCACAATTAAATCTTTTTAGTCTCAACGGCAGAAACGGTTTCGCTGTTAATGGTATCAACGCTAATCGCGGCGCATTTGATATCAATAAAGATGGCTTTGATGACTTAATCTTCAGGGAATCTGCTTTTGCACCCAATTCCAAAGAATACGTGGTGTTTGGTAAAGCTGGATTCACTCATAATCTTGACCTTTCTGAGCTTAATGGTAGCAATGGCTTTGCGCTCAACTTGATGAATGCTGAAAAAGAATCATTTATCGTTGATGTAGGCGATATCAATGGCGATCGCTATGATGATCTGCTCATTAGCACCTCTAATCCTGGTTCTAACACTAAAGGATATGTGGTATTTGGCAAGGCTGGAGGCTTTGCCTCTAGCATAGATCTCGCTAAACTCAATGGCAACAACGGGTTAATACTTAAAGGCAGTCAGTCTGGTTATGGATTTGACAACGTTACTATCGCTGGTGATATTAATGGTGATGGCTTTGATGACATCATTGTCGGCGATGGCTACAGCGATCCAAATGGTAAAACTAATGCTGGTGCCAACTATGTAGTGTTCGGTAAAGCTAAAGGCTTTTCTCCTAACCTGAATTTGGCTCAGCTTAATGGTAGTAATGGTTTTATCATCAACGGTATTAATTCCCGTGACTACTCGCTTGTGGCTACAGTTAAAGGCGATGTTAATGGTGACGGCTTTAACGATATCTTTATTACTGCTCCAAATGCTGTGGGTAAAGCGGGTGAAAGTTATGTCGTATTTGGGAAAGCAGAAGCCTGGAGTAAAAATTTCAACCTTGCGCAACTCAATGGAAACAACGGCTTTACAATTAAAGCAACTAGTCTCAATACCTTTTTTACTTCGATAGATACTGTTGGAGACATTAATAACGACGGTATTGATGACATTGTGGTTGATAATTCAACTAAAAAGTATGTCATCTTTGGTAAAACTGGATTTAACTCCACGTTCAACCTTGCCGACATCAACGGTAGCAATGGCTTTGTTATTCATTCTGCAACAAGTTCTGAAAGCATTGGCAGGGTGAGTGTTGCAGGAGATGTGAATGGTGATGGCTTAAACGATATTTTGATTGGAGCAGAAAGCAATACAGCTAATGGTCAAAAATATGCCGGAGTCAGTTATCTCGTCTTTGGCAAGGAGAAATTTGGCAGTAGCCTTGATCTTTCCTCAGCAATTAACGGTAGCAACGGTTTTCAAATCAACGGTATTAATGCTAGCGATCAATCAGGTCATGCAGTTAATATTGCCAGCGACATCAACGGCGATGGTTTTGACGACTTGGTTGTTAGAACTGCGTTTAGTGACAGTTATGTCATCTTCGGGCGTGACTTTACAAACAAAGTCAACCGCTTAGGTACGTCAAACAATGATTTACTCATTGGCACAAATGGAGATGACATTTTAATTGGTGGAAGAGGTAGCGATACGCTACGTGGTGGCTTAGGGCGTGATGTTCTCTACGGTGGTGCGGGAAATGACGTTCTCAGCTTTGGGGTCATCGATCGCCGGATTGATGGCGGAGGTGGTACAGATACGCTGGCAGTTGATACGAGTGGCATTACAATTGATTTAACAACTCTTCCTAATAACCGCATCACTGACGTTGAAATTATCGACCTTACAGGAACTGGAAATAATAGTTTAAAGTTGACGCGTTTGGATTTATTAGATTTATCAACAAATAATCAATTAATTGTCAATGGTAACGTCGGTGATTCAGTTACGTCTGTCAATCAGGGATGGCTATTTAGTGGTAAAACTCCGGATCTGCTGTACGATCGCTACACAAGTGGAGCCGCAATCTTATTAGTAGATACTGATATTATGCAGAATCTCAACTAACACCAATTATCAGGTGGGGAATACCCACCTTTGTTTCATTGCAATTACTAACGATTCCGACTATGCATCCTGATACTGCCCAACCGTCTCTACCTGCACTAGAAATTAGTACATCACGGCAATTTATCTCTTGGTTATCCGAACAACAGGTTAGCCTTGCTTTTACAACGTATCAAACAGGGAAATTATTTCTGATTGGTATTGCTAGCGATCGCCGTTTATCCGTCTTTGAACGCACGTTTGAACGCTGTATGGGATTGTGGGCAAGTCCCGATTGCCTGTATACAAGTTCGTTGTATCAAGTCTGGCGCTTTGAAAATGCCCTAGAATCAGGTCAACTCCACAATGGTGGTTACGATCGCCTTTACGTTCCGCAAGTCGGATACACAACGGGTGATATTGATATTCATGATATTAATGTTGATAGCCAAGGTCGCGTGGTCTTTGTCAACACGCTGTTTAGCTGCTTAGCGACAATTAGCGATCGCTACAGTTTCATTCCCTTATGGCAACCATCCTTTATTTCGCGACTAGCTGCTGAAGATCGCTGTCATCTCAATGGTTTAGCGATGGAAAACGGGCAACCCCGCTATGTTACCGCAGTCAGTCAAAGTGATGTGAGCGACGGTTGGCGCGATCGCCGTCGTAATGGCGGCTGTGTGATTGATGTTCCTAGCAATGAAATTGTCGTGTCTGGGCTGTCAATGCCTCATTCTCCCAGAGTCTATCGCGATCAACTCTGGGTACTCAATTCTGGCACTGGCTATTTTGGTAATGTTGATATCAGTGCTGGTAAATTTAATCCGATCGCATTTTGTCCTGGTTACTTACGCGGACTCGCCTTGTGGGGAGATTACGCCGTTGTGGGCTTATCCAAAATGCGGGGTAACAAAACTTTTTCAGGGCTGGCGTTAGATGAAAATCTCGCCGCCAAAGATGTCGAACCGCGCTGCGGCTTACAAATTATCGATTTACGTAGTGGCGATATTGTCCATTGGTTACGCATCGAAGGCATGGTAGAAGAACTGTACGACGTTGCTGTTATTCCTGGAGTGCGCCAGCCAATGGCGTTAGGCTTTAAATCAGACGAAATCCGCCGTACAGTTACTATCGGGTCTTTGTAGTATAAACACACTCTGACTGAAATCAGCGTAGTCCACGCAGGTGGACTTTATTAAGCTAGCAGCGAATTCATTCACCAAGCTTTAGAACGCGAATAGCCAATTAACTCCTCGCCAAAAGCCACCACCCAGTAGCCACAATATTTTCACCCCTCAGAACTCGTCGCACTGCCATTAACAAACGGTTTTTTTTCGCCCCCACCCAAGGATCGAGAGTTGATGGTAGTTCGGTATTCAACCGTAAAGGAAGTTGTGCTGTTGAAAGCGATAGCGCATAAGCTGGAGTGAGAAACGGTGCATAAACTTGTGCTTCAGGAGTTAATTGCTTAATAAAAGCAACCATTGCCCCCGATGCAAGTCGCCGTAAAGGTAGTGTTTCGTCACCCCAACGTTCTTTGACGAGTGTACGGACACTGGCTGCGCGCCCTAAATTACCGAGATCGCCAATACTTAAATGCGTTCCGCCAATCGCCGTAATTAGATATTTTTGACTTTGCAACTGATTAAACGGACGTAGTTGATGATTCAAGACGGGAGTCACCGCATCTTCCGTACCCGCCAGCATCAAGACAGGCGTTGTCACTTGCATTAAACCTGTTTTACCAAACAAATTCCCCACCAGCGGATTCAAGGCAACAACTTGCGCCACGCGGCGATCGCGTAAATTTAATCGTCTTTCTGGCAGATCCGCCGCAGCGCATTGCAACCAATCGGCGGGCGCTTGTCCTAGTGCCGATATCCCGCGACACGACTGCCGCACTGCATCCAAATCGACCTCACCGCCAGCCAATGCTAAAGCCGTGTAACCACCCAACGAGTGACCAATAACTGTCACTTGTTGCGTATTTAACTTACCTTGTAACGTCCCAGGTTGTTGGTTGTATCTCGTCAATCGATTTAAGACAAAAGTAATATCCTGCGGGCGGTTGATAAACTCTTGCGCTGGAATAATTTCGTTTGGATCGTTAGCTGCGGCGACACTTCCTAAACGTTTGATACTACTTCCTGGATGTTCAAGCGCTGCAACCGTGAAACCATATGAGGCTATGTGTTCTGCTGTCGAGGCAAAAAATTTGCGATCTGAGCCAAAGCCATGCGAGATGACGACTAATGGTCCTTGCGGATTTGTGCTTGTGTACAAATCAACTGGAATTGTGCGAAAACGCTGATAATCCGTCAAAAACAGCGTTTTTTGCTGCACGCCTTGCACCCCGCGCCTTGCCGGATCGAACTTGGGTAGCGATGCGATAGAACTTGGCACTGGAGCTAATTCGCGCTCTAGCAATGGACCGATCGCTTGACTTTGCCAATAAGTCGGATTAAATTGCAATGCCAAACTGACAACCGCGCTCGCATCAACGGTAATATTATCCTCAGGATACGCCCGCAGTAAGTTAATCGCGCTCAGTCCATTAAACTGGCGTGCTGCGAGGGATACCGTTGCCTGAAGTTGATCAACTGTTGTATTCGGTAGCGCGGCACTGACAGAATCAATCACCGTCTTACCCGTAGGCGATCGCAATACCTGCGCGACAACTTTATCCGCAACGTTGGGGTCTACCTGAAGCTGCCGATTGAGAAATTCACGAACTTGTGAATTTAATATAGGTGCATAAAAACGTAAACTGCGCGGGACTTCTCCCGTTTTGGCAAATTGCTCTAAATCTGAAACCGCAACTTGTTGCTCAAATGGTCCCAAGCGTAGCGTAATACGCTCTGCCGCCAGGGCAGCTGATGTCATTCCTCCCCAGCCCCAAGCAAGCGTTATGCCACAAACCAACCCTTGAACTGTCAACTGCCAAGTACGGATTCCCAACGAACGCCCTTCAAACTTCATATTCCCTGATTGCTGCAACTACCGATATACTTTGTTGGAACAAACTTGATTTTCGGTTCGTCCCTCGAACCATAAGTGCATACGCCTAACCTGCAATTGATGCTATTCCAGGTACTAATTCGATGTGCCAAACTTATTACAATTGCAGGTTTTTATCATGTTTATGTTAAACAATGTGTTATGCATAATAAACCTGAATTTAACGGACTATTTCTTTATTTTAAATGTGGAAATCACTTAAGTAATGTTTATTTAAAATATGTGTTTACACTACCGCTAACTTTCTCCATTAGTTCAAAACACCACATAAAATAGTGAGAAATAAAATTCTCGGAGAATTATCTACAACTGGAACATGAATATCAAAGTCTCTAGAGTCTTAACCCAACCAGTTGCCGGTTTAGCTCTTTTAGCTATGGTCGCAACTACCTTTCCCTCCCCGAGTTGGGCGCAAGTCCAAGCCCCAACAGCAGCCGTACAAGAAAACGTTGAATACACATTAGATGGTGGCGATCGCATCCGCATCAACGTATTTGAAGTTCCTGAGTACAGCGGTGACTATCAAATTCCTCCTGGTGGCGACCTCTATCTTCCCTTGATTGGTCGCGTTGTCATTCGCGGATTAACTCAAAATCAAGCAGCAGAGTTAATTACAACACGCTATGCTCGCTTTCTGAGACGTCCCATTGTTACCGTTAGTTTAATCGCTCCCCGCCCAATCAACGTCGTTGTTTCCGGCGAAGTCAATCGTCCTGGTTCCTACACTGTAGGCTTACAAGGCGGTGCAGGTGATAATCCTGGTGTTCAATATCCCACAATTATTAGCGCGTTGAATCTTGCTGAAGGAGTAACTCTTGCAGCAGATTTACGTCAGGTACAACTGCGCCGTCCGCAAGGTGGTAGTTTACCCGTCCAAGTTTACAACGTCGATCTTACCCAACTCGTTCGCAGCGGAACTGTAAATAATGACCTAACATTACGCGACGGTGACACTATATTTATCCCCACCGCAACAAGCGTCAACTTAGCCGAATTACGTCAATTTGCTTCCGCAAGTTTTGCCGTTCCCGCAAATCGTCCCCGTACTGTCACAGTCGTTGGTGAAGTCAACCGCCCTGGTTCTTACGTTGTCGTCGGCGGCGGCGTGAGTACCGCAGCAGCTACCGATCAAGGTGGCAATCAAGGTGGCGCTAATAATAATGGACTGCCCACAGTCACCCGCGCGATTCAACTGGCAGGTGGCATTACATCCGACGCTGATGTCCGCAGCGTCATCATTCGCCGTCCTACTAAATCAGGTACAGAACATAGAATTAATGTAAATCTTTGGGACTTGTTGAAGACGGGTGATGTCAACCAAGACACCCTCGTACAAGAAGGAGATACGATTGTTGTTGCCACCGCAACAGATATTAACCCCGCTGAATCGACAGAATTAGCCGACGCTAATTTTTCACCAGCGACAATTCCAGTCAGTGTAGTCGGAGAAGTCAAAACCCCTGGAGTGCTGCAATTGCCCCCCAATACTCCAATGAATCAGGCAATTCTCAGCGCGGGAGGATTTAATAATGCTCGCGCTAGAAGAAGAACTGTCGAGTTAGTTCGCCTGAATCCTGACGGAACTGTAACACGACGAAACATCGAAACAGACTTTGAACAAGGTATCAACGAGCAAACAAATCCTCGGTTGCGTGCTAACGACATTGTCGTCGTCAACCGCTCTGGTATAGCTCGGGTGGGCGATGCTCTTGGAACTGCACTAGGACCATTGGGCAGTGTCATCAATATCCTCCGCTTTATCGGATTCTAACGCTATTTAAGGGATGTCATACTGTCGTACTAAAGAAGTTGCACATCCCTTATATTGTGCTTCACGGCATCATTGCCGAAGCAGCATCAATACCACCTGTTAAACCTTTTTGCCGTAACTGTTGTAAGAAAAATTCTTCTAAAGAAAGACGCGACAGGTTTATGGCTACAAGTTGAGCATCGGTTTGCCAAAGACTGGTAAGGAACTTATCTAATTCACCTTGTAATTGCCCGTGCCAAGAGCTATCAGGTTCAACAACAAGATGATGCAGCCATTGGTGCAGCATATTTTGATCGCCACCTCGTCCTTTAATGCTATACGTATTTGGTTGACCTAAAAGCTCGTCTAGCGAACCTGTACAAATTAACTCGCCTTGTGCCAAAATCGCGATGCGATCGCAAATTTGTTCGACCTCCGATAAAATGTGACTATTAAAGAAAATAGTCTTGCCTAAGTCTTTGAGCAATAAAATAATCTTGCGCATCTGGTAGCGCCCTATAGGGTCAAGTCCTGACATTGGTTCATCTAAAAAGATAACTTCAGGGTCATTAATCAGGGCTTGCGCTAAACCAATACGCTGTAACATTCCCTTCGAGTACTGACGCAATTGTTTTTTCTTAGCAACAGACTGCGCTAAACCAACTAAATCTAATAATTCAGGAATTCGCTGACGTTGCACCGCAGTAGGAAGCTGAAATAGCCCCGCAGCCATTTCGAGAAATTCCCAACCTGTTAAATAGTCGTAGTAATAAGCGTTTTCTGGTAAATAGCCGATTTTTTGCTTACACGTGCGATCGCCCAACGGTTGTCCTAATAGCACACCACGCCCTCCCGAAGGGCGAATAATGCCAAGCAAAAGCTTCAACAATGTTGTTTTCCCTGCGCCATTTGGTCCGAGTAAACCAAAAGTTTCTCCTTGATATACACTTAGAGAACAGCCTTTGAGCGACTCTACTTTTTGATTTAACCAAAAGCCAGTACGATAAACTTTTTTGAGTTCATACGTCTGTAGTACCGGTAAAGATGACGTGGTATTTCTTTCTTTTAAAGTAGATGGTGGATTAACTTTGATTTTAATCTTTGTGTTCATGGCGCTATCATCACATCCCGCAACGCCTAGAAATTATGGCAAATGAAGTTCAAACCCTGCTGCGATCGCCGTCAGCGATCAAATCTGTAAAGTAACTTTGCCAAGTCGTGACTAATTGCCTAGCAGCTACAGTCCCTTCAGCCGGAAAGCTTTCTAAAAATTCTTTATCTGTGCTGGGGTCATAAGGTCCTTCTTTGAGTTCCAAAACTATCGTATCTGGAGTCAAAGCCACAAGCGTATGATACGTTCCTTCGGCCAGTTCTACACCACGCGTACCGCTACTCGCACCAACGCGTTCTTGATTAAGAATCTCGCCATTTTCGTCCATAATAATCATTCCTAGTTCTCCTTGCAGTACCAGGAAAAATTCAAAGCCATTTACGCCCGCATCCCTACGATGGCGATGTGGACGAACATACGTACCAGGTTGCAAAACATTGATAAATCGTTGGACTTTTTCACCCAACTCGTGAAAGTTATAATTTTGCCGTAATCTCGGACTACTACGAGCTTTTTGGGCAATATCATCTAACAAATCTTGAGTAACACGCTTAAACTGAGAAGTTGTCACGCAGATATCCTCCAAATCTACAACATAGTTATAACACCTTAAAAAATCTCGTTTGTTTTTCCTAAATAAATTTAGGGACTTGCAACTATCCCTTCCCCTTTGTTCGATCAAGCTATATTCCTAGGAGAAACTCCAAAATTCAACTTATGAAAGTTTTTCTCGAAACACCACGCCTACTTTTACGAAACTTTACTGAAGAAGATGCAGACAATTTGTATGAACTTGACAGCGATCCTGAAGTTATCCGCTTTGTCAACCTAGGCGTTATCAAAGGAGGAATAGCAATAGATATTGATTATGAAACTATTAAAAATAAAACCTTACCTAAATGGCTTCGTTACTACGAAGAATACGAAAATTATGGAATTTGGGCAGCCATCGAAAAAACAAGCGATGAGTTTATTGGCTGGTTTCACTTTCGACCAGCGCCAGACAACTTATTTTATTTCAACTTAGGATTTTATAATGCTTCAGAAATTGAACTTGGTTATCGCCTAAAAAAATATAAATGGCACCAAGGTTATGCTACAGAAGGTTCTTTAGCATTAATACGTCAAGGATTTGCCAACGAAGATACCCAACAAGTTGTCTCAATGGCCTTAGCCAATCATATAGCCTCAATTCGGGTTATGGAAAAAGCAGGACTGAAATTTGTTACCAAATACTTTCATCCAGAAATTGCTCAAGAAGTTGTTAAATACGCCTTGAGTAGAAATGAGTTCTATGCGAACAATTTTTCATGTTAACAATTGCTAATATAGCAACTCTAAATTGTTTACTACTACGCAGAGTTATGAAATATCAGTAAAACAACTTTTATGCCAACTTCACCAAATTTGCTTAGTTTATCGCTTGGAGGGTTAATTGCTGGTATCCTTGCGGGATTTTTAGGAATTGGTGGTGGTACGATTCTAGTTCCACTCATGGTGGGCTTAGGATATACCCCTCTACAGGGTGTTGCCACGAGTAGCTTAGCAATTGTTATTACATCAATTTCTGGCAGTATCCAAAACTGGCGGATGGGGTACTTTGATACCCAGCGCGTTATTTCTCTCGGACTTCCGGCGCTGTTCACCGCCCAAATTGGAGTATATTTAGCGAGTAAATTTGTTTCGTATTTACTCTTGATTACCTTTGGTTTATTACTCCTAATTAATATTTATCTCGTAGATTTAAAGAAGCGTCTCACAACAATAAATCAAGGTAAACTTCAACGCATCAATCCTGCGATCGCTCGCTTGTTTACTGGCGGGGCTGCTGGAATTTTAGCAGGTTTATTCGGCGTAGGTGGTGGCGTGATTATGGTGCCAATGCAAATTCTCTTATTAGGAGAAACAATAAAGACCGCAATTCAAACAAGTTTAGGTGTGATTATTCTTACAGCCCTTGCGGCTTGTATAGGACATACTCTTAGTCATAATGTCTTGTTTACTGAAGGTATTCTCTTAGGAATTGGTGGTCTTGTAGGTGCTCAAATGAGTACTCGTATTCTCCCCAAATTACCCGATACTACCATTAGCATTCTGTTTCGTTTGATGCTAGGACTACTTTCACTCTACGTATTTTCACAGGCTTGGCAAAGTTTTCATAGTCGATAATCTTCATACACTTCACATACATTAGCTTGAGACAGAACTGGAAAAAATAATATTAATTTAACAATTCCCGAAGAATTACGGTGTTCCTCAGACATCTATCATTGATAAACTTAAATAATTTATGCCAATATCCGTAATCTTACGGAGGGCATCTGCTTTAAATCTTCAGTATAAAGGCAGTTATAAAATTTTATCTTTAGTATTGCAATAGGAGTATATTAGCTGCCATCAGCTTCATAGCCTCACTTTAAAAGAAAAACTTTTTTTGGTGATGTTAGGTCATCAAATCACATTGAAATAGACAGTCATTCAAGTAATTTTTTCAAAAAAATCCACGTTAATCTAGGTGTAGTTAAACTGATTCTGATGAATTGGACACAGTTTTAGCTAGACATAGGCAATAATAGCGCGCTAACCACAATTACTATATCTTTATTGACTCAGCCGCTGAGTATTTTGGTCTGCATCAGTAGCAGGATGAGTAGTCATGCAGAATCTGACATTAAATACCCAAATACCTACAATCTTGGCTGTTGATGACAGCCACATCATGCAAGAACAAATCAAACACATACTATCTGACTATTGCCGCGTTTTGGTGTCAAGTAACGCCAAAGATGCATTGAATCTAATTTACTATGAAAAAATCTCTTTGCTGTTACTAGATATTGCTATGCCGCAGATTGATGGTATTGAGTTATGTCGTACAGTACGCGGTATGTCGCAGTTTCGTAGCTTGCCAATCATCATGCTAACCGCAAAACATAAGTTTATTGACAAAGTTAAATGCAGACTAGCAGGAGCAACAGCTTATGTTACCAAACCTTATAAGCCAGATACTTTATGCGAGTTAGTCAATCAATGTCTTTATCCACCACCTACAACAACGTCTTCAAGTGTAGCTACAGACAAAGCGGGTGATGGGACTCGAACCCACGACGTTTACCTTGGGAAGGTAACATTCTACCACTGAATTACACCCGCGCTTGTGTGGAATATAAGGTAATAGATATTATACGACTTATTTACGTTGCAGTGTACTCTTTGGCTGCTCAATAGAACTAGCTGTGTCAGCGAGTTGATCTTCAACAACGCGGCTGCGCTTTTTATTAAATCCACTGTTTATGAAGTCCATCAGTCGGTGTTGGAAGTCATCTACATAAGTAAATAGGACAGGTACTACCACTAACGTTAATAACGTAGAAGTTGTAAAACCACCTAATACCGCGATTCCCATCGGGCTGCGTACTTCAGCGCCAGGACCAAAGCCAAGCGCGAGGGGTAAGGTTCCTGCAATTGTAGACAACGAAGTCATTAAAATTGGACGCAGACGCGAGACACCAGCATTGATTAATGCTTGTCGTTGTGAATTTCCTTCTGCTTGATTGATGATTGTGTAATCGACTAAGAGAATCGAGTTTTTTGTGACGATACCCAGCAACAGCACAATTCCAATCAAGGCGTATAAACCTAAAGCTTTTTGAGCAAACATCAATGCCAGTAGCGTACCACCCAAAGATAATGGCAATGCCACCATAATCGTGAATGGGTGGAAAAAGTTATTGTACAGCAACACGAGAATTGCATAAATGCAGAGAATTGCGAGTGCTAAAGCCGTACCAAAGCGACCGAAAATTTCTTGCATAATTTCAGCATCACCCGCTTGTTGCTGCACAACTCCTGAAGGTAGCGGATTTAACGCCGGAAGTTGATTAACCGCATCTACCGCATCTCCTAATGCGATACCTTGTAAGTTTGCTTCTACCGAAACTTGACGCGAGCGATCGTAACGGTTAATTTGAGCAGGACCACTGCCAAAACGAATATCAGCGACAGCTGTTAACGGAACCAACGAACCGTTATTACTCGGAACTTGTAAGTTTCTAAAGGTATTGATATCGTTACGTGCTTCAGGATTGATTTGAACGCGAATCGGAATTTGGCGATCGCTCAAGTTAAATTTAGCTAAGTTCGCGTCGTTATCGCCTAAAGTCGCGAGGGATGCGGTGCGCGCGATCGCTTGTACTGTGACGCCTAAATCAGCCGCCCTTGCGGGATCGGGAATAACTAAGATTTCTGGTTGCGCCAAACTAGCAGATGAGGCTACTTCAACTAAACCAGGAACTGTGCGCATTTGCCGTTCTAATTCAGCCGCAGCGCGATTCAACGCTTCAGGATCTTCACTTCTCAAAACAATTGAGAGATCTTTATTGTTTCCCGCCGCACCTTGGCTTTGAAAACTAATTCTTGCACCTGGAATTTGGGCAAATTGCGGACGAATTTGTTGTTCAAACTCACTTTGCGAGATATCGCGATTTTGTTCGGGTTTCAGCTTAACTGTCAGCGTTGCTTTATTAACTTCCGGCGTTGCTAAGATACTTTCTACCGCAGGATTTTGCTGAATTAATGCTGTTGCGCGTTGTACTACTTGCGTTGTGTCATCTAAAGTCGAACCTGGCGGTAATTCCACGGAAACTGTAGAAATTCCCAAATCGCCATTATCAATAAATCCTTTGGGAATCATTGGCACTAACATCAAGCTACCAATAAAGAACGCCAACGCAATTCCGAGCGTTGTTAAACGATGGCGTAATGCCCAGGTAAGCAAAGATTTATACGGCTGAAACGGTTTTTTGTGGGGTTTAGACTTGTGGTGAATTCTCTCTGAATTTGGCTTGAGCAAATACGCTCCCATCATCGGCGTGACTGTTCGTGCTACTAGCGTAGAAAATATTGTAGATACCGCAACTGTGACACCAAAGGGTTGGAAAAATTGACCAGGAATACCCCCCATAAATGCCACAGGAAGGAATACCGCAATAATTGTTGCAGATGTCGCAATTACCGCTAAACCGACTTCAGCCGAAGAGTCAAAAGCTGCTTGACGCCCTGTTTTTCCCATCTTCATGTGGCGATCGAGGTTTTCAATTTCGACCACAGCATCATCGACTAAATTTCCTACCGCAAGTGCTAACCCTAACAAAGTCATATTATTGAGCGTGTAGCCCAAGCTTTGTTGCACAAAAAACGTCGGAATAATTGATAAAGGCAAAGCTACCGCTGTAATTAACGTCGCCCGCCAATCGCGTAAAAATAGCAGAATCGTTAATACAGCTAACACCGATGCGAGAATGAGATCGTGCATCGTGCTTTCGTAAGACTCGCGGATAAAGTCACCCCGCGTAAAAATGAGTTGCAAGTCAACATCAGCGGGTAATGTTGATTCTAATTGCGCGATCGCTTTTCTAATACCTTCTTCTACAGTAACGAGCGTACTACCGCTACTACGCAATACTTCAAAAGCTACGACAGGTTCGCCATTCAAAAAAGCAGCTTGTCGCGGTTCAGCAAAGCTGTCACTGACTTCTCCTAAACTCGACAAAGGTACATAACTACTATTTGGTAAGACAATTTGATAATTGCTTAAGATTTCAACACTCGCAGCACTCCCCAAAGTTCTCACAGTTTGTTCGCTACCGCCAACTTCCGCTCGTCCGCCTGGTAAATTAGCATTAAACGCGCGAATTTGGTCATTTACCTGTGTTGCGGTGATTCCTAACGCTTGTAGCTGTAACGGGTTTAAATCAATCCGAACCTCGCGGTCAACACCACCGACACGGCGAATTTGCGCGACACCTTGCACCGCGAGTAAAGCACGGCTAATCGTTTGGTCAACCAAGTTACTTAATTGTTCGACTGATTGCTGTTGCGAAACAACAGCATAAGTCATGATCGGACCGCCCGCGAATTCTAGACGCTGAACAATCGGTTCGCTGATATCTTGCGGTAAGTCTTGGCGCGTTTGGGCAACTGCATTGCGGACATCGTTTGTGGCGCGATCGCTATCCGTACCCAACACAAAGTTAACAACCGTTGTCGAAACGCCATCGTTGACGGTTGAAATCATGCTGTCAATATTTCCAAGACTCGCAACCGCATCTTCAATTTGCTTGGTCACTTGTGATTCGAGTTCCACAGGTCCCGCCCCTGGTTGACTCACTGTAATTGAAACCGCAGGAATATCAATATTAGGATTCGTATCAATTCCCAATCGGGTAAATGAAAACCAACCCAAAATCGTCAACATCAAGAATAAAAGAATTGTGGGAACCGGACGGCGAATAGACCAAGCAGAGATATTAAAGGACATAATCAGGGGTCAGAGGTCGGAGGTTCGTAGGAGGTTCGTAGGAGGTTCGTAGGGATAAGCCATGGCTTATCCCTCAACACGGACGCGATCGCCATCGTTGAGATAGCCAGCACCAGAAACAACAACGCGATCGCCTGGGTTTAAACCGCTGCTGATTTCGATGTTGCCATCGTTAAGAACTTCTCCGAGTTCAACCGATCGGGCTTGAACGGTATCTTCACCGACTAGTACAAAAACCCTTCCATTACCATCAGGTTGTGGGACAACAGCTTTCGCCGGAACTGTGATTCCAAGGACGGTTGCGGAGGTAATGGCGGCGCGTGCGAACATTCCTGGACGGAGCAAAGATGTTGGAGGTAAATCGATGCGGACTGTGGCTTGGCGGCTTTGTGTATCGACTAATGGTGCAATTTCGCGTACGCGTCCTTGTAGCTGAACGCGCGAATCTGTATCGGAAGTTACTCTAGCAGGTGCGCCGACTTCCACTTGTGGTAGCTGTACCGCCGGAACTTGGGCGGCGAGTTCTAAAGCGTTATTTTGAATGATGGAAAATAAGGGTTGCGAACCGCTAACGACATCGCCGATTTTGGCGATCGCTTCGGCAACTAAACCACTCGCGGGCGCGCGGACGACAGTTTGTCTTAGTTGCGTTTGTAATTGTTGTAAACCGGCGCGGCTACTACGTACATCAGCTTCAGCACTACTAATATTTGCTTGCGCAACGCGGACGGCTTCGCGGGTGGTGGCTGTTGTTGTGGCACGTGCGTCTAATTCTTGGCGGCTAATTGCCCCATTCCTTGCAAGTTGTTCGTAGCGCTGTAGGTTACGTTCAGCTTCGGCTAAACTAGCGCGCGCTTGTGCTAAAGCGGCTTGTCTTTGACCGATTACAGCTTGTGCAGATTCGATATTTGCTCGTGCTTGGTCGATTTGCGCGCGAATAACTGCATCATCTAAAATTGCCATTGCCTGCCCTTCACGGACACTTTCGCCTTCGCGTACTAAAATCTGCCGAATTTGTAAACCATTTGTTTGCGGTAATACAGAAATTAAATCACGCGCCGCAATTGTACCAGTGACACTCAGCGATCGCGCTACCTGTGTACTGCGAACTGGTTCCACCGTCACACTCATACTTGGTGGTGCTACAGTTTGCTGCGGCGTTTGGTTTGGTGCTGTTAAAGTCGGACGTGAAAAAAAGCGCATTCCCCCAAAAGCAATTGCTACGCCTAACCCTGTACCAACGACCAATGGAATCAGCCAATTTTGACGCGATCGCCCTTGGGAAACCTTTTTGTAGTTCGCATTGTCCACAACGATAACTTCTTTAGACTCAAGCTGATTGTCTACTTCCACTTTTTGGGTCACAACCAAACCTCCCTCCACACGATGCCAGTGCCAGCCACTTTGCTTAAGAAACGTTGAAATTTATTGCTATATCTTAACTATGACTCATTTAATCGGCTTCGGACTCAGACTCCAGCAAGAATTGAGCGGTCAGAGGTCAGTCAAGGAGTTATGAGTTTTGAATGAAAGGCGAAACCCAAAAATTTGAATCCTAACGTTTCGCTCTCAGGCTAGAATTCAAAGCAATAGATTATGACTTTAGGGCATAGTGGTTAATGAACTGGTGGCAAAGACTTAAGAAAAATCCTCTCGCCCGCTTTGGTGCTGTATTACTTCTCGTTTTCTACATTGCCGTCTTCGCGGCGGATTTTGTCGCCCCTTACGACCCCTATACATCACAAATCAACGGTTCGCTACTACCACCCACGCAAGTTTACTGGCGTAATCGCGCAGGAGAGTTTATCGGACCTCATGTTTATCCAACAACACAAGGGCAAACTGATTTAGAAACAGGCGATCGCGAACTGATCGTAGACTATACAAATCCCGCTGGGTTACGCTTATTGACTCGCGGCTATACCTACAACTTATTTCGCTTGACTTTACCACTACCACCAACGTTTGAAGAAGTGGAAATCTTTAGCGGTATTCCAGTTAACCTACACTTATTTGGTACGACTGGCGAAGCAAGATTTAATCTTTTAGGTACTGATGAGCAAGGACGCGATCAATTTAGCCGCTTACTGCACGGAGGTAGAATTAGCCTCAGCATTGGTTTAGTCGGTATTGCAATTACCTTTCCCTTAGGAATGTTTATTGGTGGTATTTCTGGATATTTTGGCGGTTTAATTGATAGCACACTAATGCGCATCGTCGAAGTGCTGATGACAATTCCCAGTATTTATCTGTTAGTTGCCTTAGCCGCTGTTTTACCACCAGGGTTAAGCAGTACCCAAAGATTTGTTTTGATTGTGTTTATTACTTCGTTTATCGGCTGGGCGGGTTTAGCACGAGTCATTCGCGGACAAGTTCTCTCGATTAAAGAACGCGAATTTGTGCAAGCTGCAAAATCGATGGGTGCAAATCCTTTCTATATCATCGCGCGCCACGTTCTGCCGCAAACAGCAACTTACATTATTATTTCAGCAACGTTAGCTGTACCAGGTTTTATTGTTGCTGAGTCGGTATTAAGTTTAATCGGATTGGGAATTCAGCAACCCGATCCATCGTGGGGTAATATGTTATCGCTCGCGACAAACGCCTCAATTCTAGTACTCCAACCCTGGCTAATTTGGCCTCCCGCATTACTGATTATTCTTACCGTCTTAGCATTCAATTTACTCGGTGATGGCTTACGCGATGCGCTCGATCCTCGCAGTTTGCGACGGTAGTGATTAGCTAATTGCTCTCATACAGCTTTGAGTAAATCCACCTATGGGGTGAACGCATTTCTGCCTAGCGAACGACAGAACCTATTTCGCGACTTGGTATTCTATTAAACAAGAAACGTATTGGATAGGGGTTGCGCCACTGTGACCTATAGTCAATTGCTGAAGGAGGGCGACGTCAAGCGGTTGGACAATGCGTAAAATATAGATAAATAAGGCGGTGTGGAGTTTTTGTCGCCTCCTCCACTTTATCGCTACCGAGGAGAGATTAAAGTCTCTACAAAGTGGTCTTAGGTAGCGATCGCCTCGTTATCTTTTAACTCAAGTTTGTATTTAGCTTTGGTTAGTCACTTCTAGCCAAAGTTTAGCTATCATACCATCAAAAAGAACTTTTTTGACAGAAACATCAAAACCCTATATAGGATGTTGACCATAAAAAGGTAATGCTTCTGACCATTTAGGACGCGCCCCTTGCTGCCAATCGCAGTACGCCAGTTCTAATAAGCTACTCACCGAAGTTCCCAAATAATTTTGCGCATCAATTAACTTATATCCATTACAGCTATCTAATTTGGCTTGCCATGCTTCCGGAGTTAGTACGGTATCTGATAGTAAAGCAGTCAAGCCGTTTCCTTCAGTGTTAGCTTGATAGATTGCAGTATGTAGTTGACCGCGCTGTGCAGGAAGTTGAATAGCATATACTGATGTTGGTTCAATTGTGTGGTGCAACCAAGCAACAGCTGCTAAACTCGAAATCGCAAATACAGGAATATTCAATTGTTGTGCCAAAGTCCGCGCTGTGACGACGCCGATCCGAGTTCCTGTAAAACCACCTGGTCCTTTGGCTACAGCAATGAATGCTAAATCCTTCCAAGTTTGGGGCTGAATAAACTCAATTAAATACTGATGTAGCAAGTTCGATAAATCGCGTCCGAGATTCCATGTTGCTGTGCGCGATTCATCAGCAAAGTTACTTAGCGCAAAGCCTAATTCTGGACTACTCGTATGAATCGCAAGACCATACTGATGTGGCTGAAGACGAACACTAGGCATCGACATTTGTTCAAACAAAAGCAGCTACTCTTAAACTAGTAAGTAGCTGCCATGCTTATTGTAGTCGCAATCCGCTGTTAGCTATAAATATTCTAGGTAGGTACAAGTTCGCCAGGGCGTAGTTTTGCCCACTTGCCCATTTCGCGTTTAAAGCTAACGCAACCAACGACATCGTATTCCATCTCAATGATGTCTTCGTGGGTACGGATGTTAACGTTAATTGAGGGTTCGATCGGTTCAAAGTTGGGGTCTTCAGTTAAGTGAGGCTGTTCGTGCTGAGTTTCAACCGCGTGGTATGTGATGCAGCGATCGACATAGTGGCAGTTCACGCAAATACACATAAAACGAACTCCAGGCTAATGTCTTGTTCAAGTCCTAAATTAGGATGAGTGATTGCCTCTATCTTAGCTGAGGTAGATAATAACATCTTACGCCTAGTAACAAATCTGTACTGGCGGCTCAATTGATTGATGTGGCGATGTGCCGTAATTTGTCGCAATTATCTCCCGAAAAGTGGTGTTTTAGCTTGGATTTGCTACCACAGCCGATTTACTTGGTTGGTGGTGCGGTACGCGATGCGTTATTAGGGCGTAGTGCTGATTACTTAGACTTAGATTTTGTTTTACCAGAAAATGCGATCGCCACGGCAAGATCGCTGGCGCATCATTACAACGCCGGTTTTGTCATCCTCGACGCCCAACGTCAAATTGCGCGCGTGGTGTTTCCCCAAGCAACCATAGACTTTGCACGACAAGAAGGTTCAAGTTTAGAAACCGATTTACGACGGCGCGACTTTACTGTGAATGCGATCGCCTACAACCCCCACACGCAAGAAATGATCGATCCTCTTGGTGGTTGTATCGATTTACAACGCCATTGTTTACGGATGGTATCGCTACAAAATTTACAAGACGATCCTTTACGACTACTACGCGCTTACCGTCAAGCTGCACAGCTTGGTTTTACGATTGAGTCAGATACTCGCTTAGCGATTCAGACTTTAGCACCGCATATCCAACACGTTGCTGCTGAACGCGTGCGGGTAGAATTAGGCTATCTTCTCGCCCACTCGCAAGGAACTTTGTGGTTGCAGAAGGCTGCGGAGGATGGCTTAATTGAATATTGGTTTCCCAACGCCAATGTTAACGATGTCACCGCCGTCGATACCGCAGCGGTAAAACTTACAGAAATTTGGTCGCAACTCAACATTGAACTTTATCAAAGTGTCCGCGACACAGTCAAAACAACATGGTTAGGTATTGCCAAACTCGCGTGTCTTGTCACTCCACAGCCAGAAACTGCGGAAGCCGAATTATTGCGACTTACCTACAGTCGGGCGGAAATTCGCGGTGTCACGACACTACTCAAGTTACTACCACAGTTACAAGCACATCCGCTATCTGTACGCGAACAGTATTTTTTCTTTCAAGAAGGTGGGAAAGTCTTTGGGTCGATCGCACTTTTAGCCGTAGCGAAAGGTACCTCGATTGCGGCGATCGCACCTTTAATCAATCGCTATCTCGATCCTCAAGATCCAGTCGCGCATCCTCAATTACTTGTTACAGGTAAAGATTTAATTCAAGCACTCAAAATTAAACCCAGTCCTTTGGTGGGAAAACTGCTTACAGCGATCGCGCTAGCCCAAGCTGAAGGTGAAGTTACTACTGTTGATGAAGCAATCGAATTAGCAGCAGCCATGCTTGACAAAAAAGAAATATTGTGAATCTGAGACTGAGTGCCATCAACTCACCTTTGGACTAGTAGCGACAAACGAGGTGAAAGATGAAAATAGATAATAATTCTTTACTTTTACCCTTAATGAAAATTCATGACATTTGATTACAATTTTTTAGTGATAGGTGCAGGTCCAGGGGGAATAGCTGCGGCAAAACAAGCTGCAAGCTATGGCGTACGCGTTGCAGTTGCGGAACAAGAAGCGATCGGCGGAACGTGTGTAAATCGTGGTTGTATTCCTAAGAAATTTATTGTGTATGCGGCTGACATTGCGCTGCAAGATCAATTAGCACCCAGCTACGGTTGGAGTGAATGTCAAAGGCGCTTTGATTGGTCGCAGTTTATTAGTAAAGTACATCAGCAAGTTGAAAAACGAAATCAGTCGTATTTACAAACTTTCCAAAAAGCTGGAATCGAACTACTGCGGGGACACGCAACTTTGCTCGATCCGCATACTATAGAGATCAATGACCGCAAAATTACTGCTGACAAAATTTTAGTCGCTGTTGGCGGACAGCCAAATAAACCCGACATCCCTGGAAGCGAATTTGCACTCACTTCGCGCGAGATGTTTCAATTGCAGCAACTACCACAAAAATTAGCAATTGTTGGCGGCGGTTACATTGGTGTCGAATTTGCTAGCATGATGAATGCTTTTGGTGTTGAAGTCACATTGATGGATACTGATGAGTTGATTCTTGATGGCTTTGACAACGATCTGCGTTCCTCGGTACAAGAAGGTTTAATTCAACGCGGAATTCAGTTTTTGGGCAAAACGACGGTTAAGGAAATTCAAAAGAGCGATCAAAGATTGCATCTTACATTATCAGGAGATACCGAAGAAGCGATCGCTGTAGACACAATTTTAGTTGCTACCGGACGCACCCCAAATACGAAAAATCTTGGTTTAGAAAATGCAGGAGTAGAACTTGGTAAAAAAGGTGCAATTCAAGTTGATGAGTATAACCGCACAACTCAAGACCATATTTTTGCAGTTGGTGATTGTATCAGTCGCGTACCATTAACCCCAGTCGCACGAACTGAAGGTGAAGCTGTTGCGAAAACTGCCTTTGGTAACAAGCTACAAAAAGTCAATTATGAATACGTATCTTCCGCCGTCTTTGCCCGTCCTGAAGCTGCAACAGTAGGAATGACCGAAGACGAAGCGCGAGAACAATACGGCGATGCAGTGCAGTGCTATCGAACAGCATTTGAGCCATTATTTTATAGCATGATAGAGCGCAAAGAACAAGCAATGATGAAATTAGTCGTCGATAGTCATACTGAGCGAGTATTAGGGGCGCACATGGTAGGCGAACACGCTGCCGATATTATTCAAAGTTTAGCTGTTGCAATTCGCAAAGGTATCACTAAAGAAGATCTTGATGCCACAATTGGTATCCATCCTACCACTGGAGAAGAATTTCTCACGTTAGATTGAATCAGATAAGTAAGTTTTGAGTGCGTGAATTTTGAATTAAAGAATTTGCCCAACTCCCCATTACCAATTACCAATTACCGATTACCACTTTCTTTGATGCACTAAATTGTTACGTAAGGGAGAAACATTAATGAACTATGATTATGATTTATTTGTGATTGGTGCGGGTTCTGGAGGTTTAGCGGCTTCCAAACGCGCCGCGAGTTATGGCGCAAAAGTCGCGATCGCCGAACAAGATCTCGTCGGTGGAACCTGCGTGATCCGTGGGTGTATTCCCAAAAAACTGATGGTGTACGGTTCGCGCTTTCCCCAGCTATTTCGCAATGCAGCCGGTTATGGCTGGCGTGTGGGTGAAACTGAACTTGATTGGGAATATTTCGTAACGGCAATTGATAAAGAAGTCCGGCGACTGTCGCAATTACATATTGGATTTCTCGAAAAAGCAGGCGTTGAACTGATTCCGCACCGCGCCACCCTTGTCGATCCCCACACAATTGAAGTTGGCGATCGCAAAGTTACTGCAAATAAGATTTTGATTGCAGTTGGCGGGCGTCCGGTAAAACCAGACTTACCAGGAATGGAATATGCCATCACCTCGAACGAGATGTTTCACCTGCCAGCACAACCAAAACATATTGCAATCATCGGTGCGGGTTACATCGGCGTCGAATTTGCTTCAATTATGCGTGGGTTAGGCTGTGAGGTTACGCAAATTATCCGTAGAGATTTAATTTTACGCGGCTTTGACAACGACATCCGTACCGGAATTCAAGACGGAATGAGCCATTATGGTGTGAAGTTTATCACAAATGCGGTTGCAGAAAAAGTCGAGCGCGTCGCTGAAGGCTTGAAAATAACATTATCAGGAGGACATCAACCGATCGTTGCCGATACATTCTTAGCCGCAACAGGGAGAACGCCTAATATTGATGGTTTGGGTATTGAAAATGCGGGTGTTGAGATTGTGCCGACGGATGTTGAAGGACCAGGATATACGACAACTCCGGCGATCGCCGTTGATGACTACAGCCAAACTTCGCAACCGAATATTTTTGCTGTCGGTGACTGCACTGATAAAATCAACTTGACCCCAGTTGCCATTGCTGAAGGACGAGCGTTTGCTGATACAGAATTTGGCAATCATCGCCGCCAAATGAGCCACGAAAATGTTCCTTCTGCTGTATTTTCACACCCCGAAGCCGCGACAGTCGGTTTAACCGAAGCACAGGCAAAAGAAAAATACGGCGATGCTGTGCAAACTTATCGCGCAAGGTTCCGTCCGTTGTTCCACTCGCTGACGGGAGATGACGAAAAAACGATCGTGAAATTAGTCGTTGATGGCAATACAGATAAAGTTCTAGGCGCGCACATGGTAGGCGAATACGCGGCGGAAGTGATTCAAGGAATCGCGATTACGATTAAAATGGGTGCTACGAAGAAAGACTTTGATGCCACCGTTGGCATTCACCCCTCGACTGCTGAAGAATTTGTTACCCTCCGTTAAGAAGTTGCAGTTCATTTACCTCCACGGCTTTGCGTCGAGTCCTCAATCCGCCAAAGCGGTCTATCTCCGCGATCGCTTTGCAGCGGTACACCACGCATTGCACATCCCCGATCTCAACCAAGATGATTTTACGCAACTGACGCTGACACGCCAATTACAGCAAGTATCTGCACTATTACCAAAGGATGAACCTGTCACCTTGATCGGTTCGAGTTTTGGGGGTTTAACTGCTGCTTGGTTGGCAGAACAACATCCGCAGGTCGAAAAGTTAGTTTTACTCGCCCCAGCATTTGCTTTTCTCTCGCATTGGCTACCACAGCTAGGAACCGAGAAGATTCAACAATGGGAACAGCAACGGTATTTGATGGTTTATCACTACGGCGAAAAGCGATCGCTACCCTTAAGTTACGAGTTCGCCCGCGACGTACCGCAATACAATGACGATCATTTGTTACGCCCCGTTCCTACCTTGATTATTCACGGAATTCACGATGAAGTGATTCCTATCCAAGTCAGCCGCGATTTTGCCGCGAAACGTTCCTGGGTGCAATTAATCGAAGTAGACAGCGATCATGCTTTGGGTAACGTTATGCCAGAAACTTGGCAAGCTATTCAATCGTTTTGTCAAGTGTGATCGCTGCCAACAACTCCATCACTAGCCACTAGCCACTAACAATGCTGCCATTTATCCGATCTGATCTTGCTCAACTTACCGCATATACACCGCATCCAAACAGTACTGACGGTAAACCAATTGAGTCAGTCATTGATCGGTTAGATACAAACGAAAGTCCGTACGATCTACCAAGCGAGTTAAAGCAAAAACTTGCTTGGATTTATCAAGAAGCGATCGAAACAAATCGCTATCCTGATGGCGGACACGCGGTATTGAAAGCGGCGATCGCTGAATATATTAATGAATCTGCCAATCTGACGCAAGGCGCGATCGCACCCGATCAAATTTCGGTTGGTAATGGTTCTGACGAACTGATTCGTTCGCTGTTAATCGCAACTTGTCTTGGGGGTGAAGGTTCTATCTTAGTCGCCAATCCAACATTCTCGATGTATGGCATTTTGGCACACACATTAGGAATTCCCGTCGTTACTGTCAGACGCAATTCAGAATTTGAAATTGATTGGGTTGCAGCCCAAGCCGCTATCGAAACAACCGATAACCCACCTATTCGCGTAGTGTTTGTTGTCCATCCTAACTCGCCTACAGGAAATGCTTTGACGACTGCTGAGTTAGAGTGGCTGCGCAGCTTACCCGAAGAAATTCTTGTTGTTATTGATGAAGCGTATTTTGAGTTTAGTCAAACATCACTTGTCGGTGAGTTGTCGCAAAAACCTAATTGGGTTGTCTTGCGGACATTTTCTAAAGCGTTTCGCCTTGCTGCTTTACGTGTTGGATATGCGATCGCATCTTCAGAAATCACTGCAATTCTAGAAAAAGTTCGCTTACCTTATAACCTTCCGAGTTTCTCCCAAGCTGCTGCTATTCTTGCTTTACAACAGCGCGATTTATTGCTAAAAACCATTCCACTCATTTGTGCAGAACGTACCAAATTAACTCATGCACTATCTCAATACTCTGGCTTTAAAGTTCATAACAGCGCTGCAAATTTTGTCTATGTTCAAAGTAGTCATCCCACACAAGCCAACAAATTACTTGCCACTATAGTACAGCAACTGCGATATAGCGGTACTATAGTGCGTCTACTCAGCGGTGGATTGCGGATTACAGTTGGTAGCCCTGAGGAAAACTCCCGTACCCTCGCACGTTTAGAAGCTGCTGTAAAAAGCTGGGAAGCTCTCAGCTAGAGGCAAATATTTTAACACTTTTAGTTTATTCCTCTAAAATGCGTGCCGCACTCCGGACAATATTTGCGGTTTGCGGTAGCACGCCAACTAATCGCGCAAAGGCTTCATCAGGTATTTGCGATACCGTTTGAGAATCAAAATACTGCTCAAATTGTTCTAGAATCTTGTGGACGCGCTGCTGGGGTTGCGATTTTTCTGTAATTTGTTTGATCAAGCGAATCCACTGTCGCCTAATCAAATAAGCTTTTTGGCGTTCTTCATGCGATTCTGGCGTAAGTAAGGAAAGATTTCCTACGGGTAAAGCCCAGTCACAATCGCGATCGTAAAAGCTACCTACTGCTGCACCAGGTCCTGCAAACTCCGCATGGAAACCCTTATAGAGGATTAAACCATTACGACGACGACTATTTACCACCAGCACTTGCCCACTACGCAGTAGTTTGAGAATTTCTGAGGCACTGTGGTCAGTACTATCGTTTCTACTATTACACTGGTCACGGCAGCCTGAGAAATGAATAGTATTGTCCACAGGTAAGCAAGCTAATGCTATAGGAGGTTGGTAGCGCTGCTGATTTTCGCTATCCATCTGGTTGCCTAAATATAGGTTTCTTGTATTTTGCACGCTAATAGTTATTACGGAAGAAGACAGAATATCGGCTTCCTAAAAACAGATGATTATGACTGGATGACTAAAAGCAGGCTTAATGTTAATTCACTGCTTATTCTATTCTAAACAATTGTTGACTACATCCGAGGAAGGTCGTATAACCTTAAAGTCTTAATGAAGTTTGACAGGACTCTCGTAAATTTTCTGTAAAGCTGCGCCAGTAAGACCTGAACAATACTTTTCCAGAACAGTATCTCACAGTAAATAGTGTAGTTTTACTTATTAAAAATCGCAGTACTATTTTAGGTGACAGCACAAAATTAGCTCACCGAAATGTAAGAAAATAGTGACATAAGCAATTTATAAAAGTGATGCGATCGCTAATTGAATCACAATAAAGTCATTTCGCGTTAGCGCATACAGCCAGCCTCAAGCTGTTTGTGTAGCAAAATTTGGCGCGGTCGTCCGAGTAGCCAAGTACTCCAGTTAAAATCAACTTGCTCCAATTGATAGCCTAACTTACAGTACAATTGACGAGCTTGATGATTATTTTCTAATACGTGTAGATAGAGATCCTGATATTCCCACACTAGCGCGATTTGTTCGCATTTTAATAGCATCTGTTGCGCCACTCCACGACGGCGATAATGACGACGAACCGCTAAGTTAGAGATATAAGGAAACCGCTGGTTAGTAAAAGGATTTTTTGACCGCAGCGACAATTCGACAATTCCGGCTAAGCGATCGCCTTTGACGCTACAATCGGCAGCGACTAAACAAATATGATGTCGCGTTGTTGTGCGTAATCGATTACGGAGATCTTCGTAGATTCCTAGCTTCAAGAAAGGATAAGCCCAGCCGAGAACACCCTCCTGCGAGTGAAAGCTGTCGGCTAGAATGTCAGTCAAACCTGGTACGTCTTCAATTTGCGCCGCACGAATTTCAAATTGGCAATTTTGGTCAGAAGTAAAGTTTGCTGGTAAATGCAAGTTAGTTGAAATTGTCAAAAATCATAGTAAAACGCTATCGCTCATTATCGTAATCGATGCATGGGGCTAACGTCAGGGTTGGTAATGTGTATAAGGTGTAATACGGATAACTGCGACGGGTGGTGACTCAAGTTGACTTGCGGGCGCAGGTAACATTTCACCGCGAAAGTCGAGTATTTGGACAATGACAAGATAGGCGATCGCTAAAATTAGAGAAATTGCACCTGCGATCATCGCAATGATTTTTGAGCGGTTCATGGGCTGTAATTATAGTAGAGGTTAGAGGGGCAAGGCACTGCCTTGCTCGTTCAGATGTGGCACAATTTGAAATCAATCATCTCAATATCGAATTCGCGGGTCAATATAAGCATTCAAAATATCGATCGCAATACTCGCAATCACCACTAAAACGGCAAAAAACACGAGTATACCTTGCACTGTTGGATAATCGCGCAGCGAAATAGCGTCGTAAAGTCGATTCGCAAGTCCAGGCCAAGAAAATGTTACCTCAGTTAAAATCGCCCCGCCAAGCAACGATGCAAACGTCAGTCCCAAAATTGTAATCACGGGAATCATCGCATTTTTCAGCGCATGGGCGACTAAAATACGCCTTTCAGGAATTCCTCGCGCGCGCGCGGCTTCTACATAATCTGCACGCAGCGTTTGCTTGAGATTGACGCGCACGATTCGCTCAAAAATACCGCTTAAAAGCAAACCCAATGTCAAACTCGGCAAGAAAAGATAATACAGCGCGGTGAAGAAACTTGTTAAATCTCCCGCAAGCAGGCTATCAATGGTATACAACCCTGTAGGACCTGGGGGCGGAAACAAAGAAGCCGGAAAGCGATCGCCAATGGGGAACCAGCCTAGCTGTACTGCAAATAGCAATTGCATTAGCATTCCCATCCAAAACATGGGTAGCGCATAGGTAATAATGCCAAACAAGCGTCCGCTAACATCAAGCCAAGAGTTAGGACGCGACGCTGCTAGCATCCCTACTGTAATGCCAATCAACAGCGCGATCGCCATACTACACACCGCCAGTTCCGCTGTCGCGGGAAAATGTCGTCCAATCGTATCCCAGACAGCTTCGCCTTGACTCGTTAGCGAAGAACCCAAATCAAAGCGAAGTAAGCTGCCAAGATAACGCAAATACTGCACCCACAATGGATCGGCTAATCCTAAGCGCTGGCGATATTCTTCCTTCACACTCTCTGGGGCGCGACTTCCTAGCACCGCGTCTACGGGATCGCCAATCGTTGATTGTAGTAACCAGGGAAGTACTCGCAGCAGAAAAAACACCACTGTCACAATCGTCCAGATCATCAGTGGTGCAAGCAGCAACCGCGCCAGAATGTAATACTGAAGTGCTTTGATACGAGACATGAGGAAGGGGTCGGGGGTCAGAGGTCGGAGGTCAGGGAGTTAAAGAAGCAGAGGAAGCAGGGGTGCAAAGGCGCAGGGGAGAATTTTTTTCTATCTATTCACAACGCATAACTAGCCACTAGCCACTGGCTCCTTTTGCGATATCCCATAAAGGAAGTTTGAGGATCGGGTCTACTTGTAAGCCTTGAATCGTTTGTTGACCGAAAGCATAATCCTTGTTTTGGACTAAAGGAATTGCGGGGACATCTTGGGCGATCAAGTCTTGAATTTGAGCGAAGAGTGCGGCACGGGTTTGGGGATTTTGTTCTTGGCGTTGTTGTTCGATCAGTTGATTCATGCGATCGCTGTAATAAAATAACCCTTGGCTTTGACTTGCACCTTGCTCGCATCCAGCAGTTGCATTACCTTGCGTACAACTCAAAAATGGGTGAATGTAGTTATCCGCATCGCCAAAGTCAGGATACCAGTCGAGTAAAACGGCTTGATAGACTCCCTTCGAGATATTGGCGAAAAATGTTGCTCCTTCTTCAGCTTTCGTTTGAATTTGTACAGCACCATCAAGTCGCTGCGAACCGTACTCTTGTAGCGTACTCGCCACTTGTTCGCGGGTTAGCGAATAGGCTGGATACGCAATTTCTAAAGTTAAAGGATTCGCACTTGTGTAACCTGCTTGAGCTAATAAGGCTTTTGCCTGTTCGACGTTTCCATCGCCATAAGTTGTTTGAAAAACTGGCTTGTAGCTATCGAATGTATTAGGAATCATGCTGTACAGCGGTTCGGCTTGCTGTTGATAAACGCGCTGCGTAATTAGTGGACGGTCAATCATTGCCGCGATCGCGCGTCGCACTACCGGATTATCTAATGGTTGTTGCTTGACATTTAAACCTAAATGTGTAACAACGTTGCTTTTTTCTTCTAGTGCCTGCCAACCGTTAGACTGCGCTTGCTGTTTCAAACTCTGCACTTGTTCTGGGTCAAAGGTTTGATACGCGATATCGACTTGACCTGTACGGAAAGAATTAAATAAGTTGGCAGAACTTGATAGAATCTGAAAGTCAATGCCTTGATTTGCTGGTTTTTCGCCCCAGTATTTATCAAACACATCCATCCGAATCAAATTCGGCGTGAACTGCACTAACCGATAGGGACCTGTTCCCACAAATTCTCGCGGTTTAAATTTTCCTGTGCCAATTTCATACGCTTGCGGCGATACGGCGCACAATCCCGAAAACGCGAGTAACGAAGGAAACGCCGCAAAAGCATTTTTGAGCCGAATTGTCAGTTCGTATTCTCCTGACGCTTGCACCGAATCGACGACATCTGATAATAAAGATGCGGGTTTCCCGCCGTTTTGAATAAAACGATTGAGCGAAAACGCCATTGCTTCGGCATTAAAGGCAGTACCATCATGGAACACAACTCCTTGACGTACAGGAATTGTGTACGTTAACCCGTCTGCACTCACTTGCGGTAAAGCTGTTGCGAGTTGAGGCACTAATTCACCCGTACCAACGGCGTATGTGTACAGGCGATCGCTCAAGCTCGTCATAATATTAGAACCCGCAAGTTCATAATTATCTGCGGGATCGAGAGTACGTGGTCTAAGGGTTGTACCGACAACCAAGCGGGTACTATTACCTGCACTTGTTGTACTAACAGCTGATGTTGTGCCTGGTGGACGATTGTTACAACTCACAACCAAAAGGCAACACAACAGCGACAAGCCGATAAATTTTCCTAACGACCACAAGCGCCTGCGAGATACCAACCAATTCATAACGTTCGACTATCCTAGAGCAACCATTAGCTATGAGTCGCAAGCTGTTACTTGGTTCCCCAATCGGATAAGCTAACGGCTAGTAACTAAATTGAATAGTATAGCGGAAATGATTTGGCATCTTTGGGTTTGACATAAACTTTTTCTTGCGGTTGCAGTTGTAATTCATCAAAGCGATCGCGGCTAAGATGTGCTGTCACCACTTGTCCATCATCTAACGTTAATTCGGCTTGAATCTCCCAACCCAAGTGAATAATTCGGCTGACTCTTGCTGATACTGTCGTTCCATTTTTCTCGCGTTGTACAATCACATCCTGCGGACGCAAAAACATCTCTGGATGCGTTGACTCAAACCCGTTACCTTGGAAAATATTTGATGTACTCGGTAGCACATTCACAGGACCAATAAAGCTCATCACAAACGCCGTTGCTGGATGGTCATAAATTTCTGCTGGCGTGCCAATTTGTTCGACGCGACCTTTGTTCATCACAACGATTTCATCCGAAACTTCCATTGCTTCTTCTTGGTCGTGCGTCACAAATACCGTTGTGACATGGACTTCATCATGCAGTTTACGCAACCAAGCGCGTAAATCTTTACGAACTTTGGCATCGAGTGCGCCGAAGGGTTCGTCAAGCAGGAGTACTTGCGGTTGTACTGCTAACGCCCTTGCTAAAGCAACACGTTGTCTTTGACCGCCCGATAGTTGTGAAGGATAGCGATTTCCTAAAGCACTAAGCTGCACTAATTCTAATAATTCGTCTACTCGCGCTTTAATTTTTGCTTTCGGTGTTTTACGAATTTCTAGGGCAAACGCAATGTTTTGCCGCACACTCATGTGCTTGAAGAGTGCATAGTGCTGAAACACAAATCCAATATTGCGTTCTTGCACGCTTTGATAAGTCGCATCTTTACCCGTCAGCCAAATTTTGCCACTATCAGGTAACTCTAAACCTGCAATCAACCGTAATAACGTAGACTTACCTGAACCCGATGGTCCGAGTAAGGCTACCAGCGAACCTGATTTGATTTCTAAACTTACATCGTCAACAGCCTGAAAACTGCCAAACTGCTTTGATACGTTTTCAACTACAATACCCACGGTGAGCAACCTCTGGAGGAAATATATGGTGATGATGCAATAATCTGAGAAACTTCTACTTCATGTCTATCAGGCTAAATTCAGCGTTTAAACTGAAGATATAATCTCCGGTTTTTTGATGGGGTTACTGTAGTTTTATATCATATAAAGCTTTACTTATTGCGTTTTGTATCTTCACAAGATCTTAGTCTTAGTGTAAAGATTTCATGTTGATTAATATTTTTGTTATCTAAGCTACAGATTTATATAAATCCAGGAATCACCAATCTGATTAGAAAGTCTGCGTGTTTCGCGTCCCTGACCCCTGTATATAAGTATCAAAATATTAAGGTCTGTTGCATTTCAGTCACATCTTCATAGGAAGTCACTGAGCAAGCTAAAAGTCCGTGATACGATGCTTTTCTAGCTCTTGAAGATTGGGAGAAGACCTTTGACACTACGGGTTGCTGTTGTAGGCTCAGGTCCAGCTGGTTCTTCAGCCGCCGAAACCTTGGCAAAAGCTGGAATTGAAACATATTTGTTTGAACGCAAGCTAGACAACGCCAAACCATGTGGCGGAGCAATTCCGCTGTGTATGGTGAGTGAATTCGATCTACCGCCGCAGATTATTGACCGTCAGGTGCGGAAGATGAAGATGATTTCCCCCTCAAACCGCGAGGTGGATATCAATTTAGTCAATGAAGATGAATATATAGGAATGTGCCGTCGCGAAGTTCTCGATGGCTTTTTACGCGATCGCGCTGCCAAACTCGGCGCAAATTTAATTAATGCCACAGTTCATAAACTCGATATTCCGCAAAATAATACAGACCCTTATACGATTCACTATGTAGACCACTCGGAAGGTGGCGCGCAAGGAATCGCTAAATCTTTAAAAGTGGATGCGATTATTGGTGCTGATGGGGCAAACTCCCGCATTGCTAAGGAGATTGATGCCGGAGATTACAACTATGCGATCGCTTTCCAAGAGCGAATTCGCTTACCCGAAGCACAAATGGCGTACTACAACGACCTTGCCGAGATGTACGTCGGTAACGACGTCTCTACTGACTTCTACGCTTGGGTGTTCCCGAAATACGACCACGTTGCTGTCGGTACAGGCACAATGCAAGTCAACAAAGCGAGCATCAAACAGTTGCAAGCTGGGATTCGGGCGCGGGCGGCGCGAAAACTCGTCGGCGGTCAAATCATTAAAGTAGAAGCGCATCCGATTCCGGAACATCCTCGTCCTCGCCGTGTGGTTGGACGTGTAGCGCTTGTTGGTGACGCCGCAGGCTACGTCACGAAGTCTTCTGGCGAAGGTATTTACTTTGCAGCAAAATCAGGTCGGATGTGCGCGGAAACCCTCGTCGAGGTTTCTCAAGGAGGAACTCGCATTCCTACAGAGAGTGAATTAAAAGTTTACCTCAAGCGCTGGGATAGAAAATATGGCATGACCTACAAAGTGTTGGATCTGCTGCAAACAGTTTTTTACCGCAGCGATGCGACACGCGAAGCTTTTGTCGAGATGTGTGCGGATCGGGATGTACAGCGACTGACGTTTGATAGCTATCTCTATAAGACAGTCGTACCAGCAAACCCGATTACTCAAATGAAGATTACGGCAAAAACACTCGGTAGCTTGTTACGCGGTAACGCACTTGCTCCTTAAGTAATTGTTGTTCTCGATAGGGCGATCGCGCGCTAAGTGGCGATCGCTTTATTTGCTATTCATGCGTTTATGTATAGCGGTTAGCTCTGATCTTTTAAAAAAGCTTACCAGCGCAATACATTTACTCAATCTACTTGTCCTCACCTGAATGCGTCGTGGTATAAAATCGAACTTTAACGTAGACGCACAGCATCGTGCCGTAGGCTACCACTCCAAACACAGAAAAAATAGATAATTACGAATATAGATACACCGGCTTGATTAAGTTAATTTTTTAGTTAGGCGCTTTTTCGGGAAGGACTGCACTTGTCGGTATACCACTATTATTGTCACTGCTTTGTTCTTCACTTGGAAGTTCTAAGCAATAACCTGCACCGTACACTGTTTTGATATAACGGGGATGACGGGGATCTGGTTCTAATTTGGTGCGTAGGTGGCGAATGTGAACGCGAATCGTTTCAATATCGTCATCAGGGTCATAACCCCATACTTCTTTAAGAATATCGCTTGGAGAAACCGTTTGTCCGTGGCGTTGTAATAAACAGTGCAGTAGCTCAAATTCTAAATGAGTGAGTTTAACCGTCTGCCCAAACCAAATCGCTTCAAACCTTTCGGGAACTAGCGTTAACGCACCATAGTTGAGAATTTCACTGTGCTTAGCTGCTTGCGGAATGCGATCGGTGCGTCGCAATAGCGCCCTGACTCTGGCTAGCATTTCTTCAATTTCAAAAGGCTTTGTCAGGTAATCATCCGCACCAGCATTGAAACCCTCGACTTTATCTTGCGTTTGGCTCAACGCTGTGAGCATCAATACGGGAATTTCTGCGGTTCGTTCATCGCGCCGCAACCGCGCTGTGAGCATCAATACGGGAATTTCTGCGGTTCGTTCATCGCGCCGCAACCGCTGACAAACCGTAAAGCCATCAACCCTGGGTAGCATGAGGTCAAGCATAATGAGATCTGGCTGGATCTGGATCGCTAACGCCTGTCCCTTAATGCCATCTTCTGCTTGGCTAACATCATATCCAGCCATTTCGAGATTAACCGCAACTAGTTCAGAGATTGCAGGGTCATCATCTATAACGAGTATCCGAGGCATTCTAAAAAATGTTACCGTTTATTAAAGTTAAATAAGAACCTTTGGTAGATACAAAGATTGCTGTACTGATTATAAGGAGGATTATAAAAGTTTGCTAAAGATTATTGTGTAAAGCTTCTAACACAAAAGTGCTAATTATGAGAGTAAGGTAGTCCCTTACGCGATCGCTGGACGTTAAATTTGCTTGATCGTTGCTGCAAGTAAAAGTTGCTAAAAATTGCTAAGTTCTATTTATACTCCTCCCTGGTGGTTAAAAAATGGTCTTGCCATGACGTTGCATACAGCTTTATGGGCAAGTCGCGATTGGGAAAATACTGTAAATGATCCTGAACCACCATATCAAGAAAAAACCTTTGTAGGAGCGCAGGAAGTACCAATTTTTGCGTGGGTAGCTATTCCAGAAAATCCGCGTGGCACAATTATTGGCACATACGGAATTACAGGCTCTTTAGAGAATCAATGGTTTCTGCGCATCTTAGGACGTAAGGCATTTGCCCAAGGCTACGCAGTCGTTTTGTTTGATTGGCGCGCTCACGGTAAAACAGCTTTATTGTCGCCAACACTGACATCCGACGGCTTGTATGAGGGAGAAGATTTTGTTCAGATTGCTGCCCAAGCTAAAGCGATGGGATGTCCTGCCAAATTTTGGTTCACAGGATTTTCTTTGGGTGGACAACTGGCGCTATGGGCAATAAAAGCAGTTAATGAGTCAGCGGTCAGCGGTCAGCGGTCAGAGAAAGTGCCGAGTGCTGACTCTACTCAAGAAGAACAAAACCTTACGCGCCTCAGTTATGAAGACATTGGGGGTGCAGCGGTGATTTGTCCGAGTTTAGACTCGAATCGATCGCTTTCGTATTTAGTTAAAGATCCCCTGGGAAAATATTTAGAACAAGCGATCGCCAAAGAACTGAAAAGACTTGCTTGGCGAATTTACGAAGCCCATCCAGGCGTAATCGACCCCGCAGCCATTGAACGCGCAAATAGTATTTGGGCTTTTGACAACGAACTTGTCATCGGACGCTTGGGCTTTCCCTCGGTTGAGGCGTATTACGAAGCAAGTAGCGGCTTAAAAATTTTACCCAGCTTGGATAAACCAACCTTAATTATTTATGCAGCAGACGATCCAATGTTCGATCCGGCGATTGTGCCAGATTTGCATTCCTCGTGCGATCGCAACCCGAATATAGACTTAATTCTCACATCCCATGGCGGTCATGTCGGCTACTACAGCAGCAAGCAAGGTCAAGCCCAAGCAGGCGATCCTGATCCTTGGTGGGCGTGGAATCGCGTTTTAGAATGGTGCGAGATTAAGAGTAGAAAGCGCGGGTGAGTTATGAATAATGAATTTTGAGTGTTCAGTTAGGAAAATCTTTTAATTAATAATGTCTACAGCACGCTGCGCTTTCCAAAACTCTGGAAGACTCAAAACTAACCACTCATCACTAGCTCCTTAGCTCCTCTTAATTCGTGAATAAAACTTGTACCGAGCCTACGGCTAATTGAATCAAAGGCCAACCGATTAGGCAAATGACCGCCGCCCAGACGTTGCTAATATCTAACCCTTGGCGGACTGCAACAATAACAGCAAGTAAACTCCAAACTGCGAGGACTAGCTGAATAGGAATTCCTAGCAGCGGAATTAACGTTAAAAAGTTGAATACTTGAGGCGCGTAGGCAAAACCAATCGGAACGAGTAGTTCTTGAAACGAAACATGACCTGGTTTGAAGCGATCGCCAATTTTCCAAATCGTAAAAGTCCAGAAATAGTAACCTAGAACTACACTCACAACATTAAGTATTAATGCGAAGACAAACGTAGTAATACCGACACGATTAATTAATAAAATAAAGGCATTACCCAAAGCATTCGAGATGGCTGCCGCAATCACAATAGATTGAGCAACGCGGCGCGTTCTGCGTGTATTAGGAGCATCTTCATAGAAGTGAGCATCCAAAGTCAAAGCTTCCCGCAAAGTTGTTCTAAACTTCCATTGGTCTTTCCTGGCACTCACCTTCAATCTCGACTTTTGCTAGATAATTACGACTTTAGAATAAGGTATTTTTATCCTATATCTAAGTATAAAAAGTGATAAAGCAGGTTTTGATTTTACATACTACAAAGCTACACATAGGATTAGCTTGATGAAACGGGTTTTCGATTGGTTGCATGGTACTACATTTAAGCTACTAAGTCTGGCTGTCGTCATATTTTTGATTTGGGGAACGCTAGCGCCGCTAGAAACGCTCCTATGGTGGTTATCACAGGATGAGGAGAGTGTAAATCCTGATTCGAGTCAACCCGACGCAACTTCAGATGATGACTCGAGTTCAACTGAAGCATCAGTTAATTGCTACGTCGTTTTCCTCCCAGGAGTAGGAAGCTATGATGCAGATAACTTAACCGAGGAAGAATCAAATTTTGTAGACCGCGTGATTGAATCACATCCTCAGTGCGTGTCAGTACGAGATGTATTTCCATATTCTGCTGCAAATGAAGGATTAGTCGGAGAACGGATATTAGCACCTGTGTGGAATGTCATCAGACAATCTGACGGCTTAGCGTATACGGTAATTAACATTCGGAATATTTGGCGCATGGCGTTATCCGCAGACCCGCGCTATGGAACCGTGTATAACCGAGGAATTGCTAGTGCAATTATCGATCGCATGAATGCAGCGTCTCCCATACCTCCTGCAAATCAAAGAATTAATGCGATCGTGATGAGTACTAGCGGTGGAGCGCAAGTCGCGCTGGGGGCGGTTCCTTATCTTGAGGACTGGTTAAATGCGCAAGTTTTCGCGATTTCGATTGGTGGTGTTTTTGCTGGTCGAGATGGTTTTGCTCAAGCCAATGGCGTGTACCACCTCTACGGTACTGAAGATTGGATTGATGATATCGGTTGGATTATCTTTCCTTCACGCTGGCGCTGGGTTTTTGGTTCTCCCTTTAATCGCGCGCGCCGTCAAGGACGCTATCAAGCAATTGAAACAGGTCCTCACGAACATGATGGCGATCGCGGCTATTTTGGTGAAGCAACCGTAGATGATGGTACTAAATATATCGATTTAACGCTGGAAAAGCTCAATGCATTGCCGATTTGGTCGGTCGATAATCCTAGCACTGAGCAAGATTAAGCTAAAAACATTGACCAAGAGTGCGTGATGTATAAAAAATTTCAAAGTTGGTGTGATGAGTGGTATACGAAACGGGCACACTAAAGACATCACGTTGATACTATTTAAGTTGGGTTTTTTGAATGAACCACAAAGCACACGCTAGCGTAGCGTTAGCCCTTAAAACACAAACGAAGGAATTGGGAAGAGAGCTTTTTTGAGGTCGATATAGCAAGTGCTGCCTAGATATATTGATACGCAATGTTAAAGTTAGTTAATAGTATTCTTGAGTGGCTGCGTGGTGGTGCTTTAAGGCTACTCCTTTTAGCAGCAGTGATCCTTGCGCTCTGGGGAACACTTTCGCCAATCGGAACTTTGGTATGGTGGCTGACACAATCGGAAACGTTGGGCTTGAAGCGACAATCGCTGCAACTTCCTGAGCGAAATAACTCAAATCGTGCTGGTAAGCCAAGAAATTTAACTTGTTATATCATTTTTCTCACCGGAGTAGGCGATTTTTCCACAAATGAATTAACCGAGGGCGAAGAAGACTTTCTTCAAGGTTTAGCACAAACGCGTCAAAATTGTGCCATTGTTAAAGATGTTTTTCCTTACTCCGCAGCCAACGAAAACTTGGGAGGAGAACGCTTATTAGCCCCTGTATGGCGCTTTGCTAACGAAGCTGAAGGCTGGCTTGGTATTGCTGATATCCTGATTAAAATTCGTAATCTGTGGCGCTTTGCGATTTCCGCCGATGAGCGTTATGGTCCGGTTTATAACCAGGGAATCGCGAGTGCGATCGCCGAACAGATGAATGCAGCCCATCCCTTACCACTCGATTCGCAACGTCAACCATTAGACATTATTCTCATTGGTACCAGTGGCGGTGCACAAGTCGCGTTAGGGGCGACTCCGTATCTTAATCAATGGCTGAATTCAGATATTACTGTGGTTTCTGTTGGGGGCGTGTTTAATGGTATTAATGGCTTTGAGCAAGCTGACCGTGTTTTCCACTTGCGCGGGACTCAAGATTGGGTAGAAGATATCGGTGGGATTATTTTTCCTTCGCGTTGGGTATTTACGATTGCTTCTCCTTTTAGCCGCGCCCGTCAGCAGGGGCGTTATCAATCCGTTGTGAGTGGACCGCACGAACACGATGGTTCGCAAGGTTATTTTGGTAGAGATTATGTTTCAGCAAGCAAGACAACTTATGTCAATTTGACGCTACAAGCAATTAACCAATTACCAATTTGGCAACGTCAGTGAAACGTCAGTGAAAATAAATAATTTCAGAATTACTATGCTTTTAACAGCTTGAGAACGGCAAAATATCGCTCTTGAACATCTTTTTGATCGAGTTCTTCGGATATTCCTTCGTGGCTACCGCGTTCGATCATTTGTGCATGACGCAGAAGTGCTGCACGTTGTTCTTTCGTGTGAGTACATTCACTAATCCGCGCGATCGCTTCTAATAATCGAATCGTTACGCCCACACTTGATTGTCCATATTGTCGAATTTGGTTAAACGCAGTATCAACCATATCCGCAAAACTGACTGATTCAGCAATGACACGTAGCTTCTGATTGTCATCGTAACGATAGGGAGAAGGAATACTTTTTTGTGCTAAGTGGCACAAAGCTGCACTAAGTTGATCGATGCACTGAATCGCTGTAAACGGATCGTTAATTCCTGGAGACAAGGCACGTACAGCAATTTCAACTAGCTGATTTACACAAAACTCGACGTCTTGCTGCGGAGTGCGCTGATTACCGACAACAAAAAAGCCATTAATCTTTTCCGCAAGTTTTTTATGAATCCGCTTGCCTGGGAAAATCGTTACAAGATCGCTACCTTTAACAACAAAGTCTCCTGGGCGGTAATTAAGACGTATCAGTAAATCATTTTCTGTTGCAAATTTCATTAACTCCTCATTGTCAACGCCCTGAATATAACCACCAACTTTTGCTCTAATGGATTCGGCTTCACGCTCAAAGTCTCTCGGAATATCTGTCCCACTGTCTTGACCTGCTGGTTCGCCTTGTCCAATTTTTTGAGGAAATAAGCGATCAATCGTTTCATGAAGATCTTGACCGACATTAGAGATGACTTGCTGTGCTTGAATCGATGTTGCAGCATGATGTAAAAAGTAAATGAGAACTGCCACACCAACTGCTGCCAAGATAATGCTGCAAGTTACCGAAAAATGCGGAACAAACTCTTCATTGTCTTGACTATTGATCGTACGCAGCACTAACAAGCAGTAGATAAACGTTGAAATAAATGTGCCTAGTACAATTTGATTACCTGTATCGCGCATAAAATTCCGTAGCAAGCGCGGTCCAAATTGTCCAGATGCAAGTTGCAATGCCACAATCACAATAGAAAAAGCAGTGGTAGCCACTGTAACCATCGAACCAGAAACGGTAGAAAGAATCTCGCGCGCGCCATCAGGTCCACGAGTGTAGGTTAATGGCAAAGTTCTTATCAAATCATATTCTTGGTGATCGAGCGTGAGCGTAACATACGCTAAGAAGATCGCACCGAGTACCATTAATGATGGGATAAACCAAAAACTCGTGTGAAGCGATTCCCAGACTTTGCCTAGTTTAGTGCTCATGGTTGATCCTGTGTTTGTGCGCGGTCGTTTTTGCCGTTTGGCGATCGCATTTCAGCCAGCTTTCTAATCGAGTCGCTGATTCTACGCGGTTTGGGGACTTCTTTGTTTCCAGCGGGCCATCCTTCGCGTTGACGCGTGCGATCGCCGTCGGTTTCTTCGGTTTGGTCGTGAAACAAAATCTGCTGTGTGGGAAACGGCATATCAATGCCATTCTCGGTTAACGTTTTCTTAATTGCGGTTAAAACTCCATCGCGCATTTGCAATGTTTCTAATCTTCTGGGTGGCTGTACCCACCAACGCGCGCGAATATTTACCGTACTTTCTGCCAAATCCACCACAAGGACATCAGGCGCTGGGTCGCGTAATACTCCATCGACGCTGTACATTGCTTCTAAAATCAGTTCCTTCGCACGGTCAATATCATCGCCGTAACCAATGCCGATATCGTACTGTAATCGACGATTTTCAAAAGCTGTATTGACTGTTACTGAATTTGTAAATAGTTCCGAGTTAGGAATGACAATCCGACGACCGTCATACGTTCTAATTGTCGTCGCCCGCGTTTCAATATTCTCGACAGTTCCCTCAAAGTCTTTAAATACAATTTGGTCATCAATGTGAAATGGCTCAGTCAATAAAATTAAAATTCCTGCAAGAAAGTTTTGCAGAATATCGCGAAACGCAAAACCAATAGCCACACCGCTAATTCCGAGTAGTTGTACCAAATCTCCGGCGCGAAAAGTTGGAATGACGATTGACAACGCAACAAATAAACCAATTAATACAACTGCACCTTGAGTCAAGCGCCCCAGCACCATCCCTAAATTCCGTGCTTGTCGGTGTCTTCGTGTTAGCTTTCTAACAAATAATTTGAAAGAGCGCGCTGCGAAAAAAAAGATTGCAAAGACAATCAATGCTACTACGACGTTGGGTAGCAAGACGATTGTGCTATTGACCATGCCTTGAATTCTTTGCCAAGCTTCTAATGCTGCTGTTTCCAGGTTCATGAACTTGTTAATACCGAAAAATTGTGAGTTATGAATGCAATTTGCTGAAAATCCTTCATTAATGAATTTGCCTAAATTAACTAGGCTCATCAGCATAGGGGATGACGTTTTTCTGCTCCTCAGTGATAATACTTGGATGAGAAATTGCCGCGCAACATCCTAACTCATATTTTGGTCTTAAGCTTTACGAGTAGTTCCAGGAGAGTAGTGTGCTGTTTGATATTCGCCGACGATTTAACTTGCTGCATAAGCGGAGAGTTGCACTGCACGATTTGCAGTCGATGCACGAGGGGCTATTAGAAGAATCAGCGCTAGAGCGGATTTATATTATCTTAATCGTTGGCTCTTGTGTTATTGCTACCTTTGGATTACTGTCGAATAGCGCCGCCGTGATTATTGGCGCGATGATTGTGGCTCCTTTAATGTTGCCGATTCGGGCAATGGCATTCGGTGCATTGGAGGGTAACTTCCGGTTATTTCGCACAGGCTTAAGTTCGATCATTGTGGGCACACTGCTGGCGATTGCGATCTCGTGGTTAATTGGAATGTCTGTTGGTTTAGCGGAATTTGGTAGTGAAATTTTTTCGCGATCGCGTCCGACTTTGCTCGATCTAGGAATTGCGATCGCAGCAGGAGGAATAAGTGGTTTTGCCAAAGTTGAACCCAAAGTTTCGCCAACGTTAGCAGGAACTGCGATTTCTGTTGCTTTAATGCCACCGATTTGTGTTATTGGTTTAGGACTTTCACAAGCAAATTGGTCTTTAAGTCTTGGCGCATCGGTTTTGTATCTCACCAATTTGCTAGGAATTACGCTTTCTTGTATGCTGATTTTTCTAGCTACAGGCTATACTCCGCTCTATCGTGCTAAAAAAGCACTGATTTGGACCGTTGGACTAACGACAATGCTACTTGTACCGCTAGGATTTAGCTTTTTTCGCTTGACTCAGCAAACTCGGCTCGAAGCTGGTCTGAGACGCGCGCTGTTAAACCGAACTGTGACTTTTCAAAGATTGGTACTTATCGATAGTAATGTTAACTGGTCGAGCGATCCCCCAGTAGTACGCTTAAGTGTTCGTTCTAGAGACCCTGTCACGCCAAGACAAGTTGAGCTTTTAGAAGAATTTTTAGCTAGAGAAACAGGACAACGCTTTACTTTAATTTTTGAAGTTGGTCAAATTGAAGAAGTAAGACGTGAAGGCGTCAACGGTTCTTCTTTTGATGAATAAACTTAAGTTTTAGCTAACATGACAACAGAAACACTAGCCGAAGTAGCGATTGAGCAAAATATTAAGCAATTTCTTTTGGTACTATCAGTTTCCTTAAGTATCGCCACATTACCACAGTTTTTTAGCTGGTTTCGTCAAATTCCTTATACGCTGCTTTTAGTCATTGTTGGCTTAGGTTTGGCGTTTGTTGATGTGAGATTAGTGAATCTTTCGCCACAACTGATTTTGACGATATTTTTACCCCCGCTGTTGTTTGAAGCAGCGTGGAATATGGAATGGACTAAGCTTAAGCGCGACTTAGTGCCAATTACGCTGTTTGCGATTTTAGGGGTTGTTATTTCGGTGATTGGTGTAGGTTTAGCACTTAATCAAACCGCCGGAGTGACAATCGGAATTGCTTTGCTTTTAGGTGCGTGTGTCGCCGCAACTGATCCGGTTTCTGTGATTGCGTTATTTCGCGAACTCGGTGTCGAAAAACGTTTGACAATTCTCATGGAAGGCGAAAGCTTATTCAATGATGGAATTGCTGTTGTCGCGTTTAGTTTTGTCGTCGGTTTTGCGCTAGGAACAGATACTTTAGAACTTCAAGAACTCATTGCACGGTTTTTTACCGTTGTTGGAATCGGAATTGGTTGTGGTTGTGTTGTCGGTTTTGGCATTTCTTATCTAACGCAGCGATTTGATTTACCTTTGGTCGAGCAATCACTTACTTTAGTTTCGGCGTATGGTACTTACATCATCACCGAAGATTTAGGCGGTTCAGGCGTTATTGGCGTTGTCACTACAGGTCTCGTTTTAGGAAACTTTGGCTCGCGAATCGGAATGCAGCCGAGTACGAGATTAGCTGTAACTCAGTTTTGGGACTTTTTGGCATTTTTTGTCAATTCTATCGTGTTTCTGCTGATTGGCGATCAAATCAAGTTCAACGACTTAGGCGCAAATTTAGGACTGATTGCGATTACGATCGCCGCCATGATCGTCACCCGCGCGATCGCAATCTTCGGCTTGGGTTGGTTGAGTAACATCTTGGTTAAATCAGAAATATCTTGGTCCGATGAACTGATTTTATGGTGGGGAGGTTTGCGCGGTTCGGTGGCGATCGCACTGGCTTTAAGTGTGCCAGAAGTCTTACCACAGCGTACACAAATTATTTCTGTTGTTTTTGGTGTCGTCCTATTCACGCTGTTGGTACAAGGATTAACCACCAAACCTTTAGTAACAAAATTCAAACCTTCAAGCGATCAAGCGGTACGTCAGGAGTATTTGGAAGCGATCGCGCGTTGGGTCGCGATGAATCGAGTTTTAGAACATTTGACGCAAGCAAATCTTCGCCCCGAAATTGATCCAGAGTTTTATCGTTACCAAAAAGCCTTGGTAGAAGGTCAACTCGATGACGTACAGCAGGATATGAACAAATTACGCAATGAACATCCTCAGCTACGAGACTTTGCGGTAGAACAACTGCAAGAAGAACTCCTCGCGATTGAAGCGGATACTTATGCAGAGTTAGTACGCGGTGGACGCTTGAATGATAAACTACCACCGATGCTAGAAGAAGTCTTCAAACAAATGAATAAATAAAGTACCTATTCAGGTGTTTGACCTCTACAAAAACTCAAGTAAGTTTTTATTAACTTGCTTCTCGAAGCCTAAATAGCGTCACTTCCGGCGGACAGTTGATTCTAATTGGCGCAATGCTAAAACCTATACCCCGATTCACATACAGGCGATTTCCTGGCTGTCCGTAACTTGCTTCGATCCAACCATCAACGTGAACTTTATCTTCTCGCACAAACGTCATCCAAGACCATTGGGGCAAAAATGGCAAACGCACTTGTCCGCCATGCGTGTGTCCTGCGACTGCTAAAGGTGCCGTGTTAGCAGGAAATTTCTCAAACGAATCTGGATGATGCATCATTACTAATCTTGGTGCAGTTTGTGGTATTTGAGACAATGCGATCGCCGGATTGTCTTTGTTCGCCCACCGCGATCCAATACCCACGAGATACAGTGAATCTTCTCCTGTTGGTTGTTGGTTTGCTGGCGGTACTAGGGAAACTGCCTCGTTTTGTAACATATCCACACCTGCTTGTTCCAGCGCTGCATACAGTTCGCCTGCTATCTGTTCATTCGGTGGGGCAGTTTTGGCATCCATTGCGTAGTCGTGATTGCCCAGTACCCCGTAAGTAGGAATACCTGCTGCTACCAACGGGCGAACCAATTCTACCGCCTTGCCAATTTCATTGTCATTTCCCTTATCCGCATGATAAATAAAGTCACCAGCAATTAGTACAAGTGCTGGACGTTCTTGAATTAATTGATCGACTACACGTCTAATGGTGTTGGTATTACCAAGCCACATTCCAATTTGCCAATCGGCAATAACCGCAACTCTTTGTCCCTCCCAAGCATCAGGGAGATTCGGGATTTCTGCTACTTCTTCTTCTGTATCAATAAAGTAGGGTTCTACTAAGCCCCAAATCGCCAATAGCGAAGCGACTCCTAATAAACTGAGCAATATGTATTTAAGCGATTTCATTTTGTGTTAAACAAGTACAGTTCTAATTCCTGATCCCAGTGGAATAAAAATTATGCGCTGCATTCTGCTTGTTACTTGTGGTAAACACGAATGCTTGTAGCATCTATTATTACAATATTTTGAAATATAGTACTGAGAATCAATCACACTAAAGAAAGATATTTTGCCTAGCTTAATATCTATGAATTAATCGATTCATCAATTTAATGATTTTTGTAAAGGTCATTTCAAATAGTTATTTTCTTCAATTGATTGTTAAGAATAATAAAGATATTTTTTGATAAATAAAATTGATATTATTTTCAATTGATATAATTAATATAAAACAATAACGTTTAAAGCTTTAGTGACTCATATTTAAACTACTCAATAATTTCAATTCAGCTTGATTTGATAATCTAAAGTACATCCCAAGTAGTAATTTAGCGAAGAAGTGTATTAAATAATTCTATCGTGAGTAGGTAGCCTATTCAGGTATTTTCGTCTAAATTAGGCTTAGCAATACAAAAATATTAGATGTTAAATGCGAAGTTTAAGAAGTCATAAAATTCAAGCAAAACTTAAATAAGAAAAGAAAAAATTGACCATTTTGAGCCTTACGCTTACATTGAAGTGCTAGAGATTAGTAAGTTGCGCTGGTTGTAATTGGCAGGGTGACCGATATCTCCAGAAAAACACTTTTTCTTGTTGCAATTAAAGTAACGGTACAAACAGAAATAAGGTGTTCGTCTAAGATTCTAAGACACATAGAAAGATTTGTAATTGGTTGATATTTACCAAATTACAAGAAAAAATTTGTAAAGTTGAGGAGATTGTAGAAGTGACAAATAGTTTACAGGGCTTATGGAATAAGAAGAAAGCGATCGCCCTAGTAGCCTCGGTGACATTACTAGCAGCTTGCGAAACCAACCAGCCACAAGCAACGACTCCGGCAAGTCCAGGAAATGTCACAACAGAGCAAGTAGCGAACCAAACTGAGGCACTCATTGGTAAGACGGTCACTGTCAGAAGCGAACCAGTTCAAAAGATTAGTGATACTACATTCACAATCAGTGACGAACAGTTTTTTGGCAATGAGAATATTCTGGTAGTTAATACGTCAGGAAAACCTTTTGTCCTACCTGAAAATACAGAAGTGCAAGTAACAGGTCAAGTTGCCAAGCTAGTTGTTGCTGACGTCAACCGAGACTATAACTTAGGTCTAGATCCAAACTTGTACGTAGAGTATGAAGGTCAACCAGTCATTTATGCGCAGTCAATAGCTTTAGCGCCTGAACCTGGCCAGATTACACAAAATCCCAGTCGATACTACGGTCAAACGCTGGCTGTTACGGGTGAAGTCGAAGATATTGTAGATGTCAATTCGTTTACCTTAGATGAAGATCGGCTACTTGGTGCTGAGGATTTGTTAGTCATTAATGCAAATCCTAAGGCAGCAGTTAATGATGGTGAAACTGTTGCTGTAACTGGGGTACTTCGTCCATTTGTCGTTGCGGAGATCGAGCGCGACTATGACTTAACATGGGATTTGGATCTTCAAAGAAAGCTAGAAGCAGAATATAGCCAAAAGCCTGTACTTGTAGCTGATGGCGTATATCCCTCAGCAATTCCTGAAGCCGCGAAGTAAACAGAGTTAAAACTCGATGGGAATTAGGTAGTGATTATGGCTGCTGCCTAATTTTGAGTATTTGGTGCGGATAGGACGTTAACACTCACCAGTGGGGTAACATTAAAGTCTTGATTGTGTAACGCTGTTTGAACTGCTTGCGTAAGGCGATCGCTAATCACTTCTGCGGATGCAGTTACCCCCGCACGTCGCTGCACGTACATCACCACAAGTAGTGTATTTTGTCCAGAAATATTCGGCGTTGGAAACCGGACATTCGCCTCTACAAGTTCCACCAAGTCGCTATCTTCTACCGCCTGCTGAATTGTCTGATTAGCACTTTGTTCGCGGCTACTACGTTGCAGATTGGGAGAAGCGCTAAACTGCCAGATGAGTAACGCTAGAAGTGCCACAAATGTTACGGCTAGTATCGCCGGAAACAGCGCTTTCTTACCCCGCTGATATCGCGCCCCTCTTGCTGTTAAACCATAACTCCGAAAGACCAGCGAAGCCGATAAGTTAATACCCACTAGTTGCAATAACAATAAAAACACACCATTAATTGCTAAATCCCATCGCCCCATCACACCCGCCATGCCAATCAATCCCGCAGGTGGTGCGAGTGAAGCCGCCACAAGCATTCCCACCGCTGCACCAGAGACAAGGCTACTGCGTTCTGATTGCACGAGGTTAATCGCCCCCGCCGCCCCAGCAACGAGCGGTAAAAGTACGGCAACCGTCGATATCTTACTGGTATCACTCATCGTACTCGTCACCACCTCTTGCTGAAGTAGAAAACTGAGGACACCAGCAACAACAATTGTGACAGCAAGTGCAGCGAAGTAGCGTAATAAAGTACGTTTGAGAAGATTCACATCACCGCGTGCTGTGGCGATCGCCACATTCATCGCGGGACCTGCAAACGGCGCAATCAACATCGCCGCTACGAGTAAATAACTTGTATTTGTGTATAAACCAATCCACACCACTACACCCGCTGCGGCAGCATATCCGAGAAAAGCTTTCCAAGAACCGACACTTTGCAAACCTGCCAAAAAGATTTCAATTGGGCTACGCGCCTTGACATCAGTCACCTGCTGCGGTGCTTGATCGGCAGGTGGATGCATCGCAATCACCCCACGCGGAATCAGCGTCACCTGTAAGTTTGGTAGCGATTCCAAATCTCCTAAAAATTCTTCGACTTTCTGGTTAGAAATATGAACGATGACAAGATCAATCGGTTCGTTATTTCCTGTTGCTTCAACTCGTGCTGTATTTGTAGCATCATAAGCTTGAGCTATTGCTAAAACTTCCTTGCCATAACCATGTGGTACTTGAATTAAGAGTTGCCGCATGAATGTTGCCTACACCTTACTTTTATGATGCGATAAACTGAAATAAGAAACGAGCCTCAGATGAGTTCGTTCTAAAAACTTCTTGGAAAATATCATTTCGCAGGAAGTGGGTAACAACCCACTTTTTTATTTTGGAAAATGACTCATCCCCTAATTCCACAAATCATTGAAATAGCAACACCAGTAGCAGAAGAACTCGGCTTGGAATTGGTCGGAGTAGTTTTTCACACTAACCAACGCCCTCCTGTACTGCGTGTGGATATACGCAATCCACAGCAAGATACTGGGTTAGATGATTGTGAGCGAATGAGTCGTGCGTTAGAAGCCCAAATGGATCAGGCAAGTATTGTTCCAGATGCTTATGTGTTGGAAGTTTCTAGCCCAGGAACTTCGCGGCAATTAAGTACCGACCGAGAGTTTACTGCTTTTAAAGGGTTTGCGGTGCTTGTTAGGAGTTCTCAACCGCATGAAGGTCAGCAGGAGTGGGTAGGACAACTCATTCGTCGCGATGAAACAGCCGTCTACTTAAACCAGAAAGGTCGAGTAGTTGCCATTCCGCGCGCGCTCATTACTAAAGTACAGCTAGACGATCGTCGTTAGAACAGAGGCGAAGGGCGATCTAGGAGTTTTGGGTTTTGAATTTTCAGTTATTCGTGCAGCGTGCCGGAGGCATTAGAATTTCTTAACTCAACACTCTTTACGAGTAACTCTTTATCCCCCTGATCCCCGAACCCTGACCTCTGACCCCTATTTTCTTTATTGAGGATTTTATTATGTCAATGGTAAGTTTGCCTGGACTGAAAGATTTAATTGAAAATATTAGTCGCGAGCGCAATTTACCGCGTGTTGCCGTACAAGCGGCGCTCCGCGAAGCACTACTGAAAGGTTACGAACGATATCGTCGAGCGCAAAACCTCGATAAACAGCATTTTGACGAAGATTTCTTTGACAACTTTGAAGTTGAACTTGACGTAGAAGAAGAAGGCTTTCGCGTCCTCGCCACCAAAACCATCGTCGAAGAAATTAGCGATCCCGATCATCAAATTTCCTTACGCGAAGTTCAAGAAGTCGCAGAAGAAGCACAACTTGGCAGCGAGGTTGTGTTAGACGTGACGCCCGAACAAAAAGAATTTGGGCGCATGGCAGCAATGCAGACCAAGCAAGTACTTGCGCAAAAACTCCGCGACCAACAACGGCAAATGATTCAAGAGGAATTTCAAGACCTAGAAGGCACTGTTCTGCAAGCGCGAGTACTGCGCTTTGAACGACAATCGGTCATTATGGCAGTCAGTAGCGGTTTTGGTCAGCCCGAAGTCGAAGCCGAACTACCCAAACGCGAACAATTGCCTAACGATAACTACCGTGCAAATGCCACGTTCAAAGTTTACCTCAAAAAAGTTTCACAAGGTCAGCAACGCGGTCCCCAACTCGTTGTCTCGCGTGCGGATGCGGGCTTAGTAGTATATCTTTTTGCTAACGAAGTTCCAGAAATTGAAGATGAAGTCGTGCGCATTGTCGCAGTGGCACGCGAAGCAAACCCCCCGTCGCGCTATGTTGGTCCTCGCACGAAAATCGCCGTTGATACCTTAGAACGCGATGTCGATCCTGTCGGTGCGTGTATTGGCGCGCGCGGTTCGCGAATTCAAGTTGTTGTCAACGAACTGCGTGGCGAGAAAATTGATGTGATTCGTTGGTCGCCAGACCCCGCGACCTATATTGCCAACGCACTTAGCCCTGCCCGTGTCGATGAGGTGCGCTTGATGGACCCAGAATCGCGGCAAACGCACGTCCTTGTTGCCGAAGACCAACTCAGCTTAGCAATTGGTAAAGAAGGACAAAATGTCCGCTTAGCTGCACGCTTAACCGGTTGGAAAATCGATATCAAAGACCGCGCGAAGTACGACTACGCCGCAGAAGACGCTAAATTTGCCGCCGCTGCTGCCGAATATCAAGCGCAACAAGCTCAAATGGAAATGGATCAAGCAGAAGACGAAGATGAATTAGATGAACTAGACGAAGAATTTACAGAAACTATGGAAGTAAGCGATGCCCCAGCTTAAGCTGAAACGAAAGATAGACAATTACAATATCGCTGAACCCTGATCTCTAAATCCTGAACCCTCATCGATGAAACCTAACTATCGACGCTGTATTAGTTGTCGTCGGGTCGCCTTGAAACATGAGTTCTGGCGAATTGTCCGCGTCTATCCTTCTGGGGAGTTACAATTAGATCAGGGTATGGGGCGTTCTGCATATCTTTGTCCGCAAGCTGGCTGTTTACAAACAGCCCAGAAGAAAAATCTGTTGCGGCGATCGCTGCGGATATCTGTTCCCGAAGCCATCTACCAAGCCTTAGGGCAACGTTTATTAACAAACCCATCTGTCAGTGAAACTCAAAAAATTGAAACCACACTACCGATCCCAAACAAAAATTAAGTGTCATTTCCAAATTTCGTTAGGACTCGCATCTTGGCAGCGAAATTGCTGAGAATTGATACTAACTCTTGTCAAACTGGGTTCGTGGCAGAATAGTAAAAACAGGAAACTCAATTTTATTTAATTCGGTGCAATAAACTACTAAAATCACACCATATTTTTTTACAGGTTGATGCAACATTAAATAAAGAAGCTACACAGATACAAAATTACTAGCTAGTACGGATGCGTACCCCCAAGAGAAAGGGTCCGCAAAAATTCCCTAAGGATAAAATTGCGGTAAAAGCGCATGGCATGTTTACACAACCGTCGCGATGACAGTAAAACACCTTTTTCATATAAAAACATCTCTCTTTACTTTGTTGGAGGCACGGGCAGCAACTTGAACGGCAACCAATAACACAGGACTCACAGGATGGAGATGCTAACAAAACTCAGGCAACCATCCGTATCAAACTGGTAGGTAAAGGGGAAGAGTGGATGAATAACGGCAAAGTAAGGATATACGATTTGTCAAAAGAATTGAATTTGGATAACAAAGAGCTACTAGCAATTTGTGACCAGCTTAATATTGCAGTCAAGAGTCACAGCAGCACGATCAGTGAAAATGAAGCAGAGCGAATTCGCGCTTTAGCTGAAAAGTATGTCGCCGAGCGTTCGTCGTCGCGGCGAGAATCAACCGTTACACACGCAAATCAAATTAACAAAACTAAACCTAGACCTAACTTGCCACCGAAGCAACAGATCTTGGAAATTCGTAAACCAAAGACCCCTCCTCGGCTTAACCAAAACCAGGCAGAGTCTCCAGTCGCCTCAAATTCTCAGCCGCAGGGAAATTCGCCCGTTGCTCCACGTCCTTTCGCATCACCAGCGGCACCTACTAAGCCGATGACTCCACCGCCACGCCCTGTACGTTCTGCGGCATCGGAAGACGCCAAAGTAGAAGTAGAAGCACCAGAAGCACCAGACAGCGACAATCGCGACGAGTTAACAGCAAACTTCGTAGAAGTTCAAAAACCCAAAGAAGTTCCCCAAAAACCACAACTCGTCGAACCGCCAGCCAGACCAGTCGCACCAACAATGCCACAACTCAATTTACCTGAGCGACCGATCCTCAAGCGCGATCAAGCTCAACGTAATAGACCAGCAGCGGCAGAGACAAGAGCAGATAGTGGTTCAGAAAAACCCGCACGTCGTCCTGTGGGGCAAAAACCAGGGCAACTAGCTGCCAAAGCAGAACCAGTACCAGAACTGCAAAGACCTAAGGTATCGCGGCTCAACGAACCAGCCGCGATCGCCAATCGTCCAAAACTTGCAGGAGCAACGAGTACAGAAGTCGATGAGGAAGCGACACAACCAGCGACGCTTTTAGAAATCGAAGATCCCGAAAAACTCCTCAAGCGACCAACACCACCCCGACCTCAAAAAGGTGGGAAAAAGTGGCAAGAAGAAGAAATTGATGAAGGACAGGATTCAGGGTCTAAAGCGGGTAAAGCAGGAGCAAAAACTAAGCGCATGAAACCCATCATCGATTTCGATGATGAAGAAGACCTAGATGATGCTGACCTCGATGTCGAAGCTCCAATTAAGGTGAGCCTGTCGATCGCCCGACCACCTAGACAGAAAGCGGCGCGTCCTAGTGGTTCAGGGGTGACAGCAAGTCCTGTTGGAGCGGTGAAAAGTAAAAAAATGGCTCCAGCGCGCGAACAAAATCGTCGCCGCGAACCTGAACAAAAAGATGAACGTCCAGAGAAAATCGTCATTACAGGCACAATGACCGTTCAGGAACTAGCACAAGCGCTGGTTGTGCCAGATACCGAGATCGTGAAAATCCTATTCCTTAAAGGTATTGCGGTTAATATCACGCAAAACTTGGACATTCAGACGCTGACGATGGTGGCGAACGAATTAGGCGTGGAAGTTGAAACCGCCGAACCCGAAGCCGAAGCCCGTAAAGTCACCGAAATGTTGGATGTGGAAGATCTGGAAAATCTCCAGCGTCGCCCACCAGTCGTCACGATCATGGGTCACGTAGACCACGGTAAGACGACATTGCTTGACTCAATTCGTAAAACCAAAGTCGCGCAAGGAGAAGCAGGCGGCATTACCCAACATATTGGCGCGTACCACGTCGATGTGGAACACAACGGGCAAATGCAGCAAGTCGTATTCCTCGATACTCCTGGTCACGAAGCCTTTACCGCAATGCGCGCTCGTGGAGCAAGGGTGACAGACATCGCTATTCTTGTCGTCGCTGCGGATGACGGCGTACGCCCACAAACGATTGAAGCCATCAGCCATGCGCAAGCGGCAGAAGTTCCCATCATTGTCGCGATTAACAAAATTGACAAAGAGGGCGCACAACCCGATCGCGTCAAACAAGAACTGACACAATACGGGCTAACTCCAGAAGAATGGGGCGGCGAAACAATTATGGTGCCAGTCAGCGCGATCAAAGGCGAAAACCTAGATACACTCCTAGAGATGATTCTCCTTGTTGCCGAAGTGGAAGAACTCTCGGCAAACCCCGACCGTCTTTCCAGAGGTACAGTCATTGAAGCACATCTTGACAAAGCCAAAGGACCTGTTGCGACTTTGTTAGTCCAAAACGGAACCTTACACGTAGGCGATGTCTTAGTAGCTGGCTCGGCGTTTGGTAAAGTTCGGGCAATGGTAGACGATCGCGGACGCCGTGTCGAAATCGCTTCGCCTTCATTCGCAGTAGAGGTCTTAGGCTTAAGCGACGTACCAGCCGCAGGCGACGAATTTGCCGTCTTCTCACAAGAGAAGGAAGCACGCGCGATCGCCGAGGAACGCGCCAACAAGCAACGGCAATCGCGCTTAATGCAAGGACGTGCTACGCTCACCAGCGCTTCCGCACAGGCACAAGAAGGCGAGTTGAAAGAACTCAACTTGATCCTCAAAGCCGACGTTCAAGGCTCAGTCGAAGCGATCGTTGGTGCGCTTAAGCAACTTCCGCAAAACGAAGTACAAATCCGCTTGTTGTTAGCAGCACCAGGCGAAGTTACCGAAACTGACATCGACTTGGCAGCGGCGAGTAACGCGGTAATCATTGGCTTCAACACAACGCTTGCTAGCGGCGCTCGACAAGCCGCCGATGAAGCCGGTGTAGACGTCCGCGAATACAATATCATCTACAAACTGCTGGAAGATATTGAAGGCGCGTTAGAAGGTCTATTAGAGCCAGAACTCGTTGAGGAATCCCTCGGTCAAGCCGAAGTACGTGCGGTCTTCCCTGTTGGGCGTGGCGCTGTTGCTGGTTGCTACGTTCTATCCGGTAAGCTGATTCGTAACTGCAAAGTGCGAGTACGGCGCGGTAGTAAGATTGTCTACGAAGGCTCGCTTGACTCGTTGAAACGGATGAAAGAAGATGTGCGCGAAGTTAATGCCGGATACGAGTGCGGTATTGGTGTCGATCGATTTAACGATTGGGCTGAAGGCGATATCATCGAAGCCTTCCAGATGGTAACGAAGCGCCGTACATTAGGAGGGGCTAGAAATTAGAAGGCTAGGGGCTAGGGATACTCATTGTCTGTAGCCCCTATTCTTCTTGATTTTTGATACTGCACTACCTACTCTATGTCTTTTCGGTCAGAACCCATGTTGTGGATTCACCTTTCGGGGTTAGCCGTCGTCCCAATCTGTTTAGATGTGTGTTTATTAGGATTGGCGGTGGGAGATCCTGTTTTACCCATCTGGTTAGAGGTAGCGCTTGTTGCTGCGATGGGAGTTGTCCCAGTCGTGTGGATGCAGTTGCAACGTCCGTTTTACATTTTTGCGGTTTTGGCGATCGCACTCAAACAAGAAAAATTAACGACCCAACAGCGCCAAATTTTAAGTTTAATCAATACCCGCATCAACAAAGTACTAACTATCTTAGCTGCGGTATTATTAGTTACAGTGCTGTGGCAATTGTACCAAATTGCACCAGTTGTAGCCTTGACTCTATTTCCCCGTGAATGGCGGATTTTAGGACTATTACTCGCTGGCTGTAGTTTTGCCTTCGCGAACTTGTTTTTTCAAATTCCCGTAAGTGTGATGCGGGTGCTTGTTACCAGTGATGCAGAATTTGCCGCGATAAAACCTTATCCTCAAGAGAACATAGCACCAGATTTTACAATTTTAGGTTTGCAGGTGAATCAACTTTTACCAAAGTTAGTACACACTCACACAGAAAACTGAGGAAATATGGCTATTATCCCTGCTTCTCGCCCTTACCAATCGGATCAACACCAAATTTGGGATCATCTCAAACAAGCGATCGCTACTACTTCTGGATTTCGCCGTTGGCAACTTGAGCGATCGTCACAAGATACCCAAGTTCAAGATCTCAGTTTAGACCATCAAGTAAAACTTTATTTGCGCGAAACTTTAGAAACTCTAGCGTATTGAAGTGCGCAAGGGAAGCATGAAAAGCATAACTCCCTTGCTGAATTATACCAACCTGAAAGGGAACCGAGATTAGCTGACTCGATTGAGCAAGTCTCGAACGCGTGCGCCACGATTAAGAATATCTTGAATATTTCCGCTTAAGCGACGTAACTGACGATAAGCAATTTCTAAGCGATCGCCATCTACTTGTACTTCGCGTGTGGGATAGTTTTGCAGCACTTCAATCAGTGAAACTTGTCCATCACGGGCGGAAAGGACTAAAGCAGCGCGTAATGCTTGTCTATCTGCACGGCGTGAAGGTGTATAAATGACTTGGCTGATTTCATCGAGTAAAGCATTACCCACAGGGCTATTTAACACGCGATCCAAGAAAACCGGATTGACTTTAACAGGTTCAGTTAAATAACGGCGTACGGTTGCCGGATCTTGTCCTGCTCTGGCAAGATTAGAACGTAGCGATCGCGAAAGTTCTCCCGTTTCCGCAAATTGGGCGAGTTCAGCAACTGAAAGCGATTGGCGAAAAATTCGATATCTTAAAACTACGCGTTCAGCCGCGTTAGCCACAGGTATTTCAAAAACTCCATTACTACTCAAAAAAACACTACTTGCTACTAATGCAGCAGCAAGATGTAAGAATCTTAAACGCATTTTTTGTGTGATTTTAAATCGTTCTTTATAAGATATTTGACGAAAAATTGATTTGTTAAGTTGCGGTATCCGCAGCGTTAGAAGTAAGTTCTATCTTTAGAGATAATCACCTTGATTTCAAACACTGATGAATCCTGCTGGGTGTCAGTGCTACTTGAAAGTATTTATTTCTCTTTTTATACCAGTTCAATTAAGGAAATTTACTGATAGGATTCTGATTATTTCTGACATTTACTTCCTTCGCGATCTTCTTCGCTGCAACGGCTGTTGTTGTCGGCTCTTAGCGCTCCTGCGTAAGTCATATTTTTTGACAAAAAACTTAGGGAACATGGCTACAAATGTATTTGTCTTCCGCTATAGTTTTGCATGGGTTTTAAAACTTTTCAGTCAATAGCGTATTTGGTCAAATACTCATAAACTGATGTCGTTAACCATGCCAGACAAAATGAGGCAATGTGAGTCAGCCCTCAAAGCAGGCTGTGAAGAGACACAAGCATAATGCACGTGCTCTTCGTCAATGAAATTTTGCGTTTGTACGCCACCTTACGTTAGTTCAAGACACGAGATGCAGACAGTATGACAAACCACGATTCAAATAATCGCAAATCAAATATTTTTAGAGTTATATCTACTAAAGGTCGTGCGCCACATCTACCCTTGGGTGCGGGATTGAGTGCATTATTTTTGGTTGCTACAGGTGCAATTTTAGGCAACAGCGCGATCGCCTCCTCTAAAAAGCTGGCTCAATTCGTTGTTCCCACAACCAACGATCCTGCTCCTACGCCAACTCTCACTCCATCACCATCGCCATCACCTAGCCCGACTCCAACTTCATTACCCTCACCAATACCATCACCTAGCCCGACTCCAACTTCATTACCCTCACCATCGCCAACCTTATCTCCCACTCAAACTACTCCGACGACTCCAAGTACAAATCAAGTTCCTGCAACGACAACAGTTATTTACGTCAATCCCCAAACAGGAACCGATAGTGCTGGTGCTGGAAGTACCGCCGCTGCTCCTTTCAGGACTATTACCTACGCACTTAGCCAAGCACAACCAGGCACAGCAATTCAGTTAGCCCCTGGGACTTACAGCAGTGAAACAGGAGAAGTTTTTCCACTTACCATTAAACAAGGTGTGACATTACGCGGCGATGAAGCTAGCAAAGGACAATCGATTGTCATTACAGGTGGTGGACAATACATCAGTCCTACGTTCGCGCGGCAAAATGTTACAGTACGCGCTGAAAATAATAGCGCGGTTAGCGGCGTGACGATTACCAACCCGAATACACGCGGAACCGCGCTGTGGATTGAATCTGCAAATCCTACCGTCACGAACAATACTTTTATCGATAGTAACCGCGACGGTGTTTTTGTAACTGGTACAGCCAATCCCAAAATTGAAGGTAATGTCTTTAGCAAAAACGGCGGTAATGGCATTTCAGTAGCACGTTCTGCCCAAGGTGAAATTCGCAACAATACGTTCCAAGATACAGGCTTTGGGTTGGCGATCGGTGGTGCTTCCTCACCGCTCGTTGCAGAAAACCAAATCAAAGAAAACGAAGATGGTATTTACATTTCTGAATCGGCACGTCCTGTTTTACGTGGTAACGTGATCGAGAACAACAAGCGCGATGGTGTTGTCGCAACCATCAACGCTCAACCGGATCTTGGTACGGCAGAAAGTGCAGGAAATAACATTATCCGTAGTAACGAGCGCTACGATGTTTACAACGCAACTCGTGGCAATGCTTTACTTGCTGTAGGTAATACGATTGATGCGAAGCGCACCTCAGGTAAAGTCAATCTTGTCGCACCACAATTTGCCTTTAGTGATGTTCAAGGATTATGGGCGCAACCGTACATTGCTGCTTTGGCATCGCGCGAGATTATTGCTGGATTTCCTGATGGCACGTTTAAGCCCAATGAACCAGTGACGCGCGCGCAATTCGCGGCGATTGTCAGCAAAGCGTTTACCCCAACACCGCAACGTGAGGCACAAGATTTTAACGACGTCAGCCGCAATTTCTGGGGATATCAAGCAATTCAAAGTGCTTATCGAGGAGGCTTTGTCGCGGGTTATCCTGGTGGTGCGTTTCAACCACAGCAGCAAATTCCCCGCGTTCAAGTATTAGTTTCTTTAGCAAATGGCTTGAATTTGCGTGCTGATAATCCAAATGTTCTTTCTACTTATGCTGATGCTTCCCAAATTCCAGGTTATGCTACTGATGCAGTTGCAGCAGCAACTCAAAGGCAACTTGTTGTCAACTACCCAACGCCAAATCAACTAAATCCTAATCGCCCTGCTACGCGTGCTGAAGTCGCAGCGTTTGTTTATCAAGCTCTCGTCAATTCTGGACGCGCACAAGCGATCGCATCCCCATATTTAGTAAGAGTTCCTTAACCTCAATTTAAAAGCGCCAGGCTGCTGTTACAGTTCTGGCGCTACAAACATTGAGTTTTTATGTGCTTTAGGGTCTTTATATTATGATGACCCTACTTATTTATTTGCTTTTATATTCAGGGTCTTTAAATTGGCTGACCCCGTTTGAACCTATATATATGATGTCAGAAACAATACGAGATCTTGCGTTTCCTAATTATTTCTTTATTTTTTCTACTATTGTGTGTTTTTGATTAAATCTATTTAAATTTTTATTAAAAGCTCACACTATCAATAGTTATTGCGTTACCATCAGCAGCTTAATTTTCAACGCGATTCGCGATCCCAGCGAAACAGAAAGACCATCAAGGCTATTACTCCAAGTTGAAGTGCAAAATTAGGTAAAGCTGTCTCTACATCACGTCCAGCTGCTAGTTGGGCAAGAAAAACTAATGCTCCGATAAAACCAGAGGCACCAAAACTGATATAAATAAATTTGCGCAAACCTCGATAAGGAGCCGCAGCCTCAGCTTTTAAACGCGCGTATTGCTCAGGTGTAAAACGTTTATTGCTGCGATTTTTGGAAGTTGGTTTTACCATAGAAAAGAAAGCTGCTACAATCATATACTGCCATGCCGATGTAGCTCAGTGGTAGAGCAATCGATTCGTAATCGATCGGTCGCGAGTTCAAATCTCGCCATCGGCTTTATTTGATCATAGCCGTAAAATATGGAAGCTCAGAGTAAAAGCCTTATGAATTAATGCATAGAGACTTCCTTACGACACAGTAACTCATGAGTCTTATTGCTTGACTTCATTTTTTGAATATTTGTTTGACTATGATTTGATTATGAATGTAGTTTAGAGCTATCGATATTCATAGTCAGAAAATTGCTTATCAGGTTTATGGCAAGATATCACGCGGGAAGTAGTAAGTATACAGTTCTAAAATAAAAACTGAAACAAACACAAAGCGCGATCGCCGCAAATTAAATTCAGTACAAATGTTATCTGCGATCGGTAAAAGGTCACGATCGCGAGTTCAAATTTCGCGATCGGCTTGTAGTCACTTGCGCTTATTCTTCAAACCCAGAAGTAGATTTAGACTCGACTTTTAAGCCTGGTAGTCCTTCAAGTTTTTCGATAGGAGAGGCTGGGGCGGCTTCTTGTGGAACAAAAATGGTTAATCCTCCTGGTACGCACTCAACATCAATCGGAGTGTCACCGATCAGTTCGCCATCTAACACGACTCTTTGGGATGGATTTGTGCGGATAATAACTCGTTTGGCACGGAGATAACCGATATCCTCGCGCTGTACCGCATTTTCGTTCAACGCGGTTTGAAGTAAGTGATAAGAAGCCGCGATCGCACCTGCACGCGATACGGGTGCAATCACTGTCACATCGAGTAGCCCGTCGTCAAAGACGACTCCGGCAGGTCCTTGTGCCAAAATTGAAGTTGGAGGAGCAGCATTCGCAACTGTTACCGCCACCGCAGTTACTGTGATGATTTTATCTTCAGTTTCTATTTCGGCTTCAAAACTCTCCATTTCGCGCAATTCTTGCAGCCCAGCCATAACATACGCCAACATCCCAAAGCGATTTTTGGCTTCGCGATCGGCGCGTTTGACAGTTTCAGCTTCAAAACCTACTCCTGCTAACAAAACCATTGGTAAATTATTACACCGTGCCGCATCGACAACACGTGTCGCACCGCCTAAAATTGTTTGACAAGCTGCTTCAATTGTGTTTGGTAGCTCCAAAGCAGCCGCAAAAGCGTTAGCTGTACCGCGAGAAATGATACCCAGAGGAATGTCTGTACCGACTAATGCCGCCGCCGCTGTAGATAGCGTGCCATCACCACCAGAAGCAATGATTTTCGTTGCACCTTGAGCGATCGCCTCTTTAGCTATTTCGTCTGCACCCTTTTCCTCAGTAGTAAACCGAATATCTAGATTAATTTCCGCTTCTAGAATTTCGCGAATTTGAGCTAAATCTTGCTCAGGATCGCTTTGACCTGCAACCGGATTAAAGATCAAACAAGCATCAGTTCGGCTCATACAAATCTAGTTTTCAATCACGATAGTGAACGCGCTTTCTAGACCAAAAAATGCTTTACTTTGCTGCCGTTATTTCTTACGAAGCGCAACATTACCAAAGTAAAAGACGGTTTACAATCTAGAAAGCTTAAGCTTTAAATCTTAGCAAGAATATAACACTTGCTTTTTTAAAGCTGACACTACCTAAAGTTACACAAACCTAAAAATGCCAGACCCTATGATGTACCAGCAAGACACTTTTGTTGTGCTGGAACCCAACCAACCTGAACAGTTTTTAACGGCAGCCGAACTACTAGAAAAGCTGCAAGTCATTCTCACCCAACGCCAGGAAAATTTACCACGCGAGTTAGAGCGCTTTACTTCAATTCAAGCGCAAGCTCAATATTTAATTGATACGAGTTGTGAATTCGATTTAGGTCCAGGAGAGTATTTACAGTGGTATGCAGTACGTCTAGAAAAGTAGTAGTGATCGCTCCTTACCATCGTGAAAGACATTTAGTGCTGTGTTTGTTTCAACTTGCTTTAACACCTGAATCCTCTGACAATGTTGTACTACTTACTGCTTGAGACTTAATTAAAGCTAACTCAATTTTTTCTGCTTCTGGTTGGGTAATTTCTACGCGGATGTCAGGACCAAAAAAACTTTCCATTTTTTGCTGTTTATCTTGCCAAACTTGCAAAGGAATCAGTGGCGAGTCAAATTCTAAAATTAAAGCATAAGCACCTGCAATTTCAGTTTCGCGTAAACCCGTAATCACTGGTCTTTCTTCATCTGTGGGGCTTAAACCTAAAAACGACAGCGCTGTATCTAAGTGTGCTTCTTGACCGTAACGATAGCGAGTCACATCTTGACGAATTTGATTTTGTGTCGCTGTTGCTTGAGTCTTACGCAGTGTTAGTAACTCTGGTGTTGTCGGTTGGCTGAATGGCACTGGTACGAGTTCCGCAGCTTTCAGCGCTAATCCTCCGAGTAATAAAGGAATTCCGTAGAAAAATCCCACTAAATTTAGCGTCGGGTTGCCATTGAAATAGGCAGTAAATCCCACAATGGTTAATATTCCACCGAGAACTAACCCTAGTGTTCCTAAAGATGTTTGACGTAACATGACTTTGCAGGTAATGGCAATAACTCTAAGCTTTATTATCAACTGCTTTTGATGCATAGATACTCAGCATAGGTTGGTGTATTGTAACTTGCTTCTACAATCTCAAACCCTGCTTTGGTCAACATCCCTTCGATAATCCACGTATACGTGCTATATTCCTCGCGCACGTGCATCTCAAAATCTTTGGCTGTCCAACCTGTGCCTTCAGGTTTGGCAACTCGTCTAATCCATTCATTAATCGATGCTTCATAGTCGGCAGGTGGAAATGAGAAAATGGCATCTCGCAAGTAGAAGACACCTTTCGGCTTAAGCAAGGCAGCAATTCTGAGTAAAGCCGCCATTTTCCAGAAATCAGGCAAGATGTGAAGGGCATTTTTTGTGACAACAAAATCAACTTGCTGATCTTGATGTTGGTAAGTCAAAAATCCTGCTTGATGAAATTTGATATTTGTCACGCCGGTTTTTTGCGCTTTATTTTGAGCATAGCTGAGCATCGATTGTGAAATATCAACAGCATAGACATAAGCCCCTGTCAGCGCAGCTTGAATCGCAAAATTACCTGTACCTGCTCCTAGATCGATGACAGAATGGTTGGTACTAATTTCTAACCGAGTAACCAAAGCTTGCTCTTTTTCTGGCGTACTGGATGTTTGATTGCGATCGTAAACTTCAACTTGGGCTGCATCATGGAAGGCAACGCCAGCCATTTTAAACTCATCAAAATACCACGCAGGAAAAGACGTCATCGTTTTGCACAGTAGTAGAGAACATCGAGATTAAAAATATGAATTTGCTTTTCGTACTGTAAGCCAGCTTTTTCGATGACTCTTCTTGAGGCAAAATTATCGGGCAATGCCATCGCAATCAGTTTATCGAGGTTAGCCACATTGAAACCGTAAGAAACGGCTGCTTTTGCTGCTTGTGTTGCAATTCCTCGCCCCCAATACTCTTTAGCGAGTCCGTAAAGAACTTCAACCTCGTCGATCTCATCTAAATAGCGTAAACCACAATAGCCAACCATTCGAGCGGAATCGTTTTCGATAATTGCCCAAACTCCGTAGCCGCGTTGTTGCCAGTGATTAATAAAAGATTTCAGCGATTTTTCGGCATTTTCTCTGGGAATTGGGACTCCTCGGCTAGGAAGAAAGCGCGTGACTTCAGGATCAGCCCAAATTGCGGCTAGCGCATCCAAGTCAGCAGGTTGCAGCGATCGCATTGTGAAATCATCAAGCTGTAATGTATGCTTGGCAGGGTTAGTCATCATGACATCACTTGCAAAAGATTAACTATGCTTTTTTTACGATAGATATGATTTGTAGGATAGGCTTGGATGCGATCGCTTTGACTACAATAGGGGCAGAGTCAAGAATTACTATAGCAACATGAACCCAGAAACCTTACGCGAACGAGTCGCTAAAGTTGTGAGTAAACGTGAAACGCTTTTGCGATTGTTAGAACAACCTAACTTAGGGATTTTAAGAACAGATGTTAACCAGGCGTTGGAAGAAATGGACGACCTAATCGATGAGTTTCGTCGGACTTTTCCCAACGAAGCGCAGTCTTTTTAAGTTAAAAAATTAACTTTTCAATACCAAAAAGCGCCAAAATAGAACTGACTACTAGGTTCATTGGCGCTTGGTCAAGTCGCTTGTGTTGCCCTTAGCTGCTAGATAGATTTTCTGCTATTTAATATTACGATTGCCGATCTCGCGTACCAAAGCAATTAATTCGGGAGTAGATGTATCTTTTCGGCAAAAAGCATCCATATTGTTAAGTTGGTTGCTCTCGCGTAGTTTTGGTTCCTCTAAGGAGGAGTAAGCAATAATTTGAGTACCTGGAGCAATATCTTTAATTTGGTTAGAAGCACTCAAGCCATCCATGACTGGCATTTGCAAGTCAAGAATGATCACGTCAGGATGATGGCGTTGTACCATTTCCACCGCCTCTAAGCCATTGCTTGCTAAACCAACTAACTCAATATTTTCTTGATTCGCTAATGCTAACTTGAGGCTAAAGCGGGTTAGCTCGTGGTCATCAGCTACTAAAACGCGTAGGGTACTAGACTGGCAAGACAAGGGTAACATCCAATAATAATGAGTAGCGATTTGTTAAATGTTTAGTTTAGTTTATGACATAGTTAACGCTATTTCACTCTATCTGCTGGGTGAATCGGATTGCAGCAGTGATTACAAATATTGCAGCTATTAATTAGTAAAAGTTATTGAGGTAAAGTTTGGTAAAGAAAGATCTAATATTAAGTCCGGTTGATGAGTGATGATAAAAATGGTGGCTAGTGACCAGTAATTGCCACAAAGATAAGGTTATTTAACCGAAGATGATATAAGACTACAGAAGTTTCAGACTTGATGAAAAACTCGCCCCCCAACCCCCCAAGTTTGGGGAACATTAAAAAGCTTAATTTTTACTAGGATTGAGGAGCGATCGCTCTGAGTGGGGTTTATCCTGTTGTTGCAACTGGCGTGGACGGAAGAGGGCTAGTCAATGTTTGTACAAGCGTTCTATTCTTTTGTTATTCCTGCATCAAGTGCCAGTTGCATTAAGATATTTTGCGAGCTTGCTTCTGGGCTATCTTCTGTTGGTTTTCTTTGAATGTAGCTGCCATCTGGTTGCAAATCCCAAGCTTGACGGTTATCTGCCAGCAAAATTCCTAAGATTTCCTGAAGATCTTTCGCAATTTTTGGATCAGCCACTGGGGTAATTGCTTCAACGCGGCGATCTAGGTTGCGCGGCATCCAGTCAGCACTGCCAATAAAAATTTCTTCTTGACCATTGTTGTCAAAGTAAAAGATGCGCGAGTGTTCTAAAAAGCGTCCCACAATACTGATTACGCGGATATTTTCACTAATATCTTTGAGTCCAGGGCACAAGCAGCATATACCACGGATGATTAAATCGATTTGCACTCCTGCTTGTGATGCTTCATAAAGCGTGGCAATAATTTGCGGGTCTACTAGCGAATTCATCTTAGCGACGATGCGACCAGTTGCGCCGTTGTGGCAATGTTCGATTTCACGACGAATCAAAGCAAGAAAGCGATCGCGCATATTTACGGGTGCAACTAGCAGTTGACGATAAGACTTTTGGCGCGAGTATCCTGTCAAGTAGTTAAATAAGTCGGTTAAGTCTGCGCCTAGTTCTTCACGACAGCTAAACAGTCCCAAATCAGTGTAGAGGCGTGCAGTTTTAGGGTTATAGTTACCTGTGCCAATGTGAACATAGCGATGGATGCGATCGCCCTCGCGACGTACAACCATGACGATCTTTGAGTGCGTTTTTAAGCCTGTGACACCGTAAACAACATGAACCCCTACACGTTCCAAGCGCCGCGCCCAATAAATATTATTTTCCTCATCGAAACGCGCTTTGAGTTCGACTAAAACCGCGACTTGCTTGCCGTTTTCGGCGGCTGCGATGAGTGCATTAACAATTGGTGAATCTCCAGAGGTGCGATAAAGTGTCATTTTAATCGCTAACACATCTGGATCGTAGGCAGCTTGCGTAATAAACCTCACCACAGTAGAAGAAAAAGATTCATACGGATGGTGGACTAATAAATCTCCTTCCTTAATTACCGAAAAAAAATCTTTACCTTCCTCAGATTCCTGAAGGTCTGGATTAAGTTTAGGAACACTGATTCCTTGTACGCGGGGCGGAATAACTGATTTCCAAGGTGGGTCTTTGAGTTCAGGTAAGGGTAATGCCATAAACGACATGAGATCGCCTAAACCTAGTAACCCTTGAATTTCATAAACATCCGTTTCTTCTAAATCTAACTCTTGTAGTAGCTTTAACCTAACGGGTTCTGGAATATGCGATTCAATTTCTAGCCTGACGGTCGAACCACCAACACGCCGCTTACGCAATTCTTGTTCGATTGCTTGCAGCAAGTCATCCGCTTCATCTTCTTCAAGTTCCAAATCAGAATCGCGCGTGATGCGAAATAGGTAATACTCCTGAATATTCATTCCAGGAAACAACGACTCTAGATTATGTGCTAGTACCTGTTCTAAAAGAACTCCAGTCCAATGCACAGGCTGTTCTTGTGCCTGTACTCCTAATTCTGGGGGTAGTGCTAAAAAGCGGGGTAATGCCTTAGGAACTTTAACTCTGGCAAAGAACTCAGCTTCGGTATCTGGATTTTTAACAACAACTGCGAGGTTAAGGCTGAGATTGGAAATATAAGGAAATGGATGGCTAGGATCAATCGCTAGCGGGGTAAGAACAGGAAAAATTTGTTCCTCGAAGTAGTCTTGTAAGTAATTCCGCTGTTCTTGATTTAAATCAATATAATCGAGAATGTGAATTCCTGCTTGCGCCAGTGCGGGGCGAATGACTTGCTCAAAGTGCTGGTGTTGTTGAGTTACTAAGGGGCGTAGTCGTTGACTAATTGCGTCGAGTTGTTCTTGCGGTGTTCGACCATCAGGAGTTAACTGCGTCACTTTCGCGGCAACTTGCTCTTTTAAAGCGGCGATGCGTACCATGAAAAATTCATCTAAGTTGGAACTAAAAATCGCCAAAAATTTGAGTCGCTCTAACAACGGCGTACGCGGATCGCAGGCTTCATGTAGTACTCGATGATTGAACTCCAACCAGCTTAGCTCGCGATTAAAGTAGTATTGGGGATCTTTAAGATTAATTTCAGTCGCGGTTTTTTTTGTTCTGGGCATATAGGTTAAGTGACTGCCAGGAAAACTTTAACTAGGGAATTAATACTATTTTGGATGTTAAATTTTATATTTTGATTAAGTCCGTAAGTATAATTAAAAATCTTACGCTCCGAGGTTGCTGACTTAGAAATACAAAAGTAGTTAGGACACTTTATACCATTTCACTAAATAAGAATTACAGTTAATTTCTTCCTCTGCCCCCTCTGCACCTCTGCTTCCTCTGCACACCTGCTTCCTCTGCTACCCATTTGTAGCAAATTTAAAGTGAAATGGTATTACCCATTATGGAAGGCAAAGCAATGCTCTTTAAGGATGAGCGTTAATGTGTAGCTTAGACTAATTGATTTGGAATAGAAAATTAGAGTTCTCAGCCAAACGTCATTATCTGTTGGACTATGGCATTGCGACTGCCGACATTTCGTTCATAGTTTTTGTATTGCACTAAAATACTTCATTCTCTATTCCCTGCCACCATTCTCCTAAATTCATTAAATCTTGGTGGATGTCTGTCAATTCTTGCGCATATTCTTCCGGCGAGGTTGTGGCGCGACGTTCTTGAAGTTTCTTTAAGCGTAGCTGTACTAACAGCCAAGGTTTGGAAATACTATCTGTCGCTTCCAAGTATTGCGCTAAGTCTTTACTATCCATCAACTAGCACCAGTGAGGGTTAGTCTCATCGTATTGCGGATTTAGAATTTTGGGGCAGTTCCTCAGAAATTTAACTCTAATCTCTACGGGCAAGGCAGTGGCTTGCCCCTCTGATCCCTGACGCAACGGCAAAAAAAACAGCCACGACGCAATCGTGACTGCTTTGAATCAAACTAATTACGCTAATGACATCGATGAACTAGCGAGTTGACATCTCAAAGCGCTTGTTGATTTCATCCCAATTAACGACGTTCCACCATTGCTTGAGATACTCAGCACGGCGGTTTTGGTACTTGAGGTAGTAAGCGTGTTCCCAAACATCATTTCCCATGATCGGGAAGTAACCTTGAGTAATAGGACTATCTTGGTTGGGAGTACTCATGACTTCTAGCTTGCCATCAGGGCTACGGACAAGCCATACCCAACCGCTACCAAATTGCTTGGTTCCCGCATCATTGAAGCGTTGTTTAAAGGTTTCAAAATCACCAAAGGTGTCTTGAATGGCTTCGCCAACTGCGCCAGTCGGTTCGCCTCCCGAATTTGGTCCCATGATTTCCCAGAACATCGTGTGATTGACGTGTCCGCCACCGTTATTGCGTACTGCTGTACGTACATCGTCTGGGATGCTATCAAGTTCGCGAACTAAATCTTCGAGACTTTTGCTTTGCAGTTGTGCGTGCTTTTCTACTGCGGCGTTGAGGTTATTGACGTACGCCTGATGGTGCATATCATGGTGCAACTGCATCGTTTGAGCGTCAATGTACGGCTCTAAGGCGTCGTAATTATAAGGTAAGGCTGAAAGTTCAAATGCCATTGTGTGAAATCCTCACATAAGTGCTTGCCAACAAAGTATCTATTGTAGAAGTTCGGGCACCTATACGTAGTATTCTTTAGTCTGAACTTGAAAAATAACGTGAAATAAAAATTAATGTTTGAATAAGTTAATAAAAGATTAAATTATGCTGAATTTTGCTCATATTCAGTGTTTTCTAGAAACTCGCTGGTGATAGAAATTGAGTTAGTTTGTTGAATAAAAAAAGAAGCGATCGCTTACACTTTGACTAAATTAAGTAAATAATTTTGAACAAAGCATAAGGGATCAACCACTTAATTGAACTTACTGACGTGACAATCGTTGATGGTAGTAGTGGATAATTTCGGCGGTCACTGCTGCAACATCTTTACCATCGGTTTGTACTTCAATCGCATCGATCGCTTTTTGTAGCGGCGCAATCTTACGAGTACTGTCTTTGCGATCGCGTTCGGCGATATCTTGCTCTAGTTGTGCCAAACTGATGTGTGGTTGACCTTGTTCCTCAAAGTCTTGTTGTCGGCGTCTCGCACGTTCTTGTACCGAAGCCGTGAGAAAAATTTTGAGATCTGCATCAGGGAAAACTTGCGTACCAATGTCACGCCCTTCTGCGACCAAACCGCCTTTTTGACCAAAACTTTGTTGTTTTTGGACTAACGCTTTGCGTACCGCCGGTTGAGCCGCGATCGCGGATACTTGGGATGTCACTTCGATGCTGCGGATTGCTTGCGTGACTTCTTGGTCGTTAATCCAAACGCGCTGTGGGGATTCGGGATCGACTTCAGGAACTAGCTGAATTTCGCTTTGACTTGCTAATTCGGCGATCGCACACTGATCTTCAAAAGAAATCCCTAACTGCAATACTAACCAAGTTAACGCGCGGTACATTGCGCCGCTATCGAGATACAATAATCCCAAATTTGCCGCTACTTGACGCGCGACGGTGGATTTACCTGCACCGGCTGGACCATCTATCGCGATGATGGGTTGGCGATTTTGCAAAATAACATTATCAATTAACCGCGCTGTACCAACTCGCGCTGCGATCGCTAGCATTCCTGATTCCTCTACTTTCTCCAACGGCATCAATGTTATTGGATGCACTAATTCAACATATTCCAGGGTAACAGCACTCGCAGCGGTGATTTCTTTTTTTACAGTTTCAATTAATGCTTCGCTCAAATGCTCTCCCGCAGCAAAAACTTGTTGAGCTTGCTGTAATGCGCGATACAAAACTGCGGCTTCTTGTCTTTGTTCGAGTGTCAAATATTGGTTGCGCGAACTCATCGCGAGTCCAGACGCTTCACGGACAATCGGACAACCGATAATTTCAACGGGAATATTTAAATCTTTGACTAACCAGCGAATAATTGCGAGTTGCTGACCGTCTTTTTGTCCAAAGTAGGCGCGATCGGGCTGTACGACGTTCAGTAGCTTAGTAACAATTGTGGCGACACCTTGAAAGTGACCAGGACGCGATCGCCCGCACAGAACCGAAGTCATTTCTGCGGGGGGTACAACTTGAGTCAGCAGTGTGGAAGCAATTCCCATCTCTTTGGAAGTAGGAGCAAATAGTACATCTACTCCTACTTGTTCGCACAACTGGCGATCGCGCTCAAGCGTGCGCGGATAACTTTGATAATCTTCATTGGGTCCAAACTGTAATGGGTTAACAAAAATGCTGACAATGACTGTCTCATTTTCTTGTCTTGCGCGGTCAATAAGGCTGAGATGACCTGCGTGCAAGGCTCCCATTGTTGGTACCAAACCAACTGATTGGTATAAAGAATCGCTACCGCTTAGTTTTTCTGGCGTCAACCGGTTATCTTCTAGGCGGCAAATATCCAAGTAACAACGCAACGCCGCAATTGTTGTAAACAGGCGCACCAAAAACTCCCATTTGTTTCTTTCACCCACTCGCTAGTTTATCGCTAATTCTCTGGGTGAGAAGAGGGGAGACCAAAGGTCGGAGGCTGGAAGTCAGCGTATCTCGTCAGCTTTGTCTGACTCCCGATCCCTGACCTCTGACCCCTGCTATTACCTACCAAGTATTTCTAGCTGTACGGGTGCAGTCCCAGAGTTAAGGACTCCTAAAACCCGCGCTGCGCCTGCTGATAGGTCAATAATTCTCCCTCCGGTAAATGGACCGCGATCGTTGATTCGGACAATGACAGAGCGACCGTTTCTTCTATTGGTTACACGCACTTTTGTTCCGAAAGGCAAACTACGATGCGCGGCTGTCATAGCGTTTTGGTTAAACCTTTCGCCGCTTGCACTACGATTACCATGAAAGCCAGGACCATACCAAGACGCTATCCCACTCAGAATTGCGCCTACATTTTGCTTTGTTTGCTTGGGCGCGCTTGTTTGCGGTGCAACAGCAACGGGCTTGGGTGCAGGTTTCCCAGTCACTTCTTGCAAGGGAGGTGCGTTACCAAGTAATCTTCGCAAGCGATTTGTTGCTTGTAAAGCGTCTTCGCCTAAATCTTGGGTTTGATCGGGAAGCCGAGTCAGCGAGTTGATTTCAACAAGTTCTTCGTTGTTGAGATGAATCGCATAGCGATCGCCTTCAACTTGTGCAGTGTTTTTTGTCGTTGCGCCCGCTTGTTCCTCAGCTTTCCATTTTGCTGTGATTTTGCTAGCGTCTACGCCGTTCAAGTGTAATTGATTAATTTTTGCGGCGACTTTTGTGGCGCGTCGCACTGCACTATTAGCTTCTGCTTCTTTAGTTAAATTTTCTTGGGTGATATTTGTTGCGACTTTAGTCGGTGCGTTTGTTTTAGGACTATTCGCTGTTTCGTTATCGAGAAAGGTCAAAACGGGAATATTTTTGACGTAGAGTGTTGCTGCTTGACGCCCTGCTAGTTGATGCGGCTGAATCCGAGCAACTACCGAGTCTGATTGTCTTGTTGGGGACTGATACTCACCCACTTTCACAGCATTGGTTGTCTTTGGTGTGATTGTTGGAGTTACCGATTGGTTGACTGCTGACGGTTCAGTCGCAGGTGTTGATTCTGCGTGGCTAGATAGCGGTATGCCTACAGCAGTGGTTAGCAAGGCAACAGTAGTCGTCCACAAAAGTTTTTTATTCATGCGCTCGTTGTAAATTGCACTTTCAATCTGAGATCTGGATTTGGTCAAAAGTTAATTTTGAATCCAATAACTCAAACTCGTTATGTTTTCACTTCGTGTCTCACAACTGCAACAGACTACCATGAACTTTTTGGATTGGGGATCAGTGATGCAACAGAAAATCTGAATTTTGAACAAAACTGAGAAACGTGTTGCACAACACAAACCCTGTCTCTCACTACGTTTGCTTGATTGATATCCAACCAGTTTTTGTAACAAAACTTAACATTAATTTACATTTAAAAGCGTCTAACATATAAGAAACTGTAATAAAAATCATGCATTATTTGATATAATCATAAAATTTAGTAATTTAAAGTTTTAAATATATTCTCACGCCACTCACCGAAAAGGACTTTGCGCCCTACACCGCTCTGAAGAGTAAAATACATCCGACAGCGATCGCAAAATTGTAGGTATCTTGGCATGGATTATCGCGAAGCAGGTGTGGATGTCGAGGCGGGTAGAGCCTTTGTTGAGCAAATCCGCAGTCTTGTGCAAAGCACCTATCGTCCAGAAGTTATGGGGGGATTTGGCGGGTTTAGTGGCGGTTTTGCCTTGCCAGGAGGATATAAAGAACCTGTTTTAGTTTCTGGTACTGACGGTGTAGGAACAAAGCTGAAGTTAGCTTTTACACTCAACAATCACCGCACTGTAGGCATTGATTTAGTCGCAATGTGCGTCAATGATGTTTTGACTGTAGGCGCAGAACCGTTGTTTTTTCTCGACTACGTAGCTACAGGAAAGTTAAATCAAGAACAATTAACGCAAGTCGTCGCCGGAATTAGCCGTGGATGTCAAATTGCAGGTTGTGCATTGCTAGGAGGAGAAACCGCAGAAATGCCAGGTTTCTATCAAGCGGGTGAGTACGATTTAGCAGGATTCTGCGTCGGGATCGTGGAGAAAAGCCAAATGCTCAACGGTTCTCAAGTGCAAGTGGGTGATGTTGCGATTGGTTTAGCTAGCGATGGCGTTCATAGTAATGGCTTTAGTTTGGTGCGTAAAATTATCGATACGTGCGAGTATTCTTGGAGCGATCGCCCGCAAATTTTTGCAGGTAAAACTTTAGGCGAAGTTTTCTTGACACCTACGCGAATTTACGTAAAGCCTGTACTCGCAGCCCTGAAAGCTGGATTAGACATTCACGGAATGGCGCATATTACTGGTGGTGGTTTACCAGAAAATCTCCCGCGCTGCTTGGGTGAAAATCAATCAATTCAAATCGATTTAGATGGCTGGGTTATTCCACCAGTATTTGAATGGCTAGCCGCAGCAGGCTCAGTAGCTCCCACCGCTATGTTTAATACTTTTAATATGGGTATTGGATTTGTTGTGCTAGTACCACCTAATCAAGTTGAGCAAGCGATCGCCTGGTTTAACTCGCACGATATTGCTGCGTATGCGATCGGTGAAGTTATTTCTGGTACGGGTACGCTAGAAGGATTGTCGGTGTAAGAATCTCATTTATTAGCTTGTACGTATTCTAGTAGTCGGTAGTTTCGCGGTTGGTTTCGGTCGTTTCAGGAAATTAATATTAACCTATCGTGAATTCGACAATAAGCCTAGCGACTTTAGTCGCGGCTTCACAAACAATGTCCAGACGGTGCGTGGACTAATAAAAAACTTATCATCTGTAGAAACCTATGAAGATAGGTTTCGTTTGTGTAGCTGCGGTTTCAACCGCTAAGCAGCGAGGAGAGTCAAACAATAAAATTCGATGCGGCAACAAAAAAATAAATATAGCCATCTTACAGCCATAGAAAGAACCTATTTATCGTTTCCTGCCAAGTTTTTATTAAACAATAATCTGCTCAAGGGTAAAATCTTAGATTTTGGTTGCGGTTTTGGTAATGATGTTAAGCTATTGCGACAAAAAGGCTTTGATATTACAGGCTATGACTCTTATTATTTCCCAAACTATCCTCAAGAAAAATTTGATACAATCCTCTGCTTTTACGTACTCAATGTTTTGTTTCCTGAAGAACAAGCAAATATTCTGATGGAAGTTTCGCACTTATTAAAACCAGGCGGGAAAGCTTATTATGCTGTTAGAAGAGATTTAAAAAAAGAAGGTTTTCGCGAACACTATGTTCATAAAAAGCAAACCTATCAATGTATTGTTAAACTTCCTTTCAAATCAATTAATTTAGATGAGTCTTGCGAAATATACGAATACTGTCATTACAATCTTCAAAGAACAAGAAATCATAATTGCTTATTTTGCAATCCACATAAATGCTTAAAATTTATCACTGAATCTGCAACTGCTTATGCTATATTCGACGGCTATCCTGCAAATAAAGGTCATGCGTTAGTTATTCCCAAACGTCATGTGAGTAACTATTTTCAGCTACCATTTAAAGAACAAGCTGCTTGCTGGCTGATGGTAAATAAAGTCCAAGAAATTCTTAACAAAGAATTTGCGCCTGACGGTTTTAACGTAGGAATCAATGTCAATCGAGACGCAGGACAAAATATGATGCATACCAGTATTCATATCATTCCTCGCTACAAAGGCGATGCTGTCAGCAGCAAAGGTGGAATGCGGAACGTCATTCCTCAGAAGGGATAATTACTAGAGTTAGGACACTATAGATGCTCATAGACTGTCAACTATCAACTGTCAACTGTCAACCCAGTCATTTTTCAGAAAGTTGAATTAAATCATACTATTTAGATCGCCAAGATATGGCAATTTGAGGTGAACTGGACTATGCCAGTTGATTTACAGGAAAATCGCGTACAGAACACATGATAAACCTAACTCCAAATTCGAGCTTTAGTTTGACGCTGCGGTTGCAGATTCCAAATCGCGTAGGTATGCTGGCGAGTGTGACACACGCGATCGCCAATAGTGGTGGTAATCTCGGTCAAATCGATTTAATCGAACAAACACGCCATATTTCCATCCGCGATATCACCGTTGATGCAGCGAGTACCGAACACGCCGAAACAATCGCCCAAGCGGTGAAAGCCTTACCTGATATCAAGGTGATGGATGTTTACGATCGCACATTCAATTTGCATCGTGGCGGGAAAATCAGCATTACGAGTAAAATTGCTTTAAAAAGTGTGTCCGATTTAGCAATGGCGTATACGCCAGGAGTAGGTCGTATTTGTACGGCGATCGCGCAAGACCCCGAACAAGTTTATCACTTAACAATTAAACAAAATACTGTAGCGATTGTTACAGACGGCAGCGCAGTATTAGGCTTAGGTAATCTAGGTCCCGCTGCGGCTTTACCTGTTATGGAAGGTAAAGCAATGCTATTTAAAGAATTTGCGGGACTTGACGCGTTTCCCATCTGCTTGACAAGTCAAGACACCGACACGATTGTCGAAACTGTCAAACAAATTGCGCCAGTCTTTGGAGGAGTCAATTTAGAAGATATTGCCGCACCGCGTTGCTTTGAAATTGAAACTCGACTGCGCCAAGAATTAGATATTCCGATATTTCATGACGATCAGCACGGAACCGCAATTGTGACTTTGGCGGCGTTGATTAATTCGCTTAAGTTAGTAGATAAATCAATGAATGAAATCCGTATTGTAATCAATGGTGCGGGTGCGGCGGGAGTAGCGATCGCGCGTTTACTGCGTAAAGCTGGAGCAGAAACAATCTTGATGTGCGATTCTAAAGGCATTCTGTCGCTACAACGCGCCGACATGACTGAACAAAAGCGCGAATTTGCGGTAGAACAAAACGGTTCCTTAGCAGATGCGCTTAAGGATGCAGATGTTTTTATTGGTGTCAGCGCCCCTGGTGTTGTCACACCAGAAATGGTGCGTTCGATGGCGCACGATCCGATTGTGTTTGCAATGGCAAATCCGATTCCTGAAATTCAACCAGAATTGGTAACAAACGATGTTGCTGTCATGGCAACAGGGCGCAGTGACTATCCAAATCAAATTAATAATGTTTTAGCTTTTCCTGGTGTGTTTCGTGGTGCTTTGGATTGTCGAGCCGCAACAATTACAACCACAATGTATTTAGAAGCTGCACACGCGATCGCTGAACTTGTATCACCAGCCGAACTTCACCGCGAACACATTATTCCTTCAGTATTCGATCGACGAGTCGCTACCGCAGTCGCTAACGCAGTACAACGCGCCGCGCGTCAAGAAGGTATTGCGCGAGACTAAAGTTAACGTCAGTTGTATAAAAAGAAACTGGGCGATCTTGATTGAGATTGCCCAAAAGAACAAAGTGCGTTATCAAGCTAGTGTTAGTGTCTTACAGTCGCCACTTGTAACGCGGCATCCAATTTAGAACTTCTTTGGCGCGATCGCTATTGATCAGCGCTTTGTAAGGTTGTTGGTCGTATTCCTGTCCACCGCGCCACTCAACATCAGGATGAAGCGATTGAGCCATTTCACGACTGGTTCGAGAAGCTGAAGAAATGTCGTCCGCGCACAATAACAAAGTAACGTGACCAGAAAAAGGACAGGATAATGCGCACTTTGCCGCTTCTGCTGCATCACGCACATCAAGAAATGCGCCATATTCCCAAAACGGATTCCACTCGAAATCAGGATTGGCGTTCCGGTTGGAAATAATGAAATCATAAGTTGCTGCGTCAAAAACGCCAGGCGGTCTGAGACAAATAGTTGGAATGCCAGTGCCGTCTGTCCAGAACCGACACATTTCTTCACCAAGTCGTTTAGAGATCGCGTAAGGAGTTGCTGGGTAACAGGGATGAGCGTCATCGAGTGGTAAATAATCAGGCTTCCTTTCGCCCTTGAATACGCCCAGCGCATCAACGCTGCTGAAAAACACCACGCGTTTAACTTGTGCTTCTGCTGCTGCCGTGAGAACGTGCCATGTGCCGAGAAGATTGACAGCCATGATGTCATTTGCCGTATCTTCTGCAAAACCAAGCGATGCAGCTAAATGAATAACGGCGTCGCATCCTTGAATAACAGTTTGAAGTTGATCCGGTTTAAGAATGTCCTGACCATTTACAATATCAAACCCGACTACTTCATTTCCATCATCCTGCAAAACTTCCACGACGACAGTTCCAATCATTCCCTCACTGCCCGTAACCAATACTTTCATACTTATTTTGTATTAATTAATACTATGCTTCTCACTCTATGGATAGACTTCAGTTTCTCTTTATTTGAAACCATTCTCTTTCTAGTAAATTGAAACAAGTACAGAGAATAGTATTTCATCAGCTAATACTTTTATGGGCTTTAGTTTCTTTGACTTATTTTGGGTTTTTCTATTTCTCTCGTCGCTGCAACCTGTATGGCAACGCCGTCAGATGGAAGCGCGCCGAATTCGGGCATTACAAGAATTTGAGCGCGGGCGTAATAGTAGAGTTATTTTACTGATTCACCGGCAGGAGTCTTTAAGTCTACTTGGAATCCCGATCTCGCGCTATATCAGTATTGAAGACTCTGAACAAGTTCTCCGCGCAATTCGCCTAACGCCGCCGAATGTACCTATTGATTTGATTTTACATACGCCAGGGGGATTAGTATTGGCAACTGAGCAAATCGCCAGAGCGTTGATTCGCCATCCTGCTAAAGTTACGGTGTTCATTCCCCACTACGCAATGAGTGGTGGTACGATGCTTGCACTAGCATCCGATGAAATTGTCATGGATGCCAACGCGGTTTTGGGACCTGTCGATCCGCAACTCGGTAACTTTCCCGCTGCTAGCATTCTGAAAGTCGTGGAAGATAAACCAATTGGTGAGGTTGAAGATCAGACCTTGATTATGGCTGATCTGTCGCGTAAAGCGATCGCCCAAGTACAGCGCTTTGTGCGTACTTTGTTAAAAGATGATGTTCCCAAGCAAAAAATTGACCCCGAAAACATTGAAAAAATCGTTGATGCCTTAACGACAGGGCGCGTTACCCACGACTATCCTGTGACTGTAGAAGAAGCAACAGAAATGGGGCTACCCATTACTGTAGGGCTGCCCCGATCAATTTACAACTTAATGGAGTTGTATCCACAACCACAGGGCGGACGTCCTAGCGTGCAGTACATACCCATGCCCTATGGCGATCGCCGTCCCAGATTACCCAGTCCTCAAGGAAGACCATTACCCGATCCAGCAGAATAAGTGCCAACAAGTTGATTACATCACAGCACTTACGGTGTTGGCGATGGCGAAGGAGAAATCGTTGGTATAGGCGAAGGTGAAGTCGTCGGCGTCGGTGACGTAAACGGAGATGGCGAAGTCGTTGGCGTCGGTGACGGGAATGGTGAAACTGTCGGTGTGGGTGACGGGGATGGTGAAACTGTCGGCGTTGGTGATGGGGATGGTGAAACTGTCGGTGTGGGTGACGGTGAAGTCGTCGGCGTTGGTGATGGAGACGGTGAAACTGTCGGTGTGGGTGACGGTGAAGTCGTCGGCGTTGGTGATGGAGATGGCGAAGGTGATGGCGCTGGCGCTGGTTCTTCGCCGCTGAGAACTCTTCTTGCTTCTTGGTCGAGTCGAATCCGAGTTTCTAAGTTAGCAATTCCAGTTGTTGGCAGGTTGTAGCGTTCTTGAAACTGCTCGACTGCTGACTCTGTAAGTGTTGTGTAAAATTGGTTTCGTGGTAGTGGCGGAACAGGCTCAACAACTAAGTTCAAACTGCCATGCAGATTTCGTATCAACTCTGCTGCGGTACTTTGTGTTTGTGGACCTGCTACACCATCAATTGCTAAGCCATATCGTTGCTGAAAGTCGCGAATTGCATTGCGTGTAGCCTCATCCGTTAAAGGTCCCTCTTCGGGAATATCGTATCCTAATCCTCGTAAAGTGACGCGAAACTCTCCTGGCGTATAGTAGTATCGTTGCTGCGCAACAGAAGTCATTTCATAACTTACTAAGCCAGCTGTCACGCCAAAAGTAACAGCTGCGATCGTTGTACTCCATCTACACCACATATATTTAAACTCCTTGGTAGCTAATCAAGCATTTACCACAGTAAATAGAAACAGTCTAAAACGAGTAAGACTTTAGGTAAGCTGCTTTTCGTGATTATTCATTATCTCTGGTTATCTTTGTGTAATTGATTTCCCTATGTCAAGTCTCTCTAGGTAATATTAGTAATCATCAGTCAAAGTGTCTTGAGCGAGCAAGTACGAAAAAACCGAGGATTCGCATTAAATCGCTGGAATTTTTTGATGAGGAATCTTTAATGCTGTGCTTCTTGCTATGACGAGAGAAAGCACTAGAAAGCAGTGCCTGCATGACTGTCTTATACTATCGGTAATAAATAGCTGGATACTTGGGAGCAGTGCCGTTACTATCTTCAAGAACACATTGACTTTTCCGTACAAATTCATACTTTTGGTAGATTCCTAATCCAGCCAATATGTACCTTTAGTAAGTCACTCTAGATTGAAGCTTAGTCTCTCCGTACGAAAATCTCCGTCTAGTGCTTCTCCCACACGTAAGAGGGCAATACATTTTATACAGGAGATACTAACGTCATAAGCTTTTTAACGACTTTTGAGGTAAAGATTATGAAACTGGAGATTTTTGCTACCACAGCTTTATTAAGTACTGTGTGCATAGCGACTCCGGTACGCGCAGAAAATCCCGCGCACGTACGTCAATTAATTGAAACGCGTGAGTGTATGGGCTGCGATCTAGCAGGTGCTAATCTAAATGGCGCGCACTTAATTGGTGCTGATCTGCGAAATGCAAACTTAGAAGGCGCAAGCTTAATTGACGCTAACTTAGAAGGTGCAGATTTGACAGGTGCTAACTTGCAACAGGCAAACTTGTTTAAAGCTTTTGCCACTGGTGCAAGCATGAACGAAGTTAATTTAACAGGTGCTAACCTTCGTGACGCCAAGCTTTATAAAGTTGATATGGATGGTGCGACAATAGCAGGGACTGATTTCAGAGGAGCCAAGCTTTATGGTGCTAATTTATTTTGATAGCTTGGTTAATCAACATTTATTGAGCTAAATTCTGTTGAATCTGTTGAATCTGTTGCGTAAAGTAAGGCTGTTGATACTGCAATTGTTGAGCGATCGCAAGTCCTTGCTCAAAAGCTGAAAGCGCCGCACTGGGATTACCGTTTTGTAAATGAATCTGCCCTATTTGGTCATAAGTATTCATCAAACCGTAGAAATTGGCAGCACGTTGGTCTGCTTCTAACAGTATTTGACTTGCTTGTAAAGCTTCATTAATCTGACCTTGAGTGCGGTATAGTAAAATCAATCTTCGCAAAGCGTCACCAGCACGCGCATATTGTTGTAGAGACCAAGCCGAAGCATAAGCTTCTTGATAATTTTGAAATGCTTGTTGAGTTTGACCTAATGCTTGATAGTCAGCCGCGATCGCCAGTCGAATTGCTGGTACTTGCGTAAATTGTGACTCATTAAGATAAAGTTCGGCAAGTCGCTGTTTAACTACGAGTGCTTGTTGAGGTTGTCGGGCGCGGTCGTAAATGTAAGCTAGCTGTTGTAGATAAGTCACTTCACCGACGCGATCGCCGCGCGAATTTGCTAAAGCGAGTAACTCTTGATAACTCTTAGCCGCTTGCGGATAGTCAAACCAGCTTAAGTGTAATTCTGCGATTGTCCTTAAAGTATTTTCTGCTGCTGCGGCATTTTGCTGCCGCTCAAGCGCAAGAATTTGATTATAAACTTCTATTGCTTGTTGTGGCGATCGCACTTGCTGATATGCGTAAGCAAGCGATCGTAGTAACGTTAAATCAGTTGTCGGCTGCGATTGTACTTGTTGTTGAATCGTTTGCAGTCTCTGCGTAATAATTTGAACTTGGGTACGTTCATTTTCACTCCAAGCGATCGCCCCGACTCTTCCTAGTGCTTGCACTTCAGCTAGAGTACCCAACGCCCGCCTTAGTCGTAATTCGCGGTTCCAAATCTCAAACGCACCTACACTATCCCCCGCTGCTAATCGCGCTTGCGCTTGCACGTTGAGTTGATCCAACGCTGCTGCTAAGTTTTGGCGTGCTTGCGGACTTAACGGCTGACTCGGTAGTAGTGGATCTGGTGTTGTGATTTCTAGTGGATTTGGTGGAAACTCATCTGGTAGAGATTCCTCGCTTTGTGCTAGTGCAATTGAACTACAACATAAGCATAAGGAAAGCGTCGCCGTAGCGACAACATTGCTGTATCGTCGGAACATCCTAGAAAAATAAGCATTATTGCGATTGTGCATCTTTAGATAGCCGTAAAATTCACTACCCACTATTGACGAATAACTCATTCTTTGACGAGTTGTTTGCCAAAATGTCTCCAAAAAATAGGTAGCTGTGAGTTTTAAAATACTCGAAAGAGTATCACAAACAACATTATCCTTAACAAATACCGTTCAAATGACTCATTCTACAGATATCGCTACTTTAGCGCGGTGGATGGCAGCAGATTTCAGCAATCAAGCACAAGCTTTTGAAAATCCGCCTTTTTTTGCGCATATTCGCGTTTGTATGCGTCCTCTTCCCCTAGAAACTCTTTCTGGAGTCAGCTTTTATGTGGAACAGGCGTATGATTATATGCTGAATAACCCCTATCGCGTGCGCGTGTTGAAATTAGTTAACGCCGGCGATCGCATTACGATTGAGAATTACTTAATCAAAGATGAACAGCAATTTTACGGTGCATCTCGCGAACCTCAACGCCTGAACGCAATTACATTAGAACGTTTGGAGAAATTGCCTGGATGTAATATGCTTGTCGAATGGACAGGAACTAGCTTTAAAGGCAGTGTGGAACCAGGAAAGGGTTGTATTGTCGTGCGTAAAGACAAAAAAACCTATTTAGATAGCGAATTCGAGATCGATCAAGAACGATTTATCAGCCTTGATCGAGGGCGCGATCCAGAAACCGACGAACACGTTTGGGGTTCTGTTGCTGGACCGTTTCACTTTGTTCGTTGGAACAGTTTTGCTGATGAAGTGAAAGTGTAGAACACAAAAGCATAAAGAGAGAGTGGGAGGAGGGGACAGCATTGATTCGGCATTTCCTCAAATCCCATTTTCTATTTACAATCGCAGTCAATCGCAACAAACGCGACACACCAATTGGCTCACTTCAAGGTGTGCTTTATTCTGGTTTTTACCTCATTCAATATCCAGTTGCTGCTAAATCCAAAATATATTCGTTACAAGCTACACGCTCGACTTGAGTTAGCCACCTACCATTAGGATAAAGCTGAACGAGTCGAAACCCTGGGTGTTCTGGTTTTAAAGCAAAGTGCGCACTTTGTGGTTCAAATTGAACTGAAGTCGCGGGACTACCTAGGTAATGTACGCCGTTTCTCTGGCAATGAAATTCTTGATGAATGTGACCAAACAAAACTAACTTGACTTGTGGATGGCGATCCAAAATGGCAAAAAACTCATCTGAGTTTTCTAGTGTACTGCGATCGAGCCAATGAGAATTGACGGCAAAGGGTGGATGATGTAGCGCTATCAAAGTCGGCTGTGTTCTTCGACTGGCTAAGTGCCAATCTAACCAAGCTAGGGTTGTTTCTGAAAGGCGACCATGAACGTAGCCAGGTACTGCCGAGTTGATTAAAACAAAGTTCCACCCGCCTTGGGTAAATTCCTTTTGTGGAAAAATATACACCTGATTTAAGATTTGTTGCATTACTGCAAAGTCGTCATGATTGCCAGCTATCCAATAAGTAGGCTTGGCAAGCAGACTCAGTAAGTGCTGCAAACGCTCATAAGATGCAGCTGTTCCATCTTGTGATAAATCTCCTGTAACCAATAGCAAGTCTATTTGATTTTGTAAACACAGCAGCCGTTCAACAACCGCTTGAAACGATTGTGTTGTATTAATTCCCAGTAACTCTTGCTTCTCATCTGCAAACAGATGGATGTCTGTAACTTGAGCGATAGATAAGGGATGATTCATTTTTACAGACGCCGAGTTTTGTCCACAACTGCTGTATCTCTAACAGCAACATATTTCATCTTGAGTACAAGTAAAATAACAGAGCAAGTTACAGCACAACTTCCTAGGTACAGACTATTCCTGTATTTTTGAAACGTTAAGTTGGAAAGATGTACAAAATCTAGAGTGCTTCTTTATACTAGCGGTAAACGTAAAGATAATTTGCGATCTTTAACGAGTTTATTTGTGATCTCAGTCACAAATCATCGGCAAGATAACTTTGAATCGAGATGCCACGCACGCGATCTGTTGCTATTAGTGCTATATTAATTTAATGAAAATTGTGCGCTGCCTGTAACATAGTTAAAGATAAGTGACTATAGCAGCAATCTTGTTATCGGCTGATAGTTTTGGCGGCATAGCCAAGTGGTAAGGCAGAGGTCTGCAAAACCTTTATCCCCCAGTTCGAATCTGGGTGCCGCCTTGTAATTAAGAGCGAGTCCTATCATATTTTTCTCCGGACGTCTTGCGCTGTTATCGTTGAATACACAATAGTTCTAAACGTAAAAATATGACTTGATTTTTATAGACGACCGGTCTATTATAAAGGTATGGGCAAAGATACGACAAAAATCGCTCTTCTCAAGACAGGTGCGCGCTTTCTTAAAGAAAAGGGATACAACCACACTGGGATACAGGAAGTCTTGCAAGCAACAGGAGTACCCAAAGGTTCGTTTTACTATTACTTTAAAAGCAAGGAGGACTTTGGATTAGAGATTATTGAAAATGATGCCCGCGAACACAACCGATTTTTGGACAAGTATCTTAAAGATGAGACAATTTCTCCTTTAACTCGCTTGCAGCGCTATTTTGAAGCAAAATACGAAGAATTTGCGTCGTTACAATGTCGTGAAGGTTGTTTATTAGGTAATCTTGGTCAAGAGTTAGCGGACCAAAATGAAAGGTTCCGTTTGCGCTTAGAGGCGATTTTTGCCGAATGGCGCGATCGCTACATTGATTGTTTACAGCAAGCCCAAGCTATCGGAGAACTCTCACCCGATTTAGACGTACATATTCTCGCTGATTTCTGCTTAAACAGTTGGGAAGGCGCATTACAACAGATGAAAGTCACTAAAAGCCCTGCCCCTCTACAAACTTTCATGAGTGTGATGTTTGATGTCGTTCTCAAGCGTTGAAAGTTCGATTTTGCTGAAGATGTATTGCAAAGTAGTAGACCAGTCTACTAATAGGCTTACCTATTGCAATCAGTTAAGAAATAAACGGTTTTAGAGGAAAATTACGATGACGAATAAAAGAATTCTAATTGCGGTCACTAGCCATGAGGAACTTGGCAATACAGGGAAAAAGACAGGCTTTTATCTTTCTGAGGTGACGCATCCTTACGATGTCTTCACGCGCGCAGGCTACGACGTTGACTTTGTTAGCCCCAAAGGTGGAAAAGCACCGATGGACGGCGTGCAACTTGAAGATCCTATCAACAAAGCATTTCTAGATGACCCTGACAAGGTAAAACAAGTTGAAAACACGCTGCAACCGTCGCAAGTCGATCCGACTCAATACGACGCTATTTTTTATGCAGGTGGTCATGGGACAATGTGGGATTTTCCTAACAATGAACAACTTGCCCAAATCGCGGCAAACATTTATGAACAAGGCGGTGTTGTCGGTGCCGTTTGTCACGGACCTGCGGGACTACTCAATATCAAGCTTGCGAATGGCGAGTATCTCATCAAAGGTAAAACCGTGTCTGGGTTCACAAACGAAGAAGAAGCCGCAGTGGAACTGACTGAAGCCGTGCCATTTTTACTCGAATCAACATTGAAAGAAAGAGGCGCAGAATTTACGAAAGCACCCAAATTTGAAGCACACGTTGTGAAAAGCGATCGCCTCGTCACAGGACAAAACCCCGCTTCCGCCGCAGGCGTCGCCGAACAAATGTTGCAATTAATCGAAAACCGCGCTGCAACTGCCTCACCCGCCACAGTCTAAACAGCATCAGCGGTATAAGCGTTTAGTAGAACGTCAAGATGTAGACTGCAAGCAATTAGCCAACTACCCTTTGTCCCTGACCTCCATACTACATACACCACAAAAAGCGCTCTCTTCAAGAGGGCGCTAAATCAGGTATGTAGATTTACGAGTGATTAACCACTAATTGTGGGTGCCGTAAAAGCGACAGGAACAGGTGTACCCGTAGCCAAATCTAGCGGGAAGTTGTGCGCATTGCGTTCGTGCATTACTTCGATTCCCAAGTTGGCGCGGTTTAAGACATCCGCCCAGGTTGCAACAACACGACCTTGCGAGTCAATCACCGATTGGTTAAAGTTGAACCCGTTGAGGTTGAACGCCATTGTGCTGATGCCCAACGAGGTGAACCAGATGCCAATGACTGGCCATGCTCCTAAGAAAAAGTGGAGCGATCGCGAATTATTAAAACTCGCATACTGCCAAATCAACCGTCCAAAGTAGCCATGCGCTGCGACAATGCTGTAAGTTTCTGCTTCTTGCCCAAACTTATAACCCAAATTTTGCGATTCGATTTCGGTCGTTTCCCGAATCAGCGAGGAAGTGACTAACGAACCGTGCATTGCACAGAACAACGCACCGCCAAACACCGCCGCTACGCCCAACTGATGGAAGGGGTGCATTAAGATGTTATGCTCGGCTTGGAACACAAGCATAAAGTTGAACGTACCAGAGATACCCAAAGGCATACCGTCAGAGAAACTACCTTGCCCAATCGGGTAAATCAAGAATACAGAAGTTGCCGCAGCGACAGGTGCAGAGTACGCTACACAAATCCAGGGACGCATCCCCAAGCGGTAGCTTAGTTCCCACTGCCGACCTAGCCAGCAAAAAATACCAATGAGAAAATGAAAAACGATGAGTTCGTAGGGTCCACCGTTGTATAGCCATTCATCCAACGAAGCTGCTTCCCAAATAGGATAGAAATGCAAGCCGATCGCATTAGAAGAAGGAACAACAGCGCCAGTAATAATGTTGTTTCCGTAAAGCAAAGAACCGGAAACAGGTTCGCGAATACCATCAATATCAACAGGTGGAGCGGCAATAAAGGCAATGATGAAACAAATGGTAGCGGTTAACAAACACGGAATCATCAATACGCCAAACCAGCCTACGTACAATCGATTCTCCGTGCTAGTGACCCAATCGCAGAACCGCTCCCACAGATTCCCGCTTTCGCGTCGCTGTAGTGTTGTCGTCATGGTTCTATTGAGAGAAATAATGGTTAATTAATTTTGCGAGAGTTTAAAAAGCGTTTTGTTTTCTAATCGTTGTGTTGCTATACTCTTTCGCCTCAGAGTCAGGTACAGTACTTTTTTATCGTTGCGACTCCTCACACCAAATGCTATGCGATTCACTTCCTTAAGGCGAGAGTAGAATTTTTAGGAAGTTACTGACTCTTACTTTTTAGTATTTACATGGATTTTGCTATAAATCAATTTATTTATATTAAGTTTTACTAGCGTTTGTTACATGAAACTCGTTATATAGACACAGCAAAAAGCGCCCCCGCGAGGGAGGCGCTTCTAAATGGCTTTGAGCTAAAGTTTAGCCATTGATGCTCGGAGCAGTTAAAGCAACAGGAGTCGCTTCACCAGCAGCCAAGTCGAGAGGGAAGTTATGAGCATTACGCTCGTGCATGACTTCCATACCCAAGTTCGCACGGTTGAGGACGTCTGCCCAGGTACCGATGACGCGACCTTGCGAGTCAATCACCGACTGGTTGAAGTTGAACCCGTTGAGGTTGAACGCCATTGTGCTAATGCCCAACGAGGTGAACCAGATGCCAATCACTGGCCATGCGGCTAAGAAGAAGTGCAACGAACGGCTGTTGTTGAACGAAGCGTATTGGAAGATTAAGCGTCCAAAGTAGCCGTGTGCCGCTACGATGTTGTATGTCTCTTCTTCTTGTCCGAATTTGTAGCCGTAGTTTTGGCTTTCGCTTTCGGTTGTTTCACGCACTAACGAACTGGTCACGAGTGAACCGTGCATCGCACTGAAGAGTGCACCACCGAATACGCCTGCTACTCCTAACTGGTGGAATGGGTGCATCAGGATGTTGTGCTCGGCTTGGAACACTAACATGAAGTTGAATGTGCCGCTGATGCCGAGGGGCATGCCATCGCTGAATGAACCTTGTCCGATTGGGTAGATCAAGAAGACTGCGGTTGCTGCTGCTACTGGTGCTGAGTAGGCTACGGCAATCCATGGCCGCATTCCTAAACGGTAGGATAATTCCCACTCGCGTCCCATGTAGCAGAATACGCCGATCAAAAAGTGGAAGATGACTAATTGGTATGGTCCACCGTTGTATAGCCACTCATCTAATGATGCTGCTTCCCAGATTGGGTAGAAGTGTAACCCAATTGCGTTTGACGACGGAACGACTGCTCCGGTGATGATGTTGTTGCCGTAGATTAATGACCCTGCTACTGGTTCTCTAATGCCGTCGATGTCTACGGGGGGGGCGGCGATAAATGCAATGATGAAGCAGGTTGTTGCTGCTAGTAATGTCGGGATCATCAATACGCCGAACCAGCCTACGTATAGACGGTTATCGGTTGATGTTACCCAGTTGCAAAACCGCTCCCACAATCCGGCGCTTTCGCGTCTTTGTAGCGTTGTTGTCATACTTTTATGATTGCTTTTGTTTTGCTTATGATTTTGTAGGTGTTGTTCCCTACAATTAATACCTTAAGCTATTTGTTGCGATTTGTAAAGGATTTTAAAAATTTTTTAGAATTAAGTGAGTTCTAGCAGAGCGAAGTAATGTCCGGCGTTGTTACGTATAGTCCTGCCTACACCTTAGTGCCTACCTATGAGTGCTTTAATCGCTGTGATTATTGCAATTTTCGCGTAGAACCAGGTAAAGCACCCTGGATAACCCTCTCTACAGCCGAAAAAATCCTCAAAGAATTGCAGAATCAAAACGTTTGTGAGATTCTCATTTTAAGTGGCGAGGTTCATCCGCATTCATCAAGGCGTGAATCATGGCTACAGTTAATTTATGGGTTATGCGAACTGGCGATCGCACTGGGTTTTTTGCCACATACAAACGTAGGGCCTCTAAGTTTTGTAGAAATGCAACAGCTTAAAACCGTAAATGTATCGATGGGTTTAATGCTAGAGCAACTAACGCCTGCGTTATTAAATACAGTTCATCGCCATGCACCGAGTAAGATACCAGAACTAAGATTACAACAACTCGTTTGGGCAGGAGAATTACAGATTCCGTTTACAACAGGTTTACTTCTGGGAATTGGCGAAACACAAGATGATTGGTGGGAGACGTTGGAGGCGATCGCGCAATTACACACTCGTTATGGTCATATCCAAGAAGTCATTCTGCAACCTTACAGCCCAGGAAATCAACAAATATGGGACGCACCAGGCTTTGAACCGCAGCAGTTACCGCAAGTAATTGCAAAAGCTAGAGAAATTCTACCCGCAGAAATTACAATTCAAATTCCACCAAATTTAGTTTCAGATCCCAACTGGTTACTTGCTTGTATTAAAGCAGGAGCAAGAGATTTAGGCGGTATTGGACCAAAAGATGAAGTCAATCCAGATTATCCACATCTGACTTGCGAGAATTTATTACAAATATTAAAATCAGCCGGATGGCAACTCATACCACGCTTGCCAATTTATCCCCAGTATGGCAAATGGCTACCGCAACATTTACAAACAGCAGTGCAATCTTGGAGAAATATGGCTTCAGCAGCTTTTTGATTCTTCAGCCTGCTCGATCGACTGGTAGAACTGCTGACACTTCTATTGCATCTACTGCTGAGACAGCGCGTTTATCCGTTGATGGCGACGGCGCTGCCAAATTTTTGGTATCACTCGCATCCGACGTTTGAAGCTACTCCACTCTTGTGGACTCAATTCAATCTGTTGCCAAGTAGGTCGAGCTAATAAACGATCAGACCAACGATTCAAGTTAGGGTATTTGGTCAAAGCAATGCCTAGATCAGGCATTCTATGAACGAGTGTTCCAGCGACAATTTCTGCTAGTGTCAGCTGTTCGCCAGCAAAGTAAGGGGAGTCCTCCAATAAAGCTTCAAAATAATTCAATGTATTAATTGCCCGTAGCTGAGCATACTCCAACTCTACTGAGTTCTCATCGCGAACGAGTAATCTGAACACCGCAGGTAGTAATTCATTGAGCGTAACCATTTGCACCATCCGAACCTTTGCTAAAGCGATCGCATCAGTCGGAAGCAGCGATTGCTCAGGATACCGTGCTTCTAGATAATCTAGAATGGCTAACGATTCAATCACGCGAAAATCACCATCAACCAAAACTGGGACATGGCTAAAAGGATTCAAGGCGAGAAATTCAGGTTCAAATTGTTCGCCGCTTAAATCAACTGAAATTAATTCAAAAGGAAGTTGCTTTTCTAGCAGAGCTAACCATACAGGACGAGCATAAGCGGAAGGACGGGCATAGTAAAGCTTGAGCATAAGAACTATTTCTCACAATGAGAGCAATAAAAAGACCGATCGGTTTGTTATAGTGCAAAAAAAATTTAGATGAGTGCTGCTAGTTGGTTTTGAATATAAGTTTTAAGATGGTTTAGGGCACGTTCTAAATAAGAAGCATCGCCATACAACTTGCTGAGCATTACCCCTCCCTCAATGGTTGCAATCAAAATCGTAGCAATAGTATCAGAATTGACATCTGCACGCAATTCACCACGCATAACACCTTTATCGACAATGCGATGAATCAAACTGCGCCACGCATCCATGGCATGTTGCGCCCGTTCGCGTAAAGCTGGATGAGCATCATCACTCTCTACCGCTGTATTGAGGATTGGACAACCGCCCTGGACGGGTGGGTCGTTCAACATATGCTCATAAACACTGAGAATTGCAATTAAGCGATCCACCGCATGACGTTTTCCTTTCAAAGCACCCGTAAATTTCTGCTGTATGCGACTGGCTGCGAAGTCAAATGCTGCTAGAGCTAGCTCATCTTTGCTGCGGAAGTGATTATAAATGCCTCCTTTTTGTAAACCTGTAACACGCATTATGTCTGACATCGAAGACCCTGCATACCCTTGCTGGTTAAATAGAGCCGCTGCTTGCTCGATAATACGTGTTTTGGTTTGTTGAGCTTTTGACATCTAAATTAAAGACCGATCAGTCTGTTTAAAATTATAGCAGGAGTATAGCAAAAAGAATGAAATTTGCTTTGTGGTTTTATACAGACTGACTCAGCTATTTTAAAGTCAAGCGTTTGATATTAATCTTCAACTATTAGTAATAAAGCGTCATTTAAAAGCTTCGACGAGTCAATTAAGGCTGCTAATTCTTCTGGCTCATATTTTCCTTGACTAACTTCAAGTGATGCCGTGTCAATTGCACTATCTAGTGCGTTGCGTAGAATAGATTGCAAATCGTCTTTAGTTAGATAATAGCCTCCTGACTTGCGGCGCTTGTTCTTTTCCTTAATTTCCCGCACGCCATTACGAATTGACACTTCCCACGATTTTGTAGAACGGTTTTCGGCTTGCTTTTTGATCAAGTGATGTAACAAAACTTTGGCATGAGAACGAATATTATTAATTTTGTCATCGCAACTTATTTCTTCAAGTTCTTCTACCAGTAGTAAAGCTGCTGCGCTTTCACCCTTCAAAATTAAATTCTTAAGTTCTAATAACTCTTCCATAGTTCTATACAGCGTTAGAGCTTGTTTTAGTCTCTAAGACAAACCAATCAGAATTACGTCTATGAAGTGAAAGCTGATTATCGACCCAATCTAGTAGTAACTGTTGCCACTTAAGTACTATGATGGCACGCAGCTTATTACCCTAGCCCTATATTATCTGTGAGCTTGATTGCGTTTCACTTGTATAATCTATGTGTTCGTAAAAGCAATGCCAATAGGAATGATCTCTAACCACCGTTCAAGTATTGTTACTAACTTGAGTTCAACAACGTGAAAACAGCGCGATAAAATAGATGTAGTGAATTCAGAAGACCAAATATTGGTCGAAGGTGCCTATCGAGACTATTTACGGTAATCTTCAAGGATTAAAATCCAGCCAGATTAAGCAACTACAACGGCTGTATCAACAACGCCTACCAGGCGATCGCCCGACGACACCAGAATTTGCCCAGCGGTTGGCAGCAATTAGCACCGAAATTAACCAACCGGTGTGCGCCTATGTAAATCGTCGGGGACAAGTGATTCGTGTAGGGGTTGGTACGCCACGTCAAACTCAAATTCCACCACTAGAACTACCACGCTATGGCGCAGAACGTCTTAGTGGTATTCGCTGCATTGCTACGCAACTCAAATCTGAACCACCCAGCGAAGCGGCGTTAACTGCAATGGCGCTGCAAAGATTAGATGTTCTAGCGGTACTCAACATCACAGGATCAGGATTTCAACGTCGTGGGGGTGGAGCAACAGGCTATGTTAAAGAAACTTATCTGGCGCATTTGGTTCCTAGTACCGAAGAAACAGAAACTGATACACAGCAGACGCGCACTTCACCGCTAGCGAGTTGGAGTGTGTCACAACCGCTCAGTTTAGATGTTCTGAGTAATCAGGATTTTCTTGATTTAATTGAAGGACTCGAAGCTGAATTTCGGCGCGAATACGTTGCGACGCAGGTAGATAGCGACCGCGATCGCGTACTCATTGTGGGAGTCCAAACTGACGATCTGACACCACAAGCGTTTCAAGATACGCTCGACGAATTAGCGCGATTAGTTGATACCGCTGGGGGAGAAGTTTTACAAACATTCCGCCAAAAGCGATCGCGTCCGCATCCGCAAACCGCCGTTGGTGAAGGAAAAGTGCAAGAAATTGCTTTAACTGCACAAACGCTGGGTGCTAACTTAATTGTCTTTGACCGCGATCTTTCACCCGCGCAAGTCCGCAACTTAGAAACGCAAATCGGAATTCGCGTTGTTGACCGCACAGAGGTGATTTTAGACATTTTTGCCCAACGCGCTCGCACGCGTGCAGGTAAATTACAAGTCGAACTTGCCCAGCTTGAATATATGCTGCCGCGACTAACGGGACGGGGTCAAGCAATGTCGCGACTTGGTGGTGGAATTGGAACTCGCGGACCTGGTGAAACAAAACTAGAAACCGAACGCCGCGCGATCGCCAGACGGATTGCGAGATTACAAGAAGAAGTCAATCAGCTACAAGCGCATCGATCGCGTCTGCGACAACAGCGCCAACATCGCGAAGTTCCTTCAGTGGCGATCGTTGGTTATACGAACGCGGGAAAGTCTACACTACTCAATGCACTAACTAATGCGGAAGTTTACACAGCGGATCAGTTATTTGCAACGCTTGATCCAACGACACGCCGTTTGGTAGTTCCCGATGTGGGTGGAGAACCGCAAGCCATAGTATTAACAGATACGGTGGGTTTTATCCACGAACTTCCAGCGTCACTCATGGATGCATTTCGCGCCACGCTTGAAGAAGTGACAGAAGCCGACGCGTTACTTCATGTTGTCGATCTTTCGCATCCAGCATGGCAAAGTCAAATTCGGTCAGTGATGAGTATTTTGTCGGAAATGCCTATAACTCCAGGACCCATGCTGATTGCTTTGAACAAAGTCGATCGCGTTGATAGTGATACGTTAGCCGTCGCGCAAGAAGAATTTCCGCAAGCGGTGTATATTTCTGCAAGCGATCGCTTAGGATTAGAAACTCTCCGCCAACGCCTCGGACAACTTGTGCGCTACGCGGTTGCGCCTAGCTAAGGACTAGAAATTACGCAAGATCAAAAATAGGGTTTGTAGCGAACCGACGACAAATCCTAAAACTCCACCTAAATTAACAATTGCTTGTAGTTCATTTTTAACAATTCCTTCGACTGCGGTTTCGAGATCCGCTGCGGAAGTTGATTTAACACGATCAACAATCACTTGATCGATTGACAAAATTGGAATTGCCTGCGCCACAATATTTTCTAAATCGCGTTCTAGGTAGCGTTCTAAAATTAATGCCAGTTCTTTGCTGACAACATCGAGCGAAGTCGTTACTGCTGCTGAATTACGCAGACGGTTTAACAGGAGACTCGCAATGTTTTCCCAATCAAGCGAATCGCTTAAGCCTTGCAGAACTTCACCGCCACGCGTTTGTAAATAGCTGCGAATCGTATCGCGGATCGTTTTGCGTAGCTGGCGTACTGTCGAGACAGGTAAGTTTTGTAAAGACAGATTTTTTAACCAAGTTTTGAGGCGGTTACGAACGTCTAATGAGCGAGTTAATTCTTGGATGCGATCGTTTGCGGCTTCTCTTTCGTCTAAGCAGTAACTTCTGAGGCGCGTTAAGGTATTACGTAAACCGAATAAATTAGCAACAACCCAGTAAGTTCCGCTGGCTTTTTCGCGAAAGCCTTCATCAATCGTTTGAATTGTGCGATCGGTGAGAAAGTCAACTAAAAGCTGACGAATCACGTCGGGTGGTAAAACAACTTGTAATAACCAGTCTGCGAGTTTAGTCGCTTGTTCGTCGCTCAGTTGAAACTCAAGGAGTACTTGATCGAAAATCTGATTCGTTTGCGCTTCTAAAAAATCTTCGCGTCGCGCTAAAACTTTGAGTAAACGTGGTAAAGATTGACCAAGCAAATCTTTGAGGATATTTGCCGTAATTTTTGCAGTTTTCTGCTCTTTGTCAAGGCGAATTTGATCTAAGGCTAATCGTAGCAGCCACAAAATACCAGCCTGCACGCGTTCGGGTTGCAGTAAGCGCCGTGCTAAATTTTGCAATTCTTCTGGCGTCAGCAGGGACCCCATAATTGTGTCTGCAACCCGCTTTGCTAACCGTTCTTGGTTGCGCGGAATTAAACCTGGGGTAAACGGTAAACGATTTCGACCGATATAGATTGCTCGGTAGGGACGAAAGAGCATCTTAATGGCTATGTCGTTCGTAAAATAGCCAATAATTCCTCCGAGTACAGGAGGTGCTGCATAAAACCAAAGGTTAGACCAGTCCAAGAGTGCGAACCGATAAGAATTTCAGGTCTTAGATTTTGGCAAAGACGATGCTGCACATAAATCTAAGGTTTTGTGATTGTCAATACTCCCATCATACCGCTAGCAATGGGGTAGTGTGTGGCTTTGGTAAAGCCTGCATCTTGAGCTAATTTGAGTTGTTCTTGACCGGTAGGAAATCGCTCTAAACTAGGGCTGATGTAAGCGTACTCTTCGCTTAAGCCAAGTTGATGCGCGAGTGGAACAACTAATGTATCGAGATACCACTGTTGAAACGCTCGCATTTGCGAATTACTAGGGCGATGAAAGTCCAAAATAGCAGCTGTGGCACCAGGTTTGAGTACGCGGTGTAACTCTTGAAGGCAAAGCGGAATATCGATAACATTACGCAATCCGTAGCCCATTGTCGCTGCATCAAAGAAATTATCCGCGAAGGGTAACTTCAAAACGTCGGCTTCTATCCAGGTAATGGCAGCAGGGTATTGTTGCGAACGTTGTTGGGCGATCGCCAGTAACTGCGGTGAAAAATCCACGCCATAAACTTGACCTGTGGTTCCTACGACACGACTCAGCCGTAATGTCAAATCGCCACTTCCACAGCATAAATCAAGACAAGTGTCTCCAGCTTTTGCACGACTCCATTTAACGGTCATTTGCTTCCAAATGCGATGCTGCCCTAAACTCAGCCAATCGTTCATTTGGTCATAAACTGGGGCAATACGGTCGAAAATGTCGCGGATTTGAGTTGAAGTCATAAGGAGTGACTAGTGGTTAGTGCAAAAGAATTTTATTGTAGTATTTCTCCTCTGCTTCCTCTGCACCTCTGCTTCCTCTGCTTCCTCTACACTCTTCACATTAAAATAGGATTTGTGCTTAACGAGTTGCTGAGATTATGACTGAATTACCGGCGAATCCTGCTAATGGTGGTGGGGAATCTCCAGAAGTGATTGAGGAATTGTTGCGATCGCTACGGCAAAAGCAAGGCAATTGGGTAGGATGGGGCAAAGCTTGTGCCAGGTTACAAAAGTCTGGTTATAATTCCCAAGCAATTTTTGAAGCAACGGGATTCGAGCCAGTGCAGCAAAATCAAGTAATTGTGGGCGCGCAAGTGTATGATTCTATTGAGAAAGCTGAAGCACCGCCCGAAGTGCGATCGCATTATGCCCAGCGGGGTAGTGATGTATTATATGAACTGCGCTTGTTAACTCAAGCTGAACGTGCTGCTGCTGCTGAGTTGATTTTATTGCACCGCCTTGATGCGGACGAAGCGAAAGAAGTTGCTAAAGCCGTTAAAGAATTTTCGCGATTTCGGACATTACCCGCAGGCTTTTCCAATCATCCAGGGGATGCGGTTGCGTATCAGTGTTGGAAACTCGCGCGGCAAAAAAATGATTTACAAGAGCGATCGCGTCTTATTGCTAAAGGCTTAAGATTTGCGCATACTGCAACTGCTAGAGAACAAATTGAGCAACTACTAGTCGATTTTACGGCTGTCTCGAAGCGCCCTGCGCCACGTTTACCGTTTTACCGTCTCGAAGCTGAGGAAGAATTACCGCGTCTTGTACCTGTTGTTGGTGAAATGCCTCTTAAGGTAGATGACTTTAAAGCAGTTCCTTTTGCTGAAGAAATGGAACCGTTTCGTATGGTCAAGTTTGCTGGAGAACAGGCGTGGGTACCAATACCAGGATGGCAGGTTGTTTTAGGAACTACAGATCCTGTTGCAATTTTGTGTACGAGCGATCGCTTGCCAAATCAAACTGACAGTAGCAAAGAACAAGTTTTAGTCCTTGTGGATCGTTCGCAACGCGAATGGGATGCAAATAGCTACTTTGTTGTTGAACAATCAGGACAACTTGAATTTCAGTGGTTCGATAGTGCTACTGATACATCGCTACTTGGTCGAGTTGTTCTCATCCTTCGTCCCAAGCGAATTGTGGATGAAGAACTGACCAAAGATTCGTGGCAAATTGATGAGTAGCAGAAGAAATCACTGACTGCTTGGAATAACTCACAACCATCTATGTATTTTTTATTACTAAGGATATAGACCGCGATCGCTCAGGGCTTGAGCAATACGACCCACGCCTAAAGTATACGCAGCTAACCGTAATGGAACTTGTCGCTTCTGCGACTGTTTAATCACTTGCTGATAAGCATTAACCATCAATGCTTCCATTTCTCGATTGACGCGCTGTTCGTCCCAGAATAAGTAAGAAAGTCCTTGCACCCACTCAAGGTAACTGACAACAACTCCCCCAGCATTCGTCAAGATATCTGGCAAAACAGTGACGCCCCGCGCTTCTAATTCCTTGTGGGCTACCAGCGTAACAGGTGCATTTGCTGCTTCTGCCACAATTGACGCTTGAATTTGGTGCGCATTTTCTTCGGTAATTTGGTTTTCTAGTGCCGCCGGAATCAATACATCGCAGGGTAAAGTTAATAATTCCGCATTGGTAATTGCTTCTCCTTGTCCAAATCCAGAAATTTGCTTGCGGTTTACTGCGGCATAATTTTTCAACGCCGGAATATCTAAACCTTTTTCCGAAAAGATACCACCGGAACCTGTTGAGACTGCAATGATCTTCGCTCCAGCTTCGTGAAGTAACAATGCTGCGGCGCTACCAACATTACCAAATCCCTGAATGGCAATTGTTGCTCCTACTAGCGATTTACCGCGCGCTGCCAAAGCTTCCCGCACGACGATCGTCACTCCCCGTCCTGTCGCCTGTTCGCGTCCTCTCGAACCACCAATTGAAATAGGTTTACCCGTGACAACTCCAGGAACCGCATGACCGACATTCACCGAGTAGGTATCCATGATCCATGCCATTTCGCGGGCAGAAGTTCCCATATCAGGTGCAGGAATGTCTACTTCTGGACCAATATCCTTGATGAGTTCGCTCGTATAGCGACGCGTAATTCGCTCTAACTCTCCAATACTATAACGAGTTGGATCTAACGCAATTCCTCCCTTAGCACCGCCGTAAGGAATTCCTAGCAGCGCGCATTTCCATGTCATCAGCATTGCCAGGGCTGATACTTCGCGCAGCGTTACTGCTGGGTGATAGCGAATTCCGCCTTTGTAGGGTCCTAAAACATCACTGTGCTGCACTCGATGTCCTGCCAGGACTTGCACTTCACCGCTATCCAATTTTACGGGAACTGAAATCGTCACAACTTTGCGGGGATGGCTAAGAACAGCTAATAAGCCTGGGTCGAGTTGTAATTCTTTGGCTGCCTGCTCTAAATAACTACACGCTTGATCGAAGGGGCAAATGTGTGCAGGAGAAGAAGCCTCTAAGGGTAGTACTGATGCTTCTACCATAATAATATTTGGCAAACTGTAGCTTTGACTACAGAATAAATCTCTATTTGTAGTCTACGCCGTTTTTTAGGGAAAATCGAGCGAGCGTAACAATTTGAGTTATCGCGATCGCTGCGGGCGTTGCGCTCTCAAAACGCTTCTGGTAATCAAGACACTGGATATTCTTATGCTTGTGTGTCACTGCATTTTATGTTTTTGCAGTCGTTTTAGTAGCATAAGCTTGGTACGTGCAGTATAAAGGTTTAATCGGTGCTTCGGCTAAAAAGCTGAAACTAGGAAGACGATCGCCTAACGTCACAATTAAACGCGCGATCGCATGAACGCACATTCCGTCTTGGTCGTTACAGCCACAATGTGCCGTAGGAGCAATAGACTCTAGCGCCACAGTATTGTAGTTCTCCAAAAACTTCACTACATAGCGACGCTCGATACAAACTGTATCAGATATAGTTTTGACTTGCAGTCCTCCTGATGCGTTGACGCTGAGACTGCGAATTGACTCAGTAATACCATGCGTGAGTTTCAACAGCTTTTGGATTAACGATGTCATCACTTTGCGTTTGATAAACGTACAGCAACGACGTTCTCCGACTCGGTAAACGACATACGGAGTATTTGAGGCGTTACGTGTAAACCCGATGCGCTCAACTTTGATCTTTTTGGCGATGAGTGGCTTAAGTTCAACCGAATTTTTTTGAATCTGCGCGGAAAAATATTGATTAATTTCTGCTGAAGCGATCGCAAAACCAGATGTTTGGGTAAAATGCATTATATACCTCCTGTATACATTAGTTTCTGTAAACCTTGCGTGTACATCAGTTTCTGTAGACTGTATGTTCCCGTTAGTTTTTGTAAACCTCGCGTGTACATTAGTTTCTGTAGACTGTGTGTAGACCTTGTGTGCTGTAGACCTCGTGTATACATTATGTTTTGAGGTTTTGCCAGAGGAGGGGAAAGCTGGTAACTTTGGTTCCTCTGGCATTCAACTCATTAAAAATATTTTATCATAATAAGATCTATCGTAAACATTAAAAAATATGGCAAAAGAAGGGGGAAATCCGCAAAAGTTTGTAAAGCATCGTATGGAGCTAGCTGCATCTCCATTGGCGATTCGTCTACCTGTAGAAGTTGATAAGTATGTGCGATCGCTTCCTGATAAATCGGAATGGGTGCGAAACGCCATTATGGCGCAGATGGAACGCGATCTCAAAGCGCAGCAGCAAGATGCTTCTTAAATCTTGAGCAGTAGAAATTATGAACGACAGCGATAAAGTTGATAAGGAATACCGATGCGGTAGTGTTGTGTCGTGTCAATCTGACATGGCTTATGAGAAACTGTAAGCTGTGATGGATAGTCGCGGCGTCTTAATCCTGAAGCAACTACCCATACGTTGAGTGTGGTGGTGTCGGGTAGCGGTGCTGTAGAAAGCTTTTGCCAAACAGATTCGTAACCTGGCGATCGCGCGAAAAAAGCCAAATTTGTCGGAATGCGATCGCTTCTGATTTTCTCTAACGCCAAAGCGAAACTTAGTCCTAAAGCCACATCTTGATACGTTGCATACCCTACCACCATCATTAACGGCGTAGCAGGTTCCAAATTCATATTTTGAGCAACACCCTCAGGATTAAATGGCTTTTGAAAAGCTAAATTAGTCACTACAAAAAGAGAACTAATTAGCCCAAAAATGATAACAACGTAGTTCGCTCGTAATTTGAACCAAAAATTTTGAACGCCAAGGCTTGCTCCCACTAAAGCACAAAAGCTAGGGTAATAAACAAAGTTGTAACGCGGGGCAATTGTAATATCTTTGCCCAAAAAATAAACAATTACTAAAAATTCTAGTAAGACAATAACTGTAAAACTCAACAGCATTCGTGTTGATAAATGCGTTGTAGGAGAATGCAACAGTTGCTTTAATCCTCTGAAGATCAGCCGCGCGAGCCAAATGCTAAATACTAGCATCACCAAACCAAAAGGAACTGCAATCCACCAAGGTTGATTTTCCACGGGTAACGCAATCAGCATCAGCACCCAAGTTGCAAGCATTTGATAAATAGGAGCAAAATAATTTCGCTGTGGCAACCATGTTGTTTCCGAACGGTTAAAATGACTCGTCATCACGAGCAACCACGGAATAAAGCTAGCGACGACAAGTAAGATCGACAAAGTAATTGCTAACACGCTGTAACGTGGTAGCGTGCGGCGTTGCGAATACATGAATGCGAGTAAAGTAACGACTTCTGCAACGAACGCCAGAATAAAAAAGTAGTGAGTGTAAAAACCAAGACAGTTTACCGCAGCCCATCCAAGCAAAACAAAATAACGTAGCTTTTGTTGTCGTAAATCTTTATGAATTTGGAGAAGTCCGACGAGTGATAACGCAATCAACAGTATCGGTAATGTGTAGTGACGCGCTTCTTGCGATAAGTAAACAGCATAAGGCGAGACAGCCATTAAAGCTGCGGCAAAGATTCCCGCAGTGCGCGAAAAAGCGATCGCATTGAGCCAGTAAATTGCTGCGATTGCTGCAACGCCAAACACAGCCGGAAGCGATCGCAAACTCCAAACCCAACTTTGATGCATCAGCCCGACAAATGGCGCTTGTACCCAACGGTGGTTTAAACAAAAAAATAGTGGTGGATGCACCGAGTAGGTAGCAAGATTTGCCGCAATCTGAGGACAAGACAGCGCCGCCTTAAAACTGAAAATTTGCGACAAACGCTCTACAGGAAACACAACGTCTAACGGGACATCCGTATAGTTTCGCCCTAGACTAAATAACGCTGTAATGATTTCATCTAGCCAGATCGGTTTCAAGTCCAAATGCCAAAACCGCAGCAGCCCACCCAATAAGATGACAGCTATCAATGTGAAGTAGGAGGAAGATTTAGAGTTTGTCATTTATAAACTATCAGTGTAATAAAAAGAGAGGGCGCGATCGCTGGTTAAAGGTTATCAGCCCTAGCCCCTATTGAATCCCCAAACAATGCCAGACGCTAATTTTACTTCTACTGAATCCGAACTATCATTACAATCTCCTGCATTCAACCTCCGCGCCACTGCTTGGGAACGCATTAGAAACGGCTTGCGATCTGGACAACAGCAAATGGCTGATTGGCAGGGTGGTGCTTTAGCAGTCAGTGCGGTTCCTGGTGCGGGAAAATCTACAGGAATGGCGGCGGCGGCGGCGCTTGCGATCGCGCGTTACCAACTGCACGCCCGACGTCAGATTGTGATTGTCACGTTTACGCGTTCAGCAGCGGCTAATATTAAAGCCAAAGTGCGTAAATATCTGCGGGAAGAATTATCATTACCTCCCACAGGGTTTGTCGTCCACACGCTGCACGGGCTTGCCTTAAATATTGCGACGCGTCATCCTGAACTGTCTGGATTGCAGTTAGAGAATGCGACGTTGATTACACCTAATCAAGGTCATCGGTTAATTCGGACGTGTGTGGAACAATGGATTGCAATTCATCCGCGACGCTATTCTCAGTTACTCGAAGGATTGTACTTTGACGGCGAAGAAACCGAGCGATTGCGGCGTCAATCGGTGCTGCGAACTGAGGTATTACCCGATTTAGCGGCTACCGCGATTCATGAAGCTAAAAGTTCGGGCTATCTACCGCAACAGCTACGCGAATTAAGTCTGCAAACAAGTGATGACTATGGAATTTTAGAAATTGCCGCAGGGTTGTACGAACAGTATGAGAATTTGATGCGATCGCGCGACTTGATCGACTACGATGATATGATTCTCGCGGCGCTACGCGTGTTAGAAAACCCCAGTGCTTGCAGATTCGAGCAAAATCAAGTCTTTGCCGTATTTGAAGACGAAGCGCAGGACTCTACACCTTTACAAACCAAATTATTAGAAATTCTAGCAACTGATCCAAATACTCCAGATTCTCCACACTTGATTCGTGTCGGCGATCCTAACCAAGCAATTAACTCAACATTTACACCTGCTGACCCAATCTATTTTCGCCAATTTTGTGAGGACTGCGACGCCCAAAACCGTCTAGCAACGATGGATCAAGCAGGGCGTAGTAGCCAAATTATTATTGAAGCTGCTAATTTTACTTTGAATTGGGTGAATCGAGCTTATCAAAACAAAACAAACGAGCAACAATCTGCTGCGCTGCCGTTTCGTTTACAGCAAATTCGACTTGTCAGCGCGAGCGATCCGCAACCGGATGCGAATCCAGCACCGATTGGACGCGGATTAGAACTGTATACACCACGCGATATTCATCACACCGCAGAACTAATCGGCAAACGCTTGGTAGAGCTATTTGCAGAAAATCCTCATGGAAGTTTCGCGATTTTAGTCCGCGAAAACCGCCAAGGACGGTGGTTAGTGCAAGAACTGACACCAATTTGTCGCGAACATAAAATACCACTGTATGAAGTATCAGAAAGCGATCGCCACTCGCACGTTCCCGCAGAAATTCTGGCAATTCTGCAATTTCTCGATCGCCCGCATTCTTCTGAATACCTCAAAGCCGCACTAGAAGTTCTCGTCCAGCGTCAGCTAATCCCCACACAAGATCTGAATGCACTAGCGAGTGTTCCTGAACAGTTTCTTTATCCTGGACCATTAGATCCATCACCATCTGAGGCGGCGCTACAAGCGCGTAATTTGTGCTGTAGTATGCTGCGCGCGCGCATGGAACTACCCTACTATCAGTTGATTGCTTTTGTTGCTTCTGAACTCAAATACGACCAAGCCGAACTCGCCACCGCTGATAAACTCGCTGAACGAATCGCACGACAAATTACTGGTAATAGCTTGAGTGAAGCAATATTTGTTTTGAATGAAATTGTCAGTTCGGAACGCTTTGAGCCAGTCGAAACTGAAGAAGTCGAAGCGCGTTACACTCGCCCTGGTCAAGTGACGATCATTACGATGCACAAAGCCAAGGGGTTAGATTGGGATGCTGTGTTCATTCCGTTCTTACATGAAAATTTAATTCCTGGTAGTTTCTGGGTACCACCGCAAATTAAATTTCTGGGTGACTTTACGCTAGCAGAAGTCGCACGCGCGCAAATTCGCGCCGCACTGCATCAAGAATTTCCGTTACCCGATGTTACCGAGGCGAGCGAGCAGGCAAAGCAACTCAAAACTGCTGAAGAATATCGTTTACTTTATGTTGCCATGACACGCGCTAAGCGTCTATTGTGGATGTCGGCAGCCTTGAAAGCTCCCTTTACTTGGAGTAAACCAGAGAATTTTGAAAGTCGATCGCCTTGTCCTGTCTTTCCAGCTTTGAAACGCCAATTTCCTAAATCAGTTGTTAGAAGCTATTAGCTGAAAGCGATTTAAATCATTTCTCCCCTGCTCTGTATCTGCTCCCATACAACTAAATCTTCAGGGCGATCAACATCGGCTAAAGGAGGAAGCAGCGCCACTGATAAGTTCAGCTTTTGTGCGATCGCTTGCGTTTGTTGTAAAACTTCACTACTTCCCCAGGAAATATCATTAAATAGTTCTGCGATTAACCGATTAAGACCAATTAAGTAATAGCCACCGTCAATTGCTGGACCAAGAACTAGATCGTGTTCGTGTAATTGATGAAAAGCTGTTACCAGTAACTCTGCGGTTATCCCTGGACAATCAGTGCCAATCGTAACAACGCGTTGACTACCGCGTGCAAAAGCCGCATTTAAGGAGCGTTTAATTCGCTCACCCAAATCACCTTCACCTTGGGGTTGATAGTCAATATCAGTACCTAACCATTGCTGCATGAGTTTTAAGTTACCATCAGCAAAACGCACTTCTACTGTCAGCAAGCGATCGCCTAGTTTGCTTACTTGTAAAAGTGTATGCTCAGTCATTTGCCGTTGTAATTGCGCGGCTTCTACGGCTCCTAATAATGGTATTAATCTCGTTTTTGCTTTTCCTGGTTCGGGATAACGCGTAAATACGATTAAATGTTCTAAAACTGAATTTGTATGATTCACGCTGAATTATATATAACAAATAACGGTATCGTTCACCCGCCGTAGTCAACTTTTCTAACTCAATCAACTTTCTAGAGCCGTGGGCAGTAAAGTTATGTAAGTTTGGGCGTTTCTAAGTGCAAAACCGCTACACGACATAATTCTAAACCATCTCCGCTATAACCCGAATGAATCTCTGTAACTTCAAAACCCCACGCGGCTAAATCACGATCAATCCAGCCTTGCCTCAAATCATCACGGCTACTGCGGTATTGCGAGATGATTAACCGACCATCCTGAGAAACAAATTTTGCTATCAATCGCTTGACAAACCGTTTTTGATAATTGCGCGGCACATAATTTAGTTCAGTCCGTACGTAGTCAAAGCGTTGAGGTGGGGTCCAATTCCAAGCATTACCGACATAAATATTATCTGCATAAGTTGACAGCCGTTCCTGAGCTAAAGCAACCAGTTTTGCTGAGTAATCTAGACCGTATGGTGTTAGCTTAATTCCCTTCAGTCGTGACCATGCAACTAGACACTCCAGCAAGTATCCATTAGCGCAACTAATATCAAGATACTTGCCTGGTTGATTTACCGCTGCTATGTTTGCCACACGAAGTCTTGTCCACTCCTCAAATGTGCCACTCTTACCTGATTGCTGCCAGGGTGTCGGTGCAGCAATATACGCATCTTCTAAGATTTGTTTTATTTCGACAAACCAAGCTTGTAAATCTGCCGATGCTACATCATCAAACGCAAACCCACACCGACAGCGTTGAATTGTTTCGTTGATATGTCGTAAACATCGAGGGCAACGCATCACAAAATTCAAACAAATTGAAGCAATATAATACTAATTTAACTTTTACTACGTACTAGTAATTTTCAAGCTACGTTTTAACAACTCGAACAAACTAGGATAAAAGCTTTAAGTAATATTACTGAGGCAAAAGTTCATGAATTTTTGCATACTCTGCTTGATGAATCATTTGTTTGCATATTTTGCTTGGAGATAAGAAATTATAAAGAGTATATATTTTTGTGTTATACAAAGAAGTATAAAAAGAAATATTATTTAATAATTGCCAGAATATAAAACTAAAATTTAAAAGTTCCAGTATGTTAATGCTGGATTAAATGAATATCAAGCAATGAGAAAAGTTGAAGTCTTATCAAATAAACCAGCATTAATTGAGCGATCGCTGCATTTAACAGTCGCTAAAATGACAAGTGCGATCGCAGAGCGTGGTGTGTGTACGCTCGCGTTATCTGGAGGAAGTACACCCAAGCCTTTGTATGAAGCGATCGCCGCGCAACAGCTACCTTGGGAAAAAATTCACGTATTTTGGGGTGACGAACGTTATGTACCACCAGATCACCCTGATAGCAATCAATTAATGGCACGGCAAGCTTGGTTAAATCGCGTCAACATTCCAGCAGAAAACATTCACCCAATTCCTACCGATGAAGTCGATCCCGCAGGTGCAGCGCGCAAGTACGAGGAACATCTGCAAACGTTCTTTCAAGTTAGGAGCGAAGAGTTTCCCGTATTTGACATCATTTTGCTAGGAATGGGAAGTGATGGGCATACTGCGTCATTGTTTCCGCATACCGAAGCATTAAAAGCACGCGGCTTGATTGCGGTAGGTAATAAGCAGGAAGAACCGCGAATTACATTTACTGTGCCGTTGATTAATCACGCGCGTTGTGTCATGTTTGTTGTTGCTGGTGCAGACAAAAAACCTGCTTTGGCACAAGTTTTTGCACCGGATGCTGACAACTTTAGCTATCCGAGTCGCTTCATTCAACCGCACGGGGAACTGTGGTGGCTACTCGATCAAAGCGCAGGGGGAGAGTTACAAGTTTCTACGGCTGCTGAGTCATAAAGATAGCTATTAGAATTTGACGTAGTATGTTTGGTTAAGCAATCTCGACGCTCAATTTTGATGGAAAGATATTCATGATTGTCTGTCCTAACTGTAATCACTCGAACCCCGACGGAGCGCAAACGTGCGAGGCTTGCTATACGCCTTTACCTGCAACCGCAACTTGCCCTAATTGTGGCGCAACCGTACAAGCGGATGCGAGTTTCTGCGGTCAATGCGGTTTTAACTTAAAAGCAAGTCGAGCAACAGAAGAAATTTTTGCAGGTAATATTGGCACGGATGTTAGTGCAGAAATACCAGAATTAGCAACTCCTGAACCACTTGTTGAACCACAGCGTTTGGTAATCAGCGCGCAACCGAGTGCGGAAACATCTAGTCAAAGCTATTTAGCCGAAACACCAACATCGCAACCTGAATCGACGCCAATAAGCACAACCGTAGGTGCGTCATCTGGCGGTAGTTTTAATACACAATTACAACAGCAAACAATCAAACTGTTACACGTCCAAACGAATACAAATATCGAGTTGCCACAAAATTTGACTGTTATTCACATTGGTAAGCCTAATGACAGGATTCCTCCTGATATTGACGTCTCTGGATTTCCCAACGCTGAAATTGTGTCGCGGATTCATGCGGATATTCGAGTTGAAGGCGATGCTTACTTTGTCGAAGATGTTGGTAGTTCTAACGGAACTTACATCAATCGTAAACCACTACAGCCAGGCGATCGCCATCGTTTGCGCGCAGGCGATCGCATCGCCCTTGGAAAGGGAGATTTGGTCACTTTCTTATTTCAAATATCCTAGTTAATCTCAATTTCAATTTACCAAAGTGATTACACTCATTCTGCTGCATCCGCTGCACTCGACACCGATTCAAAATTGGACATTCGCCGACGAATCTGTCATCCGCGTAGGACGTGCAACTGATAATGACGTTGTATTGTACAGCGCTGTCGTCTCACGCAAACACATCGAGATACGGTGTCGTAATGGCAATTGGGAAATTGTGAGTTTGGGTGCGAATGGTACTTTTATTGACGACCAACGTATTACAAAAATGTCGGTAATCGATGGTGTCACAATTCGTTTAGCACAATCCGGACCACAAATTCAAATTCGCTTAGGAATTGCTTCCACACCAATACAAGAAACAATAAAGCCCGTATCACAACCAAAACCGAAAGCTGCACCTTTTAGAGAGCAAACGACATCCCGCGATACAGCGATCGAAACGATTTTTGGCGGATCATTGGAAACTCCTGCGGCGACACCACCAAAAGAACCATCAAAAGAAACCGTAATTGGCGAACCGTTTAGAAAATATCCTCAAGATTAAATCTAAGTCAAGGCATCACGTTGTGCAAGCACCTGCCAAGCAGGAGAAAATCAAATTTTGGCGCGAGCAAGTAGCACTAAGTCATCTAGAATTACTGCACGCCAGATATATCACGCATTCCTTTTCTAGACACGCGCATAATACGTTTGCTGTTGGTGTGATTGAGCAAGGTGCAGAGGCGTTTAGTTATCAGGGAGAGAAACACGTTGCTCCTACAGGTAGTGTAGTTGTTATCAATCCTGGGGAAGTTCATACGGGTAGTGCTGCGAATCTTGATATCGGTTGGACTTATCGTATGTTGTATCCAGATGTCAAACTTTTACAACAGGCTACCTCGGATGCGCAACAAACCTCAAATCCTTACTTTCCGATCGCCGTCATTCAAGATTGTCAACTAGCGCGATGGATTCTCCAATTACATCACACTTTAGAAAAACAGACTTGCACTTTAGAAAAAGACTCTTGCGTATTGTGGACATTCGCACAATTAGTGACACGCCACGCAGGAAAACGCCCAATATGGAGTAGTGTAAGTCAAGAATCTCATGCTGTACAGCGAGTGCGAGAATACTTAGAAGCACAGTACGCAGAAAATATTTCCTTAGATGCGATCGCCCGCGTTGCTAATTTGAGTCCGTTTTACTTGATTCGCACGTTTCGCAAGTTTACTGGTTTACCACCCCACGAATATTTAACACAGATCCGCATTGCGCGTGCCAAAATCCTACTAGCGCAAGGATGTGCGATTTCCCAAGTAGCCAACAACACAGGTTTTGCCGATCAAAGTCATTTAACACGACACTTCAAACGCGTCACAGGTGTTACTCCTGGTCAATACCAGCATATAGGGCAATAACGTTCAAGACACAGTGAATTTGCGGTATGTAAACTTAGGGGTGGTAATTGGTAATGGGTAATTGTCACCTATGCAGGAATTTCTTAAAGGTGTCAATCGTGCTTTGGGAGTTGGTATAGGATACATCCCGATCGCAATCAGTTTTGGGGCGCTAGCGACGCGATCGGGGCTTTCAGATGCTGCGGCTGTCTTTATGTCCGTTTGGGTGTACGCAGGTGCGGCACAATTTGCGGCACTCGAAGGAATCAGACAAAATCTTTCTTGGCTAAGTATTGTCTTGACAATGCTGCTGATGAATCTACGACATATGCCGATGAGTTTAGCAATTAACCCTATTTTCAATCGATTTAACCGCAAACAACAGCTATTTCTCGCACATGGGCTTACCGACGAAGCCTTTGCCTTAGACGTTTCCGACAAACCCCAATCGTGGCATTATTACACTGGCATTCACCTATTTTGCTGGCTTTCTTGGATTCTTGGCACGTGGATCGGCTGTCAACTAGGACAACAAATCCCAGCGCAATGGTTACAATTCGCCCTCCCCAGCTTATTTATTTGCCTTCTCACCGACAATATCAAAAGCTGGAATCAACAGCTAATCTTCACAATCCTCACAGGTATTGTTCTAGTAATAATCCTCCAAAACATCGGCACCCTCGGCATTCTCGTATCCATCCTCACAGTCGCAGCCGTAGCAACATTACAAAAATCCTCTTAATCTCCAATCTCTGTATCTAGTAAGGTTCGTTAACATGAACATCTGGCTAATTATTTTCCTATCTGGCTTAGGCACCTACGTAATGCGTAGCCTTGGCATTTGGGCAACAAAACCAATAGAATCGGCGTGGCTGCATCACATCCCCTTCGCTGTCATCCTCGTCATGGCAATCAGTGGTATTGTTGATTTGAGCCAAACACCACAAACAACCAAAAGCGCGATCGCCGCAACCATCGTTGTCATCGCCGCCAGCGTCTTCAAACTACCACTCGTCCTACGTATTGCCTTAGGTTGTCTTATTTTTGGAGCAATAGCAGCATAGAGTGGGCAACAAGCCCACCCTCTAAACTTATGCGCCCACAGCTTCTTTCGCCGCGTACATTACTTCGAGTGTAATTTCACTTAAACCGCGATCGCGGGCAAATTTTTCGGTGTTACGCTTGACTTTACCCCGCACAAAACCAGGAACTTTATTAAGTTCAGCTTGCGCTTCTTTGTTCCAACTTAAATCCGAATCCGCAGAAATTCCCTTGGTAATCACTTCCTTCGTATCATGCCCGCCGAAGATTTCGAGCAAGTGATCTTCCATTCCCAACGTAAAGGAATTGTAGACCAAATCGGTAACTTGATTTGTACCTTCGTAACCCAAGAAAGGCTTATAACCAATCGGGAAGTTTTGAATGTGAATTGGTGCAGCTATGACACCACAAGGGATATTTAAGCGCTTACCAACATGACGTTCCATCTGCGTACCAAAGATCGCTGCTGGTTCGACGCGGGCGATCGCATCACCAATCGCACCATTATCGTCGGTAATAATCACTTCATCGCAATATTCACTGACTTGTTCGCGAAACCAATCTGCATCGTATTTACAGTAAGTTCCTGCCCAAACAACGCGAATACCCATCTCCCGCGCCAAAATCTTCGTCATCGCCGCCGCGTGCGTATTATCACCAAATACGACAGCTTTTTTCCCTGTTAAATTTTGACAGTCAATCGAACGCGAGAACCACGCTGCTTGCGAAACGTACAACGTTTGGTTTTCAATAAACGCTTCGTAATTAACATCCGCACCTTGTGCGTTAATCACCTGCTGAATCTTCCGAATGCATCGGGCTGTTTCTACGACACCCATCGGTGTAATATCGACATACGGCATCCCAAATTCTTGTTCTAGATATCGCGCCGTCATTAAACCGAGTTCGCGATACGGTACTAAGTTAAACCAAGCGCGGGGTAAATTCTTTAACTCGTGTACCGAAGCGCCTTCGGGAATTACGGCATTGACTGCAATACCCAAGTCAGCCATTAGTCGCTTTAACTCAGTACAGTCGTGCTGATTGTGGAAACCAAGCGTAGAACTACCAATGATATTGACGGAGGGCTTTTCGGTTTTATCTGTGGGTAATTCGCCTTTGCGACGGGCTTTATTGATGTAGTACTGGACAATTTGATCCAAAGTCCGATCCGCCGCTTGTAACTCGTTAACGCGATAGTGGTTAACATCCGCCAACATCACATCAGCTTTGGCTTCGATCGAGGCGCGTTCGACGAAGTTATTTAAATCTTCTTGTAAAATGCTCGATGTACAAGTCGGTGTCAGTACAATCAAGTCGGGATGTTCTTCTGCATCTTTGCGCGTGATGTTGTCTACAACTTTTTCTTGCGAGCCACGCGCTAATACGTTGCGATCGACGATACTCGCGGTTACTGGAGTAAAATTCCTCTCCCGTTCTAACATTGAGCGCATGACGTTGAAATAGTCATCGCCTAAAGGGGCGTGCATAATAGCGTGGACATTCTTAAACGAACTGGCGATGCGCAGCGTACCAATATGGGCTGGACCTGCATACATCCAGTAAGCCAATTTCATAAAGTTGTCTCCCTTGTGCTGATTATTATCAGTTAATTTACGGCGTTTATGAGATTCTAATTGTCTCAGATTGTCTCAAAGATCCAGGGGCATGAGTACGGTTGATATGCTGTCACTTAATGCTAACGATTAGAGGCTACAAATGAGACTATGCAAGCGTTTCATCCAGATAAAACTGCGATCGTCTGCTGCCTTATATGCAACTATTCTTAATGTTTCGCTATATTCTGTATTAGTCAATGCGCTATGTGTGAATAAACCCTACAGACAACGCTTGATTGCACATACATATAATCAATTTCAATTCACAAATAAAACGAGAAGTCAATAAGAAAAAATGACTTTTTTGTTGCTGAACTTAGTACACAACAATGCTTTTTTCTAGGAAATAAACTGCATCTATCTTCGCTGAATTCGGCAATCTCATACCAATTCTTTGAAAGTAGAAGACAGATAATAGAAGATTGGTAGAAGGTTCAGTCGTAGAGTATGGCAGGGATTGACAAACTGGAGATCCAAGAGAGCGAAGAGAATCGCCAGCAGTTGTTGAGAGAGCAGAAAACAGCATCCGGCAAAGAACGAATTCACTTGCTGTAATTACTTAAAAGCAAGCACCAACAGTACAAAAAGCCGCGTCTATCTTGGGGCGACACCGAGCGACATTACACGAGTGGCTGCGATTGTACCGCCAAGGCGGCAGTGCTGAGTTGCTCAAGCGCAAAACGCCATCAGGGAGACGACGTGCGATTCCTGCATGGGCAGAGAAAGCGTTGCACCTCCGCTTAGAGGAGCCGCAAGGCTTTGATGGGTATCAAGCGATTTGCGACTGGTTGGAGAGTCAGTTGGCGATTGAGGCAAAGTATAAAACGGTGCATAAACTGGTGTATTACCGCTTGCAATCATCACCTAAAGTGCCACGACCAGTGAGTGTCGAGCACTCCTGTGAGCCACTCGAAGCATAGAAAAAAACTTAGGCGAGAACTTGGTGATGCTGGTGGGGGTCGCATTCAGTATGTTGGGTTGGAGTGGGAAGGTACGCTTCTTCGGCGGCGATGAAACTCGACTGGGATTGAAGGCGTGAGGAGGACGCCAGATTACTGCCAAAGGCGTCAAACCAACTGGACAGGTGCTCTTGTCTATTTCAAGCAACTTACATTTATGGCATTGTAGAACCGAAGACGGGAGAGCTTTTTTCTTTGAGTTTTCTCATCTCAACACCGATTGCTGCCAAGTGTTTTTGAATTTAGTTTCGCAACAGTTCAAGGATGATTTTTTAATTATTCAATTGGACAATGGTGGTTTTCACAAAGCCAAGCGATTGAAGGTTCCCAGCAATATTATTTTGTTGTTTCAACCTCCTCACTGTCCTGAACTGAAACCGATTGAGCAAGTGTGGCAATATCTAAAGCGCCAACGCAATCGTCGCTTTCCAGCAACCCTTGACCAGTTACGTCAGCAGTTGAGAGAACGGCTGGAAGTACTGACCCCTGAGATTGTTGCAGGAATTACCGGACGCCAGTCCATTCTGCATGCTCTATCTGTCGCTCAAATTTAGAGAATTGGTATTACCTGTTCTTGTAGATTTTTGGGCACCTGGCTGTCAACCGTGTGAAATGCTCTCCCCAATCGTCGATAAAATCGCTACACAATATGGCGATCGCCTGAAGCTGATCAAAATTAACGTTGAAAAAAGTTTTAGTATTCCTATGCACTACAATCTAGACTGTTTTCCAACACTACTCATGTTTAATACAGGACAAGTAGTCGAAAAGATTGTGGGTACAATACCTGAAGCTGTGTTGATGAAAGTTATCCGTAAGCATTTAACAGCTTGAATACAGTTTATAGCGAGATTAGTCAAACTTCTGTTACTAATCTCTCGCTATTTTTTACTAATACTCGGAATATTATGATTTTCACCTTAATCGCCTTACCGTTTAATCTCTTAGATGTCGTGCGAAAATGGCTAGATTCAATACAAATTTGCGATCCAATCGCTGCTCAATTTATTTGTAAACTTATTCCAGCACGTTGTCCTTTTGAACGAAAAATCAATTTTTTCAATTGCTTTATGATTCATATTCCGCCCTTATGTCATTTCAATCCTATCTATCAATAGTTGATTTCTCTGCGTCTGAGAGCTTTAACTTATTTGTTTGAAGTCGAAGAAGAAAATATTTCTTAATTTAAATTTCTCTTTTTAGGGTTGCAATTCTTCGCTGCACCTCTGCTCTTACAGATGTAGCAAATCTAAGGCAAAACGGTATTATAGCCCCTGTCAATAAAGTTAGGACATTATCGAAGCTCATAGCGATTTCCCTCACTAGGGCTTAACTCTGACCTCTACTATAAACGAGTTTCTTGCCAAACTCTTGTTCATAATTTATCCTTTACCAAGCGCCTGACGTTGTGCTTCTAGTAATTCTTGAATACCTTTTTGGGCAAAATCCATAATTTGATTCATCTGATTCCGGCTAAAAGTTCCTGATTCTGCGGTTCCTTGAACTTCGATAATGCCAAGATGTTCATTCATGACCACATTGAAATCAACTTCGGCGGCGACATCTTCAACGTAGTTTAAATCTAAGAAAGGTTCGCCTTGCAATAATCCTACCGAAACCGCTGCGACTTGGTGAACGATTGGCGATCGCGTTAAAACTCCCTGTTGTAATAACTTATCCATCGCGTGTGCTAGCGCCACAAATCCGCCACTAATTGCTGTGGTACGAGTCCCTGCGTCGGCTTGTAATACATCCGCATCAACCATCACTGTGCGTTCTCCCAAAGCTTCAAAATCAAGGGCGGCGCGTAGGCTACGTCCAATCAGTCGTTGAATTTCTTGGGTACGTCCAGAGAGTCGCATAAATTCACGTTCTTGGCGTTGCGGAGTTGCACCAGGAAGCATTCGATATTCTGCGGTTAACCAACCTCGACCAGAGTCAGTTAAAAATCTAGGGACTCCTGGCTGGATTGAAACGTTACATAAAACTTGGGTATCGCCGCATTTAGCTAGAACCGATGCAGCCGCGAAGCGCGTAAAGCCAAGTTCAAAGCTATGAGGACGCATTTGGTGTGATTGTCGATGATCTGGGCGTTGCCAGGACATTGCTGTTGCCATATAAGACCTTGATTAGAATACAGCACATATGGTGTTGGCGGCAGCAGTGCGCTTGCAAAACATATTAAGTTAAACTACTACTCTATGACAGTTGACGTAGAAACATATCTAGTGTTTTATTAAAGGACAAACAGAAGAAGTACACTATATATCTGGCTGTTATTCCTCACACCCCACTCAAAATTGCGCTATGGTTGCCCAGCTTGAAAATCCAGCCTTAAATTCGACTTGCAGTTCACTTTATCCGGTGGAAGGGTTGGTGCAAGTGTTTACTTGCTCACACCGCAGTTTTTTTACAAACGTGATGGCGCAAGCTTTGCGAATTGCTGGACAAGGAACTCCAGTTTTAGTAGTGCAGTTCCTCAAAGGCGGGATTAACCAAGGACACCAGCATCCGACGCGGCTAGGACAGCATCTAGATTGGATTCGCTGCGATTTGCCACGCTATATTGATACACCACAATTAGGCGAGACAGAAAATCAATCGTTATGTCAATTGTGGCAACATACACAGCAAGTAGTACTAGAAGGAAAATATTCGTTAGTTGTCTTAGATGAGCTAAGCTTGGCGATTAATTTTGGTTTGATTGCGCTAGAAGAAGTTTTAGCTTTGTTAGACCAACGCCCTAGTCATGTGGATATTATTCTCACAGGACCTGAAATGCCACAACCACTACTTGATGTCGCCGATCAAATTACGCAAGTACGCAGAAGCGATCGCCCTTAGATAAAACCTAAATAGCCAGATCGATATATTCTAGTATTTCGGTTGCGATTACCTAGGAAACCGTGATTAAAAACGACGTTTGGATTTCACAAATGGCGCAGAAGGGTATGATTACACCTTTTGAGCCTACTTTAATTCGACAACTACAGGAAACTGAATCAGTAAGACCTGTCATTAGCTATGGTCTGTCTTCTTACGGTTATGATATTCGACTTTCACCAGTTGAGTTTCGCATATTCCGTCACATTCCTGGAACAATCATCGATCCTAAAAATTTTAATCCGCAAAATTTAGAACCAACGCAACTGCATACAGATTGTTACGGCAGTTATTTTATTTTGCCTGCACACTCGTATGGTTTAGGAGTTGCTTTAGAAAGATTAGCTGTTCCAGAGAATATTACAGTAATCTGCATAGGTAAAAGTACCTATGCGCGTTGTGGCATTATAGCCAATCTAACTCCCGCCGAAGCTGCATGGCGCGGTCATTTGACTTTAGAATTTTCCAATTCTTCAAGTGCAGATTGTCGTATTTATGCATCAGAAGGTGTCGTGCAGTTACTCTTTTTAGAGGGGGAACCCTGTGCAACGAGTTATGAAGCGCGCAAAGGGAAATATCAAGATCAGCAGCAGATTGTTACTTTGGCTAAAGTATAATTCTTGAGTCAATTCAACTACGAAGATAGGTAAAATTTATTTTGTTTTTTATCCACTTCAAAACGGTTGAATCCATGATTATTATTAGCTTTAGTATTCCTAAATCTGGTAGTACTCTTGTTTTTAATTATCAAAAAGATTTATTGGAACGAGCGGTTCTTAAAGAAAGGCAATCTCAATCATTATGTAATGCTACTTTTCAGCAGGAACTGATTAATATGGGTTATAAAGTTTAAAGGAAAGCTATTAGTTAGTTACGAAAATTAGTTGAGTTGAATTGTAAATTGTTCTTTTTACGTAGACACATAGAGGCTTGCCGTAGACTACCACGTAGGCGCAACGTTCGCAAAGATAAGTCACAGCGATAAGATTGCTAGAGGAAAGGTTTGTCTTGTTGATAATCTTGTTGTAGAGATAAAGCCATTTCTGCTTTTTGTAATTCAGTTCCTAAATACATGGCGTGTTCGACTTGTAAAGCTGGACAGGCTGTTGCAATTTGTCGATACAGTTGTGTTGCTGATTTACCAAAGTAGCAGTTGACAACTTCTCCAGTTCCAGGTGTCATGTGTTCAACAACGATTTGGTTATTTTGGATATTAATGACAAAACTACCTGAAGGATCTTTGTAGTCTCGCTGTTGACAAATTCTAGGATATTGAGTTTGAATAACTTGCTCTGCATTTTCCCAGCAATCGGAATATATGTGCGCACTTTGACTAATCGTAATTAAGGGCCCCAATTGCAAGTTATGTTTTGAACGATGAGCGATTTCGTTACGAATGTGTTGTTGTAAAGCCCTTAAGCCCATTGCGTTCGCAGCCCACGCCGAAAACATATCATTACTGCGAAAAGTTGCGGTTAAAGCAAGTTCGTTTTCGATAACTCTTACCCAAATGTGATTAAGACAAGGGGGACTGCTATTATCTTCATGATCTTCTACATCCCATAAGGACATAACTGCTCTAGCTGAGTCAATATCTGCAATAAGTTTTTGAATAACTTGTTCTATTTGATCGCGTCCAAAGTGCGATCGCAATCTTTGTCCGTAGGTATATTTCACACCTTCTTGATATGGCGCATCGTCTAAAATTTGGGAAACATATTCTTGAATAAAATTTTTACTACACGGTAAATAATTCGGTTCAGGAAAATAGAAATCATCAGGTTCATCGGTGACGACCGCCATCAAATCAATTAATTCTTGCCATTGTCCATCGTAACCTGTAGGTCGAATCGTACCAGTTGTTTTAATGCGATGAATGATTTTTACCCAAGTTTCAGCAATCGTTTTTCCTTCAATGCGATGACCGTAACGCACTCCTGGTAAAACAGTGGGTTCAACTTCAGTAATGGGAAACTCTAAAGGTTTTCCCCACGGTTCTATGGTGTTTTTCTTAGCAAAGGATCGCACCGCAGATACAGCTTCGTTAATTGAACTTGCTTCTTGATAGGCGATCGCGTCTCTTAATGTACGAAGCGCTTCTGCTGCAATTTCGATATCAATATAACCCGTAATTTGAGAGCGAATCACCCAAGTTTCGCGCCCAGTATCGCTGTAACCTTTCTCAAATCCATTACGAAAAAAGTCTAATAGACAGATTCCCGCACCAGCGTTTTTGTCTTCTTTAGTAGCGTTCAGTACAACTAAAAAGCGGACGTGAGGGTTAGCAAGTAAATTGCGAATCAGGAAACTAATCCCGCGCGTAGGAGAATACAATTGTCCGATCGCAGCATATTCGTGAGGATCGAGTTTTTTGGCGATCGCCTGCTTCATCGTCCATCCTGTAACAACTGCGGTTTGCCCAGTACCATAAAGTAACTGGTTAGGCTTATACAGTGGTTTGTACTGATAAGTTGTCTGTGTAGCCATGAGTTTTGGGCTAGGGGTATCAAACTCTCTACCGTATCATATGAAGCGAGGGGTTAGTAAGTGTCTATGAGTCGTCTGGCGTGGCGCAGATGATTCGGAGATGGCAAGTTTTAGCGGTTGGTTTAATACATATATAGCGTAAATTGTCAAGCATAATAAACAGCAACGCGATCGCACATTACGTTAGCGTAGCAGCGTTGTGAATCTTAAAAATTATTTTGCTGGTTTATCAAAACGCGATCGCTTAATTGCGCAAATGGATCGCGTTCTCGAACCCTGGGTTCCCTCTCTCATGGCATCAGGAGGTATACAATACCTTTAAGCGCCACAGGTCATCCAGTTGTAGTAATTCCGATAAAACAAACTGAAGATGGATTACCGATAGAAATGCAAATTGTAGGACAGCGGTGGTGCGAGATGAAATTACTAGCGATCGCAGAACACTGGCACCAAATCATTGGCATTTTTCAACATCCACCAGGTTATTAGACGCGATTCGCACTTCAAGAGTCATTAGTTCCCATTACCCATGACCAATTACCGATTACCAACCATGTTGTCAGTAATTAAATTGCTTTGATACTACTATAAAAATAAAACTCCCTATCAACAAATCTTTTGAAATCCAATTGCAGGAGCGATTTTATTGTGGTAAAAACTGCTTCAACAATGTTGCCGTTAGGAACTCAAGCGCCGAACTTTGAATTACCAGATGTCGTGACTGGACAGACGATTTCGCTATCAAGCTTTGCTGGAAAGCCGCTGCTAGTCATGTTTATCTGTCAGCACTGCCCGTTTGTCAAACATATCAAATCAGAACTCGCCAACTTAGGCAAAGACTACGCCAATCGCGATCTTGGAATCGTTGCAATTAGCTCTAACGATATCAATAAATATCCAGATGATGCACCGGAAAAATTAAAAGTCATGGCTGAAGAAGCTGGTTTTTTATTTCCAATATGCTTCGATGAAAGCCAAGAAGTTGCTAAAGCTTACACGGCGGCTTGTACGCCAGATTTCTTTTTGTTCGATGCGGATCAAAAGTTAGTTTATCGCGGTCAGTTAGATGATAGCCGACCGAGTAATGGTATACCTGTCACCGGTAAAGATTTACGTGCCGCCTTGAATGCGATCCTAACAGGGAAAACGGTTGATTCTAACCAAAAACCTAGTATCGGCTGCAATATTAAATGGAAACCTGGCAACGAACCAAGTTACTACGGCTAGAACATAGCAAAAAACAAGTCCTTGATCACATCAAGGACTTAATGCTTTTATCAGTTTAAGGAATCAGATGATTAGGCACTTTCAACGTCACCTAACTTTTTTGGTCAACGTTTAAGTTGCCTGATTTACCTAGATCCAACTCCTCCCTACGGATTGTTTCTTGTGCGTTAACGGTGTCTTGCTCAACAACTTTCTTCACCTTAACTTCTTCGCGTACAAAAGCTTCTTTTTGAACATCTGCTGATTCTTCATGCAATTCTACGCGTGCAACTTCACCCTCGCGGAAAGCATCGGTTCCAGGGGACGCGACAGCTTGAGTGTTGGTAGGGGTTGTGCGTTCCACAACGACTTTTTCTTTTTCTACAGGTATCGAAACTTGCGCGGTTTCGGTTTCTACCCTTTTACCAATCGATACCTCGCCTGCTTTCCTCCGTGTCTTATTAGCGACTAACCGCTCTTCATAAAGCTTAAGCGCTTGCTGGTCTTGCCGATTCATGTTGTATAAATCAGCGTCATGTTGGTAGTCGTAGGTATCGCGATTGTATTCTGTATTCGCGCGCGGTGCGACAGCACCTGCTGTAGTCGCTGTAGCTGTATCTAGGGGTGCTGTTGATTCTAGCGTTTGTGGACGATATACTCCACGTACGCGCTCTTCATAATCGTAGTCTACGCGCAAATCGTCGCTAAATTCGGGTAAAGCTTCGACTTGCTCTTTTGTTAAGCCTGATGCGATAACTCTTCCTGCTCCTTGGTCAATCCGCGCGCGACCGACGGGTAATAAAACTTCTTTACCAAAAATCCAGAAACCTGTATCAACCACAAAGTAGCGAAAGTGTCCGGCTTCGTCTACCAAGATATTTTTGATAGTACCAACATTCTCGTTGTTTACGTCTGTGTAAACATCAAATCCTTTAATATCGCTACCGTCAAAACTATCGCGATAGTCAGGATCGAAATCTTCCAGTTTGTAAAGAACCATGTTGTACCCTCCTGTTGATTTCTTCTATTAACTAGCCTAGAAAGTTATTGTGTTAATCCATCTTTCTGAGGTAGGAGTTCAATTTGTTTAAAATTCCTATCTTAGGGATGTGTATATCGATGAACTACACAGACGATGCACGGCGGCTATCAAGCAGGAGTTAGCAAAAATAATGTCATTTTTAGTAAAACTGTCCAATTGCTCGCGTTTTACTCTTTCTTTGGGTATATTCTGAAGATCGATTTAAAGATAGAACTTAGTTGAAAAATTATGTTAGCAATCGTTGCTATAAAAGCACTAACTTAGAATACAACACGAGTGATACAGCAATCAAAGAATGTCTCTTACAGACTGTAAAGACACGCTCTCAAAGCAATTACTGCTCATACCACAGCAAGAAAAATTGAAGAAAATTCTTGAAGGCTGAGCTACAACATATCAAGGAAAAGTCATAAAAACTATTAAAAACTTTCTATTTATTTAAACGCGTTATCAAGAAAGTCTTTCTATCGAGAGAGGGAGAAGATTAAAAAGGTAATAAAGGTATTTTTAGATTAAGAACAAAGTCTTTGAGAAGGGACGTATAAGGATGTCTAGCTCGTTTTCCACAAAAGATATAGCACTATTAAGTTTAGGATTAACCGTAGTTGCTCCGTTGGTTAGTATTGCACCAGCTATAGCACAAACGACTTTTCCTGATGTACCTCAAAATTATTGGGCGCGACCTTTTATTGAATCTTTAACAGCACGCAACATCATTGCTGGCTATCCTGATGGTACGTTTAGACCCGAACAAGCTGTACAGCGTGATGAATTTGCTGCACTCGTGCGTCGGGCTTTTAGTACTCAACAAGAAAGAGATATTCCTAGTGCCAGTGTATTTAATGACGTTCCCGAAGAATATTGGGCAAATCCAGCAATTGAAGAAGCTTACGAACAAGGCTTTATGGAAGCCACAGAAAATAATAATTTTCTTCCAGAAGAAGAAATCCAACGCGCACAAGCACTTATGATTTTAATGCGCGGATTGAATTTAGTACCAGCACAAACAGCCGCAACCACACCGCAAACAACTGCTGGACAAACAACCCCAGCAAATCGCCGCCGCGCACAGAGAGGATCGATTCCATTTGCGATCGCATCCTTAATGCAACCTGTATTTAGTGCAGTCAGTCAAGTCGCACCCGCACAAGCATCGCCACCTGAAACAACAACCCCGCCTGCGACTCAAGCAGCAGTTAGCCGTCCACCCTCTGAAATTGTCAACAACTACTACGTTGACGCAGCACAAATTCCCTCAAATGCTGTAGAAGATGTTGCTAGAGCAACGGAAGCAAATATTGTTGTTAATTATCCTAATGTACGCGTTTTGAATCCTACAGAACCTTTAAGCCGCGCTAGCGCCGCAGCATGGATTCACCAAGCATTAGTTCGTCTCGGTAGAATTGAGCCACTTACTCCAAATGTAGAAGCGACAAATTATATCGTTGGTCGTTCTACTTTAGAAAATCAGCAATAGGTCATTGGTCATTGGTAATTGGTAATTGGACGTTCATAAGTTTATTACCCATTACCAATTGAATTTGTGCTTGCTTGAGGTAAAAGGAAATTTAGATCAGTTTATCATCTATTACCAGTTACCCATTACCAATTACCACCTTAAGCTTTGGGCTTATACGTCGAAACAACCTGCAATTCTTTCAACTGCTTGTCATCCACACTCGAAGGCGCATCGGTTAATAAACACCGCGCTTGTTGTGTCTTTGGAAACGCGATGACATCGCGAATCGACTCTTCGCCAGCGAGTAACATCACCAAGCGATCTAAACCGTAAGCAATTCCACCATGCGGTGGTGTTCCATACTCAAACGCTTCTAAAAGAAAGCCAAATTTATTTTGTGCCTGCGCTTGGGAAAGTCCGATCGCACTAAATACTTGTTCTTGAATTTCGCGTTGATATATCCGCAGACTTCCGCCGCCAATTTCAACACCATTCAATACTAAATCGTACGCTTGCGCGCGCGCAGTTTTAAGATCGTGCAAGTCATCTGGATGCGGTGCGGTAAAGGGGTGATGCAGCGCTTCTAAACGCTTTTCGTCGGCATTCCACTCAAACATAGGGAAATCTGTCACCCATAGCAAGTTAATTTTATCAGGGTCGATTAACCCTAATTCGCGTCCAATAACTAGCCGCAATCGATCTAAAGTTTTGTTAACAGTCGCGCTATCACCCGCACCAAAAAGTAATAAATGTCCGGCTTTCGCACCTGTACGCTGCAATAATTCGTGCTTTTGTTCAGCGGTGAGATTGTCTTTAATCGCGCCAATCGTGTCAATTTCGCCATCATCGCGCACGCGAATATAAGCTAATCCTTTAGCACCCGCTTCGATGGCTTCTTTGAATAAATCGCCACCAGGTTTGATACGGACATTAGAAATAATGTCATTTCCGTGAGGAATTGGCAGAACTTTGACTGTACCACCAGCGGCGATCGCCCCTGAAAATACTTTGAACCCTGAATCTTTGACTAAATCAGAAACATTCACAAGTTCTAAACCAAAGCGCGTATCCGGTTTATCGCTTCCGTAATGTTCCATCGCCTCCGCCCATGTTAAACGCGGGAAAGGACGTGGAAGTTCGATTCCTTTGACGGTTTTGAAAATATGACAAACTAAACCTTCGTTGAGTTCGAGAATTTCGGCTTGCGACATGAAACTCATTTCCATGTCGAGTTGCGTAAATTCTGGTTGTCTGTCGGCGCGTAAGTCTTCATCGCGGAAACACCGCGCAATTTGATAGTAGCGATCGCATCCTGATACCATTAGCAATTGTTTAAACAACTGCGGTGACTGCGGTAATGCAAACCATTCACTCGGATTGACGCGACTGGGAACGAGGTAATCTCTTGCGCCTTCGGGGGTCGAACGTGTCAAAATTGGTGTTTCAACTTCAATAAAGTTGTATTGATCTTCGAGGTAACGCCGAATTGCTTTGACGACTTGGTGACGCAACTGTAAATTGCGACTCATGCGACTGGTACGAATGTCTAAATAGCGATATTTCAACCGCAATTCTTCGCGCACTGTCTCAGTATCAGCTGTTGCGACTTGAAAGGGTAATTGCTTGTGTACAGCGTTGAGAAGCTTTATTTCATCGGCGTAAATTTCGATTTCACCCGTAGGTAGGCGCGGGTTAAGCGATTCGGATGGACGCTGGGTAACTCTTCCAGTGATTTGGACGACGTATTCGTTTCGCAGTGCGTCAGCTTGCGCGTAAGATCCTGGTGTACGTTGCGGATCGCTAACGATTTGCACAATTCCAGTGCGGTCGCGTAAATCTAAAAATATCACGCCTCCATGATCGCGGCGACGGTCTACCCAGCCATTTAGGGTGACAGTTTCTCCAATATTTGAGGAACGCAATTCGCCGCAATAGTGAGTTCGCATAGTTGCTTGAGTTTTGTCGCTGGTGATTGAATAAGGTAACAGTTGTCAAAGTCTTTCTATATATCTAGCATCTGCTGAGAAAACAGACACAGATCTAGCTATCTTACTATGAATCAGGCTAACGATTACCAACCCCTTACCAATTACCAATTACCAGGTGGCGCGATAAACTGTTGAAACTGGAATATATGTAGTTTAATTTCTTATGCCTAGTTTTTTATTAGAAGTTGGTACAGAAGAATTACCTGCGGATTTTGTGGGAAGTGCAATTCAACAATGGCGATCGCTGATTCCGCAGAGTTTGCAAGACAATAGTTTGTCGGCGAGTTCGATTGACGTTTACGGTACTCCTCGACGATTAGCGATTGTGATTCAGGGATTACCCACGCAACAACCAAATCGCGAGGAAGAAATTAAAGGCCCACCCGCCCAAGCGGCGTTTAAAGATGGACAACCAACGAAGGCTGCGGAAGGATTTGCCAAGAAGCAAGGTGTTGCGCTTGAAGCGCTGGAAATTCGCGCTACAGATAAGGGTGATTTTGTCTTTGTGCAACAGCGCATCCCTGGACGACCGACCGCCGAAATCTTAACAGAGTTAGTCCCGCAGTGGATTACGAAACTCGAAGGTAAGCGCTTGATGCGGTGGGGTGATGGCGATTTGCGGTTTGCGCGACCGATTGTCTGGTTAGTGACGTTGCTCGATGATGCTGTATTGCCTGTAGAGTTAGAGAATGGTTCAGAAAAGATTAAGAGCGATCGCTTTAGTCTTGGACATCGCGTCTTATCGCCAGAAAAGGTAATAGTTGACCATTCTAATAACTATGTAGATATACTACGACGTGCTTTCGTTGAAGTCAACCCACAGCAGCGACAAAATCAAATTCAAGAACAGACACAAGCTGCTGCCCAAAAAGTCAAGGGAACTACGCAGATTTATCCTGATTTATTAGCAGAAATAACGAATTTAGTAGAATTTCCGACTGCCGTTGTTGGGAATTTTGATGATGAGTTTTTGAACTTACCTGCGGAAGTCATTACAACGGTTATGGTGACTCAGCAGCGATACTTTCCTGTATTTAAAGCTGATAATTCTGACGAGCTTTTACCATACTTTATTACAATTTCTAATGGCGACCCAGCAAAATCAGATATCATTGCTGCGGGTAATGCAAGAGTAATTCGCGCTCGATTAGCTGACGGTCAATTTTTCTACAAAACTGATTTATCAAAACCATTAGAAAGTTATTTACCACAGCTAGAAACCGTCACTTTTCAAGAAGATTTAGGTTCAGTTCGCGATAAAGTCACGCGATTAAGTAAGATTGCTGAACTTGTTTCTGCACAATTAGCGCTATCAGAAAATGAGTGCGACTTAATTCAACGCGCCGCTTTGTTATGCAAAGCTGACTTAGTGACACAAATGGTGTATGAATTTCCCGAACTTCAAGGAGTTATGGGGCAAAAGTATGCTTTGGCAAGTGGCGAACCCGAAGCCGTAGCCACCGCAATTTTTGAGCATTACTTACCACGCGGCGCAAGCGATCACTTACCAAGCAGCATTATAGGTCAAGTCGTTGGTTTAGCCGACCGCCTCGACACGTTAGTCAGTATTTTTGGCTTGGGAATGATCCCAACAGGTTCATCCGATCCTTTTGCTTTAAGACGTGCCGCCAATGCCATAATTAATATTACCTGGAGTGCGAACTTACAACTCAACTTACATCAACTTTTAGAGCAAGTAGCTACAGATTTTGTCACCGCACATCCTCAAGCGCGATTCGATGAATTAGTACACCAACTTCAAGAATTCTTCTTACAACGCCTGCGTACTCAATTACAAGAGGAAAAAGCAGTTGATTATGATTTAGTCAATGCCGTTTTAGGAGATAATGACCTTGAGTACAAGTTGCGAGCGCTACAAGATTTACTAGACGTACGCGATCGCGCTTTATTTCTCCAATCCATTCGTAATAATGGTGAGTTAGAGAAAGTTTACGACACGGTAAATCGATCAACAAGATTAGCTGCGCAAGGAGATTTAAATACTACCGAGTTACATCCACAATTAATCAATCAAGAACTATTTCAAAAATCATCCGAACAAGCATTTTATGATGCCTTGGTACAACTCGAACCAAAAACAATTGCTGCTCGTACCTCGCGTGATTATCAACAATTGATAACAGCATTAGCAGAAATTGCCCCTAAAGTAAGCAACTTCTTCGATGGACCAGACAGCGTTTTAGTGATGGATTCTGACCCAGAAATTAGACGAAATCGTTTAAATCTACTCGGACTCCTACGCAATCACGCCCGCGTGTTAGCAGATTTCGGTGCAATAGTCAAAACTTAGCTTCAACACGCACTAATTTTTAAATCAATATTCACTTAATATCGATAGATGATGTAATTAAGTAAACAAGCTGGTAATTGGTGATTGGCAATAATATTAGGTCAACTTCCTACTACCCATTACCCATCACCTGACCTCAAAAAGTATGATATTGAGTTAGGATCGCCTTCTCCTAAAGCTCCTCTACCGTCTTTCCACCCTATACATAAATTTTATTACCGATCCATGAAGCCTTATCTTGCCGCCGCAATCCAAATGACGAGCCTGCCTAACTTAGAGAAAAACTTAGTTCAAGCAGAAGAATTAATCGAACTTGCTGTGCGTCAAGGTGCCAAGTTAGTGAGTTTGCCAGAAAACTTTTCTTACTTGGGAGAGGAAACAGCGAAGATTGCGCAAGCAAGTGCGATCGCGCAAAAGAGTGAAAAATTCCTCAAAACAATGGCACAGCGCTTTCAAGTCACAATTCTGGGTGGTGGGTTTCCCGTACCTGTAGACAGTACAAAAGTCTACAATACTGCTTTACTCATCGATCCTAGTGGTCAAGAACTCTCGCGCTATCACAAAGTTCATCTGTTTGATGTCAACTTACCCGACGGTAACACCTACCGCGAATCAAGTACAGTGATGGCAGGGAACCAACTACCCCCTGTCTACGCTTCCAAAGATCTCGGCAATCTCGGACTTTCGGTGTGTTACGATGTACGGTTTCCCGAACTTTATCGCCACATGGCACTCAAAGGCGCAGATATTCTCTTTGTTCCGGCTGCGTTTACGGCATACACTGGAAAAGACCACTGGCAAGTGCTACTGCAAGCTAGAGCCATCGAGAATACTTGCTACATTATCGCCCCAGCACAAACCGGACAACACTACGCCCTGCGTCAATCGCATGGACACGCAATGATCGTCGATCCTTGGGGAGTCATTTTAGCCGATGCTGGAAATTCGCCAGGAGTTGCGATCGCCGAAATTAACCCAACGCGCTTAGACCAAGTCCGCAGACAAATGCCATCACTGCAACATAGCGTATTTTTGTAGAGGTGAGAGGTGAGGGAAAAATACAGCCGCATTTCCTCTTAGAATTTAGGTAGCCGTCGATTGTGCAATTAAAGGGTGTTGAGTTGAAAACTTTAAGTAGATTGCTGATTGCTCTAATTTTTCTACTTGTTGCAATTGGCAGTGTTGACCGTGAGGCGATCGCCGCCCAAACTGTCACTCAAGTTAAAGTTATTGAAACCGAAATGGCAATTGAATTATCGCCCCGCACTGTACCTGCTGGTGCGATCGAATTCATTGCCTACAACCAAGGTCAACTTCCCCACGAAATGGAAATCATCAAAACTGATGTACCACTCGACCAAATGCCTATCAAAAACAACCGACTCGATCGCAAAAAAGTCGGTGAAAAAATCGATGAAATCGAAGCCGAAGACCTACCCAGCGGCGCAACAGCAACACTCCTGACCACCCTCCAACCAGGAAGATACCTCATCGAATGCAACATTCCAGGACACTTCCAAGCCGGAATGAAAGCCGAACTCTTAGTCGAATAATTAATTTACTCCTCTGGGCGGCAAAAAATCTTCGTGATCTTTGTGCCAATGTGGTTCGTAAAAAAACGGGTAGCCCAACGACCACCCGCCCAAAAAAACCAACAAATCTCTTACACAGAAACTGTCTTCTTCGTTACAGCACTTAATTCACCCTTAGCGTACTTCGCTGCAAACTCGTCTTGCGAAATTTGCTTGATCTTGCTAGCTTGACCAGCCGCCTCAAACTGTTGATAGCGGTCTGCACAAACCTTCTGCATATACTTAATCGAAGGCTTGAGGAAGTGACGGGGGTCAAACTCTTTAGGATTCGCCGCCAAAGCTTCGCGTACTGCTGCGGTAATCGCCAGACGGTTGTCAGTGTCGATGTTTACCTTACGGACACCACTCTTGATACCTTTTTGAATTTCTTCTACAGGTACACCGTAGGTTTCAGGAATTGTACCACCATACTGGTTAATAAGTTCTAGCAGATCTTCAGGTACTGAAGAAGAACCATGCATTACCAAGTGGGTATTTGGTAGACGACGGTGAATTTCTTCAATTCGGCTAATTGCCAAAATTTCGCCAGTAGGTTTGCGAGTAAACTTGTAAGCACCGTGGCTAGTACCAATTGCTACCGCCAAAGCATCAACTTGAGTTTGCTCAACAAAATCAACCGCTTGGTCAGGATCGGTTAATAGTTGGGAGTGGTCGAGTTTACCCTCGAAACCATGACCATCTTCAGCTTCACCCATACCAGTTTCCAAAGAACCCAAACAGCCGAGTTCACCTTCAACGCTAACACCGATCGCATGAGCAACTTTCACGACTTCACGGGTAACATTGACGTTATACTCATAACTTGCAGGAGTTTTAGCATCTGCTTCCAGCGAACCATCCATCATCACGCTGGTAAAGCCATTTTTCATCGCAGAGTAGCAAGTCGCTGGCTCATTACCATGATCCTGGTGCATGGCAATAGGAATATAAGGATAGGTTTCTACTGCTGCTAGAATCAAGTGACGCAAAAAGTTTTCACCAGCATATTTACGTGCGCCACGAGAAGCTTGTAAGATCACGGGGCTATCTGTCTCTTTAGCAGCCTGCATAATTGCCTGGATCTGCTCCATGTTGTTCACGTTGAAAGCTGGAATGCCGTAACCGTTTTCAGCCGCATGATCCAACAGCAGCCGCATTGGTACGAGCGCCATAGATAGTCCTCCTAATTTTGATAATCAGCTAGTCGTCTTAAGACAAACGTAATTCTTACGCTAATCTTAAGATAATTTTCAACTTATAAGCAATTATATTCAGAGAATACTTTGGGATCTTTATTTCTGGTAATTCTCCCTAACTCGTCAACGACAAAGTCAATAGCTACGCTACGACTTTCATTGTCATAAAAAATAGCTAGAACCGTTGTAATCTATGTATAGCTACCAGCAATTAAATATCTATGGGTCGCCCGGGATTCGAACCCGGAACTAATCGGTTAAAAGCCGAGTACTCTACCGTTGAGTTAGCGACCCAGATGCCTGATGCTTTTTGGCAACTTTACTAAGATACCACATAAATTCAGAATTTGGTAAGAATTTCTATAAAAAAGTGATTTCCATATTTACCCAAGTATTCAAACTTGCACCAGGTTCTAAGGAGATCAAATCAGTGCCTGTATTGAGCGCATTACGCGGTGCAGTCCACGGCTCGACACAGTAAAAATCTTTGCCTTTCTGCGTCCAGAAAACGAAGGTTTTGTAATACGTATCATCCCAACTCAGATGCAATTGTAAGCCGCGATCGCGATCGCAAACACTCGCATTTGCAGCGCTGAGCGGTCGAAACGCAGCGTCGATCTCATCTTGCCCGAAATCAAAATTACCTGTAAAGGCGTGATGTGTCTTGGTACGCTGGTCTTGATATTCCGTTGCGGGGATAGTGAACTGCAACTGCGTTTTATCGCGTACGAGAAAATAGGGATGCAGCCCTACCGAAAAGGGCATAGCGATTGCGGAGTGATTTGTAATACGTTGGAGAATCGCTAATTGATTTCCCTGTAGCTGATATGTAAACGCCAGGTGAAAATCGAACGGATAGACTGTACGCGTTGTGTCGTTGCTTTCTAGCACCAGCATTAGACTGGCTTGGTCTTGCGTTACCTGTTCGGTGACTTCCCAAGGTAAATCGCGGGCAAAGCCGTGTTGTTTGAGCGTGTAGTGTTGCCCGTTGTGCGTATAAGTGTTGTCTGGTAAGTTTCCACAAATCGGAAACAAAATCGGTATACCACCACGTACGCTTAAGTGCGGATTCGCAAACCGTTCTGCGTCCAAGTAGAAAATTTCTTGACCTTGAATCGACCAACGCGTGACGATCCCACCGCGTTCAGGGACAACTTCTAAAAGCGAATCAGCGGCTTTATCGGTGAGGGTGTAGGTTTTGTATTGTTGTTGAGAAGATGCGATCGCAAACACGATAATTCTCTGTAATTGCGTGAAAATCAATAAACATACAAGACGGGTAATCGGTAATTGGTAATAGGAGCGTTCTCTAACCTTTTACCAATTAGCCATTGCCCAAGCAAATATTGCGTTGCCCACCACAGTTGATTAATCTTCCGCAAAGATGTAACGATACAACTCATTAGGATCTGGCTCTGGGCTGCTTTCAGCAAACTTCACCGCTTCGTCAATTTCCTGCTGAATTTTCTGTTCAATTTGTTTCAATTCTGCCTGCGATGCCAAATTTTGCTCAGTTAAATATGCAGCAAGTTTCTTAATCGGATCGCGGGCAAACCAAAATTCTTTTTCGTCTTTGCTGCGCAACTCATCTGGATCAGCCAGCGAGTGACCGCGAAAACGATATGTCAATGCTTCAATTAGTGTAGGACCTTCGCCTGCTCGAGCGCGCGCTACAGCTTCTTGCGCAACTTGGCGCACGGCTAAAACATCCATGCCATCAACTTCAACACCCGCCATGCCAAACACGCTAGCTTTCTTATAAATTTCTGGCTGCGAGGTTGCGCGTTCGTGCGCCATACCGATCGCCCACTTGTTATTCTCGACAACATAAAGAATCGGCAGTTTCCACAACGCCGCCATGTTGAGACATTCAAAAAATTGACCGTTATTACAAGCGCCATCGCCAAAAAAGCAAGCCGTCACTTGATCCGCGCTTTCATCGCCCATCACCTCGCGACGATATTTCGATTGAAACGCTGCGCCTGTAGCCACCGGAATGCCTTCCGCGACAAATGCATAACCACCCAGCAGGCGATGTTCTTCTGAGAACATATGCATCGAGCCACCCCGCCCTTTACTACAGCCTGTGGCTTTACCGAAAAGTTCTGCCATCACTTGTTTAGCTGGTACTCCTGCACTCAACGCATGAACGTGGTCGCGATACGTGCTACAAACGTAATCTTCGCCAGGGCGCATCGATTGAATCACGCCAGTTGAAACGGCTTCTTGCCCGTTGTAAAGATGGACAAAGCCAAACATTTTGCCTCGGTAATACATTTCCGCGCACTTGTCTTCAAAGTAGCGCCCCAAAATCATGTCTTCATACAGCCGCAAACCTTCTTCTTTACTCAGTTGCGCCGTAGTTGCAGAAAAGGTGGGTAATGTTCGTTCTTGCACCATCGCCGTGTCGTATCCTCGTAGTAGTATGAATAGTTGTATACTGTCTAGTATCTCAAGTTAGGTAACTTTAACTATTGTGGGCAGATCCGTGTTGCGGATAAAGCTCTCAAGTTATTATAATTGCACGGTTTTGCTGAGACGGAAAAACGTTCGTTTAAGTTGGTTACTTGCGGTGCAGGGGAAGTAAGCTGTGCAAATTCCACTAGACTACTACCGAATCTTGGGACTGCCAGTCGCGGCGAGTCACGAACAATTACAACAAGCTTATCGCGATCGCCTACAACAGTTGCCGCGACGCGAGTATTCACCCGCAGCGATCGCCGCCCGCAAGCAATTGATCGAGCAAGCGTACGCAGTTTTATCTGAACCCAGCCAGCGTAAGACTTACGATACAAATTATTTTGCGCATCGCTACGAACAGCAACCAACACCAAAAGACACGGAAAATTCAGCAGAATTTCTCATTGAAGATATTTTCGCGCCGCACACGCCGATTATCGAGATTTCGGATGATTTATTCGCTGGTGCTTTGCTGATTCTCCAAGAACTCGGCGAATATGAACTTGTTTTAACGCTGGGAAATGCGTATCTCAATAACTCGTACCGCGAACAAAATGACGATCAACTCCGCGCGGATGTTGTCTTAACCGTTGCCTTAGCATGCCTAGAATTAGGACGCGAACAATGGCAGCAAGAAAACTATGAAAGTGCTGCAAACTCGCTACAAAATGGCGAACAACGGCTGACGCGCGAAGGTATCTTTCTGAACTTGAGAAACGACATCGCCGCAGATCTCAATAAATTACGTCCCTACAGAATTTTGGCATTACTTACCGAACCAGAAGGCACAAGCTTAGAACGCCGACATTTGGGACTCAGGTTATTACAAGATCTTCTCAACGCGCGTGGCGGAATTGATGGTACAAGTGATGATGGTTCAGGGCTGAGTCTTGATGACTTTCTGCGGTTTATTCAGCAACTACGCACTTACCTCACTGTATCCGAACAACAAACTTTATTTGAAGCAGAAAGCAAACGCCCTTCGGCAGTAGCCAACTATCTTGCGGTGTATGCGTTAATCGCGCGTGGCTTTACGCAGCGAATGCCTGTGTTGATTTCGCAAGCGAAGCTGTTGTTACACCATTTGGCTCAAGCTAAGCGTCAAGATGTGTACTTAGAACAAGCGATCGCGGCACTGCTTTTAGGTCAAACTGTTGAAGCAAATCACGCTTTAGAGCTTTCACACGAACACGAACCATTAGAATTTATTCGCGAACATTCGCAAGGTTCTCCTGATTTATTACCTGGTTTGTGTCTCTATGCCGAACGTTGGTTACAAAATGAAGTCTTTCCCCAGTTTCGCGACTTAAAACACCAGCAAGCTTCTTTAAAAGAATATTTTGCTGACGACCACGTTCAAACTTACTTAGAAGCGCTACCCAATCAAAGCGAAACTTCACAAACCGTGGCTAAGGGGGCAACATCAACAACTCATAAGGCATCTCAACCGCAAAGGCAAAAGCCAAACCGTACGCGCCAAACGACTGCAAATGCAGCAGTGAATACGACAACAAATGTTACTACCAGTGTTAATACGGTCGGTAGTGCTACCTTAGAGCCGGCAACAGAGCATACTACTTCAACGCAGAACGGGTACTTGACAGTTTCACGAACATCTGCTATGGAACACGTACGCGTTCCCCATAGAAAAAGACGCAAAAGAAAAGCTTTTGCTGTTAAAGACAAAACAGCGATCGCCTTATTAGCGCTTGTAGGACTTGTTGGCAGTGTATTTGTATTTGCCCTGCTTGGTCAAGCCTTCGGGTGGTTACGCCAAACGTTATATCCAGCACCACCACCGCTACCAGGTGAGCAACTAGCAGTACAGTTAAACCAACCACTGCTTGCTATTCCTAGCCCTGGTTCGCAATTTTTGCCTGTTGTTGAACCGCTGGATGCGGCAACCGCCGAGCAAGTTATCCAAAGTTGGCTATCGGCTAAAGCAGCGGCTTTTAGCACTGATTATGCGATCGCCAGCTTGCAAAATATTTTAGTCGATCCGGCGTTAGCACAATGGCAACAGCGTGTGAGGAGCGATCGCGCGAATAACCGCCATCGACAATTTCAGCACAATCTAAAAATAGATTCCGTACAAGTCAATGCGACGAATCCAAATTTAGCAACAGTACAAGCAACCGTCAGCGAAATTGCCCAAATTTACGATCGGGGAAAGCTGAATCAACGTGCTTCCTATGCTGATGAAAACCTCCGCGTTAGATACGATTTAGTCCGCAGCAATAGCGCGTGGCGAATTCGACAAATGCAAGTATTGAATTAGCTTTTGCCGATGAGCGATTAGCCATTAGCTTCTACAATCATGATGGTAAGTCACGAACATAGTTAGCTTCCAAGGGACTGTTGTATAGCAATAGTCAATTAGGACATGATGGAAACTCAGAACCGTTGTCTTGTAAAGTTTGCGCTGAGCAAAGGACGCCTCTGCACGGGGGGTTTGTGCTGATTCAACTAGCTTTTAATTCTGACCTCTGACCTCTGCTACATTATCTTCGCTCCTCACCCCTCAAGAATGACACAAACGCTATTTGATGCCTACTTCCCACTGATTTTGTGGACAAGTTTAGGATTGTTATGCTTTCGCTTTCTGCCGCAAACGTTACCGCGCCTGCTAGGGCGTAGCCTGTATTGGGTGGGTATACCAATAGAAATTTTGGCACTGGCGCGACAGACAGATTTTTCGCAATCGATCGCGCTTCCTCCATTTATTACGTTCACAGCACTGCTTTTGGGGCTGGGTGTTGCCGTTTTGTGTTTAAAAATAATACAAAGACTTGCTTTTTTGCCGATGGCTGCGGCTTTAACTTCCCCAGCAATTCAAGGCAGTTTTATTTTAGCTGCGGTACTGGGTAATACTGGGTTTGTGGGACTTGCGATCGCACCGGCGTTTATCGATCATACCTACCTAAACTGGATCGTCTTCTATAGCCTGACACACAATTTGATTGGTACTTATGGCTTTGGTGTTTTCATTGCGAGTTACTTTGCGCGTGAAACGCACCAAAATCATTGGTGGGTACAGCTACGAGATGTTTTAACCGTACCAACGCTATGGACTTTCTTGCTGGGCTACCTGACGCGTAATATCGAACTACCTTCTTCTATAGAATCAGGACTGCAAGCATCAATTGGAATTGTGATTCCGAGTGCGTTTTTGTTAACGGGAATGCGACTTGCCCAACTACGCGGGTGGAAGAGTTTGAAGCTTGCAATTATTCCCGCAATGCTAAAAGTCGTTGTTATTCCTGGGTTAGTCGGTATTTTGACGACATTATGTTTAGGATTATCAGGCGATCGCCGTTTAGCTATGGTATTAATGTCGGGAATGCCTTCGGCGTTTGCTGGATTAATTTTTGCAGAGGAATACAATTTAGAACGCGAATTAGTCGCTAGCTGTATTGTTGTCTCTACGATTTTATTACTGCTTGTATTGCCTTTATGGTTATTTCTATTTCAATAAGAGAGATCGAAGGTTGAAGGTCAAAGGTCAGGGAATGCGGGTATTAACTCCTCACTTGGCAGCTTTGCTTGTCTGATGACCAATAGAAAAATCTCGTATTTCCTACGATCCTCAATCAAAAGTTTACGCTATTTTTAGCCTAACCTCTGACCTCTGATCCCTGACCCCTTCTTTAGTCTTGCGGCGCAAGTTGCAGTATCTGTGCGGTTACAGCAAGGCTTTCTTCATAAAGTGCCTCATGTCCGACACGTTGCAGTTGCTGGCTTAGCAAAATTTCTGCTTTTTGGTCAGCCAGCGATGATACTTGCTGAAAACGACACGCTTGCGCACCGCCGCCGACTTCCATGCGCATACAACCACCCGTTTCCGAACAAACAACTGTACAGCAATCGGCTTCGGTGTTCGTCGAGTTCAAGCGCAGCGCGATTAAATCTCCAGGAATCTCACCGCTATCAGCCGTGGGAATCGCGGCTAACTCGGCTTCAACTTGGCGTTGGTCTTGCGCGGTAAAGCGGATGCGCTTGATTTCGTAGTCTCCTGATTCTTGCTCAAATTCGCACGGGTGCCAATGCAGACGACTTGCCAACCAACCTAAAAATAGCAGTGCTTGTGTAGGGTTGCCTTTTTCGTAATCGATCGTAACGCGGTCTACCTCGCTTAACGCCGCACGTCGTTGCGGCGGGTCAAACGCTTCTGCTGTTAATTCTTGCCAAGCTGATATGCGCCGCCAGTTGAGATCGGCGATGGGAATACCTGCTTCGACGAGTTCTTGGACGCGCAACAGCCCAAATTCTGGGGCATTAAATCCACTAGAGTCTACAATTACCGAATTACAGACGGATGCGAGACGCTTGAAAAGTGGATTATGGTGATCTGGCGTTGTCTTCCACCACATAAACTTGGGCAAGTCACCGATGAGAAGTGCGGCGATCATTCCTGCGACTCGTTCTAATCCGGCGGTGGTTCCTGTAAATGTGATGTATTCGCAACAAATCAGCGTCGTTGCAGATTGCTTTTGAATCGGACAATACGCTGAAACTTGTGCCGTTACGCCGTCATCATCACCGACAACGGGACACAGCGTGATAATGCGACACGGGTTGCGCAGTGCGATCGCATCAGCAATTTTGGGATTTCTGCTAGTATCCCAACTATAAGGCGCATCACCATCACCATTCACTGATCCGTGTTGCTGTGCAACAGCTTCGCGTAATTTCGTCCGTGTTTCTGGTGTTGCCGTACCACTTACGGGCAAGTCATATTTTTTCTGAAATTCGCGGAGTGCGGCTTCGGTCTGTGGTCCAGGAATTCCATCAATTGGACCGCGATAAATATTTAAATTTGCGAGCAGGAGTTGCGTTTCTTCGGGTTCGTAAACAATTAGACTAAATGTTGTAGCACGAGTAGCTGCGGGACTTCCCTCACCGTTTCCAGTAGTCCCGTAACTTTGCCAAATTTTATTGAGTTCTGCCTCAATTTCACCGAGGGAAACATCCTTTGGCTCCTGAAGTGAAAAAATTGGAGGAGATTGAATTGCCATAATTTACTTTACAGTTTTAATGTGATGGGCTGTCAGTCGTTAGCTTTAAGGTAGTTCAATTTTTTTTCAGTTTTTGTATACCAGGATTGTCTAGCAGAGGTCAGAGGTTAGGGGTAAATTTTGAATAGAGTTAATTCATATCTCAAAACAAATCACTAGCCACCAGTCACTAACCCCTCACCTCTACTTACTAAAGTCTGCGCCAGCGTCGTCCGTCGCGGTTGATTAGGGCTTCAGCTTCAGCGGGTTCCCACGTTCCGGCTTCGTACTGCGGAATACTCGCGGGGTCAGCGGGTGCATCCCAAGCGGCGAGTGCGGGAGTCACGACTTGCCACGCTACTTCGACTTCATCGGCGCGTGTAAACAAAGTTTGGTCGCCCATCATACAGTCTAGGAGGAGGCGATCGTATGCATCCGAAGCAGCAAACCCGAAGGTTGAACCGTAGCTAAAGTCCATATCCACCGACCGAGTCCGCAAATCGGGTCCTGGCATTTTCACTTCAAAGCGCAGTGAAATTCCTTCATTCGGCTGAATTCGCATTGCCAGAATGTTTGTATTCATCTGCTGTGAAGCGGATTGAAAGATCAAATTTGGGACTTCGCGAAAATGAATCGAAATTTCCGATACTTTCTTTGGCAAGCGCTTTCCGGTGCGTAAATAGAATGGTACGCCGTTCCAGCGCCAGTTATCGATCATAAACTTCATTGCCACATAGGTGTTGGTAGTTGAGTTCGGATCGACACCTGGTTCCTCGCGGTATCCTGGAACTTTTTTGCCTTTCATCCACCCAGCGCTGTACTGTCCCCGCACTGCACACAAGTCTAAGTTTTGCACATCTGCTAAGCGCGTTGCTTGTAGAACTTTGACTTTCTCAGTCCGGAAACTCTCTGCATCGAGTGAATTTGGTGGTTCCATCGCCGTAAAGCAAAATAGTTGCATCAAGTGATTTTGCAACATATCGCGCAATGCGCCAGCGGTTTCGTAGTAGCCTGCACGGTCTTCTACGCCTACGGTTTCAGCAACTGTGATTTGCACGTGATCGACAAACTGACGATTCCACAGCGGCTCAAAAATCGCGTTGGCAAAGCGAAAGACCAACAGATTTTGCACCGTTTCTTTACCTAAGTAGTGGTCGATGCGGTAAACCTGTTCTTCGCGACAGACTTTCTGCACAATGCGGTTGAGCGATCGCGCCGAAGCTAAATCTCGTCCAAAGGGTTTTTCAATCACCAAACGATGCTTTACAGGATCGCTAAGCATTCCTGCTTGTCCGAGTTGCTCAATTGCTTCGGGGAAGAATTTTGGTGCGACTGAAAGATAAAATACGCGGTTGCCTTGCGTACCGCGCTTGCCATCAAGTTCGCTTAACAACTCTTTAAGCTTTTGATAGCTTTTAGGGTTATCTATATCACCTGGGCAGTAAAATAATCCTTGAGAAAATTCTTGCCACAGTTCTTCGCGACCAAGACCGTCGGAAAATTGCTCGATCCCTTCGCGCATTTGTTCGCGGAAGTAGTCGTGACTCCAATCTCGACGGGCGACACCAACAATTGTTGTTTCTGGGGGAATGCGTCGTTCGCGGCGTAGTTTGTAAAGTGCTGGAACCAACTTGCGCTGGGTAAGATCCCCTGATGCTCCAAAAATGACCAGAATTTGAGGTTCTGGCATTCTTTCCTGTTGCAACCCTACGCGCAGCGGATTTTCTAGCAGCGTGACCATAGTGTTTCTAAAGGTTTTATATACTTGATTCAACAATTAGCAATTAGCAACTAGCAGTTTACCTTGCCCACTAATTGCTAATTGCTCACAGCTAACTGCTTAAACAGGGGATAATTTGCTTACCTTTTGTTCTAAAGATTCCATCAACGATTGGAAAGGTGTAACAAATTTGTCAATACCTTCGACGAGTAATTCATCCATTACTTCATCAAGGTCGATGTTAATTTCTGGGTTTTTGAGGTTCTCAATCAATTGATAAGATTCTTCAATCCCAGTCTCGATGCGGTTATCAACATTGCAGTGGTCAGCACAGGCTTCGATCGTGTTTGGTGGGAGAGTATTGACCGTATCAGGACCGATTAATTCATCGACGTACATCACATCGCTGTATTTGGGGTCTTTAGTGCTGGTACTTGCCCATAATAGCCGCTGAATTTTACCACCTTTTTCTTGCAGTGCTTTCCAGCGGTCACTACCAAAAATCTCTTTGTATTTCTGATAGGCAATTTTAGCGTTAGCGATCGCGACTTTACCTTTGATGGCTTCGAGTTTCGCTTTATGGCTCAAATCGTCGATTCCTTGCTCTAGTTTTTCATCAATGCGCTTATCGATGTTGCTATCGATGCGGCTGAGAAAGAAACTTGCGACTGAGGCGATATTGCTGATATCTTTACCTTCAGCTACGCGCTTTTCTAGACCGCGAATATATGCCCAAGCTGTTTCAACATAGCTATCTACTGAAAACAGCAGCGTAACGTTAACATTAATTCCTTCTGCAATAACTTGCTCAACTGCTGGTAAGCCTTCTTTGGTACCAGGAATTTTGATCATGACATTTTCCCGACCAATTTCTCGGTAGTAACGCTTGGCTTCCTTGACAGTTGCTTCGGTGTCGTGTGCGATCGTGGGTGGAACTTCAATACTTACGTAGCCATCAAGACCGTTCGAGGCTTCATATACAGGGCGTAAAATATCGCACGCATTACGAATATCTTCAAAAATCAGTGATTCGTAGATTTTGTATGTTGGTAACTCCGCCTTGATCCCCGCTTCGATATCTGCGTCGTAGATGACGTTACCATTAATTGCTTTTTCAAAAATTGCTGGGTTTGAGGTGATACCACAAATTCCACCATTTTCAATTAGCTGTTTGAGTTCGCCTGATTGAATCATGTCACGAGTCAAGTTATCCATCCAGATACTTTGACCGTACTCTTTGATTTCGATCAAGTGATTAGCAGGTTTTCTTGCTTGATCAGTCATTGCTATTCTCTCCTGTCTCGATTATTTTTAACGACAAATGTAAAATCTTTTACTTGCTCCTCGCCCCTATTGTGGTACGCGGGAACGAGCCATCATTGTTTTTTCGCTTTGTTCTTTTGCTTGTTGCTGAATAAATGACTCTACTAACGCAACGTTTTCCTTACTTCCAATAATCAAAGGTGTGCGTTGATGAAGTTGTTCGGGTACTACGTCTAAAATTTCCTGGGTTCCCGTACTTGCTCTTCCACCTGCTTGTTCAATCAGAAAAGCTAAAGGAGCAGACTCGTATAACAAACGAATTTTACCATCAGGTTTTTTTGTCGTTCCTGGGTAGAGAAACACGCCACCTTGCACCAAAACTCGGTGAATATCACTCACCATAGCTCCACTGTAGCGCGCTGTATAACCTTCTGTACGATGTACGTAGCGGATATACTCGCGAATTGATTCTTCCCACTGCCAGAAGTTACCTTCATTAACGCTGTATACGGCTCCTTTTTCGGGAATTTGAATATTTTCTTCGGTTAAAATAAACTCGCCTAAACTAGGGTCAAGCGAAAACGAGTGTACGCCTTTGCCGATCGAGTACACGAGCATCGTACTAGGACCATAAAGAATGTATCCTGCGGCAATTTGTTTGCGACCACTTTGTAATAAGTCAGTTGCTGCGCCATCGCTGTCGTCTCCTTCTTGCTGTCTAATTGCAAAAATGGAGCCTAAGCTTAAGTTAATATCTGTATTCGAGGAGCCATCAATGGGGTCGTAAAGTAGTGTATAACGACCTATTGGGCAGTTTTCTGGAATGTAGTAAGGTTTTTCCATTTCCTCGGAAGCTAAGCGACAAACTAGACCACTTTGCTTAAATACCGAGATGAAAACATCGTTCGCATAGACATCCATCTTTTTGACGGATTCACCTTGAACATTAACGTCTCCCGTAAAGCCCAAGACACCTTCCATTAAACCTGCACGGCTAAGACGTCGGGCAATAAGCTTACCAGCCAGGGCGATGCGATTCATCAAGGCGCTGAGGTCTTGTGCATCCGGCGAGAAGCTTTGGAGTTGCTGTAATACATGCCGTGACAAAGTTGTACAATCGCGATCCAGCGCGTACTCGTAGTCTAGTGGTTGTTGCGCTTCAGCCATGTTTCTTCTCCCTAGGTTTGTGGATCGCGTGTAAAAATCTTCGCGATCGCCAAGTTTGCGCCAAGTATAAACGCGTCTTACTCGTGAGCGATCGAGCTATAGTTGAGTTATGCAATCGCCCTTAATTTCTATATTAAGAAGGGATTTCAATTGTGAAATCTGACTTTGGGTTAACTCACCCTAGTTCAAGCTTCACTGCTGACAATTTCAATTCACCGTATCTTACGCTGAATTTTACTCTTTTTAAGCTCGCAGGCACGTTACACTTAAGCTTAAATTCAGCTTAATGACTGCAAAGTTAGGGAAGTTTGATAAATTGCTCTTTAAAAAGCCACGAGGGGCAAAGCAACGCCTCACCCCTCATAATTAACGGTTCGTGCCTTTAGCAGAAATTAAATCACGTACTCAAGTTGGGGTTTTTCGGAAACATATTCTCTTTGTTGTAGTTCCGCTATAACTTTAGTCACACTTTCTTCAACGGTTTCTTCGGCGGTGTAACAAATGATATCTGGGGTTAAGGGTTCTTCGTAAGGATCGTCAATTCCTGTAAAAGCGCGAATCTCACCCGCCCTTGCCATCGCATACAATCCTTTTACATCACGCATTTCACATACTTCTAGCGGAGCATTGACATATACTTCAACAAAATTATTGGTTGTGCGACGTAGTTCATCTCTGGCTGCGCGGTAGGGACTGACTACAGCTGCAATGACAATCACGCCGTTGCGACTCAAGAGATTAGCGACGAAGCCTATCCGTCGAATATTTGTGTCTCGGTCTTCTCGGCTAAAGCCTAAACCTTTGGAAAGGTTGGTTCTGACAACATCGCCATCGAGTAACTCTACTAAACAGCCACGTTCTTTGAGTTCGCGCTCGATTCCTTTAGCAAGAGTTGTTTTGCCCGAACCACTCAACCCAGTTAGCCACAAGATTAAACCTTTGTTATTCATTGTTAATTGCTGAGAGCTTGCTCAATGTATTGATGATGAAAGAGGATAAATCTTGACTCGTACGCTATTTAACTCACATCTGTATTTACGGTAACTATGTCAGAAAAGTTCCACATCCAGCACTCAATTTGCAAATTATGAAAGCTTACTATCTAAAGAGTGGCAACGGCGATCGCTTTCATATCTACTATTAGACATCTTGTATGAATCGAAACGTAGTGTATTGTTCGCGTAGCGTTGCTGTCCGAGAGATTTAGTGTCGCCCTTGAGCGAGAACGTTGCGGCTCAATATTATATACAAAGTATTCACGGTATTCACGCAGGAGGTCTACTCATCTACTTTGAGTTTGGCGATTTTCAGCAATTGCTTTACACAATAGGATTGTGAGTTCAAACCGGCTTATTTTTAGAAAGTAATGTCCTTTTTTATTTGGTTCTTTTGAAGATTAATCTTATCTCAACTTGGTCGATAAAGAGTAAAGTTTAACCATGAGTAGGTAAGCATAATCTTCAGAAAAAGTATGTCTTAGAAATAACATTATTGATACAACAAACTGCGTACTGATTTTTCATGACGGATTGACTGATTGGAAATACGATTTTGTGAAAGCTCCGCTTTATCGTTAGAATTCTGAAAACGCCATAAGTTACTTTCTGGTGACTCGTCGCACCTCCTTGAACCATGCTCAGTGATATTTTTCCGTTTAAATTCGATATCAATGCTACAACGATCGCCGGAGCGAGTTTGTGGTCTTTGGCTTTGTATCTGGGGTTTTCGCCTGTTAGTGAGTGGGTAATCGATCAACTCAATCGCTGGTTTAATTTTGCCGAGCGATCGCTTTACAGCAGCGAAACTGAATTTGAGAAAACCCGCGTTGCCAGGGAATCGCAAAACGCTTTCTACGCCTCACTTTTTAGCATTGTGCCCTTTCTGATTGTCGGTAGCTTATGCAACTATGGTGTCGAAATTGGCTTAGGTAAAAGCTGGGCAATCAGCATGGGAATTCTCGCGTGCATGGGTTGCGGGGTGTATGAACTAGGGCGACGCGATGGTCAGTCTTCGAGATAGCTGTTATAGCAGGGATCAAAGATCAGAGAATATTCATTCATTGATACTTGAGTGTTGCGTCACAACCCATCTCGACACACATCTTTATCTATCGTTAAAACCCTGAGTGCTGACCTCTTTCTTAATCAATAACTTCTTTGACGATGCTGGCTAGTTTTTGGGCTGCGCCAGATTCGCCGCGAATGTGACGAAGTTGTTCGCGCATGGCTGCAAGTTTTTCAGGATGATTTAAGTAATCTAAGGCAAGTTCTGCGACGGCGTGCGGTTGTAAATTGCCGACAAGTTCGGGAACAACTTCAGACTTTGCCCAAATATTAGGCCATGCGAGTAACCCTAAGCGTCTTAATGCTAGCCAATTAATTGTTTTTGCCATGCTAGAGCCAACAACTGGTAAATTTGCTAATAGTCCTGGAAGTCCATCCCAAGCCCGCATCGCATCGAGTTGCTGCGTAGGAAGTAATACAATCATTGGCACAGCTAAAGCGCCTAATTCTGCCGTGTTCGCGCCGACAGTTGTTAAGCACAGACTGCACTCGGCAAGTAAGTCATACGCAGGGAACCGCGTTTCTAGCTTGATACGCAATCCGCTATTTGTTTTTAAAAATGGGCGCGCCTCGGTTGTAATAAGTTCAGCACTAACGCCGCCTAAATGCTCAATCATCGAATTGAACTGTGGATGAGCAAACTGAGCTAAAGTTTCCAAATCGAGTGTAGGCGCGACAGGAATCACAAATTCTGTTTCAGGTTTTTGAGCGTGGATATGCTGCGCGATCGCCAACGCTAACGGTACACCTTGCGTTAATTTTGCAGGTTTTGACCCTGGTAATAAACCAATCAATTGTTTGTATTGCTTTGCCTTGAAATAATCCTCGGTTTGGGCAAGGCAATGACTTGCCGCTGTTGCCATTAAATCGCCAACAACCGTGAATTTATGGGCATATTTCGCAGGAATGCGCGAAATCAATTCAGCTTTCATCACACCAAAGCGATCGATCCAGCGATACCATCGCGCGTCCCATTCGGCATAAATAACGGTGCGGTAGCCGAGACGTTTGCCAATCACAACCGGAAAAAATTGATCCCCACCCAGAAAGAGAACGACACCGTGCTTGCGCCAATCCCAATTTGCGGCAGTTTTACCTGTTAAAAGAAATTGCCAGAAATGCTCTGCGGCTTGAACGCGATCGACTTCTGGATAACTTTGTGCGATCGCTGCTTCTTTACCGCTTGCATTCGGACACGGCGACAAAATGACAGAAATGCGGACTTGAGCGCGATCGCCTTTGGTGCTGCGTGCAGCGCAATCGCTTCCTAATTGTTGACGCAATGCTTGGACAACCGGACGCACCCACGTTGTAATTTCTCCTGGACCATTCGAGAGAATTAAAATATCAATCGCTGACATTATTTACTTATATTTTCGATAATTTTTATTAATTAGACAGAAGTCACGACTTGATTAGTTGTCAACAAATAAGAAGAATTATTTCAACTTATTTATCAAATTGTGTCAGTTAAGCGCGGAAATTCTCGGCAGGTAAGCATTTTCTGGTAAAAAACACTTCATAGCCTAAAAAAGAGAACACAGAACACGCATTGTTATTAAGGAGCCTTACCTGAATGTTTACACACGTCAAGTCCACCATTCGTCACATTGCTCCTGAAAGCCTCCAGGGACGTTCTTTAGTCAAGGTGGTCTATGTCGTGCTTGAGTCACAGTACCAAAGTGCGTTATCGCAAGCGGTACGCACAATTAATGCAAACAACTCATCTGTGGCTATTGAAATTAGCGGCTACTTGGTTGAAGAACTCCGAGACGCAGGAAACTACGAGGACTTCAAACGTGACGTTGCCGAGGCAAATATATTTATCGCTTCATTAATTTTTATCGAAGATCTAGCTGACAAAGTTGTCGCCGCTGTTGAACCACACCGCGATCGCTTAGATGCAGCGGTTGTATTCCCCTCAATGCCGCAAGTGATGCGCCTTAACAAAATGGGTAGCTTCTCGATGGCACAGTTAGGGCAATCAAAAAGTGCGATCGCGCAATTTATGCGCAAGCGTAAAGAAAAATCTGGCTCGTCGTTCCAAGATGGAATGCTCAAGCTGTTGCAGACGCTACCAAAAGTGCTGAAGTACCTACCTATGGACAAAGCACAAGACGCGCGTAACTTTATGCTCAGCTTTCAGTATTGGTTGGGTGGTTCTGCCGAAAACTTGGAAAACTTCTTGCTGATGTTGGCAGATAAATACGTACCTTCATTGCAGCAAAAGGTAAAATTCCAAGATCCCGTAACGTATCCTGATATGGGAATTTGGCACCCGCTAGCACCACAAATGTTTGAGGATGTCAAGGAATATTTCAACTGGTACAACAGCCGTAAAGATATTCCTGCGGATCTCAAAGATCCCTTAGCTCCGTGCGTTGGTTTAGTATTGCAGCGTACGCACCTGGTGACGGGTGATGATGCGCATTACGTGGCAATGGTGCAAGAAATCGAAGCAATGGGCGCGCGAGTGATTTCGGTGTTTGCTGGCGGTTTGGACTTCTCTAAACCTGTGGATGCTTATTTTTATGATCAGGGGCGAGGAGCGAGGAGCGAGGAGCGAGGGGAAGGGTTTCCAATAGTTGATGTGGTGATTTCGCTGACGGGGTTTGCGCTCGTTGGTGGTCCTGCACGCCAAGATCATCCGAAAGCAATTGAGTCGCTCAAGCGTTTGAATCGTCCGTACATGGTGGCATTGCCATTAGTGTTTCAAACTACCGAAGAGTGGCAAGATAGCGATTTAGGATTGCACCCGATTCAAGTCGCGTTGCAAATTGCGATCCCCGAACTCGATGGCGCGATTGAACCGATTATTTTATCAGGAAGAGACGGCACAACCGGAAAAGCGATCGCCCTGCAAGATCGCATCGAAGCTGTCGCGCAACGAGCATTAAAATGGGCAAACTTGCGGCGCAAGCCAAAACTACAAAAGCGCGTAGCAATTACTGTCTTTAGCTTCCCACCGGATAAAGGTAATGTGGGAACAGCGGCGTATCTTGATGTGTTTGGCTCAATTTATGAAGTGATGCAGTCATTGCAGCGGAATGGCTACGACGTGCAGAACTTGCCAGAATCTGCCGAAAAGCTGATGCAAGAAGTGATTCACGACGCGCAAGCGCAGTATAGTAGCCCTGAACTCAATATTGCCTATCGGATGTCAGTTCCGCAATACGAGGAGCTTACACCTTATTCAGAAAGATTAGAGGAAAATTGGGGACCACCGCCAGGACATCTTAATAGCGATGGGCAAAATCTGCTGATTTACGGCAAACACTTCGGTAACGTCTTTATCGGCGTACAGCCAACATTTGGTTACGAAGGCGATCCAATGCGGTTGTTGTTCTCGCGATCCGCAAGTCCGCATCATGGTTTTGCGGCTTACTACACGTATTTAGAGCGTGTTTGGCAAGCTGACGCGGTGTTGCACTTCGGTACGCATGGCTCGTTAGAATTCATGCCAGGAAAACAGATTGGGATGTCTGGCGAGTGCTATCCTGATAACTTAATCGGTACGATTCCGAATGTGTACTACTACGCGGCGAATAACCCCAGCGAAGCCACAATCGCCAAACGCCGCAGCTACGCGGAAACGATTTCTTACTTGACTCCCCCTGCCGAAAATGCTGGGTTATATAAAGGGTTGAAGGAACTAAGTGAACTAATCGCTTCGTATCAAACGCTCAAAGACAGCGGACGCGGAATTCCGATCGTGAATACGATTATGGATAAGTGCCGCGTTGTCAATTTGGATAAAGATATTGCTTTACCCGAAACCGATGCGAAGGATATGTCGGCGGAAGAACGCGATGGAATTGTCGGTTCGGTGTATCGTAAGCTGATGGAAATCGAGTCGCGACTTTTACCGTGTGGTTTGCACGTAATTGGTAAACCACCGACAGCCGAAGAAGCGATCGCAACTTTAGTGAATATCGCCGGACTCGATCGCCCAGAAGAAGAAATTCTGAGTCTACCTCGAATTATTGCGAATAGCATTGGTCGCGATATTGATGAAATTTATCGCAATAGCGATCGCGGTATGCTCGAAGACGTGCAATTGTTGCAAGAAATCAGCCTCGCGACACGTGATGCACTCAGCGCCTTAGTCAAAGCGCAAACCGATGCAGATGGACGAGTTTCCAAGGTTTCTAAACTCAATTTCTTCAACATGGGTAAAAAAGAGCCTTGGTTAGAAGCATTGCATCAAGCAGGCTACCCCAAAGTTGATCCCCAAGCGTTGAAACCGCTGTTCGAGTATCTCGAATTCTGCTTGCAACAAGTTGTCGCCGATAACGAACTGGGTGCTTTACTCAAAGCCCTCGAAGGCGAATACGTCCTTCCTGGACCTGGCGGCGATCCAATTCGCAATCCTGATGTGCTTCCCACTGGCAAAAACATCCACGCCCTCGATCCCCAATCGATCCCCACAACTGCTGCGGTACAATCTGCTAAAATTGTTGTCGATCGCCTCATAGCACGGCAAAAAGCCGATAATGGCGGTCAATATCCCGAAACGATCGCGTGCGTCCTCTGGGGTACGGACAACATCAAAACCTATGGCGAATCCCTCGCGCAAATCATGTGGATGGTAGGCGTGCGCCCTGTTCCTGATGCGTTGGGAAGAGTGAATAAACTCGAACTGATTCCGTTAGAAGAATTAGGACGTCCGCGCATCGATGTTGTCGTTAACTGTTCCGGTGTCTTCCGCGACTTGTTCATTAACCAAATGAACTTACTAGATCAAGCTGTAAAAATGGCAGCGGAAGCCGATGAACCGCCATCGATGAACTTTATCCGCAAACACGCCTCGCAACAAGCTGAGGAAATGGGGATCAACTTGCGTCAAGCTGCTACCCGCATCTTCTCAAATGCTTCGGGTTCTTATTCATCTAACATCAACTTAGCCGTCGAAAACAGCACTTGGGAAAGCGAAGCCGAGTTACAGGAAATGTACCTCAAGCGTAAATCCTTCGCCTTCACATCCGATAACCCTGGCACAATGGAAGAATCGCGGAAGATTTTTGAAAGTTCTTTAAAAACTGCCGAAGTCACCTTCCAAAACCTTGATTCTTCCGAGATTAGCCTTACCGACGTGTCGCACTACTTCGACTCTGATCCTACTAAAGTCGTCGCAAGTTTACGCGGTGATGGCAAAACTCCAGCAGCTTACATCGCAGACACCACAACAGCAAATGCGCAAGTCCGCACCTTGTCTGAAACCGTACGCCTCGACGCCCGTACCAAACTACTTAATCCCAAGTGGTATGAGGGAATGTTGAGTCACGGTTATGAAGGTGTCCGCGAACTCTCGAAGCGCCTTGTCAATACAATGGGTTGGAGTGCAACAGCGGGCGCTGTCGATAATTGGATTTATGAGGATACCAACGCCACATTTATCCAAGATGAAGCGATGCGTCAGCGGTTGATGAATCTCAATCCACATTCATTCCGTAAAGTTGTCGCAACTTTACTAGAAGTCAACGGACGCGGTTATTGGGAAACGAGTGAAAGTAATCTCGAACTCCTCCGCGAGTTGTATCAAGAAGTCGAAGACCGCATCGAAGGAATCGAGTAGATCTTAATAAAGATAAACTAATTAGTAGGGTGGGCATTACCTATCCTACTATTTTCTTTTTGGGATAAAGCATCAAATGACCTCCCTGATACTCAATCTCAAACCTGCTATCGAACTGACTGATGAGCAATTTTTTCAGCTATGCCAAGCAAACCAAGATTTCCGGTTTGAACGCACAGCTACTGGAGAATTAATTGTTATGCCACCTACGGGAGGAGAAACTGGAAATCGTAATGCTGGAATCACTGCACAACTTTGGTTATGGAATGATCAAAAGCAACTTGGTCTAGTATTCGATTCTTCTACTGGTTTCAAACTTCCTAATGGTGCAGATCGTTCGCCAGATGCTTCATGGTTAAAATTAGAACGCTGGAATACCCTAAATCAAGAGCAAAAAGAGAAGTTTATTCCTCTTTGCCCTGACTTTGTTATTGAATTACTTTCTCCTAGCGATAACTTAAGAATGCTTCAGGACAAGATGAAAGAGTATTTAGATAATGGTACTCGCTTGGGCTGGCTAATTAATTGTAAAGCTCAACAAGTTGAAATTTATCGTTCAAATCAAAAAGTCGAAGTTATACAATCTCCTGCTACTTTGTCAGGAGAAGATGTTTTGACTGGATTTGTACTCGACTTAGAAAAGATTTGGTAAAAATTGATAGTTGAAAAGCCTGAATCGTCGCAAATAAAATAATGTTTTTAAAATAGCGAACGCTTAAATCAGGACTTACGCAGTAGAGGCATTAGAGATAGTCATTCTCCCCAGTCACTAGACTTCCTGCATGAATCACAAATGCCTTCCAACTGAAGTTGGGGGCTACAAAACAAAGTGTACCTTCGTACACTTAAACAAGACTTTTAAGAGGGTAAGGCATGCCTTAACCGTAGTCCACGGAAGTAGACAGGCTTTAATTAGCTGCGAATTTATTCACAATCACATTCATGCAGGAGGTCTACTGAGTAAGAAGGCTCAAATAAGACTGAGGTAGCGCTCTTTAGCATCTGCGCTTTCTCACTGTCCTGATGGACAGTTGGTACGCCACCAAAAATTGGAGCGCACTTTCAGGAGTTTCACCACGAACTCAAGCAGTTGACTAGGGTGGAAGTTTGCAACGCCATGATGACTGTGACTCTAAATGTCTGCCCCACTATGTGATTGGGCTTCACATTACCTGTGGGAACGGTCTTTTGAACTGAACTGTTGGAGTTCGGAGTTCAGTGATTATAGGATGAAGGTGCGTATCTTTGAAGTTATCGGGGGCACTTCAGTACAAATGATTCTCACGCACTACTATCACAGAGATGATCAGCCGTTTCAAATCTTGTCAGATCTTGCTGAAGAAGAAGCCCTAAGCGTTATATCTAATCTGCGCGATCGAACTGGTGCGGTATATGACAGGTTCAGCAACCCTAAGAAGTATTTGCAACGGAGGCAAGAAGCAGAAAGTTGGGTCAGACAAGAGTTCATCAAAAAGGGTGGTCAGCCCATTTCTCTCTATCCTCAGTACTTTGTAGTTGAGCGAGCCGTATGGATCGAAGAAGGGTTCAATGGGCAAAGCAACTCAGTACAGATTCCACTGTCGGCTTTTAGTGCTGAACAAGTTAGCTTTACTTACCCAGATAGCATGATCAGTTACTGGTTAAGAAACCAAACAGATCAAGAGTTCTACCATTCCGAGTATCATGGTCAAGTATTTGTATTGAGTGAAATTTGCCAAATCGTTGATAAGTTTGGCATCCCTAACGAAGAGTGGCGAACAAACAGAGCGCGAGAATGGGATTTTTTCATTGAGGCTCAAGTGTGGAGTAATATTCCAAGCTTGTATGCAACGCAGCCAAATAATTCAAAATAATGACTAAATCAGCTTTTGTCTCGCGAATAGTTCTCAAGTTTAAGAAATCTAGGAGCCAACGTGCATACAATATTCAGCATGAGTAATATACAACTCTGGTTGATCTGCAACACCTTTTGAGAGATATCCCACAGGTTGCATGCCTAGTTCGAGTAAGATATCTAATAAACCTGCGGCAGTCAAATACAAAATGCGTTTTGCAGGTTGCGTAAGTTCAATAGATAAATTTTTACCAAATGCAGAATCAATGGGATGCTAAACTCTACGATCGCAACCACACTTTTGTTTCAGAATTAGCAACAGATTTAATAGAAATACTCGCACCTCAAGCAGGCGATTGCGCTACGCGCAGCACCGGAGGCGATCGCATTCTTGATTTAGGTTGTGGTACAGGCGACTTAACAAACAAAATTGCGAGTCAAGGTGTCGAAGTTGTCGGTATAGATTCCGCTACGACGATGATTGAACAAGCGCGTAACAAATACCCACATTTGCATTTTGAAGTATTAGACGCGAGAAACTTACAATACAAAGAAGAATTTGATGCTGTGTTTTCTAACGCTGCACTACATTGGATTACAGAACCAGAAAAAGTGATATTTGGAGTTCATCAAGCTTTAAAATCAGGCGGGCGTTTTGTCGCAGAATTTGGTGGTAAAGGTAATGTAAAGGCAATTATTACGGCGTTATATCAAGCTTTAGAAAATGCAGGTTATCCAGTAAATACAATATCAAACCCTTGGTATTTTCCAAGCATTGCAGAGTATGGAAATTTGCTAGAAAAACACGGTTTACAACTTACATTTGCGACTCTTTTCGATCGCCCTACACGTTTGGAAGAGAGGGAGAAAGGAGTGCAAAACTGGTTGAGAATGTTTGCAAATAGTTTTTTAGATACATTTTCATCTGAGCAGCAAGCAAGGATTATATCTGATGTAGAAAACCAATTGCGTCCTGTCTTGTATCAAAATGGCGTATGGTTTGCTGATTATCGACGTATACGGATTGTTGCAGTTAAATAATGATAATACAGCAAGGGTTTGGCACTGCCAAACCCCTATATCGATGGATATAATGTTTCGTTCTACTTATCTACTGATACCATGATAATCTTGAAAAGATTGATAGCAATTTTCCGGTTCGTATAGATAACATTCATCTGTAATCTGCTGCATCAATGACCACGAAAATTGCGATTCTTCATGAAGGTAATCTGCCCAGTTTTCTTTTAAGCTGCTGTACGCTAAGCGCAAATTATACGAAGGAATCGCAGTAGAAATATGATGCGGAACGTGAACATTAATATCGTGGCAAAGAAACTCAATCCAGCGCGGATAGTTGCAGTGAATTGTACCAGATAATTGTGCTGTAGCTGCATTCCACTCGCTGGCTACAGTGAATGGAACATCTGACACTGTGTGATGAACTAGTGTAAACGTACTCATCCAGAAATGATAGACTAGCCACGGCATCAACCAAAATTTCACAAAGCCCCAACTTCCAGTTGTCGCGATTAAAACCGGAAAAGCGATCGCTGCAAATACTGCGACAACCAACACGGATAGTTTAACTTGCTCGCGGTTCTTTCCTGAAAATTTTGACCAATCAAAGTGTAAAAGCGCCCAGTGGGCAATTGATCCTACCCACCAAAATCGACCGCGTACTAAGCGATAACCCCAATGTGTAAATTTATCCGAACTTGCATAAATTTCAGGGCGAAACGGTTGCCAAGCATTGTCTATATCGAGTTTATTTGTATGCAAGTGGTGATGATTGTGCAGTAACCGCCAACTATGAAACGGGTAAATCAACGGCAACATAAATATATGTCCAACAAGATCGTTTACCCAACGACGTTTCGCAAACGATCGATGTCCGCAATCATGCGCAATCACAAAAAAACCGGTTAATGCTGTACCGGTAAAAATCCAAAACAGAGGTAGTGCAAACCAAGGTGCGATCGCTATACCGGCGTAACCTAAACCAACCAACAATACATTTATTAACAGCCCTAACCAAGCTTTGCGCTGATTTTGCTGAAAACATTCTTTCGGTAAAGTCTTGAGAATGTCTTTGAGGCGAATTGTCCCTTCATTGGTTGGAATCGAACGCGGTGTCGTTAATGTAGTCATGAATACCTAAACGAAGTGTGCCACATCGCTGCCAAACTCCTTAGCAAAGAACTTGCTGTTAAGTTTTGTAAAAGAAGCGCTTTGAAATTATACCAATGTCAGGCGATCGCTAGAACACTGTACTTGTACTCATTTGGAAAGAATTTATTGGATAGACATTCAGAAAAGTTTGCTTGACAATTTGCTGTTTTTATGAATTAGAAGTTAGTGACTAGCCACTAGCAATTTGTTAAGTTTTTGCAAGTAAAGGGGCAGCTTGCAGTAAAGTTTGCGTGTAAGCGTGTTTTGGGTGATGAAAAATTTCTTGTGTAGAACCAATTTCAACAATTTGACCTGCATTCATCACTGCAATGCGATCGCATAAAAATTTTGCTACCCAAAGGTCATGCGTAATAAATAAATACGTTAAATCAAACTCGCGCTTCAATTCCAGCATCAAATCTAACACTTGCGCTTGGATGCTAGCATCTAACATACTCACTGGTTCATCGCAAATAATCAATTTCGGGTGCGTAATTAACGCCCGTGCGATCGCCACTCGTTGCTGCTGTCCGCCAGAAAGATCGCTAGGGTATCGTTCATAATACTCAGTTGCGGGGTTCAAGCCAACGCGTTCGAGCATTTGCAACACTTGTTTTTTCGCGGAAGTCGGATCGGCTAAGTTGTGAATCAATAATGGATCGGCGATACTTTGTCCCACTGTCATCGCTGGATTGAGACAAGCGTGCGGATCTTGAAACACCATTTGCATTTGTCGTCTAAAGGAACGCAATCCTGCTTTTGGTAATGCCGTAATATCAGTTCCTTGTAACTCTACCTTACCCGCCGTTGGACGAATCAACTGCAAAATTGTGCGTGACAGCGTACTCTTACCACACCCCGACTCGCCGACTAATCCTAAAATTTCTCCTTGATACAACTCTAAGTTGACACCATCAACTGCTTTAATTGTTTGATTTTTTCCCTGAAAGAGTCGTTCGATAAAATTGCTTTCTAGGGAATAATGTTGTTTTAAATTCGTGATGCGGAGGATTGGGAATTGGGAATTGGGAATTGGGAATTGGGAATTGCGAACCTCGTTATGATTGGTAGCTTGGAGATGTAATGCGGCGTTGAGAAGAGAACGTGTATATTCGTGCTGAGGATCGCGAAAAACTGCTTTTGAAGTTCCAATTTCAACAAGTTTTCCGCCATACATCACACCGATGCGATCGCAGTATTCCCCGACTAAGGCTAAATCGTGTGAAATCAACAACAGCGCCATGTCGCGATCGCGGCATAATCGAGTTAACTCTTGCAATATCTGCGCCGCCACTGTCACATCTAAACTTGTAGTTGGTTCATCTGCAACAATCAACTTGGGATTGAGTAACAATGCAAGTGCAATAGCAACTCGTTGACGCATTCCCCCGCTAAATTCATGCGGATACTGACTCCAGCGACTTGCAGGAATTTTGACAGCTTCGAGGGTTGCGATCGCCGTTTCTTTGGCTTGGCGCTGTGACAAATGCGGTTGATGCGCTTTCAGCGTTTCGACACAATGATCCCCGATTGTCATCAACGGATCGAGGCGTGTCATCGGATCTTGAAAAATTAACGCGACAGCTTCCCCACGAAATTTTCGCAACTGTGCAGGAGTAAAATCCAAAACCGATTTTCCCTCAAACGTGACTTTACCCTCAATTTGCGTCGATGCTGGTAATAAGCGCATCGCGGCGCGCCCTAGCGTTGACTTTCCACAACCCGATTCCCCCACTAATCCTAGTCTTTCCCCCCGATTGAGTGTTAAAGACACATCATCAACAGCCCATTGTAATTGCTGCGTTGCGTAGCGTTGCGGATAAGCAACTTTGAGATTTTCAATACAAAATAAAGCTTCGCTCATAAGGGTATTTTGCAATAAACTGTTGCTGCGATATGAGTGATGTGTCAAAGGCATGATTACATAAATGCGATCGCGGCGATCGTTAACAATATTAGGTAAATATTTTTGCACCTCATCCAGCACATCTGACAAAGAAAAAAATATAGAATAAACCTCCTGCATGAATCAAATCTCGTCTGCCAGAATAAGGCTGTTGTATCAACCTCAAAAGCCTATATCTGCACCAAAATTGAGGCGAGTGAGAGGGCGCGAGCTAATGCATGGGGGATTTAGGAGGCGAGTTACGGCAACTGCTTATGTCAGAACTTCCAAACATTCACAGGTCTTTTTTATAAACAGTGGTAGCAACTTTGACCACTATTCACCCACCTCTAACAAAACCTGGCAATAGTTGATTAAAGTTTGAATTCTAGTACAAATTTGTGCTTTTCGCGCTGCAATTGTCGCCGGTTGTCGTGCTGCTTGCAAAAAGCTGACATCAACGCCTAGTAGCCTTAGCTGCTTATCAATTTCCGTGTGATACGAATGGACGCGCGATGCAATACTCGGTGCTAAATCGCTCGTATCCATAGTAACGATTTGCTGCCGAAATAGCTGTTGTGCTTGCTCAAATACTCGACGCAGTTGAGCAACGTCTAGCTGCGCGCTATTAGCATTTGCTTGTAACTCGTCGAGAATCGCAGCAAATTCTTGATAGCTCTGATAATGAAAATTAGACAACATTCAGTAGCTTCTTACGATATTATTAATGTAAAGAATTTTGTCCCGTAGCATAAACTCTGTTCCAGAGCGAAAGCTTACTCATGCTTATCTGCAAGTTTGAGTCAATCGTGCAATTTTTGGAAACTTTAATATTTCTCGCAGATAATACTTAGCACAATCTACGCGATGATAATTTTACTCTATAAATTTATTCATTAATGCCTCGTTATCTTCATCCTTTTAAATAGTGGAGTCTTCCACACATATCTTATCCAACATCCACCATCCGCATTTACCGCCCGATCCTATGAACGCTGCTGTTTCCACCGTTACTCATGCTACCGCTCCCGTCGCCTTTGATGTCGAGCTTCCCGAATGGCTGCAAAAGTGTTTAGTTGCACCGCAGGAGAGTCATCAACCTTCGGAGCAAGACAATAGCTTGATTTGTCGGGCTTTTAGCTTCGCGTACGATCTACACCAAGGTCAATACCGCAAATCTGGCGAACCTTACATATGTCATCCCGTAGCTGTCGCCGGTTTGTTACGCGATTTGGGTGGTAGCAGCGCGATGATCGCTGCGGGATTTCTCCACGATGTCGTTGAAGATACGGATGTCTCAATCGAGGACATCGAACAGCGGTTTGGGAATGAAGTACGTCAGTTAGTTGAGGGGGTAACAAAGCTATCCGAATTTTCGCAGAAGTTTTCTAGCAAAACTGAGCGCCAAGCAGAGAATTTTCGTCGGATGTTCTTGGCGATGGCGAAAGATATCCGCGTGATCGTGGTGAAACTTGCCGATCGCCTGCACAATATGCGGACGTTGGAACACCTCGCACCCGAAAAACAGCGACGAATTGCCTTAGAAACACGCGAAATTTTTGCACCGTTAGCAAATCGGTTAGGAATTGGACGCTTCAAGTGGGAATTAGAAGATTTAGCGTTTAAGTACCTAGAACCTGAAGCGTATCGACAAATTCAAGACTTAGTTGCCGAAAAACGCGTAAATCGAGAAGCTAGACTCACACGCGTCATCGATGTGTTGACAGCGCGGATGGAGCAAGCTGAAATTAAATGTATCGATATCAGCGGTCGTCCGAAGCACCTCTATGGCATTTACCAGAAAATGCAGCGGCAACAAAAAGAATTTCACGAAATCTACGACATCGCTGCGATTCGGATCATTGTCAATACCAAAGAAGAATGCTACCGCGCTTTAGCCGAGGTTCACGATGCGTTTAAACCCATTCCAGGGAGATTTAAAGACTACATCGGCTTACCAAAGCCTAACCGCTACCAATCATTACATACAGCCGTCGTCGGTTTTACTGGGCGTCCATTAGAAGTTCAAATCCGCACGCTAGAAATGCACCACGTCGCCGAGTACGGAATCGCAGCGCACTGGAAGTATAAAGAAACAGGAAGTTCTAGCCATAGTCAACTCAAGACAAGCGAGGAAAAATTTACCTGGTTGCGCCAAATCTTAGAATGGCAAAATGACCTCAAAGATGTCAATGATGCGCAAGAATATCTTGATAGCGTCAAAGATAACTTGTTTGAAGACGACGTTTATGTTTTTACCCCTAAAGGTGATGTCGTTTCGCTAACCGCAGGTGCAACACCTGTTGATTTTGCCTATCGCATTCACACCGAGGTCGGAAACCATTGTTGCGGCGCGCGTGTCAATGAGAGAATGGTAACGCTGGATACGCCATTAAAAAACGGCGATATCGTAGACATCCTGACGCAAAAAAATAGCCATCCGAGTTTAGATTGGCTCAACTTTGTGGTGACGACTGGGGCAAAAAACCGCATTCGTCAATGGTACAAGCGATCGCACCGCGAAGAAAATATCGCACGGGGACGCGAGTTGCTAGAAAAAGAACTTGGTAAAACAGGTTTTGAAGCGCTTCTCAAATCAGAACCGATGCAAGCCGTCGCCGAAAAATGCAACTATCACAGCGTCGAAGATCTCCTAGCGGCGTTGGGTTACGGTGAAATAACTTTGAATCTCGTTCTCAATCGTTTGCGCGAAATTATCAAAGCCCAACAACCGATCGCGCAAACGGCGGATGTCACCGTTTTACCGTCTTCTACCAAAACACATAAAGAACCGCTACCAAGTTCGCGGTCCGATTCTCCCATCGCGGGAGTCGAAGGCTTGTTGTATCATTTGGCAAAGTGTTGCACTCCGATTCCAGGTGAACCGATTATCGGGGTTGTGACGCGCAATAGTCGCGGTATTTCAATTCACCGTCAAGGATGCCAGAATGTTGAGAATATCGAAGGCGATCGCTTAATTCCTGTCAGTTGGAATCATAACAACTCCGAAAGAAGTCGCCCGCAGACTTACACTGTCAATATTCAAATTGAAGCAATTGATCGCGTGGGAATTCTTAAAGATATTCTCTCACGTCTCAGCGACCAAGGAATCAATGTGCGTAACGCGCAAGTGAAAACATCCAACGGACAACCTGCTTTAATTGATTTGGGAATTGATATCCGCGATCGCACTCAGCTTGAACAAGTTTTTGCACAAATTAAGAAAATGAGCGATGTTATTAATCTACGCCGTATCGGTCAGGCTGAAGACTGATGTAGGCTAGCGATTAACTGTTTGCGCATATTGTTTTGTCTTGACTTGATTAATAATGATGTTGTCACCTTCAGTGACAACACGTGCCAAGCAAAATTCTGTATTTAACGCTTGGCATTTTTTGCTGGGCGCAGATAGTACTATTAAAGAGCATTCGCTGCACTGTTTGAGCGTATCTATCGCGACTAAATGCTGATTTAATGTTGCACTGTCAGTGTCGTAGTGCGCTAGTTTCGTCTCAAAAAATGTTCTTTTCAGTACATCTGTAGTATTTTGATTGTTCTTACTATTGTTATCTGCTGCAACTGTACTACATTGTGCTAATACACGAATAGATTGTCTTCTAATAACTGAGCGAAAATTACTTTTTGTGACGTTTTCTGCGAAAGCCTGCGAAAGTAAAATCCATAATTTATAACCAACATTTTTAATATAATTTGCCTCATATCCATAACTTTCTGCAATTTCTGGATATGTTTTACCTTCCCAAGATTGTCGCAAAACTAGCTCTTGTACATTACTTAAATAAATGTTTTCTAAAGCTGCATCTACGACAAGTAGTGCTTGTTCAATATCCATTACTCAACAAAACAGCGATATTTATCGTACTTTATTTTGCTTCCTAGCTTACCCGCAGATTTACAGACAACAGATCAGTGAGTTCACCGAAATTTATCTAAGTTTCCAAAACTTTTTCATGAAGTGTGACTTTAGGTGACTTTAAGTGACAGACAAAAATCGGTAGATACACTTAAATTTGATCTAGCTTCTAATTAAAGCAAAACTGCATCAGCGTGTTTATCAGATTCTCTCCGAAAAAACGCGCAAATCATTAACAAAATCTATAGTTTTTATCGCGTATCAAAAATTAGAAAATATAGGAGAAATTAATATGGCAACGTTTCATGGCACTGATAAAGCTGACTATCTATTAGGTTCGTCATCTAATGACATCATTTATGGCTACCAAGGTAGAGATACGCTAGTAGGGGATGCTGGAAACGATACTCTCTACGGTGGTGGCGGTGATGACTATCTTGAGGGTGGTGCAGGTAATGACTTGCTTCAGGGTGGTGCAGGTAATGACACGCTGTATGGTGGTATTGGTAATGACACTTTAATCGGTGGTTTCGGTGATGACTACCTGATCGGCTTTGCTGGTAATAATCATCTCAAGGGTGGTCAAGGTAACGATACACTCGAAAGCGGTATTGGAAATGATACTCTCACTGGCGGCGCAGGTGCAGATGTCTTTATTTTAAATAATCCCTCAGCCTACGCAACGATCCAAGACTTCAATGGAACGCAAGGAGATATGATTGTTGCCAGCTTTGTGGGCTTTTATAACGGTACATTCACTTATAACAGTAGTAGCGGAGCGCTACTTTATAATGAAGTTATCAATCAGCAGGTTGTTGAACGTCAAGTCGCTCAACTCCAACCAGGTACAATGTTTGATGTCGAGACTCAATTAATGTTCTGGTAAACTGTCTCTCAGATTTAATTTATGGTTCCCCATCCTCTGCATGGGGATTTTTTATGTCATATACATCGAGCGATCGCGCTTATCCTTGCGGGTGTTAATTAAAACAAACACTTAATTTCTACTTTTTGATAGATGCAACTTTATCATTTATTTATAAATTGAATTATAAAATATTACTAAAATCTGATTTAGCTCGCGTTAGCTTGATCGCTTGTTCTAAAACTCAAAGATTAATTACTGTTCATAAATTTTTCATCAAGTCTTTACATAAAATTTATACAATTAACGAATCAAAAGTAATACTTTAATATTTAGCGATTCTGATATCAGGAGGATTTACCTATTTTAGCTTTAGGATAATCTAGAAATGATTCAATCAATTTTAAAGTATTTGTTTATGAAAAATCCAGCAATCCTCTTTATCAGTCACAGTCTCAAGTAAATCTAAAGTAAGATTAGCATTTTTTTATACCAGTGTTTGATAGCCCATAAGGTGAAATTTATTTCAGAAAGCAAATAGCCCTTGGGTGCAACAGAAGTTATTTCAAAAGGTTCTTGAAAATCATTTTAGTCAGCGTTTTTTGCAGAAAAATCTGCATTAGCCCTGAAACCTTTATAGAAAAAATTAAATCAAAGCAGAAAGTGCGAGTTTGACATGATGTCGTAAATCATCCATCAAATCTACGCCTTGAATGTGGTTGAGGGAAAGCAGGAGAAAATATGTCAATTATTCATGGTACGAGGAAACCTGACCTAATAAAAGGCACTGCGAGTGCAGATCGAATCTTCGGTTGGGCATCAGGCGATAATGCTGCAAGTCCTTCAGGAAACGATACTTTGCTAGGTAATGCGGGCAACGATACGATTTATGGCGGTACAGGAGATGACAGCTTAGTAGGTGGTGCAGGGCTAGATATTCTTTATGGTGGTACAGGAAATGACACACTAGAAGGAGGTAACGGCAGCGATCGCCTCTACGGAGAAGCAAACAACGACTTACTCGCAGGCGGTAAAGGCGACGATAGCATTTACGGTGGTTCTGGTAAAGATACTTTATACGGTGGAGATGGTCACGACCATATTCATGGTGGTGGCGGTAACGACAAGCTTTACGGTAATGCGGGTGATGATGTCTTAAATGGTGGGTACGGCGATGACACTCTAGCAGGTGGAATTGGTAATGATGTCTACCTAGTTGACAGTGCTAGCGATGTCGTCATTGAGAAAATTAACCCACTAGAAATTTTTGATGAAAACTGGAATATAAAAATTGTTGATGCAGATATAGATACAGTCTATGCCTCGATTAATTACACTTTAACTGATAACGTAGAGAACTTATTTCTTGTTGGCGATCAGCCTCTAAATGGTACAGGAAATTCTTTAAACAACTTTCTCGTTGGCAACAATGCTAACAATAAACTCTACGGTAAAGCTGGCAATGATACGCTTGATGGCGGCTTGGGCAATAATACCTTAGTCGGCGGAGTGGGTGATGATATTTACATTATTAATAGTGCGAATGACGTCATTGTTGATTTACCAAACCAAGGTGTTGATATTGTTTATTCTTCCATCAGTTATGTTCTTGGCGAAAATGTAGAACATTTAGTCCTCATCGATAATGGAACCGAGGACGGGCTAATAGGTGTTGATAATCCGTTAAACACTACAGCAAATAGTATCAACACTCCTAGCTTTGCAGTGGGTAATACTTTAAACAATGACATTGTTGGCAACGATGCTAACAATATACTGTACGGTGGTGCAGGTACAGACTACCTAGATGGGGGCTTGGGGAATGATACCTTAGTCGGTGGTACGGGCAATGACTATTACATTGTTGACAGTATTGAAGATTCCATTATTGAATTGGCGAATGAGGGTGTGGATTGGGTTGAATCAACCGTCAATTACACGTTAAGCAATCATCTTGAGAACCTATTACTAGGTGGCGAAGGTAATATCAACGGCACTGGTAATGCCCTCAACAACATTATCTATGGCAACAGTGGCAACAATATCTTATCCGGTGGGCTAGGTAACGACAAAATTGACGCTAGCTTTGGTAACGATCGCCTTTACGGTAACGATGGTAGCGACACGCTCAACGGTAGCGGAGGAGACGATTTCATCGCAGGTGGTGATGGCAATGACTCGCTTGAAGGTGATGATGGCAATGACACGATCTTTGGTGGCGCGGGTAACGATAAATTAAACGGTAGTTTCGGTGATGACAGCCTCGATGGTGGAATTGGTGACGACACACTCCAAGGCGGATATGGTAACGATACGCTGATAGGCGGCGAAGGCGACGATGTTTTGCGAGACATGGAGTTTGGTGCCGAGGCTAACTTTTTGTTTGGTGGCGCGGGTAACGACACGCTAGAAGGAGGCGGTACACTCAACGGCGGTGATGGTCACGATTACATCAGAGGTGGTTCCGACAATGACACTCTCATTGGCGGTGCGGGTAACGATACGCTTTTTGGTAGCTTTGGCGATGATGTTCTCACCGGTGGCGCAGGGCGTGACGAATTTGGCTTTTACGAACCGTTTCAAGGAGTCGATAGAATTACCGATTTTGTCGTTGGCGAAGATCAAATTGCTGTCTATGCGATCGCACCTAATTCAGGTGTTGGTTTTGGTGTCAACTGTCAGTTGAATCGCGGGACGCACATTAGCGCCGCCCAATTTGCGATCGGTCAAACGGCATCAAACACCGATCAGCGCTTTATTTATAACCGCAACACTGGCGCGTTGTTTTTTGATGAAGATGGTACAGGCGCAACGCAGAAGGTACAGTTTGCACTTCTACCTAAAGGATTAGACATAACATATGCAGACATTTTCGTTTTGTAGTCCTTCGCCAGTGTAGTCATTAGGGGCATATTTGTTGTGTCCCAAACCTATTAATACATTGATGCTGTCCGCATCAAGCTTTTGGGCAAACATCGAGGATGATTTTGTAAGCTGGAATTATGCAAACGAGTAGTAAAGACCAACTTGATGCAGTTTTAGGTTTATTGAGCCGTTATCAACTCATGCCGCAGTTAGCGCGAAACCTCATTATTGATGATGCGATCGCTAACATACCTTGCACCGACGAGGAACGCCAAGCCGCAATCGAAGCTTTTGAAACACAACATCAAATTACCCCCACAACCCGCGACACTTGGCTCAAGCAACAAGGTATGACGATGACGCAAATGCACGACCTCGCGCTAAGACCTGTATTGCTAGAAAAGCACAAAACGACAGTTTGGGGACCTAAAGTAGATAACTATTTCTTAACCCGCAAAGCCCATCTCGATCAGGTAGTATATTCTCTGATCCGGACGAAAGATATGGGGTTAGCTCAAGAAATTTACTTTCGGATTTTAGAAGGCGAACAATCGTTTGCCGAATTAGCCCGCGAATACTCGCAAGGTGCAGAAGCTAAAACAAGTGGGTTATTGGGACCTGTGCCTTTAGCACAACCGCATCCTGCTATTAGTAAACTGCTATCTGTGAGCCAACCAGGACAACTTTGGGCACCGCGTCCTTTAGCCGAATGGGTGGTGATTATTCGTCTCGAAAAGTTAATTCCAGCACAACTCGATAAATCAATGCGCCGTCGTTTACAAGATGAATTGTTTGAAAATTGGCTTGCAAGCAAAATGCAGCAAATTGATATAACGGAGTTTGTATCAGCAAGTTTACGCAATCGCAACTAAATGTTGTGAAATGCAAAAATTTTTCTTTAATTGGGAATTGTTTATACAGCGGGTGTGGATACTTAATAAAATCAGCATATGAATTTATAGTCTATGACTCAAAGCATTCCTCTGGCTCCAATTCGAGATTTCTTGGCACAAACTCCCCCGTTTGACCAGCTATCAACAGAGGTTATAGAAACGATTACCGCGAAATGCCAACTGATGCGCTATCGCGTCGGGCAATCAATTCTTGTTCGAGAAAAAATGCCTGCGCAGGTCGCCATCATCTATCAAGGACAAGCACGGTTATTAGGCTACGACCAGCGATCGCGTACCCCAGTCAGCTTAGAATTACTAGGCACAGGCAGAATTTTAGGAGCAAATTCTATAGTACGCGGCATTCCCTGTGAAACTGCGATCGCTTCAACTGAAGTTATTTGTATTACAATACCATCTCAAAATTTCTTAGACTTGCTCAGTTCAGAACCAATTCTAGAACAAGCTTTTCACAATAGTTGTAGCTTGAGTGAAGTTTTTGAGTTATTAAGTGTCGAACTCCAACGCAGCGCTAACGAAACTCCCAATTTAAAAGAGTTAGCCACCGCAGCGTGGCAAGATGCCGTTGTCCGCAACATCCCCAAAGGCAAACTCAATCTTGCACAACTTGACGCGGATCGCGTATGGTTAGTCAGTAGTGGGACAATTTCAGATTTTCCCGTCGGTAGTCGTTTACCTGTTGATGGTTCCTCGCAAGTGATTCGCGTTGAGAACACGCGTTTACTGGGACTTTTTATCCGCGAACAAATCAACACCGTTGATGCAATTTTGCCGAGTGCTACCCAGGAACTCACGAGTTTTAGTGTACCTCCTCTGGAAACAATTCCTTACGCGCCCGACCATCCACCCGAAGCACCACCCGATCCTTACGCTGCTAAACCGAAATACCCACTCGTACGCGCTAGAGGTACAATTGACGCCCCTCTAGCGTGTTTTCAGATGTTGAGTCAGTCGCTTGGACTCACGTTTCGTAAAGATTTAATTCGCAAAGTTTTAGAAAATCAATACAAAAGCGCCGGAAATATTTCGCTGCAAGCGTGTGGTGCGATCGCCGAGATGATGGGTTTACGCGCGCAGTTAGTGCAAGTATCTGCAACTGCGATCAATCGCCTCAAAGCCCCTGCATTAATCCGCTACGCTGATAGTTTTGCCGTTATCTACAGCATTACGGAAAAAGAACTAGTTCTCGCCATTCCAGAAAGTGGAATTTTGCGAAAAAGTCCCCAAGGTTTCGCCGAAATTTGGGGAAAAGAAGGACAAGTACTACTTCTACAAGCGCCCAGTCATCAAGTTAAAGAAAAGTTTAGCCTGCGCTGGTTTTTACCATCACTTTATCGCTATCGTAAAGTTTTAATCGAAGTTTTAGTCGCCTCACTTTTTGTTCAGCTTTTCGGTTTAGCCAATCCACTCATTACCCAAGTTATTATTGATAAAGTTTTAGTACAGCGCAGTATTGATACTTTAGATGTTTTAGGTATTTTTCTACTTGGAGTCGCTGTATTTGAGGCATTATTAACGAGCGTTAGAACATATTTATTTGTTGATACAACCAACCGTATTGACCTTAGTTTAGGCTCGGAAGTTATCGATCACTTATTACGCCTACCGCTTAAATATTTCGATCGCCGCAGAATAGGAGAATTAGCAGGACGAATTAACGAACTTGAAAATATTCGCCAATTTTTAACAGGGACAGCATTAACTGTTGTATTAGATGCCGTATTTTCGGTAATTTACGTTGCCGTCATGCTATTTTATAGCTGGCTGCTTACCCTCGTGACTTTAGTTACAATCCCGTTATTTGCCTTACTGACAATATTTGTCTCACCCATCGTTCGCCGACAACTGCATAAAAAAGCTGAAAAGTATGCAGATACGCAGTCTTATTTAGTAGAGGTTTTATCGGGAATTCAAACAGTCAAAGCGCAAAATATTGAATTGAAATCGCGCTGGCAGTGGCAAGAACGCTATGCCAAATATATCACTGCTGGTTTTCAAAACGTTCTCACGTTTAGTACTGCAAGTTCAATCAGCGGCTTTTTAAATAAATTTACAGGCTTACTTTTACTGTGGGTAGGTGCGCATCTTGTTTTAGCAAATCAACTGACATTAGGACAATTAATCGCCTTTCGGATCATTGCAGGTTACGTCACAAGTCCTTTATTAAGACTGATTCAACTGTGGCAAAACTTTCAAGAAACCGCCTTGTCAATTGAACGACTCAGCGATGTTTTAGATGCACCGCAAGAAGTCGATGAAACGAATCGGGATAATATTCCCATGCCAGAAATTAAAGGCGATGTGCATTATGATGCGGTGTCATTTGGGTTTAATAGTAATGGTCCGTTGCAATTAATTAATGTCAACCTAGAAATTCCTGCTGGTTCTTTTGTGGGAATCGTCGGGCAAAGCGGTTCGGGTAAAAGTACTCTAGCTAAATTATTGCAGAGATTATACGAACCCACCTCCGGTAGAATTCAGATTGATCGTTACGACATTAGTAAAGTTGAACTTTATTCGTTGCGGCGACAAATTGGCGTCGTTTTACAAGATACGTTGCTATTTAATGGTACTGTTCAGGAAAATATCGCCTTAACAAATCCTGAAGCAAGTTCTGAAGAAATTATTGCTGCTGCAAAAATCGCAGTGGCGCATGATTTTATTATGTCTTTGCCGCAAGGATATAACACTGTGGTGGGCGAACGCGGTTCTTCATTATCCGGCGGACAACGCCAACGAATTGCGATCGCGCGTACCGTCTTACAAAATCCTAAACTACTGATCTTAGATGAAGCAACGAGTGCTTTAGACTACAATTCCGAGCGGCAAGTGTGCAACAACTTAAACGAAGCGTTTCAAGGTAGAACCGTATTCTTTATTACGCACCGCCTTTCTACCGTAAGAAATGCCGATACAATCGTCGTCATGGATCAAGGTTCAATTGTCGAGCAAGGAACGCACCAAGAATTAATGGCACTCAAAGGACGGTACTACTGTCTTTATCAACAACAGGAGTCGCAGCTATGAAGTCAGAATCGATCGAACAACCAGTCATTTTAGAACAGCCAGCAGTATGGTCACGAGTCGTCATGTGGTTACTTGTGTCGGTGACGACTTCGGCGTTTATCTGGGCTTCAGTCGCCAAAATTGAACAAGCCGTACCTGCAACCGGTAAACTCGAACCGCAAGGATCGACAAAAGAAATTAAAGCCCCATCTGGTGGCGTTGTCCGCGAAATTTATGTTCAAGATGGGCAGTTAGTTAAAAAAGGAGAACTATTAGTCACATTCGATCCCACCGCACCACAAGCAGATGTGCGATCGCTCATTCAGTTAAAAGCTTCCTTATTACGCGAAAATCAATTTTATACAACCGCCGCCGCCGGTAATAACTTAGATAATTCATCAGACTTCGCGACACTAACGCGATTGCGCGCCGCTTTAGTTGCAGAAAATGACTTTTTAAAAGCCCAAGTTAATGGTTTTAATCCTAACAAGCCAATAGAAGGCGAATTTGATGCTAACCAACAACAATTACTAGCAAGTGCAAGAGCCGAATATCGTTCGCGTGTAGCCGATGCCTATCTTGAAATTAAAGAATTAGAAAAACAACTGAGTCAAACGCGATCGCAACTAGAAACCGCTAAAAAAGTCACTGCAATCAATCAAGGAATTCTTGATAAAATTGCACCTGTCGCCGAAGAAGGTGGATTATCGCAAGTACAATACCAACGCCAACAACAAGAAGTTTTAACACGCCAATCTGAAGTAGATCGTCTAGAAAGTGAACAGCAAAGACTATCAATTCAAATCGCTCAAGCACGAGAGCAGTTACAAAATACCGTTGCGCTGACTGCAAAAGATATTTTAACTAAAATCGCAGATAATCAGAAAAAAATTGCGGAAATTGATACTCAACTTGGGCGAAACAAAATAGAAAACGAAAAACGAATTGCAGAAATTGATGGACAACTCAGTAAAGCAAATCAAAGCTTGCAATATCAAGAACTGCGATCGCCTGTGGATGGAATTGTTTTTGATTTGCAAGCAAAATCGCAAGGATTTGTAGCAAATTCTGCTGAGCCAATCCTAAAAATTGTGCCAAACGAGAACTTAGTAGCTTCTGTATATCTAACAAATAAAGATATCGGTTTTGTGTATCCAGGTATGGAAACTGACGTTAAAATTGAATCTTTTCCAGAATCAGAATTTGGTAGTATCAAGGGCAAATTAATCTGGATTGGCTCAGATGCTTTACCACCTACACAAGAGCGCCCTTATTATGCCTTTCCTGCCAAAATTCAACTAGAACGCCAAGCTTTAAATATTAATGGAAAAGAAGTGCCACTACAATCAGGCATGAGTGTTAATAGTAGTATTAAAGTGCGTAAAAGAACAGTTTTAAGTATGTTTATGAATATGTTTGATAAGAAGATTAAGAGTTTAGAAACAGTTAGATAAAAAGAAGGGGTAGGAGGAAAAGCTATGCCTCTCGAATCTACCCCCAATTCTAGTAGGGCTGTTTCATTGTCACTGAAGGAAAACAAGGTCGAATTAGGTTAGCCAAGTGTCGCATAGCGGTTGAAATCGAATCAAAGCCGCAGTGTCGAGCAACGGTAATGCCATCCGCTCGACCACAATTGAATGAACGTAACCCGCGCGACTTGCTGAATTAACAGTAAAACAGGGCGATAGACTTATACCACCTCACAAAATGACAACTACAAGTAGTTTTCCTCTGCTTCCTCTGCTCCTCAACGTAATTTCTACTTATCTAGCTCCCAACCCCTAGCCCCTCGTATGATGATCTGGTAACGATCATTTCTGGGTGTTGCTAATGTCACTAGCTTCCGATTTACTAGCGCAGTTTGCTTCTCCAGGTCCCATTTTCATCAATATTGGACCAATTACAATCCGCTGGTATGGTTTACTCATCGCTTCGGCTGTATTAATTGGAATCACGCTTTCGCAGTATCTTGCGAAACAGCGCAAAGTTAATCCAGATTTAATCGGTGACTTGGCAATTTGGTTAGTCATTGGGGCAATACCTGCCGCGCGTTTGTACTATGTTTTGTTTGAGTGGTCAGAGTACGCGCAGAATCCTGAGCAAATTATTGCGATTTGGCAAGGAGGAATTGCGATTCACGGAGCAATTATTGGTGGTTTGCTTGCAGCACTGATTTTCGCACGTATCCGGCGAGTTTCGTTTTGGCAGTTAGCCGATTTAGTCGCTCCCTCACTGATTTTAGGACAAGCGATCGGGCGTTGGGGCAACTTTTTCAACTCCGAAGCTTTTGGGAATCCGACAAATTTACCTTGGAGATTGTATATCCCTCCCGAAATGCGTCCGCCAGAATTTGCAAATTTTGCTTATTTCCATCCCACCTTTTTATACGAATCGCTGTGGAATTTGATGGTGTTTGCGTTGTTGATCGCTTTATTCGTGAGAGATGTACAAGGTAAACAGCGTTTAAAAACTGGCACACTATTTCTTGTTTATCTCGTTGCTTATAGCTTAGGACGCGTTTGGATCGAAGGATTACGTACTGATAGTTTAATGCTCGGACCACTACGCATTGCTCAGGTAGTAAGTTTAACAGGAATCGCGATCGGATTAGTAGGCTTGGTATGGCTGTACGTATACAATCGTGCTTTACCTGATGTGGTAGAAGAAGGGGTAAGGGGTGAGGGGTGAGAGAGTAAGATTAATAGTCTACACTCACTTTTACTAATGACTAACTCAACATCACTATTACCGAAAGTTTATCTTGTAGGCGCGGGTCCAGGAGATCCGGATCTCTTGACGATTAAAGCACAAAAGATTCTCGCGCAAGCGGATGCGATCTTATTTGCCGATTCGCTGGTTCCACGCGAAATTTTACAATATTGTCGCTCGGATGCCGAAATAATTAGGACGGCGAATAAGACTTTAGAGGATATTCTACCTGTGATGGTGGAACGCGTGCGATCGCATAAATCAGTCGTACGACTTCAATCAGGCGATCCGAGTCTCTATAGTGCGATCCACGAACAAATGCAAGCCTTAGCAGAAGCTGATATTCCCTTCGAGGTGATTCCTGGAATTAGTGCTTTTCAAGCTGCGGCCGCTAAACTCAATGTTGAGCTTACAATTCCTGGAGGTGTACAAACCATTATCCTTGGTCGGATTAGTGGACGCACAGAAGTTCCCGCAACCGAAGAATTATCCTCACTGGCAGCGCATCAAGCAAGTCTTTGCTTATATCTCAGTGCGCGTCACGTAGACAAAGCCCAAAACCAACTTCTCGAACACTACCCAGGACACACCCCAGTCGCAATTTGCTTCCGCGTTGGTTGGTCAGATGAGAAAATTGTGCTGACAACGTTAGCGGAAATGGCAAAAGTGACTCAAGCAGAAAACTTAATTCGCACCACACTCTACATCATTAGCCCCGCCCTCACAGCAACCGCCGCCCGTTCTCGCTTATACCACCCCGAACACTCTCACCTATTTCGCCCACAGCGATCCACAGCATCTTAAATTAAACTTCTCCATTATTCTTCTCTTTGATTCCTAGCCTTTGGCAACCCCTTTGGGGAATGTGTCTTTGTGATTCGTTAAACTTAGCGATGTAGCAATCCAATAGGAGAACAACCCTTGTTAGACGAACAAGCCAAAAAAACCATGCTGCGGAAAATTCCTCACGGCTTATACATCTGTGGCGTCAAAGATGGAGAAGAAGTCAATGGCTTTACTGCTAGCTGGTTAATGCAAGCTTCCTTCAAACCGCCTTTAGTTGTTAATTGTGTTAAACAAGATTCCAAATCCCACGCCATGATTAAAAATAGCGGGGTGTTTGCTATCAGCTTCCTAGATGATTCCCAAAAGGAAGTCGCCCAAAAATTTTTTCAACCGCAGCGCCGTGTTGGTAACAAATTTGAAGATGTAGAATTTTACATCGGCGAAACTGGATGTCCAATTATTTCTGATAGTCTTGGCTACATCGAATGTCAAGTTGTTGATGCCGTAGAAAAAGGCGACCATACTGTTTATATAGGTGAAGTGATTGCTGCGGGTGTTCACCGTGAAGGTAATTCTCTCAGGCTAGAAACCACAGGTTGGAACTATGGTGGATAAATAGGAGTTTGGCTACAGCAGGCGTCTTGCCTGCTTGTCATTGTTCGAGATACTCTATGTTGTGAAACATATTTTTTAATAAACCACAGAGGCGCAGAGAACACAGAGCAAGAATTTAAAAAAGGCTTTTTTATGAATAATTTCAGCTTACTTTATATGTTATTATTAGGGTGAATATGCCTTTGATCAAAGTTCAAACTTCTGTAGCTAATGTTGAGAAATCTGATGCTGAAGCTTTATTGAAAAGTCTTTCTTCAGCATTAGCAAAACATTTGGGTAAACCCGAATCTTATGTAATGACTGCTTTGGAATCTGGAATTCCGATGACTTTTGCTGGTACGCTTGACCCAGTTTGCTATATCGAAATTAAAAGTGTTGGTACGATGAAACCAGAGCAAACTAAAGCAATGAGTCAAGATTTTTGTCAAAAGATTAATCAAGCTTTGGGTATTGATAAAAATCGAGTCTACATTGAATTTGCCGACGCGAAAGGTTATATGTGGGGCTGGAATGGTTCTACGTTTGGTTAATCGTTGTATCACTTTACTTTAATCGGCTCGCCTGGGCGAGTAAAACGAATTTCAATACGTCGCCGTGTTGCATCTGGCTTACGATTGACTGATGCAAAATTCCCATCGGGTAAAATTAGCTGTGCGGCTGAATAAGCTCTAAATTTTAAGCCTTTCAGCTGTCCTTTAGATTGCAGATCGTGCAAAATTCTTACAACTGCTAAAGCACGCATCAATCCAAGATCGGCATTAGACCCTGCTTTGAGTTGACTTACAGGTATACTTGCATTAGCAACTTTCTCTAAGTTTTGGTCTAAGTTATTGGTGGCATTACCGTTGCCTTGACCGTCAGTATGACCGATAATTTCTACAACGTTAATTTGATATTCTTTTGTGTTACGCTCAATTTCTGGAACAATTTTATTTTTGATATATGCATTCATAGCTGGTGGAATTTCCGCACTTCCCGAAGCGAATCTATAAGCGCCTTCGTCTTCAATCACAAGTATGGGAGGAGGGCTTTTGGGAGTTTGAATTTCTGCTACTTCAGTTTGAGCGATCGCACTTTTAATAATAGCTAGTAATAAAAACAACATAGCTATCATAATCTTGAAAACATAAATCAACACCTTGATAAATCTTTCCTGTACGCAAGCTAACAGATTGTGTTGTTTCTTTGTCTGTATCAATATGAATAAAACTAACAACTGGTAACTTATCTAAACTTTTATAGCGATCGACAATGAGTTTGCGAACACGCATCAAAACTTCTTTACCAGTACCGCCTAGACCGATACAAATAGTACGATTGATTCCTTTGAACCAGGATAATCTATTTCATCAATACAATTAGAATCAGTTTGCCCGATAGCTAAAGCTTTTACAGGTAATAAAGGACGACATTCTTTTTCATATTTGTCTAAATCTACAGAGACTGAAATCTGGCATTTACAACGTAATTTCAGGAGGTATTCTCTTAATAAAGAAGTAGAAAATAATCCTAAAATAGTTAGGGCAAGAGGTAGCCATAGTTGTCCTATCAAGTAAGAATTAACTTTACAAAATTCTTTGTTGTTTGGAGCAATTGTGCAAAACTCTTGTACAGTCGGTTCTATATCAACAACAGCTAATTTATATCGTTGAGATGCTGAGTTTTCAATTGTTAGCTCTCTTTTATTTAAAGGTAAAATATTGAGCCATGCTTGTCGTTCTTTACTTTGAGAAGAATCTGCTACTCGAAAAGGACTATTGGCCGGTGTTTCAATCCAATCATTTCCCGATTTTGCTAATAAAGGAGCATCGGTCATCCAAACAACTGATTGTGCTTTAATCGGATGATTTTGTTGAAGACGATTTTGATTAAGCTGAGCTAAGCCTTGATATATAGTAAGTTCTGCTTGTTGAATATCTGTGTTTTGTAACTGTAAATCTGCTGCTAGTGGAATTTTCTGAATAACCTTATCAAAATTTTCTTTATGGCTACTAAATTCGATCGGTATTCCTAAAGGATATAAATCATATGAGCTTTGTAATGGAACGACTTCAACCGCGAAAGGAACAATGTATACTGAATCTCCTAGTTTTAAACTATCCTCAATAATTTGTTGTAATCGAATACGACCTTCATCATTAATGCCTACACTGTCAGTTAAATCAATTGCTAATACTACATCGCGTTTTCCATGAATACGTGCAACTAATCCTAAAGCTGTTTGTTGCTGAGAGCTTAGTATTTTTCCTGGAGTAACTTTTGTATTCGTAGATAATGATGAAATACGCTCAAACACAAACATATTTTCAACAAATAGTTATTGACAATAAGTGGGTTTAATTTTAATTGATTGAGAGAAGGATTAGTTAGTAAAAAATATAGCTTTAAATAGAAATTGCAGTTTTGATTTAGTCTAATCGAAATTTATTTTCCTGTATAAGCGCCATCTTACTGATCATCTTATAAATTCAATTGATAATTGAATTTGAGTTCAGTAATATCACTGTAGAGACTGATTAGATTCTTTTAGTAAGATATCGTCTTGATACTGAATCAAAGTTGAAAATCCAAAATTGTAAGTAGTATTTCTCTGAACTCGTTTAAGCTTAAAATTAGCTTAAAAAAAATTTAAGGAAAGATTGCCTTGTGAAAAACTTGTAAATTTCTGGGGAAAACTTTGGGAAAATCTGTGGAAAACTAAACAGGTTGAGGAAAAAAATATAACTAAGTATAAATACTTTGTGAAAAACTTGGGACTTTTTCCACAAGTTTTCCACAAGCTCAAATCTCCAGAATGAAGGCAGGTAAAGTTTTTTTCGACTTTTTCCACAATTTCCACAGCCCCTACTACTACTGTAGAAAAGAATAAATATATTCGTAGTAGATAGATTGCAGCAAATGTCAAAAGCAAGTGTTAGGATAGTTCCTCTAAGCTGAATTTGACCAAAACGCGATCGCAAGCAACTGCTGGATACATCAATGAAATTCGTTTGCAACCAAAGTGATATCAGTACAAACTTGTCACTCGTAAGTCGGGCGGTTCCTTCACGTCCTACGCATCCAATTTTGGCAAACGTTCTCTTAACCGCAGATGCACAACAAGGACAGGTGAGTTTGACTGCGTTCGATCTTAGCTTAGGAATTCGGACTAGCTTTGCTGCACAAGTCGAAACTGGCGGAGAAATTGCCCTTCCAGCAAAGTTACTCAATGACATTATCTCTCGAATGCCACAAGGAGAATTGACGATTGATGATGAAGGCGACACGCCGTTAAGCGCGACGATCGCATCGACTTCGGGAAAATATCAAGTGCGGGGTATGGGAGTTGAAGAATTTCCCGAATTACCTGTTGTCGAAGGTGAAACGATTTATCTTCCAGCAGAAGCTTTAACCGAAGGGCTACGCGGTTCTTTGTTTGCAACAAGTGCGGATGAAACGAAACAAATATTATCTGGACTGCATTTGACTTTAGAACAAGATACTCTAGAATTTGCGGCTACAGATGGTCATCGTTTGGCAGTTGTACAAACAATCAACGAAACCGCCCCTGTGGAGACTGATCCAACGCGATTAGAGGTGACAGTACCAGCAAAAGCTTTGCGCGAACTAGAACGGATGCTAGGAATGCGCGATCAAGGTGAATCATTGGCATTGTACTGCGATCGCGGACAAATTGTTTTTGAATGGGAAAATCAAAGGCTTACCAGCCGCACTTTAGAAGGGCAATATCCGGCTTATCGTCAACTGATTCCCCGTCAATTTGAAATTCAAGTCACACTCGAACGCAAATATTTACTCAGTGCGATCGAACGAATTGCAGTTTTAGCAGATCAGAAAAATAATATTGTTAAGTTTACGCTTGATAGTTCAAAACAAGAATTAGCTTTGTCGGTTGATGCACAAGATATTGGTAGTGGTAGAGAATCAATGTCTGCACAAATTTCTGGCGATAGTATTGATATTGCCTTTAATATTAAATATCTAGTTGATGGCTTGAAAGCACTTCCTAGTTCAGAAATTCAAATGCAGATTAATACGCCAACAAGCCCAGTGATTTTAACGCCTTTGGGTGGTGTAAAAATGACTTACTTGATTATGCCAGTGCAAATTAGGACTTAAGTAGTAAATTAACTATATTGATGAAATTTCTGCGCGGTAACAAGAAACACCCGTTCGACATTGGGAACGTCGCGGGGTGGTAATTTACGAGTATAACGCCCAAAATGTGCGCCTTCATCTCCAGGTTGAATAACTTTTGCTTTCCACCCACAGTTTGCTAGTAACTCTTCTGGATTGTCAAATCCAGAACGCCAATATCCTTGAAAACTACTGTCTGTGGTTGATTGTATTGCTTTAGTATTAATAACGTCTAAACCAAGCCAACTTCCGGCTACCGCTAGTTGTGAGACTGTTGTCAGCAAAGTATGTACTTGAGGTAAATCCAAGTACATCAATAAGCCTTCGATTAACCATACAGAAGGTAAATCAGTACGATAGCCTTGATCTAATAATAAGTGCGACCAAGGTTGCGTTAGATCTGCGGCGATCGCGTACCGTTCGCAATTAGGTTTTACATCTTTAAGTACAGCGTTTTTATAATGAAGAACTTCAAGTCGATCGAGTTCGTATACTTTAGTATTTGCTAGCCAAGGAAGCCGATACGCTCGCGTATCCATTCCTGATGCTAAAATGACAACTTGAGGAAGTTGTTTGGCTAATAGAAAATCATCAAAAAATCGCGTGCGAACAACGACATAAGGTCTTCCGTCTTGTTCAGGTTGAATTTTTCTTTGTGCTAGAAAGGCGAATGCATCAGTACCCGCAAGCTGAGTTGCAAATGGATCGTTAAAAATGCGATCGCATCGTGCGGTTTCTTGCGATCGCATTGCTGCTGTTAGTCTTGCAGATAGCGATACAAACGCCTTTGAATCAAGCTGTTGTTGCGTCATTTTTGCTCCTGTACGCATTTATGCAACTGAATGTGTCACTTGCACATCACTACACGAAGCTGACGCGCTTTTCCGGTTAGGAGTTAATCTTGAATGTTTAGGCGATCGCCCTTTGGCAAAATTTGCCCCCTCTCATACCATTTCACTTTAAATTTGCTACAAATGGGTAGCAGAGGAAGCAGAGGTGCAGAGGGAGAAATTAACTGTAGTTCTTACTTTAGTGAAATAGTATCAGTCTCCCCCAAAATTGGGAGAGAAGAAGCAACAGATTGACAGACGTTAGAAGATCAACGTCTAACTTATACAAAAAGTCTGTAATACTAAATTGTAGCCAGTCTGCGAAGGCAGACTCTATTTAGCTACAACTTTAGTTGCTAAGCCCTGACACCATCAGCAAAACGAATCTTCAAATAATCATCCTCCATCTTTGCACCTGCTGGTTGTAATGCGGCTAGAGCTTGCGGTAATACTAAGTTACGCCGATGATTACCAATAGTGATATTCAACTCATCGCCAGTTTTACTCAGTTGAATATTGTCTTTAGCAATTCCTGGTAAATACAGTTCTAAGGTGTACTGATTGTTATCTTGAACAACGCGTACCGTTGTTTCTTTGTAATAAACTTGCGTCGGATCTTCGTCTTTATAAAGCGTATCTTTGAGTCGCTCTAAAGCTGCTAAACCGCACATTTCCTCAGAATATAAAGGAACTTCTTTTACAGGTAGCGGACGGAAATTTTCATGAATTTCTTGGCGATATTGCTGTTGATTTTCCTTCCATCTTTGAAAGAAAGGATCTTGAACTTCTTCAGGAATAATCCGATTTGCAACAACTAAATCTGTTGCTACATTATACAAACTTAAATAAGCATGAGCGCGTAGCGATTCTTTTAATACCATTTTTTCTGGATTCGTTACCAAGCGCACCGAAGTTTGCATATTATCCGTTAATACTTTTTCTAATGCTTCGATTTGCTCGTAAAATTCATACGGCGCATCCATCACTTCTTTATCAGGCAAAGAAAATCCTGCGATCGGTCGAAATAAAGGCTCTACAAGCGGTCTCAACGCTACAGACATCTTTTGTAATGGCTTGTAAAAACGTCGCATATACCAGCCGCTAACTTCGGGTAAACTTAATAAACGCAAAGCAGTACCAGTCGGAGCCGAGTCAATAATTAAGACATCAAACTCGCCTTCGTCGTAATGGCGCTTCATGCGTACCAATCCGAAAATTTCATCCATTCCAGGCAAAATAGCAAGTTCTTCAGCTTGTACGCCGTCAAGTCCCCGCGCTTGTAAAACTTGAGTAATGTAACGCTTAACGGCTCCCCAGTTGCCTTCTAATTCTAATAATGCGTCTAATTCTGCTCCCCAAAGGTTTGGGCGGACTTGTCGCGGATCGTGTCCGAGTTCTAAGTCAAAACTATCTGCAAGTGAATGTGCTGGATCGGTACTTAAAACGAGTGTGCGATAGCCTAACTCTGCGCAACGAAGTCCAGTAGCCGCAGCAACAGAGGTTTTTCCGACTCCTCCTTTGCCTGTCATCAGAATTACACGCATGAATACTTTTGTCCTGTCTAAGCAATGTTTATATTTCTTTACTCTATCTATTCTTGGTAGGAAATAGGTGCTGTTTAATCACGTCGAGGCGCGAACATTTCCAATAATCGACATGAGAAGTAATAATGTCCTGTTGATTAACACGCAACTCACTCCAACCAGGAATCGCAATGCGTGGCTTCCAGGGTACAGGAGTGTTCCAGCTTAAAGTCCACTCGGTTTTGATCGTGTCTCCTTCGCGACGGATATCATGTAAGTCCATTTTGGGCGCAATGAACCATGTTTCGATAAAACCGATCATGGCTTTGTAGCGCTCGACACCACGAAATTCGTTTAACGGATCTTTGAAGTACACATCTTGCGCGTAGATGCTGTATGTCTGATTCGCGGGGAACCTTTGGTAGTCTTCTTTAAGGGTTTCAACAATATCCATTAGTGAGTTTCAACAGTTTTAATATCAAGATGCTTTTGAGTTTAAGAGTTTATTAGTATTACCTTCCTTTATCTACCGGAGTAAATCAGGCATTGCTGAATTCAGTATGATATTGCCCCCCGCTGTAGCAACTGGCGTGCAAGTGGCGTGGATTTAGGGGGCAGCAAACGGTTGATGATTTCAAAAATTTATTCCTCATTCAGCAACGCCGTAAATCAGATATCAAGGAAAAGTGCATATATTGAGTATTTATACTTATCTACGACTCTTTTTTTTGCTCAAGTGCTTCCAGCAGTACTGAGTTTTCCTTTAACTTTATGTTTACAACATACTCTCAAAAAACTGTCTTTTGCCACTAGTTTGTAGTACTTTGGGGTCTTGACATCAGTGTAAATCCTTACTTGTATGTAAAAAAAGTACTAAGAAGCAAGATTGTATCTTTACTGACTCAGTAATTTGACTGATACTAAGGTCATGCAGATAACAACTGCACCACCTAATACGCAACTATCAAAAGAGGTATTTATGTTGAAAAAATTCGCTGTAGTTCTACCCACATTAGCTGTAGCCCTTTCCCCTATCGCTGCCTTTGCTGGCGAAGTTGGAGTTTCCAACAAATATACTGACGGCTGGAGCAATGGTTATAGCCATATTAATATTGAATCTCTCGAAATTCGTAAAGGTTTTGAAGGTTCTTTTGCTTATGCTGATAAGGACTATCATAGCTACAGTGTAGAGGGAACCAATACTTGGGACTATAGCAATCCGTATAAGCCAGTATTCACCTATTCCGGCGATAGCTCTTTTGAGAACGTCAATGCTACTTCTGGTTATATCAGTGCTGGTACGTACCACGTAGAGAATTCGGCTAAAGGTTACACCACCAGCAACTTTGGTAATACGAGCTACGAACACAGAACCACTGCTTTCACCAACTTCTAACTAGCTAAAAGTAGTAGAAGAAGATCCGAGGTGCACCTCGGACTTTCTTTTTGATAATTAGGAGGACAAATGAAGCGTTATATTTATCTGTGTACAGTGGCAATACTGCTACTGTCAAATCCGGTATTGGCTAGTAACAAACAAACACAATCTGGAACGCATACGAGCAAAGATGCCAAAAGCAGCTTTCAGCTTGATAATGCTCAAAACAACAATGCTGAAACTTCTCAAACCAATACTGGCTCTGTGCAGAATGTAGGAATTCTGAATCAAACTATTGGCGAGTATAACTTTGGTCCAGGAATTAGCTGTAGCACACCTAGTGTTGCACTTAATGGCTACATGAGTTCGCTAAGTAGAGAGCGTGAGGTATATGGTGCTACATTCTCTTTGATGATTCCTTTAGGAGGAAAAGTAGGAGGAAATTGTCGCCGTCTTACAGATGAAATTGTAAAACAACGTCGTCTAGATACTAGTTTGACTCTGGTTAAGACTTGCGTTGATTTCAGCACCAGGGGAGTTAGAATCGACCCTAAGATTCATCCTGAGTTAGCAGCAGCGTGTATTGGTGTTTCCGCACCAGCAGCAAAACTTGAGTAATTGAGTAAGAAGTATTGAGTATTAGGTTGTTCCTGAATTGATGTCAATGTCAATTAAGTAAACCACATTTATTTCGTTGGTATAAGTTAGAACAACAAAATTTTTAATTGAAAAGCAGGAAAAATCACTAATCTTCTATTCTTACTCAACTTCTTGCCACAAGCGTTCTAGCTGTCGCCGCCATGCTGTTAACGTTTCCTCGCGTGACTGCGCTCCTTGTTCCATATCGCCTAAAATTCCTTCTTCGTAAAAGCGATCGAGATTTTGCAGCGTTGCTTCGAGAGTCAATCCTTGCTGTTTTGCTGCAAAGATGATTTGACGCATTCGACTTTCGACTAATTGTGAAAATACATCATTGAGTCCGGCTTGGTATAGCGAAACCAAACGCGCGATCGCATCTGCTAAATCAGCCCTCACCAAACTTTCCGTTCTGTGCTGAAATACACCCCAAACAACACCTTGTTGCAGCGCGTAGCGCACTTCTTGGGTATCATCAAAATTGGCAGCCAACAATTGTTCTATAAAAGGTTGTGCCGCTTCAGCAGACATAATTGGTAGTAAAAGCCGCAACCACGATTGATCGTCAGATAAAAGTACCAACAAACGGAATTCAGAAGTTTCAACTTGCCACGAACCAGGCGCGATCGCTTGTACCGTTGCTGGCTCAAAAATTTCCGTAAGCGTACTTGCAATTTCTTCAGGTGTCATAATCTTTAGCGAAAAGAAACCCCCGACAATTGTCGAGGGATTTTGTAATCTATTTATCAGTGTGGCAGATAATGCTTTAAGCAAACCACTCTGGAACCGCTTCTTCTTTTGTATTCGTATTCCGTGATGGCGTTTCGCGCGTGAACTTCATATGAATTGAGCGTGTTTGTTCGCCGTCAGCGGCTACCGCCATAATCGGATAGTCGATTAAACCATCCTGGAAGGACATCTGGAAGCGGAATGTACCATCAGGATTAAGCTTGATCGGACGTCCGCCAATCGTTACAGTAGCATCCGGTTCGGTTGCACCATAAACAATCAACTCGGCATCTGCGATTAACCAGAACTGACGCGGGCGCATCGGAATTGCCGAAGCCGAGAAGCCAGCACCCGACATCCCAACACCGGACATTCCTACACCCGACATTGTTGGTACAGCCCACATACCCATTCCAGAGGCAGTGACATACGAGCTAATTGACTCTACACCAACCATCTGCGCAGAACCTGGTACTTGCTGCATTGAGCCATAGAGCGAACCTGCCACTCTTTGCGCTTCAACACCTTGAGCCATACCGAAGATCTCATCGTAGATCGGATTGCTGTCGTGTTGAACTCCAGCGGTTGCCATGCGCTTAGCTGGTGGTACAAGTTCGTAGACAGTTTTACTGCGTAGATCTTCTTCAAAGCTGACAGTAATGAAATGGTCTTCAATCCAGTCGCTAGGGTAAACAGGCGGTACGTGAACAGGTGCAGAACGTGCTAAAACTAACCAACGACCATCAGCACAGCGATAACCAATATCGACAACGTAGTCGCGATCGCTGACAGGAATTGGTAAATACCATTCTCGCGCTAACTCATCGCAAGGATATTCTTGAATGCTGTGGGGACTTTGGTAATCGATGTTAATGTCTGTAACGTCATAAATGCGCAGTGCTAGCTGTTGTCCGCCTTGTTTGCGCAAGTCTTCTTTATGATCGTTGGGGATATCCCAGTACGTGTATGCCCATTGAGGATCGCGAGGCAGTAACACAATCCGACTTTCGCCATAACCATCAGGTAATTCGGCTAAACCTTCATCTACATCAGCTAAGGAGCCACCTGTACGGTCATCTTGACCTAATTCAAATTTAGCTGCTTCCACTGCTTCTTGTGCCTCCAGTGTACGAGTTGGAACAACAGAAACTTTTGTGCGCTCGATTTGTTGAATTGCCGCTAGCAGTTGCGCCTTCCGCATTCGGCTATAACGCGAGACACCGTATTCACTGGCAACTCTTCTGAGTTGCCGCAAGGTCATCTCATCTAAAGGTGGGCGTTCTTTAGCCATGAATTTTGTCTCCGGTAATTTGAATCAATTATTCTGTTGCCGGACAAAAACTCCGTTCTGTCGGTGACATCCAGTGCCTGAATGACTGCAATCAAGTTTGACTGGTGAGGGCATCTGAATGTTTTGTTATGCATTTAGCTTCTTGAACGGCTCTTGTTGGTACATCCTTGCCAATCCACGTATGCCAAAAAAACAGCATTTTTTCGGGATCGTGGGGATCGCTGGTTAATAACTATTTAGCCGCAAATCTTTCCCAGGGATCAAGGGGGAACCAAGGGAGCTTTGAGTAATTCTACGCATCAATCAGCATTTCGGGGATCGCAATGTCATGAATCTATAACAAAAAGACAAAGATGGCTCTTTATTTGTCATGAAAATTTGACAAACAAGCTTAAATGCCTGGGTTCCTTAATTTTCGGCTTTTCTTAATTGGCGCATATAAAATAACTCATAGGAGTACTCAAGCTTCTATTTGTTTTTCTCCAATCTTTAGCCGTTCGTTACTATTTCACTCAATGAGAACTACATATCGTTTCTCCTCTGCGTCCCTTTTTTACTTTAAATGGCATTAATTATCGCTGGAGAACGTAGTGGCGTTGGTAAAACGACAGTCACGCTGATGTTGCTTGCTTATCTAAGCCAGCGACTACAGGTGCAATCTTTCAAGGTTGGACCTGATTACATTGACCCGATGTTTCATCAGTATGTAACAAAACGCCCCTGCCGAAATTTAGATTTGATATTGACTAATGACGCTTATGTAAAGCAGTCCTTCAAACATCACAGTCAAGGTGTTGATTGTGCGGTGGTAGAAGGCGTTATGGGATTATTTGATGGTGCTACGGGTATTGATGACACAGCAAGTACAGCACACATTGCACGGTTATTAGAGTTACCAGTTTTACTTGTCATTGACTGTAGTCGGTTATCGCGATCTGTAGCGGCAATCGCTCACGGTTATCGTTCGTTCGATCCACGAGTCAAAATTGCGGGGGTTGTGCTAAATCGCGTTGGTAGCGATCGCCATTTGCAACTTTTAAAAGAAGCACTAGAATCAATACAGTTACCAATTCTTGGTATATTACGTCGTTCAGATGATTTAACAATTCCCGATCGTCACTTAGGTTTAGTTCCCACCGCAGAAATGACGCAACTCGATCAATTGATCGATAAATTTGCACAACTTGGAGAAACCTGTTTTGACTGGGAACAGCTATTACCACTTTTAAAACGAGTGAGTGGCTTTAGCGTAACGACAGAAGATGAAGAAAAGATCGCAAGTGCTACCCATAGTACTTCACTCAGAATAGCAGTGGCACGCGATCGCGCTTTTAGTTTCTACTACCCAGATAATCTAGAAATTCTGGCTCAACTGGGTGCAGAGATCGTTTATTGGAGTCCATTAACTGATCCTGACTTACCAGAAAACATTCACGGATTATATTTAGGTGGCGGCTTTCCTGAAGTATTTGCCCAACAACTAGCGGAAAACAAATCAGCACGAGTAGCAGTAAAAAAAGCGATTGAGCAAGGAATGCCTACATATGCCGAATGTGGTGGGTTAATGTATTTGTCGCAGGCGATCGTCGATTTTGAGCGAAAATCTTGGTCAATGGTAGGCATCATTCCGGCAACAGCAATTATGGATTCTCGCTTAACACTCGGTTATCGCCGAGCCAATGTATTGCAAAGTCCACTTATAGCAACGGGAACAGCAGTATGGGGACACGAGTTTCATCGATCGCGGCTCAATCAAACATCTACAGCGCCTTTATATGAATTGCAAGGATACAACTCCAGCTTTAGAACCTTGGAAGGATGGCAGGCATATCAAGTTCATACATCTTACCTTCACCTTCATTTTGGCGGGAATATCAAAATTCCTCAGCAGTTTTTACAACGCTGTCTCCAGTTTCGTGAATCTCAAGTTAGTACGCTAAATAAAAAATGATACAGATCGCTCCCGTTCTCCTACCGCTTCAACGATAGGATAAATAGTTACTTTTGCATATGAGGATGATTTTTCAGATCACTACTTTGAAATGACAGTAGTAGGATTGCTAAATGAGCAGCGTATACTTTTTTATAAGCTTAAAGAGTATCACTAAAATATCTATAAAGTTCATCAACAAATTGATTAGCTGTAATTGGACCTACAACGGTGCTAGCCCAACTCACTACATATACTTGGTTATTCTGTACAGCTTTTAATGTTGACCAGAGCGGTTGTTTCAAGAACGATAGTGATTTAAGGTTTTCAGAATCGTCTTTACGGAGTATGTCAATAAATAAAATATCGGCATCCCAATCAGGCAAAGCCTCAAGGCTTAATTCTAAGTAGCCTTTGAGATTTTTATAAGCAGGGATGAGCGGTATACCGGCATCGAGCATGATCTGACCGTATGGCACAAAATCCGATCCATAAACAGCAATATTTGACCCGTAAAGGTGAAGAACCGATACTGTTTTAGTCCTCAACTTTTCGGCTAGCTGTTGCTGAAACGTTTGAATTCGTTTACCATACTCAGCTAAAATTTCTTCAGAGCGATCGCTCCTGTCTAAGATTTCGGCTAAATATTTCAAGTTTTTTTTGAAATCGACTCCACTAGCCGTATCTATCATTACCGTAGGCGCGATCATAGACAAGAGTGAATAGTATTGCTTTTGCCATATATGTCCCACAATTAAATCAGGTTTTAGACTGATAATTTTTTCTAAAGATGGTTGTTCCCGATGACCCACAAGCGGAATATCAGCAACAACCTGATTAAGCGTATCCGAGTTGATACAGTAGGGGCAGGTGGCAGCACCCACTGGTTTTATGCCTATTGCTAATAACGGGTCGAGAAGGTAACTACCATCTAGTACCACAATGCGCTGAGGATGGAGGGGAATTTCTGCTTGTCCTAAAGCATGGCTCACAATTTTTGTTGCTGCTGATTTTTGTGCAGAGTCTGACTGCTCTATTTGTTTAGTTGTTGAATTTATTCTGCCTGGCTGAAGCCACAGCGTCTTACTATTGCAAGCAGCGATAGAGAAGACAAAAACTGCTGCTAAGAAGAGTAGAAATAGCTTGGCTTTACGGAACACTTTTTTCCTCATTGTGAAGCATTACAGAATTAACCCATATTCAGCCTGTATCTTTGAGTTCTAACTGGGAGAAGTTGTCCACTAAAATTCCCAACTCACCGAACCGACAATTGTAAAGGGTTCAGTTCTTTGAACAAGAGTTCTGCTGAAGGCAAACGCTGCCTCGTCTACATCAAACAAGTTACGGATATTAATCGCACCTCTGAAACGTCCCCTTCGATAGTAAAGTGCTGCATCAGTTCGTAAGTAATCACCTAGTTGAAACGAGTTATCTAAATCACCTTGCCGTTCACCGATATAAAACAGTCCTAAACCAAATCCTAAGCCCTCTAAAGCACCTTCTTGAATGGTATAAGTTGTCCAGAGACTTGCTTGATTTTCTGGTACATTTGCTAATCGATTGCCTTCAGGAAAGGTGTTATCTTTAGTAACTTCTGCATTGGTTAATGCATAGGACAAAATTACGTTCCAACCAGGTAAGATTTCACCTGTCACATCAAACTCAATCCCCTGACTGCGCTGCTCTCCAGTTTGAATAGAACGAGTAGGGTCATCTGGATCGGGTGTAAGAACATTGGTTCTGGTCAAATGATAGGCAGCTATGGTTGCCGAAAGTCTGCTATCTAGAAAATCAGCTTTTACACCAACTTCGTATTGAGTTCCTCTCGATGGCTCATAAATAACATCTGCATCCGTACTCGTGTTATCAAACCCTGAAAGAGGAGCAAACGATCGCGTGTAGCTAGCGTAGAGCGCAACATTTTCACTAGGTTGATAGACCAAACCCGCACGAGGACTAAAGGCACCGTCATTGCGGGTTGGACGATCAATGACATCTCCTGGTGTGGTCAGATCTACTGCAAGATCAGTTGAAACCCAGTCGTAGCGACCGCCAATTAAAAGTTTGAGATTATCTAGAAGCGCAATCTGATCCTGAAGATAAACACCGTACGAGCGCCGTACCAAATTGAAATCAGAGAAGGTAGGGATTGTTGAGTAGCTAGGAGTTGGAATATCGTAATTTGGATTGCGAATGTCCAGAGGAGGTAGAGGCGTATCAGTATCGACATTATTGCCTTCATTACTGAAGCGATTAAAATCAAACCCTGCTAAAACTTGATGGGAAATTGAGCCAGTTCCAAACTCTCCAACCAAGTCGATCTGTCCGAAAAAATTATTTCTCTGATAATTATCTTTGGAGGCATCAAATCCCCCAACAAAGCGATCGTCTTCTACTGTACTAGGAAATCCTGCCACATCATTTCTAAAATGAGTCAGGTTGAGCGCAACATTGTTTCTGATTCGCCAGTCGTTATTTAATTCGTGTTCCAGCCTGTATCCAAATCTGTCAACTCTAACATTTAGAAGGCTTAAACCAGGATAGTAGGGAGCAAAGTTTCGAGGAGGCAAACTACCATCGCTGAGAATTACAGTATTAGTGCCAGCAGCAGAAGGATTAGCATAAAGGTGAGTGTATTCATAGTATAGGTCTAACTCTGTTCGCTCTCCCAAATTAAAGGTAAGAGAGGGTGCGATCGTAGTTAACCTTGAGTCGGCAAAGCCTTGAAAATCACTTGAGCCTTGGTAGCTAGCAATGAAGCGATATAAAACAGAATTGTTATCTGTCAGCGGTTCTGATAAATCAATACTGGGTTGATATAACCCATAACTTCCTGCCGCAAATGTCGCATTATAATAGGGTTCATCTAAAGGCTGCCGTGTAATGAAGTTAATGATTCCACCAGGTTCCCCTGCTCCAAACAGAACTGAAGCAGGTCCTCTCAGCACTTCTATTTGCTCAACGGTTCCAATCGGTAAGAGGCTAAAAAAATCGGTATCGGGAAAGCCATTGCGGAAACTAGTAACTCCTGAAAATCCCTGGTCAAATCCTCTGATGATTCTGTTGTATGTAATTGATCCATTGCCATAAAGTCCGCCTCCACGAGCAACACCGCTAACGGTTTCCACTGCTTCATTCAGATTTCTCACCTTGCGGTCTTCCAGCACCTCTCGCGGCACAACTTGAATTGAGAAGGGAATATCCCGTAATGGTGTATCTGTTCGCGTCGCTGTAGAAGCACTCGACGGGTTATATCCCTCATCTTGCTCACCTGTCACCACAATCTCGATCGCATCCTCATCCGCTACAGTATCAGCATCCTCCAGAGTCACTGCTAGCACTAATCCTTGAGCTTCTGATGTCACCTCAGCAGCAGGTGGCGCATCGGTTCCTGTAATCGTTACCTGTACTTGGTTATTTGGTAAACTTGTTACACTCACCAGCGCAATTCCCTCGGTTGGATTTGCTTGGGAAAACGTTTGAGCGATCGCCGCACCTGCAATATCCACAATCAAATCATTGCCCACAATCCGAGTTTCCGGCACTTCAAAATCGCCATTTGCTGTTTCCAGCACTACCTGCAAGCCTTCCTCTGTTGCTTCTACACGCACATTCGTAATTTGTACTACCGACGCTTCGATTTGCGCGAGCCATTCTTTGACGGTTGTCGCGGGTTGGTCTTCAGTAAGCTGAGGTAAAGAAGATACCCGTTCTTTTGTGTTAATGTTCTCTGATGCATAAACTGCTGAGGTTAGCAATAGGGTAAAGGCGATCGCTCCCACTTTGACAACATCTTGAATTAGCCATAGAAATCTGCCCTGCAAACCCATTCTAACCATGCCCCACACCAAACAAGAATCTTTATCAACAAACCTAAATTGCAAGATTACAAGATTTGTATGGGTACCGCCACACGGTAGAACGCCAATTTTTTATCCCTAAAGCGTCATTGAGTGAGTTAACTTATGACGACTCTTTAATTACAATGCATTAACTTTCCCCATCTGACATTATTTTGGAGTCATACCAAACTTACGCTTGAATGCCTCAGTAAAATGTCCCAAATGAGAATAGCCTACTGCATGAGCAACTTCCGAGACTCGCATCTGTTGGCTGCGTAACAGCTGTTCTGCTTGCTCCATGCGCACATTGTGCAGGTAGCCAAACACGGTTGTACCGAATAGTTCGCGAAATCCCCGCTGAAGGGTGCGTAGGCGTAGCCCGCCGCAGGCATCGCTCACCTCCACTTGTTGTGCTAACTCTGGTAGCGATGGCGGATTCTCAAATTGTGTCGTCAAAATTTCTTTAGCGTAATGCAAACGGGCGATTGTTTCAGGCTTTAGCTTTGGTAAATTACGCAGCTTTTGATCTACTGAAATTAGGTCGAGGTGTATTGCTAATAACTCAAATACCTTTCCCTGAAGATACATCCGCTTCGCCGCACCTCGATAGGGTGCATTCAATAATTGTTGCGCCACCGATCGCATTTTCAAAGTTACTGTTGGGTAAAGCGATGTTTTCCAGTCATCTCCTTTAAACAGTAGCCTCCGAATATCAGAATTGTATTGCTTATCTTCCTGCAAAAATGAGTTTAGCCATTCTGGCTCAATGTCTACACCCACATGGATTGAACGCTCTCCGCCTCGGTACTTTTCAACATACGCTGGTGAAATTCCGCTACCTGAAAAATAAGCACACGCCCCGCCCAAATTAGGATGAACTGCCTCAAAGTAAATGAATCCTGACAGCAAAATCACAATTTGGATATCATGCTCGTGAACAGGTGCTTTTACTATCAAGTCCTGCTGGTATTCGCAATCATAGAAATTTAAACACAGCCCTGGCGATAGCTCTATGTTGCGATTATAGCCGCGACCTATGCACTCTGGTATGCCTGTAATGTGCTCCAAATCATCAGACACCATGTCAAGTTGAAGTTTGGGAGCCTGCTGATGTAATTCATCCCAGTTTGCTTGGTTGAGGATCAGTGTCATAGCGAGGCTAAGGCGCTAAGTTAGTAGATTATTACTAGATGAGAATCATTGTAATTAACTTTAGCACGCTCTAGCTCGCCAACGCCAAAGAATGTCGCTACGCCGAAAGCGATCGCCGTTTTAGCAATACATAAACTTCTGTGCTAAGTTTCTCTTTCATACAAATTGATAATTGCTGCTTGGTTTTTGATATCAGTTGCAGGCTTTGTATACCACCACGCCCATGCGATTAAAACCGCTTGAAACGGCAATCTTACAACCTGAAACCAAGGAGAATCAGGAATATTATCAATATGAATGTGGTTTACCGCCATATTAATATTGGCAGGAAAAACCGCAATAAAAAGTGCAATTAGTCCCCACGCAGCAGCGCGACTAACTGTAGGAACTAATAACCCAATTCCTCCTAGAATTTCAAAAACGCCACTAATATAAACTAGCTCTAAGGGATATGGTAAAAGAGATGGCACAATACTGACAAAAATATCAGGTACTGCAAAGTGAAGTAGACCAACTACAATAATACATACAGCAAGAATAACGCGAAGAAGCTCTTTATTTTTACGAATGATTACTATCATAAATTTAATTAAGCTCAATTCTATCAATTTTCTGCTCTGCTTACTCTGCGTCTACAGTCTTTTGTTCAAGCTTAATGCTAATATCATCTTTGGTTAAATCACCAGACTATCAATCACGAATAATTAAATATTAGCTATTAGCAATTCTAACCGGATATTCATAACTTACAGAGAAACGCTATCTATAAATTATTACCATCATCATTAGTCGTAGAACTGACTTTAAGTAAGATTTGATCGCTACTATCGAGTGGGTTATAAAAAAACGAGCCAGTTTGAGGTGGTAGTGTGGGGTCAAATACAATTTCTGTTAAACTCTTCACAACACCAGTAAGAGGAATTGCTAAAATTACTCCCAAAAAACCACCAAGTTGCGCTCCTAATAGCAACGAGACGAAAATAATTACAGGAGATAACCCCGTCAGGTTTCCCATAATTCGAGGGGCGACTAAATTATCTTTAATTTGTTGCAGTGCTACCGCAACTGCTAAAACTTGGAAGGCAAGCCACCAGTCAATAAACGCGACTACAATTGTTACCGTTGCGATTCCTAAAGTTGCGCCAATAAAGGGAATCACTTCCATAAAACCAATAAAAACCGCAAATACAAGAAAAAATGGCACGCGCAATGTCCAAAAAGCTAGTGTCAGCGTTACTGCCATGAATAAACCGAGTAATAGCTGACCAGAAACGAATCTTTGTAAGTTACGCTGAAGTGATTCTGTCAGCTTTTCACGAATCGTTGGTGCAAAAATACGTGTTAAACCTTGCCACAATCGCTCTCCATCAATGAGCATATAAAACGAGATGACCAAAACAAAAATTAAATCTAATACCCAATTAAAAGTTCCCAGTACCAAACCAAAGCCTTTCGTCGCGATCGCTTCGCTTAAAGTTTGCGCCCGTGCGAGAAACTGTGATGCTAAGATGCGGACATCAAACGGTAAGTTATGCTCTACACTCCAAGTCTGAAACATTGTTAACTGCTGTTGTGCAGAGGCTACCAGCGATGGCAAATTAACGACTAATTGCCGTGCTTGAATAAACACTGGCGGTACTAAAGTCACAGCAGTGATAACGACAATGACTCCGGCTAATAAGTAAACAAGGATTGCCGCAATACTTCGAGGTATAAACGATTGCAAAGCTACAACCGCGTAATTGAGTAAAAATGCAATCAACGCAGCCGTAATCAAAATGCTGAGTAGTTCTCCAATAAACCTTAAGGCATTGAGCGTTACCCAACCATTTATCAAAATCAGCAGCCAGGTAATCAAAAACTGTTGCAATGGCGAAAAGACACGATTCATTAGAAAGCTGTATTCACAAGCTACTCTCCAAAATGTAGCAGTAAATAAACACGACAGTCAGCGCGATCGCTGCTGCTTGGTGGCTAAAGTCACAACTACACTTGAGTTGCCAATTGCTAATCATTTTGCTAGCTTTTGTTTACAAATGTTGTGGTTTCCAATCCACTGCATGGATTTAGAGTCTTTACTACGACGCCGTCGTACTATTCGTGTTATTGGGTTTGATGATGCACCGTTTTCCCGCCCTAGCAGCAGCGGAAAAGTTAGTATTGCTGGTGTAGTTTGTGCAGATACTCGATTTGAAGGGATGGTTTGGGGAGAAGTGCAGCAGGATGGCTGGGATGCAACCCAAATCATTTGTCAATTGCTAGTAGGGAAAAAATTCTTGCCACAGTTGCACATTTTGCTGCTTGATGGTATTGCTTTTGGTGGATTTAATCTGGTGGATCTTCCCTTGCTTTCGCAAACACTGTCACTTCCATGTGTTGCTGTCATGCGACGCTTACCTAATCTTCAAGCAATGCAAGCAGCGATACATCATCTACCGCAATCTGCCCAAAGACTACAAATATTACAACGTGCTGGTACGATTTATCAGTATCCACCCTTTTTCTTTCAAGTATCTGGGGCAAGTCCTGAAGTAACGTTTGCCGTACTACAACGTTTGACAAATTGTGGAAAAGTGCCGGAAGCATTACGTTTAGCGCATCTTATTGGTGCTGCTGTCGTCAAAGGGGAAAGTGGAAAATCAGCGTAAGATGAAACTAAAATCCGTTGATGTATTTGTCTATGGAACTCTAAAACCTGGACAGATGAACTATCAACACTACTGTACGGATAAAGTGTTGAGGGTAAAACGGGCGATCGCTTTTGGTCAGCTTTATCATCTTCCTTTTGGTTATCCGGCGATGACTTCGGGTGAGAATCGCGTACAAGGGTTTGTGCTTTCGTTTGCTGATGCAGAAATATTAACTCACCTTGATTTGCTAGAAGACTATAATCCTCACCGTCCGATCGCAGAAAATGAATACTATCGCCAGCAGATTGATACTTACAACTTAGATTTAACTTTTCTTACTTCTGCTTGGGCGTATTTTATGACATTAAAGCAAGTTAATCATTTTGGTGCTAAACTCCTACCGGATGGTTGGTGGAGTGGTTGTAAGTAACGATCATTCAACCACTCGTAGTTGCTTAAATTTTACTCGTGACGGTAGTCAGCTTGATTGATAAAGTGTGGTTCTGGAGCAACGACGGCTGCTTTGGGAATTTCGATAACTGGACTGTTCACCGCTACCATTAAAGTTTCGTCGGCTTCAGGTACTGGTTGCAACCCAGCGATTTGCAGTGATGGACGACCAGTAAATACGCCAGACAATGCACCAACAAATAATGCAGCGATCGCTGTTCCTCCCCAGAGGGCTACTCGCCGCGATCGACGCCGATCAATCCGAGTCAAGACTTGCTGTACAGTTTGTTCTACTGGCTCGTGTTCGGTCGGTGTTGGTAGCGTTCGTATACTTTGACGTAACTTGAGCAATCTGGCGTATAAACGTTGCATTTCTACGTCATTCGCCAGCCATTCTTCTACTTGCTGCCGTTCTGCTGCTGTGACTTCACCATCAAGAAAAGCACTTAATAACTCGAAACGGTCGCGCTGACATCTATCCATAACACCTGTTGGTTTAGCATAACCAGTGTGTATTGCTGGCGAATCCTTTTTTTGGGATTGCTCACGTGGCAACTTGATCTCAGACGTCATTTTAACACTACTACCAAATGTGATTGAGGAAACGAGCCAACTATTCACGCTAGTTAACTGCTACTTCTAATAATCTTCAAAAATCTAAGGTTTTGAGAATCTTCTTTAAGACATAATCCTTATCTGCTTTTTTACTTATCTTCATCAAGTCAAGAATCACTAACCATCTAAATATTGTTGAAGTTGTGACTGTAATCGCGAACGCGCCCGCGCGATTCGAGACTTAACAGTACCCAAGGAAACACCAGTAATTTCGGCAATGTCTTCATACGCCATGCCTTCGATTTCCCGCAGTACGATTGTTGTCCGGAAAACTTCGGGTAAGTCAGCGATCGCCTCTTGGAGTTGTTCGTAAAACTCCCGTGTTGTTAACTCTTCATCGGGACTGGGGTGATCTCCGGCAATTTCCCAATCCATATCTCCATCTTCCACTGCACGGGGAGCGTCCAACGATAACGGGCTAGAATTGCGCTTGCGTTTGCGTAGCTCGTCGTAGAATAGGTTTGTTGCAATCCGACTCAGCCAACCTCGAAATTTCACTGGATCGTTTAAGCGCTTGATGTTGCGATAAACTCGAATCCAAACTTCTTGAGCTAAATCTGCTCGATCTTGCCAGTCGGGAGCCAGATGGTATAAAACCTTATCAACGTGGGATTGATACCGACGTAACAATTCAGCAAATGCATTTCGTTCTGGGCGTAGCCCAGCTTGACAACGCAAGATTAAATCGTAGTTAGATAAGCTGTCTACTTGCACTGGTGTTTGAGGAATATTTGCCTCAACAGATGACCAGCTTACAGGAATTGATTGACTCATAAAAGCCACTGGCTCGACACTTCCCTCATTATTAGACACCACAGTTGTAGGGAAGTTCCTTGCCTGAGTGCCAGATTTATCACTGGCTCAATAGAGGGGCGAGGGGTGAGGAGTGAGGAGTGAGCGGTTAGTTTTGAGTTTTGAGTTTTGAGTTAAATTCTCTCATTCAGAATTCAAAACAAAGAACTCATGCTTCTCAATCTCCTCTGCACTGCTGCTAAAGCTACCAAGGGATGGAAGCCGCAGGTAATTGAGGTATCTTTGCGCGATTTGGGGAATTGACTAAACGCGTTGGGGTTTCTCCTATACGGTAACTTGGATAGGTAACGGTCTTGTTTGGCAAACGTACTCCCAAAAACAAATTAAGGCAAAACGTAGCTGTGACCGCTAATATCAGTTTCTCTAGCATCACTATTCCTCACGCCACACTATTTTTGCTAAATCACAAATCTCGGCAATCAGCTTGCGACAACAAGCCAGATACCAAAGAATATGACTGAACTCCTAGCTATAATGTGCCTGAGGTATGAGAAAAAATGCGTGAAAAACTGGTAAATCTTTATTAAATTTTTGTCTGAGAGTGATTAAGATACCTCATGGTCTGTAGCTGTTTGTTCTTCAAAATTAGGCGCGTACGCTTGTAGGAGGCTACTGACTTGTTTGAGGACTTCGTTTCCTGTACTTTTGCTGATAGCTTGCCGTTCGGGGAAGAAATGGGGTTGATCGAGACTGCGGGCGATCGCCGCGCTGACTTGCTCGCGAATTAAATCTTGTAGTTCTTCACTCGCTCTTTGGCTTTGGTATTTAGCACCTTCTTCAGTTGTCGCATAAAGCGGCGGCAGACGATTTAACGCGTAAGCGGCAATATCACCGACGTCAATAGTATGTACGCTTGTCACTTGAATTTCTGCTACTCGCGCGATCGCTTCGGTCAGCACTAATTCTTCCATCACATTGATGAATTGCTTGCGTGGTACTGCAACAACTTCCCCTGTTAATAGCGCTCCCATGAGCTTGTCGAGTGCCATGTAATCTTCAATGGAAAGTTCCGCTGCTGTGTCGCAAATTCGACCGACCTCGGTTTCCATTGCTGGTGTTAAATAACCATCATGCAAAGCTTGTTCTACTATCTTTTGGATACTCATAACGCTTCCAAACTCCACGGCGCTTGCTCAATAGATCGCAGTAACCTTGTATTAATTTTTCCCAGTTCTCCCGCAAAACGATCAAGCTTGATGCAATTAGTTAAATCCTTGTTCGCGCCAAGGTACGGGATCGACCGCTTCGCCATGAACATACAATCCCCAATGCAAGTGAGGTCCTGTAACTGCGCCTGTGGCTCCTACTGCGCCAATGACTTGACCAGGTTTGACCATATCTCCTTCTTTAACATCAATGCGGCTGAGGTGTAAAAAAGCGCTTGTGACTCCTTGACCGTGATCGATGCCGACAATGTTACCGTGAATGCGGAAGCCTTGCGATACTGTACCAACCAAAGCAACGCGTCCTGATGCTGGTGCTACCACCGGCGAACCGACGCCACCTGCATAGTCAACACCGCGATGGTAGTAATCTTTGGCAAATTTACCGTTGTAGTAGCGACGAACGCCGTAAATCGCACTGATCCGACCTTTGTTTGGTCGGGCAAAAGCACCATTCCAGTATTTTTGTGGTGTCACAAGTTTTTTAAACGCCGCCACGCGGTCGAGTTCGTATTGTGTGGCGGAGATTCCTGATTTTCCAGGAGGAAGATTGATGCGTTGGATGGGAAATGAGCGATTGCCAACTTTCACAGCAATATTACGTACTTGATCGCCAGCTATAACTTGAAATCGACGTACACCAGGTTGTTCTAGCGGCGTTGTTGGTAGCATCGCTCGAAATCGATTTGGGGCAATTTCAAAAGCAGGGTATGTTTTGTCTTGTAGCTTGATGGTAGGAGTCCTGCCGGTTGTGCCTGGTTGCTGCTCGATCGCAACAGCGATTGTATCTCCTAACTTCGGATTGGTTGGAGAAACTCGAACTTGCAAAGCACCGACTGCGGGTGTGCTGAAGGTTATGGGCAAAGCGATCGCCACAATTCCAACTAAGCCTAGCGATAAGAAGCTGATCAGGCGCTTAAATTTAAATAGTCGATGATTGCTTCCAAAATTAACTAATTTTTTCCAGAAATTATACGCGCGGTATTGGTGAGTCATAAAACGAAAAAACCTGAAGCTGATTTTGACGATCTAGACTAGCTCTTTGTGGTTACTCTGTCCAACTAGTTGGAGGTCAAAGGTCAAAGTTCAGGTAATGCTTATAGAAGTTTAGAGGGTCAAGCAATCAACATAGGTTTTATGGTGCGTGTTGTGACATCAAAATTCAGTCGTGCTACTTTTCTGAGAAACTGAAAAGTTTGTATGCTGAAGTTTATAGACCTTAATAGTTCTTTTAAAAACTTGTGCAAGAAGATTTTAGATTAATTGTTGATTTAGTTTTGGTTCTCGCCGCCGCTGCTGGTGGAGGGCTGTTAGCGGCGCTATTACGTCAACCAGTACTACTGGGTTATCTTTTGGGAGGTATGGTCGTTGGTCCTGCGGGACTAGGATTAATCAAAGAATTAATTCAAGTAGAAACTCTGGCACAGTTTGGCGTTGCGTTTTTATTGTTCGCTTTGGGTGTTGAATTTTCTTTTGCTGAAATAAAAAAAGTTCAAGTTATTAGTTTAGGTGGTGGTGGGTTACAAATCGCCTTAACAATTTTGATAACAGCCTTAGTCTCACTCTTTGTCGGTTGGGTGAGTTCTCCAGCGCAAGGCGTGTTTTTAGGGGCAATTTTGTCACTCTCCTCAACCGCAGTTGTCCTCAAGTGCTTGATGGAACGTAACGAAACGGAAACCACCCACGGACAGGTGATGCTGGGAATTTTGGTGGTTCAAGATTTGGCACTAGGATTAATGTTGGCGGTCTTACCAGCTTTGGATCAACCTGCTGAAACAATCGGTCTTGCGGTCGTTACTGCGCTCTTGCGGATTGGCTTATTTGCTGGAGGTGCAGTCGCTGCCGGAATTTGGCTGATTCCAGGGCTGTTGAGACTCTTAGCACGCACCGAAAGTAAGGAGTTATTTTTACTTGGCGTTGTGGCTTTATGCTTAGGCATTGCCCTACTCACAGAACATTTAGGTCTTTCGATTGAAATGGGGGCATTTGTTGCCGGATTGATGATTTCGGAGGTGGAGTACGCCGATCAAACTTTAACGTATGTGGAACCACTGCGTGATATTTTTGCCACGCTATTTTTTGCGGCGATCGGGATGTTGATCGATCCGGTGTTTCTCTGGCAAAACTTAGAGTTAATTTTAGGATTGGTGGCGCTGGTATGGTTGGGTAAGTTTTTGATTGTTACGCCTTTAGTCAAAGCGTTTGGCTACTCGTTGAAAACAGCTTTATTAGCAGGATTAGGCTTAGCACAAATTGGGGAATTTTCTTTCGTTTTAGCAAGCGAAGGACAGGCGTTAGGGTTAGTTTCTCGCAGAGTATATCTTTTAATTTTGGGAACAACCGCAGTGACGCTGGTGTTAACACCATTTGTGTTGCGGTTAGTTCCGTCGTTTTTTAATTGGGCAGAATCTGTACCTTGGCTAAGACCATATTTAGATGCGGATGTACCAAAAGAAGTTGCATCAGATATTCCAATACAAGGTCATTTGGTTGTTTGTGGTTATGGACAGATGGGGCGTAATTTAGTGCGACTGATGCAAGAACACGGGCTACCTGTGGTGGTGATTGACCAGTCAGAAAGTAAAATTCAACAGTTACGTGAAACTCATATACCGTATGTGTATGGAAATGCGAGTAGTTTGCGAGTATTAGAAACTGCTGGGGTAGATAAAGCGCGATCGCTCGCAATTGCCTTGCGCGATCCGATGAGTACGCGTTTGTGTCTGAAGCGGGCTTTGGAACTATCACCGGAACTTGATACCGTAGTTTGTGCGAATAAAGATCAAGATATTGAATTGCTGTATCAACTCGGTGCAAGAGAAGTTGTCCAACCAGAGTTTGAAGCGAGTATCGAACTTTCAACGCATTTATTAGCAGGGGTAGGTTTAGCACTACCAGTGATTCAACAAGAAATGCAGCAAATTCGATCGCATCATTATCTCGAATTGCGCCCTGCGCGATCGCCTGCGCAAGTTTCGCGCGAGTTACAGCTAGCTGCTAGAGATATGAATAGCCGCTGGTATCGTTTACCTGACAAATCTCCGCTGGCTGACATGACGTTGGAAGAAGCAAACTTACGGTATCTTACTGGTGTCAGTTTGATAGCAATCCGTCGAGCGAAAGGTGAAGAAGTCGATTATCCTGATGCGACAGCAATTTTACAAACAGGCGATCGCTTGTTACTTGTCGGAACGACTGAGGAACTCGCGGCGTTTGACGAATTAGCGAAAGGTGAAGTGGCGATTCATGATGAAAATATGCTGTGTCACTGGATTACACTTGGAGTGAATAGCCCCGTGGTTAATCAAACCTTGGCTCAGTTGGATGTTTTTACGCGTTGCAGTGTACAGGTACAAGCAATTCGGCGTGATGGAAAATTCTTTTGGTTTCCTGATAACAGTATGAATTTACAAGCAGGCGATTTGTTATTGTTGTGTGGAGCTTATCCAGCGTTGAATCAACTACAGCAGTTACTGTCAGCCCAAGGCGTACAAAGTATTTTTCCTATTCTGTCGTAATGTGTGCGGCGGTATTAACAAACTTCTGTAAAACTGGAGAGGAGTCGTGTTGTCGCCAGGCTACAGCGATTTCAATTTCTGGTGTGGGTTCTTGAAGCATTTTATAAACAACCCCTGGTCTTTGTAAATTTTGCAGCGAAGCAGGTACAAGGGCGACACCAACACCGCCAGCGACTAAGCTGATTGTTGTTTGCAGTTGCGTTGCTTCTTGCACAACGTTTGGCGTGAAATTTGTCTGTTGAAAAAAGCGTAGAATTTGGTTGTATAACCCTCCTCCTAAATGATGCGGAGGTATGATAAACGGTTCGTGGCTGAGTGCTTTGAGTGATAATTCGGGTAATGCTGCTAAGGCGTGAGTTTCGGCGATCGCGACAACAAGGCTTTCTTGTAATACAGTCGTAGTACTAAGGATGCGGCTTTCAATCGGTAAATAAAGAATACCGACATCGATTTGGTTTTGGTGAAGGCGATCGCACTGTTGGTGCGTGGTTAACTCTTGCAAATCTAACTCTACATCTGGGCAGTGTTCGCGAAAGACACGTAAAATCTTTGGCAATACACTGTACGTCGCTGAACTGTTAAAACCAATTACTAATCGAACCTGAGTTCGGGATAAGGAAAGGGGCAGGTAGTAAGCTGAAAATAACGACAAATCCAGCAACCTGCCCTATGTTTAGTTTAGAGGCTTTGTTTTGCCATGTAGATGATTTCTGTAAGGCTTTTGAAGCGCAGTGGCACAAAAAGCTATTAAGTCATGGAGGAATAAAACGTAATCGTTCAAAAGGTCTATGTTGGAGTGAGATAATGACGATACTGATTGCGTTTCATCAGAATCACTACCGAAATTTTAAGTATTTTTATTTGAATCAAGTGAAACGATATTGGAGTGATGCTTTTCCAGGTCTTCCGAGTTATCAAAGATTTATTGAATGGCTACCATCGACCTTGATACCGTTGTGCGTTTACCTCAAGCATTGTTTTGGAAAATGTACAGGTATCGGTTTGATAGATTCGACAAGCTTAAAAGTCTGTCATAATCGACGGATTGCTCAACACAAAGTGTTTCAAGGTTTAGCGGCTCGTGGCAAAACTTCTGTGGACTGGTTTTATGGTTTCAAACTTCATATTGTCGTCAATGAACTTGGTCAACTCTTAAATGTGACTATCACTCCTGGTAATGTTGATGACCGTCAGCCAGTTCCTGATTTACTTAGTCAGCTGTTTGGCAAGATTTTTGCCGATAGAGGTTATGTTTCTCAAAAACTGGCAGCTCAACTTTTAGAAGACTTCGGTATTCAGTTTTTTGCTAAACCTCGGCGCAATATGAAAAACAAGTTGATGCTTCTGCATGACAAGCTTTTATCCCGTAAACGTTCCATTATTGAGACTATTAACGACCAACTCAAGAATATTTCTCAGATTGAACATTCCAGGCACCGTAGTCCTGTGAATTTTTGCGTTAACGTTCTGTGTGGATTAATCGCTTATTGCCATCAACCTAAGAAACCCAGCCTTCAGATGGACTGGCTTTTATCTCAAAGTGCTTAACCCGAACTCAGGTTAATCGACCAATTTCACCACGACTGGCTTTTTGAACTGCAATAATTGCTTGATCGACTTGTTGTAAGACTAGCCGTGACTTTTCTAAAAACACTTTTCCTGGAGTTGTTAATTCTACTCTGCGCTTGGTTCGCTCAAAAAGTTGAACCCCTAACTCGACTTCTAAGTCTCGAATTTGTTGACTTAATGGTGGTTGGGCAATGTGCAATCTTTCTGCTGCACGACTGAAATGTAGTTCCTCTGCAACTGCAATGAAGTAATGTAGGTGTCGCAGTTCCATTTAGGTAACTGGTAATAGGTAATGGTTGTTCAATTTATATATTTAAAGTATAAATGAGCTATTAAAAATATATTGGACATCTATTGATTGCTTCTCTACAGTGAGTAGTAGGCGTACTCAGGAAGCTGAAAATGGATGAAATTGATATTAGAATTCGCGTAGCAACGATTGAAGATCGGGAGTTAATTCTTTCATTTATTTCGCAAAAAGCAAACTTTGATAGGTATCCCCAGCCTCTAGAAATCACGATTGATAAGTTAAGGCAAACTTTATTCGCTCAACCTCCACTCGCACAAGTGTTGTTAGCCCAAATAAATAATGTTGCGGTTGGATTTGCGCTATTTTCCTACGCTTACTCTAGCTTTTTAGCACAGCCGACGCTTTGGGTAGGCGATCTGTATGTACAGCCGCTAATGCGCGGTAAAGGAATTGGTACAGCGTTGTTGCAACGTTTGGCACAAATTGCAGAGGAAGCAAATTGTGGCAGGTTAGAATGGACGGTTGCGGATCGCAATACCCGTGCGATCGCTTTTTATAAAAAACACGGTGCGCAAGTTTTAGATGTCCGGCTGTGTCGAATCGAGCGATCTGTAATTTCGCAACTAGCAGGTAAACGGTCAGACAAAAGATTTACTGCTTCTCAAAAGTAAACAAAGAACATGAAATATGCACAAAGTAAAAATTAGCTATAAGGAGAATTATGATATTGATCGCCACAGTATTCTTAATTTATATAAAGCGAATGATTGGTCTTCAGCTAATAAACCTCAGCAACTCTACAATGCACTAATGAATTCTCACTTTCTAGTTTCTGCGTGGGATAAAAGTAAGCTAGCTGGTTTAGGCAACGCTATTTCTGATAACTTTTTAGTCGTTTACTATCCTCACTTACTTGTTTTGCCAGAGTATCAGAAACAGGGCGTAGGTAGACAAATTATGAAGATTTTAACGTCTCGTTACCAAGGTTTTCATCAACATATCCTCCTTGCAGACAAACAGGCAATTGAGTTTTATAAAAGGTGTGGATTTGAGCGCGCAGGCGAAACTGAGCCAATGTGGGTATATACGGAAGAAGATTAGTCTACTTTAAACCACTTTTATCTACTAGTTTATTGGCTTAAGATAAGCGATCGCGTGTCGCCAGACGATGATAGTCTGATTATTTACATCGATAATACATAAACAGTTTTGATCTTGCCAGCTAATTTTGCCAATGACTAAATCGCCAGTGACAAGTTTTAACTCGACGCGGTTTACTTGTTTAATTAAGGTTTGAACTTGGCGAATGCTAGGTAATGCTGGATCAAATTCGCTAGGCATAAATTTGGTTTTCTCGTTGGGAAAGGGGTAATGGGTAATCGGTAATCGAAAACAAAAAGATATTTACCAGTTACCAGTTACCACTCTTTAAGTTACATTTATTTTCACTCACTTAAAATCCTATGACGATTGAATTTGCCAAATATCACGGACTCGGAAACGATTTTATTTTGATTGACAATCGCTTGTCATCACAACCTGTCGTCACGCCCGAACAGGCAATTATGTTATGCGATCGCCACTTTGGTATTGGTGCAGATGGCGTTATTTTCGCGCTACCAGGGCAAAATGGCACTGACTACACGATGCGGATCTTTAATTCTGATGGTTCAGAACCGGAGATGTGCGGTAATGGCATTCGTTGTTTAGCGGCATTTGTTGCAGAAATTGACGGTAATCAGCAAGAAAATAGCCAAAAACGGATTCATACGCTGGCTGGCACTATTACACCGCAAATCATGTCTGATGGTCAAGTCAAAGTAGATATGGGTGTCCCTCGGTTATTGGCAAGCGAAATTCCAACAACTTTAGGTGCGGAAAATCAGAAGGTCATCGATCAGCCTTTGGAAGTCGCAGGGCAAAGTTGGGATGTGACGTGTGTCAGTATGGGAAATCCGCACTGTATTACGTTTGTTGAAGATGTGGCGGTAATTCCTTTAGAAAAGATTGGTCCACAATTTGAGCATCACGCCGTTTTTCCGCAACGAACGAACACCGAATTTATTCAAGTCGTGCGTCGCGACTACTTAAAAATGCGTGTGTGGGAACGCGGTGCAGGGGCTACTTTGGCGTGTGGTACAGGGGCTTGTGCGGCATTAGTCGCAGGTGTATTGACAGGAAGATGCGATCGCCTAGCGACAGTCGAACTTCCTGGAGGTTGTTTACAAATCGAATGGTCCGAAGTCGATCAGCGTTTGTGGATGACGGGACCTGCGCAGCGAGTGTTTACGGGTGTTGTAGGAGTTTAGCGGATTCTACAAGATTTGCGCTCGCTTTCTAGCTGTGGATCTTGCCAAGACAGGGCAAAATGACTGATTCCTTGAAGACGTGGCGCATAGGCGCGGAGTGCCTGCATTTGGGCTTCTAAAGATGGGCGATTGCTAATTGGTTTTCCCCAAACTCCAGCGATCGCAGGAATAACCTGCGTACCTGGGGGCGCGTACTGCAAAACTCGCTGTACCAAAGCCGCGATACAACTCGTATTATTGCAGGCTGCGTAAGACATCGGATGCCATTCTAAAGTCGTCGGAAAGCGATCCCAAGGCTGTAGGCGCGAGTCATACCCTTGACCAACTGCCTGGTTGCCATCTGGGAAAAATACTGCACCTGCTTTAACTCCCTGGCGCTGGACGGGCCACGCTGCGACTGCTAAAAAGTCGATGATACCTTGAATTGCATGAGCAACACTGAGTTGCCATAATTCCCATTGTAGTTGGGGCTGTCTTTGTGCAGCCGTTGGCGGTTCGTTTGGTGGTTGTGGTGCTGGGGGCGGCGTGCGACCTTGCCATAACGGTTCGCCTTCTTGCGGATACAGTTGATCGACGATTTCGATATCTCTGGCGCTGACATACCCTTTACTGAGAAAGCGTTGAATCAAATTGAGTCCTTTGTTGTTCAGCGCCCGACGATACAAGGCTTGTTGCGCAGCTTCGCTATGAATCCACAAATCTTGAACTCTGTTGACGACAGATCCCGCGCCTAACCCTCTGGGATAGCGCACGTAGTCGAAGAGAACGCCATCAGGACGACGGCGCATAACTTCGAGAACTAGCTGATAATAATCTCGTTTGGCTTGCAAGTTGTAAGGATCGACAAATACTTGGCTAGCATTATCGACGACATACAAGCTTGTTTCGCCTTTACTGTTGCGCGCTAGTGCCGATTGGCGATCGGGGCGCTGTCCGTAGGAGTAGCCAAAATTCATCATGAACATCCAAGCATAGACTTTCAAGCCGCGATCGCGTCCTTTTTGAATTGCTTGGGCAAGTAAATCGGTTCTTTCAGCCCCAGGAACTCGAACCACCGACGGCCAAACCGTGGGATTTGCTGCCGCTGGTAGCAAAACTTGACCGTCGTAAAATACTTCTACATACACTTGGTTATAGCCACGATTAACAACCTGATCCATTACTTTATCGAGGACTCCTGGTTGAACATCACACGGATATAACCGTAGCCATACTGCTTGGGTTTGAGGCCAAGTGCGATTGCGGCAGTCCTGTAAAATTTGAGCGTGTTGATTTACAAGCGCTCTGTAGCGATTCTGCGCGTCTGTGTTGCCTCGTAGTGCTGCTTGACGTAAAGTTTCTTTTTCTCGGGTTGCTGCTGTTGTTAGCTGACAATACGCTGTTGTTTGTGCTTGAGCCAGCGGAAGACTACCAAAATTGGCACTCAATAAGCTACTTGTCAACACAGTAGCAGCCAAACGTTGCCAAGCAAAGCGAGGACGGGCAAATCTCAAACGATGGTTGAACATTACCACAAACACAACATAAGTACGATCAATAAATCAGTCTTGTAAGACTGATGGTGGCAAGGCTAATCATCAACGCACACGTGATGACCTCAACAAGCGTTGCTTAAAAAAACAGCGCCTTAGATTATCTGTTACTAGCTGCACTAGAACAACGTCGCAAGGCACGCTAATAGGTCACTAGTAAGTACCCTGCGTTACAGAGTCTTTAAGACTAGTGTTAGAGACTACAAAAGCTCTGATTCGGTTTCCTTAGCCATTTAATTTCTTAAGTGTGGCACATGAAGGAAACCGCCTCAGGTGTTTAACTCAACTGCTCAAATCATTAGACTTATTAGCTTTTGGCGACTGATCTTGTCAAATTCATTGAGGAGTAAGATTTTATTTTTTAGTAGTGAACTTGCTCGCTACTTGCAACTTATCTTTTATGATTATGAAGAGTTTAGCTACCTCGGTTAAGCGCCATTTCTACTTGTTTGAATTCTTGTTCTAACCGTTGTTTGAGTTTTTTTGGGACTGGACGATTTGGGTAAGAACTATAGTGCCCTGCTAAAGAATTTAATGCAGTTCGCATTGTCGTGAAAGAACTTAAACCAGCAACACTACCATCTCGTTGATAACGCGCTGCAAATTCGTTGATCTTTTGACGGGCTTCTGTTTGCGCCTCGGCTTTTTCAGGCGCATCATCAGGCAAATCAAGGGCATTTCTCAGTGTGTTTACCACAGCAAGCGTATCTTGACGATAATCCCCACTCAGACTGTCTGAGAAAGCGTTGCTAGAACAGCCCGTCAAGCCGATGACAACAACCAACGCGAGGGCAAGTAGACGTGACCAATAGCGCTTCATAAGCATTAAGTGAGAAAAGACAGAAATCAACGTCCATCCTATCTCGGAATGGCACTGCGGGGATCAATTATTTGGAGTAGAGGGGCAGAGGAGGAATAGTTTTCTATACCACTCATCACTCCTGGCTACTAACCGTTTGCTTCTGGTCTTTTTTGATTAGGCAATAGAGAGTATCGCGTTGGGCGTAAGGTCTTTTGATAGAGGCGATCGCAGTGTGTAAATTTTCTACTTCCATACACGTACCGCCGATCGCACCCGCCATTGTAGTAATGTGTTCTTCCATCAAAGTGCCGCCAATATCGTTGCAACCCCACTTTAAAGCTTCTGTTGCTCCTGTTAGTCCTAGCTTGACCCAACTGGGTTGATGGTTGGGTATGACGTTTCCTAAAAAAATCCGTGCTACTGCTGTGAGTAATAAGGCATCAGCAAGTACTGGTTGATCTCTACCGACGCGGCGGCGTAATGCTTTAGGGGCTTCTTGACCGACGAATGGTAGCAAAATGAATTCGGTAATTGCTGCGGAATAGTTGCGATCGCGCGCTGTTTTTTGTAGCGATCGCAATTGTTCGAGGTGATGAATCTGCTGTTGGGGTGTCTCAATATGTCCAGAAAGCATTGTACTGGTTGTTGGTAAACCTAAGCGATGCGCAGTACTGACTATTTCGAGCCAAGTCGTTGTGTTGATTTTTTCTGGACACAAAATCCGCCGGACTCGGTCGTCGAGGACTTCGGCGGCGGTTCCTGGCATTGAACCCACTCCAGCATCACGCAAAGCAGCAATGACAGCGGCATAGCTCATATCGTCTTCTCGCGCGATAAATTCAACTTCCTGGGGTGAGAAAGCGTGTAAGTGCAGTTGCGGAAATTGTGTTTTGATGGTTTCTACGAGTTTTAGGTAATAAGGCAAAGAACGCCCGTTGATTTTCGCTTGCGGGTTTAATCCGCCTTGCATACAAATTTCTGTCGCACCGCGTTGTACTGCATCGGTGGTTTTTTCGAGAATTTGCCCCCAATCGAGCCAGTAAGCTTCTTTTTCACCAGAATCGCGGCGAAATGCGCAGAAACTACAGTGCTGTTCGCAAATATTAGTAAAGTTAATATTACGATTAATAACATACGTTACAGTCTCCCCTGCCTGCAAGCGGCGGAGTTGATCGGCGGTATCGCGAATTGCCGCGATCGCGTCTTCATCGGTTTGCTGTAATAAGATGACTCCCTCTTGTGGAGATAATTCGTCACCCGTTAAAACACGCGCCAGAATCTTTTCAACAGCTTTATTAGTCACAGAACATCAGGAATTAACTGCACTTCTGTTTCAATTGTGTCAGTAAATATTAAAAATCTGATGAGTCATGACACTTTTTCCGTGATGGGTAATGGGTAACGGCGAATAGGGAATATTTGATGTCTATTTTCCGCAATCATCGATTACCAATGACCAGCGTTCAAACTACACTTCCTTACTGATGTCACGCAATCACAAGCTCAAGACCGAATATCAAGATATATTGTTGCTGTTGGGATGGACGGCGATCGCTGTTGGTTTGCGGTTGACGCTACTTGCTAGTAAACCACCATGGACAGATGAGTTCTCAACGCTAGTTTTTAGCTTGGGTAATAGTTTTCTTGGTGTTCCTTTAAATCAGGCGATCGCGCTTGATACACTTTTGCAACCGTTGCAGCCTAACCCAAATCATGGCGTTGTCCAAGTTGTTCAAAACTTAATCACAGAAAGCAATCATCCACCACTGTACTTTGTGCTAGCTCATTTGTGGATGAATTTTTGGTTGCCGCAGTCAACAGATTTAGTTTCGGTATGGGTAGCGCGATCGCTTCCGGCGTTACTTGGTGCAGCATCGATTCCAGCAATTTATGGATTGAGTTGGCTGAGTTTTCGATCCCGCCTTGTGAGTCAGCTAGCGGCGGCGATGATGGCGGTTTCGCCTTATGGCATTTTTCTAGCGCAAGAAGCCCGACATTACACACTAGCAATTTTATGGGTGATTGCTTCTTTGAGTTGTTTAGCGATCGCAATTCGACGGCTTGAGTACCGTAAACTCATACCCCTGTGGCTCGTTATTGTTTGGATTGCTGCAAATTTTTTAGGAATGGCCACGCACTATTTTTTTGTGTTGACTTTGTGTGCTGAAGCTATTGTGTTAAGCGTGTTGTGGTGGCGTCAGCATCGGCGTACTGGCTTTCGGTTAATGTCGAGTGCTGATCCTTGGTGGCAAATTTTGCTCGTTGCGGTGGGGACGTTTTTGGGTGGTTTAGTGTGGCTACCTGTATTCTTCCACAACAATTATGGTAGCGATCTCACTGATTGGATTCAAAATGGAAGCAATGGATTATTAGCGTTACTTAATCCGATTTTTCAAGCACTAGCGGCTTGGCTGACGATGATATCGTTGCTACCAGTGGAAGCACGACAACTACCGATTGTGATTGCTTCGGGTTTTGTGATGCTCATTTTCTTTTTATGGGCGCTACCTTGGTTGTATCGTGGCATCAAAGTAAAACTCACGCAATCGAAAACGCGGTTAATGACGTGGGTTTTTGTGGGAATTGTGTGTAGTGCGATCGCGTTGTTCTTTTTCTTCACTTACGTTTTTGGGATCGATCTGACTCGTGGTGCGCGTTACAACTTCGTCTACTTTCCGGCGGTGATGGTTTTACTCGGAGCAAGTCTTGCAGTATGTTGGCGGACTCCTAATCAGCAAGGAAAACGTGCTGTCGCGTTAATCTGGCTAATGGGGCTACTAAGTGCAATTACGGTAGTATGTAATTTGGGTTATCAAAAATACTACCGCCCTGACTTGATGCTGGAAATTATGCAAAATGCCTCGCGATCGCCAATACTTATTGCGACAACGCACAAAACGCACGTGCAAATTGGCGAAATGATGGGTCTAGGAAGGGAATTTAAATTGGCTGGAATTGATACGCCGCAATTTCTGCTAGCGCGTGAAACCAGCGCACCCACGACGACTTTACAACAAGCCGTCAATAATTTTTCTCGACCGTTAGACTTGTGGTTAATTAATTTTCACGCTCCAGTGGAAGTAGATAGCTGTACAATTGATGCTCTATCTTCACCACCCGTCAATGGTTACGATTACCAACTGTATCGCTGCAATTAAATATATTGCGGAACTATCGCCTGCACCAGTAGAGTTGAGTTGATTCTCGAAAGAAAGGTAGAGAGACAATTGAACCAATTACCTATAACCAAAATCTACTGAAGATGCTTCGCGACAGTTTGCACATCTTTATCGCCACGCCCTGAACAGTTGATGACAATTCGCGGACTTCCTTCGAGTTGCGGACATAAAGTATCGAGATATGCGATCGCGTGTGCAGTTTCAAGCGCCGGAATAATTCCCTCTAGCTGCGCTGTACGCTTAAATGCGGCTAACGCTTCTTCATCAGTAACGCTGTAATATTCTGCTCGTTGTATGTCTTTTAAATAGCTATGCTCAGGTCCTACCCCAGGATAATCTAACCCTGCACTAATTGAGTGTGCTTCTAAAACTTGACCGTCATCGTCTTGTAAGAGATAACTCATCGCCCCGTGTAACACGCCAACCCGTCCCTGAGTCAAAGTAGCCGCGTGTTTTTCAGTATTGACGCCTTCGCCTGCGGCTTCAACACCAATTAATCTTACAGAGGAATCATTCACAAATTCATGAAATAAGCCCATTGCATTAGAACCACCACCCACACACGCGAGAAGAATATCAGGTAATCCCCCCCATTTTTCTAGACACTGCGTGCGAGTTTCTTTACCAATCACAGCATGAAAATCACGTACAATCATGGGATACGGGTGCGGACCTGCAACCGAACCTAAAATATAGTGAGTCGTTTCTACATTCGTTACCCAATCGCGAATTGCTTCAGAAGTTGCATCCTTAAGCGTTCCTGTTCCCGCTGAAACAGGGCTAACTTCCGCGCCCATTAACCGCATCCGAAACACGTTAAGGCTTTGGCGTTCCATATCTTGAACGCCCATGTAAATTATGCATTTTAAGCCAAATCTCGCGCAAACTGTAGCCGTGGCAACGCCGTGTTGTCCTGCACCTGTTTCGGCAATAATCCGCTGTTTACCCATGCGCTTGGCAAGTAATACTTGCGCTAGGGCATTATTAATTTTGTGCGCGCCAGTATGATTCAAATCTTCGCGCTTTAAATAAATTTGTGCGCCTGTGCCATCAGGTCGGGCATAATGTGCCGTCAGACGTTCCGCGAAATATAATGGCGTAGCCCTTCCTACATAATCTCGCAGCAATTCTTGTAACTCGGCGATAAATTCTGGATCGTGGCGATATAGTTGATATGCTGCTTCTAGTTGAGTCAAAGCCGGCATCAACGTTTCAGGTACATATTTACCACCAAAGCGCCCAAAGCGTCCGAGTGAGTCGGGGCGTTGTTCAGCTTGCGATTGCGCAGGTAAGGGAGTAGTAGTCACAGACTGGCTAAAATAACAAAATACGGTTAATTAATTATAAATTAAACTCTCAGACCTATTCCTATTTCATAATTATTTATTCTCCTCTGCTCCTCTGCTTCCTCTGCTCGCGTATGCTGAAGTTTAGAGTTAAGTAATTACTATGGCTGCTGCGAATCGTAAATCTTCGGATAGTCCCTATGTTTACCGCGAGTTTGGCGGCGACAATTCCCCTGCACTCGAACGCGGAACCCAGGAATTACCACCTGCGCAACAAAATCTCCGCGTCCAAGCTTCGCGTAAAGGACGCAAGGGTAAAACAGTAACGGTAATTACTGGTTTTCAAACAAAACCCGAAAATTTAACTGCACTGGTAAAGCAGTTAAAAACGCAATGCGGTACTGGCGGAACTGTCAAAGATAACGAAATTGAAATTCAAGGCGATCACAAGCAAAAAATCGTGGAAATCCTTACTCAACTAGGCTATAAAGCAAAAATCAGTGGTGGCTAAGCCCTGTGTTAGTATAAATACAATTTAAGACTATCTTAAGAAATCAGCCTCTACCGTTCATCGACGATCAGGCTGGCAAATTGTTGTTAGATTGAAATAAAAATGGACATTATTCGATTACTTTGTGCAATCTTCCTACCGCCACTTGGTGTTTTCTTGCAGGTAGGATTAGGTCGAGATTTTTGGATTAACGTCCTTCTCACTTTACTAGGTTACATTCCAGGAATCGTTCACGCGGTTTGGATCATTCTTTCCAAATAAGCTGTCCATAAAAATGCCAAACAGCGCCCGATCGCAATAAGCGCTGCTAAATAATAAGTTTAAATACAAATATAAAACCCAATCAGCTTATTCTTCTAAAGGTTTATTTTCAAAATATCCTGTTTCACATAAAGAGTGCTTTACTAAGTCCATCTCAAAAATAAACTTAGGATCGCCACTACGCATAGAATCCAAAGCAGTCACTAGTTTAGACACTACCTTCAACGTAGCATCTAATTTTTCCTCCAACTCTGCAACTCTAGCCACAAGGTCTTGTTCACTCATTTCTCTGTGGTTCGTTACCTTACACCAAATATCTCCGCGAAAAACTGCCGCATATCCTGCCAAGAACGGCGATCAGCTAACTGATTATACGCTGTACCTTGAGATTTATCATTACCCGCTTCAGGATTTGTAAAACTGTGAACAGCACCACCATAAGCGATTAATTGCCAATCTACGCCAGCGGTACCCATTTCCTCAGCAAAGCCTAAAACTTGTTCAGGCGGTACTAGAGGATCTTCCGCACCATGTAAAACAAGTACTTTGCCTTTGATATTTTTCGCATCACTGGGATTTGGTGTATCAAGACTACCGTGAAAACTGACGACACCAGCGACATTTGCCCCACTACGCGCGAGTTCCAACACAGTGCTACCACCGAAACAGTATCCAATAGCAGCAATGCGTTGGACATCAGTTAAAGAATTTTTTTGGAGAACCTGTAACCCCGCCAAAGCGCGATCGCGCATCAACTGACGGTTAGATCTGTAGATTTTAGCTTGTGCTGCTGCTTCTTGGGGATTTTTAGGTCGAATACCTTTACCGTAAATATCAGCTGCAAACGCAACGTATCCTAGTTTTGCTAATTGTTGTGCGCGTTGTTGGATATAGGGATTAATTCCTGTCCACTCATGAACAACCATCACGCCAGGACGTCTACCTTGAATTTCATCATCATAGGCAAGATATCCTTCTAATACCGTGTTGCCTTGCTTGTATTGTACAACTTGTGTTCTAACTACAGCTTGGGCAACAGTGCTAAACGCTAAAGCAAAAATAGGAGCAAGTAAAAGTGAGCGTAAGATCTTCATTGCGTTGACAGTGGAACTTTGACTTATTCGCTAGCAATCAGTACTTGTGATTCAGGTACAGCCAGCTGTGGTGCAACTAATGCAGTTGAGTATAAAGGCGATCGCTGCTTTTGCGCGATAACTGTCGGTAAAACTTGACGTACTTGCGCTGCAACCGCAACTGTTTTTACATCATACGTCTGAGTTGCCAACTTTGGATACATCCCGATGCCGATAATTGGTAGCAACAAGCAAGCTGCAATAAATACCTCGCGTGGCTTCGCATCCCCAAGATACTCTTCAATCACAATGCCAGTATTGTCTTTGCCGTAAAACACTTGGCGCAGCATCGACAACAAGTAGATTGGAGTTAAAATCACGCCCACCGCAGCTAAGAGAGTTACAACAACCTTAAACGCAGGATTGTAAGCATCACTCGTGGTAATTCCCAAGAAGATCGTTAATTCACCAACAAAGCCACTCATTCCAGGTAGCGCTAATGAAGCCATCGCCCCAGCGGTGAAGAGTGCGAAAACTTTGGGCATTGCTTGCGCCATACCACCCATTTTCTCCATGATCAGCGTATGCGTGCGCTCGTAGGTGACTCCGGATAAGAAGAACAAGCTAGCCGCAATCAAACCATGCGATACCATTTGCAGTACTGCACCACCGATACCAAGTTCGGTAAACGAAGCAATACCGATTAGCACAAAACCCATGTGCGCGATCGAAGAATAAGCTAAGCGGCGCTTGAGATTTGTTTGCGCAAACGCGGTTAATGCACCGTAGACAATATTGACGACACCTAAAATAGCGAGTACAGGAGCAAACGCAACATGAGCCGAGGGCAACATTTCGATATTCATGCGAATTAGCCCGTAGCCTGCCATTTTGAGCAATACACCCGCCAAAATCATTGATACAGGTGCAGAAGCTTCACTGTGCGCGTCTGGAAGCCAAGTGTGTAATGGGAAAATTGGTAACTTAACGCCAAAAGCAATGAGTAATGCAGCGTAAACTAATAATTCAAACGCTCTAGGATATTGCTTAATACCCAAGGTTGCCATGTCAAAGGTAACAACATCGCCATACATTGCCATCGCAAACGCGGCGACGAGGATAAATATCGATCCCGCAGCGGTGTAGAGGATAAACTTTGTTGCGGCGTAGCGGCGATTTTGTCCTCCCCAAATCGAAATCAGCAAGTAAACAGGTACTAATTCGAGTTCCCACATCAGGAAGAACAGCAGCATATCTTGGGCAACAAAGACGCCAATTTGCGCGCTGTACATCATCAGCATCAACGCGAAAAATAAGCGTGGCTTTTTCGTCACGTTCCACGCTGCCAAGATTGACAAAGTTGTCACAAAGCCTGTTAACAATACCAACGGTAACGATAAGCCATCTACCGCAACCGACCAATTCATGCCTAGCTGGGGTATCCAAGGATAGCTTTCAGCAAGTTGAAATGTTGAGATTTGTAAATCGTAGTTCTGCCAAACGGCGTATACCATCAGAACGAAGTCCGCAATTCCTACACCCAAGGCGTACCAGCGAACTGTTTTACCTTGATTGTCTGGAATCAAAGGAATGGCTAGGGCAGCCACTAGCGGTAACAGAATGACAGTTGTTAACCAAGGAATTTGTATGCTAAGCATGACTGAGGATAAATACCTATTGCCTATGACATACATTCTATTAAGTTACGTGAAGTTTTGAGAAGGTGTATTTTGGATATTTACATTGACATCATAAGAATAAATACTTACTAGACTTTGCTATTACAAATCTTAATGAATAAATGTTAAGCTGGCAACTGAAGTCACGGCTAAGTAAACATAGACGCGCAGCGGTGAGTAGCGCGTTGGGCGGTGCCGACTTGAAGCGACTGCGAACCCGAAGGGCTTCCCGCAGGGTAGTCCACGCACGTGAACTTTAAACCTCCTGCATGAATGCTTGACGAATAAATTCGCAGTCAAACAAAAGACAATCTACCACTGTGAACTTATTGATAAGAGTTTTGCTTCGTACGAAAGTACACTTTGCTTGAGTAGCCCCTGACTTCAGTCAAAGGGCGTTTGTGATTCATGCAGCAAGTCTTTTGTAAAGGTTCCCTCAATGACAGCGAAACAACCTCATGGCTGGTACACTACCGTTGCTAGTGTCTACACTTCAGAACAAAGAAAAAACTGGTACAGTACAGCAGCAGATGCTTACAACCGAGTCAGACCGCGCTATCCGCAACAGTTGATTTACCGTGCTGTCGAGTGGGCTAAACTGCCTGATGATGGAGTTATTTTAGAAGTAGGCTGTGGTCCTGGGATTGCAACAGTCGCGTTTGCAGATCTTGGCTTTTCGATGGTTTGTTTGGAACCAAACCAAGAAATGTGGCAGTTAGCACAGCAAAATTGCTTACAGTATCCGAACGTAGAAATTATCAATGCTTCATTTGAAGAATGGCAGTTAGAGGCTAGGAAATTCGATGCTGTAATTGCTGCAACTTCTTTTCATTGGATTTCACCTGAAATTGGGTATCAAAAAGCTGCTGCTGCGCTGCAAGATAAGGCTTCGTTCATTTTGCTGTGGAATGCGATTCCGATTCAACCTCCACTCGCTATTTATCAACTGTTAGAGGAGGTTTATCAGACTTACGCGCCGTCGCTTGCACAATATGAAGCAAGAAGCATTCAAGAAGAAAATCTCAAAGCGTTTGGACAAGCGGTGATTGATTCAGGGCGATTTAAAGATTTGATGTCTGAACAATTGACTTGGGAAGCGATTCATAGTGTTGATGACTATTTGACGCTTTTAGGTACGTTGTCACCATATATTAGGTTAGAACTGCACAAGCGAGACGCGTTGTTCGCGGGAATCAGGGAATTGTTGGGAAGAAACGGTATTGAGAGGATTCCGGTTGGTTATCTTTCTGTGCTTCAGGTTGCTCAAAGAATGTGAATTTGTGATGATGTGAGCCTGGCGAATAAATTCGCGACTCAATAAACAAAGTCCACCGGCGTGGACTATCGACACAACAACAAATACAAATAATGTTAAACAATGCGATTGACGATTGTTAATACGTCGCCATCGGTGCGGATGTAGGGAACCGAGATCGATTTGAAGCCAGTAATTAAAGGTTTGTAGTACACTTGCCAATAACTGGGACTGAGTTCGTCCGCGATGGCTTTGAGCGATCGCAATTCATCTGCGAGTTCAGCGGCGAGTTGATTAATGCGTTCAGCTTGGGCTTGCGCTTGTTGTTTACCAGCAGCGACGCGTTGTGCTAACGAATCATTTTGGGAAAGTTGCGATGCTAACTTGATTTTTTGCGCAAGTTGTGATTCTAAAGCCGCGATCGCATCATCAATGCCCTTGACTTCAGCGAACAATTGTAAATCTTCTCTAGCACGACGACGGTAAGCAGCCGCGATCGCCTCTGGAGAGGCATTTTCTAAATCTATCGGATCAGTTGTCAGTGAAGTACGTTCCTGACGTAGCGCCGCAATTTGAGCTTGAAGAGCCGTAATTTCTGCTTGGATATCATTCATAGTACCTACTAGGCTACCTCAATCGTGCTACGCGCACCGAACTTATCAATTTCGAGCGATCGCACGTGTGGATTCACTCCTACTTGCTGCCAAGCTTGAGCGATCGCCGCAATTACCGCCTCAGCTTGTCTTTGGTTCGTCAAAGCAAGTAGTGTAGGACCTGCACCACTAATAACCAAACCATACGCCCCAGCAGCGATCGCCGCTTGTTGTACCGCTTCATAAGCGCGAATCAAAGCTTGACGATAAGGCTGATGCAATCGATCCTGCAACGCCGCCCGAATCCAAGCTTCATTTCCCGTCTCCAACCCGCGTAACAATAACCCCAAATGCGCCGTATTAAAAATCGCATCCCCTCGACTCACCTCACTCGGTAAAACTCGCCGCGCCTCAACCGTTGAAAGCTCAAAATCAGGAATCGCCACCACAGGCACTATGCTCTCATGCCAAGGCACATCACAAACTTCCCAACCTTTGCGTCCTTGGTGCCTTTGTGGTTCATTTCCCCCAACACTCGCCGCCAACCGACATCCCCCCAACAACGCCGGAACCACATTATCAGGATGTCCTTCCAAAGCGATCGCCAACTCCATCACCGCATTTGTATCAAGTGGTTCCCCTGCCAGTAGATTTCCCCCAACCAAACCCCCAACAATAGCTGTTGCGGAACTTCCCAAACCCCGCGCTAGCGGCACATCCATCGCAATATCTATATGCACAGATGGTGGTGTTTGTTCGATATGTTCATATAATTTGACAAACGAGCGATAAACCAAATTAGTCTCATCCGTGCGGACGCGATCGCTTTCTGTTCCTGTCACGCGAATTGCGACTTCCTCTTGATGCGTAAACTTGAAATGGTTATACAGCGTCAACGCTGCACCAATACAATCAAAACCAGGACCTAAGTTAGCCGTTGTCGCCGGAACCGAGACAGAGACAGAGTGAGTCATTACTGATTGTGTCATACCACAGACCGACGCAAATCATATCAGAATTCATTCACCAATATCGACGCCAAGCTTGACTCTGCCCTTGGGGAAGAGTGTTTACTGTGAATTAAATGCAACAGAGGTGATACATAGTTATGAAACTAGGAGCGATTCATCATATTGCCTTGACGGTATCTGATATGGAGCGATCAGAAGCTTTTTACAACAAACTACTCGGCTTTATGGGTTATGAACAAGGCGAAAAAACAGAACAATTAATTCTTTGGGCAAGTTCTCACAGTGCGATGACGATTTCTCCAGCGAAGCAGCAATTTCATCAAAAATGCGATCGCTATTCTCCAGGATTGCATCATCTAGCGTTTAGTGCCGATCGTCGCGAAGATATAGACAAACTGTATCAAGAACTGCTCGAGCAGCAAGTTACAATTCTCGATCCGCCTGCTGAATATGACTATCTACCAGGTTACTATGCTGTCTACTTTCTCGACCCCGATGGTATCAAATTGGAATTAGCACATACACCCACTTGATAATTTGAAGTAAGTGGATGAAAATGAACATAAATTCAAGGTGGGTAAATGTTAACTGGTAATTGGTCATTATTTAAACACTAATAACTATTACCCAAAACCGGAAGAATGCTGAAAATCGGCGACTTTTCCAAACTCAGCCATGTATCAATCAAAGCATTGCGTCTCTACGACCAAATGGGATTACTTAAACCAGTACACGTAGATGAGTTTACTGGCTATCGCTATTACGCAGCCCATCAGTTACCTCGACTCAATCGCATTTTGGCACTCAAAGATTTAGGTTTCTCGCTAGAACAAATTGCCAAGCTTCTAAATGAAATTTCACCAGCACAAATTCAGGGAATGCTGCAACTGAAGCACGCTGAACTACAACGATTAGTTGCAGAAGAACAAGCAAGATTACAGCGCGTCGCAGCGAGACTTCAGCAGATGGAAGAGGATAACATGCCTGATTATGATGTTGTTGTCAAAACTGTTACCCCGATTAAAGTTGCGGCAATTCGGGAAATAATACCAAGCTTTCACGCTGTGGCAGGGCTTTATGATGAGTTACTAGAATATTTGCGACTTTGTCAAGGAGTTAAAGAAAGTAGTTACTGTGCAGGAATTTGGCACGACAGTGCATATAAAGATACGGATATTGATTGGGAAGTTGCGATCGCAGTAGAAGAGGTGTATGGTAGCGATCGCATCAAAGTCTACGAACTACCCCGCGTGGAAATGGCTTGTGTTGTCCACAATGGCAGTTACAACACGATTAGCCGCGCCTACGCTGCATTACCTGCTTGGATTGAAGCTAGTGGCTATAAAATTACGGGTTCCAACCGTGAAGTTTATATTGTTGGTGGCAATCAACAAGACGATGAATCTTATGTCACAGAAGTGCAATTTCCTGTAAAAAAGCTTGACAGCTAAAGTTGTGGCTGAACTAAAGGCGATGAGCTAATTACGAATCGAAGATCGCTAATCGCTTCAGGGGTAAAGTTTAGTGTAACTGCGATTTCATGCGCTAAGCTCTTCTGTGTTAAAAAGTTCTTAAAATTCATTTCTAGTGTTTTGTATTAAAAACTAGCCAAATACTCAATAAAATTGTTATAAGTCCAATGATTAAGCCAAAGTTAACGGGTTCACCAAGTAGAGTTTTTCCAAATAGCAGACTGAAAACAGGAATCAGAAAAGTGACGGTTGCTGCTTGGGTTGCACCTGCCTTAGCAATTAGTTGAAAGTAGAGTAAATAGGCAAACGCTGTACAGGCGATCGCAAGTGTGATTACTGCGAGAATGACTTCAGTAGAGGGAACAGTATTGGGGATAGACGTAAAAGTAACAGGAATAAGTAAAACGCTAGAACCAACCAATTGCCCGATTGCGGTTTCAGTTGCTCGGTTGTGCCTAAATCTCCGACGCGCATATACAGCAGCAATACCATAAAAGAGTGCAGCAATTAAAGCTGATAGTCCTCCTAAAATGACTGATAGCGACAGTAGCAAAGGACTCCATCCAACTAAGATGGCAACTCCAACAATACCAAGCAATAGCCCTACAATTTTTCGTTTATTTAATGGTTCCTTGAGCCAGATAGCTGCTACGATTGCAGTGAATAAAGGAGTTGTTGCATTGAGAATCGCTGCAATCGATGCATTGAGATTAACAATAGCGATCGCAATCAATATGAAAGGAATTACATTATTTAGTAAACCCAATAAAAGATAGGACAACCAACGGGTTTTGAGAGTGGAGAGTTGTTGTGCAAGCACTCCATATAAACCCAATGCACATGCTGCAATAATGACCCGTAAGCTGATGGTGAAGAATACTCCTAAAACGGGAGCCGTAATTCGGATAAATAAATACGAACTACCCCAAAGCGCGGCTAGTAAGAATAAACGCGCTAAATCAATCGGTTTCATGCCTAAAATTGCCGAACTACTGAATTGTCTCGTTGCTTGGTAACTTTCCAGTACGCTCCAGTTCTAACAGTAAGCGTTTTCGCCAAAGTCCACCGCCGTATCCAGTTAACTGCCCATTTTTGCCAATCACGCGATGGCAAGGAATGAGGATATTGATCCGATTCATTCCATTCGCTCTGGCTACGGCACGAACTGCTGTTGGTTGATTGATGCGTCGAGCCAGTTCGTCATAAGAAATTGTTTTCCCATAGGGAATGCGCTGTAGCTCTGACCAAACTTGTTCTTGAAATGTAGTACCGCGAGAAACTAAAGGAATTGTAAACTCGGTCAGCTGCCCCACAAAATAACGAGAAAGTTCCGCTCGCAAATGCTCGATGTGGGAATTTGTGACAGGCAGAACGGGATAGCCAAACTGTTTGCGGATTGTGGCGTAGTTATGCTCTAGCATTCGCCTATCTGCGTATTCAATCAAACATACACCTTCACTGACTGCACCAACCAGCAATGCTCCTAGAGGTGTTTCTAAAATTTGCGTTGCGATAAAGTCACTGGTTTGGCTCTGCCCTGGCGGGACACCAAAGACTTTACTGAAAGCTTCTCTAAAACCACTATGGGATTCATATTGATTAGTGAAGACAACATCATCGAGTGTGGCTCCCGCGCGGATTTGAGTGAAAGCATTCGCCAGACGTCGTCCGCGACACCATTCTACAAACGTCATTCCGTAATGCTCTTGAAACCAGCGCCGGACTCGTTCAGGAGTTAAACCCAGCGAACGAAGTTCTACATCTGTAATTTTGACATTTGGTGTAGTTTCTACACGCTGCATCAACCTCGCAACCCAATCTGGCAGTACCCCGTATACCTCCAAAGGATGACATCGTTTGCACGGACGATATCCTGCAAAAACGGCATCTCGAATTGTGGGAAAAAATTCAATGTTTTCCGGTTTTGGGCGGGCAGGACAAGACGGGCGACAGAAAATACCTGTGGTGCGGACAGCTACAAAAAACACGCCGTCATAACTAGTATCCTTACGATAAAACGCTTGCTCCATTTCGGTGTGTGATGGCGAGAGCTTTAAAGTCATTTGAACAGCTACGTAACTGGATTCCATGTCAGCTATTTTTGCAACCCAAAGAATTGCTGTCTACCGAAAAAGCGACATGACGTTTACGTTATCAATGCGAACAACGCTCAAGCAGTGCGTGACAAATACGCTTGCACTAATTCTCCCAATACTGCAATACCTCGCTCAATCTTGTCTGGCGATAGCGTAAAATTGAGACGTAATGCCGGATAGCCTTGTTGTCCTGGGAAAAACGGTGTTCCTTCAGCAACAAAAACTCCGCGTGATAATGCTTGCTGATAAATTTCAGCCATTGGGACGGCGGGCATTTGTACCCACAAGAAAGTACCACCATTAGGAACCGTCCACGATGCGGAGGGCGGGAAATACTTTTGCAAAGCAGCTAACATTGCCGTTTGACTTTGACGATGTTGGGCTTGTAAGTGTGCTAAGTGATGGCGATAGTGTCCTGATGCAAGATATTCGCTCACAATCGCTTGAGATACTGTAGACACGTGCAGATCGTCGAGTAATTTGCGTTCGACTAACGGCTGATAATGCTTTCCAGTGACGACTAAGTAACCGACGCGGATACCTGGCATTAAAGTTTTAGAAAAAGTACCAACATAAGTTGCGATATCTTTACGATCTAAAGCTTTAATTGGGGCGGGGACAGGTTCAAAGTTTAACCCTTCATAAGCATTATCTTCTAGAATTACGCAGTCATAACGTTCCGCAAGTTGTAGCAATTGCTGACGATGTGCTTGCGAAGTGGTGATTCCGGTAGGATTGTGCAAGGTGCTGACGGTAAAAATCAGCTTTGGGCGATACGTGTAGAGATTCTTTTCTAATAACTCCAGATTCATTCCTTCAGCGGTCATTGGAATACCGATGACTCTTGCTCCCATGCTGTATAAAAGTGATAGCATTCCGTGCCAGGTAGGACTTTCAACGATGACCCAATCGCCTGGTTTGACGTAGTAGTGAACAACGAGCGACAGCCCTTGCTTAGAACCATTGGTAATAATGAGATCCTCTGGTGTGACATTCATGCCATGCTGCTGTACAAGCATACGGCTGATTTGCTGCCGCAGCATTAATTGCCCTTGCGGATTGTCGTAGTTAAATAAACTACCAGTCACTTGCTTAACTGCTCTGCGGGCGATACGCGGTAAATCTTCTAAACCGGAGTCTGAGGGAAACCCGCTACTTAAGTCAATCATTCCTGGTGAGGAACGCGCTTGCAGCGATGCCATATAGTGATTGAAAAACGCGCCGCTTTTTGCTTCCTCAAATGGATATGGCGGTGGTTGTTCGGAGACAATCACATCTTGCGGCGGTGCAAAATTTGAAACGGATTTTGGCTGAAGAGTGGGATTGACAAAATACCCTGAACCTGGGCGCGCTGCGATTAATCCATCAGCTTCCAGAACGTTGTAGGCTTCGATAACGGTTAGCTTATTAACTCCTGTATTTTCGGCTAAAGCACGAATTGAAGGCAGTTTGTCACCAGTTTGCAAGGCTCCGGTTTCGATTAAACGACGAATGCGATCGCGGATCTGTAAATAAACTGCTTTGGATGAATGCCGCTCTAAAGGAATTCTCACGGTTCCGTCCTTCTTGAAGAATGACAATCCGATGATGTTTAGTCATCATAAATGATTCTTTGATAGATGTCCTAGTACACTTTCACTTTATTTATCTAGGACAGTTGGTATTGGTTCAAACTGTACTATTTAAAATATTTTATTTTGTACCTTCTTTTAAAAAGAAATTTATAGGAAAACTAAAAATGAAAGAAAAATGATTTTATAAATTTATGAAAAACGTAGTCTTTTCGTATGTATTTTTGCCAAAAAACAACAAATTTAAACAGTTAGTTGAGTTTATTCTGCTTCGCTTATTTCGATACTTAACAAGTCGGGATGATGTACAAGTTTGGCAGAAAAAAGACCGTTATGGGCGTTCTTATTGGCAAGCCTATGATTCAGCAACAGACAAGAAGATTAGCCTTGCTTCTGAAGCTGAAATGCGTATTTGGATTGAACAACGCTATTACAAATAATTATGGAACCCATAGTTTACTTTCTAACTTATGGATGTTGGTTGGTTTATTGTTGGTTATTGACTAATGCTAAAAATCAGCCACTTCCTCCCCCATCACGTTTTCATCATCGGCGTGTTCCTCAAAAAATGAAAATTAGTCTCCGTTGTCAAAAGTATTGGTTTTGAGAGCTTGAATATTAGGAGTACTTTATCTATAAGCGATCGCACTGAAGCACTACTGCAACTAATTTAAATAAACATAAATTCGACCTGCTAGACAATAACATTAAGAATACTGAGATTGAGATTTTGATATTCAGTCTCAGTTCTTTTTTGTCAATGCCTACGATCGCAATTCTTTACTGATCGTATCCTGAAATACAAGTTGAGGCGATGAAGTATTCCTTACAGTCAGTTCAGTTTGGCATTGTTCATGCAAATGAGGTGACGTAAATGAATCGCACGAAACTTCTTTTCAGTTTACTAATCGCTTTAGGAATATCAGAATGGACTGCCACACCATTACAACAGGCGATCGCGTGTCAATCGAGTGGTCATTATCATACCGAATTGGGCGATCGCAAAGTCCCATTATTAAATCTTGGCAGCCACCACCATCCGATTTCAACTAAAAATCCGCTGACGCAACGCTACTTTAATCAAGGACTCATCCTCGCCTACGGCTTCAACCATGCTGAAGCAGAGCGCTCATTCCGCGAAGCCGCAAGACTCGATCCCGACTGCGCGATGTGTTATTGGGGAATCGCCCTAGTTTTAGGTCCAAATATTAACGCATCGATGAACGATGCGGCAGTTCCTAAAGCTTTTGCAGCATTGCAAAAAGCTCAGAATCTAGCACCTAAAGCAAGTCAAGTTGAGCAAGCATACATTCAAGCGTTAGCAAAGCGTTATACTGCACAGCCAGTTAAAGATCGCACGTCACTTGATAAAGCTTATGCCCAAGCTATGCGCGAACTCTCGCAGCGCTATCCCAACGACCTAGACGCCGCGACACTGTATGCTGAAGCCTTAATGGATCTGACACCTTGGAATTTCTGGACGAAGGACGGACAACCGACAACGTACACAAACGAAATTGTATTGACCCTCGAATCAATCTTACAGCGTGCCCCTAATCATCCAGGAGCGAACCACTATTACATTCATGCGGTTGAAGCTTCACAAACTCCAGAACGAGCAATTCCCAGCGCGCAACGGCTAGAGACACTCGTCCCTGATGCTGGACACTTAGTTCATATGCCTTCGCACGTTTACTGGCGTGTAGGGCGCTATTACGATGCTGCACGGATCAACGAACGCGCGATTCGCGTAGATGAAACACATGGCGTCGGTGGAACTCGCGATCAGAATGTCCACAGCTACTATGCATTAGCGTACTATCCGCACAATATTCACTTTCTGTTTGCTGCTGCACAAATGGCAGGGCGTAGCAACTTAGCGCTCGAAGCCGCACGCAAGTTAGTCGCGAAAATTCCTGATCGCGCGTATCGCGAAATTCCTGCGTTGGAAGACTTTAAACCGATGCCTCTCTTTGCCTTAGTACGCTTTGGTAAATGGCAAGAGATCCTTCAAGAACCACAGCCAGCATCCGAACTGCAATATACGACTGGTATGTGGCACTGGGCGCGTGGTTTAGCCTATGTGCGACGTGGAAACCTCGACAAGGCAAAAGCTGAATATGCACAGCTACGCAAAATTGCACAGACAGATGCAATGAAAGAGCTAACCCTAGCATCGTTTCCCCAAGCATCAACGTTGTTAGATATTGCCTCGCACGTACTAGCAGCGGAACTTGCTAGCGCGGAGGGACAAACAAATGCGGCGATCGCACAACTTAAAGAAGCCGTACGCATCCAAGATAATCTGAGCTACATCGAACCGCCAGCTTGGTATTACCCTGTGCGTCATAACTTGGGTTACACCTTACTCAAAGCAGGCCAAGCAAAGGAAGCCGAAGCTGTTTATCGCGAAGATTTAAGACAATATCCGCACAATGGCTGGTCGCTATTTGGACTCGTGCAAAGCTTGCGCGCGCAGGGCAAAACTCAGGAAGCGCAAATGGTACAGCAACGATTTATTGCAGCTTGGAAGTATGCAGACGTCAAGCTCGCTGCCTCACAATTCTAAACACGAAGGAAAATTAACCGATGACGACACAACAAAAGGAAGCTTTGATTGAGCGGTTGCTGAAGTCAGTTGCAGGGACTTTTGATATTTTCACAATTTATATTGGCGATCGCCTAGGTTTCTACCAAGCGCTTGCCGATGGCTGGTTAACTTCGACGGAACTCGCAACTCAAACGAACGCGGTTGAGCGCTATGTGCGTGAATGGCTCGAACAGCAAACAGTTACGGGTATCCTAGAAGTTAATGACGAAAACGCACCAGCAACCACGCGACGCTATCACCTACCTGCGGGACACGTCGAAGCACTCCTCGATCGCGACAGCCTCGATTATCTCACTCCACTAACTTATATGTTGGTAGGCGTGACACGTCCCTTGACGTCATTATTAAATGCTTATCGCAACGGTGGTGGCGTACCTTACAGCGAATACGGAACTATGTTCCGCGAAGGACAAGCAGCAATTAATCGCTCGATGTTTCTTCAGCAGCTAGGCACTCAGTGGCTTCCAGCAATGCCTGATGTTCATGCGCGATTGCAAGCTGATCCACCTGCACAGGTTGCAGACATCGGTTGCGGTGGCGGTTGGTCGAGTATTGGTATTGCGCAAGCATACCCCAAGGTGCAAGTTGATGGATATGACCTCGATCCACCTTCAGTTGAATTGGCACGGCAAAATGTCCGCGAAGCACGATTAATCGATCGCGTCACGATCCATCAGTGTGACGTTAGTCACCCGACAATAACGAAAAAGTATGACTTGGTGACGGCTTTTGAATGTATTCATGATTTGGGTAATCCCGTAGGCGCACTCCAAACTATGCGGCGTCTAGTAGGGGAAAATGGTGCCGTATTGATTGCCGATGAGCGCGTTGGCGATCGCTTTACGGCTGCTGGTAATGATGTTGAGTGGATGATGTACGGCTGGAGTGTTCTACACTGCTTGCCGGTAGGTATGGCAGATGGCGGTGAATCTCACTGTGGCGGTACGGGTACGGTCATGCGGACTGATACCTTGCAACATTATGCCCAAGCCGCCGGTTTCCGTGACGTCGAGGTTTTGCCTATTGATAACTTCTTCTTCCGGTTCTATCGCTTGTATCCTTGATGACTTGCGTCAAGACAAGAAGTATATAAATTTAACTGTCACATTCATTAACATTTTCAACTTTTTGTATCAGTTTTTTCAATATTGAGCTTTAGTATGACAACTGTCTGCTCTAATTTTTTGCCTTGATATTTAACTTTTGCTGCGTGCAGTCTCCTCGTTTTTGAAAAAACTGCTTCCGATGAGGTTGATGTTATGGTTACATTGCATATATGTAATGTAACCTATTCTTTTTTTGCATCTATGCAGTGGATTTGCGCTAAGTGTTGCAACACTTGATTGACCAAAGTTTACAATCAAGAAAGGCTTTGACAGCATAGAATTAAATAGTAGGTTTTACAAATATCCGACACATATTCTTCACGTGGCTGTCATATACAGCTGGTAGTTTAATGATGTTCGGTAGTAAATTACTGCATTATACGTTATCTAATTATTAACCAAATCTAAAGATTTGAGTTGTAGTTGTTCATGAACTGAGCAAGCAATAGCGTTTGAGTAATAATTCAAATTTTAATTTTTAAAAATTCAATTGTTGTTTGAATTAGCTTTATTGTATTCTCAGGAGGATAGTATGTTTTTTACTCAAAGTTTTAAATATCGCTTTCCTTTAATAATAGAATCTATGACAATATCTTCCTTACGTCGCAACTTAAAAGATTGGATTCGCCGAGAGATTGTGGATGACGATCCCTACGATGTGGAAAGCTTGTTTCCTGATGTGAATCAGTTTAAGACTTTGACAGCACAAGACGACAAAGATTAACTTTGCACAAGTGTAGCGAAGCAACAAGTAGCGTTCATATTCCTTAATCAACATCTGTCCTATCCATCGTCTGTATCTTACATTGGTACGCTGGCAAACTATTGCTGTTGCGATCGCGTGACGGATAAGTTATAGCCATATTCAATCGAGTTAGGACAGCTGTGATTTCCCTAAAGGAAGTTTAACCCTGATCCCTGACCTCTATATAATTCATCAGGTACACAATCTTTGAGCCGTGAATTTGTGAATGATAAATTTTTAAGCTCAAAATAAGTAGTTTTTTAGTTATGCCTCATTTTTTCTTTGCGTTCTTTTTAGTCAGTTTAGTGACTATGTTTGCTTTTACGGCGATCGCCTACTTATTTCCTCAAGATTAAGCGAATCGCATTGTAAAAAAATTCCCCTTCTCTTGAAGTAGGGAGAAGGGGTTAAGGTTCTGTCGCCTACTACTTTAATTTTGAGACTGCAACTGAGTAGGAAAAGCCCCCGTATTCAAAGCGAGGTTGACATTTCTACCACCACGACGGACTTCAAGTTGTAGTTGTTCGCCGACTCTTGTATTTTCTACTGCTCTTTGCACAACTTCAGCGGTTGTTGCGTCTTGACCGTTAATGCGGCGAATTACATCGCCTGCGCGCAGTCCGGCACGGGCTGCGGGAGAATTAGGAAGAACTCGCACAATCAAAACGCCGCGATCTTCGGTAATCGTTATACCACTGTTGGGGTCACTGTTAATCTCTTGGCGCAACTCAGGCGTTATTGCTACCATCTGAACGCCAACATAAGGATGTTCGACTCGACCTTGCGCAATCAATTGGCTAGAAATACGTTGGGCGGTGTTAATGGGAATCGCAAAGCCCAAGCCTTGCGCGCCACTTAGAATGGCGGTATTCATCCCGATAACTTCACCGCGCGCGTTCAACAATGGTCCGCCAGAGTTACCTGGATTAATTGCTGCGTCGGTTTGAATAAATTGTACGCGCTTATCAGCCACACCAACTTGATTGCTAGTACGACCTGTAGCGCTGATGATACCAGTTGTTACCGTATTGTCTAATCCTAGCGGGTTGCCGATCGCGATCGCAAATTCACCTGGGCGCAACTGATCCGAGTTACCCATTGTTAATGTTGGTAGCCGATCTGCGTCGATTTTGATGACAGCAACATCGGTGACAGGATCTGTTCCTAGCACTCTACCCGTAAAACGGCGTCCATCGTTGAGTACCACATTTACACTGCGCGCACCATCGACAACGTGAGCATTCGTTAAAATGCGTCCATCGGAACTAATGATGAACCCTGACCCTGTTCCTTGTTGTACTCTTTGTTGCGTTCGGGGAATTTGCGAACCAAAGAATCGACGGAAAAATGGATCGTCAAAAACATCGGGAACGCGAGTCGTGACGGTGCGTGACGCTTCAATCCGTACGACAGCAGGACCAACTCTTTCGACGACATTCGCGACAAAATTGGGGTCGGTTGTGGGGATAGGTGCGGCGATCGCAGGACTAATCGGCGACGTTGCGACACTCGACGATGGTTGAAGTCGCGTTGCGAGATTACTTCCTGAAACTGCGACACCTGCGCCCAATAACATCATTGAAAGGTAACTTGCGGTTTTGTGCCAGGGTGCCGTCAACGATGTCTTTCTTGCAGCGCTTGAGGAGTTGTTAACTTGGCTTGATTGATTTCTTTCTTGTGGTTCGTTTTGCATAGGTTTCACTTACAGCAAAGTCTCATTGATGACTAGATACAAAAATACAAATACTGTTTTAGCAAGGTTCTTTATAGATTGTTGACTGGCTTGTCACCTTGATAGTTTCCTGTTTAACTTATTTTTAGTTTAAACAGCTACTATGTCTTTTTTGTGACAGCTTTATTGCACTTTAATGAAAACGATTCTGCGCAGCAATTTTAGCAGTTATGTTCATGCATTTTACTCATTTAAGCCATACGAATTGATTTCTACAAGCATGGACAGATATGGCAAATACAGATTGGTTTCGCATATATTATTGTTCATAAAGCTATTCCTATCCTTTTTTACGGGTAGCACTACTTGCTTTTCTATATTTTTTGTTATAGATGAATCGCCGAGTTTGTAGGTCTAAAAATCTGGAATCAGAGTAGTAGCTTTAGCATATTCGACACGAATATATTGTACCCAAATTTCTGAACTCATTGCAGGTTTTGCTGTCGTCAAGCTAGTGAGATAGCTACTCTATCTAACACCTAAATAGCATCAACAAGAACGGTTATGACCTGATTACCAAGCGCAATAACATCCTACAGTTGATTTAAGGATGCGATGCTACGCCTCAATGTCACAGGGGGATGTAGGGATGATAAAACATTACTCTTTGAGAAAACGAGGTCGGGCGGAGTGTGTTGATTTGAGTTGTTGTTCTAAAGCTTCCCAGTTTTCTTGTTCGACGATCGCAATCAAGGCATCTAGGTGTTGGCGATACGAGTTCAGCGATCGCAGTAATTCTTGACGATTGTAGCGTGCCATCATCACGCCTAATTCTGAATTCCCACCGCCGACGCGACTGGTGTCGCGAAATCCAGAACTTGCTAAATTCTGCGCCAAAGTTAAAACGTCAGGGTTACTCTCACTCATACACGCGGCGATTAAATTGCTACTCACCATCACGGGTAAATGCGAAATCCAACTTACCGCACGGTCGTGGTCTTCAGGGCGACAGTGGTAAATTTTAGCTTGGAGCGATCGCGCTACTTCCTCAACGATTTGCACTGCGCTTGCTGGAGTTGACGCAATCGGAGTTAATACATACGGGTTGTTGACAAATAACTCTTTTTGTGCAGCTTCAATGCCACTTTCTGTTTTTCCCGCCATGGGGTGTCCGCCCACAAAATTTTGCCATAATGGGGCGATCGCCTCGACGACAGGAACTTTAACCGAACCAACATCGGTGAGAATCGTCGCCGGCGAGAGATGCGGAATCAGTTGCTGTACAGTTGGTAAAATTGCCGCGATGTGCGTACAGATAATAATGACATCAGCACTTTTAAGCGTCGCCAAGTCAATACTCGCGGTATCAACCGCACCGCAGGCGATCGCTTGTTCGCACGTTTGTTCGCGACGACTGACACCCAAAACATGATATCCCTGCGCTCTTAAATCTAAACCTAACGAGCCACCGATTAAACCGAGTCCGACAATGCCAATATTCATAGTGGATGCTTTGTTAACTTAGTAGGCATTAAATCATTTTTGTAAATGGCGAGGATATAAAAATGAATGCATGGCGCGATCGCTTAAATCGAATGACGGGGCGCACCCGCTTTGTTGTCTGTCGTATCTTTGTTCATCTTGCAGGTTCTGACGTCGCACCGTTGCTGGGAATATTAAATCGTACCGCACGCGAAGCGATTGATTCTGAGGGCGACTTAGAAGTTTTGGGCGAAGGCTTAGTAGAAGTTTGCCAAAGCTTATTGCAATACGATGAATACTGGCTTTCTGCGGCTAACGAGGGTGATGTTTTTTGGGACGAAGGAGAAGCAGGTGACTACTTCAACGAGTTGTTTACTGATTCAGCACAGCGATACTTGAGTGAAGTAGACTTAGACAGTGATGCTAATTTGAATGAGCCGCTGTCGCTACCAGCCACCCGCAACGTCATTGTCATGCTGACGGCGGCTTTTGAAGGCGAAGTTCCCGAATTAGAAACAAATTTAGCGGATATTAACGCTTTGAAAGCTGGATTGAAGGCTTTAATTAATTTGCACTATCAAGAAAGACTGCGCGGAATACAAGTGCATTTTTCGCCAGCGCAATTTGGCGATGAATTGACGAATGACCAATTGCTGCAATATTTTCCTGAGTTAGTTCCTTTGTAAGCGATCGCAGTCCTGCCACTAGCCAGGTGTCAGAAGAGTTGAGATCTTGTTAATCTCGAAGTAAGCTGATTTTTGAAAATATGATGACAATCTTGCGGCGATTTACACTGATTTTTTTAACGATAACTTTGTGCTGGACAACGATCGCCTGTGGTAGACCGGAATCGACAACTTCCCAGGTACGCAATGTTGCATCCCCAGTGGCGACAAATACGCGGCTGAGTGATGGACAATACCCCGTCCAGCAAGCGACTTATGATGATGCGACAGGAGAGTATAGTTTATTTTTACTAAATACTCCTCCTGGTGCGCCACCAACGTTTACTACAGCTAACTTGCAGATGGCGCGGCTAACAGATGAAGAAGTCAAAGCAGGTCAAAAAACCTATCTCAAAGTAGAAAACGGTCAGCCAGTTCTATACCTTACCGAAGATTTTAGAATCGAGTACGTTCATAATGTCGCGGAAACTCAAACAAATCCCCAAACCGGACAACAAGAAACCGTGATTGTCCGTCGCGAGACAGGATTTTGGTCGCCGTTTGCGGGTGCTTTAGCAGGTCAAGCAATTGGCAGTTTATTGTTTAGACCGCAATACTACGTACCACCACTTTACCAGCCAGGTGCATCTGTGATTACAGGTTTTGGTGGTTATGGTAGCTCTTATGGTCAAGCCGTCGAGCGCTATCAATCGCGATACAACGCACCGCCGCTTGCCGAAAGAAATCGCCGGTCTAATTTGCGCACAACGGGACGCATCCGAACACCGAGTTACAGACAACCGACAACAACGACACGCCGTAGCACGCCCCGCGTGACGACGAACAATCGTCCTACAGGTTCAGGATTCGGCGCTAGTAACTTGCGATCGGGTAACTCTAATAACCGCCGTCCTTCATCAGGAAGTTTTGGTAGCAGCAACCGTTCGTTTGGATCGAGTCGCAGTCGTAGTAGCGGTGGTTTCCGCAGTAGTGGCGGACGTCGCCGTTAGATGGATAGCAGAGGTCAAAAAATAACGCTCTTATTCCAGCTTGGCGAATGAATTCAGGGTAAGGCATACCTTACCCCTTTAGTGTGCTGCCTTGCACACTTTGTCTGCGTAGCCCCGACTTTAGTCGCAGGGCTACGCCGTTACATGATACGTAGAAGCGGCGATTTCTGATTCAGGTGTTTCTAAGGTCGCGATTAATTTAACATTGTATTCCGCCTCGAACACGTCTTTTTTGTAATCTAAACTCCACAATTCTAAGGCACAGTCGTCGCCTGGTTGCGATGGAGTTAGCCACAAGTGAAATTCTTGCGTTTCTGGGCGATATTCGCTTCGTACTTGCGCGATCGCACCAATTTGACGGCGATCGAGCGCGACAGCTATTCGCAGTAATGCACTCAATTGGCTTACCATTTGGCGGTGTTGTTTTGTCGGTAAGTTGCGGTAGTTATCGTGCTTTTTCTTCGGGGCACTGCGGCGGTGGTAACGCGCGATATTGGCAATGAGTTCGAGTTCGGTTTCGGTGTAGCCAAGAAGTTCGCCGTTACGGATCAGGTAGTACGAGTGTTTGTGATGTGATGAATGACTGACAAAGTGACCGCAGTTGTGTAAAATCGCAGCTGCCCAGAGAAGTTCGCGTTCTTCGGTTCCCCACTGGTGGAGGATTCCTTGCGTTTGATCGAATAAACTCAGTGCAAATGCAGCGATGCGATCGCTATACTCTAACTTGACTTGATATTTTTGGGCAGTTCTAATCACACTGCGTTGGCGTATTGAACCTTGATAGCGTAAGCGATCTTCAATTAAGCCGTGAGTAAGCATCCAGTCTACAATCACACCCTCACGCAGCGCGCGTTCGCAGATTGTAATCGAATCTGCACCTAGCAATGTCATCGCTTCTTGCAAAATGATTAGCCCTGCGACGATAATTTCCGATCGCCGATCCGACATTCCAGGAATGGCAGCACGTTCAGCATAACTTAACTTGCGCAAGCGGTTGAGAATTTCCCGCAAGTCTTTTAGACTCACTTGATAGCCTGTTAAGAGCGAGGGAACCATCCCTAATTTTTCTCGCGCATGGATGACGGCTAGCGTTTCAATCGTCCCCGAAGTTCCTACAAGGCGGAGTGTTTCATCAGGTTGTAACTTGGCTAGCAACTCTTCGACAGGGCGTTCTAACATCCCGCGCACGTATGCTTGCAAGAATTGAAACTCTGCATTACTGATAGGATCGGTGGTGACAAATTCGCTTGAAAGTCGCACTGCACCAACTTTAGTACTACTCAGCGATCGCGGTTCGTGACTGTCACCGAGAATAAGTTCTGTGGAACCGCCGCCAATATCGATAATTCCATGCGGATGGCTATTAAGTTCCATCGCTGACAAAACGCCAAGATAAATGCGTCTTGCTTCTTCTTGTCCTGAAATTAAGTCAACATTGAGATCGAGTTCATCTTTGACTTGTTGTAAGAACTCTTTACCGTTGGGAGATTCGCGTACTGCACTGGTTGCTACTGCAACAATCGTATCTGCATTGAGGCTTCTGGCAATTTCTTGAAACCTGCGTAAAGTTGCGATCGCGCGTGCTATTACTTCGGGTTTTAAATTGCCGTCTGGCGTGCGATCGCCTAACCTAACCGTATCTTTTTCTCTGGCAATAATACTAAAAGTTGGTAGTTCCGGTTTAATGCGCACGACTACCATATGCAAGGAGTTTGTCCCCAAGTCTATGGCAGCGAGGATTTTTTCTTGCTGCATTACCTGAGTAGGAATACTTACCGAACTGGCTGATACTAAATTTACCATGGACACCCACTAGAACTCCAGCCCCGATCCGAATAACGATATTCTATAGGGGAAGCTGATCCAAAATCCCTTCTCACATTATTTCATTTACGGTAATTTTTTAAACGATGCTGACACAGCAAGAACAATCTGAACCAACGTGGTTTACGATCATTCGCCTATTGCGCTGGGATAAGCCTGAGGGAAGACTCATTCTAATGATTCCCGCACTTTGGGCAGTTTTTTTAGCCGCGCAGGGAACGCCTCCGCTACCGCTTGTTGGTGTCATTGTCTTAGGAACTCTCGCGACAAGTGCGGCGGGTTGTGTTGTTAACGATCTCTGGGATCGCGATATCGATCCGCAAGTGCAAAGAACTCGCAATCGACCCTTAGCATCTCGTGCGCTTTCTGTCAAGGTAGGAATTGTTGTTGCTTTTGTTGCTTTAGTTTGCGCGTTTGGTTTATCGCTGTATCTCAACGCATTGTCTTTTTGGCTATGCGTCGCGGCTGTACCCGTTATTCTATTGTATCCTGGCGCAAAGCGCGTATTTCCTGTTCCTCAACTCGTCTTGTCAATTGCTTGGGGATTTGGCGTATTAATTAGCTGGAGTGCAGTAACAGGATCGCTATCGCTTCCGACATGGTTACTTTGGGGGGCGACGGTATTATGGACTTTGGGATTTGATACAGTTTATGCAATGAGCGATCGCGATGACGATCGCCGCATTGGGGTGAATTCTAGCGCTTTATTCTTTGGCGATTATACAGCAGATGCGATCGGTATTTTCTTTATTGGAACCGTTGGTTTACTTGCTTGGTTAGGTATCGAATTACAGCTTAATATTGCTTTTTGGATTGCACTTACACTAGCTACAGCAGGTTGGATTTGGCAGTATGTTCGTTTAAAACAAGAAGATATTCCAAATTCAGCTTATGCAGAGATGTTTCGCCAAAATGTTTGGTTAGGTTTTCTTGTACTTGCTGGCATGATTGCTGGAAGTTTGAGTTAATAAAGAATGACTCGTAAAACGATTATCGGGGTGATGGGTCCTGGCGAACAAGCGACTGAACATGATTTACAAAATGCTTATCAGCTAGGATATCTCATCGCCCAACAAGGATGGATACTGCTAACTGGTGGTAGAAATGTCGGCGTGATGGAAGCTGCAAATCAAGGCGCAAAAGCAGCCCAAGGTTTAACCGTTGGTATTCTTCCTGGTAACGATACAAGTGGTGTTTCTGCTGCGGTTGATATTGCAATTGTTACTGATATGGGTAATGCCAGAAACAATATTAACGTACTTTCGAGTGATGTTGTCATTGCTTGCGGTATGGGCGCAGGAACCGCCTCAGAAATAGCTTTAGCAATCAAATCAAATAAGCCTATTATCTTATTAAATGATGACCTAAATAGCCAAGATTTCTTTCAAAAAATAGCACCAAAAAATATTTTTATTGCTCATAGTGTAGATGAGGCGATCGCTTTAACTCAAAACATTTTATTCAACTCCTAAGAACTGATAGAATACATATACTATCCACTGTCAGGAGTGGTTTAATGAATACTGCAACAAATATCCACTGGACAACAGCTGATCTCAAGTTATTTCCAGATGACGGAAATCGCTATGAAATTATTGATGGAGAGTTGTTTGTGACTAAAGCGCCCCACTGGAAACATCAAAATGTTGCTGATAATGTTTGCATAGAGTTAAAACTTTGGTCAAGGCAAACAGGTTTAGGGGATGCAGCTACGACTCCTGGAGTAATTTTTACAGATGCTGACAACGTGATTCCCGATGTGGTATGGGTTAGTAATCAGCGCTTAGCAGTAATACTAGATGATGCAGGGCATTTAGTGGGCGCACCAGAACTTGTTATTGAAGTGTTATCTCCAGGAGAATTACAAGCGAAACGCGATCGCCAACTCAAACTGAAACTTTACTCGATTCAAGGCGTACAAGAATATTGGATCATCGATCCTCAAAAGCAGCAGGTAGAAATTTATCGTCGAGAAAATGCTGTGTTGAAACTAGCAGCAACTTTATATAAAGAAGATGATTTAAATAGTCCTCTTTTACCTGATTTTAGTTGTAGTGTTACGCGGATATTTAACTAGCGATCGCTTCAATTACAATAATGGATTAAATGGAGAGTATTCTGCAAACTTCCATCGTAGATTTGTAGCATTAATAGTTTCTCTAACGCCTTTAATTTGAAATTCGACAAGACGTTCTTTTTCCCAAATGATGCTAGCTTCTCCTGTAAGTTGTAATGTGTTGCCGCGTTCAAAATCAACAAACAACAAACCTGAATTTGGATTGAGCGCAATGTTACCCAAAGTATTGAACATATTATTACCAACATAGTCAGGAAATACAAGCAGGTTTTCATTCACTACCTGAACAAATCCTGGATATCCGCCGCGATGCGATGCATCAGCACCACTTTCAGGATGCATACTGGCAATAAAGAATGTATCAGCAGAAGTAATCCACTGTTGCTGTTTTACAGTGAGACTATTAAAATCTTGAACTGACGGTGTAGGTAGCTGAGTGTCATCTGCAACTAAATAACGCTGTTGGATATACTTGGGGCAATTGAAATAAACTTGTTGAGTTGCGATATCAGTACTAACATCAGATTTTCTCGTAGCCTTCCCGTTAATTCTTAAACGTCGTCGAGTTGCAAAATCGATAACCAGTAAACCAATTTGCAGTGATGCGCTAGGAATTGTCGCTTGAATGTTGATGGTGCGATCGCCGATCGCTTGCACAAATCCAGGTTTTCCAGTCAACAACGATGCCCATACATGGTTTGAATCAATAGTGGATGCGATCGCAAATCTTTGATTTTGCAAAAAGTCTTTTGCTGCTGGTTTAATCGTTGCACCAATGATATTTCCTAAGCTTGCAGCTTCTGCTTGCACTCCCGCTTGACTTTGAACCGCAAGTTCTCCGGCGTGGTAAGGAGTTTCCATGATATTTAGTGGCTAGTGGCTAGTTTTGAGTTTTGAATAGATAGAAATACAGTAGCCTTCCTGCATGAATCACAGATGCCCTGCGACTGAAGTCAGGGCTATTCAAGCAAAGTGTACCTTCGTACACTAAAATAAGTCCACCTCCGCGGACTTTGTTTATTTAGCTGCGAATTCATTCGCAAGCACATTCACGCAGGATATCTAGTATTCCCCTCTGCCCCCCTACCCTGCAATACCTGGCATACTGATATAACCAGGAAGATCTTTGATACGGTTGATCCAATTAGTGACATGAGGATAAGCATCTAAAGAAATTTTGCCTTGTGGTGCTAATGCTATATATGGAAAACAGGCTATATCTGCAATCGTTAGGCGATGGCATTCTAACCAGTCACGCTTACTCAAGTGTTCATCAAATATTTGCAGAATTTGGTAAGCTTTCTGGTGCGCTAAATCTAAATCCAGCTGGGTATTAAATAAGAAATGCAATCTAGCCGCAGCTATACTATTTTGAATATTATTAGCTGCGATCAATAACCACTGCATAACTTTACTCATCGAGTCTGCATCTGTGGGCAACCATTTTTCCCCTCCATAGCGCCGCGCCAGATACACTAAAATTGCCTGCGAATCCCAAACTACCACGTCATCATCAATAAGTACTGGTACTTGCCCTAGCGGATTTAGTTGCAAAAACGCTGCTGATTTTTGTTCGCCTTCTTTCAAGTTGACAGGAATGAGATCGTAATCGAGTTGCAGGAGTGACAACATTAACCGTACTTTATGGCAGTTGCCTGATAGTGGGAAATCGTACAATTTCAACATTACGTCTCCTGTCATTTTGAGCGCGTACAACTTTATACCGATCGTTCGGTATAAATATTTTTACTGATCGTTCGGTACAATGTCAAGGAGAGAACAACAATCTTCTAGATGTCCAAAGACAAAGAACAAGTCATTATCGAATTACTCAAAGTTTTTCGGCAATATGGGTACGAAGGGGCAACATTAACGCGGCTTTCGCAAGCTACAGGTTTAGGCAAAGCCAGTCTTTATCATCATTTTCCTAAAGGTAAGGAAGAAATGGCACAAGCAGTTCTCAATTACCTTAACGATTGGATGGAGACAAATATTTTTGCAACATTGCGCAGTCACAATCAACCGATTGAGCGAATTCGGGCGATGACGCAAAAAGTTAATGAATTGTACAATTGCGGCGAACACGCCTGTCTTCTAGCAGTATTATCACTCGAATCAAAGTTGTTTGCAAAAGAAATTCAGAACGCTTTAACCGGTTGGATTAATAGTTTGGCACAGGTTTTGATTGATGCTGGCTTTGAAGAAAAACTAGCGCATCAGAAAGCAGAAGATGCCGTATTACAAATTCAAGGTTCATTAGTATTAGCAAGGGGTCTAGGAAACACTGCACCTTTTCAACGTGTTTTACAACGTTTACCCGAAGAGTTATTGAAAAGCTAGAATACAAGCATTTTTTAGTAGTCACTTAGTGGTAAATGTATTGATAATAAATTGCACTAAGCTAGCGCCACCATGACACTTATCCTCAACGGATCGGACTGGGATGAATTGCGCAAGCAGGCTCCAAAACCCCAGGTTCAGAATCTCGTACTCGATGGTTTTGAGATACTTGAGGGTATGCCGGAAATTGCAAATTGGGGCTACTCTCGCAGCATGGATCTATCGCCTGGGGTGTGGTTGTGTTTCTCAGATTGTGAATTTCACCAGGATTTAATCTTAAAGATACCTGCCCATGACCATCCGATTCAGTTCACGATTTTTCTATCAGGAGGCTTATATTTTGATGATGTTCATCCTCATGTTATGGGTGGGACACATAGCTATTTTTCAGGTAGTGGAATTTCGCCTGCCTGTGCCGAGAAAAATCGCGCTGGAGATCGCTTAACTATTGTAGATTTGACAATTGAACCGCAACTGTTAGAATCATTTTTTCTGGAGGAAGGGCATTATAGTCATGCTCTCCAGAAACTGCTGTTTAAAGGCGAAGACTGGAAGCTATCATTTTACCCCAAAGTAACACCAGCAATGCGATCGCTCGCGCAACAAATGTGGAATACACCCTATCGCGGTGCAGCCAAGCGGATACATCTTCAAGCGAAGGTGTTTGAACTGATTGCAATCTACCTAGATTTGATTTCGGCACAAAAGCCCATTCATAACATACCTCAGCTTAAACCTGAGACGATCGCGCGTCTTCACCACGCTAAGGAAATTTTGACAACACAACTTGAGCATCCGCCATCGGTGTCGGAACTAGCACAACAAGTGGGAGTGAGTGTGAGTACTCTGCACAGAGGTTTTCCCGCACTCTTCAACACAACTGCGATTGGATATTTGACACAGCAACGGTTAGAAAAGGCAGAAATGTTGTTGCGTCAAGGCGATCTCAAAGTTGCAGAAGTAGCAAATCTGGTAGGCTATGGACACTTGGGGCACTTCGCAGCAGCGTTCAAGCGTCAGTATGGCATCACGCCTAGTCAGTGTTTGGCAGGGAAAAAAGTAGTTTTCCGCTAGTAAAAAGTATTTTTTGGATAGACACGCCGCAGTCAACTTCTCTACACTACGCTTGATTGCTATCAAAAATTATTAGCAACAAACGCTTTAAGGGCTGTGTGAGGAACTATGAGGGGTTGGTGTTTATCCGCGAGTGTTGGTCTATCGTTTTTAATCAGTATGGCAGGATGTTTGAGTGCGATCGCGGTTTCATCGGTATCGGTACAGGAAAAACCGCATCGCCAAGATGTCGAGACGAAGTATGAAACGCATTCTCAAATTCCTCACCTGCGTGAAATTCAACTTCCTGCAACTAGCGCTCAAATTTTGGGACAACAACCCGCACCAACCAACCCGCCAGCAACCCCAGGGGAAGTTATTGCAATTACGGGAGTGCAAGCAAATCCTACGGATAACGGTGTGGAGGTGATTTTACAAACTCCTAGTGGCGAACAATTACGAATCATCAATCACAGTACGGGGAATAGTTACATTGCAGATATACCCAATGCACAGTTGCGTTTATCGAGTGGAGATGCGATCGCCTTTAGTAGTAAAAATCCCGTTGCAGGGATTACTGAAATTACAGTGACAAATCTCGATGCGAGTACGATTCGCGTCACGGTAACGGGTGAAACCACATTACCAACGGTAGAGTTATTTGACAGCGACGCGGGACTGATTGTTGGGTTGACTCCTGCCGAAACAGTATTGCAACCACAAGCACCTGCTACTGATGACGAAACGATTGAGATTGTAGTAACAGGTGAACAAGATACCTATCGCGTACCAAATACGAGTGTGGGAACGAGAACAAATACACCTTTGCGTGATATCCCCCAATCAATTCAAGTCATTCCGCAGCAGGTGATTAGAGATCAAGGTGCAAACCGTTTAGGAGAAATTTTAGAAAATGCACCAGGCGTGTCACAGGCAGGTAGATCCTCTCGTTCAATTTTTAATGAGTTCAACAGCCGAGGATTTTCACTTAATTTTCTTAGAAACGGAGTTCCGGAGCAATCAGGGACTGGAATTAACTCCATTGTCTCTAATATTGAGCGTGTTGAAATTCTCAAAGGACCAGCTTCTGTTCTCTTTGGGTTAGGCTCCCCAGGAGGATCAGCTAACGTAGTCACCAAAAAACCGCTACAAGAACCTTTTTATGCAGTTGAGGCTACTATTGGCAACTTCAATTCCTATAGTAGTTCAATTGATTTGTCTGGATCGCTCGATGAGAACACAGATGATAACACAACCGTTTTGTATCGATTGAATGCCAGTGCGAACACCACCGAAAGCTTTATTGACTTTTTCGATAGACAAAATTACTTAGTTGCACCCAGTTTAACCTGGCAAATTGATGAGCGAACTGAGCTAACTATAGATGCTGAGTACCAAAGAATTACTGGAACAAGATTAGATTACGGTCTTCCACCAGAAGGAACTATACTCCCAAATCCCAACGGTAAAATTCCCAGAAACCGTTATAGAGGAGAGCCTTCATTAGATGAGAATGACACGCAAATATATCGGGTTGGCTACGATCTTGAACATCATTTTAGCGAAAATTGGCAAGTTCGCAGTCGCTTTCAAACCGTGTTTTATAAAGATATTTATGCAGTAGCTGTACCTCAGGGATTATTAGCCAATAAGCGCGAAGAGCCTAGGTTCTATGGCAAATATGATGCTTTTCTTGAAAACTATCAACTAGACAACTATGTTGTAGGCAGGTTTGCGATTGGCAGTATTCAACATCAACTCGTGGCAGGGTTTAACTTATATCGAGAAATTCTTGCCTATGCTAATGGTATTGAAGGAAATGTCGCTCCGCTCGATGTTTTTAACCCTATTTACGGCGCACCTGTAACAGACATCACAACTTATGATGACAGAACGCGAACCCGAGGGATAGGGTTGTACCTACAAGACCAAATCACGCTGGCAGAAAATCTGATCGTGCTTCTCGGTGGACGGTTTGATATTTCCAATCAAAAATATGATTTTTTTACTGACTCGACAAGCTCGTCGCAGCAGGATGAAGCTTTTAGTCCACGGGTTGGGATCGTTTATCAACCGATTGAACCGATTTCGCTCTATGCGAGTTACAGTCGCTCATTTCGTCCACAGAGAGGCAGAGCATCGGATAACAGTCAATTCAAACCAGAGCGGGGCACGCAGTATGAGATTGGAGTGAAAGCCGATCTCACTGACAGACTTTCAGCGACACTTGCTCTATTTCATTTAACCCGTTCCAATGTATTGACCACCGATCCGAATAATCTTTTATTTTCGATTCAGACGGGTGAGCAACGCAGTCAAGGAGTTGAGTTTGATTTATCCGGCGAAATTTTACCTGGATGGAACATTTTTGCAGGCTTGGCATTAATTGACGCAGAAATTACTGAAGATAATGACCTGCCAGTTGGCAATCAATTGAATAATGTGCCAAGCAACTCACTCAATTTGTGGACAACCTATGAATTACAATCGGGTAGCTTGCAAGGGCTGGGCTTTGGTTTAGGAATTTTCTACGCTGGAGAACGCCAAGGCGATCTTGATAACTCATTTCAGTTACCTAGCTACATTCGCACCGATGCTGCGATATTTTATACAAGAAACAACTTCCGCGCCGCGCTCAATCTCAGAAATTTGTTTGATGTTGAGTATTTTACATCAGCTAGGGGTAGGAACAACGTTCTTTATGGAGACCCATTTACGGTACAAGGAACTCTTTCCTGGGAATTTTAATTTATTCTAGCTTGGTGCATCAACTTTAAACTGCCTTACCTACATTTGCACTTTATTTAATTCACATTCCTAAATGCTCGTGAGTATTTCTTTGCGCCGCCTCACCCACCTGATACTTTTGAGTATCTTAACAGCAATCCTGGTTTCCGCTTGTAACACAACTCGTGACACCAATATTAGTAGCTACCAACAGCCTGTTGAGAATTGCCGAAGTGTGCAACACGTCATGGGTAGCACCTGCATTCCGCGCAACCCTCAACGATTAGTGAATCTTGCAGCGGATGGTTTAGCTAATATTTGGGCGTTAGGTATCCGACCGATTGCATCGACTTATGCTCCAGGTTCTCCTATACCAAAATATCTTCAAGGTAAAGTAGAGCAAGTAGAATCTGTTGGCGATTATAAAACTCCGAACCTAGAAAAAGTTTTGAAACTTAAACCCGACCTAATTATTTATGATTCTCAGTATGAGTCTCAGTTGAAAAGTATTTACAAACAGTTGTCTTCTATTGCACCTACCGTAATCCTCAATACACCCTTTCCTCCACCCCCCTGGATAGATATGTTCGAGGAACTTGCTACTGTTTTGGGCAAAGAAGAAGTTAGTCAGCAATTGATCGCTCAGTATTGGCAACGGGTGGAAAAACTGAAGCAAGCTTTAGGAGATCGCCGCCAAACACTAGAAGTATCGATTGCCAATACCTCTTCAGAATACGGCATCTGGTCTTATGGGGAAAAGCATTTCTCTGGGTCAATTTTGAAGGATATTGGTCTACAACGTCCGCCAGCACAGCGCGGCGATTTCTTCTATATCGAAAATATATCTCAAGAAAAAATATCTGATATTGATGGAGACGTTCTCTTCTTTGTCTCTTGGGAAAGGGAAGACGATCGAAAAACGTTAGATAAGCTTAAACAAAATCCTTTGTGGTCACAACTCGAAGTTGTGCAAAACAATAAAGTTTATGTTGTAGGTACACATTGGCATAATTCAGATATTTATGCGATTAATGCTATCCTTGATGACCTAGAAACATACCTTGTTAACAGATATCAGTAATTTACTGGTGGATTTGTCGATAGTTCAAATAACAAATGTAATGAAATTACCACTCAGATTTCATCACTTATAACTCTCATTACCGATTACCAGATACCTTAATAACAATATCATTACACTCAACTAAAGTCTAAGAAAAACTACCAATCAAACTCCGGTTTTTGTAATTTTCGGTAAGCTTCTACTCGCTCAATCCACTGTTGCCAATAATATTGAATTTGTGCTGGTTCAAACCAAAAGACTTCAGCTGGTGTGTCTGGAATTGCAACAACTAAAAGTGCATGGTCGAGTTTAATACCATAATCTTGGTAAGAATGATTAACGGCTCCGAGATAAGCAGCAAGTTGTAGGGGATATTCATAAAGTCGCTCGATGGAACCTTTCGGTTTATCAGCCGTTTTCCACTCGCACAGAACAGGAGTATCTTTGTAACTCGCAACGCAATCGACTTTACCAGAGTAGCCTAAGTCGTAGTGAAAAATTGAGCCTTCAACTAGACGCACAGTGTCGATATCTTGCAATACTGGTTTGATACTTTCCCAGTAAGAAATGCTATTTTCTGGACAAACGGGATCTTTACCTAAAAGGTAGCGCTGAATTTGTTTGTGTGTCTGCGTACCTCGACGACTTGCAGTTCCAGCAATTTTATTTGCTTGTTCTGTACCAACACGCTGTCGCCAATTGAAAAGTCTTTCCCGTTGTTCTTGCGGTTTGGTGGCGTTGAGAATTGTCGTGACACTTGGTAGGCGATCGCCTTGATCATCCACAAAAAATTGCTTTCCTTCTAGCCGAATTGATTTTGCTGAGATTGCAGGTAACAAATCGATATTTGGCGGCATTAGTTAAGTGTTGGCAGTAACTTAACTCTATTTGAGCAAGATTTGCGGTGTAACGGCTATGTTTACGCAACTTTGCCCTAAACGGCATCGTCGTGAGTAGCATGAAAACGGAAGTTTTGAGTGAGGGTGGAGTCAATTAGATATGTCCCGAATACGTCGGCTTGCTGGTACACTTTGTATGGTGATGGTCATTCAAAGTACGAATGCGATCGCGCAAACACCACCTGCAACATTATCTACTCCTGATGCAATCCAACAAGTTGTTGCTGCGGGATTAATGAATAATTATGCTGATGGGCAATTTCATCCTGAACGATTTATTAGTCGCGCTGAACTTGCATCAATTTTAGTCAATGCCTTTGCCCTTGATACACGTGCGGCTGCTACACAAGAAAACTTAGTAGAAGTTCAAGATGTTCCTGCTTCGCACTGGGCTTTTAACGACATTCAAACTGTGCTGAAAACTGGGATTATGCGCGGTTATCGGGGAAATATGTTTTTTCCTAACCAAAGGGTGAACCGTGCAGAAGCCTTCGCGATTTTTGCCCAAGCTTATGGAGTCTATCAATTTCCTGATGATACCGTTGCTGAGATTCTCACGCCATATCCTGATGCTGCATCCGTTCCCACATGGGCAAGACGATCTATTGCTACAGCATTAAATGAGGGATTTGTCAATACTGATGCTCAAGGTAATATTAGACCACTACAACCAGTAACGCGCGGTGATATGGCTTATGCACTCAGCAGATATTTAACAAAACAACAGCAACCAGGAGTATGAGAGAGCAGGGGTCAGGTATCTATTAAACTATTGTATGTGTAGTTGTGTGCGATCGCTTTGAGTCAGTGCTGTGGGAAGTAAAAAGAGTATTGCAATATTAGTGAGTGCTGCGGTTTTCACTTATACGAGTCCAATTAACGCTGCGCCTGCAAATAATCAACCTTCACTTACGCAACAAGTACAAGAAGTTGTTTCTCACCTTGATGGCGCGATGGATACCTCTGCACAAGCCCGTGCAAATCCTAATGCACCAGATGTCCGTATCACGACTTGTAAAGTGACAGTCAAAAATGCTGGTGCGATCGCGCGTCCTCATGCGGTATTTATGTATCAAGAACAAGCACTTTCACAACGACTTTCCCAGCCTTATCGTCAGCGTTTTTTGCGAATTGCACCGAGTGTAGATCACAATAGTATCGAGTCAGCTGTCTTTCGACCCCCAACACCGCAAGCTTGGATTGGTTTATGCAATAAACCTGAAGCGCAACGCATCATTAACGTAAAAGATATTGGCACATCAAACTGTAGCGTCTTTCTGGGTCGCCAACAACAGAATTATATCGGAGAAACATCCGCGTCGGGATGTCCAAGTAATTACAAAGGTGCAGTACGAATCACAAATCGCATTACTTTACACCAAGCAGGTATGGATACTTGGGATCGCGGCTTTGATGCTACAGGTAATCAAGTTTGGGGTGCAGAAGGTGAGGCTTATCAATTTCGTTGGATTGGAGGGAACAGGGGAGCAGGGGAGCAGAGGGAGCAGAGGGAGCAGAGGAGCAATGACTTGTAGTTTTTATTTGGTGAAATGGTATAAGTTCACGTAGGTGAACTTCGTTTTATTTAGCGGCGAATTCATTCGCCAAGCGTCTAGAGGATCTTTGTTTATCTGGCTGCGAATTCATTCGCCAGGCTTTTCATAATCAACCCTGCTGTAAGTATTTTTCAAACCGTTGGTGCAGTTCTTCAACGCTAAGATTTTCTGTCCAATATTCTACTAAAGCATGACCAAATGCCCAAGCGTTACGCTCTGGTGCTGAGGTATTTTCTAATAAAAGTGACCAAAGCGAGAGAAGATCGAAGTTACGCTTATTACCAGGCTTCAAAAGCGAGAAAAGCTCATACGCCATTTGTAGCTTACCAATCACAACAGGCAACTGTTCTACAGGAATTTGCTCGGCTAGGATATACGCAAGCGTGGGAGAACCTGTGGAAACAGTAGAGATGAATCGTAAAACAGGACTTTTGAGGAGTGCGGCGAGTCCCTGGGTAGTTGTCATCTGGAAAGTGTAATGGTCAATAATTTTAGCAGCAGCAACTGTGCGGGCTTCTAAATTACGCAAAAAGCGGGCAAGTCGCAGTTGTTTTGCAGGAGAAATCGCCTCGACTAATGCTAAAGATAATGCATCGATTCCCCACGCTGTTCGACCTGTTTTAGGATCGCCTGTAACTACAGGTAGAACGAGATCGCATTCCTTGAGTAATTGAGCGCGATATGCAGTTGCTTCGCGAATCGCAATTTCTTTCGGGCGAGCCTCCTTTGGAGGAGCTACGCTAACGCCCCATTCCCAATCATACGGCGGTTCCCACTCGCGGATCGGACGCAGACGATCAACTTGAGTAACAACCGCGATCGCCGGTAAATCGGCAACTTCGGTTTTGATGTCTTGCAGAAAGTCCACATCCATTTGCAACGCTGGATCGAGTGCTGGTGTCACTAATAGAAGTAAATCTGCATTCGTAGCATAATCAAGGACAAGTTCGCGCAAATCATCGCGGTTAGCTTGTTCGTAGCCTGGAGTATCCCATAGCGTCATTTCACTAGTATCCGTTTGCCAGCGGTAATTTTGAATGCGATCCGTACTCGGTAACACATCCACTTCTGCTAACTCGGCTTGAAATAGCGTATTAATCAAGCTGCTTTTTCCTGCGCCAGTGCGTCCTGCAAGTAAGATACTGACAGGCTTTTGCTTAACTTCCTCGACGGGTTCAGCTTTCTCTAAGATTTCGCGCAGCGTTTGTGTTTTTGCTTTGGGTAGTGTTGGTGTTGTCGGAGAAAATGTACTTGGTAGCGTAGTGCCTCCATAAAGTGCGATCGCTTGCTTGCATAAGTTGCGCAAAGCAGCTTCGCGGAGTAATTGACTCAAATTAACTAATAATTGCTGTGTTGCTTGGTTACTTGATTTTTGCGTTGCTTGTTTAGCGACTGCGACTGCTGGATTAAATAACCACTGCGCCCAGTTCCAAGCTTGCCAAACTTTCCGCGCTGAAGGTTCGAGTTTTTGATAAACTTCATAAGCTTGATAAGCTTGCCCTACGGTAACTTGATTGAGTGCGGGAGATAACTTTTGCATCCACCGATCCATATCATCGACAGTTCCCCGAATCAATCCGTAGGCTTGGGGGATGTAGATATTAAGTAAAGGATATTTGACTTCGGGATGGTATATATGTGCAATAGCAATCACAAGTTCCTGACAGCGTTGCCAAAAAGTTTGCCAATCTTCCCAAATTGGGCGATCGCTTTGTGCTGTTTTCAAAGTTTCTTGAAGTATCGTTTCTACGCGACTTGCGGTATCACTTCCGGTTGATAGTATCCCCTCGTTTGCCGATTGTAGTTCTTGACTCACTTCGGTTACAACGGCTTCAATCTGCGCCACAGCGGGGCGAGTCCATTTCACTAACAACCAACGCCAACCGACGAATACCAGAATAAAGACACCCCAAATCCAATTCAATCGCCACTCGTGAATTTGCCATCCTGCTGCAACTAGTAAAAAACCAATAATTGCTGCAATTGGAGTTGCTAACACTACCCATTGCCACACCTTGAGTCGCACCATATATGCCTGCCTCAATCAGACTTCCTCTATTGTCGATCTAATAATGTGCGTTACCAGCAGCAACTTTAAGCCCTTAACTATGGCTTCCTAGCAATTAGGATACACAGGGGTTAAGATGTTCCGATTAATAATACTAAAAAGTACAAGTTCTCTGGTTTTGGGATGAGAGCGCAAAGATGAATAGACAACGAATAACCCTGCGACTTTACAGCGCTGAAGGCGATCGCGGCGAACGTCATGCAACATGGTTAGAACTATTTTTTGATTTGGTTTTTGTTGTTGCGATTGCTGAACTCGCGCACGTTCTACACGATGAATTGACTTGGGCAGGTATTGGCAACTTTGCCGTACTATTCTTACCCGTGTGGTGGCTGTGGATCGATTTTAGTTATTACGCCGATCAATTTGATGTCGATCGCGGTTCCTACCGCTTGACAATGCTAGGAGTCATGTTTGGTATCATCGTTCTAGCGATAACGATTCCAGAAGCGTTGCATGGTGGTTCAGCAGAGTTTGCCACAGTCTATGCGGCATTGCGGTTAGTGATTATTATTCTATACATTCAAGCTTGGCGCTTTGTACCCCAGTCAAGGGAACTGACTGCACGCTACACAATTAGCTTCTCGATTGCGTTTGTCTTGTGGCTTATTTCAATTGTTGTCCCTGAACCGATGCGCTTTGTGCTTTGGGGAATTGCACTATTCATCGAAATTAGTAATGGACCCATTACCTATGCAACAATTCGTTCGGTTCCAGCGCAAGTATCGCACATGGATGAGCGCTTTGGGTTATTTGTCATCATTGTACTCGGTGAGGCAATCCTCGCGGTAGCTAGCGGTTTTACCGAAGAAAATTGGCAATGGCACACTGCGATCGCAGCTATCAGCGGTTTTATCGCGGCGGTGAGTCTGTGGTGGATGTATTTTGAACGCACTGATACTACAGTAATTAACCAAGCACTTCGAGGAGGTAAGCGAGCCTTATTGCTTTCGTATGTGTATGGTTATAGTCATGTTCTCGTTTTTGCTGGTATTGTCGCTACAGGAGTCGGCATTCAAGCCGGACTCGAAGCCGCAGCCGCCAAAGAAGGACTCACAATCGAGGCGCGGACAGTACTTTGTGGTGGAGTTGCGTTATTTTTACTTGGACTCAGTACGGTTCAATGGGCATCACCGCGATCGCTACCAAAACAAATTTTAAGCATTCGCTTGCTATCTGTGTTAGTTTGTGCTGTATTGATATGGTTTGGTATCTTAGCTCCCTATATTCTGATCGGAATACTTGCTGTAATTTTAGTTGGGCTTGCTAGCTTTGAATCTTTGCGTTGGAGTCACTAATTGATTGAGTTATGATGTGAACAAAGAACAATGCGATTCCTATGGCACTCACCACAGCCAAGTGGACAATAGACGACTATCATCGGATGATTGCAGCAGGCATTTTGGACAAGCGGCGTGTAGAACTGCTGCGGGGAGAAATTGTTGAAATACCACCGGAGGGAGAAGCACACGCCTATTTCAGTAGTGAAGCTGGGGAATATTTAATCCGATTATTGGGCGAACGTGCTACAGTTCGTTTAAGTAAACCGATTACGCTGCCTAATAATTCTGAACCTGAACCTGATATTGGGGTCGTTCAAAGATTAGGGCGCGAGTACTTATCGCATCATCCCTATCCAGAGAATATCTTTTGGCTAATTGAATACTCAGATTCCAGCTTAGAGAAAGATTTAGAAACCAAAAGTCAAATTTATGCTGAAGTTGGAATTGCGGAATACTGGGTAGTTAACTTGAGAAAAAGACAACTTATTGTCTTTCGCGATTGCCAAGATGGATACGCTTCCAAGTTTACGTTAGCAGGAGGCACAATTTATCCTTTAGCATTTCCATCGATCGCTGTATCAGTAGATGCAATTATTAGTTAAGCAGGTTCAGCTTGGTAATTGGTAATTGGTAACTGGTAATTGGATGGTCGTTAAAGAGCGATTAGCTGCTAGCATCTGTGTAGCTAAATGCTAGTCGAAGGAATAGTTAGGACATCGAACACGCTAAGTTGATAGTTGACAGTTGACAGTTGACAAAGTCTTCCCACACTCTCTTCACTGTCAACTGATCTCTGACCTCTGACCTCTGATTCCTGACCTCTACTATATTACCCATTACCCCAAAAACAACTTATAGGCTGGGTTCTGGCTTTCATCCCAATAACGATAGCCCAAAGTATCGAGAAATGCTTGCCATTGTTCCATCTCATGCGGTGGTACTTGCATTCCGACAACAATCCGCCCGTAGTCTGCACCGTTGTTGCGGTAGTGAAATAAGCTAATATTCCAATCAGGACTCATTGAACCGACAAACTTCATCAATGCGCCAGGGCGTTCGGGAAATTCAAAACGGTAGAGTAACTCATTGTGTGCCAGCGGCGAATGTCCGCCAACCATGTGTCGTAAGTGCAATTTTGTGAGTTCATCGTCAGTTAAGTCAATCGTCTTAAACCCACAAATTTCAAACGTTTCCACCAACTTAGCCTGATCCGCACGATTTTGAATTTGCACTCCTACAAAAATATGCGCTTCTTTTTGATCGGCAATGCGATAGTTAAACTCGGTTAAGTTGCGTTTGCCAATACATTCACAAAACTTCCGCAAACTACCGCGTTGTTCGGGAATAGCAACTGCATAGATAGCTTCGCGACGTTCGCCGAGTTCTGCACGTTCGGCAACAAACCGCAAGCGATCGAAGTTCATATTCGCACCGCAGGCTACCGCAACGAGTGTTTGTCCCTGAATTTGTTCGCGTTCGACATAAGCTTTTGCAGCAGCGATCGCCAACGCTCCCGCAGGTTCTAAAATTGAGCGCGTATCCTCAAACACATCTTTAATCGCGGCACACGTAGCATCTGTATCAACCAGCATAATTTCATCAACATACTGCTGGCACAAATGAAATGTCTCTTCGCCGACTTCGCGCACCGCAACGCCATCCGCAAATAAACCTACTTGTGACAATCGCACTCGTTTTCCGGCTTTGAGCGACTGATACATCGCATCTGCATCGACAGGTTCAACACCAATAATCTTAATTTCTGGGCGCAACCTTTTTACATACGCCGCAATTCCCGAAATCAATCCCCCACCGCCAATCGCAACAAAAATAGCATGAATTGGTTGCTGATGTTGCCGCAGAATTTCCATCCCAATCGTTCCCTGTCCCGCAATCACCTCTGGGTCGTCAAACGGATGAATAAACGTCAAACCTTTTTCGGCTTCTAATTGTCGGGCGTACGCATAAGCATCATCGTAGGTATCGCCGTGTAAAACTACCTCTCCACCACGCGATCGCACTGCATCAACTTTAACTTGAGGTGTTGTTACTGGCATCACAATAAATGCGCGTGTGCCCAAATAACTTGCAGCTAAAGCAACACCTTGGGCGTGGTTTCCCGCCGAAGCAGCAATGACACCTTGTGATAGCATATCCGGTGGTAAATTTACCATTTTGTTATAAGCACCCCGCAGCTTAAAAGAAAACACCGATTGCATATCTTCGCGCTTGAGGAAAACTTTGTTATTCAACCGTGCGGATAAATTTGCCGCATAATCAAGTGGTGTTTCTTGCGCGACATCGTACACGCGAGCAGTCAGGATTTGTACTAAATAGTCGCACAGCATGGGATGAGTCTATGTTAAGTGCCGAATAAGAGATAATTTTACTTTACTGCGGGATAGGATGAGGAAGAAAGTGCGATCGTGGGTGGCAATGATTCAAACCTTACCGGAACGCATGAGCTTTACAGAATTTGTCAAGTGGCATCAAGACAACGGCAGACGCTATGAGCTACACAATGGAATTGTTATCGAAATGCAACTCTGTGATTTTTCAAGCGGCAGAAATGTAGAGGTATAGTAGGCGATCGCTAGTACGATAGATAAAAGCTAATAGTCATAATTATGCACCAACAACTTATCCTCCCAACAATGGGCTGTGGTACTTGGGCATGGGGTAATCGCTTGCTTTGGGGCTACAACGAAAGCATGGATAGTCAATTGCAAGCCGTTTTTAACCTTTGCGTGAGTAACGGTGTCACATTGTTTGATACAGGTGATTCTTATGGAACTGGGCGCTTAAACGGGCGCAGCGAATCGTTGTTGGGACGTTTTACTAGAGAGTATGACGGTGTGGGTAAAGAAGACATCTGCATTGCAACTAAGCTAGCAGCGTATCCTTGGCGATTAACACGTCAGTCGATGGTGAAAGCTGGCAAATTTTCTGCTCAACGTTTGGGGCGAAACGTCGATTTGGTACAGATGCATTGGTCTACAGCCAATTATGCGCCTTGGCAAGAAGGTGCGCTTTTAGATGGTCTTGCAGAACTCTACGAACAGGAATTAGTGAAAGGTGTAGGATTATCTAATTATGGACCAAAACGACTGCAATGGGTGCATAAAAGATTTACAGAGCGAGGAGTACCAATTGCAACTCTACAAGTTCAATATTCATTGCTATCTACGTATCCTGTAACGCAGTTGAGATTAAAAGATGTTTGTGATGAACTGGGAATCAAACTAATTGCCTACAGTCCTCTAGCACTAGGTATCCTCACAGGAAAATACTCTGAAAAAAGTTCTTTCCCAAAAGGTATTCGCGGGCTATTGTTTCGACAGTTACTGCCAGGAACTCAACCACTTTTATCATGTCTGCGCGAGATAGCGCAATCAAGAAACAAAACGATGTCGCAGGTAGCACTGAATTGGTGTATCTGCAAAGGAACTATCCCCATCCCTGGCGCGAAATCAGTAGAACAAGCAAAAGAAAATATTGGTGCTTTAGGTTGGAAATTGGATGCTAACGAGATTGCAGAATTAGATCGAGTAACGGCAAGCGTTGATAAAAAAATGGTGCAAAATATCTTTCAAACCAAGTAATAAAACAAATACAGTAATCATAAATTGTTTGTGAAAATCTCTCCTTATCTCTTGCCTCTGTGCTCTCTGTGACTCTGCGGTTCGTTTCAAAAAAAAATTACAACTTAGATAAAATTACTATAGTTAAACATCAAAGTTTTGGTAGAAGTGTTTCTTGATCGGGGCATGATGAGGATGTTAATAAGGAGCGATCGCACAAAATTTGAGTTGAGTAGGATAGCGTACAGCCGATTACCATAGCATTGCCATCTAATTGGCTAAATTTGTTATATTGATGGAGTTGTAGCTTGCCAACACCGCAACAATCGAATACAGCAATATTTCTCTGCCAGTTATTGTCCAACCTGTATCAACCAATTCAAGTTTTTCGTTATGACCAGAAACTGAAAACAATTTACATTCAAGCTGGGATGGCTGATGAACTTGCGATAATAATAAAACAGGATGGCAATTGGGATTTTGTTCTATGACACAAGACCTACATCAAATGACCAATGCTGAACTAAAGCAGTATATTTCAGCACACCGAAATGACGATCAAGCATTCAGAGCAGCTTTGGAAGTGCTTATGAGTCGTCGCGATCCAAGTACCCCATATCAACCTTACCCATTCGATCTTACTGATCCTGAAGGTGAGGTGCAAGCTATTCTTATGGAGAAGCTCAGAAAAATCGAGTAGTGGCGGCATAGTAGGAGCGTTAGCCCGCTGAGTTATCTGTGGAAGAAATCATCAAGTAATCTTGAACCCTTATTTGGTAGCCTTCGTAAGACGTGCAATCAGGGGAATTATAGTAATCACTACCTTAATATTACGTTTGTGGAGCTTACTACTGCTAAATACCCAATGAGGTGACTTCGGCAGGTAAACTATAATGCACTCACATATGCAGCACGAAGGCGGGTTCATGATGGATCAACGTTGTGAAGATGTGCTTCGATTCTGGTTTCCTAACCTGCTAAAAAATTGCGATCGCGCGACAATGGTTCGTCAATGGGAATGGTGGTTTCGTGGGGGTGGGGATGCCTATATAACCGAGCATTTTGCACTACTGCTAGAACAAGCTACACGGGGTGAACTTGACACGTGGGCGAGTGAGGCGCGATCGCGATTGGCACTGATCATTATTCTCGACCAATTTTCGCGAACAATCTATCGAGGAACGGCGCAAGCATTCGCACAAGATGAGAAAGCTTGCCTATTGACGCTCGAAGGAATTAACATCGGTCACTACACTGCGCTGGAAACTCCTTGGGAAAAGACGTTCTTTTTATTACCGCTAGGACATTCTGAGGATCTTAATAATTTAGAACTCGCGGTTAAGCTTGCCGATGAGCTTGCGCAAGAGGCACCACAGGAGTATCGTGCTTTGTTAGAATTTTCTGCTGCGCAAGCGGGCAGACATCAAGATGTCATTGCGCGGTTTGGTCGTCATCCTCATCGCAACGAGGTTCTCAATCGCCAATCAACTCCTGAAGAACTAGAGTACCTCGCGACTGGTCAGCTTGTACATACACATCCTCTACCACCTCATCTATTGCGTGATACTTGAGATAGCTGACATCAAGCTTTTAGTATTGCAGTTAACATAGTATTCTAGGAGATCTCCTTGAATGGCGATGTCGCACAACATCCAATAATGTTGATTCACAGGAGGAACTAGAATAGCTAAAACGACAATGAACGCGCAGGACACACTAGAAAAATCTCATCGCAACGACTTCGCCTGGTGGTTCTGGTTCGTTGTGCCACTGTATCCGTTTAGCAAGCGACGAACGATTCGCAAAGAAGTTATTAAAGATACTGTTTGGACTTTTGACCAAGTTCAAGGAATTTTCTACGTTGTCGTGCCAATTCGCATGACTGTTGTGAAGCTTGAGCAAGGCTTGTTAATCTATGCACCGGTTGCACCGACTCCTGAGTGCATCCGGCTTGTCAATGAATTGGTTGCCGAACACGGCGACGTCAAGTATATTATTTTACCAACAATCTCAGGAATAGAACATAAAGTTTTTGTAGGTCCATTTGCCCGTCGCTTTCCTAACGCGCAAGTATTTGTTGCGCCGAATCAGTGGAGTTTTCCGCTGAATTTACCGCTCAGTTGGTTAGGGTTTCCACCTAAACGCACGCACGTACTACCCCAAAATAGTAGCCAAGCGCCTTTTGCCGATGAGTGTGACTATGCTATTCTTGGTGCAATTGAACTTGGACCAGGGCGATTTTCTGAAGTTGCGTTTTTTCACAAGGAATCGCGTATATTACTTGTGACTGACTCGGTAGTGTCTGTACCCGAAGAACCACCCGCGATTGTGCAACTCGATCCTTATCCGCTACTCTTTCATGCTAAAGATAGTGCAACAGACGCGATCGCAGATACCCAGGCTAATCGCCGCAAAGGATGGCAACGTACTGCACTATTTGCTTTGTACTTTCGCCCTAGCGTCCTCGACGTTGTAGGCTGGGGTGAGGTATTGCGCAAGGCGATTATCGCACCAGATCGTTCGCGTAAAAACTATTTTGGGCTTTTTCCGTTCAAATGGACACAGAATTGGCAACGATCTTTCGATGCGCTATGCGGCAATGGTCGTTTATTTGTTGCACCGATTCTGCAAACTCTGATTCTCAATCGCGCGCCCAAGGAAACTATCGGTTGGGCTAATAAAGTAGCAAGTTGGAATTTTGAGTGGATTATTCCTTGTCATTTTGACGCACCGATTAAAGCGCGATCGCAGCAGTTTAGGCAAGCATTTGACTTTTTAGAACGACACGATACATCGCCATTACCCAAGGAAGATTTTCAACTCCTGAAAGATATTGATGCAGGCTTATCTAAACTCGGTATCGTACCGCCACCACAGTATAAAAGTTAGAACCACTTATATCGTTTCGCTTTAAAGTTGCTACAAATTAGGCAGCAGAGGAAGCAGAGGAAGCAGGGGAGAATTATTAAAATAATGCTTGATCTTTCACCAATCACTAATCACCAGCCATTACCCATTACCAATTACCAATTACCTTCACCATTAAGACTTAATACCCTTAAACCGTGCTTTTGCCGATTGAAACGCTTCTTGCATTACCGATTGAATCTTCTGCGGATCGGGTTTTTTCCCTCCCATCAAATCGCCAAAGTAAACACACGCGGCTTCTCCTAATGACCAAGTATAAGCAGCTGCCCACGACGCGGCGATCGCACTGCCAAAACCAGGAATAAATTTCACGATCTCGCGCCCGATCGCTTGCGCTAAGAAACCACCTGCGATCGCACTAACGACACCTCCCGCTTGCGATCGCGTTAGTGTCTGTCCGTACAATTTTCCGAGTAGCCCGACCATTGATACTTGCAATGCTGTTAGTACGGGCATTGTGGCAAACGGTAGCGGAACGGCGGCGAGTGTCGCTGCCATAATTGAAAACGGCAAAATGTAACGCCGCCCAACATCGCGGTAGAGATTGCCGATTTTGTCGCCTACTTCCTGATCTAATAATTGATGAATTGCCCGCGCTTCGGCTTCGGGGAGGAGATCTGCTAAGGTATCGCGTAAAGCTTCTAAGCCATAAAATACTGGAGTATAGCCGTCTTCTTCGAGCGTGAAGTCGATCATCACGGCGCGATCGCACAATCTGCTAAATGTTTCTTGCAGTGCTGCAAAAGCGCGATTCACTTCGGTATAGTTGGGTGGATACGGAGGATGATCTTCGGTACCTGGAGGATAAACCTCATGTAAGCACGTTACAGCTAGCAAACAGGGAACGGCAGGATATTTCTGACGCAGTTGTGTAGCAATTTGTCGCAGCGTATTCGTGGCAAAATCATTAATTTTGACTGTAAGAATTAAAACTCGCGCGCGGTTACTTTCTTGCTGTAAATTGATTAATTCCTCAACAATAACTTGCGCATCTTGATTGACATCTCCCAGCCCAACGGTATCGGTAAAAATCAGCAACGGTAAATCATTTGAAGGATACGCATAGCGTTCAGTGTATTGCGTATGCGGGCGGAATCCTTGACCGATAATTTCTGCTGAAACGCCTGTGAGTCCCCGTACAATTGAACTTTTTCCCGCTTGCGGTTTACCGATTAATAGTGCTTCAGTTGTTGGTAATTCAGCGCGGACTGTCGCTAAAATTTCTGCGATTTGCTCGTCACTAATACTAAACCATTTCGTTACAGTTTGTGTAGGATCGATAGGTAATGCTTGCCAAAAACGCGATGTTGTGCTGCGCCAAAAATTGGCAATTTGGTTTTTCCAATCATTCACCACTGATTCATCGCTTTGAGAATCTGCGGGTGGTAATTTAGGATCGCGTTGTTTAGTCATGCGCGTTGCGACAGCAAATATAGAATAAATCTTGTGAAGCTGTGATTTTAATTTTAATTTATTGGACGCTTGGCGAATGAATTCGCAGCCAGATAAACAAAGATCCTCTAGACGCTTGGCGAATGAATTCGCCGCTAAATAAAACGAAGTTCACGTAGGTGAACTTATTCATACTCGACGGGCAAAGACATACCTTCTTATCCTCTAGTATGCTTGCCGCACACTTTGTTTAAACAGCCCCGACTTTAGTCGGAAGGCGTCTGTAATTTTAGTTCCAATCGGCTTGCTGTGATTGTCTAGCTTCGTATTTTAAGCGATCGCCTTCATCTTGAATTTCCTCAGCCAAAGCTTTGATATCGTCAGCAATTGACATCATTGCTTGTTGCTTTTGCTTAAGAATCGCTAACTCATTGTCATAGTTTCCCGCAACCCGATCGATTTCTGCAAAGAGTTCTTTGTATTCGTCGGGTGGATTCTCTAACCAACTCGTAAATTCTGTTTGATGTTGCTGTACGATTGCTAGCGCTTGTTCCCAAGAGGCTTTACGGCGCATATCTAGCGATTTAAGAACCTCATATTTTGTCTTAAGTTGCTTGATTGTACTAACTGCGGCGATCTCATAGACTGTAGCTTTGAGTTTTTGCAGATTCATATTTTTACCCCATTGTGGGTTCTGCTGATAGCTTTTTTAATTTATGGAGAAATTGCTCGTTCGTTGCGCGCAATTGTTCATTTTCTGCGGTTAAAGTCAATATTTGGCGATCTTTCTCTGCAATTAAAGCTCGTGCTTCATCACGTTCCCTCTTATATCGTTTTGTGTGTGCAACTCTTCCCCCTAGACTTTGATTGTTTCTAGCAAGCTTGTGGCTATGCTGTTCAACTGCATCGTACTGCTTCTTAAGTTGCTCTAACTCTTTTTGTAGTTCTTTTACGGCATTGTTGTTTTCAATCTCTAATCGTAGCGCTTCATTCTCTGTCAACAAAGAAGCCACGCGCGTTTCTAGCTGTCGCACTTCCTGATCTTTGCCGAAAAGTTTTTCTTGCAGTACTTTGATAAGACGTAGTAACTGAGATCTGTGTTGACTTATTTCTTGGTAAGAATGTTCAATCTCTTGAGCGCGATCGCGTAGACAACCAGCCCGATATTGAAGAACCTGTGCTGTACACTCATATTTGATAATCGCAATTATGCGACTGCGTTCTGGTTCTGTTAGCTTTTGCACCTCAGCGCTTTGCCGCAGTAGGTCATAGTTAGTATATTCATGACGCAGTACTTGCGTTGGTATGTGTTCGGCGATCGCTGCGATTCTGTCGTGGTTTTTTAACTGAACTCTGTCGTGCCAATAATCGAATAACGCTTTATTATCTAACATAAAATGACTTTTGTGCTGTTGCCTTTAATGCCACAGTACAAAAAAGCCGTGTACAAACGTGTTATCTTGAAGCGGCTTCAAGAAATCTTTATCGAGCTATGCAGGTTTCCCCGACTATTTTTCATATTCGAGCTTCAAAAGCTGGTGACAAGATTTGAACTTGCGACCGGCTGATTACAAATCAGCTGCTCTACCACTGAGCTACACCAGCACAATAATTAAATATAGCAAACATAGAGGCATTGGATCAAGACTTTTGTCAAAGCCAAGTAGGTGAGCATAATTAAATATCACTCTTGTTAAGTTGGGTAATCGGTAATGGCTAATGGGAAGTTACTCAATATTCTTACCAATTACCAGTTACCCGTTACCAGTGACCAACCTTTTGATTACGTTTATTTTCCCCCACTTACTGATTGTTACAAAACGACTATCTATTCACTGGGCTAACTGAAAAAAATCTGGTACGGTTTATCTTTATCAGGTAAACGCAGGTAATATCCAGGATTGGCATGGCAGCATTCACAGGACGCGATTTATTAAGCTTGGCTGACTTAGATGCAGATGAAGTGAAACAGTTGTTGCAACTTGCAGCAGAATTAAAAGCGGGAAAGCAACTGCACTGTAATAAAGTCCTAGGATTGCTGTTTTACAAAGCTTCGACGCGCACGCGGGTGAGTTTTTCTGTCGCGATGTATCAACTCGGCGGACAAGTGATTGATTTGAATCCGGATGTCACTCAAGTCAGTCGCGGCGAACCTGTAGAAGATACCGCGCGGGTTTTAGATCGGTATTTGGATATTTTGGCAATTCGCACGTTTGAACAGCAGCAACTTGAAACTTTTGCGCGCTACGCCAAAATTCCGGTAATTAATGCGTTGAGTGACTTAGAGCATCCCTGTCAAATATTAGCCGATTTATTAACCGTTCAAGAGTGTTTTGGTAATTTAGAGGAATTGACGTTGACGTATGTCGGTGATGGTAATAACGTAGCGCACTCGTTGATGTTAGGTTGTGCGTTGGTGGGAATGAATGTCCGCGTTGCAACACCTGCGGAATTTGCACCAGATGCGAAAGTTGTCGCGCAAGCGCAAGCGATCGCCCAAAACAAAACCGAAGTCACTGTCACCCAAGATCCTGAAGCTGCGGCAAAAGGGGCGGCGGTGTTATACACTGATGTGTGGGCAAGTATGGGGCAAGAATCGCAAGCAACTTCAAGAATTCCTGTCTTTCAGCCGTATCAGATTAACGAACAATTATTAAGTCTTGCTGATGCTGAAGCGATCGTTTTGCACTGCTTACCAGCGCATCGCGGTGAAGAAATTACCGATGGTGTCATCGAAGGTTCTCAATCTCGCGTGTGGGATCAAGCAGAAAATCGACTTCATGCACAAAAGGCTTTGTTAGCAAGTTTGTTGGGCGTAGAGTGAGAGTGCTTCTGATTCAAAGCTGATCTTTGAGGAAGCAGAGGTGCAGGACTTGATATATATAAAAGTTAGGAGTCTGAAAGCAGCACACTGGGAAGATATTGCTGTTTAATTTGACAATTTTGCCCATTCTTCAGGAAGCATATTTGCTACAATCTCGAAACTACTACCGTTTGGTCTGAGGATATAAGCAACGCCTTGCGGTTCGGGATAAATTCCTGTTGCGGCATCAAAAACATCGTCGTGACCGACAATGACTGTATTAGTACCATTTGCAGGGACAGCCGTTAATAATGGCGTTACAGCTTCTCGCATCTGGCGGATTTGTGCTTCGGTATAGTCTTCTGCTGGTGCAAAGTTCAATCGCGCATCTTTCTGGTAGCGATTAAATGCGATATCGGCTGTTTGCCAAGCGCGGCAATATTCACTAGAGTAAACTTGACCTACTGGAATCTTTAACGCTTGAAAAGCTTTGCCAATCGTTTTGGCTTGTTGCCATCCTGTCTCACTAAGCATTCGCTGTGTTGAACAATCTCCCATTTTGGCGCTCACTTGGTCAGCATAATCTTTTTCAGTTTGAGCGTGCCGGAAGTAGATGACGTAACCACCATCACGCAGCGCATTGAGCAACTCTGCGCCACTGAGTTTATCTTGAAAAGTTGATTGTTGATAGCCCTCGCCGCCTTCACCGCCTTCGCCACCTGTTGCCGAAGTTGCTACTGTGGAATTGGGTGTTTGCGCTTCGTTTGCTTGTGGACTACTAGGAGTATTCGTGTTACAGGCATTCATTGTCGTCGCAACAAGTCCAAGAGCTAAAAATAGCTCTACCGCCTTGGATTGCTTGTTCATAGTACTTGAGAAGAGTTAGCAAAAATTTTCTAGAAATTAGGTTACGCTGAATTAGAAAAAATTGTCAATAAGTGCGCACAGAAATTGATACAATTTTAATTATTTTGTGCTGTGATATTTATTTGTAGCAACCTTAAAATAAATGAGTGTGAGTAAATACAGCGATCGCACGGCTGTAAAATTCTCAAGAAAAATTATTTTTTCACTATTTTTGCTATTCGGGGCAAATATGTAGTACGAATGTTCTTATAGACCTTTGTATTTTGGCTTCCGAATTATGATGGAACCTCTCACCGAAGCTCAACAAGAATTATATGACTGGTTAACCGAGTATATTCGCCAACACCAGCATTCGCCCTCGATTCGCCAGATGATGCAGGCGATGAATTTGAAATCACCCGCGCCGATTCAAAGCCGTTTAGAACATTTACGCTTTAAAGGCTATATTGAATGGACAGAAGGTAAAGCCCGCACAATTCGGATACTCAACCGCGCACAACAAAGTGTCCCTGTTTTGGGTGCGATCGCCGCAGGTGGTTTACTTGAACCTTTCACGGATACTGTCGAACAATTAGATTTTTCTAACTTATTTTTACCGCCGCATACGTATGCTTTGCGCGTAGTTGGTGACAGTATGATTGAAGATCTCATTACCGAGGGTGACTTGGTGATTATGCGCCCAGTATCCGAACCAGAAAAACTGCGCAATGGCACAATTGTCGCGGCGCGAGTAGACGGATATGGTACAACTTTAAAACGATTTTACCGGCGCGGCGATCGCGTCACGCTTAAACCCGCAAATGCTAAATATAGACCGATTGAGGTGGCGGCGACACAGGTACAAGTACAAGGTCTTCTTGTTGGCGTTTGGCGCGATTATAACTAAGTAGAGGTCAGGGATCGGGGGTCGGAGGTCAGCGTTAAAAGCGCATTGAGGCAATAACTCTGTGCTTCCGCTCGATTGCTATGGCTCAACGGAGATCTTGTATCTATTAATACTATACAATTCAATAATATTACTGTACACTTAAAGAAAGTTGGAAGTCGCTGAAAGTTTGGGATTGCATCAGATGTATTTACAACAATCTCCTGATAAAACCTATGCGAAGCGATATTCCGACTTTCTGCGCGACCGCAACCGACTGCGATTAGTCGTCGCCGCAGAAAACAAAAGCGACTATCAAGTTAATCAGATACCGCGTGGGTGTCCGCTTATACCAGCAACAATTCACCTACGTCCGTATCAGCATCAAGCTGTCGCCAGTTGGTTTGCGAATAATGGTAGAGGGACGTTGAAAATGGCAACGGGTAGCGGTAAGACAATTACAGCGCTGTCTATCGCTGCTGAACTTTATCAAAAAATTGATTTGCAAGTTTTGCTTGTTGTCTGTCCGTATCAGCATTTGGTGACACAATGGGCAAAAGAATGCGAGAAGTTTAATCTACAGCCAGTGTTAGCTTTTGAAAACTTGCGTAGCTGGCATTCCATACTATCAACGCAGCTATATAACGTGCGTTCTGGTAATCAACGGTTTTTGACTGTGATTACAACAAATTCGACGCTCATCAGTGATAGTTTTCAATCGCAATTGCGATATTTTCCTGAGAAAACATTAATTGTGGGAGACGAAGCGCATAACTTAGGCGCACCAAGATTAGAAGAATGTTTACCGCGCAACATCGGGTTACGCTTGGCGCTTTCTGCAACACCGGAAAGGTATTTTGATGATGTGGGAACGCAGTCTTTATTTGATTATTTTGGTTCAGTTTTACAACCAGAGTTTACTTTAAAAGATGCGATCGCCCAAGGTGCTTTGGTACATTATCTTTACTATCCGATTTTGGTAGAACTAACCGAAGCAGAAAGTCTAGCTTACGCGAAGTTAACCAAAAAAATTGGACGCGCATTATTATGGCAACAACGCGACAACGTTGCGATAGAGAATTTAGATTATGAAGACTTAACGCCATTACTGATGCAACGCGCAAGGTTAATTGGTGCGGCGGAAAATAAGTTAAACGCTTTGCGCGATTTGATGAGGAGTCGGTGCGAAACGACGCATACGCTATTTTATTGCAGCGATGGTACGCAAGAAAATCGGCGATCGCGATCGGCAAACGATCAACTTGAAGCTGTCGCGAGAATCTTAGGCTTAGAACTTGGTTATCGAGTCAGTACCTACACCGCCCAAACACCACTATCAGAACGCGAAAAGTTACGTCATCAGTTTGAAACTGGGGAGTTGCAAGGTTTAGTGGCAATTCGCTGTTTAGATGAAGGAGTGGATATTCCAGCAATTCAAACGGCGGTGATTTTGGCAAGTTCGGGAAATCCTCGACAATTTATTCAGCGTCGAGGGCGAGTTTTGCGCCCGCATCCAGGCAAAGAACGTGCCACAATTTTTGACATGATTGTTTTACCGCCAGAGTTGGACCGCGAAACTTTAGAAGTTGAACGCAATCTCTTACGCAAAGAGTTACGGCGGTTTGTCGAGTTTGCCGATTTGGCGGATAATGCAGGGGAAGCCAGGATGAAATTGTTAGACTTGCAAAAAAGATACGGTTTGTTGGATTTTTAGGGGAATTGTTAGCTCCTAAATCCGCCACTTGTGGGAGACTTTGAAAGGGGTTCAGTTCTTCTATAAAAGTGGAGGGCTAATCGTGCTGCAATTGATTAATACCAAAAATAGACCACCGCGATTTTGAAGTTATTGAAACGCTTGTCCCCTTAGAATCTTATATTGGAGTTACTGCTGATTCTTAAATTGTTGTGAAAGCGATTACTCTTCTTGGCTCCACTGGCTCTATCGGTACGCAAACCCTCGATATTGTGGCGCAGTATCCCGATCAATTTCGGATTGTCGGTTTGGCGGCTGGGCGTAATGTAGAAATGCTTGCGGTTCAGATTCGACAGTTTCGACCAAGTATCGTTGCAATTTGTGTGGAAGACAAACTTCCCGAACTCAAAGAAGCGATCGCCGATCTCGATCCACAACCAATTTTGCTGGCTGGTGAAGCTGGAATCGTCGAAGTGGCGCGTTATGGCGATGCGGAAACGGTTGTTACAGGAATTGTCGGTTGTGCTGGGTTATTACCAACAATTGCAGCGATTGAAGCGGGTAAAGATATCGCTTTAGCTAACAAAGAAACGCTGATTGCTGGTGGTCCGGTTGTGTTGCCGTTAATCGAGAAATACGATGTAAAATTATTACCAGCAGACTCCGAACATTCCGCAATTTTTCAATGTCTCCAAGGTGTACCTGATAAAGGATTGCGGCGGATTTTACTGACAGCCTCTGGTGGCGCTTTTCGCGATCTTCCTGTCGAAAAGTTAGCGCAAGTTAAAGTTGCAGATGCCTTAAAACATCCTAACTGGTCAATGGGTAAAAAAATTACGATTGACTCGGCGACGTTGATGAATAAGGGCTTGGAAGTTATTGAGGCGCATTTTCTCTTTGGGCTTGACTACGATCGCATCGATATTGTCATCCATCCGCAAAGTATTATTCACTCGTTGATTGAATTGCAAGATACTTCAGTGTTAGCGCAGTTGGGTTGGGCGGATATGCGTTTACCGTTGTTGTATGCATTATCGTATCCTGAACGCATTTATACAAACTGGGAATCTCTCGACTTAGTAAAAGCAGGGAATTTGACGTTTAAAGCCCCCGATCACCAGAAATATCCTTGTATGCAACTTGCTTACGCCGCAGGTAAAGCTGGCGGATCAATGCCAGCCGTATTGAACGCAGCTAACGAACAAGCGGTAGCATTATTTTTAGAAGAGAAGATTCGCTTTTTAGATATTCCTCGGTGTATTGAACGTGTATGCGATCGCCATACCGCAGATAATTGTACAAATCCATCGCTAGAGGACATTGTGAACGCGGATCGTTGGGCAAGACAAGAAGCGATCGCTGTTTGTGAAGCGTTGGATAGTAGGATGGTTAGTCAGCTTCAATAGGAAGATTTTTGCTTCATAAATCCACGCCACTTGCACTCAACAGAGGAAACTCCGCACCGCAGTGGCTCCCCAACTGCGGCAGGGTTGTTTCAAAGTAAGGGGAGAAAAATTAGACTAGGCTCAATTGATGTGCTCCAGTGACAACGATGAGTCTAATTGCACATCTCAAACAAGTGCTATACCGCGCTGCTCGTGGTCAACGGCATCGATTATGGTTGGTTCTATTGCTGATCATCCTGGGAGCGATGATTGGGTACTGGGGATATCGTCCTTTAGCCGAGTTTACCCAACGCTATGGCAGAGAATGCCGCAGACTGGAACTGGCTGAAGACACCCCAGTGCCTTAGTACTCTACCTTTGGCCGCGTGATGCAACAGTTGGATTATCAAGTGTTAGCAACACTGTTCACGCAATGGGTGCAATTGTTCGCACCAGGCAGAATCAACGCGGACGATTTGCCTCTGCCAACTGGTCAGTGGTGCGCAACTTCTTCATCACCCTCGCTCGCGCTTTGGGCTTCACCTCGATGGCATCTGCCAAGCGAAAGCTGGCAAATCAGTTGGACATCATTTTCCCTCTCCTACAATGAGACAACCCTGCCCATGTGTAGGGGGACTTTTAGTGATTGAGAAATTTTCTGTCTCTTTTCACTTTTCGGAGACAAGATTTGAATTTATGTAGGAGGTTTATTGAGCTAGGCGATCGCCCTCTTAAAGATATTCCCTTTATAAAGACATAAATTCACCAATTTTCTGGGAAATTTGATAAGTTATCACTGGAATTGATTATCTGTAGCGTAAGTGCAAAATAGCACCACAAATAAACAATAAACCTCATAATTACGTAAAGTTATGAACCGCCTGAGAACTAGCATTGCGATTTTAGGAATTGTCTATGTTTTGGTGAATGCGCCGACCGTGGTTGAAGCAGAAACAACACAACCGACGATCGAAACAAATATCCAAAACTATTACAACCAAGGTGTTAAACAGTACAGTGATGGTGATATTCAAGGTGCGATCGCGAGTTTTACCGAAGTGATTCGTCTCGATCCTGGTAACGCAGCAGCTTACGAAAATCGTGGTAACGCCCGCGACGACTTGGGAGATCATCAAGGTGCGATCGCTGATTACAATCAAGCAATCAACATCAATCCTAACAATGCGACAACTTACTACAATCGGGGAATTGCTTACGACAGGTTAGGAAACAACGAAGCGGCGATCGCTGATTACAATCGCGCGATCGCATTCAATCCTAAGTTTGCTTCAGCTTACAACAGTCGGGGAATTCTGCGGTTTGCGCTGGGTGACGAACTCAACGCGATGGCTGATTTTAACCAAGCAATTCAACTCGAACCAAATCGACCTGGATTTTATTACAATCGCGGTAATGCGCGGCGACGTCGCGGTGATAATCGCGGCGCAATCCTCGACTACACTCAAGTCTTACAGTTAAATCCCAAAGACGCTGATGCGTATTTTAATCGCGGTATTGCGCGGTATAACGAGGGAGAACACCAAAGTGCGATCGCAGACTTCAACCAAGCCCTACAAATCAACCCTAATTACGCAGAAGCATACTACAATCGCGCACTTTGCTACAGTGCAATAGGTAACAATCAGCAAGCATTGCAAGACTTCCAACAAGCGGCAAACCTCTATGAGCAACAACAAAAACCAGAGTATTATCAAGATGCTCAAGAACGCATTAGAGAATTGCAATAATAAGCAGAGGTGCAGAGGAAGCAGAGGAAGAATAGTGTTTTAGATAACTCACCACTATCTACCTTCCACCACGCGGTAACGAGATTCCTTTAATTTTCTTAAATAGGGAAACTGCATAAGAATCGGTCATTCCTGAAATATAATCGGTGACGTTTAAAATTTTGGTATAAAGTTCTTCATCAGTATCATTAAAATTAGGTAACAGTTTTTTCGTCAAATAGCTTTTTGATAAGTTATTGTTAGTGACAGCGCTAATAAACTCTTCTAATAAGCCTCCAAGAACTTGATATCCAGCAACTTTTACTTCGACAACTTCACAGGCTTCATAGACATTTCTACGAGTTAGTTCTATAATTTCTTCTAATTTGAATCCCGACTCAATTTGCGAAGTTAATGGACTATCAAAGGTTCCTGATAGTATTTGTTCTTCATAGTCGAGAAAAACTTGTTTAACTTCAATAATTAATTTATGAATTGCTTTTGCTCGTAGATACTTAATATGTTCCTTTTTATCATCTAAATCCTCTATGTTTTCTCCTACTAAAATATCACTCAACCACATTTTAGCTTCTGCATAGTCGATATACCCCATCGAAAAGCCATCTTCTAAATCTACGATATGGTAGCAAATGTCATCAGCAGCTTCAACGAGAAAAACTAAAGGATGTCTGCACCACCAAGCAACATTCTCTTTGCGCCGAATCAATCCTACTTCGTCTGCTATTTGCGTAAATAGCTCTTTTTCTTCTTGAAAAAAGCCATGTTTTTTAGTACTCTTCTTATTAGAATTACTATTGTATTTATTAAATGAATTACTAGTAAGACCTGCTTCTCTAGGATATTTAGTAAATGTTGCTAAAGTTGCGCAAGTAAACTGTAAGCCTTGCCGATGTTGTGGTTTATCAAGTTTTGTCAGAATTCTAAAGCCTTGAGCGTTACCTTCAAAATATTTAAAGTCCGCTTGTTGTTCAGGAGTTAATAATGATAAGACTGCGGCTGCATTGGGAGATTTAAACCATTCTTGAATTGCATCTTCTCCCGCATGACCGAAAGGTGGATTACCGATATCATGCGACAAACAAGCTGCCGCGACAATATCACCAAAATCGCGAGCCGTATAATCTTGTAATTCTTTGGCGTGGCGTTTAACAATTTCTTGGCCGACAAGCGTTCCTAAAGTTCTCCCTACACAAGAAGCTTCTAAACTATGACTTAAGCGACTGCGAATATAGTCATTATCTACTAAAGAAAAAACTTGTGTTTTGTCTTTTAATCTTCTAAAATAAGAAGAGAAAATAATTTTGTCAAAGTCCTTTTCAAAAGCTGTCCGCCCAGGATCTACAATATTCAAATTGCCTGATAACCGACTACGGGACAGCAGTTTTTGCCATTGCATCGCTGACATAGTTAACATCCCATCAATTGTAAAGAATTAGGAGCCGTTGAGAAATCAGCGTGTATCCTAATATTATTTTGCTTTAGATTAAGAAGAATGATATCAAATCCGGTTGATTAGTGATAACACAAATGGTGATTCAAGGTGAAGGGTGTCTAGTCACGAACCACCAATAACAGCGTAACGATATCGATATTCTGATTATTTAACCAAAGATGATATAACACTTGATATAGCAGTCAGGGCTAAAAGCGAGATTTGGGTAATGCTTGTGCCAATAGATTTAATCGTTTTGATTGCGGCTTTGGTTGTAGCTTGGTTGGTATTCACGGCATTAATGAGAGTCGTTAAGACAACGCTTAGCACCGCACTAACAGTAGCAGCGATCGTGCTTATTTTACAAATTGGGTTTGGCGTTCAACCACAACAACTTTGGCAGCAAATCGTGCAGCTTCCACAAATGATTCGAGAATTATTGACGGGAAATTAGCTCCATTCAGCAGCAGTTTCTGCTTCAGCTTGAATCAAAGTTCGGCGTAAGTTTGCCCAATCGACTCTAGTATTAGGTTGATCCTGAATTAACTTACCTTGCTGTAAGTGCAAAACTCGCGTACAAAATAACTCTGCAATCTCTAATTGATGATTTACCATCAAAATTGTTGTTTGATGCGTTGTGGCTAAATCGGTTAAAACTTGTACTAGGTGTGATGCTCTACCTGCATCTAACGCCGATGTGGGTTCATCGAACAATAAAACTCTTGGTTGAATCACTAAAGCCCGCGCGATCGCAACTAACTGTCTTTGTCCTACCGAAAGTTGTAACTCGTTACGATCTAACCACTCTGCGGGAATATGCAAGACTTCAATACATTGCGAAACGCGTTGTTGAATTTGTGATTTTGGCAATTTGCGCAACACGAGGGGATAAGCGATCGCCTCTTGTACTGTCATTCCCAATAACTTCGACTCTTGCATTACGAGTACGATTTGTTGACGTAGTTGCAACACAGGAATTTGGCGATAGTCTTGATTTTCAAACCAAATCATACCCGCCGTTGGTTCGCTTAAGCGATTCAATAGTCGCAATAGCGATGTTTTCCCTGCACCAGATGAACCAACAATCGCAATGCGATCGCCCTTTGTAACATCAAAAGAAATATCTTGCAGTAAAGACTGTGAACCAATCGCAGCCGATAAACTCACCTGCTGTAAGCGCAGTTGTGTTGGCACTCCACACCTATTCCTGAAATACAACTTTGATTAAGTTAAATTACCACCTTGTGCTAGTGCAGTGGTAATTGTCCAAGCATCTACTAAGAGTAGTAGCACAGTAAACAGTAGCAAAATCAAATACATCCACGGCTGTGCTAAAGGTTTGACATCCGTTGTATCAATACCTGTTTTCGCTTGTACGTATTCAACCAACCGAGCAAAACCTGCTACTCGCATCGGTAACAAGTAACCTTTTCCCTCTTTACTTAAAAAATAGTAGACTAATCCGCCTTGACCTGTCGTGCGTGGTTTTAAATCCTTCACCTCCGCCCAAGGTAACGCCCACCCTTTACGAAAAAACTTTGGTACCCAGCGCGGATAAGTCACTTGAATTTGTTGTTCATCAACAATAACTCGTTCGCACAACGCTGCGTATAACGCCACAGCCCCGATACCGATTCCTACCCACAACAACACCGGTGGAACAGGTGCTGCTGTAATACTTGATAAAAAAGGCAAAGGTACTGTTAAAGCAATGTACAAACTCATCAACGTTATCCGAATGATGGGCGAGATGCGAAACGTTGTATTTTGAGTAGGCGCATTCACAACCACGATTTAACCACAAGAATATTTGTTTATCCTTTATTATTACCTTGCTGCTGCTATTCTCATCCAGTGTTGCTCAATTAGCTTATCCCGCCCCCCAACCCACGCCAGTTCGCTCAACGGGGTAAACCCCCGCACCTTTCGCCTGGCTCCCCAATTCTGGGGGGCTTCTCTAAAGCCTTAGTATTCAAAGTTCCCCACTCGTGGGGGATTTAGGGGCGATTGGCGAAAACGAATAGGGTACTCAACGCACAACAAAAAACCGCCACTAGCTAGCTTGATGGCGGTTGCTTGAGCAATCGGAGGGTGTTAACAGCTTAATCTAAACCGATAGTGGCTCATCGTAGCATAGTTTACACTTAAGTAAATACGCTTATTTCCCCACAGCATTGGTATAAGCCCGCATTGGTTCTTGAATCCAGCGGATATAGAGATGTTTAAACGTAGATTGAATGATGCGCGGCATTCCAAAATCGATAGGCACAAGCGCATCGGGTAATTTCCAATCATCTACCTGCAACGCAGTAGTATGTAAAAGCGGAAAGTGAATTTCGCTTATATCTGCACATAATCCTAAACGTGCTTGAGCCGCGATTGTAGGTACGCTTTGGGGTGGAACTTGCAATATATCGACGATCGCGCGATCGAGCGCAAAGACGTTTGTCGCTGCACCGAGTACGCCTAATTGTCGCGGTTCGCCACCACTTGGACCATTGCCTTCATGACCGATAATGCCATCAATAATCGTTAAATCAGGGTTAATTGTCCGCGCTGTTTCGACAAGCATTTGCGCAAAGCGGTTAAGATCTTTTCCAGCTTCCATGTGCCACCAGGCTTTCATCTTTCCTGGTACGCAGCCAAAGAGATTTTTCACGCCGAGAGTTAATGTGAGTTGGCTGTGTGATTTCACCTTGGGTAGATTAATGACGACATCCGCTTCGATTGCTTCTTTACACAGCAGCAAGTGGTTAAATTCTTCGCTGACCGTTTGATAGCGTTGCCCGTGAAAGTCTACAATTGGCAAATTCAGTTCAGAAATTAACGGTTGATATCCGTTGGCGATCGCCACACCTTTAGCACTACCAAACGCAGGGCTATCGCCTAAAAATGGCTTACCACCAAGATCCATAACCATCTGTGCTACGGTGTAAACTACCTCAGCACGCGTTGTACATTCTTTATCGGGGCGCGAACCTGTGAGTAAATTCGGTTTGAGTAACACGCGATCGCCTGGCTTGATAAAAGCCCTTAGCCCTCCCCAAGGCTGTAATAGATTTTCTATAGCAGTGCGTAATAAGGATCGCTCGTAAGACTGAGCTTGAATTAAACTAACGATTGGTTGTGAATTCATGTTAGAGCAATTTGATGAACAGCAAAACCGACTTGCGTTGCGAGGTGCGAAAACAAGCTAATCTCATTTTGCTGCCAAATTCACGGGCGATCGCATTAATGTGCAACGAGTAAGCCCAACAACACGTCATTTTGCACAATCGGTGCGACGATGGTTGCGTTATTCGTACTTACTCAGTTAGTTGTCTTATTCTGGGTAGCGATCGCTTGATAGTTTGACTTTTCGGTACTCGCTCTTGTAGCTAGTATTGGTGATATTAACATTGTATTCGCTATTACAATGATTTTCCGTTTAATTCGAGATTGCCAGTGATTCATCACTATTGGTGTTTGGATGACAAAAGGTTGTTGAGCGATCGCCAACTTACTGATAATTTTGGTATTAGCAGCAAATCTAAAATTTATATGAAGTAAAAATTTAGTATTATACTGAACAGAATTTGCATACCTAATAAAGTTAGGGGAGTAGTTGCTTGAAAATCCTCCTCAAGATAGTATTGTTTAATTTTTTTTTACAAGCAAATGGATTTACTCCTAAGACAACTCCATTACACTAGTTTTGCTGGTATAGGATTTCAACAGCTTGCAAGTCAGCAAGTACCGCAAGCAGTGCAGACAGTATTTAGCGATCGCATTATTTCCTGCTACTGGGATGTATTGAATCCTCCGAGTTTAGGATACCGCGCTGTTTACTTACACCAAATGACTTCGCACCAGGCACTATTCGGCTGGATATATCATGAAGGAATCGATGAAAAAACTCAGAATGCTATTCCTTATTTCATCTGCTACTACTTAGACGAAACACTGCTTAGCTTTCATCTAGACACTATCTTTACTTACCTACAAAAAGGACCATTAGCAGTAATTGACCGACAAAATCCATCAATAATAGAAAAAAAAGTTGTCCCTAACTTGTGGACTTATAAACCTGCACGCCCTGGAGTCATAATTGCACCTGAGGTTTGTCAGCAATGCCATAATGCCTTAAATCAAGGGGAATTAATCAATTTGTTTGTTCCGCTTTCTGCACAAGAGACAGTCATCGTACTGAGCGAACAAACATATGAGCAGCAAATTGCAAATCTATCGGTTTATCAAAATTACATTATCGAAGAAATTATAGATGAATTTGAAAATTTATCCGATTCAAGCTATCAAGATAAGCAATCTTCCTCAAGCCAACTCAATATAAAAACAAACTCTGTTTTATTAACTAAAGTAAACGCTAATAGTTTACCGATCGCATCGAACACAATTAATAGCATTGCTCAAGAATCAGTAAAAAAATCTTCACTAGCAGATGTAAATTCTATACCATTTGACCGCAATAATATTCAGTTCTTACTTAGAATCGGAATTATTGCTACTACTTTAGCCGTTACAATTTCAATTTACAGATTAATCCAAATTAGCATTTCTAACCCCATAAGTTCCGAAGTTGGTAGCAACGTTCAGGTTGAGTATAAAACCTTTGCTGAAGTTCCTAATGTTCCTGAAGGAGTATTTAACTATGGAGGTTCTCCGACGTTTGCACCGTTACGTTCTCCAGCAGTTCTTGCTGCACTTAGCCAATCACAACGACAGTATCAATTACGTTTTGTCGAACCAGTTGGTATTCCTCAAGGTTCTGGGACGGGGATAAAAATGTTACTCGATGGTGAATTAAGCTTCGCACTCTCATCGCGCCCCTTAAAACAAGACGAATTAGCCCAAGCGAAAGCGCGTGGCTTTGCGCTAGAACAAATACCTATCGCGATTGATGGTATTACTTTTTTTGTCAATCCTCGTAATCTGATTGTTGGTTTAAATTTGTCGCAACTACAAGATATTTTTTCAGGGAAAATCACTAACTGGAAAAATGTAGGAGGATTAGATCTTCCGATCACCGCGTTTAGTTTTGATCCGCAAGTGAGTGGAACCGCTGATGTTGTGCAACAACGAGTTTTAGCCGGAAGAGAATTTGGTAATGTGCAAATTGTCAGTACAGCTACCGAGGCTATTCTCAAAGTAGCTGCTACTCCTGGCAGTATTGGCTATAGTTCCGCCTCAGTTGTCGTCGGACAAAAAACTATCTATCCTTTACCGCTATCTATAGCACCAGGAGAAATGTTTATTACTCCTTTTGTTGGTGCAAATAAAACTGTTTTGAATAAGACTGCGCTTGCTAACGGTTCTTATCCGCTTACTCGTCGTCTATTTGCGATCGTCAAACGTGATGGTAGTCTCGATGAGCAAGCAGGAGTTGCTTATACTAATTTATTAGCAACTGATGAGGGAGAAAAAATGATAGATCAAGCTGGTTTTGTGTCAATTCGTTGAATGGATAGAGCCGTAGTATTTGAATTATAAGTGAAACGAACGACAGAGGACACAGAGAATACCGAAAAAAGAGCTAGAGAGGGATTCTCGTAGCTAGTTTGAGATGACTTTATTACTAAAATATATAGACCTAAAATCTAGAGCCGCAAATTGACTGTAAAACAGCTTCAGGTTGATTGCGGTTTTTTTCGCGACAAATCAAAACATCTGCTAAGCGACGTTCAGCATAAAATTGATGAACGAACCAACCTAAAGGTGCGCCAACTAGCACACCAATAATTAAACCTGTCATTAGACTTTGAATAAGGTTTTTTCGAGTAATCGCAGTAGTAGCCAACTCAATCTTTCTCCTATTTGATATTTCTTGGATGCATTATGTATTATAAGAAAAAGCAGCTATTCTTAGGTCTTACTTAATGCATAAAAAAGCGCCTATCTTTGAGTAGAACGCATTGCACTCATTTGCTCTAAATCTAAGACTTTAGCTAAATCTTCTGCTGTCATTAATCCGCGTTCGAGAACAATTTGTCGCAGTGATTTACCTGTTTCTAAGGACTCTTTAGCAACTGCGGCTGCATTCAAGTAACCAATATACGGATTTAAAGCTGTGACTAGCGCTAAGCTACCTTCTGCGTACGCTAAACAGCGATCGCGATTTGCTGAAATACCTTTGATGCACCTTTCGGTTAACGCGGCTATAGTGTTACCTAAAATTTCAATGCTGTGAATCAGGTTGTAGGCAATGAGTGGCATCATGACATTAAGTTCAAGTTGTCCGGCTTGCGCTGCAAGTGCGATCGCACTGTCGTAACCCATTACTTGAAAACACACCATCGATGTCATTTCTGCCATTACAGGGTTGTATTTTCCTGGCATAATCGAAGATCCAGGCTGTACGGGTGGTAGTTGAATTTCTTTCAAACCTGTTTTTGGTCCTGAATCCATTAATCGCAGATCGTGGGAAATTTTGACGCAATCTTGTGCTAAGTTGCGTAACGCACCCGAAACATTGACAAATGGTGCCATACTTTGCATTGCTGCCATTAAATGCGGTGCAGGATGTAATGGTTGGTCGATGAGTTCGGATAAAATTTGCGCAACGCGATCGCAATACTGTGGATGCGTGTTTAATCCTGTTCCTGCTGCGCTACCTCCTAAACCAAGAACGGTAAGATCTTGGGCAGCAGTTTTGATTCTAGTTTCATGATCTTGCAGAATTTGCGCCCAAGCACGAAAGTTTTCGCCTAATCTGACCGGAACTGCATCTTGTAAATGCGTTCTACCCGATCGCACAATATCTTGGAATTCTACGGCTTTAGTGTTTAAAGTGGCGATCGCACCTAATAACGCTGGATAAAGTGTTCTTTTGAGTGCTAATAAGCCCCCAATGCGAATTGCTGTCGGAATGACATCATTAGTAGATTGACCATAATTGACATGATCGTTTGGGTTAATGCGCTTGTAATTCCCCTTTTCATCGCCTAAGATTTCCAAAGCTCGATTTGCCAAGACTTCGTTAACGTTCATGTGGTGCGAAGTTCCCGCGCCTGCTTGATAAACATCGACAACAAACTGATCGCGCAGTTGCCCCGATAACACCTCATCTGCGGCTGCAACAATTGCTTGACTAATTTCTGAAGATATGCATTCGAGTTCGCCGTTAGCGATCGCAGTGGCTTTTTTAATCAACACACACGCATCAACATACGGCGGTAATGGCTTGAGTCCACTGATCGGAAAATTCTCTATTGCTCGTAAGGTTTGGATACCATAGTAAACATGATGGGGAATTTGTCGTTCTCCCATCGAGTCGCGTTCGATTCGTACTTGTGCGTCGTGTTGAGTCATGTTGGCAGGTGCAAAAATAAATCACTCTCAGGTATGATGCCAGATTTATTGATTTGAAAAAACCTGGCAGTGGATAATTAAATTTACCCCTCGCTCCTAGTCCCTTTCACATGAGGATTGTCATTGTGGATACATCTGTCGTAGTCAGAACCTTTGTTGCTGTATTTGTCCTTGCGGATGCTTTGGGTAATGCACCGATATTTCTAGTTCTGACTAAGGGTATGGAACCACAGCAACGTAACCGAGTCGTTGATAAAGCTAGCATTGTTGCGATCGCCGTATTATTAAGCTTTGCGTTTGGCGGTCAATTTATTCTCGATTACTTGCACATCAGTATTGCATCCTTACGCGTAGCTGGAGGGTTGTTACTGCTACTAATTGCGTTAAAAATGCTTGAAGGCGAATTAGATACGCCAATCGTCGAACAAGGGCGCGATATCGCCATTACTCCTTTAGCGTTGCCTTTACTCGCCGGACCTGCAACGATTACAACCGTGATGCTATTGATGTCCGAGTCGCCTAATGCGCATTTCAGTGTTGTTGTGGGTACAGTTGCTGCAATGGTTGTGACGTGGTTTATCGTACGCCAAGCAGGGCGGATTGACAAGTGGATTGGTGCCGAAGGTGCAGTAATTGTCACGCAACTGTTAGGTTTTCTCCTCGCAGCATTAGCAATTGAAATCGGTAGCGAGGGAATCAAGGAATTGTTTTTTTGACGTGCGCTGCACTCATCACGACAAGTTGTAGGATAAACGAGGATCAACCCAATTACCAATTACCAACTTGGATGTTACCTTATTTGCACCCACCAATCTAAAATATTGAGAATCTTTCTAAACTAACAATAATAAATTAATGATAAATATGCGATCGCCACATGACTACCACAATTTCAGCGCAAGCTTACGAGGAACTTTGGCAAGAAGCTAACCCTATACTGCAACAACTCAATTCATTAAGCTACTCGGATGTGATTTTGCAGTTTCCTTCTGAATTAGGGCAAGGATTTCAGCAAGCGATTAACTTGCATCAAGGAATAGAACTCACAATCGATAACTATCAACTTCACAGCGACTTAGCGACGAAATTGAACGAACACGATCATCCGATTCAATATGGGTTTTGCCTAGCAGGTAGTTTCCGATCTGGAGGTGACGATCTTAGTCCTGGACAGTATTGGTTTTGCGGAAGTGGCTTAGCATCAGGAGGAGTTTTTGAAAGATCGAGAGGGCAATACTTACAAATCAACGTTCACATCGCCCCCGAATTATGTCAATCATTAATTGGTACCGCGGGACAAATTGCTTCAGAGTTACTGCATCTATTTCGCGAACCACATCAAGAATATCAATACCGGCATGGTAAAGTAACACCAGTAATGCGGCTAGCGCTACAGCAGATTCTTCACTGTCCTTATCAAGGCATCACGAAACAAATATATCTTGAAAGCAAGGTATTAGAACTATTGGCGCTGATGGTTGAGCAAGAAATTGAATTTCAACGCGGTAAAACTCCCACACCACTGCTAAATACGGATGACTTAGATCGAATTTACCAGGCGCGAAAAATCTTAATGCAACGGCTAGCTAATCCTCCATCGCTGATCGATCTAGCACGTCAAGTCGGGCTAAACGATTACGCACTCAAGCGCGGTTTTCAGCAGGTATTTGGTAAAACAGTATTTGGCTATTTACACGATTATCGCTTAGAACAAGCACAGCAATTGTTAGCGACAAGCGAAATGAAAGTAACAGAAGTCGCGGATGCGATCGGTTTTGAAAGTCGAAGTTACTTTGCATCTGCTTTTAGGAAGAAATTTGGCATGAGTCCAAAAGCGTATCAGATGCAGTGTAAAGTTTGAGAATCTTGATGTTCATCCTCTCTCAAAGTCCCCCACTCGTGGGGGATTTAGGGGGCAGCTTACAAACTCTATGTCTAAGATATGGACTCACAAGAATATTTTAAATCAGTTTCAGGAATCTCAGCCCCTTAGATCCACGCCACTTGTGAGCGGACAATACACTGTCTCGCTTCTCACCACTCAATTATCAGCAGATTTTCGCCCCCTAAATCCCCCACAGGTGGGGGACTTTGAAGTCTCAATAAATTCGGCAATTGTCGTGGGTACTCTATGAATATCTATGACAAACTTTTAACGATGAAATCTCACCGCATCCGAGGAACGACTCCGAGAATTGTTGCGGCTGCGCGACATCTGCGACAAAACCTTACACCCGCCGAAAAGGTACTATGGCAAGCTGTAAGAAATCGACAACTTAACGGATTAAGATTTCGTTGTCAGCACGCTATCAGTTCGTTTATTGTTGATTTCTACTGCGCTGAGTGTCGATTAGTCGTTGAACTCGATGGCGAGATTCACAAGCAACAGCTTGACTATGATAATGCTCGCACCAAGCAACTTCAGCGCTTTGGCTTGCGAGTAATACGATTTCGCAACCAGGAAGTGATGACAAACCTAGAGTGGGTTCTCCAGCAAATTCTTGAAGCCAGTCGCGAAAAAATCTAACTGTTCCACATTCAAAGTCCCCCACAGGTGGGGGATTTAGGGGGCGAGAACCCCTCAAACTCGAATTAGTAATTTGTCAATCCTAAATTTGAGCAATTGATATAGTTCCTGGCAAATCTTGTGCGATCGCCTGCTAGGCTACCGCACAAATCTAAAAGATCTACAACAAAAATATCTTAATCAGTTTTGAGGATCTTAGCCCCCTAAATCCCCCACCTGTGGGGGACTTTGAATAGGAATTGTTAGTGGGTAACTGATGTATTTTCCACTTGCCCACTTCCCACTATCAAATAAAAAATTCCCGCTAGCGTTCAAAAAAATTCCGGCTAGCGACCAAAATTGCTTTAATCGCACGCACAGAAGCTGTAAGTTCTTGAAAATGCTTCTCAGTTAAAGTGTGTGGAGTGATGATGCAGTTGCGTTGGTTGATTATTGTAAGTTGCTTCTCGGTGTTGATTGCGCCATCCGCTTGGGCTGATTCGGTAGAAGAGGGAAAGGATACAAGTCGTAATTTATTAACTGAAAGATTGCGCGAATCTCAACACCCTCAACGCATCAACGAAATACCCTATCTACACGACATAGCACAGCCAGCAAAAACTGTTGAACAGTGGCTGAGTCAAACTCCTTCAGTAATCGAAGTGACAGACGTTAGCGTTAGTGTTACCGATTTTGGATTAGACGTAATTTTAGACACCTCCGCAGAATTAACTCCTGTCACCTCAGTGATTGGAAATACTTTAATCGCTGATATTCCCAACGCGGTGCTAGCACTTCCGAATGCACAGGATTTTCAGCAAATCGATCCAGTAGCAGAAATTGCATCGGTGTCAGTGACAAACTTACCAAACAATTATGTTCGAGTTGCCATTACAGGCGTGGATGCACCGCCAACGGCTGATGTAATTGCCGAAACTCAAAGTTTGGTTTTGAGCGTGACACCAGGACTTGCAGAAGCTGAAGAAGAAATTCAAATCGTCGTCACAGGAGAACAAGATGGATACTTTGTCCCTGATGCTTCAACTGCGACAAGAACTGATACACCCCTGCGAGATATTCCGCAGTCGATTCAAGTTGTACCACAACAGGTGCTACGGGATCAGCAAGCTGTCCGTCTAGAAGATGCTTTGCAAAATGTCAGCGGTGTAACGCAAATCACTCCTCGATCTTGGCCTGGAAGTGATTTTGCGATTCGGGGTTTTAGGATTGACGAGTTCTCATTTTTTGGAACTACGCTCAGAGATGGTCTACAAGATCCTGTAGGTACGTATTTGCTTGAACTTACGAGTGTAGACAGGGTAGAAGTCCTTAAGGGTCCATCGTCAGTATTGTTTGGCTCGGCAAATCCAGGTGGCACAATTAATATCATTACCAAGCAACCCTTACCCGATCCATTTTACGAATTAAGTGCAACAGTTGGTAGTTATGACTTCTATCGCGGTGCCATCGATTTAACTGGACCTCTAAATGACTCGCAAACAGTTTTGTATCGGCTGAATGCTTCTTATAGAAGTGCTGGTAGTTTCATTGACTTTGTAGAAAACCAAAATATTTCTATCGCGCCTGTCCTTGATTGGAGAATTAGTGATAATACAAGCCTGACTTTTTCAGGCGAATACCTCAGTTTGAATAGTGTATTTACACCTGGTCAACCAGCAGTTGGTACAATTCTCCCCAACCCCAATGGTGCGATCGCACGCAACTTATATATTGGCGAACCTGATAGTGACTTCGATCAAAATGGAATTAGAGTTAGGGCTGAATTGGAACATCAATTTAGCGATAATTGGTCATTGCGAAGTGCCTTCGGATTGAGAACGTATCGCGAGACGAGGAGAGATCTCGTTTTCCCTGATAGCTTATCTCCCGACAATAGAACCCTAAATCGTAGGTATGGGGTTGATTTCAATGAACTAGATATATATAGTTTTGTCACAGATATTGTTGGCAAATTTTCAACTGGCTCGGTTGAACATCAGTTGCTATTAGGAACTACTCTAGCTAGGATTGATTTCATTAGAGCTGAAGGTTCGGGTGGAACTGCCCCACCTCTCGATTTGTTCAATCCTGTGTATGGGCAGCCTCTTACACCACCTGTCCAATTTTATGACTCCACTTCTGTATCAGACTCCCTGGGTGTTTACATCCAAGACCAAGTTACAATAACCGATAATCTAAAGCTACTTTTGGGTTTGCGGTTTGATGCTTTTGAGCAAACTAATCGAGATTTACTAGAAGATAGTAGAACAAATCAATCTGGCAATGCATGTAGTCCGCGTGTCGGTATTGTCTATCAACCTGTTGAGCCGCTTTCGCTTTATGCTAGCTACAGTCGCTCCTTCACTCCTACAATTGGTTTAGCATTTGATGGCAGCCAGTTTGAGCCAGGAAGAGGAACTCAGTATGAAATCGGGGTTAAGGCAGATTTAAACGACCAGCTTTCTGCAACCCTTGCCTTATATGACTTGACTCGTTCTAATGTTTTAACAGACGATCCAGTCAATCCCAACTTTTCTATTCAGACAGGTGAGCAACGTAGCCGAGGGGTTGAACTCAATCTTACAGGAGAAGTTTTACCTGGATGGAATATCTTTGCAGGCTATGCTTATACTGATGCCACTGTCACCGATGACACCGACAGTAGTTTAGTCGGCAATTTCCTCAACAATGTCCCTGAAAATAGCTTTAACTTGTGGACAACTTACGAAATTCAAGCAGGCGCACTGCAAGGTTTTGGTGTAGGTGTTGGTTTATTTTTTGTAGGAGAACGTCAAGGAGATTTAGCAAACACTTTTCAGTTACCTAGCTACCTCCGTACCGATGCTGCAATCTTTTACAATCGAGATCAATTTCAGGCGCAGATCAACTTCAAGAACTTATTTGATATGGATTATTTTACAGGAGCTTTTAGTAACCTAAGAGTTTTTCGAGGTGAACCATTCACCATTCAAGGAACAATTTCGTGGCAGTTTTGAGCGAGTAGAACTGTATGAGATGTTTTCGCTTTACCTATCTATTTCTCTTAGGAGTATTAATATGCACAATTATCTCGGCTTGTAGCTCAATTAACCACAGTAATACAAGCACTAAAGATTTAACAAATTGTCGAGTTGTACAACACGCAGCGGGTGAAACGTGCATTCCTAATAATCCTCAGCGAGTTGTCACTTTGTGGGGAGGTACTTTTAGTAGTACATTAGCATTAGGTATAAAACCTATTGCATCGGCATGGATTCCAGGAGAACCTTTTCCACAACACCTTCAAAGCCAAGTGGATAAAGTTGAAAATCTTGGATTTGAGCCAAATCTAGAAAGGCTTCTATTACTGAAACCTGATTTAATTTTGTCAAATACTCGATTACAGAATATCTACCCGCAACTATCCAGTATTGCACCTACGGTTGCATTGTATCATCCCACTCCACCAGCTTCTTGGCAAAGAACTTTAGAAGATCTGGCTAAGATTCTCGGCAAGGAACAGGAGAGTAAAAAGTTAATTAATGACTACTGGCAGCGAATTGAACAACTAAAAAAAGCATTAGGCGTTGGCGTAGCCTCTCGGAAGGAGAATCGCCGTCTGCAAATGCAAGTATCCGTTGCCACTGTAGATCAAACTTATGGCATATTCATCTATGGAAAGCAACATCCTACTGGTACAGTTTTAAATGACATTGGCTTACAACGTCCGCCTGCACAAGATGGAGATTTTTTCACGCGAGACAAAATTTCTTATGAAAATTTATCTGATATTGATGGTGATGTTTTGTTCCTTTCTTATGGTGAAGAAGCTGGTAGAGAGGCTTTAGAAAAGCTACAACAATCTCCTTTATGGCAGCAATTAAAAGTAGTTCAACAAAATCGAGTTTATTTCGTAGATGCAGGACACTGGCACGCGCTAGATATTTTAGCAATGAATGCAGTTGTTGATGACTTATTTAAATACCTCGTCAACACACCTTAAACTATTGTGCTGCTGCACTCTACTTCAAAAAACACTAAAGTTCACCATCTAATTCACCCCTTGTAGTTGCGCAGACATCCAATTAAGATAAGTTATTGAACCAGCAACAATTGGTAGCGCAATGATTTCTGGAACTTCGTAAGAGTGTAGTGCTTGGATTTTTGCTGCTAAAGCCGAAAACTGATTTAGATCTGTTTTAATCAGCAATTGCCATTCGGGTTCTTGACAAAGTTCGCCTTGCCAAGTATAAATCGAAGAAATCGGCACAATATTAACGCAAGCAGCTAGCTGCGATTTGACTAACGAAGTGGCGATCGCCTCTGCTTCTTGCTGCGAACCAGCACTTACCAATACCACGCCGTATTGAGTTACATCAGAAGCCCTATCCATAATTGATTCTCTGTTACCTCTGATTTATTGTAAACCTTGCATTTCTATGATGGCTCATTTTAGGAGCTTTTAAAGTCGCTTGAGTATTTAGCTTCAAATCTTTCAAAATTTCTCGCGCCGCAGCTTCACCTGTTTCACAGCCTCCTTCCATATATCCTTGATAGTCCAAAGAGCAATGTTCTCCAGCAAACAAGAGATTTCCTACGCGTTCTCCTTCTTTACCATAAAACTGCGACCACTGTCCTACTAAATACGTAGCATAAGAACCTGCACTATATTGCTCTCCAGTCCAGTATGCTCGAATTGCTTCGCCTGTACGTTGACGATAAAGCCCAGGAAAGACTTTTTCTATTTGTGCGTGAAATTTTTGTGCTTGGGCTTCTGCGGTTCCTCTTCCGATTTGAAAGCCATAACGTCCGCCACTATAGTTAGTGAGCAATCCACACTTTCCTGTAGTGTAGCGCGTTGCTTCCCAAGTATTTTGAAAACCCAAATCGGTAAAAATCGAACCAGTACAGTTATAGCGATCGCGCCATATTCTTTCCTGATATGCAACAATTAGTTTTGAATTTGTACCATAGCATAATTGATTAATCGCCTGACGTTTAGCAGGTGGTAAGTCAACCGCAAGGCGTACCGTGCGTAACACGCTAAAAGGAATTGTTAATAAAACGCGTTCGTAGTTACGCTCAAAAGTACTTGAACCGGCGCGGAAACTGGCGCGATAACGACCATCGGGTAGGCGGTGGAGGGCTTCTAACTCAGTTCCGGTTTCAATAAAATTTGCTAACGGCTGTGCTAAGCGCGCGATCAGTTGTTGATTACCGCCGACAATCTGAGAGCGCTCATCGCTATCACCATATATCTTAAACTCTTGAGGATCTGTGCCAATCATATAAATCAGATTTAAACTCGACTGTTCGGCGGCTTCGCGCCCGTATTCAACTGTGTAAGCGATCGCGATCAGTTCGCGTAAAGTTGGGCTAATTGGTTTGTCTGCTAAATACTGTGTAATTGAAGTTCTGTCTAATTGAATTGCAGCGGGAGATTTGAGATTTGCGGCGATCGCTGCGTCTTTTTCAATAATTGGCACGAGCGGTACAAAATCTTGTACAATTTGTTCGAGAGCAATTTTTCTGCCACCAAAGTACCAAACATCCGGTTCTAATCCCCGATCCGCTGCGCGTAAATCAGCTAAGGTCAAGCCAAGTTCAGCGATTAGTGCTTGGATATTTTGATGTCCTGAATCGATAAATTCTCCGCCTAATTCTACAGTGGTCGAGGTTCCGGCGGCATTGGCCAGGCTGCGGATTCTACCACCAAGATGATTTCTCGCTTCAACAATTTCAACGCCCACCCCAGCTTGATACAATCGATAAGCAGCAGTTAATCCCGCGATTCCTGCACCAACAATGAGAACTTTGGAGTTGGCACCGACTGCAACGCTACGCCGAGTTTGACTTAAGGAAACTCCGGCGATCGCACCTGTAGCAAATAGTCCTGCTTGCAACAAATGTCGGCGTGAAGCCTTTTTTTGCCATATTTCGATTAATTCATCTGTTGGAATTGTACTTTTATGCGATAACTGGGCAATCTGGTAAGCACGCTGCAATGCATTGATTAAGGCAAATCTAGCCATCGGTTTAATGTCATTTCAAGTGCAATTGATAGCCTTGCCATTGAGGTTCTACAAGTCACTTTCTGCTGGCGATCGCTGCACCCTGTTAGTTTTTCTAACACCATCGCTGTTGATGTATTTGCCTCAAGGTAGCTATACATAAGCAGAATTACAAAAATAAAACTACCGCTACCCTAGTATACGTGTCTATTCGAGAATTTACGGAGACTTGCCCTAAGTGAATACTCAATATTAGCTGTAAGTCTAATCTAACGACACTCAGCTAAGCTGCATCTACAGGGCAAACGCATAAAAAAGAGATTTAGGCTAAAGATAGTGACAAGTTGCGGAGGTAATTGCTGTATGATGCGAGTATTTGACCCATTTTGCTAGCCTGTAATACCATTTCACTAAATAAAACCTACAAATCATTTCTCCTCTGCCCACGCCAGTCGCCTCAACGGGGTAAACCCTACAGTCGGTTTGCTCAACGGAGGACACCTCCGCACGCAACCGACCTCCCGCACGGCGCAGGCTCCTGAAGCTGCCTAATTGTAGTAACTTCAAAGTGAAATGGTATAAGACCCACACGACAAACGAGGTAAGGAGCATCGGTTGCTTGACATGATTGCGATCGCCATTTGCACAGATAACGTGCTTACCCTCAAAGAGAATCGTTTGAGGATGTGCCGTGGTTGTTTGAGCAAGCCTAATCGACCCAATTTCAGGAGTAAGCCATGATATTGCCAGTCGGTGGATAAAGGACATGGACAACTCTATCTAGTTCAGAGTTGGACGAGTTGGTGCAGAAGAATCACTCGAAAGGCTAGCAAACCGTTGCGATCTCGCAGTTATAAGCATGGAAACAAACGTAGTGGCTCCTATAATGTTCACTAAAATTCAATCGAAAGTGTCCCGATCACCGTAAACGGTGCGGCGGGAATAACTGTGTTTCTGCCAAAGTTAAATGACTCAACATACCTGACACCAAAGATGTTTTCAAAGTTAATTGCGGCTCTCCAGTTATCACGTTTGTAATAAATTGCAGCATCAGTTCGCAGATAACTAGGTAATGTGAAAGTATCATCAGATGTAAGCGTAGGAATATCACCACCTACTCTATCTGAAAGGTAATATAGTCCCAAGCCGAAACCTAAACCTTCCAAATCACCTTGAAGAAATTGATAAGTTGTCCATAGGCTAGCTTTGTGTTCGGGTACTCTGGGTACTCGAGAACCGACTATCAAAGCATCAGGAGAATCACTACTTTCTGTGATTTCAGCGTCGGTATAACCATAAGCAGCAACGATATTCCATCCAGGCAAAATTTCACCAGATACATCTAGTTCAATTCCTCGGCTTCGCTGCTCCCCAATAGGAATGCTAAAACCATCAGGGTCATTTGGATCGGGTGTAGCAATATTTGTTTTAGTAATTTGATAAGCTGCTAAAGTCGCTGAAAGTCTTTCATTAAAATCTGCTTTGATCCCCACTTCATACTGAGTTCCACGCTCAGGTGGCAAAAATGTCAGATCAGCGCGTTGGGCAAAATTTGGGGCAAACGAGCGACTATAACTAGCATAAAGTGAAATAGGTTCACTTGGCTGGTAAACAACACCAATCCGAGGGGTGAATGCTTCGTCATACTGAAGAGTACGAGTATCCGAAAGGCGATCAAACACGTCTTGATCAACAACGTCAAAACGACCACCTAGCAGTAACTTGAAATTGTCTGAAAATGCTATCTGATCTTGTAAATAAATACCTAGTGCATTAACGTTATCCTTGCCATCTCGAACTACATCAGTGAGTTCAGAAAGCGCAGGTCTAGGAGTCACGTTGTAAACTGGGTCAAAAATATTTATAGATGGAGTTAGCCCTTCAGGTAGTCGCCTCTGTGAACCATCGCTCTTTTGCCGAGCGAAATCAAACCCAAACAAGAGTGTGTGTTCGATTGAACCCGTTACAAACTCACCTACAAGATCTGTTTGCAGAGAGTATGTCTCACGGTAATCATCGTTGGAACGGAAATTGCGTGTTAATTCGCCAGTTTCTTCGTCCACTTCTAGAGGCTGGGCGCGGTAATCAAAAGCGTCTTGTGAGGTGTAGCGAAAGGCATTACGGAGGGTTAAGTTATCATTGAAGCGATGTTCTAGGCGATAACCTACATTTACTTCTTCTGTTATACGTTCATCTCCTGGTTCGCCCAAGAATCTACTATAGGGAATGTCAGCAATTCCTTGACCAAAAGCAACTATACCTTGGTCAAATGTGCGCTCGTCGTTGAGGTAACTAACATTAAACAATAGGTTAGTGCGATCGCCCAGTTTTAAATCAAACACTGGTCCCACAAAGAATCGCTCACTATCGACAAAATCTCTGAAGCTACCAGCATTCTCATAAGCAACATTCAGTCTATACAGTAATGTATCATCTGGATAGAGAGGTCCAGATAAATCAATAGCAGAACGATAGTAACTAAAGTTACCTATAGAAAATTGACCAAAATAATAAGGAGTAGCAAGAGGTTTTTTCGTGACTAAGTTAATGATTCCTCCTGGTTCAGCATTTCCATACAACACCGAAGCTGGGCCTTTGAGAATTTCTATCTGCTCAATATTGGCAAGTTCTCGCAATAGAAAACCAGTCTCCCTTAAACCATCACGAAAAGTAGAATTAAAATCAAAACCTCTAATATTTACGTTGTCATTTGTTCCAGCAAAAGTATCGCTTTCTACAACACCACTAACGTTACGAATTGCATCTGTGAGCCGAATGACTTGTTGGTCTTCTAGAACTTGTCTTGGGATTACTTGAATTGACTGGGGAATGTCGCGAATCGGGGTATCGGTTCTAGTAGCCCCTGATGCTTCTGGCACGCGATATGTATCTTGTTCACCTGTTACAACTAGCTCAATAGGTTCTTCATCTTCAGGCGTCTCAGCTGTAGATTCTTCTAAAGGAGCCTCACTAGAAGGTTGTTCTACTGGTGGGGTCTGACTAGCAGATGTAGTCGGTGTCACCCCAAAAATTAAACCTTCGTTATCATCAAACAACTCTACAGTTGGCGCACCTGCTTCACCTGTCACAATTACGCGAATTGTATTCGCATCTAAATTGGTTACAGTAACTGCTGTAATTCCTGTAAATGGTTTTTCTTGCGTGAATGCGTTACCAGTCGATAGACGCAATTGAGCATTGGGAATATCTGCTATAAAATTATTGCCCTCACTTTTATTAAGAGGTGTCAACTGTTCACTTTGAGTTGATTCTAAAACTATCTCAAGCTGCTTATCGACTTGCTTGAGGTTGACTCCAGTAACTTGTACGACTTCCGTTGCTTGAGCTATGTTTTGAATATTTTTATTTCTGTGTTGTAATATCTTTTCTGCCAGTCTATGAGGTTGAGTTTTATTTTTCTTATAAGTTGAATTTTGATTATTAACAGTTGTTTCTTGCTGCTTTTTAAGGTGTTGTAGTTCTTGACTTAAAGCGGGAGTTACTAATAATAGGGCAAATGAGCACGTAAATATTAAGCTTTTAAGCAACAGCACTGATTTCATTTATTTCCTCACGATGGTTAAAAAGCTGTTAACACCTTGATGCAATAATTGTCTAGATGCTTATTAAAATTTATTAGTACTAGTTCTGTTTAGATTAGACTGCTATATTATCAAGAATTAATTTAAAAAATATATATGTTTTTGCGTATTTATGTCAATAGATACAAATTAAACTGTTGTAATTACGTACTCCTCACATATTTATGTGAAAAGCTGTTTACTATAAATCAAGTCGGAATGCAAAATTCCTGTCTTGATGATTTTAGGGCAAATTTATCGTCTCGATCGTTTTCCTCTAGTGATGGCTATGCTCAGGGGAAGCAGAGTTTTGATAAAAACAACTATATAACATCTATCGAAAGTTAGTATAAAAATCTCAAATATTTTGGTGTAAAGAAAAATTAAAAGAGAATTGTTTGCGTTACTGTGATATATAGTATTGAGAATGAATTGCAAGATTGTGTGTAAGGCTCTTATTTATGGACTCTGACGATCGCTAAGCTCACCCTTAACCAAGACTGTGCGCGAATTTCATCTGCTCAAGAAGTCTACAAATCGCTAGTACAGTTTCAGCTAAACCACTTATGACAGTTACACTCCAAAATTAGGTGTGCATTTCAATGCCTGAACACAAGAATATTCAAAGCTGTCATGCTTTCAATAGCATGAGCAAATTTTCGACTATTGTTGAACTTTTGCGTTATAGAAGCAATATACAGGGCGAACAACTCAGTTACACGTTCTTAGCAGATGGGGAAACCCAAAGCGATCGCCTCACGTATCAAGCTCTAGATAAATGTAGTCGAGCGATCGCCTCTCAACTCCAAAGCTTAGGTTTAAGTGGAGAGCGTGCTTTACTGCTTTATCCACCAGGTTTAGAGTATCTAGCCGCCTTTTTCGGGTGTTTGTATGCTGGGGTTGTAGCAGTTCCAGCTTATCCACCACGCAACCAACGGAATACCCCCAGAATCTTAGCAATTTTAGACGATGCACAAGCAGCGATAATTCTGACTACCGCAGCCATTTTGCCGCAATTGCAATCTTTGTTTGCCGATAAAATCAATCATATTCACTGGCTAGCTACTGATCACCTCGCTCCTGGTCTAGAAGAAGCTTGGCAAAAGCCTTTTATTAATATAGACACATTAGCCTTTCTGCAATATACATCTGGTTCTACTGGTACACCCAAAGGTGTCATGCTCAGTCATGGCAACCTACTGCACAATGCTGAGGTAACGCGCCAGTATATGGAACATACCTCTAGTAGTAAGTTTGTAACTTGGCTGCCTATTTATCATGACATGGGTTTGATTGGTGGCGTACTGCAACCTTTATATAGTGGTTTTCCTTGTATTATGCTGCCGCCAGCAGCTTTTCTCCAACGTCCTTATCGTTGGTTACAAGCAATTTCTCGTTATAGAGGAACCACCAGTGGCGCGCCTAACTTTGCTTACGAGCTTTGTATTGAAAAAATTACGCCCGAACAACGCTCAACCTTAGATTTAAGCAGTTGGAGTGTAGCTTTTAATGGTGCTGAACCTATTCGTCAAGAAACGCTAGAGAAGTTTGCAGCCACCTTCGCTGAATGCGGTTTTCGTCCAGAAGCTTTTTATCCTTGCTATGGCATGGCAGAAGCCACCTTAATGGTATCTGGGAGCGTCAAATCTGCGTTAGTAAGGAGCATATCTTTGCAAAAAAACGCTTTAGAACGCAACCGTCTGACTCATGCGGTTGCTAACACAGAGAATTCAATACAAATAGTCGGATGTGGTCGAGTTGTACCACAACAAGAAGTTGTAATTGCCAATCCAGAAACCTTAACTTTGTGTGATTCCGACCAAGTTGGGGAAATTTGGGTAGCTGGACCTAGTATTGGTCATGGTTACTGGAACCGACTAGAAGAAACTGAACAAACCTTCCACGCTTATCTACAAGACACAAGACAAGGACCATTTTTACGGACTGGAGATTTAGGTTTTCTGCACAATGGCGAACTCTTTATAACAGGTAGAGCTAAAGATTTAATTATCATCAGAGGGCGTAATCTCTACCCACAAGATATTGAGTTAACCGCAGAGCGCAGCCATAAAACATTACGAGTAGGAAGTGTTGCGGCTTTTGCTGTAGAGGTAGAAAAAGAAGAACGACTAGTAGTTGTACAAGAATTAGAGTTTCGTGCCAAACCTGATATAGATGAAGTAACAGCTGCTATTCGCCAAGCAATCACAGAAGAACATGAAGTAGAAGTTTATGCAGTTATTTTAATCAAAGCTGGCACGATTCCCAAAACTTCTAGCGGTAAAATCCAACGTCGAGCTACCAAAGCAGGATTTTTAGCAGGTACATTAGAGGTTGTTGGTAGTAGTATTCTGGAAATTACCCAAACAACAGAACGAGAAGAAGTTCTGACAGGAAGAGAATTATTAACACTAGAACCAAAACAACGACAACAATTATTAAACTTCTATTTACAAAAGCTAGTAGCGCAGGTAATAAGAGTAAAACCTTCGCAAATAAATCTAGAGCAGCCTTTAGGTAGTTTGGGTTTAGACTCCCTAAAAGTTTTCGAGTTAAAAAACCGGATTGAGGTTGACTTTGGTGTAACTCTATCTGTAGCTAACTTCTTTGATAATACTGGTATTAGTGAGTTAACAATCCAAATATTAGACGAAGTTAACAACCTTACTTGTGAATACTTGCCTATCTCTAAAGTAGAGACAACTACTAACCAACATCCACTGAGCTTTACTCAACAGCAGTTGTGGTTTATCAATCAACTGCAACCTGGAACAGCTACATATAACATTCCCGTAGCTATTCATCTAACAGGATTGAATGTCCCTGCATTGGTTCGTAGCCTCAACGAAATTATTCAAAGACACGACATCTTACGAACCAGCTTTGAAGTAGTGAATGGTGAACCCGTCCAAAAAGTTGCAGATACAGTCACATTCACTTTACCAGAAGTTAATTTGTGCCATTTATCCGATGAACAGCAGCAGTCTGAAGTGCAAAAGTTATCCCGAAAAGAGGCTCAGTCATCTTTTGATTTAGGACAAGCACCTTTGTTACGGGCAAAACTGCTGTACTTGCAAGCAGAACAGTCAATATTAATTTTGACGCTGCATCATTTAGTTGGTGATGGTTGGTCAATCAAGGATTTAGTTCAAGAATTATCTGCGATTTATCAAGCTTTTGTTGATGGTAAACCCTCTTTGCTACCTCAGCTTCCTGTAAAGTACACAGATTTTGTATATTGGCAACGAAACTACTTACAAGGCGAAGTTATAGAAAGATGTTTAGCTTATTGGAAGCAGCAGTTAAACGGAAATCTACCTGTATTGCAACTACCTACTGATCGTCCCAGACCGCCAATACAAACTTTTAAAGGAGCGCAGCAGAAGTTTGTATTGTCTACAAAGTTAACTGAAGCAATCAAACAGTTAAGCCAACGGGAAGGTGTAACCTTATTTATGACCTTGTTAGCGGCGTTTCAAACATTGCTATACCGCTATACAGATCAGGAAGATATTCTTGTCGGTTCACCGATTGCTAATCGCAACCGTGTTGAAATAGATCAGTTGATTGGGTGCTTTGTCAATAATTTAGTATTGCGTACTAATCTAGAAGGAAATCCCACATTTACAGAATTGTTGGGGCGAGTACGAAAGGTAGCAATTGATGCTTATACTCATCAAGATTTACCTTTTGAGAAGTTAGTAGAAGCATTACAACCAAATCGGGATTTAAGCTATAATCCACTGTTTCAGGTGATGTTTGTGCTTCAGAATTCTGCATCAAATAGCATTTGGAAAACTGAGGAAATTGAAACAGGGACAGCTAAGTTTGATATCCTGTTATCAATGATTGATAGTGAAGAAAGATTAACAGGGACACTAGAATATAACACCGATTTATTTAATCCAGATACGATAATTAGAATGGTTGGGCATTTCCAAACCATGCTAGGGGGTATAGTTAGTGATTCTAACCAGCCTATTGCCGAGTTACCAATATTGACTTTTGCTGAACGTCAGACGCTACTAGAAGACTGGAACAACACTCAGGTTAATTATCCTCAAGAAGCTTGCATTCATAACTTGTTTGAGGCGCAGGTAGAAAAAAGACCAGACGCGATCGCTCTCATTTTTGCTAATGTAGAACTTACCTATCGAGAGTTAAACAATCGAGCCAATCAACTAGCTCACTACCTACAAAATTTAGGTGTGAAACCAGAAATGCTAGTTGGAATCTGCATGGAACGCGCTATCGAAATGGTAGTGGGAATTTTAGCAATTATGAAAGCTGGTGGTGCGTATCTACCGCTAGATCCTACCTATCCTCAAGAGCGTTTGGCATTCATGCTAGAAGATGCTCAACTATCATTGTTGCTAGTGCAACCGCATCTAGTCGATGAACTACCACCACACGAAGCCAAAGTAGTAATTATAGACGCTGATGGTGCAGCCTTCGCTGACTACAACCAAGCTAATTTAGTTAGTCATACAGAACTAGAAAACGCAGCCTATGTCATTTATACTTCTGGTTCCACAGGAAAACCAAAAGGCGCGATTAACACGCACAAAGGTCTTTGCAACCGCTTAATATGGATGCAGGAAACTTATCAATTAACATCAAGCGATCGCGTTTTACAAAAAACACCCTTCAGTTTTGATGTCTCCGTTTGGGAATTCTTCTGGACTCTCTTTACTGGTGCAACTTTAGTCATAGCGAAGCCAGGTGGACATCAAGATGCAAGCTATTTAGTCCAACTCATCGGTCAACAGCAAATTACGACATTGCACTTTGTTCCTTCAATGCTGCAAGTGTTTTTAGAGGAACCAGAACTAGAAAAGTGCCGTAGTCTTAAACGTGTAATTTGTAGTGGTGAAGCACTACCCTTAGAACTACAAAAACGCTTCTTTGAGCGTTTGGATGCAGAATTACACAATCTCTACGGTCCTACAGAAGCAGCAATTGATGTGACTTCTTGGAAATGTCAAAAAAATAGCAACGCGAAAATAGTTCCTATCGGTCGTCCTATCGCTAACATCCAGATATATATATTAGACAATTATTTGCAACCTGTTCCAATTGGTATTCCTGGTGAGTTACATATTGGTGGTGTAGGTTTAGCAAGAGGCTATCTAAATCGACAAGAATTGACGAGCGAAAAGTTTATTTCTAGCCCGTTTTATCCTACCAAACGTCTTTATAAAACAGGAGATTTAGCTCGTTACCTTCCAGATGGCAGTATTGAATACTTGGGAAGAATTGACCGTCAAATTAAACTGCGCGGTTGCCGTATTGAAATAGGAGAAATTGAAACAGTTATAGCCCAATATTCTCATGTACGAGAAACAGTAGTCATTACTAATGAAAATCGTCTTATTGCTTATGTGGTTCCTCATCAAAAAACACCCTTTTCTATCAATGAATTAAGGCATTTACTTAAGGTAAAACTGCCTGAATATATGATTCCTGCTGCCTTTGTAGTTTTAGAATCCTTACCGCTTACACCTAATGGCAAAGTAGACCTTCGTGCTTTACCTGCGCCTGGTAACTTGCGTCCAGAATTAGCCAATAACTATCAAGCTCCTCAATCTGAAGTAGAAAAATTAATAGCTAAGGTTTGGAAACAGGTACTACAGCTAGAAACAGTAGGTGTTGATGATAATTTCTTTGATCTTGGCGGACATTCTTTGCTGGCAGTAAAGGTAAACAATAAACTCAGAGAAATTTGGAACCGCAATTTATCAGTTGTAGAAATTTTTCAGTATCCAACTATTAGATCGCTAGCAGAACATTTAAGCCAAGAAGAAGTACCTGTTTATTTACAAGCTGTACATGACCGAGTTAAAAAGCAAATAGAAGCCCGAAGTCAACAAAAAGAACTATTAAGGAAACGACGAAAGAAATTGAATAATTAGGTTGTTCTCTCAAGCAGAATTAACTACTAATAGAGTAAGGTAAATATTTATGGATATCACTGCTAATCCTGAAGAAATTGCCATTATTGGTATATCAGGGCGTTTTCCTAAAGCTAAGAATATTGCAGAGTTCTGGCAAAATTTATGTGATGGAGTTGAGGCAATCTCTCAATTCAGCGATGAAGAATTAGTTGCTGCTGGGGTAGAGCTATCATTGCTAAATAATCCTAACTATATAAAAGCGGGTGCAGTATTAGAAGATATAGATTTATTTGATGCTGGTTTCTTTGGCTTTAACCCTAAAGAAGTAGAAATGACTGATCCGCAACATCGGTTATTTTTAGAATGTGCCTGGGAAGCTTTAGAAAATGCTGGCTATGATGCGCAAAGATGCGAAAGCCGAATTGGGGTTTATGCTGGTGCTAGTTTAAATAATTATTTAACTTTTAATTTAAATAGCGATCAAATTGGTTCAGCCTATAGTTTCCAAAAACTTATTGGAAATGATAAAGATTTTTTGTCTACTCGCGTTTCCTACAAGTTAAATTTGACTGGACCAAGTCTCACTATACAAACGGCTTGTTCGACTTCCTTGGTGGCAACTGCTTTAGCTTGCCAAAGCTTACTCAATTATCAATGCGATATGGCTTTGGCTGGTGGGGCTTCGATTCGTGTACCCCAAAAAACAGGGTATTTACATCAAGAAGGGGGTATATTATCACCTGATGGTCATTGTCGCGCCTTTGATGCCAAAGCAAGAGGGACAATTATTGGTAATGGCGTGGGAGTGGTGCTATTAAAGCGATTATCAGAAGCGATCGCAGATGGCGACTATATATATGCTGTGATTAAAGGTAGTGCCATCAATAACGATGGTTCTGGTAAGGTGGGCTACACGGCACCCAGCGTCAACGGACAAGCAGAAGCGATCGCCGAAGCAATAGCCCTAGCTGATATTGAACCTGAAACAATCACCTATATTGAAACTCATGGAACAGGAACCGCTTTAGGCGATCCCATCGAAATCTCTGCGTTGACAAATGTTTTTCGGGCTGAGACAGAGAAAAAAGGTTTCTGTGCAATCGGTTCTATCAAAACAAATATTGGACATTTAGACGCTGCTGCTGGAGTTACTGGTTTAATTAAAACGACCTTGGCTTTAAAACATAAGTTGATTCCTCCCAGCTTAAATTTTGAGGAGCCTAACCCAGAAATTGATTTTGCTAATAGTCCTTTCTATGTCAATACCAAGCTGACCCAATGGAATGCAACTTCTACACCACGTCGCGCGGGAGTGAGTTCTCTAGGTATTGGAGGAACTAATGCTCATGTCATTCTAGAAGAAGCTCCTTCTTTAAGAGAGCAGGAGAGCAGAAGAGCAGGGGAACCAGTGCGGTGCAAAGCTTCCCTCCGTTGTAGCAACTGGCGTGAGCAGGAGAGAAATTATCAGTTGCTGGTACTTTCGGCTAAGACGGATTCGGCTTTAGAAACTGCTACTAAAAATTTGGCTCAACATCTTACACAGCATCCTGAGTTGAAGTTGGCAGATGTAGCTTATACATTGCAGGTAGGACGTGGAGTCTTCAATTATCGCCGTGCGGTGATTTGCCAAAATACCCAAGAAGCAATAAAAGCATTAGAAACTATAGATCCTCAACAGGTATTAACTCACTTTGAGGAATCAACGCAACGCTCTATTACCTTTATGTTTCCTGGACAGGGCGCACAGTATGTAAATATGGGGCGGGAACTGTATCAGATTCCAACATTCCGCGAACAGGTAGAGCGTTGTTGTCTACTACTCGAACCACATTTAGGCTTAGATTTACATTCAGTTATCTATCCACAAGAATCTGAAAAACAAACAGCAGCAGAACAACTCAAGCAAACGCAGTTTGCACAACCAGCATTGTTTGTAATTGAGTATGCTTTGGCTCAACTGTGGATGTCTTGGGGTATTTCTCCACAAGCGATGATTGGTCACAGTATTGGAGAATATGTAGCCGCAACTCTTGCTGGTGTGATGAGTTTGGAAGATGCGTTAACTTTGGTTGCTGTGCGTGGGCGACTAATGCAGCAAATGTCAACAGGTGTAATGCTTTCTGTTTCCGCATCAGCAGCAGAGGTTGAAACTTTTCTCAACGAAGATTTAGCTTTAGCTGCTTGTAATGCACCTTCCTTATGTGTAGTTTCAGGAAGTTATGACGCAGTAGACAAGATTGCCCAAAAGCTTACAGCCAAAGGGATAGAATATCGTCGTTTGCATACTTCCCATGCTTTTCACTCGCACATGATGGAACCGATGTTAAAACCATTCATGGCGGAATTGAAAAAAGTACAACTCAATCCTCCTCAAATTAAATTTATTTCTAATTTGACGGGTACTTGGATTACAGCAGACGAAGCAATATCTCCAGATTATTGGGCGCAGCATTTACGTCAAACAGTACAGTTTTCATCTGGTCTATCAGTCTTGTTGGAGGAAAGCGAACAGCTACGCTGCGCCCCAGGCGATCGCATACTTTTAGAAGTTGGACCAGGGCGTACTTTGTGTACTCTCGTCAAACAACACGCTCAACAAGCAGCAGGACAAGTTGTCTTACCTTCTTTACGTCATCCCCAAGAAGAAAAATCAGATGTTAATTTCTTGCTTGACATTTTAGGGCGATTGTGGTTAGCAGGAGTTGAGATAAATTGGTCTGGTTTTTATACTCACGAACAACGTTATCGTGTACCTTTACCGACTTATCCCTTTGAACGTCAGCGTTACTGGATTGAGCCAGAAATACAAACTCAAGTATTTGATAAAGGTGAAAGCAAGCAAGGTAAAAAACCTAATCTTACTGATTGGTTTTATATCCCATCTTGGAAACGAGTTCCTCTCGTCAAAACAAAAGATATTACCTCTCATTGTTCTCTAATTTTTATAGACGAATATGGCGTAGGCTCAGAACTTGTTCAACACTTACAACAACTTGGACAGGAGATAATTACTGTCAAAGTAGGAGAAAAATTTCATCAACTTGACCGCAATACATACGCGATAAATCCCAATCAAGCAGATGATTATTATAAATTGCTGCTCCAGTTAAGAGAACAAGGTAAAACTCTCAAAACAATTACCCATCTGTGGAGCCTTACCCAATCACAAATTTTATCTTGGGAAGCGACTCAAAATCTAGGGTTCTACAGTCTTGTTTACCTAGCACAAGCGATTGTACAACAGCAGATAAGCGATACGATTGAACTTTTAGTGATTGCTAATTATCTGTACGACATTACGGGAAATGAAAAATTATATCCTGAAAAAGCAACTATATTGGGTGCGTGCAAAGTCATTCCTCAAGAATATCCAAATATCAGATGTCGTCTGGCTGATATTTTACTGCCCACATCAACAAGCGAAGATATCATAAAACAATTATTGGCAGAATTAACAGCAGAATCAGAAGATTTAATAATTGCCTACCGTAATAATTACCGTTGGGTACAAACATTTGAATCTGTTGCATTAGAATCAGCTACCGAAGACAAAATCCGGTTACGAACAGACGGAGTTTACCTAATTACAGGTGGTATGGGAGGTATGGGTTTAACCTTCGCTGAATACCTAGCCAAAACCGTACAAGCCAAATTGATTTTATTAGGGCGTTCTCTGCCATCTGACAATGAAAAAATAAAACAATTAGAAGCATTAGGCGCAGAAGTATTGGTAGTGGCTGCTGATGTAACAAATGAGGAACAAATGCAGAGTGCGATCGCGCAATCTTTAGAACGTTTTGGTACAATTCACGGTGTTATCCATGCTGCTGGTATTGCTGGTGCTGGGATGGTTCAACTTAAAACACCAGAAATTGCCGAAAAAGTTTTTGCACCCAAAGTTCAAGGAACAATAACTCTTAATAATATTCTCAAAAACATCAACTTAGACTTTTTAGTTCTTTGTTCATCCTTAAGTGCAATTCAAGGAGGATTTGGACAGGTAGACTATTGTGCTGCTAATATTTTCTTAGATGCTTTTGCTCATTGGAATACAACAAGAAATAACCAATTTACAATTGCAATTAACTGGAACACTTGGCAACAAGTTGGGATGGCAGTTAATACTGATGTTCCTGATGAAATTAAAAATTGGCGTGAAGAAAGTTTAAAAAATGCTATTCTCCCAGCAGAAGGAGTAGAAGTTTTTAGCCGCATTTTAGCTAACTCCCTACCTCAAGTTATAGTTTCCACCCAAGATCTACAAGTAGGACTTGAGCAACTTCACCAATTAGTTTTATCTTTATCTCTTGCTCAAAAACCAATAAATTCTTGCCAAGTATCTGCTAGCAGACATTCGCGCACTCTCCAAGAAAGTACTTATGTAGAACCTCGTAACGAAATTGAACAAACTATTGCCAATATATGGAAAGAACTCATCGGAATTGAAAAAGTAGGAGTTCATGACAACTTCTTTGAATTAGGAGGACATTCTCTCCTAGCAGTTCAAACTATTTCTCGCCTCAGAGAAGCCTTTCAAGTCGAGTTACCACTGCGTACTCTTCTATTTGATGCGCCTACAGTTAGCGAATTAGCTCATGTCATTGTCGAGAAACAACCCCAATCAGAAGAACTTGATGAAATCGCAAACCTCTTAGCAGAAGTAGAAAATCTCTCCTTTGAAGAACTCCAACAACAACTAGTCCACGAATCACCCGTTAGTTAAATCAACTTTATTTTTGTATGCCATAACGATATGGAATTTAGCATTTTATACTTTTCCGGCGATGGCTCAACAATCGAATCAGATAAATATCAACTGTTACTAGAAACAGCTAAACTCGCTGATAAACATGGATTTTCAGCAGTATGGACTCCCGAACGCCATTTTCATCCTTTTGGGGGTTTGTATCCAAATCCTTCGGTAATTAGTGCAGCCTTAGCAATGGTGACAGAGAAAATTCAACTCAGATCAGGTAGTATTGTGATGCCATTACAACATCCTGTTAGAGTAGCTGAGGAATGGGCAGTAGTTGATAACTTATCTGGTGGTAGAGTAGGACTTTCTTTTGCACCTGGTTGGCACGCTGATGATTTTTTATTACGTCCAGAAAATTACGCTGAACGTAAAGAAGTTATGTGGCGTGACATCAAGATTATGCAAAAACTTTGGCAAGGTGAAGAAATTGAATTTATTAATGGTTCAGGAAATAAAGTTCAGATACAAACATTTCCTCGACCGATACAATCTCAACTACCAATCTGGATTACTTGCCAAGCTGACGCTACATTTATTGGCGCAGCTAAGATAGGAGCTAATGTTTTAACTTCTTTGTTGTATGCGACCATTGATGATTTAGCACAACAAATATCTCTTTATCGGCTTACTTTGGCTCAATCTGGTCACGATCCAAAAAGTTGCAAAGTTTCTTTAATGATGCACACTTATATAGGAGATAATGAACAATTAGTTAAGCAACAAGTAAAGCAGCCTTTTTGTGATTATCTTAGAACTCATTTTGGTTTAGTTGAAAACTTAGCTAAACGCATCAATTTTCAATTCAATCCTGAAAATTTTACAGAAGAAGACCGACAACAGCTTTTAGAATTTGCCTTTGAGCGATATTTTCAACAAGGTAGAGTTTTGATCGGTACGCTAGAAAGTTGCCGTCAAACAATTACACGTCTTAAAGAGATAGGAGTAGATGAAATAGCTTGTCTTGTCGATTTTGGTCTAGATTTTAAGACCGTGTTAACAAGCTTGAATAAATTAATAGATTTTAAGCAAAACTATCAGCTAAGAAGAGACACAAGGAAATATTCAAATCTCAGCTTATTTGGGTGATTAATGGTGAAAGATATAAATGCAAGAATTGCCGCCTTATCTCCAGAACAACGAGCATTGTTTGAAATGCGGCTTAAACAGAAGGGTTTAAATTATGCCAAAACTCAATCAATATTTAAAAGAAAAGATACTAATTCATTGCCCTTGTCGTTTAACCAGCAAATGCTCTGGTTTCTTCACCAATTAGCCCCAGAAAGCCCCGTCTACAATATTCCGGTTGCTATTTTATTAGAGGGCCAACTCAATGTAAAAGCACTGAAGCAAAGTCTTAATCAAATTCGACAACGGCATGAAGTTTTGCAAACGTGTTTTCAGATACTAGAGGGGCAACCTGTGCAAGAGAGAGTTGCCGATTTTATCTTAGAGTTGCCTATCATTGATTTACAAGAATTTGCTGAAAGTAAACAGCAAGAATTGGTACAAGAATTAGCACAACAAGAATCTCAATATCCTTTCGATATATCGCGGGAACCATTGCTAAGAGTCAAGCTATTGCGGTTGTGTGAGACTAAATATGTCATGTTATTTACAATGCACCATATTGTTTCTGATGCGTGGTCTCGCGGCGTAATTATTCGAGAATTAGCGGCTTTGTATAAAGCTATTTGTTTTAATCAGCCGTCTCCCTTAGCGGAATTACCTATTCAATATGCAGACTTTGCTGCATGGCAAAGAGAATGGCTACAGGGAGAAGTTTTAGAGTCGCAGCTTTCTTATTGGAAAAAGCAACTAGCGGGTAAGCTTCCGGTAATTAATTTACCTACAGATAAACCCAGACCAGACGTGCAGACTTTTCAAGGTGCTAGGCGATCGCGCATCTTACCAGAATCTTTAACTAAAGAGCTAAAGTCTTTTAGTCAACAGCAAGAAGTAACACTATTTACGACATTATTAGCTGGATTTTATATCTTAACTAGCTGGTATTCTCAACAAGAAGATATTATTATTGGTACAGATGTCGCGAATCGTACATGGGCTGAAACTGAGGCATTAATTGGCTTTTTTATTAACCAATTAGTACTAAGAACAAAGGTATCAAACAACTCTAATTTTCAAGAATTTCTTATGCAGGTGCGGGAAGTAACATTAGGTGCTTACTCTCATCAATCTCTGCCTTTTAGTAAGTTAGTAGAAGTTATTAACCCCGATCGCGATCTCAGCCGTAACCCAATATTTCAAGTTAAATTTGTCCTGCAAAATACCCCGATTCCACCTTTGGAAATCGTGGGGTTGACTATCACTGTTTTAGATGATGTTGATAACGGTACTGTTCCTCTTGATTTGTTGTTAGACATGATAGAAACAGATAAAGGGATGGTGGCTATATTGAAATATAATACAAATCTATTTAATATAAACACTATTGATAATATGTTAAAAAATTTCATGCAAGTTTTAACTATTATAATTCAGAATCCCAACTCTACAATATTAGAAATAAAAAACAATTTAACTGATTTCAGTCATAAAGAGAATGAGACTTATAAAAATCAGCGTAAAGCATCTGAATATCAGAGCTTAAAGAAAATTAAAAGAAAAGAAGTGTTTTTATAATAAATATAATTCACTATTTTACTTAAAACCTGTTAAATAAAATTGTTAGAAAGATGCAAACACAAATACATGGATTTAGACTTTCGCCACAACAACGGCGTTTGTGGCTATTACAAAATAATTCTTCTGCTTACCAGTCATATTGTGCAATTCTTTTAGAAGGAAATTTAAATCAAGAAATTTTAAAAGCAGCCTTACATCAAGTCATCAATAGACATGAAATTTTGCGAACCAACTTCCACACTTACAACGGAGTTATGAAAATTCCTGTTCAAGTAATTAGCGATCGCGTCAATAATCTATCGCTTTCTGAACATCATTTTCCGCAACAAGAAACTTTAGAAAATAGCTTAGAACAGTTACTGCAATCTTTATGTCAAAGGAAATTTGATTGTGAACAAGAATCACTTTTACACGCTGATTTAGTGACTATATCGCCAGAAAAACATATATTATTGATTAGTTTGCCTGCTCTGTGTGCTGATTTAGAATCATTAAATATTTTATTGGTTGAGCTTAGTAGATGTTACACTGCTTGTTTTTATGGTGAAGAAATTGCTGGAGAACCCATGCAATATGCTGAAATTGCTGAATGGCAAAATGAGGTTTTAGAGTCAGAAGAAGCAGAATTAAATGAAGAGAAGCAGTTAAACATAGATAGTATTTTAAATTCCAAACTACCTTATTCAAATCAGCAAACACGAAATTTATATTTTAATCCTCAATATTATAGTAGAAAAATTCAGCCGAATTTGGTGGCACAGATAGATGCAATTTCACAAAAAGTAAATAGTAATACTGATGTATTCCTCTTAACTTGCTGGCAAATATTACTTTGGCGTTTAACTCAAAGTACAGATTTAATTATCGGCACCGCTAGCAGTGGTCGTAACTACGAAGAATTACAATATTCTTTAGGAATATTAAGTAAATATTTACCTCTACATTGCCGACTCGAAGAAAAACATGAATTTATAAGTCTATTATCACAGGTAAAAGAAGCTACAGAAGACCTATTTGAATTACACGGTAGGTTTGCCTGGAAGAAAAATATAGAGTTAGACCCAGAAAGTTTATTCTTCCCATTTTGCTTTGAATTTACTTCTACTGTAGCCAAGCAATATGCAGGCGATATTTGCTTTTCAATTTATAAACAGTATGCTTGTATTGACAGATTTCACCTCAAATTATCTTGTGTTCGTCAAGAGGATGGTATAAAGCTTGAATTTTTCTATGATGCTAATGTCTATACTTTAGAAGCTATTGAGCGTTTAGCAAGTCAATTCGAGACACTTTTAGCGAGTGTAATTGAGAATCCCCAACGAGCGATCGCTAGCTTTGACATCCTTAGTTTTCAAGAACGCACTCAACTTTTAGTTGAATTTAACAACACAAAAACCGTTGTTCCTCAATACCAATGCATACATCAGTGGTTTGAGTCGCAGTGCGATCGCACGCCAAACGATGTTGCAGTAGTGTATGACAACCAGCAACTAACTTACAGTGAACTAAACGCACGCGCCAATCAGTTAGCTCATTACCTGCAACAGATAGGTGTAAGCTCAGAAGTCATAGTCGGGATTTGCTTAGAGCGATCGCTAGAGATGGTAATTGGAGTGTTAGCAATTCTGAAAGCAGGTGGAGCTTACTTACCATTAGATCCCAACCATCCCAAAGAACGGTTAGCTTTTATTTTAGAAGAAACCTCTGCACCCATACTCTTAACTCAACAACACCTGCTCCCAGTTCTTCCTACTCGCAGTGCTAAAGTACTTTGCTTAGACTGTGATTGGGAAAAAGTTGAGCAGCAAAATACATCTAACCCGACTAGCCAGACCATTTCTGATAACCTAGCCTATATTATTTATACTTCCGGCTCCACTGGTAAACCAAAAGGAACGCTCATTCCCCATCGAGGACTCGTTAATTATCTTACTTGGTGTACCCAAGCCTATGCAGTTCAAGAAGGCAAAAGAACTATAGTTCACTCTTCTCTAGCCTTTGACCTTACCATTACGAGTCTATTTTCCCCCTTATTAGTAGGACGTTGCGTAGAACTCCTCCCAGAAGACCAAAGCATCGAGTCTTTACGCAATGCTTTATCTCAAGGCTCAAACTATAGCTTAGTAAAAATTACACCTGCGCATTTGCAATTACTCTCACACCAATTATCACCTTCACAAGCAAATGGTTGCACCAGAGCTTTGATCGTCGGTGGCGAAAACTTGCTAGCACAAAGCGTTAGCTTCTGGCAAAAGTTTGCACCAGACACAATGCTAATTAATGAATATGGACCAACAGAGACGGTTGTGGGTTGCTGTATTTATCAAGTACCCCAGGATGAAACACTCTCAGGCTCAATTCCTATTGGTCATCCCATCGCCAACACCCAACTGTACGTCCTCAATAAGTACTACCAGCCAGTACCCATAGGAGTTCCAGGTGAACTATATATTGGTGGCGCAGGTGTAGCGAGAGGATACTTAAATCGTCCTCAACTCACAGCAGAAAAATTTATTCCCAATCCCTTTAGTGACGAACCAGGTACAAGGCTATATAAGACAGGTGATTTAGTTCGTTTTCGTTTAGACGGAAATTTAGAGTTTCTAGGAAGAATAGATAATCAAGTAAAAGTAAGAGGCTTTCGGATCGAATTAGGAGAAATCGAAGCATTACTGGTACAACATCCAGCCGTAGAGGAAGCAGTCGTCATAGTACGCGAGGATACACCAGGCGACGAGCGTTTGGTAGCTTACGTTGTGCCTGATAGTCATGTAACTCCAGTTCCTAGCGAACTGCGGAGTTATCTAAAAGAGCAACTACCAGAATATATGCTACCATCAGTGTTTATCCTGTTAGATAGTCTGCCATTAACAACTAATGGTAAAATAAACCGTCAAGCTCTACCTGCACCGCACCAAGCAGATATTGCTCAACTAGGAAATATCTTTGTCGCTCCTCACACACCTGTCGAAGAAATGCTCGCTGGAGTTTGGGCGCAAATCCTCCACTTAGAGCAAGTTGGTATCCATGACAATTTTTTTGATTTAGGTGGACACTCTCTCATTGCTACTCAGGTAATTTCCCAAGTACGAAAAGCGTTTGGGGTAGAACTCACACTACACCATTTGTTTAAATCACCTACAGTAGCTGGACTTGCCAAACATATAGAAATTGCATTGAAGGCTGAACCACAAATAAATTCAGAACCTTCTCTAGAACGTGTTTCACGTGATGAAGAATTACCCTTGTCTTTTGCGCAACAAAGGTTGTGGTTTCTCTATCAATTAGATCCCAACTCAACAGCTTACAATGGTTCCGACTTGGTGCGACTGCAAGGAACACTAAATGTAGCTGCACTAGAGGACAGTATTAACGAGATCGTGCGGCGACATGAAGTTTTACGGACGTACTTTGCAGTTGTGGAAGGGCGACCAATTCAAAAGATTATTTCTGAATTAAGAGTAACTCTACCAATTGTAAATCTACAGCATTTACCAGTAATTGAAAGAGAAAAAGAAGTACAAAGGCTAGAAGGAGAAAATGCCCAGCAGCCATTTGATTTGACACAAGCGCCATTGCTGCGGTTGGTGCTTTTGCGTCTCACTCAACAAGAACACATCTTGTTAGTAACAATGCACCATATTATCTCTGATGCTTGGTCAGCAGGAGTGTTTATCCGCGAGGTGTCAGCACTTTACGAAGCATTTTCAGCTGGAAAACCTTCTTTGCTCCCAGAGTTACCAATTCAATATGCTGATTATGCAGTATGGCAACAGCAATGGTTACAAAAAGAAAGGCTTGACACCCAATTAACCTACTGGAAGCAACAGTTAGAGAACGCTAAAACAATTCTAGAATTACCAACAGATAAACCCCGTACCCAACTACAAACTTCTTTAGGGAAAAAACACTCGTTCGCCCTATCTGCAACACTAACTGACAAGCTCAAATCTCTCAGTCAGCAAAAAGGTGTCACTTTATTTATGACTCTGCTGACAGCTTTCAATACTTTGCTATACCACTATACAAAGCAAGAAGATATCCTTGTCGGTTCTCCTATTGCTAACCGTAACCGTAGTGAATTAGAGGGGTTAATTGGCTTTTTTGTCAACACTCTAGTATTACGGACTAATCTCTCTCATAACCCTAGTTTTCAAGAGTTATTGCAACGGGTACGAGAAACAGCTTTAGGAGCTTATGCACACCAAGACTTACCTTTCGAGAAGTTAGTAGCAGAACTACAACCAGAGCGCAATTTAAATTATTCACCACTATTTCAAGTATGGTTTGTTTTACAAAATGCTCCTAAATTCAATATTGAAATGGAAGGGCTAAATCTTAGCTTTTTAGAAAGTGAAAGTGGTACGGTTCGCCATGATTTAAAGCTGCAATTTACACAAACACCAGAAGGACTACAAGGTTTTTTTGAGTATAAAACAGATTTATTTCATGCTACTACTATTACTCGCATGGCAGTTGTTTTAGAAACCCTACTAACAACTGTTGTGGAACAACCTGAGATTCTACTCGACCAGCTATTACAACTATTGCAGGAAACAGAAAAACAACAGCAACTTATTCAAAATCAAGAACTACAACAAGCCCGAATTCAGAAGTTGGGCAAAGTTGGACGCAAGGCAATTACTGGCAGAATTGAATCATAATTAAACACATAGAGAAATGAATTTAAAAACATTCAAAAGAAAATCAATTACAGTTTCTTCAGAAAACTTGGTGACAACCAATTTCTTAAAACCCACTCAACAACTACCTCTTGTCATTCAACCTGCTGTCGATGGCGTGAATTTAGTCAGTTGGGCTAGCAGTAACTGTGACTGGATAGAAAAACAATTAATTCAATATGGAGGTCTGCTTTTTCGCAACTTTCAAATTAATAATCATAGCGAATTTGCTAATTTTATGCAGGCTATAGCAGGAGAATTAATCGAATATTCTTATCGCTCAACTCCGCGTAGTCAAGTTGATGGTAAGATATACACATCAACAGAATATCCACCCGATCAATCAATTCCTTTACATAACGAAATGGCCTATTCTCTTAATTGGCCAATGAAAATTGCTTTCTTTTGTGTAAAGGCAGCAGAGCAAGGTGGAGAAACACCAATTGCTGATAGTCGTAAAGTATTTCAACGAATAGATCCAAAAATCAAAGAGCGATTTATTCAGAAAAATATTATGTACGTCCGTAATTATGGACAAGGAATTGATTTATCTTGGGAAACTGTATTCCAAACTAACGATAAAGCCGAAGTCGAAGCTTATTGTCAATCTACTGGCATTGATTTTACATGGCTAGATGGAAATAAACTTAGAACTTGTCAAGTTTGTCAAGCTGTTGCTACCCATCCTCAAACTGGCGATTTAGTTTGGTTTAATCAAGCACATTTATTTCATATCTCAAGCCTAAAAGCTGAAGTTCGCCAATCTTTACTTGCTGTACTAAATGCTGAGGAATTGCCACGAAACTCTTATTATGGAGATGCTTCAGAAATTGAAATATCTGTATTAGAAGAAATCCAAGCAATATATGAGCAAGAAACAGTAACATTCTCTTGGCAAGAAGGAGATATTTTATTACTAGATAATATGCTAGTTGCTCATGGGCGTAAGCCATTCACAGGTGCGAGAAAAGTTTTAGTAGGTATGGCGCAACCTCATAGCAGCAAATAATTTAAATATATAAGTACATTAGAATTATGCAAGCTCTATCTATAGAAGGCTTTCAAATTTCACCTCAGCAAAAACGCTTATGGTTATTACAACAAGAAAACAACCATCAGCCATATCGCATTCAGTGTACAATTTTAGTAGAGGGAAATATTAAATATAGAATTTTAGAAAAAGCCATATATAATATTTGGGCTAAATATGAAATTTTACGTACTAGCTTTCCTACCTTGACGGAAATGGCAGTTCCTTTACAGGTTATTGGAGAGGAAGCATCTTTAAAGCTTAATTATTATGATTTGCATGATTTAGATACAAAAAGCCAACAAATAAATATTAATAATCTACTTTCAGAAGTTAATAAATTAGATTTTGACTTAGAAAAAGGTTTTACTAGTAAGGTTGATGTAATTAAACAATCTGATAATCATTGCATTTTACTGATAGCGATATCAGCTATTTGTGCAGATAGAATATCCTTGCACCATCTTGTACATGATATTAGTGCCACTTATGATGCTTATTTGCAGGAGCATGAGCTAGAAGATACACCTTTACAATATGCAGATATTGCTGCTTGGCAAAATGATTTATTAATAGGAGATGAAGCAGAAACAGCTAAAGATTATTGGCACAACCAAAAAGTATCTAATTCTTTCATAAGTAAATTACCAAACGAAAAAAAAGTTAATCAAAAACAAATATTTGAACCCAAAGCTATTAGCATCAACTTTGACGCTACTGCGATAACTAATATTACAGCGATCGCCCAAAAATACTCTGTTGAACTTTCGATAGTTTTGATGGCTTGCTGGCAAATTCTATTGTGGCGTTTGACTAACAAATCCGAAGCTGTTTTCGCTTGGTGTTGTGACGGGAGAAATTACGAAGAATTACACTCAGCAGTCGGATTATTAGCTAAATCTTTACCTATTCGTATTCAAGCACAAGAAGAATATATAATTGCAGATATATTAAAACAGTTAGATGAAACAATAAATGAAGCTTCTCAATGGCAAGACTTATTGAATGCAGAAGAGTTTTTCACTGCGACTCAAGATCCTCAAGAATTATCATTTTTACCCTTTGCCTTTGAATTTGTATCCCAACCCAGTCAATATTTTGCTGGTGACGTAACCTTTTCTATTCAAAAAATATATAGCTGTATTGAGCGCTTCAAGGTAAAGTTATTATGCTGGCAACAAGCTGATTCACTTGCAGCAGAATTATATTATGATGCTAACTTATTTAAGCAAAAAGACATTGAACGTTTAGCAGCACAATTTCAGATTTTAAGTAGTGCAATAAACAATTCATATTCAATTGCTCAGCTAGAAATTCTGTCTCCACAAGAACGTCAGCAACTCTTAGTAGATAATAATACAAAAACTACTTCTCCTCCATATCAGTGCATTCATCACTGGATTGAAGCACAGGCTAATAGTACACCAAACAATCTTGCTGTTATTTTTGACAATCAACATTTAACCTATCAAGAACTAAATGCCAAAGCTAACAACTTAGCTAATCATTTGGCATCATTGGGAGTTCAACCAGAAACTGTAGTTGCACTTTGCGTTGAACGTTCTTTGGATATGATAGTTGGTATCCTGGGCATTCTCAAAGCAGGCGCAGCATACTTACCTATAGAACCTTCTTTACCCGAAGCAGCATTAGCCTTTAGATTGCAGGATGTTCAAGTATCGGTGCTGGTAACACAAAAGCACCTTGTTGAAAAAATAAATTTCCAAGCGCAGATAATTTGTATTGATGCAGATATAAGCGATTCGCCTCAAGATAACATTCGCAAGTCTGCTAATCCAGAAAACTTGGCTTACGTTATCTACACCTCTGGTTCAACAGGTAAACCCAAAGGTGTTGCAATTGAACATCGGCAAATAGTCAATTATGTTAACGGTATATTAGAAAAACTTGATTTACCAGATGCGGCTAGCTTCGCCACTGTTTCTACCTTCGCCGCAGACTTAGGTAACACAGCGATTTTCTCAGCGTTGTGTACAGGTGGATGCTTGCATATCATTGCAGAAGAACGTGCTACAGATCCCGTTGCATTTGCCGAATATTGCGATCGCTATTCTATAGATTGCCTCAAAATAGTTCCTTCACACCTATCAGCTTTATTATCAGGTTCATATCCCAGAAAACTTCTACCACGTCAGCACCTCATTCTTGGTGGTGAAGCTGCAACCTGGGATTTAATTAAACGGGTACGTGAATTAGCACCAGAATGCAAAATTCTTAACCACTACGGTCCAACAGAAACTACCGTTGGTGTACTCACCTATCCTGTAGAGGAAATCTCTAGTGATACGTCATCCAATAGTGTACCTCTCGGTCGTCCTTTAGCCAATACCCAAATATATTTACTCGATAAATATTGCCAACTCGTCCCTTTAGGTGTGACAGGAGAAATCTATATAGGTGGCGATAATATAGCTAGAGGATATATAAATCAACCAGAACTAACTAACGAGCGATTTATTCGTAATCCATTCAGTAGTAAACCTGAAGCAAGACTTTATAAAACTGGGGATTTAGGACGCTATACACCTGATGGTAACTTAGAATTTTTGGGTCGAATTGATGACCAAGTGAAATTATATGGTCATCGCATTGAACTAGGAGAAATTGAAGCTGTACTTTGTCAACATTCACAAGTAAAACAATTAGTTGTAGTTGCAGAAGAAGCTCATCCAGGGAAAAAGCAGCTTGTCGCTTATATAGTTGGGCAAGAAGATTTAAAACCTGCTGAATTGCGCGATTTTATCAAACAAAAACTACCTGACTATATGGTGCCTTCACAATTTTTGTTCTTGAAGGCTTTACCATTAACAGCTAATGGTAAAATCGATAAAAAAGCTTTACTAGCAACAGATGTAGTTAGACCAGAATTACAAGCTGCTTTTGTCGCCCCGCGTACTCCAGTAGAAAATGCATTAGCTAAAATTTGGGCAGAACTTCTCAATTTAGAGCAAGTTAGTATTTACGATAACTTCTTTGAATTGGGTGGAGATTCGATTATTAGTATTCAGGCGATCGCTAAAGCAAACCAGGTAGGTTTACGTCTCACGCCTAAGCAAATTTTTGAACACCAAACTATTGCTAAACTTGCGTTAGTTGCCGATAGTCGCTCAACAACAGAATCAGAACAAGGATTAGTAATTGATGCTGTACCTCTCACCCCAATTCAACATAGCTTTTTTGCTCAAAATTTACCAGAAGCGCATCATTGGAATCAATCATTATTGCTAGAATTACAGCAAGATATCGAACCTAACATTTTACAGCAAGCAATACAGTGTCTGCTGGCACATCATGACGCACTCCGCTTACGTTTTCGCCCCACAGCTAATGGTTGGGAATCGTTTAATGCTGGTATTGAAGCTGAAGTACCATTTACTAAATTCGATTTGTCCGAACTAGCCCTAGAGCAACAAAAAGTGGTTATTGAAGCTAAAGCCACAGAACTACAGGCAAGTTTGGATTTATCAAATGGTTCCATTGTAAAGGTGGCACTATTTGATTTAGGATCTCAGCAAAATAATCGCTTACTGTTTATCATTCATCATTTGGCTGTTGATGGTGTTTCTTGGCGAATTTTATTGTCAGATTTGCAAACAGCTATAGAAAAACTTCAGCAAAATCAAACAATTCAATTACCAGCCAAAACTACTTCTTTTAAACAATGGAGCGAACGTTTGCAAGAATATGCAAACACAAAGACGCTACACGCACAATTAGATTTCTGGTGTTCTGAGTTAAGAAAACAAGTTTCTCCGTTACCAGTGGACTATGTAGGCGGATTAAATAATGTATCTACAAGTAAAACTTTCTCTGTATTCCTCAATGAAACTGAGACACAAGCACTACTGCAAGAAGTTCCAGCCAAGTATCATACACAAATAAATGATGTTTTGTTAACAGCACTAGCAAGAACCTTTGCAGCATGGACAGGAGAACAAACGCTGTTAGTTAACTTAGAGGGACATGGACGAGAAGACATTTTTACTGATGTTGATTTATCTCGTACAGTCGGTTGGTTTAGTACTGTGTTTCCAGTCCTATTGAATTTAGAAAATAGTGCGACAGTCGGGGATGCTTTAAAAGCAATTAAAGAGCAGCTACGCAGTATACCCAATCGAGGTTTTGATTATGGTGTATTGCGTTATTTGTGCAGCAATACTGCTAAAAATTTAGCTGCTATACCTCAAGCAGAAGTTTGTTTTAACTATTTAGGACAAATTGACCAAGTTTTACAAGAATCTTCTTTATTTAAATTAGCATCAGAATCGAGTGGTACAGAGCGTAGTCCTTTAGCAAGCCGTCGTCATCTCATAGATATTAGCGGGTTTGTGAGTAGAGGCTGTCTGCAATTAAATTGGACTTATAGTACTGAAATACACAAACATAGTACTTTGTCAAGTCTAGCGGATAAATTTGTCCAAGCACTGCGGGAAATTATTAGTCATTGTCAATCGGCTGATGCAGGAGGTTATACTCCTTCTGATTTCTCCAAAGCTAAAGTAAGCCAAAAAGACCTCGATTTTTTACTGGCAAAAATTAACCGAGGGAGTGGGAAGTAAAACATATGAAAGCTGACAAGATACAAGATATTTATGAGTTATCACCGTTACAACAAGGAATTCTCTTTCATAGTTTGTATGCTCCCGAATCGACTGCTTATTTTGTCCAGTTATGTTACTCGCTGAAGGGTAATTTTAATGTTGTAGCTTTTGAACAAGCTTGGCAAGAAGTCGTCAACCGCCACACTGTTTTACGCACAGCTTTTTATTGGGAAAATCTAGAAAAACCCTTACAAGTTGTACATCAGGAAGCCGAAATATCACTCATACAGTACGATTGGCGAAATATAAACCCAAGTGAGCGATCGCAGCAATTGCAGGCTTTTTTGGAGCGCGATCGCACCGGCAATTTTGACCTAACACAACCATGCTTAATGCGGCTGACTTTAATTCGCTGTCATGATGACTCTTATTACTTGGTTTGGAGCAAACATCATCTTATTTTAGATGGTTGGTCAACAGCTTTAGTCTTAAAAGAAGTAGTAGAAATTTACCAATTACTTTGCCAAGGTAAAAATTTACCTTTAATATTAGAGAGTTCATTTGGTGATTATATTGGTTGGTTACAACAACAAGATTTAAACAAAGCCAAGGAATTTTGGCAGCAGTCATTACAGGGCTTTACAGCACCCACGCCTTTAATTAATTTTACTAATAAAAACTTATCTAACCAACCAGAGAAATACAATCAGCAAGTAGTCAAGCTTTCACAAACAACCACCGCAGCACTACAATCTTTAGCAAGACAGAATCAACTCACACTTAACACCCTTGTCCAAGGAGCTTACGCTCTACTGCTAAGTCGCTACAGTAGAGAAACAGATGTAGTTTATGGCGTAACAGTCTCCGGTCGTCCCGCTGATTTAGCCAAAGCTGAGTCTATAGTAGGGATGTTTATCAATACTTTACCTGTACGAGTCACAATTGATGCTGAAGAATCTTTGTTATCTTGGTTGAGAAAATTACAATCACAACTAGCAGAAATAAGGCAATACGAATATAGCCCATTGGTAGAAGTGCAAGGTTGGAGTGAAGTACCAAGAGGGTTACCTTTATTTGAAAGCATATTAGTATTTGAAAATTACCCAGTAGACGGAATTTTAAAAGAATGGCAAGGAAATTTAGAAGTTCAAAGTATTAGTGCGGTCGATAACACTAATTATCCTTTAACAGTTAGTATTATTCCTGGTGAGCAGTTAGAAATTGTTATAGATTATCAGAGCGATCGCTTTGATTTTGCCACCATCCACAGAATGTTAGGACATCTCCAAACATTGTTGCAAGGCATGGTGAATCATCCTCATAGGGAAATAAAAGATTTAGCACTGTTAACAGATACAGAGAAACACCAGCTATTAGTAGAATGGAATAGCAACAAAGTTGATTATCCTCAAAATATTTGCCTTCATCAGTTATTTGAAAACGTTGTTCAGCAAACGCCTCATGCGATTGCAGTAGAGTTCGCAGGTAGAAGTCTTACTTATCAGCAATTAAATCAGCAAGCTAATAAAGTTGCTCATTATTTACAGAAATTAGGAGTAATACCCGATCAATTAATTGGTATTTGTGTAGAACGCTCATTAGAAATGGCGATCGCACTTTTAGGTATTTTAAAAGCAGGTGGTGCTTATGTACCATTAGACCCCGATCAACCGCAGCAACGTTTAGAATTTATGTTACACGATGCGGGTTGTAGTATTCTACTCACTCAAAAGCGACTGTTTGAAACTATTTCCACCTATGCAAAGAAAGTCATATATTTAGATGCAGATTGGGAATTAATTGCTAACGAACAAGAGTCTAACCCGATTAGCAACGTACAACCAGAAAATTTAGCCTACCTGATTTACACTTCTGGTTCTACGGGTGAATCAAAAGGGGTAATGATTCAACATAACAACCTTGTTAATGCTTACTATGCTTGGGAAAAAGCTTATCAACTAAGTTCTCAAGTTCGCTGTCATTTACAAATGGCTAGCTTTTCTTTTGATGTCTTTTCTGGAGATTTAATTCGGGCTTTGTGTTCAGGAGGGAAGCTCGTGCTATGTCCAAGGGAAATACTTCTAGAACCCCAACAACTCTATGAATTGATGCGTCAACACAAAATTGACTGCGCGGAATTTGTACCAGTTGTATTAAGAAACCTTGTGCAGTACCTAGAAAAAAACCAACAAAAACTCGATTTTATGCGGTTGGTTATCTGTGGTTCTGATAGTTGGTATGGAGCCGAGTATAGTAAATTCCGTGATGTTCTTGGTAAAGAAACACGGTTAATTAACTCTTTTGGTGTAACTGAAGCCACAATCGACAGTTCATATTTTGAGCACGCCGCAGTAGAGTTACCAGATGAACAGTTAGTACCAATTGGTCGCCCTTATCCTAATAGCAAACTTTATATATTAGATGACTATTTACAACCAGTACCAGTAGGCGTTACTGGAGAACTTTACATCGGTGGTGAAGGTTTAGCCAGAGGATATCACAACCGTCCAGACTTAACCACCGAAAGGTTTATTACTAATATTTTTAGCCAAAAACCACAAGAACGGCTTTATAAAACTGGTGACTTAGTTCGCTATCTTCCTGATGGAAACATCGAGTTTTTAGGACGCATTGACAACCAAGTCAAACTTCGTGGTTTTCGGATTGAACTGGGAGAAATTGAGGCATTACTGAGTAAAGATCCAGACCTCCGAGAAACTGTGGTTATAGTTAGAGAAGATAACCCTGGTGACAAACGTTTAGTAGCATATATCGTTCCTACTACTGGGAATTTTGACTCAGCAAATAATAGTGAACTGATACCAAAGTTACGAAAATACTTGAAGGCAAATCTACCACAGTATATGGTACCTTCGGCTTTTGTACTCTTGGAAAAATTACCACTGACACCAAATGGTAAAATAGACCGCAAAGCCCTGCCCATACCAGATACTGCTAGACCCGAATTACAAACGGTTTTCATCGCACCCCGCACTTCAATTGAAGAAACGCTGGTGCAGATATGGACTGAAACCCTACGACTCAAGCAAGTTGGTATTAATGACAATTTTTTTGAGTTAGGTGGAGATTCGATACTGAGTCTGCAAATTATTGCTAAAGCTAAACAAGCTGGGTTACAGCTAACCCCCAGACAGATATTTGAATATCAGACAATTGCCGATTTAGCTGCTGTCGCCGGTACAATTACAAAAATTGAAACCGAACAAGGTCTTGTTACGGGTTCTCTACCTCTAACTCCTATTCAAAGTTGGTTTTTTGAACAGGTACTTGTTGATTCCCATCACTGGAATCAAGCGGTATTGCTAGAAGTAGATCAAAGTTGTAACCCAATTGTATTAGAGCAGGTTATCTGCCAATTACTGACTCACCATGATGCACTGCGTTTGCGCTTTATGCAAACTGAAGCTGGCTGGAAGTCAATTATTGCAACTCCCGATCGCATAACACCTTTTTCGATTATTGATTTATCAAGCCTACCCCAAAGTGAGCAGAAGCAGGCTATGGACGCCAAAGCGACTGCGCTACAAGCCAGTTTAAATTTATCAAAAGGACCATTAGTCCAAGTTGCTTTATTTATAATGGGGGCAAATCAACTTAATAGATTATTATTTACCGTTCACCATCTTGCCATTGATGGAGTTTCCTGGCGGATCTTACTAGAGGATCTGCAAACTGCTTACCAACAACTCAGCCGAGAGCAAGAGATACAACTCCCCCCAAAAACTACTTCGGTAAAACAATGGGCTGAAAAACTTCAAGAATACGCTAATTCGGAAACTGTAAAAGCAGAAATAAATTATTGGTTGAGTCAGTTTTACCAAAATATTTCTTCTTTGCCTATTGACAATTTAAATGGAGAAAATACTGTCGCTTCAGCTTCTACCGTTTCAGTTAGTCTTACCCAGGAAGAAACCGAATCTTTATTACATGAAGTACCAGCAGCCTATCAAACTCAAATTAATGATATTTTGCTAACTGCTCTTGTGCGGACATTTCATCAATGGACTGGTAATAGTTCACTTTTGATAAATTTGGAAGGTCACGGACGAGAAGACATTTTAGAAAATGTGGATTTATCTCGTACTGTTGGCTGGTTTACTACTATCTTTCCGGTGGTATTAGATATCACAGCCACTTTTAGTGAAGGAGAAGCATTAAAGACGGTAAAAGAACAATTGCGTAATATTCCTTGTAAAGGCATTAACTACGGTGTATTGCGTTATCTCAGTAAAAAGTCAATTGCTAATAAACTGCAAGCTTTACCGCAAGCAGAGGTAACATTTAACTTTTTAGGTCAGTTTGACCAAGTCATTTCTGAAACCTCTATGTTTCGACCTACTGCTGAATCTGCTAAAGAAACACAAAGTCCTAGAGGAAGCCGCGACTGTCTGCTAGAGGTAAGTGCATTAATTGTTTGCGGTCAACTGCATATAAATTGGACTTATAGCAAAGCATTACATAAACAAACTACGGTTGAAAAGCTGGCTCAAGGATTTATTGAGGCGTTGCGATCGCTTATTGTTCACTGTCAGTCTCCCGAAACTGGAGGTTACACTCCTTCTGATTTTCCCCAGATGCAGTTTAGTCAACAAGAACTGGATCAATTAATGGCAGAACTTGGTTAGCCTTAAGGTAATTAATCATAATGAATAAGAAAAATATTGAAAATATCTATCCACTTTCACCTATCCAGCAGGGTATGCTTTTTCATACCCTTTCCGCACCAGAATCAGGGATTTATTTTGTTCAAAGTTGTTATACGTTTACTAAAAATATCGACATTCCAGCTTTTAAACAAGCTTGGCAACAAATTATAAATCAGCATCCAATTTTACGCACGTCTTTTTACTGGAAGCAGCACAAAGAGCCGTTTCAGGTAGTGCATAGATATGTGGAGTTACCTTGGCAAGAATATGACTGGCAATCCTTGTCAGTTGTTGAGCAGCAAGCAAGCCTAGAAGTCTTCTTGCAAGCAGACCGCCAGCAAGGGTTTGATATTTCTCAGCCACCCCTGATGCGTTTGATTTTAATTCAGGTAGCCCAAGAAACTTACCATTTTATTTGGAGTAGCCACCATTTGCTTTTAGATGGGTGGTCTACAGCTTTAGTGCTTCAGCAAGTTTTTCAGGCTTACGAATCACTTTGTCAAGGGCAAGTTTTACCACTATCACGTTCTCGTCCTTATGCAGATTACATTGCTTGGCTGCAACAGCAGAATTTAGATCAAGCTGAAGCATTTTGGCGTAAGGTTTTGAAGGGTTTTACTGCACCCACTCAGTTGCGAATCGGTAGTTTGTCAAATTCAGCCACAGGATCTGGGGAAGAATCAATCAAGCTATCACCAGTAACAACAGCCGCCCTGCAAACATTAGCGCGACAGCACAAGTTGACCTTAAATACTGTTTTACAGGGAGCTTGGGCTATTCTTCTGAGCCGTTACAGCGGTGAAGAAGATGTTGTTTTTGGAGCAACTTCTGCTGGTCGTCCACCTGCATTAGCCGGTTCAGAATCAATGGTGGGGCTGTTTATTAACACTTTACCAGTGCGGGTGCAGGTTTCTGGGAATGAGTTGCTGATTCCTTGGCTACAAAAACTTCAAGCGCAACAATTAGAGACGCAACAATATGAATATAGCCCTCTAGTACAAGTACAGGGATGGAGTGAAATTCGTAGAGATTTGCCTTTGTTTGAGAGTATTTTTGTATTTGAAAACTATCCTGTAGACGCTTCCTTAAAAGAATGGGCTACAGAAATGCAGATCCATAATATTCGGTCTGTAGAATCGACAAACTATCCCATCACGCTTTCAGTTGGGGTAAGCACAGAGTTATCGCTAAAGATTTTATATGATTGCAGCAGGTTTGATGTAGCCACCATCAGAGCGATATTAGTCCATCTAAAAACTTTACTAGAGAGTATAGTTGTAAATCCTAGTCGCTCGCTCTTTTCACTACCTTTATTAACAAAAACTGAGCAAAATCAACTTTTAGAATGGAATACCATCACAACTGAGTACCCGCAGGATAAGTGCATTCATCAATTATTTGAGGAACAGGTAGAAAAAACACCAGAGGCTGTAGCTGTAGTTTTTGAAGAGCAATATCTTACGTATCGAGAACTAAATACTCGTGCCAATCAACTAGCACATTATTTGCAAAAGCTGGGTGTTGAGTCAGAGGCATTAGTGGGAATTTGTGTCGAGCGTTCTTTAGAAATGGTAATTGGCATTTTAGGGATTCTTAAAGCTGGTGGTGCTTATATCCCTCTCGACCCAAGCTACCCCCAACAGCGTTTAGCTTTCATGCTAGAAGACTCCCAAACTGAGGTTTTATTATCCCAGCAGAACTTAGTTGCCCAACTAGGGGATTATGCAGCCAAAGTCATCTGTTTAGATACCGATTGGGAAAAAATTTCTCAAGAAAGCCAAGAAAACTTATTAACCGATGTCAGCAGCCATAACTTAGCTTATGTCATTTACACCTCTGGTTCCACTGGTACACCCAAAGGGGTATTAATTCAGCATTCTAATGTAGTAAGACTGTTAGCAGCTACCCAAGCTTGGTTTGAATTTAATAGTGATGATGTGTGGACTTTATTCCATTCCTACGCATTTGATTTCTCAGTTTGGGAAATTTGGGGTGCGCTGCTTTATGGCGGACGGTTAGTGGTTGTGCCTTATTGGGTCAGTCGCACTCCAGAAGAGTTTTATAAATTACTCTCCACGCAAGGAGTAACGGTTCTCAACCAAACGCCTTCCGCCTTTTACCAACTGATTCAAGCCGATGCTGTTTTGCTTCAGCAGTACTCATTGAATCTACGATTTGTTATTTTTGGTGGCGAAGCCTTAGTACTGCAAAGCCTAAAACCCTGGTTTGAGCGACATGGCGATCGCTCACCGCAGCTTGTTAATATGTACGGCATTACCGAAACTACTGTACACGTCACGTATCGTCGGTTAACCCAAGAAGATGTAGTGCAGTCTTTAGGTAGCGTCATTGGTCGTCCGATACCAGATTTACAGGTGTACCTACTCGACCAAAACCAGCAACTTTTACCTATTGGCGTAGTCGGTGAAATGTATGTTGGTGGTGCAGGAATAGCGCGAGGTTATCTGAACCAACCAGAGTTAACTACACAAAGATTTATCGCCAACCCCTTTAGCCACAAACCAGATGCACGTCTTTACAAAACAGGTGATTTAGCTCGTTATTTACCTAGTGGAGAACTAGAGTACATTGGTCGCCTTGATCACCAAGTTAAAATCCGAGGCTTCCGCATTGAACTAGGAGAAATTGAAGCTGCTATCAACCAACACCCATCTGTATCTATGAGTGTGGTTGTCGTGCGCCAAGATGAAGCCGCAAATCAAAGTTTAGTAGCTTATATAACTCTATATCCAGAGCAGATAGTTACAATTGCTGAACTGCGCCGCTTCTTAGAGTCAAAGCTGCCAAATTATATGGTGATAACAGCTATTGTCGTGTTAGAGGCGTTACCCTTGACACCCAATGGCAAAATAGACAGACGAGCATTGCCAGCACCTAATGTAACACAGCTAATATCTGAATCTAATTTTGTCACTCCTGCAACACCAGTAGAAGAAATGCTCGCTGGAGTTTGGGCGGAGGTACTCGGTTTAGAAAAGGTAGGTGTAAATGATAACTTCTTTGATTTGGGCGGACATTCCCTTTTAGCAACTCGTGTTATATCCCAGATACGGCAAGTATTTGAGGTAGAGATACCTTTACGTCGCTTGTTTGAATTGCCAACACTCAGCGCGTTAGCTAAAGAAATTCAAACAGCAATTAACGCCGACAACGGATTAGAGTTACCACCGATCAAGCGCATTGAGCGATCGCAAGCATTACCCTTATCCTTTGCCCAACAGCGATTATGGTTTCTTAGCCAGTTAGAGCCAGATAGCCCTTTTTACAATATTCCTACTGCTGTGCGCCTAGAAGGACAGTTAAATCTCGCAGCACTAGAACAGAGTTTTAATGAAATTCTCCGCCGTCACGAAGTTTTGCGAACTCATTTTCGGACAGTCGAAGGGCAAGCCATAGCAGTCGTTTCACCGACAACGCCGCAGTTATTATCAGTAATTGACCTGAGCAAATTACCGCCTCCTCAACAAGAAACCAAGGTCAGACAACTAGCCCTAGCAGAAGCGCAACAGCCGTTTAACCTAGAGGCTGACACTCTGCTACGAGTGAAATTACTTTGCTTGAGTGAACAAGAATACGTCACACTCTTGACCATGCATCACATTGTCTCTGATGGTTGGTCAATAGAGGTGCTAGTGCGTGAGGTAGCAATACTTTATCAAGCTTTTTGTGAGGGGCAACCTTCACCCTTACCTGAACTTGAAATTCAGTATGTAGACTTCACAGCTTGGCAGAAACAATGGCTTGAGGGAGAAATACTAGAATCCCAGCTTGCTTACTGGCTGAAACAGCTAGATGGTGCGCCAGCCGTACTAGAGTTAGCAACTGACTATCCGCGACCGGCTATTCAATCCTCGCGTGGTGCAAAATATTCTTTCTGTTTGTCTTTAGAGCAATCTCTGGCGTTAAAATCTTTGAGCCAGCAGCAGGGAAGCACTTTGTTCATGACCTTACTGACAGCTTTTAAGACACTGCTGCACCGCTACACCAAAAGCAATGATATTGTCATAGGTTCTCCCATCGCCAATCGTAACCACAGCCAGATAGAAGGTTTAATTGGTTTCTTTGCCAATACCTTGGTGTTACGGACGAATCTTGAAGGCAATCCCAGTTTTCAAGAGTTGCTGCATCGGGTTAAAGAAGTAGCTTTAGAAGCTTATACTCACCAAGATACGCCTTTTGAACTGTTAGTGGAAAAAATACAGCCACAGCGAGACTTAAGCCATACACCCCTATTTCAGGTGATGTTTGTGCTTCAAAATGCACAAACCTCAGAAATAAAATTACCTGGTTTAACTTTAAGTACTCTCGAAAGTGACAGTGGTACTGCGAATTTCGATTTGACACTAAACATGAGAGAGACAGCGGAGGGATTAGTAGGAACTATAGAGTACAGTATCGATTTATTTAAGCCGCAAACTATACAAAGGATGGCAGATCATTTACAGATATTACTATGTGGTATCATTGCCAATCCAGAACAACGCCTTTCTGAATTACCCCTGTTAACAGCAGATGAGCAACACCAATTATTAGTAGGCTGGAATCAAACTCAGGTTGAATATCCCCAAAACCAGTGTATCCATCAACTCTTTGAAGCACAGGTAGAACGCACGCCGGATGCAGTTGCCGTCGTATTTGAAGATGAGCAACTTACTTACCACCAACTAAATCAAAGAGCAAATCAACTCGCGCACTATCTGCAAAAACTGGGAGTTGGGACAGAGGTACTAGTGGGGATTTGTGTCGAGCGTTCTTTAGAAATGATCGTCGGGCTATTGGCAATTCTCAAGGCGGGCGGGGCATATCTACCACTAGATCTAAATTACCCCCAAGAGCGTTTAGCTTTCATGCTCCAAGATGCTCAAGTAAAAATACTACTTACTCAAGCACATTTATTAGAGATATTACCTCCTCATCAAGCCAAAACAATTTGTATTGATAACTGGCAAATTATCAAGAATGAAAGCCAAGAAAATATTAATACTCTCGTTTTATCAATTAATAATGCCTACATTCTTTATACATCTGGCTCAACTGGTCAACCAAAAGCAGTAGTCATTGAGCATCAAAATGTTATTGACTTAATATATTGGGCGAAAGAAATATTTAGCTACCAAGATATATCCGGTGTTTTAGCATCAACTTCTATCTGTTTTGATTTATCAGTATTTGAAATATTTGTGCCTCTAAGTTGGGGCGGTAAAGTAATTGTTATAGAAAATTTGTTGCATTTGCAAACTTCAGTTGCTGCTCAAAAAGTAACTTTAATTAATACTGTGCCATCTGCGATCGCTGAATTACTGAGAATTAATGGTATACCCGCTTGTGTACGTACTATTAATTTAGCTGGTGAAGCTTTGCCTCAAAAATTGGTGCAGCAGTTGTATCAAAAAACTTCTGTACAAAATGTCTTTAATCTTTATGGTCCTTCAGAAGATACGACCTATTCTACATTCTCTCTTGTTAACGCAGAAGATAATTTAATTACTATTGGTCGCCCAATTGCTAACACCCAAATTTATATTTTGGATAGTCAGTTACAACTGTCACCAATTGGTATACCTGGCGAAGTATACATTTGCAGTAATGGTCTTGCACGAGGCTATCTTAACCGCCCAACACTCACAGCAGAAAAATTTATTCCTAACCCTTTTAGTCACAAAATAGGCGCGCGTCTGTACAAAACTGGCGACTTAGCCCGTTACCTACCTGACGGTAATATAGAGTTCCTTGGACGTATTGATCACCAAGTGAAAATTCGCGGATTCCGAATTGAACTAGGAGAAATTGAAGCGGTACTCAGCCAACATCCAGCAGTACAAGCATCTGTGGTTACTGCTGAAGAACAGCGAATAGTTGCTTATTGGGTGGCGAAACAACCTGCACCTGCCATTAGTGAATTGCGCCACTTTCTCGACCAGAATTTACCCCAGTATATGATTCCGGCTACATTTGTGCAGTTACCAGCTTTACCACTGACACCAAATGGCAAAGTAGATAGAAAAGCATTGCCAGCACCAGATTACGTTAGACCAGAATTAGAGACACAGTTTATAGCTCCGCGTACCCCGATAGAAGCTAAATTAGCCCAAATCTGGGCAGAAGTTCTGCGTGTAGAACAAGTGGGGATTGAAGACAACTTCTTTGAACTGGGTGGAGATTCCATTTTAACTATTCAGATAGTTGCTAAAGCTAACCAAGCTGGTTTGAGGCTGACTGCAAAACAGTTATTTCAGTACCAAAATATTGCAGAATTAGCGAGCGTCTGTCTGACTACTGAGGAGACTACTCAAACCGAGCAAGGAATTGTTACAGGTTTAGTACCTCTGACACCTATTCAGCAATGGTTTTTCCGTCAAAATTTACCAGAGTTACACCATTACAACCAAGCTGTTTTATTAGAAATTCAACAAGCGATCGCTCCTGATCTGTTAAGGCAAAGTATACAGCATTTATACATCCACCACGATGCTCTACGGCTACGGTTTGAGCAAACTAATTCTGGCTGGGAGCAGATAATAGCACCACCTGAAAAAGAAGTAACGTTGGCACAATTCGATTTTTCTGCACTATCAGCAGCAGAACAACAGCCAGCTATCGAAGCAGCGGCTACCAAATTACAGGCAAGTTTCGATTTATCTAGTGGAGTTTTAATTCAAGTAGCATTATTTGATTTGGGTAGCCATCAGCCAAGCCGTTTATTGGCGATCGTCCATCACTTAGCTGTAGATGGGGTTTCTTGGCGAATTTTACTAGAAGACTTACAAACAGTTTATGAGCAGCTTAGTCGAGGCAAAACTGTTAAGTTACCAGCAAAAACTACTTCCTTTAAACAGTGGTCATATTATTTACAAGAGTATGCAAAATCAGAAGCCTTAGCGCAAGAACAGCATTACTGGTTAGCTTTGTCTCAAAAGGAAACCTTAGCTCTGCCAGTAGATTATTTTCATGGAGAAAACACAGAAGCTTCTAAAGATATCGTATCCATAGAGCTAAATGTTGAAGAAACTCAAGCACTCTTAAAAGAAGTGCCACAAGCTTATAACACTCAAATTAATGATGTGTTGCTCACGGCACTAGGGCAAACTTTTGCTAGTTGGACTGGGAATCAATCTCTATTAGTAGAGTTAGAAGGTCATGGACGGGAAGAAATTTTCGACAATGTAGATTTATCTCGTACCGTCGGTTGGTTTACAAGTATCTTTCCAGTCCATATCAATTTAGAAGCAGCTTTAGATCCAGGCACAGCTTTAAAGATAGTCAAAGAAGAACTGCGGAGTATTCCCAATCGAGGCATTGGTTATAGTGTACTGCGCTATTTAAGTCACGATCAGCAAATAACAGAAACGCTCAATAGGATCTCCAAAGCTGAAGTGCTTTTTAATTACTTGGGTCAGTTTGACCAGACATTTTCTCAGTTTTCTGCGTTTAAGTTTGCTCAAGAATCTAGCGGATTAGCTCTGAGCCAGCGCGGTCAAAGGAGCCATTTATTAGAAATCAACGCTTTAATAACTAACAGCAAGCTAAGAGTGAATTGGGCTTACAGCAAAAATCTTCATCGTCAAACTACAGTTAAGTTTATAGCAGAAAAATTTAAGGAAGTGCTGTGTGAACTCATTGCGCATTGTCTATCTCCAGAAGCTGGAGGGTATACTCCTTCAGACTTTCCTGATGTAATGCTTGATGAAAATCAATTAGAAAAAGTTCTTGCTGAAATGGGGTTGGATTAGGAGGAAAATGCAATGAATAAGAAAAATATTGAAGCTATTTATCCATTGTCTCCAACTCAGCAAGGGATGCTGTTTGAGACATTATTTGCTCCTAATTCCGGTATTCATCTTGAGCAATCTATTTTCACCATACAGGGAGAGGTCAATGTATCGGCTTGTGAGCAAGCTTGGCAGAGGATTATTGCACGGCACTCAGTTTTAAGAACAGGCTTTGTCTGGAAAGAGCAACAGCCACTTCAGGTAGTTTTGCGACAAGTAGCAGTTCCATTAGAGCAGCAAGACTGGCGAGAATATTCTTTGCTAGAACAACAAGCACAATTGCAAGCTTATCTTCAGAGCAATCGCGATCGCGGTTTCAATTTATCTCAACCACCTCTGATGCGTTTGGCACTTTTCCAAACGGGCGATCGTACTTATCAATTCGTTTGGACTTCTCATCATATTCTCATGGATGGCTGGTGCAACCCTTTATTATTTCAAGAATTCTTATCTTTTTACCAAGCTTTAAGTCAAGGTCAAGAGTTACACCTTAAACCAGTTCGCCCTTACAAAGATTATATTACCTGGCTCAAGCAACAAGATGAATTACAAGTTAAAGAATTTTGGCAAAAAAACTTAAAAGAATTTACAAAACCCACTCCATTAGGAATAACAGCAGAACCTCTAACTGATATTGCCAATAAAGCAAAATATGGTGAGAAAGAAATCTATTTAAATGCTACAAATACAACAGTTATCAAGTCTTTAGTAAAATCCCATCGCCTCACATTGAACACTTTAGTTCAAGGACTTTGGGCATTACTTCTTTGCCGCTATAGTAATAAAAATGATGTCGTTTTTGGAATTACAGTCTCCGGTCGTCCAGCAAATTTACCAGGAATCGAATCAACTATCGGGCTTTTTATTAATACTTTACCTTTAAGAGTAAAAATTGATCCGCAAGAAAATTTATGGTACTGGTTCAACAATATCCAGAAATTTAATCTTGAGTTACGACAATACGAACACAGCGATGCAGGGCAAGTTCATCATTGCAGTGAATTACCAGGACATTTACCTCTTTATGAAAGTCTCTTAGTTTTCGAGAACTATCCTGTAAATATAAATGCATTACAGTCTACTGATCTAAGCATTAACATATCTGATTCGCGTTCCATTGGCGCACAAACTAAATATGCCCTGACCTTCTTAGTATCTGTTGAATCAGAATTACATTTGAAATGCGTTTACGATCAACGTCGTTTTGATAGTGCTGATGTAGGGCAGATTTTAGAACATTTTTTAACTCTATTAAACAAAATTATTTCTCATCCAGAGGCAACACTGCAAACACTTTTAGCGCAAATTCCTCTTGAGCAAATTCCAAGAGTGAGACCTTTACAAAAATCTGCACCAGTTACAGAAAACCAAGTTGTACAAACTCAACGCACTCCTGTAGAAGAGGTAATAGCAGGAATATGGACAGAAATCCTTGGTAGAGAATGTATAGGCAATCATGATAATTTTTTTGATTTAGGCGGACATTCATTGTTAGCAACTCAGGTAATATCTCGCCTTCGGGATGCTTTTGGGGTAGAGATACCGCTAAGTTATTTGTTTGAGTCGCCAACCATAGCAGAATGCGCCCAAAGAATAGAAACGAAAATCAGAACTGGGGAAAAATTTGAGACTTTGCCAATAAAACCTGTTAGCAGAAGTAAAAACTTACCCTTATCTTTTGCTCAACAACGACTCTGGTTGCTCGATCAATTAGACCCAGGAAATCATACTTATAATATTCCTACGGCTGTACGCTTAACTGGGTCACTTAACAGCACAGCCTTAGAGCAAAGTCTCAAAGCAGTCGTCAGCCGTCACGAAACCTTACGCACAGTTTTTACTACAGTTGAAGGGCAACCAGTTCAAAAAATTCAACCGATTACAGAGATTACTATAGCGAGAGTAGACCTCAGAGGAAATGAGCGATCGCCTCAACAACGAGAAACAGAAGCAACGCACATTGCACTCGCAGAAGCACAAAGTCCTTTCAACCTAGCCCAAGGGTCACTACTACGAGCCACATTACTACAGCTAGACGAAGCAGAGTATGTCTTGCTGCTAACAATGCACCACATTATCTCTGACCTGTGGTCAATGACGGTACTGATTCGGGAACTAGCAGACTTTTATGCAGCTTTTAGCCAAGGTAAATCGCTGATACTTCCTGACTTGCCAATTCAGTATGCAGATTTTTCTGTATGGCAAAGAGAATGGTTGCAAGGAAAGGTACTAGAAACCCAACTAAATTACTGGAAACAGCAACTTAAAGACGCACCTATAAAGCTAGAGTTACCCACAGACAAGCCTCGACCTTTGCAGCCAACTTATGCTGGCACAATCCAACCATTCCAACTATCCAAAGACTTCAGCAATGCACTGAAATTACTGAGCAGGCGAGAGAATGTCACCCTCTCTATGACCATGCTAGCTGCATATAACACGTTACTCTACTACTACACTAAGCAAGAAGATATCCTTGTAGGTTCAGCTATTGCCAATCGCAACCGCAGCGAAATTGAAGGACTAATAGGCTTTTTTGTCAATAGTTTAGTTTTGCGATCAGACCTGTCAGGAAACCCTAGTTTTAGCGAATTGCTCCATCGGACACGTGAAGTAACTTTAGGAGCTTATGCTCATCAAGATTTGCCTTTTGAAAAGTTAGTTGGAGAATTGCAGTTAGAGCGCGACCTAAATTATAATCCTCTGTTTCAAGTGTGGTTTGCTTTCCAGAATGTAGCTACAGCAGATATGCAAAAACTTACTTTGTCTTTACCTGATCTCACCCTTAGCCCATTCGATACCAACAAGCAGAGAGTTCCTTTTGATTTAGGGTTATTACTTTTCGAGAAAGCAGAAGGTATTAATGGTTGCTTTGAATATAAAACTGATTTATTTGAATCCAGCACTATAGTCCGCATGGCAGAACAGTTAGAAACACTTCTGCGGTGTGTGATTACAAAACCAGATATCCAACTAAACCAGCTAATAGAAAAACTTAAAGAATCTGACCATCAAAAACAACTCAATCAAGAAAAAGAGTATAAAAATACAGTTCATCAGAAGTTAATGAAGATTAAACAAAAATCTAACATTAGCAGTACCTCATAGCCCTATTTCCTTTGCGTGAATATAATCCTTATTTTTAAATATGATGCAAAGCAAAATTATTGAAGGTGTCCGAATTTCCCCGCTCCAGAAACATCTGTGGTTGTTACAACCCACAGATAAACAAACACCATTTCGCGCCCAAGTAGCAGCTTTAATTGAAGGCAAGCTAGACAGAGACAATCTAAAATTAGCTTTAAAAAATGTTGTTAATAAACATGAAATACTGAGGACTAAATTCAAATGCTTACCAGGGCTGGAAATTCCAGTTCAAGTCATCAATAATGATGATATTATCTGGGAAGATGAATATGATTTAACTGGCTGGGAAACTCAGCAACAAAAAGCTAAAATTGATGTAATTTTCCAGGATATGCTTCAGTTGCCCCTTGATTATGAAAAAGGGCAAAATTTGCGTATTACCTTCATAACTTTATCGTCGCTAAAACATATATTGCTTTTAAGTTTACCCGCTTTGTGTGCAGATTCTCGAACGCTGAACAACTTGGTGCGAGAAATCAGCATTTCCTACGCAGTTTGTTTCCAAAGTCAAGAATTATCTGACGAAATTTTACAGTATGCTGATATTGCTGAATGGCAAAATGAGTTACTTGAATCAGAAGATACAGAAATAGGGAGAGAATATTGGCGTAAACAGGATATTGCTCACCTTCTGAATTTAAGATTGCCATTAGAGAATCAATCGCAAGCCAATCAAGAGTTTAAGCCTCAAGTTGTCAGCTTGCAGATAAATTATGATTTAAATCAAGAAATTAAAAATTTAGCTAAGAAATATAATACTTCTGTTTCTATATTCTTATTAGCTTGTTGGCAAGTGTTGCTCATGCGCTTGACTGGAAAATCGGAAATAGTTATCGGTACGGCTACTAATGGTCGTAATTACGAAGAATTAGCAACAGCATTAGGATTATTTGCTAAATATTTACCGTTACACACTCATTTAAAATTAATTAGTTCTTTTAGTGAAGTTCTACAACAAATTCAAGAATGCTTCCAAGAAATTTCTGAATGGCAGGATAGTTTTAATTGGGAGCAAATTAAACAAACTAATAAGGATATAACAGAATCATGTTTACCATTTTGTTTCGATTTTGAATCGCAAAATGATAAATATATTGCTTCTCCTGCTAATATTTGCTTTTCAATTTATAAACAGTACACCTGTATTGATAGATTTAAAATTAAATGTTCTTGCCTAGAAGGCAACGATTATTTGAATGTAGAATTTCATTACGATGCTAATTTATTTAGCGTAGAAAACATCAATCGCTTGGCAGGCGAATTTGAGACTTTATTGCACAGTGTCTTAAAAAATCCGTTATCTGCAATTAGTGCGTTAGAGATATTACCGCCAAACGAGCTACATCAACTGCTAGTTGATTTTAATACGACTCAAGCTGAGTATCCCAAAAATAAGTGCATTCATCAATTATTTGAAGAGCAGGTAGAAAAAACCCCAGACGCAGTAGCGGTATTGTTTGAACAGGAAAAACTCACGTATAGTCAACTCAATACTCGTGCTAATCAACTAGCTCATTACTTACAGCAATTAGGAGTTAAGCTAGAAGTACCTGTGGGGATTTGTGTAGAACGCTCCTTAGAAATGGTTATTGGTTTATTAGGTATCCTTAAAGCAGGTGGAGCATATCTACCAATTGAGCCAACTTATCCCTTAGAACGTCAAGCATTTATCTTAAAAGATGCTCAAACACCCATACTACTAACTCAACAACATCTAGCAGCAAACCTACCAATTTCTGCAACTCAAGTCATTTGCTTAGATACTGATTGGCAAATCATTAACCAGCAGCCACCAAATAACCCAGTCAGTGATATTACAACTCTAAATCTGGCTTACATTATCTACACTTCCGGTTCGACTGGTAAACCCAAAGGGACATTAATTCACCACCAAGGCTTAGTTAATTACCTCAGTTGGTGTAGCCAAGCGTACGGTGTTGAGCAAGGTACAGGAACAATAGTTCACTCTCCTTTAGGATTTGACCTAACGATTACCAGCCTTTTTTCGCCTTTATTGGTGGGAAATCAGGTAGAAATTCTTTCACCAGACCAAGGTATTGAAACTCTGGCTAATGCTTTACGCGATCGCTCTAACTTAAGCTTGGTAAAAATTACACCGGCTCATTTGAAGTTACTCTGTCAGATTTTATCACCGCAAGAAGCCGCAGGTCGCACCAGAGCCTTCATCATTGGTGGTGAGAATTTGTTGGCTGAAGATATTGCTTTTTGGCGCGAGTTTGCACCAGAGACAATGTTGGTAAATGAATACGGACCAACAGAAACAGTTGTCGGTTGTTGTATTTACAAAGTACCAACAAAAGAACATTCGACTTCAGTCGCTATTGGTGAGCCTATTGCTAACACTCAGTTATATATTCTTGACCAACACTGTCAACCAGTACCGATTGGTGTAGTGGGTGAGTTACACATTGGAGGCTTAGGATTAGCTAGAGGTTATCTCAATCAGCCACAATTGACTGCACAAAAGTTCATTCCCAACCCATTTTCTCAAACACCAGGAGAGAGGCTGTATAAAACAGGTGATTTGGCGCGTTACCGAATAGATGGGGTTCTGGAATATCTAGGACGCATTGATGACCAGGTAAAAATTCGTGGTTTCCGCATTGAATTAGCAGAGATTCAGTCTGTTATTTTAGAGCATTCAGGGGTAAAGGAAGCCGTCGTCATAGCACGAGAGGATATTCCAGGTAACAAACATTTAGCTGCATACATTGTTTGGAATGCAGAATCAGCCAGTTCTATCGACGCTATCCAAAGCTTTTTGCAAGAAAAGCTGCCTGATTATATGGTTCCCTCGGTTTTTGTGCCATTGAAGGAATTGCCTTTGACAAATAACGGTAAAGTAGATGCAAAAGCATTGCCAGCACCCGAACAAGTTAGAGCCGAGTCGGGTACTTTTGTACCACCTACTACACCGACTGAAAAATTGTTAGCAGACATTTGGACTCAGATTTTGCGTGTGGAACGCTTAGGTATCCACGACAACTTTTTTGAGTTGGGCGGAGATTCGATCTTGAGTATCCAAATTATTGCTAAAGCTAATCAAGCAGGTTTGCAACTAATTCCTAAGCAGATGTTTGATAATCAAACAATTGCAAAATTAGCAGCCGTGGCGGGTACGGTTCGCACTATCCAAGCGGAGCAGGGATTAGTCAAAGGGGATGTATTTCTCACCCCGATTCAACATTGGTTTTTTGAGCAAAATCAGCCTGAGCCACATCACTACAATCAGGCAATTTTGCTGGAAATGCGACAAAATCTCGACAGGGAGATTTTACAGCAGGTCATGCAGCAGTTAATCTTGCATCATGATGCACTTCGCTTACATTTTGTCAAGGAATCGGGATGGAAGCAAGCGATCGCGACTCGCACAGATATTGAACCAGCGATCTGCTACGATTTTTCTGCATTGTCACAGCAAGAACAACAAAATGCGATCGCCTCCGCAGCTACAAAATTACAGGCTAGTTTTAATCTCTCTCAGAGTCCCTTAGTACAAGAGGCGATTTTTGAGTGTGGTACAAATCAGCCCAGCTACTTACTACTAATCATTCACCATTTAGCTGTTGACGGTGTTTCTTGGCGCATTCTCTTAGAAGACTTCCAAACTATTTACGCCCAAATACAAGCGGGTGAGGCAATTAAATTACCAGCTAAAACAACTTCATTCCAGCAGTGGGCGCAAAAGTTGAAAAACTACGCACAATCAGTCGAACTGCAAAAAGAACTAGACTACTGGTGTTCAGAATCCCGCCGTCAGGTTGCTCCCATCCCAGTAGATTTTCCTGGAGGCGAGAACACACAGGCTTCGGCTCGTACGATATCTGTGTCCTTGAGTGTCGCAGATACGCAAGCTTTGTTGCAAAAAGTACCAGCTGCTTATCAAACCCAAATTAACGATGTATTACTAACCGCATTGGTACAAACTTTTGCTGAGTGGACGGGAGAGCCAACACTGCTGTTGGATTTAGAAGGACATGGGCGGGAAGAAATATTTGATGATGTGGATTTGTCAAGGACTGTGGGCTGGTTTACGACCATTTTCCCAGTATTATTAAATTTGCCAGCAACTTCTGACCTAGCCACGACAATCAAAACTATCAAGAAGCAGTTACGCGAGATTCCCAATCGCGGTATCGGCTATGGAGTACTGCGTTATCTGAGTAGCGACGAATCAATCGCAGAAAAACTGCAAATACCGCAAGCTGAGGTGCTGTTTAACTATTTGGGACAATCCGACCAAGTTCTTTCAGAATCATCGCCCTTTAGCCTAGCAGACGCAGATATTGGCGCTGCACGCAGTCCCAAGGGAAGCCGTTGTCATTTATTAGATATCAACGCGATTGTAGTTGCAGAACAATTGCAAATCAGTTGGACTTACAGCAATGCGATTCATCGCCAAGGAACGGTTGAGAATCTAGCTCAGAATTTTATCAAAGCATTGCGTTCAGCTACGCTGGGTGGAACGCCATCGCTACACCAAGAAATTTCTGAAAATGACTCGCTTCCAGCAGATTTATCAGACTTTCAGTGGAGCGACACTGACCTTGAAAACATCATTGCAGCAATTGGAGACGTTTGAAATGGGTATGCAAAATGTCGAGGATTTCTATCCTCTTTCACCAATGCAGCAGGGATTACTTTTTCATACCTTATCTGCACCAGATACAGGAGTTTATTTTAATCAATTAGTATGTACCCTTGTTGGTCAACTGAATATTCCTGTATTTGAAAGAGTTTGGCAACAGGTAATTCAGCGTCATTCAATTTTGCGGACTTGTTTTCGCTGGGAAGGTATAAAAGAACCTGTACAAATAGTGCTGCGTCAGGTGCAACTACCTTTAAAGCACTACAACTGGCAAGACCTTTCGTCTACTGAGCAGCAAGAAAAGTTAGCAGCTTTTTTAGAGAGCGATCGCACTTTAGGGCTTGATCTCACCCAAGCGCCATTGATGCGTTTGGCGTTAATTCAACTGAGTGAAAACACTTACCAATTCGTCTGGAACACTCATCATCTCATTACGGATGGTTGGTCTACATCATTGTTGCTCGAGGAAGTTTTTAAATTTTATACTGCCTTTTGTCAAGGTAAAGAATTACAGTTAGCGCCTCCCCGTCCTTACCGAGATTACATCAAATGGCTACATAAACAAGATTTAACAAAGGCTGAGGCATTTTGGCGACAGACATTGAGTGGTTTTTCTGCTCCTACTAACCTACGTATTGAAAAATCACTGAGTAGCACTCATAACCAAATAAAATATGCAACCCAACAAATCAAACTGTCAGCCAGCCAAACCGCAGCGATGCGATCGCTCGTTCGTCAGCAGCAAATTACTCTCAATACTTTACTACAAGGTGCTTGGGCTTGGCTTTTAAGTTATTACAGTGGTGAGACAGATGTTCTTTTTGGTGTCACCGTCTCTGGTCGTCCGGTAACGCTGGTTGGTGCAGAATCTATGGCGGGATTGTTCATTAACAGCTTACCTCTGAGGGTGCAGGTAGCAGCAGATACTTCTGTTGTAGCTTTCCTCAAACATATTCAGGCTCAACAAGCAGAAATTTCTCAGTATGAATACAGCCCCTTAGTACAGGTACAAAGGTGGAGTGAAATACCACGGGGAATGACTTTATTTAACAGCATTTTGGTCTTTGAAAATTACCCAGTAGACACGTCAAAACGGCAAATTGATAATCTAGAAATTTTGAATGTTGTTACTGATGAACGGACAAACTATCCTCTAACGGTGACAGTCGTACCTAGCAAAGAGTTGTCATTAGAAATTGCTTACAATCGCGATCGCTTTGATGATGATGCGATGACTCGAATGTTAGGGCATTTGAACAACTTGTTAGCAGGTATAGTTACAAATCCTCAGCAGCGCCTGTCAGACTTACCTTTGTTGACAGAAGCAGAAAAGCAAACTTTATTAGTGAAGTGGAACAATACTCAAACAGAGTATCCGCAGAACGTGTACCTTCATCAATTATTTGAAGCACAAGTAGAAAAAACACCTAATGCAGTAGCAGTAGTACACGAGAATCAACATTTAACTTACCAACACCTCAATCAAAAAGCTAATCAACTCGCTCATTACCTACAAAAACATGGAGTAGCGCCAGAAGTATTAGTGGGAATTTGTTTAGAGCGTTCCCTAGAAATGATAGTAGGATTATTGGCAATTCTCAAAGCAGGCGGCGCATACCTCCCACTAGATCCAGCGTATCCGCAAGAAAGGTTAGCGTATATGTTAGCTGATGCTCAAGTGTCAGTGTTACTTACCCAGGAATCTTTCTCGGCAAAATTCTCAGATACCTCAGCCCAAGTTATATGTATCGATAACGAAGAGTTAATCATACAACAACCGCAAACTAATCTTATCAATCAAAACCGACTTGACAATTTAGCATATGTAATATATACGTCTGGGTCAACAGGCAAACCCAAAGGGGTGATGATTGAACAAGCGTCTTTAGTTAACTACACCCAAGCAGCAATCACGGAATATAAAATAAATTCTAGCGATCGCATTCTTCAATTTGCTTCCATTAGCTTTGATGCAGCCGCCGAAGAAATTTTTCCTTGTTTAGTACAAGGAGCAACCTTGGTGCTGCGCACTGATGAAATGTTAACTTCAATTTCTTACTTTTTAGAAAAATGCCGACAACAATCGCTGACTATATTAGATTTACCCACCGCTTTTTGGCAGCAATTAACTTCTGAGTTATATGCGCTCAAGTTAACTTTACCATTATCTGTAAGATTAGTGATTATCGGTGGTGAAAAAGCCTCAACTGATAAAGTATTAATTTGGCAAAAGTGTGTAGATAAAAGAATTAGACTCGTCAATAGCTACGGTCCTACTGAAACCACAGTGGTAGCTACAACTTATGATTTATCAGAGCAAACTTTTACTCAAGAAATACCTATTGGCAAAGCGATTTCTAATATTCAAACTTATATCTTAGATCGCTATCTGCAACCAGTTCCTATCGGTATTCCTGGCGAATTGTATATTAGCGGTCAAGGTGTAGCACGAGGTTATCTCAATCAACCTGAGTTAACTGCTGAGAAATTCATTCCTAACCCTTTTGACACAGGAGATACAAAGCTATACAAAACAGGAGACTTAGTACGCTACCGCAGCGATGGTAATATCGAAATCCTTGGTCGCGTAGACCAGCAAGTAAAAATTCGTGGTTTCCGTATCGAACTAGGAGAAATAGAAGCTAAATTAATTCAGCATTTGATGGTGCAAGATAGTGTAGTTGTAGTTATAGAAGATAACTTTGGTGATAAACGACTAGTAGCATATATTGTTCCTAACACTCAAAATAATGATTTAGAAAAAAATAGCGAACTGATACCAGAGTTACGACAATTACTCAAAGCAAGTCTACCAAATTATATGCTTCCTTCTGCTTTTGTCCTATTGGACAAACTACCACTTACACCCAATGGCAAAATAGACCGCAAAGCCCTCTCTATAGCTGACCAGATTGATGCCAATATTGGAACAACCTATAGAACACCACGTACACCAGTTGAAGAGAAACTAGCAAAAATTTGGGCTGATTTGCTCAAGGTTAAACAAGTTGGAATCGAAGATAACTTTTTTGACTTGGGAGGACATTCTTTACTCCTAACACAGCTTGTTTTTCAGGTACGTCAAACATGGCAAATAGAATTACCTTTAAGTAGTTTGTGGGAAATGCCAACAATTGCTAGTTTAGCCCAAAGTATTGAAACGGCTCAAAAAATGGGTTACTCTACCGTCGCGATGACTTCTAAAAGTCAAATTAATTGGCAAGCCGAAGCTGTCCTTGATTCGGCAATACTTCCTAAAGCACCAATTGAGTATCTAACTGAGCCTGCTAAAATTTTCTTAACTGGTGCCACAGGTTTTGTAGGATCATTTTTACTTTATGAACTCTTACAGCAAACTCGCGCAGATATTTATTGCTTAGTACGTGCTGCTAACACAGAAGAGGGCAAAAATAGAATTAAAAGTAGCCTCGAATCCTATTTACTTTGGGATAATTCTTTCAGTCCTAGAATTATTGCAATTGTAGGTAATTTATCTGAACCACTCTTGGGACTTTCGCAGCAGAAATTTCAAGAAATGGCGGAGTTAGTTGATGTAATCTATCACAATGGGGCATTGGTTCACCATGCTTTCCCATACGCTACACTCAAGGCGGCAAATGTATTAGGAACCCAGGAAGTTTTGAGATTAGCATCTCAAGGTAAAGTCAAACCTGTGCATTTTATGTCAACTGATGGGGTTTTTTCTGCTAAAGGTTATTCGGGGGTAAAAGTAGTACGAGAACAAGACAGCCTTGATGATTATCAAGTGCCATCTAGTGGGTACACTCAGAGTAAATGGGTTGCCGAAAAGTTAGTCACCATTGCCCGCGATCGCGGTCTTCCTGTATGTATATATAGAATAGGACGTGTTTCTGGACACAGCCAAACCGGAGTATTCAATCGCAATGACTTTTTATATAGGTTGATCGTCGGCTGTATCAAACTTGAAAAAGTGCCAGATGCCAATATGATTGAAGACATAGCACCTGTAGATTATATAAGCAAAGCTATAGTCTATTTATCAAAACAAGAGCAATCTCTTAGTAAAGCTTTTCATTTTGTAAATTCGCAACCCTTGCATTCCAATACACTCATCAAATTACTCCGTGGCGTTGGCTATTCACTGCAACAAGTTTCTGAACAACAATGGCAAGCAGCTTTAATTAACATTGCTGAACACCATCCAGAACATCCATTATTTCCACTTGTACCATTGTTGAACGCGCCGAAAACTCATAACTCAATATTATTAAAATTTGATTGTCAAAATACAACCAAGGGGCTGGCTAATACGGCTATTACTTGCCCCCCAGTGGATGAGAATTTACTCAATACTTACTTGTCATATCTAATAAAAACAGGAGTTTTAGAAACTCCAAAGCAGCAAATATTAAATATTTAAGTTTTCAATAAATTACTACATATTACTATCATGCAATTAACCTCAGCATCTACAAGTAACTTAAAACTTCAACAACTAGAAAATTTCATTGACCGTTACATCAATAAAACACAAACATCAAAACAGTTAACCCAAGCCTATCGTTCTGTCCTTGCTGATAGAAGAAATTCTATGGGATTTCACAAGATATTCAAAGAAATGGTCTATCCCATTATTGGCAAACGTGCTTCTGGTTCTAAAATGTGGGACGTTGACGGTAACGAATATCTAGACCTTGTGATGGGCTTTGGAGTCAATCTTTTTGGTCATAATCCATCTTTTATCAAAGAAGCCATACAAGAGCGATTAGAGCAAGGTATACATATTGGACCACAATCAGACTTAGCTGGTGAAGTTGCACAGTTATTCTGTGAAATCACAGGGATGGAACGCGTGACTTTTAGTAATACTGGTACAGAAGCTGTGATGACAGCAATCCGTCTAGCACGCGCTACAACAGGTCGGCGAAAAATTGTCATGTTTGCAGGTTCTTATCATGGGCATTTTGATGGCACTTTAGTTAAAAGACAGAAAATAGACGATGAATTTATTGTAGTTCCACGTTTTCCTGGTGTCTTGCCGACTGTAGCTCAAGATATTTTAGTTTTGGATTATGGAGATTTTAAATCATTAGAAATAATTAAAGCTTATCAACATGAATTAGCTGCTGTTTTAGTCGAACCTGTTCAAGATGAACGACCGGATATACAACCGCAAGATTTTCTTATTCAATTAAGAGAAATCACTCAAAAATCTGGTATCGCTTTAATCTTTGATGAAATGCTTACCGGCTTCCGTATCCATTTGGGTGGAGCGCAAGCATGGTTTGGCATTGAAGCAGACATAGCAACTTATGGAAAAATTGTCGGTGGTGGCTTACCCATTGGAATTATCGCTGGCAAAGCAACTTATATGGATAGAATAGACGGTGGGATGTGGAACTATGGCGATGCATCTTTTCCTCAAGTAGAAACAACATTTTTTGCTGGAACTTACTGCAAACATCCCCTAGCTATGGCTGCTGCACGAGCAGTACTTAAATATTTACAAAGCCAAGGCAATGCCCTTCAACAACAATTAAATGAACGTACTTCTCAGTTTGTAGCAAAACTGAATACTTATTTTCAAGAAGATGAAGTACCGATTCGCTTGGCGAACTGTGGTTCCATATTTACTTCTATTCCCTTAGGAAATGCTGTTGATTCTGAAGATTCTGCTTCAGGGAATTTGGATTTGATTTTTTATCATCTTATCTGTCGTGGAGTTTTTATGATTCCCAATGGTGGTTTATTATCAACAGCCCATACTGATGAAGATTTAGCACACATTATTCAAGCTGTGAAAGATAGTATTAAGGAACTTCGAGAAAGTGGTTTTTTACCTTAAACTTTGCATTGATAAGTCAATTCAATAATCAACAGAAAAATAAGGACATGATTACAATTCAACCTAATGCTACCTACGACCCTTGGGCTAAAATTTATAACGATTATTGGGGTCAAAGGTACTGTGAAGCAATTTTGCCAGCTTTTGAAAAGCTACTACAACAATATAATGTTATTCAAGGGGCTAACGTTCTTGATCTATGTTGTGGTACTGGACACGTAGCACAATGTTTAAGTGAGCAAGGATATCAAGTAACAGGTCTTGATATTTCGGCAGGAATGTTGCAATATGCGCGTGAGAATGCCCCCAGTGCAAAATTTATCGTTGATGATGCCAGATTTTTTGATTTGCCATCTACTTTTCATGCAGTAATTTGTGCTAATGCAGGTCTTAATGAAATATTACTTCTTGAGGATTTGCAAGCAGTATTCAAAAAAGTATATGATTCACTTCTTGATAAGGGAATTTTTCTGTTTGGATTAAATTTGGAAGATTTTTATAAATCTTGGCGTGGTGCAATTTCAGATGGTGATGTGAAAGACGATTTCGCGTGGGCTTGTTGTGATAGCTATAACTCAGAAGCAAAAGTAGGTCAATTTAAGATTACCATTTTTCAAAAAATAGACGAGTTTTGGCAACGGTTAGATATCAATAATTCGGTGAGGGGTTATTCTCGAATAGAAGTTATTACAGCACTCAAAAATGTAGGATTTACAGATATTCATATCTATGATGAAGATGGGGACATGGTAAATTCTGAATATAATCTTCATGCCATCTTTTTAGGAAGAAAGCAATCTAAATAGACAAATTTGGAGTTGATAAACAATGAATAACGTTGATACAGAAGACCAAACTATTTATAAAGTTGTGGTTAATCATGAAGAACAGTATTCTATCTGGCCTGCTGATAGAGAAAATGCTCTTGGTTGGAGAGATGCAGGTAAAAGTGGGCTGAAATCAGAATGTTTGGAATACATTAAAGAAGTATGGACTGATATGAAACCGCTAAGTTTGCGAAAGGGTAGTACTCAAAACGTCTCTACTTAGATGTCAGCCTGCCTTTAGTACACCTTTTTGCAAACTGTAAAGAATGGTCGCATTCACAACGGCAAGCAACGGTTCAAATGCCACAACTGTAGACGACAGTTCATTGAATATCCCACTAAAAAAGTCATTGCGCAAGCCACGCATGACCTGATTGATCGCTGACTGCTGTTTTGCTGATATCTGCTGAGCGATCGCAGTCTTTAATCTTTTTCGCGAAATAAAATGTTTTTTACGGCTAACACTAAGCTTGATAGACCTTTCAGAAGATTTTTCCCGTTTCTACTCAGCATGATATTTACGTTGGTAGTAAGTAGCCAAAGTATAAACTCTGCACCCAAAAATACGGAGATCCTTTGGGATACATACGGCATACCGCATATTTACGGTAATAACACCCAAGGCGCTTTTCAAGCCTTTGGTTGGGCGCAAATGCAAAGTCATGGTAACTTGCTGTTGCGCTTGTACGGACAAGCACGGGGAAGGGCTGCCGAATATTGGGGAGAAGAATATTTAGATTCAGACAAATGGGTACTGACGATGGGCGTACCTCAACGAACAAGAACTTGGTATCAAGCACAAAGCCCTGCATTTCGTAGTTATCTCAATGCTTTTGTGGCTGGAATTAATGCGTATGCCAAAAAGCATCCCGATTTAATTGACGATGAAGTAGAAGTCGTCTTACCTATCAGGCCAGAAGATGTACTCAGCCACCTGCAACGGTTACTACTGTTTACTTTTGTGGTAAATCAAGAAAGCGTTGCAGACATGAGCCAGCATCAGTCTCCCGCAGCCTCTAATGGTTGGGCGATCGCACCAAAAAGATCTGCAAGTGGCAAGGCAATGCTGTTAGCTAACCCTCACCTACCTTGGGGAGATTTGTTTCTGTGGTACGAAGCTCAAATGACTGCCCCTGGTATTGATGCTTATGGGGCAACATTGGTGGGTATTCCCGTATTAGCGATCGCCTTCAACGATCGCTTAGGTTGGACTCACACCGTCAATACTCATGATGGATGGGATGCCTACAAACTGCAATTGCAGAATAATGGCTATCTGTTCGATGGCAAAGTTCGCCCCTTTGAAACAACAAGCTTTCTCTTAAAAATCAAGCAAAAAAATGGATCGTTGCGCGAACAAATATTGACAGTCAAAAGTTCTGTTCACGGACCTGTAGTCAGCCAGAAAGATGGTCAAGTCTTAGCACTGCGTGTCGTTGGGCAAAACAGTTCAGGTGTTTTAGAACAATGGTGGGATATGGCCAAAGCCAACAATCTCACGCAATTTCAGAAAGCGTTGCAACGTTTGCAACTGCCAATGTTTACTGTTATGTATGCTGACCGTGAAGGGCATATTATGCACCTATTCAATGGTCTAGTTCCTATGCGTAATCAGGGTGACTTTGCATACTGGCAAGGGATTATTCCTGGTGAGACATCCAAAACTTTATGGACTAAAAATCACCCTTACCAAGATTTACCCAAAGTGATTGACCCAGCTAGTGGTTGGTTGCAAAATGCCAATGACCCTCCTTGGACGATAACGTCTCCACCAGCTATCAAAGCAGAAGATTATCCATTATATATGGCTCCAAGAGGACCAGTGTATTTCCGAGCGCAGAGTTCTGCCAGAATGTTAGCTGAAGATGACAGCATTTCTTTTGAGGAAATGGTTGCCTACAAGCATTCTACCCGCATGGAATTAGCTGAAAGGATTCTTGATGAGTTGATTGGAACTGCTAAACAGCAAGAGGATGAATTAACACGCCGCGCTGCTGAGGTCTTAGTAGCATGGGATCGCAAAGCTGATGCTGATAGTCGAGGTGCTGTACTGTTTAGTTTCTGGGTTGACAATATCGACCTCGATACGCTATTTAAGATTCCTTGGAATGAGAAATCCCCATTCACAACACCCGATGGCTTGGCTGATCCTCAAAGTGCAGTCAAAGCGTTGGCAGATGCCGCAGCAACAGTAGAAAAAGCTTACAAAAAACTCGATGTCGCTTGGGGTGAAATTTTTCGATTACGGTCTGGCAAGTTAGATCTACCAGCCAATGGCGGTGATGGCGATAGAGGTATCTTCCGCGTAGTAAATTTCGCCCCAACAGGTGATGAACGCTTTCAAGCAGTCGGAGGTGATTCTTACGTTGCTGCTGTTGAATTCTCCCAACCAGTCAAAGCAATGGCTCTCACCAGTTATGGTAATTCTAGCCAACCTAATTCCCCTCATGTTAGCGATCAACTGCCACTTTTTGCTCGTCAACAATTGCGTCCAGTTTGGCGAACCCGAAAGGAAATTGTAGCCCACTTAGAGGAACGCAAAGTATTCTAAAAGAAATAAAAAATCCCTAAATATTGCCATCAGTAGGTCTGGCTCTAGGATTAATGATCCTGCTAAAAAATTGGGGTACTTTAACTTCAGAACCCCTAGAATTGGAAGCCGCTTTCTCTTGCAGGGGGCGGTTTAGCTTCCTTTTCAGGCGTCCTGCAAAACTAAAACTAGGTTGTGGACAGCGAATAAACTTGACCGTCAACGAGTAGTCGGGTAATTCCCTTTGCTTGGAGGTGCGATCGCGTTTTTTGCAACAAGCGGCTATCTGGAATTTTGATAACTTTGTCGCGTTTCGTGGAAAAACGACGCGCGACACGATGGTTGTCAAACACGGGTAACGTTCTTTGCTGAGTTTCGCCAGTGGGAATTTGTCCCAAATCGCCAAAGTCTCGTAGCGGTCGTGTAATCAACTCTGACGCGCGATCGATGACTAAATAACAAGTTTTTGGTAGCGACGCTTCTGATAATGGTAAAACTTGGACAGCAACTCGACTACCTTTGATTGGTCGCGTGACGGGGAAAGGTTCATCATCATCATCATCTAAGTCGAGATCGTCGAGTTCATCATCATCATCTAAGTCTTCTTCCAAATCCTCTAAATCGTCTTCGTCTTCGTCGATTAAATCTTCCCCAAGCATTGCGTTAATCGTATCAGTGTCATCATCTTCGACGTCTTGTGCGATCGCTTGAGGAGTATTGTTATTGATCGCTTGCGGACGTTCGCGTTCTTCTAATTGCGTTGGCGTCACAGTGCGATCGTCTGTACTGTCTGCATCGAGTAGTTGCAGCTGTTGTGCTGCGGGTTTAACTAGTTTTGGCTGCTGCTTTGGCGCTGTGCGTCGCCCTCTAAGACGGGGAGCATCATTTGGCTCGACTTGCGCTAACTCTAACTGTGGTTGTGTTAATTTTAGCGGCTGTGCAATATCACTCGCTAATTTCTCAGGCGTACTTTGCACATCTTTGCTACTTTCTGAGTGCGGAGTTCGCGCCGCGCGTTTTAAAGCGATCAGCGATTCGTACTCGTCTTCTGGTAAGGTAACTTTGAGTAGACGGCTAATCGTCGAATTACTGACACCGTAGCGCTCCGCCAACGTGGAGGTTGTTTCTCCAGTTTCCCGATATAATTTGAGAATTTCGCTTTTGTCAGCATCCGATAGTTTTTTCACGGTCATACCACAGTTTTTTCCTCAGCCCGCTGCTGCTTACCGTAGTTCGCAGCAAAGTCGGATTAGTACTTTATGTTATATAGCAGCGCTCAGTAACAGACAATACTGTATCAGAAATAGAAACAACTTCTTTATGCTGCGCTTATAACTTGCAATTTTACTGGTGTACTTAGATTAGCCTAGTTACAAAGTCATGCTAGAACACTGCTATCAAAATCCTTTGCCAAAGCTAGGCACAACCTCCAGCTACAAACACCACTGGCTACTATTGTAGCGATAATTTTTGCGTTTGCGATCTTTGGGGATCAACGATCAGGAGTTGGAGTCGTTTTCTGTGTTTTCATCGCTGCGTTTTCATTCGCCTCTGGCGTTTACTTGCTCAATCGTTTCTTTCGATACTCAAATTGGTATCCCAGCACGTGGATGGCTGTGCGTTAGACATCGCTAAAATTTTGATACTATGAGTAAGGCGCATAAAAAGGCTATCTTGTTGCTAATATAGCAAAGTAGTTTTTTATCCTGCCGTGGCCGAGTGGATGAGGCAACAACCTTCTAAGTTGTATCACGGGGGTTCGAATCCCTCCGGCAGGGCTTAAGTGTGGTGTAGAAGATGGTAAAGTCACGGAATTAGCAGCATAAAACTGAACAACACTGTTTCAGCGATCGCACTCAAGCTAAACCTGACGCGCACTAGACACAATAAAGGCATATATCTAAATTCTTATGTTAAACAGCCCCCACAAAGGGGGCTTACTATTTTCAAAGCAGGTCTAAAGACTAATGCATCCCTAAAACTCTTCGCAATAGCATCTGGTCTTCTAACTTAGCTTGGAAACGCCCGTTTTCAATATCGCGAATCCAACTTTGACTTTTACCTGTTAGCTGTGCTAAGTCTCTTTGACTTAATCCAAGTTTTTTTTCTTGCCTCAAGAATATATTCTGTAGACAGCGTTGCAGGCGATTTTAACTTTGTTTTGCGGTTCGTACTGCGCGGCTTCTTCGACTTGGCGAGGGATTCCCAGGCGTGTGGTAGTTCAAAATATAAGATACGGGCATTCATCAATCGATTCCATTTACCACGCGGTGCAGCATCGGTTAAACGGTTGTTGTTACTGCCATCATCGATCCAAAATTCTAACGCGGCTTCTGCATCTTCGGGAATATCACTCAGTTTCGCCCACAATGGTTGAATTTCTGCTGGGTAGGTAACTGGATCGAAGACTGGTTTGAGTCCATAGTAATTGAGGATCTCTAGATCGCTTTCAAATACTCTCAGCAGACGTTGGCGTTCCGGTTGCAAAGCTACTTGATTCAGTTTGCGATCGCCGTAGGCAATTCGCATGAGTGTAGGAACTGTCACGCGCTGTTCTCTGCCCATTTTGGTTTTAAATAATAACCACAGCATCATCCGCGCCGCCCCCTCATGTTGCTGCCAAATACTCATGATGTTGCTGAGTAAAGCTTTGGGTAAAGTACCATATTGATAAAATGCAGTTCGTTCTTTGCAACCTTGCCGATTTAAAAAATACTGCGCCCATTGACCTGCTTTAATTTTGAACGTCAGCCCGACAAGATGTTTGCATCCTAGTTCGTCTTCTTGAAAGTGGTGCTGAATGTCCAATAAATGCCACACGCGGCTTTTTTCAAGGCTAACTTGTTTAATTTTGCCTTGTCGGGGCAAACTCAGACACGCGATGAACTTACACGGTTGTTGCGCAAGTTCTTTTATCAAAGATAGCTTGGTCAATTTGCCCAAATCTTTGCGCTTATCTAGCCCTAGGTATTCCTCAATTTGGCGATCGCTAATGATAAACTCTTCTTCCCAAGGTTTGTCTAGGTTGGTAATATAAGCGACATAGAGCAAGTGCAAACACGCAGATCTAATATCAAACGTTTCAATCACTGATAAAGCCTGTTCGCCTTTGAGGGCGACTGATGACTCTGAATTGATTGTGTCTGTCACGCGAAAAGCGATCGTTCCTTTACCACCGTTAATTTGGCGTTGATAATACAGTTCTCCCGCCGCATCCGTTTCCCAAAGCAGCGATTGTCGCTGTGCTAGAACGTTGCATAATTCCCAAATGGCGATCGCAGAAGCAAACGGATGGCTTTTTCCATCTGGAAATAGATCCGGACTAGGAACAATTCTCGCCTCAACCTTGCATCTACCTTTTTTGGCTTGCCAAGGTACTGGTGAATTAACCGGACAAGACACTATACACTGTGGTGCAACGTAACCTTGACAGTTATTGCATAAATTCGGGTCGATCCAGTAGTCACCTTCCATAACTTTGATCGCACCTGTTGGACACTGAGGAACACAGTTGTCACACTGAATACAGCGCTTAGTAATGGCGTAGGGCATAGGCTTGTGGGTAATTTTCAAATCGAACTGTTCACTAAAGCTGCATATCATAGCGAGTCTATTTTGGGTGTGAAGTTTAGCCGTTGGGCTGTCAATGGTTAATCGTTAAGCGCTATTAATATTAACGATTAACCGTATTGGTAAGACATTCACAAATCAAATAGAAACACTATATTAGCGATTTTTAATCGAAGATTAATTCCTCACACTTGTAGAGCTTCTGAAACAAATAGATGCGGCGAAATACAATGCGATCGCATGAGATTATCGAGTCAAGTGCTGTCGCGACAGAAAAGTTTATAGTTTTAATTTATCGATCTTAGTTTTAACCAATAGACTCTAAAACTTTTGTTCATTTTGAGCCATTAAATAAAATCTTAATATTTACATCACCTTTTTGCGTGAATTATCTTTCTTTCAAAATTCCGTTACTAAATTTACATTCAGCAATTCAGTTTAATAGCAACTTCTAAATTCAGCCCAAAATTAATAGTGTTAGCTTTGTCGATGGTGTTAAAGGATCGCCTAAGAAGTGGATTCAAGTCTACAACTCTGGAGAGTGCAATCATAGTTATACCTATAGCGCTGTTCTATCTGTTGAAGATACTGACTTAGCATTACCGCAGCAGATCGCAGCTGTATTGACATTAGAAAGCTGCACCGGATATTGGCAATGATTTCTGACGAACACTTAGCTAAAGAATTTACAACAGTCGTCGATCGCGTTTACCCAAAAACTGGACAGTGGACAGTGAAGAGAGTGTGGGAAGACTTTGTCAACTACCAACTGTCAACTGTCAACTGCTATATGTCTAGGCAAGTAGGCTTTTCGGATCGTTTTTACTAAGCAGAAATTAGATTGTAATAATTACGACTATCGATAGTTGTTAATCAATTACTATTTCATTGGTTACAAATTTCGTACTCAACTACTGAAGGAACTTTTTATAAAAATTTACTTTCTTAATATCTTTGAAAGACCAAAAATCAAGTTATAGAAAAATCTTATCGCTATCATAAATAAAAACTTACTTGTGATTAATAATCAGGTGATTTGATATACAATTACTTGCAGCAATTGCAAAAAATATTAAAATAATTTTAAGAAATCAGTGTATTGATTGAAAATAAGCTTCTCTTGGGAGAGAGGTTGTCACAAAAACTAAAGTTTTGAGTTGAAGTAATTCATGATACAAGAAAATGAAAAGGTATATATTTTTTTCAAGCTTTAGTAAACACAATTACTTTTTTGTAAGTTATTATATGTCAAAGTAATTAGAGAAAGCCTAAACTATTAATTATAAGCAAAAAGCTTAAGCAGCAGATAAAAACCTTAGGAACGCAGCTAAAGATAAGTATCCTACGTTTGAAGAAAAACAATTAGAAAGGTTCTCCAAGTGTTAATTTTCAGAACTAAGTTGATAGTAAATTGAGAAAATTGCTATAATATAAAAATTGAACAGCTTCTTGCCAAGCAAGTACCATTGAACAGAAAAATCGCTGAAATAGCTTAATCTAAATTGTCAATTATATTGATGGAGATAAAAATAGGTAAAAAGTTTAAAAAAGCGATTTATATAATTAAGATATTAGTCGTTAACTGAGAATTAGTTTTTTTTTACGAAAGAGTTTCACACATAGAGAGATTTCTGTCTTCAAGACATCGGGCTTGATACATCAAAAACAATAACCTCAACTTCAGTGAAGTAATTTGGTAATCCCAAGTTAGATTTCAGTAGATGAGAAAACATTATTTTTCCTTGGTTCCCTATTTATATCTACCTTAAAGTCAGTTTTTTCAGCTTAGTGTTTTGTTAAGCATGAAGCAAAAGCCAATTGATGTAAATTTGTAAAACTTCAAAGGAAGGCATATCAGTATGGTTCAAGCGATCGCTTCTACACTTCAAGCAGGTCCTTTGTCTGCTGAGGAACTCCGCAAGATGAATGCCTACTGGCGTGCAGCAAATTATCTGTCGGTAGGACAAATCTATTTACTCGATAATCCCTTGCTGCGCGAACCGCTGAAGATTGAACACGTCAAGCCGAGACTGCTAGGACATTGGGGGACAACACCAGGATTAAATTTTATCTACGTTCATCTCAATCGCGTCATTAAAAAGTACGACCTCAACACCATCTACATTGCAGGTCCTGGTCATGGTGGTCCTGGATTAGTTGCGAATACTTATTTAGAAGGGACATACAGCGAATACTACCCAAATATCTCGCAAGACGCTGAAGGAATGCAGAAACTCTTCAAACAGTTTTCTTTTCCTGGTGGTATTCCTAGCCACGTTGCGCCAGAAACGCCAGGTTCGATTCATGAAGGTGGTGAGTTAGGCTATGCGGTTTCGCACGCTTACGGCGCAGCGTTTGATAACCCTGATTTGCTTGTGGCTTGCGTTGTGGGTGATGGCGAAGCTGAAACAGGACCTTTAGCCGCAAGTTGGCACAGTAATAAGTTTCTCAATCCCGTCTACGATGGTGCAGTGTTGCCGATTTTGCATCTCAATGGTTACAAAATTGCAAATCCGACAGTATTAGCGCGGCTTTCGCACGAAGAGTTACAAAGCTTATTTATCGGTTACGGCTACAAACCGTATTTTGTGGAAGGGTCAGACCCAGAAACGATGCATCAGTTAATGGCTGCAACTTTAGATACAGCGATCGCAGAGATTAAAGAAATCCAAAATGAGGCACGCAGTCATGGATTTACAAAACGTCCGCAGTGGCCCATGATTATTCTGCGATCCCCGAAGGGTTGGACAGGTCCTAAGGAAGTTGACGGCAAGAAAACCGAAGATTACTGGCGATCGCACCAAGTTCCCTTAGCAAACATGGCAACCCAGCCAGAACACGTCAAATTGCTGGAAGATTGGATGAAGAGTTACAAACCCGAAGAACTCTTCGACGAGAATGGTAAATTTATTGCTGAATTAGCAGAACTCGCGCCGCAGGGACAACGACGCATGGGCGATAACCCCCACGCCAATGGCGGAATTTTGCTACGCGATCTCAAAATGCCTGATTTTCGCGACTATGCGGTGGAAGTCGAAAAACCAGCAACAGTTGAAGCAGAAGCGACACGCGTTATGGGAACTTTCTTGCGTGACGTGATGAAACGCAACTTAGAAAGCCGCAACTTTCGGATTGTTGGTCCTGATGAAACCGCATCGAATCGACTCAATAATGTGTTTGAGGCGACAGATAGAACTTGGCTAGCTGAAATACTTCCAGAAGACGATCAACTGTCACCGGATGGTCGCGTCATGGAAATTTTAAGCGAACATACTTGCCAAGGTTGGTTAGAAGGCTATCTCCTTACAGGTCGTCACGGCTTATTCTCGTGTTATGAAGCGTTTATTCATATTATCGATTCGATGTTCAACCAACACGCTAAATGGTTGAAAACAACTCGTCATATTCCTTGGCGTAGACCAATCGCTTCACTTAACTATTTACTCACTTCGCACGTTTGGCGACAGGATCACAACGGCTTCTCGCACCAAGATCCTGGTTTTCTCGATCATGTAATGAATAAAAAAGCAGAAGCAATTCGCGTTTATTTGCCACCTGATGCCAATACCCTACTATCTGTCACCGATCACTGCTTAAGAAGTCGCCACTATGTCAACGTCATTGTTGCAGGGAAACAACCCGCGTTGCAGTACCTTGATATGAATGCGGCGATCGCACATTGTACAAAAGGTATCGGGATTTGGGAATGGGCGAGTAACGATCGCGGCGGCGAACCTGATGTCGTTATGGCGTGTGCTGGTGATGTTCCCACACTTGAAACTCTAGCGGCAACAGACCTTTTACGGCATCACTTTCCTGAACTCAAAGTGCGTGTTGTCAACATCGTTGATTTAATGACATTGCAACCAGAGACAGAACATCCTCACGGTTTAAGCGATAAAGATTTCGACAGTATCTTCACCACCGATAAACCGATCATCTTTGCGTTTCATGGCTATCCTTGGTTGATTCACCGCTTGACGTATCGCCGCACAAATCACAAAAACTTGCACGTGCGCGGTTACAAAGAAGAAGGAACCACAACCACACCGTTTGATATGGTTGTCCTCAACGATCTCGATCGCTTCCACCTAGCAATCGATGTCATTGATCGCGTCTCTAAACTTGGATATGTCGCAGCTTATGTCAAACAAATGCTCTACGACAAGTTAATTGAACACAAGCATTACATCAACAAGTACGGCGAAGATCTGCCAGAAATTCGCGATTGGAAATGGCGGTACTACGGTGCTGACGGCGATCAAGCACCTCCACAACGCAGTGATAGTGGTACTAATCCGTCACAAGAGGGCGCTGAAGGAACAGCGACGCGGGCTTAATAGAAGCAGAGGTGCAGAGGGGCAGTATCTGTTTCTTCTACCCACGACTCTGGGGGACTGATGAATCAACTTCTTCAAGTCCCTCACTTGTGGGGGATTGAGGGGGGCTTTCCCGCGCCTTCAACTTGAACTAATTAACACGATAAAACTATGAGTGAATCGTTCGAGCATGATTATCGCAGATTGGCAAGCGAAGATATTCAACTCAAAGAAAGCACCAATCTGAGTATGGATGCGCTTAAGCGTGCTTTTGCAGATAATCTATATCACGTCCAAGGTAAAGCAGAGGAAGCAGGGGAGAGAATAGGTATGTTGCTCATTTAGTGAAACATTATGCAAAAATTTATGACATCCACGATCGCAGCAGGTGCGGATCTTAGGCAACGCCACCCTCTTGATGCCATCTTTGCACCAAAAACCGTTGCCGTCATCGGTGCGACAGAAAAACCGGATAGCGTTGGGCGAACAGTTTTATGGAACTTAATTAGCAATCCCTTCGGGGGAACAGTATTCCCAGTTAATCCCAAACGATCCAGCGTCCTTGGAATTAAAGCTTACCCTCATATCGCCGCTGTTCCTGAACCTGTCGATCTGGCTGTTGTTGTCACTCCTGCGGCGACTGTCCCTGGTGTCATTCGTGAATGTGCAGCGGCGCGAGTTAAAGGTGCAATTATTATCTCTGCTGGGTTCAAAGAAACAGGTGCAAAGGGAATCGAACTCGAACAACAAATTTTAGCAGCGCAAGCATCATCTGGTATGCGCATTATTGGTTCTAACTGCTTGGGTGTCATGAGTCCAATTACTGGATTAAATGCCACCTTTGCCCCACATACAGCGCTTCCTGGTAGTGTAGGATTCATTAGCCAGAGTGGTGCATTATGTACCTCAATTCTTGATTGGAGTCGCCGCGAAAATGTGGGGTTTAGCGCCTTCATTTCGATTGGTTCGATGCTGGATGTCAATTGGGGTGACTTAATCGATTACCTTGGTGACGATCCGCACACCAAAAGTATCGTGATTTACATGGAATCGATTGGCGATGCGCGTTCTTTCCTCTCCGCAGCAAGAGAAGTTGCACTGACTAAGCCTATTATTGTGATTAAAGCAGGTCGAACAACCGCAGCAGCCCAAGCAGCAGCCTCGCATACTGGCGCTTTAAGCAGTAGTGACGAAGTTCTTGATGCAGCTTTTCGTCGTTGTGGTGTATTGCGCGTTAATAGCATCGACGACTTATTCAGCATGGCAGAAGTCCTTGCCAAACAGCCACGTCCCAAAGGAAAAAGATTGACAATTCTCACAAATGCTGGCGGTCCTGGCGTGATTGCTACCGATGCTTTAATTGCCCAAGGTGGCGAACTTGCAGAATTAGCCCCAGACACAATTGTAGAACTTAATCAGATACTACCACCCCAATGGAGCCATCGTAACCCAATTGATATCTTAGGCGATGCCGATCCCGATCGCTATGCCAAAGCTTTAGAAATTGCAGCGCAAGACCCCAATAGTGACGGGTTATTGGTCATCTTAACACCCCAAGCAATGACCGATCCCACGCAAACTGCTGAGCGATTAAAGTCTTATATTGAAAAGAATCAGCAGGCGATCGCATCTAAAATTGGAATGCCGATTCTTGCTAGCTGGATGGGTGGTGCAGATGTAGCGACGGGAGAAAGAATTCTCAACTGCGCCCATGTTTCGACTTTTGCCTTTCCTGATACGGCTGCGCGTGTATTTAACTACATGTGGCAATACAGCTACAACTTGCGTGGATTATATGAAACACCGACTTTACTCACGGGTGATTCAGGAATTTTACACCGCGCTGGTGCTGAGGAAATTATTCGGAAAGTACGCCAGGAAAATCGGACAATCTTAACAGAATGGGAATCGAAACAACTGCTTGCTGCTTATGGTATCCCGACTGTAGAAACTTACATTGCAACCAACGTCGAAGAAGCTGTTAGCCTTGCCGAGGCGATCGCTTATCCTGTTGTTCTCAAGTTGTTTAGTGAAACGATTACGCACAAAACTGATGTCGGCGGCGTGCAGTTAAATTTACAAGATGCAGATGCGGTACGGAGTGCTTATCAAGCGATCGCGTCATCTGTGCGGGAAAAAGTCGGTATTGAGCATTTTATGGGCGTTACCGTTCAACCAATGATTTCCCTCGATGGTTACGAACTTATCATTGGTAGCAGCATCGATCCGCAATTTGGTCCAGTATTACTATTCGGTACAGGCGGACAACTTGTCGAAGTTTTTCAAGATCGGGCGCTCGCATTACCACCGCTTAATAGCACTCTAGCACGGCGGATGATGGAGCAAACGCAAATTTATCAAGCACTCCAAGGCGTACGCGGTCGTCTAAGTGTTGATTTAGCCAGCTTAGAGCAACTTTTAGTTCGATTTAGTCAACTTGCGATTGAGCAACGTTGGATTAAAGAAATAGATATTAATCCCTTATTAGCAAAGCCAGGACAAGATAATGGTTTCATTGCCCTCGATGCGCGGGTTGTCCTCCACGAACCAACAATCACAGAGGACGAACTACCAAAACTTGCAATTCGCCCTTATCCAACGCAATACGTTTCATCTTGGCAGATGAAAGATGGAACAAACGTCACGATTCGCCCGATTCGTCCAGAAGATGAACCGTTGATGATTCAGTTTCATCACTCTTTATCTGAAGAAAGCGTTTACTTACGCTATGCTCATGTGACAAAGTTGAGCTATCGCACTTCGCACGAACGATTAACGCGGATTTGCTTTATCGACTACGATCGCGAAATTGCATTGGTCGCTGAACATGAAGATCCGCAAACCAAAGTTCGGCAAATAATCGGAGTGGGACGACTTAGTAAATTACATCAATCGAAGGAAGCCGAGTTTGCTTTAGTCGTAAGCGATCGCTACCAAGGTCAAGGATTAGGCAAGCATTTACTGCAACAGTTGCTACAAATTGGTCGAGATGAAAAACTCAGCCGCATGACTGCTGATATTCTCCCCGATAATCTGGCAATGCAGCATTTGTGTAAAAAATTCGGTTTGCACGTCTTTCGCGACTCACAAGCAGCAATGATGAAAGCAGAAATTGAACTTCTTGGTTAGATTGTTGCCCTTATCCTAAATCCCTATCCCAAATTAAGAGATTACAGCCATAGTCAACAGAGTTAGGACATTATAGAAGCTTGTATTGACTTCTCTGAGGGGAGTTTAACTCTGACCTCTGCTATAATTGTTTTTTGGTATTCAAGGTACTGCAAGGTTTAATGTGATGTAACTGCCATCATACAATACACATTTCTCTACCTAGCTGTTTGTGTAACTGATGCGCGTCATTGTTCGGTTAACTGAGAATCAAGTCGGTCGAGTAGTGCAACTTTTGATACACTTCCTTTTGCTACCATAGCTCGAAATCGAGTTTCAGCATCAAATTCAGCTAAAGCGATTGTCGAGAGTTCTTCAATTAGCTTATTGACGCTGATGTTTCTTCTTTTTGCCAATTCTTTTAATCTCTCGTGTTTGTCGTCAGGTAAGCGAATCGTTAATGTAGCCATAAGTTATCTCCTAATTAAAATTAACCATCTCTTCAGGTTTGAGAATCGACAATTCGGGAAAAGAAAGTTCTGCTTGTTTAAAGTCCTTAGTATTATGAGTAACAATGATACTGGCATTGCCAGCGATCGCTAACTCAATCAAGTGATTATCTGCTTCGTCTATTAAATTAGGTCGCCACAAGTAGTAAATACGCATCCACTCGCAAACACTCATAAATGAAGCCAAAAGCGTTTCTATCTCCTCAATTGATAGCGGACACAAGCGTAAAATCTCATCTCTATTCGTAACTTGTTCGTACTCAGAAAATAAAGCGTTACCCATTAATGGTTGATACTTTAATAATAAGCACTGCCTTAAAAGCTCTCTGCTTGCTCCTTGCCCGCTAATCAACGCACTAACAAACACACTTATATCAACTACAATTCTACGTACCATAGAATCATGATAGCATATGTGCTATCAATCAAACCTGAAATGCGAAAAAGTTCTTTTTGCAGATCTTTCTTGACTCGCAAGCAGCAATGGTGAAAGCAGAAATCGAACTTCTTGCATGAATTATCATCCTTACTTTTGTTAACGTTATTTAGGTGGTACACGTTCAATTGTTGAGCGGCTGTATTCCTCGATAGAGGAAGCGGTATCACTTTAGCTATTGGTATGCAACGTCGAGTTACTGCAAAGTTAAATGTGATGTATGTGATGTAACTGCAATAATATGAATATACACACCTTAAAGTAGTTTTATGTCTCTCCAAGAACTTAAAGAGCAGGCTTTCAAACTATCAGTAAGCGATCGCCTCTCATTAATCAGTGCAATTGTGGAGTCGTTACAAGAAACTTCCCGTGTCACTCCTGATCGCGCTAAAGCGATCGCACGAATGCGAGGTTTACTGAAAACAGACCAACCAGCACCAACGGATGAAGAAGTAGCTGTCATGCTAGAAGAGCGACGGTTGGAGAAGTATCTTTAAGTGAGAATTCTAATTGATACCAACATCATTCTAGATTATCTATTGCAGCGCGAGCCGTTTTGCCAAAAAGCAGATTTACTATTTCAAGCAATCGCTTCTGGTCAAATTGTGGGATATGTTACAGTAACAACCCTCACAGATATTTTTTATATTGCTCGTCGGCATACTGGTAGTATTGAACAAGCGCGGCAAGCCATTTCAGAAACGCTCACTGCTATGGTGATTTGTCCTGTGAATCGAGCAGTTTTAGAATCAGCATTTGCATCTGATTTGACTGATTTTGAAGATGCTATTCAGTTAGCCTGTGCTGTTACTCAAGAATTGGATGCATTGACTACTCGTGATACTGGTTTTTCAAGTAGATTAATTTCTGTTTTAACTGTCGGGGAGGTTTTGCAACAATTAGAAGCTAATGAATAGCACAATTTGCAAATTAACCACCGTCTTGCATCAAAATCAACCGCAAGGGATCTAAACGTACGTACCAAGGAAAAGGACGATCTTTAAGATTTGCCCATTTTTCTTTAAAAACTTCGGCTTGCAGGTGGTAGTCATTTGGATGTAGCGGGCGATCGCACAATTTAAGATACAGCGTCATGCGATGTGGCGTTTCCCCCGTCTGCGCTAACCAGCAAGGAAAAGTATTTTCAGCAGTAGAGTCACTCGTGAAGATGAGTTGATGCGCGCGAATTCCGATGTAATTTAGTTTTTCTGGTATCGGTTCAATAACTTGCAATGCTACTCCCCATTCGAGGGCTTTTACTTCACCAAAGGTACTCATTTGAGCGCGCGAGAAGTTTTTGCACCCTGTAAGTTGCGCAATACTGAAAGTATGTGGTCGCTCAAAAATTTCCTGTTTGGAACCAGAAGCGATCGCCTTACCACTTTCCAACACCAACAAATTAGGACAAACGCGGTAAGCTTCTTCTAGATTGTGCGTCACAAATAGAGTCACACCAGGATAAGTCGAGAGTGTTAAAATCAGTTGCTTTTCTAGCTGAGTGCGTAAGTGAGTATCCAGCGCAGAAAAAGGTTCATCTAACAACAGTGCTTCCGGCTGACTTGCCAAAGCCCTTGCTAATGCTACGCGTTGCTGTTGTCCCCCAGAAAGTTGATGTGGGTAGCGGTTTTCTATTCCTGGCAATTGCACGGCTGCGAGATGCGCTGCGATCTGCTGCTTAGTTTGCGCTTTAGGTATACCCTTAGGCAAGCCAAATGCAATATTTTCACCGACTGTAAGATGCGGAAACAAAGCGTAATTTTGGAAAAGAAAAGCAATGCGGCGATCGCGTGCGGGAATATTGATGCGGTGTTCTGAGTCATATAGCACCCTCCCATTTAACACAATACGTCCCATTGTCGGTGTTTCTATACCAGCAATGCACTGCAAAATCATACTTTTGCCAGCACCAGAAGCCCCTAGCATTCCCAACGCCTGCTGATTGTTTGCACTAAAAGATACATTCAATTGAAAGTTACCTAGTTGCTTTTGAATGTCTGTAATGAGTCCAGAATTGTTAACAGGTAATTGGTAATGGGGAGCCAGTGTCGTGCGGAGGTGTCCTCCGTTGAGCAAACCGACCGTAAGGTGTCCTCCGTTGAGACAACTGGCGTTAATTGGTAATGGGTGATTGAATCTACTGTTGCTTTTCTGTTTTCCTCTCTTTTTCTCGATTTCTTGCCGAAAATTGACTGCGCTAATTGCAGAAAGTGAAATTGCTAAAATAACCAACGACCACAGCCAAGCTTCATTCATTGCACCCGCTTCCACCGCAAAATAAATTGCCATAGGTAGCGTTTGAGTTTCTCCAGGAATGTTGCCAGCTAACATTAAAGTTGCCCCAAATTCACCCAAAGCACGGGCAAAAGCCAGAGTTGTTCCTGCTAAGATTCCTTTGTTAGCTAAAGGAAAAGTAATTCGCCAAAACACGGTAAACTCAGAAGCACCGAGAGTTCTAGCTGCTCTTTGCAAATTGGGATCGATTTGTTCAAAGGCTCCTAGTGCTGTTTTGTACATTAAGGGAAAAGAGACAACAGTAGCTGTAATAACAGCAGCATACCAAGTAAAAACAATACTAATATTTAATTGTTCTAATAGTCTTCCTATAACGCCATTTTTACCCAATAACAATAGCAATAAAAAACCAACAACTGTAGGCGGCAAAATTATTGGTGAAACAAAAATCCCCTCAATCAGTGATTTCCATCTTCCCCGATATCCTAACATCCAGTAAGCAGCCGCAATTCCCAAAAAGAAGGTAATTAATGTAGCAAATAAGGCGGTTTTTAAAGATATCCATAAGGGTGAAAGATCAACTAACATCGGAATGCTTCCTTTATGTTGCTACACCAAAACCGTATTTTTCAAATACAAATCTTGCTTGCTGATTACTCAAAAACTGGATATATTTTCTAGCAGATTCAGGATTTTTACTACTACTGACAACTGCGATCGGATAAACAATCGGAGAATGTAAGTTTTCAGGGGCTGTAGCTACTACTCGAACTCGATTAGATAACCTGGCATCTGTGGCGTAAACAATTCCCGCATCAGCATTCCCACTTTCAACCGCAGCTAGTACATTACGAACGTTATTACCAAGTACTAATTTAGATTTAACTTGCGTTAAAATTCCTAAGTTCTTGAATAATTCTTCGGAATATTGCCCTACGGGTACGCTACGAAATTCGCCGACTGCAATTCGTTTGATATTATTATCTGTTAATTGACGAAAGCTATTGATATTCAAACGAGAATTACTTGGTACAATCAAGACGAGGCGATTAGTTAATAGATTACGACGCGTATCAGCAAGAATTAGATTTTTCTCTTGCAAACCATTCATTTGTCTTGCAGCAGCGGAAAAAAAGATATCTGCTGGCGCACCTTGTTCTATTTGTTGTTGTAATGCCCCAGAAGCACCAAAGTTATAGTTAACTTTAATATTTGACTGCGTTTGTTGAAAAAGTGGTTGAATTTCTTGTAAGGCATCTTGTAGGCTAGCCGCAGCAGATACGAGTAAAGTTGTATTTGCCTGTACCATACTTGGAGGCGGAGTAAGCCAATCTAAACTAATCGCTAAAATAAATGTCGTAACTACTACACAAACAAAGGTAAGAATTTTTCTTCGCATAGGAAATCACATTCAATATCTATGGTTTTCTACAGAAAAATAGCAAATTTTAGTAGTGCTTGTAGCGGATAAGTATTTTATAAAAACGTATTCAGAAATACAATTATTCCCAAATATTGGATGAAATAATTAAGCGATCGCCTAATACATATCAGTAGTCAAACTAATAGATTTAAAAACATGATTGAATAATAAAATAGGAAAATAATATGGTAATCTCAAATAAGTAAAAACGACTAGGTAAGAGTCGAACTATGAAAATTAGCGCGCGTAATACTCTAAAAGCAACTGTTAAAAAAGTTGTACCAGGAGCCGTTAATACTGAAGTTACGTTAGAACTTGCACCAGGGGTAGAAGTCGTTGCAATTATTACAAAATCTTCCGCTGAAAACTTAGGACTTGCAGAAGGCAAGGAGGCTTACGCAGTTGTGAAATCATCAGACGTCATGGTTGCTGTTGATTGATTTCTTGCAAGCAACAATGTGAAAAATATGCCAGTGCTTCTGTTCGCCTAAAGCTGTTGTACCAGGGTGTTCTTCTTCTTGCAACACTTCTACGGTAAATGGTTGCAGTAATGCTTCGACTTGTGTGCGTGTGTGATGACTCATGTTTGGATAAATTGCCCACGAGTCGCGATCGCCAAAAAGTTGACCGCAAAATCGCCCCCCGACTTTTAACGCTGCAACGATCTTGTTCCACAAATCAGAAAAATGTTCTGGCGGACAGAATGGCAAACAAAAGCTAGCATTAATCAGATCCACCGATTTTGGTAATACTAAGTCTTCAAAGCGCATCACGCGAGTTTCTAGGCGATTGAAGTCGATATAAGGACGACTTTGGAGGCGGGCGATCGCTTCAGCTTCACCATCAATTCCCAGTACCCGCCAACCCCGCTTGAGGAGTTCTACTGCATCTCTGCCATCTCCACAGCCTAAATCTACCGCAAATTGAGGTTCTTCAAACTTTTCTAGCGCCATCAGTAGTGTTTCGCGCGGCGGACGTCCTTCTACTGCTTGATAGTAGTCAGACCACTTGCGTTCAAAAACTTGGTTGTTCATCAGTTGTTTACAGGCTGAATAATTCAAGCTTAGCGACTAAAGTCGCAGCTAATCAAACGAAGACCACCTGCGTGGTCTAATACCGTTTCATTGGAAGCAGAGGAAGCAGAGGGGAATACTTTATTTCTATCTACTCAAAACTCATAACTAGCCACTCATCACTCACTACTCAAAACTAACTCTAGTTATCCTTAGTAAAATGGTTGGATCGATGAAATGAATCGTGATGGTTTTCAGGTTTAGTTTTATTCAAACGGGCTATGGGTGTAACAATTTTTGGGACAAACCCTAGCGCAAGCTTGACAACCAATACAGTATTCTGGATGAATAATCGACATAACTTTACGCTCGATTTCTTCTGCTTCCTCATCTTCGACAAACTCGCCATCTTCATTGAGTGCTTGCAGTAGTAGCACATCGCGACCACAAGCCTTAAAATATCTACCACAGCCAATACATTTATCTTGGTTAATTTCTTGAACAAACTGAGGTGTCCAGATATGACCCCCGAAAGTTAAACCAGTCAGCGTTGCCATAGTGTTATCCTCAATCGACAAATAGTGAAATAAAGTTATCAGTGTTGCAGAATTGGAATATGATTCGCCCCTATTCCTTCAAAATTGAGAGAACCATTCGCACAGTGTTATGCAGAACACATCCCTTTCAAAGTCCCCCAGAAATGGGGGATTTAGGGGGCTTAGAATGTCATGGTTACTCAACGATTCACACCTTGATTCAGCAGTACCAACTAAAGTATCAAACTAAATACGCTTCCTGATGAGTGCGGATTGTGCAGTCAGAACGAGGATAAGCAACACAAAGCAGTACAAAGCCTTTTGCAACTTGATCCTCATCCAGAAAGACTTGATCCGATTGATCGATTTCACCTTCAACAACTTTACCGACGCAACTCGAACAAGAACCAGAGTGACAGGAAAAAGGTAAATCGAGTCCTTCGTTTTCTGCTGCATCAAGAATCGTAGTCTTTTCGTCAACAGGAATTGTGACGTCAAGCGATCGCTTCTTATTAATTAAATGCACTTGATAAGTCGTCATTGTCATATCCTCCAAAATTAGCTACAAGGTACGCCAGCAGGAGTGCAATCGCCTGCTTGAAACGATTTCCCACAACCACAGGTATCAGTAGCATTGGGATTGCTAAATTTAAATCCACTCTCCAGCAAGCCATCGACAAAATCGATGACAACACCTTCGAGTAAGGGCGCACTTTGCGCGTCGATGTAAATCTGTAACTTACCTTGCTGCATCACGATGTCATCTGCCTGCGGCGCAGTAGTAATATTTAAAGAATACTGATAGCCACTGCAACCGCCATCATCAACTGCAACACGAATACCCCGTTGGCTAGCGTCTTTGCTAGAAGCTTGAAGAAAGGTACGAAGCCGGAATTCTGCTGCTTCGGTTAAGGTTAAAGCCATATAATCTCCTTTTTGGGAATTTTATTAAGCCTTGGTGTGCGTATTTAATGCGTAGCGACAGCAACACGATCTACTTGCAACGAAGCAGGATAATGCGAAGTCCCGCAAACTGGACAATTGCGATCGCGATAAGAACGACGTTTCGCAAACATCAGTTGGTTCAAATCCATCGTCAATAGTTGCGATAAAAGCGGCTGACTAAATCCAGTAATCAGCTTAATTGCTTCTAGCGCCGTCAAACACGCCAGCTACCAGAAACCGCACCCAGTACGGAAAAACCGCGCCGATCCCATTCGGGTTTTTCGGGGAATAGGCAAGATAAACACGGTGTCACGCCAGGGATAATTGTTGTCAAGTAAGCTTCCATTCCATCCATTGCAGCTTCTACCATTGGTTTATGCCAACGTACGCAAGCTGCATTCAATAAATCGCGTTCCACAAAGTTGTGGGCGCAGTCAAGGGCGAGATCCGCAGATTGAACTAAGAAATCGACATTATCTGGAGTCACATAATCAAAGATTGCTTCAACTTCAACATCAGGATTGATACTCTCCAACGTTTCTTTCGCCTTAAATACGCGCGGCTTACCCACCCAATCATCACTCATAAGAATCTGTCGATTCATATCATCTCGCCGCAACTCACCACCGCGAACCAGAATCAGCCGCCCAACACCAGCTACCGCTAAATACAGCGCTGCTGTACCGCCTAATCCTCCTACACCTGTCACGAGTACTGTTGCTGACTTGAGTTGCTGCTGCGCCTCCTCACCAAAACCAGGAAGCATAATTTGGCGACGGTAGCGTTCTAATTCGATCGGTGTGAGTTCCATTGTTTTCTCCTAATTTGTCGCGATTTCTGTTAGCATGACAATGTTTTTAGGCTTCTCGTTAAATACTTTGAACAACTTTTGTTCGAGAGGTGTTGAATTTAGAAAAACCTCATAAGCTTGTTCGAGGGCTTGACGGTACAAACTGAGTTTTTCTGCTTGATTAAGTTCTGGATTATTCGCATCAATTTGGTGAATATATTGCGAAAATAGTTTAAAAATAAGTAGGCGATTCACTTGCACAATTCGAGTATCGTAAGGAAGCCGAAAAAACTCAAAATCCTCTTCTGTATTGACAAGTGAATTGAAACTATCAACATTTCATTTCATAGTTTTTTCTCCCAATCTTTAAGCTGAGACTTTAGCTCATGTAACTGATGATAAATTTCATGCGTTTGGACTGCTAGCGTCATCAGTTTTTGGTAATCTTTGGGCAAACCTTCAGCTAAATCGTGCAGATCCATTTTCATTTGACCAGCTTTACTATTGAGTTGCTTAATTTGCATTTTGAGATCTTCAATCGTTTACGCAGTAGGCTCAGTTTCTGTTGCTCGTACCATAAAAATGTGGTTAGTGGATTGTGAGTTTTATGCTTTAGCAACTTCAGTATATTTCTGTGCTAATTCAATGCCTTTTTGTGTCATCTTTTCGCCCTCAGCTAACAGTTTTTCTAAGGAATCAAACCCAAAACGTTGAGCATCGCGTAAAGTTCTAGCAACGAGTAACAGACGACCAGAAAAAATCAGCGCCCGGCCAAAACCTTCATGACTCAAATCAATCACGACTTGTGAAATTAAGCCTGTTTCTTGCTCAATTTGGGCAGCGATCGCCCGATAAAATGACATAATTCGAGATCTGGTAACAGGGTCAACATCACCCTCAACAGAAATTTTGCGTTTAGCTTCTTTGCTGACAACATAAGGTTTGAGCATCAATTCATTCGACCAATTGCGGTAAAATCCATACGAATCTTGGGCGCGAATTTGTCTAACTAACTAACTCCTGAAGAAACTGAGAATTTAGCATTTCTTCAGTAATTTGTTTAACAGTTTCAGTGGTCATATAGTTACTTCCTCTTCTACAAAATTTGATGATTTTTGTTGCAAAGCTTTTCTTAACCAAGGCGGAGGACTACCTTTCAATGTTTGGACTAATCTTTCCAAAACATCTGTAATTTCATCATCCTCAGATCTCGCCTTAATTGGTGTAATGCGTTTTTTAATTAATCGAGCCGCTGCACTTCCACCAATTGCTGATACATAAACAATTGTGCAATCAGCTAATGCTTCAATTTTTGGTACTAATTTATCCTCATTGCCATCTTCTTTCAGATTGCCATCAAATCGTAGAGTTTTGATAAACTTATATTCATCCGGCGACACTTCATAAACATCAATTTTTCTTGCCCAACCAAAATGAGCATTAATATGAATTTGGTCATTTGTTGTGAAGGCAATCTTCATAATTATCCTCCAGTTATATTGGTAATTGGTAATTGGTAATTGGTAATTGCTCTTCTGCTCCCTCTGCACCTCTGCTTTCTATGAATACAAACCTTTAAGTAAAACGATAGGATTCTATGCAATCAGATGAATTAGAACTCGATTTACCCCCAGTGTTTGACATTGGTACAAAAGTGAAAACGCGCAAACTGATCCGCAACGATGCACATATCCTGGGCAAGAAATTGGCGCAACTCTTGCTAAGAAAGGAGAAATTGGCTATGTCATCAGTATTGGTACGTTTTTGCAAAATTCCTATATCTATGCGGTGCATTTTATCGAAAAAGGTTTCATTGTTGGTTGTCGCAAAAAAGAACTCGAAGCTGTTGAGGAAATCCAATGAAAGTTATGCTACGTCAGAATGCTGCGGGACATTTAGTCGTTTATGTTGCTAAAAAAGATCTTGAGGAAGAAGTGGTCAATCAAATTGATGGCGATCAGGGTAAGATTTTTACCTTAGCTAATGGTTGGGAATTAGCAATTCCAGATTTACCCGAACCTTTACGATTACCGCAGACGATCGAAGCTAAAAGACTAGCTTAAAGGAAGTAGAAAATATGAGTGACGATCAGCGCGATCGCCTATCACCCTTTCGCCTCGAAGGAGAATTTTTAGGTTTTATCCTTGATGGAGACGGTACACCTAAATACTTGCAACTCGCCATTGAAACGGGCAACCTCAGAATTAAACTAGGTAAACAGTCGCGTTTTAGAATTGGCTTGAGTTTACAACCCAACGACTGGATCGAAGTTTTTGGCGAAAAGAAGCTGAAATCCAAAACAAGTGAATTACGCTGGAAAGCCGATCGCGTTAATCATCTGACAGCATCAGAGAGTAACAGCGTAGAAAATAAAATTAAGATTGTTGCTTGTTATAAGTCAGGTTGTCTGAAAAAGGGTGGTAGTAGATTACTGTCGGATTTAGAACGAGTATTGCACGAGCGGGGTTTGAGCAATCGCGTTGTCATTCAAGCAACCGGCTGTTTAAAACGCTGTTCTCAAGCGCCTAATCTCCTCCTCAAACCTGGTAACGTTCGTTTAAACGGCATGACTCCTGAAGCGATCGTCGTTACGTTACTCGATACAATGAGGACAACCGCAGTTATCCATCAGGCTAGAAGCATTGAGTAAGAAGCTTGCGATCGCATTGCGCACAATTTAATCTAGACGCTGACAAATTTCTAAAGCCCGTGGCGAGGATTGAACTCGCGACCTCACCCTTACCAAGGGTGTGCTCTACCACTGAGCTACACGGGCAAAAAATGAGGTGGGCCGAGCTGGATTTGAACCAGCGTAGGTGTAAACCAGCGGATTTACAGTCCGCCCCCATTAACCACTCGGGCATCGACCCTTTTAACCCACGATTTATTATAATAGCGCAAGCTTTTGAAAAGTGGAAGTAGTCTTTTACAATTTTTTGTCTTTACTAGCTCAAAAGTTCTCCAGTTTCTTGCAGCGAGTGCAGACGGCGGTAAATACCTTGTTGACGAAGTAATTCATCATGACTGCCAACTTCGACGATTCTACCTTGGTCGAGAACGACAATTTTATCAGCTTCGCGGACAGTACTGAGACGGTGCGCAATAATGATTGTCGTCCGCGTACCCAGAATTGAGCGCATAGCAAGTTGAATCGAACGTTCCGACTCGTAATCAAGACTCGAAGTTGCTTCATCAAAGATCAAAACATCAGGATCGACTAACAGCGATCGCGCAATTCCGAGTCTTTGTCTTTGTCCGCCAGATAAGCGCAAGCCTCTTTCACCAACTACCGTATTGTACCCTTGCGGCATTTGTTGAATCACTTCATCTAACCTTGCAATTCGGCAAGCTTCCTCAACTTGTGCAAAACTCACGTGCGGATTACCATAGGTCAGGTTATCAAGCAAAGTGCCATTAAAAACATCAACTTCTTGATGCACAATTGCCAAGCGGCGACGATATCCAGCAATGTCTAAATCGCGAATATCTTGACCGTCAATTAGAATCTGACCTTGATCCGGTTCAAAATAGCGAAACAGTAGCTTCACCAAAGTCGATTTACCCGAACCCGATCGCCCGACAAGCGCCACAGTTTGATACGGTTCAATCAATAAGTTAATATCCTTTAAAACCGGACGATTCGGGTCATAACCAAACGTCAGGTGTGAAAACTCAACTTTACCTGTAAATTCATACATCGCTGTATTTGCGGATGTACTCACCAAACTTGCAGCATCTTTCCCCGTCGGTTGCTGCATAAATTCATGAAAGCGCAGCATTGAAGCATAGCGACGCGCAAAGATCTCTGCTAAGTTGCTGATTGGTTCAAGTTCAGCATACGCCATGCTAGAAATCGTTAAGGTCGTAACAAAGTGTCCCAGCGAGATTTGTCCGCTTACAGTAGCCGCAAGCGCTAAACCTAATACACCAAAAACACAAAACTGAACTACAGTTCTTTGCCAAGTTGATAACTTGATGTAACCCAAGTGAATGCGATAAATGACAACGTTTAATTCGCGATCTAAGCGCTGTCGTTGGCGTTTTAACTCAGCAGCTTCTGTTGCAAAGGCTTTGACGGTTTTGATATTGGTAATAATCTCTGACGTGCGGCTTTGCGTATTTTCCATATACCGATCTAGCCGTCGTTCTTGATCCATCAACTGCTTTAAGTCTTTCAAACTAAAGCTGAGAATAAATACGAAAGATACAAGAAACAACAACGCAATCCGCCACTCAATAAACCAAATAATCAGAAAAATTCCTAAAACGCGGAATAACTTAGGAATCAATTGTCCAGCAATTTCTGGATAAGTCCAAGTATGGTTTTCGAGTCCTCGCGCGACGCGTCCTGCAATTCGCCCAGGATTATTTTCGTCATAAAATTCTAGTGGTAGCGTGAGGATTTTCTCTAGCGTTTTTTGCGCGTGATCGCGACGGGTACGTAAAGCAATATCCCAGTGAAACCAAAAGCTTAACCAAACTTGTAGTGGTGCGCGAACCACAGTCACTAAGAACACTAAACCTAACAGAACCGCCAGCGAAAACAATCGATTGACAGGTGTTTGCGTTAGTTGAGATAGCGCAATTACCATGCTTTGTACTATCCCGTCTACAGGTTGATTCGATAGCACATTCAAAATTTGTCCGATCGCATACGGCACAACCAGATCGATAATTTCAAATACGCTTGCCGCTGCAATACTCAAAATTGCGATCGCTCTGTAGTTTTTGTAGTATCTGAGGATGTCCCGCAAATCTGCCATATTGCTGTCCCGATTTCTGCATCGCTGCGATCGCAGCTTATATTACATAATAATACAAATACTACAAAAAAGCTGCGCGACTTCCTTTATAGATAGAACAAACTCATCGTGTAAAAACCTGTGAAGACAGGTTTTGTCTATGTAGCTGCGGTTTCAACCGCTGGCTTTCGTGTTTTTGGCGGATCAACACGAGAAAATTCTAATCGATAGCGATACAGCGCGACAGGTCGAGAAGCCGCCGCAAAGTAATCTGGATCTTGAGGCGATAAATAAACCGCAGTCACTTGGTCAGCTATAATTGTAGGCTCAGATTGTGGAAGATAGTGATAAGCAGTTGTCGATTCAACTTCGTTGAAATAGGGACGCGAATCTTTACTACGAAAGAACTGCTGAAACACCTCGGTTGTGATAAATTGATTTTCTCCTAGCGTTTCTGTAGCACGACCTGAGACAATCGAAACCAACTGGCGATCGCCTTTAAGTAAAGTAATCTGACGATTCGGAGACTGAGGATCGACTTTTAGTGCGATCGCTACATCACCTAAATAAGCTTTTGCCAAACTTAACCCATTAAAAGCGCGATCCGCAACCACCGCCGAGCGCACCGTAGTAGGAGCAAACGCCTGCGATTGAAACAATTTCTTTTCCTCAAACCGCACAGGAAAACGAATCGGCTGCTGTAAATTTTGACGATTACTCTCAAACCCAGGAGTTACAATCTCAGGCGCTAACGGTGCAACCGCATCAATCAGCGTACTTGTCACATTCCAACTACCAGCCATCCAATCAGGATAAACTAAATCCCCCTGCGCCACCTGCACAACAAGTTTATTCCAATGCGGAAAACTTGCCAATCGATCAGCTAACTGCCCAGCCACCGCCTCGTTACCGCTCAAAAACAAAGCAATAACAAGACACAACCCCCAAAAAACCCTCATCTCTAAAATCTTTGTGCCAAAGTGGTTCAATTCCCATCACAAACTCTCCACCAAAGCCGGTTCCCAAACTTCACCGTATTGTTCGCGCAAAGTTTGCCAAGCCTCAACCTGACCTGGTTCATACTCTCCAGGTTTACCCCATTGCAAAAACGCACTCAGCGCAGGCTTTCCCTCTTTATCCAAAAACCGAATGGCGTACGTCGTAAAATTACCGCGTTTCGCTTCACCCGTTTCAAACTTCACCTGCTGAATTTCATCCATGTTGAGATGAAACTCAAAACCCTCGGTATGCATATTCGCATATTTTCCTTTCGGCAACTCGGCATAAAATATCTTCTCCAGCTTGCCACGTGCTTCTAAAACCGCCGCACTACTCGTCACAATTAAACGCAGGGTAGAGAGTGACTCACAAGCTTCGAGAAATTCTTTTAATGTCGCACTCATAAGAAATTGGTAATGGGTAATGGGTAACTGGTGATAGGGACTTATTTTTCGTAGTGTTCGTAAGCTTCGACGATTCTTTGAACGAGAGGATGGCGCACAACGTCTTTTTGCGAAAATTCGCAGAAGCCAATACCTTCGACATGGCGTAAGATATTGAGCGCGACAGCTAATCCTGACTCTTGGTGTCCAGGTAAGTCAGTTTGCGTCATATCTCCCGTTACGACCATACGCGAACGAAAACCAAGGCGCGTTAGCACCATTTTCATCTGCGCTGGTGTCGTATTTTGAGCTTCGTCAACAATCACAAAAGCTTTATTTAAGGTACGCCCGCGCATATAAGCTAAGGGAGCAACTTCAATCACGCCGCGTTCCATCAAGCTGGGCATTTTTTCAGGGTCGATAAATTCATGCAACGCATCGTAAAGCGGACGCAGGAAAGGATTTACTTTTTGTTGCAAGTCTCCTGGTAAAAAGCCGAGTTTTTCACCTGCTTCGACGGCTGGACGCGTGAGGATAAGCCTTTCGTACTGATTTGCTAAGAGTGCTTGCGCCGCAATTACAACTGCGAGAAACGTTTTACCTGTACCAGCAGGTCCTGTACAAAAAGTCAAGTCATTTTTATGAATTGCCTGGATGTACTGTCGCTGTTTGAAGGTTTTCGCACGAACTTCTTCTCCCTGGCGGGTTCGCGCTAGAACACTGCGCTGTAAGTCTTGCAGGTCATTTTCGCGATGCGTATCTAAGGCTTGACGGGCGGTAAGAATGTCAGCTAATGCTATGCTGTTGCCTTTGAGCCATAGATCGGATAGCGATCGCACTAATGTTTGGGCAAGTTCGATTTGCTTTTCGGTTCCAGAAATATGAAGTTCTTGCCCGCGCAGTACAATATTTGCGCCAGTTTGTCGCGATAGAGTTTTTAGGTTTTCTTCATGCTCTCCAGAAAGCGCGATCGCACTTTCTTTACTCGGCAGCTGAATCGTTGATGCCTCTGCCATAAAATCTTTTAAGTCTTGATGTAAGATTGATAATTAAATTTCAGGGGTTAGTCCGAGCAACTGAACCAACCCCTAATTTGTAACTTCGTGCTGCTGTCATCAATTAACGCTCGATCGCGATCGCTGTCTAACGTTAGGCTTAGTTGTTCTGCGCTTTTCTGGAGATGAGGTCGCATCGACTCGTTCTTTAGTTACAACAGCTGGTACATCGCGTTCTTGAGCTTCTCCACCATAGATGTCTAGGTAAACTGATTGCTCTGCTATTGCGCCGGCTGCTGCGATCGCAGTTCTAATCGCCTGAATATTTCGCCCGCCTCGACCGTATACTCTGCCTTTATCATCGCCTTCAAAGGCTACGCGTATCCAAACCTTGTTAGTACTACGAGACACTTCACAGTCTACGCTTAAGGAGTTGGGATTTTCTAAAAATGGCTGAATTAGAAACTTAACTAATTCAGTATATTTGGGGCTACTGGTTTGCTGAGGCACTGACTTGTTCAAAGACATTTGCTTTTTCAAGGATGCGACGCACGGTATCGGTGGGTTGAGCGCCCTGTTGAAGTCTTTTCACGATTCCTGGAACATCCAACCGTGTTTCATCGGTTCTTGGATTATAGAATCCCAATTCTTCTAAGGGGCGACCGTCACGACGAGAGCGGCTATTGATAACAACAATCCGGTAACTCGCTTCCCGTTTTTTACCGAATCTCTTTAATCGCAGTTTGATCATGTTAGAAATTAATTTCTCCTGTTTCTAGAAATCAGCTACCAGTTTGTACTTTATGATTGACTGAATAAATTATAATACCACTTTCTCTACTTCAGCTTCAAGCAGATAACAATAATAAGGGTTAGACAGTGCCTCACCTCTTAATAACTCATCACTCGTCTTTCCCTAACCTCTGACCTCTGACCTTTGATCCCTATCGATAGCGCAGCAGAATTGTTTATAATCTGATGCATAGGGTATGAAGTTTTGTAAAAAAAATTGACTGCAACTTATAGATCAGCCGACAACGTAAGCGCGACAACTTGGCACCGTCTAGCACCACTGTGGCAAGGAGGAGAAGAATTTGTACAGCAAGGCTTACCGCATACTCAGCTAGCGCCTGCTTGGCAGTTGCTGTTGTTGGGGGATGGTTCTCCGACAAGACACTTGCAACTCTTAACAGGGGAACCGACCGAAGTTGACGTGATCGATATGTCTGCGATTGGCATGAACTTGGATGGCGCACCAGCGCAAATTCAAGCTGTTCCAGGACCGCGTTTGCGGCGTCAGGTATGGCTGCGTACTGCTTCGGGACAAAGACTAGCGTATGCGACTTCTTGGTGGGAAGCAAGTCATGTAGATGAGTATTTACAAAATCGCAATTTACCCATCTGGGCTAGTTTAACTCGCCTGCGTACAGAGTTGTATCGCGATGTCCAAGGACTTTACTACGGTCACTCAGAAGCTTTAGAGTCGGCTTTTTCTGAATCGGGTCCATTTTGGGGTCGCCATTACCTATTTTGGCATCACGGGCAGCCGCTAACGCTCATTTACGAGGTTTTCTCACCTTACCTAACAAAATATCTCGGCGCAACGCATTTGGATTGTGGCGAATAAAGTTACGATTTGATAAACAAGGCTACTGATTTCTGTAATATCAGCAGCCAAAGGAATCAGGTTAAACAACAACTTTTTCGAGCATAAGTTTAGAACGCTTGACGATCTCAGGAACGGGAATCGGATATTCACCGTTGAAGCAAGCTGTACAAAAAGTATTTGTATCTTCTTGAGTTGCTTTGAGCATTCCCGCTTGTGTGAGATATGCTAAAGAATCGACTTCGATTTGTGCGGCAATTTCGGCAACAGATTTAGTTGCAGCAATCAATTGGTCTTGACTATCTGTGTCAATGCCATAAAAACAAGGATGCGTCACAGGCGGTGAAGAGACGCGCATATGCACTTCAATCGCCCCTGCATCGCGGAGTGTGCGGACAAGTTTGCGGCTTGTTGTCCCGCGAACAATTGAGTCGTCTACAATCACAATTTTTTTGCCTGCGAGGACATCTTTGAGAGGATTGAGTTTCATCCGCAAGCCTGATTCGCGCATCGTCTGCGTTGGTTGAATAAAGGTGCGTCCAACGTAACGGTTTTTAATTAGCCCCTCAGCGTAAGGAATTCCCGATGCTTGGGCAAAACCAATTGCCGCCGGAATACCTGAATCGGGAACACCAATCACAATATCCGCCTCTACCGGAGATTCTTGCGCGAGTTGACGTCCAAGACGGAGGCGATAGGTATATAAACTCTCGTTGTGCATCACGCTATCCGGTCGCGCAAAGTAAATCATCTCAAAAACACACAACTTACGCTGTGGCTGTTGCGCCCAGTGAAACGACGCAAGTCCTGCTTCGGTAATCCAGACTAACTCCCCTGGTTCGACATCGCGGAGATAATCTGCTCCAATAATATCTAAACCACACGTTTCGGAAGCTAATACGTAGCGTTGCGGATTGTCAGGAAGAGTCCCAATCACGAGAGGGCGAATTCCATTGGGATCGCGCGCACCCATCACACCCGCTGGAGTACCGATGACTAAGCTAAATGCGCCTTGACAGCGTTGAAAAGCTGCGATCGCACCCTCTAACCAGGCTTTACCACTGTTGACTTCATCGGCGATCGCTAATGCAATTAATTCTGAATCTGTTGTGGTAACTAAGTTACAGTGTGCTTTTTGTAGTTCTTCGCGCAGTTGCACCGTATTGACTAAATTGCCATTATGTGCTAGAGCAAGTGAACCTAAACGCGTGGGGACGACAGCAGGCTGGGCGTTAACAACGCGACTCGATCCTGTGGTGGAATAGCGGGTATGTCCTACGGCAATATCACCAGGTAATTCTTGTAAAATTGATTCGTTAAAGACTTGGGAAACTAATCCCATTTCTTTATGCAAGTAAACTTTATCCCCGACAAAGGTCGCAATCCCTGCTGATTCTTGACCGCGATGCTGGAGCGCATACAAACCAAAGTAAGTGAGTTTGGCAACATCTTCCCCTGGTGCATAGACACCAAAAACGCCACAGGCTTCTTCAGGTTTATCAGGACGCGCTACGCCATCGATATCTACTGCTTCGGCGTTGGGCAATAAATGGGAATGGTTGGGAATCATGCTGCTGCTTTGCTCCTGAGCGGGGTGTTGGTTCAGTAAAGTTGGTCTCTAGCTGAAATTTCAGAATGTTTAACCGAGCTTAATAAATCGTTAACTATTCCTCTTACCACAGTAGCGTAAGAATGCTTATTGTAGAAGAGGTCAGGGGTCAGGGTTATTTTTGAAACTCCTCAAACTTGAGCTAGACATCTAGACGTCTGGGAATTGCATTGCAGTAGCGATCGCGCATCAATTCGATTGTAACTTCGATTAATAGCTGATCGGACGTAGAAATTCGTAAGAATGTGTCGGATTCGACCAAGCCAATTTTTTGCCAATGCGCAGCCGAGTGCTGTTGTAAATAAGATTCCCACTGTGTTTGTTGTTCTGGCGAGACAGAAACAAGAATTCTTGCACCACCTTCGCCAAAAAGAATTTCATCCCAGCGCAAATCAGTGTCGGGGATAAGTGTAATTTTTGCGCCTAAGTTACCACCGATACACGATTCAGCGAGGGCGATCGCAATTCCACCTTCTGCACAATCGTGGGCTGAATTGATCCAACCTTGACGAATTCCTTCGCGACAAGCCGCTTGTACCTGACGTTCTAAATCAAAATCAACTTGTGGCGGTAATCCGGCAACCATATCGTGAATTGTGGCAAGATACTCAGAACCACCCAAAGTAATGTGCGATTTTAAGGATGAGCCGAGAAGATAAATAATATCGCCTGGTGTTTTCCAGCCTTGAGGGCAAATTTTCGTCAAATCAGGAATTAGCCCTACCATCCCCACGACAGGAGTCGGATAAATTGGTTGTGGATTACCAAAAGAATCGAGCGTTTCATTATAGAGTGATACGTTACCACCTGTAACAGGTGTCTGAAATTCTCGGCAAGCATCTGCTAAACCACGACAAGCTTCTGCTAATTGCCAGTAACCTACAGGTTTTTCTGGACTACCAAAGTTTAAATTATCTGTGACGGCTAAAGGTTCTGCCCCAACACAGCTAAGATTTCGCGCGGCTTCAGCAACAACGGCTTTTGCTCCTTCGTAGGGATTGAGATACACATAACGCGGGTTACAATCGACTGTAGCGGCGACTGCTGAGTTTGCAGGCGCAGATTGTGCTTGAGGACGCAAGCGGACAATTGCAGCATCTGCACCCCCAGGAAGCATGACAGTATTATTTTGGACTTGATGATCGTACTGGCGGTATACCCAGCGCTTAGAGGCAATTGTGGGTGTATCTAATAAGGTGAGTAGAATCTCACTCCAAGCGTGATTGTCTTGGATTTCCATACCAGATGCATTACATGGTGGGAGGCGATCGCTTGTCCATTCCCAAGCTTGACGCGCGTAAGCGGGGGGTTCGCTGAGTAATTCGCGGTGATAAATTGGTGTATTTTCGGCTAAAGCCGTTGCGGGAATTTCGGCGGCGACTTTACCTTGAAAGAGAATGCGGACAATCGGTTCGCTAATCACTGTACCAGCAACGACCGCGTGCAGTCCCCAACGGTGAAAAATATCAATTAATTCTTGTTCTCTACCTTTTTGGGCAACAAATAGCATTCTCTCTTGCGATTCGGAAAGTAGATATTCATAAGGAACCATCCCCGTTTCGCGTACCGGAATTTTATCTAAATCAAGTTCAATTCCGACTCCGCCTTTAGCAGCCATTTCTGAAGTTGAACAGGTAATACCTGCTGCGCCCATATCTTGTGCGGCGACAACTGCACCTGTTTTAAACGCTTCTAGACAAGCTTCAATTAAAGATTTTTCTAGAAAAGGATCGCCGACTTGTACTGCGGGACGATCTTTTTCCGATTCGTCGCTGAGTTCTGCACTTGCAAAACTTGCACCGCCCATCCCGTCGCGTCCTGTGGTAGAACCGACATACAGCACCGGATTTCCTAATCCTGAAGCACCAGACTTGACGATTTCCTCAGTTTCCATCAACCCAAGCGCCATCACGTTAACTAACGGATTTCCTGAGTACGCAGAATCGAAATAAACTTCGCCGCCAACTGTGGGAACACCTACGCAATTACCATAGTGGCTAATACCTGCGACGACACCGGTAAATAATCGTCGTGTTTTGGCGTCTTCTAGCGAACCAAACCGCAACGAGTTGAGTAGTGCGATCGGACGCGCCCCCATTGTAAAAATATCACGGAGAATACCGCCAACGCCTGTCGCCGCTCCTTGAAATGGTTCAACCGCTGAAGGGTGATTGTGCGATTCAATTTTGAAAGCAAGTTGCAGTCCGTCACCCAAATCTACGACACCCGCATTTTCTCCAGGTCCAACGAGAATACGGGAGCCTGTTGTGGGAAACTGTTTAAGGAGCGATCGCGAATTTTTATAGCAACAATGTTCTGACCACATGACGCCAAACATCCCTAACTCAGCTTTGTTTGGATGGCGTCCTAGTCGCCGCACAATTTCTTCGTATTCTTCAGGTTTTAAACCTTCGTTTGTAATTTCTTCAAGCGAAAAAGGTGCAGAAGAGAGGACGGACATAACTGTATTAGGAGACAGGATAAAGAATTATTTTATCGATTTGAGCGCATCCCTTCACATAAGTTTCAGCTTGAATTTGATGCATTGATATCTAAGTTTTGCAGAATGATATTAGCTCTGGGCATAAATCCATCTCCGTATTCTACTGGGTAATGCGTCACAACATAGAACGCATTCCCTGCCACTTCTCCAAGATATACAGTACCTGTTATATTTTTTTCGGGTTGATGAAAGACGATTTTTTCCTTAGCCCAGGGATACGTAGCTTCTTGCACAACCTCAACAATTCGCCAGCCATTTGATGCAAGTAAACCGTTTTCTCCTTCAATCCAACTTTGTTTCAACTGGTTGAGTGTATTAGCATAACCTGGAAAGAAGAGTTGAACATACGCTGCTTCATTTTTTGTCCCACCAAAGTTGGTGTAAAATCGAACTGTAGTGCCTTCGCCAGAACTAACTGATTCAGGAATAAAATCTTGGTTCGGGAAGTAGGTTGTAAAGAGTGGGTGGCTATACTCTTGTAAAGAAACAGTTGTTTTTTCTCCTTCAATATTAATAGTGGCTGTTTTTGTCGATGGTTTCTGTGTATCTCTAGGTGACTCAACTTGAGTCAAATCTCTTGAATTGTTGTGATTTATGCCTTCTGTACTAGCAAGAGAACAAGCTGTCGCACTCAATAAGAATAAACAACTTATTAAGTAAGTAAGTTGATAGGGTTTCATGGAGAATCTTGAATATTTTTCAGCGTCAATAAATATTTTGATATTCATGACAATATAAGCGATCGCCTAACTTACTATATTGTTCCCTCACTTGATTAGCGTCAGAAATTAAATACCTCGTTCTATCTTATTCAAATAGTTGACGAATTCCATCACTTAGATCAAGCATTCACCTAAAATAGAAGTTATAAAGTGCTACTCTTACCTATAAGATTCAAAACCTCAGATTAATGGCAAGGGGCTATCTTGTTTTATTATAAAGTAGCTAAACGTTTATTAATTCAATTTAGCTCAAAAATATAAAAAAGTAAATTTGAACGTAAGAAGATTGAGTTAATTCGTGACAAGTTACAGAAGCGTTAAAAATATGCGCTTGAATTCTGCATGATTTATTCAAAAATACGACTAATTGTCTCAGTTTTCAGATTTTGACCTCCCAGAAAACCCCGAAGATAAATTGTCTATTAACAAAAAAACCGTGATTATACTGGAGATTGTGCGAGAACTTAGCGATTACAATCAATTCAGTTAACGCGATTCCTCTCCTGCTTCTAGACTCACCGCCAGCAATCCTGCACTGGCGGATTTTTCACTATTAATTTAGTCAAATAATGTTGAAGCTAATGTAAGTCATCGAGCAGGTAAGGGGTAATAGGTAATTGGAAGCTATACTCATTAGTTGAACAAGTTAATAATAAGTTTAGGTCGCAGTCTTTGGTGATAAAGATTGAAGAATGCAATCTTGACTTTGTGAAGGAAACAGACTAAAAGTAGAGTGAATGCGATCGCATTTGTGATAGTCGCGTCTGAGTAGCTTTTTAGTGAATGCCACAACCTTGATACTTGCTGTTTTAATTTTTGCAGCAGCAGTATTGTATTCCTCTGTTGGTCATGCAGGTTCGTCGGGTTATCTGACAATTATGGCATTGATGGGTGTCGCCCCAGCGGTGATGAAACCGACGGCTTTGACACTGAATATATTAGTTGCAGCGATCGCGACAGTGAAATTTTATCGTGCGGGATATTTTTCTTGGTCGTTATTTTTGCCACTGGCGATCGCTTCGATACCATGTTCGTTTATCGGTGGGTATCTGACTTTACCTGCGAGTATCTACAATCCGATTACAGGTGGCGCTTTACTCGTTGCAGCTTATAAACTTTTTCGCACGCATCACACAATTACAGCAACATCTCAAGCCATACCGCTACTTGCTGCACTTTTGTCAGGCGCAGCGATCGGTTTTTTATCAGGCGTCACGGGTATCGGTGGCGGAATTTTTCTATCTCCGCTACTTTTACTTATGGGCTGGGCAGATCCGCGCCAATCTGCGGGAATCTCCGCTGCATTTATTCTTGTCAATTCAACTGCTGGATTACTCGGACATCTTTCGCACACAACATTATTGCCCAAAGCCATTATATTTTGGGCACCATCAGCTATTATTGGTGGTTTTATTGGTGCCGAGTATGGTAGTAAGCACAAAAGTGCAAATTTCCAACGGCTACTATCGATATTATTAGTTATTGCCGGACTAAAACTGCTGTTTTCGTGGTAGCGATCGCACTTTGATAAGAGCAGAATATATAGCAGGAGTAAGGGTTAAACTCTAGTGAAGAAAATCACCATTGACCAGCAATTAGATAATTTACAAAAAGATTTTATTGATTTAAAAGCGGGACAAACAGAAATCAAAAGCGCAGAAATTTTAGTGTGCGCAGGCACACTTTGTCTATGTAGCCGCAACTTCAGTTGCAGGCAATCTGCGATTCATACACGAGGTTTACTAGACTAGAAGAAAGCAGCGTATTAAAGCATCTATGAACCTACGAATTTTAGCAACAACAATATTCTTATCTACCGCAAGCCTTGTTGCTCCTGTAAAAGCCCAAACACCAGCAACCGAATCGCCAACCGCACCAATATCTAACCCAGTTGCAAATGCTTGCATTCAAAACCAAGCAGAAACCTTACCTATACCTTTTAGCGACGTTTCTCCCAATCACTGGGCTTTCAAAGCTGTGATGACGATGTATTATTGTGGTGCCTTCCGTCAAGCTGCACCACCGTCTTTGTTTCAGCAATCAACACCGACACAAAGTCAGCAGTCTAACCCTACAGAAGGCACCATCGAGTTTACTGCACCAGTTGCACCTAACAGTTAAGCCGCAGTTAGTTCATCAGACACGTCTGCGGGTGCAGCATCTTGTACAAGTGATGGCATTTGTCCGCTGCGTTGTAGCAAACCACCAACCATTGCAAGTAAAGCATTAACTTTACGAGTGCGCCATTCATCAACGAGTTGTTGTACTTCAACAACTGACATTCTACGGGTCATTGCTTCATACAAGTATGCGGCATGACCTGTTTCATCTTGGGCAATACTCAGCATTCCTTTTTTGAGGTTTCGCGCAGTTGCGTCATCTTCTGGTAACACATTTGCCATCCGCGCAAAGTCTTTGCTCGCGTCTAGCTCTAAAATGTAGGTGCTAGGCATAAAAACTTTCCAGTCGATATTGTCTGGTTTAAGCTGTTCAGGAGAATATCCCTCAAAGTAAGCGGCAAAGAAAGGACTGCGCCGCTCATTTGGCTTGTCATCAGACGGTTTGGGAAGGTTTTTGAAGTCTATAACTTGTTTGTCAAGTTGTTTTAAGGCATGAGCAAAAATATGCCCGTGTCTTGTTTCGTCGTCGGCGTGTTTCGTTAGTTTTTCTGCAAGCCAAGCATCGCCTTCTGCTGCTGCGCGTTTACTCAGTGCTTCTAAAAATGGAACTGAACCTGATTCTGCAAGTTGGAACCCAGCTAATACATTAGGACGCGTTAAGGGATCGCGAATTTGCCGCGCTGCTACATACGATGCAGCACTTGAACCAGCTAAGTGTAGAACGTGTGTGAGAAAGTTCATGATCTACTTATGCTGTATGAGGAGGTTACATCATTGATCCTAATCGCTAATTTCTGATTAGGGTGGCAATATCTGATACATCAGTAAATTATATTTGGCAGTATTTTAAATGTTGTGCAAAATTAAGAACAATCTTACGCATCGTAAGATTAATTCAGAAGTTGTCTTTTTACCGCAGAACATTATGAAACCAAGTCACCTCATTACTCTTATCTCGGTTGCGGCGATCGCGGGGACTACTTTCGTTAATTCTAGTCCGGCTCAAGCGTGTCCTTTTAGCTCTAAGCTTTCGGCTAATTCTGCAAATCAGTCACCATCAAGTATGAACCCGACAACGAATAATTCCAATGTAGCAGGATTCGCGCTACTCTCAGGTTTACTCGCAGTTGGTGGCGTTTATTGGTCGCGCCGTTCGCGTCAATCTGATGCTGTTATCGATCGCGCTGAATACGAAGCAATAGAAATGGTTGATACTTCGGCGGTTGAGCAAGTAGTAGAAGAACGCGAGTTAGTTGGTAGCCGGAAGTAAGCAGGGTAGTAGAGTATGAGGGAAAAATAGCAATTAAATAAATCTCTCAGTCTCTACAACACTTTTACACTCCTACTCTCCCACAAGTCACTATCAATGCCCCTCTTATTTGTTAATATCGCACGGGTAGCAATTTGGGTTTGAGGTTGTGAAACTACCTGTGCGATCGCTTCTTTTTATCTGCGCGATTATTCTTTTATTAGGATTAAGTGCGTGGCATCTGATTCCACACGCACAATATACGGTACTAAAAGTCAGCGATGGCGATACGATTACGGTGACTGATACCAAAGGAGCTAAAATTCACGTCCGCTTCGCCTGTGTTGATGCTCCAGAAATACCGCATTCTAATCAAGAAAAATACACGAAAAATAAGATTGCGCGTAATCAGTTTAACTGGGGAATGAAAGCGCAACAGCGCGTTCAGCAACTGATCGATCAAGGTGGCGATCGCGTTGCTTTAAAGATTACGGATAGCGATCGCTATGGTCGCCAAATTGGTGAAGTGCGTCTTGCTGATGGAACTTTGATTCAAGAAGTTTTGGCGCGTGAAGGACTCGCACTCGTTTACCGTCCTTATCTTAAAAATTGTCCGAGTGCTACTGCTGTTGAACAAGCGGAAGCTAAAGCTAAAAGTCAACGCACAGGTGTATGGAGTGATGCGCGTTTTGTCGAGCCTTGGCAGTACCGGAGCCGAAAATAAAAGAAGTAGAAATTGTTGCGCTAAATGGCATCCGCCTCATTTTGATGCACTCGATCTAACGTGGTATGGAATGTATTAATATCAGCGATTAAACTGGTAGATTGAAGGGCTGCAAGAGAAGTTGTGCGATTCTGCTCTGAGAATGAATAACAGGCATCGCTAATCAACACTGGGACATATCCTAAATCTGCGGCATGACGCACCGTAGGCTCAATGCCGAATTCGAGAACGGCTCCGACGATCGCGATCGCTTCAATTCGAGCATCCCGCAGCGCCAGATCCAGATACGAGCCAACAAATGCTGACATTGTTAGCTTGTCAAACGCGACTTCTGACGGTAGCGGTGCTAAATCTGGAACCACAGCATGAGCAGCAGAATCAGGTAAAAAATTGGGCTGAACTTCTGCAACCGTTGTCACGCGCTGGAGTGCCATTGCTCCCTTGAGTTGCGAAACACCGGCGATCTCTTTTGGCAACGTTGTATGACGCGAGAAGAAAACTCGCATTTGGTGAGATCTAGCGACATCAACAACCTGCTTTACCTGCTGAATAAATTCGACGGCATTAAATAGCTGTTGCGCGATTCCAACTTGCATATCGTAGACTAGAAGCGCCATTTTCTGAGGATGGCAAACATCCTCTAAGGTCATCGGAATAGAAAGTCCAAACGCAGATTGCATCATTAAGCTCCTACAGTTGTTAAAAAGTCTTGCGCGTGAGACTGGACGTAATCTTGAACGAATGCTGCAAACGATGTGGGGGAGTCATGCAAAAGGTCTGCGATCGTGCTAGTCACTGCTGATCCTGCCCCTGCTTGCCAACACTCAAATAACTGAGCTTCTGCATCGAGATACCATTCTGGTTCCCCATTTGCGAGTCGTGCAGCTTTCAAATCAGCAGGCGCAACATTAATGTATTGCACGGGTTTGTTGAGGGCTTCTGTAAAATAATCGGCAACTTGAGCAAAGGAAACCGCTTCAGATCCCGTCAAATCATAAGCTTGATTTTCATGTCCGGATTCACTCAAACAAACAGCGGCTACGGCGGCTACGTCGCGTGCATCGACATGGGAGATTTTTGTGTCTCCTACCGAGTGATAGAACGCACCTTGTTGAGCGATCGCGGAAGTAAACCAACGCATATTCTGCATGAGCATATTTGGACGAAGATGAGTCCAACTCATGCCTGATTTTTCTAGATGTTCTTCAATTTGGCGATGCCATTGCTGAAATGCGCTAGGAAGTTCGCCGGAACGTAATACCGATAGTTTCACAATATGACGAACTCCGGCGCGTTTTGCTGAATCAATAAAATTGCACTCTAATTCAACCTGGCGCGGATCGTTGGGCATCACAAGAAAGGCAGTTTCAATTCCTTGCAAAGCCGCATCTAAACTGTCGGGTTGTGAAAAATCACCTTGGGCAAGTTCAACGCCTTGAGATTGTAGTTTGGTTGCTTTTTGGCGATCGCGTACCAATCCTCTAATTGTGGCGTTTTTGTGCAGAAGATGATGAATCACTTCTCCACCAATGTTTCCAGTTGCGCCAGTGACAAGAATCGTCATAATAGTTAAGCCTCCTGTTCTCGATCGCTTACATAGTCGCAGTTCCAAGATTCGCAACGGTCATCAAACTACACTTTGGTTTGGAATATGATGCAAATAACTTTGTCATGCGTGGCAGAATTACACAAGTCATGAAAGTCAGCAGCGCGATCGCATTTCCTTATTCAATGAACTCTTGGAAACCAAAACCGAGTACCTCACGTTGAGCGTTATCAAGTGATGGCTAATGCCATTGCTTTCTCTTCCTTGATATCATCCGTCTCATTAGCTCAAATCGATCCAGATTGATTTCGTGTGGGTATAGTTTTCCATGACTTCTTTGCCACATTCACGCCCAAATCCTGATGATTTGTAGCCTCCGAATGGAACGGAAACGTCATAGACGTTATAGCAATTGATCCAGCAAGTTCCTGCTTGCATTGCGTTCGCCACTCGCAAGGCTTTTTTAATGTCACGAGTATGCACCGCAGCAGCTAATCCGTAGGTTGTGCTATTCGCGATGCGGATCGCTTCTTCCTCAGTATCAAACGGAATCACAGTCAGTACCGGACCAAAGATTTCCTCTTGAGCAATTCGCATCTCATTGGTAGCGTTCGTAAAGATAGTAGGCTGAAAGTAATATCCTTTGCCATTGCTGCCATCGGGGTAGAAGCGCTCACCGCCATACTTTAAGGTAGCGCCATCCTGTTTACCATACTCTACATATTGCATCACTTTCTTGAGTTGTCCGGCATCGGCTAACGGACCAAAAAGTACATCTGGATCGAGTGGATTGCCCATTTTAATTTGACTAACGTACTTAATTAATCCATCTACGACTACATCGTGAATCGATCGCTCTAGCAACAAGCGCGATCCTGCCGTACAAATCTCACCTTTGTTGTAGAAAATGCCAAAGAAAGCATTGGCGATCGCGCTTTCTAAATCTGCATCCGCAAACACGATGTTGGCAGATTTACCGCCAAGCTCCATTGTGGTTTTTTTCAGTGTGTCTGCACTATTGCGAATAATGCCAATCCCGACTTCTGTTGAGCCTGTGAAGCTAATCTTGTTGATTGCAGGATGTTTTACCAATTGATCGCCGACTTGACTACCCGAACCTGTAATCATGTTGTATACGCCAGCGGGAAGCCCAGCTTCTGCAAAGATTTCTGCCAGTTTGATCGCAGACAAAGGCGTGGCACTTGCAGGTTTATGAATCACCGTGTTACCTGCGGCAAGCGCAGCGGCGATTTTTGTTCCGGCAAGCAGAAGTGGGAAATTAAACGGCGTGATTGCGGCAACGACTCCTAACGGTTCTCGCACGATTGTGACGTGCTTCAAAGTGCAATCTGGTGGAGGAGAAACTGGACGAGTTGCGCCATCGATTTCGGGAGCCATGCCCGCGTAGTAGCGGAATAAATCAGCAATTAAACGAGCATCGATCGTCTTGGCAAAGTGAATTGCTTTACCCATATCAAGCGTCTCACAAAGTGCCAAATCATCGGCGTATTGCTCCATGATTTGGGAAGCACGAGTGAGGATTTGCTGTCGCTCGTGCCCAGTCATTTTTGCCCAAGGTCCATCATCAAAGGCACGACGGGCTGCTAGAATTGCATCCTCTACGTCTTGTGCTGAAGCTTGGGGAATGTCTGCGATCGCAGCTTCTGTAATCGGGCTAATTGTGGGGCGAGTTTTGCCATCGGATGCCGATCGCCATTGTCCATTAATGTAGAGTTTGGCTTGTTTGATCGGCGGATTCGGAATGGCAATTGACTGATTTGCGGTTGCAGTCATGGTAATTCCTTTTGAGGCTCGATAGATTCACATACTTTCGTCGGCATCTGCTAAAAGCATGAGTGAAACTTAGCAACAATTCGTTCTCATCTGAATTTCCGCAAGAAAAAATCAAGATTGATCGTCAATTCTTGCGAAATTTATCGAAATCTTGCACTCACGCGCAGACTTGTCATCAAAGTTGTCGGCGGTAGTTGCTGGGCGTTGTGTTTGTGAACTTGCGAAATTGAATTGCGAGTTGATTGGAATTGGAAAAACCTACTCGCGCGGCGATCGCCGCAACTGAAAGCGAAGTTGTTCGCAATAAGTTCTTGGCTTGCTCAATTCGCTGCTGCATCACATACTGGTATGGCGATACACCAATTGATTGCTTAAATAAGCGAGAGAAATAGTATTGGCTCATCTCTAGCTGATCCGCGATCGCAGTAACAGATAAATCTTGTGTCAAGTGTTCGTGGATGTATGTTAGTGCTTGCTGTAGTTTGCGCTGCGGCAATCCTCCGTTATCCTCGCGTAACGGCTGCTGCCAGTTTGAGTAATGTCTTATTAGGTGAATCGAAAGCGCGATCGCTAACGAGTCTGCAAATAATCGACTACCGACATGGCTAGATTCGAGTTCTGCGCTCAGCGATCGCCCCAGTTGAGCAACAAATGGATCGTGCATTGCATATTGCGGAATCAGTTCAATACGCTCAATTGTTACTGATTCACGAGCGATTTGATTTAAATAATGCGGTTCAATAAATACCAAAGAAAAGGGGCTTTCCTGATTCCAGTTTGCTTGGTGCTGAACTGTTGCGGGAACAATCGCAATATTATTTCCACTCCCAAATTGCTCTTGCTGTCTACGCCCGTCAAACCATCGTTCTGCTTGAACAATTAAATCAGGGCTGTGAATTAAAAGCATATGCCTAATGTGAGCATATTCAGGCGTTTCCCAAGCAGGTTGATAATGTTGTTGGACATAAATACCATTCCACCCCAAGTTTTCACTCGATCGCAGCGGCGGGCGGGGTAAAATCTGTAAAACATTATCTTCTTGAGTAAAGTCAACAATCAAGGGTTGTGCTTCTGACGACATTGCGCTTACTCTTGACTCGTGTCATAAATTTTGAATGAAAACGCAAAGTAATTGAAAGTTAGGATTGTCTTCTATCTTCTTAGCACTCTCACTGAATAATATGCGATAACTCTCAGGCAAAACGATATTAGGCACGAACTTTGCGACGCGATCGCGCAGCAGGATTCATCCAGCGCTCAAAGTAGCTGAAAGCTTGTGAAGATAATAAAGTGAGGCAGAGATAAATTACAGCAACGGTGGCATAAATTTCAAACGAGCGATAATTTTCAGCGACAATGAGTTGACCTTCGCGGAACAGTTCTTCAAACCCGATTACCGCAACCAAACTGGTATCTTTCAGCAAACTAATAAACTCATTTCCTAAAGCAGGTAACATCCGGCGGAAAGCTTGAGGAAAGATAATATAACGCATCGTTTGCACCGAACTCATCCCCAAAGATTGCGAAGCTTCTGATTGTCCAGCTTCAATCGATTGAATTCCACCACGAACAATTTCTGCGATGTATGCTGCACTATTGAGACTTAAGGCAAGTACAGCGGCGGCGAGACGATTGAGATTGAAAGTAAAACCGAGTTCTTGGGCGATCGCAGGTATGCCAAAGTAAATCATAAAAATTTGTACGAGTAAAGGCGTACCGCGAAAGAAATCGATATATGCTCTAGCAGCCCAACGAATTGGCAAAATTTTAGAAAGTCGGATAATTCCAATTAATGAACCCGCGATCATGCCTAAAACAACAGAAAACGCCGTCAGTTGCAGTGTAATTAAAGCACCACGAAGTAAAGAAGGTAATGCGCGAACAATGACGTTAACTGCGGTGACGATAAACGGTGCGCCACCTGTGGCGGTTTCTTCTTGGAACGGTAGTCTTTCAGGTAAGGGGGGAGGTTCTACACCAAACCATTTTTGATAAATTTGGTTATACGTGCCGTTTTCGAGTAGAGTTGTTAATCCTTGATTGATTAAGGCTAAATTTGGCGAACCTTTCGGGGTAGGAATGCCAAAATATTCTTCCGTCAGGAGATCGCCAACAACTCGAACTCCTTGGACGTTACCTGTTTGAATCGCGTATAAAATGACAGGTTGATCGTGGAGTACTGCATCAACATTGCCATTGAGTAATTCGCGTAAAGTTGTCGGCGCGTCATCAAAGCTGCGAACTTGCGCACCAGGAACTTTTGCGGCTTCTAGCGCCCCAGTTGTACCGATTTGAACCGCAATGCGTCGATTTTGGAGGGACTCAAAACTGGTAATATCTTGATTGTTTGCACTAGTTGCGATCGCCAGTCCTGATTTGAAGTAAGGACGCGAGAAAGAAACGGTTTTGGCACGTTCTTCGGTAATCGTCATTGCTGCAATTGCCGCATCAATGGTTCGCGCCTGTAATGCAGGAATCATTCCAGCAAATGGCAAATTTTGATATTGAATTGTAAAGCCTTCCTCTTGGGCGATCGCATTCATCAAGTCAACATCAAAGCCTTGCAACTCGCCATCGGGCGACTGAAACTCAAATGGCGGATATGTTCCTTCAACAGCAACGGTGAGGGTTCTACCAGCAGCAGGAGAATCAGAATTATTTTGACAACCTGCAAATAAGAGTAAACAACATAAGCCCACCACCACACTCAGACGCAGCCAGTGCTTCGCCAATCCCGCCATCATTGTCTTTCTCCTCGGTATTCTCTGCGCCTTGAGTAGATGTCAATCTAAATTCAATCCTAAGTTAGTTGACTCGGATGTAGACAAGATTACAATCAACTGTGGTGCATCTGAAATAATTTCTACAAAACTTCGCCTTGTGAGACAGGGATATGGTCAACTCCACCGCTGCAATTACGTTTGAAAATATCGAAAAAAACTTTGGTTCGCTGCGGGTACTGCGCGGAATCAGCGGTGAAATCCATCGTGGTGAGGTTGTGGCAATTATTGGTTCATCAGGTTGCGGTAAAAGTACGCTATTGCGTTGCTTTAATCGCCTCGAAGCAATTGATGGTGGACGGTTAGTTGTCAACGGGATGGATTTATCTAAGCCCAAGTTAAATTATCGCCAACTACGACAATTGCGATCGCAAGTGGGAATGGTCTTTCAGCAATTTAATTTGTTTCCACACTTGAGTGTATTAGAGAATCTTACCATCGCGCAGCGGAAAGTCTTAGGTAAATCAGCCAAAGAAAGCGCGCAACTTGCTGGATTTTACTTAGAAAAAGTTGGGTTATTTGATAAAGCCAGCGCCTACCCCGAACAACTTTCTGGCGGACAAAAGCAACGCGTGGCGATCGCGCGAAGTTTATGTATGAATCCGCAGGTGATTTTATTTGACGAACCCACAAGCGCGTTAGATCCTGAACTTGTCTCTGAGGTTTTGCAGGTAATGCAACAACTAGCTGCGGATGGAATGACAATGGTTGTTGTTACTCATGAAATGCAGTTCGCACGAGAAGTTGCAAGTCGAGTTATGTTTTTAAATCAAGGTCAAGTTGAAGAACAAGGCGTGGCGCGAGAAGTGTTAACGCATCCAAAAAGCGATCGCTTGCGGGCGTTTTTAAGTCGGTTGAATGAAGGGGTGAGGAGTGATTAGTTGCTCGTGGCTAGTGGCTGGAATTTGTAAATGATTTACTTCTTTTACAATATTGACATCGAATACTGTGGCGAAAGCTTCAGTAACGTGCGGGATGACTTGTTCTACAGTAATATCAGGAATCCATTGTGCCAGACTGCCAACAGGTTTATCGGCAATCCCACAAGGAACAATGCGTTCAAAGCCTGTCATATCAGGACATATATTTAACGCAAAGCCATGCATTGTCACCCAGCGACTTGCTTTAATTCCGATCGCTGCAACTTTGTAACCTTCTAGCCAAACGCCTGTTAACCCTGGAAAACGTTCTCCGTGCAATCCGTAAACGGCTAAAACGCGAATTAATACTTCTTCTAACTGGCGCAGATACCAATGCAAGTCTTTGCAATAATATTGCAGATTTAAAATCGGGTAGCCAACGAGTTGACCAGGACAATGATACGTCACTTCGCCGCCGCGTTCGACGCGATGCACATCATAGATACTTTTGTCAATATCAAAGTTAATAAAATTGGGGTCAGCACCTTGTCCTAAAGTATACACTGGCGGGTGTTCGAGCAAAATTAAAACATCTGCGAGCGAAAAATCTTCTATCCGCTGTTGCAAAAGCGATCGCTGCCATTCCCACGCTGTTTTATAGGGTACGGTTCCTGGTTTGTATAGCAAACATTGGCGACTTTGACTCACAACGGAAGTATAAAATAATAACTTTTTCTCAAGCAACATAGCAGAATTTCAGCATAACGATCAACACAGTTCATTTCATTTTCAAATTATGAAATCAAGAAATGTCAAAAGTTGCAAAGGTTCTTAAAGAGAGTCTCAAAGTGCTATGTTGGGTAGAATACAAAGTGTTAAGGTAAATATATAACCTCAAATGGACATGGAGGAAACAGCTTCTTAGAAAACCACGCCTGCTAAAGTCGGGAAATGATATGCAGCCATTGACATCTATAGCGGAAGTTAATGCATAATAGAAAACCTCCTAATATAGATGTTTTATGTACAAGGTAACAAAGCAAGCAAATCCTTACAGAAAGGATATCATTCTCGTCACAACGATAAGATTTAGTTGTCCTATGTAGTCAAAAGTGTGGTAGAAGTAGCAACGAATTTTGAGTTTATACTTGAAGACTAAAAAAGTAAAACTTGCGCTTTAATACTGAGTGATTCAAGCTGCAATTTGTTGTCACAAAAAGTAGTTATTTTCCTCGCATTTTATTTCATTTTAGACAGTACGTCAGCCGGAGAATTGAATATGAAGCTAGTCATCCACGGCAAAAACATTGAAATTACTGATGGAATTCGCGAATATGTACATCAGAAAATTGAAAAGGCAGTAAATCACTTTCAAAATTTAACGAATGAAGTGGATGTGCATTTATCAGTCGCACGCAATCCGCGAATCAATGATAGGCAAGCCGCAGAAGTGACGATTTACGCCAACGGAAGTGTGATTCGTGCCGAGGAGAGTAGTGAGAACTTATACGCTAGTATCGACATGGTAGCGGATAAAATTGCGCGGAAACTCCGGAAATATAAAGAGAAGCGCCACGATAAGAAAACACAAGTTCCAGAAAAAACAAGTATCGCAGTCGAACCAGCACCTGTAGTCGAAGATCTCATTGGCGATCGCACTCCCGAACTTCCCGAAGAAGTTGTCAGAACAAAATACTTTGCCATGCCACCAATGACAATCACCGAAGCGTTGGAACAGTTACAATTAGTCGATCACGACTTTTATATGTTCCGCAACGCCGAAACTGGAGAAATTAACGTCATCTACGAACGCAATCATGGTGGTTATGGCGTCATTCAACCGCGTAATAGTAATGGCAACACCAAAAACGGTAACGCTGAAAGTACATCACCAGCGGAGAAAGCACATCATTAGCGATCGCTTGCAACAATATTAGCGCAGGAAAGCAGAGGGTGCAGAGGAGTTAAGAAGTTATTCAATTTCAAAACCTTTACGAGAAACTAACTCCTCGCCTCTATCTGTTGCAAAGTCTTCAAAGATTCGTCTACATGACCTTGAAAGTTAAACTGGGAGTTAAAAATGTGCTGGACAACTCCTTGTGGATCGATGACATAAGTCACTCTTCCTGGTAATAAACCAAGCGTGGCGGGAACTCCGTATAACTTTCTAACTTGATTGCCAGTATCGCTTAAAAGTGTAAAAGGTAATTGATATTTAGCCGCAAAGCGTTGATGTGATTCAGGAGAGTCGGCGCTAACGCCAATCACTTCTGCACCAGCATTTTGAAAAACTTCGTACTGATCGCGAAAAGCACATGATTCTTTTGTGCATCCTGGGGTGTCATCTTTGGGGTAAAAGAACAAAACAACTGATTTGCCACGAAGATCGCTTAGTTTAACCGATGTACCTGTTTGCGAAGGAAGCGTAAAATCAGGAGCGGTATCTCCAACTTTAACTGCCATAGATAGCACCCTCAAATGTGAACTTTTGTTATCTTAACGCGATCGCACCACCAAGGAGAACTTGTTATAAGAAGCAACGACGATCAAACCAGTTAAGCTAGAAGAATAAAAAAGCTCGTTTCATACCAACAGTCATCTGTATCTCCAAGCGGAGTTGTTTATGAAAAAGCGTTGTACTGGAATAATCGTAGCGGGATTTGCAAGTGTTCTTCTGACTCAACCAAGTTTGTCACGAGAAGTACCTGTTGTATCAGCGGTGCATAGTGAAATACAACAAGCGGAAGTTCACAACAATCAGGGAGTGGAATTAGCCGAACAAGGAAGGTTAGCTGAAGCGATCGCCGCGTTTAATCGGGCTATATCGATTTATCCAGAATATGAAAACGCGCACAACAACCTTGGGTTAGCGCTAGGTAATCAAAACAAGTTTGCTGAGGCGATCGCCGCATTCAATCGGGCGATTGAAATTAATCCGAGGAATTTTGAAACTTACAACAATTTGGGAATTGCACTTGGTAGCCAAGGTAAATTCGCTGAAGCGATCGCGGCTTTCAATCGGGCGATTCAGATTAATCCCAACGATCCGGTTTCGCGACAAAACTTAGGCGTTGCGTTTTGGAGTCAAGGCAAAATTTCGCAAGCGGTGGCGTCGCTACAAAAAGCCAGAGAACTTTACGCGATGCAAAACAATTCCGCAGGTATACAAGAAGTCGGCGTGATTCTCAATCAGATATCATTACCGGCAAATTAGGCAATTTTAGCAGAGGCGAGAGTTTAAATTACTATTAAGAACGCGATCGCAGTAAATTTTTAATCTCTTTCCAAAAAGCCCATTCCTGTGCATTTGACTGCGGATAAGTTAGGATGCCTTGTCTTGGGCTAAACAATAGCGCTAGCGTAAAAAAGCCTGAGGCGACTAAGACGATTGCAGGCCCCGAAGGTAAATTATAGAAGTAACTAAGATACATCCCTGTAATACTGGCAAGAATACCAATAATTGCCCCTAAAATCATCATTTGATTGAGGCGCTTTACGAGCAAATATGCGGTAGCGCCTGGGGTAATCAGTAGCGCTAAAACTAAAATGACACCAACCGCAGTTAGACTGGCAACGATTGTTAGCGCAATCAATACCATCAAGCCAAAATTTAAAAGATTGACAGGTAATCCAGCGGCTTGCGCGCCTACTGGGTCAAAAGTGTAAAATAGTAGTTCTTTATACAATAAGAAAACAACGGCAATTACAAATAAAGAAATAATGGCTGTATTCCAAACATCTTGAGAAGTCACGCCCAAAATATTGCCAAATAAAAAATGGTTGAGGTCGATTTTATTCGTTTTTTGTACAACAGTAATTAACGTAATTCCTAAGGCAAAAAAAGCCGAAAAAACAATTCCCATTGCAGCATCTTCTTTAATCGGCGATCGCGTGCGAATCAAGGCAATAGTCAATGTACTCACAACACCCGCAATAAAAGCACCGATAAAAATGTCTGCACCGACAATAAATGCGATCGCGAGTCCTGGTAATACTGAATGGCTAATCGCATCTCCGAGTAGCGCCAAGCGTTGTACCATCAAATAGCTACCGACAATCGCACAAATCACGCCAACTAAAACAGCAATCACGAGCGATCGCTGCATAAAACTGTACTGCAACGGTTCAATAATAGCTTCTAGCATACAGTAGGGGTCAGAGGTCAGGGGTTAGGATAATTGAGAGTTATGATTATTGAGTGTTAAGAGCCTAACCTTTACTTCCAATGCAATATGTTCAAGTATAAGGTCAATTAGCACTATTACTAATTTTATGCCAATTACCAACTACCAATTACCAATTACCAATTCAGCTAATAGCTTTTAAATTATGCTGCTTCCCCATTGAAAAATACAACTTGACCCCGATAAGCACGGCTCATATTTTCTGGTTGCAATACAATCTGACGCGAACCACTCGCAATAACTTCTTTATTCAATAAAATGAGGTCGTCAAAATTAGTAATTGCTTCGCCCAAATCGTGGTTAACAACTATCACAGTTTTGCCAGCTGCGGCTAATTCGTGAAAGATTTCAAAAATGACGGCTTCGGTTTTTTTGTCAATACCTGCTAACGGTTCGTCAAAACAAAAGACATCGGCTTCTTCTGCCAAAGCGCGGGCGAGAAATACGCGTTGCTGTTGTCCGCCAGAAAGTTGCCCAATCGAGCGATCGCGGTATTCACTCATCCCTACACGTTCCAACGCCGCCGCTGCGACTTGACGACTAACGTGCGAAAAACGACGAAACCATCCAGCTTTACGGACTCGCCCCATAAGAACGACATCCCACACCGTAGCCGGATAACTCCAATCAATCGCTGAACGCTGCGGAACATAAGCGACTTTATCTAACTGCGACTTCAGCGGCTTTCCTTGATATGAAACTGTACCGCTTGCGGATATCAGCCCTAACATCGCCTTGATTAAGGTACTCTTACCCGCGCCATTTGGACCGATAATTCCCGTGATTCTTCCAGGATAAATCTCAAAATTGACATCATGCAGCGCTTCAATATCACGATACTGTACTCCTAAATGGCTGACAGTAATTGCTGCATCGTCTGGCATTCGAGTGTCCTTTTGCACATGTGGACTGGAATTGGCGCTATGAGGAAAGGGAAGAATCGTCATAATCTTGCTCGATGGCGGCGTAGTTAGAAATCACTATATGAACGCGATGAAAGATAAAAATGAAAAGATTATGAAAAAAGTATAGGATGAAAAATGAAAAGAATATGAAAACTAATGTATCAATTTCATGAAAGTGAGGACTCGGTCGCAAGGCAGAAAATATAGAGCAATCATCGTTGGATTCTTGCTAGGCTTATTGCTCAGTGCGTGTGGTGCAGCGATTACCAATCAGGCTGATTTAGAAGTTAACGATCAGCCAAACGTTGTTGCTACGAGCACAATCATTACCGACTGGGCTGCTGAAGTAGGAAAAGAGCAAATTCAACTAACAGGCATTTTGCAACCAGGGGACGATCCCCACGTGTACGAACCTGTACCGCGCGATAGTATCGCGTTTGAAAAAGCCGATTTAATTCTCTACAACGGTTATAACTTAGAGCCAGCGTTGATCAAATTGATGAATGCGGCGGGAGTCAATGCGCGCAAACTCGCCGTGGGGGAAGTCGTACCACCGCTACAGTTAGAAGAACAAGGAACAACAGTACCCGATCCGCACGTTTGGGGCGATGTGAAAAATGCGATCGCAATGGTGAATGCGATTCGCGATGCGTTTATCGAGTTATCGCCAAGCGATCGCGAAACTTTTACGCAAAACGCGGCGCAATATACCGCACAATTACAGCAACTTGATACTTGGGTGCGCGAACAAATTCAAACGATTCCCCCAGAAAATCGCCGACTGGTGACAACCCACGATGCGTTTCAATACTACGCTAACGCTTATGGGTTAGAAATTTTTGGAACTTTAATCGGTATTAGTACCGAAGAACAACCCAGCGCCCAGACGGTACGCCAATTATCCGATGCGATTCGAGCAGCAAACGTACCGACAATTTTTGCGGAAACAACGATTAATCCAGCGTTGATTCAAACCGTCGCCGCAGAAGCCAAAGTTGATCTAGCGACGCGACCTTTATACTCTGATTCAATTGGTTCTCCAGGAAGCGATGCCGATTCTTACATCAATATGATTGTCGCCAATACGCGCACAATTGTAGAAGCACTGGGAGGAAATTACACGCCGTTTCCTCAAAGTTAAATTAACGCGAATGTAAAAACGTCGCGATGCGCTCAACCGCAGTTTCTAAGATAGCTGGGTCATGAACCAACGCAAACCGCACATAACCCTCACCAAACTTACCAAAACCCGCACCAGGCGAAGCCGCAACGCCTGTCGTTTCGACGAGTTCGGTACAAAATTGAATCGAATCGTTCCAAGTTTCGGGTAATTTTGCCCAGATGTACATCGTCGCATCAGGTGTAGGAACTTGCCAGTTGATGCGGTGTAACGCATCAATAAATGCATCGCGGCGTTGCCGAAAAGTCTTGACAACTGTTGACACTTGTGCTTGCGAACCAGTAAGCGCGGCGATCGCACCGTTTAAAATTCCGCGATATTGGTTAAAATCTACCGCCGCTTTGACTTGACGTAATGCCCGAATCAACTTCGCATTACCGATCGCATACCCCACGCGGAACCCGCCCATATTGTACGACTTCGAGAGCGTGAAAAACTCAATCGATACGGACTTTTCTGGATCGGCTTGGAGAATAGAAGGCGCAAGCAATTGGGAATTTTGGCTTCCTTGTGTAAAGACAAGATCGACATACGGAAAGTCGTGAACTAACACAAGATTGTGTTGTTGACAAAACGCCACCGCCTCTTGAAAGAATGCCAAAGGCGCGATCGCACTTGTCGGATTATGCGGATAACTCAGTACCATCATCCGCGACTGCGCGAGTACGGGCGCGGGAATATCTGCAAACACAGGCAAAAAGCCATTTTCTTCGCGTAATGGCATCGGGTAAATTTGACCACTTGCTAAATAGACGCCACCCGCGTGTGAAGGATAGCCAGGATCGAGTAATAAAGCAAAATCGCCAGGATTTAATACCGCAAGTGGTAAATGCGCTGTTCCTTCTTGCGAACCAATGAGCGGTAAAACTTCGGTTTCGGGATCGACAGAAATGCCAAACTTGCTTGTATACCAACTTGCTGCGGCTTCTCGAAACGCCCGCGTACCGTGAAACAGCAAATAGCCATGCGTGCTGCGATCTGGTAAAGATTGGGCGATCGCATCAAGTACATGGGGTGCGGCTGGAAGATCTGACGATCCGAGCGATAAGTCAATCAAGTCTTTTCCTGCGGCGATCGCTCGTGCCTTTGCTTGGTCCATATCTGCAAAGACATTCGCTTGGAGATATTCTAAACGCTTGGCAAACTCCATGGTTTTTAGTGATGAGTGGCTAGTAGCTAGTAGTACTAATTCGTCATTTCCGCAGCTTAATATCCCTAGTGGAAATGGGTATCTAGGATCTCAATCAATTTTTGTTTTGGAATCACGCCTTCGGTAGCTTCTAGCACTTGCTGATTTTGAATGAGCCGCAGCGCGGGTACACCTTCGACTTGATACTGCTTGACAGTTTCAGGGTTGGGGTCTACTTCCATTTTGACAACTTTTAGGCGATCGCTATATGTTGTTGCTGCCCAGTCAATTGTTGGTGACATTAAACGACAAGGACCACACCAGGAAGCCCAAAAATAGACTAATACTGGTTTGTCTGCTTGCAAAACTTCAGTTTCAAATTCTTTATCTGATATTACAGTAACGCTGCTCATGGGGTTATTGTTCAAACAAGATTGGACAAAATGACTGACCCTTCAGTATTTTGACTTGTTTTGTCGCTCTACAAACGCTATTAGGAAAAAATTTGCGTGTTTTGTTTTGAAAAGAGCTAAGCCCTGATTTGACCTGGCGCTCTTAGGTACTGATCAAGGCTTGCATCGCATCAAGTTAATAATGACCTTTACAATTGGTCTAGCTGTTTTTTCAGTTGCTCTAATTCAGCATCAACTGGCTCGGATTTGGGTGTTGGTGATTGCTCTGAGGGTGGGAGCGATGCTTGTTGCGGTGCGCCTCCTGGCAGCGACATTTGCGCTTTGAGCGCGGCGAGTTCGTCGTCAACATCACTTCCGGCTTCTAACGCGGCAAATTGACTTTCGAGGTTGTCAGTTGCTAGCTCGGCTGCCGATTGCGCGCGCGCTTCTTGCAGCATCACTTTTTCTTCCATGCGCTCAAACGCTGCCATGGCACTGCTCGTTCCCATTCTGCCAACTGCACCTTGAAGTTGCTCTTGGGCTTTCGCAGCGGTGATCCGCGCCTTGAGCATATCTTTCTTCGTTTTAGCTTCGGAGATTTTGCTTTCTAGGGCAATTAGGTTGCGCTTGAGCGTGTCAATTTGGCTTGTTTGTTGATCGAGGCTACCACGCAAGGCATTTGCGGTTTCAGCATACGTTTTCTTGCGTTCGAGTGCTTGGCGGGCTAAGTTTTCGTCGCCCTTTTGCAGTGCGAGTTGAGCGTTACGCTGCCACTTGTTCGCTTCGTTTTGCGATTGGTTATACTGTTGCTCGGTGCGTCGTTGCGCGGCGATCGCTTGTGCGACACTCTGACGCAGTTGCACTAAGTCTTCCTGCATTTCCAGCAGCGACTGTTCGAGCATTTTTTCTGGGTCTTCGGCTTTGCTCACCATGTCGTTGAGGTTAGCTTTGACGACCCGACTGATTCGATCAAATAATCCCATAACTTTGTTCTCTTAAGGTGTATAAAACTATGTTGAGGATATAACGTGCCTTTCTCTTCTATGTTAGGTAATCGGTAATGGATAATGGTTTCAATTCCCAATGACCAATGACCAATTACCAGTCTTTAGTTATCCTTACTTTCACTCAAATTTATCTAATAATGTTATTCCCTACGTTCGATATTTCTATCTTGAGTGGTAGAAATTCCAGGTAATTGCGGCGAGTTTGGCGTACCAGGTAGCTGTGCTTTCATGCGTGCGAGTTCGGCATCAATATCATCGCCCGCTGCTAGCGAGTCAAATTGTTTTTGTAGATCGTCGGTTCCCATGTCGGCGATTAATTCTGATTGCGCTTCGAGTTGCATCACGCGTTCTTCCATGCGTTCAAAAGCACCTAAGGATTGACTCGTATTAACCCCACCAAGCATTTCATTGAGTCTTGCGGTTGCTTCTGCCGATCGCGCCCGTGCAATAAACATATCTTTTTTCGATTTGGCTTCGGATATTTTGCTTTCTAGCGTCTGCATATCCTTTTTCATGCGACTGACGATCGCATTTTGTTGCTCGATCTGCGATTGCATGGCGCTGGCGGTTTCTTGGTAAGACTTGCGTTTTGTTAGGGCTTCGCGGGCTAAGGTATCATTTCCTTGTTGTAGTGCTAGTTGCGCGCGGCGATACCATTCTTCGGCGGTAAATTGCGCTTGTTGTGCTTGACGTTCGGTACGTTTTTGTGTGGCGATCGCACTTGCTACCGCTTGCCTGAGTTGCACGAGTTCATCCTGCATCTGTGCGACTGTCTGCTCTAAAATCTTTTCTGGATCTTCCGCATTACTGACTAAAGAATTGACATTCGATCTAAATACCCGCCCGATGCGGTCAATCAATCCCATGATGGCTCTCCATTTGGTTACAAAAGCTGCACCTTGCCCGTTCCGACCGCAACGCACCAATTGGTAACATCTTAGTCGGAGTATTAAAATCATGGTATCGTACCTTTTCTGTCGCTAACCTCCCCTTCTGAGCACCTGTCAAAAATGTCTTTCAAATCGCTTGAGCAACTTGTGGGTGCTTTTATTGAGCAGAACGCTTTGCACGAGCAACCGTTGCCACGTGTCGTTAAGTGTTGGGCTGATGTTGTTGGTGCTGCGGTGGCGGCGCATACGCGCCCGCTTTCGATTCAACGTAATATTTTGTGGGTGGCAACATCGAGCGCGGCTTGGGCGCAAAATCTTACTTTTGAACGCCAGCGCATCTTAACGAAACTCAACCCTTATTTACCACCAAATAATCTCTTAGTTGATATTCGCTTCTCTACAGCAGGATGGCAGCGATCGCCAACGATTAACCAAGACAATACACCAATAAAAAACGATCATCCTAGCTATATTGTCACAGCGGCGACGCGTAAAAATCACCTCCGCGCTGTGCCAGAAAATCCGCGTGCGGCGTTTCAACACTGGCAGAATACAACGCGATCGCGATCGCACGGGCTACCCCTTTGTCCGCAATGTCAATCTCCTACACCCCCAGGAGAACTACAGCGCTGGGAAGTTTGCTCGTTTTGTGCTGCTAAAAAATGGTAGATGGCGATCGCCATTTTATTTATTCGTAATCGTTGATAAGTTGAACACGTGCGCCCTAACAACTAATCCTGATAATGTCAATGTTGTACTTGCTGAATAGCACATTCTACCTCACGATATTTGTCTAAAGCCATCCATATTTATACTGATTTTTAAGAAAATCGCACTCAGTTTATAAAAGATTTTATTTTGTTTCTTGCTGATCCCTTGTTTGTTTTAGTCAAAAGCTATAACTTTCACTCTTACTTTTGTATCGCAATATAACAAGATTATAAAGAAAACATGAACTTTCTGTTTTTTAAAAATAGCTGAAAGCTATACCAATTAATCATTATGCTGGCTTTAAGGATTTTTGACAAAGCGGCACAATAAGAATCGATGGACAATTGCTACACAGCATTCCTATGAAAAATGTAAACTTTCCAACTTCTGCCTGTCGCTACTGCCGTTATTATCAACCAGAAGGACGGCGCGGCGGGTGTTGTCAATTGTTGGGAGTACCAGTTCAAGGAAGTTGGAAAGCTTGTGAATTATCACTTCCAGCTTTTGCCCCGTCGTGGGTCAAGAAAGTTATGATTGTGCCAGATGAGCCAGCACGAGTGCCTACACCATCTCCAGTGTTTTCTGAATCAAACGCTACTTTGCTAGAACCAAGTCGGCATTCTCTTTCCCTCACCCCTCATCCCACGCCCCTCACCCCTTCTTAAGGTAGCCAAGGGTATTGACGAAAATCAGGTTTGCGTTTTTCCAAAAAAGCCTGTTTTCCTTCGGCTCCTTCCTCGGTCATGTAGTAGAGTAGAGTTGCATTTCCGGCAAGTTCTTGTAAACCAGCTTGACCATCACAATCAGCATTAAATGCTGCTTTGAGACAGCGAATTGCGATCGGACTTTTTTCTAAAATTTCGTTTGCCCATTGAATTCCTTCGGCTTCTAATTGTTCTACGGGGACAACGCAATTAACTAAACCCATTTCTAGTGCTTGGGCTGCGGTGTATTGGCGACAGAGAAACCAAATCTCTCTCGCTTTTTTTTGCCCAACGATACGGGCGAGGTAACTTGCACCAAATCCACCATCAAAGCTACCAACTTTGGGACCTGTTTGACCAAAAATCGCATTATCTGCTGCGATCGTTAAGTCACAAATCAGATGCAGTACGTGTCCGCCACCGATCGCATACCCAGCGACAAGCGCAATGACGACTTTCGGCATCGAGCGAATTAAACGTTGTAAATCTAATACATTTAACCGAGGAACGCCCTCATCATCGACATATCCGGCAGTTCCTCTGACACTTTGATCGCCCCCTGCACAAAACGCATATTTCCCATCCGTATGCGGTCCTGCACCGGTAAATAAAACAACACCAATAGTCGTATCTTCACGCGCATCGACAAAAGCATCGTAAAGTTCAAACACAGTTTTGGGACGAAACGCATTGCGCTTGTGCGGACGATTGATGGTAATTTTGGCGATACCGTCAGTTTTGTGATAAAGGATATCTTCGTAGGTTTTAGCCGTTTGCCAGTTTTGCATAAAGTGTGCGATCGCGCTTCCAGTTTGAGAATTTTAACTCAGTGTTTACAATTATGGTCGATAGCTGAAATATTCCACAAAAGCAAGGTTCAGGTAATTACTATGCCATTGTGACAATAGAAGTAAGGCGCAGCTAATTATGCTCCAAACTCCGCACTTGCTTCAGTTGTTAAGTTAGATTCGTTGCTGTAACATGTACAGACAAAGAAGCGATCGCTCATTTTTTCGGTGAATGTAAAAACTATATAGGCTAGCTAATGACTGGCTGATGAGGCGATCGCCTCAGAAATCACTTCAATCATATCTTGCACCTAGTGACCCGAATGCCGAAACTATGCGCTCTTAACATAAGGATAAGATCTTTTCAAACAGCAGAAGCAGCGCTACAAGCTACAAAAAAATAGATGTAGACAACGGTATATGCTACTCCTGGAACAATAAACGGTATTATTGGGAAGTATGCTTGCATTGATAATCATCCCCAGTAACCATATATCTTGCACCTAGCGATTTGAATTTCAAAACCCTGCGTTTATACCAGTAGTATAGGAGTACAGCCTGAAAGCATACGAATCGAGTGCCAAAGTTACGTCTGAGGGAATCAAAATTCCTGACTGGCTGCTAGAAATCTTGCCAAGTAATCAAGAAGTGAAGGTTATTATTCTGGTTAACGAACAAACAGATTCTTCACAAGCAGATTGGTCTAAGCTAACAGCAGAGCAATTCTTTGCTGGATATGAGCAGTCGGATATTATTTACAACAGTATTTAATATTGTTCAGATACAGCTACGCTAGAAGGTGTTGTAACTTTTTTGATAAAAATGCGATCGCTTATTTTGCTAATAAATATAGGGACGTATGATGCGTAAGGCTATTATTGTTAGTGTTACAGAACAAAAACAACTAGAAATACCAGCAGAGATTCAAGCAAATCTTCATCCTGGTGATGAATATATAGTGTGGGAAACAAAAGATGGTTTTTTGTTTAAAAAAGTTCAAAAAAATCTTGCTCTAGACAATTTACTTGAAAAAGTGAAAGAACTTGGTACTGATCCTAATCAACCTACTCTAGAAGAAATTAGTCAAATAGTACGCAATATTCGCGCTTCAAATTCGAGTGCATGAAAGTTCTCCTTGATACCAACATTTGGGTTTCAGGCTTACTCTGGGGAGGAGTACCAGGTGAAATATTAAAACTAGCGCAATCTCAGCAAATTAGTATTGTAGCTTCTGATGCTTTATTACAGGAGCTAGAAATTACATTGAGTTATGTTAAACTTCAACAGCGTATAAGTTTGCTTGGAGTAACTGTAGAAGATTTAATGTTGCTCGTCACACAGTTGGTAGAAATATTTCCTATCTTGCCTTTAAATGTTCCACAATTACGCGATCGCGATGACACATCTGTTCTAGCGACTGCACTTGCAGGTAATGTATATGCTATTATTACAGGCGATCGCGATTTACTAATTCTTGAGGAGTTCGCCGGAATTATAATTTTAAAACCTCAAGATTTTCTACGGATTGTGGTTGATAAAAATGGAGAGTAAAACCTCACATATTATAAATGTTCTGTTGCCAGCTTCCCTAAATTATCTTTTCGCCATTTGGCATCAGCCTTTCTATCAGTTTGTAATTCCAACACTCTAATTCCTGTTGTAGGAAGTGGATTTAATTTTTGTTGCAATTGTTCCCAAGATTGAATTAATTCGTGTTCTACATTGTAAGTAGCACATAGTTGAGCAAAATCTATATTTTGTGGGGTGGCAAAAAACTCTTCAAACGGTGGTTCAAACTTGGAGATAGGTAACATTTCAAAAATTCCACCGCCATTATTATTAATCAGAACAATTGTTAAATGTCCAATAAACTTATTATTAATTAAAAAACCATTTGTATCGTGCAATAAAGCTAAATCGCCTGTTAGTAACACGCTACTTTGATTGCGATATGCTACTCCTAAAGCAGTTGACAATGTGCCATCAATACCATTTGCACCACGATTGAAAAATGGACGGATATTAGAATTACTTGGTTTCCAGAAAAACTCCATGTCGCGCACAGGCATACTATTGGCAACGAATAGGGGTGTTTTTGGTGGGAGAACTTGCGACAGTAACCAGGCGGCTTTACCTTCAAATAAATGGTCAATTTCTGCCATTGTGCGATCGCACTCTGACCTTACTTTAGCTTCCGCATCACACCATAACTGTAAATATGCAGTTGGTGCTTTCGGTTCGATAGCTTGCGCTAGCTGTTCGACTGTAGTGCGTAGATGAATCGTTTTTCCGTGCAGTGGATCGAGATTACGATCGCAAGGGTCAACAATCCAGCGCTGCGGTTGCGTCACGCTTAACCATTGACGCAGATCTTTACTTGTAGGAAGTTCTCCAATTTGAATCACAATTTTTGGTTGTAGCTGTTGTGCTAATTGCGGATTACGAACAATGAGATCGTAGGTAGAAATGAGATAAGGATTGAGATCTGCGTAGTTTCTGACTGGGGAAAGTGCTTCAGCGAGTACGGGAAATTTGAGCGTTTTAGCAAGTTGGGCGATCGCACCACAATATTCGCGTGGTTGTTGCGGTTGCGCAAGTCCGGCGATGATGATTCCGCGATCGCCTTGTTTCCACTCGTTAGGATGGGGAATTGGTAATGGGTAATGGGGAGCCAGTGCGTTGCGGAGGTGTCCTCCATTGTAGCAACTGGCGTTAATTGGTAATTGGATGGTGTTGAAGAAGTCTTGTGGATTGAATTGCGATCGTAGGATTTCGGTGGCGGTGTCGGGAATAGGGGCTAGAGGATCGCGAAACGGGATGTTGAGATGCACAACTCCAGCAACAGGATAGCGCGATCGCTCCCATGCATAAATCAGCGTTTGGCGGAGGTATGCTAGCATCTCAATTTCTAACGAGGGTAGTGCTAATTCGGCGTACCAGCTGGCGTATGTGCCATACAACTTTACTTGGTCGATAGTTTGTCCTGAATGACAATCGCGTAATTCAGGGGGGCGATCGGCAGTTAAGACAATTAGAGGAACTCGACTTTCTCGCGCTTCGATGATTGCAGGGTAGAAATTCGCGGCGGCGGTTCCAGACGTGCAAACGAGTACGACAGGATGTCCGGTTTGACGAGCAATTCCCAATGCGAAAAACGCTGCGGAACGTTCGTCTAAAATGGGTATGGCTTCGACTCCATGAGTTTGGGCAAAGGCGATCGCGAGTGGTGTAGAACGCGAACCTGGACAAATCACGGCAGTTTTTAACCCCAGCCGCCCAAAAGTCTCTGCTAATATGGAACCCCAAACAGAATTTGTATTTCGCCAATCAATCACTACAGTAACCACACTTAAATGAGAATTGCAGCCGAGAGTTATTTAGAATGCGGAAGTTGAGATAATGAGGACAACTCATCGATTCCTAATTCACTAACCACTAGCTACTCACCTCTTACCTATCTATCGTAAATCCCCACAGGAGATATCTTTTCATGGACTGTTTTCATTTAGCAGGAATTCGCTGCTACGGTTACACGGGTTATTTGCCCGAAGAACAAGTTTTAGGTCAATGGTTTGAGGTAGACTTGACGCTGTGGTTAGATTTATCCGTAGCAGGTAAGAGCGATGCAATTGCGGATACTCTCGACTACCGTAGCGTGATTAATGACGTACAGCACTTGGTCAAAACCTCTAAGTATGCGTTGATCGAACGCTTGGTAGATGCGATCGCTACATCTATTCTAAAAGCTGATCGCGTGCAGCAAGTCCAAGTCCGCTTAACAAAACTCGCCGCCCCCATTCCTGATTTTGGTGGCAAAATTACTGTTGAAATAACACGCAGCAAGTAACTGAATGCGAACTGGCAAAATGGTAATGGGGAACGCGAAAAGCATTTAGCACTTAGAAGGTACGAATAACCATTACCCTAACTGATTTTCACCCCTGACCTCTGCTGTAGTGGTTGATAGGCAAAATTCAAGGAAATATAGAGATTAAAAACTACTTAGTTTCTAAAAAATTTAGTAATTCTAAGAATACTCCGTTTGTCCAACCAAAACCAATTTCGTTAGAACTATAGCCAAATAGAATTTCATCAGAAACGTTGGCCGAACGTTTGACAACATCGTATTTTTCGACGATTGCACCGTATTTTTCAAATTCTTGCACAACCAACGTGATAAATCTTTTGGCAATGTCTTCCGCTTGCGCGACATAATGATAACGGCTTAAACCTTGTACAGCAATGAGATGTAAAGGTGCCCAACCAAACGGCGCATCCCATTGATTTCCTGTTACGAGAGTGCTAGTAAGTAAGCCACCTGGCGCTAAAAATTTTGATAAGTTTTTTACGACTTTTTCAGCTTGTTTTGGTGAAGCTATTCTAGCCCATAAAGGATAGAATGTTGTGACAAATTCGTACTGACTGCGTTGATGCGTGACAAAGTTGTAATCAAAATAAAGTCCTGCTTGTTCGTCCCACATCAGTTGATTGATCGTTTGACTGCGTTTTGTCGCGCGATCGCTCCACAGTCTTGAATCTTTACCCAAAATTTGATAGATTTGTGCGATGTCTTGCTCCATTTGATACAGCAAAACGTTTAAACACACAGGTAAATATTGCGTAATTTCGAGATTAAATAACCCGAAGCGATGCGAACAATCAAAGCCTGATTCGCGCATTGAGCGATCGCCTTGATAAAATAATTCGCTGAAGCCGCTTGTTGAATTGTAATACGCATCTAATCCATCAAGTTCGCGTGTAGTATAATACGCTAAAACTCGGTCATAATGAGTTCTTCCCGCGTCATCTTTTTCATCGCTGATAACTTCGGGTGCAGGTCCTTCGCCAGAGTCAAAAAAGCGTGAAAGTCCTGTTTCTGGATGTAAATGTGGCTCTGTTGCCCAAAAAGTATAATACTTTTCAATGGCTGGAAGTATCGATTGTAACCATTGTTTGTTTTGTGTATGGGCAAACAACGCTAGTACCATTAACGTTAGTACTGGCGGTTGCGATCGCGTTAAAAAATACGTACGATTAGCATTTAAAATTGTACCATAATGCTCAATTTCGTAGACAAATTGATTGACTAAGCTTTGGGCAAGTTCTAATTCTCGGTCTTGCAGTAACCCTAATAAAATAAAATAACTATCCCAACCAAACATTTCATTAAAACGTCCTCCAGGAACAACGTAGGAACCTGGAAGGTAAAGTAATCCGTGTTCTTGAATTGCTGAAATATCTGTGGGTAAAGTTCTAACTTCTAACTTATTAAATTCTGCTTGACTGAGAATTTGTTGTAAGGATTGTTCTACTTTTAGGCGGTCTTCTTTAGCAGAAACGTAAACTAACCAAGGAGAATCTTCACTACGTTCCAGCTTTGGGTCATAAGCTGCTGCTAAAATATCCGCAGGCGATCGCGATAAAGTTTTCCAACTTTGTTTAATATATGTTTTTACGGCTGCAAGTTGTTCAGCCGAGGGAAATTGTGTAGTAGATTGCTGCATCACGATAGAAGTAGCTAGAGGAACAAATTAATGAGATATTATTACTCTAGCTACTAAGTAGGTGGGTATAATTGAATATCGCACGTAACATTTGTTAGGTAACGGGTAACAACAAAGCACTTAGCACTTAGCATTTAGCAATCAAATAAAAGCTAATAGCTAATAGTTACCAGCCCTTAAGTTATGTTTATTTTTACCCACTTACTTAACAACTAACTCATTGTTCCTACCATTTGTCTTCCGACAAGTGCATCCCCTGATTCAACATCAAACCAGTGAATGTTTTGGGGGGGTAGAGCAAGCGTAATTTCTTCGTTACTCCAAACTTGGTCTGTAGGTAGCAATGCGCGTACTGTCACTGGTTCTGAGTGCGAACTATTAACACGAACACTGATTAAGTTGTGCATCCCCAAGTTTTCTACTAAAAATATTCTACCTTGGATGATATATTCATCTTCTGGACGAGCAACGCGGACATTTTCAGGGCGAATTCCTAAAACAATTTGTGGTGGAACTGTCGGAATATTAATCAGTGGAATTTGATAATCGCCGAGGAGGGCGTAACGTCCGCGACATGGTAAAGTCAAAAGATTCATTTGGGGACTACCGACAAACCCCGCCACAAACAAGTTAGCAGGGTGCGTGTAAATGCGCTCCGGTGGTGCTAACTGTTGTACATAGCCATTATTAAGTACCGCAACTTTCGTCGAAAGCGTCATCGCCTCGGTTTGGTCGTGCGTTACGTAAACGACTGGGGCTTTTTGGTTAGCAAAGATTTGTTTGAGATCTGCGCGGACACGTTCGCGCAGTAACGCATCGAGGTTACTCAAAGGTTCGTCGAGTAAAAATACTTGGGCTTGACGCACCAAAGCCCGACCAACCGCAACCCGCTGGCGTTGTCCTCCAGACATTTGACCAGGTTTGCGGCTGAGTAACTCTTCTAAACCAAGTAGTTGCGCAACTTCAGCAACACGTTGTTTGATTTCTGCGCGCGGTACATTTTTAAGTTTGAGTCCCGAAGCCAGGTTTTCGGCGACAGTCATGTGAGGATACAGTGCATAGCTTTGGAATACCATTGCCATATTGCGATCGCCTGGTCGTCTAAATGTGATATCTTCACCACCCAGCCGAACTTGACCGCGTGTTGGTTCTTCTAACCCTGCAATCATCCGTAGCACTGTAGATTTACCACAACCGGAAGGACCAAGCAGAGTTAAAAATTCTCCATCTTCAACAGTAAGACTAACGTCTTTAACGGGAACGACTTTAGGAGAAAAGGTTTTATTTAAGTTTTTGAGTTCGAGTCTAGCCATTTTATTAGTGGTTAGTGATGAGTGATGAGTGATGAGTGATTAGCAACTAGTAACTAGCCACTAGCCACCAATTACTAGCCTTTAACAGCCCCAGCGGTAAGACCTTGAACGATCTTGCGTTGGAAGAAAAGCACAAGTAAAACAAGCGGTAACGTACCGAGAACCGTCGCAGCGGCGATCGGTCCATAGGGAATTTCAAACACTGATGCACCCCCTAACTGCGCTGCTGCAACTGGAATTGTTTTGAGTTCTTCGCGCGTCATGAAGGTCAATGCGAAGATGAATTCGTTCCAAGCAAAAATAAAGGTGAGAATTCCAGTTGTCACCAAAGCTGGAAGCGTCATCGGAAGTAAGATTTGCCACAACATTTGAAACGTGTTGTAGCCGTCTACTCTAGCGGAATCTTCCAAGTCTTTTGGTAATTGCTCAAAGAAGCTGCGCAGCACCAAAATCGTTAATGGCAAATTGATGGCAGTGTAGGGAACAATCAGTGCTAGGTAGTTGTTACCCCATCCTAATTGTTGAATAATTTCTAAAAGTCCGATAAATAGCAAAATTCCTGGGAATAAGGTAACGATGAGAATTCCTGCCAAAATCACCTTACCACCCCAAGGACGCAATCGCGCCAGCGCGTAAGAAGCTGGTGCGCCCAGTGCTAAAGCTAGTGCGGTAGACACAATCGACACAAACGCACTATTAAGGATATAGCGCCAAAATGGGCGGCGGACAAATAACTCGATATAGTGGTCTAACGTATAGCGCGTTGGGAAATACACTGTGGGAACAGCCGCAATATCTTCATTCACTTTAAATGAAGTTAAAACTTGCCACATTACTGGCGCTAAACAAAAAATGACAACGAGTGTGACGGCGATGGTTGTTAAAATCTTCCGCCAGGGAATCTTTTTTGCGCCGCCGGTTCGTCTCGGAGTAATGGGAACGACTTCAGGAGTTGCAGTCATGATTTTGGATTATGAATTAAGTTGTACCAGTTCGGGCGCGAGTTTTGTTGAGAAGGAAACTGGCGATCGCCACAGCCAACACCAGCAATAAAAATGTCACGACGACGAGGGCTGAACCATAACCAAAGTCGAGGTAACGCATTACCGTTGAATAGATGTATAATGATACCACTTCGGTTGCACCGCCAGGACCACCGCCCGTCATGACCTGAATCAAGTCGAAAACTCCAAACGCCTGCGCAAAGCGAAACAGCATCGCAATTAAAATTTGCGGTAGCAGTAAGGGTAAGGTAATCTTGCGGAAATTTTGCCAGGGTGTTGCACCATCAATCGAGTGCGCTTCGTATAAATCCGGTGAAATCGATTGCAAGCCTGCGAGTAGCAAAATACTGATGAATGGCGTCGTTTTCCAAACGTCAGCAAAAATGACCGCAAACATTGCTAGCGTCGGATCTCCTAACCAGTTAATTCCGGTATTGATAATTCCTAGCCGCAGTAAAATATCGTTGACTATCCCGAATTGGTCGTTAAAAATCCACGCCCAAGCTAAACCAATTAAAGCGGTTGGCAAAGCCCACGGAATAATCGCCGATGTTCGTACTAAACCGCGTCCAAAAAACTTTTGGTTGAGAATCAGCGCGATCGCTAATCCTAAAAGTAACTCCAAGATAACCGAAGAAACTGTAAAGATAATCGTTACCCAGAAGCTTTGCCAAAAACGACCATCCCCCGCCATCCGCGCATAGTTGTCAAACCCAGAAAAAACGGGTTGCAGTCGCGTTCCCAAGTTTTGCGTAAACAAACTCAGCCAAAAAGCACGGATAATAGGATAACCAAACACAAACAACAGCATCAGCAAGGCTGGTATTATCAAAATCCATGCTGTCCGTTGTTCGCGTCCCCGAATTGTCTTTGTATTAAACATCGAAGTTTGCAAAAAAGATTCTAAATTTCCAAAAGTTTTGATTTATAGAGGGAAGTAATTAGTGGCTAATCACTAGTCACTAACCACTCATAACTCAACCCTCTAACCTCTACTGAGTAAGCGGCGAGTTTCATTAGCAGCAGACTGCATTGCTTGTTCGGGTGTCATCCGATTTGTCAATGCGCCACTAAGGTAGCGTTGTAGAATATCAGACGCTTGCGCATACTGCGCGATCGGTGGACGTAACACAGCTTGCTGTACAACTTCGAGTAACTGCGGATAGTGGGGATACTTCGCAACAATCTCTGGATCGGTAAACAGCGGTCGCCGACTTGGAACAAAGCCTGCATTCAAAACGAAGTTCTTTTGTGCTTCTTCAGAAGTAAAGTACTGAATCGCCCTCCATGCTTCTTCAGGATGTCTTGTCGATGCCGAAATTCCTAAGCCCCAACCACCAAGACACGCACCACCGTTTCTTCCAGGAGTTGCAACCATCGGTTTAATCGCAATTCTACCTTCAATAGGCGAACCTTCTTCTTGGGCTAAAGGCCAAACATAAGGCCAATTTCGTAAAAACGCGGCTTGACCACTTTGGAAAAAGCGCCGTGTTTCTTCTTCTTGGTATGTTGTCACCCCAGGCGGTGAAATTCCTTGCGCCACAGTATCTTTCAAGAAGTTGATTGCTTGCACTGTTTCCGGTCGGTCTAATCCGACTTCGAGAGTTTCGGGATTTACCCAAAATCCGCCAAAGCCTTCTAACACCTCGATAAACATCGCGACAAGTCCTTCGTATTGCCGCCCTTGCCAAACGTATCCCCAGTTGATCAAGTCTTTTTGTTGCAATGTTTGCGAAGCTTGAATCAATTCTGCAAAGGTTTCTGGTGGTTGCAATCCGGCTTGTTCGAGTAAATCGGTGCGGTAATACAGCATCCCTACGTCTGATCGCATCGGAATGCGATATAACCTACCTTCGTAGCGACTACCTTCAACGTCTGCATCTGAAAATGCTTCTAATTCCTCAGGAGACATCCGATCAGTCAGATCCATTAACCATCCCGCCGCCGCGAATTTAGGTGTCCAAATCACGTCCATGTTTACTAGGTCGTAGGGAGAATCACCTAAAATGAACGCAGAAGTATACAAATCTTCTAGTAAGTTTGTCGCATTCGGACCTTCAATAATATTGATCCGAATATCAGGGTTTTTTGCCTCAAAGTCTTTAACGATTCCCTGTTGCCAAGGTTGGGCATCAGGGGCAGTCATTAACAAATTGAGCGTCACTGGTTGCTGCGATAATGCAATCCAGCTATAAAGTACGATACCTAAGAAAAAAGCAGCAAAAACCCCTAAACGTAAAAAGCCTTGTTTGCGTAAAAATCTTTGCAGTTTGTTTAACGGTTTGCGGTACAACATTTTTCAATCAAAATTCACGAGCTACTCATGAGCAGAGGTATAAACTTAACTATCTGAGGCAACAAATTTCAGTACTTGTTAGCAAATCTGCTGAATTTTAAAAAACAGCAAAAAAAGTTCAGCTAACTTAACAAAAATTGTTTCAGATTGTAAATATCAACAACTTTGCTGTTTAATTGGCAAGCATTACAGTAGCGCTTGATAGCCTGAAGGCACGTTTTTCCGTGTCCAACAACAGGCACCTATCGAATAGAATATACCAAATTACTGTAATACGTGTAACTTAATATTTATTTGATTTATGCCACATCTTTCTAAAGATATAGCAAGCATAGAGAATATAAATTTGTATAAAAATTAAACTAAAATAACTATATAAATGGTAGAATAGTCACTAACAAAATAATCTTTATTAGCTAAACACCTTTTTATTAAAGACATTGCTTATTTGTCGTAGTCTCAAAGTAAAACGGTACTGCATGGAGTGCTACAACGTTGCAAGGAAAGTGGCACTTTTATTTTTTATCAATAAGTAAAATCTCACAAATTAGGTAAGCTTACTTAGTAAAACCATCCGAGCATTCAACCATTCATCAGTAAACTCACCATAAGGTAAAACCTCTTCTACGACAGCACAAGCAATTCCCATCACCCAAATGTGTGCTGCTTTCGTAAAAAGGGGAATCGCGTTAACCTCTGCTTGGGTTAACTGCCGGATTTTTTGATAACCTTGCACGAATGATTCGCGAATGTTGGCATCTAATTGCCACCGATAGGTTGTATGAATAAATTTAGCAATATCAAAAGCCCGCCAGCCGTAGCCGCATTGGTCAAAATCAAATAATGTTGGTTGATTTTCACTAAAGTGCGCATTTTCTGAATGGACATCACCAATGCAAACTCCATAAGTTGATGGTGTTTGGGGTAGCGCTAATTCCATTAACTCCGTTTTGATTTGAGTACTTAAATTGAAGAGATAATCAATATCACTTCTACGGTGCTGAAATAGCAAGGCGATCGCATCGAGTGCCCAATCTAAAAGATACTCGCAATTAAGTTCAGCGCGGCTAAAATGACTCGTAAAATTATCGGTTTTTTGATGAATTCTCGCAACAACTTCTCCTAAAACTTGACTTTGTCCGCTATTGATATTTTTACCAATAGCCCGACCTGGTGCATAAGCAAAGACAGCCGCATATCGCTGACCTTCAGGAGAGGCGATCGCTTCGATAAAACCACCTGTTGTTTTAGCAATTGGGTAAGCAACTGGCAGATCGCAATTGTGTAGATAATTTAATAATTCGAGTTCAAAATTAATTGCTGCTAGTGTTCGCCACCCATAACGGTAAACGCGCAAAATGTATTGCTGACCTTGTTCTGCTTCGACTAAATAAGTATCATTAAGACCGCGTTTGTACAACTTACACTTTTGTGGTTTCGCCAAAGGATAATGGCATAATATCTGCTCAATTAAAGCTTCGCCTGCAAGAAGCGAATGAATGACCGCGATCGGATAACTCATGCTCAACTACTAGCATAATCGACAGTGTACTATTTAGTTAATAAAAATCACAAACTGTATCAGTAGCTGCATTTACCGTGTATATCAAATTATAAGATTAAACCGCAGTTAAGGTTGTCAATTCAGCAAGATTAACTTTATATAAAAGATTTCGGTTTAGCTTGATTTAAAAAGTATAGATAACGACGAAAGGAAATACGGGAAGAAAAATATGCTTAAGTGGAGTTCCCTGCTGTTGAGTGCAGCGTTGCTGGCGGCTCCGTTATCGGGTTGTAGCCTGTTTTTATATCCCAGACTATCCGCCCAAGAAGGCGGCGCAGCATCAGGGGCGGTATTGAATCGAGTCAAAACCCGTGGCAGGTTATCGTGTGGTGTCAGTGGGAATTTACCAGGGTTTAGCTACGTCACGCAACAAGGCGAATACAACGGACTAGATGTCGATATTTGTCGCGCGATCGCCGCAGCGATGTTTGACGATCCGCAAGCGGTAGATTTTCGCAACCTCAACGCCAAAGAGCGATTTACAGCGTTACAAGCAGGGGAAATCGATGTTCTCAGCCGCAACACCACCTGGACAATCAGCCGCGATACATCTATAGGTCTAGAGTTTGCACCAACGGTGTTTTATGACGGTCAAGGCATGATGGTCAAACAAAATAGCGGCATTACAGATTTAAAAGGCTTGCAAGGCAGATCCGTTTGCGTCCAAACAGGAACCAGTACCGAACAGAATCTTGCTGACCAAATGCGCAAGTTAGGAGTTAAGTATACACCTATTGTCTTTGAAGACGATAAAGCCACCTTTGCCGCGTATCAACAAGGACGCTGTGAAGGCGTTACGAGCGATCGCTCGCAGTTGGTTGCGCAACGCAGTGCTTTACCAAATCCTGACGAACACGTTCTTTTGGATGTCGTCATGTCCAAAGAACCACTCGCCCCCGCAGTGAGAAACAACGATCCGCAGTGGTACGACACCGTGAAGTGGGTCATCTTTGGGTTAATCGAAGCGGAAGAACTCGGAATTACCTCACAAAACATCAATTCTTTTGCGAATAGCGAAGATCCAGTCGTGCGACGCTTACTCGGAACCGAAGGCGATTTAGGGCAAGGATTAGGACTAACAAACGACTTTATAGCGCGGGCAATTCGCGAAGTTGGTAACTACGGCGAAATCTATAACCGCAATCTTGGCCCTGAAACACGCCTCAATCTCCCACGCGGTCAAAACGAATTGTGGACGAATGGTGGGCTACATTACGCGCCTCCTTTCCGGTAAAAGAGGCAGGGGAGCAGAGGTGCAGAGGAGAATAAATAATGACAAATGAGGGTTAACTCAAAACTCATCACTCACCACTTACAACTAACCACTAGCCACTAACGACTAACCACTCTTCAAACCAAACTAATGACTACACAGCGTCCACGGGTTACGCGCAATGCACCCAAATTTAAGGATTTACTCAGAGATACCCGATTTTGGCGAGTCGCTGGACAAGTTATTGCTGTATTGCTGTTTTTGTTGTTGGTGATTCTGGTCATCGATAACGTCATCTACAACTTGCGAGCATTAGGCATTCAACTAGGATTTGGGTTTCTCGGTTCGCAAGCTTCCTTCGACATTGGCGAAACACTCATTTCCTATAATCCAGCAGATAGCTACGGTCGAGCCATTTTAGTTGGACTTGTTAACTCGCTGCGCGTCATTGCGGTTGGACTTGTTTTAGCAACAATTTTAGGTTTAGTTGCAGGAATTGCCCGATTATCAAACAACTGGTTAGTACGGCAATTAGCATTAGTGTACGTTGAAACGATTCGCAATATACCGCTACTTTTACAACTCTTCTTTTGGTACTTTGCGTTCTTCTTGCAATTACCTAATGTCGCTAACCGCATTACGCTTCCAGGTCCTACTTACCTATCAAGTCGCGGATTATATTTACCGTGGATACAAGGAAGTGCGGGGGCAGGAATATGGTTATTGTTACTCACGTTAGGCATTGCAGGTGCGATCGCGCTTTGGCGGTGGCGGACACGAGTTATGCAAGAACGTGGCGTTCCTGGTAATCAATTGTTGTGGGCTTTAGGACCCATCGTTGCGGCGATCGCACTTGCCTACATTATTAATGGCGCAATTCCCTTCAGTATCACATTGCCGCAACTGGTAGGTACTGAACAAATCGAAGGCGGACTGCGTTTATCGCCCGAATTTGGAACTTTGCTACTAGGGCTTGTGGTTTATACAGGAAGCTTCATCGCCGAAATTGTCCGCGCCGGAATTCAGGCGGTTCCGCAAGGACAATGGGAAGCTGCACGAGCATTAGGACTCAAACCAGGAAGAGTCATGCAAAGTGTTGTTTTACCCCAAGCTTTGCGCGTGATTATACCGCCGCTGACAAGTCAGTATCTCAACCTTGCGAAAAACTCTAGTTTAGCGATCGCGATCGGTTTTCCTGATGTTTATTTTGTTGCGTCAACAACGTTTAACCAAACAGGGCGGGCAGTAGAAGTCATGTTTCTGATCATGATTACCTACCTCACAATTAGTTTAATCATCTCGCTGGTGATGAACTTGTTCAACCGTACTGTGCAATTCAAAGAACGATAACGCGCTAAAAGTTTTGAATGAGAAGCGATCAGTGGTTAGTGACGAGTGTTGTTCGCGAACAAAGGTGCCAGAGGCAATTATCGTGAATGAACAGAATTCGCATACCTCAACATTTATAACTCTCTTAAGCTCCCTCACCCCTCACCTATGCAGACTGAATTACCTCCTCCTATTGCCCCTCCAATTAGCCGCGCTTCCTCGCCTTGGGAATGGATGCGGGTCAATTTATTTAGTACCTGGTACAACGTCATTTTGACGATTGTGTGTACCGTCGTCATCGTTGTCGGAGTCAGTAACTTATTGCGCTGGGTATTTGATGTCGCCCAGTGGAATGTCGTTGCAACTAACTTACAGTTATTCTTTGTCGGTAGATTTCCTCCCGAACTTTATTGGCGTGTTTGGCTATCACTCGGAGTTCTTGCAGGTTTAGCTGGAATTGCTTGGGGTTTTAGTCGCAAGGATGCACGATGGTTCAGTCGTTCTACGTTAATTGCTTTGGGTATTATTGTTGCTGCTGTCATCTTGCTACCACTGCCTTTATCATCACGGTTGTGGTTACTGGCGATCGCACTTTTAGCAACCGTTGGCTATACAGTCGGGCAGCAATTACCAGCTAATTCGAGCGGTTGGTTTCCCGTCGCGTGGGGCGTTGCATTTCTCGTTGTCTGGTGGTTGATCAAAGGTGGTTTGGGGCTAACACCTACCCCGACAACGGTCTGGTCAGGACTACTATTAACATTACTCACCGCCGTCACGAGTATCATTCTTTCGTTTCCTTTAGGAGTGTTACTCGCCCTCGGAAGGCAAAGTCCGCTTCCGGTTGTGCGTGGCTTATCGACGCTCTACATTGAAGTTATCCGAGGTTTACCATTAATCGGCATTTTGTTTCTAGCGCAAGTGATGTTACCCTTGTTTCTCCCGCCCTGGTTCCGCGATTTAGATCGAGTACTACGCGCGATCGCCGGACTTGTCTTATTCAGTGCGGCGTATCTCGCCGAAAACGTACGCGGTGGTTTGCAAGCCGTTCCACGCGGACAAGCTGAAGCCGCTAAAGCTTTAGGGCTGAGTTCACCTTTGACAGTTTCTTTGATTGTGTTACCCCAAGCCTTAAAAGCCGTCATTCCAGCAATTGTTGGTCAGTTCATCAGCTTATTTAAAGATACTTCGCTCCTCGCGCTATTTGGCTTACTCGAACTTACTGGAATCGCTCGTTCAATTTTGGCACAACCAGAATTTATCGGACGCTACGCCGAAGTGTACTTGTTCATCGGTTTAATCTATTGGATCTTCTGCTACGGAATGTCGCAAGCCAGCCGCAATCTCGAACGCAAGTTGAATGTTGGTCAGCGATAGCAAAAAGCCATTCCCAATTACCTATTACCTAATACCATTCAACCAAGGAAAAATACGAAATGACACAGCAAACCATAACAACTGAAACAGATTCTTCTTCTCCACAAAAACCTGCGATAATCGCTCAGAATGTCCATAAGTGGTACGCCAGCAATAAATTTCACGTTCTACGCGGTGTCAGTCTTAATGTCCACCGTGGTGAAGTTGTTGTGATTATGGGTCCTTCGGGTTCAGGAAAATCAACGTTTATTCGGACGTTTAATGCTTTAGAAGAGTATCAGCAGGGCAAAATTGAAATTGATGGCATCGAATTATCCCACGACTTACGCAACATCGATGCAATTCGTAAAGAAGTCGGGATGGTGTTTCAACAGTTCAATTTGTTTCCCCATCTGACGGTACTCAATAATGTGACTCTAGCGCCAATTTGGGTACGCCGCTGGCCAAAAAAAAGAGCCGAAGAAGTCGCGATGCAGCTACTTGAGCGAGTGGGAATCCTTGGACAAGCGCATAAATATCCTGGTCAGCTTTCTGGCGGTCAACAACAACGAGTCGCGATCGCCCGCGCTTTGGCAATGCAACCAAAAATTATGCTCTTTGACGAACCCACATCCGCCCTCGATCCAGAAATGGTGAGGGAAGTCTTAGATGTGATGCGATCGCTTGCCCGTTCGGGAATGACAATGGTCGTTGTTACTCATGAAGTTGGTTTTGCGCGCGAAGTCGCCGATCGCATCGTCCTGATGGATGGCGGGGTTATTGTCGAAGAAGCGACACCCCAAGAATTCTTCCAGAACCCGAAAGAAGAACGCACGCGCAAGTTTTTATCTCAAATTTTGTAATTCAGCATTGATGCGACTATCTGGCTAAGCTATGCGGCTGAACTCAAGCGATTAGCTAACTAACTTAAATAAATATAGGGCGTTTCTTCATAACCGAAGAATGCCCAAATGTAAGAATGATTTGCAATTTTGCCTTACAAGAATGAAGATAGCTTTTTGCAAGGCAGATTGTGGTTAATATACTAGGTTTGTTTTCCTTGGCTCATCGCCTCAGCGGTAAAATTGTAGAGCAATTAAATTACTTAGTTGCGTTGGATACTTCAGACTGCCACAAAGATCCATGTTTACACTTAGCTCATCGTGGCTGAACTGCGGTCATATGTGCTGCGGAAGCTTGGATTTACTTTACCTTGGATGTCTTGAATATAGTCAAGATATTCGGTGCCATCTAGACCCATCTCGGATGCTGCGCGATTCAGCATTGATTGCTGACGATTTCTGATCAGGTGATGATGACGCATCATTAAGGCACGGGCTTGATCTTGAGCAGACATATCAGCTTCCTCTTTAAATAATTTGTTTACGTTTTTGCTTTACACATTCACTATATCAGACAATTCTGTAGCTAAAAATACAAAATGACTTACTTTAACAAAACTTTATATTTTTCCTCATAATTTGAAGATGCGATCGCAATCGCTCTGCTTTGCATGATTGCCCTCGCTCAAGGTTAGGCTATGGTTGATACACAAGTCCTCAGGCTCAAATTTAAGGGGCACAGAAACTCCCTAAATCCTCCGCGAACTTTTATCTACAAGCCCTTAGAAGCGCCCCAGAATCAGGGAGCCGCAGATATGTAATATGGCTTGAGAGAAGAAGTTGAGAGATCAAGGCTGAATCCAGGTTGTAAAAAAGTGTGCCTTAATTTCTTCAACTGACAATCAGCGTTTTTCGGTTAATAGCTTTAGTGATAGCTAAGCATTTAACGTAGTAAGTAGACAAACAAATTGGCTGACACAATACTTATAGACGAACGGATTTTGACGAATTATGTTTGATGCACTTGCTGACCGTTTAGAGTCTGCCTGGAAAAAGCTACGGGGTCAAGACAAGATTACCCAGTCCAACATTCAAGAAGCACTCCGAGAAGTGCGTCGCGCGCTGTTGGAAGCAGACGTTAATTTACAGGTAGTCAAAGACTTTATTGCTGAAGTCGAATCTCATGCGCAAGGCGCTGAGGTCATTGCTGGAGTACGACCCGATCAGCAGTTCATCAAAATTGTTTACGAAGAACTTGTGCAAGTCATGGGGGAAACAAACGTTCCTCTAGCACAAGCTGAACAACCGCCGACAATTGTCCTGATGGCTGGTTTACAGGGAACCGGAAAAACGACAGCAACAGCCAAACTAGCATTACACCTACGCAAATTAGAGCGCAGTTGCATGATGGTAGCCACCGACGTTTATCGCCCCGCAGCGATCGATCAGTTGGTGACACTGGGTAAGCAAATCGAAGTACCCGTGTTTGAAATGGGAAGTGATGCTAACCCTGTAGAAATTGCGCGTCAGGGAGTCGAACGCGCGAAAGCCGAAGGAGTAGACACCGTCATTATTGACACGGCTGGTCGCTTACAAATTGACCAAGACATGATGGCAGAGTTAGCCCAAATCAAAGAAACGGTGCAACCCCATGAAGTTCTACTTGTTGTAGACGCGATGACAGGTCAAGAAGCGGCAAATTTAACGCGAACGTTTCACGATGAAATTGGGATTACAGGGGCAATTCTGACGAAACTTGATGGCGATAGCCGAGGTGGTGCAGCGTTATCAGTACGCCAAATTTCTGGTCAACCGATTAAGTTTGTCGGTGTTGGGGAAAAAGTCGAAGCACTTCAACCGTTTTACCCCGATCGCATGGCATCGCGAATTCTCGGAATGGGTGATGTCTTAACGCTAGTCGAAAAAGCACAGGAGGAAATTGACCTTGCGGATGCTGCCAAGATGCAAGAAAAAATTATGGCAGCAAAATTTGACTTTACCGACTTCCTCAAGCAGATGCGGCTGCTAAAGAATATGGGTTCGCTTGGCGGCATCATGAAGCTGATTCCAGGCATGAATAAGTTATCGGAAGATCAACTCAAGCAAGGCGAAACGCAGCTCAAGCGTGCCGAGGCAATGATTAATTCGATGACCGCGCAAGAACGCCGCGATCCTGATTTACTCGCCAGTTCTCCAAGTCGCAGAAAACGGATTGCGAATGGTTCGGGTTACAAAGAAGCCGATGTGAATAAGTTAGTGGGTGATTTTCAGAAAATGCGATCGCTCATGCAACAAATGACGCAAGGCGGCTTCCCTGGAATGCCTGGAATGTTTGGTGGTATGGGCGATCCTCTTGCCGCTGCTGGTAATCGTCCTTCCGCACCAGGTTGGCGCGGCTACAGCGGCGGTGGTACAGCCAAGAAGAAGAAAAAGGAAAAGAAGAAAAAAGGGTTTGGAACGCTTTAGAGGTCAGCGATCAGGGGTCGGAGGTCAGAGGAAAAATTTGACAACTAAACTCTAGCCCCTCGCTCCTCGCTCCTAATGCCTGTTAATGCGGATGGCGAGACTCGAACTCGCAAGGCGTAAGCCACACGCCCCTCAAACGTGCGTGTCTACCAGTTCCACCACATCCGCTTTCGACTAATTATAGATAGTAGCAGATTACGCGCAATTTCGTTGCAGATTTACTGTATGCTGAAGCTACGCGATCGCACTGCCGCTGTAGAGAAGTTCTAGGAGTTAGCGAGAGCAATTATTCTAGCTGTTGGTATTGCTGACAAATGCACTTTTCTAAAATACTCATTGCCAATCGGGGAGAAATTGCCCTGCGGATTATTCGTGCCTGTGAAGAAATGGGAATTGCTACCGTTGCAGTTCATTCGACCGTTGACCGCGATTCTCTTCACGTCCAGCTTGCAGATGAAGCGGTATGCATCGGCGAAGCTCCAAGTAACAAAAGTTATCTGAATATTCCACGAATTATCGCCGCAGCTTTAACACGCAACGCCACGGCGATTCACCCAGGGTACGGCTTTTTAGCCGAAAATGCCCGATTTGCCGAAATTTGTGGCGATCATCAAATTACATTTATTGGTCCCTCGCCCGAAGCCATTCGCGCGATGGGCGATAAATCAACGGCGAAAGAAACGATGATTCGCGCCGGTGTGCCGATTGTGCCTGGTAGCGATGGCTTACTTAAAGACGAACTTGAAGCACAAGCGATCGCGCGTCAAATCGGCTATCCAGTCATCGTCAAAGCGACAGCAGGCGGCGGCGGACGTGGAATGCGTCTTGTCCGCGACGACGGTGAAATCACCAAACTCTTTTTAGCCGCTCAAGGCGAAGCAGAAGCTGCTTTTGGTAATCCTGGCTTGTATCTCGAAAAATTTATCGAACGTCCCCGTCATATCGAATTTCAAATTCTTGCAGATAGCTACGGTAACGTGATTCACCTCGGCGAACGCGATTGTTCGATTCAACGCCGTCACCAAAAATTATTAGAAGAAGCACCTAGCCCCGCACTAACTCCTGAACTCCGCGAAAAAATGGGAGAAGCTGCGGTAAAGGCGGCTAAGTCGATTGATTATGTTGGTGCAGGTACGGTGGAATTTCTCCTTGCTCCCAACGGCGAATTTTATTTTATGGAAATGAATACGCGGATTCAAGTTGAGCATCCCGTCACCGAAATGATTACTGGACTTGACTTAGTAGCTGAACAAATTCGCGTAGCCCAAGGTGAAAAACTTCAGCTGACTCAAGACCAAGTTATACTGCGCGGTCATGCGATCGAGTGTCGCATTAATGCTGAAGACCCAGATCATGACTTTCGTCCGTCTCCAGGTCGGATTAGCGGCTACTTACCGCCTGGTGGTCCTGGTGTCCGCATGGATTCTCACGTTTACACCGATTATCAAATTCCTCCCTACTACGATTCATTGATTGCCAAATTAATCGTCTGGGGTCCAGATCGTGCCAGCGCCATTAAACGCATGAAACGTGCTTTACGCGAATGTGCCTTGACTGGCTTGCCCACAACAATCAACTTCCATCAAAGAATCCTAGAAACACCAGAATTTTTACAAGGCGACGTCTATACGAATTTTGTCGAACGCGTTATGTTCTCACGGGGAAATTAGAGGTCAGGGTTCAGGGTTCAAAGGTCAGAAGAGCTTCAATCACTATTCACTCACCCCTCTTTTTAGTGCAAGCGCGAAGCCATTGTAAGTAGTCCTTGCTGACCTAACAGTAGCTCGCGCAGTAAGCTGACAATTCCAAGCCAAATTACAGGAGTAATATCGACTCCGCCGATTGGTGGTACTAGCTTGCGCAAAGGCGCTAAAAAGGGTTCCGTGGTTACAGCAATGACGTTAAAAGGAAAGCGTTTGAGATCAACTTGTGGATACCACGTCAGAACGATGCGGAAAAGAAATAACAAGATCATTAGTCCTAAAACAGAACCAAGAATCCAATTTGTCAGAGTAACAGCGCTCATATCGATTTAGCGGCGAAACAACTCAAAAATTGACGAGTAAGCTGCAAAAGTACCTAAATACTGAAGAAGCACTCACATCGAGACCGAGATGTAGCAACTGAAGTCACGACACTACGGCTACAACCTTTATTTTTTAATTTTTGTAAATATTCTAGTATTTTAACTAAAAAAGGGTCGTTAGCAGTCTGTGGAGAAATTGTAGCGCGTAAAACTATTTCCACTGCGGCTCGTTATTGCTTGTAAAGATGGAGTATTAATCTAAAACAGTATACGATGAGCTTCTCAATGGTGTAACAGAAGATTAAAATTAAGATCGAAGTGTGCAAAAAGGTTGCAAATCTATGACACCCTCTTTAATGAATTTCTTTTATAGTTTGCTTGCAGGACTTTTAATTGTTGTTGTTCCAGCAACAGTTGGTTTGATTTTTATTAGTCAAAAGGATAAAATCCAGCGCTCATAATAGATCTAGGGAGTCTCAACGACTCCCCATCAATTTTACTAACGCGTGCTGTAATTGTGTCATAGATGTGTAGCGAGTAAATGAGTTGCATACAAGCGTATATTTAAATAATATCGATTGGCGTACGCAACAAAGACAATGCCCAGATCCCTATGGTGATTTTTGGCTGCACTCGTTAGGATAAGACATACTTGAGAGAACAGAAATGGTTAACTTTGGACTAAATTCAGCGAGTATCCTGGGCATCTTCTTAGCTGTAGCTGGTGCAGGGCTATATTTCCTGCGCTCAGTGCGTCCAGAGCTATCGCGAGATCATGACATCTTTTTTGCGGCTGTCGGGTTACTATGCGGTTTTATTCTTCTATTTCAAGGCTGGCGATTAGACCCGATTTTGCAGTTTGGTCAATTACTCCTCACGGGTTCAGCAATCTTCTTTGCGGTTGAAAGCGTCCGACTGCGTGGTGTTGCTACTGAACAAGCCAAACGCAACACGCGAATTGTAGACGAAGAAAGACCAGTTAGTCCCGTTTATGAGTATCAAGCCGAGTTAGATGAACTTGAGCCACTTTACGAAGAACGCCCGACAATTAACCCTAGAAGAAGAATTCAGGGAACAAAAGAAACGCGCCCAGCACGAACCACCGACTATGAAGACGAAGTCCGTCGTAATGCGACCGATGACTACGATGATGAACCTCGGCGTCGGTACTCGAATCGCGGTAGCAGTTCTGAACGCTTAGCACCAGCAGATAAAGCAACTAAGCGCCGTCGTCCTTCTCGTCCGACAAGCCGTCCAATCACTGAGCGCCCAGAAGTTGATGAATGGGGATATCCTAAATCAGATAGTAGCTGGGATGATGTCGGTAGCAGCAGCGCGAGTAGACCATCGCGTTCTACAAGAAGTAGTGATTCTTCGTGGGAAGACAAAGATAGCTCTAGTACGACATCTCGACCAACGAGAAAGCGGCGTCCTGCACAAGGTACGCCTCGAAGAAGAGAGGATGTTGAAGCAACGCCAACAGATTATGTAGATTACAAGCCGGTTGATTCATCTGATAGTGATTTTGATAATTCAGTCAGGTTTGACGAACCTTAGTTCAATACTTTACTTGTAGGTCAAACTAAAGCCATATATCTATACTTATGCGATTAGCTGTTAGCGATTAGCGCTAATTGTCAGTTGCTAATTAGCTAATACTTTGAGTGAGTGTGGTCAAGTTATGCCCTAAAGATACTAAAATGCTGAATGTCAGCTTGGGCAGGGGCATAAAAATAGATTTGAGGTGAGAAAATTTTTAGCAAAATGGTGGCTTCAGCACTGGATTTATCTTTGTCTAGGTTTGGGGTTATTGATTTTTGCGATCGCGTGTACTCCTATTGATCGCCTCAGCACTCCCGCTAGTCTGAACAGCCGATATACTGATGAACAACCGGCATTGAGTGGCGATGGTCGCTACGTAGCTTTTATCTCTAACCGTGATGGTAGTCGTCATCTTCTCTTGTATGACCTGCAAGCGCAGGTTTTGCTACCTTTACCGCGCTTACAAGACCGCCCTGAAGCCGTTGCAGAAAGCCCTAGCATTAGTTATACAGGACGCTACATTGTCTGTATTATTAACGACCAAGGAAGACCAAGTTTAGTACTCTACGATCGCGTGACGCAACAGCGACAGATTTTAAGCCGATGGTATCAAGGATGGGTTCGCAATCCGAGCATTAGTCCTGATGGTCGCTACATCGTCGTTGAGAGTAGTATTAATGGTCAGTGGGATATCGAAGTCCTCGATCGAGGTTCTCGGATTGAACTAGATATTCCTGACGGTGTTCCTATTGAGGGTCGTAAATCGTAGATGCCTTCCGACTTTAGTCGGGGCTACCCGAACAAACAGTTGACAGTTGACAAAGTCTTCCCACACTCTCTTCACTGTCAACTGCTATAAAGCCTAGTTTTGAGTCTATCAATCGGTTTGTGAAACGCTTAGTTATCTTAATTACAATTATCTTAACGGTATTACTGAGTAGCTGTGGCGGTTCCTCGCGGCTATTAAACTTTCCCTTTGATTCAGGAGGAAGAAGCCTGAATAGCCCTGCGGCTGAACTGACGCCGCGCGTCGCCGGAAGATACATCGTCTTTAGTTCGGATCGCTTCGGGCGTCAAGATATTTATTTGTTTGATATGGCTAGCCGCAGATTAGTTGACTTACCAGGATTAAATTCGTTTGATGCGATCGCCTCAAGTCCTGCTTTATCCGAAAATGGTCGGTACATTGTATTTGCTAGCAATCGTCAAGGAAAGTCTGGCATCTTTTTGTATGACCGCGAAACCCGCCAGTTACGAAACTTGACAACTAACTTACAAGCCGAAGTTCGTAACCCAACAATTAGCGCTGATGGCAATCGAATTGCCTTTGAATCAAGTGCTAACGGACAGTGGGATATTCTCGTCTACGATCGCGCCGGACAACCAATTAATATCCCAACTGAACCTCAATAAAAAGAGATGGGGAACTTCTTGTGCAGAGGTGCTTCTTGTGCAAGGGTGAATTATGAATGAGGTTAACTTAAAACTCAAAACTAGTCCCTCGCTCCTCACTCCTCGCCCCTCTTTTGTTGTACCGATTCAATCAGCGATCGCACTTCTTCTGTACCCGTTGATGGTTCAAAATGAAGTGGAAATTTACCGCGAATGAGCATTTTGAAGCCAAGCGGTGTAATTCGCAATAAACCTTTGAGATCGCGGAAGTAATCGCCGACAACTTGAAGAACAAATTTCGGTTCATTAATCCAGCCGCCTTGCTTTACAAGTTCAATTAATCCTTTGCGGTGTCGAATGGGAATACTGTCTGGTACTTCCTTATTCGCTAAGATTTCTTGTTTGATTTTGCTGATTTGATCCAAAGGTGCAACATCCATCGGACACACACTATTGCAATAAAAACAGCGCGTACAACCCCATACACCTTGAGTGCCAATATTATATTTTTCCAAGCGCGTTTCAGTTTGAGTATCGCGCGAATCTGCGACCATGCGGTAAGCTTTGGCAAGCGCATGAGGACCGACAAAATCGGGATTGATTTCCCGCGCATTGCATTCGGAATAGCACGCACCACACATAATGCAATTGCCCGTTTGATCGAGACGCGATCGCTCTTGTGGAGTTTGTAAAAACTCGCGTTCTGGTATTTTTCTAGCGCTTGAACTGATATAAGGTTCTACCGCCTCTAAATGGTTCCAAAAACTATCCATATCTACCACTAAGTCTTTGATGACGGGCATATTTCCTAATGGTGCCAGCATAATTTCTGGAGTTATCGCGTCACCCTCGATGTTTTGTAATCTTTGAACTTCACTACCGACGTTTTCCTTACACGCTAAAGCCGAACGTCCGTTAATCCGCATTGCACAACTGCCACAAATCGTATTGCGACAATTTTTCCGAAATGCTAAACTTCCGTCTTGCTCCCACTTAATGCGATTTAGGCAATCTAAAATTGTATTACCTGGCTCAACTTCTAACTGGTATGTCTGGGCTTGGGCTGGAGAATTTTCTTTTTGCCGAATAACTTTAAAAATAACTTGCATCTTTACAAAGCCTTACAGTTTTTTATGCGTACCTATAATTTGATCGTCTTGCTAGCATTTACTTGCTAAGATATTTTGCGATCGCTTACTACACTTTGGTACTTAGTAGGTGATTTGGAGGTTACTTCTAGTTTAAAACCGATCGCAGAACTCTGGTTAGCTCAGCCCTTCTACCTACTTAATAATGTTTTGCTTTAAGGTTGATATATGGAGATGAGCCGAAGTCCACAGGAGAGGAGAAGGGAGAATTGTGATTTGTCGCAACTATTTTTTAGTTCGTTTAACTAAGGTTAAGTTATTGATTGGTCAATGACAAACCACAATGTTACAAAAAATATGTCTTAAGAATTATGTGTCTGGACTTGACATAATATCCTGGCTAGGATTGAGACCCTCGTGGATAAATCAGTAAACTGCTAGCCATTATTTGTAGCAAAGACTAAAAAAGCCGAACAAAGAGGCATCTGCGTTTAATTTTTGATATCGCTAATCGATGGTTGCATCACTGGCAAAATAAAAATATTTGCACATTGCCAAAAACTTTACTCATTACCTCGCTGCTTCGCCACTAAAATAAAAATTGTATGCAAATATAATTTAACAAGGGATAAGATGTAAATATTCCCAGATTATTTTGCTAAAAAGTAGAGAGAAGAGGATATATTTTTTATAATGTCATTGTTGTAAAAGACAATGAAACCAACTTGGAGAACGTAAGGATTTATAAGTGCGATGACTGAAACCGCAACTGCACCATTAACAGGAAAAGCATTACTGCAAAAGGTAAAAGAATTATCTGACTTACCAAGACGAGAAAGAGCAAAGCGCTGTGGTTATTACACAGTAACCAAGAATAAACAGACTCGCGTTAATCTCACTGATTTCTATGATGCATTATTAGCAGCTAGAGGAATTCCCCTAAGTCCAGAAGGACCAAAAGATGGACGCGGTCGCGAACCAACATATCGTGTTAGTGTTCACAAAAATGGTCAAATTGTCATAGGTGCAACTTACACTGAGGCAATGGGACTCAAACCAGGAGATGAATTTGAAATCAAGCTAGGATACAAGCACATTCACTTGATTCAACTAGATAGTGATAAAAGTGCTAGCCAGGACGAAGATGCTGACGAAGATGAAGAATAATTTTCTCAAAAGGATTAAGGCTCATTCCTCAATATCGGAAACATAACTTTTAGCCTGACCTTTTTATTAATCTTCAATCAAAAAAATCTGGCAAATTGACAGCGGTTTTGAACGGGCATCTTCACTATACAGCGCATAGTTTGCTGATAAATTTGGCAGCTACCCCAGTGTCATTACTACAAGTAATAGGCTTTTTAATTGCTTGGGCTGGGTGTTGGTTGCCAATAGCAATTCCGCTGTTTGTCGCGCGTGGTGAGTCAAAGACTTTAGCCGCGCAGAAACTTCCGTTATTAGCATCACTCTATCTTCTTGCCCCAATTGTGCTTTGGAAAGTGAGCCAAATCACAAACAGAAATTTTTTAGACTATGGCTTAGTCTGGAATTTTGCAATTCTGCGATCTTTGGGCGTAGGTTTAGCGATCGCCATCCTCAGTCTCGCGATCTTGTTTGCAATTCAAACAATTTTGGGCTGGGTAAATTGGCAAAAGATATCGCTACAGCAAATCATGAGTGTCGTACTACCGACATTCGTTTTAGCGCTATGGGTAAGTGCAACCGAAGAATTAATTTTTCGGGGCTTTATGCTGACACAAATGCAGCAAGATTATCCATTGTGGATCGCCGCAGTTATTTCTAGCGGAATTTTTGCGGTATTGCATCTTGTGTGGGAACAACGCGAAACTGTACCGCAACTTCCTGGATTGTGGTTGATGGGGATGGTACTTGTGTTAGCGCGAGTTATTGATAATGGAAGTTTAGGCTTAGCTTGGGGACTACATAGCGGTTGGGTGTGGGCGATCGCATCCATCGACACCACTCAAATTCTCACCTACACGCAAAAAGTTCCTGACTGGGTAACAGGGAAACATGGTAAACCTTTGGCTGGAACTTTCGGAATTCTCCTGTTACTTGCAACAGCAGGGATTTTGTTGGTAATAGGTAATTGGAAACACGTATTATCGATTACTTATTTTTATTAGTTCGTGGTAGCACTCAAAATTGTTACAGGATTTAAGGGTGTAAACCGCGTTAAATCCGCAATTGGTACAGAACGCGATAGCTGTACTTGCAACATTTGATAATGCCATTGTTGATGTTTGAGCCAATCTAACGCGATCGCAAGGTGTTCTACCGTTGCTAAAGCAAGGACAATAACACCATTGGGAGAAAGGCGCACAGCCTCCAAAATAGCAACTAAATTACCGCCACTACCACCAATAAACACGCGATCTGCGGTGGGAAGTTGTGATAACACTTCTGGCGCACTTCCGTGAATCGAAACAACATTCTTTACACCAAAGCGATCGCAATTTTGTTGAATTAAAGTTGTCCCTGCTGCGGTTTTTTCGATGGCATAGATGCAAGATGTCGGAAATAAGCGGGCGATTTCGATCGCAACGGAACCCGTACCCGCACCAATATCCCAGACAATTTGCCCAGGTTGTAACGCTAATTCTCCCAAAACTAACACGCGGATTTCGCGCTTGGTCATTAATCCTGGGCGATCGCTAAAACTTAAAAATACGCGATCGGGTAAACCAAACTGTGGTAAAGTTGCTAAATCTAGGTCTTTTGAGTCACTTTGACGCAGTAAAACAACGACATTCAACGGTGCAAACGTTGTCGATGCAATTTGTTCGAGTGAGCAAGATTGTACGCGTTGTTGCTGACTCCCTAAATTTTCGCAAACCCAAAACTGATAATTGCTTGGTAGATCTAACGACTGAAGCAAACGCGCGATCGCACTCGGAGTATTTGTGTTATCTGTCAAAACAGCAATCTTCTCAACGCCTTGCTGTAATGCTTGAATTAATTCTGTTAACGAACGTCCGTGAACGCTAATGATTTTAGCATCGTGCCAGGGAACCTTGATCGCGTTAAATGCTAATTGTACTGAACTTAAATGCGGGTGAAAAGCGAGTTTTTCGGACGGAAATTCTGCTACTAAAAGTCGCCCTAAACCAAAAAATAGCGGATCGCCGCTGACCAAGACAACGATATTGCCTGTATTTTGCTGTCGAATGCGCTCAATTGCTGCGGTAAAATCACCAAGTATCCACTTTTGGGCGGGATGCTTAGGAAAATAGCTTAAATGGCGATCGCTTCCTATGAGTAATGTCGCTTGGGCAACGATTTGCTGTACATTCTTGCTTAACCCTGCTTTACCATCCAAACCGATTCCGACAACATGAACCACACTCATCAATCATCCTGATTTCTACTTCTGTAGTGCTAGCATAATCAGAGCATTGAGAATTGCCGCAGCAACAGCCGATCCTCCCTTACGACTTTCAACGCGAATTTGATGAACGGGTGTTTGGGCTAATGCGGCTTTCGACTCCAAAACTGAAATAAAGCCTACTGGAGCGCCGATCGCCAATGCGGGTAAGATAGAAGTTGTTGTGATGCGATCGCACAACGCCAGTAAAGCGGTTGGGGCATTACCAATGACATAGATAGCGTGCGGGTATTTCTCGTAACATTGAAGTATACCTGTTTCAGTGCGCGTTTTTCCTGGTAAAGCAGTGCTAACTTGTTCTACAGCGCTGATTAGTGGGTTATTAAAAGTCTTTGTTACCAATCCGATAACACCCTGTTTCACCATGCTGACATCGGTAACAATCGGAACACCACACCGCAGCGCCGCGATTCCGGCATGAATTGCTTCTGGACTAAAGGAAATCAGATGTTTAAACTCAAAGTCGGCGGTAGTGTGAATCACGCGGCGGACGATCGCATATTCCGCATCACTCCAATTATGCGCGCCGATTTCGCGGTCAATGACGGCAAAACTTTGCTCCATAATGGGATGGATTTGGATCGTACTTTCGTTTTGTTCGCGCTTCACGAGTGATTTTTATGCCAATTTATGTTTACTGGGGTGAAGATGATTTCGCGATGCAAACAGCAATTTTTCGCTTACGCGATCGCTTTGTTGATTCTCAATGGCTCAGTTTTAACTATACCGTAATTCCAGCGACGCAACCTGACGCAGTTATCCAAGGACTTACACAAGCGATCACACCTCCTTTTGGCGCTGGTAATCGCTTGACATGGCTTGTTGATACAACAGTCTTTCAGCAGTGTTCCGCTGACTTATTAGCCGAGTTACAACGCACATTACCCGCTCTTCCTGAAAACTCGGTTTTACTGCTAAGCTGTCGCAACAAACCGGATGGACGTCTCAAATCTACCCAGCTACTCCAAAAATTTGCACAAATTCAGGAATTTTCTTTGATTCCTCCGTGGAAAACCGAGCAACTCATCGACAAAGTACAACAAGCGGCGCGGGAATTGAATATCAAACTGACATCGCAAAGTGCGCAGATGCTAGCGGAAGCTGTCGGTAATGATACACGTCAAATGTATAACGAATTAGAGAAATTACGCACATTTGCCAGTTTTGACTCAAAACCCATAGATAAAGCCGCAGTCGCTGCCTTAGTTAGTAATAATACTCACAACAGTTTGCACCTAGCCGCCGCAATTAAAGATGGCGATTCGGCGAAAGCGTTAGAATTGATAACACAACTGATCGAGCAAAATGAGCCTGCTTTGCGCATCGTTGCGACTTTAATAGGACAATTTCGTACGTGGTTGTGGGTGAAGCTGATGAGTGAGACAAGGCAAGATAATGTAGCGATCGCGCAAGCGGCTGAAATTGCAAATCCTAAGCGCGTTTACTTTTTACAACAAGAAGTTAAAGGCGTTTCCGTGAAGCAACTTGCTTCTACATTGCCAGTATTACTCGAACTCGAAGTCAGCCTAAAACAAGGACTTGAGGAAATCTTAGTTTTACAAACGAAGATTATGGAACTTTGCCAACTTTTTTGCTAATTCTGTTAGTAATTCATTAGGTGTGGTAAGGATATTAAGAATTTTTCCTCTTTACTGCTCAACTAAAGAACTTCAGTCAAGTTCGGGAAAAATACGGAGAAGTCTGAAAAAATTAAGTTTGCAGATTTTGGCGATCGCTCAGCGATTAACTTGAGAATAATTTGATTTCTGGAACTTATAAGCAAGAAATTACTTCAAAACAATTGTTACTCTAAAGTACTGTTCTCGTTGCTTGTTGTATGATATCTTATCGGCATATCGTTTTTGGTCATCGCTTCCGCCGAATGCTATCGCGATCGCTTGTTATCGCTACTTTAAGTAGTGTAAGTGTCGTATCTGGATTAGTCCCTAATTTAGCTGGATCGCGACAAGTGGAATTTTCTTCTGTAGCTTATGCCCAAGCTGTGAGCAATGCAGAGGTAACAAATTATGCTCGCTCAGTTCTCGTCATGGAACCTGTGCGACAAACCGCGTTTAACGAAATTAAAAGAATCATTTCTTCAGACAATATTCCACCGATTGTTTGCAACCAACCACGTAGCTTTAGTTCGCTGCCTACAGATGCACGTAATATTGCAGTCGAGTTCTGCAAGCGATCGCGGCAAATCGTCGAAAGTAATGGTTTAACGATTAATCGCTTCAATGCAATCACAGTCAACTTGCAAAGCGACGCGCAACTCGAACGACGAGTGAAAAATGAGTTATTACGGCTGCAAAATGCTTCGGCTAATTAGTTGTATAAAAAATTAGCATCATAGCGAAATTATATAAATTGATTATCAAGTGCGAGCAAGTAAGCTTAAACTTGCAATATTTCTTATGTTTCATCTATAGCAGTCTCGTTGGGGTAGTTAGGACATCGAACACGCTAAGTTGATAGTTGGCAGTTGACAAAGTTTTCCCACACTCTCTTCACTGTCAACTGATCTCTGACCCCTGCTATAACCCATATTCCAAAAACAAATAGCTAGTATTAGCCTGGCATTAACTCCATCTTAATCTTGCAAGAGTAATGTATTTATCCGTAATAACATGAGTTTGCAGTACCGTGGGACTTACGCGAGAACTCGGATTTTTTGTTTGAATGCATACAAATAGCACCTAACGCTTAGATAGCGCACTGTAATATCAGTGCGTACGTGTTTCATGTTTTCATAATTTGCGTAAGTCCTGAAGATATCTTTACTCATGCTCACATCAGTACAGGGCAAGCAATACAAGAGGAGAACTTACCGTGAGTAGTAAACGCAGCCTCAGGCAGAAGTATTCCCGCATTGCTAGAGGAGCATATGAAGAGGCTACGCACCATACCAGGCAGTTTGATAATGATGGCGAACCGATCTGTAATCGTTCTAGCAATCCCTACTTTTCATCAATCTTGAAATCTCGCTTACAACGTCGTCAAGTATTAAGAGGTACACTTGCCGCAGCAGTAACGTCAATGTTTGCAGGACCAATTCTAGATGGATTAAAAGCTCGTCCTGCCAGTGCCAGCAATACTAAGTTGGGGTTTAAACCGGTTCCTATTAGCGAAGCCGACACCATTGTCGTTCCAGAAGGTTACACCGCCCGCGTTCTCATACCTTGGGGAGAACCGATCAGTGGCAGTTTTCCCCGTTATAGCTTGAAAAATACAGGAGCAGAGCAGGGAATGCAAGTCGGTCAGCATCACGACGGCATGCACTTCTTCCCAATTGAAGGTAAATCACCTTACGAGGGTAGCTCAGTCGATGGACTCTTAGTCGTAAATCATGAATATGTCGAGCCGCGTTATACTCATGCAGCAGCAGTCGGGCAAGCATTAGGTCCTGATAGTTTTCCGCAGAAAGAAGACGGTACTCGTGAAACCGATCAAGTTCTCAAGGAAATGAATGGACATGGAGTCACTATTACGCGGATATCTCGTCAATCTGATGGTAGCTGGCGTGTAGTGCGCGATCGGCGCAATCGTCGGATTACAGCCTTGACTCCTATGGAAATTCGAGGACCTGTACGCGGATCTGATTTAGTTAAAACGAAATACAGTCCAGACGGGACGAGAACTCGTGGCACAATTAACAACTGCGCTCACGGTGTCACTCCTTGGAATACATATCTCACTTGTGAAGAAAACTGGGCGAGATATTTCCTCAACAACGATGCAGACGTACCTCGCGATCACGAGCGTTACGGAGTTTCTACCGATGGCACTTCACGCTACGGCTGGGAATTGGCAGATAGCAAGGCAGATGAGTACATTCGTTTTGGTGCTTCTGCAAGTGGTGCTAGTGCTACTGAAGACTACCGCAACGAACCAAATACTTTTGGCTGGGTGGTAGAAATTGATCCTTTCAATCCCAATAGCACGCCGGTGAAGCATACTTACCTCGGACGATTTGCCCATGAAGGAATTGTGTTTCAGCCACCAGTCGAAGGTCAGCCGATTGTTTGCTATTCCGGCGATGATGCTCGGTTTGAGTACATTTACAAATATGTTTCCGCACAGCCTTATTGTCAAGCAACTGCAAGCGGAGCATTATTAGACGATGGAACGCTCTATGTCGCACGCTTCAATGAAAATGGTACAGGCAACTGGCTAGCACTGAAGTTTGGCGAAAACGGACTTACTCCCGAAAACGGCTTCCAGAACCAGGCAGATATTTTAGTGAATACGCGCACCGCTGCTGATTTTGTTGGTGCAACCAAGATGGATCGTCCTGAGTGGGGGGCAGTCGATCCTCGCAATGGAAACGTTTACTTTACACTGACCAACAACTCTAATCGCAAACCAGACCAAGTGGATGCTGTTAACCCCCGTCCTGAGAACGATTGGGGACACATCGTTCGCTGGAGTGAAGCTGGCAAGAACCCAACTGCGACTTCGTTTCAATGGGATATATTTGTGCTGGCTGGACCAGAAAATGATAGCCGCAAGCTATCTGGACGTCCTCTCAATGCCGACAACATTTTTGTGAACCCAGATGGACTGTGGTTTGATGCCGATGCTCGCTTGTGGATTCAAACTGACATTGGTGAAAGCTCTCAGAACCAGGGTGAGTTTGCACAGTTTGGCAACAACCAAATGTTAGCAGCCGATCCAGATACTGGTGAAATTCGCCGCTTCTTAACAGGACCCATCGGACAAGAAATTACAGGTGTGGTGACAACGCCTGACCAGCGCACAATGTTTATCAACGTCCAGCACCCAGGAGCAAGTACTTCTGAAGAGGAGTTTGCGGCAGGTAAAATTAACTCACGCTGGCCCAACCAAGATCCAAAAATTTATCCTCGATCCGCGACAGTCGTTATTACTAAAGATGATGGTGGCATCATTGGAACTTAGCGATCGCTCAATTTTCAATCGTGGTGTCATTCGCAACTAAAGACTAAACTTAAGTCATTTTGGGGGTCAATGTGACCCCTTAAATATTCTTGACACGCTATCATCTCTGTATGAAATTTTAAACCAAAAAATACTATTCTTTTCTAAAGATATTTCAAAATAATTATTACTTAACGCTTGTCTAATGAGGTTTTAGCTACATAGCTAATATTAACAATTAAAGTACTTACGCATACGTATGTCAATCTAGAAAATAATTTTTGTAAAAACTAACTCCTCAATTTAGATCGCTTTATTTGAGCAGTATTAACCACAGGATTAACTCACCTTAATGTTGTACAGGTACTGTATTTAACCGGAATACTGCGAATAAATTCGCCGATCTACAAACGCCGTAGCTAGCAAACGGTTGCATAGCGATTCTGACAAGAAGGGGAGTTTCATGTCTAAGCTTACTCGCAGACAGCTACTTGTGTTCTTTGGAGCCAGTGCTGGTACTGCTGTATTAGCGCCTGTCGTAGGAGAAAGATTACTGGGTAACGGGTCTACCTATGCCCAAACAGTTGTACCTTTAAGCTTTACGCCTGTACGTTTACCACATCCTTTACCGATATATCAACAGCAAGTCAGTTATTTACCAACAGGAATTGGTAAGGGGAATATATTACAGCCTTCTTCGGATGCTCAGTTAACAACTTACACCGTTTTTGATGATGTGATTGTGCCGCCAGAGTATGAGCGGTATGTGATTGTACGCTGGGGCGATCGCGTTTTTCCCAACAAAGACGATTACTTTGGCTTCAACTGCGACTATACTTCGTTTGTTCCTATCAAGGGCAACCTTAATGATGGCTATCTTTGGGTCAACCACGAATACGTTGGCTATCCAATCAGTGCTTTTGCGCCAGGTACCCCAGAAGATGTTACCGATACATCACAATTTCCTGAGGCTTTTCCTGCTGTCGTTGGATTCAAAGCTTCCGAGAAAAACCGCGCACTTTTAGGCGAATTCCTCTACAACTTAGGGGGATCTATTGTACGGATTGCAAAAGACAACAACGGACGTTATCAGGTAGTGAGCGATCGCAATAATCGCCGCATTCATGGTCTTTCCGGCTTAGCGATCAATAGCCAGCGTAGCGATCAGTACAAAGATGTGACATCTTGGGGTAACTCCAGCCACCAAAAAGGAGATAATAACTATCTAATAGGCACTGGACCTGCTGCTAAAGAGGTGTTTAACCTGAGTTCCGATGGCTTAGGAAATAAAATTATTGGCACTGCTTATAACTGTTCTGGTGGTACGACTCCTTGGAATACAATTCTGTCTGCTGAGGAGAACTTTCAAGGAAGTTCAACCTTCTTTGTTGGTGTCACCGAAGCCGTTAACTCCGATGGAACTCAAGTTGGTTATATCGAAGAAACTACAGGTGCTGAGTTTGGTTTAGTTGGGGAAAAATACGGTTGGATGGTAGAAATCGATCCCTACAATCCTAATTTCCGTCCCCGCAAACATACTGCCCTAGGTCGCTTCCGTCATGAAAACATTGCCTTCCGTGCAGAAGTTGGTAAAAAGCTAGTCGGCTACATGGGTGACGATCGCCGTGGCGGTCACACTTGGAAGTTTGTCAGCAAAGGAACTGTTGTTAAGCCTGTTGATGGCAATGCGAAAAAAGACAATAGCGCCTTATTTGAAGAAGGTACGCTGTACGTAGCTAAATACAATCCACCTAAAGACCCAAGCAAAGCGGAAGGAACAGGGGAATGGATTCCACTTGTATTAAGTACTGCAACTAATCCAATTGCACCGTCTGTTTTAGCTTCTGTCGAATTGGCAGCTTTAGGTACAGCAACAAGAGACGGTTTAATCAAGTTACCTAGCCGGATTAGCACAGGTCAAGAAGTAGACGGTGGTGGATTTGATGTCACGATCGCTAATGAAGCTACCGCGCTTCCACCTTATAAAGGCAAAAAGTTATCTGATTTCTACAGCAGTCAAGGTGCAGTACTTGTTGATGCCTTCCTTGCAGCTAACTTAGTAGGCGGAACTCCTACAGCGCGTCCTGAAGACTTGGAAGTGAATCCCCGCAATCCGAGAGAAGTGTTCATTGCTTACACTGACGGTGCGCCAGGAAGTGACGGTTATCCTGATTCGCGGATTTTTGTCGTTTCTAAGTACAGTCCAGCAGTTACGGCTGCGCAACCTTCGGGAGAACTCTTCAAGATTATTGAAGATAGCGAAGATAGTACCGGCACAACTTTCCGTTGGCAACGATTTGTCAAAGGTGGAGAAGCAGGTGCCGAACCTGGTGATGGCTTTGCCAACGTAGATAACTTGGCGTTCGATACCCAAGGCAATATCTGGGGCGTAACGGATATGTCTACTTCAGCGCATAATGGTTTTGATGTTGGTGCTGCGGGTACACTATTGGACATAGAACATACGGTTGTAGGTTCTGAATCGCCTAGTGTCATCGATTCCAACAAAAATGTAGAAACTTCAAACCTTATTGGTGTATTCGGTAACAACTGGTTATTCTTCATTCCTACAAGTGGTTCTGATGCAGGAGAAATCGTACCATTTGCTTATGGTCCACCGCGCTGCGAGATGACAGGACCAACGTTTGTTGGCAACGATACCTTGATTATTGCCGTGCAGCATCCTGGTGAAGATTGTCCTTATACTCCGCAAGTGACTCTTAGTCGCGAGACTGAGATGCTCAACTTAGATGGTACGCTCTTTAAGCAGAAGCGTACTGTACCGCGTGGTAGCAATTGGCCTAGCAATATTGAAGGTAAACCTCAGGGCGCACCTCGTCCATCAGTTATCGGTATTCGCCGCAAAGATGGCAAAGGAACATTTGTGTAAATTGTTGCCTTAATTGCATGAATTAATTATGGTTATTTCGAGAGATATTTGCTGCTGGAAATAACCATTTTTTTTCTAGCTTGGCGAATTTATTCGCAGCTATATAAACAAAGTCCACGGAGGTGGACTTACTCGTAAGTTTCTTATTTTAGTGTGCAAAGGCATACTTGGTTTGGTAGCCTCGACTTCAGTCGTACAGCAACTGGACGTAGTGTTACTCGGTTCCTAGCATCTGTAAATTGTGTAGACTAGCATATAAACCACCTTGCTGTAGCAGTTCCTCATGCGTGCCTGATTCGACAAGCTGACCGCGCTTGAGAACAAAAATGCGGTCTACATTACGGATAGTTGATAGGCGGTGCGCAATGATAATTGCTGTGCGATCTACAAGTAACTGATCCAAGGCATCTTGAATTAAAGCTTCGGTACCAACATCTAAATTAGCCGTCGCTTCGTCTAATACCAGAATATGCGGATCGCGAATGGCAGCGCGGGCGAAAGCAAGAAGTTGTTTTTGACCACTCGAAAGATTTGTGCCGCGTTCTCGAAGTTGCGTATCATAACCTTGCGGTAATTGTTCAATAAATTGAGCGATATTCGTTTTCTCTGCGGCTGCGGTAATTTCTTCAAAAGAGTAAGAATCACCTAAGGTGATATTACCTTTAACATCTCCTGCGAATAAAAAACCCTCTTGCAGAATCACTGCCATACGCCGTCTTAATTCGGCTTGCGGTAATTCGCGAATATCAATACCGTCTACTAGAATCCGCCCGCGACTTGGTTCATACAAGCGACACAACAATCGAATAATAGAACTTTTACCTGCACCTGTAGGACCTACTAAAGCAACTTTTTCACCAGGACGAATGACGAAGTTTAAATCTTTGATAACGTAATCATCATCTTTGTAAGCAAACCAAACGTGTTCAAAGCAAATTTCTCCAATTGAGGAGCGAGGAGCGAGGAGTGAGGAGTGAGTGTTGTTTTGATTATTATGCGCGGAGTTCTGGCTTTTAATATGTTCTGGATCGCGAATTTCAATCGGTTCATCAAGAATGTCACTAACGCGTTCTACGGCGGTGAAGCCTGCTTGAATAGCAGTGAATTTCTCGGCAAATTGTCGCAAAGGGTCAAATAGACGTTGTGCAAACAGAATAAATGCAGATAATGTCCCAAATGTCAACTGTTCGCGTAGGACAAAAAAGCCACCTAACCAAAGGACAGCGGCGATCGCAACTAAAGCAACCCACTCTAATGTTGCAGACACTGCTGAGTCGTGAAAGATCGTTTTATCGACTTCACGAATATATTGTTTGTTGGTTGTCCGAAACAGTTGCGCGTTGAATTTCTCGCGTCGAAATAATTGCACCACATTGATACCAGTAATATTCTCTTGCAATGTGGAATTCAGCACCGAAAGTTCTTCTCTGGCTTTGTAGTTTGCTTTGCGGTATTGTTGCTGAAAATAAATAATTAACGCTGTCACGGGAAACAGCATCAACGTCAGCATTAAAGCAAGTTGCCACTGCAAGGTGAACATTGTAATTAAAATTACCAGCATTGAGAAAACATCGCTGATAATTCCAATCGCGCCAGTTGTAAAGACATCACCTAAAGCTTCGACATCGCTTGTCAGACGTGTAATTAACTTACCAACAGCCGTACGATCAAAAAACCGCACTGCAAGCGAAGTAACGTGTTCAAATAAATCATTGCGGATATCCGCAGTAATCTGTTGTCCAACTCTTTGCACTAAATATCCTTGTACACCACTGAAGATCAGCCGGACAATGACCGTAATTAGTAACAAAACTTCTAGTAACACTAATCCGTCAGACAACGGGCGATCGCGCAAAAACTCGTAAACATTCGGTTCTTGACGAATCAGCGAAATCGCTTGTCCAATAATGAGAGGTTGCACCGCACCAGCGATCGCCACCGGAACAAGTAACAACATCGATAGTAATAACAGTCGCCCGTGACGCCTTCCATAAGGCACTAACCGCAAGAATAATCGCCAGTCATTTTCGCGGCGACGATGTATCACTGGCTGCGAAAGTGGCGCTGAACTAGTCATGCTAAAACCTAACAACGTAATTTCTGTAGCACAAGCACGCTTATCGAGTTTAGCGCTAGCGCATCCTAAGTCACCATACCCAAGAGAGAACAAGAATTAAAGAATTCATTTACCACTGTGGTCAGACTTCCTAGAATCGAGAAATTTCTACCAAAGTCACTAAATCGTCATCGTTCTTAGTCAAGTTACTGATAGAACTCCACCCTTTTGCTGCTATTCGGGTATGACTTTGCTGCAAGTCTAAAATCTAAGGCAGACAAGCAAATTACCTCTTTTTTGAACAAAATGTAGGTAAAATCTTCTAATATCTTAATATTTCTCTAATCTAATTCTTTATACTTAGGAATACTCTTAATCCAGGCTTAACCGTATCTTTCGCTACGTTTAGTCACTGTTGAGTAAACTGCTACCGTCGATAGTTGACATAAAGAGAGCAGAACCCTTGTCTTTTTCACGCCGCCGTTTCTTAACCATAGCAGGAACCACTACTGCTGGAACTGTTCTGGCATCTCCTTTACAGATGCTTTATGCCCGTGTGGCTCATGGTCAGACGATTCTTGCTGAAGGATATGGTCCCCTAATTTCAGACCCCAATGGTCTACTCGATCTTCCGCGTGGGTTTCAATACCGCGCCTTCTCGCGAGTTGGCGACAGAATGAGCGATGGCAGACTCGTGCCGGATCGGCATGATGGTATGGCTGCCTTCCGTGGACCGCAAAACACCACAATTCTAGTGCGGAATCACGAGCACAGTCCTGGCGATCCTACTGGTGTTGAAGCGCCTGATAATCTGAAGTACGATTCTACTAACAAAGGAGGAACAACAACCCTCATTGTCGGAGCAAATCGCAAGTTAATTCGAGATTATGCTTCATTAGCTGGGACATATCGTAACTGTGCGGGTGGAGTCACCCCCTGGGGTTCTTGGATTAGCTGTGAAGAAAATACCTCAACTCCAGAAACAAACCGACCAGGAAATGCTAACAATGTGACCAAACGTCACGGCTATAACTTTGAAGTACCCTCGCAAGCAGAGGGACTCGTTAATCCAGAACCCCTTGTCGCGATGGGCCGCTTTAACCATGAAGCCGTTGCCATCGACCCTCGAACCGGAATTGTTTATGAAACTGAAGATAGAGGAGATGGTTTATTCTATCGCTTTATTCCTACGCAGCCTGGAAACTTGAGAGCAGGTGGAGTCCTCGAAGCTTTGCGAATTCAGGGGCGACCTCAAGCAATTACTAAAGTAGGATTTCCTGTAGGTCAAAAGTTTGCCGCCGATTGGGTTCGGATTGAAGAACCCGATCCTGTTACTGATACCGTTCGAGTTGAGGGCTTTAGCAAAGGTGCTGCTCAGTTCAGCCGAGGTGAAGGTGCTTGGTTCGGCAATAATGAAGTGTATTTTACCTGTACTAATGGTGGTATTGCTGGAGTTGGTCAAGTCTGGCGTTATATCCCTGGTACTACTGCTCAAGACGGAGGAACGATTGAACTGTTTGTCGAATCACCCAGCCAAGAAGTTCTAGATTTTCCAGACAACATTGTTGTTTCTCCTTTCAGCGACTTGTTCCTTTGCGAAGATGGTGCAGGTGAGCAGTTTGTTAGAGGAGTGACTTCCCAAGGACAGCTTTACTCGTTTGCGCGGAATGCTTTGAACACATCCGAGTTTGCTGGAGCCTGTTTTTCAGCAGATGGTCAAACAATGTTTCTGAACATTTATAGACCTGGAATTACCTTTGCAATTTGGGGTCCTTGGAATCGCCGCAAGCGTTAAAGACTTAACTCACAATGTAGATCGTATAGCTGACTTGAGGGGATGGATAAATTATCCATCCCTTTTCGCAGCGAGTCATAGAAAAAAAGCTAGCCTATAGTCTTGATACACTAGTTTGAGTGCTAAGGCTATCGGGATTGCTGCTGATAAATGCGTGTAATTCTGCTACAGCAGCTTGGGCAGACACTTTAGAAAATCTATAGCAGGGGTCAGAGGTCAGGGGTCAGCGTTAAACTTCCTTCAGGCAAGTCACTACGAGCTTCTATAATGTCCTAATGTTGACTATGGCCATACACAAAATTTTTGATAAAAGTCTTGCTTAAGTGTACGAAGGTACACTTTGCTTGAGCAGCCCCTGACTTCAGTCAGAGGGCGTTTGTGATTCATACAAGAAATCTATTGTTGGTCGAATCAAAAGAATGACTATATAGCGATCGCGCAGTAGAGATATTCGACAAAGAACTGGGCATATTAAAAGTTGTAGATTTGGTTAGTTATTGCCCAGAAAAATGTTGAAAAAACTCGTTGTTTGGATCTTAGTTACTAATGCTGTTTTGTTTAGCCTTGCGGCTAAATCTTCTCCGGTATGGTACAAAGACGATCCTTGGAAACTCTCTTCAGCTATTGTTCATTACCCAACGACAGCAGCAAATCATTACAAACACGTTGTTTACAGAGGTACAGAAACCTCTTTAGATGAGTATCTTTTTTATTGGGGTATAAAAGCTAAAGTTTACAAGCAAGATATTGCTAAAACGGAAGTAGAGATCAAAGGTGAATCTCTTATGCTTGATAACGATAAACAAAAGCCTTGGGCTATATGTCATTTAATTTATTTTAATAACGGCGAAGATCTGCCAGAAGTCACTTGTGTAGCGACAAATTCTAACGGTGAACCATTAGATAGAAATATACTTAATAGCGCTTATCGTCAAACTGTGTATCAAAAGACTACTGGTTTATAAATTAACAAGCTGGAGTGCGATCGCATCCTAGAATTTAGCTTATCATTTAGGGTTGCAGACTAATAACTTTTGCTCAATAAGTTGAGTTTTTAGCTGCTACCCAACCACCAATCCAAAATCCAGTATAAAACCTGATAATATTGTCAAAACCTGCTTGCTGTAACAACTCAACTATGCGTGATTCAGCAATAGGATAAACCCGATTATTAACAGATTCTAAAATTTCTTTTCTCTGTTCTGGAGGTATCCCCATCTCTTCCCAGAAGTGTTCGACGATCGCAGCCATCTTCTCAAATTCATGCGAACTTTTTTCGCCAAAAATATCTACTAATATGAATGAGGCAGACGATCGCAGTCGTTGGGCAATACTTTGAAGTAATGCAAGTTTACTACCATCATCTGGGAGAAAATGCATCACTAAAATACACGTTGCGCCGTCATAAAGCGGCGTATCGGGTAGATCGTGGGTGTAGCCTTGGAATAGCTTGACGCGATTTGATAAGTCGTCTTGAGTAATTTTTTGTTGGGCGATCGCCAGCATATTACTCGATGGATCGACGCCTAATAATTGCCAGTGTGGGTTACTTTTACTAAACTTCACCAACTCCATTCCCGTACCCGCACCCACAATCAACAAATTCGCGGCTTCTGGTGAATTTGACTTTAAAAATGACAACGCCATTGTATGCATTGCTTCATAGCCAGGAATTGCCATACGGACGCGATCGTCATACTCTGTCGTAGCAACTGGCGGATTAGCGTCAAAATCAACCGTTTGTTTTTCCATATGAATGCTATGAATTAAACTTTCGACGGATGAAGGTATTCTAACTAGATTTAAAATTTAGGCATAAAGACCAGTCAAACATTATTTATCTGCTATTAAACTGCGGCTAAAGTATTAGAACGGATCTTCTCTATGATTTCACTCAAATTATCTGTATTGAGTCGATAACTTAACGGATGCGCAATTAACCGCGCAGTGCTTTCGTAAAGTGTTTCAATCTCAATTAAGCCATTCTCGCGTAAAGTCCGCCCAGTAGAAACTAAATCAACGATCGCCTCGGACATTCCGGTGATTGGTCCTAATTCTACCGAACCGTATAAAGGTACAATTTCTACAGGTAAATCAATACTATCAAAGTATTCGCGCGCGCAATGCACAAATTTAGACGCGACTCGACTATTCGTTGGTAATTCTACCGCCGAACGATATGGACTCGATGCTTTCACCGCTACCGACATCCGACAGCGACCATATCCTAAATCGATTAAATGTGCAACTTGGGGTTTCTTCTCGCGGAGTACGTCGTAACCGGCGATTCCCAACTGCGCTTGACCATATTCTACATATACCGGAACATCATGTGTTCTCACGAGCAATGCTTGCGCTTTTCCTGTTGGATCTTGAATTTGCAATTGCCGATTACCAGAATCCAAAAAAGCACTAAAATCTAATCCTACAGATTGCAATAAGCTGATGCTATCTTTCAAAAGTGCGCCTTTCGGCAATGCAACAGTAAGCATAAGAGTCAAATAGAGTTGCTAAGACTAACATAAATTCTATCCCCTCGCTCCTCGCTCCTCGCCCCTCATCATGCGAATTCTCTTAGTTGACGACGAAGTTGAACTTACCGATCCTTTAAGTCGCGTTCTTAGCCGCGAAGGTTATAGCGTTGATGCTGCTTATGATGGTGCAACTGGTAGTGAACTAGCTTCCCACCAAGGCTACGACTTATTAATTTTAGACTGGATGCTACCGTTTAAAACTGGCTTAGAAATCTGTCAGGAAGTACGACGCAACGGACAAACAACGCCTGTACTGTTTCTGACGGCTAAAGATACCGTAGACGATCGCGTTCAAGGTTTAGACGCGGGTGCGGATGATTATCTCGTTAAACCGTTTGAATTACGCGAGTTACTCGCACGAGTTCGCGCTTTGTTGCGGCGATCGGGTACTGAAGTGACAGCATCGACAACGCAAAAGTTACAAGTTGCTGATTTAGAACTTGATTGTGAAAATCAGCTAGCGTATCGTCAAGAACGAATGATCGAATTATCAGAAAAAGAAAGTCAACTACTTGAATACTTTATGCGCAATACTGGGCATTTGCTAACGCATACACAAATTCAACAACATTTATGGGGCGATGGCGAACCGCCAAGTAGTAACGTGTTAGCTGCTTTAATTCGTTTACTACGTCGTAAAGTTGAAGCACCAGGAGAAACGCCACTGATTCACACTGTTTATGGCAAAGGTTATCGCTTTGGTGAAAATAGCTAAATCCAGTTCAAGTTGGATTTCCACTTTTTTTTAGTCTATTAATTCTATACTCTACTATGTTCAGAGATTTGCCATTCATATTTATTTTGTAGTATTCATCGACAATTTTTCCTCCCAATGCTTCAGGGATCTTTCTACTAGCAATATTTGCTTTGTCAACTGGATAACGTAAATATTTGTACTCTAAGTTTTTGTCAGCCCAGTTTTTAATAGCTGTAACTGCTTCCAATCCATATTTATTGCCGTGTGCTGTTTTTTTTAGCCAAATTCCTAATTCTGGATTTTTTCGATTTATACAATGAAGTCCAGTACAACCCAAAAACTCTTGGGAGTCTCTTTTCAAAATAACAAGTCCCAAACCCCAACCGTCTGCCATTTCGCCGATGGAGTCACTAATAAAAGCTTCTGTTTCTGAAATATCTTGAGCCGTAGATGGATACATATAAGTAGTAATTTCTTCCGTAAATTCTGAAAAAATTACTTCTTTGTATTCCATCGAGATAGGTTTTAAGACTAATCGAGTTGTAACTATCTCTACGTCAAGTAAATTCATTTTAATTTCCAGCAGTGAGAAGTTGAAGAATTAAGTTTTGCATTTTGTTACGTAGCGATTGTGCTTCTTGATAAGCAAGCGATCGCATTTTTCTCGAAGTATTCATTTCTGCCTTCAACTCAGTTTTATACACAGGTTGAATGAAGTAACATAAGCGCGATCGCATTGCCCAAACTCCCATCGAAGGAAAAAGCGCAAACAAGGGAATTAACGGGGAAACGGGTAAGAAAGGAAGAGAAAGTTTTCTTGCTAAAGCTTTGAAATGAATTGCCCAAGGATGTAGATATTCATTACCAATACAAACTACGGGAAGGATTAGAATATTGTAGCGATCGCTCAGTTGAATAAAACTCAAATCAAACGTTTCTAATTGATATCTTTTGAACCATCCTTTCATTGGACCGCGTAAGCCTTCAGGAGCGTATAATAAAACTGTTTCTTGCGCTAATGCCGCCTCAAAATCATCACGTTCTGCCCTGACTCCACCTAACACTTGCGACCATCCAGAAGGTAGCCACCACCTCATCCAAGGATGATCGAATAATGCCACACCCGCCAGTGGTTGTACAGTCCAATCACGGTTTTCTGCTAAAAGATAACCAAGCACAAGAAAATCCCACGGAAAGCACATTCCCGCATGATTCATTGCTACTAGCAACGGTGCTGTTTGCGGTAAATTTTCGGCTTGTTTTAGCTCAGCACGAAAGTAATATTTAACGATAGGTTTCAGAATCTCATTGCGGAATGCTTGCTGATAGTGAGGATCGAAGGTATAACCTTGATTTCTCGGAAAGCGACATCCCAAACGTAGCCAGCGAATCAACAACGCCAGATAAAATCCACAAGGAATGAGAAATAAAATGTACTCTAGCCAATTCCAACCATCAGGATCAACGTGATAGTGTTGCCAGTGGCGATTGAAGAGAATTAACCACCCTGGAGGATACCACAGGCAGAACCAGTCAAACCATGTAAATTGATATGTATCAGGTGCCGATTCCTTCATTGGGCGTAATTAAATGTCAGACCTGATTATCTCTGGTAATAGGTAACGGGTAATAGGAAATTCTTACTTAATATTCTTCCCGATGACCAATGACCATTCACCAGCCTGTAATTTACATTTATTTTGACCTATCTAATGATTATTGTGCCTTAACCCAAGCTTGCGCGCTCATTTGTACAGGGTCCCAAGGACTACTAAACGGAGGTGTGTAGCTGAGATCGAGTTTATTTAATTCATCCACCTTCATACCATGAAACAAAGCAGTCGCAAAAATATCAATTCGCTTAGCGACTTCTCCTTGATAATGACCTACAATTTGCGCGCCTAGTAAACGCCCAGTATGGCGATCGCCTGTCACGCGAATTCGGAGTTTGTGCGCGTGGGGATAATAAACTTTATGATCCCATGTTTCTAGCTCGACGGTAACTGCGTCTATTCCTGCACTTTGGGCTTCAGAATCGCGTAAACCAGTCTGCGCGATCGCTAAATCAAAAACCTTCACTACTTGCGTACCCAGCGTTCCTGCAAATTCTTGATTTCCACCTACTGCGTTTTCACCAGCAATTCGCCCCTGTTTGTGTGCGGTTGTTCCTAGCGGTAGATAGGTAGATTGAGTTAAAATTCGATGCCAAGTTTCAACACAGTCGCCGGCTGCATAGATATCTGGAACGCTTGTTTCCATTCTTCGCGTGACTTGAATCGCATCTTTGATACCGCAACTCACACCAGCGGTTTTTGCAAGTTCAGTATTCGGTTTGACTCCGACAGCCACCAACACCATATCAACAGTTGTATGATAGTTTTCGCCTTTGACTAATAACTGCGTTCCTTTCGCTTCAATTGTCTCAATTGCCACACCAGTGACAACTGTAATATGATGACGCTGTAGTTCTTCACCAATGATTTGACCTAAAGTAGGGTCAACAGTTTTCATCACCGTTTGTGAATGTTCAATTACCGTAACAGCGATACCTCGGTGCGTCAAAGCATCAGCCATTTCTAAGCCAATGTATCCACCGCCAATAATTGCGACGGATTGTGGTTCATAAGTAGTTAAATATTGATGAACGGCAAAGCTATCTGCCATCGAGTGCAACAAAAAGACACCAGGAAGATCGAGTCCGGTAATTTGAGGTCGAGTTGATACCGCACCAGTGGCAATAATTAAGCGATCGTAGTTTAAATTGTGCGATCGCATTTCGCGATCAACAACGGTGATATTTTTTTGCTGCGGATTAATTGTCCGAGCCGTACAATCGAGTAACAGTTGAATACCTTCGCGTGTAATTTCCTCGGTTGTGCGATGGGCTAAGTTTCGCCAATCTGGAACTTCACCACTCAGGTAAAACGGTAATCCACAAATGCTGTAGTTCGGAAAACTATCCGCGACAACAACTGTCAAGTTAACTGTAGAATCCAACTCCCGCGCCCGCAACGCCGCACTGATACCCGCGTCGCTACCACCGATAATAAGTATCATGATTTTAGGATTACTGTGCAGTAGTTTTGCTGCTGAGAGATTCAATCAGTTTTTCAACTCTTTCTTTGACTTGTTCGCGTACTTCGCGGAATTTATCGACTGATTCGCCTTCGGGATCGTCGAGTTGCCAATCTTGAAAGACTTCACGCAATACCCATGCTTCGGGTAAGTTGACTCCGCAGCCGCATAAGGAAATGACTGCATCGTAATCTTCGGGATTAAAATCGCTTAAAGGTTTCGATGTCTGATTGCTAATATCAATGCCAACTTCTGACATGACTTCTACCGTTGTCGGATCGACAGCACTTGCTTCTAATCCCGAACTTGTAACAGCGATTTTACCTTCTCCGAGTGTACGCGCAAAGCCTTCTGCCATTTGCGAACGGCGTGAGTTTTTCTTGCATACAAACATGACTTTTTTCATAATGTGATCCTGGTTGAGTTGTTAGATTTTTAAAACGAACCACAGAGGCGCAGAGAACACAGAGGTAACAGTTAGAGAGATTTGGCTCAAAGTCCCCACATATGGGGGATTTAGGGGGCGAGAATTTTACTGGTTAACTTCTAAAGCACTATTAGCAATTTGAATAACTTCTTTTGCTGCTTTTTCTTTGCGTTCACTGTATCTATCTGTGAGATGATCAACTTGATCGCGAAGTAGTAGCGTGAATTTATAGAGTTCTTCCATGACATCAATAACGCGATCTCGATATGGTGAATCTTTCATTGTTCCGTCATCGTCGAACTCTTGATACGCTTTTGCTACTGAAGACTGATTGGGAATCGTAAACATCCGCATCCATCGCCCTAAGATGCGTAGTGTATTGACTGCGTTAAATGACTGCGAACCACCGCTAACTTGCATCACGGCTAAAGTTCTACCTTGCGTTGGTCTAACTGCGCCTAAACTGAGAGGAATCCAGTCAATTTGATTCTTCATGATGCCGCTGATATTACCGTGCATTTCAGGGCTTGACCAAACTTGTCCTTCTGACCATAAACTTAATTCTCGCAGTTCTTGGACTTTAGGATGTGTATCGGGGACGCTGGCGTAAATTGGTAGATCGCGCGGATCGAAAAAACGCACTTCTGCACCAAAGTCCTCAATAATTCTCGCGGCTTCTTCTGCGAGTAAACGACTGTAAGAGCAATCGCGTAAAGAACCATACAAAAATAAAATGCGTGGTTTGTGGTTAAATGTTGGCATCCTTGGTAACTAGTAATTGGTAATTGGTAATTGGTGATTGTTATTTTCTAAGTACCTGTGAATTACGTAATTACTTGTAAGCACTCACACAACGCGGATCTCTCAAAGTTGCTTTTTCGGGTTCTCTGGGGAACCAGGCGGCGGTTCGCTTACACACTTCAACTAACATCAGCATCACGGGAACTTCGATTAAAACACCAACGACTGTCGCGAGGGCTGCACCTGAATTTAAACCGAAAAGTGTCACGGCTGTAGCAATAGCAACTTCAAAATGATTACTCGCACCAATTAACGCCGCTGGTGCTGAATCTTCGTAAGACAAATTCATTTTTAAAGCTAGGACATACGTAATCAAGAAAATGAAATTTGTCTGAATAAATAACGGAACAGCAATTAACAAAATGTGCAAAGGATTTCTGACAATCAAATCGCCTTTGAAGGAAAACAACAGCACTAAAGTAACGAGTAACGCCGTAATCGCAATCGGACTTAAATATTTGAGAAACTTACGCTCAAACCACTCTCTACCTTTATGTTTAAAAATACAGTGGCGGCTGTACATTCCCGCGATCAAAGGTAAACCGACGTAAATAAGTACCGATAAAACAATTGTTTGCCAAGGTACAGTTAAATCATTCGCTGCAAGTAACCATCGCCCCAAAGGTGCGTATAAAAACAGCATTGCTAGCGAATTTACCGCTACCATTACTAAAGTATGTCCTTGATTGCCGTAGGATAAATATCCCCACATCAGCACCATGGCTGTACATGGTGCAATTCCGAGTAGAATTGTTCCAGCAATGTAAGAATTTGCTAGTGTCACTTCGACACCGCGAATGAGTTCTGTACCGCTAAGAAAATTTCGGAATAACCACCCTAAGAAAAACTGGGCAAATGCTACCATTGTGAACGGTTTAATTAACCAATTCACTACTAAAGTAAGAAGGACAGGCTTAGGTGCACGAATTGCATTTTTTGCTTGAGTAAAGTCAATCTTTACCATGATCGGATACATCATGAAAAAGAGACATATCGCGATCGGAATTGACACTTGATACACGCTCATTGCATCTAATGCAACCGCAACCCCAGGAAATAATCTACCGAGTAAAATTCCTGCAATAATACACAAGAATACCCAAACAGTAAGGTATTTTTCAAAAAAACTGAGATTGCTACCAGCTTTAACCGCAACTCGATTTGCTTGAGGATTCTTTGTACTCATTAGACTACTCTATTTTGAACGAACCACAGAGACGCTGAGAACGCAGAGGTAAGAGATAAGGAGAGACTCTCAGTTGAAAATAATATTTATGACCGATTACCAATGACCTATTACCTATTACGTTGAATAACTAAAATTTCGCTTGTCTACGCAATAATTCGCTAATTGTGATGTTGAGTTCTGCTTCTCCCTCGAATACTGTTCCAACTTTTCCGGTGTAGAAATGTCTTTCGTTTAAGTCGTAAGCTTCTTCGGGTAAGGGTACGTAGCCTACTGAACTTACTAATGTTGGGGCTTGTTTATTGTAGAAATTGACAAATTCTTTGACTGCGGGTTTCTTCTGGGCGTATTGTGCATTAACGTAGATGAATAAAGGACGCGACAGCGGTTGATATTCGTTGTTTTCTACGGTTTGACGTGAGGGTATCACCGCACCTTCGCCGTTATCAACTGCTAGGGCTTTTAATTTATTTTGATTTTCTTCTAAGTAGGAAAAACCGAAGTAACCTAGAGCATTAGGATCTTTGCTGATTCCTTCGACTAAAACATTGTCGTCTTCACTCGCCACATAGTCGTTGCGGCTAGCTCTTGTTTCACCGACTACCGCTTCAGTAAAGTAATCAAATGTACCCGATTGTTTACCTGCACCATACAATTTTAATGGGCGATCGGGCCATGCAGCGCGTACTTGGTTCCAGCGGGTAATCTTACCCTCTGCGGCTGGTTCCCATATTCTTTTTAATTCAGCAACAGTAATTTCTTGCGCCCAATTGTTTTGTGGATGTACAGCTACTGTTAATGCATCAAAGGCGACGGGAAGTTCAATGTATCTGACAGAATTCTTATTGCAGGCTTCCATCTCTGCGGTTAAGATGGGACGCGAAGCGCCAGTGACATCGATTTCTCCAGCACAGAACTTTTTAAATCCGCCACTTGTTCCGGAAAAATCAACCGAAATTTGCGCTTGATCGCCTTGAGTCGATTGAAATTCTTTGGCTACAGCTTGTGTAATCGGATAAACCGTACTCGATCCATCAACTCTGACTGATGTATCTGTGGTATTTGTTGCTGCGGTTAGCTGTGGTGATTGTTGTGTTTGAGTTGAAGAGTTGGGTGTTGTTGTACAACCGACTGTCAAAGCTAGCGCCCCAAGCGCGATCGCCAATTCTTTATGTGTGACGTTCATTGACCTCACCTAGATGGCAGGTATTAAGAGTATATCTCTATCATTTCAAAAAAAATTGATTTGTCAAGCAAAAAGATTCCACAAAGTAGAAACAAACGAGTTTGAGATTTATAAAACTAATCTGGACACGAACGACTCGGCATAATCGCACTAAAGCGCCGGAATTCGGCTAAATATTGCTCTAACATAACGAATTGCGGTAAATTCAAGCTGTAGTATATCCAACGTCCCTCTTGACGCGATCGCACTAAACCTGCTTCTTTTAATGTCTTGAGGTGGAAAGACAGTTTTGATTGCGTCACGCCTAAAGCATCGCACAATTCGCACACGCATAACTCGCGATCGCGCAATAGTTCAATAACGTTAATCCGGATAGCATCGGATAAAGCATGAAAGCCTAAAAAAACTGAGTCTGGAGATGTAACTTGCATCAACTTAAATTGAAATGTAACAAAACGATGTTTAAATGGTAGGCGATCGCCAAAATGTTAGAGATGCTTATTGAAGGCGAGGGAAGTTTTGATGTAGCTGTACCCCATCTTTTTGTAGAAAATGTGTGCCTGCTTGCGGATAATATTCGAGCGGAGATACACACTTTCGCACCCTTGCTGACTTGCCCACTGTTCTATTTGTAACAATAATTGCCGACCGATACCACTACCACGATATCTTTCATCAACAACTAAACCACCAATTTCGGCGTGTAAGTTTGTTTGTAGAAGTAGACATAGGTGGGCGTGAATCCAGCCCACGACACCAATACCAGAAATCTCTGCGACATAAACAGCATGATTCGCGGAGTGCATTTGTGCTAAACGCTGTCGTACAGCACTCGTAGTTGTGGGATAACCCAACTGGTGAGATAGGTTTGCGATCTCATCTGCATCCTGGGCGATCGCTTGTCTAATCGTGTAATTACTGTTACTCAACGTTGCATTATTTGCAATATGTTATTTAACCTTTAAATCATAACTACGCCCTAACGAATAGAATTCGTGGCTACACAAACGAAGTTTGCCTTCGCAGACTCATCTTAGTTTAGTTTATGAAGGTGGGATATCGAAGCAAGTTTAGAAGCACAAATGACAAAACGCAATTTTATTAAAATCGTACAACTGAGTTTGATTGTCTTACTCGTTGCTGTAGGAATCTGGTTTGTCAATCGTGTTGGGATTGAACAAGTAAGAGCAAATGTCGATCAGCTTGGTGTTTGGGCACCGTTAGCAGTTATATCCTTGCGGATGGTCAGCGTCGTGATTCCAGCACTACCAAGCACCGCTTACTCGATTTTATCAGGAGTGCTGTTTGGTTTTGCTCAGGGAATTGTCGTAATTGCGATCGCTGATTTGATTGCGTGTAACCTCAACTTTTACATCGCCAAACGCTATGGACGTAGTTTGGTGCAAAAGTTTGTCGGGCAAAGGTTTATAAGCAGAGTTGATTCTCTTAGCCAAAAGTATTTAGAACGCAACATTTTTCTGGTTACGGGATTTTTGATGACAGGGTTATTTGACTTTGTTGCTTATGCTGTTGGACTCACGCAAATGAAATGGCGTAGTTTTATACTAGCGCTAATTCTCGGTATCGCAATTTCCACGCCGCCCATCGTCGCGCTTGGTGCAGGTGTTTTTGAAGGCGGGAGAATTTTACTTGTGGGTGCGATGTTAGGAATCTTTGCGCTGGCAATGTTAACAGGATGGTTAAGTCGGAAGAAAGTGGCTAGTGATTAGTGGCGCTTTGGCTAGCTACGCTTAATTTACCTTGCTAGGTATGCGATAATTTTAGGAATTATTTGCAATAGTTGATAGCGCCTCTTTGCCATGATGATGATTTCAAAAGAAGCTTACTGGGAATTGTTTGAAGAAACGGCAGAGCAAGCGCACGTTGATGATATCACTTATCAGTTTCCACCGCAGCTAGGACAAGGTTATTGTCGTAGTATTAATCTGCGCGATGGATTGGAATTAGCGATCGCTAAATATCAACTCTATGATGACATTGTTTTAGAAATGCCTGAGCGATCGCACCCGATCGAGTATACATTCCTGCTTTCGGGAGCGGAACAATGTGACGAGCAATTCATGCGTGCTGGACATTATAGCCTGTATAGTAGTGGCATAGCACCCAAAGAAAAGCCACAATCTTTTGCTAATCAACTTATTTTTGCGATAAATGTTCACATTAAGCCGGAGTTATTCACCGCATTTTGGCACACTGAGGCGGAATATAGATTGCTAACTCAGCAATTGATCCGCAATGACAAAAAATACAAGTTCTATTCTGGACGCACAACAATTGCAATGCAAACAGCAATTCAGCAAATTCTCCAGTGTCCTTATCAATCATTAACCAAACGGATGTATCTCGAAAGCAAAGTTTGGGAACTGATGGCGTTGTTAATTCACGATCTAGAACACCCGCGCAATCTGTCTTATACTCCGCTCAAACCTGATGATATCGATCGGATTTACTATGCCAAAGAGATTTTACTGCAACAGCTAGACAATCCAATGTCATTAATTGAGTTAGCGCGACAAGTTGGTTTAAATGACTGTACGCTCAAACGTGGCTTTCGTCAGGTATTTGGTAAAACTGTATTCGGCTATCTCCATGACTACCGCCTCGAACAAGCGCGTCAGCTACTCGAACAACGTCGCCTGAATGTTTCTGAAATTGCTCGCAGCGTTGGTTTTGCTAACCGCAGTTACTTCGCATCTGCCTTTAGAAAGAAATTTGGAGTAAATCCGAGAGATTATCTTACACAAAAAAATTCCGCCTAGCGTTCAAAAAATTCCCGCTAGTAGTCAAAGCGATCGCCAATAGCACCATAATTTCCCTTAAACTTCTTTTGAAAAAGTTTAGCAACAGAAAAAGTACTAGGGTATTGAGCCTAGTTCTCAGTCTTTAACTGGTGTGTGGAGTGATGCGGAATTATTGGCAGCGATTAGCGTTATTGACAGGGATCTCATTACTATTTTCTCCTCCGGCTTGGGCACAAACCGTTACAGGTGCAGCAACCGCTGTTGACCAGCAACAGCAAATTGCGCAAACAGTTACTCAAATTACTGGAGTGAGGATAGACACGACACAGGGCATTGCGGTAGTTTTGGAAACAGCAGGAGTATTATCGCCAACGACTTCAACTGTCGATAATACGTTAATTGCGGATATTCCCAACGCCGTGTTGGCATTACCGGAAGAATTTCAAGCCATCAATCCCGCAGAAGGTATTGCCTTAGTGCGCGTGACAAACTTACCTAATAATCAGGTTCGTGTCGCTATTACCGGAACCGATGCACCGCCGACAGTCGCAGTGCAAGCACAAGCACAACAATTCATTTTCAGCGTGACTCCCACAACCGACGACGAAACAATCGAAATTATCGTCACCGGAGAACAAGCAGGCTATGCTGTCACCGAATCTGCTGCGGTAACGCGAACTGATACGCCATTGCGCGACATTCCGCGATCGGTGCAAATTATTCCTGAACAAGTTCTCGAAGATCAAGCAGTCTTTCGCGTGACAGATGCGATACGTAATGTCAGCGGAGTCGTGCAAGATGGTGGCTTTGGTGGAACTATTGATCAGTTGAATATTCGCGGTTTTTCCACGGAAGTTTTTCAGGATGGACAGCGAACCAACAATTTTGGGTTTTTCGATACTGCTAATGTTGAGCGAGTTGAGGTATTGAAGGGACCTGCGGCGATTTTATTTGGTAACGTTGAGCCTGGAGGTATTGTTAATCTGGTGCGAAAACAGCCCTTGGCTGAACCGTTTGCGGCGACAGAACTTCAAGTGGGTAGTTTTGGTTTGTTTCGTCCGAGTATTGATGTTACAGGTCCACTTAATGAGGATCGTAGCGTTTTATATCGCCTCAACGTTGCTTACGAACACTTTGATGGATTTCGCGACTTCGAGCAAGATGCCGATCGCATTTTTGTTGCTCCAGCTTTAGCATGGCAAATTAATGATGCAACTAGGTTAACGTTTGACTTTAGCTATTTGCGCGACGAACGTCCTATGGATCGCGGCTTTCTTGCCATTGGTCGCGATATTATTGATATTCCTGTGAGTCGTTTTTTAGGTGAACCTAACGATGTACGGCGGGTTCAAGAAACGACATTTGGGTATCGATTTGAGCATCAATTCACTGACAATTGGACAGTCCGCAATCGATTGCAAATCATTTCTACCGATACCTTCGATTATCGAGCAGAACCGTTAGAACTTGATGAAGAAACTGGAATTTTGTCGCGTAACTTCCGATCCAACGATGACGTTTCAGAAACTTACTCTATACAAACTGACGTGCTTGGTCAATTCAACACCGGTTCGGTAGCACATAATGTATTATTAGGAATCGACCTCAACCGCAGCACTTTTGGCGGTACGCAACGCCGACTTCCTGCGGGGCTAACACCAGATATTAATATCTTTGATCCGGTTTACAATGTTATCGATCGCCCAAGTTTGGATGCGCTGACAAACACAGTCCGTAACGGTAGCGATCGCACGGATAGATTAGGAATTTTATTACAAGATCAAGTAACGCTTGCTGATAATCTCAAAGTATTGCTTGCAGGAAGGTTTGATGTTGTCGATCAGCAAAGCCGCGATAATCTCGAAGCAACAACATCGAGTCGCTCAGATGATGCGTTTAGTCCGACTGTGGGTGTTGTCTATCAACCAATCGAACCGTTATCGCTCTACGCCAACTTCGCGCGATCGTTTCAACCCAACTTTGGCACGCGCGTAGACGGATCGTTTCTCGAACCGGAACGCGGAACGCAATTTGAAATTGGTGCGCGGGGCGAGTTACTTGACGGTAGACTCGTAGCCAATCTAGCCCTTTATCAGATTACCAAAACCAATGTTGCGACAATCGATCCTAACAATCCAGATTTCAGTATTCCCATTGGCGAACAGCGCAGCCGAGGAATTGAACTCGATTTGATTGGACAAATTTCACCAGGATGGAACGTTGTTGCTTCGTATGCTCTCATCGATGCCGCAGTTACCGAAAGTAATGATTTACCCGAAGGTAGCCGCATCGCGAATGTGCCGGAAAACACCGCCAGCTTGTGGACAACGTATGAACTTCAAAGTGGCGATCTGCGAGGTTTAGGCTTTGGCTTAGGTTTATTCTATGTTGGAGAACGTGCCGGAGACTTTGAGGACACATATGATTTACCGAGTTATCTGCGTACCGATGCGGCGATCTTTTACCGACGCGACAACTGGCGGGCAGCAATTAACGTGCAAAACTTATTTGATGTCACGTATTTTCGCGGGGTAAACTTCGGTAGAGTTGCCATCGAACCTGGTGCGCCGTTGACTGTTATTGGATCGTTATCCGTTGAGTTCTAACTGATGAATAAGCTTCGAGGTGTCGTTCAACGCATCATTTTAGGAGCGATCGCATTTTTGTTCGTCGTCGCCTGCAACGGAAACCGCGTCACCACCGAATTGGCTACATCAACCGATTGCCGAATCGTGCGCCATACCAAAGGTGAAACTTGTGTCCCTAATAATCCCTAACGGATTGTCACGCTAGGTGGGATAGAAAATCTCTTAGCACTCGGAATTCAACCGATTGGCAGTGATCTGAGCAATCCCGATCCTCATCTCCAAGGCAAGCTAGAGGCTATTACCAATGTTGGCAGAGATTTAGGAGAACCGAGTATCGAAGCAATTCTGACGCTCAAGCCTGACTTAATTATTGCAGAAGACTATTTGAGCGTTGACTATCAAATCTTATCCAACATTGCCCCAACAATCATTATTTCCTTTGAGCATAGCGGACGATGGAAGGACGTTTTCATGGAGTATGCTGCGGCATTAGGAAAAACAGACAAAGCACAACAGGTAATGACAGATTATTATGCGCGATTAGAAGATTTTCGCCGACAATATTCAGGTGCGCCCGATCAACTTCAAGTTTCGATTGTACGAGTCTACCCCGATCGCGTGAATCTTTACTTAAAAGACTCTTTTTGTGGAACTGTGGTAGCCGATGCAGGGCTATCGCGTCCGCCTGCACAAAATTTTGATGCAGCCCAAGCCCAAGCACGTTTCGGCAATTCGATTCAATACTCGATCGCTAAGGAACGAATCAAAGATGCTGACGGTGATGTTATGTTTTTGTGGGCGACTGGGGCAAATCAAGAAATTGAACGCCAAGCGCAATCGGCAAAAGCAGCCCTCAAAGCTGATCTCCTCTGGTCTAGATTAAAGGCAGTCAAAACAAATCGCGTTTATGAAGTTCCAGGTTATTGGATTGGTAATGGACCTTTGGCTGCTAATGCAATCGTTGATGACTTGTTTAAGTATCTGATTGAAGCGCAAAGCAATGCATCAGATAAAACGCTAAAACAACACGCAATGTCAACACCAGAAAAAACCTAAAATTATTTATGACACACATTCTTTTTGTCTGCGAAGCTTGCGGTTTTTCTGCCGAACAGGAACTTTATGAAGGACAACCAGGCGGAACACACTTGCTTCATCAACTGATGCCACTGTATGAAAATTGGGCAAGAAAGTCAGAACTTGAAATTCAAACTGTGGGCTGCTTGTGTGCGTGCGACCGCCCGTGTGCGATCGCGCTTGGTGCAACGAGTAAAATTACTTATCTGTTTGGCGATTTACCACCATTAGAAAGTGCTGAGGCATTGTTAAAGCTAGGTGAATTATATCTCGATAGCGAAGATGGCTATATTCTCCCTGCAAAACTTCCTATGGTTCTTAGAAACCGCCGCTATGCCCGAATTCCGCCTGTCCCATCGGTTTAATCTTGAATCATCGCGATCGCATCATGACAATGCCAAGCGCGATCGCACCTTATTCACCCTGTTTTTAGTAAAAGAGCAAGCTCAATATCTTCACCAGAAAAATTCCGCCTAGCGTTCAAAACATTCCCGCTAGTAGTCAAAGCGATCGCCAATAGCACCACAATTTCTTTTACACTTCTTTTGAAAACGTTTATCAACAGTTTCAGATTCAATCATGTAGGAGAATGTCTACCCTACAGCGATTCTCATTTTCAATAATTGGTGTGTAGAGTGATGCGGCATTATTGGCAATTGGCATTATTAACAGGATCGTTACTAATTTCTCCTCCGGCTTGGGCACAAACCGTTACAGATGCAGCAACCATTGTTGAACAGCAAAAGCAAATTGCGCCAACAGTAACTCAGATTACTGGAGTGAGGATAGACACGACACAGGGCATTGCGGTAGTTTTGGAAACAGCAGGAGTATTATCGCCAACGACTTCAACTGTCGATAATACGTTGATTGCGGATATTCCCAACGCCGTGTTGGCATTACCTGAAGAATTTCAAGCCATCAATCCCGCAGAAGGTATTGCCTTAGTGCGCGTGACGAACTTACCTAATAATCAAGTTCGTGTCGCTATTACCGGAACCGATGCACCGCCGACAGTCGAACTACAAGTTGCAACCGAAGGATTAGTCTTCGCAGTCACACCCCCCGCAGATGAAGAAATTCAAATTGTCGTGACGGGTGAATTAGAATCGCAAGGTTATTCTGTACCCAATGCAACAACGGCAACTCGTACAAATACAGAACTGCGCGATATCCCGCAATCGATTCAAGTTCTACCACAACGTGTTTTAGAAGATCAGCAAGTCAACCGTCTGAGTGAAGCTTTGCGCAACGTTAGCGGTGTCAACGTCGGTGATAGCTTTGGCGGTAGCCTCGATCGAGTTAATATTCGTGGCTTTCAGTCAGATGTATTGCTAGAAGACGGTTTTCGTCGTGGCTCATTTATCTTAAGAGGAACTTCTAATGATACTGAACTGATTGAGCGCGTCGAAGTCCTTAAAGGACCTGCATCGGTATTGTATGGTAATTTGGAACCAGGCGGGGTTGTCAGTGTCGTCACACGGCAACCACAAGCCGATCCAGCTTACACGATTGGCACTGTTGTTGGTAGTTTTGGGTTAGTGCGTCCGAGTATTGACCTCACAGGACCGCTAGATAGCGATCAACGGCTATTATATCGCTTCACCGCACTGTATGAAGCCGAAGATGGCTTTCGCGACTACGAGCAGGATGTGAATCGCTTTGTGCTAGCGCCATCACTAACATGGAATTTGAGCGATCGCACCGCTTTGACATTCAATTTTACCTACGCAGATGCAGAACGTCCGTTCGATCGCGGTCTTCCGGCGATTGGTAATCGAGTTGCCGATGTACCGCGCGATCGCTTATTTCAAGATCCGAGTGCGATCACCCAAGCTGAAGAACTGAGTGCCGGCTATCGATTAACGCATAACTTTAACGACAATTGGCAACTGCGTAACTCGTTTCGCTACCTCTCAGTTGATACTTTTGACTTTCGCATTGAAAGCTGGACTATTGAAGATGATGGCACACTCGATCGCCGCTGGCGATCTAACGACGACTATGATGAAGTTTATTCATTTCAAACTAATGTCGTTGGCGAATTTACTACAGGTAATGTTGAGCATACACTTTTAGCCGGAGTCGATTTTAACCGCAGTACCACCCAAGGTACGCAACGCCGTTTACCAGGCGATCCAAGTTTCTTTCTCAATATCTTTACTCAAGAAGGCGATCCAATTTCGCGTCCTAATCTCGACGATCTCACGTTGGTAGTGCGTAGTGACACCAGTCGAGAAAATAATGTTGGCTTGTATTTACAAGATCAAATTACGCTGAGTGAAAGTCTGAAAATTTTAGCAGGTGGACGATTTGACGTTTACGATTTACAATCGTTAGATAGCTTATCAAATACCGAAGCCGAAGATACTGTTCAACGTTTTACGCCTCGCCTTGGTGTGGTGTATCAGCCTAGTCGCGAAGTGTCGCTTTATGGTAGCTATAGTCAAGCTTTTACGCCTAACATTTTTGGTCGAACCGCCGATGGCTCTTTTCTCGATCCAGAACTTAGCGAACAATTTGAAATTGGCGTACGCGGCGAGTTTGCGGATGGTCGATTGATTGCCAACCTTGCAGCTTATAATCTGATTAAGCGGAATGTGGAAGGTCCCGACCCATTAAACCCAGATTTTGCAATTGCAGTGGGGAAAATCAGAAGTCGCGGAATTGAACTTGATGTCACAGGTGAAATTCTACCAGGATGGAATGCGATCGCATCCTATGCTTATACCGATGCTGAAGTCACAGAGGATAACTATTATCCTGCGGGAAATCGTCCTAATAATGTTCCTAGAAACAGCGCCAGCGTTTGGACTACGTACGAATTTCAAGAAGGAAATTTACAAGGGCTAGGCTTTGGTGTGGGATTGTTCTTTGTTGGCGAACGTTCTGGCGACTTTGATAACACTTATGAGCTTCCTAGCTATGTTCGCACCGATGCAGCATTATATTACCGTCGCGACAACTGGCGGGCTGCATTAAACTTCCAAAATTTATTTGATGTCAACTACATCCGCAGCAGTGAAGGATTTCGCGAAGCAAATGCACCAGGTGCGCCCTTTACGGTGATCGGTTCCTTATCTATCACTTTTTAAGGTAACTGGTAATTGGTAACTGGTGATTGGTGATTGGCGATTGGCGATCGCTCATTTTAGTTTGTAATCATAGAATCGTCGCTATTACCCATTAACGCCAGTTGCTACAACGGAGGACACCTCCGCAACGCACTGGCTCCCCATTACCTATTACCTATTACCCGACAAATGTTGTATGTGATATTTAATTGCAAAATGCTTCATCGTATCTATCGTCGCATTCGCTTTGGCTTATTAACGATCTTGACGGTCTCGATTGTGGCTTGCACAAGCAATGATCGTGTTGCAGTTGATGCTGATTGTTACACAGTACAACACGTTGCTGGAGAAACTTGCGTACCGCGTCAGCCTCAGCGAGTTGTGGCGTTAGATAGTGTAACATTTGAATATTTGTTGTCTTTAGGCATTCGTCCGATTGGTGCTGTCTCTAGTACATTTGCAGCAGACTTGCAGCAAGACTTAACAGAAGTTGCAGATATCGGTAGCACAGGCGAACCTAATCTTGAAAAGATACTGGCACTCCAACCAGATCTGATCGTAGGTATAGACTACTATCAAACAATTTATTCGCAATCTTCGCAAATTGCACCTACTGTCCTTTATGAAGTTGAACACAGTGGAAAATGGAATGAGATCTTTCTAAATTTTGCCCAAATGTTGCAAAAAGGCGAGGTTGCTCAGCAGGTGATGAACGATTACTACACGCGCCTAGAGCAATTCAAACAACAGATGGGGGAACGTCTTAAAAATACAGAAGTCTCTGTTGTTCGTATCTATCCAGAGCGAATCAATCTTTACCTCAAAGATTCTTTCTGCGGCACTATTTTACAAGATGCTGGATTACCTCGTCCCCCAGCGCAGGCGATCGCCGCCGATGAGGCTCAAAAGCGATTTGGCAATCCAATTCAAACATCAATTAGCCGCGAATTGCTATCTCAAGCCGATGGTGATGTTATGTTCGTTTGGACAGGTGAAAATACCGTCGAAGCTAATCAGCAAGCTCAACAAAAACTAGCACAATTAAAGTCCGATCCACTTTGGCAAAAATTGGAAGTGGTACAGCAAAACAAAATTTATCAAGTACCAAGTTACTGGATTGGAAGTGGTCCAATTGCTGCCAATTTAGTAGTTGATGACTTATTTAAGTATCTGATTAATAGGTAAGAACAAAGTAACTTTAGAAAAAATAAAAAATTATAGCCCTAATCACTAGATCTCCTGCGTGAAGAGAATCGCGTATAAATTTGCTAGCTAAATAAAAGAAAGTCCATCGACCTCGTCTTACCCATAAAAATCTTGTTTTAGTGTACGAAGGTACACTTTGCTTGAGTAGCCCCGAAGGAAGTCGCAGGGCGTCTGTGATTCATGCAGGAGGTCTACTCATAGTGATTTCCCTAGTTAGATTTTAACCCTGACCTCTGATCTCTGTCCCTGCTGCTATGCCCGAATTCCTCCTGTGCCAGCAGTTCATTAGAAATAAATCGCAGTAGAATTGACTTACTTCTACAATCTTTGATGATACTCCAAATATTTCTGCTGTAGTTCTGCGGGTACAGGAACCGGACGCCTTGTTGTCAAGTCAATAAAACAGCCTGTTTGTTCCGCAGTTGCTGCAATAATACCATCGACAGATATTTCAGCATTGACAAACCATTTCATCGTTTTTAGTTTACTAATCCACATTCTGCCTATGGGTTTATCAACCAAAGTAATCGATTTTTTGTAATCAATCTGTGTTTGAATAAGCAAGGGTGCAACGCCATTTTGAAGTTGTTCTTCAATCGGTAAATGATTTACCAAAATTTCACAGCGTAAATCTTCTAACCAGCGAATGAATACAATATTACTAACAATGCCTGCAAAATCTATATCGTAAGTTCGTACAGATAACGGTAGCGCAATTTCAAAAGGTAAAAGCTTTTCGCGATTCATAAATTGAGCTTGAATACTATAACAATAAAAATAACAAACTGCTGAGCTAGCAACAAGAATATACGGGTACGTAATTTTCAAATTGAATCAAATTTTAAATCTTACTCACAGGGGATGCGATCGCACTTTAATTCATTGAAGATATTTTTGTACTTTAATCAATAACACAGACTGTACCGTTTCATTATCTTGCAGCAGTAGTGAAAAAACGTAAGATTACTTCCAAGCTCAAAAAGTTTAAGAGGTATTGGCAGCAACAAATTCATAATTGGTTTTGGCGCATAATCAATCTGCGCGGGACTCCACAATCCATAGCCAGAGGCTTAGCTGTAGGAGTATTCGCAGGGTTATTTCCTCTGTTTGGTTTCCAAACACTAATTGGCATAGCTTTAGCAATTTGGTTCAAAGGCAATAAGTTAATGGCAACCGCCGGAACCTGGATCAGTAATCCATTAACATATATTCCAATCTTTTTGTTTAACTTTCAAGTTGGTCGTTGGCTACTTGGCAATCAAGATTTGGCTTTTACTTCTACAAGCGTTGCGAGTTGGCGGCAATTTTTAGAACTCGGAACCGAAATTATATTTGTATTATTTGTTGGTTGCTTTGTTGTAAGTTTAACGTGTGCGATCGCCAGTTACTACATAGGCATAATCCTCGTTCGCTATTTACGTCAGCGTGCCATCAAGCAACAACCTTCTCAACCAAACTCGCATCACAATCAACCACTATCTTATCGCTCAAAATACTACACAGCCAATAAACTTAATCGTTCTAAAACAAAATGTACGCCTAAGGATAACGAATTATAATTAAAAATAATTTTTAAGCAATTTCGTTAGAATATAAAGTCTCACCAGCAAAAATTTCATCGATTATAGAAGCAACTTTTGTCCCCAGTTTTAAATGGTCGCTTGCTTCTAGATGAATTCCATCTACATCGCTAGAACGGATAATTTCTGCTGTATCGAAAAACGCACATCCACAGCGCAAGGCAACTTGCATATACAATTCGCCAAACTGTTTTGATTTAGGTTCTGCGCCTTTAAACAGCCCACGCTCATTTGCTATTTTTCCTATCGGTGGTGGTGCCATCAACAAAACTTTTGGTGCGCTACTGTTAGGTCCTGTTTTGCTTCGTTGTACAATATTCACTAAAATACCAGTACCTTTAGCAATATCGAAAGCAGAAAGACCAAAACGCTTTTTTAAATCATTAGTTCCTAGCATAATCGCGACTAAATCAATTGGCTTGTGCGAACTCAAGCAAGGAATTAAATACTCTTTGCCATTGGTATAACGTTCAAACAAATCTTTGCGCAGCGTAGTTCGTCCGCATAGTCCTTCTTCAATAATGTAATATTCATTACCAAGTTGCTGCTGTAAAACACCAGGCCATCTCACATCACGCGGAAAGCGTTGCTGTGTCGTAGGATTCCATCCCCAAGTATTTGAATCACCAAAGCATAAAATTGTCTTCATCATTATTGAATTTTTGGCTCGTTCGATGAGACATCACCCAAATAAAAAAAGCTGGTATTCAAACTTACGAGCATTTGATTATTGCTGTGCTACACGTCAAGAAAGCAGCTTAAATCTATGATTGTCTATCTTTTTATGAAACATAGGCGTGTTATTGCTCAAATATATAAGTTTAGCAAACAATTGGCTGAAATCTTCCTACAATGCACAGTCTTATAAATCTGTCAAACTAGCAGCACAAAATTATAAATTCGCGTGCTAGATGTTGAATGTTGGCGACAGTCAATCGAAAATACCTGAAATTATTGTTGATATTCTTAGAAGTGGTTGAGGAGTGACTATGAACGCGATTTTTACTCAACGTATTCCTTCCCCAGTCAAAGCAGTTGTGTTAGCACCGTTAATGGCAAGCGTAACTGTAGCTGTTCAAGCACAAACAGTGGATATCGTTCCAGCACCTGATGTTCAACCAAATGATTTAGTAGAGAGGCTGCAAAATAACCAAGCTTCTTTAACATCTGTACCAACTCCAGGAACAACCACAACCGCCTCTGCACCGCTGACACAAGCACCAGCTGTCCCTCCAGCCGTCGAAACGTCAAGCGATCGCATTGCTCAAATTCTCGTCGATCCTGGTCAACCAACAATCGGCGGCTCTAGTTATGTAGGTGTTGCGGGTAACATTGGTTTAAGCGACAATGGCAGCACTGCCCTAGGCGGTGGTAATTTTGCCATCATCAGCAAAATTGGCTTGACTAATACCCTATCAACACGTCCTTCGGCTGTATTAGGAGATAACGCGGTTATTCTAATTCCTGTCACCTACGATTTCTCTTTCCAACCTGTAGGTGCTTTTACCGATCCGTTGCCCATCGCGCCTTACGTTGGCGGAGGTGTAGCGATTTCTACTGGTGAAGATAGCACCTTTGGAGCCGTGTTAACAGGTGGTGTAGATGTTCCTCTAACATCTCAATTCACAGCAACAGCCGCGCTTAATGTTGCGTTTGTCGATAGCACCGATATCGGAATACTCATCGGAGTCGGTTATAACTTCGGCGGATTCGGCTTCTAAAGAGGGCGGATATACCATTTTACTTTGAAGTTACTGCAAATAGGCAGCTTCAGGAGCAGGGGAGGTGCAGAGGAAGCAGAGGAAGCAGAGGAGAAATGATTTGTCGTTTTTATTTAGTGAAATGGTATGAGAGGAAAAAGTAGCATTTTTGTCTCTCCCACACTCCCCACACCTCCTACACTCCGACACTTCCACTAACACTCCTCACTTTTCGCTTCTCCCTCAACTTACTTCGGATTAACTTTGTCTGTAACTGCTAATTTTCCATCATCATTAACCGTCCAAACGTCATAAACACCGACGACATCACCGTTTTGATCGACATCGACATTACCACTCGCGCCTTGGTAATTGATATCCTGTCCCTCGCGGAGTAATCTCAACCCCTCACAAACGTCACTCACTTCGGTTCCTGGCGCATTGGAAACTTCACGAATTTTGCTCGCAATTCCTTCACCTGTGTTAGCTTGTGCTGCTTGTGCTGCTAGTACGAGGAGGGCGGTAGCATCCCACGCTTGAGGAACATACTCGCCAGGCGGTCCACCTTTTTTTGATTGCCACAATTGTGTCAGCGCCTGTAAAGCCTTGCCATCAGCACCTGGAACCGTGCCGATCGCACCCGATACAATGTATTTACCATCGCTTGATTTACCAACTTTGGTGGGGAAGCCTGCTGACTTCACGCCGTCGGTCAGCATAACTTGTACTCCCTGGCTCACGCCTTGCTGGTACGCTGATTTAAGCAGTAAGCTACCCGTTTCTTCGTAAAGGACTGCGACGACGGCATCAGGATCGCCATTGAAAGCGGCAGCAGCCTCAGTTTCAAAAGTCGTTGCCTTCGGGTCATAGCGCGTTGGGTTCGCTTCATTCACAACGGTGCCACCAAGTTGCTTAAATGCTTGCACAAATGCGCGTTCAAAACCAACGCCGTAGTCATTATTAATCACCACCGTTGAAACTCGTTTAAAGCCTCTTTGATTTGCCAATTGAGCTAAAGCGAGTGCTTGGTAAGTATCTGGAGGTGCAGTTCGCGCCCAGTAGCCTTGAAACTCACCTTTGCTGGCGCGTTCGGTGAATACCGGACTAGTGCTACCAGGAGAAATCAGCATCACTTTGTTACGCACAGCGATCGGGACAGCCGCACTCGAAACGCTACTCGCAAACGAACCAACGACACCTGCAACGCGATCGACTTCAGCCAACTTGGTCATCGCCGCCGCACCAGCGCGCGGATCAGTTTGATCGTCTTGCGCAATCAGTGTAACAGGCTTGCCGTTTACTCCACCACAAGCATTAACCGTTTCCACGACTAAAGGGACAGAATCTACCATCTGTTGTCCAATCGCAGCTAAATCGCCAGTTGATGGTAATAATGAACCAATTTTAAGTCCGTCGTTACTATTCGTTGCACTCGTGGTTGTCGCAGCGGGAGAAGCGCTATTTGCTCCTGTATTGCTGGTAGGAGGAGTATTTTCACAAGCCGCTAACAAAAGCGCACTACCCAAGGTCGTTAGCGTAACTAAGGTACTACGCTTTACTTGCCGTTGAGGGAGATCTGGAGTCCTCACAGCATCAAGTCTTTTCATATGCTCGCTCCTGTGCTTATGCAGTCGTATCGATTTCTATACGATTAGGGAATGAGCTTGATTGTACGGCAACCAGTGAAATAATCAGCGTGAGAAATTGTTAATTCTTCACTCAAAATTCAGATTTTGATGACTTTGATAATTTAAACAACGGAGAGGGAGGGATTCGAACCCTCGGTACAGCCTTACGTACTGTACAACGGATTAGCAATCCGCCGCTTTCGACCACTCAGCCACCTCTCCATGGTGACGAAACAATATACTATCATACCTAGAGGCAATAAGCAAAAGGTAAAAGTCAATTTTAAGCTAAACTTTTTTGACCCCTTGCGGCTCAATGCCTCTAGTTACAGCACCTGCGATCGCAACCACGCGATCGGCAATGTGCGTAATTTTCGCACCTGCGTGACATAAGCACGTTGGCGGAAAACGTCGTAATCGTTACGCTCAATCACATTCAGAATTTGACTGTAATGCATTAAAGCTGCCCACACAGGCAGACGCGCATCAGACGATAGATAACTAACTCCAGTTTCCGCTTGAGCATAAATCTGTCGCGTCCGTTCGATTTGGAAGCGCATCAGTTCGCGCCAGCGATCGTTTACGACGCCTTGAAAGAGTTCTTCTTCAGAATAATCAAAGCGTTTGAGATCTTCTAGGGGTAAATAAATACGTCCCCGCCGCGCATCTTCACCGACATCACGCAGAATATTCGTGAGTTGTTTGGCAATTCCGAGCGCGATCGCTTCTGGAGTTGGATCGTGTGGTGCTTGATTTTGTTGCCATGCAGCAGTAGTCTTCGCAGTTTCAACGCCCATAATCGCGGTTGACATTAAACCTACAGTTCCCGCAACTCGGTAACAGTAAAGATTTAATTGTTCAAACGTCTCATAGCGACTGCGATACAGATCCATCCGTTGTCCGGCAATCATGTCGCGAAACGGTTGAATATCCAGATCGGGAAATTGCTGGATCGTGTCTACTAAGGCAACATCCATGTCATCAACGGGATGACCCGCAAACACGGATTCTAACTGCTGTTCCCACAATTCTAATGTTTCTGGGGTTGTCATAGCAGCAGCCGGACCATCGACCAATTCATCAGTACGGCGACACCAGGCATAGATTGCCCAGATTGCGCGACGTTTCTCCTCGCTCATCAGCAGTGTGGCGAGGTAAAAAGTCTTAGCATACTTTGCCATAATCTGACGACAAAGTTGGTATGCATCCTCCACAGATGCGAGCTTTTTCATGCACAGAGAATCAGGCAGTTGCAGCATTCGTTGCAGGCTGGATGTTTTGCATTTGCAGGCTATAAGAATTTGCCGACTGATGGGCTGCATTAATTGCCTGCGCTGTCAGCTTACCAGAAAGTACGGCACCTTCCATGCTACCTAGATATGGTTGCATGGTGTCACTTCGATTGCGATAAAAATTATTGCGCATTTGCGGGCTAAAACGGTCATCTTGACGCGCTAATGTCGCTGTATCAAATGACCGTAGAGTTTTCACGACGTAGTATTTCAATAACTTTAAAGTATTGTCGTTGCCAAAGTGCATTGAAATTGCGCTTTTTGCTAACTCAATTTTTTCACCCCAACTCAGCATATCGTTATGACGGAGAATTACCACGATTTTATGTACGAGTGCGGGTAAATCGGAATTGACCGTGCTGTGCGTGCCTAAATTATCAGGCTGATTGAAGATCGTTGCGTGTTTTGTAAGTAACTGCAACTTCATCTTGGGGTATGTCCCAAAGCAAATCCGCAGCCTTTCATACCAGTCGCCCTTGTTGTCTTGCCAAGCTGCGATCAAACTCGCCGATACATCTTGGCTTTTCCAGACAATAGGCGTGTGACCAGCGTCTGTGAGATATTTCGTGCAGGAAAGCCCTGCTAAATCTGCCCCAGCGATCGCTACTCGCATCTGTTGTGTGTTTGACCTTCAGTGTTTTGACGTTTACTCGGTCTCATTATACTTTGCATTCCTTTACATTTGTAGCCACTCAGTGAAGACGTAGGAGATCGCTACACTAAACATCTAGTATCAGAAACACGATGAAATCAACGCTATGACTAGCATTGCTATGTTTGTTGAAGCAACTTTTTTGGCTGAATTTACATGGGAAAAATGAGAACAGCGCTTTACATCACAAAAGTTTTAATCGCACGCTCAAAGCGATCGCACTTCGTTCAAGCAGCTTCGCGTTCCAACCAAGCCACCAAATCAACCGCATCTGAAAAATCTAACAACGCTTCGCCTAAATTTTCTAACTGCTCAATCGATAAATGACGAATTCTGGCTTCGACTTCTGGTGTAATCGTTCCCAAGCGACGCTTGAGTAAGCGCATAATCAATGCTACTTCTCCTTCTTGTCGCCCTTGTTCAATTCCTCGTTCCATCCAACTGGTGACAATTTCCATAACTCTTTGCTGCTCAACTGGTTCAATCCTACCAAGCTCAATGAGAAACCTTTGTTCTTCTGCTGCGTTCAAACGTAGGTAAGTATCAACAAAGCCAGAAATCAATTTTGTTTTTGCTGGATTCAGCTTTAAGGTGGCTAACAATCGTAAACACTCGGCTTTCACTCTAGGACGTTCTTCTGGAACAACGTTCATTTTTGCCATGAGTGCGCTAGCTACGGGATTTTGCTGACCGAGAAAATCTCGCCAGTTGAAGCGATTCAGCTGAATGACTCGAAAGTTGAAACATAAAACCTCAAAGTCAGGAAAAGCAACTTGATGGCAGTTTGGCTCTAAACGTTGAGGTGCATCATAAGAAAACAAGGCAATAGGATAAACTGGGAGAGCAAATTTTTCGTATAACCGAGCAAAATAGCGAAACATTCGTCTATCGAAATTGCTTTGTGCTGTGGCTTGATTTTCGATATGGATGAGAAAACATGATTCTTGCGCGCGAAATCGCACTTTGGCAATCAAATCAGCTTCATATTGCTTTCCTACGGTAACATCCGTAAAAACTTCTTTGTCTAAGAAGGTGAGCGATTCTGGTTCTACATAAGTCACAACTTCTGGTAAAAATAAAGCTAAAAACTCGAAAAAGAAAGTTGACAGCAGTTCCTTGAAGAGGCGGTCGTGGTCAATCTTCATGAAAGTGTTTTATACCGTTTGCTTAAGCAAAGCGCGATCGCGCTTCGGTATCCCTCGCTAGCAAGATACAATTGATTCAGCAAAGGTTCTCAACAATAATTTATTAAAACGCGCGAGGAGAACATTCACGCATGGGTAAAGTAGTCGGCATAGACCTTGGTACAACCAACTCAGTGGTAGCTGTCATGGAGGGTGGCAAGCCGGTGGTAATTGCCAATGCCGAAGGAATGCGGACTACGCCCTCGGTGGTAAGCTTCAGCAAAGACGGCGAACGAGTTGTTGGCGAGATGGCGCGGCGACAAACCGTTCTCAACCCCCAAAATACCTTCTACGCCGTTAAGCGATTTATTGGTCGCAAATACAGCGAACTCAGTTCAGAATCCAAACGAGTCCCCTATACGATTCGGCGAGACGAAGCCGGAAACGTCAAAATTAAGTGTCCGCGTTTGGACAAAGAATTTGCGCCAGAAGAAATCAGCGCGATGGTGCTACGCAAACTCGTAGAAGACGCCAGCCGCTACCTAGGCGAACCGATAACAGGAGCCGTGTTGACGGTACCTGCATACTTTAACGATTCGCAACGACAAGCGACACGCGATGCTGGACGAATTGCAGGATTAGAAGTGTTGCGGATACTCAATGAACCAACGGCGGCATCTTTAGCATACGGCTTAGATAAGCGAGAAAACCAAACGATTTTGGTGTTTGATTTAGGTGGTGGCACCTTTGACGTATCGATTTTAGAAGTTGGTGATGGAGTGTTCGAGGTCAAAGCCACAAGTGGCGATACTCAGCTTGGTGGTAACGATTTCGATAAAAAAATCGTTGATTGGCTGGCGGATCAGTTTCTTGAAACCGAGGAAGTCGATTTAAGACGCGATCGCCAAGCGCTGCAACGCCTCACCGAAGCCGCAGAAAAAGCCAAAATTGAACTTTCGGGCGTAACAGTCACCGACATCAATTTACCCTTTATCACGGCGACGGCAGATGGTCCTAAACACCTCGAAACGCGCCTAACACGAACGCAGTTTGAAGGTCTTTGCGCTGACTTGGTGGCGCGACTGCGGACACCCGTAAAACGCGCGCTAGCGGATGCGAACCTCCGCCCGTCAGATATTGAAGAAGTTGTTCTTGTCGGCGGTGGGACGCGAATGCCCATGGTACAGCAACTTGTCCGCGCGATGATCGGTCAAGAACCAAACCAAAATGTTAATCCGGATGAAGTTGTTGCGGTAGGTGCAGCGATTCAAGCCGGAATTCTTGGTGGCGAAGTTAAAGACATTCTGCTACTAGATGTGACGCCGCTGTCGTTAGGGTTAGAAACGAGTAACGGCGTGATGAAAAAACTCATTCCCCGTAACACGACAATTCCTGTACGGCGATCGGATATATTTTCCACCGCTAGTAATAATCAAACGTTGGTGGAAATCCACGTCGTGCAGGGCGAACGCGAAATGGCAAGTGATAATAAATCCTTAGGTAGGTTCAAGCTGACAGGAATTCCTCCCGCACCGCGAGGTGTACCGCAAATTCAAGTCGCATTTGATATCGATGCAAATGGCATTTTGTTAGTGACCGCGATGGATCGCACTACAGGTCGCGAACAAAGTATCACGATTCAAGGTGCTTCGACGCTGAGTGAAGCGGAAGTACAGCGGATGATTCAAGAAGCGGAACAATACGCGCAATCTGACCGCAAACGTAAAGAGAAAGTAGAAAAGCGCACGCGCGCTGAAGCTTTAATTTTACAAGCAGAACGCCAACTCAAAGAAATTGGTTTAGACTTTGGTATGCAGTTCGCGCGCAGTCGCAGACAACGCATCGAAGCAATCAGTCGCGAATTACGCGAATATCTTGCCGAAGAAAATGACCGAGGAATTGACCAAGCTTACGCCGATCTCCAAGACGCGGTTTACGAACTTAATCGCGAAGTTCGACAATACTTTAGCGAGGACGAGGATGATGATTTGTTCGGGTCGATTCGTCGCATCTTCACTGGTGAAGACGATTGGGAACCACCCATCCGCGAGACGCGTTCCTCTTACTATAACGACAGACCAAGACCAACTTATAATGACAGGTCAAGTAGACCGCGTCCATCGTACCAAGATAACTGGGATGATAACGATGATAACTGGCTGTAACGATAGAGCAGTTAGCGTTGACTCGACTGCAATCGGTTGCGGCGATTAAACTAGTTTGAACAGACAACTTTGAAAGCTGATGGCTGAGGGCTGATAGCTAATCGCTAAACTATGCAAAACGTGCAAAACTTTCGGAACTATTACGAAATTTTAGGAGTCCCTAAAGACGCAACTAATGAGGAGATAAAGAAGGTTTTCCGACGGTTAGCGCGACAATACCATCCTGACTTAAATCCAGGAAATAAGGAAGCCGAGGAAAAATTTAAAGATATCAACGAAGCCTACGAAATTCTTTCTGACCAAGCAAAGCGGGCGCAATACGACGAATACAGTAGTCACTGGAAAAAAGGATTTTGGGGAAAGCAAACGGCGCGCGCCAAATCGTGGAGTGATAATCGCCGTGGCGGTACAGGCGATGTTGATTACGATCAGTTTTCTGACTTTAATACCTTCATTGACCAAGTTTTAGGACGTCGTAAAGAAAGAAACGGCAAAAATACTCCACCATCGTCAAGTAGCCCGCCGCGCGATCCTTTTCGTCCTGGAACAACGCGAACTGCTTACACGATTTCTTCGCGTTCGAGTCGTCGCGATGTGGAAGCAAAGCTCACTTTACCTCTAGAAAAAGCGTATCAGGGTGGAATTGAGCGCATTCGTTTGGAAGATGGGCGATCGCTGGAAATTGATATGCCTTCGGGAATGATAACAGGTCAAACAATCCGCCTGCGCGAGCAAGGTCTTGGTGGTGGTGACTTGTATCTGAAAATTACTGTGTCTCCCCACCCATTTTTTAAGCTTGAAGGTTACGACGTGGCGATTCAAGTACCCATTACTCCGAGTGAAGCTGCGTTGGGAATTCCTGTAGAAGTCCCGACTTTAGATGGTTGGGTGAAAATGAACATCCCTCCAGGCGTCAAATCAGGTCAGAGATTGCGTTTGGCAAATAAAGGCTACCCTGACGAACAAGGTAAACGCGGCGATCAATTAGTCGAAATTCAAATCGTCGTCCCCAAGAATTTGAGTTCCGAAGAACGGGAACTCTACGAAAAACTACATCAAATTGAAACCTACAACCCGCGTAATGATTTACCTGTGTAATCAGGCGTCAGAGGTCGGGGATCAGGGTTCAGGAAAAATCTAAAACTTGTCTGTCTGCAACGTTCCTAGCCACTTTGAGCGTTGTTGTGTTTTGGTTTGCGGATGATAAACACGCTAAGGGTATATATCGACGTTTGTCAAGTGACGATCAAAACCTTTTAGGGAGTACGAGAGGCTTAGTGCGATCGCCGATGTCATTATTTACCTCTCCTTGGAGCTATTTGCCCCACCACTACGATCTGATGCTAACACTGTAGATTAACGACTACAAAAGTAGCTTTTTTTGCTAACCTTACGCATTTAATGCAAAAATCTCCTAAATATATCTACTGCTATTATTAAATATATCGATTGTCAACAAAAACTTCAGTTTTAATGTAAGTATTGATATTCGCTTTGGAACTAGAAAGACAAGTTGTGCTTTAACAGGACTTTTGTCATTTTCACCGGCAAGTATTTTAGACAAAATCTGTTAAATAATTAATAGTAGATTGCAAGAATTATTGAGAGAGGGAGGCAAGAGTGAGACGTCGTAAGTTTGTATATTTAGTAGGGGTAGCAAGTGCAAGTGGAGGAATAGCGATCGCCTGTGCCAATAACCAGACGACGACTACAACAACATCACCCGCCACATCACCAGCGACACCTGCTTCTCCAGCAGCAGGAGCATTAGAAAACGAGTTAGTTATCTACTCAGGGCGTAACGAACAATTAATTGGTCCAATGATCGACCGATTTAGACAAGAAACCAACGCTAATGTCCAAGTTCGTTACGGAGACACGGCGGAACTTGCGGCAACAATTCTAGAAGAAGGTAATAATAGTCCAGCCGATATTTTCTTCGGTCAAGACGCAGGGGCGTTAGGTGCATTACAACAAGAAGGTAGAACCGCACAGCTACCACAAAATCTTTTAGATCAAGTTAATAGCCGTTATCGATCGCCCGAAGGTCAATGGATTGGCATTACAGGTAGAGTACGGACAGTTGATTACAACACCAATTTGGTACAAGCGGCAGATCTACCACAATCAATCTTTGGCTTCACCGAGCCGACTTGGAGAGATAGAATCGGCTGGGCACCAACTAATGGCTCATTTCAGGCTTTTGTCACGGCTTTGCGCGTTTCTCAGGGAGAAGACCAAGCAAGAAAATGGTTAGAAGGTATTCGTGCTAATAATCCCAGAGTTTTCCCGAATAATATTTCTATTTTAGAAGGTTTGACCCGTGGAGAAGTGGGCGTAGGCTTTGTCAACCACTACTACTTAGAACGAATCAAGCAAGAAAATCCGCAAGTTCCAGTAGCACATCACTTTACAAACGACGTTGGTTCATTAGTTAACGTTGCCGGTGTCGCCATTCTCAATTCAGCAAGGCATCCTAACATCGCCCAGCAATTTGTAGAATACTTATTAAGTGCTGATGCCCAAAATTATTTTGCAACCGAAACAAGAGAGTATCCTCTAGCTTCAGGAGTCACACCACAGGGCGATTTAATACCCCTTAACCAGATTGAAAGTCAAACTCCTGACATAAATCTGAGTAACTTGAGAGACTTGGAAGGAACATTGCAGTTGTTGCAGCAGACGCAAGTCTTGTAGGAGGTGAGGCTGTTACGGATGGCTAAGTTCCTATTGGCATCAAAACACGACAGAAGCAAAGGATCGTATTAAGTCCAGTTGATTAGTGATGATAAAAATTGTGGCTAGTGACTAGTGATGAGTAACTATTAACTAACCACAAAGAGAGGTTATTTAACTGGAGATAATATCACAAGACCTCCTGCGTGAAGCGAATCGCGAATAAATTCGCAAGCTATATAAAACTAAGTCCACCTCCGTGGACTTATCCATAAAAATCTTGTTTTAGTGTACGAAGGTACACTTTGGATAGCTCTGAAGGAAGTCGGTGGGCGTCTGTAATTCATGCTCAATCAAGTTGGATTGCCGCTAAGAATTGTCCCGCCGTCACTGTTTGTCCTGGTTGACAGAAAACGTCGGTAATCGTACCGCTATCTTCTGCAAGCACTGCAATTTCCATTTTCATGGCTTCTAGGATAACGAGGCGATCGCCAGACTCAACCTGATCGCCAACTTTAACAAGCACTTGCCAGACATTTGCCGAAACGTGTGCAACGATCGCTTCCACATCATCAGCAAGCACGATTTCTGGGGTAGGTGACTCGTCGGATTGTTGAAGACTTTCTTGACGGGTGAATTCTCCCGCCGCAACCCAGCGATCGCGTTCTGCAGCAAACGCCGCCTGTTGTTTAGCTTTAAAAGCAGCAATACTCGACGCATTCGCCTGCAAAAACTCGCAATACTGCCTGAGACTAAAAGTTTCTTCCTCAATCTTCAGCTTCACCTTACCCTGAATCACATCTTCGCGGTAGCGCAGCAATTCTGCTGGCGACACAGGGAAAAAGCGAATTTGGTCGAAAAAGCGCAGCAGCCAAGGTTGCGAAAAATCCTCAGTTTGTTTGTAGCGATTCCACACAGGAACAGTGCGCCCGACAAACTGATAGCCGCCTGGACCTTCCATACCATAAATACACATATACGCACCGCCAATCCCGACTGCATTTTCCGGCGTCCAAGTCCGCGCCGGATTGTATTTAGTCGTCACCAAGCGATGACGCGGATCAAGCGGTGTCGCAACCGGTGCGCCCAAGTATACATCTCCCAAACCCATCACTAAGTAACTGGCGTTGAAGACGATTTCGCGCACTTGCTCAATGCTTTCTAACCCATTAATTCGGCGAATGAATTCAATATTACTCGGACACCAAGGCGCATCCGCACGTACTGACTGCATATATTTCTGAATCGCAAGTTGCGTCGATTCGTCATCCCACGAAAGTGGTAGATGCACCACTCGCGTTGGAACTTCCATATCATCAATTGATGGTAGTTGCGACTCTGCGGTAGTCAGCGCGTTGAGCAGGTCTTGCACGGGAAGAACTCGGCTATCGTAATGTACTTGTAGCGAACGAATTCCTGGGGTGAGATCGACGATTCCTGCTACGTGGTTTGCGTTGAGCCACTCCATCAGCGCGTGTACCCGAAAGCGGAGATTGAGATCGAGTACGAGTGAACCGTATTCTATCAGTAAGAATTTATCGCCTGCTTGCCGATAGGTGACAGCGATTTGCGTCGGTGACGGAGAAATTTCGTGCAGAATTGGTGAAAGCGGATTTGTGACATCAGTTAATTTGCTTTGCGTTGCGGCGATCGCTAATGTTTCGATCTGACGATCTTGCTCTAATTCGCGCTGTCGCGCCTCAGCCGCAGTCAGACGATAAAAGCGCACCGTGTCCCCTGGTTTAAGTTGTCCAATTTTCCAAAGTTCCGATTGGACGATCGTTGCTGGACAAACAAATCCACCCAGACTCGGACCATCGTGCGCCAAGATAATCGGCATATCACCTGTAAAATCAATCGTGCCGATCGCATAAGCATTATCGTGAATATTCGATGGATGTAACCCTGCTTCACCACCGTCAGTCCGCGCCCACTGCGGTTTAGGACCAATCAGACGAATTCCTGTGCGCGCCGAGTTGTGATGAATTGTCCACCGAGTTGCGAAAAACATCTCAATGTCTTCTTCGGTGAAGAAATCGGGTGCGCCGTGCGGACCATAAAGAACGCCAATTTCCCACGCATTCGTATATTCAGGAATTAATTTTGCAGGTAACGATGCAATCGCCTTAGGTTCTCCTTGCGCTAATCGCAAAACATCGCCTGCGCGCAGCGTGCGTCCCGCGTGTCCGCCGAATTGACCTAGCGTAAATGTTGCTTTGCTGCCTAAGTATTCGGGTACATCAAATCCGTGTTGGATTGCCAAATAAGTGCGATAGCCATGTCCCTGAATTGTTTTTAGTTTCAGTGTACTGCCTGCACTGACAGGAATTGCCGTCCAAAATGGCACAGGTTCGCCATCCAGTGTCGCTTTCATCGCTGCACCCGTTAAGCAAATGACAGTATCGCAATTAAAGCGCAACGTCGGACCCATAACCGTACATTCCAGCCCAGGCGCTGACTCAGGATTGCCCAAAATCCGGTTTCCTAGCCGAAATGCTAGATGATCCAACGGTCCTGATGGCGGTACGCCAATGTCCCAATAGCCAATGCGTCCAGGGTAGTCTTGAATCGTGGTGTAAGTGCCACCATCTAGAACATCGATTGTGCGCGGCTGATACGCAAACGTGTTGAGATAGCGCGTGCTAACGCTTCCTTCAATAAACGCGGGACTCGCAATAACTTGGCGTAAATAGTCAAGATTCGTTTCAATTCCTGCGATTTCTGATTCATTCAATGCGGCTTGGAGTTGCGCGATCGCACCTGCGCGGTCTTCCCCATGTACAATAAGTTTTGCTAGCAGCGGATCGTAAAATGGCGTGACTTCAGTTCCGGTTTCAATCCAACCGTCACAGCGGAGGTTTTTGGGAAAGCGAACCGCACTCAGTAACCCCGAACTCGGCTGAAAATTCTTGTGCGGATCTTCTGCATAAATTCGGACTTGAATCGAATGACCTTGCGATTGATAAGTGTAATTTTCTAGAAATGTTGCATCGCCTGCGGCGAGTCGCACCATCCACTCTACTAGATCAATTCCGCTCACCATTTCGGTGACACCGTGTTCCACCTGTAGGCGCGTGTTGACTTCCAAAAAGTAGAATTGTTGTGTTGCGACATCGAAGACAAATTCAACAGTCCCCGCCGATTGATAGTTTACAGCTTGTCCCAAGCGCACTGCACAGTTATACAATTGCTGCCGTAGCGCGTCACTGATTCCAGGTGCGGGAGTTTCTTCAATCACTTTCTGATTGCGGCGCTGCGTCGAACAGTCGCGTTCTCCAAGCGCGATAACACGACCACAGCCATCGCCAAAGATTTGCACTTCGATATGGCGTGCGGTTTGAATATATTTTTCTAAAAAGACACCACTTTGCTTAAAGTTTGCTTGACTCAAGCGTTGCACTTTCTCAAAAGCATCCGCTAATTCAGCATCATTGGCACACACTTGCATTCCAATTCCTCCACCACCTGCGGTACTTTTGAGCATTACCGGATAGGCGATCGCTGCTGCGGCGTGTTGTGCGTCTGCTAAACTCTCTAATAACCCAGTTCCTGGCACTAACGGTACTTGATTTTGTTCGGCTAACTCGCGCGCCGTATGCTTTAACCCAAAGCAGCGAATTTGTTCAGGTGTAGGACCAATAAACATAATTCCGGCGGCGACGCACGCTTGGGCAAATTCGATGTTCTCACTCAAAAAGCCATAGCCTGGGTGAATTGCCTGCGCGCCAGTTTGTTGCGCGACTTCGAGAATGCGATCGTACCGGAGATAGCTTTCCGCAACAGGTGCAGCCCCTATACACACGGCTTCGGTTGCCATAGAAACGTGCGGTGCGTGCGCATCCGCTTCCGAATAAACCGCGACTGAAGCAATTCCTAAGCGATCGAGCGTCCGAATTACACGACAAGCAATTTCACCGCGATTGGCAATCAAAACTTTATTGAACATGAACACTTCCCACTAACCGCTGAACGAGTGCCAAACACCACATTTAACAACAAAAATTAGGGAGCAGGGTATTTCCCACTCCCGATGACCTACAGTGTATACTTAAGTCTTCTTGCCCCCTAAATTCCCCACGTGTGGGGGACTTTGTGTATTCTAGAAGCCCCGCCTCCTCTCTGTCTCCCCCAATTCTGGGGGAGCAGATATGGAAGCACTTTTGTTCGTGGGGTTGGGCGGCAGGTTGATACAACGGATGTGCGTACACTGTAGCTCGCTATAATCTAACTTACGATTCGCTTATGCTGCGTCCCATACAATCAATCGAATCGGTGTTGGATTATAAGCATTGCAAGGATTATTAATTTGCGGACAGTTAGAAATCAATACCATCACATCCATTTCTGCGCGTAGATCGACTCTTTTGCCTGCTTCCGAAATGCCGTCAACAATTTCTAGCGTACCGTCTTCACTCACAGGAACATTCATGTAGAAATTCACATTGCTCACCAAGTCGCGTTTGTTCATTTCATACTTACTCAGTTCCAACAAGTAATTTTCGACACAAGCATGAAGATGCTTTTTGTGCAACCCATAACGTACTGAGTTGCTTTCCATGCTGCACGCACCACCTAGCGTATCGTGCTTGCCGCAATCATCATAGATGACGGTCATCATCACGTTTCCTTCGTTGGAAATGAGTTGCGTGCCGGTGGTGATGAAAATGTTCCCTTGGCGGACAACTGTGTCGGGTGCGCTGTATCGCTCGGAAGGGTCATGCGCATTGTAAAATAGTGTATCCACCGCTTGATTCGCTTGTAGGTCGATAATGCGCAGAATTTGCCCTTTTTTGATGACCCGCGACCAAGGTTGACGCGCAGGTAAGACCTCATCATAAATCGCTGTGGATGGATCGAGTTCAGTCGGTAGTGTGGCAACCATTGTTTTTCTCCTCTAAAAAGCTGTGAACTATCCTGATATAGCAATGGTCAATCGGGTTAGGACATCATTTGTCATTATTTATTCTCCTCTGCTCCTCTGCTATAACTACATCTGAGCAAACAATGCATCGGTGTTGATAAACCCGCGAATCACTTCTTCGTTCGCAGTACGACACAGATCGTCGGGTGCAGGTGCGGGCGATCGCCAAACCGTTAGCTGAATCGGCTTGGGCTTGTAAACAGTATCAGGATGCAACACGTGCGGACAGTTAGAAATGACAACTAACACATTCATCTCTGCGCGCAGGTCAACAAAACTACCAGGTTTCTCACAGCCTGTGATGTATTCTAGGTCGCCATTTGGACGCACTGCCACGCGACTGAATAGATTAATATTTGGCATCAGATCTTTGCGCGTTAAGCCGCGTTTACCCAATGCTTTGAGGAAGTTGTTCCGCGAGTTGTTGTAATCGCTTTCGCCGTACTTGTTATAGGGACCTTCGCCGTATTTTGCCGCGTTGCTAGCAGCGTTGCTGCATCCGCAGATCAGATCGTGATATCCAGAGGTATCTTCGGTAATGGAGAACAGAATTCGTCCCATGTCGGAGTAGATCACCATGCCCTTTTTCAAAAAGGCATTGAACTGAATTTTGGCAGTATCGGCAACATTCAGCCGCTCGATCGGATTGTCCGCGTTGTAGCAAATGAGCGAAACACCTTGCGAACCTTCCAAGTCAGTCACACGTAGGGTATTTCCCCGCTTGATGACACCATGCCAGTACGCGCCACCAGGCAGTTTTTCATCGAGTAAAATCAGGCTGGGTTCTATCGCTGCTGATGGTAGAACAGATGTTTGCACCATGAAAGTCTCCTCTTACGGTTAGATGAGATGTTAGAAATTTGACATTCTCAAATGGCAAAGCCCAGGAGTCACCAACACTTCAATCCTGTGTGGCTCTCCCGGGCTTTTTTCCCGCCGTGTGACCAACTCGTATTCCGGCACTCAGAATCTCAAGCTGGCTGCTTCTCTTGGACCAGCCACTCGGTTGTTAATTTACCGAATCGGAACCCTAGAAGCACATTCCTGTTTAATTACTATTTGAATTTTTATGTCAAATATTTATTTTTTACTATAATACTCAATATTGCCAAAAATGCAATCCCCCTCCCAGGGATATAGCAGAGGTTAGAGTTAAAACAGTGGCAAGGTAATACTTCACCTGCCATGAGAAGAATGATTCTGAGCCTCTATCATGTTCTAATCATAGAGACTCAGAACCGTTACTCTAACTTTTATCCCTGACCCCTGACCTCTGCTATATTCTGTGTACAACGTGCCTTTAGATCCATTTTCGAGCGCTGGCTTTGGTTCAAGTTGTTTACCCTCGTGGTTGCGTTGGGTGGAAAGTTGCTCTAGTACAAATACTTGGGCTATGCAAAGAGATAACTTGCATCACGGGGAAGTTGTGTTCACGCGGCAGCAAACGGCGGGGCGCGGTCAACATGGGCGAACTTGGTATGCCCCCCCTGGGGTATTGACAGCAAGTTTTGTTCTCGACCGCCTGCATAGTTCGCAATTACCAGGACTGAGTTTAACCGCTGGTTTAGCTGTCATCTATGCTGTGCAAGATTTGCTTCCCAATTTGTCTTCAAAGCTGTGGCTGAAGTGGTCGAATGATGTATTGATTGAAGAGCGCAAGTTAGCAGGAATTTTGTGTGAAGCTGCGAGTCGCGGATCTCATACTCGTGTTGTTGTCGGAATTGGACTCAACCGCTGTGCTGATTTCACTCAAGCTGGCTTAGATCCTGATTTAGTCAATAACGCCGTCAGTTTATATCAAGTTTCTGAAAGTGTGCCAGAGGAATTAGCACTGTTAGAAAGATTGCGACATTACCTACTGCAAGTCAGTGACGTTTGTCAACGCGATGGAATCGCAGCTTTGATTCCACAGTTGCGCGATCGCGATTTTCTCTACAGTCGTCCCGTAACGATAGAATTAGCAGGCGAGCAGATTTCTGGTCAAGCGATCGGAATTGATACGTGTGGTCGCTTGTTAGTGCAGCTACAAGCAGAAGTTAAGGCTTTGGTGTCAGGACGAGTAGTGTGGTGGGGAGACAAAAGGGTAAGTTCTGTTGCCGACTGATAGGATCGATATGGAAGATAAAAACGCTTGGTGACAAACGTAATTATGGCATTGAGTAATGTACGCGATCTGTATCAGCAGGTCATTTTAGAACACTATAAAAAACCTCGACACAAAGGTAAAACGAGTCCGGTGCATCGCCAGCAACGCGGGCATAATCCTTCGTGTGGCGACACGATTGAACTCACCGTACAGCTAAATGCTGCGGGTGACACAATTGAAGATGTGAAATTTGAAGGCGAAGGGTGTGCGATCGCGATGGCGTCAGCTGATTTAATGGCAGATGCATTGCGTGGTAAGCAAGTTACTGAAGCATTATCGATGGTGCAGCGTTTTCAAAAGATGATGAAAGGCGAAGATGAGTTTCCTAAAGAACTCCGCAAACTTAATGTGATGCAAGGCGTATCGCAGTTTCCTGTACGAATTAAATGCGCAAACCTCACTTGGCATACGTTAAAAGCTGCCTTGGAATCAACGCATAATACTGCTAGTGCTGGATTTGTCAGTAACGAAGACACGTAAGATATGATACGTTTGACCTTTAAACAATCACCTGCGCTAATTGTCGATCAGATCAGTTCTTCTTGCCCTCGAATTTATCCGCAGGGTTTAGCTAATTGCTAATTGCTAACAGAGCTAAGCGCTTTATATTACACTTCATCAATGTCATGCTCACAACAGCTGAATTTTTTCAACTTACGCAATGGGCGGGTATCACGACACTGGTTGTCGCGGTGTTAGCGATCGCAGGCTTTATCTTTAAATGGGGCGTTCGGTTTCAGTTGGTGGGAGTTACGGGCTTCATGGCGGTACTCACAGGCGGTTTATTTGCATTAAGTTTAGTTCCAATTGTCCGTACGGTAGTTCCTGGTGCGGTACGGTATTCCGTCGTTTACGACAATGGGGCAACGCAAGCCGTCATTTCGATACCGCCAACAATCACTGAAACAGAATTAGAAGCAACGCTACGGCAAGCAGCTAACGACTTATATTCCTATGGTCGCCTCGGTCGCGAACAAGATCAACTAAATATCCGCGCGCGAACCGTCATTCATCCTAAACCTGGCGTTTCTCAACCGTTGTACTTAGGAGATGTTAGGCGATCGCTGCGGAATCGTGAAGACGAACAAATCCAAATTGAAATTTTTTCTGACAAATTCGCAAAATTACCAAAATCCTCAGCATAATTTTCGGATAAACTAAGCATCGATGAATCAAACGACACAAACTGCTACTAACGTCCTCACGCTTGCTGTTGCCCCCGCACGAGTGTTACGCGGGTCGCAAATTTTGTCGCAATCAGGAGAAGAAATCGCCAAACTCGGCAAGCGTCCGCTCATAGTTGGCGGCGATCGCACGCTGGCTGTTACCTTACCACTACTGCAACCTGTATTAGAACAGCAGCAATTACAAGTTGCAACGGCTGATTATGGTTGTGATTCGAGTGAAGCAAGTTTAGCAATGCTTAAACAAGCAGTAGCCGCGCATCAAGCCGATTTGATCGTTGGTACGGGAGGTGGTAAAGCCCTCGATACTGCAAAATTACTCGCACATCAATGCAACTTACCTGTTGTGACAATTCCGACATCAGCAGCGACGTGTGCCGCTTGGACAGCACTTTCTAATATTTACACCGATCAGGGCGGCTTTCTCTACGATGTCAGTTTATCGCGGTGTCCCGATTTGGTACTACTCGATTATGACTTGATTCAGACTGCACCCCAGCGTACCTTAGTTGCTGGAATTGGCGATGCGTTAGCAAAGTGGTACGAAGCTTCGGTTAGTAGCGCCGCTTCTGAAGATACTCTAACTATCGCCGCTGTACAACAAGCGCGAGTCTTACGCGATATTCTGTTTCAAAAATCTGTCGCCGCACTGCAAGCACCAGGAAGCGCGGTATGGCGTGAAGTTGTCGATGCAACCGTATTACTTGCTGGCGTCATTGGGGGACTCGGTGGCGCGCAATGTCGGACTGTCGCCGCCCATGCGGTACATAATGGGTTGACGCATCTACATATCCACGAAGTCGGAGGAAGCCCCGCCGTACAACGACGAGGTTCCGACCACAGCATTCATGGTGAAAAAGTCGCCTATGGAATTTTGGTACAACTGCGGCTAGAAGAAATGCTGCAAGGCAATCAACTCGCAGCTACGGCACGGCAACAGCTGCTCAAATTTTATGACGAAATTGGATTGCCAAAAACGTTGAATGATTTGGGCATGGGGAGTATTACAATAGAAGACCTGCAAAGGTGTGTTGAAATAGCCTGCAATCCGCAGTCAGATATTCACCGATTACCCTTTAAAGTTGCACCCGAACAACTTATGGCGGCGATGGTTTCGACAACAGCACCGATGAGTAATTCCCTCAATCCTTCTGTAAGGATGATTCCCGATGAGGTAACTGAATGAGCTTGAATTGGATTCCAGCCGATCGCGTCCAAAAATTACCCCCGTATGTATTTGCCCGCTTAGACGAACTCAAAGCCAAAGCGCGGGAACAAGGGCTGGATTTAATTGATTTGGGAATGGGAAACCCCGATGGCGCGACACCGCAACCTGTCGTAGAAGCTGCGATCGCTGCGTTGCAAAATTCAAAAAATCACGGTTATCCTCCCTTTGAAGGAACAGCGAGTTTCCGGCGGGCAATTACCGATTGGTATCATCGTCGTTATGCGGTGAAACTCGATCCTGATAGTGAAGCACTACCATTACTCGGTTCCAAAGAAGGATTAGGACACTTAGCGATCGCCTATATTAACCCTGGCGACGTTGTTTTAGTTCCTTCTCCCGCGTATCCTGCACATTTTCGCGCCCCCGTTATTGCGGGTGGTGAAGTTTATAGCTTAAATTTGTCACCCGAAAACGATTGGTTAATTGATTTATCAAAAATTCCCGAAGCCGTTGCCCAAAAAGCCAAAATTCTATATTTCAATTATCCCAGCAACCCCACCGGAGCGACTGCACCCAGAGAATTTTTTACTGAAATTGTCGCCTTCGCGCGCAAATACGAAATTCTACTAGTTCACGATTTGTGCTACGCCGAACTTGCCTTTGATGGTTATCAACCCACCAGTTTACTCGAAATTCCTGGTGCGAAAGAAATCGGCGTCGAATTTCATACACTTTCTAAAACCTACAACATGGCAGGCTGGCGCGTCGGTTTTGTTGTCGGAAATCGCCACATTATTCAAGGGTTACGCACGCTCAAAACCAACTTAGACTACGGTATCTTCGCCGCACTTCAAACCGCCGCCGAAACCGCACTTCAACTCCCCGACGTCTACTTACACGAAGTCCAACAACGCTATCAACAACGCCGCGATTTCCTGATTAAAGGACTCGCCGAACTCGGCTGGGATATCCCCAAAACCAAAGCAACAATGTATTTGTGGGTACCTTGTCCCAAAGATACCACTTCCACAAACTTCGCGCTCGACGTACTACAGCAAACCGGAGTTGTCGTCACCCCAGGAAACGCCTTTGGTGCTGCGGGTGAAGGCTACGTACGCATTAGCTTGATAGCAGAATGCGATCGCCTCCAAGAAGTCTTAAATCGCTTCAAACAAGCCGGCATTTGCTATGTTTCAGAAGTCAGATCTCAGGAGTCAGAGGTCAGAGTAGGATAAAAATTCTCTCTATACCTCTATCCTCTGCGTTCTCTGTGTCTCTGTGGTTCGTTACAATCCCACCTCCTGCACAACCTGCTGCGAAACGAACGGCAAAAGCTGCTGATTCTGACAGTGCGCCCTACCCTCAACAAACACCACCAAAAGAAAAGGTTGCTTCCCAGGAATCTCAATATAAGCTGCATCGTTACGCACTTGAGATGTCCACCCAGCCTTAGACCACAACTGCGCATTATCCGGTAAACCCGCACCCAAAAAACCCGTTACTTGATTTTCTTCCACATCCGTCGCCAAATTCTTTAGATCGCGTTGCAGTAAACTCATCATCGCTTGCGATCGCTCACTCGATACCGCCACGCCCCCAACAATACTGTGCAATAACCGCGCTGTCGCGTTCGTCGTCAGCATATTGCGATTTTGCATCATCTCGCCTAAAAACATTCTCTCGCGCCCGTAAGGACCTTCACACCAAGTTTTTTGATTGACGTTAATCTTGTCGATTTCTTCCCAGCCTAACGACTGAAAGTAGCGGTTAACGATATTACGCTGCGATTTCCACGTCTCAAATGGTCCTGGTGGCAATTCGGGACCGCTTGTCGTCCCACTCAAAACATCGACAACTAAACTTGTGGCATCGTTACTCGAATCGACAATCATATCGCGGATCGCGCGTTCTAACTCACTCGACGTCTGCACCATGCCATTTTCTAACCATTCGTGGATGGCGACGAGGTAAAATAGTTTAACGACGCTTGCTGGATAAATTCGTTCATCACCACGATAGCTAAATCCTCGTACTTGGTAATTCCAAAAAGCATTAGGGCTTAAAGCCCCACCAGTATTTACCGGAACTGGAGAGTCGTAGACAATCCACGTCAAAGCCAAAGAATTGTGAGGCAATTGCGGAAATTCTGCCCAGGTTGCTTGTAAAATGCGATCGCCTTGGTTTTTAAGTTGTTCGTCTTGTAAGAAGAAAGTCATAGGTTAAAGGGGCAAGGCATTGCCTTGCCCGTACTAATGTCATCAATAAGGCAATGCTTTGCCCGTACAATGTCATCGATAAGGTAAGGCATTGCCTGTACAATGTTTGTTGATAATGTCCCAATTATATTAATTGATGGTGAATTAAATTATTAGATTATAGGAATTGGGTCAGAAAGCAACAAAAATGACCGTAAAAGAGTTACAAATAACTGAATATGTGTGTCAAACGCATCTAAATATTTATGATTCAGCGCAGTACGATCGCTTGGCAACGCAGGCAGCTAGAGGGCGACATTTACGGGTAGTGTCGCAAGAAGATGCGGCGATCGCGGTGTGTTTGTGTGAAGACGATTATCCTGGCTGGCTGTTGCGATCGGATGTTGGGAAATTGCAAGTTGCAACGCAGGCGTATCAAGCTAAGCTTGTGGCAGAAGCAGAAATTAGAACGTTTATACCGCAAGTCATTGCGTTTACTCAGGCGGCGATGCAGCAGCCAAATTATTACCTTTGGGGTGGTACTGTAGGACCTAATTACGATTGTTCGGGTTTGATGCAGGCAGCGTTTGCTTCTGTGGGGGTGTGGTTGCCTAGAGATGCGTATCAGCAAGAGGCGTTTACGCTAGCAATTACGGTAGAGGAAATGATACCAGGAGATTTGGTGTTTTTTGGGGTTGAGAAGGCGACTCATGTCGGGCTTTTTTTGGGGGATGGTTGTTATATTCATAGTTCTGGCGAGAAAATGGGGCGCAATGGAATTGGAATTGATCGGTTATCGGAACACGGGGATGCGGTGAGTCGGTCGTATTATCAGCAGTTGAGGGGTGCGGGAAGGATTGTGGAGAGTTATACAAAAGCAGGGGAGCAGAGGAGCAGGCAATAGAACAATGAAAAGTATTGTTGTGGCAGGGAGTGTGGGGCAAGATGGATTTTTGGTGGATTGCCCTGATGTTTCGGTGGTGGCGCCGGTTTATAACGAGGTGGAGAGTTTGCCGCATTTGATTGAGGCGATCGCTTCTACTTTGAAACAGTCACAGTACACTTATGAGATTATTTGTGTTGATGATGGTTCGCGCGATGGTTCGGCGGAGTGGTTGAAGCAGCAAGCATCGTTGCGTCCTGATTTGCGGGCGGTGTTGTTGCGGCGCAATTATGGGCAAACGGCGGCGATGGCGGCGGGGTTTAATTATGCTGTGGGTAACGCAATTGTTACTTTGGATGGTGACTTGCAGAACGATCCGGCGGATATTCCGTTGTTGCTTGCTAAGTTGGAGGAAGGTTACGACTTGGTGAGTGGCTGGCGTCACAAACGGCAGGATGCGGCTTTAACTCGATTGTTGCCTTCTAAGATTGCAAATTGGTTGATTGGGCGGGTGACTGGGGTGCAGTTGCATGATTATGGTTGCTCTTTAAAAGCATATAATGCGGAACTTGTCAAGGATATGCATTTATATGGCGAGTTACACCGCTTTCTTCCGGCGTTAGCGTTTATTGAGGGGGCGCGAATTACAGAATTACCAGTACGTCATCATGCGCGGCGGTTTGGTAAGAGTAAGTATGGCTTATGGCGCACATTTCGCGTATTGATGGATCTACTCACGATCTGGTTTATGAAAACGTTCCTGACGCGCCCGATGCACGTTTTTGGGTTGTTTGGGCTGGCTTCGATGCTATTGGGAACCGTAATTGGTTTATATTTAACGTTTTTGAAGTTGGGTTTGGGGCAGAGTATTGGAAATCGTCCGCTGCTCATTTTAGCAGTTGTGTTGTTTATCGCTGGAGTGCAACTTTTTTGTTTTGGCTTGTTGGCAGAGTTGTTGATGCGTACTTACCACGAATCGCAAGGACGACCTATCTATCGCGTGCGAGAGGTTGTAGGCAAAAATATTAAGTAAAGTAACAATGGTATGTGGGGAATGGGTAATAGGTAATGGGTAATGGGTAATAGTATTCTTGCCAATGACCAATTACCAGCCTTGAAGTAAAACCTTACGTATCTAAACACTTTACCTACTAGCTGAACTTTGAACGTTTTTCAGACGCTTGACCCTCAACCGCGCCGTAACTTACAAATCCTCTTTGTTGCGGGTTTATTATTTTGGTCGAGTTTGGCTTCGTTGTTGCCGACGTTACCACTTTATATCAGCGATATCGGTGGGACACCGCAGCAAATTGGTGTTGTCATGGGAAGTTTTGCGATTGGGTTGTTAACCATGCGTCCCTGGTTGGCGCACTTAGCAGATCTCCGCAGTCGCAAACTGGTGTTAATTATTGCCCTCAGCGCGGTTGCTTTAGCCCCGCTGGGTTACTTGATGGTGAAATCTTTATGGCTGTTGATGGTGATTCGCGCATTCCACGGAATTAGTATCGCAGCTTATTCGAGTGGTTACACAACTTTAGTTGCAGATATCGCCCCTGCCAAAAGTCGTGGCGAAATTATCGGCTACATGAGTTTAGTCAATCCGCTTGGTATGGCGTTGGGGCCTGCTTTGGGTGGTTATTTGCAAGCTAGTATCGGTTACACGGCTTTATTTTTGTTATCGGCTGGCTTGGGAATATTAGGGATATTATTTGCATCGCAAGTTTCTAACCCAGTCGCTGATTTACTAAAACGTCAAGCAACGGATAACCGCTTTTGGCAACTATTAGGTACTCCGCGAATTCGGACTTTGGCGCTGATATTGCTTTTGGTTGGGTTAGCGTTTGGCACTTTGAGTACGTTTGTGCCTTTATATATTAAATCTGTGGGTGTCGATTTTAATGTAGGTTTATTTTACACCGCAGCGGCGATCGCCAGTTTTATCATCCGCATTCCTACAGGCAGAGCAAGCGATCGCTACGGACGCGGTTTGTTTGTTACGATTAGCTTAATTTTTTATACTGTATCGATGTTGCTGTTGTGGCTAGCCAACGGCGCTACCGCGTTTTTAATTGCTGGCTTTGTGGAAGGATTGGGGGCTGGTATTTTAATTCCGATGGTGGCTACTGTCGTTGCCGATCGCACGCTACCTCAAGAACGCGGGCGGATGTTTGGTTTATGTATGGTGGGGTTTGATGTCGGGATTGCCATCGCAGGACCTGTTTTAGGGGCGATCGCACAACAAATCGGTTATCGCCATCTTTTTGGCTTCGCAGCTAGTTTGACGGCGCTGGCGATCGTCGTTTTCCTCACGCAATCAAGCAAAGATATTCCGCATTCACTACGCTTTGCACTCGGTAAAGGTAGAGATGTCTATGCATTAAGGTAAATAAAACGGGCGAGGAGGGATTCGAACCCCCGACACCGTGGTCCGTAGCCACGTGCTCTAGTCCACTGAGCTACACGCCCTTAAAAGCTGTTCGCTTTGTTCTCGCGAGTATCTATACTATCACGAAAAAGTGAAATGGAACAAATTTCTGAAAATTCCTCTAACTTGACGCACTTGGATAATCAAGGGCAAGCCCAAATGGTTGATGTTTCGCACAAAATGGCAACTGTGCGCCAAGCTGTTGCGGCGGCGAGTGTGCGAATGTCAAGCGAAACTTTTGCCACAATTCAAGCAGGAAATGCCCCTAAAGGTGATGTTTTGGGGACTGCAAGACTTGCAGGAATTATGGCGGCGAAACAAACAGCGAATTTAATTCCGTTGTGTCATCCTTTACCGTTACACAAAGTCGAGGTGCAGATTGAGCCAGATTCACACTTACCTGGTTATCAAATTACAGCATTGGTCAAAACCAAAGCGGAAACGGGTGTGGAAATGGAAGCGTTAACCGCAGTTTCGGTTGCGGCACTGACTTTGTACGACATGGCAAAAGCATTAGAAAAGTCAATCGCGATTGAAGCAATTCGCTTAGTCAGTAAATCTGGCGGGAAATCAGGAGATTATCATCATGGGTGATTGGTAATTGGCGATCAGGAAAGTTATCAACGCATAGTGTACAAGGCGAAGCAGCAGGTTGTATCTAAACTTTTACCGCAATTACAACTGACGATGCAGCAAATCTTGTCAGCTTAAGTTAATGCACTAGGAGTCAAGCGCTGCTTTTACTTTCCCATCCCAACCCATAGATTGCATCCAACCTAGATATATTGGTTGAGGTCGAGTGAGAGTATCAAGTTGTTCCACCTCAGATGCAGATAGTTTTAGTTTGGCTGCACCTAAATTGTCCTCTAGATGATGGATTTTATTAGCACCAATAATGACTGAGGAGATAAAAGATTTGGTGAGAATCCAGGCGATCGCAACTTGTGCAGGTGATGCGTTATGATTGTGGGCAACTTCTTGTAAAACTTCTACCACGGCATAACCCTTCTCCACATCCACAGGGGGAAACTGAAAATTTTTGCGTCGGGAATCTTCAGCGACAGGTGCTTCGCGCGTATATTTACCACTCAAGAAACCACTTGCCAGCGGACTCCACACTAAAATTCCGATGCCGGTGTCTTCTACAAATGGTACAATTTCATGCTCAAGATCGCGTCCTAGGAGCGAATAATACATTTGTGCAGCGACAAACTGAGTATAGTTTTTACTCTTTTGAATTCCTAACATCAGCGCAGCTTTCCAAGCGGGAAAATTAGAAAAACCAACATAGCGAACTTTGCCTTGTCTTACTAAGTCATCCAAAGCGTGGATAGTTTCTTCAATCGGTGTCAAAGGATCGGGAATATGTAATTGATAAAGGTCGATGTAATCGGTTTCCAGTCGCTTTAAACTAGCTTCAGCAGAGGCAATAATGTGACGATAGGAAAGTCCGGTGTCAGTCAATGCATTACCCGTACGAAAGCCCACCTTGGTTGCGATAATAGCATCCTGGCGACGATTTGCCAAAGCTTTACCGAGCATGATTTCTGACTGTCCGCCCGTGTAAGCATCGGCGGTATCAAATAGGTTTATACCTGCGTCTAACACACGATTAACCATTTGATCTGCAACCGTTTGATCGATATTGTTGGTGACACCAGGAACGAGTTCACCTTGTCCAAATGTCATTGCACCAAAAGCAAGTCGCGAAACGACTAAACCTGTGTGTCCTAAAGTTGTGTATTGCATCTTATACTTTGATGGTTCACCGTTGTTCTTAATTTACGCAATCGGATAGTGAACTTCATGCCCGATGCTTGCGCCGTTTTATCAAAATCTTGCGGTTTACTCTTGCGAATATGGTTCGCCAGGAAAAAAGGAATCGCTCAAAATTTCCTCTAGTGTATAAGTACACTCAACCGGAAAAGTTTTGTCAGGTAAGTTCGTTTCTCCTACAGCTAAATCTTTGCCATTTTGGTAGGCTATTAATACTGCTTCCTGAAGATAGGACTTTAAGCTAGGGTTTTCTTGCAAAAGCTGTTGAATTTCACGGCGCTGCACTCGAATTGTACTTAACCAGCTACGACTGCGCCGTTGGGGTTGATACTCCCATTTAAGCAAATGTCCGATTAATATACTCAATCGGTTGCGTAATTCCTGGCGTTGTTGTTTTCCCAAAGACTCAATTTCCTCAATTAAATTTGGCAAGTCGAGTTCGTGCCATTTACAATCGCGGAGTAACTTTGCTTGTTCTTGAGTCCAGGCATAGAAATCAATATCGTAGAGATTGTTGATCATTGGCGTGGTAATTGGTAATTGGTTATAAACCGTCGCGATATTGTTTTGGTGTGACTTTGGTAAGTTTACGAAATTGTGCGGTGAAGTGACTTTGGTTATAAAAACCAACACGATAGGCTACTTCTGCGATCGCCAGCCGCGTTACCGATAACATAATCTTGGCGCGTTCAATGCGTCTTTGTGTTAGATAACGATAGGGTGATTCTCCGGTTGCAGTTTTAAAGGCGCGGGCAAAATAAAATTGACTGATGTGAACGACAGCTGCCATATCAGCAATTGTGATATCTTCTGCCAAGTTTTCTTCAATAAAATTTTTAACTTGATTGAGTTTAAATGTATCTAGTAGTTTATTTCCTAATTGAGGTTTTACCAGTACAAAACTATAGTTTCGCAGCAGATGAATCATCAACAAATTTCTGAGTGACTCAGTATAAACTTTTCCCGCTAATCCTTTATTGATGATTTCTGCTTTGAGTAATTGTGCTATATAAAGAATAGTATTGTCAGGAAAAATGACGCGGTATTCAATTTCAACAGGAGTAGATAAACTGTTTTCTACGGCAACTTGATTAAGTAATTGTTGATCGAGCGTGATGTTGATGTATTCGCTGACTTGTTCTCGATAGTGCCAAACAAAATCATGCTCACAATAGAGAAAAACACTGCCTGGTGGTAAAGCTGTCGTTTGACTCGCAGTACCATCAACAGACCAAGTGACGCGATCGTGTGGTGCAAAAGCAACACTAATTGTATTTCTAGGCATAGCAAAATCAAATTCGCCGATCGCCTTCATACAACTATATTCAACGGTAATACCTTCCCATTGTTGAGTCAGCGTTGATAAAGGAGATGAGTTATGAATCGGTAGCGATCGCACAATTTTTCTCATAACTAACTACCATAAAATAAATCTTTATTAAAACGTAGCTTCATTCAAGAAAAGTAGAAAATCGTCATGCTCTAGAACATAACTCTTTGTAGCTTAACTTTCAACTTTGTTCCTACTAAATCCCCTCTGCTTTGTGTACTTTGTGGTTCATCAAAAAAAGATGCTACAAAAAATATTATCCTCTCACTTTTATCAAAGCGCTAACACTGCCAGCGATCGCGTCCCTCGTTTGTAGCTAAAATAATGATAAGACGTGCATCAAGTTCGGCTAGGCAAATGAATAACATCTTCGGTAAAAAATCCTATCTGGCTAAGCAAATATTCTTACTAAGCCTTGCAGTAGCTAATATCTCTATTATTGGTATTGTACCGAGTCGGATAGCACAAGCTGCCCAGGAAGTTCCGATTGTGAGTTCCGCAGCTTTAGGGCAAAATATGGATGTTCCCTGGTCGCGTCCTGTCAGAATTAACGATCCATTTGAAGGAAGTTATTTAGGAGTTTTTGATCGCAACTACTTTTATCGCAGGTTTCTCAATAACAACGTCAGGTTTGAAATATTAAGTCTTTGGAGTCCGAATTCAGTTCGTTTCTTGTTAGCTTCCAGAGAAAGAAATTGTGCTTATTCGAGGAGATTTTCATATAACCGCTTGTTAGCACCGCGCATTCTTGCTTATCGAGGACACAAATACTTATACACAGGATTTCCTTACGCTAGCTTCCCAGTTTCAAGATGTGCGATCGCAAGTAATACGCAAAATGCAGTTCGACTGTTTATCCGAACTGGCGAACAAGTTTATCAACTTGATGGTAGAAACAGTACATTTGCTATTAATCCTGATGTAGCAAAAGCTTTAAGATCAACTCCGATTGAGAATGTGCAAATTAGGTTAGTGACAGAAAGCGGAGAAACAATTGATAGTGAAATTGGTAGGGGAACTGTTGAATCTTGGAGAAATATTTATTAAGAACTAAGTAAGTGGGTAAAAATAAACATAACTAAGGGCTGGTAATTGGTAATTGGAGTAACAATTAACTACTATTAACAATCTGCGAGAAGGCTTTGCCAATGTGTCTACGCTAAAAATCAGGAAAGTTTTTTGCTTTCTTATAGCTTTCCTTAGAGCATAATTAATCCTTGTCGCGCACCAATTGTTACGGCTTCAGTGCGGCTAGAAACATTGAGTTTCGTAAAAATTGATGATACGTGAAATTTGACCGTATGCTCAGAAATATGCAAGTGACGCGCGATCGCTTTATTACTCCATCCTTCGGCTATCATTGCCAAAACCTCGATTTCCCTAGCAGTTAATGCTTGCATGGGAGAAGTTGGAGAGGTACGGCTACTAGCTGGTAATAAAGATAGAAGAACATCAAGCGTTTCTGGATGTAGTACGACAAGTCCGGTAGAAACGGCTGTGACTGTTGCGACAATTTCCTCTGGTGTTGCTGAACGCGGTAAGATTGCCCGTACTCCTAAGCGCAATGCATCGCTACTCAAATCACTAAGCACGTCAGTAAGAAGAACTGTTGGTATTTCTGCGATCGCATTGAGTGCGAGAAATTGCGATATGTCGTCATCTAGTCCTAAGAGTAAGACATCACAATCGTCCTCAATCACGACCGACAATGTATCGAAGTTTGCCGTTGCATTGACAACTGTTAAGTCTGGGCTAGCGCGAATGATACTTTCTAACCCTGCACGTACAATGCGATCAGATGCAACTATCAATACGCGGATCACGCCGCCTCCATTGGGTCGCTTTTAAAAGATATATGACAGGTGATGGATTGTCCGCCACGTAGAATATTCAGTTCTAATGTTTCCGCTTGGGTTAAATCAAACGCAGTACGCAACAACTGTCCATTGATACCAATGACAATATCGCCATACGTTGATTTTCTAAAGGTACGCGTACAGGCTGGATAGTGAATGTGAAAGTTCTATTTTTCTCGACTAGGGCGTTCGCCTACAGTTATTGTTACTTGCACCAAATTGCCACCACGAATGATCGCCGCATTTAGCGTTTGATTGACGCGTTCTGGTTCTAACATCGCTAACACTTGGGCAGTATCACTCATTGGTGTATCATCAAGCGATACCAAAACATCACCAATCATAACCCCAGCGCGATCGCCTGGACTGTTTGGCTCTACATTGACAATGATGATTCCTGAAGTTGTTGGTAAATTCAAAGTTTGCTGGAGATTCGCTGGTAAACGAACAGGTTGCATTCCCAAACCAAGATAACCACGGGTGATGCGTCCTTTTTCTAGCAGTTGATTGACAACGCGGTTAACGGTACTGACAGGAATTGTGAGATTTATCCGCCGCGACAATCCAGTGGTGTTAATTCCTAAAACACTACCTGTAACATCAACTAATGAACCACCGGAAAATCCAGGATACAATGTTACATCAGGGCGGATAAACTGATCGATTTGACTACCGTACCAACTGCGCCAAGAATTACCAACTGTACTAATTATCCCGAAGCTAGCTGCGATCGCCCCATCACCCGAACGCCCAACAGCTAACGCGATATGTCCTATCTTGAGTGATTTTGTATCGCCTAGTACTGCGGTTGGGATAGTTTCTTCTAGCTTAAGAACAGCTAAATCAGTACTAGAATCTCGCCCCACTAATGTTACAGGAACACTACGATTATCAAAGAGCGTTACAGTAATTTCTTCTTCACGCTTCAACGCGTGATCGGCAGTAACAATCACACCAGGCTGCCAATGAACTCCACTCGATGATATTCGGTGTCGCGCATTCACAGCAACTACCGCACTACTCACTTGTTCTACCGCTGCGGCTAAATTATTCGAGAATGCCCGCAAGTTAGATGTACTGTCACTTGATACCATTTCTCTTCCCCAGTTGCAATTCGCTTCTGTCATCATCGTGGCGAATTGTCTCGATACATGACATCGGTGAAATGGGTAGGCTAGGACCTAGAAAAATGGGTAGGTGGGTAAGAGGGAATAGCATTTTAGTCTCTCCCACACTTCCACACTCCTACTAGTCACTCAATAAGCAATAATGTGCCAGAAAATTCTAGAATAGGTGAGAAACTATCTATAGTTACTCAAATAGCAATAATTTAAAGATATATGCCTCCTCGTTGGCCGCGTAAACCCGATCGCCGCGATCCAGCGTATCGTCGCTTGGACGATCGCATGAATTTTGCAACGCACGTCGCAATCTTTGCTGTGACAAATTCTGGGTTGTGGTTTTTCTACAACCTTAAGTCTATTACTTGGACTTGGCTACCTTGGTTGACGGCAAGTTGGTTAGTTGTGTTACTGGTGCATTTAATTTATATTTCGGCGATCGCTGATTATTCTGAGCCAGAAAATCCCTCAAAGTCTACTTAAAGATAGATGAAAATGAATCGTTAATTAGAAATTGTGACAGTGAGATCGCAAATTGAGTTCAAAATTATGGCTAACCAAAGTACGACAGAAATTCTCGAAGCGCTAGCATCTGAAATTGGCGAAAACGTTTATATTGATGTTGCTAAATGGCATCTTTACCTTTCTGATGCAAAGCTACACAAGGTTTTAGCAGAAAAATTTTATCCACTTCTTTCGGCTAATTCTGTTAATGAAGATGAAGTTTTAGCAATTTTAAAAGATATGCCAATTAAGATTGGCGGTGGCAGAAGAGAAATTCCTTTAATTGATTTATTGCCAATGCAATGTCAAGTGAACTTGATCGATATTGTGGAGAAGTATCAAAGTCGATTTTAATACTTAATTATCTCGCAAAACGCTGGCGCAGGCGTGAGATTACCAGATCAACTTCAGGTAAATTCATTTGTAAAGCGATCGCTGCGAACACACCAAGTCCAACTAAACCAGATACAGTTAGTTGCAACAGCTGAACAATTAAACCCTCACTACCGAGTATTTGTCGAGTAGCCCAAAGCGTCGCCCAACTCGCAGTTCCAGCAACAAAACTGCTAGCGGTTAGGCTCAAAATCGGTATACTCCAATCACGCAGCGGTAAACCATTGAGCCGACGGTTGAGGATGAGAAGGAACATAATTGTTGAAGCAAAATTAACTCCTACTGTTGCTAGCGTAATCCCTGGAGCGCCAAAAGGCTTCACGAGGATGTAATCAAGCCCCGCGTTGAGGATGATATTGAGCAAACTAACGCGAAACGGAGTCGTGCCATCACCCAATGCATAAAATACTCTAACGAGGACATCACGCGCTAAGTAGACAAACATTCCAATCCCATACGCCATGAGTACAGATGCGACTAACTGCGAACCTGCTTGCCCAAAAGCGCCACGTTCGTAAATTACGCGGACAATGGGAACTGCTAAAGCAACAAATAGCGCGCCCAATGGTAGCATCGTAATTGCCGTAACGAGTAAGCCTTGACGAATACGCAGTTTGAGATTTACCCAGTCTTCGGGTGCGGCTAACTGCGAAAGCATTGGGAGTAAGGGCAACAAAATCATATTTGAAATAATGCCTAAGGGCGTTTGCACAAGTAAACCAGCGTAGCTAAATGCTGCTGCTGCACCTGCAATTCCTGAAGCAAAAAAGAGATCGGTATAGAGATTAATTTGCATCATTCCTGATGAAAACGTTGCAGGAGCCATAATATTAATGACTTCGCGGACTCCAGGAGAGCGAAAATCAAATCTCAAGCGGAGTGTCCCAAGTCCTAACCGCCACTGTGTAATGAGTTGGGCAAGCCATTGTAAAATTGCACCGGCAAGCGTTCCCCAAGCTAAAACTTGTCCGCCTAGTAAAGCGTACCGTGGTAAAACAATATCATCTCCCAGTTGAAAGGCTAAGATTCCCAGTCCAATAATGATTGTGATGCTAGAAAGTACTGGACTAATTGAAAGTAGCCAATATTGATTTGCGGTATTTAAAGTACCAAAGCCAATTCCTACTAACCCCGCGAGTAATGCCATCGGTGCCATAATTTGCAGTTGCACAGTGGCGATCGCTTGTGTTTGTGGACTGAGTTGCGGACCTAGTAAGCTAATAAAAAAGTCGGCGAAGACAACCAAGATAACTGTAATGAAAATGAGCAATCCACTTACGAGCGTGGTTGTTGTTTCGACTAACTGCGCAGATTCTTGTTTGCTGCGTTTGGATAAAACACTCACTATAGCACTATGAATCGGTCCATTGACACCACCGAGTAGCACCCAGAAGAAGCTAGGAACAACGTAGGCATAGCTATAAGCATTCGCCACCACACCAACACCAAACGCCGCCGCGATCGCTTGTTGGCGCACGAGGGCTACGAGTTTACTCAGCAAAGTTGCAACTGCAACGATTCCAGCAATTCCAGCTAACGAACGAGAAGGTTTTTCAGACACAAAGCATTACTACTATCTCAACCTCATAACATTTAACCGCGAATTGCGATTTTAGTGATTGAGCGTTGGCAGTTGGCTGCAATGATTTTTTGCTTTGTGCTGTGCGATCGCTATTTCAACAAATCCTCAATTTCTTCATCTGTCAATCCAAACTGTCTAAAAATTCGCAATACATAAGCAGGAGACATTTCTTTTGCTCCCATATCAATTGGGACTACTCGTGTTTTACCTTCAACAACACGGGTATAAAGACTATGATCCCCTTTACCCTCTCGGTAAAATATGCAACCTGCCTTTTCTATAAGTTTAATTAATTGCTTTGGCTTGAGAGAGGGAATATTTTTAGGCATAAACTGCCCTAAACTCGTAAACTTCTGATCCTGGCTCCTTTGACTCTACAGTCAAAAACTCGTGCAATTCCTTTATCGGAACAGGAGCGCAATAAACATTAGATCTAGACTCGTAAACATCTTGAAAAGACTCAATCGCCTCCTTCAATTTTCCGATTGCGCTATCCTGCGTTTCGCCCTGACTCACAATTCCATTTTCTAAACATAAGGCAACCCAATAATCGGCACTTTGTCGCAGAATAACGGTGTAAAAATCCATGTTGCTGGCTTTGTTGAAATAACCTTAGTATTGTTTAATTCTAGAACAGGTTTGGTGCGCTACCGACACGTCAAAACAAGACTTGATCCTGATGAGATGCGATCTTTACCAAATTGCTAAATGTGTTTCTCTTGTTAGTCCAGCACTATAATTTTGCTTGTTATCCACACTCAGAACTCAGATAAAGTCTCAGCGGTCAAATAGCGTAGACTTGGTTAAGGTTCGCTGTGAATTGCTGGAGGCTGTACCGAATTTTGAGGAGATACATATAAACTCCAGAGGTTTCGTAGCAAGGCAAGAGCAAGGACTAAAAAGGCAATGGCACAAGCTCGGTAAGTTAAATTTGTCCAATATCTTGGCGATCGCTGCAACACTTGAGTAATAATTCCAGCACAAAGAAATGCCCAGAGCATCGACGCAACCATAAAGCCAGTGAAAAAGATTAAATTGTGGCTAACTGTAGGATCGCTCACTCCGATAGCACCCATTGCACTGCCTAAAGCTGCCCAGTACGCTACATTTTGTGGATTTGTGATTGATAGCAAAATACCAGAACGCAAAGCATTTTTACTGTGAGTGTTTGTTCGATCGAGCTTGATGCTAAATTCTTTATTTGCCTCTTGCCATGCATCCCAAGCTAGCCAAAGTAGATAGAGTACGCCAGCAAGCCCAATTGGTAGACGTAATAAGTCCCATTGCAAAAGTAATCCAACGCCTGTTAAACCTAGTACAGCCCAAAGCGCATCTCCTACAAGTGAGCCAATTTGTACAGCTAACGCACCTTTAAACCCACCTCTCATTCCCTGTCGAATAGTCTCTGCAAAAACTGCTCCAGGTGCAGCATTAAAGATGAATCCTAAAAGCAGTGCAGTAAAGAAAAGTGCGAACATTAAGTTTCCTCTATTGCAGTCACTTCATTAAGTGTGCGATGAAATTGAAGATAAGAATAGGGATAATTGTTATTGCTTATTTTGACAATTTAGAGTATATTTAAGATAATGGAAATATTTGTAAATTTTTAAAATCTGGGCAAATTTTCATTATGAAGGAAATCATTTACTAACTTAGATATTACCAGAAAGTAACCCCAAAAATAAAGCGATTTTTTGCTAAATTTATCAAAAATAAATAATTCAAAGTTGCGGTAAACAAACAAAGTAAAAGTATCTTGATGGATGCGATCGCTACATAATACTGATGTAAAATGTAGCATAATGACTACGTAGAAGCCCAGATGAATCTGCAAGACAACGTTAGCGATGTGCAAGAGCCAATCGATACAGCACCAGCAGAAGTTAGGCAAATCATTGAACAGGTATGGAAGTTAGAAAAGAGCAGACTTGATAAAAAAAGTAACAGTCATATTAATGATGATATTTTGCGGATTGTCAAGGAAGCGGTGCGATGAAGCTAACTTCAATTCGGCTGTGTAACTTTCGTTCGTTTTATGGCAAAACACCGGAAATTGCACTTGCAGGCGGAACAAATCGCAATACGACAATCGTTCACGGTAACAATGGTGCAGGGAAAACGAGTTTCTTAAATGCCTTTACGTGGGTACTATACGAGAAGTTTAGTGCGGCGTTTGCGTCAGCTGAACAACTTGTCAATAAACGGGCGATTGCCGAAGCAAATATCGGAGAAGCAATCGAATGCTGGGTAGAAATATTTTGGGAACATGATAACAAACGCTACCGCGTTAAACGCGAGTGTCGCGTGTATAAAAACGATACTAACTTTGATGCGGGTAAAACCCAGTTATTTATGCAAATAGCTGGCGATGATGGACGATGGTATCCTTCACCACAGCATCCAGAAGACGTGATCAATCAGATTCTACCAGTTAGCTTGCATCAGTATTTCTTTTTCGATGGTGAGCGAATCGAACAAATTGTGCGATCGGATAAGAAAGCAGAAATTGCTGAAGCAACCAAAATCTTTCTAGGCGTGAAAGTCATAGATAACTCGATCAAGCACCTAAGTGAAGCAAAAAAAACGCTAGAAAATGAATTAAAAGCGATTGGTGATGCCCAAACCAAACAACTTTTGAGAGAACGGCAAAAGATAGAAATTGAGATAGAACAAATTACACAGCGACAAAGTGAGATTACTCAAGAGTTAGAATATCAAAACACTTTTAAAAAAGAAACAAGTCACCGTCTACGCGAACTTGCTGCGGCGCAAGAATTACAGGAAAGACGGCAAAATTTAGAAAACCAGAAAACAACAAATCAAGAAGAACTACGAAAAAGTAAAGAAACTCTCAAGAAAACGATTTCTACACGCGGTTACAGTGTACTACTACCATCAACGACGAATCTATTTCGGGAAATTATTGCAGATTTAAAGAATCGCGGCGAGTTAACCGCAGGAATTTCGCAAGAATTTGTGCAAGAAATACTGCGCGATCGCCGTTGTATTTGTGGTACGCAACTAGACGATGGAAGTGATGCGCGTCAAAACGTCAGCAACTTGTTAAATCAAGCTGGTTCTTCTGCTGTCCAAGAAACTGTTATTCGGACAATCGCCCAAGTTGACGAAATTGACAAACAAGCGATCGCTTTTTGGGAAGATGTCGATCGCGAACAATTACGTATTGGTCAATTAAGAGAAAGTATATCGCAAATTGAAGCTGAGTTAGATAATATTCAAGAACGTTTGCGTAAAGATCCCAGCGAAGAAATTCGCAATTTGCAACTTCGATTGGATGATATTGACAGAAAAATTGCTGAATTAAATATTGAACGCGGTGAAAAGAATCAGCGTGTTGATAGTTTAAAAACTGAAGCTGCTGAATTAGATAAGCAAATTGCCAAACAAAAATTTAATGAAGAAAGACAAGCATTAGCGCAACGACGTATTGCTGCGACTTTAGATGCTATTGAGCGATTAAACGAAGTTAAACAACGCCAAGAGAAGCAGTTTCGCTTGCAATTAGAAAAACGCATTCAAGAAATATTTAATGAAATTTCTATTACGCCCTATATTCCTAAAATTAGTGAAAAATACGAACTCACATTAATAGAAAATACTTCTGGTGTAGAAGCACCTGTTGCGGCTTCTACAGGTGAAAATCAAATACTTAGTTTATCATTTATTGGTAGCATCATCGACAAAGTGCGCGAGTGGAGTGAAAGAAAAATGTTGATGGTAGCTGATGGTAGTACATTCCCCATAGTGATGGATTCGCCGTTTGGAAGTTTAGATGAAACTTATCGGCGACAAATTGCCAAGATTATTCCACAATTAGCCAATCAGTTGATTGTATTAGTGAGTAATACCCAGTGGCGCGGAGAAGTGGAAGCAGAAATGACTTCAAGAATTGGTAGGGAATATGTCCTAACTTACTATTCTTCTAAACCAGATTGCGAAGAGGATACGATTGAAATTGCAGGACAAGAGTATCCTTTAGTTAGACAAAGTCCTAATGAGTTTGAGTATACTGAAATTCTTGAGGTAAATCGCAACAATTGAAGGTAAACACAGTGCTACAAATTATTCAAAAGCTTTAAGAAAATGGTAGAAACGGGTAGAATTAGAGTAGCAAAAGACAAAGCTGACTTAGTTAAATCTTTAATATCCACTGATGGTACAACAGGTCCTTTTCAGACTTATGTTGATATTATTGTCTTTGCTGCTGCTTTGGGTGCAAAACACAACAAGCGAGTACCTTTAGGAGAGATTTCCAAAAGAGAACCGTCTCCTATTCCACAAGAACAGTTTATTGTTCGCGGATATGACACAGTCATTAATCTTATAGCAATTACTGAAACTAAAAACTTAAGCGTTTTATCTTTTAGTGAAAATCAAAGTCGTGAAAAACGTAATCATATTTTTGAAGAATACGCCAATGGAGGACTAGAAATATTACAAGCAGAGTTTCGAGGTGCGGTTGACTATTCAGAACGAATTTTACTGATTCTCAGTTCAGAACGAATCGAACATGAGAAAGATAGTGAATTTGATCTGAGTAAATTTTTAGCTTGAATTAAATATTATTAATTATTAATAAACTGTATCCATCCCAGCTTGACTTGTACAGTGTTAACTGCTGCGGCGATCGCACTTCCACCAAAGGATACTTTATAAGGTTTTGCTGGATTTTTGGGTTTAAGATCTATCCTAACTATATTATCTCGCCAAAGTTCATTTTCTCTTGACCAATCTAGCTGTGCTAGTTGCGAAATTTTTGTTTGATTAAAATAATTATCGTCTTGAGCGTAAGTATGATAAAGCAATCTTCCTAAAACTTCTAAACCAGCACTTACACCAAGTAGACATTCTTCCTTAAATCTACTTATATCATCAACAGTTAAATTCTGATGAGCTTTTTCAACAATATACCGCGTGTGATGACACTCCAAGAAAAATTGATTAAGACACTCAGCCAGAGATCCGCTTGCTGCTTCTACCTCGTAATTTTTTAATTCATCGGCTGGATCGTTAGCAAAAACACAACTGACAAATCTAGCAATGTAATTTGTGGTGTAAATTAGCCTATTTTTAGTTGCAGGAGTTGATTTAATTTTCTCTGTCTTGTCCTGGAACATTGAAACTCTGTTAATTAATTCTTTGGTAATACCAACTCGACCAGAGTATTCACCAAATGACAATAACAAAGATTTATCTAGCGGTCTAGTTTGTGCCATATCTTTGAAGTCGATTTGACACTGACGCTTATCCGCCTCTAAAATTAAAGTAATCGGAAAATCATCATCACTAATCAAGTGGCTTTCATTACCTAAAACTAATTCTTGAATTGCACTTTTACGATGTTGTCCATCGGTAATATCTAATTTAACTTTATTAGGAATAACGACGATACAAAGTCCTCTACCTAATTCATGGACTGTAATATTGTGTTCATCAACATTGGCGGTAATTGTTCCTAAAACCCAAGGTCGATTTGCTTTAGCGCGTTCGACAACATAGGTTTTGATTTCCTCCGCATGACCTTTAACTTCTGGGCGATTTTTACCCGAATCAGGATCGTTGTCGGTAGATGGCATCGCTTGGAGAAGAATAGGCAAATCTCTGGCTGGAACATTGATTTGCACCATTTTTCGCTTTCCTTGCCGAAAAATTAACCCAGGATAGCAACGTTCGCGATGATACTTTGAAAAATAAGGCTCAAGTAGCAAATCAAGTCGCTGATGATTGATATCGTCTTCTGGCGTTTCTACCATAGAAAAGTTTATGTAAGTTAGTAAAGATTAGCCTACATGATAAGTAGTATTTATACATTATGACATCAGTAAAAGCCACAAGAGAAAACGCTTGGCGAATGCTAATTATAAAATTGGTGGTAATCCTACCGCTTTTGGTTCTACAAACTGACCATCAAAACTGATCGCTTGTGTTTCGACAGTTCTGGCATCTGCTATAGCTTTGCGGAGTTGGGCGCGTTCCATCGGTTCTTGGATGCCGCCGAGAATGTAAACGATTAACTTTGCTGCTAAATCACGACCTGCAACTTGTACGCGCTTTTTGTTTGGGTCATACAAGATACCATACCAAAGCGATCGCGGATATTCCATTCCACTAAAACCCCCTTCTAAGTCAAACTTGTGGAGTTTTTTAAAAATGTCTTTGAGTGAGAAACCTTTTTTGAAGACTAAAATTCCCAACGCTTGCGCTAAAGCAACTTGTCCAACAGGACGAAAAAGCATATTTCCTTCACCGCCATCTTTCTCGAAACTAAAGCGTCGTAGTAACGGTGTTTCTTCCGCTTCGAGTACCCGATAACTTGGTAGAGTCGCTAAATAATCAAATAACTTTTGAAACTCTATCATTCCCGCCTCAAGTTCTTTATCGTTTGGGCGTATCGGAATTAACTTTTTATCTAGCGGTTTCCAATGTAAAAACTTTTGTCCAAGATATCTTTCTGACATCTCTTTGAGTGCTTGTAGCGTTGTTAAAACTGTCGACTTAGTAGCAACTGTGGCGCTATTCCAATTAACCCGTGGTTGGCGATCGCTTCTTTGTTCTAACAGCGGATGCGTCGTTGCAATTTTCCTGGCAACAATCGAAAACCCATCATCTTCGTTTAACTGCGCTAATTGACCTTTTGTTAAAGGGACAGCCATTAAGTTGACATGAACAAAAATCGATCTTACTCGTCTTCTTGCTTGTTCGCGAGTTTCGCCTTTCTCGACTGCACAGATAAACTCAATTCCTATTTTTTCTTGAGGTAAACTTTCCAAATAATCAACATCTACTTGATAATGCTCAATTAAATCATTTAAAGTAATGGCACTACCATCAGGAGTTTTGTCTTTGCGATAACGCTGAAGTTGATGCGTCTCAATTAACTCCATCAATCCTTGTACTCCCATCAAGCGGTGTTGACCGTCAAGTGCATAGATAGTGTTTTCTGGTGCAAAATTCAGTAAACCTACGCTTCCATCACGGTCTAAAGGTCTAAAATCAATAGTAGATTTTAAGGCGCGTCCTTCACGATCCCATTGTGCTGCTTCAGGATTATCTACCCAAGGTTGATTGATGACAACAAGTACTGACGGAAACTTATGGTTTTTCCATGCGGCTAAATATTGTACGAGTGGTATCTGACGCGACCAATCAAGCGGACGTTGGTGAATTTCTGAGATAGTATCCGCATCGACTTCTACATTGCCTGTTGTAGGATTATGTTTAGGCTGAAGTAGCGGTAAACACGATGCAAAGTGCACTTGTTGCGCAAACCACTCCAAGGTAACTGACCCTAAGTAAGCTTGAGTACCACCCATCATTGTTGTTTGCACAAAGATTTGATCTAAATGCTGCGCTAATAACGAAGCCAATTCTGCTGGTGTGTTCTCTGGGTAATATTTACCAGTAGTATCAGCTACTTTCTTACTCATAATTTCTTAAACTAGAAGTTCTCATAAAGCTTAAGCTACCCAGAAATTGATCGTTGAAAGTTTTTAAAAACCTTTAAACTTGACAATACAGCAGTTACCTTAAAAATATTTAAGGTTTATGTAACTACGCAGTCGCATGAGTTCAGTAGAGAAGGATAAAAATGTCTACACCACAACAGAAACCAAAAGAAGCGGAAACTTCGCGTCTACAGCCCTTTGGGCATCCTGTGGCGGGCGGCGTCCGTCACGATGCGAAAGTTTTCAAGACAGGCGATCAAGCACGGACTGTAGCAGACTTGGTGGCAGATATTCAAGCTCTCACCGCTGAAATTCAAGAATTATACTGTTTAGACGAGATACCTTGGTGTATAGGCTATAGTGGTGGGAAAGATAGCACCGCGACTTTACAACTCGTGTGGAATGCGATCGCCTCTCTCCCGCCTGAAAAGCGAACTAAAACAATTCACGTTATCACGACAGATACGTTAGTAGAAAATCCAATTGTTGCAGCTTGGGTTAGTCGTTCACTTCAACAAATGAAACAAGCAGCGCAACAACAAGGAATGCCGGTTGAACCACATTTACTTTATCCCGCAGTTAAAGATACATTTTGGGTCAATTTAATCGGTAAGGGTTATCCTGCGCCGCGTAACCGATTTAGATGGTGTACTGAACGGTTAAAGATTCAACCCTCGGATAACTTTATTCGGGCAATGATTCGCGCAAGTGGAGAAGTTGTACTTGTACTGGGTACGCGCAAAAGCGAAAGTGTAAAACGCGCAACCAATATGGCAAAACATCGTGAGTGGCGCATACGCGATCGCCTCAACACAAATCCCAACCGACCTAACTCACTTATTTATCTCCCAATTGAAGATTGGCATACCGATGAAGTTTGGATCTATCTCAACCAATGGCAAAATCCTTGGGGATATAGCAACAAAGATTTATTCACTATGTATCGCGGCGCAACCGCAGATAATGAGTGCCCGCTTGTTGTCGATACTTCTACCCCTAGCTGTGGCGATTCGCGGTTTGGCTGCTGGGTTTGCACAATGGTGAGTAAAGATAAATCGATGGAGGCGATGATCCAAAACGATGAAGAGAAAGAATGGATGCAGCCGTTACTCGATATTCGGAATGAACTTGATGTCGCAGACGATCGCGACAAACGAGACTTTCGCCGCATCTGGGGACAAGTGCAACTTTTTGAACGCAATGTCGATGGTGAAGTTTCTGTAGAACCGATTCCAGGCCCTTATACCAAATACTGGCGCGAGTATTGGTTAAAAAAAGTGCTACAAGCACAAACACAAATTCGCCACACTGCGCCAGAAAATATGCGCGATATTACCTTAATTACACCAGAAGAACTCAGTGAAATTCGTCGGATTTGGTTAGAAGACAAGCACGAATTTGACGATAGCTTACCGCGAATTTATCAAGAAGTTACAGGCGAACCTTTTCGCGATCCCCGTCCAGGAAGCGATCGCACTTTACTTGGTAGCGACGAGTGGGCTGTACTCGAAGAAATTTGCGGCGATGACGCGATGCATCTTGAACTAATGGCAAAGCTACTCGATACCGAACGCCAGTATCGCACAATGGCGCGTCGTAATGGCATTTTTGAGGCGTTAGAGAAGTGCTTTGAAACGAGTTCGCGTTCCAAAGAAGAAGCGATCGCCAACGCCCACTACAAACGCGACTTGAAAAACGCTGCCGAACAAGGCAATATCGAAACCGTCAAGCAGTTAACCTGGGCTAGCTTAAAATTCCAAGCTACAGCCGGAGATGAAAAGTTACTAAGTGATTAAAATCACTGCATATCATTATAATTTTGATACAGTTCAGATAAGACTGAACTGTATACGACAACTAAGATTGATAGCGACTACTTACCAAAGAGCGCGAACGCCTTCACCAGCGGGTTGGGTGGTTCCAGCAGCGCCGTTATCGTCAAGGTCGTTATCATCATTGTTATCAGTGTCTGTATCGGTTGGTGCTCCTACTCCAGGGGTAGTTGTATCAGGAGTTGTTGCATCTGGTGTTGTCGTTCCTGGGACAGTCGGATCAGTCCCTAAACCAGGTGAGGTTGCATCTGGGGTCGTCGTTGTTGGTGCAGTCGGGTCGGTAGGTTGTCCTACGCCTGGGGTCGTCGTTGTTGGTGCAGTCGGGTCGGTAGGTTGTCCTACGCCTGGAGTTGTTGTTCCTGGTGCAGTTGTGGTTCCTGGTGCAGTGGGGTCAGTAGGTTGTCCTACACCTGGAGTGGTTTGTGCAACAACGCTTTGAATGAAATTAGATTGATTTAAAGCGGGGACAGCAAGGATTGCAGCGCCAGCAAATCCTAAAAAACCTGTAAGCTTGAGCAGCATTTGGCGTTTCCGTGCTTGCATTGATTTCTCCTCAAAATACACACTAAGGACAAGGCGAACTATCGAATAAATGTCATTAAGTTTCGCCTGAGGTGGGTTCGTAAAAGTCGAACCAAGAATTTTTACTCAGTTTAGGGAGATGTGTTAAAAATTTTCTCTTCCTTGAGTCGTAGTTTGTGCTTTTGATACGTTTTGTTTATCAATGCTAATTGACGTGTAATACTATGATTTTTTTACTTACACAACCCAAGTTGAATGACTAAATCAAGTACTTTTTTATACACTACAAAGTAACGAGGAACTATGTGATAATTGAGCTATTCCACAACTGTGACAAGAGTGCCTAACCTCACTTGACTGAATAACTCCTCAACATCTTTGTTGTACATCCGAATACAGCCGTGAGAAGCTGCTGTACCTACTGTTTCAGAATTAGGAGTACCATGAAAACCGATCGAATTTCTCCCATCACTCCAAAACCCAATCCAATACGATCCTAGAGGATTTTCAGGATGTCCCCCTGGAATTCTCTCATCCGTTAAGGGACTAATCCAAGTAGGATTTTTTAACATTTGACCTACGCGAAAATTACCAGTCGGAGTTTCCCAGCCAGGACGACCGACTGCAATAGGATAGCTTTTAATCGGTGTTTCTCCCTGATACAGAGTGACCTTACGGCTATTTAGCTGAATCTTTAACCTTAAAGGCGGAGTCACGCGATTGACTGGCTGATTAGTAGGGGGTTGAGAGATAGCCGATTGGATGACAGATGGCTGCGATTCTGATAAATTTTGCTGATGAGCAATCTGGTGAGTAGCGACATTGATTGCTACGACTACACCCGCCACTGCAAATAGTTGCTTGATCATCTGAAAAATCTAGTCTCTGGGTAAAAACAACTATTTTATCTAGAAAGCAGCAAACTTAGCCATAAAACATCTGACTTAGGTTATAAAACCAAGGCGATTATTTGTTAAAATGACTTTCTTACAAGTAATTTACTCGATCATGAAGAACAGGTAAATCGCACCAAACTTTAATAATATTAATTGGGGCTATGAGTATTTTTTACAGTATTGAAGTCATTAAATATGAGATGAATATCAAATTCTGATAAGCATTTATCAACTATTACACTCTAGCTCTAAAATTATAATATTCAATATAAAAAAGTGATATTTATTGAACTTGTACTACAAAATTTTGGTCCTTATCTAGGACGACAAGTTATTAATTTGCGTCCTAAAGAAGATGAGCGGTTTTGCCCGATTATTTTATTTGGTGGGATGAATGGTGGCGGAAAAACTACGCTTATGGATGCAATTCGTCTTGCTTTATACGGACATCGCGCTCAATGTTCTACGCGGGGTAACTTGAGTTATCCTGACTTTTTAACACAATCAGTTAACCGTTACACTGCCATTGGCGAAGAAACTGCAATTGAACTAGCTTTTGAAAATATTTTAGATAATGTCCAAGTTGAATTTCGGATTAAACGTAGTTGGACTAAAAACCCTCGTAATGGTAAAGATACATTGGGGATTTTAGTTGACGATTGGCCTGATAGTGCTTTGGCTCAAATTTGGGATGAACGAATTGAAGATTTACTTCCTTTAGGAATTTCAAATTTATTTTTATTCGACGGCGAACAAGTTAAAGAGTTAGCCGAACAAGATGTACCTACTCCAATGGTTGTTGAAGCAATTCGCTCTTTGCTTGGGTTAGAATTAGCTGAACGATTGGCAACAGATATAGAAATTTTAGTGAATCGGCGACGCAAACTTATTGCCGATAGTCAAGCACTCATAACTTTAGAAGATATTGAACAAAAACTGAATCATCAGCAAAAAGAATATCAAATTGCCAAAGACCATTTAGCAACAATTCAAGATAAATTAACTTATGCGCAAAAGCACCAGCAAGAAGCTTCAGATAAATTTATTTTAGAAGGTGGTAAAATTGCGGCTGAACGCAGTCAACTAGAAATTCAGTTATGTTATCAGCAAGAAGCAGTCACACGCCACCGTGATGCGCTTACTGAATTAGCTAGTGGAATTTTACCCTTGAGTTTGATATCACCGCTTCTTGTTCAAGCGCATACTCAAGTACAACAAGAATACCGACAACAGCAAGCACAAGTGAATAAAGATGTATTATCTGAGCAAGAGCGAAAATTTTTGCAATACGTTACTAAAATAGGATTAGACAGTGAGCAATTTGAAAAAATTAAATTATTTTTCGAGCAAGAAATTGAAGCTTTAAACCAAGATATTCAGTTAAAAGAATTGTGGCTATTAGCTGATGAAGAAAGTATTTTTCAACTTAATCAAATTCTTACCCGTGATTTAGCAGATTCGCAGTCTTTAGCAAAAAAACAACTTAATAATCTCAAAATTCAAGAAGAAAATTTAGCAGCAATTGAGAGACAACTAGCAGTCGCACCTGCACCAGAAGTTTACGAACAACTAGGTGATGCAGTTAAATTGGCTCAAAGTGAACTTGCTAACGTTAAAGCTGCTTATGAGTTAGCAAGAAGACGATGCGACGAATTAGCAACAGTTATTGAAAATACGAAAAAAGAGTTAGCACAATATAGCGAGGAAAATATTGATAGAAAAAATGACGAACATATTATTACCGCATCAACTAAAGTACAAACAACACTGAAACTATTTCGAGAAAAACTAACGTTGCGTAAACTAAATCAATTAGAGTCTGTGATTACAGAGTGTTTTTTATACTTGCTGCATAAGTCGGATTTAGTGCATCGAGTTGCAATTGATACAGATACTTTTAGTCTTTCGCTTTACGATTTTCAAGGACAATTAGTACCAAAGCATCGTCTTTCTGCGGGAGAAAAGCAATTACTCGCGATCGCCCTATTGTGGGGATTAGCACGTGTCTCAGGGCGCAACCTCCCAATTGCGATTGATACACCATTAGGGCGACTCGATTCTTCGCACCGCAATAACTTAGTTGAACGTTACTTTCCTTCCGCGAGTCACCAAGTCATGCTGTTTTCTACAGATACTGAAATCGGTAAAAATGAAGTTAAACAACTCCGTGCTAACGATGCGATCGCCCGCGAATATCTTCTAAAATACGATTCAGCAAAACGTTGCACCATTATCGAACCAGGTTATTTCTGGTAACGAGTTAGTGGAAGTGAAAAAGTGTGGCAGGTGTGGGAGAGATTTGATGATTATTGCTCTTTAATACTCAATAACCCAACTACCCGCCTACCCTACTACCCTACTATCCTGCTAGCTCTATTATGGAACCACCAATTGATCGCATTCATTTATCACAAACGGCAAAAGACCAATTAACTAAACTTAAACGCATCACTAAAATTGACCAGTGGAATATTTTGTGTCGCTGGGGATTTTGTCGATCGCTTGCTGAACCTGCTATTCCGTCACCAATACCAATTCCTGCGGATAGTAACGTAGAGATGACGTGGCGCGTGTTTGGTGGAGATCTCTCCGATATACTAGCGATCGCTTTGAAACAACGCTGTCACAATGATGGCTTGGGTACTGACAAGGAAACGCTAGCAACACAGTTTCGCCTGCACTTGCATCGCGGGATTGGTTATCTAGCTGGTGATCCGAATATCAAGAAAATTGAAGATTTAATTGAATTAGCTTTGCCGAAATGAAGCTTTCATTTGCCAAGTTTGCTTCTATAATCAAACACAAAAGTTTGATTTGTCATGGAAGCTCTGGAAATTGAACGTCATAGAGCCGCGATCGCGCGTACTGATTTATCACGTCCGGTGCGATTAGCTATAGAATGGGCAATCGTAAATAACGATACCACGTTCTTTGATTACGGTTGCGGCTACGGTGGTGATGTTGAGCGCTTAGCAGCGCGTCATTACACCTGTGCGGGGTGGGACCCGTACTACCGTCCTGATACGCCGCGTACGGCTGCGGATATTGTTAATTTGGGCTATGTTCTCAACGTCATTGAAGACCCCGAAGAACGCCGCGAAGCGCTGTGTCAAGCTTGGAACCTGACACAAAAAGTTTTAATTGTTGCGGCCCAAGTTTTAATTCATGACCGCAGCAATGCCAAAATTGCTTATGGTGATGGCATTGTCACTCGACGCAATACGTTCCAGAAATATTACGAGCAAGAAGAATTAAAATTATACATCGATGAAGTTCTGCAAGTTGATGCTGTCCCTGTCGCGTTAGGAATTTACTTTGTCTTTCGCGATGACACTGAAAAAGAAAGCTTTCGGGCTTTACGCTTTCGTTCGCGGAGTTTGACACCGCGCGTCCGCACGCCGAGTAAGCGGTTTGAAGATTATCAAGAACTCCTAATGCCACTGATTAATTTTGTTACCGAACGTGGCAGATTACCCGTTAAAGGTGAATTAGCGGAAACTTCGCGTCTACAGCCCGTTGGGCATCCTGCGGCGGGCGGCTCCCGTCACGATGCGAAAGTTTCCAAGACAGCGGCACAAACCGAGATATTACTCGAATTTGGGACTTTTCGCCGCGCTTATAATGTGATTTTGCAAGCTACTGATGAAGCCGAGTGGGATGCGATCGCGTATCGTCGTTCGTTGGATATTTTAGTTTATCTTGCGTTAACGCAGTTTGGTAAACGTCCTGGATTTAATCAGCTTGCGCCTGAACTTCGTCAAGACATCAAAGCCTTTTTTGGTACGTATCAAGAAGCTTGCCAAGTTGCGGATAAAATGCTGTTTAGCTTGGGAAAACCTGGCGTTGTTGCTCAAACGTGCAAGCAAAGTAAAATTGGTAAACTCTTACCAACAGCATTATATGTCCATGTTTCGGCGTTACCCGAACTCGATCCGTTACTGCGAATATATGAAGGTTGCGCTAGCCGCACGATTGGACGCATGGATAATGCGACATTAGTTAAATTTTATACAGATAAACCCAAAATATCGTATCTTTTCTATCCAGATTTCGACACACAGGCGCATCCAGCTTTACACACAAGTATGCAAATTGACTTGCAAAACCTCAGTGTGGTCTATCGCGAGTATGACACTGTGGCAAATCCGCCAATTCTGCATCGTAAAGAAACTTTTGTGACACCGAGTTACCCGCTGTACGAAAAATTTGCGAAATTGACGCGGCGCGAAGAAAAATTAGGGTTATTCAAGAATACGCGCACTATCGGAACACGCGACGGTTGGCAAAAATGGTTAGAGGAAAAAGGTGTGGAGATTAAAGGCGATCGCATCATTTCCAAATGACGCTTATTAAGGCGATCGCTTGGTAGGTGAAGCGCTGAAAAAATCAAAACGCACTGTTTGGGTTCTCAAGGCGATCGGGCTCATCAAAATCTTCAGCAACCACCAGCGGTAATCCACGCAGCGGATAGTCAGAATTTAAAGATGGAGTTGTCTGTTGCAGCACAGTAATTTTTTCCTCCTTGACTAACTCTGCTAATAAAAACTGCATCACCTTCAATTTTTCAGTTCGAGGTAATTGCTTCAGTGTTGGTAATAGCTTTGTAATAGCCATAAAGTTTTACATGAATTCTATGGCTATATTCTCTCACCTTTGTCGCTGCGCTGTCGTTTTCTCTACCCTGAAGCATTTCAGTCGAGGTATGTTGCGAAGATTCCAAGGGTGGGAATTTGTTGAAACAGCTTGTAGAAGATGGAGTTGCGCCGCATGAACTTGTCGCTATAGTAGTGTCAATTCAGTCTGCCCTCGATTGGATCACAGTTTGCTCATACACCTAATTCCAGTCACAGCGAGATGCATCTATTCGAGTTGTTTTCTACCCGACGGTGACATAATTAACAGAACTCTAACAACTTCTAGAAAAATTGCAGTCACAGTTAAAATGCTAATTACTCCTCAAATCGTTTGACTTGTAGGGTAAACCCTGGTAGCACATCTTCACCCGACAGCTGGGTAGGTAGCGATCGCGTTTCTTTTGCTTGTCCTAATCGATAAATTTCTACTTGTTGATCCTGAGGATTAAATAACCAACCGAGACGGACACCGCTATCAAGGTATTCTTGCATCTTAGCCTGAAGCATTTCCAGCGAATCGGTTGGAGAACGTAATTCTAATACAAAATCTGGCGCGATTGGCGGAAACTTTTGCCGTTGTTGTGGTGTGAGTGCCTGCCAGCGAGATAACTCGATCCATGCCGCGTCAGGAGAGCGATCGCCGCCACTAGGTAGCTTAAAAATTGTTGAAGAACTAAAAACTTTTCCCAGTTGTGTTTGACGATTCCAAATTGCCAAATCAGTACCGAGTTCGAGTTCGCGGTTGCCACTGTTGCCGCCTACAGGTGGCATGATAATTAAATCTCCATCGGCATCGCGTTCGACTCGAAGCTCTGGATTCGAGATGCATAATTGATAAAACTGTTCATCGGTCAAATGAACTGATTGCAGGTTAAGAGTCAGAGGCAGAGTGAGCATAGAAGTCATCTTGCCGATCTGCAACTATTTGCGGTAAAGTCGTGTACTTGAATTTAGCACATTGCGTCTGTACTTGAGATTAAGGACTTCTTGGGCAAAGAAGCAATTCCATTCCCAATAGTGAAATTAGTTAAACTACTTGCGATAACATTTGTTCTCAATCCAAAATCTAAAATCCGAAGTTATACAAGGTGGAAAGAGTGGCTAATCGATCGCTACTGCAAGTCTTTCAAAGCCGCAAAATGGTGGCATTACTGTTATTGGGCGTTTCATCAGGTTTACCGTTGTTACTAACGAGCAAAACACTACAAGCGTGGATGACTGTTGAAGGAGTCGATTTAAAATCGATTGGGTTGTTTAGTTTGGTGGCTTTACCGTATTCGCTCAAGTTTCTTTGGGCACCGATACTCGATCGCTTTGCGTTACCATTTTTGGGGCGACGGCGCGGCTGGTTAATTGCACTGCAAATTGGCTTAATTTTAGCGATCGCCTTCATGGGATTTCAACAACCCGCGCAAGCGTTGCAACTACTCGCGATCAATGCCTTATTTGTCGCTTTTTTCAGTGCTACGCAAGATATCGCTGGTGATGCTTACCGCGCAGATGTTCTCGCCGAAAAAGAAATGGGTGCGGGTGCAGCGGTTTTTGTTCTAGGTTATCGCGTTGCTTTACTCATTACAGGTTCTTTAGCACTCATCTTGGCAGATCGCATTTCTTGGACAAGTGTTTATTTGCTCATGGCATCGGTGATGATTATCGGTGTGATTGGTACTCTCATTGCACCCGAACCCGAAGGACACATTCAACTTCCCGCCTCGCTATCCGAAGCCGTTTTGTTACCTTTTGGTGAATTTTTTCAACGCTTGGGCGCGCTAACAGGATTCTTCATTTTATGTTTTATCGTCCTCTATAAACTTGGCGATGCCTTAGTCAATAATATGTCTACGCCCTTTTTACTGCAAATTGGATTCACGCAAACCGATATTGGCGCGATTCAAGGAGGAATGGGATTAATCGCCACAATCGTTGGGGCGCTGGCAGGAGGCGCAATTTTAAGTAAAATTGGGATTAATCGCTCGTTGTGGGTCTTTGGTGGCTTGCAAGCTATTAGTAACCTCGCGTATTTTATGCAAGCGCAACTAGGGAGAAACTACCCCTTTATGGTGCTAACAATTAATATTGAAAACTTTTGTGCAGGCTTGGGAACTGCGGCGTTTGTTGCTTTTTTAATGAGTTTGTGCAATCAAAGATTTTCGGCAACGCAGTATGCATTACTCTCTAGTTTGATGGCTGTTAGTCGTGATATTCTGGTCGCCCCCGCTGGTGCCTTGGCAGAATCCACCGGATGGTCTTTGTTTTTCATTATTAGTATCGTCGCTGCAATTCCAGGATTGTTATTACTTCCCGTCTTTGCACCGTGGAACCCGAAACCTGTAACTGTCCCCAAACCAAGGTGAGAAGAATAACGAAATAATTCAGTTGTAGGATGGAAGAAGAAAAGTGTAATGACTAGCTGCAACGAAAATTAGCGCTGCGCGGAGTTATTAATAATGAATAAAGTTAACTCAAAAGTTTGAAATATGAAAATCTTACGCGAATATATAGCTCCAGTCCTTGCAGTTATAGGATTTTTAATTGCCTTGATTGCAGTTAGCGCCCGTATCTTTTTACCCAGCGATATGGCTGCGCCTGCACCGATTGAGGAACCTACGGCGATACCTAAACAAGCACAGTTATTCAAGGTGAATAGCGCGATCGCCGAAAATCCCTTGCAACATATCTCAAGTTCTCGTGTCTGAACTCATACCTGGATATACGATTCGTGCTGGTGGTGTTGATCGCGCGTTGTTACTCAAATTCATGCAACGCACGTACAAGGAACTTTTTCCCGAACAAGACTTCTCGCACCTCGCCCGCACTGTTGAACAATACTACTCGAAAGAAACTCCTTTGTGGTGGGTAGAATTAGCAAATCAACAAGAAAATTACCCCTCACTCCTCGCCCCTCGCCCCTCGCCCCTCATAGTCGCGTGCCTTTGGGCGGGAAATGCTATCGATCAAGTTAAAGGCGATCGCTATACGCACATCTTTCTACTTTATGTCGTACCCGAACACCGACGGCGCGGAATAGGCACAGCTTTGATGCAGTATGCCGAAACCTGGGCAAAAAAAAGAGGCGATCGCCAAATTGGTTTACAAGTGTTTCGGTGCAACCAATCAGCATTAAATCTTTATAACCACTTAGGCTACCAATCTGCGTCAATATGGATGGTGAAAACGTTTGATCCTTGAAGACCTGTCGCCGCGTAAAATAAATAAAGCAGTTTTCACTGCTATTCGTAAGCACTCGGATTGATGCAAGAATAAACCACAATGCTTGATCGTTGGTCAAAGGTCATCGGTGCTTTTGTCTATCCAATTACCTGTTACCGTTTACCATCATCAAGAAACACCCCCTGTTAGATTGGCGGTAGGATACGATACTGTAGCAGTATGTACGATGAAGATGACATAAATAGTGTGCTTGACCAGGAGATTGAGCTAGAAAGTCCCTTAGACCATCTAGGGTCGCTTAGTGCTGAGTCAGAGACACCAAAATTCGATCCGGAGGCGATGTTAGTGCTGCTGGATCATCCGCAAACACAACAACGGATGTTGGCGGCGCGTGCGTTTTCGGATATTGAAGATCGCCGCGCTATTCCGCATTTGATTCGTTTACTGCGCGATCCTTGTCCTTTGGTGCGAGTCAGTGCTGCATACGGTATTGGGCGTAACCCTAGTCCTGATGCTGTCGAACCATTGATCGAACAACTCAATCAGGATTGGAATGGTTATGTGCGTAAAGGTGTTGTTTGGGCTTTGGGAAATTGCCGCGATCGCCGCACTTTAGCACCGCTGGCGGATGCTTTACGAACTGATATTTCTGCTGTTCGACTGTGGGCAGCAAGTGCTTTAGCACAAATGTCACAAGTGAGTTACGATGCGGTAGTGGGTGCCATGCCACCCCTTATTGAAGCGTTAGTACAAGATCCCGTCGCCGCAATCCGTAGTAATTGTGCGTGGGCGATCGGTCAATTGTGCCGTGAGTTGCCTTCTAATGTTGTTTATGCGACAGCAGTTGATGCTTTAATTCAAGCTTTTGCCGAAGACGAAGATTTAGGCGTTCGCGAAGATGCCAAAGCTTCCTTATTAGGAGTGGGCGATCCGCGTGGTTTGCAACTTATTGAAACGTTAGAACAAGAAGGATGGTTTTAGAGGTCAGAGGGGCACGGCAGTGTCCTATACTCATTAGAGTAAATGAAATTCTCGAAGTGCAGGAACAAAGTTTTTGTTTTCGTGGCTAGGGCGACTCAGCTTAATTAATGCAAAACGCTGCAAAGGAGTTAGCGATCGCCACTGCTGCAATGTCATTGTCACGCCAACTTCTTGGGCTTTTAGTTGTAAGTCGCTAGGTATCGCTGTATCGTTTAACCATGCTGGATGCGATTCTATGGGAAGTTCTCCTGCGGTAACACCTGTATGCTGCTTGACTAACTGCTGGAGAAAATCGCGGTAAGCACTCGCTTGTTCCCCACTACAAGGTTTTTCGACTAGCGCTTGGCGTTCAGCAGCACTAAATTGCGTCCAGTGCGATAGCTTTAATTTCACGCCACACGTATCTAATTTGTAGCGCACTTGCATCGGAATACAACGCAAACTATCAACAAAATCAGCCTCAAATTGAAAAAACTCATTCATATAGCAGAGGTCAGAGGTCAGGGTTAATGCGGTTGGCGCGGTTTGGCATTGCGAATAATCCAGTAACTGATTGATAAACCCAAAATAGCAATTCCTAAACCAATTAAATCAATGCCTCCCGTTTTTTGTAAGTCCAAAATAATAAATTTTCTAGCAACAGCAATGAGTGAAGTTACAATTACTAATTCAACTTGAATAACGTGCTTTCGGAGATATGCTGTAATATTTTCTAATAACTCTAATGCAATTAAAATATTTAGAAATAAACCAAAAACCTCAAACAAAGTTCTTGTAAAAAAACCAACAGGAGCACTGAAAATGTCTTGGAGTAAAATGACAAATAGATCGTAAACAGCTACAAGAATGACAATTACCATCAATATAGATAGTAGCTTAGATACGAGTGTTTCTATGCTGCTAATTGTTTTTAAAAAGTTGTTGTCGCTAAAACTAGCTGCGACGCGCCGCGATAACCTTCTTAACCAAGACATTTGTGTAACAGCGATTGTAAAATCATATGCACCGAGGATACTTGATTAAGGTCACTCAACACAATACTGTGCCACAGCAGAAGTCAGGGGTCAGAGAGTTGAAGAAGCAGAGGGAGTAGGGGAGCAGAGGAGCAGAGGAGAATACATCTATTAATTCATCACTAGCCACTCATCACTCAAAACTCAAAAATTTAATAACGTCCTAACTACATTGACCATTGCGGTAATTACTCTACAACAGTTAAATTAAGAGCGCGCGATCGCTGCGTTTGAATCAATGATAACTGTGTCGTCAAAAGAAAACTTACAAAACTCGCGATCACAATTACGGGCAGCATCGCGGTATCAGAAAGCACACTGAGAATTACACTCGTACTTATGGGGGTTTTTGTGACAGCAACATTTACCGCCGCCATCAAACAAACCATACCAATCGTCGGATGAATTTGGGGAAAAGCCAACGCGATCGCCAATCCAATCGCGGCACCAATATAAAATAGCGGAAAGATAAACCCGCCGCGAAAACCCGAATGCAGCGTACAACTAATCGCTAACATTTTCGCTACAGCGATCGCAACTAACATCGTCACTCCAAATGTCGCCCCAGTTTCGACAATCGTTTCAATTTCTTTTTCGCCAAAAAACAGCGTTTGGGGAAAGAAATACGCAATTAGTCCAATCGATAACCCACCTAAAGTAGCGAGTAAGATTCTACGATTTGCAGCGTACTCGCTGAGATGACCTATAGCCCGAAATAGTAGAACAAATAATAAGGCAATTAACGCGCCAATTCCGCCCAATAACGCGCCTTCTACCAAATTTATCAACGAAAGTTTAGGAATTGCTGTAAAGTGATAAATTCCCCCGATTGTTAATCCTGTATTGAGACGAAAGACACAAAAACTTAAAATTGCCGAAAGTACCGCTGGAATTAGCGCTTCATAGTATTCTAGACCGCGACGATGCGGAATTTCTAACGCAAACAATGCCCCACCCAGCGGCGCGCCAAAAAATGCACCCAGCGCAGCACTCATTCCGCAAAAAGTCATTACGCGAATACTTTTCGCCGTTAGCTTGAGTTTTTGTCCTAGCCAACCGCCAAAACTACCATTAACTTGTACTAATGGTGCTTCTGGACCTGCGCTTCCACCAAAAGCAATTGAAAATAGAGAAGCAATCAGCATGGCTGGGGTTTGACGAATCTCGATATGTCCAGGATCGTGAACTTTATCAACAACAAATGCAACTTCGCCAGGAAGCCCCAGAAAATACAAAGTCAAACCTACAAGGAAGCCACCAATCGTAGTAGCAATCCAAATATAATTCTTTGCTAAAAATTCGCTGGCAAACCTTAATTGTAGAAACTCTGGAACACTTTTCCAAATAATATCTAAACTTAGTTCTAACGAATAGTAATAAATTGTAGCTACTAAGCCGCCAGCAATCCCAATCATCGCGGCAAGTAAAATAAGCTGCTGATAACTCAGTTCCTCATTTGTACGGTCTACTTCAGAATTACCTGCGATCGCACTTTGGCTAGAAGCTGATGATGACATAAAATGTCCTATTAGGCTTTCAAGCAAAATTCTTTTTTATTAACTTATTTGCGATCGCTTAAAAGTGTTGTAGACATTGTTACCGAACGCAACGCACTTTACAGCTTGGGCAGATTAACTAAAATCTTCTCAATAGCTTATTGACAATTAACAAAAAATGTGCGATATGTACTAGACTTTTGGAACGCGATACTAAGCTCAACGTGCCTGCATTCTTGTATCAGTAAATGTACTTATGTAACAAGCTCGTCTGCTGCAACTTCCATAAGTTGTGCAGATACAAAGTATAAGATTTGTTGGTTAGAAAACAGTGTGCTAGAAAAGAATTGTTAAAATGACAATAGAAAGGTCAAATCCTTTCAGATTTAGTCAAAGCTCATTCAGGTTCAGTAGAACTTCTTTATGGAATCTAGTAGTAGTCCGTCTGCCAGTGGCGAGAAACCTTCTCATAAGTTGGCAGACATTGTAGGAACAGCAATCGCGTTGTTGACGCTGACAGCCCCGATTGTGGCGATCGCTCAGTACTCTGACAGAAATATTCTGACGAATGTGCAACCTATATCTTACCCCTTGCAAAGAGCAGGGATGAAAACCGATGGATGGTGATGAAATTTATGCTGGTTTGATATCCGCTAATAGCAAGCTAACAGCTTTTTTAACAGTTAAGGGTTTGTAGTTGTCCGTCATACCCTAAAATGCTACACGGGGAGCTAACGGAACTGCACCCTAAAACAGCTGTTAAATTGGAGTAATGTTGTTGTGGACTTAAACCGTATTCCGCCTCAACCAAAACCTGGCGTGATCAACGTTTTAATTGAAATTACTGCTGGAAGCAAAAATAAGTACGAATACGATAAAGATTTGCAGGCGTTTGCTTTAGATCGAGTATTGTACTCCTCAGTGCAGTATCCTTACGATTATGGCTTTGTCCCTAATACTCTTGCTGACGATGGCGATCCGCTTGATGGCATGGTATTGATGGACGAACCAACATTTCCAGGATGTGTAATTGCGGCGCGTCCGATTGGAATGTTGATTATGATTGACGGCGGCGATCATGATGAAAAAATTCTGTGTGTTCCTGATAAAGATCCTCGTTACAAACACGTTAAATCGCTTGCAGACATCGCACCGCATCGATTAGATGAAATTGCTGAGTTTTTCCGCAGCTACAAAAATCTGGAACAGAAAGTCACAGAAATTCGTGGCTGGGAAGACATCGATCAGGTTATGCCTTTAGTAGAAAGATGCATCAAAGCTGGTAGCGAACAAGGGCGCGATTCGGAAGCCGAGGAATAACAACACGCACCCTGTGACAAAGCTACTATCATAGCGTTAGAGTCGTTTTCTGCAATCAATCGGGAAAACGATTCTAGCACTCAACTCAAGCGCCTTTTTTCATGCAACGCACGCTACTATTAGCTAAAATCCACAGTTGCACGCTCACAGCGGCTAACCTGCATTATGTCGGTAGTATTAGTATCGATCAAACATTACTCGATGCCGCAGGCATACTACCTTATGAGCAAGTGCAAGTTGTTAATGTTACGAATGGAGAACGGCTGATCACGTATGCGATCGCCGCACCGCCAAATTCAGGCGCGATCGAGTTAAACGGCGCTGCGGCAAGACTCGGAATGCCAGGCGATCGCTTGATTATCATGACGTATGCGCAATTTACACCTGAAGAACTCAAAAGTTACTGTCCAACAGTTGTGTTAGTCACTGAACGCAATCGCCTCCTAGAAGTCCGACGTTACGATGATTTATTAGCGCAAGTTTGATGAGTTGATTCGTAAAACTCAAGATGTTCTGGACGACAGCTAACGCAACCTTGACAACAAGGCGGAATCGGTAGCTTGCGCACTCTACCTTTGCGGACAAGTTGCTGTAACATTCCCCGCAGCGCATCCGCATCGATGTGAAAGTGAAGTTCCATTTGCGCCAGCGATGCTTTTCCTTGTTGGGATTATCTGCTAGCGCAATTGTCCGCTTCGTCACGATTGCACCTCCTCAATGCGTAACGCATCAGCTTCGTCTTTGCGTAAACTAAGGTGGAAGCCTCGGACTTCAATTTCGATCGGATCGCCCAGCGGCGCATGACGGGTAACAGTAAACTCGGTTCCTGGTGTTAATCCCATCGGTAACAATTTTTCGCGGTAAGCGCGGGCGGTTTGCTCGTAACCAACGACGCGCCCTCGACAACCTACTGCTAAATTACGTAGTTTGGTATTCGTTTTGCCTTGCTGGTGTTGCGCTTGATGTACTGCTGTGACTACAACTTGATGCGCCATTCCTGCACCTAACCCAATGCGATTATCTTGAATACCCACGACAACCGAGCCACTCGCGGTACGACTGACGATCTGAAGTTCGCATCCGAGTGTTAAACCCATATCCATTAGCCGCCGTGCGAATCCATCTTCGCCATTGAGTTTGACAATCCACACGCGATCGCCTACGTTTGCCATCGTTAACGGAAATGACGTTTGATTCGTGTGTGGCGCGATACTGCTTTGTTCTTGATAGGTATCTGTACCGCCAAAAAATGTAAACCCCCACCCTGTGCGACTTTGGTGGCGTGTATCGTTCGGGTCTTTCATGCGATCGCTCTCCCGAATTCCTGAGAATTATGCTCATAGACTTATTCAAAAATATTCTCAAATAAAGCCCAAAACTTGCAGTTTTTAAGAGAGAATTTATATTTGTATTCACAAATCTTTATCATTGAAGGGTAATCAGAAACGCTAGTAGTGAAAAACGAAAAATACTGCAAATGCTTTTGTTTGCTAAGTTTGAAGATTTCGCGCTGGTTAGGCAGGCGAGTAATCACTCCTTGAGAGGAACTCACTCAACTTAAAATATATTGCAAATACTTGTTATTTATTTCCTCGCGTTATATTTGTCTGCTACGCCTGGCGACTAAAGTCGCGGCTTGACAACCGAAGTCCACGCAGGTGGACTTATTGGGTAATGTAGTCCTGCAATTTCTAACCTCTTCCAATTTATGCTCGTTGTGCTAGCGATCGCGTAACTAAACCAATAACTTGGGTAATTTTTTGGAGTTGTTGCGTGACTGCGCCGCTTCTGAGAAAAGCTTCAGCTTTCGCAATTCCCGATTGCATATCAGCACAAACGCCGCACCGCCAGAGATAAAAACCACCATTCCACAAAGCTGTTTGCATCAATTCTGAGGGTTCACCTTGTAAAACAGATTGCATCTCATTTAATAGTTGCGTTGTCGATTCTAATGGGACATTCTTTGTTGTAAAGCCATAATCGCGCGGGATGAGGTGTAAACGTTCGATTGGTTCGTCAGAATTGAGTGTTGATAAGCCAATAATAGCAGTGCGATCGCGGGGGAGGTCGCAACTTCCTTCTAATCCTTTTACCGTTGTAAAGTGTTGAGTTCCTCTTACTGCAAAGGCGGTTTGAAACATACCTTCGGTTGGTGGATGAACGTAACCTGCAACAATATGTGCATCTCCTGCGTACGGACACCACATCAGTTCCATTGTGGCAAACGGCGGACGTTTACCGATTTGGTCGCGGTATTCAAATAAACGTTGCGCCAAGGGAAAATGCTGAGGTAGATAAATAAATCCCAAGCCTGTCGCCTCAAATACCTGTTGCGTTTGGGCGAGTGATAACCTTGTCCAATCAACGCCTAACCCTTGCCAAATCTCAACGAGTGGTAATCCGTATTTTGTTGGTAAGCGATCGCCTCCATGCATAATCACAGGTTGTCCCGCAGCACAAAGGAGTAAAGCCGTAATTGGGCTAATCGGTGCAGTACGCGATCGCCCGTCATAAGGTAAGCCTAAAACAAAGACGCGTTGTTTAGTTGCAATAGGTTGCAGTTTATGACCAAGTTCATCATATGCATCCAGCATTCCCGCCAACTCTTCGCCGGTAGGGCGCTTGATGCGGTGCGCAATGAGAAACGCCCCGATTTGGGCTGGGGTTGCTTCTTGCAGTAAAATCATCCGAGTTGCAGCTGCGGCTTCCTCGCGCGTCAGATTCTCGCTGGTATGATTACCGCTACCCACTTTTTTTAGCAAATCCCGAAATGCATTGCTCATTGCGATCGCTCAATCAAAAATAAGATAAATGATGGGTTAAGAGTTCAAGCCTAGCACTATCGCACCTGCAAATTTTTGATAGCTTGCGGTTTTCCTTGTTGTTCAAATTGCGGAACGATTAGCTGCTTGACTAATTGCCAAAAATGTCGAATCGGGGGAATCTGCAAGCGATCTTGCGTTGTCACCATCACAACTTGACGCATTAAACCTGATTCAACGCTTGTCGAAGAATCACTATTTGCAAGCGATCGCACTGCGAGCGTCGGATCTTGGCGAGCTTCCACCAATGCAGAACGCGGTAATAATGCAATTAATTCGCCTTGACGGACAACACCGCGAAAAGCATCGAGGGTATTCACTTCTAAAACGGCTTGGAGTGTCGCGCCAAATCGTTCAAATCGTTCTTGGACAAGGCGCTGCATTCCGTAGCCATCTTTAAAAACAACTTGTGGATAGCGAACTAACTCGAACCAAGGAACTTTGTCAAACTGCGCGAGGGGATGATCCGCTGCGGTTAAAACTTCAATCGGTTCATCGTACAGTACTTCGACGACCATTTCGGAACCTGTTGTCAAAAAGCGATTATTCATCACAATTGCCAAATCGACAAGTCCATCTTTGAGAACTTTCAGCGCGCGATCGCTTCCGAGCGAAGTTACCCGCAACTGAATATCAGGATAATCGTGGCAAAATTGCTGTAAAACCGGAGGTAAGCAGTTAGAACAAATCGAGTGAATCGCCGCGATACACAATTCAGGCTGCTTTCCTGCAACTAAGTCTGCTAATTCTTCTTTAATTGTCCGCCACTCTTGACAAATTTTTCGCACGCGGGGTAGTACGCGTTCGCCTCCTAATGTCAGCGTCGCACCAGTTGTCCGATGAAACAACGATAATCCTAAGTCTGCTTCTAAGGCTTGGATTTGACGACTAATTGTCGATTGAGTCACGCCGCACTTGCGTGCTGCTTGTTGAAAACTACCGGTTTCTGCGATCGCCAAAAAGGCTTGCAACTGCTCTAGCCGCATTTTATGTAGCCTGAATCACATTTAAGGCTTACACTAACTTAGCGGATTTAGCGATCTATTTTCGTAGAGATTGATACAGCGAGAAGAAGGGGCTAGGAGTTAGGAGCGAGGAGTGAGGGATGAATTGTTCGCGCAGCGTGCCGGAAGCAGTAGAACTTTTTAACTTTCTTGCTCCCCTGCACCCCCGCACAAGAAGTACTCCTCACCGCTAACTCCTCGTTCCTACTTAATTAGACCATTCAGAAAGCGCGATTGCGACTCCTTGTTTGAGTTCTGGGGCTACATCACTCTTGGCAATTTGTTGAAGTTGTGTGTAAGCAATTTCTGGCGCAAGTTGTTTGAGTGCGGCGATCGCATGAAGTTTCACTCCGCGTTCTGAATCCGCTAATAAGTTGATTAACGGCTCTATTGCTTGTAATTTGCCCAGATATCCGAGTGATAAGGCAATCGTTCCCTTAATACTTGCAAATTCAGTGATTGGGTGCTGCAAGCGTAGCAGATTAATTAATATATCCGCTGCTTTTGATTGATTGCTGGGCTGTTCAACTTGTCCGAGAACTGTGATAATTTCTTGACAAACACGCACTGAGGATGACTGCTGTAAGTAAGAGGCAAGATATTCTAAAGCGCAGTTTGATTCAATTCGACCTAACGCCCGAACAATTTCAATTCGGAGTGACTCTGGCGTATGCGGTGATTGCAGTACTTTGTACAAACCATGAACCGCTGCATCCGTCCCTAATCGCCCCAATGCGATCGCTGCTGCATGACACACGTCAAGATTAAAATCGTAAAGTTTTGGCAAGATCCGTGCAACAAGGTCTAATTCTGTGCATAAGTCAGCACGAAAGCCTAAACCTAGTACTGCTTCGCGTCTTACAGGCGCAGCAATATCATCTAAAGCGTTTAATAAGACTGGCGGAACTTGGGGATCGTGAAAACTACTCAAAGCTTCGATCGCCACAGCGCGAACATTTGGTTGGGGATCGCCAACTACGCTGAGTAATGGCGTAATGGTTTCGGATCGCCGGATGTACGCAAGCGATCGCACTGCGAGTAACCGCGTATCTTCTGCTGCTAATAATTCGGTAAGTGGTGCGATTGCACTTTTGCCAATTTGTCCGAGTGCTGTTGCGGCGACTGCTTGTAATTCTTCATTCTCGGTTGTTTTGATCAGTTCTACCAAAGCTGCGATCGCTTGTGGATGGTCAAATTCACCTAAAATGCGCACAGCAAACCAACACAATTCGTCATCGTCTTCGTCTTCGAGAATTTCGACAAGTCGAGCGATCGTGCTTACTCCCAAGCGAGGAATTAGTTTTGCTACATCCCAGCGGTGTTGAAAATCTCCCGCGAGTAGCGCAGCCATTGCCAAATCGAGGAGTTGCGCTGCTTCAGGTGCCGTATTCATCCTAACTTGCTCGCGCTTTCCTCCAGGAATTAGCTGCTGCAAACATTGCACGAGTAATGACCAATCTCTTGCACTAAACGCTACCTGTGCTTGCTCCAACTGAAGTTGAATACTTGTGTTCACGATTGCTGAGTATGCAGATTAGGAATAGCTTAACGCGATCGCAACCAAATTATTTTCGATTTTCAATGAGTTCTGTCAAGTCCCGCTTGTGTTTTCTCCTTTCAGCTAGGTGCAATCCATCGTTGCTGAAACTGAGAATACTTTACCTGTTCTGGGGAAGCATCATCGTTGCTCTTTTTACAAAACTTAACCAAAATCACTGTGTAAATCGCTTGCTAAAGCTTATGATGTCATGAATTTCCCAATTATGCGTGTTTTGCATCCACCTTACGATGGAGCTTATTGCAAAAAATGCATCAAATCTATGCATTTTCTTCATGATTTGAAATATTTAGTTACATAAGATACGAAAATACTTGCAATGTAATTCTAACTTGGATGTTGTCAGGCACATTGCAATAAACAAGTATTTCTTATGTAGCCGCAAGGTTTGCAAATCAAAGAAGGTAATTATCGTTTTGTCCTAACAGCAATCTGCGTAACTAGCTATACGACTTTTCATTTTTAGACCGAATAACCTAACAAACTAAGCCGCTTTGAATCAGCATCTTACTTTTTTCATATCCAGCGCGCACAAAGGCAAAGAGGGGACACTATGACAGACGCAGCCAAGAAGGAAACCCTAAATAAATTCGAGAAATTCAAAGCCGAGAAAGATGGACTTGCGGTCAAAGGCGAACTAGAACATTTTGCAGCGATCGGCTGGGAAGCAATGGACGAAACCGATCGCGACCATCGCCTCAAGTGGTTAGGAGTCTTCTTTCGCCCTGTGACTCCTGGTAAATTCATGATGCGGATGCGCATACCCAACGGTATCATCACCAGTCATCAGCTACGCGTACTTGGTGAAGTTGTGCAGCGCTACGGTGATGATGGCAATGCAGACATCACGACTCGGCAAAATATTCAGTTACGTGGGATACGAATCGAAGATGTTCCTGATATCTTTAACCGCTTTCGCGCCGCAGAATTAACGAGTGTGCAGTCAGGAATGGACAACGTACGCAATATTACTGGCGATCCAGTTGCTGGACTTGATGCGGATGAGTTATTTGATACGCGCGATTTAGTCCGCCAAGTACAAGACATGATTACCAACAATGGCGAAGGTAATCCGGCGTTTACAAACTTGCCTCGGAAATTCAACATTGCGATTACCGGCGGGCGCGATAATTCGGTTCATGCTGAAATTAACGACTTGGCATTCATTCCCGCATTTAAAGACAATACTTTTGGCTTCAACGTCATCGTTGGTGGTTTTTTCTCGGCTAAGCGCTGTGATGCGGCGATTCCGCTGAATGCGTGGGTACCTCCTGAAGCTGTTGTCGCGGTATGCAAAGCCGTTTTAGAAATCTTTCGGGATCGTGGACTGCGGGCAAACCGCCAAAAGTCGCGCTTGATGTGGCTCATCGACGAGTGGGGAATCGATAAATTCCGCGCGGAAGTTGAAAAACAGCTTGGTCAAGAACTGCAACTTGCTGCTGAGAAAGATGAAATCGATTGGGAAAAACGCGACCATGTTGGTGTTTTTCGCCAAAAGCAACCAGGATTAAATTATGTCGGGTTACATATCCCAGTGGGACGGCTTTACGCCCAAGATATGTTTGACATTGCTCGACTTGCTGAAGTTTATGGTGATGGTGAAATTCGGCTGACGGTAGAGCAAAACTTGATTATTCCCAATATTCCAGATTCGCGCCTCGATGCTTTTCTAGCCGAACCATTATTGCAACGCTTCTCTACTCGCCCAGATACGTTAACTAGAGGTTTGGTTTCATGTACTGGCGCGCAGTTTTGCAACTTTGCTTTGATTGAAACCAAAAATCGAGCCTTAGGAATGATTAAGGCACTCGAAGCCGAACTGTATCTGACACGCCCAGTGCGCATTCACTGGACAGGATGTCCGAATTCTTGCGGTCAACCACAAGTTGCAGATATTGGATTGATGGGAACTAAAGTTCGTAAAAACGGCAAGACAGTAGAAGGCGTTGATATTTATATGGGTGGCAAGGTGGGTAAAGATGCACACCTTGGTACTTGTGTCACAAAAGGAATTCCCTGTGAAGATTTACAGCCAGTGTTACGAGATTTGCTGATAGAGCATTTTGATGCGAAGCCCAAGCAAGAAGCGATGGTGACTCGATAGAGTGCCGCCAATAATTCAACCGTATTTGATTAGCAACAATTCAACTGAATCAAGAAGATGACCAAGTTTACGAGACGGCAATTTATTTTTACGGCAAGTACTGCAACTGCGGCTTCACTATTAATGCATGGCTGTTCTAACGGCAATAACACCGCGACAAATAATAGCAGTACCGTTCCTGCGGCGAATATCAACCCTGCTGATGCACCAGAAGTCACAACTGCGCGGTTAGGATTTATCGCGCTAACAGACGCTGCGCCTTTAATTATTGCCAAGGAAAAAGGTCTGTTTGATAAGTATGGCATGACCGACGTGGAAGTCGCGAAGCAAGCGTCCTGGGCAGTCACGCGTGATAACCTCGTGCTAGGTTCTGGTGGTGGTGGCATCGATGGCGCGCATATTTTAACTCCGATGCCCTATCTCATGTCATTGGGAACGATTACGCAGGGCAATCGCGTGCCGATGTACATCTTGGCACGACTCAACACCAATGGCCAGGCAATTTCGCTATCAAAAAATTATAACGACCTGAAGGTTGGGCTAGATAGTTCGCCACTGCAACAAGTGTTTGCGCAACAAAAATCAGCAGGAAAAGATTTGCGGGCAGCCGTCACATTTCCTGGAGGAACGCACGATCTGTGGATGCGTTACTGGCTAGCTGCGGGTGGTATTAATCCTAACAGTGATATTTCCTTGATTGTCGTACCACCGCCACAGATGGTACAAAACGTGCGCGTAGGCAACATGGAAACCTTCTGCGTAGGTGAACCTTGGCCTGCACAAACTGTTACTCAAGGCATTGGTTACACCGCACTCACAACAGGCGAACTGTGGAAAGACCATCCAGAAAAAGCATTGGCAATGCGCGCGGACTGGGTAGACAAACATCCCAAGGCAACGAAAGCCATTTTGATGGCGGTGCAAGAAGCGCAGCAGTGGTGTGCTTTGCCAGAAAATAAAGAGGAAATGGCAAATATTGTTGCTAATCGTCAGTGGTTGGGAGTACCAGCAAAAGATATTTTAGGTCGCTTCCAAGGTAAGTACGACTATGGCAACGGTCGCGTAGAAGACTACAGCAACTCATTACTGATGAAGTTCTGGCGCGATAACGCCTCGTATCCTTACAAGAGTCATGACCTTTGGTTTTTAACTGAAAACATTCGTTGGGGTTATATTCCAGGCGATACTGACACGAAAGCGGTCGTCGATCAAGTGAACCGCGAAGATTTGTGGCGCGAAGCTGCCCAAGCGCTTGGCGTACCAGCGGCTGAAATTCCCAAGAGTCCTTCGCGTGGTGTAGAAACATTCTTTGATGGCGTAAAGTTTGACCCAGAAAATCCAACGGCGTATTTGAATAGCTTGAAGATTAAAAAAGCTTAAGCGATCGCAATAACTTGAAAGTTGTAAGAATACGGAATAGGAGAACAGCAGAGGATGACAACACTTGGTAGCCGCGCCCCCAGAAGCAGAAATCAGCAAAAGACGATGTCCTTCGTAACAAAATACATCGTGCCGCCACTGATTGCGATCGCTGTTTTTTTAATTGTTTGGCAGCTACTTTTTTCAAGCCCAGATGCAAATTTACCAGGTCCAATTACGGTACTTCAAGAAACATGGGACCCTTTGATTATCAACCCGTTTTTTGATTATGGTGGAACAAATAAAGGATTAGGTTTGCAAATCCTCGCCAGTTTAGGACGAGTTGCGATCGGCTTTTCCTTAGCGGCGATCGCCGGAATTGCGCTGGGAATTCTCATCGGTATTAGTCCGTTTATCTATCGCGCGCTCGATCCTTTATTTCAGGTGTTGCGGACTGTACCACCTTTGGCATGGCTACCGCTGTCACTCGCAGCATTTCAACAAGCTAACCCTTCGGCAATTTTCGTCATCTTTATCACCGCAATTTGGCCGATCATCATTAACACCACCGTGGGCGTACAACAAATTCCCCAAGATTATCGCAACGTTGCGAAAGTGCTGCGCCTGTCGGGACCAAAGTTTTTCTGGAAAATATTACTTCCGTCTGCGGTTCCCTATATCTTTACGGGGTTAAGAATCGGGATTGGTTTATCTTGGCTAGCGATCGTCGCCGCAGAAATGCTAACAGGTGGTGTAGGAATCGGCTTCTTTATCTGGGATGCTTACAACAGTTCGCGCTTGAGTGAGATTATCCTCGCGCTAATTTATGTCGGTATCGTTGGTCTAATCCTCGATCGCATCGTGGCTTTTGTCGCCTCCAAAGTTGTCCCAGAAGAGCAAAAGGCTTAACAGAGGAGTGAGGGGTGAGGAGTGAGGAGCGAGTGAAAGTTGTTATTACAGAGAAATTCGTTTTAGTTTATCCTTCCCCTAACCCCTGAACCCCAACCCCTGACCTCTCATTAAATTAAGTTATGAAAGTATTTGTAGAAGTCGATCACGTCGATCAGGAATTTGTGTTACCGAGTGGTGGCACTTATGTCGCGCTACGCAATATTGAACTGAAAATTCAACAAGGCGAATTCGTCTCGTTAATTGGACACTCTGGGTGTGGTAAATCTACGCTACTGAATATTATTGCGGGGCTAAATCGTCCGGCAAGAGGTGGGGTATTACTCGAAGGGCGACAAGTTACCAAGCCTGGACCCGATCGCATGGTCGTGTTTCAAAATTACTCATTACTACCTTGGTTAACAGTACGCGAAAACATTGCTTTAGCCGTCGATGAAGTGATGAGCAATGTGCCAAAAGGCGAACGCCGAGGGATTGTTGAACAACATATTGATTTAGTCGGGCTGCGTCATGCGGCGAATAAACGCCCAGGCGAAATTTCTGGGGGGATGAAACAGCGGGTGGCGATCGCCCGCGCCCTCTCGATTCGCCCCAAATTACTGTTACTCGATGAACCGTTTGGCGCACTCGATGCTTTGACGCGCAGTGGTTTGCAAGATCAGTTGATGAAGATCTGCGAGGAAAACCACATGACGTGTGTGATGGTGACGCACGATGTCGATGAAGCATTGCTATTATCCGATCGCATTGTCATGCTGACGAATGGACCCGAATCGCATATCGGGCAAATTCTCGAAGTTCCCTTTCCACGTCCGCGCCATCGCTTGGAAGTTGTGAATCATCCGAATTACTACAGCTTGCGCAACGAAATTGTTTATTTCCTGAATCAACAAAAACGCGCGAAGCAGCGTAAAGCACAGCAAACGGTGGCGATCGCCCGCAATGGTTTAGAAAAAGTCAACCTCGAAATCGGCTTTATTCCTTTAACCGATTGTGCGCCGTTGGTCGTTGCGAAAGAGAAAGGCTTTTTTGAGAAATACGGTTTAGATGAAGTGATTCTATCGCGCGAACCAAGTTGGAAAGCGATTTCCGAAGGTGTGGCAACACGCCGCCTTGATGCCGCGCAAATGACCGCAGGAATGCCCTTAGCCATGACGCTGGGAATGAATGGTAAAGCCCCGCAACCGATCGTGACAGGGTTAGTTTTAGCGCGTAATGGTAATTCAATTACGTTAAGTAAGCGGTTTTATGATGAAGGAGTGCGGACACTTGCTGATTTTAAAGCGGCGATCGCGCGCACACCAGATAAAGTTCATACTCTCGGCATGGTGCATCCCGCATCGATGCACAACTTAATGCTGCGCTACTGGCTTTCTTCCGCAGATATCGACCCTGATTTAGATGTAAGTCTCACGGTGATTCCGCCACCGCAAATGGTTGCGAACCTCAAAGCCGGAAACATCGATGGCTACTGCGTGGGCGAACCTTGGAATTCCCGTGCGGTTAAAGAAAAATTAGGTTTTGTCATTGCAACAGATTCGGATATCTGGAACGGACACGTCGAGAAAGTTTTAGGTGTTCGCGAAGACTGGGCAAATCAACACCCAGAAACGCACCTTGCTTTAATTAAAGCCTTGCTCGAAGCGTGCGAATACTGCGACGATCGCCGCAATCGCGAAGAAATTGTCGCGCTGTTAGCCCAACCGCAGTACATCGGCGTTGCACCAGAATACATTCGCCCTGGATTCGTTGACGAATACGATCGCGGTAACGATACAGAACCTGAAATGCTGCTGCGGTACAACCAATTTTACGTCGATCGCACGAACTGTCCTTATCGCGTGGAGGGATTGTGGATGATGACGCAATTGGCCCGTTGGGGAATTACACCTTTTCCGAAAAACTGGATCGAAATTTTGGATCGGGTGCAGCGTGTCGATTTATTCGGTGCAGCAGCAAGAGATCTCGACTTGTTAGACATAGAACGCGATCGCGGTTCGATTCACTTCTTTGATGGCACGGTGTTCAATCCTGATGACCCAATTCGCTATCTGAATAGCCTCAAATTCAAGCGCAATGTGCGGATTGAAGAAGTTGTCGTTGATGCGACGCCCGCAGCCGTGTAGAAAGGGGCGAGGGGCGAGAGGCGAGGGGCGAGTGAATAGCAGTTAGTTGTTATCCCATAACTCCAGTTTCTCCAAAATTGAAACATTGTGAACCGTAATTCTTACTGATATCTAAATATGCAAACGCTGAACACCACAACTGTTAGAAAACCCGAAGTTCTCAACGGCGATCCGTTTCTTGTGATCGATAACGTTTCTAAAATTTATCCGACACCAACAGGACCATACACCGTTTTGGATGGTATTAATCTCACGGTTTATGAAGGGGAATTTATTTGTTTAATCGGTCACTCTGGCTGTGGTAAATCGACGCTTTTGGATATGGTGTCAGGATTTCGTAAGCCGAGTGAAGGTGAGGTGCGACTCCAAACAAAACGGATTACGGAACCTGGTCCCGATCGCATGGTGGTGTTTCAGAATTATTCACTCTTGCCGTGGCTGAGTGCGTTTGAAAATGTGTATTTGGGTATTGATTCGGTTTATCCGAATAAACCTAAAGCTGAAAAAACTGCGATCGCTAACGAACATCTCGCGCTTGTTGGACTTACAGATGCAGCGCATAAAAAACCCAGAGAACTTTCTGGCGGAATGAAACAGCGCGTATCAATTGCGCGGGCTTTGGCGTTGCGTCCAAAAGTTTTAGTCTTAGACGAACCTTTTGGCGCGCTTGACCCGATTACTCGTGAGGAATTGCAAGAAGAATTGCTGAAAATTTGGAGCGATCATCAAGTCACTGTACTGATGATTACGCACGATATCGATGAAGCATTGTTCTTAGCCGATCGCTTGGTGATGATGACAAACGGTCCGGCGGCAAATATCGGGGAAATTATGAATATTCCGTTCCCACGCCCCCGCAACCGCGCCCGCATCATGGAAGACCCCGAATACTACAACTTACGCAACCAAGCTTTAGACTTCCTCTATCGCCGTTTTGCCCATGTAGATGAGTAGAGAAGGGTGAGGGATGAGTGGCTAGTGAATAGTGATGAGTTTTGAATTTTGAATTGTTCATTCTCTTCTGCACCCCTACTCCTCTGATCCTCTGCTCCCCTAACCCCTAGATTGAGGGATATTAACAATGACTGATACAACTAGAACCCTCTGTCCCTATTGTGGTGTAGGCTGTGGTTTGGAGGTGTCGCCGCCAGCGCAGCCAGGGAAGGCAATTAATCGAGATAATCAAGGTAATCCGATTTGGAAGGTGAAAGGCGATCGCAATCATCCTTCGAGTCAAGGAATGGTGTGTGTCAAAGGTGCAACAATCGCTGAAGCAATCGACAAAAACCGCCTGCGTTATCCGATGCTACGCGACTCGTTAGATAAGCCGTTTCGCCGCGTTAGCTGGGACGAAGCATACGAACGCATTGTTAATCGCATTCAATCAGTATGCGCGACTCAAGGAGCCGATGCGGTATGTATGTATGGTTCGGGGCAAATGCAAACCGAAGATTACTACGTTGCGCAAAAGCTGCTCAAAGGTTGCTTAGGAACGAATAACTTTGACTCGAATTCGCGCTTGTGTATGTCATCAGCAGTTGCGGGATATGTACAAAGCTTGGGCGCGGATGGTCCGCCGTGCTGTTATGAAGACCTCGATTTAACCGACTGCGCGTTTATTATTGGTTCTAATGCCGCTGAATGTCACCCGATTGTTTTTAATCGCCTACAAAAACACCACAAGAAAAACCACAACGTCGTCAAAATGATTGTGGTCGATCCGCGCCGCACTCCTACCGCCGAAGTTGCCGATTTACATTTGGCAATCCATCCAGGGACAGATATTGATTTACTCAATGGCATTGCGCATTTATTGTTGCGTTGGGGTTATTTCGAGTCTGAGTTTGTCAGCGAGTGTACGGCGAATTTTCCGGCGTTTGCTGAGGTGATTTCGCACTATCCGCCCGAAGTTGTCGCGAGCAAGTGTGGCATAGCGGTTGAAGAGTTGGAAACTGCCGCACGGTACTGGGGAACAAGCAAACGCGTGTTGTCGCTGTGGTCGATGGGTGTAAATCAATCATCAGAAGGCACCGCTAAAGTACGCAGCATTATTAACTTGCATTTAATGACGGGGCAAATTGGCAAACCTGGGTGTGGTCCATTCTCGCTCACAGGTCAACCAAATGCAATGGGCGGGCGCGAAGTTGGGGGGTTGTGTAATTTATTACCAGGCTATCGTCACGTCCAAAATGCCCAAGATAGAGCCGAAGTCGAGCAATTTTGGGGCGTTCCCGCAGGCAGAATTTCACCACACTGGGGACGGACTGCGTGGGAGATGATGACAGGGTTGGAAACGGGAGATGTCGGGTTGCTATGGATTGTCGCTACGAATCCAGCGGTGAGTTTACCTGATGTCAAGCGCGCGCAAGCTGCGTTACTGCGATCGCCGTTTACGGTGTATCAAGATGCGTACTACCCCACCGAAACCGCTACGTATGCCCACTTACTTCTCCCAGCGGCGCAATGGGGTGAAAAAACCGGCACAATGACAAATTCTGAACGCGTTGTGACGCTATGTAAGGCATTTCGTCCGCCTGTAGGGGAAGCCAAGCCAGATTGGGAAATTATTGCCGAAGTCGCGCGACGCTTGGGATTTGCGGATAAGTTTCCGTTTAAAAACTCGGCGGAAGTTTATGCAGAGTACGTGCAGTTAACGCGCGATCGCCCTTGCGATATGACGGGGATAAGTCACGCCAAGTTAGCACAAAATCCAATACAATGGCCTTGTCCTGAAGCAAGACAGGGGCAATTAGGAGAGAATTTACACGCAGTTAGTGTGAAACGATTGTATACTGATTTGCGCTTTGCGACACCTGATGGACGCGCGCGGTTCAGTGCTTATCACTCAAAAGGACTTGCTGAACCATCAGATTCTGAGTATCCGTTTGTACTAACAAATGGGAGATTATACGGACACTGGCACACGCAGACGCGCACCGGAAGAATCGAGAAAATTAAGCAGATGCACCCGCAGCCATTTCTTGAGATTCATCCCCGCGATGCAGCGAAGCTAGAGATTCAAGAAAACGATTTAGTCGAAGTGCGATCGCGACGTGGAACCGCAAAATTTCCCGCAAAAATTACCAAAGCGATCGCACCTGGTACAGTTTTTGTGCCAATGCACTGGGGCGCACTCTGGGGCGATGAAACCGAAGCTAACGCCCTCACGCACCCTGAACACGATCCCGATTCGCATCAACCCGAACTCAAAGCCTGTGCAGTACAACTCATTTCAGTAAGGCTTAAATCTAGTTTGAGTACGAGCAAAGAAAACTTTCTTGAAAGTAAAATCTCATTACCCATCACCTCCTAATATCGAGTCCAGTTAAAAATCAATTATTGAGACGGTAATAAAGTATGAGGGTAGGCGGGTATTAAAGAGCTAATAATCATCAAATCTCGCTCCTCCTAATACACTTCTGGCACAAAAAACTGCTCATTCTTGGGAGGGCGGATGTAATCACTACCAGGCTGTCTTGGCGGTAATTCCATCGGTTCGGGAACGATATCTTTATATTGAATTTTGCTTAAGATGTGACTGATGCAATTGAGACGCGCGCGTTTTTTGTCGTCGGCTTCGACAGTAAACCACGGGGCTTCAGGAATATTAGTATGCGCAAACATCACATCTTTGGCTTTGGAGTATTCTACCCAGCGATCGCGCGATTCGATATCCATCGGGCTAAGTTTCCAGCGTCTCGCCGGATCGCTAGCGCGTGATTGAAAGCGACGTTCTTGTTCTTCATCGCTAATCGAAAACCAGTATTTCAGTAATATCATGCCCGATCGCACTAACATCCGCTCAAATTGCGGACAGGAAAACAAAAATTCCTGATATTGTTCTTCAGTACAAAAACCCATTACGCGCTCAACTCCAGCACGGTTGTACCAACTGCGATCGAATAGTACAATTTCTCCACCACCAGGTAAGTGCGGTACATACCGCTGAAAATACCATTGTGTTTTCTCGTGATCTGATGGTGTTCCTAAAGCAACTACCCGACAACCACGCGGATTTAAGCAATCAACAATTCGTTTGATTGTGCCGCCTTTACCTGCTGCGTCACGCCCTTCAAAAATTATACCGACACGCAAACCCTGATGCTTTACCCAATACTGTAATTTCACCAATTCAATTTGCAACTGCGATAACTCTCTTTCATAGACTTTATTTTTTAATTTCTTCTTGGTCGCATCATCGGCATCTTTGGCATGATTATCGTTTTTTTTAGATGCTTTCATTGTTAAAGTTCAAATAATTAGAAAAGTTACTTAATGATTGTTCAAAATGAATACTATATGAGTTTAACTTTTAGTATATAAGTTTGGCGTTATATACATTTTCAATTTAATTAATATCAGCGCGTAATCATAAGCTTATTCTTAATTTAAGACAAAATTAAAATAAAAAGATACTCAATATTTAAATCCTCTAGCTACAGCCAAGGCACTAAATTCCCTTCTCTACCCTTTCGCCTCTCATTATGCTGCCATCATCAGGAAGTACAAAGACTAACAAGCCGCCACCGCAATTAACGCGCTTTTTAGTTTGTGGGCTTGGTAGTTTAGGACAACACTGTGTCGCGGTTTTGAAAGATTATGGTGTTGCCGTAAGTGCGATTGATTTAGTATTGCCGCAAAATTGGGAAATTCCTGACTTACCAAGCTTATTAGATGATTTAGCGATCGGTGATTGTCGTCAAACGAGTATTCTAGAACAAGTTAAAATTCATGAATGTCGCTCAGTTCTTTTAGTTACAAGTGACGAACGCGGAAATACAGAAGCAGCATTCGCCGCACGCTTATTGAATCCACACATTCGGTTAATTTTGCGATCTGATAAACAAAATCTCAATCAACTTTTGAGTGAAAATCTCGGTAATTTTGTAGCTTTTGAGCCGAGTCAGCTATCAGCCGCCGCATTTGCCTTAGCCGCTTTGGGCGATCAAACCTTGGGGTATTTTAACTTAGAAGGGCAGCTACTACAAGTTATCAAGTATCAAATTAAACCAGGAGATCGCTGGTGCGATCGCTGGTGGGTATACGGCTTAAATACTCGCAATCGTCGTATCTTGAGTCATACAACCAACACTGCACAACTGCCAAAACAATTCTACGAGTGGGAACCCGAAGCAACGGTAAAGGCAGGCGATACGATAGTTTACATCGAAGTTGCGCAGTTAAGCAGCACCGCACAGCCAGCAAAAACACATTCTACTAAGCAACTACCTCACGCTGTTTCTCGCACATTAACGCGTCATCTCCAGCAGCAATTCAGCCAATTTTGGCAGTGGGCGTATCAATATCAAACCCGCCGTGTAGCGGTAATCTGTGGTGCGACAGTCTTAACTTTATTAGTTTGCGGGACAATTTTGTTTCGCTGGGAATATCCAGAGATTGACTTACAAGCAGCTTTCAACGCCACAGCAACGTTATTGTTAGGCGGCTACGGCGATTTATTCGGTGATATTAAACCAGAAACTCCGCTATCTTTGGGGTTACAAGTTTTTAGTTTAATACTCGCGCTAGCAGGTACGGCATTTATCGGCGTACTTTATGCCTTACTTATTGAGATGCTGTTAACTTCGCGGTTTCACTTTAGAAGTCGCCCGCCGCTACCACAACAAGATCATATTGTTGTGATTGGGTTAGGTAGATTGAGTCAACGCGTCGCGACATTGTTACAAGAATTCAAGCAATCAATTGTCGGAATTAGTCACGCAGAGTTAGATCCTGGAATATTACCGCAAATGCCACTCGTTGTAGACAACATCGCGAATGCATTTACCAAAGTGCATCTTGAAAATGCGAAAAGTGCGATTGTAATTACCGAGGATGATTTAGAAAATCTGGAAGTTGGCTTGATGCTTCATGCGCTGAATCCGCAGTTGGGCATTGTTATTCATTGTTACGATCAACATTTTAGCGATCGCGTTGCGCGGCTATTTCCTTATGCACAAGTACTATGCGCTTCAGCATTATCGGCAGAAGTCTTTGCAGCAGCGGCGTTTGGCGAAAACGTCTTGAGTTTGTTTCACTTCAACGGCACAACCGTACTCGTGACAGAATACATCATTGCAGCGGGAGATACCTTGAATGGTTTGATGTTGTCTGAAGTTGCTTACGGTTACGGTGTCGTACCACTTTTGTATCATCATAAACATGAGTCAGCAAAATTAATGCCTGCGTACGAAACGCGACTCTATGTTGGCGATCGCCTAGTTGTTCTTGCCACAAGCCATAGTCTACAACGCATCGAACGCGGCGAGTTAGCCCCGCGACAGTGGCAATTACGCGTTGAAAAGGCTTTATATCAGGATGCAATTTTTGATGGTGCCAATGCGATCGCCCTCATTTCCGGTTGTCGTTTGGCGATCGCACGCCAATTAATGCAAAACTTACCCGCAACGTTGCCACAAGCTTTGTATTATCACCAAGCACAACACTTAGTCCGCGAATTGAGCAAAGTTCAAGTCAATGCACATTTAATCAAAATTGTCAATAGTATTTAATGGCGCGTTAGACAAACACAAAACTCTTACTACAAGTATGCGTAGGCACACTTTGTTTATATAGCCCCGACTTCCGTCGGACGGTATCTAAAATATATACAGCAGATCTAAGCAACAGATATCGCCATAAAATAATCTAATTCTGCAATTTGCGCCTGTTTTTCTTCAGGATTCAAAAAAGTAGCTTGAAAAGAATTCTTCATCATCTGATAAATATCTTGTTGACTCAAACCCAAGGCTTGCTGAATTTGCTGTAAATTCTCAGCAACATAACCACCAAAATAAGCAGGATCGTCCGAATTTACCGTTACGCACAATCCCATGTGTAGTAGTTGTTTTATATTATGCTTCTCCATCGCATCAAAAACACATAGCTTAATATTCGACAGCGGACAAACCGTAAGTGGAATTTGCTGTTCAATCAAGTATTTCACAAGTTGAGTATCTTCAATACAACGTACGCCATGATCGATACGCGACACATTTAATAGCTTAATCGCCTCCCAGATGTATTCGGGTGGTCCTTCTTCTCCTGCGTGTGCTACGGTATAAAATCCAGCTTCGCGTGCGCGATCGAAAACCCGCTGAAACTTTGATGGTGGGTTGCCCATCTCGGATGAATCTAAGCCCACAGCAACAATCGTATCTTTATAAGGCAATGCTTGTTCGAGAGTTGCCATTGCTGATTCTGCACTCAAGTGTCGCAAAAAACACAGAATTAAATAAGCAGAAATACCAAGTTTTTCTTTAGCATCCTGCAACGCTTGATAAATACCTGCATGAACCGTTGCAAACTCAATTCCGCGAGAAGTATGCGCTTGCGGATCAAAAAATATTTCGGTGTGCCTTACATTCTCCGCAGCCGCTTTTTGCAGATATGCCCAAGTCAAATCATAAAAGTCTTGTTGTGTCTGCAACACACTCATCCCCGCATAATACAGATCGAGAAACGACTGTAAATTCTGAAAGTTATACGCATCGCGTACTTCTTGAACAGATTTGTAGGCGAGTTCAATTCCATTACGCTTCGCTAAGGCAAACATCATTTCTGGTTCGAGAGAACCTTCAATATGAATATGCAATTCAGCTTTAGGAATTTCTTGTAGAAAAGTATCCATTTTGAATAGAAGTTAAGAAATAGGTAATGGGTAAGTAAATATCACACATAACATTTGTTGGGGAGTAGTAATATATATTTTGCTTGACCAATTACCAATTACCAGTTACCAACTTTTAAGTTATGTTTATTTTCACCGCTTACTTAATATTCTTGCCAATTACCAAGCTTGAAGCGACATTTTGTATTACTCAGCAGTTCCAAAACGTAATGTCATAAACACAAATCTAGCGATAAAGATTGCTGCCAGAATCCAGGTAGCGATCGTGACTTCGTGAGCTTTACCTTGTAATGTTTTAGCAATAGGATACGTGATGAAACCTACTGATAGTCCTGTTGCAATTGAGTAAGAAAGCGGAATAAAGAAAATTGTCAAAAATGCCGGAATTGCTTCAGCAGGATCGCCCCAACGAATTTCTAAAACACCTGCCATCATTAAGACACCTGTAATCACTAATGCGGGCGTTGTCGCGTACGCGGGAATAGCCTCGAAGATCGGCACAAGAAAGATTGCGAAAATAAACAAAATACCTGTAATTACCGCAGCAAAACCTGTACGCCCGCCTTCGGAAACGCCTGCGGCTGATTCAGCATAAGTTGTTACAGTTGATGTGCCAACGATCGCCCCGAATGTCGTTCCAACCGCATCAGCAAATAACGCTTGGTTAACGCGTGGTAGTTGTCCATCTTCTTTAATGTATCCTGCTTTCATACTCACGCCAGCAAGCGTCCCTACGGTGTCAAATAAATCAACAAATAGAAATACAAGTAGAACCGCGACAAAATCGATAAAATTAGCTGCGGTTAACCGCGAAAAACCAACAAAACTTTGCCCAATTAAATCTGTTGGTGCGGTAGGAAACTGTACAATTCCTGTAGGCCAAGGCGTGTTACCTACGATCCAGCCGAGTAATGCAGTTCCAAGAATTCCCCACAGTAATGCGCCTTTCACGCGACGTACTAAGAATGCGGTTGTGATAAAAATACCTGCGATCGCCAAAAGTGTGTTTGGTTGTTGTAGACTGCCCAATGTTGTTGTTGTGACTTCACTCCCAACAATGATTCCCGCGCCTCCTGTTTCTGGATTGCCGGAAAGTCCAATATAGGCAATAAATAACCCAATACCTACCGAAGTTGCTGTTTTAAGCGAAAGCGGAATTGCATCGATGATTTGCCGTCGAATATTTGTCAAGGTGAGCGCAATAAAAATTAAACCTTCGACAAATACGGCTGAGAGTGCTAAGCGCCAGTCAATATTTAAAGTTAGAACAACTGAGTAAGCAAAAAACGCATTTAAACCCATTCCTGGGGCTAACGCAAAAGGATACTTGGCTACAAATGCCATAACTAAGGTGGCGACTGCGGCGGATATCGCAGTTGCAAAAACTTGTTCCGCAAACAAATCGCGCGGCTGATTTAAGAAAATCGCATCCGACAAAATTAAAGGGTTAACGACTAAGATGTACGCCATCGTCATGAAAGTCGTCAATCCTGCTAAAATCTCGATGCGAAAGTTTGTTCTGTATTCGCCAAATTTAAAGTAGCGGGCGATCGCTGCTTGCCAACCTGTATACTGTGGTCCTCCAGGTGAACTTGGGTTCTGCGTTTCTAACTGATCGATATCGCTATTCATCTAGCAGTCTCCGTATGCCATCTTTTCTGATTTATATCGATTTACTTTACTTTTAACGATTGGTGTCATTGTATGCATCCAACCAAATTTGGCTTGAAGCACATTTTTAGATTTATTTAACTAGCTGCATACTCTATAGCGATACGGAGTATTTTTTTGTTGATTAAGATACAGAAAATCTGTATGCTTGAGAATAGCTAATGTATGCTGATGTGCCACAGCTAAGCGTTTATCGTAAATAGTCAATTATAAACGACAAAATTACGTAGCTAAGTTATACCAATTTGTAATTAACTAGTCCCCCTAATTTTTTCTTTCTATAAATACTAAGTCTGCTATTAACGTCAATTCCTATACCTACTTAAATGGGCAAGGTCGCCATTGAAACCCACCGTTTGATTTTGCGCGAACTCACGCTAGACGACGTGGAAAATTTGGCACAAATCTATGCCGATCCTGTAGTCATGAAGTATTACCCTAAATTAATTACTAGAGAAGAAACAAAATACCAGATCGCCAGAATGATTAATGGCTATCAACAACGAGGTTGGGGTTTGTGGGCGACAATTCATAAAGCTGATCGCAAATTTATCGGGCGTTGTGGGTTGATACCGCAATTAGTCGCAGGACTTCCCGAAATTGAAATTGGCTATATGCTAGCAAAAGATTACTGGGGACAAGGTTTAGCGACAGAAGCCGCCTGTGCAATTCGCGATTATGGTTTTGGAATAGGGTGCGATTGCGCGAAGCGCAGCGCCATAGGCGATCGCCTCATATCGTTGATTGCTCCTGGTAACATTGCATCACAAAAAGTTGCAATTAAAACAGGATTGTGCTACGAAAAAGACGCAATTTTTCGGGGTAAAACTGTGCAGGTTTATGCGATCGCCCGACCAACAAATTCTAAGTAATTGTTACTCAACTCTTTAACTGCCAAATCATACAACTGTAACCCGTGTTCAGGTGTCGCTAACGCCGGATCGGAACCCATGCGTCCATCAGGATAATGCTGGCGAAAGTTGACAGGACCATATATCGGATGTCCTTTACCAACTTCAGCAGACAAAGGCGCGTGTTTGATCGATTCAGGATAAACGTATTGCGTCACCGCAACTTCACTCGGAGTGGCGTGCGAACCTTCGCGATCGCCGTATAATTCTTTTGCTAACTGATACACCGAACCGCACATAAACCAGTTACCGACTTGACACTGGACTTGATCGGCGTTATTCACGCCAATTTCTGCAAGATAAGTATAAGTTTCCGCAAACGCAGCTTTGAGTGTGGCAATATTACCACCATGACCGTTAATAAAGAAAAATTTGGTAAATCCCGCTTTCGCTAAACAAGTAATATAGTCGCGGATGACTAAAATCATTGTGCTAGGACGCAGGCTAATCGTACCAGGAAACGCGGTGTGATGCAGTGCCATACCAACATTGATTGTCGGGCTAACGAGTGCGCCCGTCGCCTCACCAACACCATGCGCGATCGCTTCTGCACAAATCGCATCAGTACCAATTAATCCCGTTGGTCCATGCTGTTCGGTAGAACCAATTGGGAGAATAATACCTTGCGATTTTTCTAAATACGTTTCAACTTCGAGCCAGGTACTCAAATGGAGTAGCATAATTTCTTGCAGCGAATGAATCTATTTACTTATCGTAAGGAATCATTTGCATTTAAGACTAGCTTGGTCGGCGAACAAGGGGAGGTAATGCGATCGTGTTGCTTCCTCCAACAACTGAACAAGAAGTTATCCTGATTTTATTCCTTCGACATAAATAAAATAGTTATTTGTTTGCTTTACACTTGCCTGAAAGCCAACTTGAATGAATTTATCTAATAAAACATTGGGTTGATAATAAATTTTATATATTTGATATTCTTGCCCATTATTTAGCTTACGCCTTTGATAAATTGCATTTTCATTTTCAAAGAAATGGTCTTTTGCTGTTGAAGTTGTATCAAAGCAGGAGTCAATAATAAACACTTTTCCATAAGGACGCACTGCTCGATAAACCTTGGCTAGAAAATCATCAACTTGTGCAGGAGGAACGTGAGATAGCCAGAAGGAAAAAAATACTAAATCGTATTGTGTAGTTGGTTGCCAAGAAAACAAATCTACTTGATGATAATCAACTATTTTAGTATCTTTTAACTTCTTTTTATTTATTGCAATCATCTCAGCCGAAGCATCAATAGCTGTAATTTTGTTGCCAAGTCTAAGTAATTCTTGTGTCCATATTCCTGTACCACAAGCTAATTCTAAAATTGAATTAACTTTACCAATATCCTGTAATGCACTTTTCAGAATATCTACTTCATCAAACCAGCGTTGATTTAGTTCCAAGCCGCGATCGTAACGACCAATGCGATAAAACCACTCATCATATTCTTGAGAGCGAGCATTATAATAAGCTATTTGCTCTTGAATTTCTTTAATCATATGAAAGAAAAATCAACTACAACCTAAAATACAATAAATGACTATTTAGGTAACTACAGATTCGGGAAGTGCGCCTTGAGGCTTTCAAGTTGTTGATGGGCGTTCTCGGACATCTAAGCCAAGTACAGTAACTTTACCAGGTAATAAACAAAACACAATCGCACTTTGAGTAGAATCTATTTGCAGCAAATTTACTCGATAAGAGCGCGATCGCGCCCAATTTTTTTACTACTTCAACAATATCAATTACTAATCAAAACCGATGGAAGACAAACAAGCGGCGCAGCACAATTAAGCAGCAGCAAACAAGCAGTAATATCAATATTCCAGAACTAAATTGGTAAAAAGACAATTCGGTTTGTCCACTCGTCTGCGGTTGATGCAGCCCAAATTAGGATCAAAGAGTCAATGACTTCCGAAATCAGGAGCGTTTTAGGTACAATTAAAACCCCTGGGCTGGTTTAAGTAGTAATGAAGTCAGCGAAATGAAGTGGCATCGTTCGTTGATTGTGGGATATCAAAATTCGTCCTTGTTTGGCGGCGATTGCCAACACTTCTTGATCGGGGAGTCCTTCTAACTTGGCAACTAAAGCAGTTTGAAAATCGATCGATGGTTCTCGTCTCAAAACGCCCACAACAATACTATGATTGAGATCCGCATCAGCTTGAAAGCGAATCGTCATCGGCTTTTGGTAGCAGATGCGAGCTTTTTGTACAGTTGAGAGTTCTCTTCTGAGGAAGCTTGACGGAGTTGATGAAGTTGTGCTTCTCCTTGTTTTAAGTAAGCGTCTATCACTTCTTGATTGGATAGATAAAATGCGATTATGCTCTGCATACGCTGCGCGAACGCACCATACCCTTGCTCAAGGGTTAGCGTCGGAAAACTTTGCACAATCTGCTCAGGTAGTTCACCTCGAACAAACGAGTAAACGATCGAATCTAAAGAAACTCGACTACCAGAAAGCCAATAGCCTGCTTCACGTTGTTCAACGTACTGTTTAGACAAAATAACTGCTGTCATGCTTATAAACTTTCATCAATTGATGTTAAGACTAACTTAGTCATATTCTATCTGTGGAATCCGATGACAGTGCAAATGCCGCTTGTCTACAAGGTACTCAAAGGTCGTTATCTGATTGGTATTGTTCGCTGGATAAGTATTGAGTGGTTTGAGTAAACAAGTGCTATCAGCAGGTTGATTTTAGGGCGATCTTTAATAGTGATGGCAGGATTAGCAAATGAAGAGGGTGAGTTTGAATATGGCTTAAGGTATGTTGACAAGATGTTTGAATAGATCGTCGAGAATAGCGTTGATTGCAAAAATATCTGAATTAGCCCAATGATCGCCTACGAAATAAATTTTATTGCGCTGAATCACTTTAAGTTGTTGCCACAAAGGTCTTTGTCGAAGCTTTTCTAGTGCCTCTTGATCATCGCTCGCATCCGACGTTACAAAGAAGAGAACATCTCCATCAATATTCGCTATAGTTTCTTCAGAGATGTTTTCAATAATATAGAAATCTCCTCTCTGCGCTGGAGGGCGTTGCAGTTCGATATCGCTCAAAATCGTTCCTGAAAAGTGTTTTTTTCCATATGCCCAAATTCCGTATTGTGAGTTAGTACTGGCAACAGATACCTGCATGGTATGGCGACGAGCGCCCAACGCTTGTTTCAGTTGTTCAATCCGTTGCCAATAATCGTTCAGCAATTGCTGAGCAATATCTTCTTTGCCTAATACCTGAGCAAGTTCCTCTAATTGCTCTTTCCAAGGAGGGGAAGGATACGGCAAATTTAAGACAACTGTAGGCGCAATCCGAGATAGCTGGTTATAGCGATCTTCTGAGTAATAAGAATCAGCAAGAATTAAATCAGGTTGCAGGGACAAAATTTTCTCTAAGTTTGGAGAACCGTATCCTCCAACAGATTCTACTTTACTGACTTTACCCTGAAGATATTTAGGAAGAGAATTATCTGACTCGTATACCGATGCAATCGGGCTAAAGCCTAATTGCACACAGTTGGCTAACATTTCTATACCAAGAACAACAATTCGTTGAGGAGGATGAGGAATACAAGTTTCACCCATCGTATGCTTCACAATTCGACAGTTGTCATTTTGTGTGTGGCTTGTAACAGAGGTATTGTTAGCTGTGCTACAAGCGGTAATCAGAGTGACCGTTAACAATCCTAGAAGTAAAAAGCAGATGAGACGACGTAGATTTTTCATAAATCGTCAATTAAAACTGCCAGGAAACGGTTCCCAAAACAGTAAAAGGAGCGCCGCGATTGACAAAAGTTCCAGAACCGTAATCACTGGTGTAGTTTTCCACATCAAACAGGTTGCGAAAATTGAGAGCAGCACGAAAGCGATCGCGCTCATAAAAAATCGCCGCATCGGTACGCAAAAAACTTGGTAACTCTACTGTATTAGCAATATCTGCCCATCTCTCGCCAAGATAGTACACACCTACACCAAATCCCAAACCCTGCAAATCGCCGTCTTGAATTCTGTATGTTGTCCATAAACTAAACGTGTGTTCTGGCGCAGAAAATAATCGATTGCCTTCAGGAATTTCGTTATCTTCTAACACCCTGGCATCAGTATAAGCATAGCCGCCAATAATGTTCCATCCAGGTGAAATCTCACCACTAATATCTAGCTCGACACCTCGGCTTCGTTGTCTTCCTGTTTGCACCGAGAAGCCTGGATTTTCTGGATCAGGAGTCGTAACATTGGAGCGAGTGAGATCGTATAAGGCAAGGTTAGCTGAAAGTTGATCGGTGATATCGGTTTTAATGCCTATTTCGTATTGGGTGCCTCGTTCTGGGCTGAATGTTTCGTCACCCGCAGATCTGCCGATTGTCGGCACAAACGATCGCGCATAGCTAGCATAAAGCGAAACGGACGCAACAGGTTGATATACAATGCCTACTCGTGGACTAAATGCTGTTTCGGATTGATTGGTTTCTTCATTTGTGAAGCGATCATCACTTGTTTCTCCAAAGAAATCAACTCGTCCGCCCAACAACAGTTTGAGATTGTCTAAAATCGTAATCTGATCTTGGATGTACACTCCCACCGTGTTCCTGGTTGTAAAACTGCCTTCAGATTGTTCTGTAACGGTCACAGTTTGATCAAACACTGGGTCAAAAATGTCCACAGGCGGAGCATTTCCAGATTCACCACCAAAGTCATTGATTCGATTTGAGGTGAAACTAGCACCAAGGAGAAGTTGATGGTCAATTCCTCCGGTGCTAAATGTACCAATCAGATCGGTATCTAGGTAGAAAGTATCGTAGTACGCGCTGCCCCGTAAAAAGCCTCGGTTGAGTGTCCGGTCATCGTCAGCAAGACTGTCATTAATAAAGAGAATCGGATCGTCCGTATCATCATAAAACGAATAGCGAAATGTATTGCGCAATTTCCAATCCTCATTGAAGCGATGCTCCAGTCGATAACCAACTCTGCCATTAATCTCTAGATCCTGCTCTGAGGGACCAGCCGGATTGAAATTGCGGCTGACTTCTCCATTGGGGTTTTCCAGTACGGTGCCTAAGATAGGTTGAGATGTTTGTCCATTGGGTTGATTAAAAAAGTTGACATCGCCTTCAAGAATGAGGTCAGTATTGGAACTTAGCTTGAGTGCCAGACTGGGCGCAATGAAAATTTCATTACTTTCATTAAAATCCAAAAACGTATCGAAGCTACGATAGCTACCAATTAAGCGATAGAGTGCTGTTCCAGATTCATCTAAAGGGCCGGAGAAATCAAAGGTGCCTTGATAGTCATTGTAGTTGCCAGCTGATAAACTCACCTCGTAAAACGGATAGTCTAAGGGTTGACGAGTCACAACATTGATCGTGCCACTCAGAGATCCAACTTCGCCATACAATGTGGCAGCAGGTCCTCTCAGTATCTCTACACGTTCGGCATTAACGAAACTAGCATCATTAGCAATTTGCGGATCAGGAACGCCGTTGAGCAGGAAACCACCATAATTTTCAAAGCCTCGGATAGTGAAATAGTCTCTACCGCTAGCAGGGCTAACGACTGAAGTGATACCAGCCGCGTTTTCCAATCCCTCGGTAATACTTCTGGCTTGCCGATCTTCCAATACCTGCTGAGGGATAACTTGAATTGATTGAGGTATATCTCGTAGAGGTGTGTCGGTTCTTGTGCCTACACTGGCATCGGGGACACGATAACCTTCCTCTTGCTCTCCTGTCACTAAAATTTCAATTGCATCGTCTTGTGCTGTATCAGCCTCACCCAACGTCACCGCCAACCCCAGTCCTTGCGCAAGCGATCGCACTTCTACCACCGGTGGCGCATCGGTTCCTGTAATCGCTACTTGCACTTGACTATCTGGCAAACTTGTCACGCGCACCAACGCAATGCCCTCAATCGGGTCTATTTGCGAAAACTCTCGGGCAATCGCCGCATTCGGAATCTCTGCAATTAGAGCGTTGCCGACGATTCGAGTTTCAGTAACTTTCAAAGCGTTTGCTGTTTCTAGCACCACTTGCAAACCCGCCTCGGTCGTCTCTACCCGTACTCCAGTAATTTGCACCGGTGAGGCTTCGACAGTAGTTGCAGGTTGTTCTTCACTTAACTGTGGTACTTCCTGCGCCCTGGCTGGTATCTCTACATTGATTGCAGCACCCAACAAGCTTAGTGCCAATACGCATTGAACCGTTACCCAAAGCTGACTCATCGCCATATTCGTCCTCACCCAGTTCACTCGAACCTCTCAATTGCAAAGAGTTCTTATTTATGTAGCACTGAGTGTAAACAGAAGGCGATCGCCAAATCTACTCCAAACCTACACCATCACCCCAAGATTCTATTTTCAAGATTTTTTTGATTCAAAAAGCAATTTTTTGCCACGGATGCAATCGCTGGGAGTGATCCCAAAGTGACGCTTAAACGCTGCGGCAAACTGAGCGGGGTTTGCATAGCCGACGCGATTTGCTACTTCTGCCACTGTAGAGTAGGGTTCCCGTAACAAGTGTTCAGCCTGTTCCATCCGCTGCTGAGTGAGATAAGCAAAAGGCGTGACTCCAAACAGCGAGCGAAACCCTTTATGCAGCGTACAATGACCAACCCCCACTTGCTGCGCGAGTTCAATTTGCGAAGGGGGATGTTCTAGATGCGATCGCAAAATTTCTGCTGCATGATAAATTCGGGCGATCGTGCTAGGTTTCATTGCTGATGCTGTCTGTTGCTGGTGGAACCTCCCCATAGCGGAAGTGTCCACAACGCCCTCTAGCTGAAGTGCCATCAACTCAAACACTTTGCCCTGCAAATACACCCGCTTGGTTGTTCCCAAAAATGGACAGTCGATGATCTGCTGCGCCACTAATCGCATTGCTTCAGTTGTTCTCGGCGAAAATACTTGTTGCCAATCGTCTCCTTGCACCAATGGTTTTAGTTCGGCGGGGAGTTCTCCTGTCGGTGCTGCAAAAAATTGCCTCAACAAGTACGGCTGCATATGAATTTCGACTCCAATATTGGGTTGCGATCGCGGTGTAAACACCGTCAGGCGACGTTGAATTCCACTACCGCCAATGTAGCTTTGCTTGGCATCAATCAACACATGATCGCCACTATCTTCTACCCCTGATAACTGCACTTTGAACTGCACTAAATGCTGATTTTCTATCCCTCGAAACGTTAGATCTTTGTAGGTTTCATGAAAAATACACAGTTCTAAACCAGGATATAGCTCTATTATTCGAGCGTAGCCACTACCCAACTGCAATGGCACAGTATGAATCGTTTCTAGACCATCAATCGAGGTAGCGGGAGGACAATCTTGCTTAGCTTCCGTTAAGATTTCATCTACCTGCTGTGCAGTGAGGTCGAGGCTCATTGAAGATAAAGATATAACACGATCAACTGAAAATTGCTATCAATAATCGCAATTCACCGATGAGAAGTCAAGAAGGTTTGGTAATGGGTATAGGAGTTACGCACTTGCCCCCTAAATCCCCCATGAGTGGGGGACTTCAACTCAGATTCCCCCCGCCCCCTCTCACTCTCCCCCAATGCATGGGGGAGAAGATAAGGATGAAACTTTTGTGTTTGGGGCTAGGGGGGCGGAATAGATTCAACTGCGTAAGTCCTGGGGTAATCGGTGATGGGGAATGGGAAAATAAATAGTCTTTCCTATTACCAATTACCAGTTACCAATGACCAATTCCCAATTCATGTCAGTACAGGTTCGGGAAGTGCGCCTTGCATTTTACTTAAGAAATCGATGAGGTTTTCGAGTTGTTGATGAGCGCTGAGGACACCTAAACCGCGTACAGTAACTTTACCAGGCGAATACACAAAGCGCGATCGCAAGTGTTCGGGTAAGTTTGCTGCAAGTAAGTTCCATGCAGGTTCTTCCATGGGAGTTTCGAGGATAATGTGCTGTTTACCCTCCGGTTTAATGCGGCTGAATCCCAGAGATTTAGCGATTTGTTTGAGTTCCATCACGCGCAGAAGTTGATTTGCACCACTAGGGATAGTACCGTAGCGATCGCTCCACTCAGCGGCAATTTGTACTAATTCTTCTTTCGTTTTTGCAGCAGCAACAGCGCGATAGGCACTCATCTTTTGATCCATATCTGTGATATAATCTGCGGGAATAAATGCGGTAAGGTTGAGGTCAATTTGCGTATCATCAACACTCGGAATTTCTTGCCCGCGAATCTCGCGAATTGCTTCTTCAAGCATTTCCATGTATAAATCAAAACCGATCGCATCCATTTGACCGGATTGTTCCGCACCGAGTAAATTACCCACACCGCGAATTTCCATATCGCGCATTGCAAGTTGATACCCTGAACCGAGTTGCGTAAATTCTTGAATCGCGCGTAAACGTTGCCGTGCTGCATCGGATAAGGCGCGTTGCTTCGGGTAAAATAACCAAGCATGAGCTTGTATCCCCGCACGACCGACACGACCGCGTAGCTGGTAAAGTTGCGATAAACCAAAGCGGTGCGCGTCTTCAATTAAAATTGTGTTGACTCTGGGAATATCTAATCCCGATTCAATAATTGTGGTACAAACTAAAATATCCGCTTCGCCGTTGCTAAACGTGAGCATTGTCGATTCAAGTTCGCCTTCATCCATTTGTCCGTGAGCGATCGCAATTCTTCCCCCTGGTATCATTTCCCGCAGATTTGCCGCAGTTTCCTCAATACCATCCACGCGGGGAACAACATAAAACACCTGTCCGCCGCGATCGAGTTCTTGGCGAATTGCACTGCGTACCGATTCTGAATCATACGGTGCTAAATGCGTTTTAATTGGGCGACGCGTTGGCGGTGGTGTTGTAATTAAACTCATCTCGCGAATTCCCGACAGCGACATATATAATGTGCGTGGAATCGGAGTCGCACTCAGCGTTAAAACGTCAACTTGCGTTTTGAGTGATTTGATTTTCTCTTTTTGATTGACACCAAAGCGCTGTTCTTCGTCTACCACGAGTAAACCTAAATCGCGGAAGTTCACGCCCTTACCAAGTAGCTGATGCGTACCCACAACAACATCTAATTCACCTGTAGTGAGGCGACGTTGAATATCGCGACGTTCTTCGGCGGTGCGGAAGCGGTTGAGTAAACCCACTTGAATTGGGTAAGGGGCAAAACGTTCTTTGAGCGTGTGATAGTGTTGTTGTGTAAGAATCGTCGTTGGGGCGAGAAGCGCGACTTGTTTACCTGCGGTTACAGCTTTAAAGATGGCGCGGATAGCTACTTCAGTCTTCCCGAAACCGACATCACCACATACTAGACGATCCATCGGGCGATCGCTTTCCATATCGCGTTTAACATCTTGTACCGCTTTTAGCTGATCTGTTGTCGGTTGGTACGGAAATGAGTCTTCAAGTTCTTCTTGCCAAGGTTGATCGGGGGGATATGCTAAGCCTTGTTGTTGCGATCGCGCTGCGTACAATTTCAATAAATCTACGGCTAATTTCTTAATTGCTTTGCGAACGCGATTTTTAGTATTCGCCCAGGCTTTGCCAGACATTTTGTTGAGTTCTGGGGGCGACTCGGTGGTACTGCGAAATCGCGACAACGATCCGAGTTGATCGGCGGCGACGCGCAATAAACCATCTGCGTATTGAATAACAATATATTCGCGGGTTTCGTTATTCAGCGTTAAACTTTCGAGTTTGAGGAATTTACCTACACCATGATTGCGATGGACAACATAATCGCCAGGGCGCAACTTGTTTAAATCAACTTGCTTTGATGCAGCTTGACGGCGCTTGCGCACATAACTTGGTGTTGCGAGTGTGTGCTGACCGAAAAACTCGCGATCTGTCACAACTGCGAGGCGGAAAGTTGGTAAGATAAACCCTTCGAGTTCTGCCAAGCCGGAGTATTTTAGGGCTACCGGCGTATGTGATATTTGCAGCTTATCAATTGCTTGGAAATCGCGAGGGTTAGGAATAAATTGTGCAGGACAATCGTGTTCTTGTAGAAGAGAAACAGAACGCGAAGGCTGCGCCGAAACTAACCACACCGAAAAACCGCGATCGCGTTCATTACGAATCGTTTCGGCAATCTTGCCAAATTGATGCGGTGTCACGGGTACTGGACGACTCGCAAGATTGATGGCTGTAGGTGCGGAATTTTCTTCTACGACAAGTTCTGAAAGATGGAGTTGGCGAAAGTTGCTGGCGGTTGCTAAAGAGTCTTCAAAAGCGCGATGAATGCGGGGTAGATGACTGAGTGCGGCGTGTTGTTCTTCTGCGTTTTCACAAGCGCGATCGCTATGTGCTTGACATTGTTCAATCTCATCAATCGCAATTAGCGTATTTTCGGGTAAATAGTCAAGTAAAGATGCGGGCTTGTCGAAGGCTAAACCTAAGAAGCGGCGGCTACCTTCTAATATTTGATTTGTCTCAAATTGTTCTTGTTCTTCTGGTGATAAGTAGGTATTGACTTGTTGTTTCTTGTCAGCTAGGGCGGAAACGATAATCGGTGCAAAAGTTGTCGGAGTGAGTACTAGGGAATCGATTTTATCTAAAGCGCTGCCATTAGTACTGCGCGATCGCTGTGTTGCAGGGTCAAATTCACGAATTTGTTCAATTTCATCCCCGAACCACTCTAAACGTACTGGCAACTCGGAAGCCACCGGAAACACATCGACAATATCTCCGCGCCGACTCCATTGTCCTTCAGTTTCTACGAGCGGTACGCGTTCGTAGCCTAACTGCGCTAGTTTATCTCCAAAAGCATCTAAATCTAACTCCATCCCCTGCGTAACATTCAAACAATACGGCTGAAACGCTTCTAGAGGTGGTAAGTGCGGTTGCAACGCCGCCTGAGTGGCAACAATCGCCATTGGTGAGTGGTAATTGGCGAAGCCGCCGCACGCCGCCTGTGGTTTCCCAGGCGGAACGGCGGTAATTGGTAATTGTTGTTCTTGCCCATTACCTGTTACCGATGACTCATTACCTCTAATTAAATCTGCCAAAACCTGCATTTGTCCCCACGTCATTTCCGTTTCAGGGTCAAAAGGTTCGTAGGGAGAAGCTTCAGAAGTAGGATAAAAATGCGTTGTTTGCCAACCCATTGCTTCTAGTTGTGCACTCCAGCGTCCGGCTTCTTCGAGGGTGGAACACACAACCAAAAGATGCGATTGCGCCTCTTGTGCCAAAGCTGAAGCCACCAATCCTTTAGGAAGGCGAGGAATGCCGTTTAAACGACAGACGCGCTGCCGCTCAAGTTTAGCTAAAATTTCTGTTGTGAGCGGCGATCGCCCCAAAGCACGAACAATGGAAAAAAATGCCATAGCTTCCGCTGTGTTACTGATGTCTTCTGCCCAACAAGGCGCTGAAAATAGGTTCCTTGACTATTTTAGAGTTCCTGACGCGATAGATTTGAGCATTTAAGGGTTGGATTTCCCTACTCGTTTTGTTTGAAGGCTGTTACGTATAGGCAAGCAGAGGAGCAGGGGGGCTTCAGGTGCAGAGGAGATTTAAGATTTAATAGCTATGATCAACTGCAATCATTTTTAAAATTGGTATAACAAGACCAATCTTGAGTCAACTCAGAATGTTGACCAGTTTTCTCTTCCCACGACTTGACAACTCAGACATAATAATGACATTTCATATTCCCTCGCCCCTCGCCCCTCGCCCCTCGCCCCTAGTTAATCTCCTCCATGAACTTTGAAATTCTGATCATTTTTCTGCTGATCGTTGCTAATGGCATATTTGCCATGTCAGAAATGGCGATTGTCTCATCACGCAAGGCACGGTTGCAACAATTGGCAAATGAAGGTAATGCTAAAGCACGAGCGGCATTAAAGCTTGCCGAGTCTCCAAATAATTTTCTATCAACAGTGCAGGTGGGGATTACGCTTATTGGCATTCTCACAGGTGCTTTTGGTGGTGCGACGATCGCACGTACCCTCGCAGGTTATCTTCAGCAGATTCCTGGGCTTGCACCGTACAGTCAAGCGATCGCGTTTGGGATTGTGGTTTTAATCATTACATACCTTTCGTTGATTCTCGGCGAACTTGTCCCGAAGCGCCTAGCCTTAAATAACCCTGAACGAATTGCGGCAAATATCGCAACGCCAATGCGGACAATCGCGGCGATCGTTTCTCCAGCTGTTTATTTTTTGAGCGCTTCTACTGATTTTGTCTTACGTCTGTTAGGAATTGGTCCTTCCAGTGAACCGCTTGTTACCGAAGAAGAAATCAAAGTTTTAATCGAACAAGGAACCGAGGCGGGAACGTTTGAAGCAGCTGAACAAGATATGGTTGAACGTGTTTTTCGGCTTGGCGATCGCCCCGTGAGTGCATTGATGACACCTCGTCCTGAGATTGTCTGGCTTGATTTAGAAGACTCGCTAGAAGTAAATCGTCATAGAATTATTGATGGCGGTCACTCGCGCTTTCCCGTGTGTCAAGGCGGTTTAGATAACGTGTTAGGGATTGTGCCTGTGAGTGACTTACTCGCGCGCTGCTTGTCGAATCAACCGCTAGATTTAACCGTTTCGCTGCGTCAGCCGGTATTCGTTCCAGAAAGTACGCGTGGTTTGAAAGTTCTGGAAATGTTTAAGCAAACAGGGACGCACATTGCCCTTGTTGTAGATGAATACGGCGTGATTCAAGGATTAGTCACGCTCAATGACATTCTGATTGAAATTGTCGGCGATGTTCCATCCGATGACGATCAAGAAGAACCCCAAGCAGTACAACGCGAAGATGGTTCTTGGTTACTCGATGGTATGTTATCAATTGATGAATTCTTTGAACTTTTTGCAATTAAAGAAATCCCCGCCGAACATCGCGGTAGCTATCAAACTTTAGGTGGTTTCGTCATTACCCATCTTGGGCGTATTCCCACAGCTTCTGACTATTTTGAATGGCAAGGAATGCGAATTGAAGTCGTCGATATGGATGGCAATCGCGTTGATAAAGTGTTGGCTGCACCCATGCGAACTTATCGACATGAAGAAACGGGTAGTACGGGAATTTAGCGGCGATTAGCCTGCGTGTTCTCTTACCCATTGACGAAATGCTTTGATTGTGGCGTTTCTCCCTGCGGTTCTACTTTGCGTTAAATATTGCGGAATAACTTCAACTACGGGTATTCCTGGAAAGATAAGACTATTTGAGGACCCGATATATTTCCTGCTTGCAGCAGATTAATTTGTAGTTTACCTTGCTCAAAGCGCCAAAGTTCAGGAACGCCGAGTACTTGCATATATACTCGAATGCGATCGCGAGGTAATATCAATTTCTATAACTAAGTCTGGTGGAGGATCAACGGTTAAATCAAGGCGCTTCTTGCCTCGAATTGCCAACTCATTTTGAATGTAAAAACATTGATCTGGTTCGATACCTTTGAGCATTGCTTGATTCTTATACGTTGTCGAACCTAAACTTCTAAACTCAATATCTAACTCCTCCAGTAGCGCTTTGACTAAATCGCCGATGATTTCTTTATCATCTCCGTGTTCAGGCAACGGTGTCATAATTTCTAGCGTTCCATTATCATAAGTTATTCGCGCCGAGCGATGTTCTCCTAATTCATCTAAAATTAGCTCGAACTCCTGCCAACTCATCTCATGTAACAGTACGCGCTGCCCTGGTGGAACGCTTAATCGTTTCAGTTCTAATAAAATTCGTCAATCCTCTTGCGTACGTAATAAGAGTATAATTTCCCTCCATTCTAGAAGAAGCCAAGCCTTTAAAAGTCTCCCATGTGTTGATGATTGAGAGGGCTAATATGAGGACAACGGTAAATAATTATTCGCGCTTTGTAGCTAAGGCGCGTCACATCAAAGTTATATTTCTAAGTCTGAATCTTTGCAGTTACTATAGCAGTGTGCCAGTTTTAAAACAGTCTACAAAACACAAATAATGAAATAAATAGTTGTAATATAAACACGCTCTAAACCATTAGAACTATTTTGATCTCTTATTTTTTCAAACAGATTTTTACTTTATTCATGAAAGTTATTTGGAACTTTTTTGCCTGCTGTTCGACTATAAAACTAAAGACACAAAATACTAATTAATGCCAAGGTAAAAATTATGAAACTCTCTTTGAAAGCTGCTACTATTTCTGCTTTATCTGCTTTAGTAATTGCTCCTATAGTTGTCGCTCCTGGGCAAGCTTTTGCTCAACCTACTGGAACAAATGCAAGCTATATCGGTGGTGGTATTGCTGCCGGAGTAACAAACGGCGGACAAACCGGAGACGCTGCTACTTTTGGTGGAAATATTCAAGCTCGTTACGCAATTCCTAACACTCCAGTTTCCGCCCGTGGCGCTATTCTTTTCAGTGATGAAACAAGTGCAATTATGCCGATCGTTTCCTACGACGTACCCGTTTTTAATAACACAAACGTTTATGTTGGTGGAGGCTACTCTTTCGTAGAACAAAACGGTAAACCTACTCCTTTGGGTAACAGAAACTCCTTTGTTTTAACAACAGGCGTAGAAACTCAAGTGGCTAGAGATATTGTTCTCTACAGTGATGCCAAACTCGGTATCCGCGCTTACGAAAATAGTCCAGCTTCGGCCGTTAGTTTCCAAGCAGGTGCGGCTTATCGCTTCTAAACCTAATTAGCTCAATTTGGTTGATTAGTGTTAACAAAAATAGTGAATAGTAGCTAGTAAATAGTCACTAATAACAGCGTAACGACACCAATCTCCTGGTTATTTAGCTGGAGATGATATAGCAGAGTTCAGGGTTGAAAATTAGTTAGGGTAATGGTTATTCGTACCTTCAATGTCCTCACTACCTCTTTGACTGCTATATTACAAATAGTTAGGGGTGTTGTGGTATTCTACAACACCCCTTTTTTGTTAAAGATAAAACCTTTAAAAAAACACAGCAATATAAAAATAGTGTGCGTAGGCGCATTTTGTTCGTTTAGCCACAGACTTTATTCTGTGCAAAGAAAGAATTGACTAAGAGCAAAAAGCGAAACTAGATGCCGCAATGCTAAACGTCGAACTAGTGTCATAACTATCGTATTGAGACACTGCTTTTAGGTATGTTAATTCTTGCTGAATCGAAGGTAATGTTGCTAGCAACTTGACTAACGTTTCAAATTCATTGATATTTTTATAAGTATTGAGCAAACACTTCGGCGTGAGTCTGCCGTATAATCCTTGAACAATTAATTCAATAATATCTTGATGACACTCCAGCGATATACCTTCTGACACTAACTGTTTAGGATTAGTTCCCCATTTCAATATCTTAAGCAGTGTTTGCGGGGATGTTTGCGCAAAGATAGAACCTGTTACTTCTTTTATCGCTGTTTTAAGTCCATATTTAATATTAGCTTCCGGCAAGCTCAAGTTATCTGTTAATGTTTGGATAATTGATAGGTGTTTATCTAATACTTCGCTAGAGAAGCAAGTAAGCTCTGCCATCATCATATCTCCTGATGCTTCTACCTGCGAGTTCTCTAAAGCATTAATCAATAAATTTGTTTCCGTAGGCTGACTCCAATCGAATTGTCCTAAAAAACAAGGTTCTTCATAACCTGGCAACAGCCCTTGAAAATAAATTGGTAGGTGTTTACCTGCTTCAAGGATTTTGTAGAGGGCAATTTCTAGTGTCTCAGTAGGCCATCCTAGATTACGCACTGTGAGAAATTTTAGTTTTTTCGGTTGAGATAATACAAGGGCATTAAGTAATAAATGCAAAGCTTCATTGATATTTTGTGCTGTTATGTAGCGATGGGGTGCATGAATATTAATGATTTTGCCTTGCTTGATTTTGTCTGATATTTGCTGACATACGGAACTATTATTTAACATATGCGTAAAGCGTACCATTCCGTAAGTAACGTTGCCCTTTTGTGCAGCCTGTGCTAATTGCCACTCACAGAGTTTTTTTGATGCGGCGTAAACTTCGGCGGTGAAGTACCGCGCGGCTTTACCTGTTGAGGAGAAAATACATTGCTGTACGCCGTATTCTTCGCAAAGTTGAATAATATGCTGTGTACCATAAATTGCAGTTGTCACTGTTTCTCTGATTTGCACTTCTGCAAGCCCTGGAAGGCGTTGCGCGGCTAAATGAAAAACAATCTCTGGTTTTTCGGTTTCAAATATATACTTGAGTGCGTGGTAATTACGGACATCAGCGGCGTATAAAGCGATCGCTTGTTTTTGGACTTTGAGCGGTTTTTGGTCGTATAAACTAGCACATCGTGCTTTATCTACGGATACAACTTGTCGCGCACCAAGCTCAACCAGTTTTTTGACTAACTCACTACCAACGCAACCTTCTCCACCTGTTACAAGCACAACCTTGCCTTGTACCCTACTACTGACTGCTGATTTATACAAATGAATTGTGCGTGCCCACACGTCAGTAAAAGGATCTTCTTGGAGTTGTCCCTCGGCTTGGTATGCTTGAATTAAATCCGAGGTTAATTCTGTTAAGGTTGCCAACACTTGAGAATCTTGTGGTTCTGGTGAACCCAGTGGAACTAATTCTTGGATGCATCGAATGATTTCTGATTTGCTGGTAGCACGAACCACTGGTAAAAGCACCTTGAGTTCCCCTTGAGCTAACTAGTTAAATTTTTGCTGTTTTTGGGTAAAATAATATACTCTGCGTTACCCATCCTTTTTATATCGCGTGTAAAATGCGTCTAGTTAGCTACTTACTGAGAATTGATGTAATCTTAAAAAAACAACGTCAATTGGTACATCTTGATTGGTAAGATTTTAAGGATTGTGTAAGGTAAACGGCAAATACTTGTATTTATGATATGTGCGAGAGATGTTTACTCAATTAGAAGCATTGCAAATTGAGTTGAATTAGATGTTAATTGGTACAAATTTAACGAGACAAAATTATTGCGATTTTGTATTGATTCAGAAGCCTATATTTGGGGAAAGTCTCGATTCATGAAAACTTCAAAGTTTTGAGCTAATCGCATTCGGAACTTTGTGCAGCAGTAACTTTAGGAATTGATACCTATTTAGCGATCGCACGCACTTAAGCTTTAAGATATTATTAAGATATAGGTGATTTTATCTCATAATCCTTGTTTTTGATTGTGCAGGAGTTGTATAGCATACTTAATGGCAACTCCTGTTTTTTACCGTGTTAAGATCGAAGTATTCACCGTAATGCCGAGTGGATTACTGGGGATTTAGTAACTGCATAGATGTGTTATTAATTACTCTCGTCTGTCATAAATCTATATAAAGAGAACATCTGCTAAAAATTGCAATGGTTAATTCTTCCATTCCCACACCCGCAACGAAAAAGCCTTCTAAGGTAGAAGGACTCAAAGAACGCAGTAATTTTTTACGCGAACCTGTAGCGACAGAACTTCTACAGGACACAACGCATTTTACCGAAGAAGCGGTACAAATCTTAAAGTTTCACGGGTCATACCAGCAAGATAACCGCGACAATCGGGTCAAGGGACAGGAAAAAGATTACCAATTCATGCTGCGGACGAAAAACCCTGGTGGATTGGTACCGCCACAACTATATTTAACTTTAGACAAGCTCGCAGAAGAATACGGCAATCAAACGTTGCGTGCGACAACGCGACAAGGATTTCAGTTGCATGGGATTTTGAAGCAGAATCTCAAAAATGCGATCGCCGCCATTATTGAAAATCTAGGTTCAACGCTAGCAGCTTGCGGTGATGTCAACCGCAATGTTATGGCACCACCTGCGCCGTTCAAGAATCGCGCAGATTATCAGTATGCGTGGAAGTATGCGCAAAATATTGCCGATTTGCTAACGCCGCAAACAGGCGCATACTACGAAATTTGGTTGGATGGGGAAAAAGCAATTAGTGCTGAGGAAGATCCCGCAGTCAAAGAAGCAAGGCAGAAAAATGGGACTGGAACAACGTTCCATGAAGGCGAGGAGCCAATTTATGGCACGCACTATATGCCGCGTAAGTTCAAAGTCTGCGTTACAGTCCCCGAAGATAACTCGGTAGATTTATTTTCCCAAGATTTGACGCTGGTAGTCATGATGAATGACGACCAACTAATAGGATTCAATGTCTATGCGGGTGGTGGTTTGGGAAGAACGCACAATAAAGAAGAAACGTTTGCCCGTTTAGCCGATCCGATTTGTTACGTAGACAAAGAAGATGTTTACGACATTGTTAAGGCGATTGTTGCGACGCAAAGAGACTACGGCGATCGCACAGATCGACGTCACGCACGTTTGAAGTACTTGATTCACGATTGGGGTGTGGATAAGTTCCGCTCGATGGTGGAAAAATACTTTGGGAAGCCGTTACAACCCTTCAAACCATTACCTGAGTTTCAATACGAAGATTTTCTAGGTTGGCACGAACAAGGCGACGGTAAGCTCTTTTTAGGAATTTCCGTACAAAATGGGCGGATTATGGACGATGCCAAAATGCAGCTACGTACTGCTTTACGCGAGATCGTTCAACAGTTCAACTTACCAATGCGGCTGACACCGCACCACAACGTTATTTTCTACGAGATTGAACCTGAAAAACGGCAGGCGATTGAAGCAATTCTGAGTCGCTGTCAAGTAGAAGCCGATCCGAATGCAATTAAGCCTTTGGTACGCTATGCGATGGCTTGCCCTGCTTTACCAACGTGTGGTTTGGCAACAACCGAATCGGAACGCATCATTCCGAGTGTTCTCGATCGCATTGAAGCATTATTGCAGAAACTCGGTTTAGGCGACGAGCATTTCGTGATTCGGATGACAGGTTGTCCGAATGGATGTGCAAGACCATACATGGCAGAATTAGGATTTGTGGGTACAGGTCCTGAAATGTACCAAATATGGTTGGGTGGTAGCGCGAACCAAACGCGTTTGGCACAAGTCTACATCGAGAAAATGCACCTCAACAACCTAGAGGTAGAGTTTGAACCACTCTTTGTTTACTTCAAACAAGCCCGTCAAGGTGCAGAAACATTCGGCGATTTTTGCGATCGCGTTGGTTTAGCCTCGATTCGAGAATTTGCAGCCAACTATACTCCGCAAGCTGTTGAAGAAACCGCACAACCCGCCGCTGACGAGCAGATTGCTGTTGTTGAGACTGTACCAGCAAGCAACGGTAAAATCAGATCGCGTCACCGCATTAGTATCCGCGATGATGTTTACGACAAGCTCAAAATCATTGGTAGCCGTGAGGGGAAAACCTTAACTGCAATGGTGAATGAAGCGCTAGAAACTTACCTCAAAGATCAGTCATCCGAGTTTTAGGTTAGTTAATCTAAAATTTCATGGGGCAATTACAACGATTGGCGATCGCACCTACCCAGCTGCACAACAAGCAAATTTTGCTGGCAAACGAACAACAGCATTATCTTCATCGAGTGTTGCGGTTACGGGAAGGCGATCGCTTTATTGCGATGGATGGTACAGGAAATTCGTGGCTAGCCGTCTTGTCAGGAAACTATGCGCAAATTCTTGAGTCGATTGTTGTCGAATCTGAGTTAAAAGTTGCGGTCAATTTAATTTTGGCATTACCTAAAGGAAACGGCTTCGATGAAGTCGTCCGCTGCTGTACGGAAATTGGCGTCAGTTGTATTATGCCAGTATTGAGCGATCGCACTTTACTTCAACCGAGTCCGCAAAAATTAGAACGCTGGCGACGCATCGCCAAAGAAGCCGCCGAACAGTCTGAACGCAGTCTTATCCCAACTGTATTAGAACCTGTTCCGTTGCATCAAGCACTTGCCGCCGCAACTTCAAAGAATTTGTATTTTTGCGTCGCGCGGCGTAACTGTCCTCATTTAAAAACCGTACTCGCGCTGGCGACTGCTACAGAAATTACGATTGCAATCGGACCTGAAGGCGGATGGACAACGCCAGAAATCGAAGAAGCACGCGAAGCAGGATTTCAACTCGTGTCGCTAGGTCGTAGAGTGCTACGGGCAGTGACTGCGCCAATTGTGGCGATGTCGTTAGTATCAGCAGCTTTTGATGGGTAAATTAAGAACAAATGCCTATTCTATTCTTATGATAGAGCAAATCGCTGCTGCAATGAAGTGCCAAAACTATCGTCTTGCAGCCCAACTAGTGAAACAAGTTTTGCAAGCGTCACCACAAAACGCTTGGGGGCAGCTTTACTTAGGGGAATTACACGAAGTTGCTGGAAAATTGGTGTTGGCAGAAAGTGTGTATCGTCAACTCTTACAGACTACAACGAATGCTAAAGTACTAACTCAAGCACGTCAAGGTTTGCAGCGCGTTGAGGCAAGATTAAAACAGCAAAGACAAGATGCGATCGCTGCTTCGACTACTGATCCTCACAATACACAAATCGGCGTGTTAATTTTAGAACCTATTCCGCAAGCAATTAAAACGACAGCGGCTCGAACATTTGCGCAAATTATGCAGCTAGATGTTTACACTGCGCGTCTCAAGTTACCAACACGCGGTTGGAAACTTTACAAAAGCGGCAAAATTGGTGAACTGCGTTTTTTAGGCGAGAATTTACGTGCGGCTGGAATTCCTTGTTTTTGGACAACCCTCGCAGAAATTGAGAAAATTCGGGTTTTTCAAGTCAGCTACTTTCAATCTACGACACCTCCAATCGTGGTATGTCACAATGAGCAAGGTCAACAAGGTTCAATAGCGTTTGATTGGTCAGAAGTCAGCCAGCGGGTGACGGCGCAGTTACCGATTTTTGAGCAAGTCGTCGATCGTGATGTGCGTGGGAAACTACAGCGCAAAACGCAAACGCAAGATTATGCACAATTTTGCGATCTTCATCTTCCCGAAAGATTTTGTATTCTTCGGTTGTGCGATCGCAGCTATCAGTTTCAACAAGGATGTGAACTCGCAAACCAGCCTCATAGTCAAACCGTCAGACTCAATTGGAATCGCCTCAGCAACTTCTTTCAACAGCAAATACCCCAAGCAAATGTTCGGGATGAGTTTACACTTTTTGCCGATACAGTCCTTGACCAAAGCGAAATGCTGGGACACCTCAAGTCTCACATCAATTTGTTCCGCAGAACCGAGACACCTTGGGACCCAGCATTTCATTTATATAGTGGACTAGCTTTGATTAAAGCTATCAGCAGTTAGTAGCTTGGTAATTTAGTATCTTATCCAGGAGTTTTGACTTGACGCGCCATATCCAAAAATGAGTTCATATTGGGACCTGGACGACGACGACCGTTTGAACTAGCTGCTGGATTAAGGTATTTAGGCGCAAACGTTGTTTCGGTTTGCGGTTTATTAATTGTACTGCTCGCCGCTGGCTTAGCAGGTACAGGTTTGACGCCCTCTGCTGTTTGCTCTAGTTGTACTTTTGGTGCTTGCGTTGCTGTCGCGGGTTCCTCTGTTTTGGTAGATTTAGTAACTGTCGCCGGCTGTTCAACTTTCTGAGACTTGGCAACTGTTGCAGTTTCTTCTGTCTTTTGAGTTGCTTCTTTCACTTTAGCCGCGACTGGTTCAGCCGTTTTTTGAGCCACTTCAGTCACTTTAGCCGCGATCGGTTCAGCTTTCTGAGCTACTTCATTTAATTTAGCTGCAACAGGCTCTAATGCTTGTTTTACTTGCTGTTTACCATTCGTAGGCTGCATTTCCTCAGCCTCATCAAGTTCCATAAAATAGCCATTGCGTTTTCGCTTCTTTTTAGCAGGATTTGCTGCTGACTTGTCACCTTCTAAACTGGGCTGATTTTGTTGAGACTTCTTGCCACCGAAAAGCCCAATAAAAAAAGATAAAATTCCACTGAATATATTTTTGATAAAACCAATCATGACAACCGCTCCTAGCGTTGACGCGCTAAACTTAACTGTAACTTTAAACAACTAAGACAAAATGTTACCTTTTATTTAGCCTTCATTTACCTTATTTCGATGATCAATCCCACAAAAAGCGTTAGGACAACTGTGCTATCAGACTCGCTATAGCCAGCACTCTCACCTCTGGGCAGAGCTTCCTAGAATTCCTCTATATTTAGGCAACTAAGTATTTCAGGCAACTGAAGCCTAAGATACAAACTGCAATTAATTATGAGATTTTCACGGATATCAAGCAAGATTTTTATACTTTTTTTAACATAAATTTACTTATAGCAGCGTACAGTACGAATCCTCAATACTTGACGCACAATTCATAGTTTGTCGGGTAACGGGTAATAACAAAGCACTTAGCACTTAGCAATTAAATAAAAGCTAATAGCTAATAGTTACTAGCATTTAAGTTATGTTGCTTTTTACCCACTGACTGAAGTGCAAAAAAGAAAATAAATTGTCTGATGAAATATTTTATCTCGTGTTTAATTAAGATACAGTGTGCTGCATGAGAGCGATATCAAAAGATTGATTAGGAATTGTACTGCATGGGAGAAAGTCGTGAAGCTTGCCGATTTGACAGTAGAAACGATTGAGAAAATTAAAACCTATCGTTTTGATCGCATTGTGGAAAAGCACGAAGGTCCTGAAGATTGGGAAGCTTTCTTTAGGTTCTACGATTTAGAATTCCTGCAACTGAATGGTCATGATGTTTTACTGCCTGTGGATCGAGAGCATCATCCCAATATTACGCTTTTACGCTGTATCCCAAGCGCAGATGGGCAATCCTTAACTCTATTCTTAAAAGATACGACTTATGCAGATGACGCTTTTTCGGCTGGTTTTTTGGCAGTATGCGATCGCTTGCCTCAAGAGAATTTTTTCCTGGCAATCGTTTATCACGAGTGGTTCATCATTGATGAGCTAAACGTGGAGTTTAGAAACGAATAACAGTATGGAAGCGATAGGGTAAGTATTTCTACTTTTAGATTAGTATTATAGCAGGGGTCAGCGTTAGACTTCCCTCAGGCAAGTCACTACGAGCTTCTATAATGTCCTAACTCTATTGGCTAGGGCTATATATCAAGTATTGTGCAGTGTGTCGCGAGGAACTATAGAAGTCCCGTTGGGGTAGTTAGGACATTGAAGGTACGAATAACCATTACCCTAACTCATTTTCACCCCTGACCTCTGCTATACCACCGATCAAAATACGAGTTATCAATCCGTGGCAGGATTACATAAAATTGCCACATCTTTATTTACTAATTTGTCATTTAAATGCCAGGACCCAGACTTGAACCGGGGACACGAGGATTTTCAGTCCTCTTGTCCTATACGCAAAAACAAGGGTTTCAGCGTCTGCCAAAACCCTTTGGACTAAACTTGGACTAAATCATCGTGTATATACAAGGTTAGTCAGGTAGCTCCTCGTCGCCAGGGAGAAAATCAAGGTCGAGAATTTGATCTGCTGAGTAAGAACACTCAGTGGAGAACACATCAGCTGGCAGACCAGTCTCTAGCGTCGCTATTTCAATAGCATCGGTGTAAGCCTCTGGTACTAAGTCTGATACACGCGACTTCAGGCTTGGCTGTTGTTTAAATAATCGTGCAATGCGTTTTCTACCATTTAAAATTGAACCTTGCCAACTCCGACTACGCGCTTTAGGTTGATATTCCCATTTGAGTAAATGCGTGAGAATTACAACTAAATAACTCTCTAATGCGTGTTCATTACTGCGGTTCAATCCCTCTAATTCCTCAATCAGATTATCAATGTCTAAATTGTCCCATTGATGACTTTTAAGACTATCAATTTGACTAGCTAACCATAGCCCGTAATCTGTATCGTAGAGGCTGTTTGTGTTTTTACTCATTGTTATTCTTCTCCCTTAATTACTCACCGAAAAACTCTGGATTGAGAAGCTGCTCAATCGAATAAGGTAGTTCATTAGGAAAATCTGACAACGATAAATCTGTCTCATTACTCGCTTGCACTACAGCTTTGGCGTAACATCTTGCCAAGGTTTCAGGGCTGAGCAACTTATTTTTTAGAACGGTACTTTCTGCCATACTTTCATCAAGTTCTACTCTGGCATCCTTGATTGAGATTAGCCAGTTTTTCTTGTCAGGATAATCGGGTTGCACTCTTAGCTTAAGGAGATGTTTAATAAGTCGAACTAATTGACTCTGTGCAGCTTTGATTTCCCGTCGCGACATATCTCTTACTTCTTCAATAAGATTAGTGAGATCTAATCTTTGGAATTCTTCGGCTTCTAAGAGTAGTGCTTGTTGTTCTGCCCAAGCAATGAAATCTTTTGAATACAAAGTATTATCAGTCATAGTTATCTTAGTTCCTCCTCTCCTAGTAATTCCCACACGGCATTTTCAATCAGCGACTTAAATTGCAATAGGTAATCCCACGAGCGACTATACTTAAATTTTCCCTTTTGTGCGGGATGGCTACCATATCCTTGCTGTTTATCTTCGATGAATTGATTGATAGCTTTGAGAATGATTTCTTGTGGTGTTTTTTTTATCTCTTGTCCACTTCTTGATAATGTCAGTTCGGGAGGTATTGAGAGTATCGGCAAGTTCGCCTAAACTCTGCCACGTAGTATCGGTAAGCCTAATAGATCTAAGGGTTTTATGCGCGTCATAGGCCACTGAGAATTTACCGTTATTGTCCCGCACGGCATCACGAAATATGTTGTTGTTAATGTAGTCTTGCGTGTTAATTATACTAACCTGAGTTCGGGATAAGGAAAGGGGCAGGTAGTAAGCTGAAAATAACGACAAATCCAGCAACCTGCCCTATGTTTAGTTTAGAGGCTTTGTTTTGCCATGTAGATGATTTCTGTAAGGCTTTTGAAGCGCAGTGGCACAAAAAGCTATTAAGTCATGGAGGAATAAAACGTAATCGTTCAAAAGGTCTATGTTGGAGTGAGATAATGACGATACTGATTGCGTTTCATCAGAATCACTACCGAAATTTTAAGTATTTTTATTTGAATCAAGTGAAACGATATTGGAGTGATGCTTTTCCAGGTCTTCCGAGTTATCAAAGATTTATTGAATGGCTACCATCGACCTTGATACCGTTGTGCGTTTACCTCAAGCATTGTTTTGGAAAATGTACAGGTATCGGTTTGATAGATTCGACAAGCTTAAAAGTCTGTCATAATCGACGGATTGCTCAACACAAAGTGTTTCAAGGTTTAGCGGCTCGTGGCAAAACTTCTGTGGACTGGTTTTATGGTTTCAAACTTCATATTGTCGTCAATGAACTTGGTCAACTCTTAAATGTGACTATCACTCCTGGTAATGTTGATGACCGTCAGCCAGTTCCTGATTTACTTAGTCAGCTGTTTGGCAAGATTTTTGCCGATAGAGGTTATGTTTCTCAAAAACTGGCAGCTCAACTTTTAGAAGACTTCGGTATTCAGTTTTTTGCTAAACCTCGGCGCAATATGAAAAACAAGTTGATGCTTCTGCATGACAAGCTTTTATCCCGTAAACGTTCCATTATTGAGACTATTAACGACCAACTCAAGAATATTTCTCAGATTGAACATTCCAGGCACCGTAGTCCTGTGAATTTTTGCGTTAACGTTCTGTGTGGATTAATCGCTTATTGCCATCAACCTAAGAAACCCAGCCTTCAGATGGACTGGCTTTTATCTCAAAGTGCTTAACCCGAACTCAGGTTATACTACGTATATACACGAGAGAGAGCGCTACTCATATATATACGTGGATTTTAAGTATTAGTTATCAGCTTTGGATCTGATACGTAGAAGATCAAGACCAATAGTACTAATGGTCTTGATTATATCGAGCAGCATCGCTATATCTTCGATGTTATAGTCGACACTAGCTTCTGCTATTAAAGCAGCATCAGTGAGGTGATTTATTGCACCATAAAATGGTCGTGAATCCTGCTATTAGTTAATTCACACTTTACTTGTGTAAGCTCCATATTGTATTTCAATTTAGTCCCTTCAATAAAAGGGATTTCTACTTCAAGTGTTTATCCTTGCATTCCCCGCAATGCTAAGTTTCAATTTAGTCCCTTCAATAAAAGGGATTTCTACTCTTCGTAATACGAGTTACAAGGTACTTCAGCAATAGTTTCAATTTAGTCCCTTCAATAAAAGGGATTTCTACCAAGCTCCTAATAATTTCAGCAGAGTAAGCGCTTTGTTTCAATTTAGTCCCTTCAATAAAAGGGATTTCTACAAAAGTTGAGTACATCGACAAAGTAATCACAAAAGTTTCAATTTAGTCCCTTCAATAAAAGGGATTTCTACGCAAAAGATTTGGCTTTGGACCAAGGACGGCATCGTTTCAATTTAGTCCCTTCAATAAAAGGGATTTCTACCGCAGCTTGCTATTGGCGAACAAAGACTGGTAAAGTTTCAATTTAGTCCCTTCAATAAAAGGGATTTCTACGCGATCGCATGGCTAAAAGTTATTGAAAATTCTTTGTTTCAATTTAGTCCCTTCAATAAAAGGGATTTCTACGTTTTTATTGCGATCTTCTACGATACGTCTTGCGACGTTTCAATTTAGTCCCTTCAATAAAAGGGATTTCTACCTCTTTAATATACCAGCCCGCAACGATAGCGGTATGTTTCAATTTAGTCCCTTCAATAAAAGGGATTTCTACGCCCTGTAACCGCAAAGCAAGCGATTTACACGGAATCCGTTTCAATTTAGTCCCTTCAATAAAAGGGATTTCTACAGCACTCAAGGTGGCCCGTAACATTGCAGAGATGGTTTCAATTTAGTCCCTTCAATAAAAGGGATTTCTACGAAGAATCGTGGAAAATCTTTTACGATTTACTGCGTTTCAATTTAGTCCCTTCAATAAAAGGGATTTCTACTTGATGCATTTTGTGGGTATACGGAATCAATCGCTGTTTCAATTTAGTCCCTTCAATAAAAGGGATTTCTACTTAATTAAGGCACCCGTTTTATTCCCTTCCAAGTCCTGCGTTTCAATTTAGTCCCTTCAATAAAAGGGATTTCTACAAGTTTTTTAAAGTACCCAAACAAGGTGGTGCTAGTGTTTCAATTTAGTCCCTTCAATAAAAGGGATTTCTACGGGTTTTGGGACACAGCTTCGATCTGGCAATATATTGTTTCAATTTAGTCCCTTCAATAAAAGGGATTTCTACCTGCGGGGGCAGGAGCTTTTACTGGAATTACGCTTGGTTTCAATTTAGTCCCTTCAATAAAAGGGATTTCTACAAAGTTTAACAAAAACTTGTTTAAAAAAACAAAGGCGTTTCAATTTAGTCCCTTCAATAAAAGGGATTTCTACTCAATATTGCCACCACGCACAGCAAATTCAATTTTTTGTTTCAATTTAGTCCCTTCAATAAAAGGGATTTCTACCGAAGTAAGTATTCGTCGTTATACTTGCTTAAAATGTTTCAATTTAGTCCCTTCAATAAAAGGGATTTCTACCGCAAGGAATTGTGCCTAACGCCATCCATTTCGCCGTTTCAATTTAGTCCCTTCAATAAAAGGGATTTCTACGCGCGTAAAGCAATGAATCAAATCACAGAACACGTTTCAATTTAGTCCCTTCAATAAAAGGGATTTCTACGAGTATTGCCCTCGCTTGTGGCGACTCAACTCTTGTTTCAATTTAGTCCCTTCAATAAAAGGGATTTCTACCGACGGCTAACCCAGTAATATGCAGCGAGTTTTTGTTTCAATTTAGTCCCTTCAATAAAAGGGATTTCTACTTGCGATCGCCTAATCAATACATTTGCATGGCTTCAAAGTTTCAATTTAGTCCCTTCAATAAAAGGGATTTCTACCTTGGGTGTATCTACAGGACAAACTATGGCTTTTGATGTTTCAATTTAGTCCCTTCAATAAAAGGGATTTCTACTTTGCAGGGAAATACAAAGCTGTTGCAGTAAGTCGTTTCAATTTAGTCCCTTCAATAAAAGGGATTTCTACAGTACTTCGATTGCTAAACTTTGCAACTTCACTCAGTTTCAATTTAGTCCCTTCAATAAAAGGGATTTCTACACTATCGATTACGTTAGAAAAGGGTTACAATCCGGTTTCAATTTAGTCCCTTCAATAAAAGGGATTTCTACAGCGGCTCTCTCGAATTTTTTCTGTATGAGGTTTTCAAGGTTCGGGTGCGCGAATGCCTTCGCATTTGCCAACACAATTATACTCATCACTGTTTCACAAGTACAAGAAGATACTTGAACTCCTTAATATATAACCGTTTCAGCTTTCTGCGCGAATCTAGAACGAACTAATTCGCTGAAGTCGTTAGCATGTCGTTATTCTGAACGATTCCCTGATAAACACCTACCCACTCGCGCATAGGAATCATAGCACCTAAGCCGTAGTGCGCTGCATACCCTAGGATAATTGGTCCAGCCACCATAGTTGCAAACTTTAACTGCACTTGATAGCCAACTTGCCCCACCTTCTTACCCTGACGGCACTCAGATTCCCATTTCCAAAATCCTGGAAATACCTGACAAGATGCGACAACAGCAACCTTGCCATCGAGACAGAGCGCTAAATGATCTTTGTACTCTCGGTAAGTAGGAGTTCCCTGAAGGTTTAGCCAGGGAAGATATTGCAAATATTGAAGAACTTGATGTTCTGGACCATCCTTTTGGTAACGCGCTACCAGCATCCGAGGTTTACCGCGACGAACAGCAGGAAATCGGGAAAGAAAAAACGGTGTAGACGATATCCAATCCTCAGAAACTTGCTCATTGCTTCCTATATCAGCGATCGCCAGCTTGAGATCATAACCACGAGCAACTCGTGGTAACTCAGAACAACAGGCGATCGCAGCTAATGCTTCCAAGCTATAGCCACTGTAGCTGTAAAGTCTGACTTGCTCAACATAACGCCCTGTACGATCTGGAAGACATTGAAAAATTGTATGCTCGTGCTTTCTACTTGGTTCACCCATTTCCTGTCCAGTAAAAACGGGTGCAGGACAACGACTAATCAAAGCTTGATGCAACCGATGCGTCAGTTTGAGCGCTAAGTTCAATGGAAGTTTAGGAGAACCTGAAACTGCTAGCGTGACACTATGCGTACGCTGCTGCTCATCCGCTTGCTGTTGTACTTGGAGTTGTTGGTTAATTCGATAAGTAGCCCATCGGATACCAGGAAACACCGCTGAACGATTGACTCCATAGTTTTCATGCGCAGACAAGTTCAATGTATTCCATAGCGCATCTACATCCAGATCCGGATTGGCGATCGCAACGATCCGTGTTCCTTGCGCATCTGGTTCAGCGTTCGGTTCTGGTGCTGTGTCTACTAGCTTCATCGTTGCTACCGACTCTTTGCGACCAAAATACGTTAACCCAGACAAGCATAAGCTCAACACTAATTCTTCTATTTCCGCCAGTGTCACTGACCAATGTACATAAAGGTCGTGCTGATGACTAGACATAAGCAAACCTGCGGAGTAGAGCGTTTTCCCTGGACCTACCTTAGCCGTTTTCAAGTTGACCTGCGGGCGGGGACTACGATGCTGAATATAAGTCGTAGGTGGCAAAGTATAACTCGGCTGTACAAAAGCCAACTTGTGCAGTAACGCCTTCAATATTGGCTGGTATTTCTCCGATAGATTCACATTGTAAGCTCCTGCAACGAGCGATCGCAGAATACGCCAGGGAGCAGGGGGCCAGTCAATAACTCCCTCCGCGTGGAGGTTCCCCCAAGCACAAGCTTGATATTGATTGGTGTGGAATTGAATTTTAATGTGGATCATGTTCAACAGCTTCCTCTTCTTCAGCAATCTGGATTTGCTCATCCGGTACGATAACTCGTACTTTTTCAAACAGATCCGCACAATTTTCAATCGCAGCTAGAATTTGCTGCTCTAATTGCTCAAGAGGAGGCAATTTCTGCAAACCTGTCTCTGACTTGGGTATCAAGTAACATTCAGTTCGTAACGTCACAGGCTCAGACAGTAAGCGGCGGACGAGATACTCACTCAGTACCTGAATCAGATGCTTAGCTCGACTATCTAAGTTGGATTTATCAACTAGACGAGTATCAATCACAAATCGTCCGAGATAGCGTTGTGCCTTAAAGCTTTCACGTACGTAAACGATATTTCCCAAACCTGCTTCACTCGGTTTTTTCACCGCCTGATCCTTGTCATTTTTGACAGCAAACATATGCTTGAGGTTGACTCCTTTGCCACGCGCAGAAACCGGATCGTGAACCGCCCCGCCAGTCGGCATGGAAATTGCATTTTCTGCTACAAACTCGCCAGATAAAACTCGCGGAATGCGGTATGCTCCAGCAATATGGGTATAGAAACTGCCTAGCACGATACTCATAGGACACAACGCAAACACAGCTTGATAAACTCCGCTGTGTCTAATCCGCTGTCGCAAGCCTTCACGAAACCGTTGCCCATCGAGTTGGGCGTGTTTGTTCTTGAGTAGATAGCCAGTCCCCAAACGGTGCGGTAGATCTAAAGTGCTAGCGACGTACTGCCCAGATTTTGTATAAATGTCAACAAAGGGTAATCCAGTAAGTTCGGGAATTAGAGTATGATTAACGCTATCCCAAATACTGTCTTCAATTAAATTAGCTGTTGCTTGCGGTGTGTGTAATAAAACATCAAGCCGCTGTTCCCAAGGTAAATAGGCTTGAGAAACACCGACATCTAAAAAAGTAGGAGGTTTAACAGTTGGCAGGGCAGATTCAAATTCAACAGTAATCACGTTAAGCATGAGCTTCTCCTAATTGATGAAAAGGTTGACAGGGAAAAACAAGCGCCAGCGCACAGCGTTTACCAATGGTGATCGCACTCGGCAAGACGACTGGCTTTTGCATTGCGGCAAGTTGCCGACTTAGCGGTACAGTAGAGCCAGCCAATAAAGCATTTACCGTCTGAGCGCTCAGCGACGTATTGCGACTCCACTGAAGTGAAGCTGCATATTTGTAAGGCTCTGGCAAAGGCTGAGTATGAGAAAAAGGTGCTAAAAAGCTAGGAATTCTACAAAGTGCGAATCCCAAGGCTAACTCTAGAATTAGCTGATCGTTGGTGCGTCCAGCGATGAAGGCGGCGATCGCATCTGGACTAGCCTGATACGTCCAGCCGTGGGCGGGATGATATTTATCTCTTTCCCAAACTTCATTCCATAAATGAAGTAGAGATACGCACAACGCTTCTAAAGAAAACGTCTTCAGCTTGTCATGATGTTCATCCGACCAAAACCAAGTGTCTTTCTTTTTGTCATATCTTGCCGATGACAACAGCCGTCGAAACGGGTACGCATGACCAGAATTTACGTGTGTCGGTGCAGTACTAGCCAATGCAGCGGCTAACTCAACTTCTACAATCGGATATTCTTGATAAACTGCTTCAACCCATTTCTCTTTTAATTGCGGAACTGGAGGCACTTTGGTCTGAACCCGACTATGCAACACCTCTAACTGCCCTAAAACACGAATCGCCGTAGTCGCCTCCGCATTACCTTGTTGCAGGCGATAAAGCGTTTTCTGAATCGTTGTGAGTAGGTTGTATTGTGCTTGCGGTTGTTTTTCGCTAGGACGCGCTTGCAGTCGCCATTTTCTTAATTCAGCGCCAAAATCTGTCTTTCCAGGGGTAGCAAGTCCTACATAAATTAGGTATTTGCCCTGCCCTTTTCGCGTCCAAAGACCAAATCGAGCAAATCGGGATAGTTCTCCGCAATAGTCATTTGCTTGAGTAATGACATCGAGCATATCGATGGTATCGACGACCTGATTTTTGAGCCGAAACGCCAAGTCGGTTGTGACTATATCTTGAAAGTCTTCCCAGTCCATTGGTTGCTCCCACAAAGGTAGCCAAACTTCATACGCCCGCCCAGTGCGATCGCTCGTATCTGCACTCCCAGAATTCACCTCTAAAAGCAGTGGGTAAGCAGCTATTGTGTATTCTTGACCGCCTTCTTCAACTTCATTGCGCGGAATTGCTTTACCTGTAAACGTGGTCGCTCCTTCGAGATAAAGAATCAAGTCAACAGGATTAGCCAATTGAGATGACCTACCGCCGTTGTCTAAATAGTCTGCTAAAGACGTACCCGCAGGAGCTAAGTCATCGAAATAGTCAGCAGCAGGATAGGTATGACCTAACAAGGCTTGCGCAAGAAGTGTTTTTGGCTGCGGCTCACCCAACACGGAAGCTCGAATGAAGGCTTCTGTATCAACCGCTGGTTCTCCAGTATCCAAATCCCAGAGTTGCGTGCAAACTTGGAAGTAAGCTGTACAGAAATCCGTAGTGCCCACATTACCGCCAGTTCCGAGTAAGTCATTACAAAGAAACCTTGGTCCTGTTTGCGTGTTGGTCATTAGCCCGACTGCATTAATCCATTCCAACCAGTGATGGTTACTCACTCGCCTAGGGAGATCAGCCATCAGCGTTAGCTTCTTTTGCGCCGCTGATTGTCCTGCGGTATCCAACGATTGCATTGCATCTTGTAGTTCTGTGTATCCCTCGCGCATTAATCTATAGCGCTTTGATTGAGATGCTAAAACGGCTGCTAACCCTTCGGCTTTGTTGAAGAGGCTGTAGCTATTCCAAGGGCTAACAAAAGGTTTGGGTTGATAGTTGAGGAGGTTCTCTACTAAATTTTCTGCCGATACATCTAATAAATAAAAACAGTTATCCCAGTAACCTCTAGCTCCAGACAACCGCAATAATCCCACGGCTTTTAACCATGCGATCGCAGTTGTGGGTGTCAGATGAGGAAAGGCGACTGCCTTAGTTGCTGTTACCATTTTTTGCTTGCTCCTCACGATATTGAGATGCTTTCACATCCGCATTGCGAATTATGGCTTCGAGGTAAATTAGTCTGAATGGTCCGTACTCGCGCAGCAAATTCCTGAATTGTTGCTTCCAGCTACCAGAAAATGACAATTCCACAGCAGGTAGTGTCTCAACGCCTGAAATCTCAACTTTGGGTAAGTGCGTCCCCAACTCAACACCTCTTAAAACTTTGGCGTTAAATCGTTCGTTAGGGTTAGTAGGCATCAAGCTATCGCGGACTTTGCCATGATGCGCCGCAATCAGGTATTGCGACAGAAACGAAGCACCTTGACTAGCCGCAGCGATCGCACTTGCTAACTCATGGCGATAGCCTTTCATTTGCACTGGGGAACTGTAATTTGTAGACTTTGCTAAGAGTTCTCCTTGAGCCTGTGCATATGCTTGCCAAACCTGATGTGCTTTACCCCAATCATGCCACCGCGCACAGCGACAAAGTTCCTCGATGAGCCTTTCAGGAATTTTCAGCATTTGGAGATAGGGAATCACTTCGCGCAACGCTGCTTCGGTATCTTGCAAGTGAATTCCTAGCGATAAAGCATAGGGAAAAGGCGGGTCATTGTACTCTGGTTCGACTTCCAAACTGTATGCTTGGCATTTATCATCAGGGTTTGCCGTCCATCCTCTTTCTGATGAATAGCCACCAGCAGCGAGTGGTAGCCACACAACATCACCGTCTTCTGGTTCCTTTTTCTCCCAAGTATCCTCACCCCAAACTCGCGGGATAACACTATAAGACTTGCAGAAATCTTTTAGTTCCTGAGTCGGAACTGGGCAGGTAAATTTTTGATGCGGCAAGCACTTTGGTCGCTCAATCGACCACACGACTGCTACTGTGAAAGCCGTCGGATCGCGAACATATTGGGAAATTGTGTATGTTGTGTCTCGGTTTTTGTAGTGGGTGCAGAAGAACGTTTCGACATCGCGCTTCGTCAACTGGTAACTTGGTAAATCCAGCTTTGGTAAAGGAATTTGAGCAAGGTTATAGAGACTTGCATCTGGTAGTTGCACTAAGCGATCGCGGGTTGCTTCACATTCTGTAGCATCATAAGGACGCGGTTTCCATTCTTGTTGATAGTCAAGCCAATGAATCTGCACTGTATTCTCTGTTCGCTTGCGCCCACACCGCCCACACCGCTGCACAAACGAAGACCAAGGACATAGTTCTGTAATCAGCAGATCGGCATCTAGATCTACCCCTGCTTCTACGACTTGAGTCGCAACAATGACTCCTTGATAACCCTTGAGTTTCTGCTGTAACTTCTCGCGGTCAATGCCTAAAAACCGACTGTGGATCACCAGTGGCGCTAAATTTGATATTAATCTGCCAATTTCGCGCGCGCGCTCTACGGTATTAACAACCACAAGCGATAAGCTTCCTGGCAAGTGATGAGCTTCCACTAAAGCAGCAACATCTACAACATCCTCAACAGCGGCTCTAAAGACAGGCTTCGGGCGAGTCACTTTTGCCGCCAATTCTGCATGAGCAAGATCTTCAGTGTCTAGCTCAAATCGCTCTACCTCTAACCCTTGTAATGGTCTGTCATCAAAGGTTGCAGACATCAAGCACAACTGAGTTCGCCCAAAAGTTCCTAACTCCTGCCAGTGCTTATAAAGTTGCACCAGCGTGCTGTAGGCGACACCCGTCAGTTGAATCTCATCTAAGACCCAACGGCAATCGTTAGTCAAGGCTGCACAGTGCAGAGGGCGTTGTCCCCACGATACACCAAATCCACGATTTAAAGCCCGCGACAATAGCTGATCTTGCGTGCCAATGAGAATTGCAGGCTGAGTTAAATCTTGTTCAAAGCCGTGTTCAATGAAGCCTCCCTTCAAGCAATACACCTTAATCGGCAACCCTGATGCAGCAACAACCTGACGCGTATTTTCATAAACCTGTTCTACTAGCGATCGCGTAGGCAATACATAAACTAATCGGGCTGTTGTGGGAATACTCATTTTATGGAGGTAAAGCCAAGGAATAACTGCCCCAAATTCTTTACCCGCCCCTGTAGGCGCAGCGACTACAGCGATTGATTGACCACTCCAAGCCGAAAAATGCACTTGCCAAGGATACGGCGAGAACCCTGTGCACTGCTTAAAAAATTCGCGATAGGGCATTTAGCTTAAGTCTTTTTATCATGACGTTTAAAATTCCCACTAGTATAATTACCTTGAACTATTTTGTCCAACGGTTGAAACGAAGGTAATGTAAGATTTAGTCCCACACTAGGTGGGATTGCTTTTAAATTGTTGGCGCGTTAAGGCTTTTGATCATCTTTCAACTTAGTCCCAGCCGACGATCTAGTTTTACGACAATGATTCGGTGATGGGAAACAGTATCCTATCTTAACAAAAGCTACGTTGCACCACAATCACCGCTGTAAGATGAATGCCCCTTAACCCTTCGCCTTTCGCCTTTTCCCGACAGCGCTATAGGCGATCGCATTCATGCACGCGTTGCTGAATCCAGTATGATATTGCCCCCAACCCACGCCAGTTCGACGCCACTTGCTACAACGGGGGGCGACGAAGTCCGCGATCGCGCCACCTCCGCACACGACAGGTTCCCCAATTCTGGGGGGCTAAGAACCACTCAAAGTCCCCCAAATTTGGGGGATTTAGGGGGCAGCAAATGGTTGATGATTTCAAAAATTCATTCCTCATTCAGCAACGCATTTCTGCAAGAGGTTTATTACTCGTTCCTCTTTGTATTGAATTTTCAAATCTAATCAGCAACCGCTTGATTTAATTAAGAATTTATTGCAATAATACAACAGACAAAGCGTTCATACCAAGATACCTCCACTTACAAAAGACAAGGTGATTAGTGGCATTCTCCTGGGATTAGTTTAGATCCAAACAGGAGAGTGTCACATTTCTTTTAGTCAGTCACGAAGATAAGAGTTTTTTTGTAGTGCTAAACTTTGTCAACTATCTAGTGAACAGTTGACAAAGTCTTCCCACACTCTCTTTACTGTCAACTGTTCACTAAAGAGAACTTTTTGATTCTAAAATTGATGAGGTAAACCATCCTGAAAGACGAGTAGTTCTCCTGGGTGAATCTGCGTCCAAACTTCGTTATCAGTCAGGGGAGTTGTGGCGATCACCGCAACGCGATCGCATGGTGTCGTTAATTTCTGAAAGTCTACTGTAATATCTTCATCGATTAAATGTGCCGCCGCAAACGGTGCTTGTCGGACAATGTAGCATAGCTTGGTTGAGCAGTAGGTGAAAAAGTGTTCGCCGTCAGAAAGTAGATAGTTAAAAATACCTTTGTCGGCAATCGATGCGGTGATGTCGCGCAACACAGGATATAGTTGTTTTAATGGAGGCTTGCCTGTAGGAAAGCTTTGTCGTAAAGTTTCGAGAATTAAGCAGAAGGCGCGTTCGCTATCAGTTTGACCTACGGGCTGGTAAAAAGTTGTCTGTGCGTGAAAATCTAAAAGATTGCCATTGTGCGCAAATACCCAGTATCGTCCCCAGAGTTCGCGTTGAAATGGATGACAATTAACTAACGCAATTCCACCTTGAGTTGCTTTACGGATATGTGCAATGACGTGTGTAGAGTGAATCGGATAGCGTCGTACTAAATTTGCAACGGGAGAGGCGATCGCAGGTTTAGCATCTAGAAAGATTCGACATCCCAAACTCTCAAAAAATGCAATTCCCCAACCGTCTTGATGTTCGTCGGTTCTTCCTCCCCGCGCCGAAAAGCCCTCAAACGAAAAACAAATATCTGTTGGAACATTGCAGTTCATTCCCAGCAGTTGACACATGAGAGCTTAAGGATTTTGATTTGGTAATGGGTAATAGGTAAATGGTAATGGATAGCGAACAAAGGTTTTTACCAATGATCAGTTACCAACCTCCAAGACAATTTTCTTTGTACCGATTGACAGAGATTGTACATTGATTTGTCGGCATTGCGATCGCCGCGTCGCTTGTAGATAAAGGCATAATAAGGAAAGATTAAAGATTGTTAAATTCCTGAGAGGAGTTGAGTATGAGTCGCCAGCAGGCTATTGTGATCGGAGCCGGTATCGGTGGGTTAGCTATGGGAATTCGCCTGCAAAGCTTGGGATTCGACACTACCATTGTAGAAAAACTTGATAGTCCTGGTGGACGGGCGTACGTGCGTCATGCGGATGGATTTACTTTTGATATGGGACCTACGGTGATCACAGTTCCCCATTTTATCGAAGAACTGTTTTCCCTCGAACGCGATCGCGCAGATCTCGCAACGCCAGATTTTCCAGATGAAATTGTTGATGAAAGTAAAAGAATTAAAACTGGTGTTTCTGGTGGTTCAAACACGAGTCGTTATGTCAAAATTGTGCCGATTCTGCCGTTTTATCGCATTTATTTCGACGATGGTTCTTTCTTCGACTACGATGGCGATCCAGTGCATACCCGCGAACAGATTCAGCGCTTGGGCGAACCTGGCGATTTAGAAGGCTACGAACGGTTTCACCAAGATGCAAAAGCAATTTTTGATCGCGGCTTTTTAGAACTTGGTTACACGCACTTTGGCACAGTTGGATCGATGCTCAAAGTTGCTCCCGATCTGATGCGCTTGGATGCGGTGCGCAATCTCTTTAGCTTCAGTAGCAAGTATTTTAAAAGCGACAAGCTGCGACAAGTTTTTAGTTTTGAAACTTTGCTAGTTGGCGGAAATCCGCTATCTGTTCCCGCAATTTACGCGATGATTCACTTTGTCGAGAAAACCTGGGGTATTCATTTCGCGATGGGTGGTACGGGCGCGCTTGTGAATGGCTTTGTGCGCAAATTTGAAGAACTCGGCGGCAAAATGCTTTATAATGCCGAAGTTACCCAGATTAATGTTACGCGCCAAGGACGCAAAAAAGTTGCGACAGGTATCACTTTAGCAGATGGTAGCGTATTAAATGCTGATTTGGTAGTATCTAACGGCGATTGGGCAAATACTTACGGTAAATTAATTGACTCGAAATATCGACGGTGGAATAGTGACACCCGCATCAAACTCACTCAACAGTCGATGTCATTGTTTGTCATTTATTTTGGATTCAAAGCCGATGGGCGCGAAGCAGACAAACTGCGCCACCACACGATCATCCTTGGTCCACGCTATGAAGAACTTTTAAGAGATATCTTTGGACGTAAAATCTTAGCAGCAGATTTCTCACAATACTTACACGTTCCCACATTAACCGACCCATCGCTCGCTCCTCCTGGTCATCATGCGGCATATACTCTATTACCTGTACCGCATAATGGTTCTAAATTAGATTGGCAGCAATTGGGAGAACCGCTGGCGGATACGGTTTTGAAGTTTATCGACGAACGCGGTTATTTACCAGGATTGACTGAGCGTTTAGTACACAAAAGCTTTATTACGCCAGATTACTTCGAGCATACACTTAATTCATATGTAGGTAATGCTTTTGGTCCAGAACCTCGGTTGTACCAGTCAGCGTTTTTCCGTCCGCACAATCGCAGCGAAGATATTGCGAATCTCTATCTTGTCGGTGCGGGGACGCAACCAGGGGCAGGAACTCCTAGCGTCATGATGTCGGCTAAAATGACTGCACGCTTAATCGCACAAGATTTTAAAGTAGCAAATGAAATCGTTAATGCGCAGCCCGAACCAAAATTAACTTATCGATAGTTCGTGATTTAAGAAGTGCGATCGCTTTTCATTACACTTGAGAAGAAGCGATCGCTTTTTTCTGGCATTAGTCCTAGGATTTGATGTAATATGAGTGTCACTCTACAACTTCCCCTAGTTCTCAAACTTACTAATATTCTTCCTGAATTTGTTTTAGATTTACAGCCAATTTTTGCCTAATCTAACGTAATTTGCTCTAATAAGTAGCTGGGCATAATTAAACTATCACACTTTTTGAGGTCGGTAATGGTTGATTCTTAATAAGTATTTTTCCAATGAGCAATTACCAATTACTAACCTTTGAGATACGTTATATTTTTATCCACTTACTTACAGATGTTTTTGTATTTATCAAAGCTATTACCTTTATTTTTCTACCCGCTAGGATTGGCGTGTATTCTCATCATATTTGCCTTAATAACGTTGTGGAAAAAACCGCGTCAAGCATCAACGGCGTTAACTATAGCCCTTGTCGTTTTGTTATTGGCGAGTAACGGCTGGGTTTCGCGATCTTTAGTGCGATCGCTCGAATTTCAAAATATTCCCCAGCAATTACCCAATGCTGACGCTATCGTCGTTTTAGGCGGTGCTACTAAACCTGCATTTCCGCCACGCCCTTCTGTAGACTTATCTGAAGAAAGCGATCGCATGTTTTATGCGGCACAGTTGTATCATCAAAAAAAAGCGCCTTTCGTAATTCTTAGCGGTGGGCGGATCGATTGGAGTGGTGCTGGTCCATCGGAATCTGCTGATATGGCAATTATTATGCAGCAGTTGGGCGTACCAGAATCGGCAATTATTCAAGAACCAGACTCGCTCAACACCTACGAAAATGCAGTTAATGTCAAAAAAATTCTGCGATCGCGTCAGTTTAATCAAGTATTACTCGTCACTTCTGCAATGCATATGCCGCGATCGCTTGCCATCTTTAATAAACTAAAAATTTCAGCGATTCCCGCACCTACCGATTTTTTAGCAAGCGGTGATATGCAATATATCAGTAATTCTTCTGAAGCTGCACTGTTGAATTTACTACCAGAAGCCGAGCGATTGTATCAGTCTACTCGTGCTTTGAAAGAATATGTTGGTTTAGTCGTTTATCGTTTACGCGGTTGGTTGTAAGAAAGACGAAACTCTGAACCTCTGCTGTTAGTCTGCAAAGGCAGACTTTGCCTGGGTAGGCGCGACCGCTAGTCGCTAGCCAGAAAAGATTTGTCAATCAATCAGTTAGCTACTAAATTATGCATTTAGACACAAATTTCTCTTTGTCGCGATCGCTATAATTGCAGCAAGATGACTTCTTTTGCTCAACTCATGGCTAACCAGTTTCATTACATCATCCCCCTGCTGCCACCGGAAACACAGGAGATTTTTGCAACTTACCAAGCAACACGCCAATTTTATCACGAAGTCCAAATACGTACAGAGTTGCAACAATATTGTGATTGGTATTTTACCACAGCCGAATGCCATAGACAAGAATTAGAGCAAATGCGTAGTGAAATCAATATTTTTAGTTGGTTTCGTCGGGCAAGGAGTTAGATAACAAATCATCTCCATCGCCCTTAGCCAAGATCCAAACTATGATAAAACCTCAATTTCAGTTTCGCGCAGATGAGCTTTGAACTTTTTAGTAAACTGAACTTGAATTGGCAAATTAGCGCTGATTGGTTTGCCTTGCCATTCATTAGCAAAACTCACAATCTCGCCTTCTAAGCCTTTGATATCAAAAGGTTCACCGCGATGTTCGGGATGATGGTAAACAATGACTGATTCTTTAACGCGGACGCGATCGCCAACTTTCATAGACTTGTAATTAGAGTGTTTCCCTCTCAAGAAGCAATGCAAAATTATTCAATACAATTGCTTATTCCAGACAACCTCTTTATCTTTGCATAAGATTGTCCCTTGTTATACACATTAAGCCATAAATGAGGGGTCAGAGGTCAGGGATCAGGGAGTTGAAGTGCGGTACTGCGTGAGCTTAAAAAACTTTTAAATTCAATTAAACTTACTCCTGATTAGACGAAGCATGGGCTAGATTGGTATTAATGATACAGTCTGAGGTCATTATCTCTTGCTAGCGCATTCTATAATGGCAGCGTGTCTAGAAGCAGATCAAGCCACTTCTTATATCAGTAGATTACTGTGCACTTAGCTATTTAAACACCAAGATGCCGATAAACGTCACGCTATTATGGTTAATAGCAGGGGCAATTCTCTGTTTGATGGAACTAGTGCTACCAACGGCGTTTGTCGCTTTTATGATGGGGCTTAGTGCCTTTGTTGTGGCAATAGTATCATTAATCGTTCCCCAATTGAGCTTGCAAGCTTTCTTGTGGCTAGGGCTATCAGCGGCTTTGATCTTACTGTCGCGCCGTTTATTGATACCCAAGCGCAAAAAACTACAAGAGGCATTTATTGCTGAGACATTAACTGAAATTCCCGCTGGTAGAGATGGGAGAGTTATTTATGAAGGAAATTCTTGGCGGGCGCGGTGTGAGGATCGGCATTTAGCGATCGCGCCTTCTCAAAAAGTCTATGTTGTCCGCCGTGAAGGTACGACTTTGATTGTTGTACCAGAAGATCTGTTGCATTGAAAGGGGTGAGGGGCGAGGAGTGAGGGGTGAGTGAATGGCAGAATTTACAGCTTTCACTATGTGTTAGAACAGATTTTGCAACAGTAGTGTTTCTCGCTTTCTATCTCATTGCAAACTATTTAAAAACTGCCTCTATCTCCCAAATTAGTAGCTTTAGCATCAACAGAAAAGAACATGAATGAATTATTTTTGCTTGTCGCCTTAGCGCTGGGTGGTTCTGCTTTAGCAGGTTCGGTGAAAGTTATCAATCAAGGTAACGAAGCGTTGGTAGAAAGACTCGGTAGTTATAATAAAAAGCTCGAACCTGGATTGAACTTTGTTTTTCCCTTCGTCGATAAAGTTGTTTTTCGCGAAACAATTCGAGAAAAAGTGCTTGACATCCCACCACAAAAGTGCATTACGCGCGATAACGTCTCCATTGAAGTTGATGCGGTTGTGTACTGGCGGATTGTTGATATGGAGAAAGCTTGGTACAGAGTAGAAAATCTCCAATCAGCGATGGTGAATTTGGTTTTAACGCAAATTCGTTCAGAAATGGGTAGATTAGAGCTAGATGAAACGTTTACGGCTCGCGCTCAAATCAATGAAATATTATTACGCGATTTAGATATTGCCACAGATCCTTGGGGAGTCAAAGTTACGCGAGTAGAATTGCGAGATATTATTCCTTCGCTTGCGGTTCAAGAATCGATGGAATTGCAAATGTCTGCTGAACGACGCAAACGGGCGGCAATATTGACATCCGAAGGCGAGCGCGAATCGGCGGTGAATAGCGCTAAAGGTAGAGCCGAAGCCCAAATCCTGGAAGCGGAAGCGCAACAAAAAGCAACGATTCTCCAAGCGGAAGCGCACCAAAAAACAATTGTTCTACACGCTCAAGCCGAACGTCAACAGCAAGTTCTCAAAGCCCAAGCAACCGCAGAAGCTTTACAAATCATCACGAAAACGCTGCAAACGAGTCCTGAGGCGCGAGAAGCGCTGCAATTTTTAATTGCACAGAATTATCTCGACATGGGAACAAAAATCGGTAGTAGCGACAGTAGTAAAGTGATGTTTATGGACCCGCGTAGTATCCCTGCAACGATCGAAGGAATGCGTTCGATTGTGTCTGATGGTTCTAATAACTTACCGCAGGTGAATGGCGATCGCATTAACTAAATAGAGCCGAGGAGCGAGTCAAAGAGTGACTAGTAGTTAGTATTTAGTGGATAGTAGAAGAGTAGACCTCCTGCGTGAAGCGAATCGCGAATAAATTCGCTAGCTAAATAAAACAGAGTCCACCGACCTAGTCTTATCCGTAAAAATCTTGTTTTAGTGTACGAAGGTACACTTTGCTTGGATAGCCCTGAAGGAAGTCGGAGGGCGTCTGTGATTCATGCAGGAGGTCTAGTTGCTAGTGACTAGCGATCAAGTGGAAAATATTTATACATAGTATTTCTCCTCTGCCCCTCTGCTTCCTCTGCCCCTGAAGCTTCCTACTCAGCACCTACACCCGCAGCTTGGGCCATCTGACATTGATTACATAGCCCGAAAAACTCTAAGGTGTGGTAGAAGATTTTGAACTGGTGGGCTTGGTGCAATTGAGTTTCTAGATCGTGTACAGGGCATTGATTGATAGCAATCGATCTGCCACACTGCAAACAAGTCAAATGGTGCTTATCTTGCTGCACTGAACTATACAGCGATTCTCCAGAAGCCAGTGTCCGCACTTGCACTACGCCTTCAAGTTTTAAGGCTTCTAAGGCTCGATATACTGTCGCTAGCCCTACGCTTTGGTTGCGATTGCGTAACTCTACATAAATATCTTGAGCAGAAATTGCTTTGTTGATGCTTTTGAGCAATTTTAGGATTCGCTCCTGACTGCGAGTGCGTTCGGCTTTCATATACACTTACGGCATTTTTCCTATCTAAAAATCAAACTTGGAGATTTTCATAAGCTAGCTCAAACCGATACGCGAGTCATAACTATACTTTACTAAAAGTATAGACGCACTTAGCAACTCGGCAATTCAGTCATCAGCTGCTGAGTTTTAACATCAGAAATAGAACGAAGACGGTAGGATCATCTGTTGTGGCATTGATTCAAGAAAAACAAAGCGATGCGAAAATATCAGGCTCATATCTATGTTACTCTGCGACCCTCAGTTCTCGATCCTGCTGGCACAGCTGTCGTGTCTGGTTTACAGCATATGGGCTACGATACGGTTGAGCAGGTACGAATTGGCAAGTATATTGAACTTAGTTTAAGCGCCCAGGATGAGGATAGCGCGCGGCAGCAGTTAAATATTATTTGCGATCAGTTACTCGCTAACCCTGTCATTGAAAACTATCGCTTTGATTTAGTTGAACGAGAGGAAGTGTCAGCGTGAAATTTGGAATTGTCGTGTTTCCAGGGTCAAATTGCGATCGCGATGTTGCGTATGTTACGCGCGATTTGTTGCAGCAGCCAACGCGGATGATATGGCACGAAGAAACGGATATTAGCGATCTTGACGTCGTAATTATTCCTGGTGGCTTTAGTTATGGCGATTATCTTCGCTGTGGTGCGATCGCGCGTTTTTCACCGGTGATGCAACAAGTTGTCAAACACGCCGAGCAAGGTAAGTTTGTTTTAGGAATTTGCAACGGTTTTCAAGTATTAACTGAAGCAGGATTATTGCCTGGTGCGCTGATTCGCAATCGCGATTTGCATTTTATTTGCGATCGCGTTCCGCTCAAAGTCGAGCGTACTGATCTACCGTGGACGCAAAGCTATACACAAGGAGAAATTATTACTCTACCGCTCGCGCACGGCGAAGGTCAATTTTATGCTAATGAAGACACTATAAAACAACTCGAAGACAATAATCAAGTCATCTTTCGCTACTACGGTGACAATCCGAATGGCTCAATCAACAACATTGCAGGTATTTGCAACGCTAAGGGTAACGTCATCGGCATGATGCCACACCCCGAACGCGCCTCTGATCCTGTACTAGGTAATACTGACGGTTTAGGACTATTTAAGGGAATAGGAATGAGTGAAAAAGTGGCTAGTAGTTAGTGGTGAGTGATGAGTTTTGAGTTATGTAATTTCTTCCTCCGCTCTTGAAGCTTCCTACGACGCTGGAGTATCGCCAATTGAACCATAATCCGAACTGCCGAAAACTGCTTCAGGATAACGGTAATACTTGTATTCCATTAAGTTGTAAAACGGATCTTCTAAGAAGAACGTGCGGTGTTCTAAAGGTGAGTCGGGAAAACGATGTTTAGCTTCTTCGCGGAAGACTAATTTTTTTTCGCGTGCTCTTTCTAACAAATCTTTCCAGTCGTTTTCTGAGGTGAAAATAATGCCAAAATGCCTCGGATAAATACCTTTTTGGGGAGATACAGGCTCTTTCGTTAAGTGGGCAACTAACTGATGACCGTATAAATTGAGGATTAACGCGTGCTTATTTTCACGACCAGGGGTACACCCTAAACCATCAACATAATATGCTTTTGCTTGGGCAATATCGGTGACGGGAAAGGCAAGATGAAATAAAGTTTGGTTCATGGCACGTGTATCAGAGAGGCAAAGTAGATGCTATATACTTATTCGCTCAATTCCTGGCTCGTTGCAGTGGGTTTAAACACACTTTTGCTAGCGATCGCATGGATTGTACCAAAAAAGTTGTTAACGCCTGCGGGATTGTTTCATGCGTGGGTACTCGGCGTTCTCATCTGGGGAACTTTGAGTTGGCAAGGCTACGTTGTGGTGATGTTTTATTTTCTTGTCGGTTCGGCGGTGACGCGCCTGGGTATGGCGCAAAAAGAAGCCGCAGGAATTGCCGAAAAGCGATCCGGTGCGCGAGGACCTGAAAATGTTTGGGGTTCGGCTTTAACTGGTACATTATGTGCATTAGGAACCTTAGTCGTTTCTGCGTCAAAAGGAGATCGATTCATTGCATCGCTTCTGTTACTCGGCTACGTTGCAAGTTTTAGTACTAAACTTTCTGATACCTGTGCAAGTGAAGTCGGGAAAGCTTACGGTAAACGAACATTTTTGATTACGAATCTTCAGCCTGTACCGCGTGGAACGGAAGGCGCAGTATCTTTAGAAGGAACGTTAGCAGGCGTAGTTGCTTCGGGTGCGATCGCTTTTGTTGGTTGGGGTGTCGGCTTAATTGATTTACTCGGCGTTTTATTGTGTATTATGGCTGCGTTTATCGCCACGAATCTAGAAAGCGTGATTGGCGCAACATTACAAAACAAGTTTGACTGGCTAACGAATGAATTAGTCAATGTTTTAAATACGTTCATTGGTGCGATCGCAGCTATTTTACTCGCACTGCTATGGCATCAAGTATGAATAATTTCGACTAATAGCCATTGACCTGCATGATTTACCTTACCAGAAACCGTTATTGGTGAATTGTTAGGGTAAGCTTCTAGCTGGTGGTTAATGTGCGATCGCAATGTTACTAATATCCAACTACCGCAAAATTGCTGAGGTGTATCAATTTCAATAGTATAATTTTGTATATTATGTCTGTAAAAAGTTCCCGAAAAGTTGGTTGTGGTATCTGGCGGCATATCTTGATACACAACACACGGACAATTACCATCAATTGGGTATTTCTCTGGATTATCTAAGTAATATTTTTGCCAATATAACCACTCAGGATGCTGTGGCGGAAGATTAAATAAAGGCACGATCGCCGTTTCGACAAGTAATGCTTCTTGTAAAGTTCTCACAGCTAAATCGCGGGGTTGACACCTCTGTTCCACGCACAAAGCAGCCGCCATACCCGCCGCTTGTCCAATTCCCATGACAACAGGTTGTAAGCGAGTCGCTCCATTGGCAATATGCGATACAGAAATATTCTTTTCACACACCATTAATCCATCAATAGTTGCAGGAATCAAACAACCGTAAGGAATTGTAAACGGTGTTCCCGTCCAACGCCCGCCCCAACGTATTGATTTTGGCGCAAGCGGAAACTCAAAGCCTGGATAATGGTGATCGTTAGGATAGTTACCGAAGGCGATCGCATCAGGTTTTAAAGCGGCAACTTGTCCTGTTGGTATTGGTAAGATATCTTGTTCGCATACAGTCTCTAACCCGATGACACGGCGACTTTCTCGGTAGTAAGGATGCATCGCTAAACCTGTCTCAAAAACATTCGCCAAACCATAACGGCGACTCATTTGCGATTGAATAAAGTAAGCGAAATTTTGACTATGCCAAAAACACTCTTGCAGAAACTCGTTTCGCTTTGTTTCTGAGGTAATTAAACGTTCTACTTCTACACCGTAATCATTACCATGAACGGGCCAGTTAATCATAAATCGATTTTCTGGTAAGCGCCCGTAGTTTAAAAATTGCTCTACACCGTAGTTTTCCCACGCACGAGTAAACTTTGATGCATCGTAATTCGGTGCGGGTGCAATTTCTGGTGCTATATCTGTACCATAATCTTGCATAACGATAACCCAAGTCGGTGCTTGAACGGGGTATTGTGCAGTTAAAGCGTTAGGTTCTACTGGCGCACTTGGTTCGTTCCACGCTGACTGAAATTCCCAACCCCAGCGATAAGGAACATCCGCTAAAGCAAGGAGATCTCCCAATTCGGTAGCATCGAGAGTTATTTTTGCTGTCACTGCGAACTTGCGAAAACGAATGCCAGTAATACAACCGCCTTGGCGATAAACTTCTAAAGGAACGTCGCCACGAATCCAATGCAGATTGGGTAATGCTTGCACCCACTCAGCAAAAATCTGCGCCCCGATACGAGGATCGTAGCTGAAAAAACTTACCCAACTATTATCTAATCCTCCAGGTTGTCGCAGCTGTAATTCCTTTAAGAACGCACCCCAAAGACCTGTTTGAAAGGATTCTAACTCATTACCATCCGGCGCAGATACCCCAGCCGATGTCAACATTCCGCCTAACCAGGGAAATTCACTCACTAAAATTGTTTTTGCACCGCGTCGCGCTGAAGCGATCGCCGCAGCGGTTCCACCCGTACCACCCCCAACCACCAACACATCTGCTGTTAATATTTGCATTGCTATTTCGGATATTGCGTTTATGTATTACAATCGGCGACAAGGATTCTACACGCGATTTCACACAAATTATCATGTTAAGCTACAACGTTCCAACAGATGTAGTTGTACACTCTCAGCAGCTAAATCATACACCCACAGCCAAGCTTGTCAGTCCTAAAGGAGAAGAAATTCTTGTTTCCGAATCGACTTATCAAGTCTTACGCCAAGTCATCGAAGCGATAAAAGCAGGTCGAGCGATTACGATAGTTTCTCATGAGCAAGAATTGACAACGCAACAAGCCGCAAATCTGCTCAATGTTTCACGCCCATATCTTATCAAACTCTTAGAACAAGGAGAAATTCCGCATATCAAAGTCGGAACGCATCGTCGGGTACGGTTTCAAGATTTAATGCAATATAAGGAACAGCGAGACAGTAAGCGCCGAGAAGCCATGAAACAATTAACTCAATTTTTACAAGATGAGGGATTTTACGACGCAAAGATGAATGATTAATAGAATGCCATCTGTTATCTTGGATTCTTGCGTGCTATTTCCTATGCCTATGAGCTACTCCAAGTCGCCTGGCGGCTGAACTTGGAGTTTCTGTCGCTTCAACGAGGCAAGTTGCTTCATTCCTCCGCAGTCTTTGCGAACTGTGGGACTTGAAGTAGAGCTTTCCTCTCCACGATTAAGGACGTTAGTTCCTAGCGCCCATGACAGCATCACCTTAGCTGCGGCTACGTCCCTGTCATCGGTATAGCCACATTCTTTGCACTGGTGAGTGCGCTGGTCTAAGGTTTTCTTTTCTTGATGACCACAATTAGGGCAAGTTTGAGATGGCTTAACTTTTTGGGTAGGCACTTCCATGAATATGCCTCCAGCTTCAGCCAACTTATACTCAATAGCCAACCTTAATGCACCCATACCTACATCTAGCATTGAACGGTTGCGTCCGGTCTTTTGACGCTTTCGTTTACTGCCTTTCTTTGGCTTACGGGTCATGCCTTTGATATTGAGCTTTTCTGTCGCAACGAGGCTATTACTGCTTACTATCTCTGCTGCTACTTTATGCACCCAATCCTGTCTTTGGCTGGCAACTTTGCGTTGCAGGTTACTTACCTTCTTATTGGCTTTTTTCCACCTTTTAGAAGCTTTGATTTTTTTCTTAAAGTCGGGTTTAATCTTACGCCGTTTGATACGGGAAGCTTTGCTAATCCTCGTTTTCATGCTTGCTAAGAAGCGAGGATTTTCCACCATAGTGCCATCACTCGTTGCAACGGCGGTGAGACAACCAAAATCTAACCCAACAGCACCAGCCCCCGTCTCCCTAAACACTTCGCAATTAACCGTAATAGAGGCGTACCACTTGCTATTGCGGTAAACAATGGTGCAGGTGGATGGCGTTCCCCATTGACGCGCCTTGCCTCGCATCTGGATTTGGCAACCTAAGTCTTTTAGTTCTAAATAGCCATTCACGCCTGTTGAATGTACCTTGAAACCTTGCCTAGCATCAGGATAAGTCCATCCGCTATATCGGCGAATTGACTGAAATCTTGGGTAGCCTCCTAACCCCTTAAAGAAGCGGACAAAAGCAAAATCAACTCGCTTAACCGTAGCCTGTAATGACCCATGATTAAGTGCTTTATACTCGTTCCAACAATCCTTAAATGGTACTAGCGCCGCCTGTTGAGTTAAGTAATTGATTGACTTACCGAACTTTTGATAGCTGGTTTTACGGTGTTCAACGCAGGCGTTAAATAAATATGCGTGTAGCCGTCTTGCCTCAAACAGCTTTGCCATTTGTGCTTTAGATGGATATAGCCTAAAAGTAACCCTGCGTGTCATCATAGGTTTATTATACAGTGCAGGTGTGGGCAAGTAAAGTGAAACCAAGGAAAGGTTCGCACAGTGTTTTTAGCGTTAGGTTGCATTTCGTGTTCGTCACTCATTACAGACGTAAAGCAATTACCGCCCCAATGCTAGAACGGATTAAACAGATGTTTGACGGGGTATGCAAAACGATGGAATGCGAGTTATTAGAATGCTCTGGCGAAGCTGACCACGTACATTTATTAGTTGACTTTCACCCCAAACATTCTATCTCTGCGGTGGCAGGATCTTTAAAGGCAGCTACTAGCCGCATGGTAAAGAAAGAGTTTGCGGCTGAATTTTCCAAGTGGTATAGCAAGCAGTCTTTCTGGTCGGGGTCTTACTATGTTGCGTCGTCTGGTGGTGCGCCCATAGAAAAACTGAAAGAGTATATTAAGAATCAGGATGTTCCAGTTAATTAATTGGCGACTCCGTTCCACTGCGCCGCCGCGCTATCCCTCCCCAATTCGCTGCGCTGAAATTGGGGACACTCGCGCAAACTTTGTATCAAGTTAAATTTTCACAGGAAATTCTTGATGGGGCAACTCGTAACCTTGTAAAACAAGGAAGAATGACAAGCAGTAAGGCAATGCGCTATCAGGTAATGATCAAATATCATTTTCCTGAAGCAATATGTGGAAGTACCTGAAAAACTGGTTGCACTCATGATAAATCATCCAAACGATCGCCATGTTGTTGCTGCTGCGATCGTCGCTAAAGCTGAGATAATTGTAACCACTAATCTCAAGCACTTTCCTCAAGATACGCTTTCTCCAGTTGGAATTGAAGCTCAACACCCAGATGTGTTTCTTACAAACCTGCTTCATCAGTTTCCAGAGTTAGTGCTTCAGCTGATTCAGCAGCAGTCTGAAGATTTAAAGAATCCGCCAGTAAGTATTGATGAACTCCTGGTAAAACTATACAAGCAAGTACCTAACTTTGTAAGCAAAGTACGACTAACACTACAAAGTATTGATTGATGAATTATAAACTGCTCAATCATGTTAAATCTAAAATCATCGAGTGGTGAAGCGGCATGAAAGCACAGGTGTATCGCGGTGTCAAGCAGCTAAGTTACGAAGAGTTGCCAATACCGACTCTCGAAGCTGATGAAGTGTTGGTACGAGTGCGCGTTGTCGGCTTGTGTCAATCGGATATTAAAAAAATTGTTTATCCTTTACACGAACCGCCGCGCATTTTTGGACATGAAACAGCGGGAGTCATTGCAGCCGTTGGAGAAGATGTGAAAACCTGGCAAGTGGGAACTCGCGTCGTTGTGATGCATCACATTCCTTGTATGCGCTGCGGCTACTGTCTCAACGACAATTTCTCAATGTGTGATGTGTATAAAAACATTTGTACAACAGCGGGATTTACACCCAGCGGTGGTGGTTTTGCTGAATACGTTAAAGTTCCTGGTCATATTGTACGTAACGGTGGGTTAATTCCCATTCCAGATCATGTGAGTTTTGAAATCGCTAGTTTTGTCGAACCGACGAATTGTTGTCTAAAGGCGGTGAAAAAAGCCCAAATAGCCCCAGGACAAACTGTATTGGTGACAGGTGCAGGACCAATTGGGTTAATGTTTATTATGTTGGTGAAGTATTTTGGCGCGCGGGCGATCGCAACTGACTTACTTCCTTCCCGAATTGCCAAAGCCTTAAGTGTTGGGGCCCAAGCAGCGTTTGACGCGCGTGATGCAGATTTAGTCGCCAAAATTCACGCGATAACCGATGGGATGGGTGTTGATACGACACTCCTTGCAGTTCCTAGCGAAAAAGCCTTTTTTCAAGCCCTCGACTGTACGCGCAAGGGTGGTAAAATATTGTTCTTTGCAGAATTTCCTGAAGAAGTCGAAATTCCTCTTAATCCGAATATTCTCTATCGTCGCGAAATTGACTTGATCGGTAGCTACAGTTCCTCGTTTCGGCTGCAAAACTTGGCTGCGGATATTGTGTTCAACTCGCGGATCGATGTCGCTGCATTAATTAGCGATCGCTTTCCTTTACAAGAATTATCGACAGCGGTAGAACGCGCGATCGCTCCTACTCCAGAGACTTACAAAATCTTGATTTATCCCCAAGGCGATGATTGACGACTACACTAATTTTTCACCCAAAGTTCTTCCATTAGGAGTATAGTTGAATTTGTGCAATCTATTGTGTCAGGTGATATCAACCCACTGAGGGTAGAAAACTGCTTCATCTGATCAACTACTTTCTTCATTTGATCAACTATGGATTCTTCTACTCCTACGCGTGGGCAAATTGAACGTGCTTTGTCACAGCGAATTCAAGCACTATATCGCAATCAATTGGAACATCAACCAAGCCGCATATCTTGCCAAATTTTTGATGAAAAGGTGGCGATTATTTTAGAAGATTCTATTACGCAACCTGAGCAACTTCTTGTCAATACCGGTCAAGAAGAATTAGCCCAAGAAGTTCGTTCCGAGATTGATGAGGCGTTAAAGCCGCAAATTCAATCAATCATAGAAGAAGTCGTTGGAGTGGGTGTTGTCGATTTATTAAGTAATGCAAAACTCGATACAGGTCGTACTGCTACAGTAGCGATCTTGGCAGAAACACCAAAACTCCGTAATATGCCTTAAACCATACAGTTGATAGTTGACAAAATCTTCCGCCACTCTCTTCACTGTCAACTGTCCACTGTATTACCTTGTTATAAAAACATTCATTAACCAAGACAGCGGCGAATTGTTGCTTCTAGTTCTTCAATAATATAGGGCTTCTTGATATATTCCTTACATCCTGCACGCAAAAAGCGTTGCTGATCTTCTTCTCTGGCCATTGCTGTCACCGCCACAATAGGAATTTCCATTGTTTCTGGGTTTTGTTTTAAGCGCGATACCACCTCGATTCCATCCAAATCGGGCAGCATCATATCTAATAAAATCAAGTTTGGTTGATAATTTTGTGCCATGATCACTGCTGTTTGACCATCAGTTGCTGTAATGTGAGAACACTCAATCAACATGAGTAACTGTGCCAATAGCTGCAAATTATCTTCATTGTCATCTACAGCTAAGACTAACGGTTGTCTAAGCTGATCCTGCTGAGGACTATTCGAAGAACTTTGCAAATTCATATTCATACTTAGGAAAAGCCGCAAAAGCGTATGACTAATTTTTGTAGCCGCTGCGGCGAGGCATTCCCCAAGTGGTGCATAAAACAGCACTTGCAATGGACTGGCTCGCAGTCTATCCACCAATTTCGCAATGGTCTGTTGTTGGCGGAGAACATAGCAACCTAGTAAAAGGACTATATAATCTTTCTAATTTTACAATATTGTTATAAATAAATACATCTTTAGACAGAAAAATTTACGACTCTAGCCAGATTGACATTGCCTCAAAAGCTAACATTATTAGATAATGTCTTATATTTCTATCACTCGATGTAATTATCTGTCTTTAGGCTGTTTGAGTATGCGAGTAGAATTTGATAATTTATTGAGGCGTTATTCCTATTAATATATCTCTCTTTATTGATAAGTTTATGGAGGAAAAAATTCCCACCAATTGCACTCAGCTAGAAGCGATTTTAGCGCAACAGATTCAAGCTTTATATTTTAATCAGCTAGGACATTTACCCGAAAAAGTTGTCTGCAATGTATCAGACCAAAATTTAACAGTTATAGTTGAACATCCAACAACTCCACCTGAAAGGATTCTTATAGAAAATCGTAAAAACGATTTAGCGCAAGAAGTTAGTTGGAATTTATATAAAGCTATTGAACCACAACTCAAACAATTAATCGAGCAAGTTCTTAAAGTCCCTGTAGTAGATATGCTTGGCAGTTCTAATACCGACTCGGATCGGACTAGCATAATTGTCGTTTTAGCTGCTAAGCCAGTTTAACCACAACTAAGCTGTGGCGGCGGTGGGACACAAGTAGCGGAAAATCAGATCTTCTAAGTCGTCTAGCATATAGGGCTTAGTGATGTAACCGTCGCAACCAGCCGCCATGATGCGATCGCAATCTTCTTCTTTTGCTAACGCTGTGACTGCAATGATAGGAATATATTGGGTTTGCGGGTTTCTTCTCAAATGATATAAGACTTCGACGCCATTTAAATCTGGTAGCAAAATGTCTAATAAAATTAAATTTGGCTGGTACAGCTGCGCTAAAGACAAAGCTGTCTTACCATCAGTGGCAGTAATGCAGGATAAGTTGCTACCTTTCACCACTTCGCTAACTAAACATAAGCTATCTTCGTCGTCATCTACGGCGAGAACAAGTGGCTGGTTAACTGCCTGTTTGTTGCTTGCTAAGAGTACTTCCAACTTTACTACTCCATTTAGGAAGGTCTTCAATCTGTGAGGCAGTCCTCACAAAAATCACGATCGAGGCACTCCCTAAGCGGCGAAGGACGGCGCTTACAGTGGACTGGCTCGTAGATAACTAACCCACTCATTACATTCTGTGCATGGGGTCGAGTGAAAAGCGGGACAAGCTAACACGATTTGAATTTGTTTTATCTTCTCTAGTTCAGTTTAGACTGAATTAATGTCTAAAATGAGAACTCCTTAAACTTACGCAACATACTCAACTGTTGCAGTAAAGTTCTTACATCTAAACAAATACAGGGATTTTTAGCTACATCATTTTCTACCTTTACAACTCGTTACTCTATTTAATAATTTTTTAATATCTTACCTGCTACTAATTTTTTTTGCAACCGCAAAAGCCTAAGTTTCAAATATCTTATATGTAAGCTGCGATCGCCGCTTGATAATGGTTACGCTCGATACACTAGGCAAATTTACTCAGAAATAATTAACGCTTCTTTACACGATCTTTTTATAATTAAGATGGTAAAAAAAGCGATAATTTAATAAGAAAAAGCGATTATGGGAGCAAAATAAAAATTTTCCGTAATGAATTTATCAAAGAGGTCAGGTAATGGGTATCGCTACAATTAATCCCGCAACAGGGGAAACGCTGAAAACGTTTCAGCCGCTGACCGATGCCGAAATTGCAGCTAGACTGAAACAAGCACAAACAGCCTTTGAGCAGTATCATTGGTTGTCAATTGCCGAGCGATCGCAGTTTATGCAGGCTGCGGCAGAGATATTAGAGCAACAAAAAGCGGAATACGCGAAATTAATGACCCTAGAAATGGGGAAACCGTTACAAAGTGCGATCGCCGAAGTTGAAAAATGCGCGTTGGTATGCCGTTATTATGCAGAACATGCTGCTGAGTTTCTCACAGATGTCGCCGTCAAAACAGACGCAAGTCAGAGTTTTATCCGCTATCAACCGTTAGGAATCATTCTAGCAGTTATGCCGTGGAATTTTCCATTTTGGCAAGTTTTTCGATTTGCAGCACCCGCGTTGATGGCAGGAAACGTAGGCATACTCAAACACGCGTCGAATGTACCGCAGTGCGCATTAGCAATTGAAGATATTATCCAACGTGCGGGTTTTCCCCTAGGAGTTTTTCAAACGTTGTTAGTAGGTGTTGACAAAGTCCCCGCGTTGATTGAAGATGAACGCGTCAAAGCGGCAACGTTAACCGGAAGCGAACCCGCAGGCGCAAGTTTAGCCGCCCATGCTGGTAAACAAATAAAGAAAACGGTACTCGAATTAGGCGGTAGCGATCCGTTTATTGTGTTAGCAAGTGCTGACATTGAAACAGCTGCGGCAACGGCTACTACCGCAAGAATGCTTAATAATGGTCAGTCGTGTATTGCTGCTAAACGGTTTATCGTTGAAGATGCGATCGCCGACAAATTTGAGAAATTATTGATAGAACACTTTCAAGCGCTCAAAGTGGGCGATCCGATGCATCCTGATACCCATATTGGACCATTGGCAACGCCAGGAATTTTGCAAGATTTAGATCAGCAAGTGCAAACTTGCGTTGAAAGTGGCGCAAAAGTTCTCGTAGGGGGAAAACCGTTATCGCGTCCAGGAAACTACTATCCACCAACGATTTTAAGCGAGATTCCTGCGGGTTCTGCGGCGTACAACGAAGAATTTTTTGGTCCAGTGGCACTTTTATTTCGCGTTCCCGATATCGACGCAGCGATTCAACTTGCCAACAGTACGCCGTTCGGGTTGGGTGCTAGTGCTTGGACTAACGACGAACATCAACGCGATCGCCTGATTTCCGAATTAGAAGCAGGTGCGGTTTTTATTAATGGTTTAGTGAAATCCGATCCGCGTATGCCCTTTGGTGGAATTAAACGTTCCGGCTATGGTAGGGAATTGGGCATTCAAGGTATCCATGAGTTTGTCAATGTTAAAACAGTGTGGATAACGTAGAGGCATAGCATTGCCATGCCGTACCTAAGGAGAAGAATATTCAATGAATACAGCAGAATTATTAGTGCAATGCCTAGAAAACGAAGGCGTGCGCTACGTTTTTGGCTTGCCAGGAGAAGAGAATTTACACGTCCTCGAAGCGCTGAAAAATTCTTCGATTCAATTTATCACGACGCGACACGAACAAGGTGCAGCGTTTATGGCAGACGTCTACGGACGCTTAACTGGAAAAGCGGGCGTGTGTCTTTCGACATTAGGTCCTGGGGCGACGAATTTAATGACAGGAGTTGCTGACGCGAATTTAGACGGCGCGCCATTGGTCGCAATTACCGGACAAGTGGGAACAGATCAAATGCACATCGAAGCCCACCAGTATTTAGATTTAGTGGCAATGTTTGCACCTGTAACAAAGTGGAATACGCAAATTGTTCGTCCTAGTAATACACCCGAAATTGTCAGGAAAGCTTTTAAGCGATCGCAAAGTGAAAAACCTGGTGCGGTTCATATTGATTTACCAGAAAATATTGCCGCAATGCCTGCGACTGGTAATCCTTTAAAGACGGACAAATTAGAAAGAACATACGCGGCGTTTCATAGTATTACTGAGGCAGCAACAGCGATTTCCAATGCACATAACCCGATTATTCTCGTTGGTAACGGCGCGATTCGTGCTGATGCAAGTGAAGCTGTCACTGAGTTTGCTACACAACTAAATATTCCGGTTGCTAATACTTTTATGGGGAAAGGCGTGATTCCTTATAAGCACCCACTAGCATTATGGTCAGTGGGTTTGCAACAACGCGATTATATTAATTGTGGTTTTGATAATACTGATTTAGTTATTGCAATTGGCTATGATTTAATCGAGTATTCCCCGAAAAAATGGAATCCTGATGGCAAAATTCCAATCGTTCATATTGGGGAAACTCCCGCAGAAATTGATAGTAGTTATATTCCTCTGGTTGAAGTTGTTGGCGATATTTCGGATTCGTTATACGAAATTTTAAAACGCGCAGACCGCGACGATAAACCCGATCCTTATGCCTTAGAATTACGCGCAGATATCCGCGCCGATTACGAACAATACGCCAACGATGATGGCTTCCCGATTAAACCCCAAAAACTCATCTATGACTTGCGCCAAGTGATGGGGCCGGAAGATATTGTGATTTCGGATGTCGGGGCGCATAAGATGTGGATTGCACGACATTATCATTGCGATCGCCCAAATACGTGTTTAATTTCTAATGGCTTTGCGGCGATGGGAATTGCGATTCCTGGCGCGGTAGCGGCGAAACTTGTTTATCCTCATCGGAAAATTGTAGCAGCCACGGGTGATGGTGGTTTTATGATGAACTGCCAAGAGTTAGAAACTGCATTAAGGGTTGGTACGCCGTTTGTTACTTTGATTTTTAATGACGGTGGTTATGGCTTAATTGAATGGAAGCAGCGCAATCAATTTGGCAGATCTTCTTTTGTCCATTTTGGTAATCCTGATTTTGTGAAATTAGCGGAAAGCATGGGACTCAAAGGCTATCGCGTTGAAGCGACAACCGATTTTATTCCTATTTTGAAAACAGCGTTGGCGCAGGATGTTCCTACGGTGATTGATTGTCCGGTTGATTATCAGGAAAATTATCGGTTTACGCAACGGGCGGGAGAGTTGAATTGTATTGTGTAGCAAGTTTTAATCAAGGGTAAACGAACCACTTCAGCCGCAGAGGAAGATTGGAGGGTTTTTTCCTGTAGTTAATAAATATTGCTTGAGTAGTAGTATGATTTGATACATTTTATCGGGAGCGTTTGTATCAAAAATAAAGCCGATGATTAATCAAGCATAGACAACAAGACTATGCAATTTATTGTCTAGTAGCACGGCTTTGTTGATGGTAGGGGTAAATGAGGAATAATGTAACGTTGAGATTCAAGATTAAGCGCGTTTTAGAAAGATTCACTCTCAAATGGCGGATAGTAGGAGTTTTCGCGGGAATAGGATTACTTTTGTGCAGTTTGAATGGAGTTGCTTGGTCTTCACCTACGGCTACACCCGTCAGAACGCATCGGATTATGTCTACTCCAGAAAATGTGATCTGGGGAGAACTGTTTAAACCGGAAAGTCGTCCGATCGCACGGGTAAGATCAGGCGATCGCATTATTATGCAAACGGTGTCGCACGAGGGAATTTTACCAGATCAAGGCGATACTGCTGCCTTTTTCAATCAAGGAGGAATTCCGCAAAATCTCAAAAGTCGAGTGACTCAAAATAAGATTTTACCAGACCAACTCAAAGTCAAATCGGCAGTAAAGAAAACAGGTCCAGGTCCCCACGTCATTACGGGTCCAATCTATGTAGAAGGGGCGCAGCCAGGCGATACGCTTGAAATCAAAACACTAGCAATTGATTACCGCGTTCCTTACGGTGTCATTTCTAATCGCCACAGTCGCGGTGCGCTTCCTGGAGAATATCCCCTCAATAATGCCCCGATTTATTCGCGGGTTATTCCTTTAGATACTAAGCGGGAAATTGGGATTTTTCAACCAGAAAATAACTTACCTCCAATTCAACTACCATTAGATCCATTTATGGGAATTATGGGGGTTGTCCCTGCAAACCGCGAGGAAGCAGCTAATTCAGTTCCTCCAGGCAACTATGGCGGTAATATTGATATTAAACTCTTGGGTCGAGGTTCGAGTTTATATCTACCTGTTCAGGTTCCTGGGGCATTATTTTACGCGGGAGATCCGCATTGCGCGCAAGCTAACGGTGAAGTGGCTTTAACGGCAATCGAATGTTCTTTAACTCCCACATTTGAACTTGTGTTGCATAAAAACATGAAGTTAGATACACCAATGGGAGAAACAAAAGATGCATGGATTGCGGTTGGTTTGGATGAAGATTTAGATGAAGCGATGAAAAAATCTGTTCGCGAATATCTTGAAATTGCTAACAGTAAATATGGAATGACAAAGCAAGATGCTTTATTAGTTGGTAGTGCAGCTATTGATTTTGAAGTTTCACAAGTTGTCGATATTGTCAAGGGCATTCACGGCGTAGTTCCTAAAGAATTATTCCGCGATCTTAAACCTCAGTCGTAGCTAACTCTACAGCAGTATTACTCCTGTCTCGCACCTCTTTGATTTCATAAACTAGAGGTGTGATTTCTTGTATGGTTGTGTTGAGATTAATACTGTTGTAAGGAGAATAAGTGTGTCCGACAACAAAGAACTAGACATTATCGATGCGGCTTCATCTGTAAGCGATAGTAATAAAGAAGTGTTAGTCGAAATTTTACTCAATGGTGGGTTTCGGTATCAAATTAAAGTCAAATCGGATAATCCATTATTGCGTAGCTTGATTGCGGCTTTTTTGGCACGCACTCAGGGAAAACAAGATAGCTATTTATTTCAAATTCCCATCGACGAAAATAAATCAAGCCTTTGCTTTACAAGCGATCATCTCGTGGGGCTAGTGACACAACCGCCAATTTTGCTACGTAGAAAGCAGGAGGTAGAGACTGAGTAATTTTGCTGTATGGACGATCGCAAACAGAAGACTATAATCAAGTTCCACGGGTGTGGCAGACTAATAAGCTAAAGGTAGCTCGTGCTGATTGCTAATTATAGCAGAGGTCAGGGGTCAGCGTTAAATCTCCCTCAGGCAAGTCACTACGAGCTTCTATCTATAATGTCCTAACTCTGTTGACATGGCTATACTTGATGCAAATTGCCACTTGGAACGTTAATTCAATTCGGACTCGCCAAGAACACGTTGTCGCTTGGTTGCAGCAAAATCCTGTTGATGTGTTATGTTTGCAGGAAACCAAAGTTGTCGATGCAGATTTTCCGCGATCGCCTTTTGAACAACTTGGCTATCACATTTATGCTTCTGGACAAAAATCATACAATGGTGTGGCAATTCTCAGCCGTTTGCCGTTAACTGAGGTCAGTACAGGATTTACACCAATATTAGGCGAGGCGATCGCCGACTTATCCGAACTTGATGCGCAAAAACGTCTGATTACGGGGGTAACAGCAAATGTGCGGATTGTGAATCTTTACGTCCCAAATGGCGCAGCAGTTGGTAGTGATAAGTATGAATATAAATTGCGGTGGTTGCAAGTTTTACGCGAATACCTGCGATCGCTTTTAGTTTTATCCGCTAACATTTGTATCTGTGGTGACTTCAATATTGCACCCGAAGACCGCGATCTACACGATCCCGCAATTCTTACAGGACACATCATGGCATCAGAACTTGAGCGGCAAGCACTGCGTGAAATCGTAGAATTAGGCTTTAGCGATGCTTTTCGTAAATTTACTTCTGAAGCAGGACACTACACCTGGTGGGACTATCGCGGTGGCGCTTTTCGGCGTAACCTAGGTTGGAGAATTGACCATCACTATCTTACTTCGGATCTATACAAACAAGCAAAAAGCTGCTTTATTGATATCACTCCACGAAAGTTACCAAAACCAAGCGATCATGCTCCTGTTGTTGTCGAATTTTAGCTTTTAAACTTGGGATTAGGAATTATTGGCGACTATCTACTATCAAACTTCAGGGACAATGCTGCTATGTTTCTAGTCACAGGTGCAACAGGACAAATTGGGCGGAGAGTAGTCAGATTGCTGCGACAACAGGGATTACCTGTACGTGCTTTTGTTCGGCTTAATTCTCGCTATGGAGAGTTGGAACACCGAGGGGCAGATATTTTTATTGGTGATTTGCGCCAAGAGAAGGATATTCAAAAAGCTTGTCAAGGAGTGCAGTACATTATTAGTACGCATGGTTCGGATGGCGATGCTTTAGCACTAGATTACCGCGCCAACATCGAATTAATTGACCACGCGCAAGCACAACAGGTGCGACACTTTGTCTTTATTTCGGTATTGGGTGCAGATCGTGGCTATGAAGATGCTCCCACATTCAAAGCCAAACGCGCAGTCGAACAATATCTCCAAGCGAGTGGTTTAAATTATACGATTTTTCGCCCTGCTGGATTATCATCGAATCTGCTATCACTTGCTGAACGATTTCGCCAAACACGAATGTATTTATTGATAGGCGATCCCAAAAATCGCACTTCAATTGTCAGTACAGACGATTTAGCGCAAATGGTGGTGAAGTCGGTTTCGGTTGGCGGCGCAAAAAACCAAATCTTACCCGTAGGAGGACCAGAAATTTTACAGCGTGAAGACATTCCCCACATTTTTGGTCGCGTTTTTAATCAAGAACCAATCATTATTAATCCACCCTTATTTGTTGTCGATGGTTTTCGTACCGTATTAGGGTTACTCAATCCTCCAGTTCAGAAGACTTTAGGAACCTTTCGCACTTTGCTTGCTAACGAGTTTTTCTGTACGCATGATGAAATTGCACACCTAGAATCAGTGTTTAATTTGAAATTAGAAACTTTAGAGAGTTTTCTCCGCCGCTATTTGGCGGTTTAGGTTAATCAGTGTGTAGACGTAATTAAATGGGTAATGAGAAAGCATTTAGCAATTCTCCCATAAGCTAATCGCTACTTATTACCAATTACCAACTTTTTAGTGATGTTCATTTTTACCCACTTACTGAGTAGATACAAATGACATTTTCAAACGCGATACACTCGCTTAGTGCAATAGTCTTAGCTGGTGGGAAAAGTTCGCGGATGGGCGAAGATAAAGCTTTGCTACCGATTCAAGGAGTCCCACTGTTAAAACGCGTGTGTGATGTCGCTAGCAGCTTGTGCAATTTAGTTTATATTGTCACGCCTACACCTGAGAAATATCAACATTTATCCCTGAACAACTGCCAATTTGTGCGTGAAGTTCCACTTTCGCAAGAAAATCTAAGTACACCAACTTCAACTAAAGTCACTTTACCACTCCCACATGGTCCGTTAGTTGGTTTTGCACAGGGACTTGCGGTGGTGCAAACCGATTGGGTATTATTACTTGCTTGCGATTTACCAAAACTGCAAATAGAGGTACTGCAAAATTGGGTAGAAGAGTTAGAAAATGTTCCTGAAGATGCGATCGCTGCTTTACCGCGTCAGGACAAGGGTTGGGACCCGTTGTGTGGCTTCTACCGCCGTAGTTGTTTACCTGTATTGAATGCTTTTATTACCCAAGGCGGGCGATCGTTTCAAGCTTGGCTTGTACAACACCCTGTACGCGTTTTATCTTTACCGAATGCAGAAATGCTTTTCAACTGCAATACACCTGAGGATTTGGCTTTGGTAGATGATACTCGGTGACAGGTAATTGGTAATAGGTAGCGAATGTTCTTCTCAGTTACCAGCCTTGTTTGAGATATTAAATTAACGGTTTGGGTTTAGCGATTCCGTATCCTTGCGCATAATCTACGGGCAATTTTCGCAGCTTTTCTTGAATAGCTTCGTTTTCGACAAATTCTGCGATTGTTTGTAGTTCCATGACTGTCGCAACGCGGCTAATTGCTTCTACCATACTGTAGGCGATCGCATCTTGGACGATATCTCTTACTAAAGAACCATCTATTTTTAGGTAATCGACTGGTAAGCTTTTTAAGTACGCAAACGAAGACATTCCACTCCCAAAATCATCTAACGCGAAGTAACAACCAAGATTTTTAAGTTTTTGAATAAATCCTACCGCTTGACTTAAATTAGCGATCGCTAATGTTTCGGTAATCTCAAAACAAATACTTGATGGTGGAATTTGATAGTATGCAAATTGAGCTTGCACAAAATCAATAAAACTGTCATCGTTGATACTTGCGCCTGAAAGATTCACCGCGTAAATTGTATTCTCTTCGGCTTGCGATTGTGCTAGGTGTGCAAACAACGTAGAAATTACCCAACGATCAATCAGATGCATCAAGTTATAACGTTCAGCGGCTGGAATAAAAGCCATTGGCGGGACAATTTGACCATTCTCATCTTTTAAACGCAACAGAATTTCGTAATGTTGTTGATGATTTTCCCCGATTAATGGGGCAATTTCTTGATAAAATAAGCAGAAACGATTTTCTTCTAATGCTTTAGGAATTTGCGATACCCATTGCATCTCGCCTCGTTGCTGGGCTATTTCGCGATCGTTCGGTCGATAAACATTAATTCGATTGCGCCCTTTATTTTTCGCTGCATAACAAGCCGCATCCGCAGCGCTTAAAACGCTCCCTAAATCAGGAGTATCTGCATTAATAGCAACAAGCCCAATACTCGCACTAACTGAAAAAACTTTCTCTTTCCATATAAATGGGAAATCATTCAGTTGTTGTCGTAGGGCTTCGGTAATTCGAGTAGCTTGTTCTAAAGAACATTGATAAAAAATGATGCCAAACTCATCGCCGCCTAAACGTGCTAAAACATCCGTTTTGCGTAATCGATTTTGAAATAAAGTACTGACTTGGCGTAGCAGATGATCTCCCGCTACATGACCACAAGTATCATTAATAATTTTAAATTGATCGACATCTAAATAACACAGTGCATGGTTTATACCTTCATTTTTTGCACTATTTAAAGCATTTACCAAACATTGCTCAAATTCGCGACGATTAACTAGCCCAGTTAGCGAATCATGACTTGCTTGCCAAGATAGACGTTGTTCGCTTTCGCGCAGCGCTGTCTCAACTTTCTTACGGTCAGTAATATTTCTTACTACAATACAAAAAGCATCTTTTTCGTTATACAAAATTTGAATTGCACTTGCTTCAACATCAACTAAAGAACCATCCTGGCACTGATATTTGTATTCGCGTGTTAGATTGTAATCTTTGACTAAAATTTGCTGGAGATCGTCCTCAATTTGTTCGCGATCGCCGACAATAATATCATACAGCGTAAGTTTTAAAATTTCCGTTGCCTGATAACCTAATAAAGTTTGTAACGCCACATTAGCTTCTAGTATAATCTTACTTTGTGCATCAATTAAAAAAATACCTTCAGAAGCTTGGGTGACAACTGCGCGATAACGTTCTTCGCGTTCTTGTCGCTCAAATCGTAATAAAATTAATCGTTCTAATAAGGGTAATGTTACTCCAGCAAAAATTAATCCAATTAAAATTAATAACAATAAAAGATAACGAAGACTGTTGATTCCTTGTAAGTAGATAGTTCGGGGTTTATCTGTACGTAGAATTGCGACAGGCTTATTGTCTAGATCTGTTAGTAGAATATAGCCAGCAATTAGGCGATCGCTGATTGGGCGAATAAAAATTCTTTGCGTTTGAGAAAGTGATGCTAAAGCTATCTGAAAATCTGGAGGTAATACGCGATCCAGGCTATGTAATGTGAGATTTAAACGGCTTTTTTTAGCTAGCTTGGCAATTTTTGTATTATTAAGATAGCGCCCAAAAACTAAGGTTCCGCGAATTGGACCTTCACCTTTACTATTGATAATCGGTCGTGAAGCGATCAGCATTGGACCTTGAGGTAGGGCAATGACTCCTGATATACTACTATTAACATTAGAATGTTGTAATAAGTACTGGCGGGTAGCAATATATTGATTTAATGATTTTGGTATACCTATTTTTTGGTTTGTTGTTAAATCAAATTCTGCGCTATAAACAATGTGATTTTTAGCATTAAGAAAGACTGCGGCGTTAATCTGGACATTTTGGATTGATTCTGGAGTGATATTAACTTCAATGTATTCTTTATTACTATCTTGCACGAATTGATACGTGTCATCCCACATTGCCCAGTCGGTTACGCGTAGGCTAAAATCTACCTGCGATTGCGCAAAAGTATCTAAAAATCCTTCAACGTTTTGGTAGGTATCTTCAATTTCAACGTTCTCCAAGCTTCTCAGTAAAATAGTGGCGGCAGTAGCATATAATACAGTTGCTAAAGTTGCGATCGCACTACAAAATAAGATTCTTGCTTGCCACCGTAAACTACAAGATTTACGTTGTGCAGGCTTATTTAAGCCACTATTGTTATCATCTGCCCGTTTTGCTTGCTTCCCTAATTGATTGAAACAATTTTTCGATTGAGGATTTGAATTCGATTGTGTTGTCGAGGAATGCCAGCGAGAAGAGGACATGATATAAACTCAGTTTCTCTACTTTAGAGTTGAAAGCTAAAAATTGCTTGTTCTTACTGTTCCCGTAAAATTACTAATACACACCTTGAATAAGTATTTTTTATATGAAATACATAGTTAATAAAGTGAGCTAGTATTTTTCACTGATTAACCGTAAGTTTACTGAGAAAACCTCTTACAGATATCATCTCTGAGCGCATTTTTTTATTCAACTACGAAAAATATAACTAATGAGAGATGCCAATCTTCAGTAAATACTTTAAGTTAATAATCGAGTAAATCAAGGCAATTTTAAGGAGATAATTATGAGTATTGAAAACCGCGCCGAAGCTGTTGCTAAAAATGTCGAAGGCAAGCTTCAAGAAGCTGTCAGTGAAATTACGGGTAGCACAAAAGACAAAGCTGAAGGTCAAGCCAAGCAAGAAGAAGCCGCAGCAATGCACGCAATCGAAGACGCTAAAGATGCAGTAAAGGATACGATTGACAAAGTGTAATTCGATTACAAATAGAAAATTGTATCCAGCAGACATGACGTTTGCTGGATTTTGTCATGTGGACGATCAATGCGATATTACATATCTAAAGGTTGCAAGCGATCGCCAATCGCGATTGTACCGCTAGTAAAGACTTTAGCAAGAACTCCTGTTTGCTTGTGATGAAAATGCTGTTGTAGTAAAGAAAGTAGTGGTAAATCTTGCTGACCTGTTTTAGGATTTACATTAATGTTTAAACAGCGATTGATCGGGGCAGTCACTTCGATTTGTGCAGAACCTAATTGAAAGTGTTGTCCTATCCAATCAAATTCTGTCCAGGCTGGTATACCTTCAACGACAATATTAGGACGAAAGCGCTGCACATCTACTCGCTGTTTAGCGATATCGCTGATTTGGTCTAACGTTGCTTGATTGATGATCGATATGTGTACTGTGTGGCGATCGGGGTAGCGCGTTTTTCCATCGTTTTCACCAACTAACCGTAACGGCGATTTCACATCCGTTGCAAGATAGCCAGTAAAAAATGAACTGATTAAGTTGCGTTCCCCTGAATTGTTTGTTTTAGCTGCAAGTAATTCGCGATCTTTGTACTTAATCGTTAATAATGTGGTTTGAAAATCGTAGTGACAATTCAAAGCTGCTAATGCAGGAAGATCGCATTGCATCGCAAAATTACGCTTGTGCATCCACGGAACAACATCATCGGAAGATGCAGAATTATCATACATCAACGCAAAAGCGCGATCGCCTATAACTCCATGTCCCGCTTGCAAGTTCACTTGCGTTTCGGCTTGCGGCGTTAGCCCTTTGATTGGATGAACGAATAACTCTGTAATAATACTTGACATCTTGCTTTTACAAATCTTTATAAAGACTACTTTGTATAAATCTCTATCCCACTACTCTTAACAGAGTACTGCTAAACCGTGTAAGCTTAATTTCGACTTCAAGAACGATAGTGGAGAGTCTCAATGAAGCGATCGTGGTTGCAAAGAATTAAACTGCGGCAGATTGTTACTGTTTTTCTCGTTGCATTGGCATTTATGGTGAGTACAGCGATGCAAGTACAAGCTGAACCTGTTACACCCGAAGCAACTTCGTATCAAGTTGACCGCGTAGATAGCCAGGGGCGTCCTAAGGCTGAAAAACTAAGAGAAGAAGCTGAAAAAGCTGAAAAACTTTTAGAAGAAGAAGGCTACAAATCAGCAACTAAAACTGCGGCTGAAAAAGCTCAAGACAACAACAAAGGTTTCTTTGAAAATATCAAAGAGAAACTTAACCTCGATGAACCAATCGACCCTGGTACAAAGCAAGCTGCTGAACAACTTAAAGAAGCTGTTACAGGAGAGTAACGACATTATTTGTAGCTAGATTGTACGTTGTTATCTATTTTATATTGGTAGTAGTAAGCTGATGCTTTTATCAGGACTACTACCTTATTTTTTTAAAGCACTAATTTAGCATGAAGATTGATTTTAATGATTTAAGTAATCAACTCACAGAATCAACGTCAATTGAGCTTGCAAAAAGTATTAAATTTCAGGCGATCGCAACTCCATTTGCACAAGCAATTACTACAGCTTATGTTCATCAAGGTAACGGCGGTCATCCGATTTTACTGTTGCATGGATTTGATAGTTCTGTATTAGAATTTCGTCGTTTGCTACCGTTGTTAGCTGCTCAGAATCAAACTTGGGCTGTTGATTTATTAGGTTTTGGCTTTACTGAAAGAATTGAAAATCTCGCTTTAAGCCCAAGTGCGATTAAAACACATTTATATTGTTTCTGGGAAGCTTTAATCGCTCAACCGATGATTTTAGTTGGTGCGTCGATGGGAGGTGCAGCGGCGATTGATTTTACGCTAAACTATCCAGAAGTTGTACAAAAATTAGTATTAATAGATAGTGCCGGATTTACCGCTGGTTCGGCGATGGGAAAACTCATGTTTCCACCACTGGATCGACTGGCGACAGAGTTTTTACGCAATCCAAGAGTACGTAATAGTATTAGTCGGGCTGCGTATAAAAATAAAAGTTTAGCTTCAGTTGACGCGCAATTATGTGCGGCATTACATTTGAATATGCCTGGCTGGAATCAAGCTTTAATTGCTTTTACCAAAAGTGGTGGTTACACTTCTTTTAAAGAAAAGCTAGCGCAAATTGAGCAACCAACGCTGATTTTGTGGGGAGAAGACGATCGCATTTTAGGAATTAAAGATGCTGAGAAGTTTCAGCAAGCGATTCCTCATAGTAAACTTGTTTGGATTAAAGACTGCGGTCATGTACCGCATCTTGAACAACCGCAGATTGCTGCGGAACATATTCTTAGATTTTGTCAACCTGAATAATTATGATGTCAATGAGACACGATAATGGGGGCTTTGCGAATGAATTCGCGCCTGGATAAACAAAGCCCACCTGCGTGGGCTATATAGGTAACAGATACATCTCAGTGTGCGCAAGTACACTTTGTTTTAGTAGCTCCGAAGGAAGTTGAAGAAGGATGCTACCAACCGGATGAATTAGCACAAAAGGTTAATCAAGTAAAGATTTTCCAGCAAGTAATGACGCTGATCTTAACTCAAGATTTATGATTTTTTGCTTAGTAGATTAACAATGGTTGCTAACAATTTAGCAGGTTCGACGGGTTTTGCTAAATGTCGGTTGAATCCAGCGGCGATCGCAGCTTGTTGATCGGTTTCGCCTGCATAAGCTGTTAGCGCGATCGCGAGTATCGATCCTCCTTGATCGGGTGGTAAAGTTCTAATTTGCCGCATTAATGTATAACCATCCATATTAGGCATTCCAATATCGCTAATCAGAATCTGATATTGCGGTAATTCTAAAACTTCGCTTGCTGATGCAGCAGCAGTGACTTGCGCGCCGTATTGTTCTAGAGTTACAACGAGTAACTCGCGCATATCTGCTTCGTCATCAACGATTAAGGCGCGTATTCCCAATAGCGGTAAATCAGAGTCATTATAATGAATGCGATCGCCTGAATTTTCATCAACAATTTCAGATTCGGGAAGTGGTAGTGTAACGCTAAACGTTGCGCCTTGTCCTTCACCTTGACTATCAGCTTTCACTGTACCGCCGTGTAATTCGACTAAATGACGGACAATAGCAAGTCCTAATCCTAATCCACCAAATTTTCGCGTAATGCTACTATCAGCTTGGCGGAAGTAATCAAACACGTGAGGAAGAAATTCAGGTGCAATTCCTTTACCAGTGTCGCTGACTTGAATTTGCACAGAAGAAGATGCTAATTTTTCTAACTTGACCTCTACGCGCCCGCCATGAGGAGTAAACTTGACTGCATTCGTGAGAAGATTCCACACAATTTGCTGTAACCGTGCAGCATCTCCAGCGATCTGAAATTCAGAATAACGCGCGGAATCTTCAATAATCAGTTGTAAGTGAATCGCTTTTTCTTCCGCTGCGAGTCGTACCGTTTCTAAAGCGGCTTCGGCAATTGTCACTAAATTAACTTGCGTGATATTTAAACTCAGCTTACCGCGTAAAATGCGCGAGATATCTAGTAAATCTTCAATGAGGCGTGTTTGCAATTGGGCGTTGCGCTCGATTGTTTGCAAAGCCTTGCGCGTTGTATTTTCATCAAATTGACGAGTGAGAAGAAGTTTTGCCCAACCCAAAATCGGATTGAGCGGCGATCGCAATTCGTGCGAGAGTACCGCTAGAAATTCATCTTTGATGCGATTCGCGGCTTCGGCTTGCGATCTTGCCGTACGTTCGCGTTCGACGGCGCGATCGCGTTCTTCTAAAGCAATTTTTTGATCGTGAATATCAGTACACGAACCAAACCAGCGAATAATTTGTCCCGTATCATCGTGTAAAGGAAACGCCCTACCTAAAAACCAGCGGTATTCGCCATCAAAGCGGCGAAAGCGATATTCAATTTCGTAATTTTTCCCTGTTCGCAAAGACTCATGCCAAACTTCCCAACTGCGTTGTTGATCGTCAGGATGCAACACGTGATTCCAGCCAGCACCTTTCGTTTCTTCCAACGTCAAACCTGTGTAATCGTACCAGCGTTGGTTGTAGTATTCATGGTAGCCATCAGGGAGTGTTGTCCAAAATAACTGTGGCATTGTATCTGCCAGCATCCGATAATTTAGTTCGCTTTCGCGGAGTGCAACTTCTGTATGTTTGCGATCGCTGATATCCAGATTCACGCCAATCATGCGGATTGGTTGCCCAAAATTATCGTAGAAAAAGCGACTTTTCGCCGCAATCCAGCGTATTTCCCCTGTTTGGGCGTGAAAAATCCGAAAATCGCCTTGCCACTCTTCGCCGCGAGTTTGCATTTTCTCTTGCAAACTTTGCTCAATCCGTACAATGTCTTCTGGGTGAACTTGTTGTTGCCAGTGTTCGTAAGTACCGCCAAAGCTACCAGGAGTTAACCCATAGAGAATTTCTAGCTGTTGCGTCCAAACAATATCTCCATTGACAATATCCCAAATAAAAGCACCAATTTGCCCTGCTTGTTGCGACAGTTGCAACCAATCTTGACTTTTCGCTAAAGATTCTTCAGCTTGACGGCGTTCGGTAACATCGCGACTGACAACAAGTACCGATTCAACTGAACCGTCTGGTGCAAACTCTGGAATGAATATCGAGTAAAAGTACCATGTTTTAGAAGCAAGAGGAAAGTTAAATTCTAATATTTGCTGCTCGCGTGTCTGCAAAACTTCGGCGATCGCCTTTTCCCAAGTCTTAGTATATATTTCTGGCATCCCGATTTCAGCATTGGTTTTGCCGATAAATCGTTGCGTAGGAATACCCGTAATGCGTTCCGCAGCGGGACTAATATAAAGATAGCGAAAGTCTTTGCTGTAGCGACAAATCACATCAGGAGTATTTGATAAAATCGTTGTTAGCTGTCTTTCGCGTTCTGCGAGTGCGGCGGCTTGTTGCTTGCGTTGCGTAATTTCCTGAACAACAATATTGATCCCTAGAATGCGATCGTTAATATCGCGTAGTGGGTAGTAACTTACTAGCCAGTCGCGCTCAATTCCTGGCTGCGCTGGGGTAGTACCACGTACTTCAGCATCTAAAATGGGTACTCCCGTTTGAATTACTTGCGCAAACAACTTTGCTTGCACTTCACCTATTTCGGGTAAAAGTTCCTCAACAGATTTACCGATATGTTCTGCTGCGGGGATACCATTAATTTCTGCTAGGCGATCGTTGACACGTACATAGCGTAGATTGGTATCTAAAAAGCAAAGTCCAACCGGCGCAGAGGTGTAAATTGCTTCAATTTCTTTAAGTTGTCGTTGTACTGTTTCCTCGCTTTGATCTAACGCTTCTTCGGTTTGCTTGCGTTCATCAATATTTTCGAGAAGCATCATTCCTGCGACAATTTCCTGCTGTTCATTACGCACAGGTACGATTTGCACAGCGTAAGCATGACCGCAAAAAGCTATTTCGGTAACGACTTCTTGTCCTGCAAGCGTTGCACGATACAACGGCTCAATTTCTGTACAAGTTTTTGGCGGTAATACATCCCAAATCGTTTTACCTTCCAATGTTTCTTGGTTAAAGCCCATGCTGGCTATTTCTTGACCCTCGCATAGCTCGTAACGTAAATTATCGTCAAATAAGAAGACAGCAGCTTTGGGGAGATTGCGTGCTAAAGTGCGATAGAGTGCCGTATCTTTAGTGGACTTTATCAAAGTAAGTTCGCGGGCGATTCCATAAAATAATCCTGGTTCCGCCTCAAAACGGACAGTCCATCCTAACTCTTTATACGAACTGTCACGACAAAGGTAGCGATTCTCAAAGTAGCCTGTCCGTTGATCGCTTGTTTGAATTTGAGCGATCGCCGCCTTTGTCACAGCGCGATCTTCAGGATGAACCAATTCTATAAATTTTTGCTCTAGCAGTTCCCCATTTGCAAACCCTAATGTCTTACTAAAAGCTGGATTTACCTTTTTGAAAGTACCATCCCAGCTAACGACACACAGCAGACCCGTAGAAAGTTCAAAGAAAATTGCGGTATCTACCACTACAGAATCCTGTTCGCTTGCTTGATTTTGCTGTGTTGATGGGACAGGCTGCATTCTGCCGAATTGTCCTTTAGAATCAATGGATACTTAGTATAGCGATCTTAAATCATTATCTCTTTTTTAGGTATTTTCCGATTTGTTTTTTCAAAGCCTGACAACTTCAATAAGTTTACGACCTATGATCTTATCAGCTTCACTTATATAAACAGACTATTTGCAACTATAGAAAATGCCATATTAAAGGATAGCGATACGGCTTATTTACATTTTTCACCGCATAAATAGTAGCAATCAATGGCATAATAAAGCTGATAATAGCGAGGAAAAAGAGCAAGAAAACACCAATACCTTCTACTAAGATAAGTATTGAGCTAATAACACCACAAATAATTATATTAATCGTAAAATTAATGGCTTCTTTAGCATTGCCGCGCACAATTGGGTCATGAGTTGCTAGCAAAATTACAATCGGGACAAGAACTGGAATGACAACAGCGTTAAGAATTAAAGCAGCGTGACTTAATCCAGAAAGAAGTTTTCTTTTATCGGTGTCATTCATAATATTTTAAGGCGCTCAGTTTTAGGATATTTGTTTAGATAAATCTTGCTCCAGTCGCTCTAATAAAGTATTAACATCAGTTGCTAATTGGGCATAACAAATAGGCGGTGCAGGTTCTGGTTCATAATGTATTAGCTTAATTTGTTCGCTACCAATGCCAATAATTAGAACTTCTTTTTCAGGTTGATGATTATCAACAATACCTAGAATTTCTTGAATTTGGTTTTCTACATTATCATTCAAGGTTTCAATTGCCGACTTTGGACAATACACAAAATGCGGTTGTGGCTTTAAATTAATTCCTAACGTTCCTTGACTATCGCCATTTTCTAGCCATAATCCCCAAGACAAAGCTGCGAGTTGTTGCTGATTTACTTTAGCAAATTGATCTAGTTGACGTCGCCAAGTGTTTTCTTGAGAATGAGGTTGAGGGCTACCAAAAAACATAAGCAATTCAAAATTTAGAGACTGGTAATGGGTAATCGGTAATTGGTAATTGAGGGACTATGCAAAATAGTTTACTTTAACCCTGATTGTACTCGCCAAAGGCTGGTATAGATGCCTTGTTGGTCGATAAGTTCTTCGTGAGTACCTTTCTCAACTAACTTACCGTATTCCATAACGTAGATACAATCAGCATTACGCACAGTAGATAGCCGATGTGCGATTACCTATGGTACGCTACGCGAACGCAATCGTTGTACGATTCATCGTAATTTTCTCAAGCGATCGCTGAATCGCAGCTTCAGTTTCATTATCTACTGCGGAAGTTGCTTCATCCAAAATCAAAATTGGAGGATTTTTCAGAACCGCGCGGGCGATTGCAATTCTTTGTCTTTGTCCTCCCGATAACTTTTGTCCGCGTTCGCCAACGATGGTATCGTAATCTTGAGGAAGTTGCATAATAAATTCATGCGCTTCGGCAATGGTAGCAGCATGGACAATTTCGGCGGGGGTTGCGTCGAAACTACCATAGGCAATATTTTCGGCGACTGTGCCGTGAAACAAAAACACATCTTGGCTAACTAACCCAATCGCGCGACGCAAATCGTCAAATCTCAAATCGCGTAACTCAATGCCATCAAGCGTAATACTCCCCGATCGCACTTCATACAACCGCAACAAGAGTTTTACCAAAGTACTCTTACCCGAACCGGTAGAACCGACAATTGCGATCGTTTTTCCCGCCGGAACCGACAATGATAAGTTTTCAATAACCGAATCGCGTCCATTATAAGCAAAGGTAACATGGTGCAATTCAATCTCACCTCGTACCTTCTCCACAGGAAGCGCCACATCTCCAGTATGAATCGCCACTGGAGTATCGAGTAAATTCATCACGCGACTTGTGGAAGCCATCGCGCGTTGATACTGATCAAACGTTTCGCCTAATCGCGTTAAAGGCCATAACAATCGCTGAATCAAAAACACCAATACGCTGTAAGTTCCGACAGTAATTGTACCTTGCACCGCCGCCAAACCACCGTAGAGCAATAATGCGGTAAAGCCTGCCAAAATAATCATGCGAATCAGTGGCACAAACGCCGCAGAAAGTGCGTTCACGAAGTGTGCGCTTTGCGCATTCGCCTTTCTATTACTTTGACGATAAGCATGACTTTCTTCTTGTACCCGTTGGGCTTCGTAGTCTTCTGCAACAAAGCTTTTAATTGTCAACATTCCTGACAAATTATTTGCAAGACGCGAATTGAGAAAACCCACTTTCTCACGCACATCTGCATAACGCGGCGCTAACAATCGTTGAAACGCCACCGAACCCCAAAGAATAAATGGCATAGGAAGCATTGCCATCCAAGCTACACTCGGAGCCATAATAAAGAAAGCACCCGCCATCACAACCACTGTTGTTGTCACTTGAATTAAATCATTCGCACCAATATCTAAAAAGCGTTCTAACTGGTTGATATCATCACTTAAGATTGACATCAAACCGCCTGTACTGCGTTCTTCAAAATAAGCTAATTCTAATTCTTGTAAATGTTGATAAGTATCTAAACGCAAATCGTGTTGAATTGTTTGAGCTAAATTTCGCCATTGTCGGGAATGAGCATATTCAAAAAGCGACTCAAAAATCCAAAGAATAACAGTTAGAATAGAAAGAATAATAAATTGTGCATAAACATCTTGTACACCCCAACGAGCAATGATTGAATCTTGCTGATTGACAACGACATCAACAGCAATACCAATTAAAGCAGGTGGTGCTAAATCAAATACTTTATTTAACACTGAATACAGCGATGCCAACCAAATTTGACCGCGATATTGACGAGTGTATTCGAGTAAGCGATAGAGAGGATATTGACGACGATTTCTTTGACTGTACTTTTGTTTCGACACTAAAACCACCTTGCTAGTACACAGATTAGTTAATTAATTTAATAATTTATTTCTTCAATTAATAATTTGTCGCTCTACTAATTAAGCTTTGCCACCTTTTTAATAATAGGTATACCTCTCATCAATTCTCCTCCCTTTCTGTTAGCGCTGTATTCTCTGCGCACTCTGTGGTAGCCTACGACAAGCCCTTCGGGTTCGCAGTCGCTTCAAGTCGGCAAAGCCGCCCAACGCGCTGCTCACCGCTATGCGTCTACGTTTAAAAACAATACTTTCTTTTTAAGATTTAATTATAATTTCATTTCTTCTTACAAGACCAACCAATAATGAAAAATCATGCTAATGGTTGATTCCCACTAATATTAAATAACCACACAATTGTAGTGCTTTTAAAAGAGGATATCCTTTTCACAAATGTCATCATTCTTGCTATACGGTGCAAACGGTTACACTGGAGAACTCATCGCGCGATTGGCAGTCCAAAAAGGGCTAACGCCAATTCTTGCAGGGCGTAATCCTCAAAAAATAGCACCATTAGCGACAGAACTAGGACTAGAGTATTGTACATTCACCCTAGAGGATACCGCCGCTGTTGACGAAGCGTTAGCCGACGTACCAGTTGTTTTAAACTGTGCAGGTCCTTTTTCGCAAACAGCAAAACCGCTCGTTGCCGGATGTTTACGCAAGAAGACGCATTATTTAGACATTACCGGAGAAGTTGCCGTATTTGAAGCGATCGCCTCTCAAACTTCCCTAGCCCAAACCGCAGAGGTTATGCTACTTCCTGGTGTAGGTTTTGATGTTGTTCCTTCCGATTGTCTCGCTGCGCATCTCAAAACTCGACTTCCCAACGCAACACAACTTACCCTTGCATTTCAAGCACTAGGCAAAATTTCACGCGGAACAGCAATAACAATGGTCGAAGCCCAAGGTAAAGGCGGTTTAGTACGCCGTAATGGAGTTCTCACTTTTGTTCCCGCAGCCTGGAAAACGCGAACAATTGATTTTGGCAACGGCGCAGTTACCGCTGTAACAATTCCCTGGGGAGATGTATCTACTGCTTTTTACAGTACAGGTATTCCTAACATTGAAGTTTACGCCGCCTTTCCCACACCAGTGCGCATAGGAATGGTTGCAACGCGCTATCTCGGTGGATTACTAAGCCTACCACCCGTGCAAAACCTACAAAAACGTTTGATTCAAAATCAGTTACCAGGACCTAGTGAAATAGAACGCACTCAAGGAGCAAGTATACTGTGGGGAGAAGTTACAGACGACGCTGGTAAAACTGCAACATCACGTCTGCAATGTCCTGAAGGTTACACGTTAACAACAGTGACAGCCGTAGAAGTTGTTTCGAGAGTTCTTGCAGGACGATTTCACCCTGGATTTCAAACACCATCGCTAGTTTATGGTGCAGACTTCATTTTAGATTTTGATGGAGTTGTGCGTGAAGATTTGAATTAACTTGGTAATGGGTAATTGGTAATTGGGAGTATAATTAATTCAAAAAATCAAAACTTATTTTTTAGCTTATTTAATACTCGCTGGATTCTTAGTTGTACTATACGTGTAGTTGTTAAGTCTTGAATATTACTAGATAAGTGTTTTTTACAATCAAAAAACTCGTTGATATCCTCTAAAATGGTTTGCAAGCGTTTTAGAATATTTTGAGTTCGATATTCTGCAAAAAATGATTCAGGTAGTGTAACCGCTGCTGATGTTCCTATTGCTTTTAAAATCCTTTTAATATCATAATCTTGCGCATACCCAGCAATCTTATAGCAGTTGAAACCTGGATCTAAGTAATCAGAAAGTCCACCATTAATACTAGAGAAAACTTGACAACCACACGCCATAGCTTCCATTGGTTGCAGTCCAAAGCCCTCGCTAACACCTTGTGTTGCCCAATATTCAGCCGAGTCATAAAGATAAACCTTAGCACGATTGAATAATCCTGCTAAATCTTCTACATAAGAATCAACAACAACAACATTACATTGCTGTTTTAAGGCGGGAATTAGTTGCTGTAGTAGATAATGCGAAGACTTTCGGGCTTGAACTAAGACATCAATATCACGTTCTATGTGTAAATTTTGAAACTCTTCAGATATTTGATTGGGTAAATAGTAAATTAACGAATTGGGTGCATATTGTCCCCAATATCCCATTGTGTTTCGGCTAACTGTAATAATTGGAATACTTGCAGGCAACTTGAATGCGTAACCTGTACTATGAGCATGATAAACAACGTTATAAGCTGCTAGTTTACGCGCAAGTTTTGGAATATCAAATCCCCAACTAATCACAAAAATTACATCATCTAAGTTTTTTTGTAATAAATCATCGAGAAACAGCGTATCTTTTTCTTTTTGGCGGTATGTGACAACTTCTGCGTGACACACCTGCTTTACCAAGTGCAAGGTTTTTAACTCCGCCCAAAGTCCACCACACGCAAATTTACCACCTGTTCCTGGAACCAAAAAATACACTCTCATCATCTCTCCCTCACTCCTCGATTAGGGATAATTGGCAGTAAGCTATTCTACGGTATTCAAGGCGATTCTACATGGCAACGATTAACGATAACTATCTCAAACTCAAAGCAGGCTACCTATTTCCAGAAATTGCCCGACGCGTGAATGCTTTTGCTGACGCGAATCCAGAAGCGAATATTATTCGATTGGGAATTGGAGATGTTACTGAACCATTACCACAAGCGTGCCGCAGCGCGATGATCAAAGCGGTGGAAGAAATGGGCGATCGCGCGACCTTTAAAGGCTATGGTCCGGAACAAGGTTATGCTTGGTTAAGGGAAAAAATTGCCACGCATGACTTTCAAGCACGTGGATGCGATATTGATGCTTCCGAAATCTTTATTTCTGATGGTTCTAAGTGCGATACAGGCAACATTCTTGATATTTTTGGTGATGATAATGCGATCGCTGTCACCGATCCTGTTTATCCTGTGTATGTCGATACCAATGTCATGGCAGGGCATACGGGTGAAATTAATGATAAAGGCGAATATGCAGGTTTAGTCTATCTGCCAATTACCGCAGAAAATAACTTTACTGCTGAAATTCCCACGCAAAAAGTTGATTTAATTTATCTGTGCTTCCCCAATAACCCTACAGGTGCAACCGCGACGAAAGAACACCTCAAATCCTGGGTAGACTACGCCAAAGCGCATAACTCCATTATCTTCTTTGATGCTGCCTACGAAGCTTATATCACCGAGCCAGAATTACCGCATTCGATTTATGAAATTGACGGGGCGCGAGATTGTGCGATCGAATTTCGTTCTTTTTCTAAAAATGCAGGTTTTACGGGAACTCGTTGTGCATTAACAGTTGTTCCCAAAACACTCACCGCCAAAGCTGCGGATGGTTCGGATGTAGAATTGTGGAAACTGTGGAACCGCCGTCAATCAACAAAGTTCAATGGCGTCTCTTATATCGTGCAACGCGGTGCAGAAGCGGTATATTCTGATGAAGGACAAGCGCAAATTAAAGCCTTGGTAAGCTTTTATCTCGAAAATGCCAAAATCATCCGCGAACAACTCACCGCCGCTGGAATCGCCGTGTATGGTGGTGTAAATGCGCCTTATGTTTGGGTACAAACACCGAATAATCTTTCAAGTTGGGATTTCTTTGATAAATTGCTGCATACTTGCAATGTAGTCGGAACTCCTGGTTCGGGTTTTGGTGCAGCAGGTGAAGGGTATTTCCGTATTTCTGCATTCAATAGTCGCGAGAATGTCGAAGAAGCTATGAAGCGGATTACTGAGAAGTTTAAAGTCTAAGATTTCTCGGTTTTAAAATGACAATTAGGGTAGATTAGTCTACCCTATCGATTAGTCGGGATTTTGCGGATGTAAGCGATCGTTTTCCCAAGCGATAGGGTTCATTTGGATGTAATGACGTACTCTTGGTAACGATGATTTGTCGTGAATAATGCGTTCGTAATAATTTTTTTGCCAAACAGGGGTTTTGGGGGCGCTGCGGATAATGTTGATGCGTTTGGTGGCGGCGGATTTGAATGAACCAATCATCGTGGGTAATGATCCTGGAATTGGTTTGCCGAATTTACCCTGGTAGGGACATGGCATTGCCATGTCCCTACCGTCATTGGTTATTGCCATGTCCCTACCGTTGTTGGTTATCATCAAAATTCCATGAACGTGATTGGGCATTACCACAAATGCATCTAATTGAACTCTGGAAAAATGTTGTGGAATTTGTTGCCAACATTCTGCTACAATTTGTCCATACGCATTTAACTCCATGACCCCGTTTCTAATTACTCCAAACAAACATCTTCGTTGATGTGTACAGATTGTAATAAAATAGGCACCTACTGAAGAGTAATCATATCCTTTTAGGCGAATTGAGCGGCGATGGTGTTTTTCAGGATCGTATTTCATGCAATAACTAGCTGAACCTTTATAGATTCAGATTGCCCAAGCATTGTGAAATACTAACTGCAAATCAATTTCCAATGAGATTAAGCTAATTTGTAGCGATCGCACCTTACCTTCACAATTCTCTACCTATTTAGGGTTTAAGAAATGCGCAAGAATCCTTTACCCTAAGTTAATATACTTACTCTTAGGAGGTGCGCGATGCCCATACCAAAGAGAAATGATGATGAAGTTAATGAAATTGATGTTGATGCAGGAACTCTTCTTGTTGTTGTGTCTGCATTAATTTTCATACCTCTTTTACTTGTTGGTTTTTTCTCTCAATAAGCTTGCAGTTTTGCACTAACAAATCATGAGATACAGGCGAAGATGCTTTTACGCCTGTATTCAACTTGTGAATCTTAATGTGGTAAAACTTGCCGTAAAGCACCTAAAAGTTGATCGACACTTTCTTTACGGCTATTAATGCCCATCAATCCTACACGCCAAACTTTACCAGCTAATTCACCCAAACCACCGCCAATCTCGATATTGTACTCATTTAATAACTGTCGAGCCACTGCCTTACCATCAACACCTTCGGGAATACACACAGTTGTGAGAGTGGGTAATCGAAACTCGCGTTCGACGTGTAGCTTTAGTCCTAGATCTTCTAATCCTTCCCAGAGGTACTCGACGTTTTTTTGATGGCGTTGCCAACAGTTTGCTAATCCTTCTTCGGCAACTAAACGCAAAGCTTCCCGCAAGGCATAGTATAAATTAATCGGCGCTGTGTGGTGATAAACGCGTTCTTGACCCCAATACTTACCTAACAAAGTCATATCGAGATACCAGTTTGCTACCTTATTCTGACGCTGCTGCAACTTCTCCATCGCCCTTGCACTCATTGTAAAAGGCGAAGCCCCTGGCGGACATCCTAAACCTTTCTGGCTACAACTATACGCGAGGTCAACACCCCAAGCATCTAAAAAAATTGGTACGCCACCAAGACTTGTGACAGTATCTACGAGTAATAAACAGTCGAACTCGCTACACAACTCGCCAACGCCTTCTAAAGGTTGCCTTGCACCTGTAGATGTTTCGGCATGAACCAGTGCTAAAATCGCTGGGCGATGCGTTTCTACAGCAGTTCGCAATTCTTCTAAGGAGAAAACTTGTCCCCAAGGTTTGGTTATTGTGCGGACATCTGCACCATAGCGCCCTGCCATATCGACCAAACGATTGCCAAAATAACCACTGACACCGATTAAAACGACATCACCAGGTTCTACTGAATTTGCAATTGTGGCTTCCATCGCCGCAGTTCCCGTTCCACTGACTGCGATCGTCAAGGGATTTTCTGTTTGCCACACATAGCGTAGTAGCGACTGAATTTCATCCATCAGCGCCAAAAAGGTGGGATCGAGATGTCCTACGGGCTTTTTATTCATCGCTTGCAACACATCAGGATGCGCGTTTGATGGTCCTGGTCCTAATAGCAGGCGATTCGGCATCTCTAAAGGGGCAAGTTGCAGACGCTGCTTGTCGTTGATTGAAATCGTTTGTGTCATTATTTGGTATCAGCCTATACTGTAATTAATTTAATCAATAAATAAAAGTCTAAACTGAGCAGGAAGCAAAACGTTATACAATCTGTGATTCACCCCATCTTAGTGTCAGTGGTTAGTGATTAGTGAACTAGACAATACTTATTTAAAAGTTAGAAACACCAATAGACTTCTTGCATGAATCACAAACGCCCTCTGACTGAAGTCAGGGGCTACTCAAGCAAAGTGTACTTTCGTACATTGAAGCAAGACTTTTATCAATAAGTTCACATTGGTAGATTGTCTGATGTTGCTGAATAGGAGTATGATTTGCCCCCTTATCTCAACTCTGGGGGAATCAAATTTTTCAAAGTCCCTCACGTGTGGGGAGCCACTGCGTTGCGGAGGTGTCCTCCGTTGTAGCAAGTGGCGTGGATTTAGGGGGCTTATACAAGTGCGGTTGCTTAACGATTCATACATTGATTCAGCGATGCCAGATTGTCTTTTGTTTGGCTGCGAATTTATTCGTCAAGCATTCATGCAGGAGGTTTAATTACCAGTTACCAATTACCTATCACCTTTGTGTGACCAACTTTTTCGCGATTATGTGGTTCTAAAAGATTTACTTCAGGACCACAAGGAATAATTCCACCAGGATTGAGGGGAAATAAATTACCGTAGTAGTCTTGCTTGACAGCTTCTAAATCGCATGTTTCAGCCACGCCTGGCAACTGATACAAGTCGCGCAAGTAAGGTCCTAGATTGGGATAATCTTGAATGCGGCGACGGTTACATTTAAATAAACCGTAGTAAACGACATCAAAGCGAAACAATGTTGTAAATAGACGCACATCCGCGAGGGTTACACTGTCACCACAAAGATATCGATTTGAATCTAATGCGGTATCAATTTCATCTAAAGTAGCAAATAGCTCATTGCAAGCTTGTTCATAAGCTTCCTGCGTTTGTGCAAAACCACAACGGTACACGCCGTTATTGACTGCATGATAAATCTTCTCATTCCACCAATCAATTTTTTCGCGCAGTTGTTCAGGGTAAAGATCGCGTGTGGGATGCTTTGCAACTTGATTGAATTGTGAGTTCAACATCACTATAATTTCAGAACTCTCGTTATTCACAATCGTCTTCGTCTGTTTATCCCACAATACAGGCACGGTAGAACGTCCACCATATCCAGGTTTTGCTAACTGATACACTTGCCCTAGGGTGCGACAGCCGTTTTCTTCTTTGTCAAGTATCCAACCGCCTTCCAGCGGTGAAGGAGACACGGTAGAGACTGAGATCGCATCTTCCAATCCTTTCAACGCCCGTACAACCAGCGTCCGATGCGCCCACGGACATCCTAACCCAACATAAAGTTGATAGCGTCCTGAAAAAGGTGGATACGAATTTCCCTCTGCTGCACCTATAAAGTTGCGAAACTCGCTGTTAGGACGAATGTACGCACCTGCGCGATCGCGTGGCGCTAGCTTTGACATCATCATATGCCAAAGATTTGTCCAAACAAACTTGCCTAACCAAACGATCCACTTCGATGGTAATTTACCGCGCTTGGTGGCGATCGCCTTCTTATTTTCATCTTGTGTAGAGGACATAACACGCACTCCTACGAACGTAGGAACAATTAATTCAACAGTGCAGCAGCATGATGACGAATGTGGTCTTCTATAAAAGTAGCAATAAAGTAATAACTATGGTCGTAACCAGGTTGCATCCGTAAGTTTAACGGTTGGTTAGCTTTGGCGCACGCGCTTGCAAATAATTCTGGCTTGAGTTGATCGACTAAAAATTTATCCGCAGTACCTTGATCGATCAGTATCGGACGTTGATAGTTTGCCTTCAGTACTAATTCCGTTGCATCATAGGTACGCCAACTTTTGCGATCTGTACCCAAATAACGCGACAAAGCTTTTTCACCCCAAGGACACTGCATCGGTGCAACAATTGGCGCAAACGCAGAAACAGACTGGTATCGATCGGGGTTACGCAACGCGCATACAAGCGCCCCATGTCCCCCCATTGAATGACCAAAAATTCCTTGTTCTGGTTGTACTGAGAAATTCTCGGCAATGAGTGCAGGTAATTCGCGCACGATGTAACTGTACATTTGATAATGCGATCGCCACGGAACTTCTGTCGCATCAACATAAAAACCTGCACCTGTCCCAAAGTCCCAGTCCTCATCTTCGCCTGCAATTCCCGTATTCCTGGGGCTAGTATCAGGGACAACTAACATTAATCCATATTCAGCTGCGTAACGCTGCGCCCCTGCTTTGACGATGAAGTTTTCTTCGGTGCAAGTTAACCCTGAAAGAAAATACAATACTGGAACTCGTTGCGACTTTGCTTGCGGCGGTTGGTATACAGCAAAACGCATTTCAATGTTGCAAGTTTCCGACTGATGGCGATAAAAGCCGACAGTACCATCAAAACAGCGATATTCACTTGTTAGTTTGAGCGATGCAGCCATGTCAAACAGGTTTAGATAAGCGTCGATCTGATTTTAGACTAAGCGGCGATCGCGCTCTCTTTTCCACTGACTTCAATAGCGACGCTTTCCTTGCTTGCGTTGCTTGTGCTTGGTAAGTTCTTTGCGCTTGCGTTTTTCAATTGGTGTCTCAAAGTGACGATTTTTCCGCATATCTGGGAAAATCCCTGCTTTAGATACTTGTCGTTTAAAACGACGCAAAGCTGAGTCAATGCCTTCGTTTTCACCTAGAATTATTTGGGTCATTCTCTCTTCCAATAGATAATAAAAAAGGCAGACTCTTTGTCTGCCCCTAAGACCTTAGAGTAAAATTTGTTGGTCGCGAACCCTAGTAGCGGCGCGAGTATCCGCCACCACCGTTTCCTCGCCTTCCACCACCACCACCAGAAGATCTATCTTCTCTAGGTTTAGCTTTATTTACTTTAAGATTGCGCCCCATCCACTCAGCACCATCAAGTGCTTCAATTGCCGCAGCTTCTTCGGCTTCTGTTCCCATTTCAACAAAAGCAAAACCTCTTACGCGCCCTGTCTCGCGGTCTGTAGGTAGTTGTACGCTCTTAACGTCTCCATATTCAAGAAATACTTGCTTGAGGTCTTCTTGCTCTACCTGGTAAGATAGATTACCGACATAAATTGACATAAAAGTCTCCAGAATCAAAGATGTAGAGAATTAGATTCGGAGAGAGGTCTGTGATGTGAAAACAACAAACTGCACAACCGAATGTAATCTGTAATTGACACTTTAACACAAGTCGCAAGGTTGTGTTAGTCAAGAATAGCAAACGATAACGTGAATTCAAGTTAACTTTTTTTCAGGATTGACGTTCGCACGTCTTGCAAATGACTTTGGACTAAATACTAGCAGTAAAGGCGTATTGCTAGTACATCTACCATTCTTTACTAGTTTGCCAACATTAAAAAAATTTAACAATTTAGGAGGAGTATTAATTATTCCTCCTAAATTTTTTAGCTTCTAACTAAAACGTTACCACACTGCGGATCGATTCACCTTTATGCATTAAATCAAACGCGTCATTAATCCGTTCTAATGGCATAGTGTGCGTAATCAAGTCATCAATGTTAATTTTGCCTTCCATATACCAATCAACAATTTTGGGGACATCAGTGCGCCCTCTAGCGCCGCCAAATGCCGAACCTTTCCAAACACGTCCCGTCACTAATTGAAAAGGACGAGTACAAATTTCTTGACCAGCAGCAGCGACACCAATAATCACACTGACACCCCAGCCTTTGTGACAGCACTCTAATGCTTGACGCATGACATTCACGTTGCCAATGCATTCAAAAGTATAATCAGCACCGCCCTTTGTGAGATCAACTAGATAGGGTACTAAATCACCTTCAACTTCTTTCGGATTAACAAAGTGCGTCATCCCGAATTTTTCAGCTAAGGCTCGCTTACTCGGATTAATATCCACGCCGACAATCATTTCGGCTCCCACCATGCGAGCGCCTTGAATGACATTCAAACCAATGCCGCCTAGTCCAAAAACGATGACTTTTGCCCCTGGCTCAACTTTGGCAGTGTAAATCACCGCTCCAATACCAGTCGTCACCCCGCAACCGATGTAACACACTTTATCAAAGGGCGCATCTTCGCGAATTTTAGCTACCGCAATTTCTGGCAAAACTGTATAATTAGCAAAAGTGGAGGTTCCCATGTAGTGGTGGAGCATCGTGCCATCAAGCGAAAAGCGGCTTGTCCCATCTGGCATCACACCACGCCCTTGCGTTGGGCGGATAGCTTGACAAAGATTTGTTTTGCGACTGAGACAATATTCGCACTGGCGGCACTCTGGAGTATAGAGCGGAATAACGCGATCGCCAACTTTGAGGCTAGTCACTCCTGCACCCACCTCAACAACAACACCCGCACCTTCATGCCCTAAAATTGCTGGAAATAAACCTTCAGGATCGGCGCCAGAAAGCGTGAAAGCATCAGTATGACATACTCCAGTCGCTTTGATCTCGACTAAAACTTCTCCTGATTTGGGTCCTTCAAGTTGTACCGTTTCAATCGACAATGGTTTATCAGCTTCAAAAGCAACTGCTGCTTTAACATCCATTTTGTAGTGTTCTCCGTGTTTTGCTGCTCAAAAAAATCTGCAATTTGTATTAATGCTTCTTGCCGTCATTTATTAACTTCAGGACTTACGCAGCAGCTACCCAGAACAATTACTGCTTCATGAGTAGCCGCTTTTTTGGAGGGGCTTTGGGGGAATGGGGGGAAGCCCCCCAAGTCTTGGTTCTGATTCAACCACTAAGATTGCGCAAGTCATAAACTTGTTATTTGCAATACTCTTGGTCTATCAAAAGAGTGAATTTGTTTAACAACCTATCATAGGAAAACCTCTATCTAGAGCGCGATTTAGCCGATGAGCCAAATGAAGTAAAACTAGGATGCCAAATTTAATGGAATTGTATTCTATGAAACTAAGTCACTTCACAAAACGGCTTGCCGCAGTAGGACGCACAATAGCAACCGTGCTATTTCTCGCTGCGATCGCCTTTGTTTGGCAGGGTACTTTCTTAAATACTGATGCGATCGCTGCTCCCCATGCAACCTTAATCGCAGCCGATCTAGGAGATCAAGCACAAGACAAAGTGCAAGAAGATGCTGGACGTGCTAAGGGCTTCATTCGAGATACCGCAGATCGCGTTGAAGAAACAGCAAAGAAAAATGCTAAGCGTGTAGAAGAAGCAACCGACGGCGATGGTAATTTCGTTGAACGTAGAGCAAAAAAAGACGCGGCTCGTATTGAGAAAAGAGCAGAAGAAGACGCGGCTCGCACTCAAAAAGCAGTAGACAATACCAAAAATGCTGTTGAACGTACTATCGATAGTATCAAAGAAGCTTTCAGCGATTAAATAATTTGTGATTATTTGATTCAAGGCGCACGCCGCTTAATTTAGCACTTTAAGCTTGATAAATTCACTGCTAGACAAAAGAAGTTTCTTGCGTATAAATACGGGAGTTTCATTAGTTCTAAGTGCGTGAAATTACATACGAGGTGCTGGGCGGAGGTCTTCCGCCCTTTGTCAATTTTGCCTAACTCTGAGTTTCAAAGGGTATCTGCAATTCATACACAAGGTTTGTTAGACTTCCTGCATAGATCCCTTACGCCCCCCTGCCCCCAATTCTGGGGGATTCTGAAGTTTAAGTCCCCCACTTGTGGGGGATTTGCAACCGACCTACTGAGTAATAACGATCATGCCGAGCCAGGCTCAGTTAGTTGGCGGTGCTGCTCAGCCGCGATAGTATCCGGTAAGACTTTACTGACATTGCCTTGAATCTTGGTCATCACTGAACCAGCGATAACAGAATCCTTACCCGCCATTAGTGCCTCAAACCCTTGCTTAGCAACCTCGGCCGGATCGTCCTTTTTGCTCGCACCTGCCTTAGTGTCATCCATACCAGCGCGATGGAAGAAGTTAGTATCAGTTGGTCCAGGCATGAGGGAAGTTACAGTAACGCCTGTGTCTTTTAGCTCGTTGCGCAATCCCTCAGCAAACGAATGCACAAACGCTTTAGATGCCGCATAAACTGCCTCAAAAGGTCCAGGCATCAGCGCTGCGATTGATGAGGTGAACAAAATTTTTCCTTTGCTACGCTCCACCATATCTTTTACTACTCGCTTAGCAAGATGAACGGACGATACAACATTGAGGTTGATTAAATTAAGTTCGTCCTGCAAGTCAGTCTCGCGGGCAAAATCACCACCGACACCAACACCCGCGTTAATTGCGATCGCTTCCACAGGTTGTCCTATTGCTTTAATTTGGCTGTAAAGCGCCTCAACACCATCATAAGTAGCAAGATCAGCTTGAACTGTCTTGACCTTAGCACCTAGCTTTTCAAAGGCTTGAGCCGCTTCATTGATACTTTCTCCTGTAGCTGTGACGAGAAGATCGAAGCCGTTTTGAGCAAACTGCTTTGCAAGCTCATAACCAATGCCATTAGAAGCACCAGTTACAACAGCTAAAGGTCGAGTTAACGAATTCATCAATGCACTCCCAAGATGGTTAACACAGATTGTGTACAAATTTCCACCATCCTAAAAAAGTAACAGTAGGTTTACGTCTTTCCCACGACAGATCGCGGACGCTAGCAAGTCACACTAATGCAGGACAGGCAACGACATGGTATGATGATAGATTGTGTCGAATTAATAAAAACTCATGCCAAAACTTAAAACCAGAAAAGCAGCGGCAAAAAGGTTTCGTGCAACTGGTAGCGGAAAAATTGTTCGCCGCAAAGCGTTCAAAAACCACTTACTACAGCACAAATCTTCTGCAAGAAAGCGTCGCCTCTCACAAATGGAAATCGTCAACGAACGTGACGAGCAAAACGTCCGTTTCATGCTGCCATACTTGTAATTTAACTTTTAGGAAAAAACTATGACACGCGTCAAACGTGGTAATGTTGCGCGCAAGCGCCGTAAGAAAATTCTCAAACTAGCGAAAGGTTTTCGCGGTTCGCACTCGACTCTGTTTCGCACCGCAAATCAACAAGTGATGAAGGCACTGCGAAGCGCCTATCGCGATCGCAAAAAGCGCAAGCGTGATTTCCGTCGGTTGTGGATTACCCGCATCAATGCTGCGGCAAGACAGCATGATATGAGTTACAGCCAACTGATCGGAAACCTGAAAAAAGCCAATGTTCAACTCAATCGTAAAATGTTGGCACAAATGGCAGTCCTCGATCCAACAGGTTTTGCCAAAGTCGCAGAGATGGCACAGTCGCAAGGATAAAGTAAAATATCAGTTGCTGATTCTTATTTGTTCGTTTCTAACGGCTAGCATGAACATTAGGGCAAGCACAGCGATTGCACGTTGGGAAATTCCATTTGCAATCGCTACCCATGCTGCTAATTTGCCAGAAATTCAGCAACGCGGCTATTTTATCGTTGCAGTGAAAGACAATTTACGTCCACTTAGTTATCGCGATACCCAAGGAAACCTCCAAGGGCTAGAGATTGACATAGCACAGCGTTTAGCTCAAGACTTGCTAGGGAATGCTAACGCGGTTCGATTTCAACCTGTCGCCAACCGCGATCGCTTAGCAGCAGTGATAGATCATAAAGTTGATCTAGCGATCGCTAATGTAACCGTGACACAATCGCGCGCGCGGTTGGTGGATTTTAGTCTTCCTTACTACTTTGATGGAACAGCGATCGTGACAAAAGTTCCGTCTGTACAGAACTTGAGTGATTTTGCGGCTAGAAAAATAGCAGTTTTAAATGGTTCAAGTACGATTCCTACGATTCGTTATTTGATTCCATCCGCGCAATTAGTCGGTGTTGACTCTTACACACAAGCTTACTCACTTTTAGAATCTAATAATGCTGATGCCTTCGCCGCTGATGCGAGTGTTTTAAGCGGCTGGGTACAAGAATATCCACAATATCGCCTTTTGCCAACATTACTTTCAGCAGAGCCAATAGCGATCGCAATGCCCAAAGGCTTGCAATATAATGCTTTGCGACAACAGGTAAACGCGGCGATCGCGCGTTACTTCGCTCAAGGGTGGTTACAACAACGCGCCAGCTATTGGGGATTACCAATTAATCAGAAATTTAAAGAACCAAGCAAAAGCAGGAACTCTTAGTGTTCACCACTAGCTCCTAGTCACCTATCTCTCTAATAATAAAGACAGAACAAAAACGTTTAATATCTGTATTTACAGACAATGGATAACTCTTTAGCTATTGTTTATCTGGCTATCTTACTCGTGTTATTGTCAGCAGCTGGCTTCACGATTTTCCGTCAGATCTTTAAAACCCGCAAAATTGAAAATGCGCTCTCGCGGCTCCAAAAAAAGCTCAATAAGGAAAAGGGAACAACGCAAGAATATTATGAGTTGGCAAGCATTTATTTAGACAAGAAAGTTTACGCTCAAGCAATCTCGCTGTTTCAAAAAGCACTCAAAGCAGCCGAACAAGAAGAAGAAGACAATATTGCTCCTATATATAACGGGTTAGGTTATGCTTACTTTGCTCAAGAGCAGTATGATTTAGCAATTCGCAACTACAAAGAAGCTATTAAACATCGACCTCAATACATTACCGCGCTCAACAATTTAGGTCATGCTTACGAACGCAAAAGTTTAACGGCTCAAGCACTACAAACCTATGAGCAAGCGCTAGAATTTGAACCTAACAATTCCACAGCTAAGCGCAGATCGGAAAAGCTACGCAGGAGATTAGTCACTTCATAATCGAAGCTACGGTATCTACGACAAGTGTGAAATCTAACTAAATCTCTGGTGAACCGCCCTTAACCTACATCAGTTCGATGCCACCCCTTCATGACACTGTATCTCCAGTTGGTAGGGGAACCGAGCCGTTCAAAGTATCCCAAATTTGGAGGATTTAGAGAGCTAAAAAGCTTTGAACCGAACCTATCAGATTTATGAGGGAGGGAGCGAGAAACGATTGGTTAACAAAAGTAGAATCATCAACAAACCATCTTTCTCCGCTTCCCTTGTCTTTATCCCCAGTTGCTTATGCTTCTTTGTTCAAAAAAGCTTGAATTTGCTTGATTGCAGCAGGCGCAATATTGAAGACTGCCCAACTTGCTGCGGCAATTACAGGAAGTAACACAAAAGCAACACGCATATCGATGTCCATATCTTTACCTCTTGAAAGTAGAAATTAAAGATTTTTGAATTTTCTCATCTTTTATTGTTAGCCGAAATTGGTAAAATTTCTAGATCCCCGCGCTGTTATCTTAGCGAGCAAGTTCTTTATGTAAAGATTGTTGTAAACGCATTGTGCTTAAAGCATTTTTATGCATACAAAGCACTTTCTACGGCAGGAATCCTAAATCGGTGCCTTTACCTGCATGAACGAGCGCTAACTTTTGGTAGTGATGAGCGTGAGCGATTAAATCGGCGGCTTCAGTTTCAGAAACTTCACGAATGCATTTGCCAGGAACGCCAACAACCAGCGATCGCGGCGGAACATCTTTATTCACAACAGCACCAGCACCAATAATACTCCCTGTGCCTACCCTAACTCCATCCAAGATGACTGCGCCTATTCCGATCAAGCTACCGCGTTCAATATACGCTGAATGCACAACTGCTCGATGTCCTACAGTTACGTAATCTTCTAAAATCGTGGGCTTGCCAGGATCGCCATGCAGAATCGCGCCATCCTGAATATTTGTATACTCGCCAATTTCAATCCGCTCAACATCCCCGCGAATGACAGCGTTATACCAAACACTTACGCCAGCGCCAAGTGTCACTTTACCGACAACGGTAGCATTGGCAGCAACAAAAGCAGCCGCAGAAAGGTCAGGATCGCTCCAGTAGGATATAACAGACACAGTAGAATAGATATTATTCTCACAGTTCAACCAAAATTTATCCGCGAATGTGGATAAAAGAATCAAAACTTGGTTGTTTTATGAGCATATCATGGTGTAAAAACTGATAGAAAGACAGTGCAAGCAAAAAAGTATGACAGCTTTTTAGAGCAATGTCAAAATAAAACTACTGGCGCTGGTGTACAGAGACTTATGCTGCTTTGCTCTACATGATTAACCCAGGCTTACAATACCCAATTTTTGGTCCCGAAATTCAGTGTCCTCACTGTCGCCAGACGATTCCGGCACTGACTTTGACTGATACGTATTTGTGTCCGCGTCACGGCGCGTTTGAAGCTGATCCCAAAACTGGCGAACTTATTCACCTCCAATCAGGGCGTCACTGGCGACGTTGGAATAGCGAGTGGTATCGACAGCACACGCATCCTGATGGCATTCGCTTTGAAATTCACGAGGCGCTCGATCGCCTGTACACGCAAGGATATCGCGCAACTCGCGTGATCATTGCCCGTCGCTATCAAGAACTCATTAGTGGCTATTTAGAGCGAAGTACACCCTGGCGAGGACAATCAGAAGCTTCTAAACCAAGACTCTACGGTTTACCCGTAGAATTTAGCCCCGATCCTCAAGAGGAACCATGTTGGGAAGTGATCAATTTTGACTTGGAGAAAGAGCCTGGTGTCCCTGTACGCTATCCTTATTTCCGATTGTTTGAATAGCACGCGGGTGAGACACCTGCATTACTTCCATGCATCACGCTTCAATTCGCACTGCTGATATTCATCGCGCGATCGCCTTTTACGAACTTTTAGGGTTTACCGTGTGCGATCGCTTTACCACAGGCTACACCTTAGCTTGCTGGATGGAAGGACTCAATGGCAGAATTGAACTGATTCAAATTCCTCAACCCCGCCCCGCACCGGATGCTTTCAACGACGAGCATTATGTCGGGTATTATCACTTATCGTTTGATCTAAGTGCTGTCACTACCGATCTCCCCAGTTGGTTAACTGCGTTAGAACAGCGCTTTACTCAAGCCCAGCAGTCGCAACCCGAACAATACCAAACTTTGAAAGTACTTCTCGAACCGACTCAACAACAAATTGGCGATCGCTGTTATGAAGTCGCTTTTATTGCCGATGCGGATGGATTACCATTAGAATTCATTCGCGTTCTCGGCTAAGCTTACTGACGTTCGGCGCTATAAGTGTAAAAATTATTGAAAACTCCCACAGTTTCAAATTGATAAGACGGCAGTAAAGGATTCACCGATAGATTCGTCCGGTAAATACTAAATAAAATAAAATTTTGCTGCTGTGTTGCTTGGGTAATAATCAACCGCATCTGTGCTTGGCTCGAATCAACAATTTTAGAGCAATTGCGCTGCAAGAAATCACCAAAAACCTCTGGTACTTGCGGACAAACGTCACTTTTGAGATATTCTGTCAGCCGCTCTACTGCATAAGCTTCGTAGGCTGGCAAGCTTGGGTTAGTCACAGCCATGGTGATTCCTATCCCTGCGAGGGCTGCAACTCCGACGTAGGCAATAATATGCGAATTTTTCATATTTTTTGTTTGAGCAACCAAGCTACAAATAAAAAGTGGTATAATCAATAATGCGATGGCGAGCGTAGCCAAGTGGTTAAGGCAGAGGATTGTGGTTCCTCCATTCGTGGGTTCGAGTCCCATCGTTCGCCCTGTTAAATACACAAGCTAAAGCCTTTGTTTCTCAGGATATATAGCCCTAGTCAATAGATGTTAGGACATTATAGAGGCTCGTAGTGTTTCCCTGAGGGGAGTTTAACGCTGACCCCTGCTATATTAATGTTCCTGAAAATTTATGAGCGCACTCAGACTTGACAAAAATAGTAATTGGTAATGAGCAACGGATAATAGCAGCCAGTTATTACTAACTTGAATACGCGAAAGTTTTATAGCAGTCTTGTATTTGTGAGTCAAAGAAATTAGAAAGAATTGCGATCGCTATGCTAAGTCTCAAACGCATCCAGCAACGCATAATAAAAGTTGATTGAGTCTTAAGCCTGATTAATCACCTACAAAGTAGCTTGCAGTTTGACACGACAAATTGTAGCACTTGAAAAGATGCTTAGGACATAATAGAAAATCAATTCATAGCTTGTAAAGTTTGCGCTGATCTTACGGAAACATTAGCTGGCTTTTAACCCTGAACCGTAAGTCTGGGCTTGCGCGCCCTCTGACCTCTGACCCCTGACCTCCCAACTCACCGATAATTTATTTTCTTGACGGAAAATCTACTATCTTCCCATATTCCGCTTTAACTGGTCTAGCTCCTCTTGAGTTTCCCATCGTTGAAACGTTGCTTCGAGATCGTCTGCACCCTGCGATCGCGCCCGACGATTCCAACCCTCTGTTTCCCAAAGTTGCTGCGTTTGATAGTTAGCACGGTTCGTTTGTGCTTCTGTGGCTTTACTTTGAACTTCTTGGCGTCGTTGTTGAATTTGGCGTAGTAATTCTTTTGCTTGGGTGATGCGTTCTTTTAAGCCCTGCATATGACCCCAACGCTGATTACCTTCGCGTAACAGTGCGGCTTCGCGCTCTTGTGCTGGTTGCGCAAGATCGAGTCGATTTGCAGCTTTTGCTTTTTCTACACGAACGTGCCAACGCTGGATTTCTTGCGCAGTCGCTAGAATTTCATCCTGTGCGCGTTTCTCTTGTAATTGCAAATCCGCAATTAACTTTAAAGTATCTTCTTCTTGTTCGCGTAATTGTTCTAAAAGCGCTTCAAACTCCAAATGCGGATTGTTACGCAAAAATTCTTCTAAGCGGTTTTCTAAAAAGCGGTTGAAATCGTCAAATAAGCCCACTATAAGAACTCCATTGATGAGGGGTCAGGGGTCAGGGGTCAGAGGTCGGGGGAGAATTACATATAACTTCTTCACTCATTACTAGCTACTATATACACTCGCTCCTTGCTCCTCGTTCCTTACCCTTCTTCCCTACGATACTAAAACTGAAGGTTGGGCGATCGCTCGACCACGAGAACGTACCTCTAGATAGACAAGCAACGCATTCACATCCGCAGGGTTGACGCCACCAATGCGCGCTGCTTGACCAATTGTCAGCGGTTTAACTTTGGCAAGTTTCTCGCGTGCTTCTTTTGATAGCGTTTCGATCGCAGCATAATCTAGATCGGGTGGTAATGCGCGGTGTGCTTGTCGCGAGATTTGGTCAATCTGGTTTTGCTGGCGTTGCAGATAACCGGAATACTTAATCTCAATTTCAGCACCTTCTTTTTCCACAACATCAAGATCCGAGTTACCCAAACCATGATGTTCTAGATCTTTGTAATGAAAGCCAGGACGCCGCAGTAAGTCAGCAAGCGTAATCGAGCCTTTAATTGCTTGCTGTGTAGAGTTGGCGATCGCTTGTCCTACAGGTTCGTGTTCTTTCACGCGTGTGGTGTAGAGTCGTTCTTTTTCCGCTGCAATGTTTGCTTGTTTGCGGGTAAACAGTTCCCACCTGCGGTCATCAATCAACCCAATCGCGCGCCCCAATGGTGTTAACCGCTGATCGGCATTATCGGAGCGCAGTAACAACCGATACTCAGAACGGCTAGTCAGCATTCGATAAGGTTCGCGGAGGTCTTTGGTACACAAATCGTCTACTAACGTCCCGATATAACTTTGTTCGCGGGGAAAGACAATCATTTCTTGATGCCGTACATAACGCGCCGCATTGATCCCAGCGACAATTCCCTGCGCGGCGGCTTCTTCATAACCTGTTGTACCGTTAATTTGTCCAGCACAGAATAAACCCGCGATTTTCTTTGTCATCAACGTTGGGTAACATTGCGTTGCGGGTAGATAGTCGTATTCCACCGCATACGCTGGACGCAGCATTACGCAGTTTTCCAGCCCTGGGAGCGTGCGGAGCATTTGGAGTTGCAGCGCTTCGGGTAAACCTGTGGAAAATCCTTGAATATAAAGTTCAGGAATATCGCGCCCTTCGGGTTCAATAAATATCTGATGGCTTTCTTTATCAGCAAAGCGGACAATTTTATCTTCAATACTGGGACAGTAGCGCGGTCCTTTAGCATCGATCCAGCCGCCGTAGACTGGAGATAAATGAAGATTATCGCGAATCAACTGATGTGTTGCAGCGGTCGTGCGCGTTAGATAACAAGGCATTTGCTCGCGTTCTACCCACACATTCGGGTCAAAGCTGAACCAACGTACCTCCAAGTCGCCTGGTTGGGGTTCTAATTGGGTGTAATCAAGCGATCGCTTGTCAACTCGTGCTGGCGTTCCTGTTTTTAATCGTCCAGTTTCAAACCCTAGCTGATTGAGTGTTTCTGTCAATCCTTCGGCGGCAAATTCTCCCGCGCGTCCGGCGGGCATTGATTTATTACCAACCCAAATGCGACCACCGAGAAATGTCCCCGTCGTTAAAATCACTGTAGGAGATTTGAATCCGACACCGAAGTAAGTTTCGACACCAATAACTTCATCGTTTGCGCCCAATACCAAATCTGTGACCATCGCTTCGCGAATTGTCAAGTTTTCTTGGTTCTCGACAATTCCTTTCATAACGGCTGCGTATTCCCGCTTATCCGTTTGCGCGCGTAATGCCCACACCGCAGGACCTCTCGACGAGTTAAGTATCCGCTTTTGCAGGTAGGTACGGTCTGCCATTTTGCCGATTTCCCCACCCAAGGCATCAACTTCGTGCGTCAACTGCGATTTTGCTGGACCTCCGACCGCAGGATTACACGGTTGCCAAGCAATTTTATCCAAGTTGAGCGTCAGGAGTAGCGTCCGACAGCCCAAGCGTGCGGTAGCAAGAGCAGCTTCACAACCAGCATGACCTGCTCCGACAACGATGACATCAAACGCGTCGATAAATTCTACATTGGTGGGCGATCGCATAAGCTATGGCTTCAAGCAGCAGCAACGACTCAGTATTTTAATTCTAATTGTTATACCAAAGAAGGGGTCGGAGGTCAGAGGTCAGAGGTCGGGGGTTTAGCAAGATGAATACAAGTTGTTGCGATGATTCTCATTTTGCAACAATTACAGATTACAGAAGCTCGTGATACTATTTCACAAAAAGCATGATTGAAAGGACGACTCTCTAATTCTTTTTCTGTGCCCTTGCTCTTTATTCGGATCAGCCTTACGGAAATACGGTATGAAATACTTCTTTCTCACTGATGGCTGGATGGTGTGCCGAGTCTGGGCATCGGATGGGTTGTGGAACGAAACTGCGTGGCGACGTCAACCAGATATTAACCGCTTAAATATTTGTCTTGTAGAAGCTAACGAAAAGTTGTGGTTGTACGCTGTAGAAGACATCGTGTTGACCGTAGAGGTCAAACCAATCGTCAGTCTTCAAAATAACTCCACAGCCCAAGGAATCGGTCAAGTTGTCCTCAAACGCTTAATAAGTGCCGAACAAGTGATTGAGCGCTTAGGTGCAGCCGAAGCGATGTGTCAATTGACAAATATTCAATCAGTTGTGCAATAACCCGACGGGATCGCTCTTGCAATCGGCACAGGACATAGTTACACTTTTTTAATAATTCTCATTTTTGTTTGTCCTTCCATTGCTTAGCCGTGAAGACAATTTGTTACTCCAACACAGTTGTGTTTCTTGGCAAGCACCTGGTAATAACAAAAAGTTGAAAAATTGCGTTGTAGACATAATTCACCCTTGGAGGATCGTAGTCAATGGGACTACCCTGGTACCGAGTACATACAGTCGTCTTGAATGATCCAGGGCGACTGATTTCTGTACACCTAATGCATACTGCGCTTGTTGCAGGTTGGGCTGGTTCTATGGCCCTGTATGAATTAGCAATTTTTGACTCCAGCGATCCGGTTCTCAACCCCATGTGGCGGCAAGGAATGTACGTACTGCCCTTCATGGCGCGCTTAGGCGTTACTGGTTCCTGGGGGGGCTGGAACGTTACAGGAAGTGCTGTAACTGACCCAGGTATTTGGTCATTTGAAGGCGTTGCTGCTGCTCATATTGTCCTTTCTGGGCTGTTATTCTTAGCTGCTGTTTGGCACTGGGTTTATTGGGATTTAGAACTTTTCAGAGATCCCCGTACTGGCGAACCCGCGCTTGATTTGCCAAAAATGTTTGGCATCCACTTGTTTTTATCTGGTCTATTGTGCTTCGGTTTTGGTGCGTTCCACCTTACCGGATTATTTGGTCCAGGAATGTGGGTGTCTGACCCTTACGGTTTAACAGGTAGCGTTCAACCTGTCGCACCAGAGTGGGGACCTGCTGGATTTAACCCCTTTAACCCTGGAGGCGTTGTCGCCCACCATATCGCGGCGGGTGTTGTTGGTATTATTGCTGGTTTATTCCACCTTTCCGTGCGACCACCCGAACGGCTGTACAAAGCTCTACGGATGGGTAACATTGAAACGGTACTTTCTAGCAGTATTGCGGCAGTCTTTTTTGCTGCGTTTGTTGTTGCTGGCACCATGTGGTACGGCAGCGCGACCACGCCAATCGAATTGTTTGGTCCTACCCGTTATCAATGGGATGATGGTTATTTCAAACAAGAAATTCAGCGCCGCGTCCAAGCAAGTGTAGCCGAAGGAGCGTCTTTATCTGAAGCTTGGTCGGAAATTCCTGAAAAGCTTGCATTCTACGACTACATCGGTAACAACCCTGCTAAAGGTGGTTTGTTCCGTGTAGGTCCAATGAATAAAACTAACGGCGTTGCTTTGGCTTGGTTGGGTCATCCGGTGTTTCAAGATGCTGAAGGACGCGAATTGTTTGTGCGTCGGATGCCTGCGTTCTTTGAAACATTTCCAGTAATCTTGACCGATGCCGATGGTGTTGTCCGCGCGGATATTCCTTTCCGTCGGGCAGAATCTAAGTACAGCTTTGAGCAAGCAGGTGTCACTGTTAGCTTCTACGGCGGTGAGTTAGGCGGACAAACCTTCACCGATCCAACTGATGTGAAGAAGTATGCACGTCAAGCTCAATTAGGCGAACCCTTCTTATTTGATGGCGACCAAAGCACGCGATTTGGCGATTTGGCGATCGCGAAGCCGGACGGTGTATTCCGTACCTCTCCTCGCGGTTGGTTTACTTTCGCACACGCTACGTTTGCGTTGTTATTCTTCTTTGGTCATCTCTGGCATGGTTCTCGGACAATCTTCCGCGACGTATTTGCTGGAATTGAAGCCGATCTAGAAGAACAAGTCGAGTTTGGTCTGTTCCAGAAATTGGGCGACAAGACAACCAGAAAGAAAGAAGCCGTTTAGTGCTTTTTGATAATTTGTAAAGAACGGTAACAAATTGCTGCGGCAACTATAGCCTTAGTAGTTTTTTAAACCGTTCTTTTCTTTTGCTTGGTAAACTATCAATATTAGCTCAGCTTGTAATTAGAACATTGTCTTATGGAAAGCGTTGCTTACATCTTAATTCTTGCTTTGGCAATCGGAACTCTATTCTTTGCGATCGCCTTTCGCGAACCTCCCCGTATCCAAAAGAAATAGCAATTCAAGCTAGTTTTAGCAAGAAATGCGATTAGACAACCGCTGCTACCGATTGTGGTAGTGGCGGATTGTTTGCATTTTTACCTGCTTTAAGGTAAATAGAGTTTTATAGCAAGGTTAATAGAGTTAGAACATTATGTTGAGGCTAACTTTTAGTTCTGACCTCTAACCTTCGACCTCTGACCTCTGCTGTTGAAAGTAAATCCTTTAAAGATGCGTTTTTTATGCGCTGTCCTTTCTGCCAACATCCTAATCATCGGGTGTTGGAATCACGAGTAACAGAAGCAGGACAAAGTATCCGCAGGCGACGTGATTGCCTCAATTGTCAACGTCGCTTTACGACCTATGAGCGTATTGAGTTTTTACCCATTACCGTTTTAAAACAAAACGGCGATCGCGAGTGTTTTGACCGCTCAAAACTACTTCGAGGCATTGTCCAAGCTTGTCATAAAACAGGTATTTCTACAGTACGGCTCGAAGCATTAGTAGACGAAATTGAATCGGAACTTCAACAACGCACCTCGCGCGAAGTCACAAGTTTGGAAATTGGCGAATTAGTTTTGCACCACCTCAAATCACTTAGCGAGGTAGCTTATGTACGTTTTGCTTCTGTATACCGCCAATTTCAAAGCATCCGTGATTTTGTAGATACTTTAGAAGATCTGGCACAGCGCAGCAGCCCCGCAGCAACCGACATCGCCGCCGAAACCATTAATGATTATGAATTTACTCATTCATGATAATCAGGTATAATGGAGGGTCTGAATACTTGTGCGTATAGATTTGGCTTTCCTACGCTAGGATTAATTAAAGATGTAGGTGTAAAGCGCTGTTAAGAAGTAGCGAACATATACATCGATAGGAGGCAAAAACTTACGGAGACTAAATACCAGGAACACATTAGCATGGTCAATCAGAAACAAACTGTCGCAGAAATTGGTTTTACTCACGAAGATTTCGCTGCTCTACTCGATAAATACGATTATCACTTTAGTCCTGGAGATACGGTAGCTGGGACAGTATTCAGTATCGAGCCTAGAGGCGCTCTGATTGACATTGGTGCGAAAACAGCGGCGTACATCCCCATTCAGGAGATGTCCATTAACCGCGTGGATTCCCCAGAAGAAGTTTTACAATCGAACGAAACACGGGAATTCTTCATTCTTACCGATGAAAATGAAGATGGTCAGCTAACGCTGTCGATTCGCCGAATCGAGTATATGCGGGCGTGGGAACGAGTACGCCAATTGCAAACCGAAGATGCTACGGTGCGCTCTAATGTCTTTGCGACCAATCGTGGTGGCGCATTAGTCCGCATTGAAGGTCTGCGGGGCTTCATTCCAGGATCGCATATCAGTACTCGTAAACCCAAGGAAGACTTAGTCGGCGAAGAACTACCGCTAAAATTTTTAGAAGTAGATGAAGACCGCAACCGCTTGGTTCTCTCGCACCGCCGAGCCTTAGTTGAGCGCAAGATGAACCGTCTAGAAGTCGGTGAGGTTGTGATTGGTACTGTACGCGGAATTAAGCCTTACGGTGCCTTTATTGATATTGGTGGCGTCAGCGGTTTGCTGCACATCTCCGAAATCTCACACGACCACATCGACACACCGCACAGCGTATTTAACGTCAATGACGAAGTGAAAGTGATGATCATTGATTTAGACGCGGAACGCGGTCGGATCTCGTTGTCTACGAAGCAGCTAGAACCCGAACCAGGCGATATGATTAAAAATCGCGACCTGGTGTACGATAAAGCCGAAGAAATGGCTGCTAAGTATCGAGAGCAGATGCTTGCTAAACAGCAAGGAATCACTCTAGAAGAAACGGAAGCAGTCGAGGAAGAAATTCCTGCTGCTACTGAAGAAGAAATTCCTACTGCTATTGACGAGGAGTAAGTCTATTTCTGCGGAGAAAGTAGCACAATTCATGTTTATAACAAGAGGGTTTATCCCTCTTTTTTTATTTCTCAAGTCGGTGGGTTAGACACAATCAAATGTGCAGGCACACTTCGTGCAATGAGCCGCAAATTGCGTTTTAGACGAGTTTTAATCAGAATAACAGCAGCATTATCAGCGAGGTATCTTATTTGGTTACAATTCAGTGTAAACATATAACTTTTCAAAACATCCAAGCAATCATATTTGATAAAGACGGCACGCTAGAAGATTCTGAAGAATATTTGCGTTCCTTAGGGCAAAAGCGATCGCGCTTAATTGATGCGCAAATTCCAGGAATCGGAGAACCGTTATTAATGGCGTTTGGAATTCAGGGCGATCGCCTCGATCCGACAGGATTACTGGCAGTTGGTAGTCGTTATGAAACCGAAATTGCCGCAGCAGCTTATATTGCTGAAACAGGGCGGGGGTGGTTAGAGTCACGCGCGATCGCGCACAATGCGTTTATGGAAGCCGATCAAGTGATTGGGACAACACCTTCACCCTTATTTGTCGGTTCATTAGAAGTCTTACAGGATCTATCGCAAGCAGGTTTAAAACTAGGAATTCTTTCAGCAGCTTCTACACAGCGCGTAAAAGCCTTTGTCGAACGTCATCAGTTGCAAGACTACGTACAATTGCAAATGGGAGTTGAGGAATTTGGACCTAGTAAACCCGATCCGGCGTTGTTTATTCAAGCTTGCCAAAAGCTAGAAGTCGCACCCCAAAATACCTTAATGGTAGGAGATTCGGTAGGTGATATCGAAATGGCGCGTAACGCTGGTGCAGCAGGGTGTATTGGTATTTCCTGGAGAAGTACGGCTGCACATTTACATTCAGCCGATGTGGCGATCGCGCAACTCAATGAAATTCAGATTTGCCAATCCGACTAAATTTTCCCCGACTTTTGCGATCATACCTTATTCTTAACTTATCCGTATATTGGAAATGTTGCTATGATGGCAGACTAACATCATACAACCATCAACACTTATACATCATGAGTTAAGGAGATGCCCTTGTCTCGTCGTTATTTTTTCACTTCTGAATCAGTTACAGAAGGACATCCAGACAAAATCTGCGATCAAATTTCTGACACCATTTTAGATACGCTACTAGCACAAGATCCTGCTAGCCGCGTTGCCGCAGAAGTTGTTGTCAATACTGGGTTAGTCCTGATTACCGGAGAAATCAGCACCAAAGCCCAAGTCAACTACGTTGATATTGCGCGCAAGAAAATTGCTGATATTGGCTATACCGATGCGAATAATGGCTTTTCCGACAATAGTTGTGCGGTTTTAGTTGCTTTAGACGAACAATCGCCCGATATTGCCCAAGGTGTGAATACAGCGCACGAAAGTCGCGAACAAGATAGCGAAGAACAATTCGATGCGATCGGTGCTGGCGACCAAGGTATCATGTTTGGCTTTGCTTGCAATGAAACACCAGAATTGATGCCATTACCAATCAGTTTGGCACACCGAATTTCCCGCCGCTTAGCTGCTGTACGCAAAACAGGAGATTTACCTTACCTTCGCCCTGATGGTAAGACACAAGTCACTGTGGCTTACGAAGATGGACGTCCGGTTGGAATTGACACAATCCTCATTTCTACGCAGCATACAGCGACAATTGGCGATCTCACTGACACCGATGCTGTACAAGCCAAAATCAAAGCTGATTTGTGGACAGCGGTAGTTGAACCTGTGTTTGCCGATATTGCGATTAAACCAGATGACAGTACGCGCTTTTTAGTAAATCCGACTGGTAAGTTTGTGATCGGTGGTCCGCAAGGCGACTCAGGACTTACTGGACGCAAAATTATCGTGGATACCTACGGGGGTTATTCGCGACATGGTGGCGGGGCTTTTTCAGGCAAAGATCCCACAAAAGTAGACCGCAGTGCGGCTTATGCGTGTCGTTATGTCGCTAAAAATATTGTTGCTGCTGGGTTGGCAGAAAAGTGTGAAGTACAACTAAGTTATGCGATCGGTGTCGCGCGACCTGTCAGTATCATGGTAGAAACCTTTGGTACGGGCAAAGTTGAAGAAGACCGCTTGCTAGAGTTAGTCAAACAGCACTTTGAACTTCGTCCTGCGGGCATTATCCATGCTTTCAATTTACAGAAGCTGCCATCTGAACGAGGCGGACGTTTTTATCAGGACGTCGCGGCTTACGGTCATTTTGGTCGCACCGATTTAGATTTGCCGTGGGAACGTACCGATAAAGCCGATGCGTTGAAAGCAGCTTCTCAGCCACTTTCAGCAACTGTTGGATAAATACGAGTGATGAGTGGCTGGTGTGTAGTAACTAGAACAAAGCCAGCCACTTATCGCTGTGCGGAGTTATGAATGATGACTTGCTAACTTGCAGTTACGACAAAATTCCAACTACGCCATGATAAACACAAACACCAGCACCAACTAAATACACGAACCAAGTCAGAAAAAATCCAACAGCACGACCTGGGGACGGTCCATACGTTGTGATTAATCCCCAAGCATGGGCAATTCGTCCTACAATCAATCCACTTCCAAGCAGCCATACTAACACAGTCGGCAATTTCATTAACTCCAACGCCACAAGAAACAGCAGTCCCAGCGGGACATACTCGATAAAATTGCCAAAAGCACGAACTTTTCGCTGCAATACTCCATCGTCACTCGTTTTGGTTGCAACTGACTTTTGCGTGTAGTTTTCGACAAAAGCTGCCCATTTACTAGGCTTATCGAGGTAATTATGCTGAGTTACCACCTCTTCTTTCGATCCTCCATGCCAAACTCTGGTACTAATTCGCTCCATCACCACAATGTAAGACAGCGCGAAAGCGATGAAACCACTAAGTCCGATAAAAAGCGTTGAAATGGGAATAGGATTAGTCATTGACACTTGCTTTGTAACTTCTGCCCTTGATTGTGCCAGCTTAATAATTAGAAAGTATCTCGGCTACTTGTTGCGGTGTTACTAAAGTATTGGCACACAAAATGCCTGAAGCTGCAACCGCAGGAACGCCAATTCCTGGCATTGTGCTATCGCCAACGCGGTATAATCCTGGTATTGGTGTGGTGGTTCCAGGAAACATCCCTTGACCTGCGGCGATCGCTGGTCCATATGTACCTTGATACCGTCGTAAATAATAGGCATGAGTTAATGGTGTACCAATAAGTTCTATAACAACTCGTTGCCTAATATCAGGAATTATGCATTCTAAAGCTTTGTATAAAGATTGCGATTGCGCTTTTTTCTTCTCTTCATACCGATCATCGCGCTGCCAATTGCTGTAAGGTTCTAATGTGTAAGCGTGAACGACATGATGATCTGGTGGCGCAAGCGTTGCATCCCATACCGAGGGAATCGAAATCATGCAAGTATTACCTGGTAGAGTGATATCCTGTTGTGAATCGTGAACGACAACATGATGACCTGTTAATTGCTCTAAACCTTCAGCTTTGATACCGAGATGAAGATGCATAAAGCTATCTACCGCCGGTGTTTTTAACGCAGCTTGGCGATAGGAACTCGGTAAATCTTGCGGTTGTAATAAATTATTGTAAGTATCCCAAATTGAAGCATTGGAAATAACTACAGGTGCTTTAAGGACTTCACCGTTACGTAAGCGCACCCCAGCAACTTTACCAGACTCCACCACAATTTGCTCGACATGAGTCCCCAAGCGTAACTGACCACCCCAACGTTGTAACCCGCGTATTAAAGCATCAACGATCGCGCCACTACCACCAATGGGATAATCTACTCCAATGTGCGATCGCTCTCCTAACATAAACGCAACTTCTGGAGCGATCGTGCCATGCGCTTTTAAACCAGAAAGTAAAAAGCATTCCAAGTCAATCAGCCTTCGTACCCAAGGATCTTGCACTTCCCGATCCATCACTTGCCCTACGGAACTTTGAATTGTTCCTAGATGAGGTAGCATTTTGAGTAACGAGGGCAAGTATTTTAATAAAGTCGGAATAAGTTGCCAATCTGCTCTTAAAGCGAGTGTGGGAATACCTTGTAAAGCTTCGTATAGCGGTAGCAAGCGTTGCGTAAATTGCTGTAGTTCCCTTGCACCTTGGGGAGTAATTTGGGCGACTGTCTCAAGATACTGGTCAATTGCGCTATAAACTGCAAAAGTCCCTTCAGGAAAGTGGTAGTGTCCTAGTGGGTCATACGGGATAGACTGTATTGATTCTCCTAACACGTCTAGAACTTGTCTTAAGGGATTGTAACTGTTTGGGTTACTTAAACCACAGTAAAACGAAGGACCTGAATCAAAGGTAAATCCGCGACGTGAGAAACTGTGTGCTGCACCGCCAGGGATGTTGTGACTTTCGCAGACAATAACTCGTTTGCCATAACGCGATAATAAAGCCGCAGCGGTTAATCCGCCAATTCCGCTACCAATGACGATGACATCGCTATCTTGCATGGAGATACTTAAATAATAACTTGAGCGTGGCGACTGAAGTCGCAGCTTCATGAACGTAGACGCGTAGCGGCTTCCCGCAGGGTAGTCCACCTTCGTGGACTCATGCAAAGGATTTCTAGCTGCGGTTTCAACCAAATCAGCTTTTTCTGTAATCAATACAACCAGCTACGATATTCTGCATTGGTGTTTTTCATGTCTTCGTACAGCCAAACCATACGGTCTATAAACCACAGTTTGCCAAGATAAACAACGACGTTTCCTAGCAGTGTAGACCAAATATTGAAAGTAACTAAACCATAAATAATGAATAGCACACCCGTAGTAGAAACAATACTGAGAATACTAGGTATGCGGCGATGATGCTCTGGTACAGGAATTTTATCTCGGTTTAACCAAACGCGCTCGCCAAGTACAGCTTTTGCAGCCTAGTTATTCTCTTGAAAACTTTCCTCAACGCGGGGAACCCGCGCACGGAAGTTTCCGCTTGTTGAAGCGGGTGGCGGGAAAATTCGTGGATTTATCCACATCCAGACAACTACTATGCTAATCGGAACGAGCGATCGCCAACCCAACCAAGCACGGCTCCAAATTGCCAGGATGAGTAGCGGTAAAACTGTAAACCGCGTCCAAACACTCCAAGGATTAGCATGACGTGCCCAAGTATCATCACTCATGCTAAAGGCGGCTGCGATTTTGCTTTCTAGAGTCATCGATCGACCCTTGTATCATCCTCTCGATCCTAACTAATGTCGGGAGTAAGTAGCGATCGCATTCCACACCAACATCAAATGATGATCTGTGCAATAATACTGCAAACTATTCTTATTTAGCAGCAATTATATTAAAGATTATCCTGACGCTATGACTGTTACCATCTCAGAAAAAACTTTTGGAGAACTTTGGCAAGAAGCCAATCCCACACTACAACACGCTGACGCATCAGATCCTTTTGATGTCATTCGGAAGTATCCATCTAAGTTAGGACAAGGTTTTCGACGCAACATTGAGTATCAAGAAGGAATCGAGATTAGAATTGATGACTATCAACTGCACGATAATGTCATTGAGAAGGTTGATGTACACGAACATCCTATCCAGTGCGGATTTCTTCTCTCTGGAAACTACAACAATAATGATGAACAGGTTTGTTCTGGGTTGTATTGGTTTTGCGGAAGTGGATTTGCAACAGGTGGCTTGTGCGAAGAATTGATGCAGCAACGGATGTTAGCTGTTAACGTTCATATTGCGCCAGAGTTATTTCAGTCGTATCTTGCCAAATCAACCGAACAAATTCCTCCAGAGTTAATTCATCTATTTAAGCAACCGCATCAACACTATTTTTATCGCTACGGGAAAGTGACACCACAGATGCAGATAGCGCTACAGCAAATTCTGCAATGTCCGTATGCAGGAATTACCAAACGCTTGTATCTCGAAAGCAAGGTGATGGAATTACTCGCGTTGATGGTGGAACAGGAAATTGAAATTCAACAAGGTGAACGCTGTCGGTTAGTTTTAAAACTCGATGATGTCGATCGAATTCATCAAGCACAAACGATTTTACAACAACGTTTAGACAATCCACCTTCGCTGATTGAGCTAGCGCGTTTAGTTGGGCTGAATGACTATACACTTAAACGCGGATTTCGGCGGGTATTTGGGAAAACGGTGTTTGGTTACTTGCACGATTATCGCATGGAGCAAGCACAGCAATTGTTAGGCACAGGTGATTTCAAGGTGGAAGAAGTAGCGCGAATGGTAGGGTATCGCGATCGCAGTGCATTTACTAAAGCCTTTTGCCGTAAATTTAGTATTAGCCCAAACGACTATCGCCAAGCTAAACGCAGATAAAATTAGTCATTCGATTGCGCGATATTTGGATTGAGCGATCGCGCTTCTAACCAAGCTTGTAAATCAGCTATACTCGTAAAATCCAACAAAGCTTCACTCAAATCTTGCAACACAGGCAGCGGCAAACCTGAAATTGAAGCACGCATTTGGGCAGAGATTTCGCCGAAGCGCTTAGTCAACTGTCGGGAAAGCATTGAAGCGATCGCTTGCCGTCCTTCTTCAAGTCCTTCTTCCTTAATATCTTGGTAAAGCCGTGTTTTCTTGAGCGCTATTCCCAGCATCGATTCTACCTCGGTTCGATTTAGTCGTTCAAACTTGTAGGCGATGATTGTTGTAATCATCTCTATTATCGCTTGCGAAGTCGGTGGCGGGACTTGTTGACGAGTCTTTGCTAACAAATACCTAGCTTGTTCAAGTGCTTGGGTTTTGTTTAATGTTGTCAGTACCATCAATGCTACACCCACTGACAAAGAGCGAATATCGCCGAGTTCATCAAGATACACACGATGTACTTGTCCACCATTAAGCAATGAGCGATGCGGATAAACACTGCTTTGTTCGACATTTCGTGCGGGGTAAATGATTACCGCTTGCCAGTCGTTGAACCGAGGGCGGTTGCGGTAGAAATACAATGCTGATTCGGCAAACACTCGTTCGTAAAGCATTTCATCCTTCTGGAATTGTACTTCACAGAAATATACAACGCCTGCATCATCGTTTTCAGGTGGTAAAAACACGCCATCGATTTCAAATTTGGGTTCTTTGACAGCTACCGAATCAAAGCGATATTCTTCAGCATTTGGAGGGCGATTTGTCAATAGTTCAAATAATAGTGTGGGTGATTGTTGAAACAGTTGATAAAAAATTGAGTCGCGTCGCATCCAGGTGTTGATTTGCTTGCTTATTATACGATCGCATCTCATCACACTTTCTTCAAGAAATTTACTCAACTTCGGTATAACACCAGAACTATCGCCAAACGCAAATAAAAAATTCCGTTTCAACCACAAAAATATTCCGGCTCAACCACAAGCGATCGCACATAGCCACGTTAAACCTGATAAGTTCATGAGAAGCTTTCTCAGTAGTTTTATGTAGTTGCGTGGTGTCGGGAGTTATGTTGTATCGCTTTTTTCTGCGGCTAGCGGCGGCGAGTGCCATTTTTATTTTTGTTGTCCCTGCACAAGCACAAACCGACACCGTATCGTCATCGGTGCAAAAACGACAATCTGACTCCTCGATTCCTCGACTTAGCAACCTCAACCAGCCTGCAACCACGGTTGACGAGTGGATGTCTCAAATCGCTCAAACTTCAGTTGTGCAAATTACTGGAGTGCGACTAAATGCTACAGCAGCAGGATTAGAAATTGTGCTGGAAACTGTAGCAGGACTTGCGATTCCTGAAACTTATGTTGTCGATAATGCCTTAATTGCAGATATTCCCAATGCAGTAGTTATCCCACCGAGTGGATTTCAGCAAGCAAATCCGGCGGAGGGAATTGCATCGGTATCAGTCACAAATCTGCCAAATAATTTTGTGCGTGTGGCAATTACAGGTTTCGATGCGCCCCCAATCGCAGATGTACGAACTGAAGCACAAGGCTTGGTGTTGAGTGTTGCAGTAGAAGAACCTGAGGATGATGTTATTGAAATTGTCGTGACAGGCGAACAGGATACGGGATATTATGTGCCGAATACTTCAACCGCAACGCGAACTGATACTCCGTTACGCGATATTCCCCAATCGATTCAGGTTGTACCAAACGAGGTGATACGAGATCGCGGCATTGTGGAACTGCGCGATGCATTAGAAAACGTTGCTGGCGTACAACAACAAGGTACTAGAGGAACGGGTCAAGGGGGAGATACCTTTACAGTTCGCGGTTCTGGCTTTTTTACTGAAACTTTTAGAGATGGCATCCGCTACAACTTAATCAGCCCAACCGAAACTAGTGATATTGAACGAATTGAAGTTTTAAAGGGTCCGGCTTCGGTGTTGTTTGGTCGAGGAGAACCAGGTGGAATTATCAATTTGATTCCGAAGCAACCTCTAGATACACCGTACTATGCTGCCTCGTTCACTGCCGGAAGTTTTAGCACATACCAAGGGCAATTAGATATTTCGGGTCCACTCAATACGTCCAGAACACTAAAGTATCGCTTGAACGTTTTCTATGAAAACTACGGTAGTTTCCGCGATTTTGTCAACGGTGAAAGGTTGGCGATTAGCCCTAGCGTAACTTGGGATATTAGCCCCAACACCTCGCTGAATTTTAATGCTAAGTTCATTCCCATACAACGAGAAACGATTGATAACGGCTTGCCAGTTATTGGCGATCGCCCTGCGGATTTACCACGCGATCGCTTTTTAGATGAACCTTTTACAGAACAAACGCTTGATGCCTTTAGCCTTGGTTACACTTTAGAGCACCGCTTCAATCAAAATTGGTCAGTTCGCCATGCTTCACAGTTTGTCCGTCAAACCGATACTAGACTAATTACAGCTTTTGACGCTTTAGATGAAACTACAGGTGAGTTAGCCCGTGAGGGACGATTTATTGACGGTGATTACCAAAGATTTCAAACCAACACCGACTTGATTGGTGAATTTACCACAGGTTCAATTCAACACAGGCTTTTGTTTGGCATTGAGTACTACAGTGGGTTTGAAGATCCATCGTATCAGTCAGTTCCTTATCCATCGATTAATATCTTCAATCCGGTTTATACAAGACAGCGCTTTGCATTGGAACCAGACTTTTTTCGAGACGATCATTATTCGGGAGTTGGCATTTACCTGCAAGATCAGATTGATTTGTTGCCAAATTTAAAACTACTAGCAGGCTTGCGGTTTGATAGTGCTTACCAGTTCGCGAGTGAACAAGATGCAGGACAACCGCGCAACGATTTTGAGCAAACAGATAGTGCTTGGACACCCCGCGTTGGCATTGTTTATCAGCCTATTGAACCACTATCCTTATATGCGTCCTATACGCGATCGTTTAACCCGACATTTCCAAGCTTCCGCAATGCTGATGGTACTCCCTTCGAGCCGGAAACGGGTAGACAATTTGAAGTCGGCTTGAAAGCAGATTTATCCGATCAACTCAGCTTAACGTTAGCAGCGTTTGATCTGCGAAAGCAAAATGTTGTCACTGCCGATCCGAACGATTCTTTGTTCTCAATTCAAGTTGGGGAACAAACCAGTCGCGGGATTGAATTGAGCTTAGACGGAGAAATTTTGCCTAGTTGGAATATTACCGCATCCTATGCTTACCTTGATGCTTTTGTGAGTGAAGATAATACCCTACCAGTAGGTAATCGGTTAGCAAATATACCTTACAATCAGTTGAGCTTATGGACAACTTACAGTATTGAGAACGGTGATTTTGAAGGATTGGGTTTTGGTTTGGGGTTATTTTACGTAGGCGATCGCGTTGGCGATATTGATGATACCTTTCGCCTGCCAAGCTATTTTCGCACCGATGCTGCACTATTCTACAGACGCGACAATTGGCAAATGCAGTTAAACGTTCAGAACCTCTTTGATGTAGAGTATTTCACCTCTGCTAACTATGGCTCTCGAACTGGTGGTGTGAATGTCGGTGCGCCATTTACAGTGCAAGGCACGATTTCTGTACAGTTTTGATTTTAAGGTGAGGAGGCTGAATTAAGGTAGTAATCGTTGAGTAACTTGACGGCTGATAGCCCCCTAAATCCCTCATCCTGGGGGACTTCGAGCAGTTTATAACTCCTTCACCTCCTCTTAATCCTCCTGCGAATTCAGAGATAAGGAAGAACGTTTGTTCACGAGGTTAAAAAGCAAAGGGTAATATTTTGAGGTTGAACCGAATCTTGATATACATCATAGTCATTCAGGCAAAAATCTTTCTAAGTCTCCCATATTTGGGGGATTTAGGGGGCGAGAAGACTTGCGTATAAACTGTAGCCCACAATTGGAGAGTAAATCGTATTTTAATCCAGTCACACCGAGATTGATTTGTTGTGATAATTGCCTGAAGTTATGAGAAAAAGCGTGAGTAATTGGTGTTGGTTGATGCAGTGGTGCTTTTTAGTGCTGATTACTGTTCTAATTACGGTCAGTTGTGGTAATAATCAGGCTCAGCAAACCGCTTCTTTTGATGCCAAGTCGAGCGATTCATCTTGTCGAATCATCCAACACGCAATGGGGGAAATTTGTGTTCCTAAAAATCCAAAGCGAGTTGTTACGCTTTCTACAGAAAATCTCAGTAACGCAATTGTCTTGGGTATTAAACCCGTTGGGAGTGCTACTTCTTTTGATACAACACTTCCTAGCTATTTACAAGGTAAAACTGAGGGAATGACCACAATAGGAACAGATGAGCAACCTAGTATAGAAGCGATCGCACTGCTAAAACCTGATTTAATTATAGGTGTGAAAAGTCCACATGAAGCCATTTATCCTCTACTTTCAAAAATTGCCCCGACTGCACTATATGATTGGCAAAGTGATGAAACTTGGCGAGATCAATTTAGTTTTGTAGCTGAAGTGTTAGGGAGACGAGAAGCGGCTCAACAAGCTTGGACTCGATACTATCAAAGAATTGAAGACCTCAAACTTGCGTTGGGCAATAAATACCAAAACAAAACCATTTCCTTTGTCTATTATTACTTTGGTCGCTTGGGTAGCGACACTAAAAACTCATTTATTGGTTCTATTCTCAGTGATGTTGGTCTAAAGCGTCCTCCATCACAAGCAGTTATTGCTCCTTATGGCAGCATTGAATACTCTGAAGAAAAATTAGAACAGATTGATGGTGATTTTTTATTTTTAACAGCTTTTTCAGATAATGATGAGGAGAGCCTCAAACGACTTCTACAAAAACCGCTTTTCAAGCAACTCAAAGCTGTCCAGCAAAATCATGTATATTTTGTAGATAAATTAACTTGGGTAGGATGGAATTTATTTGCTGCCGATGCCGTTATTGATGACTTGTACAAATACTTAGTGAACACACCTTAAACTATGCACAAACACAATCTATTTGTCTGTAAATCATGTAACCGTTCCTCGGAAGAATTGCCAGAAAATCAAGTTGCTGATGGTACTCGTTTAATCGAACAACTCAACGCCTTGAGTGCTGAACAAGCGCAGTCTCAGGATCTGAGAATTCAGCCAGTAGGATGCTTGTGGACGTGCGGTTCTCCCTGCGCTGTTGCTTTTTCCGCGCCTGGTAAACCAACTTATCTATTTACCAATGTACCTGCGGATGACACCGCCGCTGCATTACTTCAGTTTGGTGAATTGTATTTGAACAGCAAAACAGGAAATATACCTTGGCAGCAGTTTCCGCAAGTGTTACAAGAAGTGAGTATTGCCAAGATTCCAACAATGAGTTGATAGGTAAAATGCGGTGCGATCGCACCCTAAATACCTTGGCTACTATCTAGACTCGGTAATAGTGCCACTTCGACATTAGATGCATTAACAAAAATTACTAGTCAACTCCAACGCTTCATTGACATTAGATAGCCGACCACTTAGAGAGTATAGGTTACATCTTTATATCTGCATAGAAATACTTATAAAGATGCCAAAGTTTTGTAAAATTCTGTAACAAAAACAACAATTCCTCCGTAACTTACACCGCAAGGATGAAGAATCATTCGTTGGGTTGAGCCTCAAGGCGTACAACATCGGCAATTAGGATGAAAAACCTGTGTTAGACACGAGCTTAAAAATCTGCTCGGATAAACAGGTCTTTCCGAACTATCTTGCCTTTTTACACGCGTCTTGGCACGCTATCACAAATCTCCAACTTTAGTGACAATTGCACCAGTCCTAGCTCGGTAAACCTATAGGTTTCTGAGATTAACTGAGGTCTGTAAACACTAAATCTAAGAGATTTTCTGTAACGACAGATACTAATTTGTTGATTACTCTGAGCATTTTCAGAGTACAGCACTAACAAACCTTAACTTCTTAGGAGAACAAAGTTAAGGCATTTTATGCAGGGTTCATTTCTTCGTTTTCAAAAAAGTAACTGAGGACAAGGAAGTATAATGTTTACAAAATTTTACCCAAGTGCTACGCTGTTTTTAGCTATATCATTTCTAATGCCAACAGCTACCCTCGCCGCTCCTGTTGTTAGGAAAGCGGCTGGTCCTAACGCTGCCACAATTCAATCTGCTGTAGACGACTTCCGAAATGCTTTAGGGCAAAACAACGGAGTGGGTGGCACATTTCCTAATGGTCGCCGTGAAATTAACTGGGATGGCGTTCCTGACAATTTTGCCGCCTCTAATAAGCTGCCGCCCGACTTCTTTAATGTTGACTCTCCACGAGGTGTCTTCTTCCAAACCCCAGGTCAAGGGTTTCAAGTCAGCGCTAACATTGGTGTGGCTCCCATCGAGTTTGGTAATCTTAATCCCACCTATTCATCCATCTTTCGCGTCTTTAGTCCCCAAAGACTATTCACCGCTTTAGGCAGCAACATCACGAATGTGCTTTTCTTTGTGCCTGGTACTGCGAAGAAGGCAACGGTCAATGGGTTTGGCGCAATTTTTACCGATGTAGACCGCTGGGGTAGTACGAAGATAGAGTATTTTGGTGCTAACAATAAGCTACTATTTAGTGACTTCGTTCCGAACGTACCCAACAGTAAAGAAAGCCTCTCTTTCCTAGGGGTAGTATTCAATCAGGGCGAACGCATTTATCGAGTCCGTATTACCAGTGGCAATACTGCCTTAAGCTATAACAATAATGACGGTGGTACTAAAGATATTGTCGTTATGGATGATTTCATTTATGGGGAACCTCAACCGCAGAGATAGCGAGAAGTAGCATCGATACTGTTGGTAAGATCGGACAATTTTGAAAAACTCCTAAAATCTGCCACGCAAGAACAAGGGTTTCCAATTGAGAGCCTAAAATTTCTTAAGGAGAACCATGGTAGATTTCCCTGAGTAGAGGAACTAAAATGCAAGCCCTAAGGCATCAAGTGCGTAACTTCTAATTTTGTTAACTATTGATTAGCCTACTGGCTGCTGGGCTTGCAGTATACGCTAGCGTGCGGTTTCCTCAATTGAGGATACTGTGCGATCGCGCATCGTCCCAAAACATTATCATCATTCACCTTTAAGGTAAAATTGTTGCAATTAATTATTATTAATTCTTAAGAGCTAGTGATGACAATCACCTTGACAGACGATGACTACATTGAACTACTAAAAAACGAACAAAATAGTACGTGCGGCGTTGCTGAATGATGTAATGAATGATTGAGGAATCGGGATATCCCAGAATTTGAGGTAATGTAGTAACAAGCGAATCGAGTGCTTCAGCATTTGTGCTGTTTTTGAGTAACACAACGTCTTGCGATGCAGCCGCGCCAGGTAGTGACGCAATCGAGTATTTTCTCCTTCCACTTGGATCATATAAGTCTTGCTAACAATCTGATCTGCGTGTGGATAAATCCTGGGTATACCGACCAGCCATCAGTGACATAGAAGTAACATTTCCAGGTGGACACCATTGCCCACAATGGGGCAAACGTCTTAGCACTATGGTCTCCCTGTTGAAAGTGGTCAACCGCCGTCCAGAGCCAAATTTTGTGTTTTTAGAGCCAATAAAAGTTTCGAGTTCATCGAGTTTTCCGACCTCTGGATTAGTTTCTGGTTCGTAGGCATCAGGTAAGTGCTCTCCAACTTGTCTCACCCAGTTAATCACGGTGGTGTGATGGACTGCCGTCACCCGCTCAATACCTCTAAATCCCATGCCATTAACAGACATTTTCAAACATTGTCTTTTGATTTCATTTGAGTATCCTTGAGGGGCTGTATAGACATCAATAAACTGACGACGGCAATCGACACAAATATGATTTTGTTTGCCTCTGATCCTGCCGTTCTTACGGATATGGTTGGAGTTACATTCAGGGCATTGCATCAGATTTAGTACCTATTCATTGCTCTATTATGCAACGCCGGAAAAGCTTCCAAGACCTTAAAATACTTTGTTTGATACGAGTAAGTCGTTATCACTATTACTACTGTACCTAATCGAGTAAAAATTCTCAAGTAAAAATTTAGCCAAAGTTTGGGATTACCATTTCGAGAGCTATTACCATGCTCTGTAACTGAGCAAGCTATAGACGAGTTAAAAATTAAATATCGTCGCCGTCTGTTTGACCCATTCGTGACTTTATGGGTATTTCTGTCTCAAGTTTTAGATGATGATAAAAGTTGCTATAAGGCAGTAAGTAGTGTGATTGCTTATTTGGTAGAAGAATCTATAGAAATTCCGTCAACCGACACAAGTGGATACTGTCAAGCTAGGTCTAGATTACCAGAGAAACCGTGAGAAAAACTGTTTGGTAAAGCTAGACAAAATTTAGAAGAGAAAGTGTCATGTGAATATTTGTGGTGTGACCGTTACATGAAAGTAATAGACGGTTCAAGCGGATCGCTGCCTGACACACCAGAAAACCAAAAAGCCTACCCTCAACCGAGTAGCCAAAAGCTTGGGTGTGGGTTTCCAATCGCCAAAGTTGGTGTAATATTTAGTCTAGCTACAAGCGCTGCTATTGCCCTAGCTATAGATGTTCTGAATACTCATGACCTAAAGCTTGCGAGGCAATTATACCTAGAACTCAATCCAAAAGATGTACTTTTAGGAGATAGAGCATACGAGCGCTTATGCTGACTTGTTTTTCATTAAGAATTTGCGTTGTGACGCAGTATAACGTTACGCATCAATCTCGGAAAACAACGATGCGAAAAGGTAAAATTGTTGGAGATTGCGACAAACTAGTTGTTTGGCATAAACCAAAAACTTGTCCATAACGATTAAGTCGAGAGGAATTTGCTGCCTTACCTCAATCTATAACTGTGCGAGAAATTTATTACTACATTATCATTCCTGGTTTTCGCACTCAACGAGTGAGTTTAATCACTACTTTATTAGATTCAACAAAATATTTTACTCTTGAAGTTCTCAGACTTTTTGGTGAACGGTGGAATGTTGAACTGAATCTGAAACATTTAAAAACAACGTTAGTGCTAATTTATAAAGTAAATATTAAGCGACTAATCGTTTAACCATGAGACGAATTAAGGAGCCATAAATCATCGCTTCACTTAGCTCTGAATACATCTCGTAATCCTTGCTCAAGCGTCGAAATCGATTGAGCCATCCAAACGTTCGCTCCACAATCCAACGCTTCGGCAACTGTTCAAACGTTTGGGAGGTTCGCTCAATCACGTCCACTCGTACCGTCTGACCACACACCTGTCTGACCGCATTGACAAAATTCTTGCCAGAATATCCCTGGTCTACCCAGACAACCTCTAAGTTGGACAACTTTTCCTTGGCTTCATCAAGCACAACGATTGCCCCTAATCGTTCTGAAGCATTGGCTTCAGTGACCAGTACACCAATCACGAATTCTTGCGAATCGACGACGACATGACGCTTACGTCCTTTAACCTTTTTGCCACCATCGAAACCGTAGACCTCCCACGCCAGTTGCTACAGCGGGGGGAACCCTCGCAACGCACTGGCTCCCTTTTTTCCGTTGTTTTGACGGATTGAGAGTCCGCAATAGCAACGGTAGACTGTTGATCTCGACCGATGTTTGTTCGCAATTGTTGACGTACTTGGTCGTGCATTTTTTGCCAAATACCTTTGCGTTGCCATTTCTGAAAGTAGTGGTACACCGTGCTGTAAGGGGGAAGGTCATGAGGCATCATTTCCCATTGGCACCCCGTACGTTGGACATAGAAAATCCCATTGAGAATTTCCCTGAAATCAACTTCCACTGGATGACCAAATCCTTTGGGTTGGGGCACCATCTGCTTCAATATCTCCCACTCGGCATCTCTCAAGTCACTGGCGTATGGCTTGCGTTTAGAATTGGCAATTTCAGGCCGACGAGTCATCACTAATGCAACCATTCAACTGCTTCTAGCCTAAAATCTACTCAACTCTATTCCAGGCACCTTTTAGATTCTCTTTATAAATCAGCTCTGAATGCTGATATCACGAAATTGGCGTTAGTGAAACTCAACAAAGTACTGACAGAGACAGGAGCGAAACTGATTTGCACGGTTCATGATGAAATCCTGTTGGAGTGCCCTGTTGCTGAGGTGAAGCAAATCAGTTGTCTTTTGCATCAATGCATGATTGCAGCCGCTCGGAAGTTTTTGCACCCGATCCCGGTAGTCGTGGATATCAAGGTTTCTGCCAGTTGGGGTGGGGACGAAATTTAGGGAATAGCTTAGAGTAAAACGTGAAACAGCTTTCCCTAAGTCTGCTCAGTACGGATGCATCTAGACTTAGGGAATAAAAGCAGGCTAAAGCTCCCTAAGTATTCCCTAAGCAATTCTGCCGAGGTGGGGAAGCATGGCGAAACAAAGTAAATCAGCGCGGTTGATTCAACAACTCCAGGATTGGAGTGATGAGGAGTTGGGGGAGCTAGCTGAGATGATCCAGGGGTTGTTGGAGTCACGGCAGGCAGAGTCAGAAGAGGAGAACCAAGAGACTCGTGAGGATGGTTCACCACTAGGTAAGCATGGAGGACGGGGGCACATTGAGCTGAAGATGATTCCTGATGCTAAGACCGGCAAGATTTATGAACCTTATCGTTATCTTCGCTATTGGGGAGTAACGAAGAAGGGGACAATGGGGCTGAAGAGCGTGTATTTGGGTAAGGTTGGAGGAGACGGGGGCGATCGCTCCTCAACGTGAATTAGGGTTACGAAGACTTAGAAGCTGAGGAGAAATAAGCTTAAGCATAGCGGAATAGGGAGTTAAAAATTCTTTAGATCCAGCAGTACTTAGGGTTGTTTTAGACAAATATAGCCATCTTTTTCAACAGTGGTACATCTGCACCAAGAAGTTGAAATTTAAGGTGTGCCATTAAATCTAAAGAAAATCTTCTGTCTATATACTTGAATGGAGATTGAGGTCAGCTAAATAAAGACCTTAACCATAGGTTGTTGTAAATACTTATGTGAAGCGTCAAGTCTGCTAGTGCGGATTTGGCGCTTCATAGTTCTGATAGCTTGCTGGGAGGCACACCCGTATTGACATCCTCCCTACCCTGCTTACGCAGAGGGTAGGGATTCCCTAAGTCCGTTTGCGTTGCGACGACTTAGGTTTTACGGTTCCTGCTTCATTGCACCCGCCTATGTCCTTAGAGGATTTCGGTCTTACGGTCGCTCCACAGGCTGTCACGGTCTGCCCGACCGCCAAAAGGTTCACTGCCGCATTGATGTCTCGGTCGTGATGAGTGTTACACTTTGGGCAATCCCACTCCCGCACATTGAGCGGCATTTTGGGAGAAATGTACCCGCAGTTTGAGCAGCGTTTGGAACTGGGAAACCACTGATCCACCTGAATCAGGTTCCGTCCATACCATTGCGCTTTGTACTCTAACTGCCTCACCAATTCTCCCCAACTGGCATCGGAGATTGCCTGAGTGAGTTTGTGGTTTTGCATCATGCCTTTCACATTCAACGATTCAACCACAATCGTTTGATTTTCACGAATGAGTTGAGTCGTTGTTTTATGTAAATGATCCTTGCGGATATTAGCAATGTGAGCATGATGTTTTGCAAGCTTTAACCTCGCCTTGCGCCGGTTGTTTGACCCTTTTTCTTTGCGCGATAGCGACTTTTGAAGCTGTTTTAATTTCTTCAGTGCCTTGCGTAAAGAGTTTGGATTGGCAACCTTAGTACCATCGCTTCCCGTGACGAGGGTAGAAACGCCCATGTCTAGCCCAATTTCTTGAGTAGAGCGAGGTAGAGGCAGAATCTTAATGTCACACAGAATTGAGACGAACCATTTCCCGTCTGGGGTTAGCCGCACCGTCACACTGGAGGGATCAGCATTGCGAGGAAGCTGACGGCTCCAGCGAACTGCAAGTGGCTCACTACACTTTGCCAGATAGAGCTTGCCATCTTTCCAGCTAAAGGCAGCACGGGTAAACGTGGCAGATCCGCCATTGCGCTTCTTTTTGAATTGCGGGTAACTTGCCCGTTTCTCAAAAAAGTTCGTGTAGGCAGACTGCAAGTGCCTCAAGCACTGCTGCAATGGAACGCTGGACACTTCATTGAGGAAACTTAAATCCTCCTGTTTCTTCCATTGCGTCAATGCAGCAGAGGTCTGGTTATAGCCAATGCGCTCACCGTTGTAAAACGACTCGGTACGATAGGCAAGAGCTTTGTTGTACACAAGCCGCACACAGCCAACCGTCCGCCGCAACAGGTTTTCCTGTGCAGGCGTAGGATAGAATCGGTAGCGAAAGGCTTTTTCCATGTCTTACATTCTAGCAAGTATTTTGTAAGACATAGAGATCTTGGATTCTTGTTCGCCTTCGGCTCACTCGCTCGTCATCCCTACCCTCTTTAGGGTAGGGACTTTCGCTACTAAGATAAAAACATGATTCTTGCCCTTGCCCAAACCCGATTTCGCCGCAGGCTGACCCGTGCGATCGTCCTACCGATCGTGTTGCTGCTTTTTCTGTCTAGCATTTTCATTTGGCAAACGACCCAGTTGGTGTCCGCGCTGCGTTGGGTAGACCATACCAATCAGGTCATCTCACAAGCTAACTATACCCAGAAGCTGTTGTTAGATAGGGAAACGGGACTGCGCGGATATTTACTAGCAGGACGGCAGAATTTTCTGGAGCCATATGAGCAAGCGAGCGACAAAATCAACGCTAGTTTGGAAGAACTCAAGCGCCGCGTTGCTGACAATCCCGGTCAAGTTCAACGAGTCACTGCGCTAATCGCTCAATCTAACCAATGGGAACAACAAGTACCCCCTGCCATTACTCGTAAACAGCGTGGTGAACCTGAACCACTGAACGCTCTGGAACGCCGTAAACAGAGTATGGATCGGATGCGGCAGAAGATAACCGAGTTTATTGCAACCGAAGAGCAACTGCGTAACCAGCGTAGCCAAGTAGCTCAACAAACAACCCAATCAGTAATTCTGTCTAGCTTGCTGCTGGCATTAGGTGTGGGTGCTGTGCTTGCCTATTTCCTTCGTCGGCAAATTCTACAAGTGTCTAGGAGCTACGAGGATGCCCTGCATACTGCTCAAGTCAAGACTGAGGAGGCGCAGCGATCGGCGGCAGCCTTACAGCAGTATAAAGACATTTTTCAATTTGCTGAACATGGGTTGGTGATGGGCGCGCCCGATGATCAAACTCTCGCTCTCATGAATCCGGCGTTTGCTCGAATGCATGGGTACACCGTCGAAGAACTTTTGGGAACCCCCATTCTCAATTTGTTTCCATTAGACTGTCATGCTGAAGCGATCGAATTCATTCAGCATGTCAATGAGCGGGGGTATTATGCTGTTGAGTCACAGCATTGTCGTAAGGATGGCACGGTATTTCCTGTTTTCCTGAGCGGAACAGCAGTACGGGATGTCAGCGGCAACTTACTTTACCGGATTGTCAGTGTTCACGATATCACTGAAAATAAGCAGGCAAAACTGGCTCTACAGCGAAGCGCCCAACGGCTAGCGGCACTGCATGAGATTGACCGAGCAATTCTGGCAACAGAAACGGATGAGGCTCTGATCAGTAACGCCCTTGCAAAGATGCGTCAAGTTGTGCCTCACCAGCAGGCGTTTGTGGCGGTGTTTGATCTAGCGGTTGGAACCGCCCAAGTATTAGCGGGAAGCAGTCAAACTGAGGAATTGTCCCTACCTGTTGGCACTCTCCTAACTGTTACCGATTTTGCTCCTGAGCAAAGCTTACTTCATGGGATACGCTACGTGGAAAATTTGGCAACCGCAGAAGACTGTCCGCGTGTGCTGAGGCAGTTGAGATCGCAGGGCTTTTGCAGTTGTCTCTGTGTGCCCTTATTGGTAGAAAATACGCTAGTTGGAGAACTCAGCCTCGCAGCTACTGAACCTGCTGCCTTTGATGAGGAAGCGCAGGAGATTGCCCGTGAAGTGGCAGATCAGTTGGCGATCGCTCTCCAGCAATCCCGCCTGCGACACCAACTGCAAGCTACAAATCAGCAGTTACAGCGTGAGTTGCAGGAACGTCAGCAAATTGAACGATCGCTGCGGGAACGCGAGGAACGCTTGAGGTTGTTCATCGAATATGCTCCAGTGAGCATTGCTATGTTTGATCGGGAAATGCACTATGTTGCCCTCAGTCAGCGCTGGATTGATGAGTACCACCTCGATTCGATCGAGTCAGTATTAGGCAAATCCCATTATGAGATTTTCCCCAATATTCCTGACTATTGGCGAAAAGTACACCAGCGGGGACTGGCAGGACACAGCGAAACATGCGACGAGGATCGTTTCGTGCTGCCGGATGGCACGGAACAATACCTGCGGTGGGAAGTGCAGCCTTGGTTTGATGACAGCGGCACGGTGAGTGGCATTCTCATCTTCGTCGAGGATATTACTGCCCGAAAAAGAGTTGAAATTGCGCTAGTTGAAAGTGAGCAGCAGTTTAGGGCAACCTTCAATCAAGCCGCTGTGGGCATTGCTCATGTCAGCTTGACCGGACAATGGCTACGGGTTAATCAAAAGCTATGTGAAATTGTGGGCTACACCCATGAGGAAGTACTGCAACGCACCTTCCAGGACATGACCTATGCGGAAGACTTAGACAGTGACCTCGATTATGTTCGCCAAATGCTGGCAGATGAAATTCAAACTTACTCAATGGAGAAACGCTACATCCGTAAGGATGGCTCCCTGGTTTGGATTAACTTAACGGTGTCCCTTGTGCGAGAAGTGGATGGGCAGCCCAAATACTTTATTTCGATTGTTGAAGATATTCACGATCGCAAAATTGCTCAACTGCATAAGCAATTTCTGAATGACCTCGATTTCCGGTTACGACAGCTTTCTAGCGCAGACGCGATGGAATGGGAAGCTGTCAGCCGCATTGGAGAGTATCTTCAGGTGGAGCGCTGCGTCTGGTTTGAAATCAATTTACAGGAGGATGTGGCGATTGCCCGACAAGACTGGCGACAGCGGGAGGACATTCCCAGTGTGGTTGGGGTCTTCCCTATATCACAGTTCTCATTACCAGAGATCATCGCCCAGTACCAGGCAGGAGAACCTGTCGTTGTTTCCGATGTAGCCACCTACCCTGCTACGGCTCCCTTTGCCCGTAGCTATGAAGAGCGAGGCATTCGCGCTTACATTGGCGTTCCTTGCCTTCACGAAGGGCGCTTGGTTGCCAATCTAGCCATTAACGCCGAAACCCCACAGCAGTGGCAATCCCATCAAGTTTCCCTCCTGCAAGAAGCCGTTGCGCGGCTCTGGTCGCTCCTGCTGCAAACGAGAGCAGTTGAAGCACTGCGGAACAGTGAAGAGCGAATTCGACTGGCAACTGAAGCTGCCCAGTTAGGGATGTGGTTCTGGAATATTCCTCAAAATAAATTAATTTGGACAGACCGCTGTAAAGCCATATTTGGACTTGTGCCAGAAACGCCAATAAGCTATGAGGTGTTTCTAAATGCGCTGCACCCAGACGATCGCGATCGCGCTCATGCCGCTGTCACACAGGCGTTAGAGCAAAGAGGTGAATATAACATTGAATACCGCACCCTTTGGCAAGATGGCAGCACTCACTGGATTGCCGCTAAAGGACGAGCGTATTACGATGCTAGTGACAACCCATTGCATCTGATGGGAACGGTGCAAGATATCACCGAACGCAAGCAAGCAGAAGCGGATCTGCATCAGCTTAATGTCACCTTAGAGCAACGAGTTGCTGAACGCACTGCCCAACTAGAGGAAACCAACCAGGAACTTGAAGCATTTACCTACTCGGTTTCCCATGATTTGCGAGCACCGCTACGAACAATACAAGGCTTTGCAAAAGCCCTGTTAGAAGATTGTGGCGAACAGCTAGAAGACTTTTGCCGCAGCTATATCGATTCCATCATTGAGGATGCCGTTCAGATGAATCTGCTGATCAGCGACTTGCTGAACTATAGTCGTCTAACTCGGACTCAGATTAAGCTACAACCCACGGCATTAGACGATGTGGTGAAAGAAGCCCTGAAGCAATTAACGGCTCAAATTCAGGAAACCCAGGCTCAGATTCAGGTGGCAGTGGATCTGCCACCAGTCATGGCGCACCGTTCAACGTTGATTCAAGTTATTACCAATCTGATTAGCAATGCCATTAAATTTGTCGAACCCAATATGCAGCCACAGATAGATATTTTTGTGGAAGAAGCATACCAAAATGACGAACGCTGGATACGATTGTGGATTGTAGACAACGGCATTGGCATTGCACCTGAACACCAAGAGCGAGTATTCCGGGTCTTTGAACGCCTTCATGGTGCCGAACACTACCCTGGTACGGGCATTGGCTTAGCCATTGTGCGTAAAGGGCTAGAGCGGATGGGCGGGCAAGTTGGTGTGGAATCGCAACTGGGGCAGGGAAGCCGTTTTTGGATTGCGCTGCTAAGTGCTGTTCTCCCATTGAACGACTCAACTCATGACCCAACCTCTCCGAATCCTCCTGATTGATGATAACCGCAGCGATCGCGCCCTCGCTCTGCGCGAATTGCAGCGGGACTTTAACCAACTGGATGTCCAGGAAATTTCCAGTTCCGGTGAGTTTAATCGTGCAATCGAGGCAGGTGCTTTTGATGCCGTAATCACGGATTTTCAACTGCGCTGGACAACCGGGTTAGATATTCTGGAGACGGTGAGACAACGGTATCCCCGCTGTCCGGTGATTATGTTTACCAATACCGGAACCGAGGAAGTCGCCGTCGAAGCCATGAAGCTAGGACTCGATGATTATATTCTTAAAGAGCCAAACCGCTACGTGCGATTGCCTGCTTCGCTACGGGTAGCACTAGAGCGGCGCGAAACCCAACAACGAGCGGCGCTACTGGAAATCCGATTGCAAGGATTGCTCAATCAGGTCAATATTGGCATTTTTCGCTTCAGTTCAGAGGGTGCATTGATCGAGAGTAATCCTGCTTTTCTAGAGTTATTGGGCGTAGAATCGCTGGATCAAGCCAATGAGATGAATTTGATCGATATTTGTGACTGCTATGTTCGATTAGCCAATTTGCCGCCACCTCAACGGCAAGAGCAAGAAGTGCAACTGCAACGAAGTGATGGCACGCAATTTTGGGCGCTTCTGACGACGACTTTGAATACCGTTGAGGGGATTACTGTTCTCGATGGGCTACTAGACGACATTACAGAGCGTAAACAGGCTGAAGTAGCGCTTCAGCAACTCAATGCCACCTTAGAAGCACGAGTGCAGGAACGCACCGCTGAACTGGCTGCGGCGAATCAAGATCTCGAAGAGTTCACATATTCGATCTCCCATGATTTGCGTACCCCTTTGCGAACGATTCAGGGATTTGCTCAAGTATTGTTAGAGGATCTGGGTGAGTCATTAGATGCGAGTCATCTGACATTTCTACAGCGAATTGCTGCCAATGCCCAACAACTGGATACCTTAATCACCGACCTTTTAACTTACAGTCGCTTGAGACAGGCTGAAATCGATTTGGAACCTGTTAATCTATCCCTGGTTTTAACAGACGTGTTAACTCAATTAGAGCCAGAGATTCAGACGCGACAGGCACAACTTCAGATTGAGGAACCGTTACCCCTTGTGCAAGCGAATCGTCTAATTTTGATTCAGGTTCTGACAAACCTACTGTCTAATGCGGTTAAGTTTGTGGCAGACGATGTGCAGCCTCAAGTGCGAGTATGGGCGGAGGAGCGGAGGAGTGGGGGGGCAGGAGAGCGATCCAGTGTCCGTCTATATGTAGAGGATAATGGGATTGGTGTTGCTGTAGACAATCAGCAACAGATTTTTAGACCCTTTATTCGTCTGCATGGGGAGGAAAAATATCCGGGTAATGGGATTGGGCTGGCGATCGTCCGCAAAGGAATCGAGCGCATGGGTGGACAGGTAGGCGTTGAGTCGCAACTAGGGCAAGGCAGCCGATTTTGGATTGAGCTACCTGCCATAGGAGAATAAGACCATAATAGGTATTAGTTAGCAGATGCGATTCATTTGGGATGAAAACAAGCGGCAATCAAATTTGGACAAACATGGGTTTGATTTTGTCGATGCTTTCCAGGTTTTTGAGGGGGCAACGCTCACATTTGAAGACGATCGCTATGCTTATGGTGAGCAACGCTTTATTACACTGGGGTTGCTATCTGGACGAGTGGTGGTGATTGCTCATACAGAGGTTGGAGACGAAATTCGGGTTATTTCGATGAGGGAGGGAACTAAACGTGAGCAAATCATCTTCTTCCAAAGTCTCTCAAACTGATTGGGAGCGGATTGACGCTATGAAAGATGAAGATATTGATCTGTCTGATATTCCAGAGGTAACTGAAGAACAAATGCAGCGGGCCGTGCTGCGGGTTGCCGGAAAACCTGTTGAGCGAGGTCAGCGGCATGTTGATCTCCTCCTGGATGCTTTCATCGTGGAATACTTTGAGGCACAGGCTGGTGAGCAGGGAGTTCAAGTGCTGATTAATCAGGTGTTGGCGGAGTATATTCATAACCGCGATCGCTAAACTCGGAAAATGATGAGCACAGAACACACCATTCTACTTGTAGAAGATAACCCCAAAGATGTCTTCCTCGTACAACGAGCGTTTCGTAAGGCTGGAATCATCACGTCTCTGCAAGTGGTGAATGACGGCGATGCTGCCATTCAGTACCTTGCTGGAGAAACGCCCTACAACGATCGCACTGCCTATCCATTGCCTGTATTTGTACTGCTCGATCTCAAACTGCCGCGACGATCGGGGGCGGAAGTGTTGTCTTGGATTCGCCAACAGCCTGAACTCCGGCGTTTACCTGTGGTTGCCCTCACGTCGTCGAGGGAGTATGTGGATGTCAATCACATCTACGATTTAGGTGGTAATGCTTATATCGTCAAGCCTCCAGATTTTGATCAGTTAGTCGAGATCCTCAAAACGCTTGATTTGCATTGGATTACTTACAACGAAAAGCCTCAGCTAGGTATGGCATAGTCCACTATATTGTGTAAGGCAATCTCTCGAAGGATAGATATACAAATAACGCAGATACTCCCTAAGATAGACTCACTTGTCCCCTTCCCAGTAGGGAACGCTTCATGTTGCGGATTCTTTTGATCGACAACAACCCAGACGATCGTGCTTTAGCGATTCGTGAGTTGGGACGGGCTTTCCCAGAGGCGCAGATCACGGAAGTTGGTATTGCTGAGCAGTTTGAGCAGGTATTCATAAATTTTCTATTTGATGTGGTCATCACTGACTACCAACTGCACTGGAGTGATGGACTGACCATCCTCAGAACGATCAAGGCGCAATATCCCAACTGCCCGGTCATTATGTTTACCAGCACCGCGACCCAGGAGATTGCGTTGGAGGCAATGAAGTCTGGGTTAGATGACTATGTGATCAAATCTCCCAGCCATTACGTTCGTTTACCGGCTGCGGTTGAAACGGCGCTAGAGCGAATTGCGGCACAGCAACAGGCAGCCAGTTTGCAGGCACGAGTGCAAACCTTGCTCAACCAGCTTGATGTCGGCGTTTATCGCCTCACCTCTGACGGCACTTTATTAGAAGGGAATGCTGCATTTTTGCGATTACTTGGGTTGGGATCGCTGACAGAAGTTCCTCCTAATCAAACGCTGGAGTCATACTTTCAAGCCCAAGACTATGCTGAACTGTTGGCTCAGTTAAAACAGAATAGTGAAGTGCGCGATCGTGAAATTCAACTTCGTTGCGCGGATGGCACCACTCGTTGGGTCAAAATTAGCAAAACCTTTACCAGAACCAATGGCACCACCATCATTGATGGCTTGATGGAGGATATTACCCAACGGAAACAGGCAGAAGCCCAAGCCGAACTTGAAAAGCAGCGGTCTGAGTTTTTAGCCGAAGCCAGTCGCCTCCTATCTTCCTCCCTCGACTACCGCACGACCTTAGAAAATTTAGTCAACCTTGCAGTGCCAACTCTGGCAGATATTTGCTTAGTGGATGTGATTGAACCAGCAACACTGGCGCTTGGTGAACCGATCGTGGCAGCCTCAGAGCCAGAGCAAGCAGCCCTCATTCTCGAACTGAGACGACGCTATCCACCGCCTGCTGATGCCGATTATGGTTCTATTAAAGTGTTACGCACTGGGCAGTCTGAATTAAGAAGCACTATTTCTGATTCAATTTTTGAACAAATTGCCCAGGATGCAGACCATCTGAGGTTGCTGCAACAGCTTGGAGTCAAAGCCTCGATCGTCGTGCCGATGATGGTACATGACCGCAAGTTCGGTACGATCGCCTTAGTCAAGACTAAGGCGATCCGCCGCTACGATCGCGCCGATCTGGAGATGGCAGAGGAGTTGGCACGACGAACGGCGATCGCACTGGATAATGCTCGGTTGTATCAAGAAGCCCAGGAAGCCAACCGAACAAAAGACGAGTTTCTAGCGATCGTCTCTCACGAACTGAGAAATCCGCTCAACTCCATGCTGGGATGGGCACAACTTCTTCGCAAACGCCAATTTGAAGATCCAACCGTGAGTCGGGCGCACGAAATCATTGCCCGCAATGCCAGACTGCAAAATAAGCTGATTGAAGACCTGCTTGACGTTTCCCGGATTATTCAAAATCGATTAGAGATATCGCGCCAATCTGTTTATCTGGTTCCTGTGATTGATGCTGCGATCGAAACATTTCGACCTAATGCCGAGGCAAAAGCCATTCAGATTTCGTCTCACCTTGATCCATTGACTGGACAAGTGCTGGGTGATTCAGAGCGTCTGGAACAAGTTGTTAGCAATCTGCTTTCCAATGCTATTAAATTCACCCCTAATGGTGGGCGGGTTGAAGTGCGCTTAGAACAGGTTGGTTCGCTCGCACAAATCACTTTAACTGATAGTGGACAAGGAATTTCAGCAGATTTCCTGCCATTTATTTTCGAGCGGTTTCGGCAAGCTGATGCCTCTAAGACGCGATCTCAGAGTGGACTAGGGTTAGGACTAGCGATCGTGCGTCACTTAGTGGAACTGCACGGCGGCACTGTCTATGCAGCTAGTGAGGGCGAAGGTAAAGGTACTACCTTCACGGTGCAATTGCCGCTGCTGAGGAGTGAGGGAGCCGAGGAGCAAGGGAGCAAGGAAATACCCCCCCACGCCCCTGCCTCCCCGCACCCCCTCACTGGCATTCGGATTCTTGTGGTCGATGATGATTTAGACAACCGTGAGTTAGTTGGCTTTATTCTGGAGCAGCAGCAAGCTCAGGTCATACTAGCAGAATCTGCGGCAGTTGCCTTTGACGTTATCTCCCAAACAGACATTGATCTAGTGATCAGCGATGTTGGGATGCCCAATGAAGACGGCTATTCTCTAATCCGTCGAATCAGAACACTTCAGTCTCCTCAAAAGCGCCGAGTGCCTGCGATCGCCCTGACTGCTTTTGTCAAAGAAGAAGATCAACAAGAAGCAACGGCAGCAGGGTTTCAGCGACATCTCTCCAAACCTGTCAGCCCAGACGACTTAATTGAAGCGGTGGCAAGCCTTGCCAGTCTCTTGCGGTAACGAAGCAAGGGTAACTGAGCGAGCAACACATCTGAATACTTGCATAAATTGCTCCCCAGGAAATACGATCTCCAACCTAAAGTGAAACTCCTGGTAGAGAAAGAAAAGCTGGCTTAATCAGTACAACATTAGCTATGAGGACATCACTTTACAAGGATGAGGTCATTATGGCTGCAACCATCACAAAAGTACCCCAGTTTCGCAAAGGTGAAAACGTCAAGTTTGTGGGTGGGGTTGGCACCATTAAGAGCTACCAACTAGAAGCGGGTAGCTGGACTTATGCAGTTGAGATGGCAATGGGACCAGAGCCAGAAATGGGTAGAATTGGCTACGAAACGACCGTTTTGTTGAACGAAGCTGATTTGGTTCCCCAAACTGTGACCTTTTCCTCTGAGTTGGCAATTAGTGCTTAGTTTAATTCCACTGGTGAAATCATCTTAAACAGGATAGAACGGGAATTCTAAAGTATTTCATTTCAATTCCAGCCAAGTGATGTCAAAAGTATTAAACGATGAAGACGATGGTGGCGCATTCGCGTTGCTGTTGTGGTCATGGGGTAGTCTTGATGAAGACTGCCTTTTTTGTATGAATTAATCCATGTAGTATCATGGATCAATTAGTTGCTTGGGCTGTAGGATTGTCTGGACTCGGTTCAGTAAATCATCAAAGTCAATGGGTTTGCGAATAAAGCCGTCGGCTCCGGCATCAAACCCATCCGCAGGTGTAGGTTCACTGTAGCCTGTCACTAAGAGGATGGGAATAAATGGAAGCGATACATTTTGCCGAATGCGACGAGTAACTTCAAACCCGTTCATCTCTGGCATCATCACATCGAGCAATACTAAATCTGGTAGATGAGATGCAATCTTTTCTAACGCAACGTAACCATTATCGGCAACCTCAACTTGATAGCCTTCGTTTTCCAGGACAGTTTGCAGCAGAAAGGAGTTGTCAGGTAGATCATCAACAACCAAGATGCGATTGACATTAGTAACGGCTTTAGGAGGCACGCTGTTCATCAAACAATCCAATCTGGATAACAGAAACACCTCCATTCTCATCATTGGAGCCGCTCAGTTCACTCTCACTCAAGGCTGAAGTTTTCTATCTAAAGTATGTTGTGCTTAATGTGAATACTTTTACTGGGACGAGCAAACCTGAATGCCAGTGAGTGGGGAGTGAAGCGTAGAGAACCAGCGTTATTTTCTCCATTCCCTACTTCCGATTCCCTAATGGCAGCAATTGCACCGTAAACGTGACTCCCATACCCTCACCCAAACTTTCTGTCCAGACAGTGCCTCCATGCAATACCTGAATGAGTAGATGGGCAGATGTGTGAATGGTAGATGGCTAGTTTTGGGTTGCTTCGGCACGATCGCTTCTTTCAGTATCTAATTGTCCACCAGTAAACAGATATATCCTTCTGTCCTTTGGCTTATTCAGATTGCCTTCATTTTCCGCGATAAAACTAGAAACAATCGATACAAATTTTTCTGGATGCAAAAGAACCCATTCGTGAAATCCCTCTGAAACCGTAACCAGTCTTGAATCGTGAATAAGCTGGGAGAATTCCTGAGCGATCGATAAAGGAACTGCCAAATCTTTTTCAGACCACAGAATCAAACAAGGAGCTTGAATCTGTGGTAACACCGATCGCAAGTCTGCTTGTAATGAAAAGAGCAAAGACTTGATCGCCTGTACGGGATTGAAGATGAGGTTGTGAATAAACACTTGAGGGATATCCACTTTGTAACTGAATGCAATCATTCCATCAAGCTGGCGATCGTGGTAACTAATTCGGCTAGCTCAACTGGCTTACTGAGGTGACTCTGGGCGACCCTGGCAGTATCTGCAAAGCAGCACGATAAGACATCTGTTATTTCACCCCAAATAAGCAATTCCTTCCAGAGGTAGATGCCTTAATAAGCTTCTCTACCCTCTGATAGACAGTGTGTCTTCTGATCAATTGTCTATCACCGGCTGGATAAGATTTATGGCAACTACACCTGGCACCTCAATCGAACACCGGACTGACGTGAGCAAATTTATTCGCCAGTTACGTAACCTGCTGGAACTGACACAGGCACAATTTGCCTTGAAATTAGGTGTCGCTTCTCCAACGATCGTCCGTTGGGAGAACAATAAAACGCAACCCTCTCAGTTGGCACTCTTGCAACTGAAAGCGATGCTGCAAGAACTGACGAACTCATCCGACGAGGTTCAGCAAGCGTATGCTCAAGCTCTGCTGATGAAGTACTTCGGCGAGAACTTTTAGCAACCGTTAGGTCTGGTCATGCCATGCAGCCCCAAGAATCTCCTACCGCTCAAACCATGAAACACTCCGATCAAGATGGATCGCCCTCTGCTGAAAGTCTAATGGGCACCCTCCTGCAAGGAGCAGATGGCATCGTGCTGTCTTGCGATCCGGTGGCAGAGCAACTGTTGGGCTACAGTGCCAGACAGCTTGTGGGGACAACGGCATTTGATCCTGCGTGGCAAACAATTCATCCTGATAGGTCTTCGTTTCTACCAGAGCATTACCCAGCGATCGCGGCGTTGCGATCGCGTAAACCCTGTCGCGATGTTGTAATGGGTTTTTATCAACCCGACGGTAATCTCGTCTGGCTTTGCCTTAATTCAACTCCCCTGTTTCAACCGGATATTGAAACGCCCTATGCGGTGGTGACGACCTTCCATGAAATTCCGAAGGCAACTGCATCTTTGTCTTCATTAGAGGAAGAGGCATCCACTTCTGCAAATCTTGATCCGATTGAAGGAAAGTCTGAAGCAGACGTTTGCCGCTCGATCGAAGAACAGTTACGGGTGAGTGAACAGCGCTTCCGCCGCCTTGCCGACTCAATGCCGCACATCGTCTTTGCTGCCCGACCCGATGGCAGCATCGTGTATGTCAACCGTTTTACCCAGGAATATACGGGACTGAGCAGCGAACTGTTAGAGCAAGGATGGGCAGTCTGTGTTCATCCTGACGATCGCGATCGAGTCTTTCAAACCTGGATGCAAGCGGTGCAAGCAGGCGAGTCCTACGAGATGGAATGTCGGTTCCGCAAAGCCGATGGCACGTATCGCTGGCTCTTGAGTCGGGGATTGCCAATTCGAGATAGCGAGGGGCAAATCGTCGAGTGGATTGGTGGCAGTACCGACATCCACGATCGTAAACAAGCTGAGATTGTATTGCAGGAGAGCGAAGAGAAACTGCGACTGTTTGTGCAGTACGCCCCCGCTGGAGTCGCCATGTTTGATCGAGAGATGCGCTACCTCCAGGTGAGCCAGCAATGGGTGGATGCCTATGGACTGGGTTCGATTGAGGCAGTGTTGGGGCGATCGCACTACGAAATCTTTCCCGAAATCTCCGATCGCTGGCGCGAGGCGCATCAACGCGGTTTGGCAGGCGCAACTGAGAAATGCGATGAAGATCCCTTCGTGCGCGCAGATGGTTCGGTGCAATGGATACGCTGGGAAATTCGCCCCTGGCACGATAGCACGGGTCAAATTGGCGGTATCGTCATCTTCTCGGAGGAGATTACCCAACGCAAGCAAGCCCAGCAGCAGCTTCAACAAACGCTACAAACCCTGGAAACCCTGGTTGCGTGTTCCCCACTGCCGATCGTGGTGATTGAGCCAGACTGTATTACTCGACTGTGGAACCCTGCCGCAGAACGATTATTTGGCTGGAGTGCCGCTGAGGTGCTGGGGCAAGAGTTGCCGATCGTGGCTGAGGAAAAGCGCGAGGAATGTCGCCAGGTGCGAGCGGCAGTGGTGAGTGGGGAGATTTTCTCAGGGATAGAAACCTATCGCTGCAAACGCGACGGCTCAAACGTCATCCTGAGTATTTCAGCGGCTCCTCTCTATGATGAGCAGAACACAGCCAATGCGATCGTGCTGATTTTTCAGGACATTACCGAGCGTCAGCAGGCAGAATCCGCTTTGCGCGACAGTGAACAACGGCTGAAAATTGCTCTCCAAACTGGCAAGCTTGGCTCCTGGCAACTGAATCTAATCACGAACGTCCTGGAAAGCTCGAATCAGTGTAAGGCGAACTTTGGGTTAGCACCAGAAGAAGAGTTGACTTATGAACGGCTGTTCGAGTTGATTCATCCAGAGGATCGTGAAGCTGTCCGGCAGACTGTTCAGCAGGCGATCGCCACCCGCACTGATTACGAAGCCGAATATCGCGCGATTTGGTCTGATGGCAGTGTGCATTGGATTCTGGCACGGGGACGGGCAATTTATGACGACCGCACTGGCGTTCCTTTGCGGATGGTTGGTGTCACGCTCGACTTCAGCGATCGCAAAGAGATTGAAGCCGCCTTACGCGAGAGTAATGAACGGTTTCAGACTGCCATGCAAGCGGTCGATGGCATTGTGTTTGAGTGGAACCTGCAAACGGGTTACGTTTATCGTTCCGAGGGATTGCTTCAGCTTGTGGGAGTCCGAGCCGAAGATGCACCGCCGACCAGAGATTGGTGGGCAGAACGCATTCACCTCGATGACCTGCGGCGGATTGAGTCAAGCGCTGCATCGGTAATGGCAAGTGGCGATCGCTATCAAGGCGAGTATCGGGTACGGCATGAGGATGGACACTGGGTCGAAGTGTGGGAACAGGGCTACCTGAAACGCAATTTGCAGGGAGACCTGATTGGAATTATTGGCTGTACCACCAATATCACTGAGCGTAAGCAAGCAGAGGAAGAGTTACGGCAAAGTCAGGCGATCGCTGAACATCAACTGGTAGAAATTGAAGCCATTTATCAAACTGCGCCAGTTGGTCTAGCAATTTTAAGTCCTGACTTGCGCTTTCAACGAATTAATCAACAACTTGCAGAAATCAATGGTATTGCTGCCGAAGACCACATTGGGCGTACCGTGCGCGAAATTGTTCCCGACCTGGCAGACGAGGTTGAACCGTTATTCCGGCAAGTTTTAGAAACAGGAGAGCCGTTGCTGAATTTAGAAATTAGTGGCGAAACGAAGGCTCAACCGGAAGAGCATCGAACCTGGATTGAAAACTGGTATCCGATTAAGGATGCGAACGGACAAGTCATTGGGATCAATGTAGTTGTTCAAGAAATTACCGATCGCAAACAAGCTGAAGCAGAGCGTGAACAATTACTGCACCATGAACAAGTTCTACGCCAGCAAGCAGAGGCAGCAGAGGCAAAACTGCAACAGGTGTTAACCAGCATTCGCGAAGATTTTGTGTTGCTTGATCGCGATTGGCACATTGCCTATCTCAATGACCAGGCTACGGAAACGTTGCGACTGTCCTACGAAGAGGCTTTGGGCAGAAGCCTGTGGGATTTGTTTCCCGATCTGGTCGGAACTGAGTTTTATAATCTCCTGCATCAGGTGATGCGCGATCGCACCCCCGCTCAGTTTGAGTACTACTACCCTACCTGGGATCGCTGGTTTGAGAACCGCTTGTATCCGGCTCCCGATGGCATTGTTAATCTTTCTACGGACATTACCGATCGCAGGCGGGCTGAACTCAACGATCAGTTTCTCAACCAACTTGATGCACGGTTACGGCAACTCTCAGATGCCGATGAGATGGCGTTGGAAGTGGTTAGCAGTGTAGGCAGATACCTGAACGTCGATCGCTGTGTGTGGAATGAAATTGATAGCGACGCACAGATTGCGATCGTCAAGCAAGACTGGTATCAGCAGAGCCATATGCCCAGTGTAGTTGGGGTTTATCAATTGTCAGACTTTGCCTTGCCTGACCTGATCGACCTTTATCACCAGGGGCAACCCGTTACTGTCGCAGATGTCACCACCCATCCCTGCACAGCCCCTTTTGTTGAGAATTACATTCCTTATGGCACTCATGCCTATGTTGCAGTGCCTTGTGTAATCCAGGGAATTTGGGTGGCGATGCTGGCGGTCAACGCAAGCACCCCTCGGAATTGGCGATCGGATGAAGTCGCACTGCTACAAGAAGTGGTGTCCCGGCTCTGGTCAATCATTGAGCATACCCGCGCCGTTGAAGAACTGCGTCAGAGTGAAGTCCAGTTTCGCCAGCTTGCGAACGGGATGCCACAGATTGTTTGGGTCGCTGATGCAAACGGAACGGTAGAGTTTACCAACGATCGCTGGACAGAATACACCGGATTAACGCTTGAACAAAGCCGCGACCCTGCTGTGATGCGGCAAATCATTCCACCTGAAGATCAGGAGCAACTCCAGGCTGACTTTATTCAGGCACAGGAAGCGCGATCGCTCTATCAGTCGCAGTTTCGCTTGATTCAACCGGATGGTAGCTATCTTCATTTCCTCACTCGTGCGGTTCCAATTCTGAATGAGCAAGGACAAGTTCACAAATGGTACGGCACTTCAACTGATATTAGCGATCGCGTTCAAATTGAACGCGATCGCGAACGCATTTTACAACAAGAGCAAGAGGCACGAGAAGCCGCCGAGAACGCTAACCGGATCAAAGATGAGTTTTTGGCAGTGTTGTCCCATGAACTGCGATCGCCGCTCAATCCAATTCTAGGCTGGTCAAAACTGTTGCAGCAAGGAAAATTGGATACTGCCAGAACGAAGACAGCACTGACCACGATCGAACGGAATGCCCAGCTACAGGCACAGTTGATTGACGATCTGCTCGATATCTCCCGCATTCTACGCGGCAAACTGAGTTTGGATCAAAGTGCTGTTGACTTGAGTATTGTCATTTCATCTGCCTTAGAAACGGTTCGCCTCGCCGCCGAAGCCAAGTCATTGCACATTCAAACAATTGTTTCACCAGACGTTGGAGCGGTGATGGGTGATGCCGGACGATTGCAGCAAGTGGTGTGGAATCTGTTATCGAATGCGGTGAAGTTTACACCACCAACCGGACAAATCACGATCAGTCTAACCCAAGCTGGAACTGATGCCCAAATTCAAGTGATTGATACGGGTAAAGGCATCAAGTCAGATTTCTTGCCCTACGTGTTTGAACACTTTCGGCAAGAAGATGGCGCGACGACGCGCAAGTTTGGTGGATTGGGATTGGGATTGGCGATTGCCCGTCAAATTGTTGAAATGCACGGCGGACAGATTAGCGTAGACAGTCTTGGAGAAGGGCAAGGGGCAACGTTCACTGTGAGGCTGCCACTGCAAAAAAGTGAAGCAGTGAAGGAATGGAGGAGTGAAGGACAGGATCGCTCTTTCACCTCTTCACCCCTTAACCCTTTAACTGGCTTACACATCTTGGTAGTAGACGACGAGCCAGATTCACGCGAGTTTGTGGCGTTCGTGCTGGAGCAAGCAGGGGCGATCGTTACTAGCTTTGCATCAGGAATTGAGGCACTGCAAGTGATTGAGCGAGCGGCTCCTGATTTGATTGTCAGCGATATTGGAATGCCGGAAATGGATGGCTATATGTTGATGCAGCAAGTTCGGAGGTTAGAGCAAGGCAAGACAGTCCCAGCGATCGCCCTGACCGCCTACGCGGGAGAGTTCGATCGCCAACAAGCATTACAGGCTGGATTTCAACGGCATTTGAGCAAACCGATCGAGCCAGAGGGATTAATTCAAGCGATCGTTGCGCTAATTCAGCGTACAGGAGGTAAGCATGGCGCAACCTAAGGCAGTTGAAAATCAGCACTTGAATGCAGGAATGCACCGGAGGTCTAGCTTGAAGCAGCAACTTTGGAATTATGCTGTGGCGATCGCCCTCGTGCTAATGGCGCTGCTGTTGATGCTGGTGCTTGATCCCTACATTCAGGTTAAAAATACGACATTTTTGATTTTCCATACTGCACTGGTGCTGGCTGCCTGGTATGGCGGACGCAATACTGGGATTCTAGCCACTGTATTATCAGCATTTCTGGCAACCTATTTTTTTGGCGATCCAATTTTCAGCTTGAATGTGACCTTTGCCAGTGGCGCAAGAATTTTGATATTTGTCCTTCAGGGCATTTTGATTAGTGTTTTAGTGGGAGCATTACGCACGGCACAACAACAGAGCAAACAGAGCTTAAAACTTCAGGAAGCGGTATTTTGTGAACAGCAAGCCGTCCTACGGGAACTCCAACAAACGGAGGTAGCCCTGCGCGACAGTGAAGCGAGATTTCAGGGATTGGTCAGCAACCTGCCTGGAATGGTCTATCGCTATGCTCCTTGTGCAGATGGTACAGAGGTGTTCACGTATGTCAGTTCTGGTTCCCACGAGTTAACTGAATTGTCACCAGAAACCATTCTCCAGGATGCGGGTGCGTTTCTGGCGTTGATTCATCCCGATGATTTGCCCTCGTTTCGAGAGTCAGTGGCGATCGCCGTTGAGAATGCTATCTGGCAATGGGAAGGACGCATCATTACCCGATCGGGACAATTGAAGTGGATTCAAGGTCGTTCCCGTCCCCAGCAAACTGAAGATGGAGAGGTGTGGGATGGGTTGTTGGTTGATATTACTGATCGCAAACAAGCAGAAGAAGCCCTGCGGCGCAGCGAAGAGCGGCAGGCTTTCTTACTGAAGCTCAACGACACGCTTCGACCCCTTATGGATGTTGAAGAAATCCAGTATCAAGCGGCTTGTGTCTTGGGTGAATATTTGGGGGCAAGCCGAGTAGGATATGCCGAGGATCAGGCAGATGGTGATACGATCGTGGTGACGCAAAACTACACGAACGGTGTACCTGGGATCGAAGGGCGCTATCGTTACGACGACTATGGTGCGGAGCTTTTACGAGAATTCCAAGCTGGACGCACGGTGGTTCGCAGCAACATCGCCAATGACCCAATGCTGACCGATGCCGAGAAAGCGGCTCATGCTGTCCTGCAATTGGGAGCAACCGTGAATGTGCCGTTGCTGAAGGCAGGTCGTCTGGTCGCGGTTCTTTTTGCCCATTACCCGGTGGCGCATTCCTGGACGGAGGCGGAGGTATCGCTGATTCAAGAAGTGGTCGATCGCATTTGGGCAGCGGTGGAACGGGCACGGGCTGAAGCGGCTCTGCGCCAATCGGAGGAACGCTACCGGACATTGTTTGAGTCGATGGATGAGGGATTCTGCACTATTGAGATGATTTTTGATGCGGACGATCGCCCCATTGATTACCGATTTTTGATTACCAATCCTGCCTTCGATCGACAAACAGGCACCGAAAACGCCCAGGGCAGAACAGTCCGCGAAATCGCGCCTAACCATGAAGCCTACTGGTTTGAAATTTATGGAAACATTGCTTTGACAGGCGAAGCAAGGCGATTTGAAAATCGGGCTGAGGAATTTCACCGCTGGTATGACGTTCATGCCTTCCGCGTTGGAGAACCAGACCTGAGGCGAGTCGGCATATTATTTAACGACATTACAGAACGCAAACAGTCTGAAGCAATACTACAAGAAAGCGAAACTCGGTTCCGCACATTGGCAGACAATATGGCTCAGTTTGCTTGGATGGCAGACGAAACGGGCTGGATTTTCTGGTACAACCAGCGCTGGTTTGACTATACGGGCACAACCCTGGAAGAAATGCAGGGCTGGGGCTGGCAGCAGGTTCATCACCCCGAACACGTCGATCGCGTGGTGGAACGTATTCGCCATTGTTTTGAAACGGGTGAAGTTTGGGAAGACACTTTCCCGCTACGGGGTCACGACGGGCAATTTCGCTGGTTCTTATCACGTGCGATGCCCATCCACAACGATCGAGGTGAAGTCGTGCGCTGGTTTGGCACCAATACCGACATCACCGATCGCCTGGAAATTGAAGCTGCTTTGCGCGATCGCGAAAATATGCTCGGTGGCATCGTTGGCAGCATCACCGACGCGCTGATGATGTTTGACAACGACTGGCGGTATACCTTCGTCAACGAAGAATTTTTGCACCGGATCGGCATGAGCCTGACTGACGTGCTTGGGCAGAACGTTTGGGAGCTGTTTCCAGATGCCGTCGGCAATACCGCCTACACCCAACTGCACCGGGCGATGGCAGAACGTATCCCCGTTGAATATGAGGTTTTCTACGAGCCGTATCACCGCTGGTATAGCGACAAGGCATATCCCACTCCCGATGGCGGTTTGACCGTTTATTCCCAGGATATCACCGATCGCAAGCAAGCAGAAATAGAATTACAGATCAGCCAAGAGCGGCTACAACTGGCGCTCTCATCTGCCAAGCTGGGAATGTGGTTTTGGGACATTGAACCCGACACACTGATCTGGACTGAGCGCTGTAAAGCCCTATTTGGATTACCGCTGGATGACTCTGCGATCGCGTATGCAGACTTTATGGCAGTTTTGCATCCTGATGATCGCGAACGCACACACGAAGCGGTGGTTCGTGCGATAGAGGAGCGGGCAGACTATGACATCGAGTACCGCGCTGTCTGGCAAGATGGCTCCGTGCATTGGATTGCCTCTAAAGGCTCCTGTGTTTTTGATGCAGCGGGTAAAGCCGTCCGGATGAACGGGGTTGTGATTGACATTGACGATCGCAAACAAGCCGAAGAAAATCTGCGCGATCGCGAAGCTCAATTGGCATCCGAAGCCAGTGCGCTCGTTCGGCTAAACGAAGCCAGTTCGCGACTGTGGCGCAAGCTCAGCTTAAGTGAGGGACTTCAGGAAATGCTGGTTGCCACAATCGAACTGCTCGGTGCGGATATGGGCAACATCCAACTCCTTGATGCTGATCAAGGAATTCTTCGCATCGCGGTTCAGCAAGGCTTTAAGCAAGACTTCCTCGATTTCTTCCGTGAAGTATCAGCAGAGGATGACTCAGCTTGCGGCAGGACGCTGCGCTCCGGCGAACGTACCATTATCGAAGATGTCGAGACAGATGCGCCTTTTGCCCCATTCCGTCCAGTGGCGCGTGCGGCTGGCTATCGCGCTGTGCAGTCTACGCCGCTGATGGGTCGAGATGGCATCCTGTTGGGAATGCTTTCGACGCATTGGCGATCGCCCCATCGACCGAGTGAGCAAGATTTGCGCCGACTCGATCTGTATGTGCGGCAGGCAGCAGACTTCATCGAGTCGATTCGTGCTGAAACTGCCTTGCGCGAATCGGAAGAATTGCTTTCCAGCACATTTTCGGGTGTTGAGGGCGCGATTACCGTTTCGGAAGTGTTGGCAGACGACGAGTTCCGGTTCCTCAGCGCGAACCGGGTCTGTGTCGAATGGTCGGGCGTACCTTTGGAAAAATGGATTGGCAGCCGCTCGCAAGATATTCTTTCGCCTCAAGAAGCGGAGGCGGTTTGTGAACGATACCGCAGTGCAGTACGGACAGGGCAGGTCGTCAAATACGAGGAACGGCTCACCTTGCCAGCCGGAGAAATCTGGACTTACACCGCCGTTACGCCTTTGCGTGACCCAGACGGGCGAATCACGCGCGTGGTTGCAACCAGCATTGACATCACCGAACGCAAACAAGCCGAAGCGGCACTGCGCGAAAGCGAAGAAAATCTGCAAGCCGCGCTCGAAGGTGGGCAGATGGGCGCGTGGGCATGGAACCCAATGACGAATACGACGACCCGCGATCGGCGTGTGCTGGAACTCTTTGGGCTTGACTCCGAGGCAACAATGGGCGATACCACACCGATTTTCGATCGCATTCATCCAGATGATCGATCGAGCGTGATCGCAGCGCTGGAAGCGGCACAGCAGCCGGGTGGTGAGTACCGCGCCGAGTTCCGTGTGCTGCTCCCCGATGGAAAAACGCGCTGGCTGGCTGGAGCGGGGCGGGCACGTTTCAATGCCCAGGGCCGTGCGACACGAGTTTACGGTGTCAACTTCGACATCACCGAGCGTCAGCAAGCAGCGCAAGAGCGGGAGCAATTGCTAGAACGAGAACAGACCGCACGAGAACAAGCCGAAGCTGCGAACCGAATCAAAGATGAGTTTCTGGCAGTGTTGTCCCATGAACTGCGATCGCCCCTCAATCCGATTCTCGGCTGGTCAAAACTCTTGCAGAAAGGGAATCTTAATCCAGCAAAAACCAAAACCGCATTGGCAACAATCGAACGCAACGCCCAACTCCAGGCGCAACTGATTGATGACCTCCTCGATATTGCTCGGATTCTGCGCGGTAAATTGAGCTTGAATGAGGCAGCCGTTGATTTAGGTGTCGTCATTTCGTCTGCTCTAGAAACCGTTCGTCTAGCCGCTGAAGCCAAGGCGCTGCACGTTAAGGTCAACTTGCCAACACAGGTCAGAACCGCAATGGGCGATGCCGGACGATTGCAGCAAGTAGTGTGGAATCTGTTGTCAAATGCGGTGAAGTTCACGCCCCAAGGTGGTCAAATTACCGTTGCATTAACCCAATCGGAATCCTATGCCCAAATTCAAGTGACTGATACGGGTAAAGGCATTCATCCTGACTTTTTGCCCTACGTGTTCGAGCATTTCCGGCAAGAAGATGGCGCGACGACGCGCAAGTTTGGTGGATTGGGATTAGGATTGGCGATCGCTCGTCAAATCGTGGAACTACATGGCGGAACGATCGCCGTTGAGAGTGCCGGAGAAGGGCAAGGGGCAACGTTTACCGTCCAGCTTCCCCTTGCACCGCTCACCGATCAACAACCCCCTTCAGAGTCTGCCTCCATTGAGATCGAGGATTTGAGTGGTATTCGTATTTGGGTTGTGGATGATGAAATCGATTCGCGGGAATTTGTTGCATTTGTCTTAGAGCAAGCCGGTGCAAACGTTGCCAGTTTTTCCTCTGGAATTGAGGTACTGCAAGCCATTGAGCAGACTATACCTGACTTGATCGTGAGCGACATCGGAATGCCGGAGATGGATGGGTATATGCTGCTGCAACAGATTCGGTCAAGCGATCAAGGCAGGCATATTCCAGCGATCGCCCTGACTGCCTACGCCGGAGAGTTCGATCGCCAACAAGCATTACAGGCTGGATTTCAGCAACACATCGCGAAACCCGTTGAGCCAGCACAAATTGTGACAAGCGTTGCCCGTTTGTGTGACCAGAAGGGAGGCACCGCAGCATGAGTCAGGATGAGATGACGGAACAGGTTTTTGCAGGCGACAGTGAGATGGCAAGACTCATGCGATCGCATGATTGGTCACAAACATCCCTGGGGACGGTTGCAGGTTGGTCGCAGAGCTTGCGATCGGCATTGAGCATCTGCCTCAATTCTCGCTTTCCCATTGCGATCTACTGGGGGCAAGACTTCACCTTACTTTACAACGATGCTTGGCGACCAATCGTCGGTAACAAACATCCCTGGGCGCTCGGTTGCCCTGGGCGTGCGGTTTGGTCTGAAATTTGGGATGAGATCGGACCGGAGTTAGCAGGCGTTTTAGCGACAGGTGAAGGCACGTTTCACAAAGATGAACTGTTGTCGATGCACCGCTTTGGATACACTGAAGAATGTTTTTTTGAGTACACGTTCAATCCAATTCAGGGACAAAGTGGTGTTGAGGGCGTATTTAACATTGTCACCGAAACGACCTATCGCGTGTTGAACGAACGGCGCACTCGTCTACTCCGGGAAGTGGCATCTAGAACCGCAACTGCGAGAACTGCTGAAGCCGCGTGTGCCCTAATGGTCGAAACATTCAAATCTGATGCGGCTGACCTGCCTTTTTCGCTGCTTTACCTGGTGAGTCAGGATGAGAAACAGGCTCATCTCTGCGGTAGCACTGAGTTGCACTCAGACAGTTTCATCAGTCCAACAACTGTAAATCTTGCAACACCAGAGGCGACAGACGGTTGGTTGATCTCGCTTGCGGTTCAGACTGCCCAGCCGCAGATGATCAATGATTTACCCTCCCGCTTTGGAGTATTGCCTGGGAGTCCTTGGGCGGAACCCCCGCAGGAAGCAATGATATTGCCTATTGTTGCCACTGGACAAGGCAAGGTAACTGGGGTGCTGGTTGCGGTTGCCAGTCCACGCCGCCGATTAGATGATAGCTACCGTGATTTTCTGGAACAGGTGGCTGGACAGATTGCCCTGGCGATCGCCAATGCCCGCTCTTATGAAGCAGAACGCAAACGCGCTGAAGCACTCGCCGAACTCGATCGCGCCAAAACTGTCTTCTTCAGCAACGTTTCTCACGAATTCCGCACGCCGCTAACGCTGATGCTGAGTCCGCTGGAAGAACTCTCCAGTATGCTTGATGGGCAACTTCAGCCTGATCAGCGCGAACAGTTGCAACTGATTCAACGAAATGGTTTGCGCTTACAAAAGTTAGTCAACACCCTGCTAGATTTCTCTCGGATCGAAGCCGGAAGAGTGCAGGCATCCTATAAACCGACCGATTTGGCAACCTATACGGCTGAGTTGGCAAGCGTGTTTCGATCGCTCATTGAACGCGCCGGAATGACCCTAGAGATTGATTGCCCAACGTTGCCAGAGCCTGTGTATGTCGATCGCGAAATGTGGGAAAAGATTGTGCTCAATCTCCTCTCAAATGCGTTCAAATTTACGTTTACAGGGAGTATCACGGTTCAATTACAACCCGTTGGCGATTCAGTTGAATTGAGCGTTACAGATACAGGAGTAGGCATTCCTGAAGCGGAACTTCCCCGCTTGTTTGAACGATTCCATCGCGTCAGTGAAACACGATCGCGGACCTATGAAGGGTCAGGCATCGGGCTGGCTCTAGTCCAAGAACTGGTGAAACTGCACAGTGGAACTATTCGCGTTAGGAGTAAAGTCGATTGCGGCACCACCTTTACGATCGCGATTCCCTTTGGCTCAGATCATCTCCCTATCGAACGGATTGAAGCCACTCGCACGCTTACCTCAACCGCGTTAGGCGCAAACCCCTACGTCACTGAAGCATCGCGCTGGATATCCGATGTAGCGATTGAGAGTCCTATGGCTCTAGCCTCAGAAGACTCCCTTTCTGTTCCTGCTGCCTTTATGGATTCCTCTATAGCAACAGCAAGAATTTTGCTAGCCGACGATAACGCCGATATGCGGGATTACTTAAAGCGTCTGTTGAGCCAGCAGTATGAGGTAGAAGCGGTTGCGGATGGCAGGGCAGCATTGACGGCGATTCGTCAGCGAATTCCCGATTTGGTGTTAAGCGATGTAATGATGCCCAACCTGGATGGGTTTGAGTTGTTGCGATCGCTCCGTTCTGATCCCACCACTCAGGAAATCCCGTTAATTCTGCTGTCAGCAAGAGCGGGTGAAGAAGCCCGAATTGAAGGCTTGCAAGCAGGAGCCGATGACTATCTAATCAAGCCTTTTTCTGCCCGTGAACTATTGGCACGCGTGGAGGCAACCTTGAAACTGGCGCAACTGCGACGAGAAGCTACCCAACGAGAGCAGGATTTACGGCAGGCAGCAGAAACTGCCCAACAAGCGGCAGAGGCAGCCTATGCCCAGATCGATCAAATACTAGACCGGATGACCGATGCGTTTGTCGCCCTCGATCGCGACTGGCGGATTATTTACCAAAATACCGAAGCAGAACGGCTCAACCGCAAGCCACGCTCGCAAATTATTGGCAAAACCCACTGGGAGGAATGGACGGCTTCCGTCGGGACAAATGTGGAATATCAGTATCGTCGGGCAATGGCAGAGCAGGTGCCGGTTCACTTTGAACACCGCTACTACAGCCCGCCGGATTACGATATCTGGCTAGAAATCCACGCTTACCCTTCGGAACAAGGACTCGGTATTTTTTATCGAGACATCACCGATCGCAAACGAGCAGAACTGAACGACCAGTTTCTCAATCAACTAGACATACGGCTACGCCAACTTCCCACGGCTGAGGCAATGGCAGAGGAGACGGTTAACAGTATAGGCGAGTTCTTGAATGTCGCTCATTGTCTGTGGAGCGTGATTGATTTAGATCAGGGATTAGCGATCGTCGAGCACGATTGGCGACAACCAGGAATTCCTAGTTTAGTTGGAACCCATCGAATATCAGATTTTATTTTGCCAAGTCTCATCGACCTTTACCAAGCAGGACAACCTGCTGTTGCTCCGGATATCACGACCTATCCCTATACCGCCCCTTTCAGTGAACATTTGCTTTCCCTAAACATCTATGCTTTTTTGTCCATTCCTTGTATTCATGAAGGACGCTGGGTGGCGATGCTCTTCGTTAATAGCACCACTGTTCGGCAGTGGCGATCGGATGAAGTGACACTGCTGCAAGAAGTGGTGGCGCGGCTCTGGTCGCTGATCGAGTATACGAGAGCCGTTCAAGAACTGCGCCAAAGCGAAGCCCAATTTCGCCAACTGGCAGACGCGATGCCACAACAGGTTTGGATGACGGATGCTCAGGGTCTCACTCAATATGTGAATCAGCAGTGGACGGATTACACCGGACTGACCATTGAGCAAACCCATGATATTCGCTATGTGACTCAAGTAATTCACCCCGATGACTTCGAGGCAACCAGTGAACGCTGGCAGACTGCTTTAATGACCGGAATGCCTTATCAGGCTGAATTTCGCTTAAAGCACCAGGCGACTGATGCGTATCGTTGGTTTCTCTCGCGGGCGATCGCCATCCGCAACGAACAGGGGCAAATTGTGCAATGGTTTGGCACCAGTACAGACATTGAAGAGTTCAGACGCGCTCAAGCCGAACGAGAACAGCTTTTGGCACGAGAGCAAATGGCGCGTGAACAGGCAGAAACGGCGAACCGTATTAAGGACGAGTTTTTAGCGGTGCTATCCCATGAACTGCGATCGCCATTGAACCCGATTCTGGGTTGGTCAAAGCTTTTACAGCAAGGCAAGCTTGATGCGACAAAAACAAAAACCGCTCTGGACACGATCAATCGCAACGCCCAGCTTCAGGTGCAGTTAATTGACGATCTACTCGACATCTCCCGCATTCTGCGAGGCAAGCTTAGTCTGAATGTGCTGCCCGTTGATCTGAGTGCAGTCATCTCAGCCGCTCTGGAAACCGTTCATCTTGCTGCCGAAGCCAAATCGATCGATTTACGATTTACGATTTTGGATTCTGGATTGGAAGAAAATCCAAAATCGCAAGTTTTGGGTGATGCTGGACGATTGCAGCAAGTGATTTGGAATTTGTTGTCGAATGCTGTCAAATTCACTCCTCATGGTGGACGGGTGGAAGTAAAGTTGGCAACGGATGAAATAGATACTTCATCTGCTTCCCCTGTTTCAAAATCCGTTGCTCAAATTACCGTCAGCGATACAGGCAAAGGCATTAAACCAGACTTTTTGCCCTACGTGTTTGAGCATTTTCGGCAAGAAGATGGCGCGACGACTCGTAAATTTGGCGGCTTAGGGTTGGGGTTGGCGATCGCTCGTCAGATCGTGGAAATGCACGGTGGACAGATTTACGTAGAGAGTCCGGGTGAAGAGCAAGGTGCTACATTCACCGTACAACTACCCCTTGCGGCTCATCTCAGCGAACTGCCATCTTCAGAAGCATCCTCACCTGCCACGAGTGACTTGAACGGCATTTGCATTTTAGTGGTGGATGATGAAGCCGATTCGCGGGAGATTGTCGCGTTTGTCCTAGAACAAGCAGGTGCAGTCGTCACCAGTGCCTCGTCTGGAATTGAAGCACTGCAAATCATTGAGCAGTCTGCTCCTGATGTGATCGTCAGTGATATTGGAATGCCGGAGATGGATGGCTATATGCTGCTCCAACAAATTCGCTCTTTAGACTTGCATAGCGACTCGATCGAGCAAGGAAAGCGAATTCCAGCTATTGCCTTAACTGCCTACGCCGGAGAATATGACCGACAACAGGCGATCGCCGCTGGATTCCAGCAGCATATTCCAAAACCCGTTGATCCAGAAACACTGGTGAGCGCGATTTGTACCTTGTGCAGCGGTTCATCTAACTCAGAAACAGGATAGAACATCATTCCAGCATTTTCGACATTGCCTAAACTGATACACCTTCCTGCACTCATGACCCAACGATCGCCAGACCCTACTCCTATCACCCCGCCCATTCCAGCCAATGAAGCCGAACGGTTAGCGGCGCTGCATCGCTATCAAATTCTCGATACGCCCCCCGAAGCTGCGTTCGATCGGATTACGTCCCTCGCCGCCCGGTTGTTCAATGCGCCGATCGCGTTGGTGTCTCTGCTCGATGAATCGAGAGCGTGGTTCAAGTCTGGCTATGGTTTTGAACCACGCGAAGTTGAACGAAACGACACGATTTGCAGCTTTGCAGTTTTGTCGGACGATGTTTTAGTGGCACTCGATACCCAGCAAGATCCTCGGTTTAGCTGCAATCCATTTGTGCAAAGTGATCCGGGAGTGCGGTGCTATATTGGTGCACCTTTAATCACGCATGATGGCTTTAATTTAGGCACTCTTTGTCTGTTAGACACTCAACCCCGTGAAGCGTTCAGCCTTGAGCAGCAAGCGATGCTGGTAGATTTAGCCGCGATCGTGGTTGATGAACTAGAGCTACGATTAGCAGCGCGTCAAGTGGCTCAACAAGAATTGGCGCAGCGAGAAAGTGAAGCGCAACTCCAGCGGGCACTTCAGATCGGCAAAATGGGCACCTGGGATTGGAATTTGCCAACTAACAAGATTATTTGGTCAGCAGGACATTTCACCCTATTAGGACTACAGCCCGACCAGTGTGAGCCTGGCTATGAAGTCTGGTTGAATAGTCTTCATCCAGAAGATCGAGAAGGCGCTGAAGCAGCCCTGCAACGGGCAATGACAGAACAAACGGAGTACCGACACGAATACCGCACGGTTTGGCAGGATGGCTCAATTCATTGGGTCGAAGCCAGGGGGAGCTTCTCCTACAATGCGTCAGGACAGCCCGATCGTATGGTCGGTGTGCTGGTTGATATCACCGAACGTAAACAAGCCGAAGCTGACTTACGCGAGAGTGAAGCTCGTTATCGTCTCCTGGCTGAAGCGATTCCGCAATTCGTCTGGATTACCAACCCTGACGGACAAAATGAATATGTCAATCAGCAGTTCTGCGATTACACTGGGCTAACCCCACAACAAATGCGTGGCTTAGATTGGCTTTCGATTATTCACCCAGATGATTTAGCAATGACCCGCGATCGCTGGTTGGCGGCGGTTAAAACAGGACTATTCTATGAAATTGAGTATCGCTTTCGTCGCGCCGATGGCACCTACCGCTGGTTCTTAGGACAGGGTCTTCCGCTTAAAGATGAGCAAGGTCGGGTGCTGAAATGGTTTGGCACCTGCACCGACATTGAACCGCAGAAACAAATTGAGCGATCGCGGCTGCATCTGCTTGAACAGGAACAGGCTGCCCGCGCCTCGGCTGAACAAGCCAACCGCATCAAAGACGAGTTTCTAGCCGTGCTATCGCATGAGTTACGCACGCCGTTGAATCCAATTTTGGGTTGGTCTCGAATGCTTCGCAGCGGCAACCTGGATGCAGCAAAGACGGCTCATGCCTTGGAAACGATCGAGCGCAACGCCAAACTGCAAACCCAGCTAATTGAGGACTTGCTCGATGTCTCGCGCATCCTGCAAGGAAAATTTAGCCTTAATCGGGTTCCCGTCGATGTGGCAGCTACGATCTCAGCCGCTCTGGAAACGGTAAGACTCGCCGCTGAAGCCAAGTCGATTCAAATTCAAACAAACCTAGATACCAGTGTTGGTCAGGTTGTAGGCGATACGGCTCGGCTTCAGCAAGTGGTCTGGAATTTGCTCTCTAATGCGGTGAAGTTTACGCCGCAGGGTGGACAGATTGAGGTCGAGCTAAAGCAAATCGGCTCCCAAGCACAAATCACCGTTCGCGATACGGGCAAGGGGATCGTACCTGAGTTCCTGCCCCATGTGTTTGAATATTTCCGTCAAGCTGATGGTGCGACCACTCGCAGGTTTGGGGGGCTAGGTTTAGGGCTGGCGATCGTTCATCATCTGGTCGAACTGCATGGTGGCACGGTGCAAGCCGACAGCCCCGGTGAGGGGCAGGGCGCAACGTTTACCGTCAGGCTGCCGTTGATGCAAGTCGCAACGCTTCTGCGCGATGAAGCTCATGTACCCGTCTCAATGGTGGACGATTCACCTTTAACGGGCATTCAAATTCTTGTGGTGGATGATGAAGCCGATTCGCGGGAGTTCGTCGCGTTTGTGCTGGAGCAAGCAGGTGCAGTTGTCAACAGCGTTTCATCTGGAACTGAAGCGCTTCAAACCATCACTCAAGCGACTCCTGATCTCGTCGTCAGTGACATCGGAATGCCGGAGATGGATGGCTACATGTTGCTCCAGCAGATTCGATCGCAGGAATCAGGCAAGCAAGTTCCTGCGATCGCGCTGACTGCCTATGCCGGAGAATATGACCGACAGCAGGCTCTCCAAGCGGGATTTCACCAGCACTTGAGCAAACCGATCGAACCGAATGAGTTAATCGAATCAATCGTTAACTTAAAGAGAAAGGCAACCAGGCTTGAACCAATGAGCTGAGAACAAAACAGCACGGTTTGCAGGTCAGGCTAAACCTCAGCAGGAGACGCAATGATGACACCCCTTCAGTTTCTCTTGCTCGAAGACCAACCCCTCGATGCAGAACGAATTCGAGCCGCGTTGATGGATAGCAGCATTAACCATGAACTCTTGCAAGTAGACACTCGTGCTGACTTTGTAACGGCACTAGAAGCTCAGCCATTTAACCTGATTTTGGCAGCTTATCCGCTCCTCGATTTTGATGGCATCGCTGCCTTAGAAATTGCTCATCACCGATGCCCTGAAACGCCATTCATTTTTGTCTCTGCCAGCTTGGGAGAAGAGTTGGCGATCGACGCTCTGAAAGCGGGAGCCAGCAATTATGTGCTGAAGCAACGATTAGAACGGTTAGTGCCAGCGGTGCAGCGGGCATTGCGAGAAGCACAGGAACAGCAGGAACGCAAACGCTCCGAGCAGTTGCTGATTGAGCAGAAGCAACTTTTGGAAACAATTGCAACCGGACAACCGTTAGACGATTGCCTTGCTGCGGTCTGTGCCTCGCTGTCTCGCCTGACTGACCAGGTTCGCGCCTGCTTTTTGCTGACCGATGCTCAGTGTTCCACCTTCCCCCGTTCGGTCACGCCCGATTTGCCGCCCTCGTTTGGGCAGGGGCTAAAAGATGCCCCAATTAACGACCTGTACATTGGAACCTGCGGTGAGGCAGTGTATCGCGGACAGCCGATTACCTGTGTTGATATTGCCAACGACGATCGCTGGTCACAGGAATGGCGATCGCTCTGTCTCGCGCATGGCATTTTGGCGTGCCATTCCAGACCTGTAATGGGGATCAAGGGTTTGCCGCTCGGTTCACTGATGCTGTGTTTTGATACAGTACGAATGCCGACTAACTGGGAATATCAGCTTGCTGAATTTGGCACTCAAGTTGCCAGCATTGCGTTTGAGCGCGAACACTCCGTGCAGCAAAGCTACCGCGTCAGCCTTGCCCTGCATGAGAGCCGCGTTGCACTGGAACAGCAGGCACAGAAGTTTGATGCAACGCTTTCGACCATCGCTGACTATGTGTTTAGTTTTGACCGCAACGGGCGGTTTCTCTATGCCAATCAGGTGTTGCTGGATTTGTGGGGGCTAACCGCAGCCGAGGCGATCGGTAAAACAATGGCGGACCTGAATTATCCTCCGACCGTAGAGCAGCAAATCTTAAACGACATGCGACGAGTATTTGAAACCGGAGAAACCATTCGCAACGAAACCAGCTACATCAATCCTGCCGGGGTCAATGGCTACTTTGAATACATTCTCAGTCCCGTCTTTGCTGCGAATGGCGCGGTAGAATCGGTCTCTGGTTCTTCTCGCAACATCACCGATCGCAAAGTTGCCGAGGAAGCCATGCGCTTAAGTGAAGAGCGCTATCGCCTCCTGACTTCAATTCTCACCTCGATTGTGTGGACGGTTGACCCAGAAGGAGCGTTTGTGTCTCCCCAACCCGAATGGGAGGCATACACTGGGCAAACCTGGGAGGAACATCAGGGATTTGGCTGGGTACAGGCACTCCATCCAGACGATCGAGAGCCGCTACTGGCACGCTGGCTTCAGGCAAAGCAGCAGCAAACGCTCTACTATTCCGAGGGGCGGATGTGGCACGCTGCCAGCCGCGAATATCGCTACTTTGAAGCGCGAGGAGTGCCCTTGTTCAACCCAGATGGCTCAGTGCGTGAATGGATTGGGAATGTGAGCGATATCCACGATCGCAAACAAGCGGAACTGGCACTGCAAGAATCCAAAGCAAGACTGGCAGTAGAACTTGCGGATACCCAGCAGCTTCAGTCCATCAGCAGCCAGTTAATTCAGGAAGACAATATCACCCTTTTGTATGAGCAAATTCTCGATGCCAGTATCGCAATCATGCACTCAGATATGGGCAGCGTGCAACTGCTTTATCCAGAACGAAATGAACTGCAACTGCTGGCATGGCGAGGACTTGACCCGGCATCAGCGGCATTTTGGCAATGGGTGCGCCTAGATTCGAGCAGCACTTGCGGTGTGGCGCTCCTTTCTGGAGCGCGGGTCGTGGTGCCCGATGTCGAAACCTGCGAGTTTATGGCTGACACAGAAGATCTAGCATTTTATCAGCTTTCTGGGATTCGTGCCGTGCAGTCTACCCCCTTGCTGTCGCGCAGCGGTCGCATCGTGGGGATGATTTCCAACCACTGGACTGAGGTACACCAGCCTTCCGAGCGTGAATTGCGGCTGCTCGATGTCATTGCAAGACAGGTCGCCGACCTGATTGATCGGAAATCTGCTGAAGCCGAACGCGAGCAGCTTTTGCAGCGGGAGCAAGCAGCACGGGAAGCCGCAGAGCGAGCCAATCGTGTCAAGGATGAATTTTTGGCTGTCCTGTCCCATGAACTACGATCGCCCCTTAACCCGATTCTGGGCTGGACCCGCCTGCTGCAAAACGGCAAACTGGACGAAGCCCGCCGAACAGAAGCCCTGAAGACGATCGAACGCAACGCCAAACTACAAACCCAACTGATCGAAGACCTGCTCGACATCTCCCGCATTATGCAGGGCAAGCTGTCCTTAACAGCGGCTCCCACGAGTTTGGCCGTTGTGATTTCTGCTGCCATTGAAACGGTGCGATTGGCAGCAGAAGCCAAGAACATTCAAATCACGCTTGACCTTGATCCCCAAATTGCCTCCATCTCTGGGGATGCCGCTCGCTTGCAGCAGGTCGTATGGAACTTGCTCACCAATGCCGTCAAGTTCACGCCTAATGGCGGACAGGTGACGGTTGAACTACGGCAATTGGATCACCTGGCTCAGATTCGCGTAATCGATACGGGCAAAGGCATCAACCCCCAGTTCTTGCCCCATGTCTTTGAGTATTTTCGGCAGGAAGATGGCTCAACCACCCGCAAGTTTGGTGGGTTGGGGCTGGGACTAGCGATCGTGCGCCAAATTGTCGAACTGCATGGCGGCACCGTTTGGGCAGAGAGCCGGGGTGAGAATCAGGGCGCAACCTTCATCGTGCAATTGCCATTATTGCGGAATCGGGAATCAGGAGCAGGGAGTAGGGAAAGCAAGGTCGATTCTCCACTCTCCACTCCTCACTTCCCACTCACAGGATTGCAGATTCTACTGGTAGACGATGAGCCAGATACCCGTGAGTTTCAAGCGTTTCTATTGGAACAAAGCGGGGCAAAAGTGACAGTGGTTGCTTCTGGCTTGGAGGCACTACAATCGCTGGATCAGTTCATTCCCGATGCGATTGTCAGTGATATTGGTATGGCAGACATGGATGGTTATATGCTGATGCAGCAGATTCGCTCTCGCCCTCCAAGCCAGGGTGGACAAGTTCCGGCGATCGCCCTGACTGCCTATGCTAGAGACTTTGACCAGCAAAAAGCGCGTCAGGTAGGTTTCCAGACGCACATCACAAAACCTGTGGAGCCAGAAGCGTTGGTGGAAGCGATCGCAAGTCTCTTACGGTAGCCTGGTCCTTTGAAAGAACTGCGGAATTTGATGTTCAAAGAATACGGTGTAAAGCTGCAACTCCGAGATGCTCGCGTCTCGACCAAGATCGGGCACGCCACGCGCGAAAAACTTGGACTCGATATTGCCGCTCAAGTGAAAAAGAAGGGTGGTAACAAAAAGTTCGATTGGCAGCGATGGAATACAAAGGTGTTCCCACGATTATTCGGGCAACCAGATGCATTGAAGTACTCACCGGAAGTGGTGGCGATCGTCATGAGCTTGCTGTATGACACCATTCGTACTGACCCAGAGCAAGCTGTTGCAGACCTGGTGGAATTCAATCGGGCATCACTGGAGCGCCGCAACTCATTCCAAGCAGAGCAGGATGACGATCTGGATGATTTGGATGATGAGCTTGACGATGATCTCGATGACGAAGCCAGCGACGAATTGGATGATGACCTCGATGAAGAGTTAGACGAGGATCTGGAGGAGGATGACGAATAGTACCCATTCTGCCTTGCTCACTGCCTAATTGCTTACTCTGCATTAGTTGAACTGATGCAGGGTTCTTTTTTCCCCGCCCACCTCCCTGACTCATTGAAGCGGAGGACAGCAACAACTGTAGAGGAAGTGAATCTCAACTTGAATGAGGAAGGCATCTGTCGATGCGATCGCGGTGAGAAATCCAACTCATCAATAAAGGAGCAATTCTAATTCTCATGGTTACTGCAACTGCAACACGCAAATCTGCAAAAACCACTGTACGCAAGGCACCGAAGCACACACCTGCTTTACAGCGGGTCATTCCCTATCAGGAGAAGGTTCGCCTGATGGTGATTGAAGTGCTACGGGAGGAGTCTGGACGGTAACTGGCAGCATCCGCTCGTTTCAACGGGCAGGAGTTCGATTGGGAACAGCACAATGCTCAGTTTCGCCAAGACTACGCCGAAACCTCACTCCGCGATCTGCTGACCTCCGCTCGCAAACTTTACGGATTGCAAAATCTGGATGAAGTGCGCGATCGCCGTGCAGCCCACAAAGCAACCCGCACAGGGCGCTTGAATGCGCTAAACGGCTTGAGTACAACAGATGACGTGGATACGGATGAGGAGTTTGAAGTTGATCTGGAAGAAGATATCAACCTAGATGACTAATTCTTGGACAGCTTCCGCAGCTTAACAGCGAACTCCGGCGGTGAGTCGGGGTACTTCATTTCCCACCCACCCTCACCCTGCCGAAAGTTAAGGCATGGTTCTAGCTGCTGAAGTTTTCATTTTCAACTAGAACTAGATCTAAAGGCTCAGCGAGTAGTGCGATCGCCTGCTCTAAGGCTCCTTCCGCAATCTGAAGCTGTGTTTGGAGTTGGTGTAATTGGCATAGAGCCGAGAACCCTGCAAAAACGGAAATAGAGGCTGAAATCGCTTGTTATATAAAGGTTTCACCTTTTTAATGCTCTATTTAAACCAAACATAAGAAACTTACAAGCAGACACAGCATAGTACAGAGTTACTAATTAATACAGTCAGGACTCAAATACCAACTGATGAGTGAAAGTAGGTAATACCAGACAAAACGACATTGATTTTTCAGGGGTTCTGGGTATGACTGTAAAGATACCCCAACTATCGAAAGTTGGTAAAACCCACTCTTCACCACTTCAATCTCCTAACTCTCGCAAGTATGCCGCAGTCAGAACAAGAGAATACCTGTTGGAAAAAGAAATTGAGGCAATGCGAGATGCACTCAAGAAGGCTGGTGGTCGCCATGCTCATCGGGACTCGACTTTAATCTTATTGATTTACCGTCACGGACTACGAATGGCAGAAGCAACTGTACTGCGATGCGAGCAAATAGACGCTTTGTGGTGGCAATCTCCACGTTAAGCGAGTAAAGAGGGGAACTCCTTCCACACATCCACTCTATGGTGATGAAATTCGCTCTGTGCGTAAACTCCAGCGTGATTATCCAACTTCTGCTTATAGTTTCCAGTCATCTCGTCAAGGGTCATTGGCGAAAGATACAATCGCTGGAATTATCGAGCGAGCTGGGGAATTAGCTTTGTTGCCATTTCCAGTTCATGCTCATATGTTACGCCATGCTTGTGGGTACGCTCTGGCTGCTAAAGGAGTAGACACCCGTACCATTCAAGGTTATTTAGGACACAATAATATTCAACATACAGTCCGCTATACAGAACTATCACCAGTACGATTTAAGGGGTTGTGGGATGAATAGCAGCGTCACCAAGATAAATTAATTGTCTGTCAGAAAAAAAGATAAAATACTGTGCCGTTCACGATTGAGGGATGAACCAAGTTTGGGTAGTCCTCAGAATTTCCAGTGTTAAATTTGACCTAAATGACCTTAATTGACCGTACAGCTTACCCAAGATTTAAACAATATCCCTCAGCGAAAGAACTAACTGAACTTTATCCCCCTACACTGGAAGAGCTTAAATTTGTCAAATCTCGTGTTCGTAGCCATGAAGGTTTACTTTGCTTCATGGTAATGTTGAAATCGTTTGAGAGACTGGGATATTTTCCGCATCCAGAAAATGTACCTATCACGATTATTAAACATATAAGGTCATATTTAAAATTACGTGATTGGGTGAGAGCTATTCCCACAGACTGCCAAAAGCGTAATTATCAACAAGTAATTCGAGAATATTTGGGTGTCAAGTCTTATGATAAAGCTGCCCAAAAATTGATAGCTGTTGTTGTTAGTTCTGCCGCAGAAGTTAAAGACCATCCGGCTGACTTAATCAACATTGCAATTGAAGAATTGGTTAAAGAACGATATGAGTTACCAACATTCAATTCCCTAGACCGCTGAGTTAGCCATGTCCGTTCCATTACAAACAATCGATTATTTCACCGAGTATCTCAGAGTCTATCTGGTGATGAACAAGCTTATTTAGACCAATTATTATTAGCGGAAACATCTGAATCAATTGCCACATTAAATTTATTGAAATCCCCACCTAAAAGTGTCAAACTGAGCCAGATTAAACAACTGCAAACCAAGTTTAACCAGTTGATGACCTTTGGTGATGCTAAACGCTTGTTATCAAGTATTGCTCCGGCTAAAGTGAAATATTTAGCAACACACGCTAGGGCTTTAGATATATCAGAATTTCAAGATATTAAACTGTCTAAACGCCGTACATTGCTGTTGTGCTTGCTATATGAAGCCCAGGCCAAAACGGGTGCATGTCACCTGCTTGAGAGGAAAATAGGTTATAACTGGTTGTTGAGATAAGCACAACGATGAGCTAGAACGTTTGGAACATGCTCCGTCTTCCACCGTGCTCCTGAAATTTTCAGCCGACGATCAATTTGTTTAACTGTTGATTCAACGGCTCCAGAACCAATCGAGCAAATGCCTTGCGCTTGCAAATAATCATAGTTGATAATGCGATGGTGATGCTTTCGTAAATACTGGCAAAAACAGTGAGCTTGATGGTGTTGGCAACTTTCAAACAATGCCAGAGTTTCATCGACTTTTCCCTGCCAGAGCAAAGAACGAGCCTGCGCTAAACGCTGGAGTGACCCGCCAACCTTCTCCAGGTTTTCCATCAAGTGATACCAATCCAGAATTTCACGACGCTCTACTTCACCCTTCATCTGGTTAAACAAATTCCAAATGCCATCATGTCCATCTCCTAAACAGGTCACAACAGCAGAGAAGGTTTGTTCATTGAGCCACTCCAATAGGGCAGGATTATCATCGAGCCATGCCCCATGAATCTTCTCAGGAGATAGATGCACCGCTTTGTACTGTTTCCATTGTGGCTCCTCCCCTGGTTCTACAATTAATCGCACCGTTCCGCCGTCGATGCTCACTTCCTCTACCACTTCTTCTAATGGGGGAGATTCAAACGACTGACGCTGTACGAGTCGTTGTTGTGTTTTTGCACTCACCCGCATTCCAGTAAACAGTTCAATATCGTCAGCCGTGTGCTGATACGACACATTCGCACTAACACGTAAACAACATCTCTCCAACATCGGACTGATTTGAGTGCCTGCTTTGACCTGTAAGCGTTCAGCCTGTCGGTTGGTAATGCACAGCGTTCCTAAAATGCTCTTTAGCGTTCGCGGGTATCCTTCAGTTGTTGCAGTCGTTGTTGCAATAAAAAAACACCCAGTTGCGGCAACACCAGTTCCTGAGTTTGTTGGCGAATGGCTTGCTCAATCCCTTCTAATGTTTGTAACTGCTCAGCAGGGGTATTGCGATACAAAATTTAAGCAATGGTATCAATGCTTTGTTGCAGTTGCGCTTGATCTTCTGGGGTCATAAGACAGGTGGGACAATAGGCTTCCCTCCTAGCCTAGTTTTTCTCTCAAGAAGGTGACACACACCTATAAACGACTGGCAATGAATCCCACAATCCTGGGGCACCATCTTGGCTGCGATCGCCGACATATACGCCAACAATTTCTCGCGTTTGGACATCCAAAGCTAGCCAAATCCACTGCTTATTACCCTTGTTACCCACAAATGACCACATCTCATCACACTGAATGGTTAAGCGTCCCTTTTTTTAGCCCGTACTTCCACTTGACGGGGCACATTCTGGTATTTCTGATTGACGTAACTCTGAAGCCAAAGCTCTGAAACGTCTGCTACTCTGGCAATACCCGCTAACAGAATCTTCTCCAACAGGAGTTTATCAATCAGGGTTTTAGTTGCTTCTCATCAATGATTTTGTTTTGAGGGTCTTGCACAAACTGTCTACCGCACTCACGACACTTAAAGTTCTGTTTGCCGTTATGGATTCTACCATTTTTGACGATGCGAGTTGACTGACAGGTAGGGCAGCTAGGCTGAGAATCAGACATGGGGCTTCTAGGCTAACTATTTCTCTTCCATCCTTACATCTTTAGGACTACCCACACCTTCTAGACATACCCAGTTTCCCAGTTGTAGCCAAGCTCCACAGTACTGTCACTCCACCACCAATTATAGTACTACTTGGAGTCAGTCGAAAAAAAAGACCTACGGCGTGAGCGTGAACGAGACGACGTGAAACGAGCGGAGTTTGTCGAACGAATGCAGACCAAGTTACCGGAGCAGCTCATCTATGTCGATGAGGCAGGAATTGACAACCGAGACGAGTATGCTTACGGCTACTGCGAAATTGGACAGCGATTCTCTGCTCAAAAGTCGGGCAAACGTAGGGAAAGAGTCAGTTGGATTGCTGCGCTCAAGCAGAAAACGCTGTTCGCCCCGATGACCTTTGCCGGCTCATGCAACCGAGACTTGTTTGAGACGTGGTTTCAAGCTTGCTTGCTGCCGCAACTCCGTCCGGGCGATGTGATTGTCATCGATAATGCGAGCTTTCACCGCTCTGAGGTGATTGAAGAACTTGCGGCAGAAATCGACTGCGAAATTTGGTATCTCCCACCCTATTCGCCAGACTTGAATGCAATCGAGAACTGGTGGTTTGTGCTGAAAAACTGGCAACGATGGGAGGACTTTGACACCTTTCGGGATTGTGTCGATGCTGCCTTCAGCTACTGTCCTAACGTAGCTTCGTAGGGCTATAGAGGGCATCGAGCGGTTTCGCACGCTGCCTGCCATCGAACAATTAGAGGGAGTTGATAGCAAAGACCCAAGAATGCGAGTACTCAATACTCGGATTGATCGAGAGGTGAAGTGCTTGTTTTAGGACAGCGGTATCGTGCCCGTATTGGCTGGCAAGAAGACTGTTTCAATTCACCGGCTCAGAGGTGTGTATGGCGCGATCGCGATTTATTTCTTCTGCCTTCCCACTAAGCACGCGCATCGATTTCTCCAGCACTATCTCGGACACGTACTTGACCAGCAGCAGGCTGCTCCCAATAGCATCGCAACTAGTCATTACTTCCACTACCGATTAGTCAACGAGCAGGGCCAACCCTTAGAAGGTCAGGGAGTGCTACTGGATGCGAATGCGCTACCTTCCCTAAATCAGGTGAAGTGCAACTAGAGCCAACGCAGCCACTACCTCAAGCGGAATCAATAGCACCACTAGAGGCTGTAGAGTCAGTGCCACCAGCTCAGCCTGTACAGGTCGAACCAGGGCCAACCAAGCTTACCTCTCAATCACCCTCTAAAGCTACTCCCCATGAGAGCGAACCGGCGATCGCCTCATCTAATGATTCAACGTCTAGCGATGCGGCTCTACCGCCACGCCAACATAGTTTATTGCAAATTTTCAAGGACGAGCATGACCGTTGGCTTAAGGTGTTAGATGCACTTTGCCCTGAGTGTAACAACCAGCAGGAGAAGACCTCGGCGCTGCTGCAATGGGTTGAAGCACAGCTGGGTGGCGCTACTGAAGCCTCACCAGCGACTGACGCAGCTATACCAGAGCCAGAGATGGTTGAAGCCAAATCTCGCGCTTCAATAGCTACTGAAGAAATCACTCAACAGAACTCCATGCACCAAGCTCGGTCTTCTGCAGTGGCAGACAGCGCGATCGTGACGGTTGTCGTAGACCAAGCTCGAACTTTGAGTTGGCTCACGGGGAGAATTGAATCGCTGGAAGCTGAACTTGCTACAGTCAAGCAACAACGTAAACAAGCGATCGCTACGCTAGAGCAGTCGAGCCAGTTTCAGCAGGAGATTGAACACCTTACAGCTGAGAATCGGCAGTTTCAGCAAGCTGCGGCACGATTTGAGGCGGCAAGAGCGGCGCTCTTAGGTAGCGATCGCCCTACACTGAACGTCGCGAGCGCGAGTTTCTCTACCTCGAAGAAGTTGATGCGCTAATTGCTGCCACCGAGGCAACGCGCAACCCGATTAGAAATCAAGCTCTGGTGCTGTTGTTGTTCTGCCAAGCCTTACAACCCGTCGAATTGTGCTGGCTCCTCTGGCGCGACTTAAACTTTGCCGAAAACACTGTGCGTGTGGCTCGCAACCGCACTCAACCCACGCGCTACCAAACCCAGTAGGTCTGAGAAAGAAGAAATAGTGGCTAAGAGCATTCTTTTGGATTAATTTTAAGCTTATAGTTTACCATATATAGTCGGAATAAAGTTGCAATCCTTAGAGGATTCTTGGAATCTTTTTACTATATGCTTGTTTAAACTAAAATTCAGTCACCAAGTGGTAGCTTGACTTGGTAAAGTTATTAATTCCTCCACCACTTCTCCACTATTTGGATTTATCTTTCTAGATAAATCTAGTGTAATTATTAATTTGAATTGGTCGAATATCCTTTTCCTTCTTAAAGGAAGAATAATGGTAAGAGAAAAAGCTATTCGTACTACAAGAACTGACACAGTTGGTCAACCAAAGAAATGTTGTTTCAGAAACAAAACCAAGCTTTCAAAAAACGCAAGTATGCTTATAGGTTAATTTCTTGGATAGTTTTAGCTACTTTATTTCTCTCATTATCTGTGCTACCGAGTTGGGCGCGAAATACTCCAGCCGATATACAGGTTATTGACCGCCAATCGGAGCAGCCGATTACTGAACCAGTGAAACCTGTACCTGTGGCTCCTAGCGCGCCTGGATTAAATGATCCACAAGAATTTGAAGCATTTATAGACAATTTCTTTAAAGAAGAAATGTCGAAGTCTCACATTCCTGGCGGAGTCGTTTCTGTAGTCAAAGATGGCAAGATCTTTTTTGCTAAAGGTTATGGTTACGCCAACGTAGAAAAGAAAATCCCAGTTGAAGCCGATAAAACGCTGTTTCGCGTTGCCTCGCTTTCCAAACTCTTTACCGCTACAGCAGCAATGCAGTTATACGAGCGAGGATTGCTGCAATTAAATGGTGAGGTTAACAATTACCTTACCAATTTCCAACTAGAAAATCCTTATCCCGAACCAGTTAAAGTTGCTCAACTAATGACGCATACGGACGGCACTTCTCAAAGGCGGATTGGACTTGCGGCTCGCACCGCAGAGGAGATGCAGCCATTAGGAGACTACCTAGCTGACCAAATGCCACCTGTCGTCTGGTTTCCAGGCAAACTCTACAACTATTCCAGTCATAGCAGTGCGTTGTTAGGTTATTTCGTACAAAAGATTTCCGGTCTTCCCGTCAGTCAATATATCGACAAAAACATCTTTCAACCGCTGAATATGCCCCGCAGCACCTTTGTTCAGCCACCGCCACCACCTCTCACAGAGGATTTAGCTGTGGGCTATCAGTATCAAAACGGTAACTTTAAATCTGTTCCCTACCTGTATCTCAACATTGCCCCAGCGGCTTCGATGCAAACAACTGCTATAGATATGGCTCACTTTGCGATCGCTCACTTGCAACTCGGTCGCTATGAAAATGCACGTATCCTAGAGCCAGATACCGTCCGGTTGATGCATCAAACGCACTTTACCCAGCATCCTCTATTACCTGGGACTGCTTACGAATTTCACGAGCGGTTGGAAAATGGCATTAGATCGCTCACGCACTTAGGTAGCTTGCGAGGATATTCTAGCTCTCTTACCCTGCTGCCCGACCGAAACATTGGTATCTTTACTGCAACCAACAGTTTCGCTGGGATACATGGAAAATTACTATCTCAATTTTTTGATCGCTATTTTCCTGTAGCTCAACCACGTACACCTAAGCAACCCATTTCCCTCACTCAGGAGCAACTGAATCGGTTTACTGGGATCTACCGTGACTTGGAGTATCCCCGCGATACCTTTGCTAAAATGAGCGCGCCATTTAAGCATATCAAGATTGAGAAAGCTGACAACGGCACTTTGCAGGTTCGTACTCCTAGCCTATTTTTTCTAGGAAATGCTCCCAAGATCCGGTTAATACCTGTGGAACCGTTGTTATTCCAGCGAGTCAATGACGAGGCTTTCACTGGTTTTGGCGAGGACAGCAGCGGTCGAATTGCATTTGCGTTTAATCCACTGTGGCCCGTTATCGGAACCTTCGAGCGAATTCATTGGTATGAAAGGGTCTGGGTACAATTAGGAGTTGTTGGCTTTTGTGCTGTAGTCTTTCTATCAGCTGCGCTAATTTATCCGATCGCGCCTTTAATTCGACATTTGCGCGGTAAGCGGTTTCAAGGACGACAGTTGCGTTGGGCTTGGATACTTGCAGGCTTGAGCGGTACTTTGAATCTAGTTTTTTTGATTGGCTTTCCCGTATCAATTTGGCTGTATGGCTTTTGGCGGCTGGTGTATGGCGTACCTACTGTGACGATCGCTTTTCTCTGCATTCCCCTGCTTACCACTGCATTGACGCTAGGGTTGTTTGTCTTTACCGCTTTGGCTTGGAAAAATCAATATTGGTCTTTTGTAAAGCGATCGCATTATTCTTTGATTACCCTAGCTGCGTTGGTTTTTATTCCCTTTCTTGCCTACTGGAATTTATTGGGATTTCAGTTTTAGCAATTGGCGCTCTGTAGTTGGCACAAGAATATATGACAAATAATACAGCAAAGCGTCCGCAACAAAAAATCTGGTTAAGTGAGTGCGATGATTTAATGCGGGGTGCATCAGGTGGTTTTCTATTTGGAATTCCGCTGCTGTACACGATGGAAGTTTGGCAGATTGGTTCTACGGCTGAACCGTCAGAAATGTTAGTGATTCTAGCAGTCACATTCGTCATTATTTTTCTGATCAATCGCACTGCTAGTTTTCGCAAAAGTCAGGGTGACTCACCCCTACAAGCCGCAATGGATAGTGTGGAAGCAATCTCAATTGGGCTTATTTGCTCAGCAGGAATATTGATTCTCCTGCGGAGGATAACTTTAGAAATCACGCTGAATGCAGCATTGGGCAAAACGATTTTTGAAAGCGTTCCGTTTGCGATCGGTGTAGTTGTAGCGAACTAATTTATCAGTGGTGAACGTAAAGATAAAAGCGGTTCCAAACAGGACAAGGCAAAACAACAAAACCAAGATCAGCTAAATGCTACTATCGCTGATTTGGGTGCTACTTTAATCGGTGCTTTATTTATTGCATTTAACATTGCGCCTACGGATGAAATTCCTATGCTGTCGTCTGCAATTTCCGCACCTTGGTTGCTAGCGATCATGGTTGGCTCATTGTTAATGTCTTACGGTATTGTGTTTGAAGCAGGTTTTGTCAATCAACAAAAGCGTCAACAACAGCGAGGTTTGTTTCAGCAGCCCTGGAGTGAAACGATCGCCTGTTACTTAGTTTCTATAGTAGCCTCAGTTTTGATGCTGTACTTTTTTTCACCAACTCCGCTTTAACGATTCTTGGTTCATGTGGTTAAGTTACACTATACTACTAAGTTTACCATCGACAATTGGTGGCGCAGCTGGACGGTTAGCAATATGACTGAAGGACAGCAATCCCCTGATCGAGAGCAGCAAAAGCGATCGCTGGCTGAGTGGGTATCGTTTGGTATTGCTTCATTCATCTTGGCGGCGATCGCAGGTTTAGTAATTTATGAATGGCTAGTGCAAGATAACCGCCCTCCCGTGATTTCTGTCAGACATACTGGAAACACTCGCCAAGTTCAAGACCAATTTTATATTCCTTTTGCTGTTACCAATACTGGCGGACAAGCCGCTGATGCAGTGCAAGCTGTTGCCCAATTGCGGGTTAATGGTGTAGTTGAGGTAACTGGCGATCAACAGATTAGTTATTTATCCAAAGGTGAAACTAAAAAAGGAGCTTTTGTATTTAATCGCAACCCAAATCAAGGTAAACTCATCTTGCGAGTTACAAGCTATCAGCAACCTTATTTCGAGCGCACAAGAGCAATAGAGAGAAAGCCTTAGTCTACCAAGATAAGGCTTTCTTTCAAGAACTAACATATGAAATTTACGACCTTGCTTCGATGATTTTCATCAGACTATGAGCATCACTTTACTACTGAAATGAATCTGAGATAATCTTTGTAGCCTAATAAAAGCTAGATTATGCTCTTGAGAATCAGTTGCTTCAATTCAGCGATTGCCTTTTTTACCACTTAAACCAAATAAACCAACCAAGCCAACTAAACCAATCCAACCCCAATCGAAATCATTATCTCTTTCAGCCACAACTCCAACCCCTGGACGTGGTGCCACAGTCTCAACTGGCTCTGTAGTGCAAGCAGGTAAAACCATAACACTTGCACCTAAAATAACAAGACCAACTGTTTGAATTAGACGAGAACGTTTCATAACCAAAGCACCCCTATTTCCTCAATTTTTAATTGCTCTAAAAACTCTCAAAGTGAGTATAAATTGAAGTCTTGTTTCTTTATTTGAGAAACGCCAGTGGTTGATTATTCCCTATAGTTATTGCGGACTGGCTCAGGCTCTTGATAGGCAGTTGCATCGCTGCGACGACCTTTACTCTTACCAGCTAAACCAGCTAAACCAGCTAAACCAATTAATCCCAACCAACCCCAGTCAAAATCATTATCTTCATATACTCCTTCGCGCTCGTATACTCCCGCTCCAACTCCAGGCTCTACTGCTTGGGCTGAGGTAGGTAGAGTTAACGGTATAGCTGCTGTAGATATTGCTAGCAAGCTAACACCAACTAGTTTAATCAACTTATTACTTTTGGTTGGTTCCATGACTTCTATTTTTTACTAAGATTTTAGCTTGACTTATTAACATTAATCTATCAATAATGACTCTAGCTAAAATCAATCTTAAGTAATAGAAAATCTCTTATATTTATTTTTGAATTTAATATAAGCGACTACATCAATGTAACGTTTTTTAATCCAAATAAATGACTAATCTTTAAAAAAAACAAATATTCAATTTATATACTGAATTATTTTATATTTTAAGTTAATATTAAAAGTATAACTTATAATACTTTGTGTTTTCTGCTCTTGTTTTATTTTTGCAAACACAAGTAATTGTATATATATTTATGCAAATATATTAATGCAATTAATATTAATTAGGTAAACAGTTTTAATTATTTTGTTTCCTGCCATTTATTCATAATATCCTTGACCAAAACTTCTTTGAACCATATTTGTACTACAATTAATAGCGGAATTGCCAGAAATAAACCTAAAAAACCAAACAAGCTAGCAAAAACTACGACTGCTAAGATAGTAAATACTGGCATCAGATCCACTTCTTGCTTCATAATGAAAGGAACTAAAACTAAACTTTCAAACTGTTGAATTGCAATATAAAGTAATATAACTGCTCCTGCCTTCCAAGGAGCATCAAGCAGCGCAAGAAGCATTGGTGGAATGACGCTCAAAGTTGGTCCTACATTGGGAATGAATTCTAATAATCCAGCTATTGCAGCATTGACCAAAGGTAGCGGTACTCCCAAAACTGACAGTCCAATAAAAGAAACTAAACCGATAACGACCATTGCGATGAGAGTACCTTTAATCCAACCAACTAAAGATTCTTCAGTTTCAGATAAGATTTCATTAACTCTGCGTCGATAAAAAGCAGGAAAAGCAAGAATAAAGACTCGTCGGTATTGAGAAGGGTTAGCTAATAGCATGATTGTTAGAACTAAGAACAATAATACGCTCAAAATAGCGGTAAGCGAGTTATTGAGGAAGACAAAAAAATTGCCTAACAACCTTGCTATCCATGTTTGAAGCTGTTGTGGAATATTTTCTAAAACACGGAATTCAAACATTGTTCCTGGAATTCTAGATTGTAACCAATTCACCCAAGTATCAATTCTGGCTGATACTTGAGGTAGGACTCCAATCAGTTGTTGCAATTGATCGATAATACGCGGCACAATAACTGCAAAAAATCCAACAATGAGTGATAGTAAAATGACAACTGTAATTGCGATCGCAATTCCACGCTTGATATGATATTGCTGTATTTGTCGCACAATTCGGTTTAAAGCTGTTGCTAAGACTACAGCCGCAAACAACAATAAAACAACTTGCCGAATTTGCCACAGAATATAGAGAGAAATCACAAAAACAAGCAAGCCGAGCCATTGACCTAAGCGCACAATATTGCCTCCATATTTTGCTTTTTCAAGCAAGCGGCTGGTTCAGTTTTCATCTATTAAAGTAGAAAAAATCTACGTCTTGCGAAAGGTTTGAGTTTCCAAAAAATTAAATAAGCTATAGCAGAAAAACTGAAGATCTCATTGAGAACATTGATCTATTCTCTTTTTTACCTTGTTTCATCAATTCTAATTTTGATTTAAGCAATATCTCATATGTTTGACTCTCATAGCTGTAAATACAATATATTCGATGCCCACCTCCATGGTGTTAATTTTATTCAGCAGACTGATGGTTTTAATACTCTACTGCGAGAAATGGATAAAGCACGGGTAGAAAAATGCGTGGTTTTTGGTTTACCAGTGGTTAAACAATGGTCTGAATGGGAAAATGAGGAACCAACTTATTATCTTGCTGATGAGAGCCGTTGTTATTACTACTCGCTCACCGATGCAATTATTGCACGAGCATACATGGATTTGAATACCGAAGACCAAAACCGTATTATTCCTTTAATCTGTGGTTTTTCACCTGTCGATCGCTATGCAATTAAACATATTGAATGGATGGCAAGTTTGTATCCTGGCATTTTTAAAGGCATTGGTGAAATTTTGTGCAGGCACGATGATTTATCTAATCTAACCTACGGACAGCCAGCGCGAATTAATCATAAAGCTTTATTTCCTATTTTTGATTTTGCTGCTCAATATCAACTCTCTGTTTTAGTTCACCAAAATGCTACTTCAATCGGTCGTTCAAATCAGCTAACTTACACGGATGAAGTTATAGAGATGCTTGATCGCTTTCCTAATACAAGATTAGTATGGGCACATTGTGGTGTCTCAAGACGGGTAAAGATAGAAAAATTACATGAGGTCATCGATCGCTTATTGTGCAAATATAATAACCTCTATGTTGATTACTCTTGGTTAGTTTTTGATAATTATATTTGCCCCGATGGAAAGCCCGATCCAAATTGGATTGAAATGACAGAAAAACACAGCGATCGCATCTGTATAGGTTCAGATATCTTCGGTCACTTTGAAAGTTTAGCAGAAGGACTTGCACGGTATACGCCATTTCTCGATTGCCTCAGCAAAGAAACATGCGATCGCGTTTGTATGTTGAATGCTGAAAAGTTATATGCCTCGGCTCCTACTATTTAAAACTGAGATTTGTAGAAAAGCAATTTACTAAAGATGCTTATTAGTGCGAGGACAATAATCTGCACAATCAATAGCTTCTTTGGTGAGAACCGTGACTGGATTTACTGCACATCTAAGATACGGATTCATCGTAAAAAAATGGCAATGCATACAAGGAACTCGATTAATGTGACTTAAAAGATCAGTAGTAATATGGTTTTGTACTTTTTTATGCAATATCCCAAAAAAGATCAATGACCCAGCAGCAATGGCTAAGTAAATAGATAAAACACTCGGTGCAAATTCAGGAGTTTTTACTAAGTTTATATTTTCTCTATCTATCAGTCTTCCCTCGGGTTTTTCTAAAATTAAATTTGTTTTATCCAAAATTTCTTCTCCACGTTTGTGTTAGAAATTACGCAAACTGCCAAAGCAAGCATCACGATTCCTTTCAATCTGCTTGGCAGCTTGCAGGTTCGACCGCCATGCTCCGATAAAGAGAAATATCTCAAGCAAAAACAGCATGATGATACTGATAGAGAATAGGTCATAAACGCTCAGAAGATAGATAAAAATTCCCAAGAATAAAGGCAAAAGATACCATAGCCAAGCGAGTCTGAGCATACGAGCCTGCTTGGTCAGATGATGCTTCCATTTGTCCGGAAACCGATTTGGGGGAAATGCAGAAAGCTCCGATTTTAGGATATGCAGCTTCCACCAAATGATGGTAATGTCTAACAGTAGCGCGAAGATCACTATTCCACCACCAATGATTGAGAGCTTGTCTCCTCTTTGCAGAGAAATACTGTAAGCAATATCAAAAGCAAAGACAGCAATAAGAGCGCATGCAACAAGTGACTCACGGATATTTCGGCGCTGAGTACACTTTACAAACTTGGTAATTTTCTCTTCTAGTGATTGTGCTTGTTGGTTAAGCATATCTACCTCCTTACGAAAGACGGTAGCGAAGCTGACTTGTCAGATTGTGCAAAAGCAGGTTTAGAAGTTGTATTAGGACTTACAGCACCAACCAATACTCCAAAAATCAGTAAAATAGCACTTAAAGAAGACGATCGCTGAAATAAACTATCCATGCAGTGTTCGCTTTTATTATGTTTTAGCTAATTTTGCTTTATTCAAACTTTGATTAATGCAAAACCAAGCTCTAAAGATGTACAACTCAGCTTTTAGAGCATCAGTCACCAAATAAACTAGCTATATGCTGAAATTAAGCCTTAAGAGTGGAAAACTAGTGGAGGCTTTTGTCAAAGGTTTGCCTTGCAGCTTCCTTACCAGCACAAACATATTAGCTTTTAAAGCAAAAACCACAGTTAATAATTATTTATTGTCATCTATCTTTAAGGGTATATATCTTAACAAGAGAAGAGTTATATTTATCGTGCTTAAATATCTTTAGAATTTCGTTAACTGATAGATAGTTGACTCATAATTAACTTATCTGGGTTTTGTTTTGTTTCCTCTTCTAATGCTTCTAGAAGTTGACATAGCCGCAGACAGTGCGTGAAATTATTAATATTTTTAGCTTCTAACAAAAACTCAATTTCCTGAGCCAGTTGTGAGGCTTGAGCAAAACCAAAACTACCCAAAGCACCTGCTAGTTTATGTGCTTCTATAACAGCCTGCGATCGCAGTTGAAGACTCAGCGTATCAGAACATAAAGCTTCCACTGCTTGCTTTATCACTGCAAGGCGATCGCTCATTCCTGCGGTAAAAACTTCCTTGAACTTACTGACTGCTGACAAAATTTCTTTTTGCATCTCGTTCAAATCTGACGCTGCTGGTTCAGGTTGCGAATCTTGTAATAGTGGGTTCAGGCGATAGCCTAGACCGTAAATGGTTTCGATAAAATCACTAGGTGCACCTGCGGTCTTAAGTTTTTGACGCAAGCTTTTGATGTAAGACTTGATCGTATCTTCTTGCGGCGGATCTTCTAAATTCCACAAGCGATCGACAATCGCACTCCGACTAAATGTCCGCCGAGGGTCGCGGAGAAACAACGCTAATACCGCATACTCTTTTGGAGTTAAATGCAAAACTTGCTCTTTGTACGTCACTTCACAGCTACTTGGATCGAGGCGCAAGTCACCCCATTGCAACACTGGAGGTAGCGTAGAACATCCCCGACGTAACAAAGCACGGACGCGAGCAAACAATTCTGGAAAATCAAACGGTTTGACAACATAATCATCTGCACCAGCATCCAAACCTATGACTTTATCAGTGCTAGTGTCTTTTGCTGTTAGCATGAGAATTGGTATTTGCTCGCCTTTTTGTCTGAGTTGCCGACATAAACTCACGCCGTCTAGCTTGGGCAACATTACATCAAGCAAAATCAAATTGTAGTTGAATGCGACTGCTAGTTCCCAACCCTCTTGACCATCAGTGGCAATATCAACAAGACAATGCTGCTGTTGTGCAAGTGTTGCTGCAATAGTTTGAGCGATTGAACTATCGTCTTCAACTACAAGAATTTTCATAGCGACTGTCTACTTCTAGAAAAATTATCTCTAGGAACAAAAGCTTTCTAATTTAACTGAAAGATTTTTAGCTGCGGCAAACATCTATCAAAAGCAATGCCTTTTCTATCCCTATATGTGTGTTAGCCGATACTCAGAAGCATACAAAAGCAACGAAACGCTTTAATTTAGGACTTTCCAGCCATCCTCGCCAGGCTAGAAACGACGGCAATTAACTCAGCCGCCCTAATTGGTTTAGCAACGTGGAGTTGAAAGCCTGCTGCTAAAGCCTTTGTATAATCTTCTTCTCTAGCGTATCCTGTCAAAGCTACAGCAGGAATTGTTCCACCCATTTCTGGTTCCAATTCTCTAATTTTACGCATGAGCGCGTAGCCGTCTTCTCCTGGCATCCCAATATCACTAACTAACACATCTGGTCTTTGTTGCGCGAGTGCTGTAAGTGCCTCCGCGACGGAAGCAACAGCAATCACTTCTGCACCCGATTCATGAAGTACGATACTAATCCACTGCCGCGCATCAGGTTCATCATCTACAATTAGTACGCGCAAACCGTCAAGCCTTGGTGGATTATTAAATGTTTTAGTATTCTCCCCAACTACATAAGACTGCGATCGCTCTGGATTGGTGACGGTAAAATTTTCTGGTGGGAAAGTATTGTAATAAGGTAAGTTAATCGCGAACGTTGCACCTTGTCCGATGCCTGGGCTATCTACTTCAATGGTACCACCATGCAATTCAACGAGGTGACGCGCGATCGCTAAACCTAAACCCAACCCTTTATTTGCTCTGGCGCTCGTGCTATCTGCCTGACGAAAGCGATCAAAAACATAGGGGAGAAAGCCGCGATCAATACCTATACCTGTGTCGCTGACTTGGATTTGAAAAAATCTGGTAATTGCCGATGGGTAATTGGTAGTTGGTAGTTGGGTTGGTTGAATGTTGACAGTTAATTGTGAGGAGTCAGTGTTCTGTGGTGAACTATCGCCACTAACCATTAACAATCTGACTGTTACCTTTCCTCCTTGGGGTGTGAACTTAATCGCATTAGAAAGTAAGTTCCACACGACTTGTTGCAAGCGTTCTGAGTCACCCCATATTGATACAGGAGAAGCCGAATCAATAAAAGGTAAGCCGCTGGTTTCTTCTGACTTTTGCACAAACGTTAAATCAATTGCTTTCTCATTAGCTGCTGGTTGCACAACTTCGATGGCTGCGGCGATGACTTTCACTAAATCGACTTTATCGAAATTGAGTGCAAGATCTCCTCTGACAATGCGGGAAATATCAAGTAGATCTTCAATTAGTTGCATTTGCAAGTTAGCGTGGCGTTCAATTGTCTCCATTGCTAAAGCCGCTCGACTTTCATCGAGCATCCCTGATCGCAACATCCCCGCCCAACCAATAATTGCTGTCATTGGGGTACGCAGTTCGTGCGAGACTACTGCTAAAAAATCGTCCTTAGCACGGTTGGCGGCTTCTGCCTCCGCACGGGCGGCTTGTTCGCGCAGCAATAACTGTTCGCGTTCTTCCTCGGCGAGTTTGCGCTGAGTAATATCTTGCATAATTTTGGCAAAGCCCCGCAGATTTCCATTGTCATCGCGTAACGCGGTCACAATACAATGAGTCCAAAAGTGCGTACCATCCTTACGAATGTGCCAGCGATTTTCTCGCGAAAAACCTGTGGCGATCGCTCTTTGCAAAACTTGTTCTGGTAAGCCTTGCTGTATTGCCTCTGGCGTAAAAATCCGTTCAAAAGGCTGCCCAATAATTTCTGCTTCCTGATAGCCTAATATCCTTTCTGAACCGACGTTCCAAGTCGCAAAAATGCCGTTTGAGTCGAGCATAAAGATCGCATAGTCCGTCACTCCTTCTACTAAAATGCGATAGCGTTCTTCGCTGTGGCGCAAGCTTTCTTGGCTTTGACGTAGATGCTCATAATTACGTTGAGCTAGTTTTTGAGTCGAGCGCAGTCTTGTGTTAAGAGTGGTAATGAGTCCTGCTACGAGTACAAATTGGATTACCCCGCTGATTCCCTGTCGGGTAGGTAGCAGCGTATAAAGTGGAGGGACAAAAAAATATTCGCACAGCACAGCAGACAAAGCAGCAGCAAATAAACCTGACTTCATGCCTCCATACCAGGAACTCACCATCACCGCAGCGAGAAACAAGGGGTAAACATGAGGCTGAGTTAGTTGCCACACGAGTTTTGTTAACACAAAAGCGATCGCTACGGCAACAACGGCAACGCTGTAGCCCATATAGTGGAGGCGCATCGTTCTCAGCATATTCTACAGCTGGGGCTTACTTTTCTGCGTTAATATAACAAGTTTATCTTTCATTGTTTTCTGCCCGATTTTTCCACTTTTTCGCCTTATCTTAAAAACCGTAATAGTTCTCAATACTTAGGTTTTTCTCAAGTTTGACAGCATTAACCGCATGCTGTTTATATGACTTTAAATCTAACAACTTAATGACAGTCCTAACATAATTACCCTAATAAAACCATCAAAATTTATGCAAAACCCTCGCCCTAGCAACGTTATAATTCATATCGTGATGGCGATCGCTCTTCTATTTGCGCTTTTTGCAGTTGGCACACTCATTTATCAGATTTCTCGATTTACAGACACAGACGATGAGGAAGAATTAAGACTATATGAAAAACAACAAGCGATCGCATTTGTCAAGTTAATAAGTTAGAGCAGAAGGTATAACGCAATGGCAAAGAAGAGAATCTTAGTTATTGATGATGAAGATGATATTTTACAATTGATCCAAACTTGCCTAGAAATTATGGGCGGATGGCAGGTTCTAATTGCTCATTCGGGTCGTGAAGGCTTACACTTAGCCCAAGATCGTCAACCCGATGCAATTCTCTTAGATGTCATGATGGCAGATGAGGATGGGCTAACTACGTTAAAAAAACTTCAATCTAGTACAATCACTAATACTATTCCTGTTATTTTACTAACAGCTAAAGGACGCTTTATTAAGCAAAATTTTATTGAATTAGGTGTCAAAGGTATACTTAACAAACCATTTAATCCCTTAAAGCTTGCTGAACAAGTAGAAGCAGCTTTAAGTTAAAAAAAATATAGATTACAATCATATCTACATCTTACAATATGTAAGCTTAGTAAAGCAAAGGTTTAATTTTAAGATAAAAGATAATTTGCAGCGATACAAAGCAAAATTGAGATATAAAAAACGAGAATGATCGTTATTTGTATTTTAGAACGCATCTTGTTTAATTTTGATATCTCTCTTGAGGCAGATAATGAAGATATAAAGCGTAGCTAAGTTAGTGAATAATTACGAGTATTACGTAATTTTGCAAAGTTAGTTTGCGTTTGCAATATCTAATAGTTTTTTCCATTAGCTACCAATTGTAATTTGATAGAAGAGTATAAATCACCGAGCTTATATTAGCCATAAAAAATGATTGTGACTTTTTATTTTTTATTTAAATATTCACGTACACCTTTAAATTGCAACGTTCTATAGAAACTAACAAATCAATAGGAGTGTTGATAATGAAAGCAGTTGTTTTCATGGAATTGGAGATATTCGATTAGACGACGTACCAGAACCTAAAATTCAAGAGTCAACAGATGCGCTCGTGCGACTAACCTCATGTGCAATTTGGGGTACGGATCTGCACATGATTCGGGGAACATTTACAGGTATGAAACCTGGCACAATTTTGGGACATGAAAACATTGGCTCGAATGGGCGGAATTTCAAGGTAGGCGATCGCGTTGTCATTCCCTCAACAATTGCCTGCGGCTAATGTCTTGAGGGTTACGACTCGTTACTAGTCCTCGATCGACTACAACTTCCCGATCAACCCAAGTTACACCAGCGTTTCTCAAGTCAGTTTGCAATGAATGCCAAGAAGCAACGTACGTCCTTTAACTACATCGGCTTCAATCAACGTCTACAGACCGTGGCAGATCGTCGCCACCAGCTTACCTGCTGCAAAAAAGGACTTGACGAACTGTACTGCTTGAGAATTAGTAGGTAGTTGGTCGGGATTTAAAGCACCTCCAGGTAAAAGTAGTGCATCGTATTCATCAGGGTTAGCCCACTCTAGTGGCATACCTACAGGACAGTGCGATCGCATCCTACTACAAATATAGTCAAAGTAATTGATGCTCATAATAAGTGCTATAGCCTAGCCAGTCTCCACGAGTTTTCCACTATTACGATCTAGTGTTATAACTTCGATTCTTCTTCAGTTTTTAGAACTAGTATGTTTTACAGTTATGGAGTTGAAAAACTTGCATAAGGAGACAATTAAGCAAATTTTTAAACAACCCGTTTTATATTTAGGAATGCTCGTAATTGGTAGTGCTGGATGCGAATCTCTAGAAAATAGAAATGCTCAAATCCAACCTTCACCTACTCAACAAGTAGCTAATTTGCAGAACAATGCCAACTTTGTGGCTGAGGTTGTTCAAGAAGTAGGACCAGCAGTTGTAAGAATTGATGCTACCCGCACAGTTGAAGTCCCTGCTGCTAGTAGTAACCCGCTAATTGAGCGATTTTTTGGTGAAGAACTGTTTCCGCCAGAACAGCGAGTTCAACAAGGTATCGGTTCGGGATTTATTATTAGCCCAGATGGTCGCATCCTCACTAACGCTCATGTGGTGGAAGATGCCGATGAAGTATCAGTTGTGCTAAGAGATGGGCGGCGTTTTGCTGGAAAAGTTGTCGGTGCAGATCCTATTACGGATGTAGCAGTTATTGATGTCGAGGGAACAAACTTACCTGTAGTTAAGCTAGCTAATTCTGACAATATTGTCGTCGGGCAATGGGCGATCGCAATTGGTAATCCTCTTGGTTTAAATAATACCGTGACTCAAGGAATTATTAGCGCTACAGGACGAAGTGGTTCAGATATCGGTGTCAACGACAAACGACTTGATTTTCTGCAAACCGATACAGCAATCAATCCTGGTAATTCTGGCGGACCTTTGCTCAATGCTCAAGGCGAAGTCGTAGGAGTGAACACTGCTATTATTGGTGGAGCGCAGGGATTAGGGTTTGCTATTCCGATTAACACTGCCCAAAGAATAGCAAATCAGTTAATTTCAACCGGTCGAGTTGAACACCCATACATTGGCGTGCGATTAATTGAACTGACACCAGAAATTCAGCAAGAAATTAATCAGAGTAATCTTGGTTTTAAAATTGAGCAAGAACAGGGAGTTTTAATCGTTGACGTTGCTCCCAACTCTCCAGCAGCCCGTGCTGGTTTACGTCCAGGTGACATTATCACTCAAATCAATCAAGTAGAAATTCAAAATGCCGACCAAGTACAAGACTTGGTAGAAGCAACCAACTTAGGTAAAACACTCCAAATTACAGTTAATCGTAATGGTTTACCTCAAGAACTAACTTTGCAACCAGAACAGTTACCAGCTGCTTCTTCGTAACAAGTTTGATGAGCTTCCTTACTCGACCAGTTGAGCTAATTGATTCGCCGATAAGGATTGCACTACACTCAGAGCTAGAGGTGGTTGACTAATGGCTTGAGCATAGTCAGCGCTCAGGTAGGGAAAGTATTGCGGCGAACCTGCTATATAAGTTGCAAAAAAAGCCACACTCCAAGCTCTAAGATAACGACGAGCCAACGCAGGGTCTGAACCGATAACTGATTCGGGAATAGGTAAAGGTTCGGTATTAGGATCGGATTTATCGGCGGCGGAAAAATGCGTTCCACTAGTGAATAGAAGAAGATATTTGTTCTTGGCACTAAGCCAGGTAAAAGGCAAAATTTGTTCAGGTAAAGCAGGTGCAACTTTATCGGCACTACTACTTACAATTGCCACTGGAATTTGAATTTGGCTTAACCCGTCTCGACCAAAAATACTGCTCGTAATTGGATTAATAGCGATCGCTGCTTTGATTCTTTTATCCTGCAAATCATATTGAGTACTTGGTAGTTCGATCGTCCGACACTGAAGTAAGAGCGACAAATTAAACGTATTACTTACATTCTTGCAGTCTTGTTGCAGTTGGTCAAAATTTAGCGCAGCACCTGCTAAAGCTAATGCCGTGTATCCGCCGAAGGAGTGACCAATAACTCCGACTTGTTGCAAATCAAGAGCAAAAGATGAATCGGTGCGGTCAAGTTGTGCCAAAACATCAAGCAAATAGGAGACATCCAGAGGACGATTAATAAACTCGCTTGGTGGTGTCACAGTCTTAGCAAGACCATTTAATAGCGATCGCAATTGTTCGGCATTGCTGTTTGGATGCGAGGGAACAGCAACGGCAAAACCATAACTAGCTAACTGCTGGGCTAAATATTTAAAAGTATTGCGGTCTGAGCCTAAACCGTGGGAGATAACGATTACAGGCGCTAAATATAACTCTCCTTGGCTTGCGGCTCCTGACACTTGCGGAATATAAACATCAGCAACAAAAGCACGATCGCGACTGCGGTCATAAAGTTGTAGCGTGCGCTTATTCCAGCTAAAACTTCCTGTTTGGCGCAAGTCTGGTAACTGAGAGAAATTGGCTGATTGTTGATTGATAGCAGCAGCCGTCGATTCTTGTTGGATCAGCGCGATCGCTTGATTTGTACGTTCGATGAGAGTCTGTAATTCCTCTACTGTCTCTAGACTTTGCATCAGATCGACTCGAATGCCGTTGGTGGGGAACTGACGCAAGACATCGAGTAAGGTAAAGCCTTGTGGTTCTTGTGCGGCCGCTAATATTATGGCCGCTCGAATTGCATAAAATCCAGGTTGTCCGGCTTCAGTTTGAATAATTTGTCCCAACCTTTGTAATAGAGTTTCACCAATTGGCGAGTAAAGAAATTGGGAGATTGCCACCGGACTCAGATTGATTTTTGCAGTTAATAAGCGTCGCAGCCTCGCCAACTGTGTAGGGTTAAGTCGGCGGGTGTAATCGGCTAATCCTCCCTCGATTTTGCCTGTTTTAGCAAACTCTACTAAATTGTCGATCTCTACCGAACTTTCCAAAGCTCCATATGTTGCATAAATGCGATCGGCCGCTAATGCTGCGGTTTGAAGTTCCGTGGCTGGAAATAACAATAAAGAAAGGGTAATACTTACAGATTTGATGAGCTTAGAGGGCAAAAGTTTTTGCAATACAGCCATAATGTCCCTAAAATCTTGCGTCATATTCCACAAGCAGCCGACTCTCGCCACTCAAATTGGTAGAGGCACGTACCAAAAATTGGTCGTTGAGACGGTAAAGCAAGTTATATCGCAAGGCATCATCAGCAGCGAACACCCGCGATAAAGAAACAGAAAAATCATCAGTAATGATAAAATCTGCCTCAACTGCTAAACCCAATACTGAAACGTTTTCTGTTGGGTCAGTCACAATCGTAGGGAACAAACGTAATTGATCAATACCGATCGCTTCTCCCAATTGAGTAATCGTTCCTTGTAGATTATTTAACAGCGTAGAGCCTGCTATTGTGGCAAGTCCTAAAGCAGGGTCGCCTCTACCAAAGGTATTGATAAAGGAGCCGCCTAATAGCGTGACGATTTCAGCTTCGCTGCGATTTGGATCGCTGGTCAGTTCCAAATTTTGTGCTAACTCGCTGGCTGGTCCTTGTACTGCTGCTTGTACGCGCACGGTGCGGAAGTTACCAAAACTCGTTATAGGAGTATCGCGGATCTCACCTGAGAGGGGAGAGGTTGAAACCGGCTGAATGTTTGTTGCTTCCGGTATAATTGCTACTAGAGTTACATCAAGAATCGGGTCTAGTTTTTGCTTTGGGGTGAAACGTGCTGTTTGTTCTTTGCCCCGCGCTAAAGTGAACTGAGTTGTAAATAAATTGACTTGTCCCCCTACTAAACGTACGACTCCTTGAGGACGAAGATTTGTTAAAGTACCGTTGATGATAAGATCGCCTTCTGCCTCAAAGTTGAGCAAGGGCTGGCGGACAATTTGCACATCGTCGCCGAGAATCAACTGCAAATTGGCAAGTTCTATGGCGGATTCCTTTGTAGAATTGTTAGCTGTACTGTCTAGTGCAGAAGTAGGAGCATCTGCCGTTCCTCCCAAAGATATTTGACCGTTTGCTAAGCGAATCCTGCCGCCAATATCAGGAGATAGGGCGGTGCCAGTAATGACGATATTGCCGCTGACTCCGCCTTGATAGCGTCCTTCAAGATCGACATCTAGATTGTTAAAGGATACTGTAAGGGGATTATTTGTCGCTAGCTGTTGTGCTGCTTGAGAGCTAAAAATAGGTATAGTTCCCTCTGCTTGTACTTCGCTTGTATTGTATTGCCCTGTAATGCCTGAAACAATGATGCGATCGCCGTTCAACTCCACCGTCCCCGTTATATCTGTTAGCGGTTCGGGCAAAGCGTCAGCTTGTAAAGTGGCATCATTTACGACTGCTGTCCCCGTTACTACAGGTTGGTCTAAAGTTCCTTGTACTGCAACGTTTATTTGTCCTTGACCATCAACCCAAGCAACTTGGTCAGTCAATAAATTTAACAGCGCCAAACCTTCATCTTGCACGTTGGCTTGAATGCTAATTTTGTTATTATCAGGCTGAACCGAAGCAAAGGGCAACGCTACAGGAATACTGCCTATAATTTCTACTGGCTGCGTCTGTGCTACTAATACTGTACTGCCAAAATTCAACCGTGCGTCGTTGTAGCTAAAACTCAATTGGGCATTGTCAATTGGTTGCTGATTTACACTTCCCTCAACTAGCGCCACTTCTCCTATAGCTGTGGGATTTTCTAAACTACCTGCGAGAGTAACCAGGGCATTCAAATTACCTGCCACCTGGATGGGAAATTGTGGAGAAAGAAAAGGTTCGATGAGCGATACTGGCAGCGCTTCAACTCGTACCTGTCCTAATAGTTGCTCCTGAGTTAACGTTCCTGTCAAGGCGATGAGTCCTTCACCAAAGTCAACTCGCAGCGGTAGCAGCGTCAAGACACCATTATTGTAAGTTCCTTGGGCAATAACTTCGTCAATTGTGTAATTGCCCCATACCCAGTCTTGACCGAAAAGATCGAAGCTAACGTTAAATGCTGGTTGCGTTCCTGTGGGTAATGCTCCGCTCACAGCAATCTTACCGCTGAGCGTGCCGTCTAATTCTGCTAGGGTTGGTAGCGGCGCTGCTTCTCGTTGTTGGCGCTGTTGTGCCAGCAAAGCTTCAATTTCCGAAAACCGCCGTAGTTGAGTGAGTAAGGCTCTTTCTGGTAAGCCTACAGGTACCGTTTGTAATACCTCTGCTCCAGGTATATCTTCAGGTAACAATCCACCTGCAAAGTCTTCAAAACCAAAAATACTCAGTGCTTGCAAGACATTTTCAATTCTGGCTTGGTCAAAGTTAATTTGGAATTGAAATTGTCTATCGTCTCCTGGTTGTAAATCTCCACTCAAGGAAATGCGACTTTCGCCTTGCTGCAATTCTCCCTCGGTTAAAGCGAAAGCACCAGCATCATAACGGATGCGCCCGCGAAATACATTAGCTGCCAACCGACCTACTCTTGGTCGAGCAATTTCTAAATCTCCTACTACTGTAGAATCGGCTATATTCTCGGCTAAATCGATGACTAACTTGCCAGATAGATCTCCAGCAATTGTGCCTAAATTTCGCAAGCGATTCCCTGGAATCACGTTTTGCAGCACAGCTACAGGAAAGTCTTGGACATTGACAATTAAGTTTTCGCCTTGAGTTGTACCCGTTGCTAACGCTCGATCGCGTCGGACAAAAAATGAAATTGGGCGATTATTCTCATTCAAGGTAAAAGCAATTCTGTCTTCTTGACCGCTGAGTTCTAGTTGAGTTTGCTGCCCTGCTTGATAATTTAATTTGCCAGTTAATACCGAATCGAAGGTTAAATCGTTGACTCTCAAGTTTTGCAAACTCAGATTCCCTACTGCGTTGGGGGCATCAGGAGTACCTGTAACTTTTCCGGTAAAATCTGCTTGCCCTGCTAGTGCCACATTACTAGGTATCAAACCGAGGTCTTGCAAGTCATAATCTTGCGCCTGCACATCTAAGTTGAACCCAGCAATTTGGGGTGCTGCCTGTTCTGGTAAGCGCACGGCAACAGTTCCACTCGCATTTATTCCTGGTGCAGTTGCTTTTTGAACGATAATTTGCTCTCCATTCCACCTAACTTGAGCCGTCAGGGGTTGCTCGATTACGGCTAAACCTTGAGAAAAGCGCACTTGTCCTTGGGCTTGAATATCTGATAGCTCAAACGAATTTCCAGACACGCGCAGGTTATTGGTACTCAATTGTCCCCGTAACTGAGGAGAAAAAGAGTTAAGTTGCACTCCATTAGCGTTAACAACCGCTTGAAACTGCCGATTTCTATTAATTTGACCGTTGGCTGTCACTGTACCGCCTGCAACCTGGAAAACAGCATCTCGGAGTAGCGTATTTCCCTCGTTGGTAACGACGACTTCTGCTGTACCAGGGTATGTAGCTTCAGGTGCTTTTAATTGGGCTACGGTACGGATATCGCCAGGAGAACCAGAAATCTGGGCTGTAGCTGAGACATCACCAATCTCAATTGGGGGAGAAGTACCGTAAAGCTTAGCTACAGCACTTCCTGGTACATTTTGTCCCTGGAAATTAAACGTTACTTTGGGTTGAGTTCCTAGCTGAATTTGACCCTGACCTGTAATTTGCCCTCCGACAGTTGGGGTTGCTTGAATATTGGCAAAGGTAATTTCTGGTGTTGCTCCTGTTGTCAACCGAAAGCGACTGCTAATATCTTTAAATGGAATGCGGTCGATCTGGGCAGTGTTAATCGTACTGATGGTTCCGCTTAAAATTGGGTTAGCGATCGCTCCTTGTAATTGAATGTCTGCGTTGACAATTCCCACCGTCGGAAAGGGAGACTCAACATTCAGCGTGTTGAGTAGATTATTGACGCTAACTGCTTTCACCTGACCTGAGAGGTTATAACCTTTTTGGGTATTCAGCGTCCCGCCGATTTGAATTGGAATTTTACCATAACGCGTTGTCAAATTTTGTATGGCGATCGTCCGATCCTGCTGAAATACCAGTTTCCCTTGGGTATTAGTAAATAGATCGGGAACGTTTTCAATCTTGGCAGTGACGTTACTCAGGTTAGCTGTCCCTGCGATCGCAGGTTGTCCTTTTGGTTGCAATTGCACTCTCAATTCACCATCGACTCGACCTGCTTGTAAGTTAATTGGCAAATTAATTATTCGACTGATATCAGATGCGAGTAGATTTTGAGCTTGGATATTGAAAGTCGTTTGTTGCAATGCTGCAGGGCGCGTCTCTCCAGCGATTGCGAGTTCGCCTCCTGTCTGTGGTTGACCAGTTAGCTCAAACTGAAGAAACTGCTGATTCTGTTCTAAAAAACGAGCGACTCCACTAACCTCGGTGATCGCCACTGCACCTTTAGGTCTATCTGGTTCAGGATTTGGCACTAATACAATATCGGCATCTCGCACTCGAATCGTTTCTAACTCGGTTTGAATGAAACCAGCACCACCATCTGGAGTCTTAATCTGCGTAGAAACCCACTGTCCATTTTTCGCCTGTTCAATGTATATATCGGGTTGGATTAACGTAACATTTAATTCCAATCTCCGGTCGAATAGCAATGGCAAAAGATCGAAATGAACTTCTAGCGCATCTGCTGTCAGCCGATCTGGGTCGGTACGAGTTGCGGGGAGTGATGCTGAGCTAAATCGCAAACTGTTAAGTGAAAATCTTTCTACTTCCCCTATATCTACAGGTCTTCCGAGTATCTGCTCTAGATTCCTTTCAACTAGCGGTACTAACCTTTGGTTTATCAAGATCCATCCCCAGGATACGCTTCCCACAATTGCTAGAAGTAAAAATGCTCCTATAGCAATACTGCTACGGCTAAACATCAACCACAAACGCTGATGAGAATCAGGTTCCGGTGGGCGATCGGGGAGATGCGTCATTGTTTATTCCATCCACATAGCCCTGCATCAGTTTGTTCGTTGGCTGAGCGCGTGACTATAGCAGTATCAGTTACACAAGCAAAGCTACCTTGTGCTACACGATGCAACGAACTTATAGCATCACGAAGATAAACCGAAATCGTGGAAAACTTGGGGAAGATAAATCAGCATCACGTAAGATGCTGGGCTAATTGCTGTTGATTCAAGCCTTGCTTTTGTACCTCAGTGAATTGCTCTGTTGAATTGTCCTTGAAATGTAGTTATACATGAGCCAAAACAAGATTTTTTATTGCTACCAATTTTACCGCTATTCTAGTTTCAGTATTTACGCGATCGCGCAATATTGGGATAAATTCAAAAAAGTAGTATTTTAACCAATCTACCTAAGATGCTAATGAAACAATATTGGTTTGAGCTAAAGTTACAGGTCTTAACTGCTTCGCTGTCAATAGCCGTAAGCACTTTTATTATGCCTTTTGTTAGCGCCAATGCACAGAATTTAAATCTCGTAAATAACAAAGAGAACCAACTTGCGCAGGCTGCGGATAATTGTCGCCGAGTGTTTCCTCCTGAAGGAGTATACGTACACACTCAGCCAACAGTTTACGGCTCCATAATTGGTAGTATTGCTGGTGGACGTTATGTGAGGATTGAATCGGAAAACATCAATGATTGGATACCTATTTCAATTCCTTTAAAAGGTTACGTGTTTGCGGGTTATCTTACCTCTTGCGCGCCTGCACCGCCGCCGCCGCCAAACTGCCGTCAAGTTGCAGCTACTAACGGTATATACGTCTACCAACAACCTTTGGCACAGAGTCCTATTGTCGGTTTCATCGCAAGTGGACGCTATGTCATGATTAAAAATCGAAGTAGCAATGGTTGGGCATCTATTTCAATTCCTCTGAAAGGTTATGTATTTGCTAATTATCTGAGCGAATGTTCTTGATAGGGTTGCTATATAAATGCTCTTCATTTATCTTCAGGTTTATAGTAGGTAAGTTGAGTTTTGAGTATAGTGTCGCACTATTTAAAGTGATTGCCTTTAATAAGTAGTTGTGAATTTATCTCCTTAACTCATTGTATTGCCCACATGTTGTTCATGGGTTTTAAGAGTGCTGAGGGGATTTATATTCCTATTTACATAGCCCGCTATTTCTTAAGTCGTATTTTAGTAACGAGTAATCATTTCTCCACGAGTTTTCCACTATCTCAAATTATCGTTTTTGAAGTCAGTATACATTGCTTATTACAGATATTTCGTGAAATATAGTTTTTCTGTTAGATAAGCGATCGCGAAACATTATGTATCATAGCTTTTTCAATGTTTTCTTGACAAAAAGGTATATATGAATAGAATCAATCAGCTTTATTTACGTAGAAAAGTTGGGATTTGGGGAAGCATCTTTGGAGGATTACTCATTGGCATACCAGCCATACCGCTAGCAGCAAGTGCCCAATCCTCAGTCCTCAATCCCTGTCCGCGTATCTACTACGAAGAACCTTTCAACAGTAGAAATTTTGTACCCCAAGGTTGTCCACCGAATGCATTTACGCAACAATATGGTGCATCGTCGGCAACTCCTAATCGGATCATCGTTAACCAACAACCAAGTGACACGGTTGCAGGACAAAACCCTCCAGGTTTACCAGGTAGCGATCTAACTCCCAATCGCATCGTTCCAGCTGACGCACCTACTACACCAGGAGAAGTGGTTCCTACACCAGGTCAACCAGGAGTAGCAGTTAGAGGAGTCACTCCAGGAGTGACTAACCCCCCAGGAACACCCCAGACACTTCCAGTACAGCCCCCCTTACCAGAAGAACGTAGTGAACCAGTAGCACTGCTTAAGCCGACAGGTCAACAAGTTAGCGTGAGACTGAAAAATAATACTAACGCACTCGTTACTTATGAAGTTACTGGACATACTGGACGGCGCTACTTACCGGGTGGAGAAGAAGCGACATTGCAAAATGTGCCATTACCAGCAACGATAACTGTTGTCCGCCAAGATGATGGATTTGTGAAGATCTTACCAGTGACGACAGACGCTGAACCAGGTCTACTAGCAGTCTCACTCGATGAAGATGCAACTCCCCTTGATGATAATCAAGGCGTAATCAGAATTCAAAGCGATGGTCAAGTTTTTGTGAACTAAGGATGCAGATGCAGTGCTTTAGACAAGCAGCGATTGCAGAATGACCTTCCTGATTCGTAGCAGCGCGATCGCCAGTTGATTGAAGCAGTACTTGTCACTTAGTGCGATCGCTACAACAACACATACACCAACTTATGGAGAGGAGCGAACAATGATGAACATTAACCGTATTAGAAGCAGTGGAATACGTGCGAGTGCTGTCACTTTAGCATTAGTAACGACACTCGTTGCTGCTTGCACTGACAACCAAGTTGCAGGCGGTCCCACAGCAGATAGTAATGTAACCACAGAAGAAGTAGCTGAGGAAACAGCAGAACTAATCGGTAAACCTGTAACCGTAAGAAGTGAAGCTGCAAAGAAAATTGGCGAAAGTACCTTCACCATTACAAATGACGAGTTGTTTGGTGCAGATGAAGTTTTGGTAGTTAATGCTACTGGAGAGCCTTTCGTTCTTCCGGCAACTGATACACAAGTTCAAGTAACAGGTACAGTTACTCGGTTTGTCGTTGCTGATGTAAACCGAGTGTATAATTTGGGTTTAGATCCTAACTTGTACGTTGACTACGAAGGTCAACCTGCAATCATCGCACAATCGCTTGCGATCTCACCAAAACCAGGTGAAATTACTGAAAATCCTGGTGTTTATTATGACAAAGTAATTGCAGTTCCTGCTGAAGTTGAAAACATCGTCGGTCCTAATGCATTTACGCTTGATGAAGATCAGTTAATTGGTGCGAGCGATCTGTTAGTTTTAGTTCCAAATCCTCAACGCCCAGTTGAAGAAGGTGCAAAGGTTGTCGCTACTGGTGTACTTCGCCAATTCGTCGTCGCTGACTTAGATAGAGATTACGATTTAACCTGGGATTTGGATTTACAACGCAGGCTAGAAGCAGAATACGCTAACAGACCTGTGCTTATTGCTCAATCAGTATATCCAGCATCACAAGAATAAGTAGTAACATCATTGCTGTTTGCAGAAACCAACCTATATTCGTATAGCTCGCTAGCCTAACACAGGCAATCTGAAATTATAAGGATTTGCTCTGCTGAACTCATAGCAGGGCAGGTTTCTTATTTTTGACAAAAAATAGCCTCTGTACATAAGTCTACTTAGTTTAAGGGTATTAAAATAATTTACATTTACGCTTTTATAAACTTATTTATCAATATAAAAAATAACAATGAATTTAAAGATATAGCAAGACACATTTAGGTTAGGACAAGTAGATTTAGTAAATGTATTGCTATACAAAGCTTTTAAAAAAGCTAATAGCTAACAGCTAATTGCTAACGGCTATATTAATTACTTTATCTGCTTTTAGTTAGAATAAAATTTTTAGTTTTATAACTTAAGATTGATTTTATCAAAATAACTAAACGATAGATTGTTAAATAGATTCTGTAATAACTTTGACAAGGAGAAACCAACTATGAAAAACTCTTTTTTACTTAAAGTTACTGTAGCAAGCTTGCTAACAGTAACTACAACAATTTTACCTTTCTCTCTATCTGCTAATGCTCAAGGAGTTGCGCCTGGAGTAGTGTCAGAAGAGGTTTATGAAGACGATGATTTTGATTGGGGTTGGTTAGGATTAATTGGTTTATTTGGTTTAGCAGGCTTAGCAGGGAAGAAACGCTCTGAACCCACAGCTTATCGCGACCCTGAAGTAAGAAGATAAATCAAAGTACAGATTCTTATGTAATGCTAATCACATATTCAAGTATTAGTAAAGAAGGTTTATTACCTCTTTTATCAAAGTGCTGCAAAAACAGTTCATTTGATATTTCAGCAATGAAAAGGGATTTTAAAGATGAAGCGTCTTAAATTTTCTAAAATTGTTAGTGCTGGCGCTTTAATGCTGAGTACAGCAATTTTGTTTCTAACTCTCTCTGCTTGCGCTCCAACTCCAGTAACTACCGTTCCAGCTGCCCCTGTAGTCCCGCCTACGCGAGTTGTGTATGCTGATGATGGTTTTGATTGGGGATGGCTAGGGCTAATTGGTTTATTTGGTTTGTTTGGCTTATCTCGTAAAAAAAGCCGCATAGAAACTACTGCATACCGAGAGCCAGATGTGGTTAGTCGCACCGATTATCGGGAATAAAATTTCTCGTTTTTTTCAAAATGTGGACGAAAAAATAGTTGTCAAGTGTGAGAAACGTCAGTAAATAAACAGCGAGCCTTAGAAATAACATCTAAGGCTGTTTTTTTTGAAAATTTATTTAAAGCAAATAGCGAAGTAAGGTAGGACATTATGAAAGAAATTGTAATAAATTGCATGACTTTTACAGAAACAGAAAAAGCACAAGTATAGCAACTTTTATCAATAGCGCTCGCAGCACATAAAAATGAAATCAGGGTGAAATCGCTGCCCTTCGTTTGAGTGAAATTGCTGTTACGTCATCAGACAGAGATATCAATGAGTTGAAATTTGTATATTCACAAAATAAGGATTTGAACGGGAAGATTAATATGCCTCATCAACAATATCAAACTAGTATTGACGCAGCAATTCACTGCGCGTATGAATGCGAACATTGCGCCGATCAGTGTTTAGGCTCAATGCCAGAATGCGCTCGTCTTTGTCGCGATTGCGCTCAGATCTGTTGGGCGATCGCAAGTTTTATGAGTCGCGGTTCGCGCTTTATTCCGAATGTCGTTCGTGCTTGCATAGATATCTGCGAAGCCTGTGCAGCAGAATGCGAACAGCACGATAGTCCACACTGCCAAAACTGTGCTAAAGCTTGCCGCCAAGCCGTAGAAGAATATCGTAAGATTGCAGACATTGCCGCAGCACGAGCTTAATTAGTTCAGAATTAACAATCGTTTGGGGTAAAGCAGATGATAGGAGATGGTAAGGAACCTATACAGCAGAAAACGCGATCGCATCACAACGAGCATAACGGTCATCACGCACACCACCAACAGAATGCCGATACTCCCCATCACGGACACGCTGGACATTCTGGACACGGAGGACATCCAGGACATCACGATCCAGCAATTTTTAAGCGACGGTTCTTTATCTGCTTAGTCCTTACAATACCTATTCTGTATTTTTCTGAGCAATTGCAAGGCTGGTTAGGGTATGAAGCGATCGCCTTTCCTGGCTCTAACTGGATTAACCCTATTCTAGGTATCGTCATCTACTTTTATGGTGGCTGGGTATTCCTACGCGGAGCCTGGAGCGAACTGCATAGTAAAATTGGCATGATGACCTTGATTGCGCTGGCAATCACAGTTGCTTTCGTCTACAGCATCGCAGTTTCTCTTGGTTTACCTGGAATGCCCTTTTTCTGGGAACTAGCAACGCTGGTAGATATTATGTTGCTGGGACACTGGATTGAGATGGCTTCTGTCGCTGGAGCCAGTCGCGCCTTAGAAAATTTAGCCGAACTCGTACCAACACAAGCGCATCGATTGCAAAACGGCAAGATTGAAGATGTGCCTGTTAGCGAAATTACCGTAGAAGACGTTATCCTGATTCGTCCAGGGGAACAGATACCTAATGACGGCGTAGTCATTGAGGGAGATACGAGCGTGGATGAGTCATTTCTGACTGGAGAATCTCGTCCCGTTCCCAAACAACAGGGGAATGAAGTCGTCGCTGGTTCTGTTAATGGCGAAGGTTCGGTGCAAGTCAAAGTTACTCGCGTTGGTGGTGAAACCACAATCAGTCAAATTATGCGCTTAGTGGAGGAGGCGCAAGGATCGAGAAGCCGCTATCAAGTATTAGCCGATCGCACTGCATATTGGTTAACCTTAATTGCGATCGCAGCAGGGACAATAACATTTATCGTTTGGCTGTGGCTGAGCGATTTGTTATTTGCGATCAATCGTAGCGTTACTGTACTCGTCATTACCTGTCCTCATGCATTGGGATTAGCAATTCCCCTCGTTGTTGCCAACTCTACAGGGCTAGCCGCTAAAAACGGAATTTTGGTACGCAATCGCGATGCCTTGGAACGGGCAAAAGATATCAAAACAATGGCATTTGATAAGACGGGAACCTTAACAGAAGGTAAATTTGGAGTGCAAAGAGTCTATGCCGAGCGCATCGATGAAAGCCAAGCATTAGCGATCGCTGCTGTGTTAGAAACGCCTTCCGAGCATCCTTTAGCTAAAGCTGTAGTCACAGCCGCCCAACAACAAAGGCTAGAGTTACCGCAGATGTCTGACTTCAAGACAGTGACGGGTAGGGGAGTCGAGGGCGATATTCGCGGTCAAATTTACCGCATTGGACGACCAGAATGGGTATCAGAGCAAAAATTGCCAATCTCAACATCGCTGCAAGCAGGATTGACAAAAGCAGACGAGCGCGGTGAGAGTGCAGTCGTGTTGATGGACAATCGCCAAGCGATCGCCGTTATATCAATGGCAGATCGCGTCAGAGAACGAGCACGGGAAGCAGTGAATCAGTTACACGCTAAGGATATTCAAGTCGTGATGATTACGGGTGATGCAGAAGCTGTAGCAAAAACAGTGGCTCAAGAGTTAGGTATAGATCGCTACTACGCCCGCGTTTTACCAGAAGATAAGGTCAAGATTATCAGCCAGTTGAAACGAGAAGGTGCAACTGCTTTTGTGGGAGATGGTATCAACGATGCTGCGGCGCTTTTGGAAGCAAATATGGGAATTGCGATCGGTGCGGGAACAAATGTCGCAATTGAATCGGCAGATTTAGTGTTGATTGAAGACGATCCGCTTGATGCCGTCAAAGCTTTAAATCTAGCGCAGAAAACCTACAGTAAGATGATTCAAAACCTATTCTGGGCGACAGGATACAACGTCATTGCGATTCCTCTGGCTGCTGGCGTTGCCTCTGCTTGGGGTATTCTATTATCTCCTGCTGTGGGTGCATTACTCATGAGTCTTTCTACGGTGATTGTGGCAGTTAATGCGGTACTATTGCGCCGCGCGAAACTGGCTTAATCGATAATTTTGATACTGAGAAAATTATCTTTACCTATCAATCTTACCCAACTAGGAAAATTTAATATGAAATCTAAATCTGACATGATGCCTTATATCCGCTTACTAATCGCGCTATCGATTTCTTACGTTGTCATGGCTATCATCATGCTTTCGCGGGTTAATGTGTGGAGCAATGTGTTTCTCAGTCTTAACCAGATATATATGGCAGGACTCATGGTAGCGCCGATGTCGATCATCATGCTCACGGTGATGGGATCGATGATGTATCAAAATAAGCGGTTAAATATCGTGCTTCTTGTCGTGGGAACCGCGTTGATAGGGCTATTCTGGATGCTTGTCCGAACGCAAGCAGGAGTAGGAAATCAGCAGTTCTTGCGTTCGATGATTCCACATCATGCTGCGGCAATTCTCGTGTGCGAGCAGGCTTCTATCACAGACCAACGCATCCAGCAGCTGTGCGAGGAGATTGTTGCCACACAGGAGCAGGAGATACGAGTGATGAAAGCCCTAATGCAGTGAGAGCTTTCGCCAGTAAATTATGTCTACTAAAGTTAAAGTGATATTGTTGCGAAAGACAAAATTGAGCTAGAAATAATCAATGATTCCCATTGTGTGGATTGTGCTTCGCGCGATCTTTGGTGCTGTAATTGGTTGCTACCATTTCACTAAATGAAAACTACAAATCATTTCTCCTCTGCTTTTTTGCTGCCTATTCGTATTAACCTTAAAGTAAAGTAGTAGCATACTGTACGCGTGTAATATAACGATCCTTTTGGCGATCGCCCGCACAACACATTCAAAGACTTGCAACTGAGCCACCGTCTACCCGCCAGTTAGCACCGAGTACAAAGCTTGACCGTTCGGAACACAAGAAAGCAATGACATCTGCTACTTCTTCAGGTTGTCCGCGTCTTTTCAGTTCGAGGTGAGGGCGGTTCTCTTCTAGAAACTTGGCGATCGCCTCATCAAAACTCACACCCATTTGACTCGATTGCTTTTCCATCATGGCATCAGTCATGGGAGTGGCGATAAAGGCAGGGGAAACTGTATTCACTAGTATGCCATCCTTGGTATAAGCTTTAGATAAGGCTTTGGCAAGGTTCAGGACTGCTGCCTTGCACGCGCAGTAAGGCATTTCTTCTGGGTAAGGCTGTATAGCATCTTCAGAGCTAATCAAGATAACTCGTCCCCACCCTGCTGAGCGCATTGCCGGGATAAAAGCACGACAGGTACGCACAGCTGCCATCAAGTCTACATCAATTGTCTTGTACCACTGCTCATCGCTTAGTTCGAGGAAATCCCCAGTTGCACCTGTAATACCTGCTGCATGAACGAGGATGTGAACTGTGCCAAAGCGATTGAGAATCTGACGCTGAGCGTTCTCTACTTCTTCCAACTTAGTCAAGTCAGCGTGGACTGCAAAGGCTTCTCCGTGTTTTTTAATCTCCTCTACCGCCTGCTGAAGCGTTTCTAAAGTTCTGTCGATTATTGCTACTTTTGCACCCTCGCGGGCGAGCAGTTTAGCTGTTGCCTTACCAATACCAGAATCTCCACCAGTGATGACAGCAATTTTACCGTTAAGACCGAGATCCATATGCAAATATTTCCTTTACAATTTACAAAGTATTAATCACGAGTCATTTTAACTGTTCGTAACTGACATAAATTTATATAGAAGAATCCTTAAAAACTACTGTTTTGCTGCGTGAAGCTGTTGTTGCTGGTAGCTCAATATGAGTCAATTCACAAGTAGGATGTCGTAATGACATTCATATCTGCTCCTTCCAACAGTAAAAGTAATAAAAATACTCCGGCTGTCATGAGCAGAATGTAAGACATTATAGTTAGCGTTCCGGCTCAGATCAATTTATCTTCGGATGCCAATTCAATTTATATTGTTTTGTTGACTTCTTACTTCAATCCTCAGAGAGATGTTTTTTAAGAACATTTTACTTCTTGCTAAAAACATTTTTGATTAGCCTGTTATTACAATCTAAAAGCAAGATTCCACAAAAGTAAAACATATCTTTATAAGCTATGATGAATACAACAATTTTCTGCGATCGCTTTTAAGTTAAAGTTCTTCCTCCACGACTTTTCCACTATCTCTCTCTATTTTCGAGCTATAGCAATTCAATTTGGCAATAGTTAAGTTTGAGAATTTTGGAGAGAAAAGATGACTCTTTACAAACTTGATGAGTATTATCCTGACTATCAAAACGACATTTTTGACGGTGATGATATCAAAAGCTTTGATGTGTATGCACAGGATGATAAAGTTGGTTCTGTAAAGAATATCATGGTCGATGAAGACGGAAATTTTCGTTATTTCATTGTTGATACAGGTTTTTGGGTGTTTGGTAAGAATGTGTTTCTTCCAGTGGGCATGGCTAACATAGATTATGACGACAAAAGAGTATATGCCCCGCAATTAACCAAACAGCAGGTAGAAGATTTACCAGAATTCAGTGAAGATTTAGCGCTCGACAATGACTACGAAGAGCGTGTTAGAGGAATTTATCGTCCTTACATGACGATGCCCATTCCCAGTGCAGCGATTGGTGCTACTACCTATACGTATGCTCACGAGCCTTACTTCTACAATCTGCAAGACCGCAATCTGACAACTTATCAAGAACGGCTAAGAGAAAGAGGTCGTTATAGACGCGACATCCTTTAATTTGACAATAATTTGTGCTGCCGCAGGTAAAACTGCGGCGTAGCATCAATTCATACTTATTCTTTGTCCCAACCAGCCGGTCGCGATCGCCTAAGCAGATACGAATGAAGCAATACTTACACCCTATGGACTTAAAATGGATTTAGGTAAGTTCTTATCATTAAACTTTAGGCTCGTTAAGTTTCGGTGGTTTTTAGGCTCGCTCATCTAGCTTTATCAAGAGCCGCTGTAAAACTCTGTTCCTTATAACGTTTTTGCAACACAATGCAAGGGAGACAATTAAACCAAAGCCTTATAAAAACCGATGACACAACCCAAGTTGCCCATCAACAAAATCAAAAAAACAGTAGAACAAGTAGTTGCCAGCCCCATTGTCGAGCTATTAGCAAGATTGGGCTATACCGCAAAAGGATTAGTATATTTTGTCGTCGGCTTTTTAGCGGCGCAGGCAGCATTCGGCATTCGTGATAAACCCACGGATACTAGTGGAGCGCTTTTAGCAATAGTTTCCCAGCCTTTGGGGAAATTTTTACTGGGTATTCTAAGTGTTGGTATCGTTGGGTATGTTCTCTGGCGCTTAGTACAAGCTATTTTTGACCCTGAACACTTAGGTCAACCAATGAGCGCAAAGCGAGTTATCAAGCGTCTTAGTTATGCTGTCCGCGCCTTGGCTTATGCAGGTTTAGCACTGACAGCAGTGCAACTCATTCTCAATGTGGATGATATCAATCGTAATTTGATTGAGGATCGGACAGCGCGATTGCTAGCTCAACCCTTTGGACAGTGGTTGGTGGGATTGGCTGGGTTCATTGTAATTAGTGTGGGCTTTTATTACCTTTATGAGGCGTACAAAGGTAAGTTCCAACGCAAGTTCAAACTGCATGAAATGACTTCCATCGAGCACATTTGGGCAACGTGTATCGGTAGATTTGGGATTGCTTCTCGTGGCGTTGTCTTTTGTATGATTGGCGTTTTCTTAATTCAGGCAGCACGTTTATCGAAAGCTAGTAAAGCTAGAGGCTTGGGTGAAGTACTAGCAATTCTGGCGCAACAGCCCTTTGGCTCTTTGATATTGGGTGTGGCGGCGAGTGGTCTAATTGCCTATGGCGTCCATTCAACACTCGAGGCTCGTTATCGAGAAGTTGCTAACTCCAACACTTTGAAATAGATTGCTATATGCTTTTACTGTCTTTGGTTACTTAACAGCAGCGATCGCTACATTTTTCATCGGTCGCGATGCTGATGATGACAAAGCTGAAATTGCTGGGGCTAAATCTATAGCAGCACCACACGCTGAAGTTTAAGCTTTACGTCACGAAATTCAGGCGCTATCTCGCCAGTCAGAATCGTAAATATTTCAAATCTTGTTATAAGCAATATTATAATGAAGCATCAAGGCCGATTTAGCAAAACAAGAAAATTATACTTAAGCAAAATTAAAAAGATTTGCAAATAAAGTTATTGAGTTACTAAGTTGCTGCGACTAGCTAGATTGCACAACTTATTTTTGAAATTCTTACTTGAATCTCCCCGACTTTTCCACAATCTACAGCTAACTTCAAATAAAGACAGTTAAATCTACTTAACTGTAGTTCATAACTCATCTCTTAATTCAACCAATTGCTGGCGTTGTACGTCGTAGTTACGGTTTAGAAAAGCTTTTCAGCAGGAGCTAAATTGTAAATGCGATCGCGCAACGCCCTTTACTATTCAAAAACAATATAATGCTGAGCTATCAATTCATTTTTTACTACGATTACACTGAACAAACTGCCTGCTGCAACCTTTGTATTTGAAGTTTTGCTATCAATTCCATTGTTCACAATTCGAGTCGTTTAGTAGCGTAGGTAAATCAGATTAGCTCTGATGTGGTTTTCTCTAGACTTACGTTTTTACTTGTTTAGGACGACACAAAATTACAGCGCTAGCAGGCTGCTTTATAATTCTACAGAGCAGACTTTTCACATTAACAATGTCTAAAAATATACCTTTTACATTTAAGTATTACTATACCAAAGCTGTGAAAATAGGACGGTCAGGTTCATGATTTTAGGTGTTTCTCTACTTCACATTGAGAATAGCATTAGTATTACAAAAAAATTCACAGTATTAATCCGCTTCCTTCGTCTAGTTAAAAATATATTTTGGCTTTAAATCGATCAACCTTGCTGCTGGCTATTTCTCGCACTCTCAAAGTTAGACCTTAAAAGTGGTTTTTCCTATCAATACCTCATTAAAATAAGCATCATTTTACCAGTAAAAATACGAGTTTAGTCTGTATGAAGTTACACTAATTTAGGTGAGAGGATCGCCAAGTCAAACTTTAAAATGCAAATTTTAAGCATTAGGATCAACAGCTATGAATATTCAGGCAGCAATAACAGCAGCATGGAATAAAATTGGAGGAATGATTGACAGCTTTATCATCATGCTGCCAAACATCGTCTTGGCACTCGTTGTTTTTATCCTATTTTTCTTTGCTGCTCGCTGGTTGAAGTTATTGGTAAAACGCTTCACGCGCAGGCATCGGCAAGCACGAAACTTAGGGATGGTACTAGGGCGATTAGCTCAGGGAACTGTCATTCTCCTGGGGTTATTTGTCGCGCTATCAATTATTGTTCCAACATTTAGAGCCGGAGATTTAGTACAGCTATTAGGTATTAGTGGTGTAGCAATTGGTTTCGCTTTCCGCGACATTCTGCAAAACTTTCTAGCTGGAATTCTGATTCTTTTGACTGAACCATTCAAAATCGAGGATCAAATCGTCTTCAAAAACTTTGAAGGAACGGTGGAAAACATTGAGACACGTGCTACGACAATTAGAACCTACGACGGTCGCCGGATTGTCATTCCTAACTCCGAACTATTTACGAATTCGGTGACTGTTAATACTGCTTATGATGCTCGCCGAATCGAATACGATGTCGGTATCGGCTACGGTGATGATGTTGACGAAGCAAAGCGGTTGATGCTAGAAGCAATTCATAGCGTAGATGATGTTTTGAGAGATCCGGCTGCCGATGTCCTCGTACTAGAACTAGCTGAAAGTAGCGTTAATATCCGCGCTCGCTGGTGGATTAAACCGCCAAGGCGCATAGATGATCTCAATTCACGCGACAAGGTAATTTCTGCCATCAAGCAAAAGCTAGTCGAAAATGGTATCGATTTGCCTTATCCCACACGCCAAATCCTATTCCACGACCAAACCGAAGAGACAGATGGCGATCGCCATCGTCAGCGTGAAGGGTGGCCCGCTGGTAATAAAGAAGTACCAAAACCACGTAGTATCAGCGGTTCTCTCAAGCGGTTAGCCGAAATTCGAGCCTCAAAAAACGGTAATAGCAGCAACCAAAATCTAACTGCGGACGATGGCAAATGAAAAACGTCAAAATCGCTAAACTTTGGGACTCGCTGCAATCGAGTTACTTGTTCTTGCCAGGAGTTATTGTGGTAATCGCGATCGCCTTGGCTTTTACAATATTGACGCTTGACCGAGCAGGATATTATGGTCCTCTAGAAAAGTGGGGCTGGATGTACACAGGCGGGGCAGATGGAGCCAGAGCGGTACTTTCAGCCATTGCTGGTTCTGTAATTACTGTTGCGGGTACTGCCTTCTCAATTACAATAGTAGCTCTGCAACTAGCTGCTTCTAATTTTGGTCCGCGCTTGCTGCGTAATTTTATGCAGGACATTGGTAATCAAGTTGTCCTGGGGACATTTATTGGTACATTTATTTACTGCTTGCTTGTTCTGCGGACGGTCAGGGGAGAAGGAGATGGTTACACCTTCTTTGTGCCGCAGATGTCGGTGACAGTCGCCTTAGTACTCGCGATCGCGAGCATCAGTTTGCTGATCTATTTTATTCATCATGCTTCCACTATCATTCAAGCGTCGCACGTAATTTCAGACGTTAGTGCAGATCTCGAAAGTGCTGTAGATCGATTATTTCCCGAAAAAATTGGACAGGGCTTGTCTCAAGTTGGGCAGCGAGTGGCAGAAATTCCCACAAATTTTGATGTAGATGCCTACCCGATCAAAGCAAATCGTAGCGGTTATTTACAAGCGATTGACGATGACAAGCTCATGCAGATTGCCTCTGAAAAAGAGTTGCTAGTGCGGTTAGAATTTCGACCAGGCAAGTTCGTCGTTCAGGGCAGCGAGTTAGTCATGGTCTATCCTGGGGAACAGGTCAACCAAAAACTCATCAAAGAGCTTCGAGATGTCTTTATTTTCGGTAAAGAACGCACCGAGCAACAGGATGTAGAGTTTCCGATTCATCAACTAGTTGAAATTGCGCTACGTGCGATTTCTCCCGCCGTTAACGATCCATTTACTGCGATTAGGTGTATTGACCGATTGAGTGCAGGACTGTCACGCCTTGCCCAACGCGATTTCCCCTCTCCCTACCGTTACGATGGCAAAGACAACCTGCGCGTCATTGCCCAACCAGTGACGTTTGCAGGGCTAACTGATGCTGCCTTTAACCAAATTCGACAGTATAGTACCTCGGATGTTGCTGTCACTATTCGTTTACTAGAAGCGATCGCAACCATTGCTCTTCATACCAAAAATCCCAGAAATCGTGCAGCACTGCGTCGTCATGCCGAAATGATTAAGCATGATAGCTTCAATGACGTTTCCCAAGAATTAGATAAAAAAGATATTGAAAAGCGATATCAAGCAGTAATGAAAGTTCTTTAGACGGCGAGGAGCGATCGCTTGATGGCAACCCATTAATTTGAGTATTGCTACATCCGGTTTATCCAAAACCAACGATAGCCATATGCTTCTAGAGGAATAGAACCAGATCCATTGCTTAGGGGTTCGTACTGGCGATCGCCAAATAGATCAATCAAACGTTTGTCATCCTGCAATTTAAGCGTTACACTACACGCTCTGTCTGCTAAATTATGCAACACAACCACTGCTCGTTGCGACTTGCAGCAGTGGGCGAAGACACATGGTTCGTCCTGTTGCTAAAATCTGCCACAAACCTGTGCCTAACTCTTGACATGGCTTGCGGGTACGAATGAGGCGCTCCATCCAATTGATTAATGAGTTGGGATCGCGCTGCTCAGTAGCGACATTCACTCGCTGATACCCGTATTCTCCTTCTGCAATCACCGATCGCACAAGAGCATCAGCAGGAGCATTAGAGAAACCACCGTTGGGTGCATCGCTCCATTGCATCGGCGTACGGACGCTATTTCTACCAGGTAGCGATAAGTCTTCACCCATGCCAATCTCTTCACCGTAGCGCAGTAAAGGCGTACCAGGTAAGTTAAACATCAAACTGTAGACTAATTCTATCCGACGGCGTTCGCCATTCATCATCGGTGGTAAGCGACGGCGAATCCCATGCCCATAAATCCGCATATTTTCATCAGGAGCAAAAGCTTGAAAAACTTCTTCTTGTTGAGTTTGACTAAGGCGATCGAGTGCTAATTCGTCATGGTGACGCACAAAGTTAAGCCACTGGCAAATACCAGGTAGATCGGGAAGAGTTTTCAGCCCGTCTTGTAACGTGAGTTCTGGATAACAAAAGGGGAGGGGAGTACGCTGAAACTAACCAAGTTGATCAGCCCCTCGCCCGATGTTTAGCTCAGAAGAACTATTTTGCTCAGTCGATGACTTCTGCCAACGCTTTGAACCGATGTGGCAACAGCAATTGCTCACCAGCGGCTTGCAGGAGCGTGGTCGTGAGCGCAGCCGGTGCTTGAGTGAAATCATGACGATGGGGAATTGGGTTTCACCAAGGGCACGATCGCACCTTCAAGCACTATTATTTGGAGCAGGTGTGCGTGTACTGGCGAAAAGCGTTTCCAAAACTTGTGAGCTACAGCCGCTTTGTCAGTTGGATGCGCTCGGCATTGCTGCCGCTGTGTGCTTACCTCTAGCATAGATGTGGCAAGTGTAGCGGCATCAGCTTTCGCGACTCGACTAGCTTGAAGGTATGCCACAACCGTCGCCTTCATCAGCATCGTGTCTTTCAAGACCTCGCAGCACGCGGCAGAACCTCGGTTGATTGGTTTTACGGCTTCAAGTTACATCTGGTGGTCAAT